>NZ_JAMXLE010000007.1 GCF_024055895.1 Rhizobium sp. L1K21
GTGGAACTATACCCAACGCAGCCTGCATCTGGATCGCAAGGACCGCCATATCGCCACCGTTCTGGCCGGTATTCGCAACAGCCATGCAGCACCGCCACGCCAGAAGGAAGCGCTGCTGCCTGAAGAGCTGATCGCCATGCTGGAAACGCTGGACCGCGGCACGCTCAGAGGTCTGCGTGACCGCGCCATGCTGCTCATCGGCTATGCCGGCGGCCTGCGCCGCTCCGAGATCGTGGCGCTCGATGTCGGGCGTGGTCAGACGGACGATGGCCGCGGCTGGATTGAAATCCTTGATCAAGGCATTGTCGTTACGCTGCGCGGCAAGACCGGATGGCGTGAAGTTGAGATCGGCCGGGGTTCGTCTGAACGCACCTGCCCGGTTGTTGCCGTTGAGACCTGGATGAAACTCGCCAAGATT
>NZ_JAMXLE010000005.1 GCF_024055895.1 Rhizobium sp. L1K21
CGGCTTGAAAATGATCGGCATTTCCTGCGCCCTTGCGCCTAGTTGCTGACCAAATTTGGCTTACCAAAACAACCTCATTTATGAGTCCGTGACCTAAAGCATCGGGCGATAAAGTAAGGCAGCGAACAAACCCTTGGTTCGACTGTGGATTCAATCAGATCGAATGCGGCTACTTTGAATTCACCGGCGCCGGCCCAGTAGAGGCCCGCACGATCAGTTCGACTTCCCAGAGTTCCTGCTCGGGAAATGTGTCGCCGCCATGCACTCGCGCGATCAGACGGTCGGCGATGCGCACGCCGGCGGCGCGCAGCGATGAGCGGGTGGTGGTCAGCGGTACATTGAAGTTTTCCGGGCGCAGAAACGGCAACACGTCATCGTGCGCGATGATCGAAACGTCTTCGCCGATTGTCAGGCCCGCTTTGTTGATCGCGCGCACCGCACCAAGGGCAAGGGCCGTACTGGCGCACAAGATGGCGGTGGGCCGCTCGGGCATGTCCAGCATCCGCGTCATCGCCTCCAGCCCCACACGATCGGTCATACGTCCGGAAAAGGCATAGTGCGATGGCAGCGTTAGCCCCTGCTCGCTCAGTGCCTGCTCCAGTCCTTGCCTGCGCATGATGGCGAACGTCATTTCTTCCGGCCCATTGATCAGCGCGATACGCTTGTGCCCCAGTTGCAGGAGAAATTTTGTCGCCTGATGAAAGGCGCGCGCATTGTCCACGTCGAGAAAGGGGTAATCGTGCGTGTCGCCCATTAGCCGTCCATGCACGAGATAGGGTATCGAGGCCGTTTTCAGGTAGCTGATACGCGCATCCTCTTCCTTCACATAAGCAACGAATACAGCATCGACGCTGCCGCCGCTCACCAGCCGCCGGAGCGCATTGACCTCGTCGTTCGGGGCCGCGGGCGCGATGACAAAATGAAAATCGTGCCGAACGGCAACCTCACTCAAACCTTCCAGAAATTCCCCGAAATGCGGGTCAGACCCCACACCTTCCGAAACCGGCATGATGAGGCCGATGGAGGCCGCCTTGCCGGTTGCCAGCCGCTTGGCGGCCAGATTGGGGCGGTAGCCGGTTTTCAGCGCCGCTTCCATGACGCGTCTTCGCGTGTCCTCGCCAACCTCCGGATAACCATTGAGAGCCCGGCTGACGGTGGTTTGCGATAGATTGAGCATGGCAGCAAGCTGCTTCAGGTTCGTCAACGCTGCTAACCCCGTTGTTATTTCCAAAGCGCTTTGAACAAGCGTAACGATCATTTCAGTGGGCATGTTTATTAACAGATGCAAAGCGATGACGCCAAGTAGAAACGCCTTGTCGCACTGCGAAATAAAGCTGCAGCGCAGCAAAACAGCGCCAAAACATGATTGAGGGTTGCAGGGAAAACAGAATTCATGTTTTAGTACTTACAAGCGTCCTTCAAAGCGCTTTGAGGTAAACGAGCTGTCCCCGTATCTGGGCAGCAAAGGGAGGTTTTAATGAAGAAGGCATTTCTGTTTGGTGTCGCAGCCGCGGCATTGATTGCGGGTTCTGCTTCCGCTGCGGAGCTGAAGTTCAAGCCCGGTGAGGATTCCCGCTTCCACTGGGACAGCTATGAGAAGCTGAAGGATATCGATCTCAAGGGACAGCAGCTGACCGTATTCGGCCCCTGGCTTGGTCCTGACCAGGCCAATGTCGAAGCCGTTCTTGCCTATTTCGCAGAAGCAACCGGCGCTGACGTGCGCTACACGGGTTCGGACAGTTTCGAACAGCAGATCATGGTGGATGCAGAAGCAGGCTCAGCGCCCAACATTGCCGTCTTCCCGCAGCCGGGCCTTGCCTCCGACATGGCAAAGCGCGGCTTTCTCTCTCCGTTGCCGGAAGGTACCGCTGACTGGGTGAAGGACAATTATGCCGCCGGCCAGTCCTGGGTGGACCTCGGCACATTCGCAGGCCCCGATGGTAACAAGAACCTTTACGGCTTCTTCTACAAGGTCGATGTGAAATCGCTGGTCTGGTACGTGCCGGAAAACTTTGAAGACGCCGGCTATGAAGTGCCCAAGACGATGGAAGAGCTCAAAGCTCTGACCGAGAAGATCGCCGAGGACGGCGAAACACCGTGGTGCATCGGCCTCGGCTCCGGCGCGGCAACCGGCTGGCCTGCCACAGACTGGGTTGAAGACCTGATGCTGCGCACGCAGAAGCCTGAGGTTTACGACAAGTGGGTTTCCAACGAAATTCCGTTCAACGACCCGGCTGTGATCAACGCTATTGACGAGTTTGGCTGGTTTGCGCGCAACGACAAGTTCGTCGCCGGCGGCGCTGGTGCCGTTGCATCGACCGATTTCCGCGACAGCCCGAAGGGTCTCTTCTCATCGCCGCCGCAGTGCTACCTGCACCATCAGGCGTCCTTCATTCCGGCTTTCTTCCCTGAGGGAACGGAAGTGGGCACCGATGCGGACTTCTTCTACATGCCGCCTTATGCCAGCGAAGACCTTGGCAACCCGGTTCTGGGTGCCGGCACCGTCTGGGCGATCACCAAGGAGAGCCCGGCTGCAGATGCGCTGATCAAGTTCCTTCAAACCCCGATCGCACATGAAGTCTGGATGGCGCAGAAGGGCTTCCTCACCCCTTACAAGGGCGTGAACACGGAACTCTTCAGCGACCCGACATTGAAGAAGATGAACGACATTCTTCTCAATGCCACCACCTTCCGTTTCGATGGCTCCGACCTGATGCCGGGCGCCATTGGTGCCGGCGCATTCTGGACCGGCATGGTTGACTATGTCGGCGGCAAGTCGGCGAAGGATGTTGCCGACAGCATCCAGTCCGCCTGGGACAAGCAGAAGTAAGAACAACAAAAAAACATGGACAACCCCGGCCCGCGCGCCGGGGTTTCCTGACCCCGAAACCTTCTGAGGGAGAGAAGGATGAACCCGGCAATTCAGGGATTGATCACCATCATTCTCGGCGTCGGCGGCTGCGTTGGCTATTTTTATCTGTCCAATCAGTTTCTCGACAAGGTGCTTTTTCCGGCAAAGGGCGAACATGCCGGGCGCAACATCAACCGCGCCAATATGGTTCGTCCGTGGTTGTTTCTGGCACCCGCCCTGCTCTTTCTCGGCCTCTATCTCGCCTATCCGGTGGTCGCCACCTTCATCCTGTCGCTGTCCGAACGCGTGCCGGGCGATGAAACCCGTTTTGTGGGCTTTGAAAATTACCGGCTGATGTTCAGCGAGCCGAAATTCTGGGAAGCGATGCGCAACAATGCCCTTTGGCTGATTGTGGTGCCGGCCTTTTCCACCGCCTTCGGTCTGCTGGCCGCGCAGCTGACGGACCGCATCCGCTGGGGCAGCATCGCCAAATCGCTCATCTTCATGCCGATGGCCATTTCCTTCGTGGGTGCGTCGGTCATCTGGAAGCTGGTTTACGACACGCGACCTGCAGATCAGGACCAGATCGGCATATTGAATGCGATTTATCTTCATCTGGGCGGCACAGATCCGCAGACCTGGCTGACCATTCCCTTCTGGAACAATTTCTTCCTTATGATCGTGCTGATCTGGATTCAGACCGGCTTTGCCATGGTCATCCTGTCGGCCGCCCTTCGCGGCATTCCTGAAGAAACGATCGAGGCTGCGGTGATTGATGGCGCCAACCCGTTTCAGATTTTCTTCAAGATCAAGGTTCCGCAGATCATGGGAACCATTGCAGTGGTCTGGACGACGATCACCATCGTCGTGCTCAAGGTCTTCGATATCGTTTTCGCCATGACCAACGGGCAGTGGGAAACCCAGGTTTTGGCCAATTACATGTATGACAAACTCTTCCGCGCCAACGATTGGGGCGTGGGTTCAGCCAGCGCCATGGTGATCATGCTGCTGGTAACCCCGATCCTCGTCTGGAACGTCATGAACGCCCGCAAAGAAATGCGCTGAGGAGCACGACATGTATTCCGCTTCATCAAAGAAATCCGCTCTCACCTGGGCCGTTCACATCTCCGTCGTACTGCTGGTGGCGCTCTGGCTTTTCCCCACGCTCGGCCTCTTCATCTCCTCGTTCCGCACGGCTGACCAGATCGCGACTAGCGGCTGGTGGGCCTCCTTCATGACGCAGGAGCGCTCCGTTCCCGCCATTCGCGTGGAAGGCAAAGAAGTGGAAGAAGGTGGTCGCTTCGTCATCCACGGCAACCTGTTTCCCAACAAGGATGCAACCGTGAGCGCCTGGGGCACCAGCTCGCGCGATCCAGCGGCCTTTGAGCCTGGTGATGTTGTCGATCTCGACGATGGCCAGACGCTGACGGTGGATGACACCGGTGCCTACACGCTTTCGAGCCCCACAAGTTTTGGCGACGAACGCCTGCCGCGCATCTTCTCGACGGCTGCCACGCCGCCGGAATTCACGCTGCAGAACTATAAGAACATCCTTCTCGACCCCAATAACCGGGAGGGCATGAGCAAGGCGTTTTTCAACACGCTGACGGTTTCCATCCCGGCAACCATCATCCCGATCCTCATTGCAGCCTTTGCCGCCTATGCGCTCGCGTGGATGGAGTTTCCCGGCCGCGCTCTTTTGATTGCCGCTGTCGTCGGGCTGCTGGTCGTTCCGCTGCAGTTGGCGCTGATCCCGCTTTTGCGGCTCCACAATGATATCGGCATCGGCAAGGGCTATTTGGGTGTCTGGCTTGCCCATACCGGTTTCGGCCTGCCGCTCGCCATCTATCTCTTGCGCAACTATATGGTCGGCCTGCCGCGTGACATTATCGAAAATGCGCGCGTCGATGGTGCCACCGATTTCCAGATTTTCGTACGCATTATCCTGCCGCTGTCGTTTCCAGCTCTGGCATCCTTTGCCATCTTCCAGTTTCTGTGGACATGGAACGATCTTCTGGTCGCGCTCGTCTTCCTCATTGATTCCACCGGCGATACAACCGTGATGACCAAGCAGATCGTGGAACTGCTCGGTACGCGCGGCGGCAACTGGGAAATCCTGGCGACCTCTGCCTTCATTTCCATCTCTGTGCCACTCGTCGTTTTCTTTGCCATGCAGCGCTATCTCGTTCGTGGTCTGCTGGCTGGCTCCGTTAAATAAAACATTTTAGAAGGAACTCATTTGCATGAACCTGGCAATGTCCACTTCGGCTTCCACATCGACACTTGTTGCCGACAAGGACTGGTGGCGCGGTGCTGTGATCTATCAGATCTATCCGCGCTCTTTTCAGGATTCAGACGGAAACGGTATCGGCGATCTGGCCGGTATTACCTCCCGCCTTTCCTATGTGGCCAATCTCGGCGCTGACGCGATCTGGATTTCGCCCTTCTTCACCTCGCCGATGAAGGATTTTGGCTACGATGTCTCCAACTACACCGATGTCGATCCAACCTTCGGCACGCTTGGCGATTTTGATGGCCTGATCGAAGAAGCCCACCGTCTCGGCATCCGGGTGATGATTGACCTTGTTCTGTCGCACACATCCGACCAGCACCCCTGGTTTATTGAAAGCCGTACGAGCAAGGACAATGCAAAATCCGATTGGTATGTGTGGTCCGATCCCCAGCCCGATGGCTCACCGCCCAACAATTGGCTCTCCATCTTCGGCGGCTCGGCCTGGGCGTGGGATGCGACGCGCTGCCAATATTATCTGCACAACTTCCTGACCCAGCAGCCCGATCTCAACCTGCACAATGCCGATGTTCAGGACGCACTTTTGTCGGTCGTGCGCTTCTGGCTTGATCGCGGGGTTGACGGCTTCCGCCTCGACACGATCAACTTCTATTTTCACGACAAGCAGTTGCGCAGCAACCCGCCGCTGCCGGCAGACCGCCGCAATGCCTCGATTGCACCTGCGGTGAACCCCTATAACTATCAGGAACATCTTTACGACAAGAACCAGCCGGAAAACCTGGAATTCCTGAAGCGTTTTCGCGCCGTGCTCGATGAATATCCGGCCGCGGCTGCCGTCGGTGAAGTGGGCGATGCGCAGCGCGGCCTCGAGATTGCCGGCGAATATACGTCCGGCGGCGACAAGGTGCAGATGTGCTACGCCTTCGAGCTTCTGTCTGCAGAACCGATGACCCCGGCCCGTGTCGCCGACGTGCAGGAGGCCTTTCAGGCAGCAGCACCGGAAGGCTGGGCCTGCTGGGCCTTTTCCAACCATGATGTGGTGCGCCATATCAGCCGCTGGAGCGAGGGCATTGAAGACACGGACGCGTTTGCAAAAGTGCTGAACGCCATTCTGCTTTCGCTGCGCGGTTCAGCCTGCCTTTATGAAGGCGAGGAACTGGGCCTGCCGGAAGCCGAACTGCAATTTGAAGACCTGCAGGACCCTTACGGCATCCAGTTCTGGCCGGATTTCAAGGGCCGCGATGGTTGCCGCACGCCCATGGTGTGGGAGCCGACTGAAACAGGCGGCTTCTCATCGGTCAAGCCATGGCTGCCTGTTCCGCCTGCGCATGTGATACGCGCGGTCTCGCTGCAGGAGGAGGAATCCCATTCCGTCCTTACACAGTACCGCCGCTTCCTGGCCTTCCGCAAACAGCATCTGCCGCTGAAAAAGGGCGACATACGGTTCATTGAGCGAACCGGCAAAGTGCTGGCCTTCGAGCGCAGTTACGGCAACGAGACGCTTCTGTGCTGCTTCAACATGAGCGGCGAAGACCAGACAATGACAAAGCCGAATGGCGATTTGGAAACACTCGAAGGCCACGGTCTTGCGAGCGAACTTGCAGGCAATGAAATCCGCTTCCCCGCTTGGGGTGCGTATTTCGCCCGCGTCAACTGAGGGGAAGAGACATGGCAAGCTTGTCGCTGAAGGGTATCCGCAAATCTTACGGTGCCGTGGAGGTTATCAAGGGCGTCGACCTTGAAATCGAGCAGGGAGAATTCATCGTCTTCGTCGGCCCTTCGGGCTGCGGCAAGTCCACGCTCCTGCGCATGATTGCAGGGCTTGAACGCATCACCGGCGGCGAACTTGTCATTGACGGTCAGGTGGTCAACGATGTTCCACCCTCCAAACGCGGCATTGCCATGGTGTTCCAATCCTATGCGCTCTACCCGCATATGACGGTTTACGACAACATGGCCTTTGGCATGCGCATTGCCAAGGAAAGCAAGGAAGAGATCGACCGGCGGGTGCGTTCCGCTGCCGAAATCCTGCAGCTGACCCCCTATCTCGACCGCTTGCCCAAGGCGCTCTCCGGTGGTCAGCGCCAGCGCGTGGCCATCGGCCGGGCGATCTGCCGCGATCCGAAGGTCTTCCTCTTCGATGAGCCGCTTTCCAACCTCGATGCAGCACTGCGCGTGGCAACGCGCATCGAGATTGCCAAGCTCAACGAACAGATGGCCGATACGACCATGATCTATGTGACACACGATCAGGTGGAGGCCATGACGCTTGCCGACCGGATCGTGGTACTGTCAGCCGGGCGCATCGAGCAGGTTGGCCCCCCGCTGGAACTCTACGAACATCCGGCCAATCTTTTCGTCGCCCAGTTCATCGGCTCGCCGGCCATGAATATCGTGAAAGGCAAGATCGAAGAGACCGGCGCGCAAACAAGCGTCAGGCTGCCGGGCGGCAACAGTGTCACCGTAGACGTGGCCACCGATGCATCGGAAAAGGGCAAGGATTGCCATTTCGGCGTGCGTCCGGAAGACCTCACCGTCACAACCGCCGACGATTTTCTCTTTGAAGGAACCGTCGATATCGCCGAGGGTCTCGGCGAGGTCACCCTGCTTTACGTCAGCGATATCCGCGAAGACGAGCCACTTGTCGTCAAGTTGCCGGGCATCGTGAAGGTCGATAAAGGACAGAAGCTGCGTTTTGCTGCAGAAAAAGCCAAGCTGCATCTCTTCGATGCGGACGGAAAGACCTATCGCCGCTGATCTTTACGCGGTGGACGGAAACGCAAAAGCCGGGCTGATATGATCATGCCCGGCTTATTTGTCACTGATGAAAATGCCGCATCAGAGGTAGGTGTCACCGCCATTATAAAGCCGGTAATCCTTGCCGCCTTCCATATCCGACGTCGTCTGGCCGAAGATCACCACCTTCAGAGACGATTTATCGATGGCCTGGGCCAGTGCTGCCTCGGTATTCTGTATCATGGACGCGGCATTCTTGGCGCTGTAGGTGGTGCTGGCGCCGAATGCGATCGACAGAAGCGGCAGAAACGGCGATTGCGTCTTGAGATTTTTCAGCGCCGTCTGCAGCTGGTTGGCAACCTGCCCCACAAGCCGCACGATTTCGCTCTCTTCCGCCGTTGCCAGGAGGATGGCAATATGGGGCGTATCGATCCACCCGCCGAAATCGTCATCGGTGGTGATGGCGCTGACACTCTTGCCCACCCGAGCCAGAAGCGCTTCCTTGGGCTTGATTGCATCGGCACGGTCCAGAAAATCAAAGCCGCTGATCTTGCCGAAAATCAGGCTATATTCGCCGGGGAAGGAACCCTCTGCAAACAGCGACGCCATGCGCTTGTTGAAGGCGCGCCGATTGCCGAGACCGGACGCCGAATGCGTGAACTTGGCGGTCTGCACATCGTCCACCTCGGCGGCAACGGCGCGCACGGATTCCAGCTTGTTGCTGACCACACCCAGCGTCGCCTGGCCTTTCAGCTTCTGCTGGTCCGTCAGCGCCGCAAGGCCCGTCAGTTCCAGACGGATCGCCTTCTCATCCTTCGGGTCCATGCTGCGGAAACGTTCAGACGAGGTGGAAAGCTGCGTGGCATATTCATCAAGATCGCGACGCGACTGTTCCAGAGAGCGCATCAGGTCTTCCAGATCATCGCGCACAGTCGTTGTGGATTTGTCGAAGATGGAATCGCCGAAATGGTGCGGCAGAAACTCTTTCGCCAGCTCATCCAGCTGCTTCTGCGTGATCGACCGGCCAAGCTTGGTAAAGCGCGCCCGCAGTTCCGGGTTCGCACCACTCAGGATCTCGTGCATCAGCTCGAAATTGATCGGGTTCGGCTCCAAATGGAGCCGGTTCATCAAGGCAAAGACCTTATAATTTATGCTGCGATTTGGATCTCGTTGAGGTTGGTTCCCCATTCGTGGTGCTCCCGCCCGGCGAACATCGTCTTGTTTCGTCCGCCTGAATAATAATACTGAATACTGAACCAATAAACGCGTTATATTGACAACTGGTTTATGGCAGGAGCTGTAAAAATCGGGATATTCTTCATTTCATTGCAAAAAATACCGTTTCACGGCAGAAAACGGTCGTTAAAGTTTACGGCCCGTTACTTTTATCTAGCGAATATTTGCTAGAATTCGGTCCGGTCGGCCCGAAGCTGCGAATATGGCCAGGTGGACGAACAAAGCAGAATACGGATTTTGCGGTCGCAGGTGCAATGTTACCCGATGGATGGGTCGGCGTATACGGGATGGGATGGCTGGCGGTAAGCTCAGACTGTCGCAGGTTCGGTATGGGCGCAGCATTGGTTACAGCGACGTTGAAAACGTTCCCGCCGCCGTCCTTGATCTATGTTGATACGATTGCAGATGACACATTAGACGGTAGAGCCGCGCATCATCTTTATGAGCGTTCGGGCTTCAGGCCACTTTCTGTTGTCTGGGACAGGGCGTGGAGCGTTTGAGATATTTTCGAGAAACCTACAACGGGAGATGTTTGCCGCATCGTGGCCAGATTTCTTGTCGTGGAAATCCTGATTTTCGCGTCAAACTCCACGTGCTGATGTTCGCCTCCGACCAGGCTCTTGAATAAGTCAACGAGAAGTTATATTTTCATATAACTCATAGAGGGGCATATGCACACAACCAATCTTCGGAAGGTCGGCGGTTCGATCATGTTAGCCGTCCCGCCAGCGCTGCTCGACGTTTTGCACCTGACGGCTGGGGCCAAAGTCGGTCTCACTGTTGATAATGGCCGTCTCGTGATCGAACCGAGCGCACGGCCACGCTATACGCTCGATGAGCTCTTGGCCCAATGTGACCCCTCCGCTGAGCTGACCACTGAAGAACGGGAATGGCTCGATGCGAAGCCGACCGGCGGTGAACTGCTGTAATGGAGCGCGGCGATATCTATCTCGTTTCGCTCGATCCGACGTCCGGGCACGAGCAAGAAGGAACGCGAACGGTGCTTGTCGTATCGCCAGGTGCTTTCAATGGACTGACGAAAACCCCCGTGGTTCTTCCTATCACAAGCGGCGGCAACTTTGCCCGTACTGCCGGCTTCACCGTTTCGCTCATGGGAGCTGGAACTCAAACGACCGGTGTTGTTCGCTGTGATCAACCGCGTGCGCTGGATATCGGTGCACTGCGCGGGCGGAGGCTGGAGAGTGTGCCTGGCGCGATCATGGATGAGGTGCTGGCGAAGCTCTCAACGATCCTCGAATAATTGTCGCGAATTTTTCAGTTTCAGCATCCTGGCCCTGACGCAGGTTCAAACCGAACAGGGTTGACCATACCGTCTTAGAGCGTCGGGCGACAATATTGAGCCATTCTGCGGCAAGGAATTTCCGTCAGGATCGAGGACTTTACCGAAGGCTGTACCCGTAGGTACAGCGAGGTGAAGGCCGACGATGATGGCGGAAATTGGTGCCGCCCGAAGGGTTGGCCGAAACCGGCCCGCCACAGTGTCGAAGGGTTTGACTGTAGCTATGGCTACAGCCTGCACCCTTCTCCTCGTGGAACGAACCGGTTTGGGCCAACAGAATGGCTCAATATTATCGCCCGGTGCTCTAAATCACACCCCACGCCCGATAGCGCCCGCGGCCCGTCAGCTCCCGCAGATTTAGCTCCTCCACCAAGCGAAGGGCGGCGCGCGGGGTCACATTGAGCGCCTTGGCGATCATGTTGGTGGAAACCATGGGGCGCGAGAGCACAAGGTCTATCAACTCTGGCAGTCTTGAGGAACTGCGCCGCCCGGCCAGCCGACGCTCCATGGTTTGGCGCGCCAGCGTCAGCTTGTCATGCTCCCGCAGCCCGATGTCTGCGGACATATCCAGCGCATTCAAAAAGGCGAGGAGCCGCCTGTCGCGGTCCCAGTTTCTGCGCTGGTCCACTGAAATACTCTTGAGCCCCAGATTGAACGCCACCAGATGCGCGGATGTGGTCAAACCTGCCTCGCGCAGGCTGGCTGCCGCCAGCAGCCGCCCAAGCCAGCGGGCATGCTGAAAAACCTCGATCCTGTTCCAGGCATCCAGGAGAAGCACCGCACGCAAAACCGGCGGCAGCCCCTTTGTTTCCAGCACAACCGCACGCCATTCCCCCAGCCGCTCATCTTCGTCCCAGTCCGGCTCATAAATCAGCGGATCACGCGCAACCGAACCGTCAGGCACAGGAGCACCGGCCAGAAGCGCATCGCTGCGCGTCAGAACCGCATCGAGTGCTGCAAGCTCATCGGCCAGCGGATCGGGTTCGCTTGGCGCAAACTGATCGGGTTCCGGCACGTCATTCTCATGCACAGGTTCTGGCTTGCGTGCCTGATGAACGTCAGGTGGCTGCCCTCCTTGTCCGCGCAGGTTACGCACGCCCTCGTCAGTCAAGGGCCAGGCAACGGGCTGGGCTGCAATGCGCCGGCGAATGCGCAGAACATCGCCGGCAATCGTCAGTTCATGGGTGGGCGCACGAATGTCGGAACCGGCATCGTGGAGCACAAGATCCTCTATATGCACCAGCTCGCCATCCACCCACATAGAGGCAACCGCATCGGCATAATGCATGCGCTCGATCCAGCCCGCCCCCGACGGCGACCGCGCCACGCGCTCATCCAGCCGGCAAAGCCCGGCCGTCGCCCGAGCCACCGGCTCCAACAGATCCTGCACAGGAAGCTTGGCCAAATCATACCGCATATCCAAGGTGTATGGGCTTAACGATCCGGACGCTAGCGCGAATTTCGAGTCTGTTAGGTCTTTCTGGTCAGAGTGTTCGTCAGCAGCTGTTGGTGATCTTGCAAGCCAGGATCAACGTGCCTGCCCCGATGATAACCTTTCCGACTGCATTCCCGAAATCCGACGATCCCTTCGATTTCGTTTTGCGGCCTGACGACGATTTTGCGCTCCGTGTCTGCTGCGCTGCCTTCTTTGCTTCGTAATCCCGATAGGCCTGGGCAATGTAAGGCTCGGATTGGTTCTTGAGCGCGGCATATTGCGCACCGGTCAGGTAACCTGTCTCGACGATGCCGCGCGAAGTCTGCCATGCGCTGATGGCAAGACGCGAATTGCGTCCGAGCGAACCGTCTGCACCCTTCGTGTCGAAATTCAAAGCTGTCAGACGCAGTTGCAAGTCAAGCTTGTCATTCCGGCTCATGCCAATCGCCTCCTCCGTCAGCGGCGTACCGGGCGTAGTCAACACAGTGGGCTCAAGCTGTCCTGGCAATGTTCTGGCAATCTGCGCACCGGCATCGCCGACCGAACTTGAAAGCGAGGCGACCTGCGTGTTCTTCCTTTCCTGCAATTGTTTCAGGTTCAGCTCTGCAAGCGGACGGAAACGGCTGTTTGGAAAGCTCTTGATGAAGAATTCGTAGTGCTCTTCGGTATTGGCCTTGACCACCTGATCCCAGGAACTGGATTCGATTTCCCAGTCTTTATCGACACCGGCCACCGCGGGCGCGCTGGGGACCATTTCCTGATAGGTTTGCTGTGCGGTTGAGGTGCTTTCAGGCGCTAGCGAGGCAACTTCGACCTCCTCACCCAAAAACACCTCGCGTCCCAGCGACGCATTGTACCACGGACGCTGGCGCCCGCCTGTCGCCTTCACCACATCCCCACGCACCCGCGTCAAGGCAGACTGAATGTTGACGCCGGGCTCGGCAAGGTGGCGAACGAGAGCCTGCGTGTAGGGACTGTTTTCCCCATCGCCGTCAAGCGCAACAGCTCCGGGATCGGTCGCATAGCCGATCAGCAGCCCGCCTGTCCCGTCGCCATTGGTGGTCGTCTGGATTGGCGCCAGGCCGGAATTGACCGCGACCGAGCGCGTGGCCGGCAGCGAGGCTGCAAATGTGCGTGCCAGCGGGTTGTCGCGACAGGCATCAATGAGGATGACGCCGATTGCCGGGTCGTTGGGCAGGGCAGACACGATGTCGTCCATCTGGATGGTGCGGGTCTGCAGGTGCGCTGGCGACATGAGCTGCGCATCGACCGGGATGAGATAATTCTTCCCTTCCACCTGCATGCCGTGGCCGGCATAATAGACCAGCGCGACATCGGCATCATAGGCAGCTTCGGTGAAGCGGTCGATCAGCGACTGCATGTCATTCTTGTTGACGTCCAGCCCCTCGATGACCTCAAACCCGGCAGCCCGGATGGTGTTGGCAAACAGGTCTGCATCGCGCGGCGGGTTTGGCAGATGATTTGCAAACGCATAGGTCCCGTTGCCGATCACCAGCGCCACCCGTTTGCCGGTGGCGGCTGAAGCTTGGCCTGTTGTGCCTGCCGCCATTGTCAGGGCCAAGGCCATTGATGTGCAAATGCGCACCATCTTGTTCAGTATGGATTGAAATTTCACGATCTTACCCCCTCTTTTTCCCCTGTTTGCTGTTCGCTTTAACCGCCCAGATTGACGATCTCGACGCGCCGGTTCAGCGCCGCTGTGGGATGGTTCGGATCAGCGAGACGGGTTTCGCCGTAGCCGACAGTTTCGAAACGCGAGACGGTCAATCCGTAGTTCACGGCCAGATAGTCCCGCACAGCGTCTGCTCGACGCTTGGAAAGCTGCAGGTTGTAGCTGTCTGCCCCCACTGCATCCGTATGACCAGCAATAAGGATGCGGCTCGTCTTCAAGCCCGGATGGTTGAGCGCTGCGGCAAGCTTGTCGAGCTGCGATCGCGCGCTATAGGAAAGAACGGCGGAGCCGCTTTCAAACTGCACTTCGAGATCGATGGCTGGCGCAGCCGCCGTCACAGTCTGCTGAACATTATTGACCGAATCTGCGCCGCGCTTGTTCACCAGCCCGTCAATGTCCACCGGCTGATGAATATCGACGCCGCGTGTCTTGAAGCTGCGCGTCAGGGGCTGCTGCCCGCCGGGCAAAAGCGACCTGACAATTTCATCGGAGGAAATGTCACCCGCCAAGGCTGGCGAAACCATCAGAAACAACGCCGGAACTGCGAATAGATAAGAGCGAAACATGTTCAAACCTCCGGTCTGGTTTCAAAAAGCACATAAGCGGCGGCAATACCTGCATCGCCGCGCTGCAAGACGTTGAGAAGATCATCGGCCGTCTCCGGCGCTTCTGCGTTGAAAATGGGTGTGGGTGAAACGAGCAGCAGCGCGAGTTCTCCGCCGAATGGCGGCGAAACGAACAGGCTTCCCATCAACTGCTTGCCGTCACCGATATTCAAGACCGTACCTGCCGGTACGGGTCCGGAATCGCGACTTATGAAACGCACGCTATCGTCGGCTGAAACATAGACAATGCTCACATAGCCCTGCTCGCGCCCAGTGGAGATTTCGAAGATGAGAAAGTCGTCCTGAACGAAGTTGTGCCTACCATTTTCAGTGCGGATGGAAGCGTCTCCCCGCCTCATGCTCTCAAGCTTTTGAACAATGTCGCACTGCACCTGGCTATGCCCCGCACAACCAGCGGCCGCAGCAAATGATGACTGCAGCAACATTACGGCAAGCAACGCCAGCCATATGCCGGCGCGGCTGCTCCACCATGGCAGAACAAAGCGAGGGTGTTTTCCGGATCGGCATGTTCCCCGATGTTCAGCCCTGCCCCCGCAATTGGCCGAACGATCTCCAATCTGCAGTCCCAACTTCAGCCCCTTTTACAGGCAACGCAACTGCATATAACTTTTGCGTGCATATAAATTATTAATCAATTAATAATTGCATATACATTTCGCTGAAATCAAGAGCTTTTGCCAAACGGTACCGAGATAGATCCAACCTTGGTAAATCCGGCGGGCTTGCGCCCCTACTTCTGAACGATGACAAGCCGGAAACCGAGCTTGGCATTGCGCTCTTCTTTGTTCAGGCACTGCGCATAAAGTTTCAGGTCGCCGATGCCCGTGGCCCCCACAACGACAAAACGCTCGGCACTGCCGCAGGCTTCCCGGGTCCATTCGCGATCATCGTCGGGAACGCCATAGCTCAGCTCTGCGATGCTTCGGTCTGGAACGCTTGCGAAGGAAACCGCAGCCAGACTTTGCTCCAAGGTCGGCAAGGCATAATTCAGGCCCGTCTTTTCAGACAGCCAAGCGGCATAGGCCATTGCCTCGTCTTGCGAAACGAACGCAGCATCGTCAGCGCCCTGCGGCTTCTGCGGACTGCTTTCGACCAGCGTTTTGCGCAATTCGTCACCTGCACCCGCCTCGGAGAGAAAGGTTTCGAAATCTGCGGTGGTGACCTGCTGCATCTCGATGCAGAATGGGGTCGCAGTCTGGATCGTGATTTGCTCATTGCGCGACATGGCCATTTCCGCCTTGGCATCCGAGGCGATGCGACCGGCCAGCGTGTTGCCGCCGATAGAATAGTTGCCTGCCGGAACAAGCCGTGTGCCATTAGCTGCCGTATTGTTGGGGCAAGCGAGAATGAGACCATTTTCGATATCGCTTTCCACCGCCCCCAGCGCCGTTTCAACCGTTGTCAGCACATCATGCGCCCTTGCCCATTGGCGCGTGTCGCTCATGCTTCGGGCCTCTGCCAAGCCATCTTCAACACCTTCATAATGCGTGCTGGTGGTGCCGCCTGCCTTCTGGATGGCTAGAATGCGCTCAGGCAGTGCGTCAATCCGCGAGAGCACTTCAGCTTTCAGGTCGCGCGTCTGATCAAGCGCAGAGGAGAGCCTTTTTCCTAGTGTTTCGAAGGCATTCAAACGGCTGAGTGTTCCGTCTTGCGGCATGCCTGCCGGCTGTTCCAGTGCATTGCGGGTTTCGGCCAGCAGCGGATCGTCTTCCGGCCAAAGCGCGCGCGCTTCCTCAAGGCCGCTCGCCAGCTTGCCGCGCCAATCTGCCACCGCCTTGGCATTTTCTGCCTGCTCGGCCTGAATGCCGGCAAAGGCATCAACCGATTCCTGCAGGTGTTTGCCAGCCTCGGGATAGTTCTTTCCCGCAATTGCATCCTCAGCCGCCTGAAGCTTGCCGGCACCGTTTTGGAAGGCCAATGTATCTTGACCACCGGCGCGGCTTGCTGCATCGCGGTCGCGCATGGCCTTTTCCCTCAGAGCCATCGTCTTTGCGACAAACTCCGTAACGTCTCCTTTCCAGGCCTTGGCAGCGTTCTGGAGCTCCGAGATGACAGGTTTGAGATCACCCACCGGTCTTTTCTGCAATGCGGCTGAAGCACGCTCCAGCGCTGTCGTAACCGGCTGCAGCGAAGCAAGCTCCAGTGTCCAGCGACCATTTTCCTCGGCAAAGGCGCTGGCATCGCGGTCAACAGCCCCGACGGCCTCAGCAGCCTGATTGATCGTCTCACCCAATTTGCGCAACACCGCGTCCAGCTGCGCTACGCCCCTTTGCGCGAGACTGGCAGCACTTTCAATCTTGCCCGCCTCAAAGGCCTTTTGTGCCTCCGCCTCGCCAGCCGTCGCCTTCTGCAGGGTCGGATCGTTTTCCGGCAGGGCAGCGCGTGCCTCAGCCAAACGCTGGGAAAAGGCGTCCAGACTTGCCTTTGCGGACGCCCGCAAGGCATCCAGCGCCTTTTCAAAGGCTGCATATTTGTCGCCACATTCGCGGTAAGCTGCCTCTGCGCGGTCCAGCGAGAGGCTTGAGAGCCTCTCCTGATCGGCGGCGCAGGCGTCTTCGAGTTCGCTCCATTGTGTTCCAAGCGGACTTTGCGAACTGAGTAGACCCGCCGTGTTCGCAACATTCTCGTGAATCTTCTCAAACTCTGTGCGGCGGCGCTGCATCTTTTGAAATTTCGCCGGAAGCTCTTTTTCCAGAGCGATAATGCCCGTGCGGGCCGCGTCAGCCTTTTCGACCACCATATCGAACCGGCCCGCCTTGTGGAGCTCGCTCAATTGAGAAGCCTCCGACTGTGCCTCAGCGAGTTCCGGTCGTCTTTCGCCGACAAGCTTGGCAAGGGCCGTAAGCCTTTCTTTCACATCGCTAGCCTGAGCCCCTGCGTTTTCGCCCAAGCTTTCAAAAGAGGCCGAAAGGCTGTCATATCCGCCGCTGAGGCGGGCAAATTGCGTTGTCGCCAATGGCCAGTCAAGGCTTTCCAGTGCTTCATTGGCACTGGTTTCCGCCGCCTTCAGAGCAGATGCCTGCTGTCGTAAGCCGTGTTCCTCGCCGAGCTTTTCAATGGCGCCAAACAGCGGACCGGATGCCTTTTCATCATAATCCGCCTTCGCCTTCTTCGCCGCATCGATCACCGCGTTCAGCGCGGCAGCGGCAGCATCGGCCTCAGCATGCAGATCAACGAAACCGGCCAGAACCTCATCCGCATTGCTTCTGGACGGCGGATAGTGGCTGCGGGCAGCGTTATAGTTCGCAACGAGGGTCTTGAAATTGCCGACGATTTCGCCGTCATCAGGCAGTTTGGCCGTATTTTTGCGTCCATCGGCAATGATGGCTTCGATCCTCTTCGCATGCGCGTCGATGGTATCGAGAACCTCCTGCGGCGGGCCTTTGAAGACAGAGATGGCAACAAAAAGGACAAGGCTCACAGCTGCCGCCGCGCCGATCATGGTGAGCCGACGCTTGTTCCAGCGCGGTGGCTCCTCAACAATAACGCCATCGGACGTATCGTTGAAAAACACGCCATTGTGGAGGATGATCTTATGCTCTTCCCATGCTTTATCCAGCGCTTCGGCAGCACTCTGCGCATCAGGAAAACGCTTGGCGCGCTCGGTCATTGCCTGCTTCAGCCACGTTTCCAGAGCTGCCGTAAACTGCTTGTTCTTCTGCGACGGCAGAACTCCGATGGAACCGGCTCTGTGCCGTGTTTCCCAGGCCGATGCACGCGCCTCTTCCGGTCCGTCCAGAATGGAACTGAACTGCGCGTGATAATTGTCTTTGCCGAGGATCATGCGATAGGCGATCATGCCGACGACGTAAATATCGTCAGCCGGTGTCCATGACGGCTCACCCTCTGGCGCGGGCGGTGCATTGAATTCAGGATTGAAGCCCAGATTGACAGGCGCGCCCACCTTATGCGCTCGGTACAAACCGCCGAGCCGCAGACCCTGCATCGTTTGCGGACGGATGACCCTGAGCTGATCGAGATCCATGGATCCCATGACCATTCCCGCCTCATGAAAAGGCTCAATGGCTTTCAGGAGATCGCGCAGAAAACCATAGATGGTGTCGAGATCAAGGTCCTGCTCCTGCAGAATGTCTTCCAGTGGTTTGCCGATGGTTGATTCCACGATGTAAAAAGGATCGTTGGAACTGACCGCCGTCATGATTTCCAGGCTTTGATGCAAGAGCGTATCACGGGAAAGATCCGGCGTTTCCTGATTTTCGATCAGGACATCCACAAGCCCTTCCTGCTTCTCAAGGTTCGGGAGCGCTTGGAGGATACGAAATGGCCGCCCGCCTGTGTCCAGCCGCTCATGAACCAGAAAGTTGTCGGTCGCATAAGGTTCCACCACAGCGCCGTCTCGCAGAAAAGGCTGCGGAAACCGTCGCTTCAGGTCGATCGAAAGATGGGGGACGGCACCGCCGTTTGCGCGTCTTGTCTCATTTTCAGGCATGGGTTCACCTGTCCTCTTGGTTCTTATTCGGTGAGTGCTTTAATGCGTTCCGCTGCAAGCTGATTGGCCAGACAATTGATGTCCGGCACATCCTCGCGAATGCGGCTGTAAGCCTGGCTTGCACGGTTGGTATCGCCCCGCTCTTCAAAGCCCAGCGCCTCGGCAAACGCGTATTGAACATTGTCTTCCAGACGGCTTTTGCGCTGGTGGATGTCCTGAGACTGGGCCGTCGCCTCGGCGATCTGCCAGAACTCACCCTGTCGGGCGATATCGCGCGGCATCGTCGCGCCGGAAAAGCGGGCGGCCGCCCGTTCAAGGCACGGGCCGATATCATCCACCGCAATCTTGATATTGCCGGGCGTTGCGGCACGCAGGGCGGTATCGGTTTCGTCGCCACCCCTCAAATAGGCGATCAGGATGAAGAGCAGCGCAGAAAGCGCAATGGCATAGGGCAATAGCGTTTTCAGGGTCCGCTCTTCCGGCTTCTCCTGAGCGGCCGCCAAGTCCTGAGCTTCACGCTTGGCAACTCTTGCCTTTTCAAGATCGGAAGCGGGGTCTCGAAAGGTGAAGGAAAGCACGCCTTTCAGCTCGAAGACATCGCCGCTCTTCAGGTTGCGATCGAGGTCGCTCAACGGCACTCCGTTGACGAAAACCGGATTGGCACCGACAAGTCGCAGGTTCCAGCTCACCGGCCCTTTCACCAGTTCAACATGTTTTGGCGCAATCTGTCCGGACCGGATGATGAGATTGCAGTCCGGACCGGTGCCGATCACGAAGGGGCTCTTGTTCAGAGCGGCCTGCTTGACCTTGCCGCCAGCACTATATTCCAGATAGGGGTTCTTTGTGAAAAGCACTGTCTTCTCATCCTCCCAAACTGGTGAACATCTTCCCCAGACTGCCCGCCAGCAGCATGAGGAAAGCGCCCATGAACATGAGAACCGCAGGCGCCATGGAGCGGGCTTTCAAAGATTCGGCGATCTTCTCGGCGTCTTCGTAGCGTCGTTCGCGCATGTCGGTTGCAACATCGCGCAGCATCGCCGCACTTCGCGCGCCCATCTCTTCAGCCTTGAGAATGGAAAGCAGCGTGGTCTGGCCTAGTTCGGAGGCGCATTCGTTGTGAAATTCCATCACCGCTCCCGGCAGACCGTCCTTGTGAGTTTCAATCCCCGCCACGACGCGCCGGATATGTTCGGTCAGCTCAAGCCCGGGATTATTGAGAACATAGAGGCGAAGCGATGCGGCAAGCGTCTCACCGGCCTCCTTCATCATGAGGACAAAATCGAGAAAACCGGGAAATTGCTGATCCAACCGGCGCTTGCGTTTGTCGCGCATGTTCTTGATCCAGAGCGGGCCGCAAAAGGCGAGAACGGCAAAAGCGAGGATCGAGGTCAGCACCATCGATTTGACGTCCTGAATGCCCAAGGCCGCGAAGACCATCGCGTAGACAGCAATCAGAAGTGCGGGAAAATAGAGGGCGGCCAAAAAGTGCGCGGCCCTGACGCCATTGTCCGGCCGCCCCGCCTCCACCAGTTGCCGATCCAGTTTCGCAATGAGGCTGGGGAAAACCCGCTCGAGAACCGGAGCCACGGAAGCGGCAAATTGCTTGATCGGAAAATATTGGTGAAAGGGAATCCGCTTCTTGTCAGCGCTACCTTTTTCCACCGACAGTGGATCTGGCGCGTACCAATAAAAGAGCAAGCCTGCCAGACCACCGAGAGAAAAGGAAAACAGCCAGTTCATCAGATCTCCACCTTGGTGAGCAGCCGCAAGAGATAGGCACCGAATGCCCAGATCAGCAGACCGATGAAAAAGAGAACCCCGCCGAGAAAGCTCTGAAAGGTCATATCGAGGAGATCGGGCGACAGCGCGGAAACAATGACGATGATGAAGAGCATCGCACCATTGATCATCCAGAAGGATGAGCGGGCGGCAGCCGTTGCCGTTTTCAGTTTGATGTAGAGCCGATGGATTTCCTTGAAGGATTTCGCCATCGTCTGCACAGGCTCGACGAGATTGCCGCCGCGGGCGGAAAAAACGCCCAGCACCGCAAGCAACATCGAATAGTTGCGGCTCGGATGACGTTTGCGGGCGTTTTCAATCGCCGCGCTCATCCCGCCACGCCCGCTCAAGGCTTCCGTAGAAAGCCGCGAAATTTCACTTTTCAGAGGCTCCTGCAGCGACGGCACGGCATGGGAAAGTGCCAGCGGCAATGGCAGGTTACCGCGAACAGCGGACACCATCAGATCAACAAAGGCGGGCAGTTGCTCTTCAAATTTTGCACTCGCCCGATTGGCCAGAAACTTCGGCCCCCACCAGGGAATAAGCGCAAAGGCTCCAATCCCGCCAACCACGGCAAGCACGCCAACAGGCACGCGCCAGAACATGAGAAAAAACGGGACGACGAAGCAGATGAGCAAGGAAAACCCCAGTGCCGCGCCTTCCGAAATCGAGAAAATTTCACTCAGAATGCGCAGCCGCTTGCTGCGCTTCAGAACATTGCCTGCATCCTTGGAGCTCTCATTCGCAGCCAGAAGCTCCCAGTAAAGCGCCAGCAGAAGAAGCCCGAGAGAAATTGCGAAGAGATAGCGCACAGCCTCGGTCATGCGGCAATCTCCGTCTGAAACATGTACTCGATTTCCATGAGCTGCCACTTTTCTTCGGCAAGGCTCTGGGCGGCGACGACTTCATCGATCTCCTCGATGAAGGAGGGCAGATAGCCGGTAAACAGGAAGACCGGTTTTGACGTTGGGGAAAATCCGGCGAACTCGAAGATGGGCTCAATCATGATTTCCCCGGTTAGCGGGTGAATGCCGATAACCTCGGAAATCGAGGTCAGAAGCTTGATCGAACGCCCCGGCTGATCCGGTAGCGGCATTCGCGTCAATTGCACGATGATATCAATGGCATTGGCGATCTGCCGACGGATGGCTGGAACGGGCAGGTTCGGCTCGCCTTGCAGAACCATCACCTCCAGGCGCATCAGCATTTCATCAGCGCCATTGGCATGTGCGGTCGTCATCGAGCCCGCATGGCCGGTGTTCAGTGCCTGCAGCATGTCCACTGCCTCGCCGCCACGGCACTCACCGACAATGATCCGGTCGGGCCGCATGCGCAGGGAGTTGCGAAGCAGGTCGCGAATGGTCACCTGTCCGCCACCCTCGGCATTGGCGGTGCGCGTTTCCAGCGAGACGACATGCTCGTTTGCCAACGCCAGTTCGGCGGTGTCTTCAATGGTGATCACCCGCTGGCCGTTGGGAACGAAAGCCGACATGGCGTTCAAAAGCGTCGTCTTGCCGGTACCGGTGCCACCGGAAACAATGATGTTCTTGCGGGCAAGCACGCAGGCTTTCAGGAAACCGGCCATATTGCGGTTCATGCTGCCATCGGGACCAGACAAGATGTCGAGCGTGAGCGCAATCGATTTGCGATGTTTGCGGATCGTAATGCAGGGACCATTGCGCGACAGCGGCGCGATAATGGCATTCACACGCGAGCCGTCATTCAGCTTGAAATCCACCATGGCGGATGACTGGTTAACCTCGCGATTTGCCCGGTTGGCGAGCCGTTTCACGATCACCAGAAGCTGTTCGGGCGACGAAAAACCGTAATCGTAGCGTTCCAGGCGATCAAAGCGCTCCACATAGATGCGGTCATGGCGCACCACCATCACTTCGGTGATGATCTCCAGATCCATCAGGTCCGTGATCGGCCCGAAATTGAAGATCGCATTCCAGACATTGGACGCCAGAAACCATTTGGCAATCGCGCGCTTGTCGCCGATCGGCATGTTTTCGTAAATCTGGGTGAAAAGCGCTTGAAAGCCCTCTTCCAGCTTCCTGACGTCCTCCGCCACGCTCTCGCGTTTCAAGGCCAGCCTCAGTTCCGTGCCAAAGAGCTTGGCAAGCGCTGGCACCTGGCCCGGCCTTTGCGGACCATCCGAACCGCCGTGGGCGGAAAGCGACGAAGAGGTTCCGGCAATGGATTTCAGGATCGTCAAGCGCAATGCTGCCGCATTGGCCGACCGGATCACCTTGTCAGCAGCCTTGTTGACGAAAATCGATGCGTGCTTGTCCAGAAGCTGCGCCATCGAGGCGCGGTTTTCGGGACTATCATGCTCTTGCCCCGTTTCGCCGGGCTCCAGCGCCAGCTCACCGAACAGTTTGTCATAAATATTGTCCTGCAGCCCGACCCATTCGTCATAACGGCTGTCGGACAATGTTTGCCGCGCCATCGGTCGCACCATGATGCGCGCACCCGGCACCATGATATGGGCTTCCGGCGGGATCTCCAGAAGTCTGCCGGCAGCCAATCCATTGACGCGTTTTTCACCGAGGAATGTCTCGGTCGTACCAACCGGCTCCATCAGCCATTGTTCAAGTGCGACATCGAATATGAGGCGAAACTGGACACGCGAAATGCCGGTACCGCTCAAGGGTATCTCACCGCGCTCATGCGAAAGTTCGGTAAACATCGCACCAACCCGATACTCGCGCGCCTCCAGCGGCACGATCTGGGTCGGTCGTTCGGATGTATAGCGTATCTCCAGCAGGGCCGATCCGTTCATGACCTAACCTTTTGTCCGTTCATCGAACACGCTCCAGTCGACACCCTGCGGAACCGGTTCCGCCTGATCCCCATCCGCCTCTCCGCCGCGCAGAACCATGGTCATGGGGCCGGCAAGTTGCTGCTGGGCGAAGGTTACGAGGTTGGCGTCGTTCGGCGAAAGTTCGAGTGTGACCGTCGAATAGCCGCGGTCACCAAGGCGTTGATATTCGGCATAGCTGCGCGCCGCACCGACGGCGAGCACCTTCACATCGGAAAGCAGCACGCGGGTGACCATGTCCAGTTGGCCGGTGACTGAATTGGCCGATTTGGGATCAAGAACAGTCCCGATCAAATCCACCCGGCTTCCTGGACGAACGAAGAATCCGACCGTGCTTTGCGCCCCGACCGAAACTGTGAGCGCGCGGTTTCCGGGCGAAATTTCCGCCGCCAGATCGGGATCTTCCTCACGGGCAAAATGCTGAAAGAAGAGCAGCGAACCCGGCGGAACATCCTTTGTCGCTTTCTTGCCTGTGATGGCCGTGCGATAGGTCGAAGGGCTTGCAGGGATGGCAAGCGCCTTCAGCCCCTCGGCGAAGCGCTCCGGCAGTTCCGCAATCTCGATCATGTCGTCCTTGAGAACCGTCTCACCTGCAACAAGCTGAACATCCGGCTTCAACCGGAGAAACTTCGCAGAGGTCAGCCGGTCCTCATACATCCGGGTCCACATCCAGCCGGAAAAAATCACCAGAACGGCCAGGACGCCGGCAATGATATGTCTGTAGACTGGTTTCATAAGGTGCTCTTCCCCGCATCGTGTTCAAACAGCATTTCGATTGCATCGGCCTCAGTCTGGTCGCCCTCGATCTGACGGGCGCGCGCTCCCGCAGGCGCGAGATTGCGTCCGTCAAAGCGATAGGTCGCAAGACTGCTGCCGCCGGGACGCTCCCGAATGAGCGTTACGCTCATCATGTCCGTCGCCTGACGGCTGGTCTTCTGCTGATCAAAGTTCGGTTCCTCAAAACCTTCCGGCTCGCGCACGACACCGACGATGGAAAGCCCAGGCAGGTCATAGCGAAACACCCGGCTCAAAGTGTCGCCGCCGCCAAAGACACCGGCTAAGAGGCCGGCACTCTCCACCCGTTCATGCGCCCAGCTTTCAAGCCGCGCGGTATAAAAAGCTTCGAGCCTGTCTGCGGTTCTGGATACGGACAATGGTCCGGACCGCGTGGTGAGCGTTGCATCAAGGCCGGAGAAAAACTGTGCGGCGGCCTCGTTGGCCGCCGTCGGTTGAGCGCTGACTGCCATGGCTGTCTCAACAACATCGCTGGCAGAAGGGCCATCAGCGGAATTGGCAAGAAAGCGAGTGGTGTGCTGACCCACAATGATGATCGCGCCAGAGGCGCAGAGCCAGAAAACAAAAGAGGCGGATTTCTTCATCGCGCCCCCCTGAAAACACCGGGGAAAAGATCAATCAGCGATCCGTGTTGCGAAACCCGATCCTTGAGCACCTGGTCATAGCCATATTTCAGCTTCGCATCCTCATAGGTATAGCGCACAGGCTCCATGACAACGACCCGGTTGGACATGGCGTAGGTTCCCCAGTCGAGTTCCCGGTGAAAGCGAAAGTCCGCCTGCAAGCGAACATTCACGCGGCGCGGCGCAGTGGCCGCCTTGACATCACGCGTGAGCCCCTCGCCACCCTCGCCATCCATGTCCTGCCAGAACCGTGAAGCCCCGGGCCAGGTCTCGAGTGAACAGCTCGGCGGATGAAAAACCGACTTGCGGCGCATTGCCTCCTGATGGTTGGCAGGCGCGAGGCAATGGCCGGTGAAAGCCTGCATGAAAGCGGCCGTGCGGGTTTCGCCCGCCAGCGCCAGCTTGGCGCTCAGCAAAACGCCATATTCCCACATCAGCACCCAGAAAAGCAGAAAGAGCGGCAATCCGAGAATAAGCTCGGCAGATGCCACGACACCACGCTCATCGTGGTGCAATCTCTCAATGAAAATTGACAGAGGCCCAGACATTATCGCTTCTTTCCCGTTGAATGATCCTGGCAAGCAGGCCGAACCATTGCTTGTTCTCTGCTTTGGTCGTCAGCGCCTCAGCCACCGCAGTTGCCTTGTCCATGTAGGAGGCCGGGGTCAGGCGCGACGTCCAGGCGGATGTGTAAAGGTCGAGCGCTTGCGGATTGAATGTCAGTGCCTGCGCATAGGCATTGTAGGGATCTTCCCTCTCTTCAAAGTCCTCCGGATTGAAACGCCCGCCGCGGGCGCGCGCCACGACGACCAGCCGCGAGAGCTTTTCATAATCCATGCTCATGAAACCGATCTGCGAGGCCATCACCGAGCCGTAGGAGCGGCCGTCGATCCAGTAGGTGTCCGGCATTGTTAAAAAGAGATTCGCCACTTGCGCGGTCACCGATCCGGCAGCACCGCAAAGTGCCGACCAATTGGTATTCATCAATTCGGTAAAATGGTTGTTGTCGCTGCGCTGGCGCTTGTCATAATAGGGCGGCTTCGGGTAGCGGATGAGCCAGTCCGTGCCGCGCATGACACCGTCGTAGAACGGCAGGAGTGATGCAAAACCGGCGGTATGGTTGACATGATCGCGCAAATGCGGACGAGATGACGAGCCCCCTGCCGTATAGGGCCCCCGTCCATCGGGAAACCCGTGAACCCGGAAATTGTAGCGACTTTCCCCAACCGAACCGCTTTGCGCTGCCTGGCACATTTCCGTATGCGCCAACAGCCTCTCGAAGCCATTTCGGGAAAGCGGCAGATCGCCTCCCTCATCACCCTGACCTGTGCAATCAGACGCACCGGACGGATTGCATGGTGGATAGACAAAAAAAGCGTCTATCCGATTGGCATCGGCAAGCTCCCGCAACAGCTTTCCAGACCGCTTCGGGAAGCTCTGGTAAATATAGTCGTTCATGCGATTGAATGCATCAATGAGGCGACTTGCCGTCGCCACCCCCTGATGCGGCTGATATCTGATCTGGATATAGGCAGCATCAGCACCCGCGCCCAACGTACCGGCCATGGCTCCGGCATGGATCGAGTAGCAGATGAAGGCGAAGTGTCCCCAACTCGGGCAGCGCTTCGCGGCAGACCAGGCAATATGGGCGGTGCCAGCAGCAACCCGGACACCGATATTCAGCAACTCCTCCTGCACCGTGAAGCTGACAGCCCCGACAACCATCATCTGCGTGAGGCCGACATTGTTCATCGCCATCACATTCAGATCGCGCGCCATCTGATCGGCATGGGCAAGAGCCAGAATATCGGCGGCATTCTGCGCACGAACCTTGTCGTAGGCCACTTCGCCGGTATTCATTACTGCGCCTATGCCCCAGGCGAAAAAGAGCAGGATGAAACCGAAGAGTGGGGCGATGGCCGCTTCGCGGTCCTTGTGCAAACTCTTCAGGAGGTTGAGCGCGTCAGCAATCACAGGAGGGTCACCTCCGCGACTGTCTCTTTATAATAATAGCCATCGGAGCGCTTCTGGCCGAAGGCGCGTCCGAGTCCATAAATCACGTAATGGCGAAAGGTCAGGCGCGCGCGGATCGGCGGCGTCAAACCGGGTTTGAGTGCGAGCGCGAGATATTTCGGGTCGGGTCCAACGCTTAGCGCCACATTCTGCGGATCGAAGGCATAGCGCGCCTGAACCTCAAGGGCTGGATAGAGGTCTCCGGTGCCGGTTTCGTCGGCAATGGCTCTCAGCGTTTTTTCCGGGATACGGCAATTGCCCAGGCACGGCACCTCCCACGGCGGCGAAGCGCTGATGAGCGCGAGCCGGGCGGCCTGCTCGGCGCGCCCGCCGTCGCCCCTGCAACCCAGTTTGCCCATAGACTGCAGCGTAAAGGCCTGCAACGATTCCGGCATGGATGGGCAGATGTTCACCCGTGCACTGCGGGCAGCCGTGAAGGCCGCATAGTGAACGATGACCGTCTCGCGCATCAGCCAAAGCGACTGCACAAGAATCAACATGATCGTGATGGCCGGAACCATGACGAGCACCAGATCAGCGGCCAGCGCCGAACCGCACTCATCGCGGTGAATGCTCTTCTGTGACCTGATTGCAGGCCTGAAAAACCGAACAAATTGATAAAGCCCGAGGGATGCGCAGAGCCCGGCCCCGAACAACGCAGCATCTGCTGCAAGCGTCTTCACAAAGGTCGGCGACGACATCAGCGCATTTGCAAAGGCAGGATCGGTCAGGAGGCTCGCGATCATCGACACCTCACAGACCCGGAATGCGCGGCAAGGCGGGAAACAGAAGCCAGACCATTGCCACACCCAAAGCGATACCGAAGCGGATGGTAACGGTTCCCTCCTGCAAACCCACCTCACCGGACGTGGACGCCTTGTTCCAGGCCGTGAGTTCCTGTGCATTCCAGACGCCGAAACGCAACATCATCAGCCGGGCGACGTTGCGCTCCCAGAACAGGCGGAGCCGGCCGTGAAGAAGAAGCATGAAAATCGCCATGAGTGCGCCAACCGCCAGCGCATGCGCAAGGACCGGAAGGATGCCGGGAAATCCCAGAAGCGCGCCAACGGCTGCCATGATCTTAACATCGCCACCACCGCAACCGCCGAAAATGAACGCCAGGAGAAACGGAAACGCGGCGAAAGCCAAGCCGGCGAGCGAACCGCCGATGCCATAAACCCCGCCTGCCACCCACCAGCCGGAAAGCCCCGCCAGGATCGCCGGATAGGTGATGAAATTCGGGATTTTGCCAGTTACACCATCATAGATGGCAGCCGTGACGGCCAGAGCCAGGCAAATATAGAAGACATCAAACCCAAGCAAATGTTTGTCCCCGAACGTCGTTAGGTCTGTTGATGGATGCATTGGCCAACTGGCGACTGCGTCCGTTGCTCCGCCGATCGCAGTTCCGAGAGTTACGAACGCCGATCACTCGTTCGGACGCAACCGGTCCGTGGAATCCTTGAGCAAGTCGAGAATATCCGAGCCAAAACCGGTGAGCGCTATAATGAGAGGTATACCGACCACGGCCATCAAAATAATGATGGTCGCAACCTCCATTCCGCGCTGGTCGAGGTGAAGACGCCTCAGACACAATGGTGCAATTTGCAACGCCTCACCTCCACAAGTGAAGAACCGAAGGGCGATCACGCGAAGATCAAGATGACTCCCACTTGATCGTTCCTTCCTCACCCTTCACGTTGCCGAACTGATCACCCAGCCACTTGACGACATCTTTCCCAAACCCCGTCATCGCAATGATTGTGGGAATGAGAACGACGGCTGCGAGCATGATCATTTCTGCAACCGTTATACCCCGTTCGTCGCGGTCGAGCGCGCGTGCAAAATCCACTACCGATTTGAAGTCCATCAACTTTTCCCCTACTCCTGAACGCACCATATAGTTGTGTATATAGTGCATATTCCATTAATGATATGCACAAAGGAGATACAACTTCAACAGGAAAATTTTCTTGCCAATAAACTTTTCATTGTGCTCTATTGAAGCGCAATCCGACGGCAGGAACAATTCCTGAAGCCGGATTGCTGGGGGCACAAGAGACGGCGCTGAATGGGGAAGCATGACGAACTGGGGAAGATCGCATTGCCGGTGGCGGCGCGTGGGTGTCGCATTATCCCTGGCTGCCGGGTTGCCGCTGACATTCGTTTGCAACGCCAATTCTGCTGCGAGAAAGGGCGTGGCAGAGCGCCTGCCCATCGAACTCGAACAATGCATTGACCTGCAGGGCGAAGAGGAGGTTTTGCGCGATTTTCCCGCGCCGTTACCCGGTGAAGGCGCGCTTGCCGCAATCGTCTTCACCGGGGTCACAGGCGAGCCGGATGCGATCACGGACGCCTCTGTCACCAGTGCGCCCGGAAAGGCTGGTGCCAAAGCGTCCTTTCACTGGAAGGTGCTGCCGATGCTGAAGCTGCAGGCCCCAGGTGGTTCCGATGTCGCCTATCACCGGCTCTACAGCTATCCCGCGAAAGGCAAGGCAAAATATCTCGCACCGTCCTGTGCGCCTGCAGAACGAACCGAGGAAACAACGCAGCCTCTGAGGACACCCGCAACAGTCAACACAAAGGTGGATGTGCAAGCGAGCGGTCGCGAGTTGAATTCCAGTTGGAGCAATATCGTCTTCTTGAGCACCGGCGCCATGACCCCCGTCGCCGGCAAGGATACGCAAAAATGGCGCCTCTTCGAAACCGGCATGCCAATCGGCTCAGCAGAGAATTTTGAAGCGTTCCAGAAGCTTGCTTCCGGCGGACTATTGGCGATTTGGAATGCGACCGCGGAACGAGCAGATGAAATGACCCCACCCCTTTCCGCGCAAAAAATCTGTGCGCTTCTTGAGGAAGCTGGAAGCCTGAGCTGCGATGTCAATTCAGTCCAGGCCGACCTCACACTCGCCGACGCATCCGCAAAGGCACTTCGAGCGGTATGGACCGACACGACGCTGGTGGCCGAATTCATCGCGCTCGCCGAGGCAATTGTGAAAGAAAATGCGCCGGCACCGCATGCCAAGACGATTGAATGGGCCGATACGGCAAAGCAACCCGATCCGGAATTAAGATCCTCGCTTGATGCCCAAGCACAGGATGGCAAAGACGGAAAGACGGCCAGAAGCGAGGCCGTCGAGACCGCAAAAGAAACGACCTCGGATCCACTCATCGACGAGGTGCAGGAAGCAATCAAGGCCGACTTAGCCGGGCAAAAACCTTCAGAAGCGGCTGCAGAAACAAGCACAGATGCAGAACGCCAGAAGGAAGAGGCCGCAGACACAGGTGACAGCAATTCAGTCCCGCCGGTGGCCAATGTGGTACCGGAGCCGCGACCCGAGCTGGATGCGGTCAAGGCGCCGGCCCGCTATCCTGTCGAATATGCCGGCGTGCCTTCCGGTGAAAAGCTTCAAATCGCGCATTTCCCCGATCCTTTGGCCTGTGAAAGCGCGTTTCCCTATGCTGCCGATTATCCCGACGCCGTTTTGGTTGCCGTCACCGACAAGATAGAGCGAGAGCCTGGTGGGGCCGCGTTTCTATCCTCAGACGGTGTTGCCATTTCCGGCTGCATCAATGCGGTGGAATCTGGATCAGGCACATCAAAGGTTTTGACCTACAGCTTTCTGCCCATTGAAGTGAAGGGCGCAGAAACAGCCGTCGTCCTGTCCTTGAGCAACCGCTTCAAGGCGAGTTCGCTGGATTTGCCGATCAAGGGTGCAATACAAGCCGTTTACGACAAGGTTTCCGCCACGGGCAAACTCAAGCCTGTTAGTATCTATATCATCGATGGCGAGCGGACGGTGCGACGCGTGGTCAAGCCGGAAACTGTCGCACTTCTGGCCGCAATGGGCGCTCAGCAGAAAATTGCGCATACCGCCAACCTGATGCGAAGCTTTGACTTCAGCGTTCGCTCCATGTCAGCGCTCGAAGACCTCAAATATGTCTATCGCGCCCTTGAGGGCACGCCCACCGAGCGCGTTATCTATGTTGCCGATAGCAGCCGGGAAGACTTCGACAAGGTCAATACCGGCCCGATGTTTGCCTGGCTCTATTACGATCAGGTGCCGGTTTCCATCTTTTCGATCGGCCGCTGCCAGCAGTGGGAACACATGTTTGCAAGCGTTGGAGCCGGCCTCACCTGCCGCGACGTTGAGCAACTGACCGCAACACCTGCAGGCCAAACGCGCGATCAGCTGGCGACGGCATTTCTGGATGAGATCAACCGCAACCACTGAGCAATGCATTCAGCACGGTGAGAAACAGGAAAGACGGACAGAGGCAGAAATGAGGAGATTTTGGAAAGCCAAGACGGTCACGAAATGGGCCCTCGCTGCCAGCCTGGCGATGGTGGCCGCACCACATGCCAATGCTGCAAGCGGTTCCATTGACGGCGACTGCTCCAATTTTAGTTTCTATCAGAAGTTCGGAAGCAACATGTCCGACCCTTCTGGCCAGACTGCCTTTGTGATGCGCGACGGTGCCCCACTCTTTGAGGACGCGACGTCCCAGAATCCGACAAAGAATGCGGCCTTTTCCGATCCGGTGAGCGTGATCGAAGTGCTGACGGCGAATGAAGCGCCCAACGAGCGCGTGGCCGTCTCCCTGCCCTTCGAGAACAGTTCGACGAAGAAAAAATACTGGATGAGCCGGTCTGATCTCCTGTGCCGTTCCGTGCCGTTGCGCGACAAGATCACCGGCCTGGAACGCAAGGCGCTGATCCGCACCAAGACGACTGAACGTCAGGATGGTGAAATACAGGCGATCACCGCCTATCGCAGTCCCGACCTCTCCGACCAGCAACTGGACGACAGCCGCAGGCTTTCCCGCTTCAACACCTATCTGATCTACGCGGAATCGGATGAGGCCTACCTGCTGGTGGAGCGCTTCAACCTCTCAAGCATCAACGAGAAGCTGGTGGGCTGGGTGCGCAAGGAGGATGTCCTGAACTGGAATTGGGCCATCGGCGTGCGCCCCGCCCTCACCGTGAACGGTTCGGAAGAAGGCCCCCGCAGTGTTTGCGGCTATGCCAGCGAAGCACTGGATAGCGAGTGCATTCCCATTCTGGGCGGCAACAGGTGGTTCAAGACGGATCAGCGCCTGCCGGTCATCGACGTTCTCGACAATTCCTATCATGTGGTGGGTGCAGCCTCCGGCATCGGTGGGGGCGAACTGGTGGATGGGAAGCTGAAACTGCCAACGGAAGTCCTGAAGAAGCTGAACATCGCTCCCGATGATCTGCCAGGCATCGACGAAGACAGGCTGCTCTCTTTCAACAAGGTCGATCTCTTCTTTCTGATCGACGGCACGCGCAGCATGATGCCATTCATTGATGCAATCCGCGGGACCGATACGAGCCCGGGGGTCGTCGATCAGATTGTACAGGCGATTGAAACCCGCGGCGGCGGTGCATCCGTCAGGGCCGGCTTCCGCGTCTTCCGCGATTCTGTCGCCAATGGCGCGAGCGGCATTGATGAGTCCTATCCGCTCACCGAAGCCAATTGCGAGGATGAGGACCTGGATACAAGCCAGAGCGAGCGCCGGCGTTTTGATCGGTTCCTGAAAAGCATTTCCACGACAACCGACGACAAGGACGATTTCGACGAAAATCTCTTCGGCGGCCTGCAACAGGCGGCCATCGATATGCAGGGATGCCCAGACCGTCAGAAGATCCTCTTTGTGATTTCAGATGCCGGATATGACGCTTCGGCACAGATGGAGCGCGGTTTTGTCGGGCTCGACATCTATGATGTTCTAAGCCCGCTTCTGGAAAATGAAAAGCTGACGGTTTTCTTCATACGCCCACCACAGCAGGATCGTTCGAATTACAAATCCGACACCTCATACACGTCCTACCTCACCTCCTGGAATGAATATCAGCAGTTGGGCGAGGAAATCCTCAACGGCGTTCTCAATCGGGACGCACTTGGGGGAAATGCGCGCGATTATTTCTTTGATCTTTCAGCCGGTGCGAGCGCGCCCGCTGAAATGATCGAGCGCATGACACAGAGCGTCAAATCGGTTGCGCGGCCCGACGTCATCAATGAAATCCTCATCGATCTGCATGGTGGATCGGCACTGGAAGAGGTGATCGACCGTCTGCAGCGCGAGAAAATCGATGTCCCGGTGTTGTTTTTCAACATGATCAAACGCACCGTTTGCGCCGAAGGCGAAAAGACCTGCAGCGAGCGCATCTTCGACGGCGTGTTCGATCTCTATATTCCGAAATCCGAACCTCTGACGCTGGATGCCTGGCTGACCAGCGACCAGTTGCAGGATTGGACCCGACTGCTGGATCCGATCATCAAGGCCACGGAAATGAGCCTGCCGGAGCAGCGCACCGCCATGGGTCAGATCGTCCGCAATTCGCTTCAGGATATTCTGCTTCTGCCAACGCCGGAAAAGCTGAACGAGGACATTGCCACCTTCTTGATGCGCTCGGGCCGCATGCCGGGGCCGATCAAGACGCCCTTCCTGAACTATACATTCGCGCAGCTCACCGATGGCGGCGTGCTGGGGAAATGCGAGGTTGACCGGCTGCGCGTCTGGCTGCGAGCAAGCCGCACCATGCTTGCAAATGCGATGGTGCAGCGGCTGAGCGAATATCGTGTCGACCAGCCCGAAAATGACTGCCCGGATATGACGCCCCAGGGGCAGAGACTGAAATATATCCAGGATACACCAGTTGCCATCGCGCCCGGTCCCGATCCAGATAATTACCGGCTCGGGCGTCCCTATCTGGGTGAACAGATTTTCTGGGTGCCACTGGAATATCTGCCATGATCGCGAACGATTCCGACGATCGGGTGAAGCTGTCTGCGGCCAATCTATCCGTCGGTTGGGGTGGCAGGGCGATCATCGAAAGCGCCAGCTTCGCTGTCGATTTTTCGACGTTCAACCGCAGGATACCGATCGTCGGACGCACTGGAAGCGGCAAGACAACACTTCTCTATGCTTTGGCTGGACAGGCGCGGCCGATGGCGGGCGAGATCAACTGGACACTCGGATCACGCGGCAACTTTACGATAGGCAATCAGAAGAGTGCTGCCTTGTCGGCAAGCGAGCTGCGCCGCCACCATTTTTCATTTGCATTCCAGGATGCGGCACTGGTTGCCCATTTGACCGTTCGCGAAAATGTGGCGCTACCGCTTCAACTTGCGGACAAAGCGTTGTCATATATGGAGATCAGGGAGCGGGTCGACGGATTGATTGCGCAGGTGCTGACGCCGCTGGAGAGAGTTGGTGAAATCGGTGAGCGGTTTCCATCGCAGCTTTCGGGCGGGCAAAGACAGCGCATGGCCTTTGCGCAGGCAATCGCAACCGATCCAGCGGTCCTATTCTCGGACGAACCGACCGGCAGTCTCGATCCGGACACACGCCGCGAGATCAACCGCTGCGTCAATCGCTGGATCGATGGCGCGCCGGATCGCGCCTTTGTCTGGATCACCCATCATAACGATGCATTCGAATTCGAAGAGGCTCCTTACGCTCTCCAACTGACCTCGGTGGAGAAAATGACGGAGGTCGAAACCGTTCCAAGCACTGTGCTCTTTGCACGAGGCGGAATGTCCAGCGCCCCCGCAGTCATGCAGGTGACGCCATGAACAAGACGGTGACCACTGTCTTTATGCGCGAATTCCTTCGCGGAACGGGCGGCTTTGGTGTCGGACGGTTTTTCGGTGTGCGGCGGACGCGCGCCGGACAGGATTTTCTCGCACTTTTCGGTCTTTGCGCCATTCTGATCGCCATGGCTGCGTTTTCAATCAGTGCGGGACGTGGCATCAGCCAGAACCTCGCCAATGCCCTGCTTGGCCACGTGCGCAACGCCGGTGTTCCCATCTGGGTAAACGGCCATCCTGAAAATGGCTTCGCCATCAGCGCCGTCTATACCGGCCGCAGCTTTGAGACATCCGTCGATACTGCCGCTCACCCCCTCGGCACATTCTACCCTGTCACCGAGATCGAACCTGGAGACTATGCGATCCGTCTGCCTGCCGACGATAACTGGGAGCGCGTTTCCACGCGCAATTTCGCCGAGGTGGATATTCGCGGCTGGTCCATCGCACGCAACAATCCGCTTTGGCTTCAATATGGCAACCCGGACGATTCGATACAGACCGTGATCTTGAGCCGAACGCTCTTCAACGCGCATTTTCGCTATGACGCCTATCGAGGGGCGTTGGAGAAGCTGCTGCCCCGACCGGCGGTCGAGGAGTTGCCCAAAGCACTCTCTGACGTTACAGAACTTGAGGACATTTACCTCAGCCTGCCCTTCCGGCAGGAAACGCGCAGGCTGCTCAGATTCAAAATCCGATGGGCGGAAAGCCTGCCTGCGCTTCAGAAAATCAGCTTTATCGTGCCTGAGGAAATCTCCACACTGGCCGCGGCAATCCGGTCCAATACCAGCCTCGCGCTAACCTTTGCTTCAGACCGCGACGATCTCGACGAACCTTACCGCGTGCTCGAAGGCTACGCTTTTCGCGGACTTTCGCTGCCCGCCACGCAAAAGCGGCTGCAACACATGGGTGGCGACAAAGCGTTTGACGAATTGGCAAGATGCCTCGGGACAGCTGCCACGATCGACAGAACCGGGAGCCGCCTTGCCATTCATTTCGGCTCACCGACCACACGCCTCTATGCAGACCAGTGCGTGGAGACGGCTGGCTTTACCGATTTCCCCAATATGCACCCCGTCTTCACCGCCTATCCGCAGATCGAAGTGGATGGCGCGCAATTGGAAGCCCCGTGCAGTGCATTGGCAATTCGTCTTCGCATGAAGCCGGACGGAATGCCCTGTGATGAAGGCATGACCGGCTATTTCCCGGATGCGCATGTGCGAAACGGGTTGTTCTTTGTCCCCTCCGGCAGCGACATCGCAGGCTTTCTCGACCGGGTCGGTGCCGAACATGATGAAAGCGGCAAACGCATGTTCCGCATTGGCGAAAACTATCTTGATGCGCTCGGGCGCATGGACTTCACCCGAAAGGTGATCGCCTACCTTTCAGGAAGCCTGGCCCTTCTGGGTCTCATCCTCTGCGTGGTGGTGCTCTACCTGCAAATGCAGCCGATGGCAGCACGACGGGCAGCCGGTTACGGCCTGTTGCTCGCCCGCGGCATGACGCCTGGCCAACTCTATTTTGGCTTCATGCTGCAGATCGGGCTTTGCCTCGCCGTCGCAGCCGTAGCTGCAGTTGGACTCAATCTCGCGCTCCTCGTCTCTATTGAACACTGGTTCCAGAGTTCTGACGCCGCAGCGGCGGCGCGGGCCGGCATAGGCCTTATGGAAGTGCGCCTGGTTCCCATCGCCGCTGCGGCCTGGGCACCCTATGGAATATGGGTGAGCGACCTCCTGCGCAGCGTAACGTTGAGCTTTGCAGGTGTCTTGCTGGCCGCATTGAGCTGCGCCGCAGTTATCCTCTACCGGCTTCCCCTTCGCCCGCACAGCCTGCCCGTTGATCTCATGACCGGTGAGACCTCGCCAGCCTTTTCCAAGGGGAGTTGAAGCATGGGTGAACCGGCAATTTACGTCATTTTTTCCGCCGTCATCACCATTCCGATGATCGGTTGGTTTCCGCATTTGCTGGATGCGCTCTTTGCGCTCTTCCGGCTTTCATCCTCGATGATCGGGACACCTTGGCCATGAACGAAGTCAACACCAAGATAGCGCCGTCCAGCGCTGCCGATGCCGAGACACCGGATAGACGGCAGGCAATTTTCGAAGCCACGGTTCGCCGTCTTCTCCATCCCGTTCACGATCTTCTCGACGATCCGGCAGTGACGGAAATCATGATCAACGGGCCTGCTGAGATTTATGCGGAGAGGAAAACCCGCGAGACCCTGCCGGATGGCGGATACCGCGACCGCAGTCTGGTGGAAAAGCTCGCTGCCAAATTTGAAGGACCCGAGCATCTGGAAGCGGCGGCCCGCGCCATCGCCCAATATTCCGGCAAGCGTTTGACCCCGGAAGAACTGAGTGTGGAAGCCAGACTTTACGACAAATCTCGCGTTCACATCGTTCAGCAGCCGGCGGCACGCAACGGGTTGTGCATCGCCATTCGACGATTTGCCAAGTCGGAACACTCGGTCGCCAACCTGATTGCCAACGGCTCGCTGATACCCGAGGCGGCGGATTTCCTCAAAGTCTGTCTGGCGCTCCGCAAGAATGTCGTGGTTTCCGGCGGCACCAGCACGGGCAAGACGACCGTTTTGAATGCGCTGTCTGAATTCATGGATGCCACCGACCGCCTGATCATCATCGAAGACGTCAACGAGCTGGAGATACGTCAGCCCCATGCCGTGTATCTCGAGGCCCAGAAACCGGACAGATTCGGCCGCGGTGGCATTACCATCCGCGAACTTTTCCGGGCCTCACTGCGCATGCGACCGGATCGCATCATCGTTGGTGAATGCCGGGGTGCCGAAGCCCTCGACATGATCCAGGCCATGACGTCCGGTCACAGTGGCAGCTTGACCACATTGCACGCAGACACGCCCGATGATGCCTTGAACAGGCTGGAGACGATGGCGCTGATGAGCGACGTGGACCTGCCGCAGCGCGCGCTTCGTGCGCAAATCGCCTCGGCGGTCGATGTGATCGTTCAGGTGCAGCGGATCGGTGGCCGCAGGGGCATTACCTTTATTCATGAAGTGGGCCGGCTTTCCGATGACGACAATTATACATTGAAGCCCATTTTCGATCGAAGCGACGCAATCTACCGGACAGGCTATGACGGACCGCTCTGCGCGCCGACACGTGAGATCGCGTCTTTCGCCGAGGAGGCTGCACCACTTGCCCGGCAGAAAGGCCTTTCTCACGTCTTCGGCATCGATCCTGCTCCAGCAGATAAACCGACGTGAGGGAGCAGGCTGTGACACGGTATGTCCGAAGATTTCTAACTGTGTGCCTTCTGGCGATCTGGCCGGTCAGTGCAGCGCTTTCGCAGGAAAAAAGCCTCGATTTCGTCGATTATTCGCAAGAGGTGCAACTCGGCTCCGGCACTGACACTCAGACGCTTTCGACAGCGACATTGCTTGCCCACCTCCGTGAACAATCGCAAAACGGTACCGTGGTCCACGCCATCTCGCCGGTGAACGTCGAAGCTGCGATATCCGATTTCGGGAAAATGCGGCTGGTGGGGATAACCGCTGACCAGCCGCAAGTGGTTGCCGCTTACAGTCAGGAGAGCGGGATCAAGTGGATCATTCCCGAGCCGGAGCCCTCATATGTCAGAGATATCAACCGCTCGATCATCGGCAAACAGCCGACGGACCTTCTGTCTGCAGCCAGCTGGTCCGCAACGTCGCAGCTGCAATCGCTTTCAGCTGAACTGCCGCTCAATTTTTCAGTCGAACCCTTCGAAGCAGACGGGCAAGCCTATGCGCTTGTTCACTTCGAACTGAACGAGACGAAGTTCAATGCCGGGGAGGCCAGCGGCACCGTTTCCGGCATAGGTGCCTTTGTCATCTCCGCCGACTTTCGCGACATGCTTTATTTTGCGAGCAGCTACGAGGGAAGCCTGGACTACGGCGAGGCCAAGGACCGGCCCTTCAAGGTCAGACGGGGCATGGTTGGCTTGGACGAGGCCATGTCGCCCCTATTGTCGGCGTCCGCCCTGCCAGAAAGCACCGATCTCGCCCGCTCTGCCCATGCGGCTATCCCGACAGCGCTTGCGGTCAGCGCACCGGAAGTGCCGGAGATTCCCAATACCGCGCTGGGTGTCATCTCGCTCTTGAGTGATGCGCTGGATGCGCAGATCGGTGCAGAAGCGGAAAATCGCGGCAACATCATACCGGTGCTTGTCGTCGTTGCAGCCTTCTCCACTTTCAACACCGTTGACGGCCTTGTCGCAACGACCGTCAACGTTATTGGCCGCAAGATCGGCAATGAGGCGATGCGCGATTATCCTGGCATCGGCCCCCTTGTTGCCAGAGGCACCGGCTATGCGCTTGGCCGCGCCATTCAGGTCATCAATCCGGAGATTGATCCAAAAGACTGGGCTAAGGGCGCTGAAACGGCCTATGCCGTCGCCGGGCTGGTTGCGGACGGGATCATGATCCTGAAACCGGATAGCGCTGCGAAGATGGTTGCCAAGGCGGGGCGCTTTGCGCCTTTGCTGGACAAGACGCTGAAGGTCATGAGCAATGAGTATTTCCAGATCGCAGGCGCTGGCATGGGCTTGGCAAACAATTGCGGCGGCGCCATTTTCGACGACCACAACCAACAAGAAAAATTTGAGGATTGTATCGCGAGCGTTGTCAAATACGCGGTTGCTTCACAAGGCAAGATTATGCTGACAAAAGACATCCCCGTCGGCAAGGTCGTTAATTTCAACCTGAAGGCATTTGATATCGTATCCACCCCGGAAGATACTGTCCCGCCGCCTGCCAAAGCCGCACCAACTTCAAGCGCCCCGGAAACAAAGCAGGCAGCCGCGCCGGAAAAAGCCGGTTCCGGCGATTTGCCGCGCGCGCAGAAAATCGAGTGGTAACGATTTCGAGGACGAAGAGACGGGGACAGAGAAAGAGATTCCATCCCCATCTCACATCTCAAAAATCCACGTTATTTGGCCGGAGGGCTGGACGTTTGGGCGTTCGGCTTTTATCTAAGCGGTAGTGAATTTAAATAATCATACTATTTGGGAGGAAACGATGAGTTTCACACCGCACGGAAAACATCTGATTGCTGGCAATTGGGTTGGAACGGAAAAGACGTTCACCTCCCAGCCGGCGCATGGCGATGCGCATACATTCTCTTATGGCAATCCTGATCTGGTTGATCAGGCAGCAAAAGCAGCAGAAGAAGCATTCTGGTCTTTCGGTTATTCGTCGCGCGAAGACCGGGCAGCTTTTCTGAATACCGTTGCTGACGAGATCGAGGCGCGCGGCGCTGACATTACTGCAATCGGTACCAGCGAAAGTGGGCTTCCGACCGCTCGCCTGGAAGGTGAGCGCGGGCGCACGACCGGCCAGCTGCGCCTGTTTGCCCAGCATATCCTCAAAGGTGATTATCTGGACCGGCGCGTTGATGAAGCCCTGCCGGATCGCCAGCCCATGCCGCGGCCTGAAATTCGCATGATCCAGCGCCCCATCGGCCCGGTCGCCGTCTTTGGCGCATCGAATTTTCCGCTGGCCTTCTCCGTTGCTGGTGGTGACACGGCATCTGCGCTGGCAGCCGGTTGCCCGGTCGTCGTGAAGGGCCATCCCGCCCATCCCGGCACGGGTGAAATCGTGGCTGAGGCCTTCCACGCCGCTATCCAGAAATGCGGCCTGCATCCGGGTGTCTTCTCGCTCGTTCAGGATGGTGGCCGCGAAGTGGGCGAAGCGGTGGTGACCCATCCGCTGATCAAGGCTGTCGGCTTCACCGGATCGCTTGGCGGCGGTCGCGCGCTGTTTGACCTTTGCGCACGCCGTCCCGAACCCATTCCCTTCTTCGGCGAGCTTGGCTCTGTCAACCCGATGTTCATGCTGCCGGCAGCCGTTGCAGCGCGCGGCGAAGCGCTTGGCAAAGGCTGGGCGGGCTCGCTCACCATGGGTGCGGGTCAGTTCTGCACCAATCCCGGCATTGCCATTGTGATGGACGGTAGCGAAGGCGAAGCCTTTGCGGAAGCTGCACGCGCTGCACTCTCGGAGGTTGGGCCGCAGGTCATGCTCACCGACGGCATAGCCGCTGCCTTCCGCAAGGGCCGCGACCGTGTTGCCGCCGGCACCGGTGTGCAGGAACTCTTGACCTCCACATGCGATCTGCGCAATGCAACACCTTATCTTTTCCGCACCACTGGCGAAAATTGGCTGGCGAACCACGAGTTGACGGAAGAGGTTTTCGGGCCGCTCGGCATTGTTGTGACCGTCAAATCGATGGATGAGATGCGCACCATTGCCAAGTCGCTGGAAGGTCAGCTCACCTGCACGCTGCATATGGACGACGCCGATACCGAAGCAGCCCAAAGCCTGATGCCGATCATCGAGCGCAAGGCTGGCCGTCTTCTGGTCAACGGTTTCCCGACCGGCGTTGAAGTGTGCGACGCGATGGTGCATGGCGGCCCCTACCCGGCGTCGACCAATTTTGGCGCAACCTCGGTCGGCACGCTGTCCATCCGCCGCTTCCTGCGCCCGGTCTGCTACCAGAACATGCCGAGCGCACTTCTGCCGTCTGATTTCTGATATAGATTGGCGGGTATTTCGCCCGCCAGTTTATCATCTTGATCGTGGAATAACCTGATGAACCAGTTCGACCGCCCCTTTTACCGCCCACTGTGGATACGCGTCCTCATCGTGCTGGTCTGCTTTGGCTGGGGGCTGATGGAGCTTTTGAACGGCACCTATTTCTGGACCGTGCTGGTCTGGGGTATCGGCGCCTATGCGGGCTATCGCCTGTTCATTACCTTCAACCCGGATGGCGATGGCGGTCAGACCTGATCGGCCTCGACCGGTTCAGAGAGCAAATGGAAAAGCCCCGCGCAGCGATGCGCGGGGCTTTGATCTTTTGCAGTGGCGGATGCTTCAAGCCTCGACGAGTGCACCCGGTCCGGGGATGGCCTTGGGCGGGCATTTGCCCAGAATGATCATGCCGAGCACTTCATCCTTGGTCACATCTTCGGTGCGGGCAGAGCCGACAACCTGGCCGTTTTTCATCACGGTCACGCGATCAGCCAGGTCGAAGACATCGTGGATGTCGTGGCTGATGAGGAAGATGCCGATACCCTCGCGCTTGAGCTGCTTGATCAGCTCGCCCACCTGGGCGGTCTCCTGCGGTCCAAGGGCTGCCGTTGGCTCATCCATGATGAGGATGCGGGCATTGAACAGAATGGCGCGGGCAATGGCGACCGACTGTCTCTGACCGCCGGAAAGCGCCTTCACCGGTTCCTTGAAGCGGCGGAAGTTGGGGTTCAAACGACCCATCACCTCGCGGGCATTGGCTTCCATGGCCACATCATCCAGCGTACCCCAACGGGTGCGCAACTCGCGCCCAAGATAGAGGTTTGCCGCCGCATCGACGTTATCGGCCACGGCGAGCGTCTGATAGATCGTCTCGATACCATATGCCTTGGCGTCACGCGGATTGTTGATGGTCGCCTGCTCGCCCTCGATGAAAATATCGCCCCCGTCGCGGCGGTAAGCGCCGGAAAGGATCTTGATCAGCGTGGACTTGCCGGCACCATTGTGACCCAGCAAGCCGACGACTTCGCCTGGATAGAGATCGATCGAGGCGTGATCGACAGCCTTGATACCGCCAAAACCAATGGAGATATCGCGCATCTCAACGAGAGGTGTGCCTGTTTTTTCGTCTGACATAATATCCTCCCTTACTTGGCGCGTGCGCGGTAGATGGTGTCAAGGAACACGGCAATGACGAGAACGATGCCGACCACCATCTGCTGGATGGCGGAGTCGAAACCGACGAGAACCATGCCCGTCTGCAGCGACTGCATGACCAATGCGCCGAGAATTGCGCCATAGATGGTGCCGAGACCGCCACCGAGTGACGTGCCGCCGATCACGGCTGAGGCAATCACGTAAAGCTCATCGAGCGTTCCAAGCGAGTTGGTGGCCGAGTTGAGGCGTGCGCTGGCGACAATTGCGGACAGGCCGCAAAGGAAGCCCATAAGGGCAAACACCTTGAGCGTCACCCAGCGCGTGTTGATACCTGCAAGATCAGCCGCTTCCGGGTTTCCGCCGATCGCGAAAACATAGCGGCCGAAGCGTGTGCGCGTTGCCAGAAAGGTCATGAATATGCCGGCACCGAGCATGATAAGAACGGGAATGGCAAAGCCATGAGCGATGAACAGCCCGCCTTCCGGCACGGTGATATTGTTGGCCGCTGCATATTGACGAACGATGCCGCTCGGCCAGCCATAGGAATTCACCAGCAGTACGAAGCCGATGACCAGCCCGCAGCCGACAAAGCCGAGGAAAAACTCAGCCCAAACGGGGCGCAGCGGAAAGTGGAACCGCTGGCGCTGGCGGCGGCTGGAAAGCAACATCCAGATAATGCCCGCGCAGGCCACGAGGCCGACGATCCAGCTGCCCGTTGCGCCGACTGAACCGTAGGGGCCGCCGCCGAGCAAAGCAAATGTTGAATCAACCGGAGAGATGGTTTCGCCGCGCGCCAGAAGATAGGCCGCGCCACGCCACACAAGCAGGCCGCCAAGGGTGACGATGAAAGCGGGAATTTGCAGGTAGGCGATGAGATAACCATGGATGGCGCCGATCATCGTTCCAACCGCAAGGCCGACGATGGCGGTCAGTATCCAGATAGCAGGGTGACCGATGCCCAGATAATCCGGCAGCACATGCACCTGGGTAATGCCCATGAACATGGCGCAGAAGCCGAGGATCGAGCCCACCGAAAGATCAATGTGGCGCATGACAATGACGAACACCATGCCGGTGGCCATAATGCCGACCGAGGCGGTCTGCACTGTCAGGTTCCACAGGTTACGTGAGGTCAGAAAGAGGCCGCGCCCATTGGCCCATTCGCCATAGAGATGAAAGCCGATCCAGATCAGGGCCAGCGCACCGATCATCCCAAGCAAGCGTGAATCGATTTCGGTTTTGCGCAGGAAGCGCGTGATCGCCGACTCGTCGTAGGTTGCCGACGCCTGCGTCTTTTGCAAACTTGTGGTGTCTGCCATGTTTCCCTCCAGATGCCGCATCCCAGAAGTCCGCTCGCGGCTCTTTACGCAGGGGATGAAGCACAGTCCCAATTTTGAAGCCGCGCCGGGCTTTCCCCCGGCGCGGCCGATATGTCGCCTTCAGGCGATGCGTGGGCTTATCAGCAGCCGTCTACGCCTTCCATGGCGCCTTCGCAGACTTCATCCTTGGAGATGACGCCGGCGTTGATAACATCGCTGATATTGTCCTTGGTGATCGGGGTCGGGGCGAGGAAGATGGCATTCATTTCAACGCCCTTCTCACCGCCGGACCACTTCTCGGCACCTTCAATGGCATCCATTGCCGTGCCGTCAGCAAGTGCCGCTGCAATATTGCCGGCAGCCTTGCCGAGTTCGCGTGCGTCCTTCCAGACGGACACGGTCTGGGTGCCGCGTGCAACGCGGTTCAACGCAGCCTTGTCACCATCCTGACCGGAAACCGGAACCGTGCCGGCCATGCCCTGTGCGGAAAGGGCTGCAACAACACCGCCGGCCATGCCGTCGTTTTCGGCCAGAACAGCGTCAACTTCGTTGTTGTTGGCCGTCAGGATCTGCTCCATGTTCTTCTGCGCATTGTCCGGCTTCCAGCCGTCGGAGAAGCTTTCGCCGACGATCTTGATCTTACCGGCATCAATGTCGGGGCCGAGAACTTCCATCATGCCGTCCAGAAGGAACTGAGCATTCGGATCGCCCTTGTCGCCCTTGATGATGGCGTAGTTGCCTTCCGGCTGAACGGCCTTGACCTTTTCAGCCATGATGCGGCCAACGCCCTTGTTGTCGAAGGTCAGGTAGAACGCGCGATTGTCTTCGATCAGACGGTCATAACCCACAACCGGCACGCCTTCTGCAGCAGCCTTGTCGATGGCCGGGCCGATAGCGTCCTTGTCCATGGCCAGGATGATCAGTGCATCCGCGCCCTGGGTCAGCAGGCTCTCGATATCGGTCAGCTGCTTGGCAGCAGAGGCCTGTGCATCTGCAGAAATGTAGGTGTCGCCGTTGGCTTCGATCGCGGCCTTCATCGCGGCTTCATCGGTTTTCCAACGCTCTTCCTGGAAGTTCGACCAGGATACACCAATAACCTTGTCCTTTGCCAGTGCAACATTGGACATGGTGACAGCAATGGCCGCACCGGCCATCAGCTTCAAAACGAGTTTCATAATTTACCTCCCAAATGACGAACTGTGGCGACCAGGTGATCATCCCCCTCACCACACGCTACGTGCTGCCGGAGCGAAAAACAAATTTTTCTCGACAGTCGAGAAAATAGATGTCAGATATTCCCATACCTGTCAACACGGCCTTTATAAGAGTTTATGAATATTGACAGGGACCGGGAGGAGACGGTCTTTCAAGGGCCTTGAGGGATTTGCATGAGGGTCGCGCAGGCCAGATCGAGCACGGAGTTTTTGCGCCGTACGAACAGTATTCTGATTCTCAGAGCGCTGCGCGAACGTGGTGCGCTGTCCCATACCGACATCATTTCCGAAACCGGACTGGCCTCTGCAACAGTCTCCGCCATCACGGCGGAACTCACACATGCAGGCATCATAGAACAAAGCGAGCAGCATACGCCCGGCGCACGCGGCAGGCCGCGGGTTCTTCTCCAGCCCGCGCAGGGCTGCGGCTATCTCGTTGCCATCGCCATTTCGTCGGATGCCGTGCAGTTTTCGCTGGCCGATTATTCCGGCAGACTGCTCGACCGCTTCTACGAATCGCGAAACCAGACCATCAAAGCCACCGCTCCGTTCGTTTCGCTTCTCCGCACCAGCCTTGAGCGTATTTGTGAACGTTCGCAAATCACCGACCGGCAGATTCTGGCGATCTCCATCAGCAGCAAGGGAATTGTCGATAGCGCGCGTCCGGTTCTTTTGTGGTCACCCATATTCGGCGACGGTCAGATCGACTTCGCGGATGTGTTTGCCCAATACGACAATGCCAGCATCATCCTCAAAAACGAAACCGCGCTGGTGGCCGGAGCGCTGGGCACACGGCTACCACTTGGCCAACTCGGGCTTGCAGTTGTTTCGCTGGGCCATAATATCGGCCTGGGCCTTGTGCGCGCGGTCGACGGCGAGACGCAAACGCTCGCACCCAATTTCAGCCACATGCTGCATTTGCCAAATGGCGCCCGGTGTCGCTGCGGTGCCAATGGCTGCGTGGAGGCCTATGCCGGGTTTTATGCCATTCTGCGAACGGCCTTTGAAGTACCGAAGGATCATATACCCGCGCAATTCGTGCCGCTTTCGGAGATAGACCGCATTGCCGACAGTGCAAGGCGGGGCGACAGGATGGCAGGCTTTGCCTTCCGCCAGGCCGGTGTTGCGCTCGGTCAGGGTCTCTCGCGTTTGCTCAGCCTCCATGGCCGCATGCCGATTGCCATTACCGGGCCGGGAACACGCTATTACGAGCTGATGCGCGATGGGCTGGAGAGCGGATTGGCGGAAACGCATGTGGTGCGCATGCATGGTGTGCCGGAGATCACGCTGGTGGAGGGTGAAGCCGAACTGGTTTTTGAAGGACACAAAGCCAGTGCGCTGGAGCGCATCGACGAACACATTCTGGGAAAATAGCTGTATAAGGAAGGGGGGAAATCATGGGGTGGAAACAACTGGCCGCCTGTCTCGCGACAGCATTTGTGGCGACGACGGCGCTCGCCGCCGAGCCGTGGGCGGAAAAGACAAACGCTTTGGGGGCGTCCGGCAAAGAAGTGAGCGGCAAGCTCACCGCCGCTGAGCTTGAAAAGCTCATCGCAACCGGGGAAGAACTGTTTATTGCCCGCTACACCGTCAATGATGGTGCGGGCCGACCCGCTGCCACGCAGGCGATTGTTCCCACCAAACGCCGCCATCCCGTCCAGAATGCATTTTCGCGAACCTCGGGAGCCGATGGCAATGCGTGCAGCTCCTGCCATCGCGAGCCCGTGGTGGGCGGTGCAGGCGATTTCACCGCAAACGTGTTTGCGTCCGAAGGTTTTGAAAGCGCCGACTTCGACACCACAGACCCGCAGTTTTCCAGCGAGCGGGGAACGAACCACCTTTTCGGCGCCGGTCTGATTGAACTCCTGGCCCGTGAAATGACAGCGGACCTGCAATCCATCAGGCGCGACGCGCTCCTGGAGGCCCATAAAAGCGGCAAGAGCCAGCGGGTGAAACTGGAAACCAAGGGCGTCGATTTCGGCTGGCTGACGGTTGAACCGGACGGCATTGCAGACATGAGCGAACTGGACGGCGTGGACATGGATCTGGTGATCCGCCCCTTCAGCCAGAAAGGTGTCATCACCTCTCTGCGTCAGTTCACCATCAACGCCATGAACCAGCACCACGGCATGCAGCCGAACGAGCGCTATGGAAAACGCTGGACGGGTACGGACGATTTTGACGAGGACAACTTTCCCGACGAAATGAATGCGGGCGATGTGTCCGCGCTCGTGGCGTGGCAGGCGACCCGCCCCGTGCCGACGCGGCAGGTGCCGGATATCGAAGGCTGGGCGGAAGCGGCAGCACGCGGCGAAGAACTGTTCAACAGTACCGGCTGCAGCAGCTGCCATATGGAAAGCCTGCCGCTGAAAAGCCCGGTCTTCGACGATCCGGGCCCGGTCGATGTTTCCGGCACGCTGAACCGCGATCAGGTGAAGGAGGTGGCTTCCTACGACCTGTCGCTATTGCCCTGGTTCAAGACCCTTCCCCGCAATGAAAAGGGTGAGGTTCTCGTGCCGCTTTTCGGCGATCTGAAGCGCCACACCATGACAGATGCGCGTGGCGAGGAGCTGGGCAATGAGCTGATGGCGCAGCGCTTTGTGGACCGCAACATCTTCATGACGGCGGAACTGTGGGGGGTGGGCTCAACCGCACCTTACGGCCACCGCAACGATTTCACGACATTGGACAGCATCATCCTGGCGCATGCCGGCGACGCGCGTGAGCAGCGCGACGCCTTTGCCGATCTGCCCGAGGCAGACCGCAGTGCCATGATTGCATTCCTGAAGACACTGGTGATCGAACAATGAGACAGCATATTGCAAAACGCATTCTCGCACTGGCCATCGCAGGCGCAGCCATTCCTACCGTTTCGTCGGGCGAGGATCAGACCGAAGCCGCCAGCCCCTTCACCGGTGATGTTCCAAGCATGCAGGAAGAAGCGCTCGCTGCCGGGATCGACCATCAATATACCGGGCCTTGGGAGTTTTTCGTCGGCGGCGGTGCGGCCAGTTTCGACTGCAACGGCGACCGACTGCCCGATCTTGCCATTGCTGGCGGTTCAAGCGAAGCCGCGCTCTATGTCAATAAAAGCCCCATCGGCGGGGCGCTGAAATTTGAGAAAAAGGATCTCGGTCTTCCTGAGCGCGAACTGAAATCGGTTCTCGGTTTCTATCCCGTCGATATCGACAACGACCGTCAGATGGACCTCGTGATGCTGCGCCTTGGCGAAAACATCATCCTGAAGGGCGGCAAGGATTGCACATTCGAAAAGGCCAACCGGCTCTTTTCCTTCTCGGGCGGGCGCGAATGGACAACATCTTTTGCCGCAACCTGGGAAGCGGGGATGACCTATCCGACACTCGCCATTGGCAATTATGTTGATCGCTCTGCCCCCGGCACACCCTTTGGCACCTGCTCGGACAATTATGTCTTCCGCCCGCAGGCGGCTGAAGGGCCGGATTATTCACAGCCCTTCACGCTGCATCCAAGCTACTGCTCGCTATCCATGCTCTTCACCGACTGGAACAAATCTGGCCAGATGTCGCTGCGTGTGACCAACGACCGGCAATATTATCGTGGCGGCGAAGAACAGCTCTGGCAGCTGCCCGATGGCAGGCCGCCGCGCCAATATACAAGCTCGGAAGGCTGGCAGCAGTTGAAAATCTGGGGCATGGGAATCGCCCAGGCAGACCTCAATGTCGATGGTTACCCAGAATATGCGCTCACCTCGATGGGCGACACGATGCTACAGACATTGGACGAAGAGGCCGAAGATGAACGTCCCGTTTACCGGGACATGGCCTTTGAAAAAGGCTCCACGGCGCACCGCCCTTATGTGGGCGGCGACAAGCGACCGTCCACGGGCTGGCACAGCCAGTTTGCCGATCTGAACAATGACACCAATCTCGACCTCTTCATTGCCAAGGGCAATGTGGAGGTGATGCCCGACTTTGCGGCCTTCGACCCGGATAACCTTCTGCTTGGCGGCTTTGACGGTAAATTCCATGAAAGCGGAAACGAGGCCGGTATTGCGCTTGATACGAAGGGGCGCGGCGGCGTGGTGGAGGATTTCAATGCCGACGGCATGCTCGATCTGCTCGTGGTGAACCGCAAGCACAATGTCAACCTGTTCCGAAACCTGGGGGCCAAGACCGATTGGGGCCACCGCCCGCTCGGCAATTGGCTGAAGATCGAACTCGACAATGGCAAGATCAATCCAAACGCCATCGGTGCGAAGATCAATGTGCGCTCGGGCACGCTCACGCAGGTGCGCACGGTGCAGGCGGGCGGCGGCCACGCATCAGGTCAGGTCGGGTTTACGCATTTCGGTCTTGGTGTCAGCGAGCGCGCGGTCATCCGCGTACAATGGCCGGATGGCGAATGGAGTGCGCCTTACCGCGTCTTCACCAACGAACATGTGGTGATCCGCCGTGGCGCGGATGCGGCGCAATACTGGTTTCCGGTGAGCCAGTGATGCCAATCGGTCGGCGCAGGCCTATGCACCGACGTCCCTGGCCAGAACCAGCGACCGGCCTTCGCAGATCACCTCGCCTGCCGCGTTTACACAGAGCGCGCGCAGGTCCACGAGGTGTTTCTCGGGGCGCAGACGGGTAATTTCCACACTCGCCGTCAGCGCCTCGCCAGGCATGGCCTTGCCCGCGTAACGCAGTTCCTGCTTCAGGTAATTGGTGCCGGGGCCCGGCAGCTTGACGCCCAGCAGATAGGAAATCATGCCCGCAATCAGCGGCTCGGGCACATGAGCCAACTTTACGCCCGTGAGTGCCTCAAAACCCTTGAGTGCCGCTTCATCAAAAACACGGCTGATTTCAACGCGATCGCCAACCTTCATGCCGCCCTCTCCTTCATGGCGGTTTCCAGAAGCATGACTTCGGTATCGTCAGCGGTGCGATAGGCGCAGAGTTTGATGGATGCCGGGTCTGGCTCCACCAGCACAAAGGCGATTTCCTCGCCTGCGTAACAAGGATTGGGAAACATCAGTTGCGCATGATCCGGCTCTCGGCCCGGATAGGCCTCAGCCAGGAGCGCCCATGCCCAGGAGTAAAGCAGCATACCGTGCGAAACCGTCCGTCCGAAGCGTGTTCGCGCAGAAAAATCCGGGTCCACATGGATCGGATTGTCGTCGCCGCTGACCGTTGCGAAAAGATCAAAATCGGCTTGTGTGGGGATGCGTCTAGCCAGTTCACGTTCAGCCATCGAGACGGGCTCCCAATTCGTGCTTCTTGACCTTGCCCGATGGCGTGCGTGGAAACTCGTCCACCAGATGAAAATGCGCCGGCACCTTGTAGGCGGCAATGCGCTCGCGGCACCAGCAACTGAGCCCGGAAATATCGATCGCCTCACCCTTGCGCACCTGAATGAAGGCCGCACCGGTTTCCCCCCATTTTGCATCCGGCACGCCGATGACGGCAACATCCAGGATTTGCGGATGGGTGTAGAGAAGCTTTTCCACCTCGGCAGGATAGACGTTTTCGCCGCCGGAAATGTACATGTCCTTGATGCGGTCGATAATGTAATATTCGCCGTCCGCGCCGACACGCGCCACATCGCCGGTCTTCAACCACCCGTCCTCGGTAAAGGCTGCGGCAGTGGCTTCCGGGTTCTTGAAATAGCCGGGCGTAACACCCGGTCCGCGGATCAGAAGCTCACCCGATGAGCCGCCGCCTGCGATGGAAACCTCCGACAATATCTGCGCCTTGCCGACCGAGCCGATATGGGCTCTCACCTCATCGCGCGATTGCAGAAACACGGTCGGGCCTGTCTCCGTCATGCCCATACCGTTTTGCACCAACGCGCCGCGCGCGGCAAAGAAGGCCACCAGCGGTGCCGGCAAGGGTGCTCCACCACAGCCCAGCGATTTCATCCGCCCCAGATCGACACGGTCGATATCGGCATGCTGGCTGAAGCTTTGGTATATCGCCGGAACACCAAAAAACTGGTTGATCTTCTCCTCGGCAATCAAGCGAAAGATCGCGTCCGTATCGAACTGACGCAGAATGTAGGATGTGGCACCGGCAAGAAAGAGGGGCAGCGTATAAAGATTGACGCCGGCTGTGTGGAAGAGTGGCAGATAATTGACGCCCGCATCCGCGCTGACGATATCAACGGCCTGCCCGATATTGACGGCATTGACCCAGGCCATGGCAGCGGTCTGGATAACCGCTTTCGGCTGGCCGGTCGTGCCGGATGTGAAAAGCAGATACCAGATCGCCTGATCATCAATGCGGCGGCGCAGTTTCGTCTCTGCTCTGCCAAACCCGTCCAGCGCACCCCCTTTTTCAAGGGAAAGCAGCGGCAGGGCAAACTGTTCTCCAAGCGTGCGCGCAGTCTTTTCAAAGTTGGCATCATGGATGATGCATTTCGGCTCGGTCAGCGTCAAAAGCGGTGCAAGCTCCGGCGCAGGCTGACGCCAGTTGAGCGGGGTCAGCACAAAACCGCCCTTCTGGCAGGCAAACAGCGTGATGAAAAATTCCGCGCGATTGTGGCAGATGATGGCAACCCGGTCCCCAGGGATTAGCCCCATCTCGCTCAGGCCGAGGGCCATGCCTTCTGCGCGTGCATTCACCTCCGCAAAGGTAAATTCGGAGCCTGTTTCCACATCGATAAATGCGCTTTCATGCGGTGTCAGCTCTGCGCGCCGTGCCGCCATATCAGTGATAAATGCCATTGTTCGCCTCCCAGGAACATGTCATTTTCAGACGCGTGGTTTCAGACCGCCGGAAATCATTGCGAAGGCTGTTTTTGCGACATCCTCCAGGCTTCGTTCATCGCCCCACAGCGCAAACCGCTCACCCAGTCCGCGGGCAAGTCCCATCAGCGCCCAGGCGGTCACCTCCGGATCGCCGCATTCAATATCGCCCTTCGCCTTGGCCTCTTCAAGGCGCTTCTGATAGGCCTCGGCAAAACCCATGAAATAGTCGGTATAGGATTGGCGGTCGACGAACTGCGCCTCTTCGACAATCCGGTAGAGGGCCGGATGCTTGCGCACAAATTCCAGAAAGGCCTTGAGACCTGCATATTCCGTCGTCAGACGGTCCGGCGCTTCGGCGATTCCCTTGGAAATTGCCTGACGAGTCTTGATCCCCATTTCACGCACGAGTTCCTTGAACACGGCTTCCTTGCTCGGAAAATAGATATAAAAGGTTCCCTGCGCCACATGCGCGTGGCTGGTGATATCGGCAATGGAGGCTGCCGCGTAACCCTGGCTGCCGAACACTTCCTCGGCCGCATTCAAAATCTGTTCGCGCGTCTTCAGCCCGCGCCGTGTCTTGGGCTTCTTAAGCTCCATATCTCCCCCCTGAAATATGAGTCACCATTCATATCTGAAGCAGAGAAGCCACGCAAGTTTGATGCGGCTACATGAAGAAGCGGCACGGCGACGACACCTGAAAGCGGACAGTCACCTAGTCAGCGCCGCAGCCCCCTTTGCAGCCATGGCCGATTGCGATTTGCAGCTGACGATCGCGGGGGCTTCTTGCACAAGACTTTCATCTTCGATCGCGGTCACCATGAAGAGCGCGAAATCGATACGCCGCGTGCGGTTGCTGGCCAGGATCGGGTCGCCCACATGACGGCTCCAGACCGGCAGCCCCTCGCTTTCGCCCTCTTCCAGGTCGCTGCCGCGGACAACCGTCCATCGCCGCCCGCTTTCAAATATCCGCCGGGTGGCGTTCTCCTGATCGCGGATATCGACGAGCCGTAGAAGCCGCCCGACCACGCTGACCAGGGGCACCAGCAGACGCAAACCGAGCGGGTAAACGTCTTTGCCGTCGCGGCTGATATGCCAGCCGCAGGAAAAGATAAGGCGCGCTTTTTCCGGCGCAAAGTCCAAAACCGCTTGCGCCGTGTTGGTGGCATAACCATGAACACCCCACGGCACCAGCACGGTGAGCACGGCATCGCAGTCGCTGACCGCCTTGCGGATCGCCGCGCGATCATCGGTTCGTCCGGGAACGATGGTGATGGCATCCTTGAACGCATCCAGCTTGGCAACGCTCTTTGGTCGGCAGACAGCCACCACCTCATAACCACGCTCCAGCGCATGGGCGACCATGTAGCGCCCCAACTTGCCCGATGCGCCAATGATGGCGATCCTTTTTCCTGTTTCCTGCATTCCGCTCTCCTTTCACGCGCCGCCTGATGAGCAATAATTTGCCTTCCCTTACGTCGTAAGGTGCCTTACATAGTAAGGTTGAGGGTGTGAGTCAACCCGGCGTAATCGGTGAATGGAAACACATGGCAGACAAGACGGCCGGCAATCGGCAAAAGGGGCAACTGAGCAAAAGCCGGGTTGTCGAAGCAGCAATCAGACTGGCAGACAAAGACGGCATTGCAGCGCTGACCATGCGCAAGCTTGCGCAGAGCCTCGGCGTGGAAGCCATGTCGCTTTATCACCATCTGCCCAACAAGGACGCGATGCTGGGCGCGATGGTGGACCAGATTTTCGCCGAAATCTCACCTCCGCCGGAAGGCAAGCCCTGGAAGGATGCGATCAGCGCGCGGGCCGGGTCCGCCCGCGAGGTGCTCATGCGTCATCCCTGGGCCGTGCAGGTTCTGGAAACCCGTCGCAATCCCGGCACGATCACCCTTTCACATCATGATGCGGTGATCGGCTGCTTCCGGCGTGCCGGCTTCACCGTGGCTTTGGCTGCACACGCCTATTCGCTCATCGACAGCTATATCTACGGCTTCGTGATGCAGGAAACCACCCTGCCCTTCAAGACCGGAGAAGAGGCCCATGCCGTCGCCGAACAGATCCTTCAGGGTCTGCCGGAAGAACAATACCCGCATCTGGCCGAGATGACCCGCGAACTCGTGCTCAAACCCGGCTACGCCTATTCCAACGAGTTTGAATTCGGGCTTGAACTGATCCTCGATGGGCTTGAAGCGGCTCTCACCTAAAGCGGTGTATCGCCGGAGAGGAGCGAAAAGACCAGTTCGTGGAGGCGGTTGGCCAGCGGGTTCATGAGATGGCTGCGCCTGGAGATCAGGTGGTAGGGCAACACATTGATCGAGCCGTCGGCAAGGTCGAGCGCCGTCGTCGGCGCACCCAGTGTTTCCCGCCTCAAGAGTTCGGACACTTCGCTTGCCACCGGGGCGATGGCATCAGAGGTCGACAAATAGGCAATCGTCATCAGAAGCGACGATGTGATCACGGTCTCCACGGGCAACTCCAGCCCCTGCTCGACAAAAGCTTCATCAATCGATTGCCGCAACGGCGTATTCGGCGGTTGAAGTATCCATTCGTAACTCGCAAGATCGGAGAGTGTGAGGCCCTTGCGCAGGCTGAGCGGATGGCCGACCCGGACCACAAAGCGGATCAGCTCGGGTCGTCCACTGCGGATATTGAACTGGCGTGTGTTCGTTTCACCGGGAAGCCGCGCCAGCACGAAATCGAACTCGCCATTGAGCAATCGCTCAACCAAGTCGTGGGACGGGGCCACATCCACGTAGATATCGGCGCCCTTTGCCGCCTCCTTCAGCTTCTGAATGGCCGGAACCACAAAAGCCACCGCCCCACCGGTCACAGAGCCGACACGGACGCTGCCCGAACGCCCACTGGCAATCGCCGAAGCATCACGAAGCGTGTGTTCCACACTGTTGAGAATCGCCGCGGCCCCTTGGGCGACAATCTCGCCGGTCGGTGTTGCCGTCATGCCTTTCGGATGTCGGTGGAAAAGCGCCGTACCCGTCAGCTGTTCGATACTTGCCAAAAGCCGTGAGGCTGCCGGCTGCGTCAGCGAAAGCTTTTCGGCGGCAAGAGCAAGCTGTCCGGTTTCATAGATCGCCCGAATGAGCCGGTAATCGCGAAGCTGCAAGCGGTTGAGAAGGTGTTGCATGGTGGATCATCAACTTATCGTTTTTGGTATGCACTTCACCAATATATGCATTTGAATGTCATGTCTCGACTTTTCTAATTTCGAGTGAGGTAAAAACAGTACCTGCGGGGTCTTGGCCGATAGACGTGCCTGCTCCGAAATCTCCGGGAGGATATGATGAGAAAACTGGTTTCCTTTTTCGCCTCGGCGGCACTTGCCGTCGGGCTTGTAACTGCACCTGCAATGGCTGCCGACAAGGGCTCTATCGGCATTGCCATGCCGACGAAGTCTTCTGCACGTTGGATTTCCGACGGCGATTCCATGGTCAAGCAGTTCACCGATGCGGGTTATGATGTTGATCTGCAATATGCTGAAGACGATATTCCGAACCAGCTGGCACAGATTGAAAACATGATCACCAAGGGCGTCGACGTCCTCGTGATTGCAGCCATCGATGGCACGACGCTTTCGAACGCTCTGGAAAATGCTGCAGCCTCGGGCATCAAGGTGATTGCCTATGACCGCCTGATCCGCGATTCGGGCAACGTTGACTACTATGCGACCTTCGACAACTTCAAGGTTGGCGTTCAGCAGGCAACTTCGCTGGTCGACGGCCTCAAAGAGCGTTTCGGCGACGGCCCTTACAATGTTGAACTCTTCGGCGGTTCTCCGGACGACAACAACGCCTACTTCTTCTACAATGGCGCCATGAGCGTTCTTCAGCCGATGATCGACGAAGGCAAGATCAACATCGTTTCCGGCCAGACAGGCATGGACAAGGTTGGCACGCTGCGTTGGGATGGTGCTGTGGCACAGGCCCGCATGGATAACCTTCTGTCTGCCTACTACACGGACAAGCAGATCAACGGCGTTCTGTCGCCCTATGACGGCCTTTCCATCGGCATCCTTTCCTCGCTCAAGGGCGTTGGCTACGGCTCCGGCGACATGAAAATGCCGATCGTGACCGGTCAGGACGCAGAAGTTCCCTCCGTCAAGTCGATCCTGGCTGGCGAACAGTATTCCACAGTCTTCAAGGACACGCGTGAACTGGCACGTGTCACCGTTGGCATGGTCAACGCTCTTCTCGAGGGCGGCGAGCCGGAAATCAACGACACCAAGACCTACGACAATGGCGTAAAGGTTGTTCCTTCCTATCTGCTGGAGCCGGTTTCTGTAGACAAGAGCAACTGGGAAAAGGTTCTCATTGACTCTGGCTACTACACGATGGACCAGATCAAGTAAGAAAAAATCCTGAACAAGCCATCACTCGCCGGGTTTTTTCGCCCGGCGGGTTTTCCCGGGCTTTTCAAAGCGCCCGGCAATAATCAAGGTCGAGACGATCAACCATGACTACGCTTCTGGAAATGCGTAAGATCACCAAAGAGTTTCCGGGCGTCAAAGCGCTCGACGAGGTGAGTCTTAAAGTTCAAAAAGGCGAGATCCACGCCGTATGCGGCGAAAATGGTGCCGGCAAATCGACGCTGATGAAAGTTCTTTCCGGCGTTTATCCTGCAGGCAGCTTTGAGGGCGAAATCCTCTACGAGGGTGAGCCGGCCAACTTCCGCAATATTCTCGACAGCGAGAAACGCGGCATTATCATTATTCACCAGGAACTGGCGCTTGTGCCGCAGCTTTCCATTGCCGAGAACATCTTTCTGGGCAATGAGCGCGCGTCCAATGGCGTCATCGACTGGCGCGAGACCAACCGGCGCACCGAAGAACTGCTGTCTAAAGTCGGCCTTCGGGAAGCACCCACCACCCTGGTTGACTCCATCGGCGTGGGCAAACAGCAGCTCGTCGAAATCGCCAAGGCGCTCTCCAAGGATGTGAAACTGCTCATCCTCGACGAGCCGACAGCCGCATTGCAGGAAAATGACAGCCGCAAGCTGCTTGACCTCATGCTGGAATTGAAGGCGCAGGGTGTTACCAGCATTATCATTTCGCACAAGCTCGGCGAAGTGCGCTATGTCGCCGACACGGTGACCGTGATCCGCGATGGCACGACCGTCTCGACGCTTCCCGCCAAGGGGCTGAGCGAAGACGACATCGTGCGCGACATGGTGGGTCGTGACATGACGCACCGCTTTCCCGAGCACGCCCGCACGCCGGGCGACATTCTCATGGAAGTCGAGGACTGGACCGTCTGGCACCCGGAACACAAGGAACGCAGGGTTATCAAGAATGCGTCCTTCAATGTCCGCGCCGGCGAGGTTGTGGGCATTGCAGGCCTCATGGGCTCGGGCCGCACCGAGCTTGCCATGTCGATTTTCGGACGCTCCTATGGGCGCAATATTTCCGGTACGGTGAAGCTGAAAGGCCAGCCGGTCGACGTTTCCAACGTGCCGCGCGCCATCAAGGCCGGTATTTCCTATGTGACCGAGGACCGCAAGTCTCTCGGCCTCGTGCTTGATGAGCCGATCCGTTTCAACACCACGCTGGCCAATCTGGAAGCCGTCTCTTCCGGCGGCGTGCTGAATCGCAACGAGGAAACCCGCATTGCCGAGCACTATCGTGAGGCGCTTGCAACGCGCACGCCATCGGTGTTCCAGAAGGTGGTGAACCTGTCCGGCGGCAATCAGCAGAAGGTGGTGCTGGCCAAGTGGCTGTTCACCTCGCCCGAGGTACTCATCCTGGATGAACCCACGCGCGGCATCGACGTTGGCGCGAAGTATGAAATCTACACCATTATCAACGATCTGGCCGCCCAGGGTAAGGGCGTTGTCATGATCTCGTCGGAAATGCCCGAGTTGCTCGGCATGTGCGACAGGATCTATGTCATGAATGAAGGCGCGCTTGTCGGGGAACTGACAGCCGCAGAAGCCAGTCAGGAGCGCATCATGTCGCTCATTGTGAACGAATAGGAAAGCCAAGTCATGGATTCGGCCAATATTGAACATTCTTCCAGCGATGCATCAGGCTCCAGCAAGGGCGTTGCGGCCTATCTGGCCTCGCACCTTCGCGAATACGGTCTGCTTCTGGCGCTTATCGTCATCATGGCGTTTTTCCAGATCGTCACCGAAGGCACGCTTTTGCGCGCCGTTAACGTCACCAATCTGCTCTTGCAGAACAGCTACATTATCATCATGGCGCTCGGCATGCTGGTTGTCATTGTGTCGGGCAATATCGATCTTTCGGTCGGCTCGGTCATGGGCTTCGTCGGTGCACTCGCAGCCGTGATGATCGTGAATTACGACATCTCGATCTATGCCACCATCGTCGTGTGTCTCATCGTCGGCGGGCTCGTTGGCGCTGCGCAAGGCTATTGGGTGGCCTATTGGAAAATTCCGTCCTTCATCGTGACGCTGGCGGGCATGCTGGTTTTCCGCGGCCTGTCGCTCTGGCTGCTCGAAGGCCAGTCGGTCGGCCCCTTCCCGCGTGAATTCCAGATCGTCGCAAACGGCTTTGTTCCCGATATCTTTCCCGCCGGTATCGGTGAATTTTTCGCCGGCATTTTTGACGCGCGCAAGGTCAACGTGCTGGCTCTCTTTGCCGGCGTGGCAGCTGCCATCATCATCTTCTGGATGGGGTCGCGCCAGCGCGCGCGCAACAAGGCCTACGGTATCGAAGACGAGCCCTCAAGCTTCTTCATCGCGCGCAATGTCATCGTTGCTGCCGCTCTGATCTTCATCACCTACAAGCTCTCCACCTTCCGTGGTCTGCCAAACGTGCTGATCACCATGGGTGTGCTCACCATCATCTACGCCTTCATCACTTCGTCGACGGTGATTGGCCGACGCATTTATGCGCTCGGCGGTAATGCCAAGGCGGCCAAGCTTTCCGGTATCAAGACCGAGCGGCTGACCTTCCTTGCCTTCACCAATATGGGCATTCTGGCGGCTGCTGCGGGCCTCGTCTTTGCCGCACGTCTGAACACGGCAACACCGAAGGCCGGTTTTGGTCTGGAGCTTGACGTGATTGCAGCCGTCTTCATCGGTGGTGCATCCATGTCCGGCGGTGTCGGCACGATCATTGGCGCAGTGGTCGGCGCGTTCCTCATGGGCGTGTTGAACAACGGCATGTCCATCATGGGCATCGGCATCGATTATCAGCAGATGATCAAGGGCCTGGTGCTGCTCGCTGCCGTTATCTTCGACGTTTACAACAAACAGAAACAGGGCTGAACCTGCGCCTCACAAGGAATTAAGTCGATGACTTTCAAACCGGCCCAATGGCCTCGCAAATTACGGTCGCAGGAATGGTTCGGCGGCAATGGCCGTGACCAGATCTATCACCGCGGCTGGATGAAGAACCAGGGCTTGCCCCATCATCTTTTCGATGGACGCCCGGTGATCGGCATCCTCAACACATGGTCTGAACTGACGCCCTGCAACGCCCATCTGCGCGATCTTGCCGAAAAGGTGAAATACGGAATTTACGAAGCGGGCGGTTTTCCTGTTGAAGTGCCGGTCTTTTCAGCTTCTGAAAGCGCGTTCCGCCCGACGGCGATGATGTTCCGCAACCTGGCTGCCCTATCCGTGGAAGAGGCAATCCGCGGGCAGCCGATGGACGGCGTCGTGCTGCTGGTCGGCTGCGACAAGACCACGCCGTCGCTTTTGATGGGTGCTGCAAGCTGCGACCTGCCCACCATCATGGTGTCCGGCGGTCCGATGCTGAACGGCTATTTCCGCGGCGAACGCGTCGGTTCCGGCACGCATCTGTGGAAGTTTTCTGAAGCCGTAAAGGCTGGCGAAATGACACAGTCCGAGTTCGCCGAGGCCGAAGCGTCCATGTCGCGCTCGCCCGGTTCCTGCAACACGATGGGCACGGCCTCCACCATGGCCTCCATGATGGAATCGCTTGGCATGACGCTTTCGGGCAATGCCGCCATTCCCGCCGTCGACAGCCGCCGCCGCGTGATGGCGCACATGACGGGCATGCGCATCGTTCAGATGGTGAAGGACGATCTCAAGCCATCCGATATTCTGACCAAGAAGAATTTCGAAAATGCGATCCGCACCAATGGCGCCATCGGCGGTTCCACCAATGCGGTGATCCATCTTCTCGCCATCGCAGGTCGTATCGGTGTTGACCTGACGCTTGATGATTGGGACCGTTGCGGACGCGATGTGTCCACCATCGTCAATCTTATGCCGTCCGGCAAATACCTCATGGAAGAGTTCTTCTATGCCGGTGGCCTGCCGGTCGTCATCAAGCGGCTCGGCGAGGCGGGTCTCCTTCATAAAGACGCTCTCACCGTGTCCGGCGGACCCATCTGGGATGAGGTGAAGGACGTCGTCAACCACAATGAAGATGTGATCCTGCCCGCCGACAAGCCCCTGACAGCGCATGGCGGCATTGCCGTTCTGCGCGGCAATCTGGCCCCCAACGGCGCGGTGCTGAAACCCTCTGCCGCATCCCCGCATCTGATGAAGCACCGCGGTCGCGCCGTGGTTTTCGAGGATATCGACGACTACAAGGCCAAGATCAATGACGAAACGCTCGACATTGACGAAACCTGCGTGATGGTGATGAAGAATTGTGGCCCGCGCGGCTATCCGGGCATGGCTGAGGTCGGCAATATGGGTCTTCCTCCGAAAGTTCTGAGAAAGGGCATCACCGACATGGTGCGCATTTCGGATGCGCGCATGTCCGGCACCGCCTATGGCACAGTCGTGCTGCACACCTCGCCGGAAGCGGCAGCCGGCGGCCCGCTGGCGGTTGTCCAGAATGGCGACATGATTGAGCTGGATGTCGAAGCCCGCCGCATTCATCTCGATATCAGCAATGAAGAACTGCAGGCCCGCCTGGCAAAATGGAAGCCGCTCGCCGACAGCCCGACATCGGGCTATGCATGGCTGCACCAGACCCATGTCATGGGTGCGGATACCGGGGCTGACCTCGACTTCCTGAAAGGGTGTCGCGGCGCGCCGGTTGGAAGGGACTCGCACTAATGGTTACAAAGATCGCACTGGTCGGCATCGGCAAGATTGCCGTCGACCAGCATGTTCCGGCCATCAACGCGAGCCCGGACTGGGAACTTGCCGCCACCGTTTCCCGTCACGGCACGGTCGAGGGTGTCGAAGCCTTCACCGATATGGCGGAGATGCTCAATGCACATCCGGATATTCCCGTCGTGTCGCTCGCTCTTCCGCCCGTGCCGCGTTTTGCCTATGCCGTGGCAGCGCTTGAGGCCGGACGTCACGTCATGCTGGAAAAGCCGCCGGGCGCCTCTCTTTCTGAATGCCACGCGCTGGAAGCACTGGCTCGCAAGAAGGGCCTGTCGCTCTATGCCACATGGCATTCACGCGAGGCCGACAAGGTGGCTGCGGCCAAGGCTTGGTTGGCCGAGCAGAAACTCAAGCGTCTGACCGTAACCTGGAAAGAGGATGTTCGCCGCTGGCATCCGGGCCAGGACTGGGTGTTTGAACCCGGTGGGCTTGGCGTTTTCGACCCCGGCATCAATGCGCTTTCCATCGTGACGGAAATTCTGCCCGACGCGATCCATCTGACTGGCGCGGTTTTGAAGTTCCCACAAAACCGTCAGACACCGATTGCCGCCGATCTGACCTTCTATCACCCGCATGCCGCAGACGTTTCAGCGGTCTTCGACTGGCGGCAGGAAGGCCATCAAACCTGGACGATCGAGGTCGAGACGGAACAGGGCCTGCTCAAGCTTACCGAAGGTGGCGCGCATGCCACAATCGATGGCATTTCACCGCCCTCCCCGTCCGAAACGCTTTCGGGCGAATATCCCCGTCTTTACGCCAATATGGCGCGATTGGTTTCCGCCCGCAGCATCGACATGGATCTGGCACCCATGCGCCACGTGGCAGACGCTTTCACCCTTGGCCGTCGCGAAACCGTAGACGCCTTCGACTGGTAGAACTTTGGAGAATATTATGAAAAAGCCGCTGACCGGTATTCTGCCCGTCGCCCCGACCCCGTTCCATGCCGATGGCCGCGTGGATGAAGAGGGCATGCGCCGCGTGCTCGATTGCATGATCGATCAGGGTGTGGACGCCATCTGCATTCTGGCCAACTATTCCGAGCAGTTTCTGATTTCGGATGAAGAACGCCACCTGCTGATGAAAATCAGCCTAGAGCATGTGGCAGGCCGCGTTCCCGTTGTCGTCACGATCAGCCATTTTTATACCGGCATTGTGGTGGAGCGCGCCAAATCTGCCGAAGCCATGGGCGCCTCCATGGTCATGATGATGCCGCCCTATCACGGCGTTGGTCTCGTGCCTGCCGAAGCCGGCATCTTTGAACATTTCAAGGCCGTGTCGGACGCGATTTCCATTCCGATCATGATCCAGGATGCGCCGATTTCAGGCGCAACGCTTTCCGTGCCCTTGCTCACCCGCATGGCCAAGGAAATCGAGAATGTTTCCTATTTCAAGATCGAAACACCCTTTGCAGCCGACAAGCTGGCAGCTCTCATCGAAGCCGGTGGCGACCATATTGTCGGCCCCTTTGACGGCGAAGAAGCCGTCACGCTGCTGGCGGACCTTGACGCAGGCTGCACCGGCACGATGACATCGGCCCTGCAGCCGGAAAAGATCCGTCCGATCGTGACGGAGTTTCTGGCCGGCAATACGGATGCAGCACTGGAACAGTGGAAGCTCTGCCTGCCGCTGATCAACCACGAAAACCGTCAATGCGGGCTGCGCGCGGCAAAGACCGTGATGATGGCCGGTGGCGTGATCAAATCCGACCACGTGCGCCATCCGCTGAAACCGATGAGCCAGCGCACCAAGGATCGTCTGCTGCAGCTTTCCGGCGAATTGGATCTCATCGCGCTCAAGTGGGGCAAATAGGCCCGGCCTGAAATCCATCCTGTACAAGGGCTTTCATTCAGCGCCGATCCCCACTAGGGTCGGCGCTGAATTTTACCGTTGGCATGGTGATGCGGCGGCAGGACCAACCGGGATCCCGTGCTGCCGACGTTTTCTCTCCATGCGCAATTCAGGATCAGGTTCTGATGCAGCACAGTGCGACCCGTCTTTGTGTGCCTTTCCCATCCCTTCGCTGGGAGGCGCAGGCAAAATGTGCTGCGATCCTCATTCTTCTTTTGATGGCCGTTTTGCTGGCAGGTTGCGGCACGAGGCCGACGGACGCCGTCTTGGCCCCTGTCGCCTTGAAGGAAAAACCTTGGCGGCAGGTGACGATTTATGCCGTGACCACCAGAACACCCAACGAGGACGGCAGAGGATTTGACAGCGGCAGAGCCGAAGACGTGCGGTATATGCGTTACACGCTTTCGATACCGCGCTCGCACGAGCCCGGAAATATCGAATATCCCGACCGCAAGCCGGACCCGGAAAAGAGCTTCACCGTTATCGCCGCCGAGCAAATCAGCCACGCCGCTTTCCTGCAGGCAATCGCGAAGAGCCGCGCCCAGGACAAGGAGGTCGGCGTTTTCGTTCACGGCTTCAATTACACCTTTCAGGAATCGCTTTTCCGCATGGCGCAGATGGCTGCTGACGCGAATGTGGACGGGGTGTCGGTGCTCTTCGCGTGGCCATCCGAAGGCGAATTGCGCGGCTATATAGCCGACAAGGACTCAGCCACCTATTCGCGCGATCAGCTGACGCACCTGCTCGACGACCTCACCCGCAGCCACAGCGGCAGAACGGTTGTCATCGGCCACAGCATGGGCGGATGGCTCACCATGGAGGCGCTGCGCCAATTGCGGCTCACGGGCCAGGATCGCGCGCTCAACCATCTGTCGGTCATTCTGGCCGCGCCCGACATTGATGTCGATGTTTTTCGCGCCCAACTGAAGGTCGTCGGGCGGCTGCGGACGCCGCTCGTTCTGCTGGTTTCGCCCGATGACCGGGCGCTCTACCTTTCGAGCCTTCTTGCCGGAGATGAACGCGCGGGCTCCATCAATATCAATGATCCTCTTATCAACAAAGCGGTCGTCAGGGCCAATGTCACCGTTGTCGACATCTCGGAGTTGACGTCCAGCGATGGCACCAATCACGACCGATTCAAGGAGCTTGCGGCGATCTATCCAAAATTGAAGGCCGATGCGCAGGTGAACAAGGTCCAGCAAGCCGGCGTCTTTGTTTTCAATGCGGTCAACAACACGCTCTTTTCGCCCTTTACTGCCGCCGCTGCAGCCACACGCCAATAGCACTCCTTGAATGCCACGTTTATTGACGCTATATTGCGTCATAAGATATGGCATTTGGAGCTTGTCATGGGCCTCGCACAATATTCAGACGACGGACTGTTTGCGCCGCAGAAGATTGCGGACGCCTTTCACACGACCATTGCAGATGTGGCGCGCACGGCGGGTTTGGGCAAGGATGCCGTTCAGCGCAAGGATCGCCTGCGCTCGAGCAAGACACAGAAGCGCCTGCGCGAAATGATTGAGATCATCAACAAGGTGCAGCCGCGTTTTGGCTCCGAGCTGATCGCCTATGCGTGGTACCGCTCCGAGCCCCTGTCCGGCTTTTCCGGCCAGACGGCGATGCAGCTCGTGACCGGCGGACGGGCAGGCGATGTGCTCGACTACATTGATGCGGTTGATGCAGGCGTTTATGCCTGATGCATTTTCGCGGCAAACTCTATCGCGCGCTGAACCCCGTCTATGCGCGCGAACCACTTTCCGGCAAGGGGGCTGCGCTTTACGGCGGGCGCTTTAATCCCAAGGGAACGCCTGCGCTTTATACCGCACTCTCTGTGATGACCGCCATTCGTGAATCCAACCAGATCGGCCATCTTCAGCCAACAACGCTGGTGTCCTACGAAGCCGACATGGAAAATATCTTCGACAGTCGGGACGAGGCTGCATTGGACGCCCATCAGTTCAGCACCGCGCAATTGGCCGCCGAGGACTGGCGCGAGCGCATGCTGCTAGACGGCGAAGCGCCGATCCAGACATTTGCACGCAGGTTGATGGATGCCGGCTATCACGGTCTTCTGGTCAGAAGCTTTGCCCGCGGGGCCAAGCCCGACGACCTCAATATGGTCCTGTGGAAATGGAGCGCAGACGCACCGCATCGGCTGAGATTGATTGACGATGATGGGCGACTGCTGCGCTGAACGTCACACCAATAACGGCATTTTTGACGTTGGCCGCGCTGGCCTATTCGCCTGGCCCTTACCGCCGCAGATCCTGCAACACCTCGCCCACATTTTCCCAAGCCGGTTTTTCCGGCGCGAAGCGCGCCCGCAGGTAAGCTGTCAATTCGCCGATCTGCTTGTCATCATAGAGCTTGCCGAAGGCCGGCATGGCCATAAGGGAAGCGCCCTCTCGACCGGTCTTGGCGGCAAGGATGGCGGGCGCTTCATGACCATTCAGGATCGCCTGCAGCACATTGTTCGGCGAGGCGCTGTGCAGGTTGGAATTGAGCGCCAGCGATGTGAGGTCTGAATTTTCTCCGTGACAGCTTGCACAAGCCCCTTCGAAAATGCGGGCACCGCGCGGCGCAGTGACAAGCGCGCTGTCGCGGGCAGCCATCGAGGCTTCAAGCGCATCGGCTGCCCTCGCTTCCACCGCAGTTTCCCTGCCCTCAGCAAGATAGGTTGCCATCGCGCGGATATCGCTGTCAGGCAGCGCGGTGAAGGATTCGACAACCTCCGCCATCGGTCCACCGGCGGGGCCGTGGTGGGGCGAATGGCCATAGCGCAGATAGGCATAAAGCGCGTCCGCATCCCAGCCTGCCGGGCTCATCGAAGCTGTCGTCAGGGCAGGTGCCTCCCAGCCATCGGCGTAACCGCCTGCCAGATGCTGAGCCCCATCAAGCTCTGCCTGCAGCGCATTGCGCGGGCTGTGGCAGGCCGAACAGTGGCCAAGCGTTTCCACGAGATAGGCACCGCGATTCCACTCCGCAGATTTCGCTGCAACCGGGGTGAAGGTTTCGCTCTTGGCAAACATCGCATTCCACGCCGACATCAGCCAGCGTTGGTTGAAGGGGAAGGCGAGCTCTGTCTTGGCGACCGGCTTTGCCACCGCCTGCCCGCTCATCATATAGGCATAAAGCGCCTGCAGATCAGCATCGCTTGCACCGGCAAATGATGTGTAAGGATGGGCCGGGTAAAGGTGGTGGCCGTCGCGGCTGATGCCTTTGCGCATGGCCCGCTCAAAAGCGGGATAGGACCAATTGCCGATGCCGTTTTCGGGATCAGGCGAAATATTGGATGCAACGATATTGCCGAAGGGCGTTTCGAAAATGCGCCCGCCCCCAAAGGCCGTTCCATCGCTGCCCACATGGCAGACATTGCAGGCACCGGCTGCGGCCACCAGCCTGCCCTGCTCGATCGTTTGCGCCGAAAAGACGCCGCTGTCAGGCCGCGCAATGGTGGGGATGGCGGGTTTGATGGGGCTGAGCAACGCCAAGCCGCCGGCAGCCAATGCACCGAGACCGAGACCTGAGAGACCCGCGATCAGGCTTTTGCGCTTGGCCGGCTTGGGCTCTGTCGGCCTGGTTTCTTCTTCCGGCTCCCGCTCGTTCAACGCCGCCAAGACACGCTCGGGCGTCAACGGCAGTTCGCGGAAACGAATGCCGATGGCGTCATAGACCGCATTGCAGATGGCTGCGGCACTCGGCACAGATGCGCTTTCGCCTACGCCTAGCGGCGGCTCGTCAGGTCGCGGAATGAGCAGCGTTTCGATGGTCGGCAATTCGGGAAATTGCAGGATCGGATAAGTACCCCAATCCTTCGACGTGACCGCTGTTGGCGAAAACTCCACGCTTTCCTTCAGCGTACGGCTGATCGATTGCACCACATTGCCGTGGATCTGATGGCGCACCCCGTCGGGGTTGATCATCAGGCCGCTGTCCTGACCCGCCACCACACGCATGATGCCGATTTCGCCGGTCTTCTTATTGACGGCCACCTCTGTCGCCCAGGCTGCCCAGGCCGCCGCAGTGCCGGGAAACTTGCCGTGCACATAAACGGCATAGGCAAAGCCGCGACCATAGGCGATATCGCCTTCCGAGCCCATCGAGCCCGGCAGACTGTGTTCCACCCAGCCGGATTTTTCAGCCACCTCGCGCACGAGATCGACGGCGCGGGGATCGGTGAGATAGCGCAGGCGGTATTCCACCGGATCGACGCCGGCGGCAGCCGCCAGCTCGTCGATAAAACATTCATGCGCAAAGGTGTTGGGCATGGCCGAAACGCCACGCAGCCAGGCTGCGCGGGCAAGCTGCGGCATGTCATGCACCGCCACCTTCATATTGGGGAAGCTGTAGGGCGGGATTGCCGTGCGGTCCCCCATGTCGAAGGTGATCGGAATGGCAGGCACGCGGCCCGTCAGCAGATTTGCCAGAAGCGGCGCGCCATTTGAGGGATAACAGGTATCGAACTGGTAGGCGGCAAGACCGCCCTCCGCGTCGAGACCGCCCTTCACGTCGATTACCTGTGCGGCACCTTTCGGTTCCCACTGGTGTTCCTGCTCGCGGGTGAGCTGCACGCGCACCGGCCGCCCCACAACGCGCGCCAGCAGAGCCGCATCGCCAGACACATCGTCGGCCCCGTTGCGGCCATAACAGCCGGCAGCTTCCAACCGCTCCACGGCAATATCATGCTCGGGCATCTTCATCAGCTGGGCAATATCGCGGCGCAACCAATGGGGGTTCTGCGTGCCGGACCAGACGGTGAGCTTGCCATCCTGATAATCGGCCACCGCGCAGGACGGACCGATGGAGCCATGCATCTGATAGGGCCACACATAGGTGGCCTCAAAGGTCTGCGCGGCACCTTCCAGCCCGCGTTCGATATCACCTTTCTCGCCAAGCTTGCGCTCTTCAGACGGGTTGTTGCGCAGCGCTTCTTCCGGCGTGTTGAGGTCTGGCCGCACTTGCGGTTCACGCCAGACGACCTCCAGCCGGTCAGCGGCCTTGATCGCCTGTTCCTCGCGCTCGGCGACAATGCCGATGAAATCGCCGATGATGACGACATCAACAATGCCCTCAATATCGGCGATGGACTGGCGCTTCACCTCAATCAGGCTCGTGCCATAGTGGTCACCGAAATCCCAGCCCGCATAGGGCGGGCGCACCAGGCGTGCATGCAGCATGCCGGGCAGGCGCACATCATGCACATAGGCCCACTGGCCCGAGGTCTTGGCAGCAATGTCGTTGCGCGGCACGGATTGGCCCACCAACCGATACTCAGAAACGGGCTTGACCCGTGCCTGCGGATCAAGCGCCAGAAGACACTTTTCGCCCGCCACCAGATCGCCATAGGTGACCGACCAGTTTTCACCATTGGTCGGGCGGATGATACCATCCTCAACTGCTAGCTCTTCAGGTTTCAATCCACGCTCAACGGCCAGCTTATTCAGCAGGTAATGCCGTGCCGTCGCCGCGGATTGACGCAGCGGAATAGCGGAAATCTGGATCGTTTCACTGGCAATCGTCGGCCCCTGATCCGGCACGGCATCGGTGGAGCCGAGCACCATGGTGACCGTATCGAAGGGAACATCGAGTTCTTCGGCGACGATCTGGGCAAGTGCGGTGCGAATGCCGGTGCCGAGATCCACATGACCGCAAAAGGCGGTGATGCCTGAAGGTTCGATAACGAGAAACAACTCGGCGTCAGGCGCAGCTGCCTGCGGATCACGCAGAACAAAAAGCCCCTCGCTTTTGGAGAGCCATTCGGCCTTTTTCGTGTCGCGAGGTGAGGTCATGCGGCTTGCTCCCTCTTTCTCCCCTTGGGGAGAAATGTCGCGCGCAGCGTGACAATGAGGGGTTCCCATTGCGATAGGTCACCTGGGGCAAATTTCGTCGCGTGATAAATGGGCGTTGTCAAACTTCTGTCGAGCGGAACCAATATTGTGGGCAACGCTTCTTTCTTTTCAGAGAGCTTGCGTGCACGACCGGTTGCCCAAGGTTTTCTAAGCCACGCCTGCGATCTTTCAGTCATGGAAATCCCTGTTTTCAACGCCAGAAGGAGAACCCCTCATCCGGCCTTCGGCCACCTTCTCCCCAAGGGGAGAAGAAAGGGGGCTCGCCCCCGCCATCATATCAGCTGCTTCGCGGGCGGCGGCGAGGATTTCCATGTGGGTGCCGCAGCGACAGAGGTGGTGGCGGAGCGCCTGTTTTATGTCGTCGTCGGATGGATTGGGGTTGGTGTTCAAAAGACCTGTCACCGCTATGATCATGCCGTTGATGCAATAGCCGCACTGGGCGGCATTATGCTTGACGAAAGCAGCTTGCACGGGGTTCGGGTTCTGCGGCGAACCTAGCCCTTCCAGCGTGGTGATTTCGGTCTTGCCGACAGCCTCCAGCGGCACCATGCAGGCGCGCACGGGCTTGCCATTGGCCAGCACGGCGCAGGCGCCACACTGGGCAAGCCCGCAGCCATATTTCGGGCCGTTCAGTTGAAGGTCGTTGCGCAGGATATAGAGAAGCGGGGTGTCGGGCTCGGCATGCACGCGCGATGCCTTGCCGTTGACTTGAATTTCAAATTCTCGCGCCATGTCCCCGATCCTTTCGCGCCAAGCTATCCTTTTGAAGCGGCGAGCCGCAAGCGGTTCGTTTCATCATCGTCAGGCCAGTTGTCCTGTCCGAGCGCAACGCCGAAATAGGACCTGGCTTCGTCTTGCGTATAACGTCCCAGCCGCACGTCTTCGGCGACCAGTGCCGGATCGCGCTTGTAGGGATCGCCATAGCCACCACCGCCCGGCGTACCGACACGCACGCGGTCACCGGCGCGCAGCGGAATATCCTGCGCCTTGGAGAGATGTTCGGGAACAATGGTCTGTCCGCCTTTGCGAATTTCCACCGAATTCGGTTTGCCATCGCGGCCACCCAATGCACCGGGAGGTCCAAAGCGGCCATGGTCCATCACAAAGCTCGCCGTTGCCTCGCCGCGCAGCAGTTCCACCTCGTAGTCAAGCCCAAAACCACCGCGATGGAGGCCCGCCCCACCGGAACCCTCGCGCAGCGCATAGCGGCGATAGAGAACCGGGAATTGCTGTTCCATGATTTCCACCGGCGGGGCCTTGGAAATACCGATGGTGGAGCAGCCGTTGGCCAGCCCGTCATGGTCGGCATTGCCGCCATAACCACCGCCAGAAATCTGGTACATGACATAGCCGCGCTCGCGCAGCGGATCATGGCCGCCGAGTGCGAAATTGCCGGATGAGCCAGCCGGTGCTGCGGTGACCCGATCCGGCAATGCCTCCACCAGCGCGGAGAAGACCGCTTCGGCAATGCGCTGGCTCACTTCAGCCGCGCAGCCGGAAACGGGTCGCGGATATTGCGCGTCAAGGAACGTACCCTCAGGCCTGATCACCTTCAGCGGCTCGAAAGCGCCCGCACTGATCGGCACATCGGGAAAGATGTGGCGCATGGCGAGATAGACAGACGAAAGCGTGGTGGCGAGCACCGAGTTCATCGGTCCCATGCAGGGCTTGGATGAACCCGTGAAGTCAAACTCCAGCTCGTCGTCGGTGGCCGTGATTTTCAGCCGGATTTCGAGTGGTTCATTAACGACGCCGTCGCTGTCGACATAGGCGACCGATGTATAGGTGCCGTTCGGGATGAGCTTGATATTGGCGCGCATCTGTTCTGCCGCGCGGGTGCGCAATTCGCTGATCGCCTCCTTCACCACATGGTCGCCGTACCGGTCGAGAATGCGGTTGAGCCGCTGCTCGCCCACCAGCAGAGCCGCGGCCTGCGCCTTCACATCACCGATACGCTGGTCGGCCACGCGAATGTTGGAACAGATGATGGCGTAAATCTCATCATCCAGCTTGCCTTCCTTGAAAAGCTTCACCGGCGGCAGGCGCAAACCTTCCTGCTCCACCGCTGTTGCGGAAGCCGAAAAGCCACCCGGAACCGCGCCACCCGTATCGGGCCAGTGGCCGGTATTGGACAGCCAGCAGAAGATTTCGCCGCGGCGATAAACGGGCATGGCAAAGCGCACATCCATCAGGTGCGTGCCGCCAAGATAGGGATCGTTGACGATGTAGATGTCACCCGGTTTGGGAGCGCGCGCCTTGCCGTCGCGGATCATCTCGATCAGCGTCCTGGTGGAATATTGCATCGTGCCGACAAAGACCGGCAGGCCCGTGGCACCTTGCGAAATCAGCGAGCCGTCAACGGCGGAATAGATGCCGTCAGACCGGTCATTGGCCTCTGCAATCACGGGGGAGAAGGCCGCGCGCGAAAAGGTCAGATCCATTTCATCGCAGACCTGCTGCAGGCCGGACTGGATAACGGTGAGCGTAATGGGGTCAATGGTCATTGGTTATGCTCCACTTTCTCCCCTTGGGGAGAAATGTCGCGCGCAGCGTGACAATGAGGGGTTTTTCCATAGAGGTCTCGTGAGAACCCCTCATCCGGCCTTTGGCCACCTTCTCCCCAAGGGGAGAAGTAAAGGATAATGGTCGCGCTCACTTCGCACCTCCCAAAACAATGATGATATTGCCGTCGTGATCCTGCTCTGCGCGGTCGCCTGGCTCGATGATGATGGTCGTGTCCATCTGTTCGACGATGGCCGGACCATCAATCGTTGCATCGGCTGGCAGATGATCGCGCCAGTAAATGGGCGTTTCGTGCCAACCGTCAAACCACACGCGCCGGCTTCCGGTCTTGGCATCTGCCAGCGTCGGCTTGCGCTCGGCGGCGTCGATCAACAGCGACAGATCGATTTCAGGACGGCGACCGATAACGGAGGTGTTGACGTTGACGAGGTTGGCGCGGATTTCAGGCAATTCCACCTGGAAACGGTCAAAATAGGCTTTCTCGAAACGCGACTGCAGGTCTTCAATGGTCGGCTTCGGGCCGGGCAAGGGAACGCGCAGCAAATGCGTCTGGCCGATGAACTGCATGTCGACAGAGTAGATTTCCTGCGTGGCGCTGAGCTTGATCTTTTCCTTGGCAATCAGGCGATGGCCTTCGGTGATCTGTTCGGCAAAGAGTGCATGCACCGTGTCAATATCAAGCATGTGCAGCGGGCGGTTCACGGTGTTGACGAAATCGTGGCGAAGATCGGCCACCACGCAACCCAGCGCATTGGTGATGCCGGGGCGCGATGGGGTCAGCACTTTCGGGATGCCAAGCTCGCGGGCAATGGCCGTGGAGTGAAGCGGGCCTGCCCCGCCAAAAGCAAAGAGCGCGAAGTCGCGCGGGTCTTCGCCAAGGCTGACGGAGACCATGCGCACAGCATCGGCCATGCGGGCATTGGCAATGCGGATAACTGCGGCGGCGGCCTGGGTGGCGTCGAGACCCAGCGGCTTGCCGAGCTTTTCTTCAAACACCTTGGCAATATCCTCAAGCGAGGGACCGCCTGGCACGGAATTGAGGCGCGCGGGGTTCAAACGGCCCAGCAACATATTGGCGTCGGAAATGGTGGGAAGCTCCCCTCCCCTGCCGTAGCAGATGGGACCGGGTGTTGCGCCCGCACTTTCCGGGCCGACTTGGAGAAGACCAGCTGCCGTGACCTTGGCAATCGACCCACCGCCGGCACCAACCGTGCGCACATCCACCATCGGAACGTGGATGGGCATGGCATATTCCACCTCGATTTCGGAGGAGACCGCCGGTTCGGCATTGCGGATGAGCGCCACATCTGTCGATGTGCCACCCATATCGTAGGTGATCAGGTTCTTGATATTGGCGCGGCGGCCGGTATAGGCCGCAGCCATTACGCCGGAGGCGGGACCGGACATCACTGTCTTCGCGGCCTCGACAGAAACGTGGCGGGCGGAGACCATGCCGCCATTGCCGTTCATGACCAGAATGTCGTGTTTAAAGCCACGCTCGGCCAGCGTGTCAGCCAGGCGCTCCACATAGCGGCGCAGCAGTGGCTGGACGGATGCATTGACGGCAGCGGTGACACCACGCTCGAATTCGCGGCTTTCAGACAACAGCGCGTGACCGATGGTGATATTGCCATTCGGCCAGAGATCGCGGGCAATCTCGGCGGCACGCAGTTCATGCGCAGGATTGGCATAGGAATGCAGGAAGTGGATGACGAGCGCTTCGCAATCGTCATCAATGAGCGTCTTGATGGCAGCGGCAAGTGCGGTTTCATCGAGCGGTGTGATTTCCTCGCCGAATGCGTTCATACGTTCCGGCACTTCCAAACGCAGATCGCGCGGAATGATCGGCTTGAACTCGCCTTTCATGCCATAGGCCTGCGGGCGCGTGCGGCGGCCAAGCTCCAGAATGTCGCGGAAGCCTTCGGTCGTGATCATGCCGGTGCGACAGAGGTTGCGCTCCAGCACCGCATTGGTGGTGGTGGTCGTGCCGTGAACAATCAGATCAAGTGCGGCAATATCAGCCTCGGCGGCATCCAGAGCGTTCAGCACACCGCCGGCCTGATTGTCGAGCGTGGTGGGAGTCTTTGCCAGCCGCACCGTGCGGTTTTCCGCGTCAAAAAGGACGAGATCGGTGAAGGTACCCCCAACATCGATACCCGCGACCTGGCTCTGTTCGACCGACATGCAGACTGCCCCCAATAAATTCATTCGTATACGAACATGCTATGAGGGCATTTCACTTTCGTCAAGCGACAAAAAGCACTGACATGAATGATAGACAGCCCCGGTCTCGACCCTAGAATACCGCGTTCCACGGATTGATCACCACCACGCCGGTCCCGTCAAAATCGCTGATGTTGCGCGTTACGATACTCAGATTATGAACAAGCGCGGTTGCCGCGATCAGCGCGTCGGCTTCGCTACGCCGATCAGGAACATGGAGCCCGGCGCAACGTGTCGCCACCGCGTCATCGATTGCAAGAATGCGGTCGGCGAATTGGGGCCGGACATGATTGTCCATCCATATCCGCAGCATTGCGCCCTGTTTTTCGTCGCGCCGCAGAACGCCAAGGATGCCACGCTCTATCTCAATGATGGTAATGACGGACACGAAAAATTGCGCTGACCTGTGCGCCTCGAACCAGCGCACAACGTTTGGATCGGCGCGCCCGTCCCCGAGTTTACGCAGTTCGGAGATGACGTTTGTATCAAGGAGATACGTCAAGAGAGGTCGATTTCGCGGGAAGCGATATGTACACGTTCCGGTGACAAATCGATTTCAGACAGGCCGCGCATGGAAAGCGCCTCGATGAGGGTTCGATTCTTGCCTGACATGCGTTCGAAATCGGCATAGGTCATCAAGACATGGGCCGGCTTGCCTCGGTCAGTAATGACCACCGGCCCGTTCTGCGCCGCCTTCTTTGCCTTGCTGACATCCTGGTTTAGATTCCGGCTGGTGAGCGTGGTGATCGCCATCATGCACCTCATGTAGGTATTTACCTACATTTAGCACGAGTGATCACCGTTGCAAAGCGGTTTGGACGCTGCAATCCTTGAGTGGCGGGTTCTGAACACCCGCCCCTCTTGCGCTCACGGTTTCAAGACAATCTTGCCCGCAACGCCGCGATCCATCAGCTTTTGCAAGACGTCAGGCGCTTCTGCGAGACTGTATTCACCGCCAATGAGCGGCTTGACCTTGCCGTCCATATACCAGCCGAAAAGTTCGCGCACATTCTCGGCATAAACGGACGGTTCATGGCGGGTGAATGAGCCCCAGAAGACCCCGACCAGCGAAAACTCTTTCACCAGCGCCAGGTTGACCGGAAGCTCCGGAATACGGCCAGCCGCAAAACCGATGACCAGGTAGCGGCCATTGCGCGCCATCAGCCGCACCATCGTATCAAATGCATCGCCGCCAACGGGATCGAAAATCACATCGACGCCGTTTTTGCCTGTGATTGCACGCACGTCGTCCTTGAGATTGTCGTAGCCGATCACGTGGTCGGCACCGGCTTCTTTTGCCGCCGCCTGCTTTTCAGCTGATGAGGCAATCGCAATCACCGTTGCGCCCATCGCCTTGCCGATCTGCACCGCAGCGATACCCGTAGCCCCCGCAGCACCGGCGACGAGGAGTGTTTCGCCGGGCTGCAGGTTGCCGCGCTGTTTCAGCGCGTGGTGCGAGGTGCCATAGCCGCACATGAGCGCGCAGGCGTCTGCCTCACTCATGCCGTCTGGCAGGGGCGCGCAGGCCATTTCAGGGTAGAGCCCCTTTTCAGCAAATGCGCCAAGCTGGTTGAGCGCTACGACGCGCATGCCGGGTTTCAGCTTTTTCACATCCGGGCCGACGCTCTCCACCACACCGGCCATTTCCATGCCGGGTGTGAAGGGCGTTTCCGGGCGCGCCTGATAAAGCCCCTGAACGAGCAGACCATCGGGGTAGTTGACCCCGATAGCTGATGCCTTGATGACCACGTTTGACCCGATTGCCTGCGGGTCTGCCACCTCGTCGAGTTTCAGGTTCGCGATCGGGCCATATTCATGGCAGACGACAGCCTTCATCAGATTTTCTCCTGCGTGTATTTGCGCAGTTCCTGGCGCGCGATCTGGCGGCGGTGCACCGCATCCGGGCCATCGGCAAAGCGCAGCGTGCGCAGGTTGGTCCAGGAGCGGGCAAGCGGCGTATCCTGGCTGATGCCCTGACCACCGTGCATCTGCATGGATTCATCCACCACTTTCAGCGCCATGCGGGGGGCTGCCACCTTGATCTGAGCGATCCAGTAAGCCGCTTCCTTCAGATTGCCCTTGTCGATCATCCAGGCCGCCTTCAGGCACAGCAGACGCACCATTTCGATTTCGATACGCGCTTCCGCGATAATGTCGAAATTGGCACCGAGTTTGGCGAGTGGCTTGCCGAAGGCTTCGCGGCGCAGCGAACGCTGGCACATGCGCTCCAGCGCAATTTCAGCATGGCCGATGGCACGCATTGTGTGGTGAATACGCCCGCCACCAAGACGACCTTGGGCAATTTCAAAGCCCCTCCCCTCTTCCAGAAGAAGGTTGGATGCGGGAACCCGCACGTTTTCAAAACGGATATGCATATGACCATGCGGTGCATCGTCGTCACCAAATACTTCCATGGCGCGCAGAATGGTGACACCGGGCGTACCGGCCGGTACGAGGATCATGGAATGCTGCTGGTGTGGTCCGCGCTCTTCGCTCGGGCTTGCCACCATCGTGACATAGATCTTGCAGCGCTCATCGCCTGCCCCGGACGACCACCACTTTTCGCCGTTCAGGACGTACTCGTCGCCGTCGCGCACGCAGCTCATGGAGATGTTTGTTGCATCTGACGATGCCACATCAGGCTCGGTCATGAGGAAGGCAGATCGGATTTCGCCGTTCAACAGCGGCTTCAGCCACTTCTCCTTGTGCTCGGGCGAACCATAGCGCTCCAGCACTTCCATATTGCCGGTATCAGGTGCTGCGCAATTGAAGACTTCCGCCGCCAGATGCGACTTACCCATCTCTTCGGCCAGATAGGCATATTCAACCGTGTTGAGGCCATAGCCGTTTTCGGAATTGGTAAGCCAGAAGTTCCACAGTCCGCGTTCTTTCGCCTTGGCCTTCAAGCCTTCCAAAATCTCTTTCTGGCGTTCGGTCAGCTTGAAACGGTTGCCGCCTTCCGCCTTGCCGATCTCGGACAGGAATTCTTCATCAAGTGGCATGATCTCGTTTCGGATCATTTCGGTCACGGCTGCATGGATAGGCTTCAGGCGTTCCGTCATGCCAAGCGGCATGTTGTCTGCGCCAGTAATGGCATTGTTCATTTCGATTTCCTCCTTGGTCCGCAGCAACGGTTTTGCCACCGCCCTCCTTGCTGCAGATAAAAAATTCAAAAACGCTCTTTACGGCGCGTCGAAATATGAACATCCTACCGGGTATGTTGTCAATCGTATCTTGAAGAATGCGTGTGATGACTATGGGAGGAAAACAAAATGACGGGATCTGAAAACCCGAACCCGCACGCCCTGGATCGCCAGGCGCTTGAGGGTGAATTGGCGAATGCAATTGCCGGCTTTGGCCGGCTTCTGAACGTCGAAAAGTTTTCTGGCGGACAATCCAACCCCACCTACCGGCTCAAGGCAGAAGGCGGCGATTTCGTGCTGCGTGCCAAGCCGCCGGGCAAGCTTCTGGCATCAGCGCACCAGGTGGACCGCGAATATCGGGTCATGAAAGCGCTGGCCGACACCGACGTGCCGGTGCCGGAAATGCTCTATCTTTCCGGCGAGGACAGTTCCATCGGACGGATGTTCTTTGTCATGCGGTTTGTTGAGGGGCGCATTATCTGGGACCCGGTGGTGCCGGACGTTTCAAACGAAGAGCGCGCCGGGCTCTACGACAATATGAACAAGACGCTCGCCGCACTACACAGCGTGGATGTGGACGCGGTCGGACTTGGCGACTATGGCAAGCCGGGCAGCTATTTCGAACGCCAGATCAACCGGTGGGCCAAGCAATACCGCGCCAGCGAAATCGACAAGATTGAGGACATGGACTGGCTGATCGACTGGCTGGAAAAACATGATTCCGGCGATGACGGGCAGGTGTCGCTGGTACACGGCGACTTCCGCATCGACAACATGATCTTCGCCAATGACGATGTGAATGTGCTTGCCATTCTGGATTGGGAACTTTCCACACTCGGTCATCCGCTGGCCGATCTCGCCTATCAGTGCATGCATTGGCGCTTGCCGCACAAGGGCAGTTTTCGCGGCCTTGGCGGTGTGGACCGGGCAAGCCTCGGCCTGCCTTCGGAGGCCGATTATGTGCGCGACTATTGCAGCCGTCGCGGGATCGACAAACCATCCAATTGGGTCTTTGCGCTTGCCTTTTCCTTCTTCCGTGCTGCTGCCATCGTGCAGGGCGTGGTGAAGCGGGCAGCGGACGGCAATGCCTCCAATCCGGAAAAGGCCCGCGCGCTGGCCGACGCCGTGCCGCTGATGGCGCGCATGGCCCGCGATCTTGTGAACAAGGGAGAATGACATTCATGGGTATGTTTGAAAGTTTGACGGTGCTTTTGACCGGCGCAACGGGCGGCTTCGGCAAGGAAGCGGCAAGGCGCTTTTATGCGGAAGGGGCCAATCTGGTTCTCTCCGATTTGCGTGATGAACCGCTGAAGGCCTTTGCCGGCGAATTTGATTCCGCGCGCGTCGCCACATTGGCGGGCTCAGTCGATCAGGAGAGCGTGGCTGCTGACCAGGTGGCATTGGCCGTCGAGCGTTTTGGCCGTCTGGATGTTGCGATCAACAATGCCGGTGTTGCAAATGCGATGAAAAAGCTGCCGGAGATTTCGGCAGAAGAAGCTCGCCACGTGATCGACATCGACCTGATGGGTGTTTTCTACGCGCTGAAGCATCAGCTGCCCGTGATGGAAAAACAGTTCCGCGAAACGGGCAGGGGCGGCAGCATCGTCAATGTTGCGTCCGCAGCAGGCGTGAGCGGTGCGCCGGGAATTTCCGTTTATGCAGCAGCCAAACACGGCGTTGTTGGCCTCACCAAGGCAGCGGCTCTCGAATATGTGCGCCGGGGCATCCGCGTCAACGCACTCTGCCCGGCCTTCTCGCGCACCCCCATGGTCATGACCATGCTGGAACGTGATATGGCTGCAACGGGGGCTTCAATGGCTGAAGTGGAGGCCAATCTGACACGCGGCATTCCGGCACGACGTCTCGGAGAGGTCTCCGAAATCGTCGAAGCCCTGATCTTCGCAGCCTCACCGGCCAATGGATTCTACACCGGCCAGACGGTTCAGGTCGACGGTGGCATGACCGCGATCTGAGCAAGATCTTCTGCCGGTTAATGACACCGGCAAGCGGTAAAAATGTAAACTGAAAAGGGCGCCGCAACGGGCGCCCTGATTGTTTGTTGACCGGTTCTGAAAGTCAGTTGACAGCTGTCAACACGGTGTCCAGCGCCTTGCGCGTGATGGACACCAAATGCGCCACTTCAGCGTGGCTGATGATGAGGGGAGGGGAGGCGAGCATGCGATCCCCCGTCGCGCGCAAAATCAAACCGTCAGCCAGAGCGGCGTCGCGCACCATGGAGCCCAGCTTGTCGCCATTTTCAAACCGGCGGCGCGTTGCCTTGTCGGCGGCCAGCTGAAGCCCGGCAATCAGCCCAACGCTTTCGGCCTCACCCACAAGCGGATGATCTTCGAGGGTCTTCCATCCGGCATGGAACGCCGGTCCGATATCGTCATGGACTCGGGCGACCAGATTTTCCTCTTCAATGATCTTGATGTTTTCCAATGCGGCTGCAGCGGCCACGGGATGACCTGAATAGGTATAGCCGTGATTGAACTCACCCACGTGTTTGGTCAGAACATCGGCCACACGATCAGAAATCAAGACGCCGCCGATCGGCAGGTAGCCGGAAGAGAGCCCTTTGGCGATTGGCGCCATATCCGGCTCGACACCAAAATGCTGATAACCAAACCAGGTTCCAAGCCGTCCGAAGCCACAGATCACTTCATCGGAAATCAGAAGGATGTTGCGTGCTTTGCAGATACGGGCAATTTCAGGCCAATAGGTTGAAGGCGGAATAATCACGCCGCCCGCCCCTTGAATGGGTTCAGCGACAAAGGCGGCAACATTGTCCTCGCCCAGTTCGTCAATCTTGGCTTCCAGCTCGCGCGCCCGCAGGAGACCGAATTCGTCCGGCGTCATATCACCACCTTCGCCATACCAGTAAGGCTGGTTGATGTGATGGATTCCCTCAATGGGCAATCCGCCCTGCGCGTGCATGGGCTTCATGCCGCCGAGCGAAGCGCCCGCCACGGTCGATCCATGATAGCCATTACGGCGCGCAATCACGGCCGTCTTTTGTGGCTTGCCGAGCGCTGCCCAATAGGTGCGCGCAAGCCGGAACCATGTGTCGGTTGCTTCCGAACCGGAGTTTGTAAAGAAGACATGGTTCATGTGCGGGCCGGCGTGTTCGGTTACCTTCTGGGCAAGCAGTGCGGCGGGCGTGTTGGTTGTGCCAAAGAAGGAATTATAATAGGGCAGCTCATTCATCTGCTGCGTGACGGCGCGCGTGATGCGCTCGCGGCCATAACCGACATTCACACACCAAAGCCCCGCAAATCCATCCAGATAATGTTTGCCATTGCTGTCCGTGACATAAACGCCTTTGGCGCTGGTCATGACACGGACACCCTTTTCCTTCAATTCGCCTGCATTGTTGAACGGATGGATGTGGTGGGCGGTATCGATCTGCGAAATGTTGGAATATTGATGTTCGTTCATGGTTCCGACTCTGTTGCTCAATGCCGGAACAATGGAACCGAAAGCACATTTTTGCAAGGAAGAGGGAAGGGCGTTGACAGCTGTCAACCGCGGAAAGACCGACACTGTGGAAGACGAAAAACAGCTTGGCGTAAACGCGAAAGAAGATACGCTGCCAGAGAAGACTGCTGCACGACCAGATAGCAAAGACAATATGGCTGTTTCTGCAGTGACGGACTTTAAAGTCCTGTTAAAGTCCGCTTAACACTTCATTTACCAAAAATTCAATGCCTTGGATTTCGCTTGCAAAGCGAATGGCCGGGCCCCTCCCGCGCCAAATAGGGGCAGGGGAGGGGCCTTGGATCAATATCCACTCATCTCATGTTCCTGAAATGCCAGGGACGGCTTCGGTTTTTTGCCGAGAATATGAGCAAGCACATCGTTCATCGTCGCACGGTCATTATCAAAGCCGCCATGTACCTTGCTGTCGGTGCGCGAACTGTCACGGCCAGCAAAGAAAATCTTGTGCGTGGCAGAGGAGGGGAGGCCATCACAGAATTTTTCCATGCCCAGCAGCGGCTCGTGTTTGCTCTCTTCAAATGCGTTGGACACAAGATAGAGCAGAGACTTCCCATAGGTGCCAACGGTATCGTCCAATTCACGGCTATCGATCAGATTATACTGCCAGAGGCTTTTGATATCTGCAGAAGCGCCGCCTTTGAGCCGCGGCAGGTAAGCTGCCTTGAAAAAATCAAGCGTGCATGCCGGTGCCATGAGGCTCAGACTTTCGATTCGATCGTCGGAGGCTGCAATGCTTTTCCAGTTTTTCAGCATCTCTCCGAGCAGGATCGAACCTGCACTGTGGCCAACGCAGTGGATGGCAAGCGGTTTTTTGCGCTTCTGGTTCTGCGCCAGAATCTCCTTCAGGCTTCGCAGACCAGCCGCATTTTTCGCAAAGGCGCGCTCCGCATCAAACTTCATCTGCCGCCAGATACGCTTGCCCAGCCCACCGGCGAGCTGTTCGAAAAGCAGGTCGTTCAACTCGCCGAAGGAAAAGCCCACCCGCGCTTCGCTCTTGCTGAAGGCTTCCTTGAAGATGTCGCCCAGTTCTTCATTGAAGCCCGTCTCCCACATGAAGTGAAAGGGATAGATACGATTGCGTTTGAAAATCTCCTTCATGGCCTTGATGCGCCGGGCCGACGCATTGGAGCTGTTGAGACCGCCATGCGCGTAGATCATCAGGTGATCGTATTTCGGCGCATCCTTCTGGCCATCGGCGGCCAGATATTTTGCGGTTTCGCTGATGTTTTCAAAGCTCGTGGCATAGGTGCCTTTCTCCACGAACTGCCCGTCATCCACGTGCACGAAGTGACCGAGAATATCCAAGCGGCGCGGCGCGGGCAGGGTGATCTTTGCGGATGTCGCACTGTCGATATTGGCGCCGGTATGCGTCAGGTCAAAGGATTTCGGCGTCGGAACCGCCAGCCGCAGCGCCCAGGCATCCATGACGTTCTCAGCCCAGTCCTCATAGGACCAATGGGCAATGCCGGGGCATTGCTGAAAGCCGCCCCAGGAGAGGCCCCACGAATTCTGGATCAGAAACCCTTCGCTGTCGTAACCCACAATCATGAAGGCATGACCGCCTTCGGTGAAATTGCTCCTCTGGATGATCCCCTTCTTCGGCTTGCTCCAGCCGCGATGGACACTGGCAGACACAACAATTGCGCCAACCTCATTGAGCGCAGCATGATAATCAATGATCTGCGGGCGCAGACGATAATAGGCACCGAGGCCTATGTTGCGCGCATCCTTTGCCTGCGCCACCGCCAGGGTCCAGTTTTTCGTATTGGGATCGTAGGGCGCCAGCGTATCGCTGCAGACACCATTGTGGAAAAACCCTTTGATCGCCCCACGAATGCTCGATCCATCGTAATCATTACCCGGCCACTCGTCATGCAGCTTGGCCATCTCATAGAGCATGCGCGGACTGACATTGTGTTCGGGCGTAGGGAGGTTCTGGCGCACACTGGCGCGACGGCGCAGAAGATTGATCGCACCCGCCAGAGCAAAGCCGGTGCATGCACCTTCCGTTCCCTGATCGAGAATAGGCGAATCCTGCGGGGCAGGGGGATCCATCTTCATGAGCAACTCAAGAAGGGCAGGCTCGTACATTCGATCCCTGATATCGGGAAAATCCCCATGTGCATTCAAGACACGGGTCGAATCCGATGTCGTGATCGTCTTGTCCGAGCCGAGATTTTCCACTGAACGTATTGCCATTTCCCCCTCCATTTTGTCTTACCAGAAAGCCGCGAACGGATGCGTTCGCCCACCGCGCGAACCTTCAACCGCCCAGGTCTGTTGCATTTGCTTTTGATGGTGAATTCGGTCGCTAAATAGAAAAGCCGGACCCGCGTAGGGCAGGGCGGCTTTCGAATGCTGTGAAATAAAAGGGCGGCGCTCCGCCGTGCAGCGACCAGCGCACGAAATCAGGTTCGACGCAGCGCCTGGCAGCCTTCCCGCCAACGCGGGTTTGGCCTCGGCGAACAGCCGGAAACCACCCAGCAACCTCACTGAACAGAAACGTCCGTAACCTGCCATTTTGCATCCCCCAGGCGAATGACAAATTGACTATCTCTTTTGTAAAAATCGAATGCGGAAAAGGAGATGCCGGGAAACAGCACATGCAGCGCCAACGCGCCCAAAATAGTATAGTTTAAATAATGCAACTTATGCTTTTATTTGTCAAATCCTGTGCGACCGGAGCCGTCTGCCGACAAGGCAAGTCCAGCATGGTAGGGTCACCTTCTGTGCGACGATCCTGAACCAAAAGCTGCCAAGTTCACCTGCTTAATTGCAAAATCTATCTTATGGAACTTTTGCTCCGTACCAAAAGCGCTAGCCGTGACTGTGCCGGTGATGGAGATCTGGATAGTGCGGATGTTTGTGGCGCAGCGGTTCGTGGCGATGCAGGTGGGAATGTGGCTCGGTTACCGGTCCGTCATGCGCATGCTGGTGGTGTTCATCGTGGGTGTGGACATGTTCATGCTCCATCGCGTCATGACTGTGCCAATGGTCGTGCTGTTCGCGCAGATGCAGCCAAAGGCCAAAACCCATCAGCAAACCCGCAATGACAAATTGAAGGGTCAGCGTTTCATCGAACATGACAAGCGAAAGCGCTGCACCGATGAAAGGTGCGAGCGAAAAGTAAGCGCCGGTGCGCGCCGTGCCGAGATAGCGCAAACCCAGCATAAACATGACCAGACTGACGCCGATGCCCAGAAAACCCACCAATGCGCCGGAGAAAATGAGACCCGCCGACGGCATGGCGGCGCCTGCGACCCATGCAAGCGCAAAATTCGAAATGCCAGCCACGAGACCCTTGATCATCGCAATCTGCACGGGATCGGCTGAGGAGAGCTTGCGGGTTAGATTGTTGTCGATACCCCAGCAGAGACAGGCCAGCGCGATCAGAAGACCACCGGCATCAAGCTGCAAAGCCTGTCCGTTCCAGGACAGCAGAACTGCGCCGCACAGAATGGCCGCAGCACCCAGAAGAAGCCACCGGTCCACATGTTCGCGAAAAACGATCCAGGCAATTGCCATCGTCGCCAGACCCTCGAGATTGAGCAGAAGCGAACCCGATGCGGCAGTGGTCAGCGACAGGCCGAACATGAGAAAGAGCGGCCCCAGCATGCCGCCGAACAAAACCACGGCAGCAAGCCAAGGCAGGTCGGCGCGCTGTAACGGCGCCTCGGAATTTTCAAGGCGAAAGAGCTGGCGTCCCCAATGAACGGCTGCAAGCCCTACCCCGGCACCGACATAGAGAATGCCAGCCAGAAGCCAGGGATCGACATAGCCTATCAGCAACTTTGAGACCGGTGTTGATGCACCGAACAAAACCGCAGCGCCCAAGGCAAGCGGCACACCGGGCAAACGCTGTGCGTGATGATCAGTCTTATTCATTCGGCCATCATTTCAGCAATGACGGGTTCCGCAAGGGTTAAAAACCACTTTTGATTCTTTTGAACCGATTTGATTTCGACCTTCGACTTGCACCCCGCCCGCCAATACGATATGAAACATGAGTCATCAGTCATATTATGTCTGAAATTTTGCAAGGGAGGGCAAAATGAAGAAGTTTTTGGCGGCGCTGGCGCTTAGCCTCGCATTGCCTGCGGCAGGGCACGCAGAAATCAAGATCGCACATGTCTACGGCAAGACCGGACCTTTGGAGGCTTATGCCAAGCAGGGGCATATTGGCCTTATGCTCGGCCTAGAATATGCCACCGGCGGAACGATGGAAATCAACGGCGAGAAGATCGTCGTGGAGGAAAAGGACACACAGCTTAAACCCGAGCTTGGCCGCGCACTGCTGGCCGAGGCCTATGGCGACGACGATGTGGACATTGCTGTCGGCGCGGTCTCGTCCGCGGTGACACTCGCCATGCTGCCGGTCGCTCAGGAATATGAAAAGATCCTGTTGGTCGATGGTTCGGTTGCCGACTCGATTACCGGCGAGGCATGGAACCGCTATATCTTCCGCTCCGCACGCAACTCGTCACAGGATGCGATTTCCAATGCCGTGGCCATTGGCAAGGAAGGCGTGACGATTGCCACGCTCGCACAGGATTATGCCTTTGGCCGTGACGGCGTGGCCGCTTTTAAAGAAGCACTAGAGAAGACGCCTGCCAAGCTGGTGCATGAAGAGTTCGTTCCCAGTGACACGACCGACTTCACCGCTGCAGGCGAGCGCATCTTCAATGCGTTGAAGGATGCGCCGGGCCGCAAGATCGTTTTCATCATCTGGGCGGGTGCCGGCAATCCGCTGGGTGCGCTTGATGCGCTGGATCCTGGCCGCTACGGTATCGAACTTTCCACCGGCGGCAATATTCTGGCCGCGCTGAAAGCCTATAAGGCATTCCCCGGCATGGAGGGCGCGACCTACTACTATTATGAAAACCCGAAGAACGAGGTGAACGACTGGCTGGTGAAGGAACATCAGGCCCGCTACAATTCACCACCCGACTTCTTCACTGCTGGCGGCATGGCCGCAGGTATCGCCATTGTTGAGGCGATCAAGAAAGCCGGCTCCACCGATACCGAAGATCTGATCAAGGCCATGGAAGGCATGGAGTGGCAGACCCCGAAGGGCAAGATGGTGTTCCGACCGGAAGATCACCAGGCGCTGCAATCCATGTATCACTTCAAGATCAAGGTGGATGACAATGTGGAATGGGCCATCCCCGAGCTCGTCGAAGAGCTGAAGATCGAGGATATGGACATTCCGATCCGCAACAAGAAGTGATCGTTTTCCTGACACCCGGAACGGGGTGCGCTCTGCCCCCGTTCCGGACTTTTCTTCAAAACAGGAAACGGGACTATGGCAGGCGACAACATCACGCTTGAAACGCGCGGTTTGACGATCCGCTTTGGCGGCCACACCGCCGTGGACAAGGTCTCATGTGCCTTCTCACGCGGCGTTCTGACAGCCATCGTCGGACCAAACGGGGCCGGCAAAACCACCTATTTCAACCTGATCTCCGGTCAGCTGAAAGCCAGCGAAGGCACGGTGATCCTGAATGGCCGCGACATCACCGGACTGCCGGCGTCGCAACGTACAGCACTTGGGCTTGGCCGCGCCTTCCAGCTCACCAATCTTTTTCCAAGCCTCAGCGTTTTTGAAAATGTGCGGCTTGTGGTGCAGGCGCGAGAGAAGAAAGGCTTTGACGTCTTCTCGCTCGCCCGCAGCCATTCTGAACTGGCTGACGAGGCCAACGCCATTCTCAAACGCGTTCATCTTGCCGAGCTTGCCGACTATCAGGTGTCCGGTCTATCGCATGGCGATCAGCGCAAGCTGGAAGTCGCCCTTATGCTGGCAATGAAACCGGCGGTATTCATGTTCGATGAACCGACCGCCGGCATGAGCATGGACGAGGCGCCGGTGATCCTCGATCTGATTGCCGAGATCAAGGAACAGGAACACGCAACCATTCTTCTGGTGGAACACAAGATGGACGTGATCCGCACACTGGCCGACCGCATCATCGTGTTGCACAACGGGGCACTCGCCGCCGATGGCGAGCCGGCAGAGGTGATGAAATCGGCCGTGGTGCAGGAGGCCTATCTGGGCCGGGAGATTGCCGATGTCTGAACCGCTTCTCACACTCGAAGGCGTGCATACGCATATTGCCCAATATCACATCTTGCAGGGCGTGAACCTCGACGTCCCCAAAGGCGGCGTCACCATGCTGCTCGGCCGCAACGGTGCTGGCAAAACCACAACATTGCGCACCATCATGGGCCTCTGGCAGGCAAGCCAGGGCAAGATCACCTTCGATGGGCAGGATATCACCCGGCTTTCGACGCCGGATATCTCCCGCCTCGGCATATCCATCGTGCCGGAAAACATGGGTATTTTCTCCGGCCTCACGGTGGAGGAAAACATGCGCCTTGCCGTGCTCTCCGGCAAAATCGCCGATGACCGGCTCGACTGGATATTTTCAGCCTTTCCGCCGCTGCGCACCTTCTGGAAATATCCGGCGGGCAACTTGTCAGGCGGGCAGAAGCAGATGCTGTCGGTCGCTCGTGCGGTGGCGGAAGAACGCCGCCTTTATCTCATCGACGAACCGTCCAAGGGCCTTGCGCCCGCCATCGTGTCCTCGCTTGCCAAGGCAATCAAGGACTTAAAGCGCGATGGCGCGACCGTCCTTCTCGTGGAACAGAACTTCTCCTTTGCCAAAGCGCTTGGGGATACGGTGTCGGTGATGGATGACGGGCATATCGTGCATTCCGGCTCCATGGCGGAATTGGCGCAGGATCAGAACCTGCAGACCCGTTTCATGGGTCTTTCAATGGAGACAGCGTGATGACCGCACATTCGCTCGCCCCCGAACACAAGCCGAAAATGGAAGCGCCAAGCATCAAGCAGCTGGCCTCCAGACATGCGCCCCTTCTGTTGACCATCGCACTGATCATCGCCGGTTATTTTGCCGTTGGCTCGGCGCAGACCTGGCTCACCCTCACGGTCGCCGGGCTTGCCATGGGCATGATGATTTTCATCATGGCCTCCGGCGTCACCATTGTCTTCGGGCTGATGGACATCATCAATTTCGGCCATGGCGCGTTTATTTCCATCGGCGCATTCGTGGGTGCGAGCACGCTTGCCGCCATGGGCGGTTTTGCCGGGGCAGACAATATCGGCCTCAACCTCATCGCCATGGGCGCGGCAATTTTGACGGCCATTGTGGCCACAGCGCTGATCGGCTGGCTGTTCGAGCGGCTGATCGTTGCCCCCGTCTATGGCAATCACCTCAGCCAGATCCTCACCACCATGGGCGGCCTGATCATTACCGAGCAGCTGATCCACGTTTTCTGGGGCCCGGATCAGATCTTCATGCCAAAGCCGGAGGCGCTGAAAGGGGCCATCGTGGTCTTTGGTGCGGCCATTGAAAAATACCGTATCTTCGCAGTCGGTGTCGGGCTTGTCCTCTTCGCCGCCATGATGTGGGTGATGGCAAAAACCCGGCTCGGTCTCATCGTGCGCGCAGGCGTTGAGAATCCGGAAATGGTGGAATCGCTCGGTTATCGCATCAAGCGGCTCTTCATCTATGTTTTCATGGCAGGTTCGGCACTTGCCGGTCTCGGCGGCGTCATGTGGGGCAGCTATCAGGAAATCGTCACCGCCAGCATCGGCTTCCAGAGCATGATTCTCGTTTTCATCGTGGTCATCATCGGCGGTCTCGGCTCGGTTGGCGGCTGCTTCATGGGCGCCCTCATGGTGGGGCTTTTGAACAATTACACCGCCTTTGCCGCGCCCAAGCTGGCGCTGGTGTCCAATATCGCGCTCATGGTCTGCATTCTCATGTGGCGTCCACAGGGCATGTATCCTGTGGTCAAGGCGAAGTGAGGTTCCACACAATGCTTTCACTCATTTCTCACGACACGCCGCGCAGCAAAATCCTGACCGTTATCCTGCTGGCCATCGGTATCGGTCTGCTTTTTGCGCCGTTCCTCTTTCCCGGCAGCCGCTCCATGGAAACGGCAGCACGCATCGCCGTCTTCATCGTGCTGGTGGCAAGCTACGATTTGATGCTGGGCTATGGCGGCATCGTCAGCTTTGCCCACACGATGTTTTTCGGTTTCGGCGCTTACGGAATTGCCATTGCCAGCGACACGCTGGGCCGCGGCTTCTCATCGCTTGCCATTGGCGCAATCGCCGGCATTCTGGTTTCGGCGGTCGCAGCCGTGCTGATCGGCCTCATTTCGCTTCGGGTGCGGGCAATCTTCTTTGCCATGATCACGCTCGCCATCGCCTCGGCCTTTGCCGTTCTGGTGAGCCAGCTTTCCACCATCACCGGCGGCGAGGATGGCATCAACTATCAGATCCCGCGGGAACTGACGCCCGCCTTCAAACTCATGTCGGCGAAGATTTTCGATGTGTCGGTCAACGGCAAACTGTTGAACTATTATCTCCTGTTCTTCTGCTCGGCCGGACTTTTTCTCATCATGCTGCGCATCGTGAATTCCCCCTTTGGCAGCGTCTTGAAGGCCATTCGCGAGAATGACTTTCGCGCCGAAGCCATCGGTTATCGCGTGGTGATCTACCGCACGGCGGTCACCTCCATTTCCGCGGCCATTGCGGCAGCCGCCGGCGCGCTCTATGCCATCTGGCTGCGCTATGTCGGTCCCGGTACTGCGCTTTCCACCGAAATCATGGTCGATATCCTGCTGATGGTGGTCATTGGCGGCATGGGCACCATGTGGGGCGCTGTGGTGGGGGCGACCGTGTTTGTGCTGGCGCAAAACTATCTCCAGCCGCTCATGCAGGTGGCCGTTGATGCGACCAAGCCCCTGCCCCTGATCCCGCAGCTGCTCGACCCCGACCGCTGGCTCCTGTGGCTTGGCCTGCTCTTCATCCTCAGCGTTTATTTCTTTCCCACCGGCATTGTCGGCAGGTTGCGCAAAAATGGCTGAGAGTGAGGGCAAGCCGCCCCTTGTCTTTCTGCATGGCTGGACGATGGAGGGACGCATTTTTGCCGATGTCATTACGCGGCTTGAAGACCGCTTCAGCTGCCACACGATGGACCTGCCCGGTCACGGAAAAGCCGATCAGCGTTACCCGCTGACCATCGAGGGCGCGGCAGAGCGCATTCGCGATTATTTGCTGGAAAATCGGATCGAACGTCCTGTGCTCGTCGCCTGGTCTCTTGGTGCCATGGCCGTGTGGAACCTGCTGCGCCGCTTTCCGGATTTGGACGCTGCAGGCCTTGCCGTCATCGACATGAGCCCGAAAATCGTCAACGATGACAGCTGGCATCTGGGAATGCGCCATTTCAATCGCGCCAAGAATGAACGCACGCTGATGCGCATGCGCGAAGACTGGCAGTCCTATTGCGTCCGCATCAATGAGAGCACCTTTGCAGCAGGCCATGCACCGCAGGCACAAACCCTCGATATTATGCGCAGGCAAAATCCGCAGGCCATGGCTGCGATGTGGCGCGCGCTTGCCAGCGCCGATGAACGCCAGACCATTTCGCAGCTTGCCTGCCCCATGCTGGTGATGAGCGGCGCGAAAAGCCGCGTCTATTCATCCGACACCGCTGTCTGGCTCGTGCAAAATGCACCCGCCGCAGAGCATGTCATCTTTCCGCAGTCTGGCCATGCCCCGCTTCTGGAAGAGAAGGAGCGCTTTTCCGACGTGCTGGCAGAGTGGGCTCTGCGCATCCGACCCTGAGTGTTTCAAGTCGAAATTCTGGAACAAAGCCTGCTGCGTCGCGTTGCCGGACGTAGCCCACTTGGCTTGCACTCAGTTTCATAGCACACTACATAAAAATTAGCCTGCGCTATATTTCAGAGATTTGGAGAGCTTCAATGTCTGACGTGGATGCACGTCTGAATTTATCCCAACGCACCGACGCGAGAGTCCGCCGTGTGCTTGCTGGCGAAAAACTGGGGCCGCGCTCGGTTCTGGCCTTCGCCGGACCCGCCGTTATCGCCTCCATCGCCTATGTCGACCCCGGCAATTTCGCCACCAACATTCAGGCCGGTGCGGGCTATGGTTATTCGCTTTTGTGGGTTGTGCTGGCCGCCAATCTCATTGCCATGCTGTTTCAGTCGCTTTCGGCCAAGCTCGGCATCATTACCGGGCGCAATCTTGCGGAAATGTGCCGCGATGAATTTTCAACACCCGTTCGGCTTGCCATGTGGGCCGTCAGCGAAGTGGCGGCGATGGCAACCGACCTTGCCGAATTCTTAGGCGGTGCCATCGGTCTTTCCCTCCTTTTCGGCATGCCGCTGCTCGCCGGCATGGCAGTGACAGCGATCGTTACCTATGGTGTGCTACTTTTCGAAGGGCGCGGCTTCAGGCCCATGGAGCTGATCATCGGCGGCCTCATCGCCATTATCAGCCTCTGTTATGTGGTTGAAATGTTTATCGCGCCGGTGGATTGGGCGGCAGCAGGCGTTGGTCTTTTGGTCCCCGACCTGCCGGATGCAAGAGCGCTCACCATCGCGGTTGGCATTATCGGGGCAACCGTCATGCCGCATGCGGTCTATCTCCATTCCGGCCTCACCCAGCATCGCACGCCAGGCCGCAATGATGCCGAGCGCTCCATTCTCTTGCGCTTTTCCAATTGGGAATGTGTGCTGGCACTTGCGGTTGCCGGTGCGGTCAACATGGCCATGGTGATCATGGCCGCGGCCGCGTTCCATGCCGGTCACTCGGAAGTGTCGGAAATCGAAACCGCCTATCACACGCTCACACCGCTCCTGGGCGGGGCGGCAGCGGGCTTCTTCCTCGTGTCACTCATGGCGTCAGGCATATCCTCGTCCGCGGTCGGCACTATGGCCGGGCAGATGATCATGCAGGGCTTTGTGGGGTTCCGCATCCCGATCTGGCTGCGCCGACTGATCACCATGCTGCCGGCCTTTGTGGTCGTGCTCATGGGCGTCAACCCCACCGAAGCGCTGGTCTACAGCCAGGTTGTGCTTTCCTTTGCCCTCCCCATCCCCATGGTGGCGCTCGTCATGTTTACCCGCAATCGCGCGATCATGGGCCATTTTGCCAATGGCAGGCTAACCGATTTTGCCGCTATTGGTGGAGCTGCCGTGATCCTCTGTCTGAACGTCGTTTTGCTGGCGCAGACATTCGGAATCCCCATCCCCGGGCTTGAATAGAAGGAATAGGCAATGGGCCATCGGGACGCAAACGACACCCGCCTCTCGGCAACAGAAGTCGAGACGCATGCGGAAGCCTTTCAGAAAAGCCGCGATGCACGCCGCAGCGCGTTGGTCGAAGATTATGTGGAACTGATCGACGATCTGATCGAACACATGGGCGAGGCGCGCCAGATCGACATTGCTCAGCGCATGGGTGTCAAACAGCCGACCGTCGCCAAAATGCTCAAGAGGCTGGCCGATGACGGCCTGATCACCCAACGCCCCTATCGTGGCGTGTTCCTCACCGATGAAGGCCGGCAGATTGCTACCATGGCGCGCAAGCGTCACGATATCGTTGAAGCGCTTCTGCTGCATCTCGGCGTTGACCCGGACACTGCGCGCAACGATGCCGAAGGTATCGAGCACCATGTGAGCAAAGAGACGCTTGAAGCTTTCGAACGATTTTTGAAGAAGGGTTAGGGTCGAGAGTTGGCCAAGGGTGCCCATCCAGCCAAAAATTGTCTGATTTGACACGTTTTTCTTGTTGTGGATTGTCGGATATGACAAGATAAGAGCATGAAAGAGATTGTGTGGGTAAAATCGGCGCGCAAGGAGTTTGAGAAATTTCCAGCGGGAGCCCGTGAAGTCATGCAGTCTGCATTGATTGTGGCCGCTGAGGGCCGCAAGGCAGATATTGCCAAACCCATGAAAGGCTTGGGGTCCGGCGTGATGGAAATTGCGCTACCCTATCGCTCAGACGCTTATCGGGTCATCTACGCGGTTCAGTTCGGAGATGACCTCTGGGTGGTTCACGCCTTCCAGAAAAAATCGACCAGGGGAATAGCCACGCCCAAAAAAGAGGTGGAGCTGATCAAAGCCCGTTTAAAACACATCAGGGAGATGATGCCATGAGTGACGACGACTTGGAAATCGTGCGGGGAAGCGGCAATATCTTTGCCGACTTTGGCGATCCCGACGCCGAAACAAAGCTGATGAAAGCCAAGCTCGCCGCCAAGATTATCGGCGTTCTTGACGACCGGAAAATCAAAGCGGTGACAGCAGCAAAGATGGCGAGTGTGGCAGCGGCGGATATATCCCGCGTTCGCAATGCTGACCTATCCAAATTCACCCTGGATTGGCTTGTGAGACTGCACCACGCCCTTGAACCAGACGTGGAAGTGGGGCTGACCTTTTCGCCTCGAGAGAGAGAAACCCGTCACGCCCTGGCATGCTAAGCGATTGTCCTAATTTCCGGCCCTTCATCAAGGCGTCGGCCGTCAATGGTCGAATTGCAAGGCGCCTGTGGGATCAGGACAAAGAGGGCTTCAAAGCACCAAACAAAAAAAGAGCAGCAGCGCATCAAATCCCCACTTGATGCTGCTGCTTGCCCTCGTGTTCGGTTTGACCCGAAATGGATGTCAATTCCGCCGACCTTCATTCGTTTCCCCGCCTGGAAACAAAATCAATCAACATCCATTGCGTTTTTTATAAACTGACAAAGAGCAAACATCTACCCGGAGATATAGGGGATGGATTGTCTTTGTCCTGGACCTTTGCCATGCGCGGATCAAAGACGGGCAAATGGTGGAATGGGTCATTGCGAAGGCGTTTTCAGCGTGAAGCAGAAGGTGGCACCTTTACCAAGGGTTGATTCAACCCAGATTTCTCCGCCATGACGGTCAACGATCTTCTTGCAAGTGGCAAGGCCAAGCCCGGTGCCGACAAACTCACCGATCGGATTGAGGCGTTTGAACGGTTCAAAGATCAGGCTCGCGTGTTTGGGGTCGATACCGATACCGTTATCCTTCACTGATACGGTGAAGACGCCGTTTTCTTCGGTGGCGTGGATTGAAACCTGCGGGGTCTCTCCGCGGCAGAACTTGATCGCATTGCCGACCAGGTTCTGAAAAAGCTGTATCAGCAGCGCCTCATTGCCCCACGCAAGCGGCAAATCAGCCCGCTTAACCTCCGCACCCGCCTGATCGAGTTCAATGCGCAGGTTCTCCAACGCGGCATCGCAGGCAGCCGAAAGATCTGTCTCGCCAAAGCTGACATTGGGCGAAAGCGATTTGTTGTATTCGTCGAGCGTGCTCACAAGCAGGCCGATACGGTCCACCATCTTGCCCATCATGCCGAAAAGCTGTTGAGCGCGCTCCACATCCTTTTCTTCCAGCGCCTGAACCAGGCCTTCGCCGACGATGCGAACATGGCGCACCGGCGCCTTGAGGTCATGGGCCAACATGCGTGAAAAGCTTGAAAGCGCTTCCTGCTGCTCGCGGATCTGCCGTTCGAGATGGGCAATCTCCATCACATGGGTCACCGCCTTGCGTACGGTTTCAACAGAGACGAAACGTTTGGGAATATATTCATCGGCTCCGCTCTTCATCGCCCGCGTTGCCAGCAATTCGTCGCCTTGCCCTGTCACCATGATAATACGCGCTTCAGGCGCTTTTGCCTTCAGGTTTTCTATACCCTCAAGACCATCCAGCAAGGGCATATCATAATCGAGGAAAATGCAGTCAACCTGGTTCTCGCCGATGGCAGACAGAGCCTCGGAGACGCCTTCGGCCTCATGCACCGCGCATTCGAGGCCGGATTTGGCAAGTGCACGCCGCAGGCTCTTGCGGTCCCCCATGTCATCATCGATGATCAAAATGCCAAGCCTGGCTCCCGCATCCATCAATGGTCGGCTCCTTCCTCAAGATGCGTCGGCGTTTGGAAGCTCCACGATCCGCCAATAGGCACCCAGCATATCGACCAGCTTCAAGAAGTCCCGGCCGGCCGTCTCTTTCACGATATAGCCCGCGACGTTCAGATTATATGCCTTGACCTTGTCCTCCTCACTTTTGGACGTGGTCAACATGAAGACGATGGATGACTTCAACTGCGGGTCGGCGCGTAACTCGTGCACGAATTTGATACCATCCATGCGCGGCATATTGATATCGGCAAGGATGATGAACGGTGCCGGCAGCGGTTCGCGGCCATTGCCACCTCTCAAAATCTCCAGCGCTTCCACGCCATCCACTGCGCGATGCACTGGATTGGCGACCTTGGCCCTGCGAAATGCACGGATAACCGCCTTCGCATCACCATCGTCATCTTCCACAAGAAGCAGGCTCAACCCTTTCCCTCCGGTTTGTTCTAATTCGGGGTCAATCATCTTTTCCTCTTCGGTGCAGCACGTCTCGCCTGCACCTTATTTCTTCCAGGTGAAATAGAAGGTGGTCCCCTCACCCTCCCGTGAATCGAGCCAGATGCGCCCGCCATGCTGCTCTATATGCTTGCGTACAATCGCCAGACCCATGCCGCTGCCTTCCACCACATCGCGCGGTTTCAATGTCTGGAACATCTGAAATATCTGCTGATGATACTCTGCCGGTATACCCGGCCCATTGTCCTTGACGGAGAAACGGTATGTGCCCTCCATCTCCTCTACACCCACCTCGACGCGCAATTCCTTGCCACTCTCCGCGTGTTTGATGGCATTGCCGATCAGGTTTAGGAATATCTGCTGCAAAGGCATCTTTGGCAACCTGATATCGGCAAAATCCCGCCCAACGATGATATTGCGGTCTTCGCCGGGCGTGAGCAGATGCACAACATCGTCCAACAATTGGGAGCCGCTCACGATCTCCTCTTTGTCAACGGCCAGCTTGCGGCCAATGCGGGAATATTCCAGGAGATCATCCAGCAGCCGCTCCATGCGCAACACACGGCTGCGGATCAATGTCAGGTTTTCCCGGCTGTCTTCATCCAGCTTATCTTCCAGATCCTCCATCAACCAGGTGGAGGCGTTGTCGATCACGCGCAAAGGCGCTTTCAGGTCGTGGGAAGCAACATAGGCAAAATCATCAAGTTCCTTGTTCGATTGCGCCAGCATTCCCGTCAGCTTTTCAAGCTCGGTCATGTCACGCGCAATGCACAGAACGAACGTCTCGCCCTCAGCATTTTCAAACCGCACATTCTGGGCGACGATGCTGCGCACCTTTCCATCCGGGAAGATCACCGTCGAATTGACTTCGGAATAGCCATGCTCAAACGCTTCCAATTTGGCGCTTTCTGACTTTTGCGTATCGGCTTCACTGAGAACCGTCCGGACGAGGCTGCCAAAGACCTGATCGCGTGTATCAACCGGAAAGGCCTCTCTGAAAACCCGGTTGGCCTGCACAATCCGCATGTCGGCGTCCAGAACGTAGATCATATTCGGGTTGGTGTTCATGACCAGGTCAAGAAACTCGCGCTGCGCCTCCATATTTTTCTCAGCTTCCTTACGCTGAGAGATATCGCGCACAATGCCAGTGAACATCGGCTTGTCACCCAAAGTAAGCTCGCTGACGGAGAGGTCGAGCGCGAAAACACTGCCATCCTTGCGAAGGCCTTCGACCTCCCGGCCGAAGCCGATAATGTGTTTCTCCCCCGTCTTGGCATATGTCTTCAGGTAATCATCGTGATGGCGTGCGTAATGGGGCGGCATCAGCATCTTGATATTCTGGCCGATGCATTCTTCCGGCGTATAGCCGAAAATCACCTGGCAGGCCGGGTTCACGGTGGCGATCGTGCCGAAACGGTCAATGGTGATGATCCCGTCATTGACCGTATCGAGAACGGCCTTCGCCTTGAGTTCGGTGCGCTCCAGATCCTCTGTCAGCGACACGAAAGCGCGCGCCAGTGCGCCCAGCTCGTCGTCCCGGTCCACAGGCAATGCATGCGCTCCGTCTCCTCTCAGCACCGTGTTCGTCATTTCTGTGAGGGGGGCCGTGTAATGGCGGATCAGAAGCCAGGCGAAAGCAGCCACCGCTGCCAACAGCGTTACGGCAAGCGCCAGAGTCTGCGTGCGAATGCGCCTTGCTGGCGCCAGAAGTGTCTCCTGGGGGACTTCCATAACGACAAGAAGTTGCGTGTGATCATCTCCGAGAACGTCAACGCGGGTGGCGAAATCGACCTTGCCATCTTCGATAAAATGTTCCTCTTCGCCCGACATGCGTAACGCATGTTGAACGGCGGTCGGGATATCGGCCTTATAATTGAGATGAAATTCCAGATCGCCGGCCCCACCGTTCGGCTCATAATTCAAATAGTCGCCGGCGCGATTGACCAGATAGGTCGTATGCGACGGGCGGGCATCGTTCAACGCATTGAACAAGAGCCGCTCATAGTGCGCGTTGATCACGATGACGCCAAACGGCAGTCCGCTTTCCTCGTCAAAAACCGGGATCAGAACTCTGATCACCGGCTCAGCCGGTTCCTCGACCTTGCCGTTTTCTCGGTTAAGCGTAATCTCCGAAAAGCGGCTTTCACCGGGTGTCAGACCGGTCGCAATCTGCATATAGGGCTCATTGCCCTTTTCCTGAAGCTCGGCTTCGGGCACCCGCTCAACCTCATCACCTGTACTGTTGACCCGCACTATCTCACGGCCATCGTCCGCAAAGCCGATATAGCGGATTTGCGTGTATTCTGACCGCCGGCGGATCACTGAGGCAAAAATGGTTTCAAGGCGGGTGCGCCACCTCTGATAGGAGGAGCCATCCAATGGGTCGATCCCGCCAGCAGCCCGGCTTCGGATGATCCCCTGGATCGGCGGGGTCTGGGAGACGATGACAGCGTCACGCTCCATCCTCAAAAACGTGTTTCTCACGTGGACGCCGGTCAAACGCGCCTCGCCGGCAAGCTGGGCGATGGCCGCATCCTGTGTGCTTTCACGCACGCCGGCATAGCTCAAGAAACCGGTAACGGCCACAGCCACCAGCAGAACACCGCAAATCAGGAGAAGCCTTGGATCGCCGAGCGGTCGCCAGGGACTGTAAATGTCTTTCCGCATTGCCGCTAAAACCGCCTATGCCTCGCCTCTCGGTTGAGTCGGCAGTCAATCGTGAAACCCGCAGAGCGTCAACGCTGCCGCATGGGCAATATTAGCGATATCCTAGGGCACGGATCTGCTTCACTGCCCGCAGGTTCATCAGGCCTGCACGAAGTGCCCCGGTGAAACTTCGCTATAGGCACGCACCGGTGGCTGATAACCAACCGGACGAATGGGACTCTTGATTTCGTCAACCGCCAGACCGCGCCGTGTGCCGCGCCTGTCGGGATCTGGAACCGGAACCGCAGCCATCAGCTTCTTCGTATAGTCGTGCTGCGGATTTTCGAACACCTGCTGACGCGGACCGATCTCCACGATCTCGCCCAGATACATGACCGCCACACGATGCGAAACACGCTCGACCACGGCCATATCGTGGCTGATGAAGAGATAAGCCAGATTGAGGCTCTGCTGAAGATCGATCAGCAGATTGCAGACCTGCGCCTTGATCGAGACGTCGAGTGCGGACACCGCCTCGTCTGCGATGATCACCTTCGGATCGAGGATCAGGGAGCGGGCGATGGCGATACGCTGGCGCTGGCCGCCGGAAAATTCATGCGGATAGCGCTTCATCATGTCGGCCTTCAGCCCCACACGCTCCAGCAGATCGGCTGCGCGCTCGCGGGCCTGCGATTTTTTGCCCAGCCCATGCTCGATAAACGGCTCCATGATGGCGCTGCCCACAGTCATGCGCGGATCAAGGCTGGCGAAGGGGTCCTGAAAAATCATCTGAATGGTGCGGCGCATGTCGCGCAGATCCCGCGTTCCAAGCTTCGTCACCTCGTACCCGTCCAGGGTGATATTGCCGTCAGTCGGCTCCACCAACCGGGTGATGGAACGTCCGGTGGTGGATTTTCCGCATCCGGACTCGCCCACCAGCGACAGGGTCTCGCCCGGTTTCAGATCGAAGGAGACATTTTCCACCGCGTGTACGGCACCGCTCTTGCGGGCAAAAAGGCCGGAACGGATGTCGAAACGCGTCACCAGGTTTTTCACGTCCAGAACCGGCTGAACCTTTTTCTCCGGCGCAATGCCTTCGCTTTCGGCCTGAACCATCTCCCCGGTCTTGATATCGATCACCGGAAAGCGCATCGGTCGCGCCTTGCCGGCCATCGAGCCAAGCTTCGGGACAGCAGAAAGCAGCGCACGCGTGTAGGGATGCTGGCCATTGTGGAAAATATCGGCCGTTGTGCCCGTTTCCACAGCATCACCGCGGAACATCACGATGGTGCGGTCGGAAATTTCCGCCACCACGCCCATATCGTGGGTGATGAACAGAACCGACATGCCGGTCTCGTCCTGCAGTTCCTTGATGAGGTCGAGGATCTGGCCCTGAATCGTCACATCGAGCGCTGTGGTCGGCTCGTCGGCAATCAGAAGCTTGGGACGGGAAGCCAGTGCCATGGCAATCATCACGCGCTGGCGCATGCCGCCGGAAAACTGGTGCGGATATTCGTCAAAACGGTTCTTGGCATTGGGGATGCGCACCTTGTCGAGAAGTTCGAGCACTTCCCGCTTGGCCTCCTCCTTGGAGACATCACGGTGGCACAGGATGGCTTCGGCGATCTGCTTTCCAATCGGGAAGATGGGATTGAGGCTCGTCATCGGCTCCTGAAAAATCATCGAAATTTCATTGCCGCGAATGCGCCGCATGGATTCGTCGTCGAGGCTCAAAAGCTCCCGACCCTGAAGCCAGACTTTGCCTTCGATGCGGCTCGTCGATTTCGGCAGAAGCCGCATGATGGAAAGCGACGTCACGCTCTTGCCGGAGCCGGATTCGCCCACGATGGCAACGGTTTCGCCAGCGGCGACCTCGAAACTCATGTCGCGCACGACGGCGTGCCAGTCATTCCCGCTACCGAAGGAAGTCGTGAGGTTCTCGACCTTCAAAACCGGCGCGGCTGTGGACGTCTCAGCAGTCATTCAAATCTCCCCTCGGGACATCAATTGGCAAGCGCCGATTCCGTGAGCGCCACCCAATAGCTGATGCCATAGGGGATCGCTTCGTCGTTGAAATCATAGGCCGGATGATGCAGGCCGGCCGTATTGCCATTACCGATATTGATGAAAGTGCCGGGCCGCTTTTCCAGCATATAGGAGAAATCCTCCGCACCCATGGTGGGTGGCGTGCCCTGAAACACATTCTTCTCGCCAACGATGCCTTCGAGCACTTCAACGGCAAAATCCGTTTCCTTGGGGTGGTTGAAGGTCACGGGATAGCCGCGCTCATATTGCACTTCAGCCTTGGCACCGAAGGTTGCGGCAATGCCCGAAACCACTTCCTTCAAACGCCGCTCGGCAAAATCGCGCGTTTCGGGCAACAGCGAACGCACGGTTCCGTGCAGCGTGACGGTATTGGGAATGACATTATGTGTATCGCCCCCGTGAATGGAGGCAATCGTGATGACCAGCGAGTGAAGCGGGTCCGTCTCGCGCGAGGTCAAAGCCTGGACTGCCAGGATCATATGCGCCGAAACCACCACCGGATCGATCGTATGATGCGGGGAAGCGGCGTGACCACCTTTGCCTTCGACGAAAATCTTGAATTCGTCTGCAGCGGCCATGGACGGCCCCTTGTTGGTTTCGAACTGGCCGACAGGCAGGCCCGGCTTGTTGTGCATGCCGTAGACCTCGGAGATTTTGAATTTCTCCATCATCCCGTCTTCAATCATCGCCAGAGCGCCGGCACCACCTTCTTCGGCAGGCTGGAAGATCACCGCGACCGCACCCTTGAAATTGCGTGTTTCGGCGAGATATTTCGCAGCGCCCAAAAGCATGGATGTGTGCCCGTCATGGCCGCAGGCGTGCATCAGCCCGGGTTTTTTGGAGGTCCATTCAACGCCGCTTGCCTCGGTAATGGGAAGCGCATCCATGTCTGCCCGCAGACCGATCGTCTGGCCCTCGCCTTTCGAACCCTTGATCAGCCCCACGACACCGGTTTTGCCAATGCCCGTTTCAACGACATCGCAACCGAATTCCTTGAGCTTTTCAGCGACGAAATCTGCCGTGTGTTCAACATCATAAAGCAGACCGGGATTTTCGTGAATATATCTGCGCCAGCCGGCGACTTCCGTCTGCAGCTCGTGCACGCGGTTGAGAATCGGCATGAAAATTCCTCTTCAAAATTGACTTTGGCAGCCAATAGCTTTTGAATATAGTGATACGGAAAATGAGCGCTTTGCAACCCATATTTTCCGCTTGAATCACGTTAGGCCGTGTGTTTACATGCGGCAATTTTGATCAGGCGGACAAAAAACCGCATGTTGCCCTGGATGCATTTCCTGGGGCCGGAATTGTTTTCACTCAGAAAAATTTGTTGTTGAAAAACATGCATTTATCATCTTGACTTTTTCATTCAACGCTGACCTCATCCAGACTTCTAATCAACTGCTGCCACAAGGCAGCAACCAAAAGGGGAAGACTTATGAAAAAAGGGAAACTGCTTCTGGCAGCATCAGCCGCATTGATGGCGGCGGCTGCCACGCCGGCATTTGCTGAGCGCGGGACGGACGGTGATCTGAAGATCATCTTCTGGCAGGCACCAACAACGATGAACCCGTATCTTTCGGGCGGCACCAAGGAAGTTTATGCTGCGTCCGTGGTTCTGGAACCGCTGGCACGCTATGATGAGAATGGCGATCTGACGCCCTATCTCGCCGCCGAAATCCCGACCGTTGAAAATGGCGGCGTGGCTGAAGACCTGACCTCCATGACGTGGAAGCTGAAAGACGGCCTGAAATGGTCTGATGGCTCGCCGGTGACGGCTGCAGACGCCGTCTTCACCTGGAAATACTGCACGGCGCCGGATGGCGGTTGCGCCCAGGGCGCCTATTATGAAGGTGTCACGAACGTCGAAGCACTCGACGACCAGACCATCAAGATCAGCTTCGACAAGCCGAAGCCTTACCCCTACTCTGCCTTTGTCGGCGCTCAGTCCCCGATCATCCAGGCCAAGCAGTTTGCCGATTGCATGGGTGCCAAAGCCCCTGAATGCACGGATGCAAACTTCAACCCGATCGGCACAGGTCCCTTCAAGGTTGCCGAATTCAAGCCCGGCGACGTGATTTCCTATGTCGCCAACGAAAACTACCGCGACCCGGCAAAGCCTGCCTTTGCGTCCATCACGCTCAAGGGCGGTGGTGATGCGGCCTCTGCTGCACGCTCGGTGCTGGAAACCGGCGAATTTGATTACGCCTGGAACACGCAGGTCGAGCCGGAAGTTCTCGCCAGCATGATGTCCTCCGGCAAGGGCAAGCTGGAAACCGCATTCGGCAACCTCGTCGAGCGTCTCGACCTCAACCCCTATGCGGTGGACTCCTCGCTCGGCGACAAGCGCTCCACCAAGGAAGCCGGTCCGCATCCCTCGCTCAGCGATCCGGCTGTGAAAAAAGCGCTTTCCATGGCCATTGACCGCGAAGTTCTCGTGGGTGCCGGTTATGGCGAAGCCGGTCAGCCGACCTGCAACATCGTTCCCGCTCCCGCGATCTATGCATCGCCGAACAACCAGGATTGCCTCAAGCAGGACATTGAAGGCGCCAACAAGCTGCTCGACGAAGCCGGCTGGAAGATGGGTTCCGACGGCATTCGCGAAAAGGACGGCGTCAAGCTTTCCTATCTCTACCAGACATCGACCAACTCCGTTCGTCAGGCCACGCAGGCCCTGATCAAGGATTGGTGGAGCCAGATCGGCGTTGCAGCCGAACTGCGCAACGTTTCCGCTAACGTCTTCTTCGGTGGCGACCCGGCTTCTCCGGATACATTCCAGAAGTTCTATGCGGATGTTCAGGAATACGCCAACCAGTTCGACGGTGCGGACCCGGAAAAATATCTGGCCGGCTGGATGTGCGACAAGATCCCGAACCCATCCAACGGCTGGCAGGGTGAGAACATCGTTCGCTACTGCAATCCTGAATATGATGCGCTGATTCAGGAACTGGGCAAAACCGCTGAACTCGAAAAGCGTGCTGAAATCGCCATCAAGGCAAACGACATGCTGACCGATGATTTCGCCCAGATCCCGATCATCTACCGCGGCTCGCTCTCCGCAAGCTCTACGAGCCTCGAAGGCGTCAAGATCAACGCCTGGGACTCTGAACTGTGGAACGTCGCTGACTGGTCCCGCAAGAAGTAATCGCTTCTTTCCCTCCACCGGCCCGAACCTTGTTGTTTCGGGCCGGTGATTTTGAATAATTTCGAGGCGTTGCGGGGACCTCTGAATGTTTACTTACACTATTCGGCGATTGCTTTTCGCAATCCCCACTCTGCTTGTCATCAGCTTTGTGATTTTCGCCCTGCTGGATCTGGCACCTGCTGATCCCCTGGCCAATCTGCCCTTGACCATTCCACCGGAAGTGCGTGAGAAAATGCGTGAGGCCATGGGCCTGAACCAGCCTTTCCTGGTGCGCTATCTTCTCTGGCTCAAGCAATTTTTCATCAACGAGCCGCTGAATATTCTTCAGGAAATGACCGGCATCGTGATTGGCGATGGAGACCGATTGCGGGTCTTGTCGTGGGCAACGCGTGCCCCGGTCGTCGATCTCATTGTTCAGCGCATGCCACAGACGCTCTGGGTCGTGGGTCTGTCTTACCTCTTCGGCGTCATTCTGGCGATCCCGATCGGTGTGATCTCCGCTTACAAGCAATATTCGATTTTCGATCAGATCGGCACGTTCATCTCCATGGTCGGCTATTCGGTGCCGACCTTCTTCACCGGCGTCCTGCTGATCGTGATCTTCTCCGGCTATCTGCAGTGGTTCCCGTCGGTTTACGACACCAATCTGGAGGTCCGGGACTGGTCGAGCTTCGTCGCGCAGGTTCGCCAGATGGTGCTGCCGGTGACGGTGCTGACACTTTATAACACCTCACAGATCGTGCGTTTCGTGCGCGCCTCCATGTTGGACAACCTCCATCAGGATTATGTGCGCACTGCGCGCGCCAAAGGCGTGAAAGAAAAGACCGTGCTTTTGGTCCACGTGCTGCGCAACAGCCTCATTCCAGTGGTCACCGTCATTGCGCTTGGCGTTCCGACCATCTTTTCAGGCGCCATCATCACCGAACAGATTTTCCGGGTGAACGGACTGGGACAATTGCTGATCTCGGCAATTGAGGGTGCCGACCTGCCGCTGGTGCAGACACTCACCTTCATCTTCGCCTTCCTGATCGTGCTCTTCAATCTGATTGCCGATGTTCTCTACGGCATTCTCGACCCGAGGATCCGCTATGACTGATGCAACCTATATCGAAGACGAAAAGCCGACTTCGGTCTGGGGCGATATCTGGCGGCAGTTCAGGGCGCACAAGGGTGGCGTTGCCGGCCTCGTTGTCTTCCTGATCATTCTTTTTACCGTCTATGTCGGCCCGTTCATTCACACGATCGACCCGAACAAGATCGATATCCGCGCCAAGAACCAGGGCCCGAGTCTGGCCCACCCCTTCGGCACGGACAATCTCGGTCACGACATGCTGGCGCAGGTCATGGCGGGCGGACAGATATCGCTTGCCGTGGGCATCACCGCCATGTTGCTGGCACTGTTTCTGGGCACATTGGTTGGCGTGACATCGGGCTATTTCCGGCGTCTTGACGGGCCGCTCATGCGGGTGACGGACCTGTTTCTGGCGCTGCCCCTCCTGCCGGTTCTTCTCGTCGTCATCCTTCTGTTCCGCGATTCACTGCGATCCACCTTCGGGCCGGAAACGGGAATCTTCATCCTCATCGTTTTCGTAATCGGCATCACCAGCTGGATGCACACTGCCCGCATCGTGCGTGGCGACGTGCTGGCGGTGAAGAACCAGGAGTTCATTCTGGCTGCGAAATCGGCGGGCATACGCGAGTTCCGCATCATCCTGCGGCATCTTCTGCCCAACGTCATGAGCTCGATCATGGTGTCTGCAACGCTCGGCATTGCCTCGGCGATCATTACCGAATCCGCGCTCAGCTTCCTGGGCCTCGGCTTCCCGTCGGATTTCCCCACCTGGGGCCGGCTGCTCTATGACGGCGCAAACTTCCTGCAGATCACCCCTGCCCGCGTCTTCTGGCCGGGTCTGGCGATCTCGCTTACGGTCTTGAGCATCAACTATATCGGCGACGCCGTGCGCGATGCGCTCGACCCGAGAATGCTGAAGCGGTGAGGCATCCGCCTTCCCTCGCCACATTGACAAAGTAAGGATTTTTCCTTACTTTGTCTTTTAGAAGAGGGATCCGGATAATGCTCGCGCGCAAAATCAGCAAGATCACAGAGAAGGGGCAGGTCACTGTTCCGAAGGTCGTGCGCGATGCTCTCGGCGTTAGCTACGGCGGGCAGGTTGCCTTTTATATCGACGACGAGCGGAACGTTCGCGTTGAACGCGTTGAACAGGACGAAGACCCGGCAATCGACAGTTTCCTTCAGTTTCTTGCAAAGGACCTGCAGGACAACCCGTCAGGCTCCATTGTCGATCTGCCGCCTTCACTGCAGGGCCGCATTCGAGCGCTGACAGAAAATATGGAAGTCGATCTCGACGCACCGATCGAGGGTGACGTTGCGATTTGAGCATGCTTCAAATCAACGGCTGGATCATAAAGGCGCATCCGCTGTTCCTTGATCAGCTGGAAAAGCTCGTCTCAGCCGTTGAAACACTGAAGCACAAAGAGCCGAGCACCTATCAGGATCATGCAAATACAAAGCTCTTGGCCGCCATCGAGAAACTGATCTTTCACGACATTCCTGAAGACCCGACACGCGAGAAATATCGTCAGGGAAACACGCTTGGCGCAAAACGCAAGCATTGGTTCCGCGCAAAATTCGGCAACGGTCGCTTCCGTCTGTTTTTTCGCTACAGTTCGAGCGCCAAAATCATCATTTACGCGTGGGTGAACGACGATAGGACATTGCGCACCTATGGCGCGAAGACAGACGCCTATTCCGTTTTCAAGGGAATGCTGGATGAGGGCAATCCGCCCGATGACTGGAATGCGCTTCTGAACGCAGCGTCAACCCGGCAGGCCGATACCAGGCTCGAGGCGGCGTCGCCTCCAAAGAAGAAGCCCTGACAGTCCACTCATTTCACCGCATGCGTCAGCGTCGCGCCGAATTCATAATAGGCGCTGCGCAGGGCGGCGAACTGTTCGCTGTGGTGTTTGACCGGCGCGATGGGCAGATTGCTCGTATCGCCGGTCAGGAGCGCTTCAGCCGCGCTTGCGCCAAATACGGTGCCGGGGCCAATTCCGCGACCGGAATAGCCGAAGCAGGCATAGGCATTCGGGCCGAACTCCAGGATTTTCGGGACGTGATCGCTGGTCATGGCAATGCGACCCTGCCACTGGTGGCGGATGGGAAGATCGCCGGCCTTGGGAAAAAGCGTGCGCAATTTGCGTCGCGCCCATGCACGGTGGACGGGGCTGCCCGCCCCTTCCAGATTGCCCATGCCGCCGATAATCAGGCGGCCTGCCGCGTCCACCCGGAATGAACTCATCACCAAAGCCGTGTCCCAGCACCCCTCGCCGCCGGGCAATATTTCGCTGCGCAAATCATGTGGCAACGGGTCCGTCGCAAATTGCGAATAGTAGACAGACATAAATTGCGGGCGAAACGGGGTTTCGATGCCAAGATGATAAGCGTTCGTGGCCATCAGCAGAGCCTTTGCCCGCAGGTGATGCCCGTTGGCCCTTATCACCCACGCATCGCCGTCATGCGAAAGGCCGCTCACCGTGGTGCGATCATGAATGCGAGCACCGGCCTGCGTTGCAGCACGGACAAGCCCGCGGCAATAGGCCAGCGGCTGAATCGTGCCCGCGCGCGGATCGAACAGCGCGCCGTGAAAGCGCGTCGAGCCGGTGCGGCGTGCGGTTTCCGTTGCATCCAGCAAACGCAATGGTGCGCCGAAACGGTTGCCCTGCCGGTGCCGCTCCTGAAGATCGTTCAGGCCAGCCGGGCTATGGGCGCAATGCAGGGTGCCATTGCGCACCGGCTCGCATTGAATACCGTGTTTTTCAATCAGCGCGAAAACCCGTTCGGGTGCCTCGCCCAAGAGGGCAATCAGCTTGTGCCCGGCGTCTTCACCCATCTGCGCAACGATCTGATCAGGCGGCAGCCACAGTCCGGCATTGGCAAGCCCCACATTGCGGCCCGAGCCACCGTGGCCGATCGTGTTCGCTTCCAGCAAAACGGTCGATGCGCCGGAACCTGCCGCAGCCAGTGCTGCCGAACACCCGGTAAAGCCGCCGCCGATAATGGCGATATCCACGCTCAAGTCGGTGCTCAAAGGCGTGGCTTCAACCTTTTCCTGTGCTGTTGCCTGCCAGAGATTGCCTTGCCGGTTTTCCAATTGACACCTCGATCACGGATACGTCCATAGCCTCACAATGTTGACGATAGCAGCAGGCATTGACGGAAGATAATGTCTTTTGCGCATGACAATCAGCGAAATCCCGCATTGCGTGCCGCCATTAACGTTCATTGCGGATGAAATGCAAAATCCGCAGGCGTCGGGGTTGACAACCTACCCAGTAGTATGTGCAATTTCGCTCAAGCCTGCGGTTATGTTTTGGGAGGAACCGGCCAGCGGGCAAAAGGGAGGAACCATGAGCGAGACTGCCATGCTTTTTGTCCACGATGAAGGACAGAAAGCGATCATGGATGTTGCTGCGCAGTGTTTTCTGGAGCGCGGCTTTCATGCCACCAGCATTGATGACGTTGCGCGCCGATTGGGATCGACCAAGGGCCGTGTCTATCACTTTTTTGCATCCAAGGCTGATCTGCTTTTTGCGGTTGCCGAACATGGGATGGATGTGAATTTCAAGGCCATCGAACCTTATCTCGATGCGGACATGCCAGCGATCAAGAAGCTCTATGAAATGGCCATCGCCCATACGCTGGCGATGATCAACTACCGCCCCTATCAGAACGCCGTCTGGCAGGGTGTGGAGATTTACATGCGCGGCGCAACAACGCCGGAGCAGCGCGAGCGGCTTTCTACACTGGTGGATACACGCGACCGCTACTCCACACTCTTCAGGTCCGTTTTGGAACAAGCGCGTGACGACGGCGCTCTTTCCTATAGGGACGGCAGTATCGCCCGCCAGCTGATGTTCATGACGCTGAACTCACCAGTGTTCTGGTACAAGCCACGTGAAGGGGAAACGGACGCAGACCGGCTTTCCATCGCGCGGCAATGCGTCGATTTTGCCCTGAGCGGGCTTGATGCCCGCCACGCGGCGGTTTGAATGAAGAGACTTTGAGGCTCGGGACTTTGGGAGGAGGACCGAGGATTAAATTCTGCAAGACCAAGGACGGAAACGTTCAAAGGCATGGGAGGGCCTTTCTTTGGACCTGTTGCAATTGTTGATCAGCGGCCTGGCCAATGGCTGCGTTTACGGTTTGATCGGCCTCGGCTTTGTATTGATTTACAAGGCCACGGAATCGGTCAATTTCGCCCAGGGCGACATGATGATGCTGGGCGCATTCATCACGCTCGGGCTCACCAATCAGAGCTATGTGGGGCTGCCGTTTTGGCTCGCTGTCATTCTCGCTATCGTGATCATGGGTATTCTCGGCTACCTTCTGGAGGTCGTTTTCATCCGCCCCATGTTCGGCCAGTCGCAAATCGCTGTCGTCATTCTCACGATTGCCATCGGCTTTGTGGCGCGCTTCGTGGCGGGCCTGATCTGGGGCCATGAGCCACAATCGCTGGAAAATCCATTCGTCGGCAAGGATGTCGGCTTCGGCGGGCTTGTTCTGGGGCTCGACGAGGTGGTGATCATCGGCACGACGCTGGCGCTCACCGGCGGGCTTTATCTCTTCTTTGCCTATACGCGTATCGGACTTGCCATGCAGGCTGCATCGCAAAACCAGCTCGCGGCTTATTATATGGGCATTCCGGTCAAGCGCATCCATTCGCTCGTCTGGGCGCTTGCAGGCGCGCTGGCGGCGATTGCCGGTGTTCTCTTCGCGTCCAAAGGGGCGATCGATCCTTCCACCGGCCTTCTCGGCATCAAGGCATTTGCCGCGGCCATCATCGGCGGGTTCGGGTCGCTTCCCGGTGCGCTTCTCGGCGGGCTTGTCGTTGGTCTCATTGAGCCGCTGTCGTCGCGCTATGTTGCAGCCGGTGTCTCGCAGATCATGCCCTATCTAATGCTGCTTCTCGTTCTCATCCTGCGGCCGCATGGGCTTCTGTCCCAGGTCAAGGCAAAGAAGGTGTGATGCGATGAGAATAGTCTTCAAGACATCCTACGACGCCGATATCCGCCTCTTCAAACATGGCGCACAGGCCTTCTGGTATGCCGTGCTTTTGGCGCTCGCCATTGCCGCACCCTTCCTGCTCGGCAGCTTCTTGACCGGCGAGGCCACCAATGTGCTCATCTGGGCGATCTGCGGCATGGGTCTCATGCTGCTGGTTGGCCAGAGCGGCCAGGCAAGCCTCGGCCATGCCGCCTTCATGGCCATTGGCGCCTATTCCTGCGTGCTTCTGCAAACCTTGGCGGGCCTGCCGTTCCTACTGGCCTTCCCGCTGGCCGGTGTTATCACCGGCATCGTGGGCGCGATCTTTGCACTGCCGGTCACCCGTCTGCACGGCATCTATCTCGCCATTGCCACGATCGCGGTCTCCATCATGATGGAAGACATTATCGTGCTTTCCGAGCCGATCACCGGCGGTGTCAACGGGCTGTTTGCGCCGGATATTGAAATTTTCGGCCTGAACTTCAACCGCTATTCAAACCCGTCCGGCCTTTACTGGCTGGTGCTGGCAATCGCGGTTCTGGTGGCGCTCGTCTACCGCAACATGCAGCGCTCGCCACTCGGGCGTTCCTTTGCCGCCGTTCGGGATTCGGAAATCTCGGCACAGGCCATGGGCATCAATGTCGCGCGCACCAAGGCGCTGGCCTTCGGGCTTTCCTGCGCCATCACCGGGCTTGGCGGCGCGCTGATGGGCTATTTTGCCACCATCTTCAATCACGAGACATTCAATATCGTGATCTCGATCAACCTTCTTCTGATGATCGTCATCGGCGGGCTCGGCACCATTCATGGTGCGTTCTTAGGTGCCATCGTTATCGGCTTCCTGCCACAGGCCATTGCCTTTTCGCGCGACGCCATCGGCGAATGGACCGGCATTGGCTCCATTGTCGTGCCGGGCCTGGAATCGGGCATCTTCGCGCTCATCCTCATTGGCTTCATCCTGCTGGAGCCGATGGGCATGTATGGCCGCTGGGTCAAAATTCGAACCTATTTCGAACTCTTCCCCTTTGCCCGCCGCGACATGTTCCGCCGCCAGAAAACCTACCTCAAGACGGAGCGCATCAGATGAGTTTGCTCGAACTGAAAAACGTTACGCTCAAATTCGGCGGGTTGACTGCGGTCAACGATGTTTCCTTTGCCGTCGAAAAAGGCGAAGTCTTTGCCCTCGTCGGCCCCAATGGTGCGGGAAAATCGACGATCTTCAACATGATCTCGCGCTTCTACACACCCTATTCCGGGGATATCCTGTTTGAGGGAAAATCGATCCTGAACAAGGCAACGCACGAGATCGCGGGGCTGGGCATTGCCCGCACCTTCCAGAATATCGAGTTGTTCGAACAGGCAAGCGTGCTGCAGAACATGCTGGTTGGCCGCTACACCCATCGGCGCTCGAATTTCCTCACCGAAATGCTCTTCACGCCGTTTGTGCGGCGGGAGGAATTTGCCCATCGCGAAGCAGTGGAGCGGGCCATCGACTTCCTCGATCTTCAGCCCTACCGCGAAAAGATGATTGCCGGTCTCCCCTATGGGGTCCGCAAGGTGGTGGAAATGGGCCGGGCGTTGGCAATAGAGCCGAAGCTTCTGCTGCTGGATGAGCCCGCCTCTGGCCTGTCGGTAGAAGAAACCCAGGATGTGGCTTTCTGGATCGAGGATATCAAGAAAATCATGGGCATTACCGTGCTGATGGTGGAGCACGACATGAACCTCGTTTCCGCTGTTTCTGACCGCGTGCTGGCGCTGGCCGATGGCAAGACGCTGGCCGTGGGCTCGCCGTCTGAGGTGCAAAATGACCCGGCTGTCATCGAAGCCTATCTCGGCTCGGACGATCATGAGGAGGCTGCTTAAATGGGTGAACCGCTTCTCAAGATCGACAATCTGGAAAGCTATTACGGCCCGATCATGGCCATTCGCGGCGTGAGCCTCGAGGTCAACGAAGGCCAGATCGTCACCGTGCTGGGCGCCAATGGTGCGGGCAAGACAACGCTGATGAAGACCATCTGCGGCGTGATGGATCCCGAAAAGGGAACCGTGAAACTGAATGGCCAGGAAATTCAGGGCCAGGATCCTGATTTTTCGGTGCGCCACGGCATCGTTCAAGTGCCGGAGGGCCGTGAAATCTTTCCGCTCATGTCCGTGGAAGACAATCTGCGCATGGGGGCGTTTACCCGCAAGGATCGCTCCAACATCGCAGCCGATATCGAGATGGTCTACGGCTATTTCCCGATCCTCAAAGAGCGCGCACAGCAGGATGCCGGAACGCTTTCCGGCGGCCAGCAGCAGATGCTCGCCATTGGCCGCGGGCTGATGGCCAAGCCGAAAATCATGCTGCTTGATGAGCCGAGCCTTGGCCTCTCCCCGCTTCTGACGAAGGAGATCTTTGCCATCGTGAAGCGGCTCAACAAGGAGCAGAAGGTGACCATGCTGGTGGTGGAGCAAAATGCCAAGATCGCGCTCGACACGGCCCATTATGGTTATGTGATGGAGCTTGGCCGCATCGTTATGGGCGGCCCGGCAGAAAAACTGCGGGAATCAAAGGATATCCAGGAATTCTATCTCGGCCAGCGCAGCGAGGGAGAGCGTGCGCAGCGCCGCTGGAAGAACCGGAAGACCTGGCGGTGAGAGCAAATGCAGAAAAAGTGGAAACTGGTTTTCCGTCTGCACTTTGCGGCAGAATAATGGGAGGAAATACATGAACGAGATGGTCAAAATCCCCCCTCAACAGGTGGTGGACGGGCTGCATATCAATGCAGACCTGACCAAAGGCCCCTATTTTATCGATGGTTGCGACACGCTGCCAAAGATCTTTCAGAAGCGTTGCGCGGAGTTGGGGGAAAAAACCGCCCATCGCGAGAAGGACTTTGGCATCTGGCACGCCTATAGCTGGAAGGACTGGTACGACCATGCCCGCCTGATCGGCCTTGCACTGAGGGCAATGGGACTGCAGCGCGGCGAATGTATTTCCATCATTTCCGAAGACAACAAGGAATGGCTCTATATCGATCTGGGTGTGCAATGCATGAACGGCATCGTCACCGGCATCTACACCACGGATGCAGCCAGCCAACTTGCCTATATCGTCAACGATTCCGGCAGTCGGTTCCTGTTTGTGGAAAATGATGAGCAGCTGGATAAATTCCTGCAGGCCCGCGCCGACATGCCGAACCTGCAAAAGGTGATCGTGCTAGACCCGGAAGGTCTGCATGATTTCCACGACGACAAGGTCATGTTCCTGGGTGATCTTTATGCGCTCGGCCGCGAAGAACTGAAGAAACATCAAAGCCTTTTCGAAGAGGAAATTGCCGCCACCAAGCCGGAAAACACAGCCATCCTGATCTATACATCCGGCACAACCGGCATGCCGAAAGGCGTGATGCTGTGCCACGGCAATATCCTTTTCACCATCTCGGCCAATGTGATCGGCATACCGGCCTATGCAACGGATGAGCAAATCTGCTTTCTGCCGCTCTGCCATATTTACGAGCGCATGGTTTCGGTGTTCGGACAGATCGCAGCCCGCAGCACGGTGAATTTCGCCGAAAGCCTGGAAACGGTTTTCGACAGTCTTCGTGAAGTATCGCCAAACTCGTTTGCAGCCGTTCCACGCGTCTGGGAAAAGATTTACTCCCGCGTGACGATCATGGCGGGCGATGCCACACCCTTTGGCCGCTGGGCCTTCAACAGGGCCGTGGCCGCTGGTTTGAAAAAGGTTGAACTCGAAGAGACCGGCAAGCCGGTTCCGCTTGGTTTGAAGCTGCAATATGCGTTCTGGGACTTCGTGCTTCTGCACAATGTGCGTCGCATGTTGGGCTTCGATCGTCTGCGCCGCGGCGCCAGCGGTGCTGCGCCCATTTCGCCTGAAATCCTCAAATGGTTCAAGGCGCTCGGCATTAATGTGCTGGAAGGGTACGGCATGTCGGAGTCAGCGGGCGTCATGTCGTCCAACCTGATTGGCAAAAACAAATACGGCACGGTGGGTCAGGCTTTGGCCGGCGCTCAGTTCCGCATCGCGCCCGATGGCGAAATCCAGTACAAGGCCGGCAATGTTTTCCGGGGCTACTGGGGCAACCCTGAAAAGACCGCCGAGGCGCTGACCGAAGACGGCTGGCTGAGAACCGGAGATGTCGGCTTTCTTGATAACGAGGGTTTCCTGAAAATCTCAGGCCGCCTGAAGGACATCATCATTACGGCAGGCGGCAAAAACATCACGCCCGCCGAATTCGAGAACCGGCTGAAATTCTCGCCCTATATTTCCGATGCTGTCATCATTGGCGACAAGCGCAAATATCTCACCTGCCTGGTGATGATCGATGAGGAAAATGTGCAGAAATATGCGCAGGACAATCGCATCCCGTTCTCTGATTTTGCCTCCCTTTGCGCCCGTCCTGAAGTTCAGGCGCTGATTGGACGCGAGATCGAAAACGTCAACAAGGACTTTGCCCGCGTCGAGCAGGTGAAGAAGTTCAAGCTCATCGACATACTTTTGACAGCCGAAGACGATGAGCTGACACCAACCATGAAATTGAAGCGGTCCTTCGTGGAGAAAAAACACGCAAGGCTGATCAATGAAATGTATGCCGAGGCCTGAGGAGACCGAGGCAGCATGTTTAACCGGAGGAGGAATGAAATGAAGAAATCAATGAAAATGATCGCCGCCGCACTGATGGCCGGAAGTGCCATGTTGGCCGCCCAGGCAGCCAATGCGCAAGGCGTGACCGACAAGGAAGTGGTGATCGGCTCCAACCAGGACATGTCCGGCATTTTCGCCGCATTCGGCGCGCCGGCGGTGAAGGCTGCACAGCTCTACTTCGACAAGGTCAATGCCAATGGCGGTGTTCATGGCCGGCAGATCAAGTTCGTGGTGGAAGACCACGGCTATCAGATGCCAAAGGCCATGCAGGCGCTGAACAAGCTGGTCAATTCCGACCAGATTTTCGCCATGCTTCTGCAGCTGGGTACACCGATGAACATCGCGTCGTTCCCGATTCTCGAATCCAAGCAGGTCGCCAATATCGCGCCGCTGACTTCGGCCCGACAGATGGTCGAACCGGCTTCGCCTTATAAATATGCGGGCTTCTCGTCCTATTACGATCAGGCACGTCTGGGCTTGAAATATCTGTCCGAGAACGAAGGCGCTAAGAAGATTTGCTCCATGTATATCCCGTCCGATTTTGGCAACGAAATCAAGGAAGGCACGGATGATGCGGTGAAGGAATACGGCCTGGAGCTGGTTGCTGAAACCACGCACAAGCCCGATGAGCAGGACTTCGTCGGTTCGCTGACGAAGCTGAAGGATGCCGGCTGCGATACGATCACCATCGCGCTCGGCGTGCGCCAGATCATCACCGCCGTAGCAACAGCCAAGAAGATGGGCTGGAACGACGTCAAGTTCCTGGGCTCGTCTGCCGGCTTCCACACCGCCATTGCAAAAGTGCCGGGCGGCGTGACCGAGGGCTATTGGGCCGGCGCCGGCTGGTCTGACATCGTGGCCCGCATGGACAACCCCACAGTAAAGGCCTGGGTGGATGAATACCAGGCGGCAACCGGTGAGTTTCCAAGCTCGGGCGCGCTGCTTGGCCGCTCTGCTGCCGAAACGCTGGTGCGCGCACTGGAAGCAGCCGGTCAGGACCTGACGCCTGAAAGCTTCCAGAAGGGCATGGAAAGCCTCGAATACGACGATGAAATCGCCGGCGTTCACATCAAATTCGGTCCCGACGACCATATCGGCGGCGACCCGATTGTGATCTCCAAGATCGAAGGTGGCGACTGGAAGGAAATCGCAACGGTCGATCCGTCCAAGTAAGACACAAACACCGGACACCCGGCGGCGCTGTGCTGCCGGGTGCTCCAATTTCAAGTCCAATCCATTTAGGAGAACCCAATGACAAATGCGGTCAATACAAGCCTCCAGGGCGACATTTTCCTGATCGAAATCAACAACCCGCCGGTGAACGCGGCATCTGCTGCAGTGCGCGAGGGCGTAATAGATGCGATCAGGCAATTCGCCGCCGAGGACAAGGCCAAGGCTGCCGTGCTTTATGGCGCAGGCCGCACCTTCGTTGCCGGTGCCGATATCCGCGAATTCGGCAAGCTGCCGGCAGGCCCCATGCTGCCCGAGGTCGTGCAGATTGTTGAAGACAGCGAAAAACCGGTGGTCTGCATCATCCATGGCACCGCACTTGGCGGCGGGCTGGAGCTTGCGCTCGGCAGCCATGTCCGCGTGGCGCTGAAGGGCTCCAAGGTCGGTCTGCCGGAAGTGGCCATCGGTGTCATGCCAGGTGCCAGCGGCACCCAGCGCCTGCCCCGCCTCATCGGTTTCGAGGCCGCCGCCGAGATCATCGCGACCGGCCGCCAGGTTTCCGCCAAAGAAGCGCTGCAGCTCGGCATTGTTGACGCGATTGAAGACATGGACGACCCGAAAGCCGCCGGCATTGCCGCTGCGCGCCGGGTCATCGATCAGAACCTGCCTGTTCGCCGCCTGAGCAAAATGGACGAGAAAGTGCAGGCTCATAAAGGTGACACGGCCTTTTTCGATGCCATCCGCGCCGATGTGAAGAAAAAAGCCCGTGGCCAGATTGCCCCTGTGCGCGCGATCGATGCACTGGAAAACGCCGCCAATATGCCGTTCGACGAGGGCATGACGGCCGAGCGCGAGATCTTCATGGAGCTGATGAATTCAGACCAGAGCAAGGCGCTGCGCCATGCCTTCTTCGCAGAGCGCGAAGTGGCCAAAGTTCCCGAGCTTGCCAACGGCACGCCCAAGGAGATCAAGCAGGCCGGCGTGATCGGCGGCGGCACGATGGGGTCTGGCATCACGCTCTCCATGCTGTTTGCCGGTATCCCGGTGACCATGGTGGAGCGCGACGAGGAAAGTGCTGCACGCGGCAAGGCCAATGTGCTGAAGGTTCTTGACGACGGCATCAAGAAGGGCCGCTATGACGAGGCCTATCGCGACAACCTGATGAACACGCTTTACAAGGTCACCACCGATTTTGAAGCGCTGGGTGATTGCGACATCATCATTGAAGCCGCGTTCGAAATGCTGGAAGTGAAGCAGGACCTTTTCCGCACGCTGGACAAGGTGGCACGCAAGGACGCAATCCTCGCCTCCAACACCTCCTATCTCGACATCAACAAGATCGCGTCGGTGACATCGCGGCCTGAAAATGTGCTGGGTCTCCACTTCTTCTCACCTGCCCATATCATGAAACTGCTGGAAGTGGTCGTCGCTGACAAGACCTCTGCGGATGCAGTCGCGACAGGTTTTGCGCTCGCCAAGAAACTGAAGAAGATCGGCGTCCGTGCCGGCGTTTGCGATGGCTTCATCGGCAACCGCATTCTGGAAGTTTACATGAAGGCGGCTGCCTTCATGGTGGAAGAAGGCACCAGCCCCTATGCCATCGACAAGGCCGTGGTCGGTTTTGGCTATCCGATGGGTCCGCACCAGATGGGCGATCTCGCCGGTCTCGATATCGGCCTCATGTCGCGCAAGCGCCGCATTGCGGAAGGCTATAAGGGCCGCTACGCTTTTGAATATCTCGACTGGCTCGGCGAAAAGGGCGATCTCGGCCAGAAGACCGGACGCGGCTGCTATGACTATTCGGCTGACCCGCGCAAGGGCGCTGAAAACCCGGAATTCCTCGCAGCCATCGAGCAAATCAGAAAAGAAAAAGGCATTCCGCAAAAGGGCGAACTCTCGTCTGACGAAATCATGCGCCGCTATATGGCCGCGATGATCAATGAGGGCGCCAAGGTGGTGGAAGAAGGCATTGCCCTTCGCCCGCTCGACGTGGATATCGTCATGCTGTCCGGCTACGGTTCGCCCCGCTGGCGCGGCGGCCCCATGCACTATGCCGACACAATCGGCCTCGACAAGGTGCTGGCCGATCTGAACGAATTTGCCAAGGAAGACCCGGTGTTCTGGAAGCCGGCCAAACTGATTGAGGACCTCGTGGCCAAGGGCGAGAATTTTTCAAGCCTGAATGGCTGATTGATGGGTTGCGGGATGAGGAGGGGGCCTCCCCTTCCTTGTCATCCTCGGGCTTGACCCGAGGATCCACACCCCAGCTTGCGTTTGGATGGTCTGGGCAAGCCCGGCCATGACGGAAACTGAGGCTATAAAATGAAATTCGCGCCCCTTTCTCCCCTTGGGGAGAAATGTCCTGCAGGGACAATGAGGGGTTCTCACAATGACAGGGGGGAACCCCTCATCCGCCCTTCGGGCACCTTCTCCCCAAGGGGAGAAGAAAGAAATTGAGCAAGGAGCAAAGAAGATGCGGGAAGCCGTTATCGTATCCACCGCCCGCACGGGCATCACAAAAGCCTTTCGCGGTGAGCTGAACGCCACGCATGGGGCGGATTTCGGCGGCGCGGTTGCCAAGGCCGCCGTTGAGCGCGCAGGGATTGATCCGGAGCTGATCGAAGATGCGATCTTCGGCTGCGGCATGCCGGAAAGTGCCACCGGCGGCAATATTGCCCGCCATATCGGCGTGCGCGCAGGCCTGCCGCTTTCCATGACTGGCGGCACGGTGTCGCGCCATTGCGGCTCGGGCCTTTTTGCCGTTGCAGCCGCCGCCTCGCAGATCGCACAGAATGGCGCACCGGCCATGCTGGCGGGCGGTCTGGAATCCATCTCCATCGTCCAGAGCCACCTGAACATGTTCATGTATCAGAACGACTGGATGGTGGAACACAAGCCCGCCATGTACATGCCGATGATCGAGACCGCCGACATTGTGGCGGCCCGCTATGGCGTTTCGCGCGAGGCTCAGGACGAATATGCCTATCAAAGCCAGATGCGGACTGCAGAAGCGCAAAAGGCAGGCCGATATGCCGACGAAATCATTGCCTTCACCACCAAGATGGGTGTGCAGGACAAGGAAACGAAGGAAATCACCTTCCACGAAGTGACCTTCGACAAGGACGGCTGCAACCGGCCCTCAACGACGCTGGAAGGCCTGCAGAGCCTGGAGCCGGTGCGCGGTGCCGACCAGTTTGTGACGGCGGGCAATGCCTCCCAGCTTTCTGATGGCGCATCGGCCTCTGTGCTGATGGAAGCCAAGGAAGCCGAAAAGCGCGGCATTGAGCCGATGGGCGCGTTCCGCGGTTTTGTCACCGCCGGCTGCGAACCCGATGAAATGGGCATTGGCCCGGTTTTCGCCGTGCCGAAGCTTCTGGAGCGTAACGGCCTGAAGGTTGAAGATATCGGCCTTTGGGAACTGAACGAAGCCTTTGCCTCGCAGGCACTTTACTGCCGCGACCGTTTGGGCATCGACCCGGAAATCTACAACGTCAACGGCGGCTCCATCTCCATCGGCCACCCTTATGGCATGACCGGCGCGCGTCAGGTCGGCCATGTGCTTTACGAGGGCAAGCGCCGTGGTATTAAGTATGCCGTTGTCACTATGTGTATTGCTGGCGGCCAGGGTGCCGCCGGTTTGATCGAAATTTATTGAGAAGGCCCCTTTCTCCCCTTGGGGAGAAATGTCGGGCGTAGCACGACAATGAGGGGTTCCAGGCGTTGTTGACAGAGAACCCCTCATCCGCCCTTCGGGCACCTTCTCCCCAAGGGGGAGAAGGCAGATATCGAAACAGGAGCCGAAAATGGATCTAAGCTTTTCCCCCGAAGACCTGGCCTTTCAGGCCGAGGTGCGGGATTTCCTGAAAAAGGAACTGTCACCGAAGCTTGCCGACAAGGTGAAGCACAACAAGCACCTGAGCAAGGAAGACCTGACCGGCTGGCATGCCACGCTGAACAAGCGCGGCTGGCTGGCGCAGGACTGGCCGAAGAAATATGGCGGTGCGGAATGGACGCCGGTCCAGCAGCAGATTTTCAACGACGAAGCTGCTGCAGCGAATGCACCGCGCATCATTCCCTTCGGTTTGAAGATGCTGGCCCCTGTGCTGATGAAATTCGGCACCGAGGAGCAGAAGGCGCATTACCTGCCGCGCATTCTCGATGGCACGGACTGGTGGTGCCAGGGTTATTCCGAGCCGGGTGCGGGTTCCGACCTTGCCAGCTTGAAGACCCGCGCAGTGCGTGACGGCGATCACTATGTCATCAACGGCCAGAAGACCTGGACGACGCTTGCCCAATATGCCGACTGGATTTTCTGCCTCGTGCGCACCTCCACCGAGGGCAAGCCGCAGGAGGGCATTTCCTTCATTCTGGTGGATATGAAATCGCCCGGCATCACCGTGCGCCCGATCATTCTGCTGGAAGGCACGCATGAGGTGAACGAGGTCTTTTTCGACAATGTCCGCGTTCCCGCCGAAAACATGATCGGCGAGGAAAACAAGGGTTGGACCTATGCGAAATATCTTCTGACCCACGAGCGCACCAATATTGCCGGTGTGGATGCTTCCAAGGCAGCACTTGCCGAGGTGAAGAAGATTGCCGCGGCTGAGACCGTGCGTGGCGTGCCGCTTGCCGAAGACCCCTATTTCGCCCGCCGCATCGCGGAAGTGGAAATGGAACTCGACGCGCTCTCCACCACAAACCTGCGCGTGCTCTCTTCGCCGGATGCGGCCTCGCAGGCCGGCCCGATCTCCTCCATGCTGAAAATCAAGGGAACGGAAATCCGTCAGGCGATCAACGATCTCTCCCGCCGCGCCATCGGCCCCTACGCCATGCCCTTCGTCTCCGAAGCGCTGGAAGAGGGCTATAATGGCGAGCCGGTGGGCCCCGATTACGCGCTCGGCGTCGCACCCGACTATTTCAACAACCGCAAGATCACCATCTTCGGCGGCTCCAACGAAATCCAGCGGGGCATTATCTCCAAAATGGTGATGGGGCTTTGATCAGGTGGCCTTCTCCCCTTGGGGAGAAGTGCCGAGCATAGCGAGGCGATGAGGGGTTCCCTCTGAGCCGGTTTGAGAACCCCTCATCCGCCCTTTGGGCACCTTCTCCCCAAGGGGAGAAGGAATAACAGGACAACAAAAATGGACTTTTCACATTCGGAAGAACGCCAGCTCTTTAAAGACATGGCAGCCCGCTATATTGCGGACAAATATAAGCTTGAAGCCCGCAACAAGGCGGCAGAAACAGAGACCGGATTTTCGCCGGATCATTGGGCGCAGTTTGCCGAACTCGGCCTTATTGGCGCGCTGTTTACCGAAGAGGCGGGCGGTTTCGGCGGTTCGCCATTCGATGTCACGGTGCTGTTCGAAGAACTTGGCCGCGGCCTTGTCAACGAGCCGCTGCTGGCAACCGCAGTTCTCGGCGGCGGGCTGATTGCAGACCTTGGCAATGATGCACAGAAGGCCGTTCTCGAAGAGGTGATTGCAGGCACGCATCAACTGGCCTTTGCTCATGGCGAGCCGAAGAGCCGCTATGACGCCAGCCATGTTGAAACCACTGCCGAATCCGGCCCCGGCAACGGCTATGTGCTGAATGGCGCGAAGGCTGTGGTGCTGAACGGCGGCAATGCCGATACACTGATCGTGTCGGCCCGCACATCTGGCAAGACCTGGGATGAAGACGGGATTTCGCTGTTCCTCGTACCCAAGGGTACGGCAGGTGTCAGCGTCCGGTCTTATCCCTCGATCGACGGCCTGCATGCCGCCGAAGTCACTCTGGACAAGGTTGAGCTTCCCGCAGATGCGCTTCTGGGTGAGGCCGGCAAGGCTTACCCTGCGATTGAAAAGGTTCTGGCACGCGGTGCCATGGCGCTGGCCTCCGAGGCTGTCGGTATCATGGAAGTCTGCCGCGACATGACCATCGACTACTTGAAGACCCGTAAGCAGTTCGGTGTTGAAATCGGCCGCTTCCAGGCCCTCCAGCACCGCATGGCAACCGTTCTTCTGGAAATCGAGCAGGCTCGTTCTGCTGTGATCAATGCCGCCGGTCACTTCAACGAAAACCGTGTGGCGCGCGAGAGGGCCGTTTCCGCCGCCAAGACGCTTGCCGGAAAGGTGGGCAAACTGGTGGCTGAAGAGGCAATCCAGATGCATGGCGGCATTGCCATGACGTGGGAATATGCCGTGGGCCACTTTGCCAAGCGCCTGATCATGATCGACCATCAGCTCGGCGATGTCGATTACCACACCGCCCGCTATGTGGCCCTTTCCAAGGCGGCTTGAACAAATCGCCAAGGAACTTTGTCGTGACTTGCCGGTTTCCCACTCATAGGAAACCGGAGGTCACACCATGACTGAGCACGACAGAAACAAGATGGCTGCCGAAATCGAACGGGTGGCCCGCGAAATCCGGCAGCTTGCCGAAGAAACAGACCCTGAGAAGAACCGGGAAAGCATCGACGCTGCACGTAACGTCGAGGACGCGCAACGCCATGCGCGCAGACAACACTCCCATTCATGATTTGACGCCGTAGAACATCACAGAAGACGCGCTGAGGAACATTTCAATTCCCGGCGCGTTTTTTCGTGGTTCAGGCGGCGTTTCCGCCTCGCTCAAATGCCATGCTGACACCACCGCGCAGCCTGACATTTGGGCTCGAAAAGACACCACTGAGCACCGGCAAAAACAGATTGAGAGGGATCCCCATGTCTGCCACCACTATCCTCCTGATAATCGTCATCCTGTTGCTGATCGGCGCATTGCCCACATGGCCGCACTCGCGCAACTGGGGCTATTACCCCTCCGGCGGTCTCGGCCTCCTGCTCATCATCGTGCTGATCATTCTCCTCTTGTGACGCATGCAGAAATCAACAGTCAAAGTGGTGCGGCGGCCATCCGGTCTGCCGCATTTCCTTTTTCAACCCCTTCAAACTGCCTTTCCAATAGTTATGCAAGTTCCTAAGTATTTTCTTGACGCTCGCCGTGCTGTCCTTTACTTAGGTATATGGCTAAGTTTGATCACAATCTGAACCGCATGTTTTCAGCCCTTGGCGACGAAACACGCCGTGCAGTTGTTGCAAGGCTTGCCCGCGGTCCGGCAAGCGTCAGCGAGCTTGCCGCATCTCACAAGATGGCGCTGCCATCCTTCATGGGACACCTGACCAAGCTGGAAGACGCGGGGCTCATTGCGACGTCGAAAGAGGGCCGCGTCCGCACATGCCGCCTGCTCAATGAAAATCTCACGCCGTTGAACAACTGGCTCGTTGAGCAGCAGCGGGTGTGGGAAAAACGGCTCGATCAGTTTGACACCTATGTCGAACAACGAGCAAGGGAGAGAAACGATGCAACTTGATCCGGAAACCGACCTCAGCTTCACGCGTCATGTGAAGGCACCCCGCGACCTCGTGTGGGAATGCTGGACCACGCCGGAGCACATCATGCACTTCTTCGTGCCCAAACCGCATGGCGTGACAAGCTGCGAGATTGATCTGCGGGTTGGCGGACGGTTCAACACGGTGTTCAACGTCGATGGCAATGAGATGGACAACAAGGGTGTTTATCTGGAGGTGATACCGGGTGAAAAACTTGTTTTCACGGACACATACAGTGAAGGCTGGAAACCTGCGCCCGATCCGTTCATGACTGCCATCATTCTGCTTTCAGACGCCGAAGACGGCGGCACCACCTACACAGTAATTGCCCGCCACCGAACCAGCGATGCGCGCAAGACCCATGAAGACATGGGCTTTTATGACGGTTGGGGCACGGTTGTGGACCAGCTCGAAGACTATGCCGCCGAACTGCAGAAGTCGCGCCCGGCATAAGCACACGCGTGAAGGCTGTTGCACCATGGAGTATATAGGCTGGTCGTCCCGCGGCAACGAGCAGAAGGCCGCCGTGATTATTCCCGATGGATGCAGGGATATCATCGTCGTCAGACAGGAGGGCGACATCCACGATGTTTTCCTGAGCGATATCGACTGGCATCCGCGCATCGTGCACATGCAGGCAAGCCGCGAGCTGACCGGCTATCGCATGCCTCCCGGCACTGTCGTCAATCCAGCTGACCTCATTGACCTGCGGCATGGTTCGCGCCTGACGCATGCAGACCTCATGCATGTGGCAACCACGGATGAGGAAATGACCGCCCTTGTCGCGCTACTCGCCGAAACCCAACTGCCGGTGGCGCGGGTGGCAACCACGGCCGGAGTAAGTGAACGCACACTTCAGCGTCACTTCAAGGCGCGCAATTTGCCGAAACCGGAATTCTGGCGTCAGCTGGGCCGCGCCAGGCGCGCAGCCATGGCACTGGAAATCTATCCGTCGCTGTCGGAAACCGCCCTCGCCTTCGGCTACAGCGATCAGGCACATATGACACGCGAATTCGTTCGCTGGTTTGGCGCAACCCCGCAAAGGTTGCGCCGCAAACCGGACCTCTTGCGGCTGATTGCTCAACCTGGATTGGGCAACTGGACCGCGGAGCAAAGCTCCACCAGATAGCCGTTCGGGTCGCCCACATAGGCGGTGGTTTGTCCCCATGGTTCCTCACGCACCTCCTGAACAGGCGTGGCGCCGGCCGCCAGAGCGCGCGAAAGGGCCGCCGCCACATCATCGGTTTCCAGGGCAATTTCGAAGGTCGGAGAAGTCAATGCCGCCGGAGCCGGTTTTTTACCAAGCTGACGCATGAGCTTGGTTGAGGAAAAGGCAAGCCGCGTTTCGCCGGTCACCAGCTCGCCATAGTCGCCACTTTCATGCAGGAAGCCGGTCTGCAGGCCAAAAGCGCGTTCATAAAAGCTGAGCGTTGCGGCCACATCATCAACGTAGAAAATGGCATATCGAAAAAGCATCGTTATCTCCTGTTTGAACATTCGACAGACATGCAGCTTGCGCCGGTAAATGTCTTGAAGAATTCCGACACACTCGACAAAACGTCACTTTGTCTCTACCAGAGCGGCAACAGTCTTCAGGTCGATAATAAGAACTTTTGTCGTGATGCCTCTTGCGGGCGCGGAACATGGTCCGGCGACGCAATTTCTGATCATCGGGCCTTGGACCTCAAACGCGAAAAATGAGGATGATCATGAGCGAACTGCCCCCCTGCCCGAAATGCAACTCCACCTATACCTATGAAGATGGCGGGCTGCTGATGTGCCCCGAATGTGGGAACGAATGGTCTGCAGATGCAGCATCCGGCTCCGACGAGCCGGTCTACAAGGACGCCAATGGCGCGGTTCTCGTCGATGGCGATACGGTGACCGTGATCAAGGACTTGAAGCTCAAGGGCAGCTCGCAGGTTTTGAAAGTCGGAACAAAAGTGAAGAATATCCGCCTTGTAGAAGGCGATCACAATATCGACTGCAAGATCGATGGTTTCGGCGCGATGAAGCTGAAATCGGAATTCGTCAAAAAGATCTGAGATTTGAGGCGTCCGCCGATGCATGCCGAAATGCGGCATTTTGATGGAACCGTTTTGAACCTGCGGCGTTAGACTGCCATGGCGGCGCAACCCAATCGCAATATCACCATGATACAGCTCGGCATTCTTGTCGGGCTTATCCTTTTTGTGGCCGATGTCATCGCGGTGCATACAGGCTATATCGATGGCATTGACCACACGGTTCTGCAATGGTTTCGCGTCGATGGGAATCCGGACCAGGCCATCGGACCACCCTGGTTTGAAGAGGCCGCAGCGGAGATCACCACGCTTGGCAGCTATACGGTGGTCATCATTGTCTGCCTGATCACCACCGGCGTCTTGCTCAGCTACCGTCTCTATGCGGCCTCGGCCTTCATCGCCGTTTCGCTTGTCGGCGGCGCACTCATCTCCTCGCTTTTGAAGCTGCTGTTTGAACGTCCCCGACCGGATATCGTCGAGCATCTGGACCGCACATTTACCTATAGTTTTCCCAGTGGCCATGCACTGATTTCTTCGGTCACCTATCTCACCCTGGCCGCTGTCGCCGTGCGCTTTGTCGAGCGTCGCCAAACCAGACGCTTCGTCATCACTTGCGCCTTCCTGCTGGCAGCCCTAGTGGGGATCAGCCGGGTGTACCTTGGCGTGCACTGGCCAAGCGATGTTTTCGCCGGCTGGTGTCTGGGCGGTGCCTGGGCGGGTACCTGCTGGTACGCCGCGCATTGGCTGACACATCGCAACCGCCCCTCTGACGAGACCGAAGATCTCGGTCGCTCCCATACGCGAGGCCCATAACCATGGCTCCGGATCATCCAAGAACCTGGATCAAGATTGCAGCGCGCACCGGCTATGCAGCGCGCGGCGCGGTCTATGTCATTGTCGGGGCGCTCACAGTGTTGGCCGGCTTTGTGAGCAGCAAGAAGCCCGACACCAGAGACGCGGTCTCCACCCTCATGCACCAGCCCTTTGGCGTGGTTCTGGTTTGCGCGCTGCTTGCAGGCCTGTGCTGCTATGTTATCTGGCGGCTGCTGCAGGTGATTTTCGATCCCGATGAGCATGGCTCAGGCGCCAAAGGTCTGATCATCCGTGCAGCCTTTCTGGTGTCTGCCACATCCTATGCGTTCCTGGCACTCTATGCATTGTCCCTGCTTGGCATCGGGCTTGCCGAGGGCGGTGGCGGTGGCGGTTCGCCGTTGCGGGAATACCTCACATCTTTTCTCGGAGCCCGCACTGTGGCCCTGGCGCTCGCCATCACCTTTGCCGGTGTTGCAATCGCCCATTGGCGGAAAGCCTTTGCCGGGACCTATGAAAAATACTTCAAGGCCGACGACGATGCAGAAAGCATCATCCGTCCGATTGCCGTGATCGGGCTTTCAGCGCGCGGACTGGTCTTCGCCGTTATCGCATGGCTTTTTGCCAGCCGCTTCATCTATCTCGGCGAACAGCAGGCCACGGAAAAGCCGGGACTGCAGGACGTCTTGAACTATCTTGCCAAACTTCCCTATGGACCCTGGCTGACCATTGCCATGGGCGTCGGCCTTATTGCCTACGCGCTTTATTCGCTTGCCGAGGCCCGCTGGAGACGCATCGGCAGGCTCTGAGGCTCTCCCCTCTCGCCAAGCGCAAAAAAAGCGGATACTATTCGCATACGAATGAAATGATGCGGATGGGTCTTTGGCAGTTTTGGCGAAAAAGAGGGATGTCGGGATGGGTCCAGTGGCACGCATGCTCGCCGATCAGCGCCGTTTGCATCTGCAGCACGGGCCGATTGATCTGATCATCGAAGCATTCGGGCCTGAAGCCGATGTGCGCCGCGCCTACCAGCAGGCCCAAACGGCCTTCGCAACCGTCCTTGACGATCTGGTTCTTGAACTGCCGCTTCTGCGCAAACCCGTGGAAAGCGAACCTCAAGGGCAGATCGCGCGCGCCATGTGGGCGGCGACCTTTCCATTCTCACCGGAGTTCATCACCCCCATGGCCGCCGTGGCAGGCAGCGTGGCAGATCATATTCTGGCAGCGATGCTGGAAAACAATGTGCTCTCCCGCGCCTATGTCAACAATGGCGGCGACATTGCGCTCCACCTTGCCGAAGGCGCATTTACGGTCGGCATCTGTGACGACCCCGCCACCGGCGCGGCAGGCGGGACTGTCACCATCAGGCCAGATGACCGCATTGGCGGGATCGCCACCAGTGGCTGGCGTGGACGATCCTTTTCGCTTGGTATCGCAGACGCGGTGACTGTGCTTGCCCAAAATGCCGCCTGCGCTGACGCTGCCGCCACCATGATTGCCAATCGCGTCGATCTGCCCGGCTCTGCCAAGATCAGGCGCGCGCCCGCAGACAGTATCCAGCCGGACAATGATCTCGGTTCGCGGGCGGTCACGACCGCTGTGGGCGACCTCGACGACGGCGAGATCGACACCGCCTTGGACGGCGGCGTAACTGCCGCGCAGCACTATCTTTCGCGTGGGCTGATCCGCGCCGCTTATCTATCGCTGGCAGGCCATCGCCGCGCCATGCCGGAAACCATCAACAATCATCACATAAGAGGGAGTGTCACCAATGGTTGAACCAGTCGTGCGGAAAAAGGCCGTTATTGTCGAAGAGATTTTTCACGAGGGCGGGCCGCGCGCTGAAAAGCCGCTGAAGCGCGCTGCCGTTGTGGCCGTGATCAAGAACCCCTTTGCCGGACAATATGTCGAAGATATCGCCTTCTTCATGGAAGATCTAAAGCCGCTGGGTCTCGAAATGGCTGACGACCTGATCAAGGCGCTGGGCGGCGATGCCTCCGTGGTCGAAGGTTACGGCAAGGGCGCGATTGTGGGCACCGCTGGCGAATTGGAGCACGGCGCGCTCTGGCATGTGCCGGGCGGTTATTCCATGCGCGAGAAGCTCCCGAACTCCAACGCGATTGTCCCCTCCACCAAAAAGATCGGCGGTCCCGGTACCCGGCTTGATGTGCCGGTGACACATTGCAATGCATCTTATGTGCGCTCACATTTCGACGCCATGGAGGTGGGCCTGAACGACGGCCCCAAGGCGGATGAAATTCTGCTCGCTCTGGTGATGACGACCGGCCCGCGCATCCATGCCCGCGTCGGCGGCCTCAAGGCCTCTGAAATCAAGGGCGAGGACGGACTGCGGTGAGCGCGAAAATCCGTAAACTGGTTGTGATCGCTGACGAGGTTCGCCTCGAAATGGGAGAGCGGGTCAACCCGCCTTCCCGCCGTGCCGCCGCCATCGCCATTATCGAAAACCCCTATGCGGGCCGCTTCGACAAAGGCCTGGAAGAACTGATCACCATCGGCGAAGACCTGGGTGGCCTGCTCGGCGAAAAATGCGTGGCCGCACTCGGCTGCGCGCCCTCTGATGTGCAAAGCTACGGCAAGGCGGCCATGGTGGGCGAAGCCGGCGAACTCGAACACGCCGCCGCCATTCTCCACCCCAAGCTCGGCGCACCCTTGCGCAAGGCCGTGGATCATGGCGCGGCACTCGTTCCCTCATCGAAGAAGATGGGCGGGCCGGGCGATCCCCTCGATATCCCCCTTGGCCACAAGGATGCAGCTTACGTGCGCTCGCATTTCGACGGCATGACGGTTGAGGTGAACGACGCCCCCCGCGCCAACGAAATCATGGTCGCCGTCGCCGTGGCGCTCACCGGCCGCCCCCTCCCCCGCGTCGGCGGGCTCACACATGATGAGGCTGAAGGCAAGGACGGGTTGCGGTAGAGCACCGGGCGACAATATTGAGCCATTCTGTTGGCCCAAACCGGCTAAACCTGACTATGCCTGTCGAAATAAGCAGCTTGCCAAATCTCAGGGGCTGTGGCTAACTCTACCCATTGTAGCATCTCTTTTTGGATAAAACTTGGGGGAGCAATATCCATGAAGCTGACTGCCGGTGAACGCCTGGTTTGTGACCGGGTTATAAACGTATTCGAAACAGGTACCGTAAAAGGCAAGTACGGTGCGATTAGCATTTACAAAGATGGACCCGGCGGTATCCGCCAGATTACCTATGGTCGATCGCAAACAACCGAATATGGCAACCTTCGTCAATTGGTGGAGATGTATGCAGCCGCTGAGGGTACCTATTCAGATGATTTCAAACCCTATGTCAAACTGATCGGCCATGTTGCTCTTGTAGACAACGAACCGTTTAAATCCCTCCTTCGCCAGGCGGGCAAAGATGATCCGGTGATGTGGGCGACGCAGGACAAGTTCTTCGATAGCGTCTATTTTGCACCGGCACAAAAATGGGCAACGGCAAACGGCTTTGAATTGCCGCTGTCAATGCTCGTGATCTATGATTCATTTATTCACAGCGGGCGAATATTAGATTTCCTGCGCTCCCGCTTTCCAGAAAAGCCGCCGGTACATGGCGGCGATGAGAAAATCTGGATCAAACAATATGTAGAAGTGCGCCACGACTGGTTGAAAAACCACAAAAACGAAGTGCTACGCCTGACGATTTACCGGACAAAGGATCTCCTGCGGGAGATTTCTCGCGACAATTGGGACCTCAAGAACATGCCGGTTCTCGCTAACGGCACGCCAGTTGACGATACGCCTGAGAAACGTCCGTCCGTTCCAGCCATTCCCAAGGCCTCACTCCAGGATCTGGTTCCTTTTCTGGGCGATATAGATGAAGCCGACATGGTGTCGGACAAAACTGCAACGGAAACAATCGCAGATCATTTCACGGCGACAGCCTCCAGTTCGAGCGTTCAACAAAGAGAAACCGTTTTGCGCAGCCTTGCTGCTTCAGCCGGTGTTACGCCAGCCATGGAGCGGCTAATCAATTATAGAAACCAGTACCGACCGACGAGCAATCCGCGCTATTGGGCTGTTGTCAATTTCGACCTGCACTCGGCCAAACCCCGCATGTTCCTTTTCGACTGCGTGGCCGGCACCACAACTGCTCTTCTTTGCGCTCATGGTCGCGGCTCAGAGGGGCCGAAAGACGACGGATATGCGGAATTTTTCTCGAATGAAGACGGATCAGGTTGCTCTTCGCTCGGTATTTATCACTGCGATGTAACCTATTTCGGCAACCATGGAAAATCGCTTTATCTGGATGGGCTTGAGGCAACAAACTCAAGAGCCCGTCTCCGGCATATCGTCATACACGGTGCGGACTATGTGTCGCCGGAAATGGTCGCAAAAACAGGTCGAATCGGGCGGAGCCTCGGCTGTCCTGCGGTCGAAGAAGGTGAAGCTTCGAAAGTTGTCGAAGCGTTGGCTGGAGGTTCCCTGATGATCATTTGGAAGTCGTAGCCAGCGGCAGGCACAAACTCAAGTTACAGCCAATATCCGCGCAAGCTCATCCCTGTGCCGCATCATTGCGTGATAAGCCGCATAGTCGGCGGCGAGGTGGGTGTGAATATCAGGACGGGGCGCGATTGTTTTTGTCGTTGAGCCGGTCAGGTTTGCGGCAGCTTCGGCATGGCTCGAATAGCGACCTGCGGCGACGGCGGCGTTGATCATGGTGCCGAGAAGGACGGGATCGCGGGTCTCGTCCACCCGCACCGTTCGGCCCGTCATATCGGCGTAAAGCTGGGGAATGAGCGGGTGGGCGGCCAACCCGCCACCCATCAGCAGCGTGGCGATCATTTCCGCGTCGGGCATATTTTCCAGCACATGGCGAATGCCGCAGGCCAGGCCCACACAGGTGCGCCAATAGAGCCGGCAGAGATTGTCGAACCCGCCCTCCAGGCTGAGGCCCGAGAATGCGCCGGTTTGCGCTGGATCTGGCATCGGCCCGCGGCTTCCGTGAAGATCGGGCAGAACCGCAATCGGGCGGCCGTAGGCCGGCCCCTCCTGCGCAATCCGCTCGGCGATCCGGTCGAGGATTTTCATGTGCAGGGTCAGGCTTGGCGGGCCACCGGCGTCATGTCTGCGCAGAAGAAAGTCGAGCAGCGAACCGGAGGAGGATTGGCCTGCCTCCATGAGCCAGAGGCCCGGCAGGGCAGCGCCGCAAAATCCACCCCAGACACCGGGCTTTTCTTCTCTGCAACGGCGCAGCACGACCACACAGCTGGAGGTTCCGGCAATGAGTGCAGCGGCATGGGTGGGGGCTTCTTCCGGCGACTGGCAGAAGACGCCGATCGTTCCTGCATAGGCATCGATGAGCCCTGCCGCGACGATGCATTTTGTGGAAAGACCAAGTTCCTTTGCTGCCGCTTCGCTCAGCGTACCGATCGGTTCGCATGATGGTGTTGCGTGTTCGGGAAGGCCGGTGCGGAGGCGTGCATCCTCCAGGCCGATGCGCTGATAGAAACGCTCCGGATAAGCGCCGGGCGCGTCCGGCTCATAGGCCCATTTGGCGGCAAGTGCCGAATGCGAGCGTGACGTCGAGCCGGTCGCGCGCCAGGTGAGATAATCGCAAAGATCGAAAATGAGACCGGCCCGCGCCCAGCTTTCCGGCAGGTTTCGTTTCAGCCACAGAAGCTTCGGCGGCTGCATTTCGGGCGACATATAGCCGCCGAAACGGTCAAGGGTGGGGTCGCTGGAGCTTGAAATCTCGTTGGCTTCGGCGATGGCGCGGTGGTCCATCCAGAGCATCGTATCCTGCTGATCCGGCCCCGATTTCGAGGCGGCAACGGGCGTGCCGTTGCCATCCCGCAGCACAAGCGAGCATGTGGCGTCAAAGCCGAGCGCCACCACCTCATCGGGCTGAACACCGGCTTGCTCACAAGCGCCGCGCACCGATTGGGCAACCGCCTGCCAGATTTCCGCGCTGTTCTGTTCGTAAAAAAGCGCATCGGGCTGATGAACCCCGATTGCCGTGACCACACGCGCCATCTGCATACCGCCGAGGTCGAATACCCCCGCGCGCGCACTGCCGGTCCCGACATCGACCGCCACGATGAATTCACGCATGCATGTTGTCTTTCGCTCTCCCTGGACGGCGGACAAGGTGCAGCAAATCTGTCATCAGGTCAAACATTGCATCAGGTCTGAGCGCACGCAAGGAGGCTTTATAGTCATCGTTATTGGCATGGGTTCCGCCACAGAAAGCGAAAACCGGCATGCCCGCGGCCTGGGCAGCACGAATGCCGGTCGCGGTGTCTTCCACCACAACGCATTGCGCGGGCTTATAGCCCAGCGTTTCCGCCGCATGCAGAAAGAGATCAGGCGCTGGCTTGCCATTCTCCACCATCGCTGCGCTGAAGATGTTATCGTCAAATTGCGAAAGCAGGCCGGTCACTTCCAGGCTTCTTTCAATCCGGTCCGGATAACTGGAAGAGGCAACGCAAAATCGGATTCCATGCCGTTTCAGCATCTTCAGCGTTTCGGCCATATGCGGTGTTGGCTGCAGCTCCCGTTCAAAACGCTCAAACAGCCGACGACGCAGATTTTCGGCAAACTGCGGGGGCAACGCCTTGCCGAACTCTTCAGCAATGGCCGAGATGACGAAGGCAAGGCTGCGCCCCAGAAAGCGATCACTCACGGCCCCGGTGCTCAGCGTCAGCCCCTGTTCGCTCAGGCAATCGCGAAGGTTGGAAAGCGCAATCGGCTCGCTGTCGACCAGAACACCGTCGCAGTCGAAAATGACCAGTAGGTCGCCTTCGCCTCCACTCACCTTTAGAGCGCTCCGTCCAGATAGTCCTGCAAGGTTGCGGCAGTCCCCTTCTCGCGCAGGCTCTCCAAGGCATGGGAAAAGCGTGCGAGAAATGTCGGGTTGGTGCCCACCTTGCCGAAGATATCCTCCAATGCCGGAAAGACCGATGGGTCTTCCCGCGAGGCCAGCGCTGCAGCCTGCAGGCGCTCTGCACTGGCATCATTGAACACGATCTGTTTGCCGCTATCGCTCACGCCTTCGAAATATTTGCACCAGAGTGCGGAGACGAGCGCAAGGCCGGTGACATCCAGGCCCTTGGCCAGCCGGTCAGCGGTTGATGGCAGGATGAATTTCGGCTGCCGGTTGGAGCCGTCCTGCGCCAGACGCGGGATGGTGTCGCCAATATTGGGATTGATGAAACGGCGCTCGATCAGCGCCACATAATCGGAGAGGCTGGTATCTGGAACCGGCGGCACGACAGGCACGATTTCGTCATGTTCGAGCTTGGAGAGGAAACCGGCAATCAAGGGGTTTTCCATGGCTTCGTGAACGAAGTGAATGTCCATCAGGGCCGCCGGATAGGCAATGGCCGCATGCCCGCCATTGAGAATGCGCAACTTCATCAGCTCATAAGGCGCGACATCGGGAACAAAGGTTGCCCCGACATCTTCAAAGGCCGGACGGCCCTGCGGGAAATTGTCTTCCAGCACCCATTGCTTGAACTCTTCGCAAAAGACCGGCCAGCCATCTTCGACGCCGTAACGCGTGGCCGCAATCTCGATTTCGCGCGGGCCGGTTGCCGGTGTAATGCGGTCCACCATGGAATTCGGAAACGCAACATTGGTGTGGATCCAATGGGCGAAATCCGGATCGCTGAGTTTTGCCAGCTCCACCACGGCGGCTTCCGTTACCTCGCCATTGCCCGGAATATTGTCGCAGGACATGACGGTGAACGGGGCAAGCCCCTTTTCCTTGCGCGCTTTCAGCCCCGCAATGATCAGCCCGAACACCGTTTTCGGTGCATCCGCATTGGCTGCATCGGCCTGGATGGCCGGGTGTCTGGTATCAAACTTGCCGGTGGAGGAATCGATGAAATAGCCACCTTCGGTGATTGTCATCGAAACAATGCGGATTGCCGGATCGGCAAGCGTTTCAATGATACGGCCGAAATCGGGTGCGGTGATGATATCGATCATCGGGCCGGTGATCGTGGCGGCAGAGCGGTTGATATCCTGCTCGACAACGGTCGTCAGATAATCCTGCGCGGCCAGCGTTTCCTTCATCTTCGCATCAGAGGGCATGATACCCGCGCCGATGATGGCAAAATCCAGGTTTTTGCCCTGATTGAACAGCTCATGCAGGTAGACCGCCATATGGGCGCGGTGGAAATTGCCGACACCGAAATGCAGGATGCCGGGGCTCAGCTGCTCGCGGCTATAGTTGGGAACCGACACCTTTTCGGAAAGGTCTTTGAGATTTTGAAGCGACAGTTTTGTCATGGGTCTCTTCCCGTATTGGGCGGTGGACCGGAGAGCGGTCAGCTCATCCAGTTGCCGCCATCGACATTGTAGGTTTGCGCGACGATGTAGTCGGCTTCCGGCGAGGCGAGGAATATGGCCATGCCGGTCAGGTCTTCGGCCCGGCCCATGCGCCCGAAAGGCACCGCCTCGCCCACGCTCTTCTTCTTTTCGCCCGGCTGCAGGCCCTCATGTTTGGCAAACAGCGCATCAACACCGTCCCAATGCTCGCCATCGACGACGCCGGGGGCAATTGCATTGACATTGATGCCGTGCTTGATGAGATCGAGCCCGGCAGACTGGGTGAGCGAGATCACAGCCGCCTTGGTGGCGCAGTAGACTGCCACCAGCGCCTCGCCGCGACGGCCTGCCTGGCTTGCCATGTTGATGATCTTGCCGCCCTTGCCTGCCTTGATCATCGACCGCGCAGCGGCCTGCATGGTAAAAAGCGTTCCCGACACATTGATCGAAAAGAGCTTTTCATAGCTTGCCCGCGTTATCTCCACGATGGGTGCCAGATCAAAGAGCGCGGCATTGTTGATCAGGATATCAAGCCCGCCGCAACGTGCTTCGACCGCCTGAATGGCCGCATCGATGGAGGCCTGGTCGGTCACATCCATATGCACGGCATAGGCTGAAGCCCCAAGCTCAGAAGCCGTTGCCTCCGCCTGCGCCATATTGATATCGGCAATGGCAACGGTGGCACCCTCGCGGATATAGGCTTCCGCGAAGGCCTTGCCGATGCCACGGGCCGATCCGGTGATCAGCGCCGATTTTCCATCCAGCCGTTTCATGCGATTGCAAGCCCCTTATCGTCGAAACGATGAATGCGGCTCTCTTCCGGTGTCAGATAGATCGTGTCGCCGTGTTTCAGCCCGGCCTCACCGCTGACGCGCAGCGTCATGGTGCCGGAATTTTCCGTGTGCACATGGCAGAACGTGTCGGAACCCAGATGTTCGGCAACACCGACCTTGCCCTTCCAAGCCCCTTCCGAGGAGGAATACGAAAGGTGCTCCGGACGGATGCCAATGGTGGGTGCGCCGAACGCCTGGGCGTCCTTCCCCTCAACAAAATTCATCTTCGGCGAACCGATGAAGCCGGCCACAAAGAGATTGCGCGGATGGTTGTAAAGCTCCATCGGCGAGCCGACCTGCTCAATATTGCCGCGATTCAAAACCACGATCTTGTCGGCCATCGTCATGGCTTCCACCTGGTCGTGGGTCACATAGATCATGGTGGTGCCGAGCTCGTGGTGCAGTTCGGAAATTTCCAGACGCATGGTCACGCGCAAAGCCGCATCAAGGTTGGAAAGCGGCTCGTCGAACAGAAAGGCCGTCGGCTGGCGGACAATCGCACGGCCAATGGCCACGCGCTGGCGCTGGCCGCCGGAAAGCTGGCCGGGCTTGCGCTCCAGATAGTCGGTGAGGTTCAGAACGCGGGCTGCGTCTTCCACCTTCTTGTCAATGGTGGCCTTGTCCTCGCCCGCCATTTTCAGCGGGAAAGCGATGTTCTTGCGCACCGACATGTGCGGATAAAGCGCATAAGACTGGAACACCATGGCAAGGCCGCGTTTGGCAGGCGGTGCATTGGTCACATCGTTGCCATCGATGGAGATGGTGCCACCGGACAAATCTTCCAGACCTGCAATGAGGCGCAGAAGGGTAGACTTGCCACAGCCCGACGGGCCGACGAAGACGACGAATTCGCCTTCATTGATTTCCAGGTCCAGCGAGGGGATCACTTTCAGATCGCCAAAGACCTTGGAGACTTTGTTCAGATGAATGCTGCCCATGATAGACATCCTTTACTTGACTGCGCCAAAGGTCAGACCGCGAACCAGCTGTTTCTGCGAGAACCAGCCCATGATGAGGATCGGAGCGATCGCCAGCGTCGATGCTGCCGAAAGCTTCGCCCAGAACAGTCCCTCCGGTGACGAATAGGAGGCGATGAAGGCTGATAGCGGTGCGGCCTGAGAGGCGGAAATGTTGAGGGTCCAGAACGCTTCGTTCCAGGCCATGATGATGTTGAGGAGCAGTGTCGAGGCGATCCCCGGCACGGCCATGGGCGTGAGAATGTAGACAATCTCCTGGCCAAGCGTTGCCCCGTCCATGCGGCAGGCTTCCAGAATTTCGCCTGGAATTTCCTTGAAGTAGGAAAACAGCATCCAGATGAGGATCGGCAGGTTCATCATGGTCAGAATGATGATCAGGCCGAGCTTGGTGTCGAGAAGCCCGAGGTTCTTGTAGGCCAGATAGAAAGGCACAAGAACGGCGACCGCAGGCAGCATCTTGGTGGAGAGCATCCACATCAGAATGTCCTTGGTGCGCTTGGTCGGGTTAAACGCCATGGACCAGGCCGCCGGAATGGAAATCAGCAACGCGATGAAGGTCGAGCCGAGCGAGATAACGGCGGAGTTCCACACATGGAGCAGATAGTCGGAGCGTTCCTGCACTTCGACATAGCTTGAAAGCGTCCAGTCGAAATCGAAGAAGACCGGCGGGAAGGCAATAGCTGCACCTTCCGATTTGAAGCTGGTGATCACCGTCCACAGAATGGGAAAGAAGATCAGCAGTGCGACAAACCAGGCGGCGATTGACCAGCCGACGCGTTTGGCAGTGGTTACATTGCGGGCCATGGTTTACGCCTCCAGGTTCTTGCCGACAATGCGCATCAGGAAGAATGCAACAATGTTGGCAACGATGATCGCGATCACACCACCGGCTGACGCAACGCCGACGTCGTAGCTCAGTAGCGCCTGGGTGTAGACCAGGAACGGCAGGTTGGTGGTGGCCGTACCCGGACCGCCATTGGTGGTGACGAGAATTTCTGCAAACACGCTCAACAGGAAAATCGTCTCAATCAGGATGACCACCGTGATGGCGCGCGAGAGGTGCGGCAGCACCAGATAGATGAAGCGCGACACAGCGCCTGCCCCATCCATTTCGGCTGCCTCGATCTGTTCGCCATCCAAGGATTGAAGTGCGGTCAGCAGAATGAGCGTGGCAAAGGGAAGCCACTGCCAGGCCACAATGATGGTGACCGAAAGCAGCGGGATCTGCGCGAAGAAATCAATCGGCGGAAGGCCAAACAGGCTAAGCAACCATGCGAAGATCCCGTAGATCGGGTTCATCATCATGTTTTTCCAGACAAGGGCTGCCACCGTCGGCATCACGAAGAAGGGCGAGATGACGAGAATGCGTACAATCCCCTGCCCGAAAATCGGCTGGTCTATGAGTAGCGCCAGGAAGGTGCCGCCCACCACGGAGATCAGCAGAACGCCGCCAACCAGAAGCAGGGTATTGACCACTGCCGAGGAAAAGGCCGGATCGGTGAGGAAGTAATAATAGTTGCCCCAGCCCGCAAAGGACGTGATCGGGTTCAACAGACTGTAATTCTGGAAGGAATAGTAGAGTGTCGCAGCAAGCGGCACGACCATCCAGATCAAGAGCAGGATCACCGACGGCGCGAGCATCAATCTCGCGGTGGTGCGCATTTGCGTCGTTGCCATGTTAGCCTCCAAAGACGTTTCCGCGAAAAGCAAGGAGCCGCATTACCGCTTTCAGCAGAGCCTATAAAAAGGGGGCCGCGCACATACTGCGATGAACGCGGCCCCAAGTTCTGCCGCCGGTCAGGTGGCGACAGATGATATGTCCTCGGGATGGACTTCTTACTTGATGTAACCGGCCTTGGTCATTTCGCGGGTGGTCAGCTGCTGTGCGGCAGCAAGCGCTTCATCAGCACTCTTCTGACCGGCAAGGGCTGCCGAGAACTGCTGGCCGACGGCCGTACCCATGCCCTGGAATTCGGGGATGGCCACGAACTGCACGCCCACATAAGGCACCGGCTTGACGGTCGGATGCTGCGGGTCAGCCTCGTTGATCGAGGCCAGCGTCATCTTGGCGAACGGTGCCGCTTCAAGATATTTGTCGTTCATGTAGAGCGACTTGCGGGTACCCGGAGGAACGTTCGCCCAACCTTCCTTTTCAGCCACCAGCTCGGTGTAGTGCTTGGAGGTTGCCCAGGAGACGAACTTCTGCGCCGCATCAGCCTTCTGCGTACCGGCGGGAACGGCCAGAGACCAGGCCCACAGCCAGTTGGCGCGCTTGCCCAGACCATTGTCGGGGGCGAGTGCAAAACCAACCTTGTCGGCAACCGTCGATTCGTCGGAATTGGTGACGAAGGAGGCCGCAACCGTGGCATCGATCCACATGCCGCACTTGCCCTGCTGGAAGAGCGCGAGGTTTTCATTAAAGCCGTTGGAGGATGCGCCTTCAGGACCATAATTGTTCATCAGCTCGAGATAGGAATCGAGCGTGGCCTTCCACTCGGGCGTATCAAACTGCGGCTGCCAGTTTTCATCAAACCAGCGTGCGCCATAGGAGTTGGACATGGCTGTGAGGAAGGCCATGTTTTCGCCCCAACCAGCCTTGCCGCGAAGGCAAATGCCGTTTACGCCGTTTTCACGGTCGGTCATGGCTTCGGCAGCCTTTTTGATGAAGTCCCAGGTCGGGGCCTGCGGCATTTCCAGACCGGCCTTCTCCATCAGGTCGGTGCGGTACATAACCATGGAGCTTTCGCCATAGAAGGGCGATGCATAAAGCTTACCGTCAACCGATAGGCCATCGCGGATCGCCGGGATCAGGTCGTCCACATCGTCAACCTGGTTCAGCTCCAGAAGCCAGCCGTTTTTCGCCCAGATCGGAACTTCATAAGTGCCGATGGTCAAAACGTCATACTGACCGCCCTTGGTAGCAATGTCGGTGGTGACCTTCTGGCGCAAAACGTTTTCTTCCAGCGTGACCCAGTTCAGTTCGATATCCGGATTTGCCTTGGTGAAATCGTCGGTGAGTTTCTGCATGCGAACCATGTCGCCATTGTTCACGGTGGCAATGGTGATGGTTTCGGCATGCGCCATGCCAAACATGGCGACAGCCGAGCTTGCGCTCAGCAGGATTGTTCTCAGTTTCATGTTTTCCCTCCCACATGAAGAAAGTGAGCAATTGCTATGCTCATGGGCAAATAATCGCCTTGTGCGTAAAAATGTCAATAGGATTTCGTTGCTGCACCGCCGAAGTGGAGGAGCAATATATTGATTTTGCTTGATATTTTATTGCACCCGACAACAAGAGGCTGAAGACCGCACAATCAACGCGATCCTTCTCGAAATCACGACCTCGATCGCGTTCGAGGTCGCGGAAGAGGCGAAAACGGGTGATGCCGGTCTCATCAACGTCAATCGAGAGGCTTTCATGTTGAAACTTTTTTCTTTCACCGCCTTGTCACTCTGCCTGGCAACACAGGCCTATTGCAGTGACGCGATCGGATTTCTGGAAACCCTATTGGGCGAGGACGGCGCACGTCCGCTTCATGTGACGATCTGGTATCCCACAGATGCGCAAACGGACGCTGTCGCCGTCGGCGAAAATGCGGCCTTCCAGGGCATTGCGGCGATACCGGAGGCCAAGCCGACACCGGGAGACCGCCCGCTGATTGTGCTCTCTCATGGCTTCGGCGGCAGCTGGCGCAATCTGAGCTGGCTGGCCGCCACACTGTCCCACAACGGCTATATTGTGGCAGCACCCGACCACCCCGGCACCACGACACGCAATCGAGACCCAGCTCAAGCGCAGCAATTGTGGGAGCGACCGCATGATCTAAGTCGGGTCATCGATGCCATGACCGCCGACCCGCGGCTCGGTGGCGCGGTGGATTTGGACAGGATCGCCGCTATCGGCCATTCGCTCGGTGGCTGGACGGTTTCGGCAATCGCCGGGGCGCATTTCGACACGCAACGCTTCAAGGCGGCTTGCCAAATCAATTCCGTTCCTGCCGTATGCCACTTGGCTGAGGAACTGGGATTGGACAACCCGGCACTTGAAAGGCCGATGGGTGATCCGCGGGTCAGCGCAGTCGTCTCACTTGATCTCGGTGGCGCCCAAGGGTTCACGCCGGAAAGTCTGGCAGCCGTCAAAGTCCCTTTTCTTGTCGTCAGTGCGGGAACCGATATTGGTGACATGCCGGCCAAGGTGGAATCCGGCTATCTTGCTGAAAACCTGCCAAAGGCATCGTCCACATATATAGACATCCCCGATGCCATGCATTTCAGCTTCATGCAGCTTTGCAAGCCCGGCGCGTCTGCGCTTCTGGATGCGGAGGTCCCTGGTGACGGGATTATCTGCCGTGATGGCGGAACGCGATCACGCGCGGAAATCCACGATGAAACCGCCTCTCTGATAACCGAATTTCTGAAGGACGCTTTTGCGGAGAAACATTAGCCGTCGATGACCACCGAGCGGCGATAGCGGCTCGGTGTCGTTCCAGCCACCCGCGCAAATTCGCGATTGAAGTTCGATTTCGTCTGGAAACCGCTTTCAAACATCACGCTCGTCACCGGGAGATCGGTTTTCAGCAAAAGGCGCTTTGCCTCGCTGACCCGATATTCGTTGACGATCTGGGAGACATTTCGCCCATGAATGCGGTTGATCGCGGCGGATATCTGGCGGGCAGGAACGCCGAGACGGCGCGCTATCCTCTCCAGCGTCAGGTCCGGGTCGCGATAGAGTTTTCTTGCCTTCATGGCGGCGTCAACCTTTTCCATGATTGCGTTGTCTTCTTGGCTCGCCACATTGTCCGTCTGGCGGCTGGAGGACTCATCCTCTTGGGAGGCCTCACGCCGGCTTTCCGGCACGCTTCGGCCTATGATGGCAATGGCGTAGGCAATGGCGGGCAATGTCAGCATATTGGCCACGGCGACGATGGAAGCAGCGTGCGTGCCACGATAGATATCGAAATCGGCGAAAATGGCGAGATCGACGAGACCGGAGAAGAAAAGAAGTCCACCGGCGGTCAAGACGGCCTGGCGGGCACGACCAACATCGCTCAGCCGCACATTCTCCAGTTGATCAGGCCCGCCGCAGCCGTTGCGGATCAGTGCTGCACCATAGCCGAAATAAAGAATGGCGATCAGCAGATCCAACGGCGGATGCCATTGACGCCACATGGCTGACAGAACCACCATCACCACGGGGCTCAGAAAATGCAGCCAAATCCTGCCCCGTGAAGTCGCCTGTCGCATGCCGGAAAAGCAGAGCCAGGCAATGGGCGGCAGCAGTGAGGCAACGACCGGTTGCAAAAATCTGACCCAGGCAAAATCAACCGTCCAGCGCAGGCCGACCGTGACCATGAGCACGATGCAGGCCGCAACGAAGATCGTAACCGGCCTGAAGCGCCAGCCGTCATCCAGCAGCATGCGGACAAGGAGAGCCGCCAGCAACAGGGCAACGACAAAAGGCAGCGGAATTGCGGGCATCAAACAGGTCTCGGTGCCGGATCGTTTCGGCGGTCTTTTCTTCCAGCACAGCCTGCGGGCATTTTACAAGGCCGATCTTGACGATCTACGCCCCTCTGTTGCGCGAACGGGCATTGCGGGCCAGCATATTCAAGAATTCCACCAGCGCCGAGAACGCCATGGCCGCGTAGATATAGCCTTTCGGAACGTGGAAGCCCATGCCTTCGGCAATCAGCGTCGTCCCGATCATCATCAGGAAGGCGAGCGCCAGCATGACGATGGTTGGATTTCTCTCGATGAAATTGGCGAGCGGGGTTGCCGCAATCAGCATCACGGTCACGGCCGCGATGACCGCCACAAACATGATCGGCAGATGCGGCGTCATGCCAACAGCCGTGATGATGCTGTCGATGGAAAAGACCAGATCGAGAATGAGGATTTGCCCGATGGCCGAGGCGAGCGTCGTGGTGGCCCGCCCGGACATGAAATCATCCTTGTTGGGTTCCGGATCAACATTGTGGTGAATTTCCTTCGTCGCCTTCCACATGAGAAACAGACCACCGGCAATCAGGATGATGTCCTTCCAGGAGAAGTCATGTTCGAAGAGGGAAAAGATAGGGGTGGTGAGCTTGACGATCCAGGCAACTGTACCCAGAAGCGCAAGCCGCATGACGAGCGCAAGGCCGATGCCGACGCGCCGCGCTTTCTGTCTGTGTTCAGGGGGAAGCTTGTTGGTGAGAATGGAAATGAAGATCAGGTTGTCGATACCCAGAACGACTTCCATAACGACCAGCGTGACAAGCGCCATCCATGCGGCTGGATCTTGAATCAGCGTTGCCAGGTTTTCCATGCAGCAAACGACCCCCGGAAATTGCGTGGAACGGTATTTGGTGTAGCAATCACCATTGTTCAACGCATGAGAATAGAACTTGTTTCGACAAGCCGCCGATAAGGGCGAGACACATTCGCGAGACTGTGCTCAATCACGATGCACAAATTCCCGTCGGCTGATCGGTAAACTCATAGTCTTTCATCGTGTCATAAAAGATGAAGGTTTCATTGTAGGGATAGACACGCCGCTCATAGAGCGTGTCGCCGGTGGCCGCCACCGTTCCCGTTACACAGACGGTGTATTCGGAAGCGGGAATCTCATAATATGTCGGCATCTTCGTCTTGACCTGTTCTCTCGGCGGGAACACTGTCTTTAGTTCGTCAACCTGCTTTTCACCCTGGAAGAACCGAATGGACGCGTTTCGAATTGTCGTGTTGGTCGCGTTTTCGTAGACAATGTAAATACCGCCATATCCGTTTCGCTCGAGGCTTTTCACGTTCAACCAAAAAGGCACATTTTTCGCGATCACATCAGTGTTTTTTTCGATTTCCTTAGAGGAGCCGGCGATCTCCTTGGTGTTCTCAGAAATCTCAACGTTTGACTTCTGAAGTTTCTGCAGAAAATCAATGGCAACTCCCGGCTCATAAAGCGCGTAAATCGCCAAACCACCGCTCAAAATCCCAGCAAGGCCTCCCAGTATACCAATGACCTGCGATGCGCTGTTTAACGCGTCTGCGTGTTTCTTGAAAAAACTCATCCGTGTTCGTCTCTCTATGCCACCGGCTGATGCTTTGTATCTGCGCGCTGTTCATATCACTGCGTGAAGAAGTCGGCTTTCTTTCCCCAGCTCAGCCCCGCATAATTGTTAAACGGAGCTGTCCCGATCCACTGTTCGCCGTCTACCTCGGCAGAGTATTCAAAAAAGTAGCCACTGCCCTCCTCAAGCACATCCACCTTCGGTGCATCCAGACGCGGCGCGCTGTAGAGATATGTGCCTTTAACTTTGGCAAAGTGGTTTCGATTGACCCCACGGCGAACCGGCGGAGACCGAACCAGGTCGCTATAGCGGCCTGGATCCGCTTCGGGTGAGGTCGCCGTTCCACTTTCCGATATCAGATAGTCGAGAGAATTCCAGGCACCCAGCATAGCCTGAAGCCGGCTCTGGGAATCCATGAAAACAACTGTCGGATAGGCGAATGATTGACCGGAGGAAGACCCGCCCGACCCTGATATATGTGATCCGACTGCCGGGGCCATGATGTGGCCGGCAACTGTATTGACTTCATCGATAAACGCCGCCGACTTATCGGAAAGTGCGTTGTTTTTCTCGTTCGGATTTTCATAGAAAAGCCCAACCTGATCCTGCCTGTCCGAGAAATAGGCGTTGGCCACGGCATTTCCGAAACGGCGAAAGCTCATGTAGACGAACCGGAAATCTAGATCATGTTCGATTGCGGCCTGCGCCTCATAGAGTTGATGGCAAAAGGGACACCACGGTGCAGCCATCACATAGACCGCACGCTTGGCCGCCGTGTTGGTCGATAGCCAGATGCTCTTTTCCAGATTTTCGAGAATGATCGCCTGTGTAAATTCCAAATCAGAATTGGCATAGCCAATCGTTGGAAGTGCCAGTGAGGCAAGCGCCCCGCCCACCAATTCACGCCGTGTAAATTCCATGTTCCCCTCGCCACTCGCTCTTAAATTGTAATTGAGGGAACACTTTTAAAATCCATAGTGTTAATATCCACCTTACAGGCCAAGTCTTTTGCAACAGATTGCGGCCTGAGCATACCTCACCCCAGCAACATCCGTGCGGCCTCTTCATCCGTAATCAGCCCGTTGATAATCCCACCCTGAACGGCGGCTTTGATGGCTTTGTGTTTGCGTTCGCCGCGGGCAATGCCGATCACGGTTGAGGTTTCGCGTGGCGGAATGGGATGGCTGGCGACGCGTTCGTTGAAAGGGTGGTCGATCAGTGTGCCATCGGCGCCGAAAATCCAGCCGCAGACTTCGCCGGCGGCTCCCGAGTGAACGAGCTGGTCCATCTCTTCGGCGTTCAGGAAACCGTCGAGCAGCAGCGGCGCATCCGCCCCCAGTTCGCCAATGCCCACAAAGGTCACATCGGCTTTGCCGCTCAGTTTGAGCGTGCGCTCGATCAAGGGCTGGCCGTGCATCAGGTCGCGTTCCTCCCGCGAGGAGACCACCACCGGAAGCGGCATGGGAAAATGCGGTGCTTTGACCGCATCGGCCATGGAGAAGATGACGTTGTAATAGGCAGCCGAGCCGTCCGGACTGATATTGCCGGTGAGCGACACGATGCTGTGCTGGGGACATTCCATGGGCGAAAGCTGGTCGATCATGGACCGCAGCGTGCGCCCGGTACCCATGGCAATGGTCAGCGCTTCAGGCTTTTTCAGCCAGCGCTCCAGCTCTGCCGCACCGGCCTCGGCCAGCCCGACTGTGGTTGAGCTGGAAGACGGGTCAGTGGGAACGATCTCGACCATTTTCAGGCCGAACGTCTTCTTCACGGCGTCAGCCAGCTCGAGGCAGACGGCAATGGGGTGGTCCAGACGCACCTTGATGAGCTTTTCAGCCATGGAAAGCGAAATCAGGCGCTGCGCACTCTGGCGCGAAATCGCCATCACATTGGCGATTTCATCCTGTGTGTGACCGGCGACATAATAGAGCCAGCCGGCTCTTGCGGCGTCATCCAGCCTTGTCTGGCTCTCCGGTCTTTTCGCCATGAATTCCCACCCTTGCGACGGATAAGCTGCCAACAAACCCGATTTCTGTCAAACCGGGTGCCGTGGGCAAAATGCCTCAGACCGGGTCTGCGCCAATCGCCTTCAAGGCCGCCTGACCGACTTCAACGTCCTGATCGCCGGTTCCCGAGCCAACACCGATGGCGCCCGCCAGAAGGCCGTCGAAACGGATCGGCAACCCGCCCTTGAGGTTGATCACGCGGCCTTGCGTCGCAATACCTGCCGCCACGCCGAATTCGGTCGGCATGTTGCCTGTCGGCGCATTGATGGAGGCCGCTGTCACCGCCTTGGCATTGGCTGTGTGCATGGAGGTGAATTTGGCGCCATCCATACGCAGTTTGGCCAGCGTTTCGCCGCTCTGATCGACAATGACAATATCCTGCGGAACGCCGATTTCTTCGGCCTTGGCCACAGCGGCCTGAAGTGCGGCGAGAACACCTTGATGGTTGAGAGCAACAGCGGGACGGGTAAAAGACATGAAAACGCACCTTTCGGTTTCGCGGGGCTTGCACAAGCCGCCATTTCAACTTGGATCACCCGGCATTTATAAGCAGCGCCCCACTTTTCGCCACCCTGAAAAAGCAACAAAAAACTGAAGCCAACAGGTTTCCTGTGACATAAGCGAGCGATAAATTGACCGCGCACTTACAATTTGAAACCAAAGAAAAAAGCAGATGGAGACGATATGCAGCTGCTCAGCCTTGAGGAAACCCGCAACGCCCTGCCCTTTCCGGCCCTTCTGGAAGCACTGGACGAAGGCTTTCGCGCAGAATGCACATCGCCGTTGCGCCATCACCATTTCATGGAGAATGCAAATGGTGCCGCCGATGTGCTGCTCTTGATGCCGGCCTGGCAGAATGCGGGCTGGGGTGGCGTCAAGATTGTCAATGTGCATCCGGGAAATGCCGATCTCGGTCTGCCAGCCATTTCCTCAAGCTACATTCTTTTTGATCGCAAGACAGGTCAGCACAAGCTGATCCTCGATGGTGGCGAATTGACCGCACGGCGCACGGCGGCAGCCTCGGCCTTGGCGGCCAAACGCATCGCGCGGCCTGACAGCTCCCATCTGCTGGTGGTCGGTTCCGGCCGCGTGGCTGCCAATATCCCGCATGCCTATCGCGCTGCCCTGCCGATTGAAACGGTGAGCGTTTGGAACCGCACCGCCGCCAATGCCGAAAGGCTCGCCGAAAACCTGCGGGCTGAAGGTATTGATGCGAAACCCGTGGATGATCTGGAGAGAGCGGTGGGCAAAGCCGACATCATTTCCTGCGCAACACTTTCCAAGGAACCGGTGGTCAAAGGCGCCTGGCTGAAACCCGGCCAGCACGTGGATCTCATCGGCAGCTTTACCCCGCAAATGCGCGAGGTGGATGATGAGGCTGTCCAACGTGCCTCCGTCTATATCGACACGGACCATGCGAAGGTGGAAAGTGGCGATATTGCCGTTCCGCTTCAATCCGGGGTGATCGCCGATGCCGATATCTGCGGCACCTTGCTTGACCTTTGCCGTGACAACCGAAACCCACGAAAATCCGACGATGAAATCACGCTCTTCAAGGGTGTCGGGACGGCCATTGAAGATTTGGCCGCTGCCATTCTAGCGGCAAAGCTTGTTGCCGGTCATCGGTCTTAGGCGGCATTCATGTCTCGAAACATCTTACCTGTTCTCATCACGCTTGCTGCCGCACTTTCGGGCGGCGCAGTCTTTCAGTTTCTGGGCGTCCCCGCCGGCCCGCTGGTCGGTTCCACGCTGGCCGTGACGCTGCTGGCCGCTTTCGGCTTCAAGCTGGTGGTACCTGCCCTTTTGCGCAATCTCGGCTTCACCACAATCGGCGTCTCGCTCGGCGCGGGCATAACGCCGCATTTCCTGTCCGATCTCATGCGCTTTCCGGCAAGCCTCACGGGGCTGACGATCACGGTCATGCTGGTGATGCTGTCCTCGGGTTTTGTGCTCAATCGCTTCTTCGGCGCAACGCGCGCCACCGCCACCCTTGCCACCACGCCCGGTGCGCTGTCCTACACGCTGTCTCTGGCAACCGAGCGCCGGCACGACACCGATCTCACCTTTGTCATGGTGCTGCAATGCATGCGGCTTTTTGTTCTGACCATCTTCCTGCCGCCGGCCATTGCGATGATCGAGCATGCAGCCGGTGCAACCGCGAAGGTGAGTGCGCCCCATACGCTCGACATGCCGACAAGCCTGATCCTGATTGCCGTGGCCGGTGTGGCGGGTTTTCTGTTTGAACGGGCGCGTATCCCCGCCGCCTACATCCTTGCCAGCATGGCCTTGAGCGGCATTGCTCATGGTGCGGGAATGGTGGAAGGCCGCCCTGCCGCCGCGCTCACCTTCATCGGCTTTGCGCTCGCAGGCGCTGTCATCGGAGCGCGCTTTTCCGCCGTCAGTGCCGCCCAGGTCCGCCGCCTCTTCAAAGCGGGCCTTGCCATGTCTGTTCTCGCGCTGACCATTTCGGCTCTCGTCAGCCTGGTCTTTGCCAGGCTGCTTGCCCTGCCCTTCGGCCAGGTCTGGGTGTCCTTCGCGCCCGGCGGCGTGGAAGGCATGAGCGCCATGGCACTCTCGCTCGGTTACGACCCGGCCTACGTGGCCACCCACCACATTTTCCGCCTGGTACTCATCCTGATCATGCTGCCGATTGTCTTGCGGTGGGTTGCCCCCCGCAAGGTTTGAAAGCTGCAATCAGAGAGATCGTTTTAAAAGCGGACTCGCACGAACGGAAAAAAACATCTGAACGTCTATCGGTCAGTTGAAGACCTTTGTCGGCGATTCTGCTTAGACTTTGATAGGATCAATGCCAGTCATAATCTCTCTCCCACACGAGCTATGTGGAATATACATCCTGTGAAGGCGTTGTGTCGAGTTGGATTTGGCTCGCCGGCTCACCCTTGAAATTGAAAATAGCTATGTGCTTCAATGTGGCAAAAGACAGTTCAGTCCGTTATCTGTCAGGCTGAGGTAGAAGAGGAGACGTTTTTGCTTTGATCCGCTTCGCCGCTGCATTGCTTATATTTATCTGCCTCGCCGCAGCCCTCTTCCTCTTCATGCGAGGTGAACCGGCGCATCGGCAGGCCGACGCGCAGGTGATTGCTCTTGGCCACAGCACCTACGCTACCCATTGTGCGGCCTGTCACGGCGTAAATGGCGAGGGACAACCCGGCTGGCAGACCGAGAGCACGCCGGAAAATCCGCTTGCGCCGCCGCATGATGCCACCGGCCATACGTGGGAACATGCCGACCGCGCCATTTTCCGCTATATCAAGACCGGCGTGCTGGATGATATCTGCACCTTTCCGGCGGTGGCAGGCGGCAAGGGCATGCCGCAGTTCAACCACACGCTGACAGATGCCGAAATCAAGGCCACCATCGCCTATATCGTCTCGCGCTGGCCCGAACAGGTGCGCACCATGCACGAGGCCATCAACCGCGAATATAATGCGCAGGACAATCTGCTGGCTGAAAACTGAAACAGGAAAGACCTGGGAAAAGCGGCATGAATAAACGCGTTCTCATTTCCGGATGCTCAGGCGGCGGGAAGTCCACACTTTTACAAGAGCTTTCTGCGCGCGGCTATGCCACGGTTGAGGAGCCCGGACGCCGCATCGTGCAGGAAGAAAAAGCAAGTGGCGGCAAGGCCCTGCCCTGGATTGACATGGAAGCCTTTGCGCGGCGCGCCATCGATATGGCGCTTGTCGATCACGCAGCACACGAAGACGCGCAAAACTGGGCCTTCTTCGACCGCGGTCTCATCGATGCGCTGGCGGCCCTGCAGCATACAACCGGCGCGCCTCTGGACGAAAAACTGGCGGCCAGTCATCGCTATAACACGATGGTTTTCATAACCCCGCCATGGCCGGAAATCTATGCCAGCGACCCCGAGCGGCGACATGGCTTGAACGACGCCATCGCCGAATATGAACGGCTGTTACAGACATTTCCGAGCCTCGGCTACACGATCATTCTTCTTCCAAAGACACCCGTTGGCGAGAGGGCCGATTTTATTCTTCGCTGCCTTGCAGAGCAGGCCTGAAGTGTTGGAACGCCCGTCTTCTCGGGCTTTGAGCGCAAATTTCACCAATTTTCAAAAGCCGCTTGCGCTGTTCTCAATCTTCAGTAATATTCGTGTACGAACGAATTTTGAGGCAGCTATGAACGAAGCGGTTAAGCCAGAGAAGATCCGTTGTGACGCCTGTCCGGTGATGTGTTACATCGCTGATGGACGCTCTGGCGCTTGTGACCGTTACGCCAATGCAGGCGGCGAGCTGGTGCGTCTCGACCCGCTCACCATTCTGGAAAACCGGCTGGAAGATGGTGGCGATGTCGTTCCCTTCCTCGCGAGTAGCGAAAGCGAAGGCGTGGACAGCGGCCAGAGCCGTTTCATCACGGCTGTGGGTGCCGGAACAACCTATCCGGATTACAAGCCAGCCCCCTTTATCGTGTCTTCCGAGGTGAACGGTGTCGATATGATCACCGTCGTCACCGAAGGGATATTTTCCTATTGCGGTGCCAAGGTCAAAATCGATACCGACCGGCATCTGGGGCATGAATGTTCCCCCGTCCGGGTCGAGGGCGAACAAATCGGCCATGTGACGACAGCAGAATATGGCAGCCAGATGCTCTCGCTTGGCGGCGTGAACCACCTGACCGGCGGCTCCAAGAAAGAGGGCCGTGTTACCTGTGATGCGCTGCTGCGGCTCTGCAATGGCGAGCCCGTGGAAATGACCATCGATGACGGCGCTACGCTGATTGTCGAGGCTGGCAAACCGCCGATTGTCAACGGCACGCAAGAAAACGTGATGCGCGTCGGCTGCGGCTCGGCCACGGTGGGCATGTTTGCCGCCCAGTGGAAGGGTCTTGTCGATGAGGTGATCGTGGTTGACGACCATATCACCGGCGTCATGTCCGAACACCAGGCGGGCAAAGTCATCGGCTGGCCGGAAACCGGCATCAAGATCAATGGCCGCCGATCCACCCCTGGCCGCTATTTCCAGGTGGCCGAACCAGGCACCGGCTGGGGCGGCACGGACCTTGACGATCCGCTGAAAATCATCGGCAAATTCAATCCCAAGACGGCCTGGCCCGGCCTGTCCATTTTGATGGTTTCAACCACTGGCGAGCATGCGGCCTATTACGAGCTGAACGAAGACCTTGAGCCGGTGGAAAAGGATATGCCACCGCGGCTGAAGCCGTCCGCCGAACGTATTGCCGAAAACTGCGAGCCGGCCATGACCTCGGTTCTGTTCATGGCGGGAGCCGGCGGATCGCTGCGCGCCGGCACGACCGAAAATCCAATCGGGCTCACCCGCTCGGTGCAGGCGGCGATCACCACCGTGACCAGCGGCGGCGCACCCGTCTTCGTCTGGCCGGGCGGCGGTATCACCTTCATGGTGGATGTCACCCGCATGCCGAAAAATTCTTTCGGTCATGTGCCGACGCCAGCCCTCGTCGCACCCATTGAATTCACCATGCGCGCTGAAGATTACCGCGCGCTCGGCGGTCATATGGATTACGTCATGCCGCTGCAGGATGCCGTCAACGGTGTCAGGGCAAAACAGAACGATCACATTCTGAGCGGCGCGCGCAGTGTCGGCAGCAAGAAGGGTAATCCCTGGCCGCTGAGCTGACACAGCAAATATTCGCGCCAAACCGAAACGGCGAAAGAGGTACAAAGACGTTTAAAACACCGATTCGAAATATTTCCTGCGGGATGGATCGATATTCATTTGACAGCAAATGAATTGCAGCCATAATCGTTTGTGTACACATAAATAAAAGGCGCAGAAGACGTCATATGTGTGCAAAAGCGGCCTACCGGGAAGCGGGTTTATAGGGATATAAATCCAAGCCGATTGCAGCATTCGTTTCAAGAACAGGGGAACGTTCATGACCGACAAAACTGGAAATAAAACCTTCAATCTCACGCGCCGCACAGCGCTGAAAGGTCTTGCAGCGGGAACCTCGCTCATCCTTTCTCCCGCCGTGCTGCGTCATGGCCTGGCACATGCCGGGGAAACCATCAAGCTCGGCGCACCCATCCACCGCACCGGCATTGGTGCTGCCTATGGCCGCTGGTATGAGCGCGTGGCGAACGCTGCCGTCAAGATCATCAATGATGGTGGCGGCATCAACGGCATGCCGATTGAGCTGATCATCGAAGATGATGGCACCGATCCGAAGCGCGGCACGGAAGTGGTGGAAAAATTCGCCACCGAATATAAGGTCGACGCAATTTTCGGCCAGCTCTTCAGCCATGTGGTGGCAGCTGCGGCTCCACGCGCTGGTGAGCTTAAAGTGCCTTACCTCATGTGTTCGGAAACCCATCAGCTGGCAGCCGGTGGTTTCTCGCGCTACGCTTTCCAGCCGGGCATCACGGACGTAAAATCGCAGATCGCCTCCATGGCGCCCTGGGTTTCCAAAAACCTCGGCAAGAAAGTCACCATGATCTATCCGGATTATGCTTTCGGCTATGGTCACCGCGACTTCTTCTCAGCGGCAATGAAGGAACAGGGCGGCGAAGTTTCCACCCTCATCCCGGTTCCGCCGACCGAAACATCCTTCTCGCGTTACTTCCCGCAGATCGATCCCTCGTCCGACGTGATCTATCACGTCATGGTGGGTCCGGGCGTCCTGACCTTCGTGAAGGAACTCGGCGAATTCTTCGGCTCCAGCCACCCGGCCATTTTCGGCTTTGTGGACTCCATCGAAGCCGTTGATCTGGCCACGCCGCAGCTTTCCTTCCTGGAAGACAGCTATTTCTGGGAAGCCGCCCCGCGTTATGCGCAGGCCGATCAGACCGAATTCGACAAGTTCTACCGCGAGGCCGTCGGTGTTGACGCCAATGGCGCATCGACCTCGGATCCGAAGGATATCTCCACCTACTCGCACATGTTCTCTGTCTGGGAAACGCTTTTTGCGATCAAGTCGGCCATGGAAGCGGCTGATTACAAGGGTGTTGAACAGAAGGAAGCCTTCATCGAGGCGCTGGAAAACCTCGGCACGATGGAAGCCTCCAACGAGCATCCGCAGGGCAAGAAGGTCATGGACCCCAAGACCCACCAGGCCTTTGGTGTTCAGAACATCTCGCAGGTGAAGAGCTCCAAGATGGAAGTGGTCTACACCACCACCATCGAAGAAGGCATGTACGAGCCGGAAGTCGACTACTCCAAGATGTCGCTCTGATTGACCCTTCTCTCTCTGGAGAGCAGTCGGCAGAACGACGGATGAGGGGGTTCTTTGACGTCTCGGACGAGAACCCCTCATTGTCACGCTTCGCATGACATTTCTCCCCAAGGGGAGAAAGCCCCCGAAGAGGCATACCTAAACCAGTTTCATGCTGGGGACGGTGTTGCAGCCCGTCCTTCTCCCCTTGGGGAGAAGGTGTCCAACGGACGGATGAGGGGTTCCCACCCCTGACGCCTATCCCGCAAGCGGGAAAGGCATTTCCACAAACAAGGTTTTCGTAATGGGTTTCGGTCCCTTCTTATTCCTCGCAACGCTTGAAGGTCTCGTCCAGGCTTCCGTGCTGGTGCTGACGGCTGTGGGCCTGTCGCTGGTGTTCGGCGTCATGCGCGTGGTCAATGTGGCGCACGGCGAGTTCTTCATGCTGGGCGCCGTCATTGCCTGGTTTGTGGCCACCAATATGCCGGGCGATCCCGCCATCGGCTTTATCGCCGCCCTCATCATCAGCCCGCTGGCAGTCGGCGCGGTCGCCTATGTGGCAGACCGTCTGATCCTCACGCGGCTGAACTACAATCCCGAAGCCACCATCGTTGCCACGATCGGGCTCCTTTACGTGATCCAGCAAAGCGTGCTGATGACCTATGGCGCGGATGCGCGGCCTGTCGATCCGCCCTTTTATTACACAATCCGCCTGCCCTGGTTCGGCTATTCGTCCTACAAGCTGTTCGTCATTGCCGCAGCCTGTGTGCTGCTCGGTGTGATCTGGTTTGTGCTGAAACGCACCAAGTGGGGCCTGTTGATGCGGGCAACACAGTTTGACCGCGAAACGGCACTTGCCTTCGGCATTCCCGTCCGCAAGGTCTACTCTTTCGTCTTCGCCATCGGTGCGGGTCTTGCCGCAATTGGTGCCGTGCTGATCGTGCCGATCCAGCAGGCGCATTATCTCATGGGCCTTGATCCGCTGCTCTTATCCTTCACCGTGGTCATCATCGGCGGGCTTGGCAGCATTCAAGGCACCATTTTCGCCGCCATTCTCATCGGCCTGTCTGACGGCATTCTCTCCGTCTTCTTTTCGCCGACACTGGCCAAGATCGTCTCCACGCTCTTCGTTGCCATGGTGCTTGTCTTCAAGCCAAACGGCCTCTTTGCCAAGGCGAAACGCTGATGGGTGCCGGTATGATGAAAAGCCTGATCCTGCACCTGGCCGTGCTCGTTCTCCTGTTCCTGCTGCAGTTCGTCATCAGTGACTATGCCATTCTCACGCTCACCCGCATGATGGTGCTCGGCATCTTCGCCTCCGGGTTCAATATTCTGTTTGGCTATACCGGGCTCTTGAGCCTTGGTCATGCCATGTTCTTTGGTGCCGGCGTTTATGCCGCCGGTCTGCCGATCTATCACTTCGGCTGGTCGGTGCCGCTTGCCTTTGTCTTTGCCATTTTCATGTCGTTCGTCGCGGCCGTCATCATCGGCGTGATCGCACTTCGCACGGTGCGCGACTCTTTCATGATCCTCACCCTCATGCTGGCACAGGCGGGCTATCTGGCGATCCTTTATTTCAACCGGGAAACGGGCGGTTCGGAAGGGCTGACCATGCCGCAGGCCTCGCGCAGCTTCGATTTCCTTGGCCTGACTATCGACCTGACGGATGCAGCGACGCGCTACAACATCGCCGTCCTGCTGCTTGCCATCACCATTGTCGTCAGTTTCATTCTCATCCAGGGCCGTTATGGACGTCTGTTCAATGCGATCCGCGAGAACGAGGCGCGCACCGAGATGCTGGGCTACAACGTTCTGACCGCCAAGCTCTTTTCCTTCACCGTTTCCGGCACGATAGCGGGCATGGCAGGGGCGGCTTACGCTATTCTGTTTGGCTATATCGGCGCGACCTTTGCAGGCATCCAATATTCCATCGAGGCGCTGCTTTTCACGCTTCTCGGCGGTGCGGGCACCCTGCTTGGCCCGCTTCTGGGCTCCATTCTCATGACAACGCTCATCGACCGCCTGAGCGAAGTGACGAGTGCCTATTTCCTCTTCCTCGGTTTGATTTTGATCGCGCTTACGCTGTGGTTCCCCAAGGGTCTGCTCGGCACGATCAAGGAAAAGTGGCTGCCATGGCTGACGTAACCTTTCTCAAGACCAAAGACCTCAAATGCCATTTCGGCGGCATCAAGGCTGTCGACGGCGTCGATTTCACGCTCGAAAAGGGCGAAATCCGCGCCATCATCGGCCCAAATGGTGCGGGCAAATCCACCTTCGTTTCGCTGCTTTCGGGCCGCACCGAAGCGACTGCGGGCGAAGTCGAATTCCTAGGCGAAAACGTCACCAGGCTGCCGGCCTACAAGCGCGTGCGCCGGGGCATTGCTTACACGTTCCAGATCACCAATATCTACAAGGATTTTCCGGTGATCGAGAATGTCGCGATTGCCGTGCAAAGCCGCCTTTCCAATTCCGGCGAAAAAACCGGTGCGGGGCGCATCAGGGCGGAGGCCGAAAAGGTTCTGGCTCGTGTGGGACTGAGCCAGTTTGCAGAACGCAAGGCGGGTGAACTCGCTTACGGCCACCAGCGGCTGTTGGAAGTGGGCATGGGGCTGGCGCTGCAGCCGGAACTTCTCATTCTCGATGAACCAACCCAGGGCCTCTCTGACAGCGAAGTCTCCGATTTCTGCGATCTGGTGAAGGAGATCGCGCAAAACGCGACAATTCTCTTGATCGAGCACAATATGGATGTGGTGATGACACTGGCTGGCCGGATCACCGTTTTGAACCAGGGCCGCATTCTCGCCGAGGGCAGCCCGGAAGACATTCGCGCCAACCGCGCGGTACAGGACGCCTATCTCGGGCGGGGAGACGAATGATGGCGGCAAGTCTGGAAGTCATCGGCTTCGACACGTTCTACGGCCAGAGCCAGGCGCTGCGGGAATTTTCCATTCGCCTCGAAGGCGGCAAGGTGCTCTGTCTGCTCGGCCGCAATGGCGCGGGCAAAACCACGGCGCTCAAATCCATCATGGGGATCATTCCACCACGCAAGGGCAAGCTCCTCATCGACGGCAATGACCTGAGCGAGAAACCGGCGTATGAAATACCCAAGCACGGCATCGGTTATGTGCCACAGGGCCGCCGGCTCTTTTCCGAGCTCACCGTGCGGGAAAATCTCGAAATTGGCCTTCTCACCCGCAGCACCGGAAAACAGGCGCTTGAGCATGCGCTGAGCTACTTCCCGGTTCTGCGCGAGCGCATCAATCAGGTCTCCGGCACGCTTTCGGGCGGCGAGCAGACGATGCTGGCAATTGCCCGCGCTCTTTGCATCGAGCCCAGCGTGCTGATGCTCGATGAACCGACCGAAGGACTGATGCCATCGGCCATTGCCGCCATTCGCGATGTGGTGATCAAGCTGCGCGATGAGGGCAAGGCCATTCTGCTCGTCGAACAGCGCGTCGATGCGGTGATCCCAGTGGCCGACACTGTCGCCTTCATGGATCACGGTGAAATCCGCGAAACGGTGGCAATTGACGTGTTGAAGGACAATCCGGCTCTGCTGCAGAAATATGTGGGTGTTTAAGCTTTAAAGCAGCCAGTTCGGCGGATCATCCATTATCCAGACAAGAGGCGCATTTTCCATCACGGCATGGCGGTTGCTGAGCCACGCATTGCGCAGTCTCTCATCGCCGGTGGCAACAAAAGCTTCCTTGGCGCGGAAGAGACGTTCCAGCTTGCGCCCGAGCCGCACGCCGAATTTTGCGTCGAAATCCTCAACGGTTGGCCGGTAGGCGGCGACTTTCAGCCCCTTGGTTTCGGCAATTTTCAGGTAAAAGCCTATCAGCCTTTCGATCAGGAAGGGGCGCATGCTGGCACTTTCGTCACGTCCGTAATTGCCATTCCCGGCATAGACTTTGCCAACCGGCGTCCCGCTTTTTGCTTCATTCTCGAATTTGGCAACCACCGCATCGCAAAAGGCAAAATAACCTGTCCAGAAGCGGTGATTGCCGACGACGTAGTTGCAATAGAAAAACGTCCTGTGATTTTGCGGCGCGCTGACCGGAAGACCCATTTCGCCCAGTTTTGCATAAAGCGGCTCGAGACCGGGATGTCCGCCAAGTTCGGCATGTTCCTTGCCGTTTTCGTAGAGCGCGGAGAGGCCAATCATTGGATTGATGAGATAACAATCAAATCCCTCCTGCATCGCCTTTTGCGCAGCCTCACGAAACTGCTGAAAACCGATCGGGGATTTGAGCTCGAATTTGCTCGACACAAGGCCCCAAAAGTCGCGCGGATTGGCTGATTTTTCGGTCTCCCACAAAGCCTTGAACAGTTCATATTCACGGGCATTGGGCGCAGTGTTGAAGGAAATGTCGAAGGCAATCGCGTCGCTCGCCAGCCGCGCCTTCTGGCCCGCATCGAGATAGGGCTGATAGATGCGAAGGGCGGGCGCTGTTTCCGCCGCCGTCTTTTCCGCCATCTGCGCTGTCATGATCGCAATCCTTCCGAAGTCAGCAATTCTCAGCCACTACGTCATAAAAACCTGAACTTGTGCGAGCCTCACGAGTTCATTCCTGCTTCCGGTCCAGCGCATTGAGCATGGGAAGAATGGAAAATGCACCAGCTTCGGCCTTGCGGGTGAGATCGCGCAGATAACCACCCGGCGAGCGGATCGTGTCGGAGCGCTCCAGAATGGCGGCTATCACCACGGCGGCCTGTTGTTCGCCCATCGCGGAGCGCGCCTTCGCCCAGGCATCCGGCGAAACACCCAGCATGGAGCGAACCAGATCAGCCGTCTTGATCAGATCGGCCCAGCTCGACACGCCATCGCGGGCATATTCCCAGATTTCCGGGCAAATCCGCCGCAATTTCTTCAGGCTGATCGCCGCCTTCTGTTCCGGCGCCGCTTTTTCTTGCAATATGCCCGCCACATCCATTTTTTCATTGCCGCTAGATTCAGATATCTGGTCAGCATTTGAATTCTGATGGTGGCGCTCAGAATGACGATCATTGGCGCTCATTTCTTCTTCAGAGATAGATTGAAGATAGCTGTCTTCCACCTCGCCCCGAAGGTACAACAGCTCCTCGCGAAGTCCTTTTAGAAGACTAAGCGGTGCATTGCGCGACAGTGGCGGAGTCAAACGGGCCAGTCGTTCGGTAAAACCCGGCCAGTCGCCTTGACGGCCCTCTTCCAGAGCAATCTCGATAATCTTGGAAAGGTCGCGCTGATGCAGCGTGATCTCGGCGCGGATGGCGCGGACCGCTTTTGCCTCGGCGCGGGCGGCTTCCGCATGTTCGTAGATTTCGGACGCCTGCAGGGCAAGCGGCGCAAGGTCGAAGCCGAAAGCGTCTTCCACCTGGCCATCATCGCCGCGCCGGCAATAGCGCTTGCCATTGGCGCTATCGCGCCGAAACACCATGCCCGCATCCACCAAGGCAGCCAGATGACGACGGATCGTGGCCGGTGCCATGCCGCGTGCGCGCAGCGAAAGCTCTCTGTTGGAGGGAAATACGATGATCGGCTGACGACCATCCAGTTCACGCTCAGGCGTGAAGGAAACAAGTGCTTCCAGAAGCATGATGGTGCGGTCGCTGAGACCGTAGACGGCCCGCGCTTCGGTGAGCGCGCGCAGCAACTGCCACTTGTCTGCCGGTGCACCATCATTGCCGCCGCTGACCTTTGCCAGTTCTTCCTGACGCCTGGAGACAGCCATCTGCCGGGCAAACAGGCGCGCAGACATCTGCCCGCCGCCAAATGGCGTCGTTGCAAGTCGTTCAGTCATGATATCCCCTGAAGAGAGGCACCAAAAGGATGTAAAGATACGCGTCCCGACACGACAGGTTTCATGCTGCCGCCGGCCTGATATCCCTCTCCAGAAAAGTCACAAAAAGAATACGCTCGAAGCAGCGATTACCGCTGTCGATACTTGACTTTGAACCTTGGAAGTGATTCTCTCGAATTGCTACATTGGAGAGGGCTTCCGGAATGGTGACATTTTGGAGGTCCTTTTTTCTTGTCCCTTGCTCTTTCCTTCCTTTTTCAGTTTCAAAAATCCGTCTTCAAGGGTGAAAACGGGGTGAAATCAGCCCTCTTTGTCTTTCGCAAAACGGGCATATTCTTCAATAATCAGGCCTTCGATACGGTCGACGAATTCCGGTGCGAGCGTGGATGAGAACGCCAGTTTCGCGGACTTCCCGCTGTGGTCGAGATGGGCAATCACTGCCCCGTCCGCCGCTCTGATCGTCTTTGGCTCTGACTTGGTGGAAACCGGCTTCTTCTTCAGTCGTGTGAACAGAAGCTGGAAACGCTTGTCAGTGTCGGCGGCCTTGAAGGCATCGGAGTGGATCAGGTCGGCGGCCTTGTCGCTTTCCGCGCCAACGTCCTTCTCGAAGATTTCGGCAAGCGCCATCCAGCGCTCACGCCCTGCCTTGGGCGCTGGGCCTACAGCGCGGGCAAAACGCGTCGGCACGGCGTCGGCCACCTGCAGGAGACGCGAAAGTTCGCTCTTCTGCACCGTCAGCGCCTCGCCTACGAGCTTGCGGTCAAAGCCGCGCTCCGTCAGCAATTTGGCAAACAGCGCCCGCTCAATGAAGCTCAGATTGCGCCGCTCGGCATTTTCCTTGCCCTGGGCCAGCACCAGCTCATCGTCGGAGAGCGCCCGCACGATCGCCTTGACGGGACGACCCAGCCTGATGGCGGCCTTGAGGCGGCGGTGGCCATAGGCGACCTGGAAGCGTCCGGCCTCTTCAGCATGCGGGCGGACCAGGATCGGCACCTGCTGACCGCTTTCGCGCATGCTCTCCACAAGGCTCAGGAATTCCGGATCATGCTCTTCGCCCTCGCTCAGCCGGTCGGACACGAATGATGAGACAATGCGGGCGGGATCGAGATCGACGATGCGCTCGCCCTGTTCCACCGCCTCGCGCAAGGCGCGGGCCTCATCGGCTTCCCGGCTCAGATTGTTGAGTGAAAGCCCCATCGCCTTGACCGCGCCCGACGATGCCCGTTGCGGCTGATGGCTAGTTCCCGCAGGCGCGTTGGCCGGGGCCGTGTCAGCCGCAGGCGCAGCAGTTGCAGGTTGCGACTTCGTCTCAGGAGCCGGCGCCGGCATTGACGGTTCCCCGAACAGCGCTTTGAGCGAGTTCTTGCGGTCTCGCGCAGCCATCATACACGCCCCCATGCGGAATGGATCAATTCCTCAATTTCGGCATTCACGGCATCCAGTGCCTCAATCGCGCGGTCATAGGTGCCACGGCTGAAGTTTTCACGCCCCACTTCGTAAAGCGTCTGCTTGGTCAGTCCGGCATCGGAAATCGCCGTTGATTTCAGCATCGGCGCTGTCAGCACCCGGTCGCCGAAGAGAGAGCGCAGAAAACCGGCAATCTGCGCCTGCGGCCCATCATGCGGCTCAAAGCGGGTGACGAGATAACGCAGGAAATCGAAGTTCAGCGTGCCGCCCGCCTCGCGAACCACATTCAACAAGTCGGAGGTCATGAACAGAAACTGGCTCATGGAGGCCACGTCCAGCATCTGCGGATGCACGGTGACAATTACCGACGACGACGCGCAAAGGGCCGACAGAGTGAGATAACCAAGCTGCGGCGGGCAATCGAGAACGACAACATCGTAATTGTCGCCAACGCTTGCCAATGCGGCCTGCACGCGGGTGAAGAAAAGCGCTGTATCATCGCCCGGCTTGCGGGACGAGAGTGCGCGCGGCGTGGCGTGTTCAAACTCCTGCAATTCGAGATTGCCGGGGACCAGATCGATATTGTGGAAATAGGTCTTGCGAACGATCTCGCTCAGAGGCCGGATCTCCTCGTCATAACGGATGGCGCCGTAGAGCGTGTCGTTGCCGGAGAGATCAAGTTCCGGCTGATAGCCGAAAAGGGCAGAAAGAGACGCCTGAGGGTCCAGGTCGACGGCCAGCACGCGGTGACCGTTCATCGCCAGATATTGCGCCAGATGCGCCGATGAGGTGGTCTTGCCCGAGCCGCCCTTGAAGTTGGTGACCGAAATCACCTGCAGATGTTCGCCGCGCGCGGGATCACGCCATTTCACATAACCGCGCGCCTTGGCCTCATTGCCCTTGGCCAGTGCCTGCTCGGCCAGATAGTGGCGCAAGGCATCGATTTCGGCGAGCGAATAATAACGCCGCCCGCCTGCCCCGACCTCGGGCTGCGGCCCCTCGCCTGCCAGCGACAATTGGCGCAAGTAGCCGTCGGACACACCGACGAGTTTTGCCGCCTCGCCCGAGGTGAACCGGCGCAGTGTTTTCTGGGATGTGGGCGCAAAAATGCGGTCACGCATTGCCTGAAGCTGCGCGGAGAGCGCTTCGGCATCCGCCGCAATTGCCTCATCTGCCGGACGCATTGGCTGCATATCCTCTTTCGGGTTGGTGGAGGGTTGCCCCATCCTTTGATCTCCATTCATTCACAATCTGCGCGAATCGATACAATCAGCGTAAGCTGCAAAAGCGCAGCGGGGAAAATTCACCGCCAGAAAAAATGGCCTGATGAAGAGATACGCGGCACCAAAACAATTACAGAGATATTCCCTACTTACGGCAAGATCGACGATAGACGCCCTTATCCGTAGGCGAACGTGAAGCAGGACACGAGTCGCGTCAAGAACTTTTTGGTTAACGATTTCTTAACGCTAGCTCCACGCAAGCTCATAGAGTACGGCGTTTGTCCATAAAAAAGGGGCCTCTAATAGCCCGTTACCTTGATCTCTGCGCTGTCCAGGCCGAGCGCGGCATCGCGGTCTTCAAGTCCCGATCGCGTTGCCCGCATGAGCGCTCCAACGTCGCTATCACCGACGGCCAGGCCATAGCCGAGCGCCCGCAACTCGCCGTAACCACGTCCGGGTCCGGTTATCGTGGCAAGCAACCTGCCTTGATGACGGCATTCCTTCTCGATCCGCTCGAGCAATCGGACAACATCGGGACTGTCCAGACGCTCGATGCGATCGACAGACCCGGCCAGATCATTGGGGCCTATGAAGATACCGTCAACGCCTTTGACGGAAGCCATTTCTGCAATATTATCAACGGCTTCAAAATGCTCACACTGAACCATCAGGAAGACTTCCTCATGCGCCTCCACAAGACCGTAATCCGGTCGTGTGCCGAAACTGGAGGAGCGTGTGATGGCTGCCGCATAACCGCGATTGCCATGCGGCGGATAACGGCAGGCATCGGCAATTTCGCGCGCCTGCGCAGCAGTGTTCACACGCGGAACGATGATGGAGCGGATACCGCGGTCGATCACGCGGTTGATCAGCCACGGCTGGCCATGGGGAACGCGCAGGATCACATCAGCACCGGCATTCTCAACGGCTCTGGCGATTGCAATCCACTGCTCCACATCGCCAATACCATGTTCACCGTCGATGACAATCACATCCCAGCCGGCAGCAACCATTGCTTCCGCCACATCGGGCGAACCGAAATGAACCCATGCGGCGGTGACAAATTCACCATCCAAAATGCGCGTTTTTAACCTGTTTGCCACCACACCTTCTCCAGTCGATTCGATTTACCGGGGCCACCCCCTCAGATTTTGAAATAATCAGGCAATTCAGCCAGCAGCGGCTGCTTTTCATCCTTAGCCGAAAGATGCGTCTTTTCAAATTGCGGCCATTGGACACCGATTGCCGGATCGTTCCATTTAACACCCTTGTCGTGTTCGCCACTATAGGGGGCCGTCACCTTGTAATTGATGATGGTCGAGGGTTTGAGCGTCGCAAAACCATGGGCAAAGCCCGGTGGCACCCAGAGCATGTCGCCGGTTTCCGGCGTCAGTTCCGCCGCCACCCATTGGCCGAAAGTGGGCGAGCCTTTGCGGATATCGACGGCAACATCCACAAGCGCGCCGGCTACGCAGCGAACGAGTTTGCCCTGCTCAAATGGCGGTGTCTGGAAATGCAGGCCGCGGATGGTGCCAACTTCGGCCGATAGCGATTCATTGTCCTGAACGAAGGTAAGATCGGCGACGTGTTGGCGAAACCAGGCATCCTTGAACAGTTCGACGAAATAGCCACGACTGTCGCCCAAACGTTTGGGTGTGATTTTCTTCACATCGGGGATTGCGAGCGCCTCAACCTTCAATGCCTGAATTCCTTCCAAGAAAGCCGCCGGCGGGGCAGCTGTTTTCCGGACGCTATTCAAAAAGCAAAGCATTTAAAAGGGAGGAGCGCGAAGACATGCATGCTGAACAGCAAACTTCTTGCCTCTTCCCACAGGATAAAGCAGAGAAGGAAAAAGCGCATGCACTCAAGCACGCGCGCTGATTTCATTATTTGGAATATTCGCGGATCCACTCACCCGTCTTGGCAAGACCGCCGAAGGGGTAGAAGTGGAGGCGAACGTCGCCGTGGCGGGCAGGATCAATGGCAGTCTCGAGATCCCGCACGAGAGAGTCCGGGCCGGCATTAGACAGAAGCTTACCGATTGAAAGCCCGTATTTCGCCATCACCTTCGTCGAGGTTCCAACGCCACAGCGCGCTGCAAAGCGCATCAGCGTCTTCACACTGGCAGGTCCCGGAATGCCGACCCGCAGCGGGGCATGGACGCCGGCTGCCCGCACATCTTCAATCCAGCGCACAACCGGATCGGCATCGAAGGCAAACTGGGTGGTCACGTCGAAATCGAGCCCTTTTTCCTGCAGAATTGCCTGCTTGTCGGTCAGCGCCTTCCACAGTTGCGGCATGCCGATCTGCGGATGGCCTTCCGGATAGCCGGAAATACCGACCTTGCGGATACCGTATTTCTCCAGAAGACCCGACTGGATGACGGCAAGGGCATCATTATAAGGGCCTTCAGGCTTGTCGGGGTCGCCTGCAACAACAAAGACATTGGTGATTTCAGCCTCTGACACGAGCGCATCGAGAAACTGTTCGAGTTCTGCCTCGGACTTAATACGCCGCGCGGAAATGTGCGACACCGGCACAAAACCGAGCGCCTTGACCTGCTTTGCCGCAGCGACACGTGCCGGCATTTCTTCACCCGGCAGAAATGTCACCGATACCTGCGTGCCGGGCGCAATCAGATCGCGCGCTTCCGTCAGCGCGGCTGCATCCTTGGCCGTGATTTCGATGGAATAATTGTTGATGAGCGAGGTGCTCACCATGTCGCCCTCACGGGGCTGAAATGCCAGATTTGAACGTGCCATTCGCAAAACGCCCTCCCAAGCGGCCAGCTTTAACTGTATACATTGCTGATTGGAGATTAGCATTTGAGGCGGGCATTGCAACGAAAATGTGGTCCGGCAGGAGCAATTTCACCACATTATGTATACAGTGATGCACTTGGTAGGCCCCCCTATATTGGCCATACCATTTCATTTCGCCCCGCGCGGCGAAGCGCAGCATATGAGTGCTATGCTTGCACGGCAGAGAAAATGGCAATAATCCTCTTCAAAACCATGTATCAGATGAATAGCCATGAGACCGCGACGCTTTCTGCCTTCGATCAGCCTTCTATCTGCCTTTGAGGCCGTCTTGCGCACCGGCTCAACGGCTGCGGCTGCGCGTGAACTGGATCTCACGCAAAGCACGGTGAGCCGGCTCGTTCAGAACCTGGAAAATCAGCTCGGCCACACGCTTTTCGAGCGGCATCGCCAGAGGCTGGTTCCCACCCAGGCCGCACAAGCCTATGGCCGCGATGTGACGCGTGCGCTTGATCTCATTCAGCGGTCGTCCATGGAGTTCGTGACCAATCCGGGCGGCGGCGCACTTTCATTATCCATCCTGCCTGCTTTTGGCACCCGTTGGCTGGCCCCGCGGCTGGGCGATTTCCTGGCAAAACATCCGGGCATCACGATCAATCTTGCTACCCGGCTGAAGCGTTTCAATTTTGCGGCAGAAACATTCGATGCTGCCATTCATTTCGGGGCGGACGACTGGCGCGAGGCCGATCACCTGCGATTGTTCGAAGAACGGATGACGGCATGCATCGCACCAACGGTCGCTTCTGAACACCCGATCAACCATCCTGACGATTTGAAGGGCTTGGCCTTGTTGCAGCTCGAAACGCGGCCGACGGCATGGCGCAGCTGGTTTGCCGCGCAAGGGGCCGATACGCCGCCCATAACAGGCATGCTGTTTGATCAGTTCGCCACGATGACGCAAGCGGCGATCGCCGGGCTTGGCGTGGCGCTGCTGCCCGATTTTCTGGCTGATATTGAAATCCGTGAAGGACGGCTTCAACCCGTGCTCAAGCGCTCCATCGCCGGAGCAGGGTCCTATTGGCTCGTCTGGCCTGAAGCGCGGGCCGATTATCCCCCGCTTGCAGCCTTTCGCGCGTGGCTGGCTGAAGAGGTGCAGGGTCAGACTGTCTGAGAACCCACCAGTCGATATAACCCTGCGCCGAATTTAGTTGGTTTCCGCAAGAACAGTACTTTCAGGCTCGAGCAGAGCAGTCTGGTCCGTTGGCATCGGCGTCCGGCCAGACTTTTCAGAAACCGCCACATTGCCCATCGATCCATAAACCACAAAGCGGCTTGAATTCGCGGCGGTTTTCAAGGAGCCCGGATCCGTCACATAGGACGAGTAGCGCGGCGGCAGGCGTTCCAGATTCTGATCGGCCACATCGACCCGCTTCGGCGTGGAGGTCCACGGCACCATGTCGGAAAATGTCTCGAGCGAACTTGGCTGAGACTGGTTGTGGATCATGGTTCCGACGGTGGCGACTGCAGAGGTGGCTGCAAGCGCTGCGGCAAGACCAAATACGGCAAAAGCAACAGATTTCATGACACGCTCCTCAAGTTCCTGGCCGATCCATTCCTGCGTTCGGCCTGCTTGATTAGACAATGCTAACGCGCATCTGTTTGTTCCCAGCGTTACAAGGCTCTTGCGGCGCTTGCAATCAGCTCAAGTCTCTATATAATGACATAAACATATCTTTATGTGGATGGAGTGACTATGTCTGAGACGATGGACCGCCTGTTCGAAGGCGCCAAGGAAAAGCAAGTCGATGCACGCGCTGCACTGGAGGCCGCAGCCCGCGAGCGCATTCTGATCCTGGATGGCGCTATGGGCACGCAGATCCAGGGGCTGGGATTTGGCGAAGATCACTTTCGCGGTCAGCGGTTCGGCGGCTGCGATTGCCATCAGCAGGGCAATAACGATCTTCTGATCCTCACCCAGCCAGCAGCGATTGAAGAGATCCATTATCGCTACGCCATTGCCGGCGCAGACATTATCGAGACCAATACATTCTCCTCCACCTCCATTGCCCAGGCCGATTACGGCATGGAGGATATGGTCTATGAATTGAACCGGGATGGCGCACGCCTTGCCAAACGCGCTGCCAAACGCGCTGAAGCCGAAGACGGCAAGCGCCGTTTTGTGGCAGGCGCGCTCGGCCCGACAAACCGCACGGCCTCCATATCGCCGGATGTTAACAATCCAGGCTACCGCGCCGTCACGTTTGATGATCTGCGCATTGCCTATGGCGAACAGCTTCGCGGCCTCATCGATGGTGGCTCCGACATTATTCTGATTGAGACCATTTTCGACACGCTGAATGCCAAGGCTGCGATCTTCGCCTGTTCGGAGATTTTCGAGGAAAAGGGCGTTGATCTGCCGGTCATGATTTCCGGCACCATCACCGACCTTTCAGGCCGCACGCTTTCCGGCCAGACGCCGACGGCCTTCTGGCATTCGGTGCGCCACGCCAAGCCTTTCACCATCGGCCTCAACTGTGCGCTCGGGGCCAACGCCATGCGCGCCCATCTGGATGAGATTTCATCGGTTGCCGACACATTCACCTGCGCCTATCCCAATGCAGGCCTGCCCAACAGTTTCGGCGAATATGACGAAAGCCCGGAATTCATGGCTGCCCAGATCGAGGAGTTTGCGCGCGACGGCCTCGTCAACATTGTTGGCGGCTGCTGTGGCTCCACGCCGGAGCATATTCGCGCCATTGCCGAGGCCGTGTCGAAATACCCGCCGCGCCAAGTCCCCGATTTGCCGGTCCACATGCGTCTATCCGGCCTTGAACCCTTCACGCTGACGGATGAAATTCCCTTCGTGAATGTGGGCGAGCGCACCAACGTGACCGGCTCGGCCAAATTCCGCAAGCTGATCACTGCCGGCGATTATGCCGAAGCGCTCGATATTGCCCGCAGTCAGGTGGAAAACGGCGCGCAGATCATCGACATCAACATGGATGAGGGTCTCATCGATTCCAAACAGGTGATGGTCGACTATCTGAACCTGGTGGCCGCAGAGCCCGATATTGCCCGTGTGCCGATCATGATCGATTCCTCCAAATGGGAAGTGATCGAGGCAGGCCTGAAATGCGTTCAGGGCAAACCGCTTGTTAATTCCATTTCGATGAAGGAAGGCGAGGAAAGCTTCCTCAAGCAGGCCCGCCTTGCCAAGGCCTATGGCGCGGCCATCGTGGTCATGGCTTTCGACGAAAAGGGTCAGGCCGATACCCATGCGCGCAAAGTGGAAATCTGCACCCGCGCCTACAAGCTCTTGACGGAAGAGGTCGGCTTCCCCCCGGAAGATATCGTTTTCGACCCCAATATCTTCGCCGTCGCCACCGGCATTGAGGAACACAACAATTACGGCGCAGACTTCATCGCCGCCACGCGCGATATCATCAAAACGCTGCCGCATGTGCATGTGTCGGGCGGGGTGTCCAACCTCTCCTTCTCCTTCCGCGGCAATGAGCCGGTGCGCGAGGCCATGCATGCCGTCTTCCTCTATCATGCCATTCAGGAAGGCATGGATATGGGCATCGTCAATGCCGGTCAGCTTGCCGTTTATGAAACCATTGAGCCGGAACTGCGCGAAGCCTGCGAAGATGTGGTGCTGAACCGTCGCGACGATGCGACCGAGCGGCTTCTGGAGATTGCCGAACGCTTCAAGGGTGCAGCCGGAAAGGAAGCCAAGGAAAAGGACCTCACCTGGCGCACCTGGCCGGTTGAAAAGCGGCTGGAACATGCCCTCGTCAACGGTATCACCGAATTCATCGATGCCGACACAGAGGAAGCCCGCCAAGCCGCCGAGCGCCCGCTGCACGTGATTGAAGGCCCGCTGATGGCGGGCATGAATGTGGTCGGCGACCTCTTCGGCGCGGGCAAGATGTTCCTGCCCCAGGTGGTGAAATCCGCCCGCGTGATGAAACAGGCCGTTGCCGTTCTGCTGCCCTATATGGAAGCGGAAAAGCAAAGCAGCGGCAGCCGCCAGACCGCCGGCAAGGTGGTGATGGCAACCGTGAAGGGCGATGTGCACGATATCGGCAAGAACATCGTTGGCGTGGTTCTGGCCTGCAACAATTACGAGATCATCGACCTTGGCGTGATGGTCCCGGCCGAAAAAATCCTGCAGACCGCCCGCGAGCATAATGCCGATATTATCGGCCTTTCCGGCCTGATCACACCGTCACTCGACGAAATGGTGCATGTGGCCTCTGAAATGGAGCGGCAGGGTTTTGATATCCCGCTTCTCATCGGTGGGGCGACCACAAGCCGGGTGCACACTGCGGTGAAGATCCATCCGCGCTACAAGGCCGGTCAGTCAATCTATGTGACGGACGCCTCGCGCGCCGTGGGGGTAGTCTCAAATCTTCTGAGCGATGAGCAGAAACCCGGTTACGTCACCGCCATTCAGGAGGAATACCGCAAAGTGGCCGAAGCCCACGAAAAGGCCGAAGCCGCCAAGCGGCGCATCAGCTATGCCGCGGCCCGCGACAATGCCCACAAGATCGATTGGGCAAATTATACCCCGCCGAAGCCCTCTTTCCTCGGCACAAAAACCTTCGAGACCTGGGATCTGGCCGAACTGTCAGATTATATCGACTGGACACCCTTCTTCCAGACCTGGGAGTTGAAGGGCCGCTACCCGGCCATTCTCGAGGATGAGAAACAGGGCGAAGCTGCCCGCCAGCTTTTTGCCGACGCACAGGCGATGCTGACGAAAATCATCGACGAAAAGTGGTTTGCACCGCGCGCCGTGGTTGGCTTCTGGCCAGCGAACGCGGTGGGCGATGACGTTCAGCTTTTCACAGATGAGACCCGCGCAGAAAAGCTCGACACATTCTTCACGCTGCGCCAGCAGCTTTCCAAGCGCGATGGACGGCCCAATGTGGCGCTTTCCGATTTCGTGGCTCCGAAGGACAGCGGCAGGGAAGACTATCTCGGCGGTTTTGTGGTGACCGCAGGCATTGAGGAAGTGGCCATTGCCGAACGTTTCGAACGCGCCAATGACGATTATTCCTCCATCATGGTCAAGGCGCTGGCCGACCGTTTTGCCGAAGCCTTTGCCGAACGCATGCATGAAATGGTGCGCAAGGAACTCTGGGGTTACGGTGCCGATGAAACCTTTGCGCCGCAGGAGCTGATCAGCGAGCCCTATCAGGGCATTCGTCCTGCGCCTGGCTATCCCGCCCAGCCCGACCATACGGAAAAGACCACGCTCTTCCGCCTACTGGACGCAGAAAAGACGACTGGCGTGACACTCACCGAAAGCATGGCCATGTGGCCCGGCTCTTCCGTCTCCGGCCTTTATTTCAGCCATCCGGAAAGCTATTATTTCGGCGTGGCCAAGGTCGAGCGCGACCAGGTGGAAGATTATGCCGCGCGCAAGGGTATGGACATCGAAGAGGTGGAGCGCTGGCTCGGGCCCATCCTCAATTATGTCCCCGGCCCCAAGGTGCAGGCCGCCGAATGACGGATTTTCTTCTCCCCTTGGGGAGAAGATGCCCGCAGGGCAGATGACGGGTTCTCGCTTATGATTGTGTGGGAACCCCTCATCCGGCCTTTCAGGCCACCTTCTCCCCAAGGGTAGAAGGACATTGCCCACGCCATCTCGATCTTACCTCTGTCATGACCCGGCGGAAAATCCGTTTGCACGCGCTGGATTCGCCGGGCCAGCGGGAGTAAGAACGCCTCAATGAAGGTTCTCAAAACAAGCCAGCCAAATTTGCACCCCGATATCGTTTGGAAACGCATGTTTTCCGAGCTGGAACGTGGTGACCAGGGCCTGAATATCCAGATCCGCCGCACTTTGGTTTATTCTATTGAAAGCGGCTTCTTGAAAGCAGGCACACGCCTGCCCTCCAGCCGCAAACTCTCCACCCTTCTGCAGGTGGCGCGCAACACCGTGACTGCGGCCTATCAGATGCTGATCGACGAGGGGTTTCTGATCTCGCGTGAACGCAGCGGCATCTTTGTTGCAGAAATCAACCGTCAGAGCGCCACCGAAAATAGCACGCGGGACGCTGCCGCCAAGGACTGGCAGGAGCACTTTGCCATTCATCCCTCCCGCCAGCGGCAGAATAACAAGCCGCGCGACTGGATGGACTACCCCTACCCCTTTCTCTTCGGTCAGTTCGATCCGCAATTCTTCCCCGCCAACAATTGGCGCGAGGCGGTGCGCGCCACCTCCAGCGTGCAAGAAATCCACGGCTTTCTCGGTGACCGCATAGACGATGACGATCCCGATCTCGTGGAGCAGCTGCGCGTCCAGGTTCTGCCCCGGCGCGGTATCTTTGCCGAACCCGAGGAAATCATCGTCACGATTGGATCGCAGCAGGCGCTTTCCATTCTCGTACAGCTTCTTGTGGGCGCAGATACGCCGACCGGCATCGAAGACCCTTGTTATCCCGATACTCGCAACCTCGTGTCGCTGGCCACCAGCAATGTGCACCGGCTGAACATGGATGCGGACGGTGTCTTGCCCGATGCGCTGCTTTCGAAATGCCGGGTGGCATTCTTGACTGTCGGCCACCAATGCCCGACAACGGCAGCCATGCCGCTTGCCCGCCGAAAGATGCTTCTGGAGGCTGCCGAGCGAAACGACCAGATCCTGATCGAAGACGATTACGAGGCCGATCTTTCGCAGGCCACGCAGTCGGAAATCCCCTGCCTGAAAAGCCTCGATCAAACGGGCCGCGTCATCTATGTCGGCAGCTTTTCCAAGGCGCTCGCGCCGGGACTCAGGGTCGGCTATATCGTTGCGCCCAAAGGCGTGATCAGCGAATTGCGTGTGTTGCGCCGCTTGCTGCTGCGCCATCCACCCACCAACAACCAGCGCATTCTGGCCGCTTTCATCGCACTTGGACATTATCGCCAGCATATTCAGAAAACCGGTGTCGTGCTGCAAAAGCGTGCTGATCTGATTGCCCGGCTGATGCCGCAAATTCTGCCGCAATGCACCTGGCGGCGTGATCCGGGCGCAACAAGTTTCTGGGTTGAAGGGCCTGAAGGGCTGGATAGCCGAAAACTGGCGGAGGCCGCCCGCGCCCGCGGTGTTCTCGTTGAGGCCGGAGCCATCTTCTTTTCCAACCCAGATGCAGGCCGCCGTTTCTTCCGGCTTGGCTTCACCTCCGTCGCCGAAAGCCGCATTGAAGCAGGTTTGCGTGTTCTTGCCGAAGTGATGGACGACATCTGCATGGGCTGAAGATCAGCGCAGAGCCAGATTTTGCTTTTTAAGGTGCCAGTTGCACAGATGCTGTTGCGCTCGCCTCTCATGTGGTATTCGGGGTCCCTCATCGCTTGAAGGAGATACCCCATGGGCATTGCTGCCAACCCCAACGATATGGGCCACGTTGTAGAGGCCGACAAACGCCACGTCTGGCACCATCTGACCCAGCACAAACCCTTTGAGACCGTCGACCCGCGCATCTTCGTTGAAGGCAAGGGCTTGAAGCTCTGGGACGTGAACGGCCGCGAATATCTCGATGGCCTGTCTGGCGGCGTGTGGACCGTGAATGTGGGTTACGGTCGTGAAAGCATTGCGGATGCCGTGCGCGAGCAGCTGGTGAAGCTCAACTATTATGCTGGTGCTTCCGGCTCCATTCCGGGCGCCCTCTTTGCTGAAAAGCTGATTGAGAAAATGCCGGGCCTCACCCGCGTTTATTATTCCAACTCCGGCTCGGAGGCCAATGAGAAGGTCTTCAAGATGGTGCGCCAGATTTCGCAGCGCCACCATGGCGGTCGCAAATACAAGATCCTTTACCGCGAGCGCGATTACCATGGCACCACGCTCGGCGCTCTCGCCGCCGGTGGCCAGGAAGAGCGCAAGGCCCAATATGGACCGTTGCCCGAGGGCTTCGTTTCGGTTCCGCACTGCCTGGAATATCGCAGCCAGTGGGGCGATATCGACAATTACGGTCAGCGCGCGGCTGACGCCATTGAAGAGGTTATCCTGCGCGAAGGCGCGGATACGATCGGCGCAATCTGCCTTGAGCCGGTCACCGCCGGCGGTGGCGTCATCACGCCGCCGAAGGGCTATTGGGAACGCGTGCAGGAAATCTGCCGCAAATACGATATCTTCCTGCATATCGACGAAGTGGTTTGCGGTGTTGGCCGCACCGGCAAGTGGTTCGGCTATCAGCAATATGGCGTCGAACCCGATTTCGTCACCATGGCCAAAGGTGTTGCCTCCGGTTATGCCGCCATCTCCGTGACGGCGACGACCGAGCGCGTTTTTGAAATGTTCAAGGACGACCCGACCGATCCGCTATCCTATTTCCGCGATATCTCCACTTTCGGCGGTTGCGTCTCCGGCCCGGCGGCTGCGCTTGAAAACATGCGCATCATTGAAGACGAAGGCCTGCTTGAAAACACCACTGCCATGGGTGAGCGGCTGATGAACAACCTGCACGCATTGCAGGAACGCCACGCCGTGATCGGTGAGGTGCGCGGCATCGGTCTCTTCTGCGGTGCTGAACTGGTTGCCGACCGCAAGACGAAGGAGCCGGCTGACGAGAAGAAGGTTCAGGCCGTGGTCGCAGACTGCATCGGCCAGGGCGTCATCATCGGTGCCACCAACCGCTCGGTTCCAGGCTTCAACAACACGCTCTGCCTCAGCCCCGCACTGATTGCCACCGAAGCCGATATCGACGCAATGACTGGTGCCATCGACAACGCGCTGACGAAGGTTTTCGGCTGAAGCCTGAACGCAATTTTGAAATTGAGCCGGGCCTGAAGCAACCGCTTCAGGCCCTTTCTTTTTGGAGACGGCCCGAGGCGCTATTTCCCCTTCTCCCCTTGGGGAGAAGGTGCCCGTAGGGCGGATGAGGGGTTCTCATTCGCCCTCAGGCTGGAACCCCTCATTGTCGCGCTGCGCCCGACATTTCTCCCCAAGGGGAGAAAGAGGGCAACAAAGCAAGACTACGTCCGCGCCACCTGAAACGGTGCCCAGGACTGGCTGACCGGCATGATTTCGAGCGAGTTGATATTCACGTGCGGCGGCTGGGTGGCGACCCAGTGGATGGTGCGGGCAATATCTTCCGGCTGCAGCGGGTTGGCGCCGCCATAGAGCTTGTCATAGGCAGCCTTGTCGCCGCCCGTGCGCACCAGCGTGAATTCACTTTCCGCCATTCCCGGCTCGATGGAGGTAACCCGCACGCCCCTGGCACTGAGATCGGAACGCAGACCCAGCGAAAACTGCTGAACGAAAGCCTTCGTGCCACCGTAAACATTGCTGCCCGGATAGGCCCAGTTGGAGGCAACGGAGGCCAGATTGACGATCAGGCCCTTGCGCGCGATCAGCGTATCGATCAGCAGGCGCGTGATAGTCACAAGACCGGTGATGTTCGTATCGATCATCGTCTTCCAATCTTGCAGATCGCTTGCATCAATCGGCCCGGTGCCAAGCGCAAGGCCAGCATTGTTGACCAGCACATCGATCTCGGCAAATTCCGGCGGAAGGTTTGCCAGCGCATCCCGCGTTGCAGCCTCGTCGCGAATGTCGAAAGGCATGATGAATACCTTCTCCGGCCCGCCCAGTTCATCTGCCAGCGCTTCAAGCCGTTCCTTGCGCCGTCCGGTAATGGCAAGCTTCCAGCCATCGGCTGCAAAAGTGCGCGCAATGGCAGCGCCAAATCCGGCCGTTGCGCCGGTGATCAAAACGGTTTTGGACATGAATTATTCCTTTCATTCTCAAAAGTCGAAAAAAGCGGGGTTATCTGCAATGCGCAAACCAATGTCGGCGTGGGGTCGACGTTCAAATTCACAATCAAAAAGCGGCATGAAAGCCTCTGTTTCAAACTTGGTTTAAAACAAAAACATGACTGTCGTCACCTCTTTGTCTGCATTGCACAGGCAATAAACCGAGTACGGCGATTGACTGCATGGGAGCGCATTGCAATAGTTCGTATGCTGTCAATTCCACAGTATGTCCGCCGTCATATCCCCAGCGTTCCAGAGTTTAAATTCATGTTCGATCTTATCATCCGAAATGCCAACCTGCCCGATGGCCGAAAAGGCATCGATATCGGCATCGCAAATGGCAAGATCGGGGCAATCGAGGCCGGTATAAGCGCTGAGGCCGGTGAGACCATTGACGCGACAAACCGGATGGTGAGCCCCGCTTTCATCGATCCGCATTTTCACATGGACGCAACACTCTCGCTCGGCTTGCCGCGCATGAATGTGTCCGGCACGCTTCTCGAAGGCATAGCGCTCTGGGGTGAGCTTCGCCCGCTTCTGACCAAGGAAGCCCTCATTGAACGCGCGCTGGCCTATTGCGATTACGCGGTGTCGCAAGGCCTTCTGTTCATCCGCAGCCATGTCGACACATCCGACCCGCGACTTGTCACCGTGGAAGCCATGCTGGAGGTGAAGGAGCGCGTGGCGCCCTATATCGACCTTCAGCTCGTCGCCTTCCCGCAGGATGGCTATTACCGGGCCAAGGACGGCGTGAAATCGCTGGAGCGCGCGCTGGACATGGGCGTCGATGTGGTTGGCGGCATTCCCCATTTCGAGCGCACCATGCAGGATGGTGCCGCCTCTGTGGAAGCGCTTTGCCGGATTGCTGCAGAGCGCGGCCTGCCGGTCGACATGCATTGCGATGAAACCGACGATCCCATGTCCCGTCATATCGAGACGCTGGCGGCTGAAACGATCCGCTTCGGCCTTCAAGGCCGTGTTGCCGGTTCGCATCTCACATCCATGCATTCGATGGACAATTACTATGTTTCCAAGCTCATTCCGCTGATGGCGGAGGCTGAAATCAATGTCATCCCGAACCCACTCATCAATATCATGCTGCAGGGTCGGCACGACACCTATCCCAAACGCCGCGGCATGACGCGGGTGCGCGAGCTGATGGCCGCCGGGCTCAACGTCTCCTTCGGTCAGGATTGCTGCATGGACCCTTGGTATTCCATGGGCTCAGGTGACATGCTGGAGGTCGCGCATATGGCTGTGCATGTGGGCCAGCTTTCCGGCGTGGAGGACAAGCAGCGCGTCTTTGAAGCGATCACCACCAATTCGGCGAAAACGCTCGGTCTGAAAGATTACGGCCTGACGGTTGGCTGCAATGCCGATCTGGTCATCCTGCAGGCCGAAGATGTGCTTGAGGCCATCCGCCTGAAACCCGCCCGGCTCGCCGTTCTCAAAGGCGGAAAGGTCATTTCCCGCACGGCGCCGAAGGAAAGTGAACTTTCCCTGCCCGGTCGTCCGGCAAAAATCGATTTCGGTCGCAACCCCACCTCCTCGACGGCGGAGTAGCGCGCGTGGGTGAGGCTGACCGGATCATCTCCAAAGAGCGCATTGCCATTCTGGGCGATCTCGGCGCGTCCACATTCATTCCCTGGATTGAGCGCCATGCCCGCAAGCTCGGCCTCAAAACATCGTTTTCCACAATTGAGGCGCATCGCATCGAGATGGAAATCGAAGGGCCAGAAGCGCTGATTGACGCCATGGAGATGGGTTGCCTGCTGGGGCCAATCGATGTCTGGGTCGACGAAATCCTGCGTTCTTCCAATGCACGGTCCAGCATTTCCGGCCTGCACACGTGAAGATCGGTAAGGGCATCGCAAGGACACGCGAAATTATACTACTGCACAATTTTTTGGCTATATTGATAACGTCGAATTTTTGTGCAAGCGTGCCAAGGTTTGTGTCTTTGGAGTCTCTTCCAGGGCCATGGATGAATTGAATGCATTAAGAAGATTGTCTCATGTTTCCCAATAACTGGTGCAAGTGGACCCCTGTAGCGCTGTCGGCGGATGTACCGGCTGGTACTGTCATCCCGGCCTGGACGCCGACTGGCGATGTGGCGCTCTGGCGCAGCCAATCCGGGCAACTCTCTGCCAGTTCCGATCGCTGTCCCCATCGCGGCATGCGGCTTTCGCATGGCTTTGTGCGGGGTGAAGCGCTCGCCTGCATCTACCACGGCTGGAGTTATGGGCGCGATGGCGCGTGTCTGCGCATTCCAGCCCATCCCGACCTGCAGCCGCCCGCCAGCATCAACACCCGCAACCAGATCACCACTGAACGTGAAGGCATTGTCTGGGTTGTCAACGAAGCACAGGATGAGCCGCCACCTTCGTTTGACGGCTATTGGCCGCTGCGGTCGATGACCTTTCAGGCCAGTATCGCCGCGCTGGAAGCGGCTGCCGGTGCCAAGGCTGATATCAGCGGATTGATCAGATGCACATTGGGCGGCGAGACCGCATTTCTGCTTGCCGTCACCAAAGGTGAGGCTGAAACAATCGTCCACGTGCTGGCGGACAAGAATGCGTCTCTGGCGCAGCGCATTGCCATCTCGCAGGCGGGCGAACAATTGCGCCGCGACGCAGAAAGCGCCGACGCCCTGGAAGGAGCGAATTGATGTCCGATCCGATGATTGATGAATGGTATCCGGTCGCTCTCTTTTCGAAACTGGATGCGGCTGGCCGCGACACGCTTCTGATGGGACATCCCATTCATGTGGCCCGCACCGGCTCAGAGAGAGTTGCCGCAACGGAAGCCGATGGACGAAGCCTGCCGGTGCGCATCCGCTACGGCCATGTCTGGACGTCGCTGGGCGAACCGAAGAAAGAACTGTTCGACATTCCCGAGGCTGATGAGCCGGGCCGCCGCCTGGTGGATGTCGGTGTAGTGCGTGTGCGCTGCTCGCCGCTGAGGGCTGTCGAGAACTTCCTCGACATTGCCCATTTCCCCTTCGTGCACACCGACATTCTGGGTGCCGAACCACATACGGAAGTCGAAAAATACGATGTGGAAATCCGCGAGAAGGAAGACGAGGTCTGGGCAACCAAGGTGAAGTTCTTTCAGCCGCAGGCGGCCAAGTCAGCGGCTGGCGGCATTACGACGGATTACATGTACCGCGTGCCCGCCCCCACCTGCTCTGTGCTTTACAAGACCTGCCCGCCGCGTCCAGGCGAATGGGATGTCATCACGCTTTTCGTGCAACCGCTGACCGAGGAGCTGTGCGACGTATGGCCGTGGATGGCGCTTTACGATGATGAGGCGGACATGACCGACCTCATCCATTTCCAGCAGATGATCTTCCTGCAGGACCGCTCGATCCTGGAAAACCAGATCCCGCGCCGTCTGCCGCTTGATCCGGGCATGGAAATCCCGACCCGTGCAGACATGACCTCCGTTGCCTATCGGCGCTGGCTGAAGCGGCACAACTATACATATGGCGCGCAACTGGTGGCCCAATGAAACTCTACGACTACATACTCTCACCCAGTTGCTACAAGGTGCGCCTGCTTGCCGCCCTGACTGGCACACAACTCACCCTCCGCCCAGTCGATTTTCATCCCGGCGGCGAACATTTGAGCCCGGCACTTCTGGCGCTTAATCCCGCAGGTTCCATCCCCATTCTGGAAGATGGTGAGCTGGTGTTGACGGAATCGTCCGCCATGCTGGTTTACATTGCGGCCAAGGCCGCACCCGAATGGCTGGGCAGTGGCGACCCGGCTGAAAGCGCCCAAATCCAGCAATGGTTGTCCTTCTCGCACCGGCTCACCGCATCGCTCGGCGGCGCGCGCCTGGTGGAAATGCTGCTGCGACCGGGCGACCTCGCCGCGCTGCAGGCCTCCGGCGTGAAGGCGCTTCGCGAGCTTGAGGCAGCGCTTGCAGTGCAGCGCATGAAGGGCGACATATTCCTCACGGGAAGCAAGCCGACAGTGGCCGATATTGCCTGCTTCCCCTATGTCGCGCTCGCGCCCGACGGCAGCATAGCACTCGACCCCTACCCGTCCATCCGGCTGTGGCTGCGTGCCGTGCGCGCGCTTGACGGCTTCATCGAAATGCCCGGCATTCACCGCCTCCACGAATTGAAACCCGAGCCTGCCAAGGAGACTGCCTGACAATGGCCGGATACCTGTTCAAGAACTGCGCAGCCATTATCGTTGACGACGGCACCGGCCAGACCGTTCATCGCGATGCAGATATTCTCACCGACGGCCCTGCCATCAAGGCGATCGGCCAGAACCTCAGCGCCGCACCCCAGCCCGAAGGGACGACCGTCCGCGACGCCACCGGCTGGTTCGTCTATCCCGGCCTTGTGAACACGCACCATCATTTTTTCCAGACCTTCGTGCGCAACCGCGCCGATCTGGACTGGACGAAACTTTCAGTCATCGAGTGGCTGGATCGCATTTACCCGATCTTCTCGCGCCTCACCGAGGATTGCTTCTACCATTCCTCTCTGACGGCCATGGCCGAACTGATCAAGCACGGCTGCACGACGGCTTTCGACCATCAATATTGCTATCCCCGCCATGCGGGCAAACGCATTGTCGACCGGCAATTCGAGGCCGCTGAAAAGCTCGGCATTCGGTTCCACGCCGGTCGCGGCGGCAATTCGCTGCCGAAATCCGAAGGCTCCACCATTCCAGACGAGATGTTGGAGACGACCGATGAATTTATCAACGATTGCGCCCGCGTGATTGATGCCTATCACGACGATGCGCCCTTCAGCATGCGTCAGGTGGTGGTCTCGCCCTGCCAGCCGGTCAATGCCTATCGCGAGACATTCGTGGAGTCGGTTCGCCTTGCGCGCGACAAGCATGTGTTCCTGCACACGCATGTTGGCGAAGGCGAAAGCCCGGTCATTGAAGCGCGCCACGGCATGCGCACGGTGGACTATCTGGAAGAGATGGGCTTTGCCGGTCCGGACACCTTCTATGCCCATTGCTGGGAGCTGACGCATGCAGAGCTTGCCAAGATGGCCGCCAGCGGCACCGGCGTTTCCCACTGCCCCGAGCCCGTCTATCTCGTCGGCGCGGAAGTGACCGACATCCCGGCCATGGCCGCACTCGGCGTGCGGGTTGGTCTCGGTTGCGATGGGGCGGCATCCAACGACAATTCCAACCTCATGCACTGCATCCATTCCGGCTACATGCTGCAATGCCTAGTCGCTTCCACGCGTCAACATCCCGTGCCGCCACCCGCTGATTTCCTGCGTTACGCAACGGTCGAGGGCGCAAGCCTCTTGGGCCGCAAGGATATCGGCAGGCTCGCGCCCGGCATGGCGGCTGATCTTTTTGCCATCGATACGCGCCGGATGGACTATGTCGGCACCCGTCATGACCCATTGAGCCTTCTTGCCAAGGTCGGCATCGGCATGGCCACCGATATGACGATGGTCAACGGACGCATCGTCTGGGAAGACGGCGAATTTCCGGGCCTCGACGAAGCCAGAATGATGGCCGAGGCCGAAGCTGCACTATCAACAATCACACTCGCATAACCACCAGAAGGGGAACCAACATGAACACGAAACTGACACGCAGAACATTGATGAAGACAACGGCCGCAGCCGGTGTTGCCGCCGCTTTTGGCGGTCGCGCTGCATTTGCCGCTGAAGAACCGTTGGGCATTGCGCTTGTCGTGCCTTCACCGATTGGCGATGTGGGCTGGGGCCGGGCGCTGGCCGATGGGCTTGAGCCGATCAAGGCCGCCTATGGCGACAAGGTGAAGGTCACGATCCTTGAAAACATCGCAGAAGGCCCCGATGCCGACCGCATCATGAACAAGACAGTCGCCGACGGAAACAAGTTCCTGGTTGCCGGTTCCTTCGGTTATCAGAACGGCGCCATCCAGCTTGCCAAGCGCATGCCCGACATTTCCGTTCTCCACGCGTCCGGCTACATGGTCGCGCCGAACTTCTCGCCCTTCGCGGCGAAATATTTCCAGGGCACCTATCTGATGGGCATGGCAGCAGCCGCCCTTTCCAAGACCGGCAAAATCGGCTCGGTTTCGGCTTTTGCAATCCCTGAGCTCATCACGTCGATCAACGCCTTCACGCTCGGTGCGCAGACTGTCAACCCGGATATCGATGTCTCCGTCATCTGGGTCAACAGCTGGTTCGATCCGGCCAAGGAGCAGGATGCCGCCAAGGCACTGATGTCTCAGGATTGCGACGTGATCTTCTCCAATGCGCAGGACACGCCTTCTGTGATTTCAGCTTGCGAAGATGCCGGCGTCTATGCTTTCAACCTCAACTCCTCGATGAAAAAATATGCCGAGAAGACCTATCTCGGCTGCGTGCTGACTGACTGGTCGCCCTATTTCAAGGCGCAGGTCGAGGCCCATATGGCAGGCACGTTCACGGGCGCAAACGCCTTCCTCGGCGTCGAAGACAAGGTTGTTGAGGTCGTTGACTGGAACCCCGACGTTCCCGCCGACATGATGACCAAGATCAAGGATGTGGAAGCCAAGATCGCAGACGGCAGCTTCTCGCCGTTTAGCGGCCCGATCACAAAGCAGGACGGCAGCGTCGGCGTTGCCGAAGGCACAACCCTAACGGACGCCGAGATCGTTGCGATGGATTGGCACGTCAAGGGTGTCTCCACGCCTCTGCCGAAGTGATCGCCCTTCGATGAGCGAAACACTCCTCAGCCTGAAAGGCATCTCGAAAAGCTACGGCCCGGTGCGCGCCAATCGCGGCATTGACCTGGCTGTCGCCCCGCGTTCCATTCACGCCATTCTGGGCGAGAACGGCGCCGGCAAATCCACGCTCATGAAGCTGATCTATGGCGTGGAAACCCCGGATGAGGGCGAGATCCACTGGCAGGGGAAACCCATTCGTCTCGCCTCTCCCGCAGAGGCGAGACGCCACGGCATCGGCATGGTATTTCAGCATTTCTCGCTGTTTGAGACCCTGACCGTTGTTGAAAACATCGCGCTCGTTGTCCCCGGCAAGAAAGCCGACCTGGTGACGCGCATTCGCACCCTCGGGGAAGATTTCGGCCTTGAGATCGACCCTTTTGCCCATGTGCATGCGCTTTCTGTGGGCGAGCGGCAGCGTGTGGAGATCGTGCGTTGCCTGATGACCAATCCCAAATTGCTCATCCTGGATGAGCCGACATCGGTTCTGCCGCCGCAGGCTGTCGAGCGCCTGTTTGAAACACTGAGACGCCTGCGCGATGGCGGCGTGTCGATTCTGTTCATTTCCCACAAGCTCGAAGAAATCCGGGCGATTTGCGACCACGCAACCATCCTGCGGGCGGGCGAAGTGACCGGCAATGTCGATCCGCGCGAACACGATGCACATGATCTGGCGCAGATGATGATCGGGCGTGACATGCCCGAGCCCGCGCCGGTGGTGGAGGTGGAAAAGGGCGAGAAGCGGCTGGAACTGATCGGCCTCAACTATGCGCCCGATGATCCTTTCGCCGTTGCGCTTTCCGATATCACACTTTCTGTGCGCGGCGGCGAAATTCTCGGCATTGCGGGCATTTCCGGCAATGGACAAAGCGAGCTTGCGCAGATCATTTCCGGCGAAATCCGTTTGCCCAACCTCGTCAGCGACGAACTCTTTATCATGGGCAAACCTGCGGGTGACTTCACCCCGGCGCAGCGCCGCAGGCTCGGCATGGCCTTTGTGCCGGAAGACCGCCTGGGCCGTGGCGCAGTGCCGGAAATGTCGCTGACCATGAACGGTCTTTTGACCGCCCACCCGCTCGGCCTGTTGAAAAACGGCTTCATCAGTCAGGAAAAGGCACAAGCCTTTGCAGAGGAATGCATCCGCGATTTTGACGTGCGAACGCCCGGCACAGAGGCCGAGGCCGGCGCGCTTTCCGGCGGCAACCTGCAGAAATTCATTGTCGGCCGCGAAATCATGCTGGCGCCGAAACTGCTCTTCGTCGCCCAGCCCACCTGGGGTGTGGACATTGGCGCGGCCACCGCCATTCGCCGGCGGCTGGTGGCGCTTCGCAATGCGGGCATGGCCATTCTCGTGATCTCCGAAGAGATCGAAGAGCTGTTCGACATCTGCGACTACATTCAGGTTCTGCATCACGGCAGGCTGAGCAAACCGCTGGTGACGCGCCAGACAAAGCTCGAAGAGGTGGGCCGCTACATGATTGGTGCCGAAACGGACGCGGAGGCTGCCCGCGCATGATGATGCCGCACCTGATCCGCCGCGAGCGCGCCTCGCTGAAAATGACACTGCTGGCCCCGGTCATCGCGCTTGCCGTGGCCATCGTGCTCAATTTCGCGCTCTACATTCTCATGGGCAAAAGTCCGCTCGATGTCTTCCACGCCATGCTGCTGGAGCCGATCCTGTCCTGGTATTCCTTCACCGAAGTGCTGTTGAAAATGGGGCCGTTGCTTTTGATCGCGCAGGGCCTTGCCATCGGCTATCGCGCCAAGGTGTTCAATATCGGGGCTGAAGGCCAGTTCATTCTGGGTGCAGTCTGCGCCTCTTCGATCCCGGTCTGGTTTCCGCAGGCGGAAGGCGCATGGATCTGGCCGCTGATGCTCCTTCTCGGTGCGCTTGGCGGTGCCTTCTGGGCCTCAATCACGGCCTTCTGGCGCGTGCGGCTCAATGCCAATGAAATCCTCGTCTCGCTGATGCTGGCGCTGGTGGCAGAACAGGTGCTGAACTACCTGCTGCTCGGCCCCTGGAAAGACCCGATGGGCTTCAACTTCCCGCAATCGGTCATGTTCCAGATGGATGCGCTCGTGCCGACGCTGATACCTGGAACCCGCGTCAACGTTTCGCTTCTGATCACGCTTTTCCTGTCGATCCTCGCATGGGCCTTCATGCAGAAGAGTTTTGCGGGCTATAAACTCCAGGTCGGCGGTCTTGCACCGGGGGCGGCCCGCTATGCAGGCTTTTCCGAAAGCGGCGCGATCTGGCTCTCGCTGCTGATTGGCGGTTTTGCGGCCGGTCTTGCAGGGGCCGCAGAAGTGGCCGGTCCGCTTGGCCAGCTGCAACGCTCCATTTCCACCGGCTACGGCTATGCGGCCATCATCGTTGCCTATCTCGGCGGGCTTCACCCGATCGGCATCATCCTGTCATCCTTCTTCATGGCAATTCTCTATATCGGCGGCGACAATGCCATGGTCTCCGCCAGCCTGCCGATTGCAGCCGTGCGCGTCTTCCAGGGCAGCCTGCTTCTGTCATACCTCATCGCTGTAGCCTTCGTGCGCTACCGCATCGAGTGGCCGACAACACCGAAGGGAGCGCGGGCATGAGCGCCGTTGAGTTCATCCTGGCCAGCATGCTGGCCGCCGCCACCCCCTTTCTGCTGGCCGCCCTTGGCGAACTGGTGGCAGAACGCTCGGGCGTCATGAACCTCGGTGTCGAGGGCATGATGGCGCTTGGTGCTGCGCTCGCCTTCATCATCGTGCACAATGGCGGCGGGCATTTTCTGGCCTTCCTCGCCGCCGGGCTCGCCGCAACGGCGCTCTCGCTGGTCTTTGCCTTTGTGGCGCTTGGGTTTCGCGCCAACCAGGTGGCAACAGGGCTTGCCATCGGCATATTCGGCCAGGGCCTTTCCGCCCTCTTCGGCAAATCCTATGAGGCGATGACGGTGAAAAGCCTGCCGAAGATGTCCATTCCCGGCCTTTCCGATCTTCCCGTGATCGGCGGATTGTTCACGCAGGATATCGTGGTCTGGCTGTCGCTCATCGTCACGCTTGTCATCGGTATTGCCTTTGCGCGCTCAAAGGTCGGCCTTGTGTTGCGCGCTGTTGGTGAGAACCCGAAGGCTGCGCGCGCCATCGGCTATCCCGTCATCGCCATTCGCGTCGGGGCTGTGGCCTTTGGTGGTCTCATGGCCGGCTTTGCCGGTGCCTATGCGTCCGTGGTCTACACCCCGCTCTGGGCTGATGGCATGATCGCCGGCCGCGGCTGGATCGCCATTGCGCTCGTTGTCTTCGGCACATGGCTCACCGGCCGCATCTTTCTCGGTGCCTGCCTGTTTGGTGCTGTTTCGCTGATCGGGCTGACAGCGCAGACAAGCGGGCTTGCCATTCCCTCTCAGCTTCTTTCCAGCCTGCCCTATATTGTGACCATTGTGGTCCTCGGCATTATCTCCTCCAACAAACGGCTTTTGAAGCTGAACGGCATTGCCTCACTGGGAGAGCCGTTCGAGCGCTGAAACCCATCGATGCGGCAATCGCTGCTGGAGCCAACCGATTGGCTCTTGAACTAAACGGTAAAACCTGCATCGTGCTGAGCGGATCATTCGTCAACGAACGCCTTTGAAACATACGAAGACAGCGTGGCGAATGACGCCTACCCGCCATTCTAGAAAAGAGACCTCCGATGTCCACGCTTTCGAATTCGCTTGCCGCCACCGATATAGCCACTGTCATGCACCCCTACACGAACATGCGCCTGCATGAAGCGGACGGCCCGGTGGTGATTGCCCGCGGTGAGGGCATTCACGTCTACGACGAAAGCGGCAAGGAATATATCGAAGGTCTGGCCGGGCTTTGGTCCGTGGCCCTCGGCTTTTCTGAGAAACGTCTGGCAGACGCCGCCTACAAGCAGATGCTGCAGCTGCCCTATTACCACACATTCTCGTCCAAATCGCATGAACCCTCCATCCGCCTTGCCGATAAGCTGGTGGAGATGACCCCGGACAACCTCTCGCGCGTCTTCTTCACCTCGTCCGGCTCGGAGGCCAACGACACGATCGTGAAGATGGTGTGGTTCATGAACAATGCGCTCGGGCGTCCGAAAAAGAAGAAATTTCTCTCGCGTATCAAGGGCTATCACGGGATTACGGTCGCCTCCGGATCGCTCACCGGCCTGCCGATCAACCACCGCGATTTCGACCTGCCGGCCATTCCGGTTCGCCACCTTACCTGCCCGCATTTTTACCGCTTCGGTGAAGAGGGCGAGGATGAGAGCGCCTTCACCGCACGCCTTCTGGCCGAACTGGAAGCCGTGATTGCCGAAGAAGGGGCCGACACGATTGCTGCCTTTATCGGCGAGCCGCTGATTGCCGCCGGTGGCGTGCTGCCGCCGCCTGCTGGCTATTGGGAAGGTGTTGAAAAAATCTGCCGCGCCAATGACATTCTCATTGTGGCCGATGAGGTCATTTGCGGCTTCGGGCGTCTCGGCACGCCATTCGGTGCGCAGAAATACAATTTCACGCCGGACATCATGACGACCTCGAAGCAGATCACGTCGTCCTACATGCCGCTTGCTGCCGTCATCTTCTCCGATGCAATTTATCAGGCCATTGCCGACAATACGGCCAAGATCGGCAATTTCGGTCATGGCTTCACGGCATCCGGCCATCCGGTGGCAACGGCAGTTGCGCTGGAAAATCTGGCAATCATTGAGGAGCGCGACCTGATCGGCAACGCGGCCCGGCTGGAAGCCAAGTTCCAGGCCGGTCTGCGCTCCTTTGCCGACCATCCGCTGGTGGGCGAAGCCCGTGGCACCGGTCTGATCGGCGCGCTGGAACTGGTGGCCGACAAGCCGACGAAAAAGCTCTTCGACAAGCCCGGCGCTGCCGGTGCGATTGCCAACAAGATCGGCCATGAAGAGGGCCTGATCTTCCGCTCCATCGGCGACACGCTGGCGCTTTGCCCGCCGCTGATCGTGACGGAAAGCGATGTCGACGAAATCATGCGCCGGATGGGCAATGCACTTGAAAGGCTGACGCCTGCGGTGAAAGCCGAAGGGCTGAGCTGAGACCCTGCCAGCCTGAGGAAGAGACAGGAAGGACGGCTGGCGGAAAAGCTGGCCGTCTTTTTTTTTGCGCGCCTCTTGGCATCTTTGCGCGCAAGCCCCGCAAAAGCTCGCTTCGATAGTTTCATCTTTCAAGATAGTCGAAATGTGTATGGTTCTGAGTCTGTTAGCGCCCGCAAAGGCCCCGGACGAACCAGACTCACAAGCGAGTGGCGCGATGAAAGACAACCGCATTTATGTGACCAAGCCGAAGCTGCCGCCGCTTGAGGAATTCATTCCATCGCTCGAAAAAATCTGGGAAAACCGCATCCTCACCAATGGTGGCCCCTTCCATCAGCAATTCGAGGAAGAACTGGCCGCCCATCTCGGCGTTCCTTATGTCAGCCTCTTTTCCAACGGTACGCTGGCGCTCATGACCGCGCTGCAGGCATTGCGCGTCACCGGCGAAGTCATCACCACGCCCTACACCTTCGTCGCCACATCGAATGCTCTGCTTTGGAACGGGTTGAAGCCGGTTTTTGCCGATGTCGATCCGCAAACGCTGAACCTTTCGCCCAAGGCAATCGAGGCGGCCATCACGCCTGAAACCACGGCCATCCTGCCGGTTCATTGTTACGGTCAACCCTGTGATGTTGAGGCGATCCAGAAGATTGCCGACGATTATAACCTCAACGTGATCTATGACGCAGCCCACGCCTTCGGTGTGAACACGCCCAAAGGCAGCGTGTTGAATTATGGCGACCTCTCAATCCTCAGCCTGCATGCCACAAAGGTGTTCAACACGTTTGAGGGCGGAGCAATTGTCTGCAAGGATATCAAGACTAAAACGCGCATCGACCGGCTGAAGAATTTCGGTTTTGTGGATGAGACCACCGTGGTCACCCACGGCATCAACGGCAAGATGAATGAATTCAGCGCAGCACTTGGCCTGCTGCAGCTCAAATATATCGACAGCATGATTGAGGCCCGCCAGACCGTTGACGCGCTTTACCGCGAAAAACTGGCTGGCATTCCAGGCATCTCCTGCATCACCGGCGACGGCGAAGGTCGACACAACTATTCCTATTTCCCGATCCTGGTTGGACCGGAATACGGCATCGACCGCGATGCGCTCTACGAACTCTTGAGTGAAAACGGCATTCACGCGCGCCGTTACTTCCATCCACTCGTGTCATCCTTCCCGATGTATCGCAACCTGCCTTCGGCACGCGAAGACAACCTTCAGGTGGCCCTCAAAGCCGCTTCGGAAGTGCTTTGCCTGCCGATCTATCCCGATCTGGAAACCACCACGATTTCGACGATAACCGACATTATCGCACGTGGTTCCACCGCCGCTTAGGCTTGCAGATCAGCGGTCTATCAACGACGGAGAAAACATGCCCCGCGTTTCCATCTGCATTCCGGCCTACAAGCCGGAATTCTTCGAAACCACACTCAAGAGCGCTATCGCGCAGAGCTATCCCGACACCGAAATCATCGTCTCGGACGACTGCCCGACGGATGCGATTGAAAAGATTTGCGACCGGTATAGCGGCTTTGTTTCCTACAGCCGCAATCCCGATCCCGGTGAGTCAACAAACGTCATCCGCCTGGCCGGTCTGGCGAACGGCGAGTTTATCAAGTTTCTTTTTGACGACGATGTTCTGACACCATTCTGCGTCCAGTTTTTGCTGGAAGCCTTGGAGCAGACCGCCAGCAAGGGGACCAAGCTTGCATTTTCGCCCCGCTACTCGATTGATGAAAACAATCGAGTAATGGGATTGATCAATCATTTCCAGATCGCCAATGAAAACAAGCTGATCGAGGGAAACCATTTCATTCGTCTGACAGCCATCAATCACGCCAATCTGATCGGTGAATATTCCACCACCCTGCTCTATCGTGAAGATTGCTTCGACGATGATGGCGTGTTTCGGCTCTTTCGTCCTATCGATGGTGTTTTTCGTGGGCTGCTTGACCTGTCGGGCTGGATCGACATTGCCAAGCGAGGCGCATTTGTGGGCTGCCCCCATCCGTTATCTTACTTCCGCCAGCATGGCGGCTCGCAGTCGAACCACCAGACAAATCCAATTTTCATTTACGCGATCACCTTCTATGAAAACATCATGGAAATGGCCTTTGCCGAAGGTTATCTCCTGCCGCAGGATCTCGGGCAATCACTGAAAAGGTTGATCAGCACGTATGAGTATTGGCGAAATGCCTTTCCCGAGTTGAACCCACGCATCGATACGCTTCAAAAGCGCCTCGCACTTCTGCCGGCGATGTAGTTGGAGCTTCAGGCCGAGACGGTCGCCAAATCTGTCGCCCCATCCTGGCTCTTGTCTCTGGAGACGGCCGCAGGTCGCAGGCTGATCCAGCTCCTGTTCTTCCGCGAACGTTCAACTGCATCCAGAAGCTCAAGCCCCTCAAGGGATGCCGGCAAACCGAGAACGTAATCTGCATTGACATGCACCGCGCCATCGAGCCTGGCGATCAGCGCATCTGCAATGTCTTCGTAATAGTTGGCAAAAGCCTCTATAAAGCCTGCGGGGTGGCCGGCCTTGAAACGCTCATAGCGCTTCTGGTTGGCGATATTGAGATCAGGGCTGGATCGGTCGATATTGATGCGGTGTCCGAGACGGTCCGCATATTTGAGATTTTCGGGAAACTCCTGCAGCCATTCAAGCGAACCATTCGAACCGTAAAGACGAAATCCCAGCCCGTTGCAGGCACCAAGCGCCACTTTTCCGTACCACATGTTACAGGAAAATCCGCCGTCGCAATTCACCATGGCTGTGATGTTGTCAGTCAGGCCGGGGAAATTGCCGAAGCTTTGGCCCGAGGCGCAGACATCAATTGGGGTGCGCCCGGTCAGGAACTTCAGAAGTGAATGGACATGCACACCCAGATCAAGCGAAACGGTGGATATGGGGCCATCTACTAGACGCCAATCCTGCGGACGGATCGGCTGGCCATTGCGACCAAGCTTGAGAAAACCTTCCTGCGGCATCTCGATATGGATCTGCTGAAGTTCGCCGAGAAGCCCGCGCTGCACCATGTCGCGGGCTTCGCGCACCATGGGGTAGCCCGTATAGTTGAACGTGACCGCCAGAAAGCTCTTATCCGAACCCGCCCGCCAGATGTCGTGCACCTCCTGAATGCTGCCGGCAAGCGCTTTTTCGCAAATGACCGGTATGCCCGCCTCGAAAGCCTTCACCACCTGTTCGGTATGCTGCCGCGTCGGAGTGAGGATCAGAAGCACGTCCACCTCGCTCTTTTCTGCGGCGAGCATCGTCACCAGGTCTTTGTAGGTGCGATGCTCTTCAATGCCGTATAGCGCCGCGGTCTGCCCATTCACATCGTCATGGCGGCTGAAACAACCAGCAACGACCTCGTAACGCTGGGTGAGTTCGATTGCGTGTTTGTGCGCCATACCGACAGCAGAATTGATACCGCCGCCCAGAACAGCAAGTTTCAGCTTGCGCACCCCGTTTGATCGAAAATCTACCATGCGAATTCTCCTTCCATCGTCTGGAGACGGATATATGAGGCAAAATCGGGAACAACATCTCGCATTTGCTCAAAGTCTTCGAAGCGGGCAAAAAGAATTGCCAGTTTGTCATACGGTGCAGGGCTCAAGAGTTTGCCCGTCACCCTCAGTGGCGCAATCTGAGCCACTGCGCCGGGAATTTCGGCTGTAAAGCTGAGAGGCGTAATTTTGCCGCTCTTGGTCGAAACCGTGTGACGCCCGACCAGCCGCGGCGGATCGAAACGCGGCTTGATTTCGATCGCCTCACCAAGCAGAAGCGCTACGACAAGGTCTGAATAGCCAATACCCAAAGACAGATCGATCATGTGCCCATAGAGGTCGCCTGGGCTGCGCCGCATGGGTTCGATAATCCAGACGTCGTCGCCGCGCCAGATAAACTGCGTGTGCAGAAGACCGTCATTCAGGGCAAGCAAGGAAACGATCCGCCCCATGGCAGCGCGCATCGCTCCGCGTGCTCTCTCAGTCAGTGCAGAGGGGTGATGCGAACAATCCACCTGATAGGGATAAACCGTGCAATATTCATCGGCGAAGACGTCGTAGATAATCTTGCCGTCGCGCACAAAGGCGGAGTGACTTGAGAGTTGCCCCTCAATGAACTCCTCGACAACGATTTCACCATTTCTGGCATGTTTACGCGCTTCAGCCACAGCCGCTGGCAGTTGCGCCGCATCACGGACCGTGACAACGCCGCGCCCGCTATAGCTGTCCGTCGGCTTCACCAGCAGGGGATAGGCAAACTCGCCGACTAAAATCGAATCGTTCGGACCAAATGCCTTTGAGCGCGGTCCCGGCAATTCATTTTCCCGCATGAAACGCCGGAATGCAGCCTTCTCGTGCAGAATCCGTGTAACCTCCACCGAATCCCATCCGGGCAGTCCAAGCCTTTCGGCAACATAAGCGCAGGAGCGGAAAGAGACGTCATTCCCCGTTGGCACCAGCAGATCATATCTGCCTGATTCCATCTCCCTTAGAAGGGCTTCTTCGTCGCTGTAATCGAGATCGACGGAAGAATCGGCATGATCATGGCACGGCTCGTCTAAACGGTTGCCGCAAACGGTGATGTTAAAGCCTCGCTTTTTTAAAGCAAAAACAATAGGGATAGCACTGAAATTGCTGCCCACAACGAGCGCTTTTCTGGTCATTTCGGCAAATTCCGCAATTCGGCTTCCCCATTTCTGCAAAGACTAGGAAACCAAGTTTGCTTGAGGCTTACGCGAGCCAAAACGTAGGCTTCGCACAATGCTGAATGCGTATAGCTCCAGGTAGAAGAGTCAAAGCGAGCGCCTAAAAAATGGAACTTCTTGACGCCGCAATCTGCGGCGAGACCTCAAAGACAATCGCAACAGCACCGACCTTCAGCGTGATCATTCCCGTTTTCAATGCGGAAAAAACACTCGAACGGTGTGTTGACAGCCTGCTCAATCCGAACGGCAACGAGCGCTTTGAAATTCTCATCGTGGACGACTGCTCGACAGATGCGACGCTGGATCTGGCCAAGACGCTTAGCGATCGCAATCCGCGGATCACGGTGTTCCGCACGGAGCAGAATGTTGGACCCGGGGTTGCCCGCAATCTTGGCGTTGAAAATTCCAAGGGGGACTGGGTTCTTTTCGTAGACGCGGACGATGTAGTGGAACCCGATTTCTTTTCCCGGCTCGCTCATATGGCCACGGAGACAAAGGCAGATATCATTGCCTTCAACGCCCGTCTGAATGGGCCGCAGGGGGAGACGCTGAAAGAACGGATTCGCATCGATCTTCAGCTCGTTTCGGGTGACAACCGCGTTATCGACTATCTGCAGGACAGGATCGACAGGTCCGTCATTCACCACGCATTTCGCCGTCATTTTCTCAACCGTAACAGCCTTTCATTTCGCGCCGGGCTTCACGAAGACGTGGACTATATGTTCAACGCACTGGCCAAAGCCACCGGTGTCGCCGTTCTCGACCAGCCGATATACCGCAAAATCAATACCAGCGGATCGATCGTCAATTCCCTCAGCGTGCGCCACATTGAAGGATTCTTCGCCGCGCTTGATGCGATCTGTGCGTCGCTCCAATCCGGCACGTCCACGGGCGACTGGCGGGCTGCGTTCCTCACCGGTATCGTCAACGTGACGGCAACCCGGCTCTCCGCCATGTTGTCTCCAAGCATCGACAAGGTGGAAAACACCGAGACGATCCTGGAAGCGCTTTACACCCATGCGAAGCGCAGCCTTGCGAAGGCTGGTTTCCACCTGCCACTGGATATCCCTGCGGATAGTTTCCGCACCAAATACAGGATCATCTTCGACAGCTTCATCGCCTCCATGGAGACCGGCGAGGGGAGCGCAGAGACGCTGGCGAAGATCGCAGCAATTCTGCCGAAGAGCTGGAGTTGCTACGATCTCCATCATTCCGTTTTTTTGGGACCGGGGGAGATCAGAACCTGCTGCAAACGCTTCACTTATGAGGGGGAACTGAAAGGCGATGTGGTGCTTTTCGGCGGCGACGGCAAGGATTTCGAATTCACCTACGACGATATACGAAAAGCCAAGAACGCGCTCTATCTCGAGATCAACCGTGACAACAGCGATGAATGCCGCGGCTGTCCTTTTTTGAAGTTTGAAGACTGGGGCAAGCCACTCGACCAAGGCGTCAAGTATCTTTCCTTCGAGCACCACTCACTATGCAACATGCGCTGCACCTATTGCAGCGAAACCTACTATGGCGGACAGAAGCCGGCCTATGACGCAGGAGCCTTTATCGACACATTGAAGGAAGGCAAAGCTCTGGAAAATATGGAATATATTGTTTGGGGTGGTGGTGAGCCGACTGTCGATCAAGCGTTTCCCGAGCAGGTGAAAAAGCTTGCCGACGGCATCAGCAATATCAAGCAACGTGTTATATCCAATGCCACGCTTTTCACTGAGACGCTCGCCGACCTGCTGTCGGAAGATCGTGCGATGATGGTTACCAGCATCGACGCAGGCAATGCTAGAAACTTCGATGCGATCCGCAAGTACAAGCATTTCGACCGCGTTATGGCCAATATCAGGCGATATGCGGAAAAAGGCGCACGAAACATCGTGCTCAAATACATCCTGCTTCCCGAAAACGCGTCATTCGAAGAGCTTGACCAGTTTGTTGCGCTGATGAAGGCAAATGGGCTGGAGGATTGCAATTTCCAGATCAGTTGCGATTTCAAGTCCGATGAAGTTACGACCGAGCAACTTGCCGCCATTGTTCATCTTCATGACGGCCTCAGAAAGCTCGGTGTTCGTCATATTTTCCTCGACGATCTTGTCTGGCAGAGGCTTTCTCAGGTGACAGCCCAGAAACTCAATTCGCTACGGCAGCTGCTGGGTAACGAAGCCCTTAATGAGGCGCTGGAGCCTACGCCGGAGAACGGCGTTGTCGTCTGGGGTGTGGGCGGGCAGGCGCAATTGCTGCGCAAGAGATCAAACTTCTTCAAAACAGCCAAAATTGCCTACTACGTAGATCCGCGGGAAAATTGGATCGGGACGACAGTCGACGGCGTGGAGGTTCGCGCGCCCGAGGCTCTGCTTGATGACGAACTGCCGGTGATCATTGGCGCCGTCCAGAGCGCACCGCAAATTCTGGACCAGTTTCTGGCTTTGGGCCTCCCCGCGAATCGCCTGGTGCGCAGACTGATCCTCTAGGTCACGGACCCATAAATGAGGCTGTTTTGGCGGTAAAATGACAAAAATATGCGAGGAAATGGTTGAAAAGCGGGCCTTGTGGCCCGGTTGAAGCC
>NZ_JAMXLE010000008.1 GCF_024055895.1 Rhizobium sp. L1K21
AGTTGAGATCGGCCGGGGTTCGTCTGAACGCACCTGCCCGGTTGTTGCCGTTGAGACCTGGATGAAACTCGCCAAGATTGCCCACGGCCCCCTCTTCCGGCGTGTGACCGGCAAGGGCAAGGCTGTCGGTCCCGAACGGCTCAAGGATCAGGAGATCGCCCGTCTCGTCAAGAAAACCATCCTTGCCGCCGGCATACGTGGTGAACTGCCAGAGGCTGAACGTGTGAAACTCTTTTCCGGCCACTCGCTGCGCGCGGGTCTTGCCACCTCGGCAGAGGTGGACGAGCGCTATGTGCAGAAGCAGCTTGGCCATACATCCGCCGAGATGACGCGCCGCTATCAGCGCAGGCGCGACAGGTTCAGGGTCAATTTGACCAAAGCCGCGGGGCTATAAACTGAAATTCAGAAACCGGAAAAACGCCATTCGATGCGGTGCCGATAGGTTTCTCCCGGACGCAGGACCGCACTCGGATAGGTCGGCTCATTGGGTGCGTTAGGATATGTCTGCGGTTCCAGCGCAAGGGCGCCGTTCGCGACCATCTCCGAATAAGGTGCAACCAGTTCGCCGGAAAAATGGTTTGCCGTGTAGAGCTGAATGGCGGGCTCCGTTGTCCACACTTCCATGATATGTCCGGTCTCGGGTTCGCGCACACGGGCCCCCAGATGCAGGCTGCCCCGACCGGCATCCAGACAAAAGCTGTGATCATAGGGAATGGCGATCGGGCGCATTGCGCGGAAGTCGAACATCGTTCCGGCAACAGCTTCAGGCGGACCTAGCGGAATGAGCCGTTCATCGACTGCGGAATAATAAGAGGCGGGGATTTCTATCTCATGTCCCAACGCATTGCCCTCGCCCTTGAGGTTCCAATAGGCATGATGGGTCAGATTGATGATCGTGGGCTTGTCGGTCGTGGCGGTCATTTCCAGCCAGAGTGTCCTTTCCGAAAGGCCATAGAAGGCGACGGCGTCGAGATTGCCGGGATAGCCCATCTCGCCATCGGGCGACGTCAGCCGGAATGTCAGGGTCTCTTCACCCGTCTCGACGTCCCAGTCCCGCAGGGCAAAGCTTTGCGGCCCGCCATGCAGGGAACTTGAACCGTGATTGGCAGGCAGGCTGTAACGGACGCCGTCAAGTTCAAAGGCAGCGTCGGCAATCCGATTGGCGAAGCGGCCGCAAATGGTGCCCCCCCAGGTGTCGCCGTCCGGCTGGCTTGCGTCTTGCGCTGTGCCCATGACGATTTGCGTGCTGCCGCCATGACTGTTCGGAATGTCGAGCCGCAGAAGTCGCGCACCGCTCGAGGCGAATTCGGCGCGCAGTCCTCCTGGCCCTTCAAGCACCAGACCTGCGGGGTTTGTCATTTCCATTTTCAACTATCCTCGTGTATCAATTGCCCTGACGCCGCCGGTGCGTTCCCTTGGCAGGTCCTGCCCTGGCGTTTCCCGCCCGTATCCCAGTTTTTCCGAGATTTCGCTGGCGGCAGTCAAAAGGCTTTTCAAATAGCGATCGCGATTGTTCAGGCCGTCTTCACGCGGCGCGACCAGGCAGAGGGTGGCGGTGCAGATCCCGTCAGGCTGATAGATCGGAACGGCAAAACACTGCGTGAAATTTTCGATTTCGCTGTTGAAGGTGAAGAAGCCGTCGCTTCGGGCCTTGCGCGCCTGAGCGATGAACTCGCCAGGCTCCAGGCGTATACCTCTTGGCAACACGAAATCCTCCGGCGGGATGAGGTCGAGAATCTGCGTGTCGCTCAGATGCGAGAGAAGCAGGCGACCCGATGCGGTCCACGGGAGGGGAACAAGTTCGCCGATACTGGCCGAAATCCGGAATGGCCGAAGGCCTTCCCGCATCATGGCGACGGTGTATTTTCGGCCTTCGAGAACGCACATCTGCGCCGTTTCTCGTGTCTCCTCGCTCAGCCGCAGCAGCATGCGATCACATTCGCGCATCAGGTCGAACTGTTCGGCATAGGCCGTGCCCAGAAAATAGAGCCGGCGACCGAGGTAGACGCGACCGTCGCCGCCTTCATAGTCGAGCATGCCGTGATTGAGCAGGAGATTGACAAGTTCATAGACCGACGAGCGCGGCGCCCCGATCTCGGAGGCGATTTCGTTCGGCCGCATCGGCCGCCGCTTCACGCGAAGGAATTCGAGGATTTCGAAAGCGCGATCCAGTCCCCGTGTACGTCGCATAACCGGCTCGCCTGCGGTGTCTGCCATGCTTGTCTCCGATTTGGCGTCAACCGCGATCGGCGCGGTAGGCGACGCAGTCGATTTCGACCTTGCAATCGATCATCATGTGTGACTGAACACAAGCACGGGCGGGCGGGTTCTTGCCGAAATATTCGGTGTAGACACTGTTGAAGCTCCAAAAGTCCCGGGGATCATCGAGCCAGACGCCAACACGCACAACATCCTCGACGCTATAGCCGGCCTCATGCAGGATGGCGACGAGGTTTTCGATCGCCTTGCGGGTTTGCGCTACGATGCCGCCACCCACGATCTCGCCCTTTTCCATCGCCACCTGACCCGACACATGGAGCCAGCCGTTTGCCTCGACGGCGCGGGCGAAAGGCAGTGGTTGTCCGCCTGCACCTGTTTCGCCTGCACCGTAACGCCTGATCGTCATGACAATTTTCCTCTTCTGCCTGTCGCGGCTTCATCCAGGGGACAGATTGTCCAGCTGAATGCAGCGAGCCCTAAAATTCTAATATACCGGACATGTATCCGTTTTATTGGATTGACATATCAAGTCTCGTGAGGGATGACTTGTCAAGAGCGACCGCCAAGAAATAGCCGATGCCCACAAGTCGGCGATGAACGGGCGTGCTCCATTTCCAGAAGCGCAAGCTCTATCCGAGCGAGGTACCCATGCCCTTTTCACCCGATGACCTGGCCACCATCGACACGCCGGCCGTGCTGATCGATCTCGACATAGCCAGGCGCAATATCGAACGGTTCCAGCATTACGCAGACAGCCACGGGCTGCGCGTGCGTCCGCATATCAAGACGCACAAGCTACCGGCCATCGCTGAAATCCAGCTGGCGGCCGGCGCTGTCGGCATCACCTGCCAGAAGGTGTCCGAGGCCGAAGCCATGGTTGCCGGCAGCGACGCCATCACCGATGTCCTGATCACCTACAACATCCTCGGCACTGAAAAGCTCAATCGCCTGAAGGCGCTTGCCCAAAAGGTGCGTCTGTCGGTGGTGGCCGATAGCAAGAGGGTCGCTGACGGCCTGTCTGCGACCTTCGGCGACCAGACCTCCCTACTTCCCGTCCTTGTTGAATGCGACACCGGAGCAAACCGTTGCGGTGTACAAAGCCCCGAGGCTGCCGAAGCCCTGGCCACCTATATCGACGCCTCTCCGGGGCTTGTCTTTGGCGGGCTGATGACCTATCCGCCGCTTGGTGGGGAGTCCGTCGTTGAAACGTTCATGACGCAGGCAAAAGCCCTGATCGAGGCGCGCGGTATCGCGGTGCCCGTCATCACCTCGGGCGGCACACCCTCGATGATGCAGGCTGCCGACGCTCCCGTCACCACCGAATACCGGCCGGGAACCTATGTCTATAATGACGGCTCGCTGGTTGCGCGCGGCGTTTGCGGCTGGGATGACTGCGCCTTGACCGTGCTGGCGACGGTCGTTTCCGTCCCCACCCCGAACCGCGCGATCATCGATGCCGGTTCGAAGACGCTCACGTCCGACCTTCTCGGCCTGACCGGCTATGGGCATGTGCTCGGCCGCGACGACATTGCCATCGATCAACTGTCCGAGGAGCATGGACGCCTGATCAGCTCAGGGGCCATCGGACTGGCGGTCGGCGACAGGGTCCGAATCGTGCCGAACCATGCCTGCGTCGTTACGAACATGGTCGATACGGTCCTGGTTGCCGGTGATGGGCTTAGCGCACCCACATCATGGCCGATTGTCGCCCGTGGCAAGATCGTCTGATCACGTTATTCCATCGAATAGAATCATGCCGACGGCGGTTCAACACCGTCGGCTTATTCATATGCGGTTGCCTATATGACTGCCCGCCCGCCTCAGGGAGGCAAGAGCCGGAAATCAGCGCCTTCAGGCAGCAATTGTCCGCCATCGACGACAATGGTCGTGCCGGTCACGTAGCTGGCATCGTCCGAGGCCAGGAACAGGAACGCATTGGCGACATCCCGTGGGGAGCCGAGCCTTCCAAGCGGGATTGCAACCTCCATGTTTTCGATGAATGCGGCGCTTCGATGCAACTGGATCGCCTCGGTCAGGATATTGCCAGGCTCGACGCCGTTGACCGTGATGCCATAGGAGGAGAATTCCAGCGCGGCTGAGCGGATGAAACCGTTGATCCCCGCCTTGCTGGCAGCATAATGTCCATGGCCCGGACTGGTCACATGCGGACCAGTAATGGACGACGTGAAGAGAATGCGTCCCGAACCCTGCTTCTTCATCGGGACCAGCGCTGCGCGGGCGGCATTGAAGCAGCCGCGCAGATTGATGGCCATCACCCGGTCCCAGTCGTCTGGCGTCGTGTCTTCGATCAATTGCCAGGGATAGATCCCGGCGTTCTGGACGATAGCGTCCAGCCTGCCGTGCCGCGCAAGCACGAAATCGACCGCAGCAACGGCATCGTCCATTTTCGAGATATCGGCCAGCACGAAATCGGCACCGATTTCGGCGGCGGCTGCGCGTCCTGCCTCCTCCTCGAAATCAACAATGACGACCTTGGCCCCTTCTTCCTTGAAGCGCACGGCCACGGCCTTGCCGATCCCACGGGACGCACCGATGACCAGTGCGATTTTGTCTTTCAATCTGTCCGTCATGCGAGCCTCTGATGGAGCCTTTGTTTGAATGTGTCTAGAAGAACGGCTGCCAGCACCAACAGACCGTGGATGACCTGGGTATAGGTCGCAGGCAGCCCCATGAGATTGATGGCGGTGTTGATGGCGGAAAGCAGCAGAACGCCGGCATAAACGCCAGGCAGTGCGCCTACCCCGCCCTTGAGGCTCACACCGCCGATGACGACTGCCGCAAATGCGTTGAACAGCAGCCCGACGCCGAGATTGGCTGTGGCGCCAGAGGTACGAACCGAAAGCAGCCAACCAGCCAGACCCGCAATCGCGCCCGCCATGATAAAGGCGATGATCAGGTTGCGCTTGACGGGAATGCCCGCACGAAAGGCCGCAGTCTCATTGCCGCCGATCATGATCAGGTGACGACCGAAGGGCGTCTTGGTCATCATGATCGAGAAAATGAGGAAGCAGGCGATCGCGATCCAGGCCGACAGCGGGATGCCGAACAGGCGCTCGACGGCGAACCAGCGGATCGCCGGCGCAAGATCCTGTGCGGAGCGTCCGCCGGAAACAGCCAGCACGAGACCGCGGACCCAGATAAAGGAGGCGAGCGTGATGATGAAAGCGCTCATCTTCAGTTTGACGACCAGGACGCCGTTCAAGAAGCCGATCAGCGCGCCGATGGCGCAGGCAACAGCCAATGATACAGGGACCATCAGCCATTCGGGCGACAGCTTGTATCCAAGGCCGATGCCTGCGGAGCAGAACAGAATGCTGACGGCCATTGCCGAGAGGGCGGCGACAGACTCGACCGAAAGATCCATGTGACCGGTGATAATCACGATAGCAAGGCCAATCGACATGACGCCCAGAACGCTCGAGGCTTCGATGATATTGGCAAAGATGCCAAGTTGGAAATAGTTCGGAATCAGGGCTGAGAACAATGCAAGCACAACAACGAGCATTAACCAGACGAGATTGTTGAGGAGGAATTCAAGAATTTTGCGTGTTCGAGGAGACATACGGCAAATCCGGATTGGAGGGGAGAGAGCCGGGGCCATCGATGGCCCCGGGCGGAAGAGCCGTCTTACTTGACGGGCTGGATGGCGTCTGTCGGCGGCTTCTGGTTGCCCCAGAAGGCCGGATTGTCAACATTCGCCTTGGTGATTGCCGAGCCGGGGATCTTGATATTCGGTCCCCAGCTTTCGTTCGTCAGGTCACCCTTGAGGCCAATGACGTCATATTCGCCGGGTTTGATTTCCTGCTTGGCGACGATCTTGTCCATGAACATGGCGATGGCAGCGGCCTGAGCATAAAGGGGCTGTTCCACTTCGACATTCAGCCAGCCCTTGCGGATCAGGTCGAGGCCGACGGGTGCGCCGTTCGAGCTCATCATCATGATGTCGCCGGGCTTCTTGCCGGCCGCTTCAAGCGAGGCCGTCGCTGCAACGGAAAGACTTGCGGCATGCAGAAAGATCAGGTCGATGTCGGGGTTGGACAGCAACTGGTCGGAAACGATCGTTCCGGCATTGCTCGCTTCCCACTGCAGCGCAGGCAGAGAGATGATCTTGACATCGGGGAAGGCCTTCATCTTTTCCTCGAAACCCTTCTGGATGTCGAGCGTATAGGGATCGCCGGGGTCGCCAAGAACCTGCAGGATCTTGCCCTTTACGACACCATTACGGGCTTTCAGCATGGCCTCTGCCTGGTCGGCAGCGATATGGCCGATTTCGACAGTGCCTGCCACCGAGGTGAAGTCGGAGGGGGTCGAGGTGATCTGGCGGTCAAATTCGACGACCGGGATGCCGGCGGCGCGCGCCGATTCAATGGAAGGCTTCAGCGCGTTGAAATCGACAGCGGCAAGTATGATCGCAGACGGCTTCAGCGCGATGACGTCGTTCATCTGCGATTGCTGTGCCTCTGTCTTGTTATCGGCGTTGAGCGTCGTCAGATCATAGCCGACCTGCTTGAGGAACATGCCGAGCGCGCTGACCGAACCGGTCTGGAACTCGTCGTTCAAAGTGGGCACAAGATAATAGACCATGCCCTTTGTCTGGGCGGCCGCGGTCGTGATCATGGATAGGCCGAGCAGCAAGCCGCCCAGCAGGGTTAGCATCATTCGCTTCATTTTCGTCTACTCCAGTTTTGAGCCGGTTCCCTTTTTGATTAGTTGCTCGCTGCTCCGGCACCAGCGAGTGTTTGACCTGTGATCATTCCGATCACGGCATCTGCGTTTGTCTTGCTGCATTCGACATCGCCGGCGACAACGCCCTGGCGGATGACGACGATGCGATCAGCGACCTGAAAGGCCTGCTGCATGATGTGCGTGATGATGACGACGCCAATGCCCTGATTGGCGACGTGGCGGATCATCTCCAGCCCGCGCCGCGTCTGTTCGACGCCGAGGGCTGCGAAAGGCTCGTCGAGAAGGATGAGCTTGCCACCCCAGTGGACAAAGCGGTTGAGTTCGATCGCCTGGCGCTGGCCACCGGACAGATGCTCCACCTTGCCCCGCAGCGAGGGAATGCGGGTGCCGGCATTGGCGAGCGCCTTGCCTGTGATCTCCTCCATCGCCCTTTCATCGAGAAAGGGAATGCCGGCGATCTTGCGCGTGATTTCGCGACCCATGAAGAAATTGCCGACCACGTCGACATTGGTGCAGAGCGAAAGATCCTGATAGACGGTTTCGATCCCTGCGGCCTTGGCTTCGGCAGGCGTGTTTGCCTGATATTCCTGACCTTCGAAGATCATGCGCCCGGACGTCGCTTTCTGTCCGCCGGAAATGATCTTGACCAGGGTTGATTTCCCGGCTCCGTTGTCGCCCAAAAGGGCCACGACCTCGCCCTTGCCGATGGAGAAACTGATGCCCTTGAGGGCCTCGATCGCTCCGAAACTCATGCGTATATTGTCCAGGACGAGCAGTTTCTCGCTCATTTGGCATTCCCCTTTTCTTATGTTTCAAACATTTGCCCGTAACGTGGTGACAGGATTCCATAGACCGCGAGCGCGGCGGCACCGCGAAGTGCGGAATGTTGGCAGTCGCGGGCGGCGACAACGCGCGGACTGGTGCGGTTGGCGCGCGCGGAAACCGAATTGTCGAGCCCGTCAACCAGCGTTGCCAGTTGATCGATCAGCGATTGCGGTGCCAGGCCGCCAATCACAACGGTTTGCGGATCAAACAGGTTTTCGATCGTGCGGATCGCGTGGCGGAACATTGGCGCGACCTCGCAGACCCATTCCGCCTCGGTGAGGCCGCGCCGCCTGTAGGCGTCCAGCGACAGATAGCGTTCGAGACAGCCGCGGTTTCCGCAGGGGCATGGCTCGCCATCGGGTATTGCCGGGATGTGGCCAATTTCGCCGGCATTGCCCCAGGCGCCGCGCATCACCACGCCATCGTTCAGCATGGCGCCACCAAGACCGACGCTGAAAAACAGGTAATAGTAATCCGAAAATTGTTGACCAAAGCCGTAAAGCTGTTCGCCGAGAGCCGCCGCCGCCATATCGTTTTCAATGAAGACCGGCAGATCCGTCGCCGCAGCAAGGCGCTGGAGAATGTCGACATTCTTCCAGCCTGTCATGGTGGTCGGGCCAACGAAACTCATGGATTCGACGTCGAAGGGACCCGGCAATGCCAGGCCCGCGCCAAGAAGCCGGCCACGCAGCGGGCTGGCCTTGAGTTCGCTGACCATGTCCCTGATCAGGGTGAAGGCTTCGTCAGGCGTCGGGTTCGAGGCGTCGCGCCGGCGACTTTCAACCACATCACCACGCAAATTGACCAGAGCGGCCTCGATGCCGAGCGGCGTCAGATGGATGCCGACGGCGTGGCCACCTTCCGGGTTGATGGTGAGCTTTGATGGCGGAATGCCGCGTCCCTTCGGCTCCTCGCGGACGGAAAGGGTGAGACCCTGTTCCTCCAGTTCACGCACGATTGTGGAAACGGTTTGGACTGTGAGCCCGACGCGGGCGGCTATGTCGCCGCGCGTCGTTGGGCCATGCAGGCGGATCGATTCAAGCACGATACGCCTGTTGAAAGGCCGCCCCGATTCCTGATTGGTTCCGCGTAAAGTCATGTGAATTTCTCCTGTCAGGGATGAGATTGCCATCACCTTGCCATTTCGTCAAATGATTTTCAAAAATAAATGGAGCGGGTCGTTGGCCCATCGCGCGCCTAGACATTAACCGTGGACAATGCTGCGATTGAGTTGGCGGTCTGCCGGGAGCCAGGTGTGGCCATTCTCGCTTGCGCCGCACCCTATGTCCGGCCGGATCAGAGGCGGAGCCAGCCTGAGTAAAGATTTCATGGGCATTCAGTCGCGTTTGGACGTCCTCTATCCAACGCCTCAAAACGCGCTTCTCTCCTATGCTTCGGAATCGCACCAGGTCCGCCAGAGGATTGCCTCATGACACATGTTGCCCGGATCCACTCGTCAAATCCTGAACTCACATTGCGCGAGATTGCCAGCCAGCTCGAGCATTTGCACGAACGAACGCCGCGAGGCGGAACCAAATGAGTGCCCTCTTCCGTCAAGAACCTGACCGATCGAGCCAGACGCATTGGACTACTCGATGTCAACACGGCAGAATTGCCGGAGTGATTATCATGCGCGAACGCGTTACTCATCGCGCGCCTCTGATTTAGCGTAGCACTCTCAAACATTTCGTAACCGATCTCGGACAAGCGATTGTCGATGCGTTGATGAATAGCTTCGACTGCCTTCTCGAAGAGGAAGAAGGCTAGCAGACGAACAAAGAGCCACCGTCGGCGCGCTGATCATGTCTGTGGCTTCTTCAGTGACGCACGCAAGGCATCCGATACAACGTATCCACCCTGCCCTCGCTCATCTCTACCCGTCAGATCTGACTGCGCCTTCACCTCACCCTTGATTGTCTCGAGTTTAGCCCTGTAGAGCGCCATAACCATCGGCCAGGTCGAGAACTGCCCATCGCGCGCCCTATCCGTCAGACTTCTGAGATAACCGCCAGGATTGTTGATCTGGTCGGCCCGTTGCAGGATCGCCGCCAGCGTGATCGCTGCGTTCGTTTCACCCATGGCTTCACAGGCCTCCTGCCAGGCGCTTGGACTGATACCCAACATCGGCCGGACCGCTTCCGCGGCTGCCAGCAGGTCACGCCAGCGGGTTATTTGGCCATTCTGGCCATAGTCCTTCACGTCCGGGCAAGCCTCAAGCACCATACCCAATGGCAAATCCCGTTTCGGCAAGCTCCGCAGGTTGTTGTTTTCCTCAAGGCTGCCCCCCGCTTCGTCTTTTGTTCGGGAGCCTTGTTCAGATTCAGAAAGATGATCGGTATTTGAACTCTGTATGTGGCGACCATTTTGGGACTCATTGGCACCCGGATTCTCTGTTTTTGTGAAAGATTCCAGTACATCACAGATATCTTGCCACAGGTCCTGGAGCTCATCGCACAAACTCTCTATCAGCTGCCGCGGCGCTGTCCTTGGAAGACGGGCCATGATCTCCTGATAGATCTGGCTCACGCGGCCCCAATTGCCCGGCACACCCTCTTCAATGCCAGCGTCAATCATCTTCACGATGTCACGACGAAGCAGCGTCAGGCGTTCTTTGGCGACCTTGAAGGCTTTCTTTTCAGCGTCTACGGCTTCTGCGAGCTCTTCGAACTCGGCGGCACGTGCAACGATTGGTGACAGATCGAAACCATAGGCCTGCTCAACCTGCCCTCCCCGACCCTTGCGCGCGAAACGTTTCCCATTCGGGCTATCGCGACGGATGATCAATCCGCATTCCACGAGAACCGCCAGGTGGCGCCGCAGTGTTGTTGCCGGCATACCGTTTGCACGGGCCATGAGCTGTTCGTTGGAGGGCCATACAATGAGCGTTCCATCGCTCGACAGTTCGTCGTCCGGGTGGAATGACAAAAGCGCATTCAAAATGGCGAGGCCCCTGTCCGTTGCACCCAAGGGATCACGAGCCTTACGGATCGAATGGAAGACCTTCCACTTTTCGACTGTTGCCCCTTCGGGCATGGATTGTGCGGCCACTTGTCT
>NZ_JAMXLE010000009.1 GCF_024055895.1 Rhizobium sp. L1K21
TCATGACTCAAAAGAGTCTTGACTGTGATTCTCGGAAGTGCGATTCTTAAGTTGCTACAGATAAGAAGGGGCTTCCGGAAGCGATTTCGGTGGCCTTTTTCTTTGCCATTTTTTCAGTAGCCGTTGGGATACGGCAGTTTAATCAGTCGTTGCCCTCCTCGCTGTTTTCCTGGAATTCTTGATAAAGGCGCTCGAGTTGATTCGACAAATATGCGCCAAAACGTGACGCATCCTTTGACTTTAGAGCCAAGGTGAAAGCTCGTCCGCTGTCTTTCGTGGAGACTTTCACTGCATCGTCTGACAGGCTCCAAGCCTTTTCCGATGGCCGTTTGCTTTTTGGCTTCTTTGCCCGTGCTGCCTTCAACTGCTCGATCAGAAATGGGAAACGTTCCTGCTCCTCAAGCGACGCAAACGTGTCGCTGTCGACCGTTTCGAGCGCTTGAGCCGCCTTCGCCGGAATTTGAACGATCTTCTTTAAATCTTCCCAGCGATCGCGACCAACACCCTTAGCCGCTCCAAGCGCGTCTAGAACCGGATCGGGGATTGTCTCGACGACTGAGAGCATCCGAGATAGCAACGTATCATCAACTGTCAGTGCCGTCTTGATTGTCGACTTGTCTATTCCTGAATCTTGAAGACGGCGTGCATAAAGCGATTTCTCAATAAAACTGAGATCGTGCCTCGCGGAATTCTCCTGCCCTTGGGCAATAACGTGTGCAATCTCTTCGAGCGGCTTGATAACGGCTCGAACTTTAATTCCAAGCTTTTCGGCGACACGTACACGTCGGTGCCCAAATACGATGATGTAACGGTCGCTTGCATTGGGATCTGGCCGGACGAGAACGGGTTGGTGTTGACCGGCCTCTTTTATGGCTTCCAGCAGCTCCTGATCTTTTTCGCGATCTTCGCCAATTCGATCTTTGTAAGGGGAGGGGGTCAGCGTTTTCGGGTCTAACGAAACAACTACATCACCCTCAAGAACTCGCATTGAGTTTTCAGCAAGGTCGTCCAGAGACTGCATCATTGATCTTGATGCGCCCCGCTTCGCATAGTCAACGCGGGACTCTCCAGGGCCACTCGCACCAGCAGGTTTCGCTGGCTGGGCACCGATGTTGGTTAGAAGATGCTTCCTAGCCATTCGCGTCACCTAAATTCAAGGATATCATATTGAACTGTAATTGTTTTTTGCCAATCTGCACGGCTGTCAATTTTTGCATTACTTTCGTCCCCATGCCTTGTGAATAAGGGCCGTAATCTCACCATTGACTGCATTCAAAGATTCCAACGCGCGGTCGTACGTTGCCCGCACGAATTGCGAACGATCAACCTCGTAGACCGTTTGCTTGGTGATCCCGGCGTCGGAAATAGCAGTCGACTTGACCATCTGATTGTTAAGCATTCTTTTGTTGAACATGGCCTGCATGAAACCGACCATCTGCGCCTGCGGACCGTCCGTTGCTTCATACCTGGTCGCCAAGAACCGGAACCAATCGAGCTTGACCTTCGCGCCCGCTCCCTTGATCGATTGGAGAATTCCGCCAAGCATCAATAGAAATTGGCTCATGCTCATGATGTCTAACATCTGAGGATGAACGGTGATTAATACGCCAGTGGATGCAGTCAGAGCAGTCAGTGTCAAATAGCCCAGCTGTGGTGGGCAATCGATTACAACAACATCATATTGATCGTCGACCTCTTTCAAGGCTTTTGAAATGCGAGTGAAGAAAAGGCGCCCTTCGTGAGAGTTCGCCGCCGCCAGGGGGGTCTCGTATTCATATTCCTGAAGCTCCAAATTCGCTGGAACGATGTCGAGGCCAGGGAAGTTTGTGGCCTGGATGATTTCCTTGATCGAACGTCGGGAATCGTCGTACCGCAACGCCTCAAAAAATGAGGGGTTCTTGTCGAGTTCAGGCTGTACCCCGTGCAGAGCGGTCAGCGACGCCTGTGGGTCCAGATCGATTGCAAGGACGCGATGTCCTGTCAAAGCCAAATATTGGGCCAGGTGTGCAGTGGTAGTTGTTTTCCCCGAACCACCCTTGAAATTTACAATCGATATGACCTGTAAATGCTCCCCTTCTCGTCGCCGAGGAACGTAGTTCTTGACGTCGCTGCGACCATGTTTGTCAAGATACTCGCGAAGTTCAAGCATCTGCTCCGCTGTGTAGGAACGGCGACCTGAAGACGAGACCGTTGGTATAGGCCCTTTGCCGTCGAGATGAAGCTTCTTTATGTGGTTCTGTGTAACCCCAATAAAGTCTGCCACCTCCGCCAGCGAGAATAGTCGCAATCCCTTCTGTGCATCAGGTGGGTACTGTTCCAACCGGAGCATGTTGAGCCTATCAGAGATCAACTCGCCCTGTTGGATAATTTCTTCATCGAAATCCAACTCATCTTGCTCAATGATCGAAACCACCGAAGTCTCACTTTCTTTGAAATAACGCTTTTTCGGATACAGCACACGGGAAAGCGTTATTACTATGGGTGATTCCGGTTCTGGTGCAAGCGGTTTTTGGTTAACAAAGTCTTAACAAGGGTCCGCTGGTCACCCCGCAAAGAAGAGAGTTCATCAGTGTTTTTCGTTGTTTTACTGTAACTTAAGTCTCTTTCTTTTTTGAGAACCAATCTACGTTTTCCCCGGCAATTTTGCCGAGGTTGAGCAGAAAGCTCCGGCGCAAAAACACACTCAAAAAATCGCAAATCCCAGTAACCAGTCATTTTCACCGCGACTCAGCAGGAGCGCGTCGCATCAAACACTGGGATTAAGGCCTGTGAGCCTCCGGTCAGAATTACTCAGGCAGTTTGGCCGGGATGACCGATTCCAGGGCGTGCGGCAAAAGCCCTTATTCGCCCATGGACAGCAACGGGCGATACAATGCAAACGGGGTTGAGCCATTCAAAATTCGGAATGCTGACCGGACGGGGAGGGGACGAATGACCCCTTCATCCTCAAAGTCGCGGCTGATCCGCAAACTCAGGATTTGCCTTGGCGAAACCATTTGATCGGCATTGAAAGACGTCAGAGGGGTTGAGCTCTTCGTCGAACGCCTGGGGGAGGGGAGGTCGAGCGAATAGCCTGGTGCCGCTGAGATCATCATCGGCAGCGCAACGTTGCATACGCCCTTCAGACCGAGGTCGACGAAGAACAACCGGTCGTATCCGGTGAGCCCCCAATCGACGGCCATAGCTTCGAGGGCCTCTTGCCTCCCGTGGTGAGTGCTCCGAGTTTCACAATCCGCCGCGTAGTGAAGGACCGATTGAACATTGTCGTCTCAGGAGGCACCCCAACTTGGCAATACCCCGCTGAGACCTACGTTCCAATCAGGTCAACTTCTATTGAACCGACATATTGGCTTGCCTGCAAACCAATAAACTTGCAAACGATCTGGTCACCTTGCGCTTCCTGCCTGACCCGCACCTCGCCGCTTGTGGGGCGGGGCTTTAACCGTTCGAAGCGAAAATCTCCGAAGCCATCGGTGGTCGTTTCCGCAATTCTTTCACCTGCGCTCCACAGCTCCACCGGTATGGCCTCGAGACATGTTTCCTGACCGCCAATATCCGCATAGAGATTCCCGCCTATAAATATATGGTCCGTGCGATCGAGGTTTTTGTAATAGAACCGTGGTCGCGAATCGTTTTTAGGCTCTTTGATGCGAAGGCGCTCGCGTTCGGCGCGTTCTTTCATTTCATCGTCGTCTGCAAAAACCGTCGTCAGAGCACGGGTGGGGCAAACCTGAGATGCCCGCGGCTGGGCCCAGCCACCATCCAGCAAATGCGCATCGAAGGTCCATTTTTGTGGAAGCTCGAGATCATCGTTCCAGAAAATCTGGCCATAGGGACAGGCAGCCACAATGTCGCGCCTGCCTTTGGCTTTTTCTGGATCAATGATGACAATGCCGTCTTCGCGCTGATGAACTGCGTCTTTTGTCTGAGCGTTTACGCAGGGCGGATTGGCACAAAGCTGGCAGGTGTTGACCACGTGGGCAATGTCTATCAGGGGTGCGGAGCCCTGCTCGACACGCTCAATGGAGAGCCATGGAGAGCCTGTTGCCGATTGGGGTGCTGAGTAGCCCGGAAAATCATTATCCAGATACTCATCGTTTGTCGCGAGAACGCAGTTGTTGCAATTGTTGCAACGATCGACGTCGAAGATCATGTGGAGCTTTTTCATTCGGCGGCCTCCATGATAGCGGTTATGTCCAAAACCCTCTCGATCTCGACAAGACAGAGTGAACCGGCGGATGCCACGGTTCCATTTGCCTGCATCCGAGCAGGCGTCAGAATGTTCATGCAGCCTCCAATATCGACTTGCTCATTGCCATCGCCGACCGGCTCATAGCGGGCCGCAGACTCGTAGGAATGGGCAACGCCATCGGCAATTCGGTTGGTCACTTCAGCAGCACAGATAACGGCACCACGGTCGTTGAAGACCTTCACGAGATCATGGTGCGCGATACCGCGTGCTGCAGCATCCGCCTCACTGAGCCGGATAATCCAGAAATATTTGTCACCAACCTTGATGCGGTGATCAGCCACGCTGTTTAGCGTGCCGCCTTTGCCGTCCTGCGCCGTATGGAAGCTGAAGCGCTGATGCGGGGTCAGAAGCTGGATTGGATATTTTTCGTAGCGTTCGCCTGAGCGCGCGCCCTCGAACGCCGCTTTGTACTGCAACAATGCTGGTCGATCCGGGCTTTCGGGTTCCAGCCGCTTGAGCGAGCTTGGGATAAATTCGAATTTACCGGACTGGGTCTGCAAACCACTGAGGAACCGTCCACTGTAGGCACCGGGAAGCGGGAAGGGCTCGGGTAAGTTCTTAGGGCGGCCTTCGTAAAACCAGCGCATGTCCACATCGGCTTTATGTGCCTCCTTTTCCGGTGGCAGCACGTAATAGCCGCGTTTGAGAAGCTCCTTCCATTTGATGTGTTTGGAGATATCGCTCGATTCAAAGACGCGTTTGGCCCAATCCAGCTCGGAACAACCCTCGGAGAAGAGGTTACCCATGCCGAGCTTTTTGCAGATGTCCCAGAAGATCTGGTAGTCGGATTTGGATTCACCCAGCGGCTCGATGCATTTGTGCTGAATGGCGATAATCCGGTGATTCAACTGCGAATACCATTGAAAGCCGAAGCCGCCGGTATTGGACCATTCGCCGATATCCCAACGCTCAAACTGCGTGCAAGCGGGCAGAATGATATCTGCAAATTGGGTCTCGCCTTCATCCCAAATGCCCTGGCTGACGACACATTCGAGTTCGGGTGACCGATACATCTCAGTGAAGCGGCTGGAACCGTTGATGGTGCCCATGGACGATCCGCCATAGCGGTAGAGCATGTGGACCTTGGAATAACCGGGTGCGGGATAGGAGAAGGGCCTCATTTGTGCTTCCTGGCTCATGGGGTCGAGCAGGTAGCCTTCAGCTTTGCCTTCGAGGATCGCTTCAGGAAGCCGCTGGCGCGGGATCATCTGTGTGACCGGGTTCACGGACAGGATATGCGGCATGCGCACGTAGTTGTTGCTGGCAGATCCGGTGGCATTCAATTCACCGGAAATACCGCCTTCGCCATAGCCAGGGAAGTAGAATTCCAGATTGACCGGCGCGCCCGTGGTCAGGTTGCCAAAATTAACGCCGGGTCTGCCCCAGCCTTGCATGGCCATCAGCATGACCATGGCGCGCGCCCACTGAATGCCGCTCGCATTGCGGCAAGCCCCACCAAAGCCGCCCCCATTCACGCCACAGCTCAGATAGGTTTTCTTGGCGGCCCATTGGCGCGCGAGCGCGCGGGCGTCACGGGCGGCAATGCCTGTTTCGCCTTCCTGCCATTCCGGCGTTTTGGCAATGCCATCAGTCACACCCAGAATGTAATCCTTCCACTCATCAAAGCCCGTTGAACGGTTTTCGACAAAATGGTGGTCGTAGGTATCCTCGGTAATCCAGACATACATGAGCGCAAAGGCAAGGGCTGTGTCTGTGCCGGGCCGGATCGGGAACCACTTGCCGCCGGTGAAGGCTGCGGTTGGCGAATAATGCGGGTTAATGTGGATTGCATCAATGCCAAGTTCCTTGGCCCAGAGGCGTCGTTCGCTGGCCTCGGTGCCGCCATAGGCACCAAACTGCGATTCCGGATCACTGGACCAGTAAACAATCTGGTCAGTCTCCTGCAGCGCGTCTTCCAGCGTTCCATATCCGGCTGTTGCGCCGAGCCGCATGGAGTTGCCGTAGTGGTGCATCGCGCCCCAATACCAGCCTTCCCAGCTATCAGGGTTCAAAACCACGCGGGTGACGCCGATGAGGTTGCCGAAGCGCATCATGGACGAGAGATAATAGCCTACATTTCCCCATTGATGGTGCGATGGATGGGCGAGTGCGATGGCCCCCGGGCCATGCGCCTGCTTCTGCCGCATGATCTCTTTCGATACGATCTCGAGCGCCTCGTCCCAACTGATGCGTTCATAGCCCGACTTGCCGCGATTTTGCAGATTGCGCTCGCCCTCGGGGTCGAAGTCGACGCGTTTCATGGGATAAAGCAAACGGTTTTCGGCGTAGACATTGCCCTTCATCGCCAGAGAATGGGGCGCGACGCAGCCCTTGCGCTGTGGCGAAAAAGTTTTTCCCCGTGCCTCGATTGTCCACGTGCCCGGATCCTTGTCATCAAACTCAATGATGTTTGTGCGCAGAATCCGGCCATCTTTCACATAGACATGTAGCGGCCCGCCATTGGTCATCTGCGTGTAGCGGATAGAGCCATCCGGCATTTCCTCGCCATATTTCCAGCCATCGGAATCGAGTTTGCTCGCAAGCTGCGTGAACCATGCGGCCGTGTCCTCATCACCCATCAGTATGACGCGGAAATTCTTGCCTGCATGGATCGTCTCACCATAGTCGATCGGCGGCGTCATCATGGTGACGGCTGTATCAATGTCCTTGAACTGCATGATCAGGTCGGGCGCTTCATGGTGGCGCGCCTCTGAGGTGATCTTGCCATTTTCGAACTTGTAGTAGCGAAGAATGCTCATATCCGCGAGGCGGATCTGCACGACACAGTTGCGCGATGCCAGATAATCGCGAAAGGTCCTGCTACCCTTTGCCTTCAGGCGAAAGAGATGCGGTATCGCAAAGAGTGTTGCTTTAAGACGAGCCTTTTTTAGATCCATTTTTATCTCTCAATCTCTCGGCTTCGGGCCTGGTCGCGATGGTCCGCGACTTTACGATTTCGATATTGTTCGGTAGCCTGTGGGGGCAGTGAGTGTTCATCCCAAACGCCAAGCAGAATGCCGGTCTGGCCCATGTTTCGGCGGCCAGCCAGGATGCTTTTAGTGGTCTTCGTCGTGCGCTGGGCATTGCGTAGCGACCAGTCATGCAGCTTGCCGTACATCATCTTGATAATGTCGGCATGATCTTCTCTGGCTCCCAAATCCACCAATTCGTTCGGGTCGTTCTTCAGGTCGAATAGAACCGGGCGGAAACCGCCTAGAAAGTGGATGAGCTTCCAATCCTTGGTGGCCACCATGAACATGCGGCTGTCATCGGGATGCAGGTTCATAGCCTCGGCCTGTGGCGTGTGGCCAAAATCATATTCGGCAATAGAGGCTACTCGGGCGGTTTCTTTTGCCTCACCGCGAATAAGTGGCATAAGGGATTCGCCTTCCAGAATATGATCTACATTGGAAATATCGCCACCAGCCACCTCATAGAAAGTAGGGACCAGATCGATGGACTCCACCAGCGCATCGACGGTTGTTCCGCGCGTCGCGTCGGCTTCTTCTGACGGATCAAAGATAATCAGCGGCACTTTCACGGCGGGGTCGTGAAAGAACATTTTCTCGCCCATCCAATGGTCACCAAGATAGTCACCATGATCGGCTGTCAGCACGATCATGGTGTCTTTCAGGCGGCCGCTCTCCTGGAGATAGTTGAACAGGACGCCCATCTGGTCGTCGATCTGTTTGATAAGACCCATATAGGCACCGAGCACGGTTTCCCGCACTTCATCGCGTGAGAACGTCTTGCCCACGAGCCATTGATGCATGCCCTTGATGACGGGGTGATCTGTCTCAAGCTCTGCTTCGGCACGAACGGCCGGAACGAAGTCATCCGGACCATACATGTCGTTATACGGGGCTGGCACGATATAGGGCCAGTGCGGCTTGATGAGGCTTAGATGACATAGCCATGGTTTGTCGCCCTGGCTCTCGATGAATTCGATGCCTCTTCGGGTCATGTACGGTGTTTCGCTATCCTCTTCGGCAATATTGGCAGCTTCGGATGAATTCTTCAGGAACCAGCCGGATAGAACATTGCCGGCGTCATCGATCCCGGAATTTGCGAAATCGTGCCACGGGTTCGGACTGTCATAGCCTTTCTCCTGAAGGTATGGGTTATACTTCTCGCTCGAATGGTGCTTCAGAACGTCTCTCAGCGGCCCCTCGAATAGAAGGCCATCGTCCCGCTCAAACACGTCAAAGCCGCATTCGGCGACGCGCGCGCCGATGACGCTGTCCGGTTCCAGCCCGAGCCGACGCATGCCTTCGGCATCGGCCTCCATATGGGTTTTGCCGACAAGCCAACTATCCATACCGAGTGAGCGAAGGTGATCGCCCATCGTCATTTCGCCCACTTTCAGCGGATAGCCATTCCAGTTGGAGCCGTGGCTGTGCACATAGCGCCCTGTGTATGTCGACATGCGGCTCGGTCCACAAAGGGGCGATTGAATGCGCGCGTTTGTGAAGCGGACACCCTGGGCAGCTATCCTGTCGATATTTGGCGTTTTCAGGTGCGGATGTCCGTAGCAGGAGAGATAGTCCCAGCGTAGCTGGTCGAACATGATGAACAGGATGTTTTTCGCTTTTGCCATTCGCTCAATGCTCCAGAGATTAGATTTTGGTCTGCGCCGAACGGCGGTAATGCCAGCCGAGAACGCGTTTGCTGGCCCAGTTCGTCGCGCCATTGACCAACAGAGACATGATCGCGATCACCACGATGGCAGTCATGACTTTGGCCATGCTGAATTCGGATTGTCCGAGGCGCAAATAGTCGCCCAATCCATCCGTTGAGAGGATGATTTCGGAGACAACGGTCAACAAAACCGCGACGGTGATGGAAAGTCGGATGCCTGCAAAAATGCGCGGCAGTGCAGAGGGAAGATCGATGAGCACCATGCGTTCCAGCGTCGTCAGACCCAACGAGCGGCCGAGCCTGACCTGCATTGGGTCCTGCGCTTTCACCGCATCGATTGTATTGATGACAATCGGGAAAGACGCCCCAAAAACAATCACCACGAGTTTGGCGACATCACCAATACCAAGCAACATCATTGCCAACGGCACGACTGCAATGGGCGGTAGCGGGCGGAGAAATTCCAGCACCGGTTCGATGATCTCTCCGAGTACGCGCACGCGGCCGAGAACAATGCCGAGTGGGAGCATGAAGGTGAGCGCGATCAGAAAGCCGATGGCTGCGCGCCTCAGCGTAATTCCGGTCGCGGCAAGAATATTGCGCCAGTCCTCAATCATGATAACCGCCACTGCGGACGCTTTGGGAAAGTTGAAACTGTTTGCGATCTGCGCCGCAATTTCCCATGCGACAATCAGGATGACGAGAAAGATGATGCCGGGCCAGTTGATGCGACTGTTCAACATTGCAGCTTTCATGTCGCAGCCCCCGTTGCGGTATAGCGCATTTGCCAACCGGTGAGCGGCCAGCGCACCGCGAAAAGTACGGTGTTGAGCAAAACCCCTTGCGCGCCTATGATAAACATCAGCGCATACATGTCGTCCCAGAGAAGCGAAAATCCGGCGTTGAAAATGAGGGCGCCCAGACCATCTCCACCAACCAGCATCTCGGTCGCCACCGTCGCGAGCAGGGAAATACCTGCAGACAATCGGATACCGGTAAAGGCCTCAGGCAACGCTGCAGGAAGGCGAACCTGCCACATGATCTGCCAGTCACTCAGGCCGAAGGAGCGCGCTGTGTTCACCTGCACAGGCTCTGCAGTCGCCAAAGCATTGGAGGCAGAGATATAGGTGGGCCACAGGCAACCATAGATGATAATGCAGTAGAAAAGGCCAGGCCCGATGCCGAGCACAAAGATCAGCAGGGGAAACAGAGCAGGGGGCGGCAGTGAGCGCAGAATATCGGTTATCGGCTCAAGCGTGCGCTTGATGAGTGGATATCGCCCAGCCACGATAGCGAGACCGAGCGCGATGACGACCGCGCCAACGAGACTTAGAAGCATGCGCTGAACCGTTGCTGCAAAGTTGGCCCAAAACTGGTCAGACCCAAGGAAATCGACGAGTGCCGCGCCTATGGTGGCAAGGCGTGGCATATAGTCGGACGACACGACGCCGAGGCCACTTACAGCTTCCCAGATCACAAGGAAGATGATCAGTCCGACTGGCTTCCTGAATAGTTTCAGCATCGTGTCGCCCTCATCTTTCTACTCGTATTCGATCGGCTCGACGGCGTCTTCGGCGGGATACTCCTCCGCGATGATGCCTGTGCGAACGAGCGCCTTAATCTGCGATTGATACATGGACGGTTCCGCAACGAGTGATCCTGTGTTCAAAGGCAGCGGTACTCGTTCGGCAACGGGTGGTGGCATCCCGAAGTCTTTCTCGAAGATCGCGTTGACCAAAGAGCGGTCGGCATCCAATTCCCGATTGGATTGGAGAATTGATTTCAGGAAACGTGCGGCAATCTCCTTGTTCTTTGGATCAGCAAGCCATTCATCATGGGCGAACCAGCCGCCAAGAGAAATCGGACCATCTTCAGCAAGTGTGGCAGTGAGGCCGCCCGCCAGCTCGACAGCGTCGATCTTGTCCGAATTCATCAGCTGTGTATGAAAAGGTTCGGTTACATGAACCGCACTCACATTGCCCACTTCAAGAGCCGGTCCCAGCTGTGGAAATGGCAGGGCAACGAATTTAACGGAATTCGGATCGACGCCTGCCGCCATCAGGTGGTCTCGCACCATCAGGTCTGCCGGCCCGTTTTTATCAACGATACCGACTACCTTTCCCTCGATATCCTTTAGAGATTTGATGCCCTCTTTGCTGTTCGCCACGATCCAGTTGCGAATATCGTTGGCTTTTTCGACGTCAGCGGTGCCGATCGCTTTGAGCGGCAAGCCTTTGGCCCTAGCGATGAGAACGATGGCAGATGCGGTCATGCCGACATCCACTGTACGCGACGCGAGAGCGGTCATCAGATCCGGCCCGCTATTTACGACGGTCAAACTGACGGCCAGGCCGTTCTTCTCGAAGATACCGCTTTGAAGGCCATGGATGACCGATGCCAAAGGTGGAATCTTCATATAGGCCACCTTGATCCGGTCAAGTGCGTGGGCATTGAGCGGCATGGTCAATGCCGCAAGCGCCAGAACGGCACCCTTCAAATAGCTTCGTCTTAGCATTTCTTCCTCCCGGTTCAGTCAAACGCAATTGCGTTTGTGTTAAGTGCCCATTTGCGGGCGTCAGTCCTCCTTGAACGAGCGAATGCGCTCGAACACTTCATGCCGAATTTTCAAAAACGCCGCGTCCTCTCGCGTCGTAAGCTGGTCGCGCGGCTTGGCGAGCGGCACCTCAATTTCCTCAACCACCCGGGTCGGGCGTTTTGAAAGCACGACGATGCGGTCTGCCATGTAGACCGCCTCCTCCACGTCATGCGTCACGAGGATGCAGGTTTTGTTGAATTGCTTAGCAAGCTTCAGCAGCAGGTCCTGCATGTCGGCGCGCGTTTGCGCGTCAACCGCGGCAAGCGGCTCATCAAGCAAAAGCAGCTTTGAGCGGGTCGCCAAAGCGCGGGCAATCGCGACGCGCTGTTGCATGCCGCCGGAAAGCTCCCAAGGGTATTTGTCCTCAAAGCCCTTGAGACCGACTGCTGCCAGCATTTCACGGGCGATGGCCTCTTTCTCCTGTTTCGATACGCCCAACCGCCGCATGCCGAACAAGACGTTGGCGAGGTTGCGCTTCCAAGGCAGCAGAGAGCGTGAATAGTCCTGGAAAACCACGGCGAGCCCTTCCGGTGGTCCATCCACAGTCTTGCCTTGAAACAGAACCTGGCCCGCGTCAGTGGAATAGAGACCGGCGATTGCCATCAACAGTGTGGTTTTACCGCAGCCTGAAGGTCCGACAATCGTCAAAAATTCGCCCGCCTTGGCGCTGAAATCGATGCCACCCAAAATCTTGATCGCGCTGCCTTTCGGGCCTAGCGACTTTTCAAGCCCCTTTGCGCTCAAGATGCTTTCTGCTTTCGCATCAGCCGACATTGTGATCTCGTTTTGCAACATATCTCTGCCCAAGGCTCAAGCGCCTGCCTCTGCAACGATGGTGTTTTCGATATGGCCAAGGTTGCCGATCTCGACGCGAACCTTGTCGCCAACTTTGAGATAGGTGTCGCTTTCGATGCCCGTGCCGTCGGGCGTACCCGTGATCAGAATATCGCCTGGCATCAGGGTAAAGACCTGGGAGATATAGGCGATCTGGTCGACGATCTGATAGATCATGTCGGATGTGTTGGAATTTTGACGAATTTCGCCATTGACCCAGGCTTTGATATCGAGCGCTTGCGGGTCTGGTACGTCATCCGCCGTCGTGATCCATGGGCCGATGGGGCCGTGGGTGTCGAATGATTTTCCAAGCGTGAATGTTGGTGAGCGCATCTGCCAGTCCCGAACCGATACGTCATTGGCGACAAAATAGCCCGCGACGACATCAAGCGCATCCTCGGCCTTTACATGGCGGCATTTGCGCCCGATCACGACGCCGAGTTCAGCTTCAAAATCCAGGCGTTCGGACACTCTCGGAAGGTCGACCTCGGCATAAGGTCCGGCAATGCATGAAACCTGTTTATTGAACCAGGTCTGCGTTGTGGCTACGTGCACGCCAGCGGCCTTGGCCTTGTCCGCATGCTTCTTGTAATTCATGCCGAGCGCCAGAAACTTTTGCGGGTCATCAATCGGCGCAACCAATTCCACGTCTGCAAGCGGCACGGAAACCTCGCCTGCATCTCTGAGAAAAGAGAAATCGCAATTGGCACGTTCCAGGAGGGCGCGCATCGATGTGCCAAAGCCCGCAGCGGTCAAATCGACAATCGAATCCTGTTCGACCCTGCCGATATGAACACCGTCATTTGCCTTGAATCTCGCCAGTTTCATTTCCTGTCCCTACCTTTTCCTGCGTGTCTTTGTGACGTTGATTTCTTGAGTTGGCCCACAGTTTTAGAATGCCACTTGGGAGGCGCCCTTGAGCTCAAGGCGTGCGCGCGCTTCGTTGGGTGTTGCAATTCCGTATCCAAGCTCTGTGAGTATGCGGACGATCTTTTCGACTTGCTGGGCATTGGATGTCGCAAGTTCGCCGCGCGAGATGAACAGGTTGTCTTCCAGGCCAACGCGCACGTTGCCGCCGAGCAGTGCATTATGCGTTGCCATCGGCATCTGGTTGCGTCCTGCCGCAAGAACCGAGAATTCAACGTCGTTGCCGAAAAGGCGCTGTGCGGTGCGCACCATCAACAGCAGATTGTCGAGTTCGGCGGCTGTTCCGCCAAGCACACCCAGCACAAACTGAATGAAGACAGGCCCGTCATAGAGACCTTCGTCCATCACATGGGCAAGATTGTAGAGATGACCGAGCTCATAACACTCGAACTCAAACCGTGTGCCGTGGCCCTTGCCGAGGCGCTCCAAAATCTCGCCGATCATCTCAAACGTATTGGCAAAGATATTACCGCGCGACCCTTCCAGATACTGCTTTTCCCACTCGTATTCGAAGGTTTTGATGCGCTTGACCGCCGGATAGAGGCCGACATTCAGTGAGCCCATGTTGAGCGATGCCATTTCAGGACTGGCCCGCTCTGCCGCTGCCAGCCTCTCTCCCATGGACATGCCGGGTGCCCCACCGGTCGACATGTTCAAAATGGCGTCGGTCTGCTGCTTGATACGCGGAAGAAACTCAAAGAACACGTCCGGCGATGGCGTTGGTCTCCCGTCCTCGGGATTGCGCGCGTGCAGGTGAATGATCGATGCCCCAGCTTCTGCCGCCGCGACTGATTCCGCTGCAATTTCACTGGGCGTGATTGGCAGATGGGGCGACATGGATGGCGTGTGAAGCGATCCGGTCACGGCGCATGTTACAATCACATTCTTCAAAACGGTTCCTCCCAAATCCAGTTTGTTATTGTCCAGTCTCAAGCACGTGTGAGCGGTCGTTCCGTCTTTAACCTGGTAGCGGCGCCGGCAACGTCCTCAAACGGCGCATCCGATGCCAGGAGAAGATCTGCGGTTTGCCGCAGATGCGCTTCAAGCAGGCTGCAGGCGAAGTCGGCGTCTCTGGCGAGCGTTGCCTCCACGATGGCCTTATGTTCGGCATCCGGATTCCGGGCCGTCTTGGCATAGGGCAGAAGCAACCGCCGGTATCGTTCTGCCTGCGCATAAAGCTGATCGCGCAGCTTCAGCCACCAGACGCTGCCGCAAGCGGAAATTAGCGCGTCGTGGAAATCACTGTGAAGCGCGGTCCATGCCGGATTCAGCGTTTCTGATTCAGGGGATACAAAATGCGGTGTGTTTTCCAGCTGATGCCAAATCGCCTTGAGTTGGCCTTGCCAGGCGATGTCGCCGGCCTCGATGGATTTGCGCAGGCATTTCGTTTCAATTTCGATGCGAACTGCTGTGAGATCTTTCAGGTCCGCCTTTGAGATAGGCGCAACGACAAAGCCGCGTTGAGGTATAGCATGAACCAGACCTTCCGTTGTGAGACGGGACAGCGCCTCTCGTATTGCCGCCACGCTGACATCAGCTCGCGCTTGCAATTCTGCAATCTTGAGCTTCGCACCCGGCATGAGCCGCCCGTCCAGGAGCTCGGCCTTGATCCAATCATACGCGACTTCTGTCTGGCTTACCGGCTGCATGAGCGAAAATTCCCAACGTTGTTATGCCAAGACATTCATAGACCAGTAAAATTATAATTCCAACAAAAAAATATTTTTCTGTACTTTTATTTATTTTTTCGTTATCGACTCCTCATCCGCATGATCGCTGACAATTTCGCCAGGTGATCGTGCTCGAAGATGTTCGTTGCAAAAAAAGCAGCGATCCCAAGAGCAAAGGGAGGTCACTCAATGGGATATCTTGTTCGCCAGATGGGGCATGTTGTCATTTCTTCACCCGATCCGAAGGCCGCCGCTGAAAAGCTGATGGATTGTGCGGGTCTGCGGATTACCGAAGAGGACGGTGATACAATTTACCTATCCAGCAATAACCGGCACCATGAAGTGACCTATGTGAAGGGCAAAGGCGAAGCGATCGCCATGGGGCTTGAAGCCGTTAGCCCGGACGCCATTGATGAAGTCTACCGGCGTGCAAAGTCTGACGGACTGGAAATCCTCTCCGACAAGCCAATCGGACCCCACTATGACAAGGCCATTCGTCTCGTAGCGCCGGGCGGTGCGGTAATCGAAGTCCACACGCCCATCGCGCGAAATCAATCGCGCATGTATATCGGTGGCGGCGGGCCGCGTCCGACACGCATTGAGCATTTTAATTCCTTTTCGGAAGACACCGCCGCCTATGGCGAATTTTGCGAGAAAGTTCTCGGCATGAAGCTCTCGGACAAGACAGCAGATGACGGACTTCGCTGGTATCGTGCACAAGATGGTTTCCACCATACAATTGCCATGGGCACCGGGCCAACCAAGCTGCACCACTATGCATTCGACCAGCGCTCCATGCAGGATTTGCAGCGGATTGCCGATAATCTGGCTATTCGTGATGATGCGCTTGTCTGGGGCCCTGGCCGTCATGGCGCAGGCGAAAACATCTACACCTATTTCGCAGATCCCATGGGTTGCATCATCGAGAACTCAATCGAACTGGCCCATATCGACAATGATGCGACGTATGAGCCGAAGGCGTGGGATATCTCCGAGGGGCTGGCTGGCCGATGGCTCAACCTGTGGGGGACGCCACCGACGGAACGGTTCCTGGCAGGTGGAATTCCGTTCGCGCACTGAAGTCACCGACGCCTTACACAGATTCATCTCGTTAAAGGCAAAGGAGATGCCTTAATGCAGGGCCAACGTATTGTCTTAGCATCTCGACCCGGTCCGAGCGGACCGGGCGTGGAAAATTTCCATCTTGAGGCCTTTTCTCCGAGTCCTGCGAAAGAGGGAGAGGTGCTTCTTGAAACGCTTTTCCTGTCGCTCGACCCTTACATGCGGGCTCGCATGTACGATGGTGGGAACTACAAGGCGAGTGTCGGCATCGGCGAAGTCATGATCGGCGGAACGGTTTCGCGGGTTCTGGAAAGCCGCGAGGCGTCGCTTGCGGTGGGCGATATCGTCGAAAGCCGCCATGGATGGCAAACCCATGCCACCGTACCGGGATCCGGTTTGAGAAAAATCGATCCCGACCTGGCCCCCATTTCGACGGCCCTTGGCGTGCTCGGCATGCCGGGTCAAACCGGATATGGCGGCATGCTGCGCTACGGTATGCCAAAGCCTGGCGAAACGGTGCTGGTATCGGCAGCTTCGGGCGGCGTTGGTTCTGTGGCAGCTCAGGTGGCCCGTATCAAAGGCGCTCGTGTTGTCGGCATCGCTGGTGGTGCCGCGAAATGTTCATGGCTGACGGAAGAGCTTGGTCTCGTGGCAGCTGTCGATCATCGGGCAGAAAACTTTGCTGAAAACCTGGCGGCCGTTTGCCCGGATGGCATCGACGTCTATTTCGATAACGTCGGCGGCGAAATTTTCGCAGACACGATCCCGCTTCTTAATGCTGGTGCCCGCATACCCATCTGCGGGACCATTTCGGTTGACCGCCACCAACCTTCGCCCTTAGGCCGAGACCGGATGTATGACCTTCATGCGACAATTCTCGTCAAACAGCTTACGCTGAATGGATTTATCTTTGATAACCTTCTCGACATGACACACGCCTTTCGACGCGACATGGTTCAATGGATAGCGTCCGGTGAGGTGAAATATCGCGAAGATGTTGTAAGTGGTCTGGATGCAGCACCAAGCGCGTTTCTCGGACTGTTTCGCGGCGAAAACTTCGGCAAACTCATTGTGCGTGTTGCTGGCGTCTGACTGGTGATAACCTTCAAATGAAAGCGTCGTTTTCGATTGTTTCGCATAACAGCATGCAGTAGAAAAAGCTGCCCTACGTTACCCATTTCGGGCGAAGGATCGCTCCCTCACTATTAATCGAACTACACATACCTGATCGTCGCGTTGCTTTGCCTAACCGGCGACTATGGAGCGGCAGGTGGCGGATGTCGCTTTACAATTAACGAGGGTCTCAGGCTCTCTCGGGAAACCGTCACAGTCGGGTCTCAAGTAATCGCCAGAAAATGCCGGATGCGCAATTCCTGGTCAAAAAACACAATCCTTACATTCTCCCTCGAGTAGAGAGAGCCATGCCGACCTGAATTGATCACTCTGCGTTCTCATACAAGCAGGACTAACCAGCGCCACAAAAGACCGGGCTTGAGAAGACTGATCCAAACCTGCGTCAGGAGGTGGGGAACAGCTGTTTTCAAGCACTGTAGGGCACTTTGATGTGGCATGCTCTCTGCAAATAGGAATGAATTCATATTTTGTCTATATAAAGCAATACTTTAGTCAAAGTAGGAGAGCTACCGCCAACCATAAAACACATAAATATGCTTTTATGACTTGAAAGCTTTGAAAGAGCCTGTTAGCTGTTGATAATTCATTTAGCTGTCAAGGGTTGGGAGGACGCTCATGGCTAGTGACCATTTGGAAGGTTCGCACGCAAGGCCAAGCGAAAAACCTTTGATAGAGTCTCTCTTTCTGGCAGCCGGCCGGCGGGTTGCCCTGCTTGCAGTAGCATCGCTTTTGTTGATCGCAGTCCTGACCATAGCCAACATAGTCATGCGCAACACGATGAGTATCAGCCTTTACGGTCTAAACGAAATCAGCACGCTGCTAGTCGCGCTCGCGGCGGCGGCGTGCCTCCCTTATGGATTGGCGGTCAGCGCTTCGCTGGAAGTCGATCTCGTTTCGCACCTGTTAAACGACCAGGGCAAAAGGCTCTTTTATTTTGGTGCGGCTGTGCTTGGTGTCATTTTTTTCGGCGTGCTCGGCTTCGAAGTCTGGATGACTGCAGACCGCATGGCAGCTGGACACCAGACGACATTGATGACGGCGTTGCCGGTTGCGCCCTTCTTTCGGATCATGGCCGGGGCCATCGGGCTTGGTGCTATCGTCATGCTGTCCAGAGCCGTCAGTCTGGCTCTTCGGGCGGTCCGTGCAAGCTCGTCGTCTGCTGTCATTGTTGCGGGTATAGCAATTTTCACCGCGCACATGCTTCTTGCCCTTTTCGGCGTCGTGGACAGCAGCCTCTACACTTATTTGAAGCCGGACAGCCCGGTGGCGCTTGCTCTTTTGGTCGTATTTGCCATGTGGGTGTTGATCATGTTCATGGTGCCGGTGGGGGTTGCCATGGGCCTTGCCGGTCTCGTAGGCGCCTCGGCACTTTTCGGCTCTTCTGCGGGCTTGGGTGCTATCGGTTCTGAGACGACCAGTTTCATTGTGCAGGATTCTCTCTCGGTTCTACCGCTTTTCCTGCTTATGGGAGCTTTCGCCAGCGTTGCGGGTATAGGTGCAGATCTTTATCGCCTATCAAACGCGTTGGTCGGTCACATTCGCGGAGGGCTTGCATTCGCCTCCATTCTTGCCTGCGCCGGCTTTGGAACCGTCACAGGTTCATCAATCGTTACACAGATGACAATCGGGCGCATAGCATTGCGAGAAATGCAGGACCGTAACTACTCCCGAGAATTGGCATCCGGCACAATCGCTGCCGGCGGTACTCTGGGGCAATTGTTTCCGCCATCTTCCGCCCTCATTCTTTATGCGGTCATGACCGAGCAATCGATCGGGCGTCTCTTCATTGGTGCCTTGATCCCGGCATTTCTGGCGGCGGGGCTCTACATGTCCGCCGTTGCCATATGGTTGTGGCTGCGTCCTCAGGATGCGGCGGTAGGCCAACGCGCCAACTTCGGCGAAATCGCCAATGCCGTCAAAGGCTCGTGGTCGGTCTTGCTGCTTATCGGCATCGTTCTTGGCGGCATCTATTTTGGCCTGTTTACCGAATTGGAGGCGGGCGCTGTCGGTGCAGTCGGTGCCTTTGTCATAGCGCTTGCGCGGGGTCGGCTCAGTGTCGGCAATTTCTGGCAGACAATCGGTGAATCGACCATAACATTGGCAATGGTCTATTCACTGCTCTTCGGTGCCACGATGCTCACTTTCTTTTTCGGTATCAGTGGTGTTCCCCAGGCATTTGTCGACTTTCTCGGCAACTTCGAGCTCGGCCCGATAGGAATTGTCCTCATTCTGATTGCCGCATATCTGGTTCTGGGAACCTTCATGGACGGATTTGCCATGATGCTGATTACAATTCCGATCTTTGTGCCCCTTGTCCATTCGCTGGGCTTCGACCCGATCTGGTGGGGGATAATGACGCTGATCTGCATGGAAGCCGGGCAAATTTCGCCGCCCTTTGGCCTTAACATCTTCGTCATTTCTTCGCTCGATCCAAACATCAGCTTGCGGCAGGTCTATCGCGGATGCTGGCCGTTTTTCGCTTCGACAATCATGAAAATCGCGCTGCTTCTTCTGTTTCCTTCCCTTGTGACCTGGCTGCCATCGGCAATGCAATAGAGGGATCGGGGACGTGGAATACAGCAGTGTAGATCGTGTGACTGCTGCGGAGAAGCCGATTTACAGGCCAATCCAAGGAGTGGACGTTTGCCTTAACCTGAAATCTCTAGGGAGGAGATGAGAATGAAAAAGTTCCTGAAAATTCAAGTTGCTTCACTTTTGCTGCTGCAGACGTTCATGTCTGCGGCTTGGTCGGCGGAATATACGATGCGCATCGCATCTGGTGCCAATTCTGCCGGGTTCACCTGCAAGGAATTTCTGGCCGGTTGGGGAGAGAAGATCAAGGCGGCCTCAGGAGGGCGCATCGACTACGAACTCTATTGCGACGGAAAGCTTGGCAAAATGGGCGACACGGTCAATCGCGTAGAGTATGGCCTTGCGGAAGTTGGTTGGGACATCCCGCTCGCATACGGTCAGCGCTTTGCCCCCCTCGGCGTTGTCGGTGTTCCGGGGCTCTACAAAGACCCCGCCAAGGCTGCAGGTGCGCTTTGGAAACTTTATGAGAGCGGAGTGATCCCCGAGGACTCTGCGGTGAGGATCGCTCTTCTACAGACCTTCGGCAACACCTCCTTGTGGACCAAGGACAAGGTGGAGGATTTAACCACACTGGATGGACTTAAGATCGCCATGGGTTCGCGCGAACGCGCCATTACGCTGCAGTCAATGGGTGCGGCACCGGTCAATCTGCGCGTTCCGGAATATTATCAGGCGGTTGCCAAGGGTGTCGCAGACGGGATCTTCAGCACCGATACCTCGGTGTTCGATTTCTCCATGACCGAGTTGTTGAAATATAACTATCGTGCCTCCTTCGGCGGCGGCGTGGTCGGCCTGTTCATGAATAAGAACTGGTACAGCAGCTTGCCGGACGAGCTCAAGAAAGTGATCGACGAAAACAGCGGTTACGAGGGTTCGAAATGGGCCTCCAACCTGCTTGCAGAATCGGAGAAGGTGCTGCTCAAGAACGCCGAAACCGACCATGGGGTGACCGTTCACAAACTCACGCCCGAGGAGATTGACGCCTGGCAGCCGGCCTTCGAGAAAACGAAGGAAGCCTGGGTCGGTGCGATTCCCAATGGCGAAGCCTACCTTTCAGGCTTCAAGGCCGGCCTGGCAGAAGAAGCCGATCAATAAGAGACGTGACGGCAAGGATGGCGAGTGGCTGTCCTTGCCGTTGTCGGACGGTATCAAAGATGTGCGGAGTGAAAGACGTGTCAACGCAAAAGTCCAAAAGAGAAATCACATGCGACGTGCTTGTCGTCGGCGTTGGTCCTGTCGGCGCCGCCGTAGCGGCGCTGATTGCACAAAAAGGTCATTCCGTCGTTGCCGTCGAACGCGACCTGCAACTTTATCCGTTACCGCGTGCCGTCGGATTTGATGGGGATATCATGCGGATATTCCAGCGTATGGGGCTGGTCGACAAAATCGCGCCGCATGTACGGTTTTCTCCCTATTACGATTTCTTGAGCGCCGAAGGCGAGACCCTTTTGAGCTATGATCGAAGCACCGGCCGTCATCCATCAGGCTGGCTGCCCAATGTTACCTTTTATCAGCCAGCGATCGAAGAGGCATTGCGGGAGCAGATAGAGGTATCGCCCGCAGGAACGTTGCTTCTCGGTTACACATTCCGTTCGCTGACCCAGGACGAATCCGGAGTGAGCGCCGAATTTCAGCGCAACGACGAAACGATAAACGTGCGCTGCAAATATCTAGTTGGCTGCGATGGTGCGCGTAGTCAGGTTCGGGCCGAACTCGGTGTCGAACTAGAGGATTTCGGTTTCGACGAACCTTGGCTCGTTGTCGATTTCCTTGCCGACGATCTTTCAGGTCTGCCCGACAGAAACGTGCAGATTTGCGATCCACAACGACCGGCCACCTACATGCAGATGGGTCCGGGACGCTACCGTTGGGAATTCATGGTGCTGCCGGACGACGATCCTGCAGCGCTGAAAGATGAACAGTTCGTTCGGACCCTTCTTTCCAATTGCGGCGTCACCCGTAACGATCCGATCGAGCGACTCGCGCTCTATCGATTCCATGGGCTGATTGCCAAACAGTGGAAAAAGGGAAGGGTTCTGCTGGCGGGGGATTCCGCTCACCAGATGCCGCCATTTGCAGGGCAGGGGTTCTGTTCGGGTTTGCGGGATGCCTTTGCCCTCGCATGGCGTATCGATCTTGTCCTGGCCGGCCGGGCCAGTGAGCCGCTATTGGCAAGTTATGAGGAGGAGCGCAAGCCTCAAGTGGAATTCATGATCAATTCTTCCATACGGCTTGGGCAGATCGTATGCACGACGGATGTGGAGCGGGCCACAGCCCGCGACACGCTGATGTTGGCCGAGCGCAAAGCCGGTAGCGTGCCACCTCCACCAATGTCCTATCCTCCGCTCGAAAGCGGCTTTTTCATTGCCGATCAACCAGGTGCCGGTCAGCTCTTCCCACAGCCGACGCGTGAAGATGGTGCTAAAAGTCTTAGGTTCGACGATCTGAGCGATGGCCGACCGACGCTCATTTCACGTCATTTTTCGCAACTCGCCGCGTTGGGTTCGATAGAGGACATCTGGCTCAGCGCCGTCGACCGCCCCGAGCTGGAACCGTTCCGGCAACAGCTTGAAGCCTGGCTGGAAGCACACGGTGCCGAAGCCGTGTTGATCCGCCCCGATTTCTACGTTTTTGCCACCGGTTCACCAAGCACCTTGCTGGACTCCTATCGCAAAACCGTGGCCCCATAAGCCGGGGGAAGGGAAGCTCGGCCTGCGCCTATGCCTGGTCGAGCGCGTTCACCCGGGCGAGATTCTGTATCCAATTAACAATGTTAAACCCAAGAAGGAACAAAGAATGCACTTTGCAATGGTGGAAACGGATGGTGAAACCTGCCTTGCGCTCAAACGCGGCAACGACCTTTACGCTATTCCGGTCGCAGCAACTGCCTTTGCCAGAGGTCTTGACGATCTCGTTGCCGCCGATCCGGACGGCATTAAAGACTTGGCGGAACAGATATTTTCTTCAGGTCGGCATCTGAACGCCGAAGACGTACGGTTTCTGCCGCCGCTAAGCCGACCGCCCAAAATCATTTGCGTCGGACTCAACTACGTTGATCACACGGCGGAAAGCGGTTTTGTTCAGCCCGAATACCCGACACTTTTTGCTCGATTTGCCACCAGCCTGATTGGACACGAAGCGTCTCTCGTCAAGCCGGACGAGTCGGATCAATTCGATTATGAGGGCGAACTGGCTGTTGTTCTCGCACGGGGCGGTCGCAAAATACGCAAAGAAGATGCCCTGAACCATGTATTTGGGTATACGATCTGCAACGATGCTTCACTTCGGGATTACCAGTTTAAGTCACCGCAATGGACAGCTGGGAAGAATTTCGATCACACCGGTGCACTGGGGCCTTTCGTCGTCACAGCTGATGCCTTGCCCGCCGGCTGCAAAGGACTGATGCTGGAAACACGGCTCAACGGGACGACCGTTCAGAAAGCGCCCATCGACGATATGGTTTTCGATGTTGCCAGCCTCATCGAAATCCTGAGTGCCTTTATGACCATGGAAGCCGGTGATATCATTATATCCGGCACGCCATCGGGTGTAGGCATGGCGCGAAACCCGCCACTTTGGATGAAACCCGGCGACGTTGTGGAAGTCGAAATCTCCAATATCGGGATATTGCGCAACAGTGTCAGATCCGAAACGGCTCTATCACGGGCATGAACAACGTTCAGACATGGCGATAAGCCGGCGAACGGTAATGCATTCCTGAGACGGGCATCGTTCGAACGGTGTCTGCGAATTCTGGAAAGACCGCCCGACTGCAATCGGGCGGTTTTCTATTTCAAAACTGCGAGAGCTCAACCGCAAATTTTGTGCGCCAGTGAGCAACATCTCCACGCTCCCAGCGGCGAGGCCGCATTGGTATTTCCTCGTGCCAAGGCCGCGGCTCCATCATGTCGAGGTCAGGCAGGTACACATCCATTTCCGTGTAGAGCTCCACCAGGCGCTTGGAATCATCCTGAAAATAGCTTGCGATATTGTGACCCGCCGTATGGCGTGTGGGCCCCCAGACGATGGGCTTGCTGTCTCGCGCCAGAAGATCGGCGGCGTTCACGTGCGATCCGGTTTCCCGCAATTGAAATGCGAGGTGGTGGAGGCGATGCGCCGTCGGTGCTTCCACCACATTGAGAACGTGGTGCTCGTAATTGCAGGTATAGAAATCCAGCACGTCACCGAAAGCGTCCGTTCGGTGGAATCCGAGAACCTCGGTATAGAAGCGTTTGATGGCAGCCCCTTCGGCACTGGCGACAGCAAAGTGGCCAAGCCGCAGGGGAGCAACCCCCGTTGTCGTCATGGTGCCTTCGGTCTGGCTGATCGCCGAGATCAAATGAACCGAATGGCCGCCAATAGGTTCGACCTCTATCAATTCGTCTACGCCGGGACGCGCATCGCTCTTGCGGGTATAAGCCAAGCCTGCAGCATCGAGATGTTTCGCCATGCTGTCGAGATCGATGTCAGCGGCAAGCTGGTAACCCACCGCTTCCAGACCTGAATTGTCGCCTTTCCGGAAACTGAGATTGTGATGGTCGAAACCGAGACTCAGCCAGGTACGGTCGGCGGTTGCCTGTCCGTCTTGCCGCAGCCCCATAATTTCTGAATAGAAACGCAAATCCTCTTCCAGTCTTGCGCTTGAAAAATCCATATAGACCATGCGGAATGTCTTGGGTTTCTGCGGCATTCCATCCTCCTCGATGTTTGCATATTTTCAGAAGCGTGTCAGCGATCACGAAGAAAGACGATTGCCTCGCGGTTGAAGGTTTCCGGGTCCTCCCACTGTGGCCAATGGCCGACCTTGCTGATGGAGACTATGCGGCTGTTGCTCAGCAATCCGTGGGCGCGCTGTGTATTTTTTCGAAAATGCTCGCTGTCGTCGGCGGACTCCACCAGTAAGACCGGCTTCTCGATCGCGCGCCACTCATCGTCGCTCAACGCGCTACGATTGAAGTTTTCCGTCCGTGTGATAGCCAGGATACGTTTCATCGCGCCTTTCATCTCTGGCTGGCGGTAAACGGTCTGGCGCAGTTTGATGAAGTCAGCATTGCGCTTGGCCGGATCGAAGATAAGGTCCGTGAAGATGTTGGCAATATTGCTCCACGAGGGATCATCAATCGCTTTTGAACGATCATTTGCGATCGAGGTTGCCGCTGGCGGGGTGTAGCTCGGTTCGCGTCGCATGCCCGAAGCTGCGCAAAGAACGAGCCTGTCCACCATGCGAGGGTATGTGTGGGCGAAGTTGACAGACAGCCAGCCGCCCATGGAAACTCCGACAAGCGATGCCTTTTCGATGCCAAGGGCAGCAAAGAATCCATGAAGGTGTTGAACATAGTCGCTCATCTCATAGATGTCCTGCTCCGGCTTGTCGGTGAAACCGGCTCCCAGGCAGTCAAGCGCAAAAACTTGAAAATGTTCGGCAAAGGGTCCGATATTGGCACAAAAGGCTTCCCACGAACCACCGATCCCGTGAACGAAAACAACGGTTGGCCTGTCGCCAGACCCGGCGTGGACATATCGGGTCCTGATCCCGTCCACATCCACCCAGTCTTGCCGGAATGCGGTATTTGTCAGATGCGACCAGATGCTTTCATAGTGTTCGTGCTGCATTGAAACCTCCTTCGAACTTCGCCGTTGCCGGGACTGGAAAAGCATCCTCTTACCGACGGTACCTCGTTTGCATACGCCGAGGTTCAGCGCCTCTCCATGGGCAGCAGATAACAGCGCCCGCAACAAAAGGTCAATAAAAAATCATAAATATATGTTTTTAATTTATAGGACACTCCTCCTTCCGCCCAATTCAGGAATGTCGCCTGCGGACAACCAGTCGAGAACCGCTCGCGCAGCTTCTTTCGGGCGTTCAAACGGTAGGGCGTGGCTTGCGCCAGGAATTCTTTTCACAGTCACCCGATCGGGTAATTCCAGAAAGAGTTCATCGGCAGTCTCCTGGGGACGAAGCGGATCCTCGGCGGCCTGCAAATCGAGAATGGGGGCGATGCCGGATGTCCACCAGACAGACTGTGCAACTTTGGCTGCCGCATCCCTCTGTCTTGCAAGAAGGTCCCCATGCCAGCCGTCGAGCCACGCCTGCGGATCGTTGCCGCCCGCGAAAAATACCCGCTGCAAAGCCGCAAGTCGTTCTTCGCGACTGTGCTGATAATTGCTACAAAGCTCGATATCGGATGCGATGCTGCGTGGCCAGTTGCGCGCCGCCGCAGCCAGCAGCACGATACCACAAACCTTCTGTGGATGCCGCGTTGCAGTCATTCTGGCGACCCAGTTGCCGAATGCGTGACCCGCAATGATGGCCGGCGTGCCGCCTGCCACATCAATCACAGCGGCGATGTCGTCTGCCAAATCATAGAGCGTGAAATCCGATGGACCGAGACTGCCGGCGATTCCGCGCGGCTCCGGCAGTATCACGCGCATACCTCCCCCAACTAAGGCTTCCGCAAAAGGACACAGTTCGTTGACGCCCCGTCCGATTGATGGAAGAACAACGACCAGCGGACCGTGCCCACCTGAATAGCAAACGAGCCTGACGTTATCGTTGAGAATGATGGTCTCAGTGTTCAACATAGTCTTCATGTCTCCCTTCAATGACAGGCCCTCAGGATCTGCGGACCCCGAAAATGAATCATGCGTTTTGCACGATCTTTTTTGATTCGAGCGCCTGCCTCACGCGGTTATCCTTGAATATTCGGTTAGAATATATGATTAAGCTACATTAATGATATATAGGCGCAATCAAAAAGCCACTTGCCTGATCCCGCGCGCTCGTGAAGCGAAAGCGCACATTAAGCAGAAAGAGGCTTGCATTATAAAAATCATAAGACTAGTTTATTAAACGATAGAGAGAGGGAGGATTGTAATGACGCATCCGAAGACAATACAGCGGCCCGCGCAGGAGAGCATCCGCCAGGACGTTAAAATGTCGGACGGTGTTGATCTGAAAGCCTATTGCCAGTTCGCCGCCGGTGATCGGCCATGGGTGATTTTTTCCAACTCCCTGATGACCGATTGGCGAATATGGAGCTCTCAGGCAGCGATATTATCGGGCGACTGGAATATCTTGCGCTATGATCAGCGCGGTCATGGAGCGTCTGGATGCGCGTCCGGGGCGACCAATTTTCATCGTCTCGGTACTGACGTAATCGCCCTGCTCGATCATTACGCAGTTGAGCGCGCGGCATTTGTGGGGCTTTCTATGGGCGTCCCCACCGGCTTGGCGGCATTTTCATTGTCGCCTGAACGCTTCTCGGGCCTTATGCTCTGCGATGGTCAGCCAAAGACTGCGCCGGGTGGGCAAAAACAATGGTCCGCTCGCATTGCTGAAGCGCGGACGACTGGAATGCACGGCTATGCTGCCACTGCAGCGCGGCGTTGGCTTGCTGAACCGGATGAGCCGCTCTCTGCTGAACTGTTCTCCATGATGTCTGCGACTGCTTTCGGGGGCTTTGCAGCCTGCGCAGGCGCATTGGCGGATTTTGATTTCTGCAGCGTTCTTCCGAAAATTGACGTCCCGACCTTACTGGTCGCCGGCCAGAACGACGGTCAGCTTCCAGAGACGATGCGCTTGATGGCTGAAACGATTCCTTCGGCGACGTTTGAGACTGTTGTTGGAGCCGGGCATGTGCCTTGTTTTGAAAAGCCCGAAGCTTTCAACGCAATCATGCTCTCCTTTCTGGATCGTCTGACATGATGACGTTACACTGGTCGCCGCGGTCACCCTTCGTGCGCAAAGTCATGATTGTTCTCAAGGAGACGGGTCAGGCCGAAGAGGTGGAATGCGTCCGCACAACCGTTGCCATGCAGACTCCGCCCGACCCGATGGTGCTGGCTGAGAATCCCCTGGGGAAAATTCCTACCCTGATCCTCGAAGACGGCAGGGCGCTCTTCGACAGCCGCGTCATCTGCGCTCATCTGGCAGAGCGCGCTGGAATGCTGAAACCAACAACGCCGGCTGCGCGGCTCCAGCAGGCAGTGTGGGAAGCATTGGGAGATGGCTTGACGGATATTCTTCTGCTCTGGCGTATCGAGCGGCTGCGCGGGGACAAGGCCGACGCGGATATAATGGCCGGATTTGAAATGAAGGTTCGTGCCGTACTCGCCAGGCTTGAGGCGGAATCGGGGGAGATTCGCGGCATGTCGCTTGGTCTTGGCCATATCGCCATCTTTTGCGCGCTTGGGCAGCTTGAATTTCGCTGGCCGGGCACAGGTTGGCGGGAGGCCTTTCCTGCTCTTGCTGCCTGGTATGCCCATATCGGAGCGCGCCCGGCATTCTCCTCCACCGAAATCGTCGATGATTTGCCTGCGGGCGACAGTCTGCCGGCGGCCTTCAAACTAACTGGTAAATGACATGGCTGGACCACTTTCCAATATTCGCGTTCTCGATCTGAGCCGTATCATGGCCGGCCCCTGGGCGGCTCAGATTCTGGCTGATCTTGGCGCCGATGTCATTAAAGTTGAGCGTAAAGGGGCAGGCGACGATACCCGTAGCTGGGGGCCACCCTATTTGAAAGATCGCGACGGCAACTTGACGGCGGAATCCGGCTATTATCTTTCCGTGAACCGCGGCAAACGTTCGATCGAGTTGGATCTAACCACGCGGGAGGGCCAGGATGTCGTGCGTGCGCTCGCTGCGCGGTCGGACATCCTGTTGGAGAATTTCAAGGTCGGCACGCTGGAGCGTTACGGCCTTGGCGAAAAGCAGCTGCGTGCGCTCAACCCGAAGCTTGTCTATTGCTCCATAACGGGTTTTGGCCAGGACGGGCCATTGGCATCGGCTGCCGCCTACGATTTCATGATCCAGGGCATGGGCGGTCTGATGAGCGTAACGGGCGGGCCCGATGATATGCCGGGCGGCGGGCCACAGAAAGTCGGCGTGCCGATCGTTGACATCATGACCGGCATGTATGCAGCCATCGCCGTTCTGGCGGCACTGGCCGAGCGCAACAGCAGCGCCAAGGGCGACTATATTGATCTTGCGATGCTGGACGTTGCTACTGCAATGCTTGCCAATCAGGCGATGAACTATCTCGTCTCCGGTAAGACGCCGCAGCGTCGTGGCAACAAGCATCCGAATATTCAGCCGCAAGATGTGTTTCCTGTGCGTGACGGACACATAGTGCTGGCGGTCGGCAACGATGAGCAATTCGTCCGATTTGCCGAGGCAATCGAAATGCCGGAACTTGCCGCCGATCCACATTACCGAAAGAACGCCGATCGGGTAAAAAATCTGGACCGCCTGCACAAGATCATCGCCGATCGTTTGGCGACACGGGATCTGGCGGACTGGCTCAGCCGCCTTGGCAAACACAACATTCCATGCGGGCCAATTAACACCGTTCCCATGGTGTTTGATGAAGAGCAGGTCAAGCATCGCCGAATGCTGCGCCACTTGCCGCACCCGGTGAACGGCGAGGTCGCACAGGTCGTTTCGCCGCTGCGCTTTGCACGTTCTGTGCTGGCTTTCGAACGGGCACCGCCGTTACTGGGCGCGGATACCGCTTCAATTCTTGCTGAACTTGGACTTTGCCCAGAGGATTATCGATGACGAGCAGGATTAGCTTTCCGTCTCCCGAGGCGATGTCCGAGGCGCAACTGGCTGTCTTCAAAGATATTGTTTCAGGCCCTCGCGGCATGCTGGTCGGGCCGCTCAAGGCGGCGCTGCACAACCCGGTGCTTGCGGACAGATGGCAGAAATTCGGACAGGTTTTGCGTTACGAGACAAGCCTGCCATTCGCGTTGAACGAGATCGCCATACTCGCAACGGCGCGTCATTGGAGTTGTCTTCTCGAGTTTGCCATTCATCGGCGTGAGGCACGCCGCGCCGGTGTAGCCGAAACGCTTATCGAAGCTCTACGCTGTGGCGAGCGGCCTGCCTTCGGTGGTGATCCGGCTGCGGCCGAAATCTACGAATATACGCGTCAGCTCCTGACCTCTGGTGACGTGTCTGACGCCGCGCATCTCGCAGTTCGTCAGCGCTGGGGGGAGACGGGTGTTGTGGAACTGACCGCGGTTGTCGGTTATTACTCGCTGGTGGCCATGACACTGAATGCGCATCGCGTGCCTCTGCCTGAAGGTTTGGAATGCGAATTGCCAAATGTTGAAGGCGGCATATTCTACCTGCCTGCCCTACATGATGCTGTGCCGTTTCCCGTCTAGGCGGCGTCAATGACTAGATCGGCAACGGTCAACTTCGGCATCCCTCCAGAAGTCTTGCAACGATTCTGCAGACCAACCGAATGATGTGGCCGCTTATAGAGTCTTTTCATGTAAAAATCAAAAGTCTATATGATGACTATGAAGAGTGAGAGGACGTGAATATGTCAGAGGTGAGCCTGAAATCCCAAACGGCTAACGCATTGGAGAAAAGCAACGTTTCCCGCTACATCCAGCTTGCATCCATGTTTCGCAAATGGGTGGAAAACGGCCAGTGGTCCGTCGGTTCGCAAATTCCCACCGTCGATCAGTTGGCGAAGCAATGCGGCGTTGCCGGCATGACCATTCGGCAGGCGCTCAACATCTTGGAAAAGGAAGGACTGATCGAACGCTTCCGCGCCAAAGGGACGTTCGTGAGGGGAAAGCCGCAGCGAAACCTGTGGTGCGAGGTCCACACAGACTGGAATGGTCTTTTGATGTCGAGGAGCGATGCCGACATTTCAATTCTGTCGGATACGCCCAATCAGACGCTGGATCAATCAGGATTTGAAGTTGGAAATGTGGTGCCAGCCTATCGCCACCTCCGACGACTTCATAAGCGGGCCGGCGTGCCGTTTCTCGTCGCTGACGTATTTGTGGACGAACGTTTGCGAGGTGTGATTCCTGAGGAGAATTTTTCCAAAACCACGGCGATGCGTCTTGTTTCCGATCTGCCAGGCGTAAAAATCGTCGACGCCCGCCAATATCTGACTGTGGATTCGGCCGATCTCGAAACGGCATCGATGCTCGACATCGCTTTGGGCGGGCCAATCGCCAAAGTCCAGCGTTTGGCCGTCGATACAAAAGGTGATTTGCTTTTGGTTGCAAATGGGCTTTACCGTGGCGACATGGTACGAATTGACATGAAGCTGATTAAGTAGGCTGCTCGGATTGGGTATGCGACTGGAGCGCGCGCAAGAGGCAAAGATTGCCTCTCTTGAAACCAAAACCGGTGACTTTTTCAAGATCGTTTAGCGCATCCTCCAGAAAGCCTGGAGGGCGGCTTGCCGCCCAGTAAAGTGGTCCGCCGCGATAAGCAGGGAAGCCGTAACCCTTAACCATCGCCAAATCTATGTCCGATGCACGGCTCGCAATCCCTTCGCTGAGAGTGTTGACCGCTTCATTTACCATCGAAATCAGTGCGCGGGTGACAATGTCTTCGCTGGAGAAGAGGCGGGCTACATAGCCGTCTTCAGTTCTGCATTCGGAGATAATCCGCTCCGTTTCGACGGAGGCTATTCCGCGCTTGTCCGCGCTGCCGTAATCATACCAACCAGCACCTGTCTTGCGACCGAGGCGTCCGGCTTCACAAAGACGATCAGCAATTTTCACGTAACGTTCGCGCGGGTCGCGTTTAGAGGCAAGGCGCTGACGCGTCCTCCAGGCAATGTCCAGCCCTGAAATATCTGACACTGCGAATGGACCCATGGAGAAACCAAAGTTTTCAAGTGCAATGTCGATTTCCCATGGTGAAGCGCCCTCCTGAACCATCAATTCGCATTGCCGACGGTACGCGGAATAGATGCGGTTTCCGATAAAGCCTTCACCGACGGCAGAGATTATCGGGCTCTTCTTGAGCTGTTTGCCCAGGGCAAGCGCTGTCGCTAAAACGGGGGTCGATGTTTTTCGACCGCGAACGATCTCAAGCAGTTTCATGATATGCGCGGGGCTAAAGAAATGGAGGCCAACAACGTCATGCGCCCTGCCGGTGGCCGCAGCCAGCCGATCAAGGTCGAGATATGAGGTGTTTGAAGCAATGACTGCTCCTGGCTTGGCTAGTTTCCCCAACTGCTGCATAACCGCAATCTTGACGTCCATATCCTCGAAAACCGCTTCGAGTAGCAAATCTACCTCTGCGAGTGCGGCAATGTCCGTTGTAGCCCTCAGGCTGGCCAGTTGTCTCGAAGCGGTCGCTTTGACCCTGTCTTGCTTCGCTGACGATCTTTGAAAATGCGCATGAATTCGAGATACGCCGATATCAAGAGCATCTTGAGTTCGGTCAATCAGAGTCACTCGATAACCGCTTTCGAGGAAGCAGATTGCTATATCCGCACCCATTGTGCCGGCACCAAGAATGCCAACCTTGCCGATATCGCGTGAAGTGGAGGCTTCAAGACCTTCCACCTGCCGGGCTCTTCGTTCGGCAAAGAACTGATAGCGCAATGCACATGCCTGTTCGCCATAGCGAAGTGTTTCGAAAGTCGAGCGCTCGAGCGCGAGCGCGCTATCAAAATCCATGAGCGGTGTTTGCTCGAGCACCTTGAGAGCGCAAGGGACGGACGCCAATCCTTTTGCGCCGCGGAGCGCTTTTGACCGTGCAGCGTCAATTTTTTCAGGTGGTTCAGCGGGAATTGAATAGTCACGGAGCCGCCGTTTTTTGCCGTGCAGTGATTTGGCAGCATTTACCGCAGCTGCCCGCAGCGGACCGTCTGCTATAATATCGACCATGGACAGCTCAACCGCTTCATGCGCGCCAACCCGACGGCCCGACGTTATCAACTCAACCGCGCGGCTCATGCCGGTCAGTCGCGGCAACCGTTGTGTTCCACCTGCGCCTGGTATTATGCCAAGGCGCACCTCAGGCAGGCCAACAACGGCTTCCTTATCGGCGATACGATAATCACAACCAAGTGCAATCTCATAGCCACCGCCAAGGCCTGCCCCATGGATTGCCGCCACGACTGGTTTGGGGCAATCTTCGATTGCCATGATTACCTGCGGAACTGTGGGCTCTCGAAGAGGTTGGGCAAACTCGTGGATATCTGATCCGGAGATGAATGTGCTGCCGGCACCGATGATTACGATGGCCTCAATCCCTCCGGCGGCCCGTGCCTGCATCAAGGCCTCCAGAAGGCCGCGTCGCACGCCCCAGGAACCCGCGTTGACCGGAGGATTGTCGATAGTGGCAACCAGTATACCGTTTTCAATGTCAAGCTTCACGGCAGAGCTGCCATCAAGGGCAGCCACTTCTTTGATGGTCTGCGTCCGCATTTTGGGGGTCCTTCGCCTTCAGCGGCCCTTGAACACAGGTGCGCGTTTCTGAACCACAGCCTGCGATGCCTCGCGGGCATCTTCCGTTGCCATCAAACGTGTACTGAAACTCTGTTCCAACTGATAGCCGTCTTCAACAGACATGAATTCGACAGCGTTCAGCGCCTCTTTTCCTAGGCGCAGTCCTAAGGGCGCCTTTGCCGCGATAAGGGCCGCGAGAGCGTGCGCCTCTTCCATCAGTTGCTCAATCGGCACAATGGAATCAACGAAGCCCCAGCGTTTGGCCTCATGTGCGTCGATAGGCTGGCCTGTAAAGAACATGCGTCGCAGGACGCCTTGAGGCAGGTGACGTCCCAAATGCGCTGTTGCTCCGCAGCGTCCAACATTGATTTCAGGCAGACCAAATCGCGCGTTTTCTGCGGCAATCCGAATATCGCATACTGAAGCGATCACGGCACCTGCACCAAGTGCAGGTCCGTTGACAGCAGCTATGGTTGGAATTGTGCACTTGCGGATATTTTCAAAGCAACGCCGGATGACGCGCGCTCTGCGTGGATCGTCCTCAATCGTCGCTGAAAGAAATTCGTTGAGATCTAGTCCCGCACAAAAGGCTTTACTGCCTGCCGCCGTCAGGACGATGCAGTTTGTATCTCCCCAATCGTTTGCGGCCTGGAAACAATCGGCAAGCGCCTGATATACTGCCAATGTCACGGCGTTGACAGGCGGATTGTTGAGTGTGACGGTGGCGACTTTGCCGGCCTTTTGGATGGTAAGGCTTTCGAATTGAGCGTTCGTAGTAATTTCAGTTCTCCCAAATGAGCCTCGACAAACTCGACGGATGTCGATTTAGCTCATAAAGCTATATTTATATCTTAAGCCTGTCTAGATCGAAGTTGGCTTTTTTGTCTTTGTCGCGATTTGAAATGGACATCCATTTCCAGCCTGTCGAACGTCAAAAGTCGCACCAAAATTTGGAATGTTCATCGTGCCCAGCTATTGCCAAGTTTTTGGCTGCTTTTTTGTTTCGGGTAGGTGCGCAGCATGAAAATACCAAGCACTTTCCCGGTCTGAAGGGGTTTCGTTTTCCGCGTGAAGTTGTCGCCTGGGCGGTGTGGGCTTATCATCGCTTTGCTCTCAGCACGGTCGGTGTGGAAGACCTTGTTGCTGAACGCGGTGTTATCGTGAGCGACTAAACTGCAGAAATGACCGCTTGAAAAAGCGGGGGCCACGCCACTTTGCATCCAATGACAAACAACTTGGCAATACCGTAAAGGCTAATCTGCTCACGAGAGCCCTCAATTGTCTGGTAAGCTGCACGATTGTCGCACCGCGCTCAATAAAGAATGGTAGGTAGCCAGAGAGCGATTTGCGGAAACAAGAATAACAAAATTATGAGCGCAAACGGCGCGACCAGAAATGGGATTATCGCCACATAGAGCTGACGGATGCTTATTTCCGGAGCCTGAGCCTGTATAATGAACAGGTTCATCCCCACTGGCGGGTGAATAAGGCCCAGCTCAACGACGATTACCACGATGATTGCAAACCAGACTGGATCATATCCAAATCCCGCGACCACCGGCAAAAACACAGGTACAGTGATCAGCACCATGCCAATTCCCTCAAGGAAGCATCCCATAACGATGTAAATGAGGATTATCAGCGCCATGACTGCCCAGGGCGCCAAATCGAGCGCCTGTGCTGCCCCCAGAAGCAGATCCGGCAATTTTGTCTGCACGACAAAATTTGCGAAGATAGAGGCTCCGATGATGATGGTGAAAAGTACGCAACTTGTCAGTACGCTTACCTTGAGCGAATGCACAAGGCCCGGCCATGTCAATCTCCGTCCGATAACGCCTAAAACGATTGCGCCAAACGCGCCAATGGCAGCGGCCTCATTCGGACTGAAGACGCCAGCGTAGATGCCGCCGATCGAAACGGTGAAGAGCACGATAAATTGCCATGGTTCCTTCAGTGCGAGAATTCGGGCCTTGAAACTGGCGGGCGGGTCTACCGGCACAGTCTTGCTCCGACGCGCAATAAACAATGCGATCGCCATGTAGAAAATCATAAGGAGGATTCCAGGGACAAGGCCGGCTGCGAACAGCTCAGGCAAGGGCTGTTCGGCAATTGCCGCATAGATGACGAGTATCAGAGACGGAGGAATGAGGATACCAAGGCTACCGCCAGCGGCAACTGAAGCCGTGGCAAGACCATCGTCGTATCCTGCCTCCTTCATCTCCGGCAGCGATATGCGGGTCATCGTGGCCGCCGTGGCTATCGAAGAGCCGCAGACAGCGCCGAATGCGCCCGACGCGCCTATTGTCGCGACAGAGAGCCCGCCTGGCAGGCCTGACAAGCAAACACGCGCGGCCTTGAACAATTCGGCTGACAGGCGGCTGTTCGTTGCCACCTCCCCCATCAGAACGAAGAGCGGCACCACAGAAAGACTGTAGTTCGAAGCGGTATCAAATGCGGTCGTGCCGGTTACGGCGGCTGCCACCGAAAGCCTGGAGAGGAGCGTGTTTCCGACGATCCCGCAGATCAGCAGGCCCAACCAGACGGGAACGCGCAGGAACAGCAGTGCAAAGAGGACGAGGACGACGACCAAACCGAGAATAGGGGCGCTCATTGTGCGACCTCACCTTCATTGGGTGCGTGACCTTGTTGTTGCGGGGCAGCGATTGCGCCAGCCGCAGCCAACACGCCGTTGGCAACGCCAAAGAGCGCAATAGCCCATAAAATCCAGACCGGCAGATCCAGCTCCAGCTTCATGTCACCAAACATGTAGGCTTCCTGTGCTGGCTTCACCATCGACCAGAAGATGAAGCATAGCGCTGCCAACGAAAGCACAGCAGCGGTTACTTTCAAAAGGCGGACGATCGGCGGTGGAACGATGCCGTCAATGAGATCAATGAGGATCGGTTGCCCTTCGAAGAGCACTTTCGGAAGCGCATAATAGACGCTGATCATCAGGCAAATTTCGACGATGTCATAGGAACCCGTCACCGGCGCGTTAAAAACATATCGCATGAATACGTCCGTCACTGTCGTCATCATCATGGCGACAAGGGCGAGGATCGGCACAATCAACATAGCGCTGAAATAGCGATCCGCCACCCGGTGCAATTTGGCCGAGGACTTCATTTTGTCGTTTCCCATTCTAAGGAGGCCGCACCGGCGCGAACCGGCGCGACAACAATAGACATTACTTTGTGTAAGCTTCGTAGAAGGCCGAACCGGGCTTGCCGGAGTCATCGACCGAGGCAATGGAGGCCTTGATGATCGGGGCAACAGCCTCACGGAACGGAGTGAGCTGATCGCCCGATAGTGTTTCAATCTTCACGCCGTTATCAACCATATACTGCCGACCGTCTGCCTCGCCTTCGTCCCAGGACTTGCCGAATGCAGCCGCCCTTTCCGGACCCACGGTTTCGTCAATTGCCTTTTGCAACTCAGGGCTAAGGCCATCGTACACAGCTTGGCTCATGACGAGACCGAAGGGCGCCGATGCAAGGCCGGGCTCGAGCGTGTAGTGCACGATTGGACCGAGATTGAACGACTTTGTCGCCTCGAAGGGGAACATTGCGCCATCCGCGACGCCCTTGGAGAGCGCATCGACGGTCTCGGCGGGGCCAATATTCATCGGCGAGGCACCGAATGTTTCCAGGATTTCCTGGAAGGTCTTTCCTGCATAGCGGACCCTGAGACCCTTGATGTCTTCGGGCTTGGTTACATCCACCGTGGTGGTGCTGAGCTTCAGCGGCGGCGTAACAGCCATCCAGAGGATCTTGGTGTCGGGATGTTCCTGCGCCAGATATTCGGGAGCAAGCTCCGTGAGGCGCCTGGACATGATTTCGCTGGAGTTGCCTTCCGATGGCGAGGTCAGCGGCAAGCCGGCAAGCTCGGTGAGCGGGAAGCGTCCTGGGGTCGCGCTGTAAAGTATGATCGCCATATCAGCAAGACCGTTCGTAACGATCTGGTACTGGCGCGGCGGCGGGCCAAGCTGACCAGCCGGAAAGATTTCGAGCGACAATTCGCCGTTGGTTTTCGCCTTGAGCTCCTCGCTCCATGCCTCCAGCGCATGTTGCCAGGTATGGTTCGGTGGCAGAAAGTTCGAAACCTTCAAGACAGTTTCTGCCGCTGCAGGCGACAAGCCCGCAGCGAAGAAAGCCGCAGCAAGCAGCCCACGCTTCATGTAGTTTTTCATGGTTCCCTCCCGTTTGATGTTAAGCGGCTCAGCTGAGCCGATGGTCATGAATTTCATAGGTCTTCTCTCCTCCTATCGAGCTTGCATGTTCAGGTCGTTGCCGCGCTGCTGTTCGATGATTCCGAGAAAGCCAGCGGCGTTCGCAAACGTCAGTTTGTCGGCGATCGCGGCATCACTCTGCTGCTCGGAGATGCGTGCCCGCGGCTTTCGATCGTGGAAGTTGAATGGATAATCGGTGCCAATCAGAATGCGATCATCGCCGAATATAGAAATAAGATGCCGAAGCGTCGGCGTATCGTAGACCAGCGAGTCCACGTAGAAACGACGCGCCTGAACATAGGGATCTTCATCGATCTCATCCTTCAAGGCCGGAAAGACCGACCACCCTTCGCGCAGACGTGGCAGAAGGCTCGCAAGCGTACCGCCGCCATGGCTGAAGGCGATGCGAAGTCGAGGCAGTTTCAAGAGCATATTCGACGTTATGCATGAGGCCGCCGCAAGGCCGACATCCGTTGGGTAGGCGAGAACCTGCTGGAGCTGGCCCGGCCCGACCAACCGGTCCATGCCGGTGGGGCGCACGGCATGAACGAAAACGGCCGCGTCCAAATCCTGCGCTGCTTCAAAGAACGGCAGCAGGCTTGGATCACCCACCGGTACACCATTGATATTGCTGCCGATCTCGACGCCGGAAAAGCCGAGCGCCACGAGGCGCCGCAACTCAGCGATAGCCATGTCGATATCCTGAAGCGGCACGGCGCCAAGACCGCAGAAACGTCCCTGCCCCGCATCGATCATGCCTGCAATCACGTCGTTCGTGTAACGAAGCAAGTCTCGCGCCGGGACGGCGTCCATCCAGTAATTGAAGAGTTCCGGCATGGGTGAAAGCGCCTGAACACCGATGCCCATTTCGTCCATGGCGGCCACGCGACGATCAACGGACCAGCAGGCGTCGCTCACGGTTCTGTAATTCTTGCCGTTGACGACAACAGTTCTGTGGCAATCGCTGGCGGCAATCATGGACGGCCATGCCGGCGGCGCATTTCCTCCGGCATATGCAGGGAAATCGTGCGGGACGACATGCGTGTGCACATCGATGCCGCAACATTGGCAGCCTCTCCCGAACATGTATCTCCGGCTCTTTATGCCGTCTTCGCCCATATATCTCTCCATTGTTTACGTCGCCGTCTTGTCTTTATTGTTCGGCAACGCCTAAGCATTCCATGTCTGCAACCGCCCAACCGGGGTGCGCTCCCGGCTGCGCACCACATCATCCCGAGGTCACTGACGACGGACCAGCCTGCGGATCCACGAGACCCGCCTTCCCACCCGCCCGGATGAAATGGAACGAGCTGATGACTGCGATGACAGCGGTGACGATACCGATTGCCCCGTAGCCACCACCCTCAACCAGGGCCCCTCCAATGAATGGCGCTATAGCTGAACCGGTCACCAGCATTGACAGCGTGGCGGCGACTGCATAGCTCCCAGAAAACATAATTGTCAGCGCGAAAATGCCCTGGAGGATCGGACCAAGGGCGGAGACCTTGATTGAGGAGAGCCGCTTTCGGCCGTTAGCACCAGAGAAGGCGCGCGCCAGGGTCAGCGATGCGATGACTGCGCCGATCAGGAATGCAGTGGGCAGTGCGCCACCCATTGCCGGTCGGTCGCCATAGCCGTCGATCAGGGTATTGACCCAGAGCGGCAGTGCCGCGAGATCAATCATACCTGCCATCTTTTCCTCCCCCAATTTTATGTCCAGCAAATGTGCGCTACTCCTCTCAGGCGAGCGCGACATCCACCCCGTTCAACCCCTTGACTGCGGTCACACAGGCCGGGAGGTCGCTTTTGTTTTCGAACACGAATTCCTGCGTTTTGGCACCCGCCCTGTCCCAGAACTCGAGACCGTCGCCATTGGCTCCGGAGAGAACCCAACGAGCATGGCCACCCTCAACACGGGTCGCATAGGCGGTTCCAGCAGGGATGTTGGCGAAGTCACCCGCATTGAGGATGTTCTCCTCACCACCGAGTGTGAGGCGGAGTGTTCCGGACATCAGGTAGAGCGAGACATGTGTTGCAGCGTGAACGATCGCGGGCATCCCCGCCCCATGGCCAGCCTCAATGGTGCGCATGTCCAGGGCACCTTCAGTGATCGCACGTGACAGAACGACTGTAGACATATGGCCGTTGAGGCGCCTGGTCAGGCCATAGCCGGACTGCAGAATGTAAGATGCAGGCTCCGTGGGCAACACGCGGTCAGTTTCATCGCCGTTGGTGGCTTCAGCGTAGGTCGCGCCATCAACCCGCATAACTCCATATTGGCCCATAGCCGGGCCCATGCGAGAAAAATCGAACGGATGGTTTTCTGGGGGCAGACCGGCTTCCTGCCATTCCTCGCCGGCGGCCGTGAAAAAGCCTTCCCAACCACCGGGTGCCACAACACCGAAGAAACTCGTACGCGGTGCGACCGATCTGTAGGAATGCACATCGTAAGGTTTGACATAGGCAAAATCGCCCTCGGTCAGTATGCGCGACTGTTCTCCGCACCAGACTTGCAAGCGTCCTCGGGTGCAAAGCCATGTATCGTGCTCACGTTCGTGATAGTGCAGCGGGATTGCCTGACGGTCGTAAGTCGCTTCACAGACGACAGCACCATAACCTCCTGCGGTTTCCTCAACGCCAGCGAGAAGGTGTACCATCTGTCCGGCCACGAGCAGGCATTTGCCCTCGCCTTCGCGGAGAATGTAAGGCACATCTTTTCCCGGCGCCTGCTTGATCGTGACCTTTTCCAACATTTCAAACTTCCTCCATTGGGCTCCGCTTCTTCAAAGGAACGGAATTGCCAATTGCGCTTTCTTGCATTCCTCAGTCTTCGGCGGGGCAATGCCCCACTGATCGGTGCGGCCGGGCGGCCAAACCCAGTCTTCCGGCCCTCCCACGCGATAGTCGTCGTCGACCACCAGAACTTCGGCCGTGTGCTCGATAACGATTCCGAACGGATCGACGAAATAGGTAAAGACATTATCCCCCGGTCCATGGCGCCCGGGACCCCAACCGATTGGAAATCCGCCGTCGCACATCCGGCCCGCGGCTTTCATGACCGATTCCCAATCGTCGTGGTTGAAGGCGATGTGGTTGAGCGTATCAACCGGCGCGATTGCCAGAACGATTGCGTGATGGTCGGAGTTCGTGCGCACAAAGCCCATCATCTTCGAGCGATCGGTGAGCTTGAAACCCAAACCGTCTTCAAAAAAACGGATGTCTCGCTCAAGATCGGTCGTGTTGATGTTCACATGGGCAAGACGGTCGGGACGATCGCCCTCGGCATCAACAGGCTCTGAAGGCATATCGCCCTGCACGACGCGGTAGCAACGGCCCGCTGCATCTCGCACCGAGAAACCTGTGCCACCACCATGATCCGCGATCGCCTCGATCTCCCCAATGGGGCTGCCGCCAGCTTTGGTCATACGCTCGCGAAGTTGATGAAGATCGGCATCTTCGGCGGCACGGAAGGTGACCGAAACAATACCTGCGCTCGGCCCACCGGACAGCTTTACGACATAAGGATCGGTTCCACTGGCCCGGAGATAGGCCACGCCTGCTCCGACCTCGACTGCATGCAGCCCCCACGACCTCGTGTAAAATGCAACCGCCGCTGCGATATCAGGGACGATCAGTTCCACGCTTCTCAGACCGGAGATTGGAAATTGAGACGCCATTTCAGGCCTCGTCAACGATTCTGCTGGTCAGGGTACCGACACCATCGATCTCGATCGTGATCGTGTCTCCGGCCTTCATCCAGACAGGTGGTTCTCGTTTGGCGCCAACCCCACCCGGTGTGCCCGTCGCAATAACGTCGCCAGGGGAAAGCTCAGTGAACTGAGAGACGTAAGCGATAATGGTCGGGATCGGAAACAGCATGAAGGAGACCGGCGCTTCCTGCATCGTCTGACCGTTCAGCACGCTGCGCACGACAACGGCCTCGAGATCTTCGATCTCATCCGGGGTGACCAATTCAGGGCCAAAGGGTGCTGTGCCAGGAAAGTTTTTTCCCGGCGTGAACTGTGTGGTGTGCCACTGAAAATCCCGGATGGATGCATCGTTGAAGCAGGCAAAGCCGGCAATATGGTCCATCGCCTGTGCTTCGGAAATGTTTCTTCCGCCCTTGCCTATGACCACGGCCAATTCCGCCTCGAAATCGAGGCTGGTCGATACCTTTGGGCGGACGATCGGATCATTCGCGCCGAGCAGCGTATCGGCAAAACGGGTGAAAATGGACGGATTTGAAACCTTGGCGCGGCCGGTCTCTTGACGGTGGCTTTCGTAGTTGTGGCCAACGCAAAGGATTTTCGACGGGTTGGGGATCGGCGGCAAGAGATGCACTGCCCCGCGGGCAATGCGCGGCGCGTCGCCAGCGGGATGCATCGCACCGCCAGCTATCGCTGAACGCAGGTCCACAGCTGAACCCGGCAGCGCGCCGAGGTCAACGATCTCGTCACCTTCAACCCGTCCCCAAGAGGCTCGTCCCTCGAACTCGAAACTTACAAATCGCATTTCATATCTCCACGTAAGATCATTATTGTGCGGCGGCCATGCCGGGGCGAACTTCCAGCGCCATGGCCTCACCTAGCCGCACCACTTCATTTGAGAATGTTTCCTGGTCGGCGGAATGGACGGCGACATAGAAGTCAGGCCGGACCAGCGCGATCACAGCGTTCTTCGTCTCAAACCAATTTTCCAGATGACCGTCCAAATCCTGCACGTCGTCGCCTAAAACCATTTGCGTGGCATGAAGTTGGGCGAGAACAGCCGCGCTATCGGGGGCGAAATCGACGGGCGTGGCAGAAAGAACTACCCATCCACCGCCAGTTTTGGAATCCAGCAGCGCGCCATCTTCTGCTATTTTTGGATTGATAAAACGCTCGCCGGCATGGCTCGCGATTATGTCCGATTGAAGTGGGGCAATGAGTTCTGCCGCTGTTCGCATTCCCTTCGTGCTGCGGATGCGCTCATCACGCTCACGCGCTTCCTGCGGGTCGAGAACGCAGATGTAACGCCCAGCTTCAACCGCCTGACCGATGACGTGGCGCACCTGTCGATCGCGTTCCTGCTGATAGGTTTCCAACAGACTTTCGGTGGCCTTGCCTTGGCATACCAGTGCAAGCTTCCAGGCAAGATTGGCAACATCGCGCATGCCGTGACACATGCCCTGCCCAAAGAATGGAGGTGTTTGGTGGGCCGCATCTCCTGCCAGGAAGGTCCGCCCGACCCACCAGCTTTCGGCGACAAGGCCATGGAACCTGTAAGTCGCTGCCCGGATGATTTCGTGCTCTGCACCTTTGACCCAGGGCTGAACCAGTTCCTTCACATTTTCCGGCATCGCCATGACCGCGTCATCCTCGCCGGGCAGCAGCATGAACTCCCAGCGTCGGTGATTGCCGCGGCCAGGAACGATCGTCGCAGGCCGGGCCGGGTCACACATCATCACGGACAGGCGCTGCAAGTTGGCACCATCTGGAACGCCCGTCAGATCCGGGAAGCTGATCGGTCCCTCGACCTCCGCGTCCACCACCAGCCAAGGCTCTTCAAACTTGAGGTCGTCCAGCTTCACGCCAATAGCTTTGCGCACGGCGCTGCGTGCGCCGTCCGTTCCCAAAACCCAGCGGGCAGTCACAGTCTGGCCGTCGGCGAAGCTTAATGTCGCCAGATCGGCGCCCTGCACTATCCCGACAAACTCCCGACCAAGCTGAAGCGTGACATGCGGGTGCCGGGAAAGTCCGGACCTCAGGACTTCTTCAAGCTCTGGTTGGTAGAAGAAGTAATCATTCGCATAGCCATATGGCCTTGGCAGGCCGGCGGCACTCATGAAACGAATGACGCCGTGATCCGCGCCAATGTGAAGGTGGCCATCTGCCGCCAAGATCCTGTCGGAAATCGGCTCAAGCAGATCCACATCCTCGAGAAGGCGCAGCATTTCATGATCAAAATGAACTGCGCGGGGCAGCGCGTAGGGAGATGTATCGCGATCCACCACGAGTGTTTTCAGCCCGGCGCGTCCCATCAAATTGGCCGCATAGGCTCCAACAGGGCCACAGCCAATAATGGCGACGTCATAATCGACGGTCATGCACTTACCTCTAAAATACGTTTGAAAAAGCGAACGAGTTCGGGCGCAAGGCGCGCGGAATAACTGATTGGGTCGGCAAGATCTTCCTCCGAAAACCAGAAGTGTCCGGCCTCTTCGAACTCGACAGATCGCACTTGAAAACCGGCCTGACGAAGCGCCAAATCGAAATTTCTTGACTGCTCGGGGCTGATGTCGCGGTCGCAGTTCCCCCAGCAAAGAAGGACCGGCATCGCCTTGCCATAGGTGATCTGTCGAAGCGGCGCCGCATCGTGATAAAGCTGCGGATTGTCGTAGGGCGTTGCACCCATCATGCGCTCGGTCTTGTCCGTGCCCGGCGCCGCGTTTAGCGTCAAATCTGCCTGCCAATGGGCGTGGAGATCGTAGACGCCGTAAATCAGCGCCATGCCTTTAACGGATGGCGTTGAAAACTTGTCCGAAAGGAGGGCAAGCGATGAAAGATGTGCGCCGGCGGATGCCCCGAGCGTTGCAATTCGTGCGGCGTCTATTCCATGAGCATCGGAATTTTCAGAAAAGAACGATATTGCAGCGGCGACGTCTTCCACGTTTCCCGGAAAGGCGGGACACTTGTCTGCGCGCCGATAGTCGATCGTTGCAACTGCAATACCGTTGCGGTTCAGGAGCTGTGCCCAACCGGCCAGTGATCGACGATGTCCACGGATCCAGCCACCACCCGGCACCGCAATCACCAGCGGGTGCGGCCCCGAGGCGTCCGGCAGGTAAAGATCGGCAAGAAGAGCTTGCTCTCCGGCATGGCCGAAGCAGATTTCAGACGGCATCAAGTCCTCCACGACCGCTCTCCGCAGCGGTTTATGGACGGACTTTCTTTCGAGAGTTACCTTTCGTCAAATAATAATAACAGGCAATAGCATTAGTCTAATTTATGCCTGAGCTTGCGCGCAAGCCACGAGCGACCGAGACAAAGCGGGCTGCAAGCGGGCTCAATTCATCGTCCGACATACGCCAGAGCGCAAGGCGGCGCGGCGGCGGTCCGTCACGCAGGGTAATTGCCCTCAACTCTCCGGCGTTCACTTCCCGACTGACGACAGATGCTGGCAAGATCGTCATGAAACCCGCCTCGGCAACCAGTGTCTTCATGGTCGCCAAAGCATCGCACCGCATGATCGTGCGCGGCAATGGAACACCGGCACTGAGGAAAACCGCCTCCAGCTGCCGGCGGGTCACGCCTTCCGCAAGCGGTAAAATCCAAGGGTAGGATACAGTATCGGCAATCTCAATATCCTTTTCCGGTAGATCGCAATCAAGCGGCGCAATGAGAACAAAGGGCTCGCTTTGCAGGGTCGTCTGCGCGATGTCCGACGGCAGGTTCAGAGGACTTGCGTTGCAAAGTGCCACCTCGATTGTTCGGGTTCGGAGTGACGCCGCGATGTCTTCGTCTTTCAACTCCAGAGCCTGCATCGCAAAATTTCTGTCCTCCTGCCGCAGACGTTGCAGCACGGGTGGAAGGAGGGCCAGGAGCGCGCCTGGCGTACCGCCAACCATCAGAGGCCCGTCGGTCTCCTCGCGATGTCCGGCGATTTCCTGCTCGGCATGCCGCAGGATATTTTCAATCGCCCTTGCGCGCCGCAACAGGAGCCTCCCGGCATCCGTCAACGTGGCACCCTTGCGGTCTCTGACGACCACCGGCGTCCCGATACGATCCTCCAACTGCGCAATCGTTATGGATACCGCCGGCTGCGACATGTTGAGTTCCCGTGCGGCCGCTGTGAATGAGCCACTTCTGGAAACCTGGAGCAGGATGCTGAGATATCTGGGATCGAGAGACATATTGAGGCTTTCGTTCATCGCGTCGCAGTGTGCCTAGCAATGAATGGAGCCTGAGACAAATGCAAAGGGCTTCGTTGCTTTGCCAAGCCCTAATTCTCACCTGTCGACGCGGGTTGCTGAGTGATGGGACCCGAGGGCAAACCCGGGTGGCAAGGCGGGGCAGCATCCTGTTTTGCCCGCAATGCCAATAATTCGACAAACCCGGCGAGGTTCTCTCCGAACGCCTCGTCGACCGTTCCAATGTGTTCAACGATCGAAATATGCGTATGGCCGGGAACGGCCTCGACCAGCGGCAAATGGCCGTCGCGCGCGTAGAGCGCGTCAACAAGCTGACGGACGGAATCCTGAACCGGCGGAATGTCAAATTCGCCATAGGCGATCAGGAGCGGCAGATTGCTCTTGTCCAGTCGAGCGATGATGGATGTCATCTGCAAAACAGATGCATCCGATCCGTAATTTAAACATTTGTTTAATGAAATTTCAGATGGGTCACAATCTTCAGCGACGCCTTCACCAGCAAGGGCGCTCAATAAGCGTCAGGCCAACTCGCTCGCAACGCGGCTGAGCTTACTTGAGGCCGCTACCCAACTGTTTTCGGAATATGGCTATGGTCATGTTTCTGTGAGGCAGATCGCCGAACGGGCAAATGTCAATGCCGCCTTATCGTGAGCAGGGAAACGGTTCGTCTCTGGAGCGACCGCTTGCATGCAAAGCGTCATCGGTTCAGCAGGGCAGGCGAAAACGCATTCATTCGAGGAAGAGAGAGGCTGTCGCGCTGTATCTGGAAATACGTCATCGCAAAGGCAAGCGAGGATATCGTCCGAGAACCGCTCAGAGATGATGGCGAGCGTCGCCCCGCAATTCAGTGGTCTACCGGCGCTGGCGCACTAAGGCGCGGCGCCGGCAGACGCCTTGACTACCTGTCGTTCAAGGCCACGGCACCGACAAGGCCGTTCCCCGGGACCGCGTCATCGACCGACTTCGGTTTGTCGCCCTTGGCGATCATCACATAGACGGCTGGGACCACGAACAAGGTAAAAAGGGTACCAATGGTCAAGCCGCTGGCAATCACCAGCCCCATGTTGAACCGGGACGCGGCACCAGCCCCGGTGGCGGTGATCAGGGGAACAACGCCGAGCACCATTGCCGCGGTTGTCATCAAGATCGGGCGCAACCGCACTTCAGCCGCTTCAGCAATCGCCTCACGCTTGGTCTTGCCTGCATGCCGAAGCTCGTTTGCAACTTCGAGCATCAGGATGCCGTGTTTGCTGATCAGACCCATGAGGGTCACGAGACCCACTTGCGTGTAGATGTTGATGCTTGCACCACCGATGCCGACGCTGATGAAGATCAGCGCACCCGCCAGCGACATGGGGACCGAAAACAGGATCACGATCGGGTCGCGGAAGCTGTTGAACAATGCTGCCAGCGACAGGAAGATGATGATGATGGCAAGTCCGAATGTCGTGAGGAAGCTGCCAGACTCCAACATCAACTGACGCGACTGGCCACCGTAATCTATGCTATAGTCTTTCGGCAGTGACTGGTTGGCCAGATCGCGCAGAGCAGTCAGGGCGTCGCCCATAGACACGCCGGGCATGGCCACGCCGGAAATCGTCGCGGCATTGACCTGCTGAAAGTGATTGCGCGATTCCGGTGTGGTGATCGTTTCCACATGGGCGACAGTCGACAAAGGCACGGACTCGCCGCTACCGGTCTTGATGTAATAGTTCAGCACGTCCTCGACATTAAGCCGCGACATTTGCTGGACTTGAGGGATCACTTTGTAGGATCGTCCGTCGAGGCTGAAGTAACCGGTGTTCCCGCCCCCCAGCATGGTGGCAAGCGCTCCACCAATATCGTTCATGTTGAGACCAAGCTGTGCGGCCTTGTCCCTGTCAAAGACGATGCGCGCCTGCGGCTGGTCGAATTTCAGGTCCGTGTCGAGAAAGATGAATTTGCCCGTTTTCAGCGCATCCGTGATGAATGCCCGCGAGACGTCGTTCAACTCGTTGAATTCTCTGGTGGTGGAAATGACAAACTGGATCGGCAGGCCGTTGCTGCCGGGCAGCGGCGACGGCTGGAAAGCCACCGTCTTGACGCCGGCGATCTTGTTAAAGTCCTGCTGAATCTCGGTCTGAAGCGTCTTCGCACTCTTTTCCCGCTCGTCCCAGGGCTTGAGGACCCAGCCGGTGATCGACTGTCCGGGTGTTTCGATCTGGAAGACAAGATCGGTTTCCGGACGCTCTTCAAAATAGCTGTAGGCCTGTTGCGAATAGAACTGGCGCTGCTTCAGGGTCGCGGTGGGCGACGCCGTTGTCAGACCCAGGACGACCCCCTGGTCTTCCTCCGGCGCGAGTTCCGTGGTGGACGACGTATAGAGCCAAGCGAGACTGCTGATGACGATGACACCAAAGGTGGCCACCACCGGCAGAGAGTTGAGACTACCCTCCAGAAGCCTGCGATAACCGCGGCTCAGCCTCTCCATTGTACGGTCGATGAGGTGAACGAAACGAGCCTCGAGCCCCTTTCCGTCGCGTGGAATCGGCCGGAGAAGATAGGCGCAGTTCATCGGTGACAAGGTGAGCGCGACGACGGCAGATACCGTGACGGCGCCGGCAAGCGTAAAGGCGAATTCGGTAAACAGGGCACCGGTCAGGCCGGCCTGGAAGCCGACCGGCAAATAGACGGCGATCAGGACGACAGTCATCGCGATGATCGGACTTGCCAGGGACCGCGCAGCTTCGAGCGCCGCCTGCAACGGCGACATCCCCTCTTCCATGTGCCGGTTGACACCTTCGACCACGATGATTGCATCGTCGACCACAAGTCCGATTGCCAGAACCAGAGCCAGAAGGGTGAGAAGATTGATGGAAAAACCCATCAGCAACATGAGGCCGAAGGTGCCGATCAGCGAGAGTGGTATGGCGACGATGGGTATGAGGACGGCACGCCACGAGCCGAGAAAGAGAAATACGACGATCGTGACGATGACGCTGGCCTCGAACAGCGTTTTCACCACCTCTTCAATGGAGCTGTTTACAAACTCGGTTGAGTCATAAATCACGCGTCCCTGCAGTCCTTCCGGCAGCTGGGCCTCAATCTCGGGAAGTGCCTCCTTAACTGCGCTGACCGTGCTCAGGAGGTTTGCCGTCGGTGCCACCTGGATGCCGATGTAGACGGCCTCCTTGCCATTGAAGCTGGTCGCGGAATCGTAGTCGTCACTGCCAAGCGTGACGTTGGCCACGTCACTCAGCCGGATGATGGCCTCTCCGCTCTGCTTGACCACCAGGTTCTTGTACTCTTCCAGCGAATGCAGGTTCGTCGAAGAGCTGAGATTGATCTGGATGAGGTCGCCCTTGGTGTTTCCAAGACCGGAAATATAGTCGTTGCTGGCCAGCGCGCCCGCCACTTCAGTGGCACTCAAGCCATAGGCAGCGAGCTTGATGGGATCGAGCCAGGCGCGCAATGCGAATTTTTTGCCGCCGAGCAGTTCTGCCGTCTGAACGCCGTTGACAGCCTGCAATTTGGGCTGAACGACGCGGGTCAGATAATCAGTAACCTGGTTCGGCGCCAGCACGGTACTGGAAAAGCCGATATACATGGCGTCCAGCGTCTGGCCGACCGTGAGGTTCAAGGTCGGCTGTTGCGCACCGTCGGGCAGCTGGTTGAGCACCGAATTCACCTTGGTGCTGATTTCGGTGAGCGCCTTGCCGGAATCGTAGTTCAAACGCAGATTGACAGTAATGGTGCTCACGCCGGTCTGGCTCGTCGACGTCATGTAGTCGATACCGTTGGCCTGCGCGATGGCATGTTCCAGCGGCGTGGTGATGAACCCTGCTATGATGTCGGAGTCGGCACCGGCATAGGTGGTCGTGACGGTCACGACGGCATTCTGCGTGCTTGGATACTGCAGGATCGGTAACGATGTCATCGACCGCAGTCCGAGCACCAGGATGAAGGCACTGACGACCAAGGCCAGGACAGGCCGCTGAATGAATAGATCGGTAAAACGCTTCATCGCGAAAATCCTACTGGTCGACCACAACCGGCGCGTCTTCGGCCGGAGGGACATGACTATTGTCGATGAGAACGCGGCTGCCGTTGCTGAGCTTGATCTGGCCGGCGGTCACCACTTCATCGCCCGGCGACACGCCATCGATGATGGCGATGTTGTCGCCCCGTGTCGGACCTGTCTTGATGAAGCTCTGGCGGACGGTTTTCTCCGCGCCTTCTGCGGCATCGGACTTGTCGACCACGAAAACTAGGCTGCCATAGGGATTGTAGACGACCGCGGTCTGCGGCAGGGTGATGAGGCTTCTGCTCGCTCCAACGGCGATATTCACCTTGCCGAACATGCCCGGTAAGAGCGAACCGTCGCGGTTTTCGACAGAAGCCCGCACCAGAACGTTGCGCGTGGCACTGTCAACCTTGGCATTGACCGCGGTGAGCGTGCCGGTAAACGTCCTGCCCGGATAGGCATCCACGGTCATTTCCAGTGGCTGCCCGACCTTCAACTGGCTGATATTCTTCTGCGGCAGATACATATCCACAAACAGTTGATCAAGCGCCTGAAGGGTGACGATCGTCGTTCCGGCAGCAAGGAACTGTCCGAGATCCACTGATCGAATCCCGAGCTTGCCCGAAAATGGGGCGCGCAGGGTCTTCTGTTCCAGGAGTGCCATTTGCTGGGAAACCAGCGCCTGGGCATTCTTCAGATTGGCAGCATCGCTATCAACGGTCGCCTGGCTGACGGCCTTGATCTTGAGCTGCTCCTGATCGCGGCGCAGCGTTACAGCAAGATTGTCAGCGGTCGCGCGAAGCGATTCCAGCTTGGCAACGTCCTCGTCAGCAGCGAGTTTGAGAAGGACCTGTCCTTCCTCAACGGCGTCGCCCGACTGAAAGTCGATCGCATCCACGATGCCGGAGGTCTGGAGGGCCAGGTCAGCACCATTGGCTGCCTTGAGCGTGCCCACCGCTGCAATGGTTTCCTTCCATTCCGTCAGCTCCGCAGACGTCGTGGAGATTGTTTCGGCCGGATTGGCGATTTCCGCCATGACCTTCTGGATAATGCCTGCCTTGAATACCTGAAACCCGTAGAGAGCGCCGAGAACGGCGCCAACGGCTATCAGCATGATCACCATACGTTTGACCATCTTTAAAGGTCCTTTTTCACAGATGTTCTGGAGGATGCCACCCGCGAGCCGGTCTGATCGGGTCCGGCGAAATACGACCTCCCCGTTCGCGGTAGCGATTTTTCTGTCTCGTCATTGCGGTTCCACCAGCCGCCGCCCAGCGCCTGATAGAGCGCCACGGTATCGGTGTAGCGCGCGGCCTGCGCCTGAACGCGCAGGATCACCGCGTTTTGATAGGTCTGGAGCGCGTTGAGGACTGCCGTGTAATTGACGGCACCGGCGTCATACTGGCTTTGCGCCATCTTGAGGCTGGCACTGGCCGCCCGTTCCGCTGCGGTTTGGGCTTGCAACGCCTTGGCATCATACTGAATAGCGTGCAAAGCGTCGGAGGTGTTCTGGAATGCGGAAATGACGGTGTTCTTATAGAGCGCCAGGTTCTGTTCATACGCGGCCACGGCGGCTTCCTTGCTATGAAACAGGCTTCCGCCGTCAAATAGCTTCTGGGTGACGCTGGCTGCCACGCTCCAGGCGATCTGGTCGGGTGCAAGAACACTGGCAAGCGACGCAGCGGCGCCACCGTACTGGCCGGACAGGGTGATTTGCGGCAGCATATTGGCAACCGAGACACCCACGCTTGCCGACGCCTGATGAAGCGTGGCTTCCGCCGCGCGGATATCTGGCCGCTGACGGACGAGATCGGAGGGCAGGCTCACCGGCAGGTCCCGCGGCAGACGAAGGCTTGAAATTTCGATGCTTTCACCGCGGTCTTCGCTTGGCATACGTCCAAGATAGAAAAGCAGCGCATTGCGGGTCTGTGCCAGCTGCTTCTGAAGCGTCGGAAGAGAGGCTTCCGTCTGTGCGAGGTTGGAACGTTGAGCCAGGACGTCGGAGTTTGGAACAGCGCCCAATTCGAACTGCTTTTCGATGCGGGCCAACTGGTCGCGCTGCAGCGAGATGATTTTCTCCGTAGCCCTTATCTGCGCCTTGAGGGACGCTTCCGTAATCGCCGTCGTGACGAGATTTCCAGTTAACGACAGAGTCGTCGCTTCCAGTTGGAAGCGTTGGAACTCCGCTGCGGCCACGCGGGCTTCTGCCTGCCGGCGAGTGCCGCCGAAAAGATCCAGACCGTAGGAAACCGAGACCGATGTGTTGAAGAGACTGTAAACGTAAGCCGGTGTCGCGCCCGAGGCACCGGCGCGGGCGCGGGTGACGGCACCGCTTGTGCCAATCTGCGGATAGAGACTGCCGCCGGCTGAAAGAGCGGTTTCCCGTGCGCCACGCAAGGCATATTGCGCGGCCTCGACATTCGGGTGGTTTCGGATCGCTTCATCGACGAAGGCGTTCAACTGCGGCGAACCAAACATTGTCCACCAATGACCGGCAACGTCTGCTCCCAGGACAAGTTTCTGGGAGTTGCCGCCCTCCACCCCACTTGTAGACGCCACCGTGCGCATCGTTCCCGGCGCGTAGCCTGCCCCCGAAGGCACGTCAGGAGAGGTGAAATCGGGACCGACCATGCAACTGCTCAACAGCAGCGCCATGGACAGGCCCAGAACGGGCGTCAAACGGCGAACCTGGGGAAAACGGGCGGGAAACAGCGGGAAACGGGTCATGCACTTTGCCTAAACTGAACGGTTTAGTGTATTACATCTGCAAATTGGCAAAGGTCAAGACTAAACTGAACCGTTTAGTTCGATTTGGTTGACGTCGAGTGAATCTTCGCCGGCCCACGCACTCCGGGGAATGGAACGCTGGATATTGTTGCTGGCTGTTCAGGAGCGGAGAGCGGGCGCAGAAAAGGCGGCAAAGAAGGTTTTAAGGCCGGCGTCGATGGTCGCGTCCATGTCTTCTGCTTCGGTGGCGGGAAGCGAGAGCGCAGTCCGTAGCGGCAATGTGCCAACCACCAGAGCCAGGAACTGCGCGGCAGCAATTCGAATATTCCCAATCTCAAGCAGCTTCTTTTCCACACCTTGTCGCAGGACATAGGACACTTCCCGTTCGAAGAACAGCGGACCCGCCTCATAGAAAGCCTGTCCGATGGCTTCAAATTTATGCGCCTGCGCAATCAGGAGCCGATGAAGTTCAGCAGATTCGCGCACAAGGAAAATCGAATTGAATTGCGTCGCCAGCCGTCTCAAGACCCGCGAGAGTTCTTCATGGGTCTCAAACGTCACATCGCGGTGATCGATCTGCATCAATTCAACGGACTCTCCAACAAGCTGGAGCAGAAGCCTCTCCTTGTTGTCGAAATGGGCGTAGACGGTCGCCTTCGACACCCCGGCCTGCTTGGCGACTTCATCCATGCTTGTGGTGTCGTAACCCTGCGCGAAAAACAGCTCGCGTGCCGCGGCCAATATGGCTCTCTTCTTCACATCTTCCTGGGCCACGACATTTGCTCCCATTGCCTCCCCGCCCGAAGCCAGGTCCTTTATCCCCTGGCAACGGTGGCAGACTTTTTTCAGATTCCGCCTGCCCGCGCAAGCTGGACCGGAAAATGGACAGGAATCGGGCTCCACATGCCCTTCGAACAAATGGCTGAAGAAAGAGCGCGGTTATCCGCCATCACGCGAGGTATTGATACAATTGCTAGTATCCATTGATCCTACTTGTTTTCCGGCAAGCAGCCTTTGCGTTAGGAATGTCGTATATTTGCGTTTACGCAAATTTGGGAGGAGGCACCGTAGCCGAACGACTTTCGGAACCGGGGCGCAAATTAAACTGGGAGAGAGAAATGACTCGAGTAAACAGCTTGGGCGGGAAGACCGTCCTCGCCGTAGCCCATGTCGCCGGAATGGTCGACATGGTGGCGCTGCCCCTGTGGGTTGGCAATTTGATGCAATATTATGGCTTGAGCCCCGTCCAAGCAGGAATGACCGTAACGCTCTTCCTGTTCAGCGTGGTTATCGCGAGTGCGGTCATTGCCCCGCGTTTCGACCGTCTCATCCATCGACCGGCTGTCGCGGCCGGCTTTGTCGTGGCGGCGGCCGCATTCTTCGCCGCCGCACAATTGCAAATGGACAGCGGCAGCTTCAGCAGGCTCGTGGTCGTTCACCTTATCGCCGGCCTTGGCGTGGGCACGGCATTGTCGGTGACACATGGCAACATTGGCCGGGCAGATAACCCACATCGCCTTTTCGGCATGGTGAACGTGGCGCTTGGCGTCTTTGGCATTCTGTTCTTCGCCACGCTGCCACAACTCGTTACCGTCTATGGCGCGCAATCGATGTTCCTCGTTTTCTCCGGTGCCATGGCGCTTGCTGCAATTATAACCGGCCTGTTCTTTCCAAAGGTCGAAAAACCAGCAGTCATCGAAACCGCGGCACGACCGGCTGCACCCATGCCCAAGGCTGTCTGGTTCTTGATTGCGACCGTGATCTGCCTCACCTTCAACCAGGCGATGGTATTCTCCTTCATGGAGCGCATCGGCGCGGCGCGCGGCTTTGAGCCAGGCGATATCAACATTATTCTCGTCGCCCTGGGCGTGATCAACCTGCTGCCGGGCGGCATCGCCGCTGTTCTTCAGAGACGCTTGTCTCCTATCGTCGTCGGCGTGACCGGGTGCTCCCTGCAGGCACTTCTGGCGCTTATTTTGTCCAATTCGGACGCCTTCCTGCCCTATGCCTTTGCCGCATCAATCTATGTCTCGACGGTGATCTTCACCCACACCTTCCTGTTCGGGCTTCTCGCCAGGCTTGATGGCAGCGGGCGGGCAGCATCAGCCACTCCGGCCATGGCAATGATCGGATCGGCAACGGGTCCTGCCGTCGGTGGCGCAATTGTCGCCGGTTTCGGATATGGTGGCCTTGGCGTGGCAGCGGTCTTGGTTTCAGCAATGGCGGTCGGCTTGCTGGCAGCCCTACGGCTGAGACTGACACGCGACACGGTGGCGGTGCCAGCAGAGTAGTTCTCTCGCAGATCCGCAGGGATGCCGCCAACGATCGCGCCTGCCCCCTTCGGCGGGATACTGCGGCGAAGCCATGATCGTCGGCGGCACAAGCTTGGGGTAGCCGATGTCCGGAGACGGGTTAAGCGCAGTACTGAATTCCATCAAGGTCTCGGAAAGCGGCTTTGTTGCATTTGATCTTTATGGCGCGTGGTCGATTGAAATCGACTACGAACGCCCCATCTCGGTCACAGTCACCAAAGGTAGCCTTTGGCTCACCAGCACCAACATGTCGCCGCGGGAATTTGGACCGGGCGACAGCTTCGTTCTCCCGCGTGGAATATCCAGGCACCACTACACGGTCTCCTCGTCAGCGGAGCCATCGCGACCGGTCACCACCAGCGAACTCGACAGGATGGGCCGGTTCGAGCCTATCGTCTCTGACCGTCCCGACGTTTCATTACGGCGTGTCACATGGGGCGACGACGCTGAAGCGCACACCCGCCTGATTTCCTTTGCCTTCGAGTGGCAGGATCGCAAATTCGGACCGCTGATCGAAGGGATTCCTGAACTAATCGAGATCCGGCGCAGTCCCCAGGATGGTTTCGTGCAAAATCTTTTCCCTGGTCTGGAGCTCGATACCGCAGATGCCCTCCGTCCAGGTTTCAGTGCTGTCATCGCCCAGCTTGCGCAGCTTTTCCTGGTGCAGGCAATCCGCAGTTTCGCGCTGGGCGAAACCGATGAGAACGGCGGACTGTTGGCAGCCATGGCCGACCCGCATTTGTCGCGGGCGCTGAGTGCCATTCACAACGAGCCGGGCAAGCAATGGTCGCTGGACAGTCTCGCTGCCCGCGCGGGTCTTTCACGTTCGGTTTTCGCACAACAGTTCAGGGAGATCACCAACCTCACACCCATGGGCTATCTACGATCCTGGCGCGTTCACCTCGCACGGCGAGCACTTCGTGAGGGCACATCGCCTGTATCGTCCATTGCATTTGACGTCGGCTATCGCTCTGAGGCCGCATTTCGTGCCAGTTTTCGAAAAGAAACCGGACAGAGTCCCCGCGAATATGCCAAATCCATAGAGCCCGCCGCCTTCATTCTCATGAATCGCCGGACGGAACAGTCGTTTTAACAGACGCTAACCTACAGTCTTTGGCAGCGAAGACCGCTACCTTTCTTCCGACATAGAGATGGCATTCTTTAGGGAGGAAGCAATGTTTTCGTATGACATGCGCAAGGATGCAGGCCGATGACCGGGCTGCCATCCGGCATTAAAGCCGATCGTTCCCTCGAAACCCGCAACGCCTTTGCTGTAGACCGCGACACGGCTGGATCAATCGTGCCTCAGGCCGTCTTGTATCCGAGCCGTTTCGAGGATGTCCGCAAGATCGTTGCTTGGGCGAATGAAACAGCAACACCCCTCGTGCCGGTTTCCTCAACCGGCGAGCGCCGTCGCGGTGATACGGTTCCGATGGTTGAGGCCGCCGTTATGGTCGATCTCTCCGGGATGCGCCGCTTGATCAACGCCGATACACGCGACAAGATCGCGATCATCGAACCGGGCGTTGATTTCGGGTCGATTGACGAACTTCTGCGACCCCATGGCTTGCGTGCGTTCAGACCCTTGATGCCGCGGTCCGGCAAATCCGTCATCGCTAGCTATCTTGATCGTGAGCCGATCGTTAATGCCGACGTGCACTGGGACCCGGCAGATCCCTTCGGCGGAACATTGATTGTCACAGGTGGTGGCGAGATTACCCTCAACGGATCAGCCGCGCTGGAAGGCAGCCTCACGGAACAGCTCGACCGTGGTCATCGGCACTTGGTGACCTATGGGCCGGGAAACGTCGATCTGACCCGCGTTCTGCAGGGCGCGCAGGGTACGCTCGGCATCATGGGCTGGGCCGCGATCTATTGCGAACGTCTGCCGCAGGTCGAAGAGAGTATCTTTGTGGCGTCCAGCAATTTGGCAACAGTGGTCGCCGCGATGCGTGATGCGGTGCACCAGCGTATCTGCACCACGGCCTTTGTCGTCGACAACATACATCTGGCAATGCTGCTTGGCTTGAATGTTGATCAGGCCAACACGCTGCCCGCGTGGACTTTCTTTGCCACCCATGCTGGCTACGTCCATTCCCCCGAACAAAAGGTCGCCTGGCAGCGCGCAGCCCTGGAAGTCATCGCTAAAAAGCACGGTGCGGACCTGTGTCATGAACTGGGCGGAAAGTCCGCCGATGATCTCGCGGTAACCCTTCGCGACCCGGTGCCAGCCAACTATCGCGATGTCGAGTTCGGTGCGCATAAAGAATTGTTCTTCCTGCACCCTCTTTCCACCGCAAAAGAGATCATCGCGGCCCAGCAAAAGCACCTTTCCTCCAGCGACCTGCACAACTGTCCAGTTGGCACCTATATCCAACCGCTGGCCCAGGGTACCTTCCTGCATGTGGAAAGGGTCATGCCGCACGCAGCCGGTGACGACGTCGATGCCGAGTGGACTTCTCTGGCTCAGATCAGTCTGGATGCGGGCGCCTATTACAGCCGTCCTCATGGCGTTTTCCGCCAGCTTGCTTTCAGCCGTGACGATGGCAGCGCCCGCCGCATGATTGCCGCCGCCAAGACCATGCTTGATCCCAACAACATCATGAACCCGAACCGGTTCGATGCGCAGGAGGCAAGGTGATGAACGCCAACAGTCCCCTCGACCAAAGGCTTGCTTTCATGGACCGCTGCACCCGCTGTTCTCAATGCAAGTTTGTCCCGGTTCCCAAAAGTCGCGAGCATGCGTCCGCCTGCCCGAGCATGGATTACGTCGAGTATCACGCCGGTAGCGCAAGCGGCCAGTTGATCATGGCATCCGGCATTGCGCATGGCGAGATCAGCTACACCCCGTCGCTTCTCGAAACCGTCAGCGCCTGCACCATGTGCGGCGCCTGCGATACCGCCTGCAAGATCAATTTCGCCGAGCTTGTCGAGCCTCTGGAAGGTCTCTATGCGTTTCGCGCCCGGATAGTTGAAGACGGCCAATCTCCCAAGCGCCACCGGGAGGTGATGGACAAGATTGCCGCCACCGGAAACTCTCAGGGTCAGCCACGCGCCGGGCGGGCCACATGGGCCGCCGGTATCAGCTTCGACAGCGCCCCGAAGGTTCTCCTGCATGTCGGCAGTGTTTTGAGCTACGACACGAACAAGCATGCCAGCCTGAGACTGATTGCTGAAACGCTTCAGAAGGCCGGTCTCTGTCCCGGCTACCTGGGCGAAGACGAAGGCTCATGCGGCATGTTGGCCTGGGATCTCGGCTACCACCACATGGCCCGTTCCCTGGCGCAGACCTTTATGGCGCAGGTGCGGGCGAGTGGTGCCAAGACCGTTGTCACCTTTTCGTCGTCGGCGATTTCCGCCTATCGCAGCATCTATCCGCGCATGGGTCTCGACCTGTCCGGAATCCGCTTCCTCCATTTTACCGAATATCTTCTGGAACTGGTGGAAACAAGTACCCTCGCCCTTGGAGCGGCACCAACCTATGACGGCAAGACCGTGGCGTTTCACGACACCTGTAAACTTGGCCGTTTGACCGAGCCCTATCAGGAAACCGATCGCGCTCTGCAAAAGGAAATGGGCGGCATTTATGTCAGCCGCACTCCGCAGGCAATCCATTTTTCGCAAAACGGTATCTACGAAGCCCCGCGCGCCCTTCTCCGCCTTATGGGGATCACCGTGGAAGAGCTCGAGCGCAACCGGCAGTACAGCTACTGCTGCGGCGCGCAGGGCGGGGTCAAGGAAACGTTGCCTGCTGCAGCGAAGATGGCCGCGCGCAACCGCCTGGATGAACTTAACGAGACCGAAAGCTCGACGATGGTCAGCGCCTGCGGAAACTGCGCTCACCACCTTGGAAAACACGCCCGCGACGCCTTCACCGTCGTGGACCTGATCGACATTGTGGCAACGAGCCTGACGGCCACCAAGGGAGGAAAATGAGATGAGCGCGAAAACGGACAAAGGACGATTGACGCTTGACCCGGAAGTGCGCATCGAGCTGGAAAACATCCTCGGTGCCCGCAATATCACGGATGATCCGGCACTGATGTCCGGCTATGCTTGGAATACAGGTGTGGGAAAAATAGCGAGCAGCGACAAGTTTGCGGCGCTCTGGCCCATTGCCGTCGCCCTGCCGGCGACGGTGGAAGAAGTGGCAGCCATCGTCAAATGCTGCAAACGTCATGGCCTAAGTTTCAGGCCACATTCCACAGGATACGGTTCGATGGGCTGCGTGACGTCACCAGATTCGATCTGCATTGATCTTCGACGCATGAAACACCTCGAAATCCTGCCCGAAGACCGCATGGCGGTGATCGGGCCTTATGCGACCGCGAACCAGTTGCAAGCCGAGGCGCGCAAGCATGGATTGACCTGTCATGTCGTCGGTGCGGGTCCCTCCCATTCTCCATTGGCGTCTGCAACATCGCTGATCGGCGTCGGCATCACGTCACAGTTCACGAGCGCCAACATGCGAAACATGCTCGCCTGGGAATGGGTCACCCCGGAAGGAGATATCATTCGCGGCGGCTCGGCTGCGAGTGGGCTTGGCTGGTATGCCAGTGATGGCCCGGGCCCTGGAACGCGTGGCCTTCTGCGCGGCTTTTTCGGTGCCGGCGGTGGCCTTGGCGTGTTTACCCGCATCGGCATAAAGCTCTACCCGATCAATCAGAAGGGCAAGATGGAGGTCATCGGCAAAGTGCCACAGCTGCGATCCAAGCTGCCACCCCACACCGCCTTGCTGCACGCCATTTTCCCCGACTATGAAGCGCAGCGCGCGGCAACCTTTGATCTGTTGCAGGACGACGTCTGCACCGTCCTCCTGCGTATGCCGCCCGACCATATCGGCTGGACGCTAACGCGGACGAACGCTGAATTTGTCCAGCGCACGAAGGACAAGACGCTTCCCGAGCCCGCCATCCTGGACAATGGCGCAAGCTGGACGATCCTGATTGCGTCTCGGTCGGAGGCGGAACATCGCTGGCGCAGCGAGACGGTGCGCGCGATTGTCGCCAGCCACAACGGCCGTTTCGCTGAGATGACACAGGAGGAGGAGGAGGTTCTTTATCACAACCTCGCGACCTCCCAATATGTCCCACGCGTGTTGCGCGCTTCGGGCGGCATCACCACCAGTTTCGGCGTGCTCGACAGCTTTCATTTTCTACCCCAGGCGATTGAGATGGGCGAGAAGGTGCTCGCCAAGGACACGGCTCCTGGCGGCGACCTGTGCGAGGGCAGTCCCGATGAGCAGTGGATCTGGCCACATGAGGGCCGATACATGTGGGCGGAGAACATCATCCACTTCGACCCGACAAGCGAAGCCTCTCGGGCTGCGGGAGCGCGTGCCTTATTGACGCATTTTGCCGATCAATGGAAGAGACCGCTCGGCACCACCGGACTGCTGGTGGGGCCTATCCAGGATGTTACCGGCCCACGGATCGGCAAGGCGCCCGCCTTTGCCCGCAAGGTGAAGAGCTATTTCGACAAGGATGACCGGTCGAAGACCAAGGAATATGTCATTCCCAATATGCCACCCGTCGTCGAGAAAGTGCTTCCCGCCTTCCGCCCGATATTCGCCTTCAAGCCGGTCCAATCCGTGATGGCGAAGATTCTGGCAAAAAAAGGAATGTAATCTTAAAGGCTTCATGCACCGGATCCCTCGCACGATCTCTGTTCATATGATCGAGCTTAGCCCTCGCCTGATTCCAGATTGCAGACTGCGGTGTCGTTTCAACGGTGGAGCGGGTGGTTTGGATGTTGTCGCCTGTTTCAGGCGGTGATCGTGCCACAGCCAGATTTTCCTACCCTCGTTAGTCACCACAATCTCATCGAACTGCCACTTGTCGGTAAAGTGGTGCTTGAGCGGAGCCGGATCTGAAAAGCGAGCTTCAAGCCGAACTTCGTCGCTCGCTCGGAGACGGCCTGGAATGAGACGGCAATTTCACGTTCAGCGAACGGATCTTCGACGTCGCGTAAGCCGAGCGAAAATTGGAAATTGAACTAGGTTACGGACCTAGACCGCATCCGCCATGATCTCAGCGGGAAATCGGTGGTGTGAAGTTGGCCAAAGGCGTTTCGGTCAACAAATCCCAGAATATATTCAATTCAAAAAGACAGTTATGGCGACGTCCTCAGTGAGACCCCCAAAATCGGCACGACTATGAGCCCGATGCCCTGTTTATAGCACCAGGAATTAAGGCGTAGGAACCTTACTTCGGATTGGTTCCTCGAGCTTCGGAGGCTGCCTTTTTGATCTCGCTGCGGAGCCAGCCATGGGCCGGATCATGATCACGGTAACGCGGCCACACCATAACTTCCACGAGCGGTTTCATTTCGAAAGGCGCTGGCAAAAGGCTGAGCGGTAGTTGCTGTGTCAAGGGTTCGGCAAATCGGCGGTGAAGGGTCGCGATGCGATTGGTCTTCATAAGCACATGCGGCACCGCACTGAAATGATCGACGCTGCACTCGATCCGCCGCTGACGTCCAAAACGCGGCAGGAACCACTCCTCGAACGCGAGGCTCGATTCATCACCCAAGCGGACAGCAACGTGCCCGACATCAAGATAATCGTCCATCGTCAGTGTCTTGCCGACCAAAGGATTATCGTCACATACAAGACAGGCGTGATCGTCCGTCAGCAACAGGGCTTGCGGATGGTCGAACTGATTTGCATATTGTTCAGGAATGATCAACAAGTCGAAATTGCCCCGTTCAAAGGCCTCGTGCAGATGGCCGGGCGGCCGGCGAAAATCAAGCCTGATGCCCGGTGCCTTGGATGCAATTTTCTCAACGGCCGCACCGACAAACACCGAAATGGCATAGTCCGAAACGCAGATGCTGAAACGCCGCGTCTCTGTAGCCGGATCAAAAGTCGGGCGCAGCGAAATCGCTGCCCTTGATCGCAACAGCGCGTCCCGGACAGGTCCAACAAGCCCTTCTGCCAAAGGAGTCAGTTCGAACCGACGGCCAGCGGGCACCAACAGTTCATCGCCAAAGAAATCACGCAGGCGACGCAGAGCGGCGCTGGTTGCCGACTGGCCTATATGTAGCCGTTCGCTGGCACGCGTCACGTTCCGCTCTTCCAGCAACGCATCCAGAACCACAAGCAAGTTCAGATCGAAGCGATCGAGTCTCATAGCTCCATCCTTTTTGCATCGATAGCGTTAATGATTATCACGAAAGCAATCCATCTTGGTACGATAATCATCTCCGATAGAAATTGATAGGCGCTAAGAATGGCGCAGGAGGAGCCAACCCTCGGTCAGCAAGCACGTCACGTCTACGCGCTGACAAGTGCAGAAACGCTATAGCCGCGCTGTGGACTAGCGTGCCGACCTGATTGAATTGGATCGGCACTCTAACGTTTTGTTTGTAAAGCATAATTTTATCGATCCTCGTTTCATTCCGGTCGAATTATGCTTTAAGAGAAAAGTCCGAAAACGACGTTATTCCAAAATCGAACGGGCGGAACGCAGGTGTTCCGCCCGTTTCTTTTCTAGGTTCGTTTTTGCCGCATTGTCCGACGCCGAAGCGAGCATGCTGCGCCAGGTTCCAAAACCTGCTGCATCAGAATGGATAATGCTGCTGGGAGTCCTCAATTGTGATCCAGCGCAGATCGGTAAATTCGGCAATCGCTGCCTTCCCGCCAAACCGGCCATAGCCGGAGGCTTTGACACCGCCGAAGGGCATCTGCGGCTCGTCGTTCAGCGTTGGCCCATTGATGTGGCAGATACCCGATTCGATCTGTTCGGCCACCCGCATAGCCCTTTGAATATCGCGGCTGAAGACGGCTGCGGAAAGACCGTATTCCGTGTCGTTGGCGACCCGGATAGCCTCCGCTTCGCCCTTGACCCGGATGACCGGCTTGACCGGTCCGAAGGACTCTTCCTCATAAATCGTCATGCCGGGCTTAACATGGTCTACCAGTGTCGCCTCCACGATGGAGCCGTTTCGATTGCCGCCTGCGACCACCTTGGCACCTTTGCTCGTGGCGTCGGCAATAATCTTGTCCATCTTTTCCGCCGCCTGCTGTGTGATCAGCGAACCAAGCACCACATGCTCTCGCGGGTTGCCGGCTGGCAGAGCCGCCGCACGCGCCGTCAGCTTCGCGACGAAATCGTCGGCAATGCTGTCATCCACGATGATGCGTTCCGTCGACATGCAGATCTGCCCCTGGTTCATGAAGGCACCGAAGATTGCGGCATTCACTGCACCGTCGATATCGGCATCGTCGAGCACGATGAGCGGAGCCTTACCACCAAGCTCGAGAAGCGCGGGCTTGAGGTTTTCGCCAGCCAGCCGGCCGATAATGCGTCCCACACGGGAAGAGCCGGTGAAGTTGACATGCTTGACCGCGGGATGTTTGATCAGCGCCTCGACAACCGAATGTGCATCTTCGGGTGCGTTGGTCACCACGTTGACGACGCCTTTGGGCAGACCTGCTTCATGAAAGCATTCGCCGATCAAGCGATGCGTTGCCGGGCAAAGCTCCGAGGCTTTCAGCACAACCGTATTGCCACAGGCAACCGGCATCGCCACTGCGCGGGTGCCGAGAATAATCGGCGCATTCCAGGGCGCGATGCCGAGGCAGACACCTTTCGGCTTATATACGCCCATGGCAAGCGTGTTCGGCTTGTCGGAAGGGATAACCTCGCCGCCGATCTGGGTTGTCATGGAAGCGGCTTCCCGGATAACGCCGGCGGCAAGCTTGACGTTAAAGCCGGCCCATGCGCCGGTCGCACCGGTTTCGGCAATCATCGCCTCGGTAAACTGGGCGGCCTTGCCATCCATGATGTCTGCCGCCTTCAGCAAAAGTGCGCGGCGTTCACCAGGACCTGTCTTGGACCATATCTTGAAAGCTTCGGACGACGATACAACCGCGGCTATGGCATCGTCCACGCCGGCCGCTGCAGCCGTCGAGGCCACGGCGCCGGTCACGGGGTCGACCCGTTCATAGGTGCGGCCCTTGGCGGCGGACCTTGCTTCGCCATCAACAAGCAGGCTGATGTTCATGGGGTAGTCTCCTCTTACAGTTTTGTCGTTTGACCCGTCTTCATCTCTGGGGACGGTTCATGCCGGATGACGTTCGTATATCGGCACTTCCCTGGCATAAACGAAAAATGACCGGCTTGGGTCGTAAAACGCTGTTGCAGGATCAGCATTCACTCTCATCAATACCGTCTCGTAATCTCGGAATGCCTCGGCGGCTTCTGCGCTATCATACCAAAGAGCCGCCGCCCCCTCGTAGATCACCATGTCTTCGCCGCCGAAATAGGCAAGAATCGGGTTGAAGGCGGGAAGGTTTCGATTTTGGACATAGCGCCGCGGACCGGCTGTGTCCGGGAGGGTTGAAATGGCAATCTCATGCGCCTTGACCCAACGGCTGAAATAGGTTTGCAGGTCGATCCCATCAGCCGCCTTGAGGAAGTGAATGACTTTTGCATCGCAACCGGATGCGGGACTGGCCACAGGCAACTCCACCTCTTCGGCAACCATGCTGAGGGTGGCCTTCTGATCGGCGAAATTTTTCCCGTCTGGTCCGACCTTGGTTTTCACATAATCGTGCGAAAACGTGGTTTTCATGTCCTCCGGGCTGTCCCAGACCAACTCAACCACGGAATCGCGGGAGACCGGCATGACATGGGTCGTCTCGGCCGCGCTTCCAAAGGCGCTGTCAAAAACGTGGTTCTGTACGTAGCGGCGCAGCGTAACGGGATTATCGGTCGTCAGCTTGCCGTGCACATTCTGGATATAGGCAATGTATTCCTTGTGTGTCATGCCCGGTTTGCGGCAAGCAGCAGCTATCATCTTGATCATCTGAAAACCTTCTATTTTTGTACAGTAGATGGGCTTTGCAGACCGGAAGCCTTGATGCCCGCTATGGCGCAGGCCTCGTCTTCGTCGCCAATGTCGCCGGAGATACCGACCGCCCCGATGACATGGCCTTCATCGTTTTTAATGAGCACGCCGCCCGGTGAGGCGATGAGACGCCCGCCCGATGCCGCCGATACCATCGTAAAAAAGGTAGGCAGCTTGTTGACCCGCTCTGCCAATTCGCGCGAACCGAAGCCCATGCCAAGCGAGCCCCAGGCCTTGCCGAAAGCGATCTCGAAACGCACGATGCCTGCACCGTCTTCGCGTTTATAGGCGACCAGATGGCCGCCTGCGTCGAGCACGGCAACGGCCATGGGTGCTAGGTTTCGCGAACGGGCTTCCGCAAGAGCCGCATCGATAATGCAGGTGGCGGCGGTAAGTGAGAGCATTGCATATTCCTTTTCAGCTTAAAGCGGTTTGCGGGCTGCCTTGGGTGTCGCCCGATCAGACAAACATCGCAAAGATGTCGCGAGAGGATTGCGGACGCGGCACACGAAAGGCGACACTGCGCACGTCAACAGCACCCGGCCGGCTTAGGCAAGCCTCCAGCCAACGCTGCATCGATGGCCATCTCGAGATATCGACGTCGGCGATCGGAATGAAATGCATGACAGCGGCAAGATTGAGATCGGCAACGGTAAAGCGATCACCAAGCATAAAGGTCCTGTCCTGCAAATGGGCATCAAGCACCGACCAGGGGCGTTGCAGCTTGCCAAGAGTGATGTCTGTCTCTTCGGTTCCCGGCAATCTCGGATCGAAGAGATGACGAACGGCTGCAGTCAGCAGCAAGGGCTTTTCCACTTCGGTTGCCACCCAGAACGACCATTGCGCCATGAGGGCATCTTCTTCCGGCGTGCGCGGTCCGAGCCCGCTTCCTCCATATTTGCGCGCAAGATAGAGGTTGATCGCAAGCGACTCGAAAAGAACGAGGTCGCCATCCACGAGTGTCGGACACTTTCCGTTCGGGTTCAATGCCAGAAAGTCGGCAGGCTTTTCCTGTCCTGGCCGGAACGCCAATGGCTTGTTTTCGTATTCGATGCCGAGTTCGTTCAACATCCAGGTGCATCGGTTGGCGCGTGTGCGGCTCGCATCGCCGTAAAGGGTAATCATGAGTTCCTCCCATTGAAGGCTGGCCGCGCCAGTCGCGGCCAGCGACGATGTCCCAATCAGATCTTGTCGGAGCCCAGCGCCTCGGCCGGAACCCAGATGCCGTGGAAGCCCTCATGCACGCGGCAGGGGAACTTCAGAATTGCGACCGGGCCGGCCGACAGGTTGCGGGCGTCCAGAATGACCAGATCTGTGCGGTTTTCGGCGCGCCGACCGACCATGGACAGCAGCCAACCGTCGCCCTCCTCGGCATCGGGACTGCGCGGCACGAAATAGGGTTCTTCTGGCGCGGAATCCGGTCCCGCGTAGAAGAAGTCGATCTTGCCTGTCTCCTCGTCGAAATGGCCAAGGCAGGTGAAGGGCGGCCCTTTGGGGCCGAAGGGCAGCATCGGACCGAGCGCCGGATTGGTCGTGCCGAACCAGAAATGCCGGGTCTTGCGCATGGCGAAACGCGGATCGATAACCGGCATTTCGCCGATATGGTTGATGAAGCGGCGGATTTCGACCGTTTCACTCTGGCTGGACATATCGACGATCCAACGTTCGCCATAGGGCGGCAATTCATGCGCATGTGGGTCGTGGATATCGGGAAACTGGCTGAGCCAGCCGGATTCGGTTACGAACTGGTCGAGGATGAGGCGTCCGCCGTCTTCCCATGCATTGAACGTATGCGTCTGCATCGCCAGCTTCGGTACCTTGAACCAGCGGATGCCGGCTACACCCTTGTCACGAGGGATCACGCAGAGATGGCTCGTGCGCTTGCTGTCCCAATGCCAGTAGGGCTCGCCCTTCTTCACCCGCTCCCAGTCACAGATCATGGGGCCGAAGGCGAATGCGATGAAGTTTCGCGATACGAGAAAGTCGTGCACCATGGAGCAGTAGGGCGCCTTGAAGCGCTCGGTGCGGGTGAACTGGCCTTCCTTGTCGATATTGTAGACTTCGATCTCGTCGCTTGCCACACCTTCGCAATTATAGGCGAATGCGATGCATTCCCCGGTGATGGGATCATATTTCGGATGAGCGGTGAAAGTCTTGCTCTTCAACTGGCCGCCGAAATCGGTTTCGCCACGCGTCGACAGATCGTTCGGATCGAGCTCGTAGGGCCGCCCGGATTCTTTCAGCGCGTAGAGCTTCCCATGATGCCACATGATCGATGTGTTGGCGGTATTGTTATCCTCGTCCTTCACCTCGGGCAGGTCGGTGAAGCGATTGCGATAGGCGCCGAAAAGAGCCCTGCGTGCTTCGCGCTCAAGCTGGAACTTGCGGGTGCGGACATAACGCATCGTTAGATCGGCGTGACCGCCCTGGATACGGACCATGTGAACCATGCCGTCGCCGTTCAGGAAAATGTCCTTGCCGTGCAGCGGCGGATAGGTGTGGTCGGCGCTGTTGCGGATATACATGCCTTCGAGTTCGGGCGGGATGCGACCAATGACCTCGAGGTCATGCACATGGCCTTCAATGCGCACGGGCGCCGCGTAGCCATTGAAGACGATGTCATCCGGAAATTGCATGCCGGGCGGGATTTCGACGTATTTATTCATGACTTCCTCCTTGATTGAGATTGAATGCTGGAAACGTTCAGGCGGCCTGGAGCTTTGCTTCGGCGGCTGGGAGCTGAGCCCTGACGGCGACGAGCAGGCTGAGGGCCATGACCGACACAATGGTGGCGGCGACGCCCAGCGCGCCATATCCGAAGCCCGACACAATCGCTCCGCCGACGGCGGGGCCGGTGCAGGAGCCAATCATCATCATGGCCGGGGTTGCCGATACGGCACGGCCGCTGGTTTCGAGCCGGGCGAGCAAGCCGAAAAGGAATGTGTGTGTGAAGATCACAATCGATACATAGACCGTGCCTGCAAGCGCATAGGGCAGGAAGACCGGCGAGTTGGACAAGGTGACCGCCAGGATGGCCTGCAGGATTGGCCCGCAGAAACCTACGAACAGCGGCGACAGTCGCTTCTGCAGAATGGCAGCAAGAGCGCCGGGCAGGAGATTGACGAAGCCGAGCGCCACAAGAACGATGTTGACCTGTTCGGTCGCAAAGCCCCTTTCAGCACCGATGCGCTCCAGGAACGAGAAGACCATGGCCTGGTTGAAGGTGAGGCAGATGACCACACCAATCAGGAACCAGACTGCGCGGGGCGGGGTGGCCTTCGGCGCTGCGGCCTGCTGGATTGTCTTCGGTGTTGCGGCAGCGGGGAAGAAAAGCGCCGTGCAGACAGCGGCAAATCCCATGGTGGCCGCGAAAACCACAAACATCATATCAGCACCCATGTGCTCGACGAGTTGGGGCAAGGCGGCGAAGAAGAAAACGCCAAGCACCCCGAGCGCCACGTTCACCGTGCCGAACAGACGGTGCGGATTTTCGGTGCGGCCAATATTGCCATGGGTCACGGACAAGGCTATTCCCGTGCCCAGACCGGCGACAATGTGAAGCCCGACAAGAAGGTTGAGGCTTGAAACATCGACGGGAAGCCGCGAAACAGCGAAAAACGCTGCAGCAGCCACCGCAAAGCCGCCAGCGACGAAGGCGCGGTGGGGAATGCGGTCAAAAATCGGTGCGATGATCGTGCTGGCCACGACGACGCTGAAAAGAAAAAGGGTCACGGTCAAGCCAGCCTGAACGGGGCTGAACCCGTAATGCGCCATCAGGTTGCCGATCCACAGCGGCAGGGCCACCATGTCGATCATGCCAGCGACATGGCCGATGCTCAGCACGACCTTCCCGCCAAAACTATTGGAATTGCTCATATTCTCTCTCCCAGTTTTAGAATTGACAGCGCGGTCCTCATCTGATCGCCAAGCGACCAGCCCGAAGCTGCCTCCATCCTCCTTTGCCATTCTTGGCACGTGTCAATTTTTAGCGAAGAGTTTGATTACAACAAAACAGATTGAATTCATGGTATCTATTAATCGCATCGATACTTATTCGGAGCCCATCGTCCTGTACAGCGAGGGGTGTCGGCAGGCCGCAAACAGCTCGCATCGTCTCGGATGACATGCCATTGCTGGCCGTGTGGCTTTGGGCATGCTTCCAAATACAACGTCCCAAGCAGCGGCCCGATCAGATCGGACCGCCGCTCAAGGATCACCTTGGGAGGTCTGCATTGGGGGGTTAGTGACAGTTCCAGAACGCGCCAGATGGCATCGAAGCGTCCGGGTGCTCTACAGAGCCGGACTGACCATGAACCAAGGGCGCGGGGATTACGCCCGTCAGCACGGCGCGCTCTGCAGCGAGAACAGCTTCGCCGACAACATCGATCACCGGAATTCCATCGACCGCGGTGAGCGGCGCGTCGTTACCGTTGTAGCCCGGTGCAACGCGCAACGCAGCCGACATGATCCCGCAGGCCGGGATGAGTGCTCTCGCACCGCTTTCAATAAGTGTTGCGACATCGGACCGGAAGCGTGGGAACAGGCCGCGTGCGTCGATCAATGCGTGTTCCTGCTCTTCCATCGGCTCGCATGTTGCAACGATTCCGACGAGCCTGTCGGTCAGGCCCAACCGATCGACCTGGCCGCGGATCGGTTCAACCAGCAGGGGTGAGTTGGCGACGATGCCGAACGGTCCGATGCGGGCGGCGGCAAGGATGGCGGCCTCGCCGAAGCCGATGACGGGGATCTGCGACTTGTCGCGAATTTCATCCAGAAAGGGATCGCCGAAACACCCCAGAATGGCAGCGTCATAGCCTTCTTCCTGGGCCCAGGCGACGGCCTCGACCATTCCTTTTGGGTTTAGCAGAGGCAGATATTTGAACTTTTCAAACGCGGGATGCGATATGCCCTCGCTTGCAAATCTGAACGTGCATTGCGTGTCCGCCTGGGCGGCGAGCGCAGCATTCTGCTGCGTTACCGGTACCAAGGCATCGCGAACGTATCGGCCACCGGCGCTGTCTTTCGGGACTGCACCGATATTGGCGACGAGCATCTTGATCTCGCGTACCGTTCCACTGTGGTTTGAATGAGACATAGGGCCTCCATGACCGTTGTCTGGCCTTCGCAATTGCCGCCTATTTCGCGTAGCCGATCACCTGGTGCAGGCTCACCATCTGATGTTTCTCGATTTCCAGTTCCTTCGTCAGGGCCGGACGGTCAAACATCGCGCGGCAAACGGTGCCAAGCCCTTCCGAGGCGCAATAGAGGTAGACATTTTCGACACGCACGCCAGCATTCGCCCACGGAAAAACCGTGCGGTCCCAATCGTCGCAGTGGGGCATGCGATTGAAGTCGGTGACGTAGAGCAGACTAACGGGTGCATCCAGGACGAAAGGCTGTATGAGATTGCCCGTAAAGATCCGGATATCCCGATCGTGTACTTTGCGCAGATGGTGCGCGGCAGGATCGTAGACGTGCACGCCTTGTTCGGTCAGCACATAGACGTCGATTTCCTGCCAGTTGTGGGCACCGGGCGCCGAACCACTGCCTTCCACGTAGATGCCCACACCGGATTGCGGTCGATTGAGGCCAGCGGCCACCCAAAGCACATTGGATAGCTGCTGCATAGTAATCGGATCGGTCTTGAAATCACGGGTGGATCGTCGCTTGCTGATCGCCTCCAAAACCGGCATTCCGCCTTGCGTAACGGGTTTCGGTAGTTCGATAATGTCCTGACCTGTGGTCGGAAGCTGAGTGTGCATTCAATAACTCCTCCATTTGCGGTTGCCGGTAGCGTTTATGCTTGAGCAAATCCGTGCATGCTGCGTCGGCTCAATCGGCCCGGAGCGTCGCTCCGGCGCCTGCGCGCCACGCCAAACATGTTGTTGCCTGTCTCCATTCCGCGCCGCGACCGTCCGATGGCCTCCCGATCGATGTGGTCGCCAGCGCCCCTCCTGCACCCAATTTGGCACCTGTCAATTCTTAGTGGAGACCGTTATCCTATCAAAACAGATTGGATTCATGGCGTTCATTAACGCTATCGATACCAGGGGTGGATGGCATGAGACTCGATCGTTTCGATCTGAACTTGTGACGATGCCAGAAGTGTCGCCCATCGGCCAGCTTCATCATGTTTCCCGCGACAGAAGTCTGCCCGCATCATACAACGAGGAACTTCGAGAAATCTCGGCAAACCTTGATGCCAGATTGGCTTACCTAAAAGCCTCGAGGGATCAAGCGGCGAATTTTTTGATGGCCGACCAAGCGTCACCTTGCGACAGGCCCCTTATGCCTGGATGCGTGTCACCAACGACGACAAGTCGCGCAGATCAGACAGTCAACCTTCGCCAGGAAGCTGCATAGGAGCGCCAATTGGTATCCCTGCATATTTTCGCATCAGCATTGGAAGACGTTAATGGATTTCCGGGCTGCAGCAGACGCGCCGCACCGATGCTGGTTCCCGTTCCTGCAACGGCTTCGACCGGGCGTTGAGTGACTGCCGACAACATAGTCAGATAGATCGAATTATTCGAAAACGGGCCTTCAACAAGAACCGGCCCCTCTGCGCCGGAAATATCAAGCCCCGTTGCAGTCATCATCGCGAGATAGAGCGAAATGGCAGCATAGCGTTCGCCTGCCGACATTGAAGACTCTTCAACCGTCCACCTGGCTTTCCTGCCCTGGAACGGGCCAGACTGTGTCTCCACGGCGGGCAGCAGCATGACCTGCCGTTTAAGCACTCCGGCTACATCGTCCTCGCTGGCGGTATGCTTCCCCTCACCCATCAACATTTCGAACTCACGCCCGCCCATAAAGCGCGCGGATGGCACAGGATCGCCAAGTGCGTTTACATTGATCAGCGTATCGCGTGCTGGGTCAAGCTTGACATCCTTTCCACCGACAGCCATCGAAATGACCCACGTTCCGGTAGACACGACAGCAAAGGGCGGCTTCCGCGAAGCCAGATGTGCGTAAAGCGAAGCGTTGGAATCATGTATGCCGCAGACAACAGGAGTCGCGGGATCAAGCCCGGTTTGCACTACGATCTCCGGCAACACCGATCCAAGAATATTGGCAGCCTTGGCGACAGGCGCCATCAGATCGGTCCAACCCTGGTTTTCGACAAGCGAAGAGTAGTAGCCCTCTCTGGGCACCCACAAGTCCGTGTGACATCCGAGAGACGTCACCTCATTGGCTGCTACGCCGCAAAGCCGCCACGCCCAATATTGCGGATAAGTCAAGATACGCTTTGTCCGCAACCGAATTTCCGGAAAAGTTCTAAACTGCCAAAATAGCTGAGCACCGAGATTGAGGCCCATCGGCAGGCGGGGTGAACCGGTTTCAGCAAAGTCTGGACGAACCGCATCATATTCCGCCGTCAGCCTGTCGGGTCCATCATGCTCGTAATCAAGCACAGGTCCCGCAAGTTGCCCGTTCTCATCCAACAGAGCGGCGGAAGCGCCATGGGTCGTGACCGTTATGCCATCCACACCATGCCTCGCCTGAAAATCGCGCAGGCTCACCAGAATGAAATTCCATAGGCCTTCGACATCATAATGCGGATAAGACGGGCCCAACAGCACCTGATTGGGACGTTTCGTGACGGCAACTTCCGACAGCGTCGCCATATCCACGAGCACGACCTTGGCATTCGTTTTGCCGATATCAATGACGGCGGCGTGTTTCATGAAGCTATTCCATGTGGAAAACAGGCTTCAGATCGGTCACAAGCGGCTCGTTCTTCGTGTTGGTCGCCATGATATCACCCATGTAAGCCCACCACTTCTGCATGATAGCGGTATGCGGAAGGTCCGCCATGGTGTGATCCTTGCGCCGCCAAAGAACACCAAAAAGAATATTGGTGTCTTCGTCGAGGAAGATGGAGTAGTCGCTTACGCCGGCGTCGCGCAGAAGGTCAACAAGCTCGGGCCAGATGTCGTCATGGCGGCGTTTGTATTCCTCCGCCATCCCTTCTGTGAGCTTCATCTTGAAGCCGTACTTTTCCAGTCCTTTGTGGTTCATGCCCGACGTTCCTTCACTTTCCGGAAGACGATGGGCAGAGCAATGACGAAAATGAGCAGTGCGCCGATGAAGATCGACATCACGATGCCAGGGATATTAAGAAGACCAAGCCCGAAGGTGACCAGCCCCATGATGAAGGCTGCAATTACAACACCCTGAATTGTGCCGGCCCCCCCCAGGATCGATACCCCGCCAAGCACCACCATGGTGACCGCGTCAAGCTCCCAACCGAGCGCAATGGAGGGCCTGGTGGAAGCAAGACGCGAGGTCAAAAGCACGGCTGCAACACCCGACATCAGACCCGTCAGGCAAAAGAGAATGAATTTGACGCGCTCCACACGGATGCCGGAAAAGCGCGCAGCGACGGGATTGTTGCCAATGGCAAAAACATGCCGTCCGAAATTGGTTCTGTGAAGCAGCAGGTAATAGGCAAATGCGCAGAGCAGGAAGAGTACAAATTCAAAGGAAACGACCCACCAGATGTAACCCTGCCCAAAGAACGAGAACGACGGCGGATAACCTTTGAAAGCCTGATCGCCCAGGACAATGAAGGAAATGCCGCGGAAAAAGCTCATCGTACCGATGGTGACAACGATGGAAGGAAGGCCAAGCTTCGTCACCAGAAAACCATTGAATATGCCGCAGATAATGCCGGTGACAATACCAATAAGCACAAGCCCCGGCGTCCCCACGCCAAACTGCAAAGCCAGTCCCATCATGGTGGAGGCAAGTGCAATGATCGACGCCACGGAAAGGTCAATTTCACCGGAAATGATCAAAAGCGCCATAGCCAGAGCAATCAATGCCTTTTCCGTAAAGTTGAAAGTCGCATCCGAAAGGGACCATGGCGAAAGAAAATATGGCGATGCAAAGGAATTGACGATGAAGAGAACCACCGCCACGACAAAGAGTAGCGTCGGCCATGAAAAGACGGCAGTACGCCAGGGTTTTACGAGAGTGTCTGGAATGAAGCGGCTTTCGGAATTAAGATCAGTCATCGCGTGTGCTCCGCTTCTTTCAGGATCAGGCGGGCGCTCTGCTTTCCGCTGCGGCCATTGAGCACGACGGCAAGTATGATGGCGGCGCCCGAAATTGCCATCTGCCAGAACGGCGAAATATTGATGACCGGCAGCGCTCCATTGATGACGCCAAGGAAAAGCGCCCCAAGAACCGCGCCGGCGACTGTGCCGACACCACCTGAGATGGAAATGCCGCCAATCACGCAGGCCGCAACAATCGTGAGCTCATAGCCTTTGGCTACTTCCACGGATCCGATCACATAACGTGACACCCAGAGGTAACCTGCAAACCCGGATAGCATGCCGGATATACAAAACGCCCAGAATGTCGTCTTGCCGACATTAATGCCCGCATAAACGGCCGCAGTGGGATTGACACCGATCGCGTAGAATGACCGACCCAGAAACGTGCGCGTCATGATCAGATAAAACGCCGCGACAATGACGATCGCATACCAGGACAGAAGAGGAAGGCCCAGGAAATCAATTCGGGTGAAGGCAACGAAGCCGGGTGAAAACGCGTCTGCATTTACCCACTGTCCGCCCGCAATCAGGAAGATTACACCGCGATAGATGGTCAGCGTTCCAAGCGTTACGACGATTGCCGGTATGCCCAGCCGCCAGACAAAAAAGCCGTTGAATCCACCAAGCGCCAAACCGCAAAGGGCTGCAAGCAACATGAGCGCAGGGACGGGAACAGCCGGAAACGCTTGGTTGACCAGCGCAACGATCATTCCCGACAAGGCCAGGTTAGATGCCATGGAAAGATCAATCGATCGCGAGAGGATCACCACCATCTGGCCGAGCGCCAGAATGATGAGAATCGAGGAATCGTCGAATATATCGGCAAGCCTGGCCGGTGTGGCAAATCCGGGGGCACGAATATTGGTGGCAAACACCATCACCGCCACAACAACGGCCAGCCAGAATTCCCTTGTCCTCAGTATCTTTTTCATGCCTCTTCTCCGATCCCGGCTGCGGCACGCACAAGAACTTCCGCCTTCAGATCCTCGTTATTTTCCACCTCAGAAACGATACGTCCCTCACGCATGACAATGATGCGATCGCTCATGCCCATGATTTCGGGAAGCTCGGACGATACCATAATGACCGCCAAGCCTTGACCGGCCAGTTCGCTCATGAATTCATGCACCGCCGCCTTGGAGCCGATGTCGATACCCTTGGTCGGTTCATCGAGGATAATGACCTTGGGTTTCGTCGCCAACCATTTGGCAATCACGACTTTCTGCTGGTTGCCACCGGAAAGGTTTCCCACATCCTGATCGAGCGAAGCTGCACGCAGGTCCAGACGTTCGGAATATTCTCGCGCCAGCCTGTACTCTTCGGCAAGACGAAGGAACCCGTTTTTGGATGTCGCCTTAAGGGATGGAAGCGTGACGTTCTGGAAAATCGGCAAGCCGATGACGGCGCCCTGCTTGCCGCGATCTTCGGGAACATAGACGATACCTTTTTCAATGGCCTCGGCCGGCGAACGGATTACGGCAACTTCGCCGTCAACGCGCACCGCGCCCTTGGATGGCTTCGTAATTCCAAATAGTGCTTGCATGATCTCACTGCGGCCGGCGCCAACAAGCCCGTAAAAACCCAGGATTTCACCCTTGCGCAGAGAAAAGCCGATATCGGCAAATTCAGTTGGATGGCTGTAGCCCGAAACCTTGAGAACTTCCTCGCCAGCCGTGACTTCAGTTTTCGGAAACACCTGATCCACCGACCGGCCAACCATCATTTTGACGATCTCATCCTGGCTGATTTCAGAAAGCAGGCCCTTGCCCACCATCTCACCATCCCGGAAGACCGTATACCGGTCAGCGATACGATAGATTTCATCAAACTTGTGCGAGATGAACAGGATCGCCTTACCCTGACTTTTCAGCAGTTCAACGAGTTCAAAAAGGTCGTCGATTTCCTTGTGAGAGAGGGCCGCAGTCGGCTCGTCCATGATGACAATTTCGGCATTGATGGAAAGCGCCCGGGCGACTGCGACCAAATGCTTGTTGGCAATGCCAAGATCCTTCAGCCGTGTCTCCGGTGAAATGTGGGCAGCACCGATATCTTCCAAAAGTGTCGTTGCACGCTCCTGCATCCTGCGCCAGTCAATCATTCCAAAGCGCGACTTCGGGGCGTGACCGATGAAAATATTCTCAGCGACAGACAACTCGTCGAACAGTACCGTTTCCTGGTGAATGGCGGTGATTCCAGCCTGAAAGGCATCGTGAGGCGACGGCAAAGTGACCGTATTTCCGCCGACCCGTATTTCCCCTTCGTCGGGCTGGTAAATACCAGTCATCGTCTTGACGAGTGTTGACTTTCCCGCGCCGTTTTCTCCGATCAGCGCAGTCACCTGACCCGGATAGAGCTCGAGGCTCACCTGATGAAGTGCGCGAACGCCGGGAAAGGATTTGGAGATCCCCGACAAGGCAATTTTGGGTTCTTGGCTGACGTGGCTGTTCATCGCTTGCTGTTCGATAATTCTGGAGAAGTGCAAAATAGCGCTCTGGCGCGGAAGGCGCCCGCGGTCTCCGGCGGAGCCATTGTGCCCCGCCGGATTGTCCTGGGAGATCAGTAGATCTTCGAGAACTCGTCGATGTTCGACTTGTCGAACTGGAAAGGTGCCGCCATGGCAGCAGAGTTCGTGTCATCAAGCGTGATTTCGCCGACCTTGCCGATGGAGAAAGTCGCACCCGGCTTGGCTTCCATGCCGCCGATCAACTGATGAGACAGGTAAACGGCAGAATATCCAAGATCGATCGGGTTCCACAGCGCAACGGCCTGCGAAGCACCATTGTCGATGAACTGCTTGAACTCGGACGGCAGTGCCAGACCGGTGACATTGATCTTGCCGATCAGGCCCTCATCTGTAACCACCTGAGCAGCCGCAACAACACCCACCGTGGTCGGTGCGATGATAGCGTCCAGATCCGGATAGGTCGCAATCAGACCCTTGGCTTCATTGGTCGACTTGACGGAATCGTCGTCGCCGTAGACCACCGACACCAGATTGATGTTCGGGAACTTGGTCGGCAGAATTTCCTTTGCGGCATCGATCCAGGCATTCTGGTTGGTCGCCGTGGATGAAGCGGAGAGAATTGCCACATCGCCACCGTTGGGCAGGTAGTCGGCAGCAAGCTTGATGATTGTTTCGCCAATCAGTCCGGTGTCGGACGGATTGAGGTGGATCATGCGCCCCTCAGGCGCGACGCCGGAATCCCACGAAATGACCTTGATACCGCGTTCCATTGCCTTCTCGAGGGCTGGAACCAGCGCATCCGGATCGTTGGCGGAGATCGCGATGGCGTCCACCTGCTGCGCAATCAGCGAATTGATGATCTCGATCTGACCTTCAGCAGTTGCTGATGTCGGACCCGTGTAGATGACTTCCACATCACCCAATTCCTTGGCTGCTTCCTCGGCACCCTTGGCTGCGGCATCAAAGAAGCCGTTCCCAAGCGACTTGACGACAAGCGCGATACGCTCTGCAGCGAAACCCGGATTTGCCATCATGGTTGTAGCGAGTGCGGTGGTGACCGCCAGTGTTTTCAAAAATTTCATTTCCATTCCTCCCGTTGCTGATCACCCCCGCGGAACTCATGCCGCTGTCGAGGGCTGCTCCTTTGCAGATTTATCCGCGACGACGAGCGAAATGCCCGCATCTACGAGCATTTGACGATCTTCGTCGCGAATTCCGTTGTCCGTAATGACGGTTGTAATGCGTTCGAGCGGGCACAGAATAAGACTGGACCGCTTCCTGAATTTCGAAGAATCAACCAGAACGACGAGCTCATCCGCCTGATCGATAAGCTTTTGCTCCGCCTGGATGAGAAGCGGATCCGCCTCCATCAATCCAAGATGGCTTAAACCCTGAGCCCCCATGAACATGCGCTTCGCATAGAAATTGCGTGTTACGTCGTTGTCGAAAGGGCTGAGAATGATGTTCTGTTCGCGATAGATCACTCCCCCGGAAAGCATGATCGTATTTTTCGAGTGCTTGAGCAGGTGCTCTGCAATGGGAAAGGAGTTGGTGAAGATCTGCATCCGGCGCGTCGCCAGCGGGTGCACCATCTGAAATGTCGTGGTTCCACCGTTGACGATGATGGGATCACCCTCTTCACACAGCTCAACCGCCTTTAGAGCAATTGCACGCTTTTGAGCGATATTGATCGTTTCGTTGACACTGAAAGGACGACCCGCGAGACCGGGAAACTGAGGCGGGTTGATGGCCTCGGCGCCGCCGCGCACCCGGCGCAACTTCTTCTGCACGTGAAGGGTCGCGATGTCCCTGCGGATCGTCGCCTCCGAAGAATCAGTCAGTTCAACCATTTCCTGAACGGTCGCTACAGGTTTTTCCTGGACCGCAGACAGAATGATTCTATGGCGTTCTTTCTCGTGCATGAATTGCCTCCCACGTTTCAAACTTGCACTCTTTTCCCGCATTGTCAATCAGCTTCAATCAAAATACATCATTTATCAGGAAATATGATTGTTTTTGATCGTTTGCGATTGACTTGAGCTGATAATTGGAGCAACGGTAGTTTCAAAATTACCCATCTAATGCGCGTAGGGAGGAGCAATATGTCAACTGAACAAGCCGGCTCGCGGCTCAAGAACCTGTGGGATAAGTCCCGAGCCGATGGCATGAGTGAATCTCAGCTACTTCTCTATCGTTCAAACCTGCTTGGTTCCGACAAGCGCGTGACCAATTATGGCGGCGGCAACACCTCAGCCAAGGTTATGGAAAAGGACCCTCTTACCGGTGAAATGGTTGAAGTTCTTTGGGTCAAGGGCTCCGGCGGCGATGTTGGCACCATAGAGATGAACGGCTTCGCGACCCTCTACATGGAAAAGCTTAACGCCTTGAAGGGCCTCTACCGAGGTGTTGAGTTCGAAGATGAAATGGTCGGATATCTGCCGCATTGCACCTTCAATCTCAATCCACGCGCGGCCTCCATCGATACGCCCCTTCACGCCTATGTGCCGAAGAAACATGTCGATCATATGCATCCTGATGCCATTATCGCCATAGCGGCCTCTGCGAATTCGAAAGAACTCACAGCCAGGATTTTCGGCGATGACATCGGCTGGCTTCCTTGGAAGCGCCCGGGCTACGAACTGGGTTTGTGGCTTGAAAAATTCTGCCTGGAAAACCCGCAGGCAAAGGGCGTGGTTCTGGAGAGCCATGGCCTCTTCACCTGGGCAGATACCGCAGAAGACTGCTACAGCCTGACGATCGACATCATCAACAAGGCAATCGGGTGGTTCGAGCAAGAAACTGTCGGCAAACCTGCATTCGGAGGCAAGAAGCATGAGACGCTGGCAGCCGACGAACGACGCAAAGTCGCCGCTGCCCTGATGCCCGCCATTCGAGGCATGGTGTCAAAAGATGTCCATATGGTGGGTCACTTCGATGACTCGCCCGCAGTTCTCGAATTCGTGTGCGCCAATGATATGGAAAAGCTGGCCGCGCTTGGCACAAGCTGCCCGGACCACTTCCTGCGCACCAAGATCCGTCCATTGGTGGTCGCCTTCAATCCCGCCAGCCCGGATGTTGCTGCCACGCTTGAAAGCCTTGCGCCGAGCGTGGCGCAGTATCGTGAAGACTATGCCGCCTATTACGAGCGCTGCAAGCATGACAACAGCCCCGCAATGCGCGATCCAAATGCCATCGTTTACCTTGTGCCGGGCGTTGGTATGATCACATTTGCCAAGGACAAGGCCACCGCGCGCATTTCCGGCGAGTTTTACACCAATGCCATCAACGTGATGCGCGGCTCGTCTTCGGTGTCGGAATATTGCGGTCTTCCGGAACAAGAAGCCTTTGACATCGAGTATTGGCTGCTTGAAGAGGCCAAACTTCAACGTATGCCCAAACCGAAGAGCCTTGCAGGCCGCGTGGCCATCGTCACCGGCGGTGCAGGCGGCATTGGCTCGGCAACAGCCGCGCGCCTCCTGTCAGAAGGTGCCTGTGTTGTGCTGGCAGACATTGACGAAGGAGCGCTCACCAGAACGGCAGAACAGCTTTCCTCGACCTTTTCCGGCGACGTTGTCCGCTCCGTTGTCATGAACGTGACGGACGAAGCCGCAGTAGCGGACTCTTACGCCAGGATGGCGGTCGAATTTGGCGGTGTTGACATCGTTGTCTCGAATGCCGGCATCGCGTCGTCGGCTCCCGTCGAGGAAACCTCCCTCGACTTGTGGAACAAGAACATGGCGATCCTTTCAACCGGTTATTTCCTGGTCGCCCGTGAAGCCTTCAAGATATTGCGTCAGCAGGATATCGGCGGCTCAATGATCTTTATCGCCTCGAAAAACGGTTTGGCCGCCTCGCCCAATGCTTCTGCCTATTGCACGGCAAAGGCCTCCGAAATTCACCTGGCGCGCTGCCTCGCTCTTGAAGGAGCCGAAGCCGGCATCCGTGTGAATGTCGTCAACCCCGACGCCGTCCTGCGGGGTTCCAAAATCTGGTCCGGCGAGTGGCTGGACCAGCGCGCCTCGACCTACAAGACAGACAAGGAGGGTCTCGAGGAAATGTATCGCCAGCGCTCCATGTTGAAGCGTTCAGTCCTTCCGGAAGATATTGCAGAGGCCACTTACTTCTTTGCATCCGAGGCTTCGGCCAAATCGACCGGCAACATCATCAATGTTGATGCCGGAAACGTTCAGGCCTTTACGCGCTAAGAAAAAAAGTTGGGAGGGGTAGCGATGATCCAAAAAGACGTGATTGAAAGCGCCAACGAAAAGGCACACAGCGCATTGAATGCAGATTATGCGGCACTCGGCGAACACCTCGCCCGCCGTGGCATCGATATCAACGCGATCAAGGACAAGGTCGCGGCCTACGGCGTTGCCGTCCCCTCTTGGGGTGTAGGAACCGGCGGAACGCGCTTTGCCCGTTTTCCTGGTAGTGGTGAACCGCGGGACATTTTCGACAAGATGGACGATTGCGGCGTCATTCATCAGCTGACCGGTGCAACGCCTTCAGTCTCGCTGCACATACCTTGGGACAAGGCCGACCCTGCTTCTCTCAAGGCAAAAGCACAGGAAACGGGTCTTGCCTTCGATGCTGTGAACTCCAACACGTTTCAGGATCAGGCCAACCAGGCGCATTCCTATAAATTCGGATCGCTGAGCCACAGCGACGCGGCAACCCGCCAGCAGGCGGTGGATCACAACATTGAGTGTATCGAGATCGGCAAGACAATCGGTTCGAATGCGCTGACTGTGTGGATCGGCGATGGATCGAACTTCCCCGGCCAGACGAACTTCACCCGACAGTTCGAGCGTTACCTTGATGCCATGCATTCCGTCTACAAGGCCCTGCCTGAAGACTGGCGCATCTTCACTGAACACAAAATGTATGAGCCGGCTTTCTATTCAACGGTCGTACAGGACTGGGGCACCAATTACATGATCGCCCAGGAACTAGGTGAGAAGGCCTTTTGCCTCGTCGATCTCGGCCACCACGCGCCGAATGTGAACATCGAAATGATTGTCGCCCGCCTGATCCAGTTCAACAAACTTGGCGGGTTCCATTTCAACGATTCAAAATACGGCGACGACGATCTCGATACCGGTTCCATTGATCCCTATCGCCTGTTCCTCGTCTTCAACGAATTGGTCGATGCGGAAGCCCGCAACGCCCCCGGTTTCAATCCTGCCCACATGCTGGATCAGTCGCATAATGTGACGGACCCGATCGAAAGCCTCATGGTTTCGGCCATGGAGGTACAGCGCGCCTACGCCGCTGCTCTTTTGGTCGACCGTGAAGCTCTGGAAGGCTATCAGGAAGACAACGATGCCCTTATGGCGACATCGACGTTGAAGAAGGCATTCCGCACCGATGTCGAACCAATCCTCGCCATGGCACGCCTCGAAAAGGGTGCCGCGATCGATCCGGTCACCGCCTATCGTTTATCTGGGTATCGAGCCAGGGTGGCCGGTGAGCGTCCTGCCGTTTCCGGGGCTGGCGGTGGCATCGTCTGATTTCTATGACTGCGCGGGAAGTTTCAAGGCTAGCCTCTCATAAGAAAATGAAGAGGCGGCTTGACCTGCGTGAACGCGACCTTTGGGTTCAGTATCGTCGTGTTTGCCATAGAGGCGCTACAAAGCTACGTCGCGCGAAATCGACCATTTGTGATAAAATATGATGCCCACTATCGTGCAGGCCAACGCATCGCCGCGTCACCTGCAGAAGCGATGGGTAAGGACCGGAGCGCGCCATTTGCTGAAGGTTCGTGCCGCCCTGCTCAACGGTGATCTTTCAAAACGGACGAGATATCAACCTGCGCCGAGCCTGGACCTGGACCTGCGGCGGCTTTGTATGAGCCGATCCTACCACGTATGAGCCGATCCTACCACGACTGAAAGCAACATGACCCCAATGGATTGAACGGTCTCCTTTCATCTCAAGTGGAGACAGCGCACCAGAATAAATTCTTCATGTCCAAGGCGGGCAGAACCGGCGGACGATGGCTGCCGGTTCCACGCCAGTCGGCATGAGTGGAGAAGAGGATGTCACACCGCCCTTTTATCGAAGACCAGATCGGAATAACCGTTGTTTTTGGCCGCCATGCAATGTGCGCGGTAATTGGCAAAACCGCCGACATACATGGACAAACCGGTGGGCTTGCCCTTGACGTTCGAACCGACCCACCAGGTTTGGGCCTTGCGAATGAGCGAGGGCTCGGCAAGGCGGAAAACCTCGTCCATCCATCGGTCCTCAGCCTCCTTGGTCACCTCGAAGGCGTCCAGGCCTTGCTTCTTCATATGACCGATCAAATCGGCGGCCCATTCCACATCGTTCTCGGCAATGGTGATGAGGTTTGCGAGTGCGGCAGGACCGTTTGGACCACTGGTCGCAATCATGTTTGGAAAGCCCTCGACCAGAATACCAAGATAGGAGCGCGGTCCCTCCTTCCACTTGTCTTTCAAAAGCACACCACCGCGTCCCACCACTTCAAAGGCCAACAGCGCGCCAGTCAATGCATCATATCCGGTGGCGAAGATGATGATGTCCAGTTCAACTTCACCTGACTCTGTGCGGATACCGTTTTCGGCGATTTCAACGATCGGGTCTTTCAGGCAATCCTTGAGATGGACATTGGGCAGATTGTACGTCTCGTAATATTCCGTATCCAGGCAGGGCCTGCGCGCGAAGATCGGATAACCGCGCGGCTTGAGCGCCTCGGCGACCTCGGGATCCTCGACGATTTCTCCGATTTTATCGCGCACAAAGTCGGCAACCTGATCATTGGCAGCCTGATTGGACAACAGGTCGGAAAAGCAGGCCAGAAAGGTGTGCCCACCGTCCAGCCAGGCATGTTCCATCACATCTCTGCGCTGAGACGGCGGCAGGGAGAAAAAGGGCCGCGTCGACACAGGGCGCGTGCCACCTGTCGGGTTCATCTTCATTGCCGCGCGCATTGCAGGATAATTGGCCTTCATTTCAGCCAGATACGCTTCATCAAGATCGTGATTACGCATCGGCAAGGTCCAGCTCGGTGTCCGCTGGAACACGAAAAACTCCCCGGCTTTGCGTCCAACCTCCTGGGTGATCTGGATGCCGGTCGATCCGGTACCAATGAGACCAACACGCTTGCCGGTAAAATCGATTTCCTCGTGCGGCCATTTCTGCGCGCGATAAATCGGTCCCTTGAACCGTTCGATGCCTGCGATGTCGGGATCTTTCGGGATGGACAGCGGGCCGGTCGACATGATGCAGAATGGGGCTTCCAGAACGGCACCGTCATCGGTTGTGCAGCGCCACAGTTTCTCTTCTTCATCCCATCTGGCGCTGGTGACGCGGGTGTTGAACCGGAAGTTCTTACGCAACTCCAGCCTGTCGGCTACGAAATTGGCATAGGCCAGGATTTCCGGCTGTGCGGCGAACTGCTCCGACCAGTTCCATTCCTGCTGAATTTCATCTGAGAAGCCGTAAGAGTAATCGACCGACATCAGGTCGCACCGCGCACCCGGATAGCGGTTCCAATACCAGACACCACCGACGTCGCCTCCAGCCTCGATGCCGACGACGTTGTACCCTTCCTCACGGAACTTGTAGACGGCATACATGCCGCCGAAACCTGCTCCTACCACTATAATATCGACGCGTTCGGCGCTCTGAATAGTCCTGCTCATAAAACCGCTCCTCCGGAATAGAATAAGATGTGCTGCTCGACCTCACTCGGGTGCGACACGACGGAAGAACCCGTCGCGATAGAGCAGTGCGTTGAATTCGGTGCTTGTGACGGCGACGACGCGGCCAAAGAGCACTTCATGCGTGCCATGGATGAGCGACTGCTCCAGCACGCAGTCAAAGGAACTGACCGACTCTTCAAGGATCGGGGCTCCAGTCTTGAGGCCAGTCCAACGGCCCAAAGCAAGCCGCGCCTCACCTTTCAGCTCATGATTGGAAAATGCGCGCGCCAGATCCGATTGCTGCTCACTCAGGAAATTGACCGCGAAAGCTCCATTTTCCCCCACAAGGCTCAGCATTTTCGCCCGCCGGTTCACACAGACAACAATGGTCGGCGGATTGGTCGTCACCGAACATATCGCTGTTGCTGTCAGGCCGTTGCGGCCACGTGGTGAGCGCGCCGTGATCACGGCAACCGGCGACACGACACGCCGCATTGCATGTTTGTATTCTGCTTCCGACACTGCGTCCGGCAGGTCTTGAACGTCTTTTGGCGAAACCAATTCCACTGAGCGCCGCCTATTCGTGCTTGGGAAAAAGTGCGTAGACAGGATCGTGCGGCATGTTTGAGCCGATTGGCGCACGTGGCCCGAACCTTTCTGCCTCACTGTCCTTTGGTGGCTCTTGGTGTTCGACCCAGTCGTAAACGACCGTTCGCTTCAGAACGCGCCATTCGTCGCCACGCTTTTCGAAAAGGTCGCAGTAGCGCCCACACAGCAGCACCTGACGCTCGATCCCGTCGGCACCTGTTCCGCGCTGGAAGGCAATGAAATAGGTCTCGACGGCTGCCTGTCCATTATCGAGAAACTCGATCAGGATATTTCCCACATTGTGAATGTTGCGGGGCCCTGTCTTCCAGACAGCCCTCGCCATTTCGAAAAACCCTTCGACAGGCCCGTCGTAGGCGCCGTGGCAATCATGCGCATCAGGCCAGTAGGAAGAAACGAGTGCTGCCTCGTCGGCCCGGTCAATGCCTCGGCAATACCGGTGAATGCAGTCGCGGATCGCTTCCTTGTCCAAAAGCGCGTCAAGTTTCGGATCGCTCATTGTTCCTCCAGCGTCTTCATTTGCATGAGTGCATCCAGCGCCACGACGCCTTGTCCTTCCGGCAGCACCCTGACGGGATTAAGATCGATCCCCGATATACGGTCGCGATGGGCCGCGGCGAAACGCGATAGATCACTCAAGAGCCCCGCCAGCGCATCAACATCAGCTGGCGGTTCGCCGCGCACGCCCTCAAGCATCGGATAGCCGCGGATTTCCCGGATCATGCGGTGCGCCTCCTGAAGCCCGAAAGGCACCACGCGGAATGTCACATCCTTCAGCACTTCCACGAAAATGCCGCCAAGGCCGAACATCAGGATCGGACCGAAAACGGGATCGTCGTGAACGCCGACGATGGTTTCGACGCCGCCCTTGACCATCGGGGCAACCAGCACACCCTCAATACGCGCCTCCGGCATCGCCTTACTGACGCGGGAGAGAATATCGTGCGTGGCTGAACGCACATCCTCTGGCGAAGTCAAGCCAAGTGCGACTCCCCCAATTTCAGTTTTGTGCGCAATGTCGGGTGAGCAGATTTTCAAAGCGACGGGGAAGCCGAGTGACTGCGCTGCCGCCGCGGCATCGTCTGCTGTCGTGGCGAGCCGTTCATCAGCAAACTGTAAACCGGCCTTTCTAAGCACCGCCTTTGCCGAAGCTTCACTGAGCGGCCCGTGAGGCAAGTCCATGGGGGCCATTGGATTGACTTGCCCATCCTTCCTGGCAAAAGCCTCAGCAAAATCGACCAATGCGCCAAAGGCGCGTGCCAGCTGCGCTCCATCTTCGTAGACCAGGAAGCCGTCCTCTTCATACTGCGCAACAACGTCCCGCGGTGCGGACATCGTCAAACCACGGATCGCTTCGCTGCGCGATGCCAGTCCAGCCATCAGAGATTCCCGAAGAGGTTTGGCAAAGCTTCGGCTGGACGGCCCTGTCCCCAGGATTGCGGAGAAGAAATCGTAGCCGCCTTTTTCCATCATCGTCCTGACGAAGGCGGTCAGTATCTCCCAGTCGCTCACAGCCTGCGCGGTGGCATCCACCGGGTTTGCCGGTGAGGCAAAGGGCAAAAGAGCCTTGAGTTCGGCCTGCGCGGAATCTGGCATGGCTGCGACGTCCAGCCCGGCATCGGTGCAATCGTCCGCAAGCTGGATACCGAACCCGCCCGACATGGTGAAGATGCCGACCTTGTTGGCAGACGGAAACCGACCGCGGGCGGCCGCATAGGCAATATCGATCTGCTCAGCTGTGGTGCGTGCACGGTAGACGCCATGCTGCCTGAGCACGGCATCGAAAACAGCGTCGGAACCGGCCAGGGATGCCGTGTGTGACTGCGCCGCCTTGGCGCCCGCCTCCGTCCTGCCCGTTTTCATGAAGACCACGGCTTTGCCCGCGCGTCGCGCACGCTCCAGCGCTGCCCGGAATCTGTCGCCGTCGCCAATCCCTTCGGCATAGGCCATCACAACCTGTGTTTCCGGCTGGTCAATGACATATTCCAGAGCCTCAGCCATGCTGATATCCATCTCGTTGCCCGTGGTGATCCACTGGCTGAGACCCAAGCCCCGAGCGCGCGCCAAATGCGCCAGATGCGAACCGTAAGCACCGCTTTGCGAAACAACGGCCACAGGCCCCGGCTTCAACAACTCGCCATCCAGAATGACCGTGAAAGTGCCATAATAGCCGGTCGCGGGGTTCATCACGCCAAGGCAGTTTGGCCCAAGAAGCCGCATTCCGCCTTTTCGCGCAGTCTCCGCGATCTGTTCCTGCAGAGCTGCGCCTTCGGCGTCGGCCTCTGCGAAACCGGCTGAGAAGACCACGCCGGATGAAACGCCGCGTGCAACACAGTCTTCGACCGCCGAAAACGTACCTGCCGCTGGCAGGGCAAGAATGACCGTATCGGGAACCTCGGGAAGATCGGCGATAGAGGGATAGGCCTTCAGCCCCTGCACCTCTGTCCGCTTCGGGTTGACCGGATAAATCGCCCCCGCATAACCCGCCTCACGCATGAAACGCAGCGGGCGGCCGCCGATACGCCGTACGTCGTCGGATGCCCCAACCAATGCAACACTGCGTGGAGCGATGAGCGACGTAAAGGCGTTTGTCTTTGAATGTATCTCAGCCACCGAACTTGAACCTCGGTTCCGGAAGACCCTTTATGCCAAGGCCCTCAAGTGCAAAAATGTGGCCACCATAGGGGTGGCGGGAAATGGCACGCCCCGAGCCCGAATCCTTGATCGACGTCATGTAAAGCGTATCCATGTCCGGGCCGCCGAAGGTAATGCAGCTCGGCATATCCACCGGAGCCTCAACCAGCCGATCCAGCTTGCCATCCGGTGAAAAGCGTCCGATCTTGCCCACATGTACCAATGCAACCCAGATGAAGCCTTCGGCATCAACGGTCGCGCCATCGGGGCCGGAGCCATGCTTGCTGGTGTCGATGTGCGCGCGTGGCTCAGTTAAGGGGTCACTCTCGGGCGAATAGTGGTAGGCTCTGATCTGGCGATCCAGACTGTCAGAGAAATAGAATGTCTCTCCATCTGGGCTGAAGCAAATCGAATTCGAAATCCGGATTCCCGATGCGAGCCGCTCAACCTTTTGTTTGCCGGTAATGCGAACAAGTTCAGCGACAGGATCGGCATGAACACCCATGGTGCCACAGACAAAACGACCTTGTCTGTCAACCTTGCCGTCGTTGAACCGAACGCGATCATCCTTGGGCTCAGGACGATAAAGTGGTTCCAGTGCGCCGGTTGCCAGATCGACCAGATAGATCCCATCGCGCAATCCGGTGATCAACCGCCCCACATCTTCTGTGAGCCCTACACACCCGACCATTGAAGGCATTTCCACTTCGGAGAGCCGGTCTTCGGCATAGTCGAGATAACGGATCAGGCGTCTTGCACCATCGACCCAATAAAGCCGCCCGATGCGCTCGTCCCATACCGGGCTTTCGCCCAGCAGGTCCGGCCTGTCGGCAATGCGGGTTGCTATGATTGTAAGTGTCATGAAAACTCCGGGAATTCTTGATGCATGGCCCGGTTTCCCGGGCCATGCAGCCGGATTTATTTCTTCACCAGCGGGCAAGCGCTTTCTTCAAGCGGCGGCCAAACATCCTTGGCGTCCAGCTTGCCGATGATCTTGTAGTAGTCCCAATCACCGGTGGACTCGGCAGGCGTTTTCACCTGCACCTGCAGCATGTCGCGGAAGACAACACCGTCTTCCCGGATCGATGCCTTTGTGAACAGATCATCGACCGGCATTTCGCGCATGTTCGACATGACGTCGTCGCCTGCATCAGAGCCAGCTGCTTCAATGGCCTTCAGATAATGATCTACCGCAGAGTAGGTTACGGTCTGGGACTCGTTTGGTTTGCGGCCGTTCATTGCCTCGCTCCACTTTTCAGAGAAGGCGCGCGTTTCCGGGCTCTGGTCCCAGTAAGCCGGTGCAGCAGCAATCAGGCCCTGCATGGTTTCCAGGCCGATACCGTCAACGTTGTTTACCTGCATGCCCAAAGGCGCAAGCTTCTGGCCGGCTTCAGCAATACCGAATTCCTTTGCCTGTTTGAGAACGTTCGCCAGGTCGGATCCCGCATTTGCAATCCCGATCACCTTTGCGCCAGAAGCCTGTGCCTGCAAAAGCTGCGAAGAGAAATCGTTGGCACCGAGCGGGTGAAGAACCGATCCCAATACCTTACCGCCATTGGCCTCGATGAATTTGGTGGCATCCTCCTGCCACGCCTTCCCGAACGTGTAGTCAACGGTAATAAAGTACCACTCGTCCAGCCCTTGGGCGAGCTGCGACATCACGGACCCCTTGGCAAGCGTGTAGGTGTTGTATGCCCAGTTGGTGTTATAGGCTGTACACTTGGAATTCGTCGTCTCTGTCGTTGCCGTACCGGCGATCAAATACGGCTTCTTATGCGTTGCCATAATATCCGACACAGCAAGCGCGATGGATGAAGCAGAGCAGCCGACAATGGCGTCAACGCCTTCATTCTCCACCCACTTCAGCGCTTGGGCCGCACCAATATCCGGCTTGTTCTGGTCGTCTGCGACAACCACCTCAATGGGAACCCCATTGATTGCCCCGCCATGGTTTTCAACCGCCATCTTGACCGAAACCACCGAGCCTTGCCCGCAGTTGTCGGCATATGGGCCAGACTGGTCGTTCATGACCCCGATCCGAATGACCCCGTCCGAAATCTCGGCATGGGCTGGAACTGACGACAAGGACGTAGCCGCCAGGAATGCGGCAGCGAGGCTGCCTTTCCGGAAATAATTCATGTTTCACCTCCCGTTATTGTGGGCGAATCCTCTCAAAAATCGCCCGTTTCACCTCGCCTAAGAGAAGGCGTAGGTTATTCCTCCATCCACAAACAGCATATCGCCGGTAATGAACGACGCCTCCTCCGAGGCCAGAAAAACTGCCGCATCTGCCATATCCGATGGTTTGCCCAGACGGCGGATCGGAACCCGTTCACGTCTTCGCTCCCAGCCCTCCTCGGTGACAACGCGCAGCGCTCCATCGGTCTGCGTCGGTCCAGGAGCAATCGCGTTCACGCGTATATTGTCCGGCCCGAACTCAGCAGCGCCCGAACGGGTCGCCGCCGCAACAGCAGCCTTGACGGCGCTGTACATAATGCCATCCTTCATGGCGAGGACGGCCGAAGGAGATGCAATATTGACGATCGCACCGCCGCCCGCCTCACGCATTTGCGGCAATACGGCCTGGTAACCCCAGATCACGCCCTTGAAACCAACATCAATCATCAGCCCGATTGTTTTCTCGTCCTGTTCTTCGAGCGGTCCATAACGGTTGAACATCGCATTGTTCACCAGCAACGTGACCGGTCCGAACTCAGCTTTGAGAGTTTCGGCGGCGCTGAAAACATCCGCGCGCTTTGCGGCGTTTCCAGCAACGGCCAGCGCCCTGCCGCCTGCATTGCGAATTGCCTGCGCAACCTCCTCTGCAGGTTCCTCCTTCAGATCCAAAACGCCGACGGCAGCACCTTCGCGGGCATAGGCTTCACAAATGGCACGGCCAATTCCCATGCCGCCGCCTGTCACCAGCGCAACCTTGCCGCTCAGCCTCTTGGACATATAGCCTCCCTGCCGCAAAAGCCTGCGCCTCTGCGATCCTTAAAATTCAATTCGCTCTTGTTCGCGGTAAAGTGCGGACTGTCAGGCTGCAGCTCGGCAACAGCCTAGTTTTACCAAGTCCGGACCTCCTCCAATCCTCTGTTACAGAGTGTGTCACAGCACGTTGAAAATGACCACGATTTTGTATATATGCAGTGAAATTTCACATTTATGAAATTCAAAGCAAGAGGCACCATGATCGACGCCAAAGTCAAGTCCGCTGCGCGCGCCTTCGAAATACTTGAACATTTCCGGATTGGTCGCCAACCGCGCTCCATGTCCGAGATTGCCATCAGCCTCGATTATCCACTTTCCAGTACAACGGTCCTTCTCAAGACCTTGGTAAAACTTGGGTATCTGAATTACGACCGGCGCGCCCGGGTCTATTTCCCCACCACGAAGGTTTCCGCGCTCGGCGAATGGATCCCCAAAGTCCTGTTTGGTTCCGGGCAGGTCCTCGACGCCATTCAAGACCTCCATGCTGAAACCGGGGAGGGTGTCTTTCTCGGCGTCAAAAACGATGTTTACCTGCAATATATCGCCACCAAGCCCTCAATCCACGCCCTGCGTTTCCATATTGACGAGGGCACCATCCGTCCGATCACCAAGTCGATAGCCGGTCTTGTATTGCTTTCCACCATGCCCGCTGAAAAGCTTGAGAATACAGTTCGTCGCGCCAATATCGCCACGCCCAACCCGGCTGAAAAGGTCAAATTGAGCGCGATACAAGCACAGATTGATACCATCCGGGCAAACGGCTACGGCTATATCGAAGACTTGCCGTTTGAGGGTGGCGCCACCTTCGCCATGCTGGTCCCCGAGCTGGTGCAAGGCCAGCCGGTAACGCTTGCGCTTGGCGGCGTTACGGAGCGGTTCCGGCGCAACCATGATTTATACCTTGAGGCCCTGCGCAAAGCTGTCAAATCGATCCGGACTGATCCGGATTTCGACAATCCGGTGCAAATCGAACTCTGACGCCCGCAAAGGCACGGTTCAGTTCGCCTTTCTGCTGCGGATTCGCCTGATAAGCGCCCCGGCCTCGCCGACGACGCCGCGCCGCATAAACAGGATGACCAGGATCAAGATAATGCCCTGAGCAATCAAAGCCCACTCGCCGAACTGTGCCAGTTCATCATTCATGACAATGATAATCCCCGCGCCGACCATTGGACCACTCAAGGTCCCGAGTCCGCCGAGGAGCGTCATCAATATGACCTCGCCGGAAACTGTCCAGGAAACATCAGTCAATGTGGCGAAACCGAAGACTGTCGCCTTCAGACCGCCGGCCAATCCCGCCAGCCCCGCCGAAATCGTCATTGCCAGGATCTTGAAGCGTTCGGGGCGAAACCCGAGCGATTCCACGCGAACCTCGTTATCGCGAATCGCCTGGAGAATTTCACCGAATGGCGAATGCACAATGCGGTAGACCAGAAGGATCACCAGAAGCGTCGCCGCCAGCACAAAATAGTAGAAGGTCATGCTGTCGGAGATGTCAAAAATGCCAAACAGGTTCGACCGCGGAATTCCCTGCATGCCATCCTCGCCCCCCGTGAACTCCGACTGCAGCAACAGGAAGTAGACGAATTGCGCAAACGCAAAGGTGATCATGGCAAATTGAATTCCCGATCGCCGGACTGCAACAAAGCCGACAAACGCACCCAGTGCAGCGGAAATCAAAGCCGAAGCCAGAATCGCCAGTTCGATCGACATGCCGGTGGTCTTCAGCATCAATCCGGTCATATAGGCCGATAGCCCCAGAAACATTGCCTGCCCGAAACAAAGCAGACCGGCATAGCCCAAAAGAAGATTAAACGAGGCTGCAAAGATCACAAAGCAGAGAATTGTCATCAGCAACACGGGGTAGACAAAAAATGGGGCTGCCAGCGAAAGGGCAATGCCCGTGAGGACCAGAGCGATACGCATCAGTTTCCCTTCCCGTTGAGCTGCACACCCGGCCGGAATATCAGAACGACAAGCATGATGAAGAAGATAACGAGGTTTGCACCCTCGGGATAGAAGACCTTGGTCAGTCCTTCGAGAATACCAAGGACATAACCGGTCACGATTGCGCCCACGATAGAGCCCATTCCGCCGATAACGACAACTGCGAAAATGGTGATCATGAGCGTCGAGCCCATAGAAGGCGACACCTGATAGATTGGCGCTGCCAGCACACCCGACAAGCCTGCAAGACCAACACCGAAAGCATAGGTTAGCGTGACCATGCGCGGCACATTGATCCCGAAGCTCTCGACGATCTCTGGTGCCTGGTTAGCGGCGCGCAGATAAGCGCCCAGCTTGGTGTGTTCGATCAACAACCAGGTCCCCAGGCAGGTTACAGCCGAAAAGAGCACGACCCAAAGCCTGTACCATGGCATGAACATGAAACCGAGATTAACGCCACCGGGCAGCGGTGAGCTGTAAGGCAAACCGGTTGAACCATAGCGCTGACGGATCAGCCCCTCGATGACCAGTGTTGCCGCATAGGTAATGAGCAACGAATAGAGGTGATCGAGATTGGCGATTGGCTTCAATATCAGCCGTTCCATCACCAGGCCGAATGCCGCCACCACGACAGGTGCGATAAACAAGGCCCCCCAATATGGCACGCCGAATATATTCAAAAGCAGCCAGGCAACGAAAGCGCCGAGCATATATTGCGCACCGTGGGCAAAGTTCACCACACGCATGAGGCCGAAAATAATCGCCAGCCCCATGGCAAGCATTGCGTAGAAGGAACCGTTGATGAACCCGATCAGAAGCTGTCCGAACAGCAATTGCGGTGTGATCCCGTCGAACATAGTCACACTCCCAGATAGGTCTTGACGCGGTCGACATTGGCCGCGAGTTCTTCATTGGTAAGCTGATCGACGACCTGCCCATGCTCAATCACCACATGCCGGTCTGCAACGGCCCGCGCGAAGTTCAGGTTCTGCTCGACCAGAAGGATGGTATAGCCCCTCGCCTTCAGCTGGCGGATCTGGTTGCCGATTTCCTTGACGATGACGGGCGCAAGTCCTTCACTTGGTTCATCAAGCAACAGAAACTTGCAGCCATTGCGCAGGATCCTGGCAATTGCCAGCATCTGCTGTTCACCCCCGGACAGCTGTGTGCCACCAGAGGATGCGCGCGCCTTCAGATTGGGGAAGGCCTCCATGAGCTCGTCATCTGTCATGCCGCCTTCAATCAGGTGTGGTGGCAATGTCAGGTTTTCCCTCACGGAAAGATCGGAGAATATGCCCCGCTCCTCCGGACACCAGGCAATACCCTTGCGCGCGATCTGGAATGTACGCAGGCCAATAAGCTCCTGGCCCTCAAACTTGATAGAACCCTGGCGATTGCGCACAATGCCCATAATCGACCGGAGTGTGGTGCTCTTGCCCGCGCCATTACGGCCAATCAGGGTAACAAGTTCTCCCTTTTTGACCTTGAAGTTGACGCCGTGCAGCGCCTGGCTTTCAGCATACCACGCCTTGAGGTTATCGACGGCGAGCAGCGTCCCGTCTGCATCATGCGGCATCATCAACTCCCCCAAGGTAAGCGGCGATTACTCTCTCATCGGAAGACACCTCAGCATAATTGCCTTCCATCAGCACCTGCCCTGCCTGCAGCACCGTAATGCGATCAGAGAGGGTCGAAACGACGGACAGATTGTGTTCAACAATCACGATCGTGCGATCCCGCGACACCTTGCGGATCAGCTCGGTGATCGGCTCGATATCTTCATGCCCCATACCGGCGGTCGGCTCGTCCAGCAGCATCACCTTCGGCTCCAGCGCAAGCGTTGTTGCAATTTCGAGCGCCCGTTTCTTGCCATAGGACAGTTCCGCAGCCTTCATATCACGCGCATCGGCGAGGCCAACCTGTTCAAGCAGGTCTTCGGCCCGTTCATTCAGCTTGTAGATTGAGCTGATTGGGCTCCAGAACCGCCATGCGCTGCCGTGGCTTGACTGGAGCGCAACCCGAACGTTTTGCAGCGCGGTCAGGTCCGTGAAAGTGGCCGATATCTGAAAGGACCGGACCATCCCCTTTTTCGCCACGTCGCTCGTGCGCAGTCTGGAGATGTCTTCGCCGTCCAGAATGATTTTCCCGGTGGAGGGCTGAAGCGTCTTGGTCAGAAGATTGAAACACGTCGTCTTGCCCGCGCCATTCGGGCCAATCAACGCATGGATTGCCCCGCGCCGAACCTTCAGATCGACGTTGTTGACTGCCCAAAACTCGCCAAATCTTTTGCCGATTCCTCGGGCTTCCAGTGCATATTCCGTATCTGCCACAGCGCTCCTCCCGATTGCGCAACCTACCTGGGTAGACCGAGCACACCTTTCGCCAGAACCTCTCTTTGAATCTCGTTCGAGCCGCCAAAGATTGCGGGGGCCCGACTATCGAGATAGAGGTTCATCGCATCCACATCGCCCTCTCCCGTGGGCAAGTCATCCCAGTATCGCGCTTCCTCTCCCGCGACACTCAATGTTTCTTCCGTGATACGCTGGTAGAGTTCGGAACTGAATATCTTCAGCACGGAAACATCCGGCCCCAGCGTGCCGCCTGCCCGCAACACCCGCGCAAATCGTTCGAATGCGGAACCGAGATCAAACAGATCAAGCCTGAGCCTGGCATATCGCGAAACAAAGCCTGCATCACTGAAGGCACCACGATCCCGGGCAAGGCGTTCCAACCGGCGCAGCGCGTAAGCAGGACGCGACGGCGCACCCAGAAAAATACGTTCGTGACCCAGCACCGCCTTGGCCAGCGCCCAGCCCTGATCCACCTCGCCCACAACATTCTCGGAGGGAACATACACATTGTCAAAGAAGACCTCGCAGAAATCCGCCTCCAGACGCAGGTTCGGGATCGGACGCACCGTAACACCGGGCGTGGTCATGTCGACCAGCATCACGGTGATGCCGTTCTGCCGTTTCTTGCCGTCATTGCTGGTTCGCACCAGCAATAATATCCAGTTCGCGCAATGGGCCAGCGTCGTCCATATCTTCTGTCCGTTGACAATGAAGCCATCGCCATCTGCAACAGCTGACGTCCTCAGCGAGGCCAGATCCGAGCCTGCATTCGGCTCCGAATAACCCTGGCACCAGACATGCTCACCGCTCAGTATCTTGGGCAGGAAAAAGTCTTTCTGCGCCTGTGTCCCGTATTGGATCAAGAGCGGGCCGGTCAGACCGATTCCGTGGTCGGGAATGCGCGGGCAGCCAAGCCGGGCCCATTCCTCGACATAGACGATATGTTTGCCCGCATCCAAGCCCATGCCGCCGTATTCCTGTGGCCATACCGGCGACAACCAGCCTTTTTCGGCAAGGCGATGATACCATACCGATACTTCGTCAAAGAGCGGGCGCTGTTTGCGCATGAAACGCAGTTCGGCCGGGCAGTTTGCGTCTACCCATTCGGCAAATATCGCGCGGAATTCTTCGTCGCTCAGCGCGTTCCAATCTTGCTGCTGTGCCATGATCAATCGTCCGAAAAAACCGCAGGGCGCTTTTCAAGGAAGGCCGCCATCGCCTCCTTGCTGTCTGCCGTGCCTGTCATCTCAACTGTCAGGTTCTGCTCAAACCGATAGCCGTCCTTCAGACCCATGGTTTCGACCGTATTCAGCGCGCGTTTGGCCAGCTTGATTGCCGTCGGCGATTTCGAAGCGATATTGCGTGCCATGTCCATCGCAGTATCCATAAGCTCTTCGGGCTCGACACAGGCCTCGATAAGGCCGCGACGGTAAAGCTCTTCTGCGGGAACACGGTAGCCTGTCAGCACCATTCTTCGCGTGAGGCCAATCGGGAAAACACGCATCGTGTGGCGCACACCACCCATCAGACCGATGTCGATTTCCGGCAGGCCGAAGACGGCGTTCCTGGATGCCACAATGATATCAGAACAAATCGCCAAACCCATGCCCGCACCCAGTGCAGGACCGTTCACGGCGGCGATAACGGGAATGTTCATTTCCATGATCACGAAACCCACTTCGCGTGCGCGGCGCAAGTGGCGGTTGACTTCGCCCGGTTCCCATTCGCTCTGCTTGGCCCGGTTCTTGATATCCGCACCGGCAGAAAAGACCTTGCCATTGGCAGTCAAGACAACGCAGCGCACGCCCTTTTTGTGGTTCAGTTCATCGAAGACCCCAATCAGCTCTTCCATGAAGTCCTTTGATTGCGCGTTCACCGGAGGGGCGTCCAGGGTGACGACGGCAATATGGTCTTCGATCACAGTCTTGATCAGATTGTTTTTCATGTCCGGTCCTTTCAAGCCGCAACGCCTTCCAGCGCCACGAACTGCAGACGCAGCTCTTCGGGCTGCCCCAGCGTTGCATTCAGGGCCACCGCCCGTTTCATAAAGAGTCCAATGTCGCAGGCATCGGTGAAACCCATCGCGCCGTGCAGATGGATTGCCCGCCTTGTGATGTTGACCGCGGCTTCACCCGCCCTTGCCTTGGCCGCAAGGATTGCCAGACGAGAGGCGTTATTCTGCCCCTCTGACAGCGTCTCCACGGCGTTCACGACAGCAGCAGAAGCAAATTCGGCTTCGCCCCACATATCCACCAAACGGTGCTGCACGACCTGAAACGAGCCAATAGCCTTGCCGAACTGCACACGCTCTTTCGCATAGGCAACCGTCCGTTCGATTGCTGCCGTGGCAATGCCAGCCATCTCGGCTGCAAGAGCAAGCCGCGTCGTTGTAACGGCTGCATCCATGGCCACATCCACTTCACTGCCAATGGCCAGAAGCGCGTCCTCTTTGACCTTTACATCCGCTAAACTGAGCCTTCCCAACCGCGTTCCGTCCAATGTCGGAGCAGTCTCGATTCTCAAGCCTTCCGCACTCACAGGAAGCGAGACCAACATCTGTTTACCATCCGCTTCCGCCAGCACGATAAAGTCTGTTGCAGACGTGGGGGCGCTGACGTGTCGCATCTCGCCAGACAGGCTGAATTCCTCTCCAACCTTGCGCGCTGAGACCGGCGCAGCTGCACCATCGCGGCCCTGCCATGCCGGAGACACCAGCGCCGTTCCGGCAATCAGTCCCTCCGCCAGTCTGGCGCACTCACCACCGCTGCAGTGGGACAGCAGCACGCTTGAAAAAATGCTCAGCTGCGCCAACGGCTCTGTCAGTAGGGCTCGACCAAGTGCCTCGCTCAATACTGCCTGTTCGGCAATGCCAAGACCGGCACCGCCCTTATCCTCAGGCAAAAGAAGACCCAACCATCCAGCCTCCGCCATCGCAGACCAGACCTCCCGATCGAGGTCACCACCGTTGTCACGCCGCGCCCGGAAAACGTCTGGCCCGGCATGCCGTGCAGAAAACCCCACGACACTGTCGCGCAGCATCTCCAGCGTACCGTCAGGGTCATCAAGGATCAGTCCGTTCATTCCGCCGCTCTCCCGCTTGTTTCGGCCAATTCAGGCAGTACATACTGTGCGTATTGTTTGCGCAGCTCCATCTTCTGCAGTTTTCCCGTTGCTGTGTGCGGCAGGCTTTCCACAAAGACGACGTCATCAGGCAACCACCATTTGGCAACAAAACCCATCAGAAATTGACGCAGTTCAGCCCTGTCTGGTGCCTCACCCTTTGGCACCACGACTAACAGCGGGCGCTCCTGCCACTTGGGGTGCGGCACGCCCACAACGGCGGCCTCGGCCACTTTGGGATGACGCATCGCTGCATCTTCGAGGTCGATGGAGGAAATCCATTCACCGCCCGATTTGATAACGTCTTTCGCCCGGTCTGTGATCCGCACAAAGCCATCCTCGCTCATCGTCGCGATATCACCGGTTGAGAACCAGCCATCGGCGTCCGGCCCCTTGCCTTCGCCGCCGAAATAGCCTGATGTGACCCATGGCCCGCGCACCTGCAACTCGCCGGGCGTCACGCCATCCGCCGCCAATTCGCGGCCTTCATCATCCATCAATCGCAATTCGACACCAAAAACCGGCCGGCCAGCCATACAGCGAAGATCGAAACGTCCATCGTCGCTTAACTCGTTATGCTTGAACAACGGATTGGCAACGGTTGCCACCGGCCCGGTTTCACTCATCCCCCAGGCCTGACGTGGAACCGCACCGATCGATTCCAATCGCCGCATTAGCGACTTCGGCGCCGCCGAACCGCCAACAATCACTCGCTCCATCTTCAACTCCGAGCGCGCATCCAGACCGGAACCTTCAATGTAATCCATGAAACCCATCCAGACCGTTGGAACGCCGAGGGAGAAGGTGCAGCCCTCGGCCTTGGCAAGGTCGTAGAGGCTCTTCCCGTCGAGATGCGGGCCGGGCAAGACGAGCTTGGCACCGCACAGTGGCGAACCATGCGGCACACCCCAGGCATTGACGTGGAACAGCGGCACGCAAAGAAGCGTACTGTCATGGTTTGAGAGCGCCAGGCCGTCGACCTGGCACAACATCATGGCGTGCAGCAGCGTTGAGCGATGTGAATAGAGCACACCCTTGGGATTGCCCGTGGTGCCCGATGTGTAGCAGAGACCGGAGGCTGTATTTTCATCAAAGACGGGCCATTCAAACGCGCTCTGTTCGGGGGCAATCATGTCCTCGTAACAAAGCGACCCGTCGGGCATCCCATCCATATGCCCGCCATCTGTCATGGCGACATAGTTTTCGACATGCTCCAGCCCCGGGCGCAACTCAGATACCAGCGTGCTGAAGGTGATGTCATACATCAAAACCTTCGCCCCGGCATGGTTGATGATATAATTGAGTTGCTCGGGGAACAGCCGCGGATTGACCGTGTGAAGCACAGCACCAATTCCAGCAACGGCAAAGTAAAGCTCCAGGTGACGATGCGTATTCCAGGCAAGTGTCGCCACGCGGTCTCCATGCCCAACGCCCATCCGGATCAAAGCATTGGCAAGCTTGCGCGAGCGCTCCGCCAAGGTACGATAGCTATCCCTGCGCAGATCGCCTTCGCACGTCTTCGAAACGATTTCCGTATTGGCGTGATAACGCGCTGCGTGCTCGAGCAAACCCGATATCAGAAGCGGGCGCTCCTGCATCAATCCAAGCATCTTGTGACCTCCCGTTTACCGGATCAGCCTCCACTCCGATCCTTGGTGCATCTCGTCATAGCGGACCCACACTGTCAACAAAAACTCTTATGTGAATACAAACTTCACAGATGTGTAAAATGACGAGTGCAGCATGGGGAGGTCAGGTTCTGGATTATGACGGAGAAAAGACCGGCTTGCGCTTTTCAAGAAAGGCCTGCAAGCCTTCTCCTGCCTCGCTTCCGTATCGCGCTTTGTTGATGTAGCGGCTCTCAAGTTCGATCTGTTCGGCAAGGCCATTAACCTGCGCCTGTGCGATTTCCCCTTTGATGACCGAAATGGCACCACTTGCGCCGACAGCGCAGGCGCGTGCGAGATCAAGCGCGGCATTCAGGGCTTCACCGTCGTCAGTCAGCATGTTGATGGCACCGGCTGCATATAATCTGTCTGCAGACGCCGGACGGCCCAGCATACAAAGCTCCGAAACCAGCTGACGCGGCAAACACTCCGACAGAAAATGCGTCGCACCGCCGTCGGGTGTCAGGCCGATCTTGACATAGGCGGCGGTAAACTTGGCCGAACCGGACGCAGCAATCATATCGCAGGAAAGTGCCAGCGACAGGCCAAGCCCTGCAGCGCCGCCTTCAACGGCAGCAATCACCGGTTTGGGACAATGTCGGATCGCAAGGATCATGGCTGCAAGAGCATCGGTATTGCGGCTAACCTCAGACAGCGGCTGGTTGCGCCCTTCTTTCAACGCCGACACATTGCCGCCTGACGAGAAGAAGCCACCGGCTCCCTGCAGTATGATTGCACGGATTTGCGGGTCATTGCCCGCATCGACAATCTCGGCCCGCACGGCCTTGTATTGCGCCAGGCCAATGGAATTGCGCGTCCTCTCACCCTTGAGCGTGAGAAGCTTGATGTTGCTATCGACGACTTCAGAAAGCACCTGCGTTTCATTGTCATTCATTGAGCATCCCCTTTTTTCAAATTGGAGTGATCCAACAGCTCAACCTGCCAATCTCCTGGCGGGACCATGGGCTTTCACAGATCAAAAGTGCTGCAGCTATTTTCGTTCCGGCGGGTGCTGCAACTGCAGCCATCAAGACAAGCCGCTGGCTTCCAGCACTTGCCCAGTTATGTATGACGCATCATCGCCGATCATAAAGCGGCACAGTTCACCCAGGCCTTCAAGCGTTGGCCCCTGCCACAAAACCGTATTCACGCGCATACCCGATCCGGCCCACTCCAACGCCAGGGTGCGAGAGAGCATTGACAAAGCAGCGGCAGCAGCACGCGCCGAAGGGCTCTCCCCCCTGTCGACGACAAAGACCAGATTGAAATCCGGTGTTCGATTGGCAATTGCCGCGCAGGCTTTTGCAGATGAAAGCGCCCATTCCAGCATTTGCGCCGGTGTCAATGCACGGCCAAGAGCGCCCGCATCCACGACAGCTGCGAGCGGTTCGGCATCGGTCAGCGCATCGAAACGCGGCAATCCAAGCGTGCTCAAATCCGACCGGTCATTCTGGCCAAGAAGTACAATATTTCCCTTTGAACTCGTGCCTTTTGGAGGGCCTTCCATTTCAGGCGGCGGCCCCATGGATCCGCCTCCATCAACAAGCAGGCTCTGCCCATTGATGGTACGACCATGAGCAGAAGCAGAAAATGCAACCGCAGCAGCAATATCCTGAGGTGCCGCGAGGCGTCCCAATGGAATGGTTGCGGAGACCTTTTTGAGATCGACCCGTCCCTCTCTCTCCAGCTCCTCCACAAGAGGCGTCAGCGTATAGCCCGGAGCGATTGCAACAACGCTGATCTGGCGCTCTTTCAACTGCGCGGCAAGTGCTGCGGTATATTCAACCACCCCGGCCTTGGTGGCGCTATAGGGGCCGCGCAGTGCCAGTGGCCGATAGGCAGCACCAGAGGCAAGGTTGACGATAGACGCACCGGGCGACAGGATTTTCGCAGCCGCTTCCGAAACACATTGAAGCGCCGTCAGGTTGACCGCGACGAGACGGTCAAATGCCGCCTGCGGGAGATCAAGCAAGGTGCGCCCGGAACTGTCCGTCACGCCCGCATTGTTGACAACAAGGTCCAGACCGCCAAGAGCAGCCTCAGCTTTTGCAGGCAAGGCATCGGCAGCTTGCGGATCGGTCAGGTCAACCTGAATGGCGACATGTCCGCCGCCCAACCGCTCAGCAACATGCCGGGCTTCCTCAATATCGATGTCGGCAACGGCGACACGGAATCCTTCGTTCGCAAGACGCTGGCAGATTGCCTGACCGATGCCTTTAGCGCCACCTGTCACCAAAGCGCGTCTGCGCTTGTTTTCCGTGTTCATCTTGATCGCCTCCCCTGCGCTCACGCCTGCCGACTGACCGGTCAGTCAGCTCGAGGATAACGCCGCGCATGCATCTCTGCAATGGATTTTTTGGATGTATCCGTCGAACGGCGCATCAATGACAATACGAGCTGCGTGGTCAGCCAATGATGTTGCTGAATTTGACTTTATCTTGGCCCAGGTAGTCTGGCGTTAGCTTTATTTCCGGGCAATGCCACAGAGAAGAATGTCGGCATATTGATCGACAATTTCCTCGGCACTCATTGCTTTTTCAGGATCATACCAGCGGTGCATCCAGTTAATTCCAGAAAGGACCAGGCGGCCCGCCCCTGCAGGATCAACCTCATTGAACTCGCCCGATGCAACACCATCGCGGATGATTTCCCTTAGCATGTTTTCAAATTGGCGACGGTAAGCAATTCTCAAGTCCGTCGCTCGTTGATCGGGGTCAGACCAGAAAGCATTGCTGGCAGCAATCCAGGCTGATCGATGCTCTGAAAAAAACGTGGCCGTGGATACCATGAAGGCACGCAGCTTCTCAGCTGCGGTGCCTTCCGTCGGGATACGCGATTTGACGAACGTGTTCAGGTGTTGCGTTGCTGCAAAGGCGATACGCCCGTAAATGTCTTCTTTGCTTTTGAAATGGTGATACAGCAGGGCCTTAGAGACGCCTGCGGCATCAGAAATGTCGCGCATGGATGTAGCTTCATAACCTTTTTCTGCAAAAAGCCTGGCACCGGTTTCAAGAATTTCGCGCACCCGCGGGCTAGGCACGTCATCCACCAGCCTTTCGGCGCTCATCTTTCCACTCATCAGTCGATTCCCACGCATCTCAATTGCAAACAATTTGCCCCCTACTGACCGGTCGGTCAAGCTTCCCCGTGCCCAACGGGGTGACGGACTTGAAGCTCTGTGTGAAGGGCTATTCCTGTGACAAGGCACGTAATTTTGAGGATCGGGCTCTAACGATTTCAGACACTTCTCGACTTGCCAAAACAACACCGATGATCCCCAACCAATCTTCCGAAGCCAATTGCTGAGTTGGCGGATTACATGCCCGAAGTGCGGATCACTGTTGCTACATCCACCCAGGATCAGAAGCCCTCGGTTTTCCAGCACTACATCAACGCTGCAATCCGAGGCGAATGCTTGCTGGACGAAGAAGTGCTCGGTAGGATCATCCCTGGAAACGAGGACACATTAGCTGAGATATGTGTTGATTTCCCAACGCCGCAAAACCCGGTATTACCTTTACACCTGCACCCTGCTCTTTTGGCCGGCGTCGCCATCGTACACATTGCGGGAGCCGAGATGTTATTCATGTTGCGGCAATCAACATTTGCCACCAACCAAACGCATTTCGACCACAAGACGCTCCCATTCCTCTTAAACGCAGAGAAGGAAAGACATAGAAGTCCGATACAATTAATTTGAGAAAATAGCCTCACAGATTCTCAAAATTAGGTGCCAAAAATTCGATAAATCAGCTCATTCTCACGCTTGAGTGCCAAGCGACAAATCAGATGAGCAATGCCTCCCGACATTCAAACTGCAAACTGTCTCAATTCATTTGCTGGCGGACAGGTTGGCAGACCCATTTAATGGAGTTATCTTAACTGGGAGAATTCGGAATTTAGGAGCAAACGGTTGACTCAGCCGACCGCGATTGAAAACAACGCCGCTGTGACGAAAAATGGAAAACGTGCGGACACACGCCTCTCATTGATCTTGGCAGCTGAGCGCATTTTCTCTGAAGAGGGCATATCCAACACCTCTTTGAGGCGGATCACGCAAGCGGCAGGTCAACGCAATGAAAGCGCGATCCATTATCACTTCGGGTCCCGGGAAGGTGTTGTGCAGGCTATCCTCGATCTGCGCACAACGCCCATCAATGCGGCGCGTATTGCCCTTGTTGAGGAAATGCGGGCCGCTGCGGGCGGGGCTCCGCTTGGTTCACGCGACATCGCACGATTGCTCGTCATTCCGCTCGCCAACTACTTGCGCAGCTCTGCTGGAAAGAGTCACTACCTTCGCTTTCTCAGCATGCTGTGGATCGACCGACCCATATGGCGCAAATTTGAAGGCCGCACGCAGGACGCCGGCTTGCGAATGATGCGTGAGGCTTTGATTGAGGCCAAGCCGCATATTCCCGCAGTCGTCATGCGTCAGCGATTTGCGATGGCCATGCAAATGGGAAGCTCCATTCTGGCGCGCATGGAGCGGCTCGCCTTTGACCGCAGCGAAACCTACGACTGGTACAAGACAGAGGCACAGATTGCAGATTTGATCGATTCAATCGCGGCTGTGTTCGACGCCTCCCTTTCACCCGAAACCGTGCGCGCCCTGCGGCAATGCGGTGAGCTTTGAAGCGTTCACAGCCCAACCAGCAACGCATCGACGATGATTGCCCCTTCCCCCTGCGCTCCAACAATCACTGGGTTTAGGTCAAGGGTCTCAATCCCATCCGCATTGGCGGCAGCAAAGCGGGAAACCTGTGCAATCAGCCGGGCAAGAGCAGGCAAATCGGCAGGTTGCGCCCCGCGCGGCTCAGTCAATAGTCGCAGCGCCCGAATTTCGCCAATCATGCGCAACGCTTCATCTTCGCTTACGGGTGCTGCGCGGAACGTCACATCACGCAGCGCTTCGACATGAACACCACCCATCCCGAACATGACGACGGGGCCGAAAGCTGAATCGTGCTGCACGCCGATGACAACTTCCGCCACCCCGCACGTCATCGGCGCGACCAGGAGGCCGTCGATCTGTGCATTTGGGGCATAGGCTTTTACAGACCCCAATATAGCTTCGGCAGCCTTGCGAACATTCTCAGCCCCGGCAAGGTTGAGCCGAACACCGCCTGCTTCGGTCTTGTGCAAGATATCCGGGGAAACCACCTTGACGGCAACGGGGCCACCAAGTGCCTCCGCCGCAAGAACTGCTTCTTCTGACGTAGCCGCAACAGTATATGGCGTCACCGGCAGGCCAGCATCGCCCAGCAGTTTCAACGCCTCAGGCTCCGTTGTGCTTTGCGGTATTGCAAGAGCAATACCATCCACATCTGCGCCTGTTTCACGATCAAGGGATGCAGCGAATGCAGCCAAAGCCGCAACCGCGCGAACCGCCCGGTTCGGATCTTCAAAGACCGGTATTCCAGCAGCCTCGAGCTGTGCGCGGATCTCAGGTCGAGCGACCGTAACGGCATATTGTGCAATTTCCGGAACCTCTTCGCGCACGGCGGACAGATCGGCAACCACTTCAGGCCCCATCGTCGGCGATAAACCCGACAATGCGACAAAGCTGATAATCGTGTCGACCGTGCCATCCTTCGCCATCAGTCCCAGCGCCGTGCGGAAGGCACCTTCGATGTTGACCACCTGGCCAGTAATGTCGAGCGGATTGCGGGTTCCTGCAAAGGGAACAAGTTGCAAGACCGCATCCTGTGTGCTGCGCGTGAGTTCGGGTACTTCAAGCCCATTGGCGGCGGCTTCGTCTGCCATCATCACACCGGCACCACCCGAAACGGTATAAAGCCCAGCCCGATTGCCGCGCGGCACACCTGCAATTGCCGCCGCATAAGCAATATCGAAAACATGTTCGATACTGTCGCCACGTATGACGCCATATTGGCGGAACACGCCATCAAAAATGGCGTCTTCGCCTGCGAGAGCCGCCGTGTGCGATGCCGCTGCCTGTGCCCCAACAGCAGATCGGCCCACTTTTGCCATCACCAGCGGTTTACCAGCCAGTCGGCAGGCTTCAAAGGCTGCCAGCAACCGCGCACCATCGCGGGCGCCCTCCATATAACCGACGATCACTTCGGTTTCGGGGTCGCTTGCCAACCATTCGACACATTCCGCAAAGCCAAGATCGGCTTCATTGCCGGTGGTGATCCAATGGCTGATCCCGATGCCGCGCAGCCTTGCAAGGGTGAGAGCATAAGCACCAAAAGCGCCCGATTGCGATACGATTCCGACCCCGCCCTTTTTGGGCTTGCCCAGGTGCACGACCGGGCTGAACGTTGCATAAACATCTTCAGCGATGGTCATGAAACCGAGGCAGTTCGGCCCGAGCAACCGCACACCCGCTTCTGCAGCGCGTGCCGCCAAACGCGCCTGCATTACGGCCCCTTTTTCTCCGGTCTCGGCAAAGTCTGACGAAAAGATCACCAAAGCTGGAACACCAGCAGCAATGGCATCTTCGAGCGCGGCTTCGACCATGGCTGCGGGAACGGCGACAATGGCCAGGTCAATGGGTCCAGGAGCGGCTACGAGCGACGGATAGGCTTTCAGCCCCTGGACTTCCGACGCATTGGGATTGATCGGCAAAACCTGGCCGGCAAATCCCTTGGTCTTGAGATAGTCTACCGGCAAGCCGCCAATCTTGGTGGGCGAAGCCGAAGCGCCAACCACCGCGACCGTCCTTGGCCGGAACATCCGGTTAAGCGCCTCACGTCCTGCCATTGCCGTTCTGCAATCCATCATTTTGCCTCCGGCGGCACGAGCGCTTCAGGTATGTCCACCCCGGCTTCGCGATAGTAGCGCAATGCGCCCGCATGCAGCGGATCGTTCATATTTTCAAATGCGGTTTGCAGAGTGATGGCTTTCATCCAGTCTGCGGCGTTGTAAAAGTCGTTGATATTCTCAAACATGGCCTTCGTCATCTCATAGACGATATCCGCCTCGAGGTCCTTACGAACGCCAATGCCGATGTAGCTGCCCACCGCCAACACATCTTCCTCATTGACTTGATTGTCGCCGTATATGTCCGGAGGAATCCTGCTGATCGTTCGGCCAGGCAACGAAATCATGGACTTCAGCGGATCAACCTTGAAGGCCTCTTCAGGAATTGAAATCAGGCGAATTTTGTCCAGAAGAGCAAATTGCCGAATGGCGGCAGAAGGCAGTTCAGTCGGCATGATGGCAAGATCGATCTGCCGATCCTGAAATGCCTGATTGCCCGAACTCCAGTCGAGCTTGGCCAATTCATAGTCCACGTCGGGCTTGTAGCCGGTAACACTCTCTATGATCGCCAGGCCAACTGTGGTTGCAGCACCACCGGGTGGGCCTGCAAAAACACGCTTGCCCTTGATATCCTCCAGCGTGGCAATGCCGGATTCGGCAAATGTTATAATATGATACGGCCCCAGTGGAAAGTTCACCATGCCCCGCAGATCACTCGCCAGCTCCTTTGCGTTGGCAATATCCTTGAACATGGAGCTGCCTGTCCGCATGAAATAGCTGACCGCTGGCGATGAAATGTAAAGGTCAACATTACCACGCACCACGTCCAACGCTGAGCGGGTAGAGGCCATGCCCGCGGTGACATTCATCCGCACCGGCAATTCACGCTGGACAACCGTCTGCAGCGTCGTTGTGAAGGCAAAGGCCGAAGAACCCGGACTGGCCGTGTGAACTCTCAGATTTGTGGTTTCCTGCGCTGAAGCCGGCAAAACGGCCGCGGCCGAGGTTGCAAGTGCAAGGGTGATAGCGTCGCGTCGCGTGAGCATCATGGTGTTTGTCTCCCAGTGAGGTGTGATCTTTTTGATTTATTGCTGATAGGGTTCGGGGTGTGGCACGGCGACATGCTTTTCCAGCAGTTCCGTCCTCGGCAGATAGGCTCTGAGAAAAAGATGGAAGGGACCGGGCGGTGCGGGGAGCCAGTTCGCCTCGCGTTCGGGGCCGGGATTATCTGCGCTTATCCAGATATCCAGGGACCCGTCTGCATTGCGCTTCAGCCCTGGTGTACGGTCGCCGATCGAAAACCGATCAAGTTCGTTGCGCACGAAGAAAAACTCACCGTCAGGCGTCGGCTCGTACATTGAAAGCGACCAGAACGCGTCGCAGGGCAATTCGCCACCGGGCGGAAAACGCATGCGCCACAAACGCCGTCCGTCAAGCGGCTGATCTCTCTCGCCACCTGTGCGCAGATAGCTGGCCTCTTCGAGCGGCAGAGCACCCAGCCCGCCGACGGCCACCACGGCACGCATAAAATAATCTTGCCCGTAAACACCTAGATTGCGCCTCGGCCAGACCCAGCCGCGCCCACCCTTGGCCATGGAGGTCTGAATACGCGCCAGCCGCTCGGCTGCAAGCCGGACGCCCGATGCAATGGCCTCGGCCTCCTCAGCCGTGAAAGCTGTCGGATCGAAGGTCTGATCAGGTCCGATCCCAAGCGGCGCGATCCGGCGCAACAGATTGAGGTCGGTCAGCGGCGGGCGATTGATGCGGATCAGCCGGTTCGCCTCGGCAAAAAATGCGTCCCACGGCGCGTCGCGCAAAATCCAGTCGCCTTCCACATTGTCATGCTCAGGCGCTTCCAGCTCGATTGCATCCTGCACGGCATGGGCAGCCTCAAGGTCCTCAGGGCCATCGACCAATATGCGCGCAAGTGCAAAGACCATATTTGTCGGCGCGCGCACCACTTCGCCCGTTAACCCCTCTGTCGAAGATTCAGGCCCGACAAGGGTAAATTCCACGGGTTCGGTTCCCGTCGTACGGGTGCCAGGCACGCAGAAATTGTTGGTGTAGTAGTCAAGCATCATTAACGAAAAATAGCGCTCGCCGGGTCCGGGAATTCGGATCCGCGCCGGGCCGCGGCGCAGATCGAGCCAAAAGTCGGAATAAAGCGTATCGTTGTTAGGTGTCGTGATCTGGCGGCTTTTATGGCTCAATAACTTCCGAGTGTGACGCACCTTGTGCATGCCGCCGAATGACATTCTCCGGCGCCGAAAGGTTTCAAGGATCACCAGCGGCAAAGCATAAATATACGCATCCTGTGCAAGCGTGTTGAAGTCCTGGATGTCAGATTGAAAAAGGGGACGGTTCAAAGCATTTCTCCACTCAGGGTGGCCGACCGCCGCCGCAAGATGAGGACGGTCAGCAAGACGACAAGGGCAAGACCGGCAAGGTCAAGACCGGTGTTTCTAAAAAGCAGCAGAAGTGCTGCAAACAGATGCAGTCCGCGCCAGACCGGCCCAACCGGCCCACCAAAGCCATAGCCGGCAAAACCAACACCAAGCGTCCAGACAAGCGCGATGAGTCTCAAAAGGCCAATGGCGAAATCTGTCGGTTCGAACCCGACCACCAGCAACAGGGACGGATTGTAGACAAAGACGAAAGGCACGATGAAACCCACAAGCGTGAGCCGCATCGAAACCAGCGCGATCTTCATGGGATTTGCCCCGGCGATTGGGGCGGCGGCAAAAGCGGCGAGCGCTACTGGCGGCGTGATTGCCGAAAGAACGGCAAAATAAAGCACGAACATGTGGGCTGCGAGCCTTGGCACGCCGAGCGACTGCAAAGCCGGCCCCATGACAAGCACGATGATTAGATAGGCAGGTAATGTGGGCATGCCCATGCCCAGCACCAGGCAGGCCAGCCCTGTCAAAATCAGGCTCAACAAGAGATTGTCAGACCCAAGTGCGCTGACAGTCTGTGCAAAACTGAGGCCCACGCCCGTCAGGTTGAACCCGGCCACAACAATGCCGATTGCGCCGACGGCAACCATGATCTTCGCACCTGAAAGCCCGCCATGCGCGAGTGCTGCCAGCAGAATTTGCGGCCGTTTGCGCAACTGCGGGTTCAGGGCAAGACCGAGCGCGATGGCCGATATCGTGGCCCAGAAACCGGCCATTGCCGGGGAACGTCCCATCATCATCACTCCGATCACCACGGCAACCGGGATGGCAAACATCAAGGAATGGATCGCGTCTTCGCGGGTGAGGCGCGGAAGCGTCTTGGGATTTTCAGGGCGCATGCCCAGTCTCTGCGCTTCAAGATAGACGGACACAAAAAGCGACAGGATATAGATGGCGGCCGGCACGATTGCTGCGGCACATACCAGCAGATAGTTTGTGCTGGTGAGCTGTGCCAGCATGAAGGCAACCGCCCCCATCACCGGCGGAATAAACTGGCCTGCAGTGGAGGCGGCTGCTTCCACCGCACCTGCAAACTCAGGACTGAAGCCCTTCTTTTTCATCATCGGAATGGTGAATGTGCCGGTACCGGCCACATTGGCCGTCACAGAGCCGGACATCGAACCGAACAGCGCTGAGGCAACCGTGGCCGCATGAGCGGACCCGCCCGGCACGCGACCGGTCAGACGAACGGCAATCTTGATGAGAGCGGGACCGGCCCCGGTTGCCTCGAGAACAACGCCGAAAATAATGTAAATATAGAGAAGCTCGATCACCACCGAGGCGGGCAACCCGAACACGCCCTGAAAACCATACCACATGCCTTCGGTCAGCTGTGCCAGGGTGAAGCCCGCATGCTGAAGCACACCCGGCAGAGACTGTCCCCACAAGCAATAGGCAAGCATCAGCCCGGCAACGGCAGCGAGACCCAGACCAAATTCGCGCCGTGTCAGTTCAAGAGTCGCCAGCATCGCAAAAAGCGCCACCCATTGATCAAACACCGGGAGATCCATCAGCATATTGGCAAAATTTGCCTGTCCGGTAACAAACCGTTCGATACCCATGGCAATGGCACCAATCAGGACGGCATCCGCCATCCAGGCCGCCGCCGCCGGAAAGCCACTGAGCTTCATGCGTGAGGCAAGCGGATTGGCAAGCACGACAGCGAGCGCACACAGGCCGAATACCAGCGTGCGATGCAGACCCGGATCATACATTCCCACATAAGACGTCCAAATCGCCTGAACCGCCAGCGCAAGTCCAAGCGCAATTGCGGTGCGGTTCGCCCATATCTCAACCATGTTTCCTCCCGAAGCGGCACGTGATGCCCTCTTCTCCCACGTTAAATCCGCCATAGAAATTAATGGATGTCAATCATATTTTCAGACAGGCAGATAGGATTTACTGGCTCGCCCTCGAGGAAGGATTGCTTTTTCTTTGTCGAAAATCATCTGTTTTTGGCAAAAATAGGCATATTTTCGCTTATTTCTGTCAATTTGGAAGGCCACGCCATTTTTTTGAGAAAGACAAACTCTCAAGCCGCCTTGCGATTTTTTAACCCGTATGCATTAATAGAAGAATATCGGAGAGGAGTCCCCAATGACAGAAGATGAGGATGCACCAGCCGTGCGGGTTCTCAGCGGCGCGGAAGGCATACGTGAACTCGGCTCATATGCCCTGATTTTGCCGGCACAAGGCAATGCTCTGGCGGTTCGCACCGACAGCGGAGTCGTGCTCGTCGATTCCGGTCCTGGCGGTGGTGTAACAGCGCGCATGATTGCCGCGCTGAGAGCCTGGAGCGACGCACCGGTGCGGGCAATTTGCTATTCGCATGGTCACGCCGGTTACAATGACGGGGTTCGGGACTGGCTTACCCATGCAGTCGGGCGCGGCGATCCGGCGCCGCTGCTGATCGCCCAGGCCAATCTTCCCCGGCGCTATGCCCGTTATCGCGAGACGGAAGGTCTGCAGCGGCATTTGAACAGGATTCAGTTTCCTCAGTTCCCTCAGTGGCGGCCATCAGAGGTTCTGGTCGATCCAAATCTGACGTTCGAAAGCGTTCTGGAACTTGAGGGCAATCCGGCAATCACCCTATTTGCCGCGCCCTCCGAAACCGACGATGCACTCGCACTCTGGATTCCCAGCGAGGGGCTTCTTTACGCCGGTGCCGCTTTTCCGGGCACCACTATCGCCAATGTCGGAACGCCGCTCAGAACACAACGGTTTTCAATACGCTGGGCCGAAACGCTGGAGCGTTTGGCAGCCCTTGAAGCGCAAACGCTTGTCACGGAATTCGGCCGTGTGGTGGAGGGGAAAGATCATGTGCGCGAGCGATTGGTCACCACAGCAGAGGCACTGCGCTGGTTAAGGTGTGAAGTGGTCAAGCGAATGAACGAAGGAATGACCGAAGCGGAAATTCTGCATGATATCGTGCCTCCACCCGAGCTCTTTGACAAACCATGGATGAGCGAGCGTTATGGCGCTGTGGACTATATCGTGCGCGATCTATGGCGGGAAGAAAACGGATGGTGGGACCGCAACCCCACCTCATTGCATCCGGCTCATCCCGACGACGCCGCCGAAGCCATTCTCTCGGCGCTGACAGATCATACAGCCGTGCTCGCCCGGGCGAAAGAACTGGCCGCGGCTGGCAAGACACAACTGGCGCTCCATGTGATCGACTTGCTGGCGCTGGCACCGGGAGACAGCCCCAACATTGTGGAGGCGCGCCTGTTCAAAGCCGAGTTGTGTCAACGCCGCGCGGGAGAGGTACGCCCATACGTCTCCAAAGCGCTCTATGGCTCATCGGCGACCTTGTTTCAGGACGGTCGCCGCCGATAGTCCGATGCTTTGGAAAAGAGTGTGGGATTCCGTTCAACTGGAGACCGACGATGAGAAGGTACTGTCGCAAACTTTCAGACTTTATCGAGCAGGACCATCGTTTCATCAAGAGGCTAACGCGACCGATGAAGGGCTTAAAATACCTCTTAACGACCGGGCTTATCACAAAGTCTTATTGTTTACGCCGCCTTGAGATTTCGATGTGCCTGCTGCTTTCATTGCCGGGTAGAAGGTCTCAACGATGAGACCGCCCCATCGGCCTTTTGTCAACAGCAATCAAAGCTACTCAACCGCGCCCGAACGAAATCAATAAACCTTGGCCTTTGAGCCGTCCTTCGCCGCATCTGTATTGTTGAAGTCATCCAGAAGTTTCCTGGTCGCATTAGCAAAGAGCGTCACGTCGTTGCCAATGCCGACGAAGGTCGCGCCGAGTTCCACATAGCGTCTGGCAAGGCCAAGGTCGCCGATCAGGATGCCAGCTGCCTTACCATGTCCCTGAATGCGCTTCAGTGCATCTTCCACAGCCGCCTGCACCTCGGGATGACCAGGTTTTCCAAGATGGCCCATATCTGCGGCAAGATCGGCCGGACCGATAAAGACACCATCGACGCCTTCGGTCGATGCGATCGCGTCAAGAGCGGCAAGCCCCACCCGGCTTTCGATTTGCAGCAGAAGGCAAACCTCGTCATTGGCGGTCTGCAGATAATCGGGAATGGAATTGTAGCGGGATGCGCGTGCAAGGGCCGCACCCACGCCCCTGACGCCTTCAGGCGGATAACGCATCGCCTTAACCATGGCCTGCGCCATTTCAGCGCTCTCCACCATGGGGATCAGCAGCGTCTGGGCACCGATGTCAAGAAGCTGTTTGACGATCCAGGTCTCGCCGATCGGCGGCCGGATGATGGGATGAGAGTGAGACCCATTCATGGCCCTGAGCTGCGAGATCAGGAGCGGCAGATCATTGGGGGCGTGTTCTGCGTCGAGCAGCAGCCAGTCGTAACCGACATTGGCCGAAATTTCCACGGTTGCCGGGCTGGTGAGCGCCTGCCAGAAACCAATCTGCGCACGGCCCTCTTTCAGCGCTTTCTTGAAGGTATTTTTCGGCGCGGGCATGGGCGTTTCCTTATTCGAAATAGAGGCTGACCGAGCCATAAGGCCCGAAGTCACCGACGATTGTATCTCCGTGGCGGGCCTCGATCGGACGGATGAATGACCCGGCGAGCACGATTTGACCGGCCTCGATCCCCTCATCTCCATATTGCGCCAGCCGGTTGGCAAGCCAGGCAATACCACGCGCCGGCTGATTGAGCACACCCGCTCCGAGACCAGTTTCCTCAACCTCGGCATTGCGCGAAACAATGGCGCCCATCCAGCGCATATCGATATCGTCTGGACGCACAGCACGCCCGCCGGTGACGATGCCCGCATTGGCGGCATTGTCGGAGATGGTATCGAAGACCGTGCGGGTCTTCTTCGTCTCCGGGTCGATGCGCAGGATGCGCGTGTCGAGAATTTCCAGCGCCGGTGTCACGTAATCGGTGGCGTTCAGCACGTCGAACACCGTGACATTGGGGCCTCTGAGCGGCGTTTTCATCACGAAAGCGATCTCGGCCTCGATGCGAGGCTGAATGAAACGGTCCTTCGGTACCGTGGCCCCGTCCTCAAACACCATATCGTCAAACAACACGCCGGAATCGGGGATGTTGATATTCAGCGCATATTGCATCGCCTTGGAGGTCAGGCCGATCTTCCAGCCGATGACTTTGCGGCCATCAGCAATCTTCTTGTTCACCCATGCGCCCTGGATGGCATAGGCATCGTCCATGTCGATGCCGGGATATTTCAGAGATAAGAGACCTGTCTGCACCCGCGTCCGTTCGGCTTCATCGAGCATGAGCGCGGCTGCCTGAATATCCTTTTTGTCCGGCATCAAAGCACCTCGTCGGCGATCGTGTTACTCAGAATGCCGATACCATCGGCCTCGACTTCGACAACATCACCCGGCTTCAGCCAGATTGGCGGATCAAAGCGCGCACCGGCGCCGGTCGGTGTGCCGCACACGATGATATCGCCCGGCACAAGCGTTGCGAAGGTTGAAACGTAATTGATGATCTTGCGGAAGGAGAAGATCATGCGACTGGTGCGATCCGACTGGCGGACCTCACCGTTAACGCGGGTTTCCAGCTTGATGTCGGCGAGCTGGTTTTCGTCCTTATAGGGTATGATCCAGGGACCGATGGAGCCTGTGCGGTCGAAATTCTTGCCCTGCGTCACATTGAACTTGGCATGACGAACCCAGTCACGGATCGTGCCTTCGTTGCAGAGCGAGAGGGCAGCAATGTGATCCAGCGCTTCGGATTCAGGAATGCGGCGGCCACCCTTCCCGATGACTATAGCGATTTCGCCTTCATAATCCAGCTGCGGGCTTTCCGGCGGACGGATCAGCGGCTGATTATGACCGGTGAAAGAACGCGGGAAACGGATGAACAGCGATGGGTTCGGGGGGGCCGCCTGTCCGTCCTTGTATTCCTCGTTGCGGTCGGGAAAGTTTACACCGACGCAGATGATCTTTTCCGGATGTGGCAGCGGAATTTCGAACTTGATTTCCGAGACCGGAAAATCCGCCTTTTGCCCTTCGAATTCTTTGGCAAGCTTCTCCAGCGCACCGTCTACGACCACTTCGAGAAGTGTCGGCCAGTTCGGGTAACGCGCCGAAATATCAATCACGCCATCCTCCATGAGCAGGCCGTAGCCGTGGCGGCTGCCATTGGAAAAGCTGATAAATTTGGGATGAACCATGATCGTTTCCTCTATTCTCAGGCAATGCCGCCAAGGCAGACATATTTGATTTCCATGAATTCCTCGATGCCATATTTCGAACCTTCGCGGCCAAGGCCGGAAAGCTTGACGCCGCCAAAGGGCGCTTCGGCGGTGGAGATCAAACCGGTATTCACACCAACCATGCCGTATTCCAGTGCCTCGGCGACACGAAATACACGAGAAAGGTCATTGGCGTAAAAATAAGAGGCCAGACCGAATTCGGTGTCGTTGGCCTGCGTAATTACATCGGCCTCGTCGGTGAAACGGAAAAGCGGGGCCAGAGGACCAAAGGTCTCTTCCCTCGCCACAGCCATATCAGGGGTGACGTCGGCAATCACCGTTGCCTCGAAAAATGTGCCCCCCAGCGCATGACGATTACCGCCGCGAACGATCTTGCCGCCTTTGGACACCGCGTCGGAAATATGTTCCTCGACCTTTTCCAGAGCGGCAACATCGATCAATGGTCCAAGGATCACGCCCTCGTCAAAACCATTGCCGGTCTTCAGATTGCCAACGGCAGCAGCCAACTTTGCCGCGAAAGCCCCATAGACGCCGTCCTGAACATAAAGGCGGTTGGCACAAACGCAGGTCTGACCGTTATTGCGGAATTTGGCGATCAGTGCGCCCTCGACAGCTGCGTCGAGATCGGCATCGTCAAACACTATGAAGGGTGCATTGCCGCCAAGCTCAAGACCGAGCTTTTTCACCGTCGGCGCACATTGCTTGTAGAGTTCCGAGCCGATTTCGGTCGAGCCTGTGAAAGTCAGCTTGCGCACGATCGGGTTTGATGTCATTTCGCCGCCGATTTCACGCGCCGAGCCAGTGATCACCGAAAAGAGGCCGGAAGGAAGGCCCGCGCGCTCACCTAGAATGGCAAGGGCAATTGCCGAGAAGGGCGTCTGTGAGGCTGGTTTCAGGACCATGGCGCAACCGGCTGCAAGTGCCGGCCCGGCCTTGCGGGTGATCATCGCATTGGGAAAATTCCAAGGCGTGATGGCCGCAACGACACCAATAGGCTGTTTCATTACGAGGATGCGCTTGTCCACCTGGTGGCCCGGAATGATGTCGCCGTAAACGCGGCGGGCTTCTTCGGCAAACCATTCAATGAAGCTTGCGCCATAGGCAATTTCGCCCTTGGCCTCGGCCAATGGCTTGCCCTGTTCGAGGGTCAAAATAGCGCCCAGATCATCCTGGTTCACCATCATCAGCTCAAACCATTTGCGCAGGATCTGCGACCGCTCTTTGGCTGTGCGCTTGGCCCATGCCTTTTGTGCGACCTCGGCGGCTTCGATTGCCGTACGGGCTTCTTCAGCACCGAGATTGGGCACGATACCGATGAGATCGCCGGTGGCAGGGTTGGTTACCTTGATCGCGGTCGCCAGTTCGGCTTCTACCCATTGGCCTCCAATGAGGGCCGCTTCGCGAAAAAGGGAAGGGTCTTTCAGTTTCATTTCAGGCTTCCGGCAAATCTCAATTTTCAGAATGGGCGGTCGATCAGCCGCCGCCCGATTTTGTTACTTACCGACTGTCGGATCCGGATCTTCCGAATACCAATGTTCTGCCAGTTTGCCGTTTTCGCAACGGAAGATGTCATAGTAGTGGAAATCGAAAGCCTTGCCTTTGTCAGGACCGGCATCCCAGTGACCGGTATCGTGAGCGCGCAATGCGGCGAACATCTCGTCGCCCACAATGCTGACAATCTCGGTTTTGTAGTCCGACTGGGCTTCCGGGAAATCCTTACCCGGGCCTGTCGGTGGCGTCGCAAACACGCCACGCCACGTGTCTACCCATTCGGAAATGGGCGGCTGTGGCGGAGCAACGTGCTGGATGTAGTTCGGCGAGAGATAATCCATCGCCACATCAGCATTGCGTTTATCAAAGACGTTGATCCAGAAGGCACGTGTCAACGCGACGCAGGACGCTTCATCAGCGGCCTGAGCTACGGCAAACGAATTCAGAAGTGCGGCGAATGCAGCACCCAAAGAAAGATATTTTTTCACGCTAGTCCTCACGGTTTCAAGTTGAAGCAGCTTTATCAAGGCGCGATGATCGGCTGCGCCTTGAGATCGGATTCGCGTGCCGGCGTGCCTGCAAAGAGGCTGCCATGCTCAAACCATGAACGCGGTGCAGGCGCGCCCCAAAGCGTCTGGCGCTGCGGGTCCTTGAGATCCCACTTGATTGGTTCCAGATCCGGGTCGACGGTCTGGTAATCCGAGCAGTAGATTTCGATGCGATGACCATCCGGATCCAGGATATAAAGGAAAAAGGCGTTGGAAATGCCATGACGGCCCGGTCCACGCTCGATATTTGCCACCCAACCCGTCGTCGACATCAGGTCGAGAAGGTCGATGATGTTGAGCGGGGTCGGAACCCAGAACGCGGTGTGGTGCAGGCGCGGACCGGTGCCATTGGTAAAGGCGATATCGTGAACGCCACCCTTGCGGTGCGTCCATGCTGCCCAGAGGCGGCCGGTTTCCTCATCTGCTGTGTATTCCGTCACGCGGAAGCCGATCTCATTATAGAAAGCAACCGATTCATCGACATTCGGTGAGAAGCAGTTGAAGTGGTCGATGCGCAGCGGCTTTACGCCCCGGTAGAGCGCATATTGCTGATGAATCGGCGGCAGGCGATCCATCTTGGAATAAAATTCCAGCGGCGTACCATGCGGGTCGCACGTGCGGAAGGTGCGCGCCTGATAGGGACGCTCGACCCACTCCACACCGAGACCCTTCCCGTCGAAGAAATGTGCGGCCTTGTCGAGGTCTTCTTCAGAGTAGACCTTGAAGCCCAGATCGCGGGCTTCTGACACTTCGGATTTGCGCAAGACAATGCAGTGGTGACCACGTTCTTCCATGGCGCGCAGATAAATAGCATCGGATGTTTCATCCGTTACCTGCAGTCCGAGTGTATCAACATAGAAGGCACGGGATCTGGCAAGATCCTTTACGCCAAACTCGACATGGCTCAAACGAACAATATTGAATGGCGGATATAGGTTGGGAGCTGGCAGGGGCATTTTCTTTCCAATTCGGTTATTTTGGCGAGAGCCCATATCCCTCGCCATTTTCATTTTCCGTTTTATTGAACAGGGAAAATCACGTTGGTCTGCCCGGTGCCGGACGAGGGGAAATATTCGGTGACGACTTCGCACTTCTGGCGATAGTTGTCCCAGCCAAGCGCCCCGTAGAGCATCGCAGTATCATGCATGGAGCCTTCACCGCAGCAAAAGCTGGCATATTCCGGCAGCATCTTCAGGAAGGTTGCGTGGTCGCCATTCTTCCACATTTCCAGCACGTGCAGGTCCATCTGACGGTTGAATTCCGAGCTGATCGTGAAAGTGCCGTTGTTGGCTGCATAGTCCTTGTTCGGCCAGATCTTGTGCGAAAGCGAGCCGGACGCAACGAGGAGAACCTTGCTGTCGCTCGCCTCAACCGCCTTGCGGATCGCCTCGCCGATCACCCGGCTTTCGTCATGGCTGTGCACCGTGCACCATGCGGCGACAGACACGACCTTCATGTTGTGCTCGCGGCTCATGAAGCGCATGGGCACCAATGTGCCGTACTCCATTTCGAGGCTGTCGAGATGATGAGCGAGCGTATAAACGCCCATATCCGATGCAGTCTTTGCGATTGCATCACCGAGCTGAGGATTACCTACGTATTCGTATTCCATGTCCCTGATAAACTGGGGAAACTCATTCGAAGTGAAAAGACCTTTAAAATGGTCATTCGCGTTGATGTGAAAGCCGGCATTGATCACCCAATGGGTGTCGCAGATTACCACGGTATCGGCACCGAGCGCTTTGGCGCGGCGAGCGATCTCGAGATGACCATCGATAGCGGCCTGGCGCTTGCCTTTGACAGGCCCGTCCTGCTCCGACATCAACATGGTCGGCACATGCGTGCATTTTGCAGCTAGAACAATCTCACCCATAGTCTTCCTCCTTGGGGCCTCCATCATGGTGCAGGTCACGGACTGTCCTGCACCCTTGCCGGTAAATCGTGTTCGATGCGACGCTCAGCCACCAAGTTTGAGAATGTGATGAGCGCTTGTCGCGAACGCGACGTTCTTCGTTTCCATGTAGAAATCGAATGACCAGTCACCGCCGTCGCGGCCGATGCCAGAATTCTTCACCCCACCGAACGGTGTCGGTAGATGACGTACATTTTCGGAATTAACCCAGATCATCCCAGCTTCAAGATGCTCGGTGAAGCGGAACGAGCGGGTGACATCCGACGTCCACAGATAGCCGGTCAGGCCGTATTGAACGTCGTTTGCAAGGGCCAGAGCCTCATCTTCATCCTTGAACGGAATTGCCGTCAGCACAGGGCCGAAGATTTCTTCCTGGGCAATGCGCATCTTGTTGTTTGCGCCGGTGAAGAGGGTCGGCGAAACGTAGCAGCCGCCGCCGGGACCATCGAACTTCGCGCCACCTGCGGCAATTGTTGCACCTTCGGATTGGCCAATGCCGATATATTCCAGAACCTTTTTCTCATGAACCGGATGAACCAGCGGACCGACGACCGTTTCGGGATCGAGCGGATGGCCAACCTTGATGCGCTTGGCGCGCTCGGCCACCATGGCGGTGAACTTGTCATAGATCGTTTCTTCGACCAGAAGCCGCGATGAGGAGGTGCAACGCTCGCCATTCAGCGAATAGATCATGAAGACGGCAGCGTCAGCAGCGCGCTCCAGATCGGCATCGGCAAAGACGATGCAGGGATTCTTGCCGCCAAGCTCGAAGTGAACCCGCTTCAGCGTGTCGGCGCCCTGCTTCATGATCATCGAACCGGTGCGGCTTTCGCCAACAAAGCCTATGGCCTTGATCAACGGGTGCTCGGTCAGCGCGCGGCCAGCATCCTCGCCCATGCCATTGACGAGGTTCCAAACCCCCTTCGGCAAACCGGCATCCTCGGCGATTTCAACCAGCAAACGCGCCGTCAACGGCGAAAATTCGGCCGGCTTGTGAACAATCGTGCAGCCAGCCGCCAGCGCAGGCGCAATCTTCCAGGTTGACAGCATGAAGGGCGTGTTCCACGGCGTGATCACGCCGACAGGGCCAATTGGCCCACGCGACGTTATGTTAACCTGACCCGGCGCGCGGATGGCCTTGCCATCGCGAGCTTCCGGCGCGCGGTCAGCAAAGAAACGGAAATTTTCAGCGCCGCGAAGGGCGGCTTTGGCCATGAACTTCAGCGACTGTCCCGTGTCCATGCATTCAACGAAGGCAATTTCCTCGGCGCGTGCGACAATCGCGTCAGCAACCTTGTGGAGGATCTTCTTGCGCTCTTCACCGGGCATTGCCGCCCATGCCGGAAACGCGGACTTGGCTGCCTTCGCAGCCCGGTCGATATCCTCGCCCTTGCCGCGCGCGATGGTCGCAAGCGTCTTGAGGTCGACCGGAGAAATCGTCTCGAATGTAGAACCATCAGCAGCAGGCACGTCTTCACCGCCAATACGGTTCATGACGACGCCTTCGAATTGCTTCAGATAGGCCTTGGCCTTTTCGATATTCTCTGCGAGTTTTGACATGTCATTCTCCTTGAGCGGGCGCGGCGGCATCAAGCCCGCATATTCAGTTTCTGATCGTTTCGTTATTTCTGCCCGCGTATTCGCGGATGAATGGCATTCATTTTCCAGCTGAGCGCCGGATCGATCTCGCGGACCTCCAGCGAAAGCATGAAATGCGGCGTTTCGAACAACTTGGCCAAATGCGTGCGGACTGCGGCAAAAATTGCCTCACCCGCCTGTTTTTTCTCTGCGGCGCTACGCCCGTGACCAATGCGGAAGGACATGTCGATGAACGCATTTTCCGGCAGAAGATCGGCAATTGCGTAGGCTTCGGAGCGGAGAGCCCGCACCCGCACAGCACCCAATTCAAACAGGCCAGTCGATAAAATCGATTCCTGCACTACCCTTGCCAGAACCTGAAAATCGACCAAGCCGTCGAGATTAGCCGAATATTCCATACTGAGATGAGGCATCCTCCCCCTCCTCTGTGCCTTTATTTAACATGTTAAATTGTTATTGGTTGATGTCAAGGAGAATATCTGGGATTTTTGAGATGCATTGCATTCGCCGAATACATGACGCATAGAGCAAGCATGAATGAGAACGCGAAAAAGGCCGGCATGGCGCCTGACGCACTGCTGCCACGCAACACAAAGCGGTCGTTACCTATTGCGCTCTTGCGGGCGCGGGAAGCTGTGATGGAAAGCTTCCGCCCTATGCTCGCCGCGCATGACGTGACTGAGCAGCAATGGCGCGTGATCCGAATTCTCGGAGAGCAAGGTGTCATTGACGCATCTGAAATGGCCGACAGGGCCTTCATTCTGGCTCCAAGCCTCACCCGTATTATCCGTACTCTGGAAGAGCGTGGCTTGATCCATAAGCGGAAGGACCATAAGGACGGCCGCCGTGTTCTTCTCGAGATCACGCCCGCAGGCATTGACATCATCTATAAGGTGATGCCGGAAAGCCGTGTTATCTACGAGCGGCTGGAACAACGGTATGGGCATGACAAACTCGAGTTGTTGCTCGACATGCTTAATGAGCTGGCAAACGGCTGAACAAAGAGCTCCGCGGCAGCAGGATTGCCAGGCACCCGGCCTTTCCTGGGTCAGGAAAACGACCCCGCCGTATTGGCCATGGCCGCCACGCTTCTATGGTTTGCCATTGCGCATCAGTATTTCAAAGGCTCGCAAAATATTTGCGTTGGCCTGCTATGCGGGCTTGGCAACACCAAGGCGGGTTTCACAAACACGCTGGTTGGCTATTGGATGATTGGCATACCCGCGATGGCCTTATGTGCCTACGTGCTCAACTGGCAAAGCTATGGCGTCTGGTTTGGTCTATGCCTTGGCTTCGGCGCAACCAGCCTGCTTTTGTGGCGGCGGTTTATTACCGAGCTGCATTCAAGTCGGACTGTTCACGATCAAGCCGCCGTTTCGCGTATAGCATCATAACAGCCAGCAGGTGCCGGTTTGCACCCAATGAACCCGGCTCCTGAAACAGATATTCCTCCTTTGTGAAAAACCTTCTTGAAATTATCAAGTTTAATTGATAGGCATCCGACACCTATATTGAGTTGTCTACTCCACTTTTCCTAATGGATGAGGGGCAGAGGCCAACACCAATGTTTTGATACCGTTTCAGCAAGCACTTGAGGAGATTTCGATCATGAACCGCCGCCAATTTCTGATGCGCGCCCTTGCCGGAACCGCGCTTGCAATCACCCCACTTTCAGCATTTGCCGCCAACGTGGTGACTGTGGAAGATGACCGAGGCGTGAGCGTCGATGTCCCCGCCAAGCCTCAGCGCATTGCCAGCATTTCCTATTTTGCAACCGACGTTGCGCTTGCCTTGGGCCTGAAGCCCGTTGCGACCACCTATATGGTCGCCGACCGCCACCCGGATTTCCTTCTCGGCCTGACGGCGGATATGACCCAGCTTGGCCAGCGCGCGAAGCCAAATCTGGAACTGCTTTCCGAAGCCAAGCCGGACCTGATCGTAGCCATGCGCCGCTACACCGAAGCCAATGCTGATCAACTCAACGCCATTGCACCATACCTTGCCTACAACATGGAGCTTTTGGAAAAGAGCTATGAGGATGTGGCCGAACTTTCCAAAATCCTCGGACAACCAGAGCGCGGCGTAGAACTGAACGAAGCCTTCAAGGCGCAGCTTGCGAAATATGTTGAAGAGGCCCCGAAAGGCTCCCATCCCCGCTTTGTTGTGATGTGGGGTGGCGAAGTGCCGTTTGCGTTCCATACTGAAAACACAACAGCCTCTATCGTGGCAGCCCTTGGCGGCGAAAACATCGCGGGCACCATGCAGACCAACGGCAAGTTCGGCATGGAACTGAGCCTGGAGGCCATGCTGGAAAAAGACCCGGAAGTGATCTTCGTTTACGATTATGGGCCGGATCGCCCGCATGAAAGCAACCCGATCTGGAGCCAGCTATCTGCCGTGAAGAATGGCCGCGTTCACTATGTGGGCGACCAATGGGTTGAAGCCAACGGACCCATTGGCCGCGAGATCGTGCTGCGTGAAGCTGCTCACTATCTCTTCCCGAAAACATTCCCGGAAGTCGATGTGCGGGCTGAAGCGGCCAAGATCATTCCAGCCACCCTTCAAAACTAATGAGTGGCAGGGCAAACGCCTTGCCGGGAAGCCGCGCACGGTCGCTGACAATGACCGTCATAGCCATTGTCGTTGCCGTGCTGGTGATCCTCTTTGGGCTGCAAGCGGGTTCTAAACCGCTTGCAGCCGCAGACGTTTTTGCTGCGCTCATCGCGCCCGACGGTAAGTTCAATTCCATTCTCGTTTGGGTCTTGCGCCTACCCCGCAGCATCATCGCCTATTGTGCAGGCGCGGGCCTCGCGATATCCGGCTATCTTCTGCAAAGCCTCACGCGCAACCCGCTCGCAGGTCCGGGACTTACGGGCGTTACCTCCGGTGCGGTTGTTCCAATCGTCTTCTCACTCGTTTATCTGCCCTGGCTCTCCACCCTGTATTATCCGCTGATCGGCCTCACAGGCGGGCTGAGTGCAGTGGCCGTCACCTTTTGGGTTGCTGGTGGTGGTTCTGCACGTCCGCTGCATCTGGCACTAGGCGGCATCACCGTTTCCCTTTTCCTCGGCGCCATCACCACCGCCATTTTACTGGTCAGTGGTCCGCAGGCTGCAACGCTGACCTTCTGGCTATCTGGCGGCTTTCAGGGTCGCTCATGGGCGCATCTTTACAGCATGTTGCCATGGGTGATGATTGGCTCTGTAGCGGCCATGATCTGTCAGCGCGCAATTGGACTTCTCTCGCTCAGCGATGAGGCGGCTGCAGGCATGGGCCTGCGCATTTCGCTTTGGCGTCCTGTCCTAGTATTTATAGCGGCACTCCCCGTTGCAGGCATCGCACCTGTGGCTGGACCTGTTGCTTTTGTCGGCATGGCTGCCCCGCATATTGCGCGACTTTTGAAGCCCTATGGTCCGGGCTGGGCGCTTGCTCTTTCCGCCGCCATTGGAGGCTTGATGACGGCTGCCTCAGACATCGTATCACGCAGCATAGCCGCACCTCAGGAATTGCCCGTTGGCATGATCACTGCACTCATCGGTGGCCCCGTCTTCATCTATCTTGTGCAGCGACCCGGCTTTTCTGCAGGTCAAAGGCAGGGCGCATGACAACGGCTCAAAACCTCCGCCTCACCGTTTCACCATGGTTTTGGATTGTCTCGCTTTCGCTGGCGATGCTTTCCGTGGCGCTTTCCATTTTCCTTGGCGTCGTCGATATTCCCCCACAACAGGTGATTGACGCCTTGCTGGGCAATGGAGCGGCGTCCGCCCATTCGATCATCATTGATATTCGCCTACCCCGCATTGCAACAGGCGTGCTGGCTGGCATTCACTTCGCCGTTGCGGGGCTGCTTTTGCAATCCATTACCCGCAACCCACTTGCCGATCCGTCCATCATGGGCATTTTGCAAGGGGCGACCCTCACCGTCACACTCTTCCTCCTGTTCACTGTTTATCTGCAAAATTCAGGGTCGCACGCCCTTCCAGCCCTCCCGCTGGAATGGTTGCCCTTCATCGGAATGCTGGGCGGTTTGGCCGCCGGCGGCGTCATTTACGCGCTGGCTTTCATGCGCAACATCGGCCCGCTGCGCATCACGCTCTGCGGCATTGCCGTGGGGGCAGTACTTCACGCGCTGGCCATCGGTCTTATCGCCGGTTGGGGTTCGGCCCGCATTGAAGTGCTGCTGGAATGGCTGTCAGGCAGCCTTTATGCGCGTAACTGGCAACACGCCCTGTTTCTGCTGCCCTTCACCATTGTAGGGCTCGTCGCCCTGCCATTCATTCGCAGGCCGCTTGAGCTTCTGCGTTTTGATGAAGCCGTGTCCCAGTCATTCGGCCTGTCCTACCGCCGCCAGTTTTCCTTTGCATTGTTCCTCTCATGCCTGCTGGCGGCAAGTGCGGTTGGGGTCGTCGGGCCAATTGTTTTTGTCGGCCTGATCGTGCCGCATCTGGCACGCTTTTTCTGCCGGGGCGCAACTGCGCTCGTGCTTCCCATGACCATCACGCTCGGCGCTGTCATTGTCACACTGGGCGATCTTGCCGGGCGGCTGTTCGGCCAGGCGGAAGAAATTCCGATTGGTGTCGTCACCGCCATTTGCGGCGCGCCCCTTCTCATCCTTCTTTTACGCAAAATCCCGTGAGACTACCCATGCTGTCCTGTTCCTCCCTCACAGTAACCTATGGCCAGCGCAAAGCGCTCGACGGCTTTGATCTGTCACTGCAACCCGGTGAAGTGCGTGCTCTCATCGGCCCCAATGGCTCTGGCAAAAGCACGGCCCTGCAAGCCATTGCGGGCCTGACCAAGCCGACAAAGGGCAGCATTACAATTAACGGCAAGTCGATTGCCAAATTGTCCCGTCGACAGATCGCCAAGGAGCTGGCCTTTCTGCCCCAACAGCCGGTCGCTCCCGATGAAATCAGCGTTATTGAACTGGTGCGTCAGGGCCGCTTTGCCCATGTCGGCCTCTTGGGCCGCTATACAAGCCGCGATGAAGATGCGATCCACTGGGCGCTGGAAAACACCGGCTTGTCAGACTTTGCCACACGTCCTCTGCGCGAACTTTCAGGCGGCGAACGGCAACGCGCATGGATTGCTGCAGCGCTGGCGCAAGAGGCTGAAATCCTGCTTCTGGACGAACCGACAACCTATCTCGATATTGGCTTTCAAGTTGAAGTCATCGATCTCGTCTACCGCCTCAGCCGTGAAAAAAACGTCGCCGTGGTTATGTCGATCCACGACCTCAACCAGGCTATGGCCATCTGCGACCGGATTTCTCTCCTGAAACACGGCCAGCTGATGTTTGACGGCGAACCGAACGATCTTGCACAATCAGACCTGATTGAAGAGGTCTTCCGGGTGAAAGGTCATTTCGTTCCCATCACCCCGTACGCACCACCGCATTTTGACGTGGAACTGGCGCGACGCGGCACGGTGATCACAACAGAGCTTCGGTCTTGCTGAATGAAGGTCTGCTTTTCAGCGGGGAAGCTGGCAGCTTGAACGTCCGCAAAGATGAAGGGTTCGGGTGCCTTTAGGCGTACGAAAGCCCCTCTTGCAGGAACCCGCGGGCGGAATACTCCGAGCTATGGGGATTTGTGTTTTGGTGCGTCTGGGCGGCGGTCCGCGTGCAATATTACGGTGTGAGGGTATGAACCAGCTTTGCCAGGCCACCTCCATGGTGCCCAGCCTTTTTGCCATTCATCACCTGAGCCTCGATTACGTCAGACGCCGCAAATGGCACTCGATATCCATGCGTTCGTGGAAAATCTCCACCACATCCAGGATGTCGGCACGTTCGCGCAGGATCAGGACGTGGCTCCCCTCACGGTAATAGCAGAGATTGGTGGCCTCCTGATCGCCTCCCATCAGCACGCCGCAGGGCCGCGCAGCAGGGCCTTCTCCGGCCGCCAGTGTATCAACTCGAAGCGTCAGACGACGCACATAGGCTTCGGCCTGCGCCTCCCCAAATTGCTCAAAGGTATAATCGGCAATGTCTTCCAGGCGCGCCAAGGCGGCAGGCGAATAGACGACCGTCTTCACGCCGGTGCCGTCCGCTTCCTGACCACATTCGCCATGATCCTGGCCGTCGCCTGCTCAGCCGTGAGCGCAACGCCCTCACCCCGATCAAGCTGATCAACACCGATGGCAATCCTTGTGCGAATTTCCGTGAGTTCAGCCAGTTGAACTTCACGGCGTTCCTTCAGGACGCGCAGTCCTTCGCGTAAGACCTCGCTGGCATTGGCGTATTCGCCGGAAGCTACGAGATCATCGACAAAGGACGACAATTGCGGTGTCAGGGCGACGTTACGGGCGTGCGCGGCAGGCATAGGTTCACTCCGTTTAGAGAATCCATCAGATCGCACTATAGCAAAGGGTGGCCAATATTGACACCCTCAATCGGCTCCAAATGTGAGAACCGGCACTGCCCGCCCGAGAATACCCCCATTGTCGGTCATGTCGTAGCGCCTTGTTTCGCATTGCCGATCGACGCTAAAGACGGCCAGCACCAGAGAGGCTTGCACCCGAAGGGTCGAAACGAAGTGGAGAACCGCAAGCCGTAGCGATTTTGCTTCGCGCAAGGAATGGCGCGGAACGCGACAGGGGAAAATCGTTGCGGGCAAGGTTGCCGGCCGAGCGCTGGCCGTATTGTCCTTCTTCGGCATATTCGATCAAGAGGAGGAGCTTGTCGCCCTGTCCGGCACCCTCCCCTCATCGTCCAGCCTCCACGGCATCACATGGACGAGGACTATTCCTGCAAAAGTCCGTCATAGACCTCCATCAATGCGGTCGTGATGGCCTGGCCCAATGCATTGCCTGCGCCGCGAATGTCGTCTTCGGTGCCATCACGCGCGGCCCTGGCGAGTTCGAACCCCTGTTCGTTGACGATCTGACTGGCGACTTCAATGGCCCACAGACCAAAGTCACCGCGGGTTTCGATCTGAATATTCTCGTCCATCATTGTTCCTCTCCCGCGCTCTGATCTGCCGGCTTTGCTTCACTCCGCGAGCTATCCATCATTGACATGAATCGATCAAGCGCCACCGATTCATAAACGTCGTTGGACGATCAATCCCGCCTATGCCAGGCTCAAACCATGATCGCCCAGCCCTATCAGCTCTATATCGAACGGAAAGACGCAAGCCAAAACATGGCACGCTTTTATCGCCTGTCGATCGAGCCAGATCTGTTCGGGGAAATCTGTCTCATCCGGCAATGGGGGCGCATTGGCGCCAAAGGGCAATCGAAAGTCCATCATTTCGAGAGCGAAGCTGCTGCGGTCGAGCTGTTTCTCGGCCTCCTGCGAAAAAAGAGGGGGCGAGGATATCGGCCGGGTTCGCTGACCTCTTTGGGCGAGTAGGGTTTTCAAGGGCAATTGCCGCATGGGCCGCATATGTTCGCGATGGGCTTGCAACCCCCATCCTGAAAATAACCGGTTCAAATGAGCAGGCCAATTATGCAATTCATGATACACTTAAATGGTTGCCAACTACGGTATTGCCATTTGTGGACAGCCCCTGATTTGAAGGTGGTTTCTTTGTGTCTGTGATCTTTCTTGCCAACGGTCTTTTGTCCGGCCCGTTTGTGCGGGATCAATTTCCGCTGGCTCTGATGAAGTCCGCGAGCCGGATCCCTATCAAGTTGCCGTGCTATAACGCTCTGGCAATACCGCTCAAGCCGATAATTCTTGTTTGTGCGTTTTCGGTAATTTACGCAGTAGTTGTAAGCAATTTTATTGGGGGATTTTTGATGCGCACATTGTTGGAGTTCGGAAGATGGGCAACCATCTGTTTCGCGATTTTGGTATGCAGCGCAACACCTTCCTCCTCGGCCAATCTGGAGCTGAGGCAGGATCTGGTTTCTCAAATCACCGGTCTTCGGTCAATCTATCTTCCCTCAAGTCAGTATGATGGCGAATACGACCCCGATATTGATCTTCCGCAGAATAGAAAAGGTCTCGAACGCCCTCACGCCAAATTCGCTTCCTCCGGGGGCTTTCGGGTCATCCGGTTGTCGGGGGTCATTGAAAGAGGCGACACCGAAAAATTGCAGGCCTTTATCGATAAGACCTACGAAGAAACTGGAATTTATGATTTCAGGATAGCCCTGGACAGCCCTGGTGGGAACTTCCTGGAGGGGATCAAAATCGGTCTGTTTTTGGAAGGCCAATTTGGTGGACAAGATGATCCTGCATTCAGTGGTACATATGTGCTCAAGGGCCACCAGTGCCTTTCCGCATGCGCGTTGATCTTCTCCCTATCCCTGTTGAACAATATCGAGGCCGGCGGCGAAGTTGGCTTTCACATGGGTATTCTTCCGAAAGAGCTTGAAGACCAACAGGGTAATGTAAAGGAGGTCATGAACCTCACCTATGATATTGTAAACGCCTACATGAGCCTGATCACTCAGGGCGTCAGCCCGCCTGAGCTGTTGGTTGAAGCGCTTAAGCATCGGGAATCCGACAGTTTTTTTGTTGTTGAAGCCAATGACCTTGCCTACAAGCTGCGCTTTGAACCCGTGGCCTATGGTGGCTTGTCTGATGCTTTAAACGCCGATTCCTTGCCCGATTCAAAGGTTGTTGACATGTGCACGCGCCTCCTTTGGTTGGGGCGCAATGGTCCTTCACCATCATTTCTGGGGGACGGCGATTTTGTGCCTCCGCTGGGCAGTTCGGTCAAAGAACTCTTCAAGGGTAGAGAAGACAAGGCATTGGGAGGACGTTTCCTGACCGGCGAAAAATGCATTATGGCGCTTTCTCCCAACGGTAATCTCTTGATAGAAATGACGGATAACAACGCAGCGCCTTGCGTAACCGCGAGCGGTTCGATTTCAGAAGATGACTGGTGCGAAGTCGAATATCCTCCGGTCAATTATGCGACGACCGGCCTGCTTGCCGATGTGACCGGGTGCTCCATGGGAAATTTTACCGGCACAGTGTTGCAGCCCAAGGAGGGTAACCTGACGCATACCGGAAGCTGGACAAATGCCAAGACCTATAGCCGGGTGAGCATGCGCCTGCAGCCGTCCGTCGCTGCAGAAAAGATAGCCACACTACCTGATCAATTAGACATCAACCTGCTGGAATGTGCGATCACCGACGATGATCAGGCCGTTTGGGTCAAGGCTGAGGCCGATGGCCAGACGGGATGGATCAGCGCACGCTTTGTCAGTTTCGAGCCGGACTGGCAGTATGAAGACCCAAGAGAGTAGAGGGATTGTATTCTTCCCTGGGCCGTTCCCGTTGAGCTTGAGCCCCTCCCGGCTCTACCCGGAAGCTCGCGCGTAATTATCGTTAGCGGCTGAGAACGGCGATGCAAAAGTCGCCCGCTTTTGCCTTTCTCGTTATTGCAGGGGAGGGCGAGTAGATACACACCGTGGAACTTCATCGGAAAGTCCGTCTGGCCTGTTCAGAAGGCATGAGCCAGCGGGAGGCAGCCCGCCATTTCAACATATCCCACGACAGTGTGGCGATGATGCTTCATATTGGGCTACGCCTGGATATCGCCTTCGCGTAGCCAGCAAAACGTTACACTTCCAAAAGCTGCCCGCGTCCCAGTTTCAAGTGTAAATCGACATCCACCTGACACCGCGGGGTGCGCAACTGGCCGACGAACTGATGCCGCTTGCAGCGGTGTATGAGTAACACCGCAGTTGAAGGTCTTGACCCCGAGGCGGCTACGACGCTGAAGCGTATGCTGCGGCATATCAACAGGAACATCTCTGCGCTCTGACTGAGAGGCGGCCCGAAATCTAATCAGATGAGCACGCGGCATTATTTGTAAAATGCACTCGCTCTATGCCGCATCATAAAACAGACGAAAACCCGAATTGCATCCGCCACTGTCTGCGGCACCGGCCAGACGGGCGGCAATTCGGTAGCGATAGCAGTAGTCGATATGGCACAGGAAGGAGCCGCCTTTCAGAAGTCGTTCGTCATATTGCCGGGCATGCGCATTTCGGACCTGAGCTGTCTTGCTGGCCGAACGAATGCGGAAAGGCTCCGCCGTCCATTCCCAGACATTGCCGGCCATGTCGTGGAGACCCGCGCCGTTTGGTTCGAAGGCCGTCACCGGCGATGTGCCCATCCAGCCATCGGCGATGCTGTTGAACTCGGGAAAACGGCCTTGGAAGATGTTGCAGGGAAAGTAGTCCGCATCGTTGGGCTCTTTGTCTCCCCACGGAAATTTCGGGTTTTCCAACCCTCCGCGTGCGGCATGCTCCCATTCTGCTTCAGAGGGCAGCCGGGCACCGGCCCAAGCGGCAAAGGCCTGGGCATCCTCGAACGCTATATGGGTCACGGGGTGATCAGCCCGAGAGACGATTGTGCTGTTGCGGCCCTCCGGCGCATACCAGCAGGCTCCGTCCACAACGCCCCACCACGGCGTTCCACCACCACCTGGTGGCACCGAATTTGGATCGTCGAGCAGCCCACGAAAAACAAGTCCCCAACCGAAGCGCTCGGCAACGGTCACATAATCTGTATCAATCACGAAAGCGGCGAAGCGGGCGACGGTTACCGGCACGGTCTCAACTTCGAAGGGCTTCAGGCGATATTTGCGTATCACCCCCTCGCCGTCCTGCGGAATGGCCGGATGCGCGGTTCCGGTGAAACTGTGAGCTCCCTTGAAATAGACTTTCTCCGGGGGAGCGCTGTTCGCTATTTCTGCAACCACTTTCGGGCGATCCGCCTGGATGGCAGAGCCTTTGCCCGTGCGGGTCATACTGCCGCAGCAACTCATGAGAGGTGGCCTCCACTTCGCGCCGCCGATACGGCACAGTTGTCATGTCCGAAGTTACCGCCGATTTCCGCCATTATCGTATCCAGCTTGCCTATATCACCTTGAAGATTTCACTATAACCAGCTTCGCCGGCAAGACTGAAGAGGCTGTTCGGCTCTTGCCTGCAATCAAAAAGTTCCCGCTTCTGCGCTCTGCCATCAATTAAAGCACCGGCGTTCCACAGCACTTGTGCCCGCTTGAGCGGCGTTTCTGAAAGTGCCATCTGCCCTGGCATAGTGCATTTGCAGTTCCAACCGGCGTCGGACAAATCCCGCCACTCCACATCAAGATGTTTGGCAGAATGGTCAAAGAGGTGGCGCAAGGCCGTGGGAGACAGTGTGCGAATGCGCTGAAGGTCTCGTTCGGCCGGAAATACAAGGGGCACCGCATTGTTCGCCGTGCGAGCGGCTTCGATCATTGAGGCCAGCGCGCGGGCATGAAGGCCAACATAGGCGATGAGCATGGCCCGCGTCCAACCGTCTCGGCCGGACGGCAAAACGAACTCGCCATCGGGAAGTTCGTTCAGCTTTCGTGCGAAGTAAGCCGTTCCTCGTCGGGCCAGCAGAAGTGTCTCGGCAGGGGCGTCCTTTGCATCGTAGCGCGCGCCGGCACCTTGCCGGGCGCGCAGTGCCAAACGGGCTCTTTCGTCGCTTTCGATCATTTTGCCTCGTCTCCGATGGCCGTCCGCATGAAGCTCAGTCGCTCCATGATGGGTGCGTCGGAGAAGCAGAAGAGGTCAAATTGCGTCTCAGCTTCCAACGACCACGTGACCCAAGAAGGAACGACGAAAATGTCGCCTTTTTCGAGTTTGCGGCTCTCACCATTCAAGACGACCGAGCCCTGCCCCTCGAAGACCTGGAAAATGGACGACCCGACATCGCGACGCACGGCAGTTTGGGTGCCTGCACGCAGTCTGCGGAATTCGCAACGGATGGTGGGCATGACATCGCCGCCAGTGGTCGGATTGACATAGCGTATCGCGGCATGTCCCATCTCGACGGTTGCCGGATTGCCTTCGTCCTCCAGCAGGAGCTGTTCTGTCAAAGCCCGATCGGTGAATTCCCACCGATAGGCACCGATCGGTGATGAGACGGTGTTTTGCAGCTGCGACAGCGGCCTGAGGCCAGGATGGCACCAGAGCCTTTCACCTTGGGAGAAGTTTGGCGTGGCATTATCGGTCACACGCTCCGAGCCGAATTCAAAAAATCCGACATCCATCTGCTGGCTGAAGGGAATATCGAGGCCATCAATCCAAGCCATAGGCTCCAGCGCAACATTGTGGTGGCCGTGGAAATTCCAGCCGGGGGTGAGCAAGAGATCACCACGCGACATGCGCACCGGATCACCGTTCACAACTGTCCATACGCCCTCGCCTTCGACCACAAAGCGGAAGGCGTTTTGGGAATGGCGGTGTTCCGGCGCGTTCTCGCCCGGGCAGAGATACTGGATCGCGCACCACAAGGTCGGACTAATGTAAGCATGACCGCCCAGGCCGGGATTGGCCAATCCAATTGCACGGCGTTCACCTCCTCGCCCCACGGGGACAAGTTCGCCCGAACGTTCTGCTAGCGGCAGAAGATCGGACCATTTCCAGATATGCGGCACTGCTTTGGGTTTGGGATGCATGGGCATCAGGCTGCCCGTCTGTGTCCAAAGCGGGTTAAGGTGGTTTTCCTTAAATCCTTGATAGAGCTCACGCAGTTCCGGCGTATCCTCGGGCTGCATTCCGTGGGGTGCAGTTTCGTGGCTTAGCTCTTCGGTCATGGCATCCTCCCTTTTGGATTATGCAGTGTCGGGTTGTCTCGGCGGAGCGGCGTTTGCAAAAGCTGGCAGCGCGTCTAGGCTCGAGAATATCCGGGCAATGGTCGGCCAGCGATCGAGAGCGATATCGAAGCGGCGGTTGTTCCAAACCTGCGCATAGAGGCAGAGGTCGGCCAGACCTGGCATGTCACCGTGGCAATAGCGTCCTGTGCGTGGGCTGGACGCCAGTTCAGTTTCCAGCGCATCGAACGTGGTTTCCACCCAGTGGGTGAACCAGGCTTTTTGCGCTGCCTCATCTGCGCCGAACTGCTCGTTGAGGCGGAAAAGAACGCGCAGATTGTTGAGCGGGTGGATTTCGCAAGCGATCATATAGGCGAGCGAGCGCACCCTGGCACGGCCGAGCGGATCAGAGGGCAGCAATGCAGGCTCAGGGTGAATCTCATCAAGCCACGCGATGATGGCGAGCGACTGGGTCAGTGTCGTGCCGTCGTCCAGCTCAAGTGTTGGAACAAGGCCCTGCGGGTTCATTGCCAAATATTCAGGCGTGCGGGTCTCGCCTTTACGCAGCACATAAGCCACGTAATCGTATTCCAGCCCCTTGATGTTCAACGCCGCCCTGAGGCGAGTCGATGTCGAGGAGCGGAAAAAATTATGCAGCTTGAGCGTCATGAGCGAGGCCCAATGGTGGTGGTCAGATCCCCAAGCCCCTCAATCGTGACGACGCAGACATCGCCTTCAACAAGCGGGCCAACGCCTGCGGGGGTACCGGTCATGATAAGATCGCCCGGCTGCAACGCCATAGAGTGGGACAAGATCGAGATGATCTCCGGTACGGACCAGATCAATTCCTGCAGATCGGCATCCTGCTTGACCTCGCCATTCACCGTCAGTCTGATCGAACCACTCGAAGGATGGCCAACGGACGAAGCAGGATGGATCGGCGCAATCGGGGCGGATCGATCAAAGGCCTTGCCCCAGTCCCACGGGCGACCTTGTTCGCGGGCCTTGAGCTGAAGATCACGGCGCGTGAGGTCATTGCCGACCGCGTAGCCGTAAATATGGGCAAGCGCATTCTCCAGCGTTATGTTCACCCCGCCCCTGCCGATTGCGACGACCAGTTCGGCCTCATAGTGTAAATTCTCGGTCTCGGGCGGATAGGGAATCGTTGCCTCGTCTGCAACAACGGCATCAGCCGGCTTGGTGAAGAAAAAGGGCGGCTCGCGGTCCGGATCGCGGCCCATTTCCCGGGCATGGGCAGCATAGTTGCGGCCGACGCAGAAAATGCGCCGCACCGGAAACAGATCACTGGTGCCAACAACGGGAACCGTTGTTACCGGTGCTGGGGAAAATACATAGCTCATAGCCGTCTCCATTCTGTTCAGTTCGCGCCACGATCAGAATCGTGCATCAGGTGCCCCGTCAAACGCATCGACAGGGCTGTTTCGGTTCCACTCGGCACGACCCAGAATAAGATCGACGACAGCCTTCTGCATCTCGTCCATCGTTGCCCAGGCGTTGATATAGGTCGGTACGCGCGGCGCATCGTAGAGGTAATAAGGATAGCCGAAGGAAATCATCAGCGTTGGCACCTCGTGCCACACCCGCTGCATGGAACCGCGCATACCGCCACCGAGTTTCGCCCAATCAAGGAAAATGCGACCGCGCGTCAAAAGTGTCTCCTCCGAAAAGGCATAGATCACCAGATCGTAGTCTTCGGGTTCGAGCGGGTGACCAACTTCGTGTACCGTGACGTCGAAGCCTTCGGCGCTCAGAAGCTCGGGGAAAACAATCGGCATGGTGGAATTCCACAAAGGCTCGACGATCCCCGGCGCAACGACAGCGACGCGCTTGTGAGTGTCGGCCGACAGCGGCAGCAAATTCTGGACATCCTTCTCCAGAACTGGAGCGCGACGTATTATTTCTTGAACGCGCTTCGACTGGATCGGCGGGAAAGGCGGGAGCGCATCGCCTCGATGCAGGCCGAGCCTCGCCTTCAGGCCGAGGACCCGGAGCACTGCATCGGCAAACCGCTCGGATCGTATGCGACCGGACTGCACCGCTTCCAGAATCGCGCCGAAATGCCGTTCCGGTGCGTTTGAAAAAAGGATCATATCGTTGCCCGCGTTCACGATTTCAACCTTGGCATCGACCGCACTCATAAACGACGTTACACCTGCCATCTCGCTGGCATCGGAAACGATGAGGCCGTTAAAGCCATACTCCTGGCGCAAGAGCTTTGTCGTCAGCTCGGGGCTCAGTGACGCAGGTCGATATAGCTCTGCACCTTCAGCACCCTCGCCCTGCATATAAGCCGGCAGTGCTATATGCGCGGACATCACCGCCAGCGCCCCGGCGTCAATCGCGTCGCGATAGAGCCTTCCGTGGGAGGCGGCCCATTCCTGCATCGACAGCGGATTGATGGTGGTGACCAGATGCTGATCGCGGGCATCATGGCCTTCGCCCGGCCAGTGCTTGATCGTTGCGGCAATTCCTTCTTCCTGGAACACCCTTAGCTGCGTTAACGCATGACGGCGAATCCGCTCCATGTCGCTGCCAAAGCTTCGGGTCGCGACAATGGAGCTGCGCGTAGCGGCATTGATGTCGAGAAGCGGTGTAAATGACCAGTTCAACCCGACAGCGCGCGCTTCGCGCGCCATGATACGGCTGACCTCCTCGGTCACGGCAAGATCATCAATCGCCGAGAGGGCCAGTGGATTGGGAACGGGCGTACCGAAGGGAAGGCTCATGCGCGACCCCTCAAGGTCCGCCGAGATCAGCAGCGGAACCTTCGCATCGGCCTGAAGCTCAGCCAGCCGCGCACGTTCCTCTTCTGCATTATCCTTGAAATAGCGCGTCAGCCCACCGGGCTTGAAGTGTTGAAACGTCTCACGTTCGCCGTCCTCGTCACCACGCGACAACATATTGAAAATCTGGCCGACGCGCTCGGCATCATCAAGTGCATGGAATGTCGTCTCGACCCAGGACAGTGCTTCACGATCGAGACTGAATGGCGCTTTTCGCAGTCGGAATAAGTCGAGCGTCATCCGTTCCTCTTTACTTTGATGTCTTCGATATCGGGGAAGGATTGCGGCCCGATCCCGGAATGGCCTTTCATGTGCTTCAAGAAAAGCGCGTGATTGAATATGCGGGTCTCTGGCGTGTAAGTGCCGTCGAGCCGATGCAGAAGGTAAGCCGCGGTTCCGCGCAAATCTGTGCTGGGATCTTCCGCTGCGCAGGCCACCACCGATCGCGATATCTCCGGCATCAGGGGCAGTGCGGCGAGTGCGCTGAGTGCCTTGAGCCGGAGCCACAGTGTTTGTTGCTCGTCCGCAAGCGCGGTCAATGTACGCACGGATGCTTCCACATGTCCTGCATGGCCGAGAGCCTCGTGGAGTGCGATGAGAACGTCCGGGTCGCGCTCATCTTCAATAATGTTTTCGAGAGTGGACGGCATCGCATGGCCCTTAACGGCCAGCATCAGGCAACCCTGTGCACCCCAGTAGCGGACGACCGCTGAAGTGTCGGCGAGCGCCTTCATAAAGGCGGGAATATTTGCCGGATCGCGTGCAATGGCGCGGTTGGCTAGCGCGATGACATCTTCGATCGGATAGATTGCCGGATCATTGCGTGCCGGCAGCACTTCAGTGGCCGAGCGTTCCGGGATGAAACCGCAGTCATGAACTGCGATCATTTGTGCATCCAGATCGGCGCGCATCGTTTCAAGGTGCTCGGCATGGGCGGGATCGCCGACGAGGTTCATCACCGAGTCGGGATCCGCCTGCATATCGTATAATTCTTCTGACGGCTTGGTATTCCAGAACCGCTCCTGTATCTTGGTCAAATCGCCTGCAAGATACGCCGTTTCATAGGCACGGTAACCCGCGGCATTCCATGCGTATGCATAGTACTGCCCCCAGGGCCGGTGCGGCGCATAATTGCGGATATAGCGATAGCGTTCGTCGCGCAGGGTGCGTGTCAGATCATAGCGCGAATCCATGCGATCGCGCCCAGCCAGCGCATATGTCCGCTTGAGGCGTTCCGGACCCATGAAAGGGACGCCCTGCACACCTTCAGGCGCTTCTTCTTCGATGATTGCAGCAAGCGTGCGGAAAAGGTCGACCATCGAAACCGGGGTCGCGATATGGCTGCCGGGATCATCCGGAAGCAGATGCCGCCATTTCTCAGGCACGTGAACGATGAGCGGTATTTGAAGACCGTCGTCGTAGCAGAAGCGCTTGGAACGCGGCAGCGGTGACGCGTGGTCGGAATGGTAGATGACAATCGTTTCGTCCGTCAGGCCCGCGGCTTCAACCTCTGCCATACGCACGCCCATCCAGGCGTCCATTTCAGCGATGCGATTATAATAGCTCGCAAGGTCCTGCCGCAGTTCTGGCAAGTCGGGCAAATGCGCAGGCAAAGTGACATCGCCAGGCTTTACCGCGCCCGGCTTTTCTTCGAAGACGCAGCTTTCATGGGTCAACATGCAGTTGAAGATTGCGAGAAACGGTTTGTCCTTGGGACCATTGACCCAATGCGCGGTACCGCTGCAATCGTCCCACAGCGCCGTTGGGTCAGCCAGATCGACATTGTAGTGGGTCTTCGAATTGTTGGTGCAATAATAACCCGCCGCGCGCATGAACTCCGGATAAGTGGCGATCCCCGCCGGCATATCGCCCCACGATGTCATCTGCTGCGCGGGAGGGACGCTTTCGGCCATCCGTCCTGTCAGGATGGAGAACCGGGAAGGGGCGCATACCGGAGATGTTGAATTCGCTGTGTCGAAGGTGACTCCGCGGGCTGCCAGGGCGTCAAGGTTCGGCGTTCGTGCCAATCTGTCGCCGTAAGCGCCAAGGCGGGGCGGGCAGTCCTCGCTGACCAGACAAAGAATGTTCGGTTTCTTGCTCATGGTTTTTCAGATCTCTGCCAACACTGCCGCGAGCTTCGCTTCAAGAGTTTCAAGCTCAACTTCACTCGTACCTGCCTGCATCGCGGCAACTTCAACAACCGTCTTATGACCGACATAGGGGCGCGTTGCTGCATTCTTCAGCAGTGGAAAGGCCTCGACCAAAAGCTGCTGCGCGGCGTCGACCTGCATCAACTTGCCGATGGGTTCCGATCGGATAATGGCGTCAGGCGGGAAAACATCCCGGCGCACCGCACGTTGCCTGGAACGCGCAGCCTGGTCCGCCTGTCTAGACACCAAAAGGTGCTCAGGCCCGATTGCACCGGACGGCGGCAGTCCAAGTCGTTCGAACTGCTCAAGCGGGGCGTCGTTCTCGCGCATAAGTTCTACGAGAAGGGTCGCCATGCGGGTTTCGAGCGCATCATCCTGCAAGGGAGCCGTCTGTTCCGGATCCGTTTGAAGATCGAAGAGCAGTGTGCCATGGGCAAATGGATTGCCCAGGCCCCATGCCGGGAACCGCAGAAGCTGGCAGCCCTTGGTGAAGGAAAAACCCGGCACGAGTTCCGCCTGCCGCAATTCTTCCGGCGAGGCCATCGCTCGCATGTGCATAGGCATGAGCGTGTACTCAAAAAGCGGCGCATTTGCTGCCGATGCCGGTGCGCGCATGTAAACATAGCGGCCGTCGGTGACGTTGACATGGCTGCCGTGAGAACCAAAGAGAGCACCATCACGCAGTGGCTGGTCGTCTGTCATGTGCAGGGCAAGCGAACGTCCTTGCATATCGGCCGTTGGTTGATGACCGAACAGATCCAGCAAGGTCGGGCCGAAATCGATCGTCTGCACGAGCGCTTTCCGGCGTTGCTTCTTCACCGGTGTGCGTGGATCCCAGAAGAACAGCGGCGTGTGGATCGTTTCCTCGTACCAGGGCTGGACGGACTTACCCCACCACCCCTTTTCGCCCAGCATGTAGCCATGATCGGTGCAAACGATGAGCGCTGTATCCGCCCACATGTCCTGTTCGTCCATAAGGTCCAACACGCGGCCCAGGTTTTCATCACACATTGCCAGGAGCGCAAGGTAGCGGTTACGCGCCACTTCCTCAGTTGCTTCGTCCTCGGTTACACGGGCATAGGGTGGCCAGTCGAAAGAACCATCACCACCCTGAGGGTCTTCGAACTGGGCCATGTGACGTCGGGAGGAATAAAAAGGCTCGTGCGGATCGAAGGTTTCGATCTGCACCATCCAGTTGTCGGCTTTGGCGTTGTCGCGCAGAAAAGCCAGCCCGGCATCAAACACACCCGTCTGCGGATGCACGCCGCCGGCCTCGATAGCAGCACGATTGACCGCGTCCTGCTGACGCATCCTGGGGCCGATATCGGTCAGACTGGTGCCAGCGCTGGCAGCAACATCAGCCTTCCAAAGGTCACCTTCCTGCCCACGGAAAAACTCGTAGGAGGCATAGCGGTTATGATAAGTCGCGCCGCCATCTTCCCAATAGTGCTGGTGATCGGTGATCAGATGCGTGTAAACACCTGACTGCTTGAGCATCTGCGGGACGCTGTCGTCGAAAGGTTCGAGCGGACTCCAAGAGCGGTGAAGAAAGTTGTATCGACCGGTATGCATCTCGCGTCGCGCCGGCATGCAGGGCATGGACCCGGCATAACAATGATCGAATGTAACGGCCCGCTCGGCCAGCCTGGCAAAATTCGGCGCATTCTTCGGGTCTCCACCATAAGGTGGCAGCATTTTCCGGTTCAGGCTGTCAAACATGACGACAATGACGCGCATCTCAGGCCTCTTTGCCGAGAGAAAGAAACGCTTCTCGGCGTTCCTGCTGTCGCACGGGGTCGGCGACCGGGGCTGCGAGAAGCAGGCGCTGGGTATAGGGGTGTTCGGGGTGTGCCGTTACCTGGTCGCATTCGCCGAATTCAACAATCTCGCCGCTGCGCATAACGGCGACCCGGTGAGAGATGTGCCGCACCACCGCCAGGTCGTGCGAGACAAAAAGATAGGCGACGCCTGTTCTTTCCTGCAATTCGATGAAGAGATCGAGAACCCGGGCCTGCGTGGAAAGATCAAGCGCGGAAACCGGTTCATCGCAAACGATCAGCTTTGGATGCAGCGCCAACGCGCGCGCAATCGCCACCCTCTGGCGCTGCCCACCGGAAAATTCGCGCGGGAACCGATGCGCCGCATCCGCCGGAAGTGCGACCTGATCGAGCAACGTGCGCACTTGCGCACGAGCATCATCTTTTGATGCCAATCGACGAGCCACGACCGGCTCGGTCAAGATGTCCTCGATGGTCATGGAGGGATTCAGCGAGGTGTAAGGGTCCTGAAAAACCGCTTGTATGCGCGCTGCATCACCTTTGCGATTTCGCGGTACAACACCGGCAATGTCCTGCCCTTCAAACGATATGCGACCGGATGTGACCGGCCCAATACCCAGGATGGCTCGGCCAATCGTCGTCTTGCCCGATCCGCTTTCTCCAACAAGCCCGACCGTTTCGCCCGGACGGATCGTCAGATTGACGTCCTTCAGCGCATGAAACGTCCCAAAGAAGGTGTTGACCTTCTCACATTCGATCAACGGAGCAGTCATGCGCTGGCCTCTTTGGGTGGAGAGTATGTACGGGTATCAGGATCCTCGAGAACGGAATCGAGGAGCATCCGGGTATATTCGTGCCCCGGCGCGGCAAAGAGCTTGCGCGCTTCGGCTGTCTCGACGACAGCGCCATCGCGCATTACCGCGACGGTATCGCACATATCGGCCACGACGCCGAAATTGTGCGTCACAAGGATGATAGACATTCCATATTCGGCCTGGAGATCGCGCATCAACTCCAGCACCTCGGCCTGAACGGTCACATCAAGTGCTGTTGTCGGTTCATCGGCAATCAGGAGATCGGGTTTGCACGATACCGCTCCGGCTATCAGAACGCGCTGCGCCATGCCGCCGGATATCTGATGCGGGTAACACTGGAAGACCCTCTCCGGGTGCGGGAGGCCGACACGGGCCAGCAGTGCCAGCGCCCGTTCCTTGGCTTCGGCTTGGGAGATGCCCAGAACCGAAACCATCGGCTCAACCAGTTGCCAGCCAATGCGGAATGACGGATCGAGGTTCGACATCGGCTCTTGCGGCACATAGGCGATCCGCTTGCCGCGCAATGCATGCATCTGAGAGGCCGAGAGCGCCGTCAGATCGATCCCGTCAAAAGTGATTGATCCCGAAAGAATACGGCCACCCTTCGAAAGAAGACCGAGTACGGCAAAGGCTGTCTGCGTCTTTCCAGAGCCGCTTTCACCGACCAAACCGAAGATCTCGCCCCGTTTGACGGACATGGTGACGGCTTTCACGACCTGCTTCCACTCGCCTTTACCGGGATAGCCGACGACCAGATCCCGAATGTCCAGAAGCGTATCATCAGAAACGCTCGAGATCGGCGAAGGCTTGGGTTCAGGTTTCGGCAGCCGGGATACCTTGGGAGGGGCGTCACCCTGCTGCATCCGATCGCGTATGACGTTGGCGAGCAAGACCAGCGAACCGACGGTTATCGCAATAGCCAGCCCAGGCCAATAGACGGAAATCGGTGCCACATAGAGATTGTCAAAAGCATCCTGCAACATGCCGCCCCATGTTGGGATTGACGCATCCCCCAGGCCGAGGAATTCCAGACCCGCCTGGATCACGATCGCGATCCCTGCAACGATAGACGCCTGAATGACAACAGGTGCGCGAATAACCAGCAGGATGTGACGCCACATGATGCGGAAATCGCTCAATCCGGAAACTCTGGCCGCATCGACGTAAAGCTCGTTTCGAACGGATCGAACAAGGCTCCGCGTCAGCCGGAAAAATCCAGGCGAAAGCATGATGCCGAAGACGGCCATGGAAAGATGGATGGACGAACCAAGGGCTTGGAAGAAGGCAAGCAAAACGATGATCGCCGGCAAAGCCATCAAGCCATCGGCCACCCAACTTGAGGCGACGTCAAGAATTCGCCCGTAGTAGCCGGCAGCCAGTCCACCGGTAACACCGATCAGAGCAGCTACGGCAACAGCAATGGATGCGCCGACCAGTGTGTTACGTGCACCGTAGACGAGACGAGAAAAGATGTCGCGACCGGACCCGTCACCCCCCAGCCAATAATCGGAACTGGGCGCCACGTTTACCTTGAAGATCTCGACATGTGAGGGATCGAATGGAGCCACCGCCGGAGCAAAGATCGCGGTCAAGAGGACGACCAGCAGTATGATCGTGGCGAGAAGCCCGAGCGGATTGCGCAAAACAGACCAGAGGAAAGAGGTTCTCTTGAGAGCCTGGGTCGAGACTTGCTGTGTGGATGATATATCGGTCATTGCAGGCGCACCTTCGGGTTGGCCCACGCGTTCATCACGTCGATAAGCAGGTTTACAACAATGACGACAATAATCATCGTCACCACAACGCCCATGAGCACGGGCACGTCGCCGATTACAGCAGAACGTACTGTCAGCTCTCCGAGGCCGGGGATTGCAAATACGCGTTCAATGATCGCCGCACCGCCGAGCAGAGCGACAAACTGAACAGAAAGGACGGTCAGCGCAGCGGGCAAGGCGTTGCGCAAGGCATGGCGGAACAGGATCGACCGCATGTTCACGCCACGGGCTTTCAGCGTCCGCACATAATCTTGATTGAGCGCATCTATCACGGCTCCGCGCACCTGCTGAGAGGCCGATGCGATACCGGACAGAACCAGTGCGGTCACAGGCAATGTAACGGCGGCCAGCCAGCCGCTTGGCGACGACGTGAATGACACGTAACCCGTTGCGGGAAGCCACTGCAGGTTCAATGCGAAAAGCACAACCAGCATCAAACCGAGCCAGAAATTCGGAATGGCAAAACCGACGATGCTGATCACCTGTATCAAGCCGTCTGCCCATCCGCCCCTAACCGCAGCGACAATGCCGAGAATGGCTGAAACCACGGCCATAACCAGGATTGCAGTCGAGACAATCGACAGGGTTACAGGCATGCGCCTCGCCAATATCTCCGTCACTGAACCGGTCGTTGTCCAGGCGTCACCAAGGTCACCTTGAACCGCGTTGCCGACCCAGTCTCCGTACTGAACGAGCAGTGGACGGTCGATGCCCAGCTTTTGGGTCAGTGCCGCAATATCGGCGTTCGACGCAGTCTCGCCAAGAATATTGGCCGCCACCCGTTCCGTCCCGCTGAAGACGAGGAAGAACGTAATCGTTGACATGACCACGAGTAGCACGAGCCCGAATGCGACCCTGCGCAGCAAATAAGCTGTCATGATAAGAGCCTCCCGCTCATTATGGCTTTCTCCCAATTTAAAGCCGCGCGACATATATCAATTGCGCAGCGCTAGAAAAAATGAAAAAAGGCGACTGAGAGATAAACAAAGTTAATAGCTCCCGTGCTCGACAAATTCACACATTTGTTCAGGTTCCAGGCCATCGTAGAAGAAGGCAGCATGCATAGCGCTGCAGCCAGGCTGAACCTGACGCAACCCGCGCTGTCACGTTCGATCGCCATTCTCGAAGAAAGCTTCGGGCGGCAGCTTCTGGAGCGGCACGCCCGTGGCGTAAGGCCAACGCCATTTGGTGAGCGGGTGCTGAACAACACGTTGCGGCTGAACCGGTATCTCGAAATTTCAGAACGCGAATTGAATGCAGACGCCGAGCAACGTCAGGTTTCCCTCAGGCTTGGCCTTGGGCCGACCTGGCGATCCGGTCTGCTGACCCCTGTATTCGAAGAAATGCGCAAGCTTCATCCCGAAATGCTGATCGAAATCACGCCGCTTCTGGAAAATCGCGTGATCGCCGACTTGAATGAGGGCAAACTCGATGCTGTTTTCGGTGGAACCCGAATTGACAGGCGGCAGCAACCGCAACTTCTGAGCCACGATTTCATCACCATCAACATCCACATTACAGCCCGTGAGAACCACCCGATCTTCGAATGTCTCAAGAAGGAAGGTCCTCGTGCTGAACGTTACATTCTCGACTATCCCTGGATTATCTATTCCGAACTGGCTCTTTATGCTGACGATTCTGACCGGTCGATCTCGAAGCGTTTCGGGCGCGAGCCGGATGTCTGGATGAAAAGTTCAGACCTTATGACGGTACTGACAACGCTGCAGCACAGCGACACCCTTTGCGTCCTTTCTGACCTTGCCATTTCTTCAACGGCTAATCCCCGGCTGGTGCCTGTTCCGATCGACCTTCGGCGCAAACATATTCCGTTGGGCCTGATTCACCGGCGAGAGCTTTCGGATTGGCCGCTGATGATCAATTTTGTTGAACTCTGCCGGAAGTATCTCGAAAACACGGATGCATCGACTTCCTTGCTCTGACGATGCTCAAACGAAAACGGCCCACCTTTGTGGCGGGCCGAAAGACTGACGTGAAGAGCTGAAGCTTAATTGGCCTTGCTGTAGTTCCTGATGAAGGGAACAGTGTTTGTAGTCTGCATTTCTGCGTTCGTTTCTGCATTTGTCAGATAGATCGTATCCTGACGGTACCAAGGTGCAAAGAATGCATTCTCGACGATGTAGCGATTGATCTTTCTGAGTTCGGCAGCATAGTCCTCGCCGCTTAAGAACTGCGCGGTCTTGATCATCTCATTCAGCTTGTCGTCGCTGTACTTCAAGGCGTTCCAACCGGCATCGGGCGTAATGTGCTGCTGGATATCCGTCCACGCATCATGTGCGCCGAAGGTAAAGACATAAGCCGCATACTTGCCCGAGCGGATAACGGGAATCGAGCTTCCCGGCGGCAGACTTTCGAACGTAGCCGTGATACCGATGTCGGCAAGCTGCTGCGTGATGATCGGGTAAAAGGCGGCAAAAGGTTTGATTTCCGGGAAGATAATCTCGAAGCCGTCTTCATAGCCAGCCTCCTTTAGAAGCGAGCGGGCTTTTTCCGGATCGTAAGGGTAGTAGCTGTCCAGATCCGGATCATAGGCTTGGCTCGATTTCGGGAAAATCTGGTCGCTCAGGTGACCAAAACCCTGATCAACGAACTTCAGGATGGATGCCTTGTCAAAGGCCATGTTGATGGCCTGCCGTACCCGGACATCGCCCAGTGCAGGTACGATCTTGCCGGCACGATCAGCCAGAATAATACCGGCCCAATTCACGTCTTTGGTGTGAACTTGAAGCCCAATGGCTTTGGCCTGGGCGACAGCGCGGGTGTCCGCGACGGTACCATCCACCTGGCCTGCAGTGATCGCATTCATCCGGGCCACCGTGTCCGTCATTGGCGTAATGGTGACTGTATCAAACGGGTAAGCCTCGGCATTCCAATAATCCGGATTGCGATGATAGACGTACTGGCTCCCCTCCACCGAATCTTCAGTGTCATAGATATAGGCTCCGCTGCCGACAGGGACGACGTCGGAACCCGCTTTGCCGAGTGATGCAGGGCTGGCCATCGCGCCTGCCGCAACGGCGAAATTATTGACCAGGGCGGGATCGGGTGCCTTGAGATGCAGCTTGATTTCGTTGTCGGAGACGATCTCAAAGGACGATATACCGCGCGCCATGTACGCGTTCTGGCCATTGCCTGCGGCTAAATATTCCAGATTTGCCTTGACTGCCTCGGCGTTGAACGGCGTGCCGTCCGTGAATTTTACACCGTCGCGCAGCTTCAGCGTCAAAACCGTGTTGTCGTCGTTGTAGCTCCATTCGGTGGCGAGGTTCGGTACGATCTCGCCTTCCGGTGTCTCGACCAGGAGTGTGTCGAAGACCGGCTGCCAATATTGAAGTTGGTTGCCCAACATCAGTTCGGCACGGTCAAAGCTGTTGTTGTCGATACGCGCCGCAAGAGCAAGCGTATCGGCATCATTTCGAACCTCGGCGTAAACCGGGGCGAAGACAACGGTTGAAAGAAGCGCGGCCGCAGCCGTTATAAAGCGAAAACGCATGATAAAAACCTCCCTTTTATCTGTCCTCCGACAGATGCTGGTCTCTCAATTATCATCGACGACAAATAAGCAGAAATGCATTTAGTAGTGCCAGTGATAAACTTTTCTTTTTTCTCGACCCATGAGATGCCAAGTTGCCGCAAGCAACTTGGCGAGACGACGGCGTTCACTCGTTTCGATCAACAAGAGGTATTAACCTGCATTATCGCTGCGACGAATTTTGGTATTTCTCGAGGCTATATCGACAATGCTAGGCATTTGAGAAAGACGGAGGAGTCTGGATCATATGTGGGAGGTTGAACGCGCTTTGCCGGGAACACCGGGCGGCGTTGGTTCAGATGACTTTCCCGGCATATTTCCGCTGCGCGCGCAGCCATGTTCTCCACCCGATTTTGCGGTCAGTCATCCATCTCGTGAGCGGAGCAGGGCGTTTGGCTACCAGGACGACAAACACCCTCTTGCGGACGGTAACCGAACCGAAATCCAGGAGGATTGCCGGCGAAAAAGGCCGGTGCGGAAACCTTGGGAGAGAGTGTAATGAACGTGCAAGCAATTGACCTCGAATCGCTGGTCGATCAGATGACCCTCAGAGAAAAGGTATCACTGCTTTCCGGGGAGGATTTCTGGTCGTTGCCCGCTATCGAGCGGTTGGGTATCGGAAAGCTGCGCGTGACGGACGGCCCGAATGGCGCACGGGGCTCCGGCTCGCTCGTTGGCGGCGCAAAATCGGCCGCTTTTCCGGTGGGGATTGCCATCGGCGCAAGCTTCGATCCAGAGCTGGCACGCGAAATCGGTGCCGCGATCGCGGAAGAGGTCAAATCGAAGGGCGCACATGTTTCTTTGGCGCCAACCGTCAATATCCATCGCTCGGTTACCAATGGCCGCAATTTTGAATGTTACTCCGAAGACCCCGAACTGACCGCAGCGCTCGCAGTCGGCTACATTGAGGGATTGCAGAGCCGAAACGTAGCCTCAACCATCAAACACTTTGCGGGCAACGAATCCGAAATCGAGCGCACCACAATGAGTTCGCAGATCGACGAACGTACGTTGCGTGAAGTTTATCTGCGGCCCTTCGAGGACGCTGTTAAAAAGGCCGGCGTCTGGTCTGTGATGTCGTCCTACAATCGCCTGAACGGGACTTACGCCTCGGAAAACGGTTGGCTGCTGACCGACGTGTTGCGCAAGGATTGGGGGTTCGACGGCGTGGTCATGTCCGACTGGTTCGGAACCCACTCCGCCGCTCCGAGTGTCAATGCAGGGCTCAATCTTGAAATGCCAGGCCCCGCCCGCACCCGCGGAGAGCGATTGATCGAGGCTGTCGAAACCGGCGAGGTCTCGCAGGAAACACTTCGCACACGAGTACTCGACGTGCTGCGATTGATGCACCGTACCGGTTCGCTTTCCGACCGCGGCCCGTTTGTCGAGCGGTCGGAAGACCGCCCCGCCCACCGCGCTCTTATAAGGCGTGCGGGTGCCGAAGCGGCAGTCCTGCTAAAAAATAACGGTGTCCTGCCGCTTACACCATCAAGCGCAAAGATCGCCGTGATCGGCCCCAACGCGAAGATCGCCAGGATCATGGGCGGCGGTTCAGCACAGCTCAACCCCCATTATGCGATATCGCCCTGGCAGGCACTCGTAGACCGTTTGAGCGAGAGCCGGCTGTCCTACGCAGAAGGTTGCACCAACCATCGCTGGGAACCGGTCTGGAAGGGCGACATCCGAGCTGAATTCTTTGCCAACAAGACGCTTTCGGGCGAGCCAGTGCATGTCGACATGCTACGTGAAGCAAACACATTCTGGATACCGCCGGTCGCCGACGGTAGGGTCGATTCCGACAATTTCTCCGCCCGTCTGACCGGCACGTTTACGCCCGAACACACCGGGCGACACCGCCTCGGCATCCACTCAGCCGGGCTGTCGAAAATGTTTGTCGACGGCAAGCTGGTAGCAGATGCCTGGAACGGATGGACGCGTGGCCACACCTTCTTTGAAGAAGGTTGCGACGAAGTGGTGGGTGAAATCGAACTGGAATCCGGACGCACCTACTCAATCGTCATCGAGTTTGCCCGCCAGGATGGGGCAGCGCTTCACCTTTCAGCCCTTCGAGCCGGTATTGGCCGACCGCTTGGTGACGCCGATATTGAGGCCGCAGCAGAAGCCGCCCGCAATGCGGAGACAGCCATCGTCTTTGTGGGCCGCTCAGGCGAATGGGACACCGAAGGCAGTGACCTTCAAGGCATAACGCTTCCCGGACGGCAGGATGATTTGATCGCGGCCGTGGCGGCCGCCAATCCACATACGGTGGTTGTTCTGCAAACAGGCGGACCGGTGGAGATGCCGTGGGCGGATCGTGTCGCCGCGATCCTTCAGGCCTGGTATCCGGGCCAAGAAGCCGGCAATGCCATTGCCGATGTGCTTTTCGGCGACGCCGAGCCGGGTGGAAGGCTGCCACAGACATTCCCGCGGAGCTGGCGCGACAACCCGACTTTCAGCCAGGACCCCGAACATTATCCCGGCCTCGATGGCAAGGTGCGCTATCGCGAAGGGGTGTTCATCGGCTATCGCCACTATGAAAAGCTCGGGATTGAGCCGCTCTACCCATTCGGCCATGGTCTTTCATACACGACATTCGAGATGGGAGCGCTCGAGGTCACGCGCGCAGAGCATGGTGCAACGGCCCGCGTCAGCGTTGCCAATACGGGTGAACGTGCTGGCTCCACCGTGGTACAAATCTATGCGGGCGACGACGAGGCGAGCATCCCCAGACCGGTGCGGGAACTGAAACACTTTGCCAAGGTGCGGCTTGCGCCCGGCGAGAGCCGGAAACTGACCTTCGACCTGCCGCTGCGCGCCTTCGCCTTTTTCGACGTGACCGAGCGCCTTTGGCGGTTAGAAGACGGAAGCTTCACCATATCGGCCGGCTTTTCAGCCACCGACATCCGGGCAGAAGCCAGCATAAACATGCCTGCATCCACGCTCGATGTAACGTTCCGCTGAAAAGCGGATTGCATGAGAAAGATCTATTCACCTTTTTTGCAGCATTCTCCGGCGCCGAAGCGAACACGCTTCGGCTGGAAATGCCCCGCACTTTGGTCTCACAGACCGTGCCAGACATAGGCTTCACCAGGTGCCTCATGCGTTTCCATATAGTCTCTAAGGCCCTGATAAAGCCGAGCTTCAACTGCCTGATTACGGATGGGCGTACGCTGCTCAGGATCGCTTTTCAGATCGTAAAGCCGGAAGCCCTGCTCCATGAATGATCCGCCTAGGTTGGGTGGACGTGCAGCGTCACGCCTTGCATCCATTCGCAACAAAGGAATCCCATCTGTAAAACCAAAAGGCTTGACGAGCTTTGCTGTTGCAAGCTCTTTGGGCGCAAACGGTCGCACCATATGTTGCGGCATAAGCGTGTACTCGAATAGCCCCTCTCCAAGAACATCCGGTGGATAGTGCAACATCACATAGCGGCCATCAGTGACACCAATCGGTCCTGCAAAAAGCCCGAAGGCAACGATGCGGTCTTCAAAGGATGCGGTATCTGCGTTCATCAGCGACAGAAGCGACTGTCCTGTCACGTGCTTTCCAGCTTTAATGCCGAAGATATCGAGAATGGTCGGCATTAAATCAATTGTTTGCGTCAGGGCTTGTGATCGCCGGCCGGCCGAGTTTTTGTAACCGGGGTGGCAAATCATCAGCGGAATGTGTGACATTTCCTCGTAATAGGGCATCCGGCTTTTGCCCCACCACCCATGCTCACCAAGCAGAAAGCCATGGTCGGTGGACATGATGATGGCCGTATTGTCCCACATCTCTTCTTGGTCCATGATGTCGAGGAGACGACCAACGTACTCGTCCAGCATCCGGATTTGGGACGCGTAGCACGCACGAATTTCAGCAATTTCTTCTTCTGTTTCGTTCACGGGCACATAGTCCGGCCAATTGAGAACGCCACCTTCCCAGGTGCTATCACCCTTGCGGCGAAAGCGCTTTGGAGCATGGAATGGCTCATGAGGGTCAAATAGTTCCAATTGCAGCATCCAATTGTCTGCGTCCTTGTTGGCCTGAAGAAATTCGAATGCAGATGCAAAACAGCGCGGCGTTGGAAAGTCGTCCTCGTCTTTTCGTAGAGACGATTGACCATGTGTTGAACGCGCATCTTCTTCTTGCCTGCATCGTAATGACGTTGATCATATTCTGATGCAAACCTGTCGAGCGGCGGTTGAACAATGGCTTTCCAGGTGTCGTATTCCTGGCCACGGACAAAGTCCCAGCTGTCATATTGGGTATGATAGCCGCTGCCACCGTTCTGGAAATAATGGAAGTGATCGGTGATGAGGTGGCTATAGACACCTGACTGTCGAAGAAGCTGGCAGACACTCTGATCGTAGGGCTCCATCGGCCCCCATGAGCGATGGAAAAAGCTCGCCCTTCCAGTCTGGATATCTCGTCGGGCCGGTATACAAGGCAGGCTTCCGACATAGTGCCGGTCAAACGTAACTGAACGGGCTTCAAGCCGATCAAAGTTCGGTGTTTCAATCGTGCCGTTATACGCACCCAGGGCGCTGCGGTTCAGTGAATCCATGAGGAGGAAGATCAGGCGCATCGTAAGTCCCATTTTGTCGTCAAAGCGCAGGATTCGGAAGCCGTTTCAGCAAGCGTCTTGAGGCCCGGAAACTGGCTCGCGACGGCGGGCGGGGATCAAGGATCACTCTAACCGCCGCCGCGAATGCGTTGGAGCACTTGCCGAAAGTGCGTCCAGCGCTGTTTTTATTCCGGCCTATGCCGCTTTCTCTTGCCTGGCCTTCAGGATCGCCTGACTATCGTGGCGAGGGATATCCCCGATCTCCGCCATCTTGCGATCCAACTTACTCAGAAGGGTTTTGAAGATTTCGCTGTACTCAGGCTTGTCGGCAACATTCGTCAGCTCGAATGGATCCAGCTCGCAATCAAAAAGCTCCCATTCAGGCGGCGCGCCATTCGCGCGCGCGCCTACTTGACCGAGATCTTCGTTGTACCAATAGATCAGCTTGTAGCGCTGATCGCGCACCCCATAGTGGGCCCAGGCACCATGAATGACGTCATTGTGCATCCAGTAGCGATGATAGGCGAGCTGTTCCCAGTCATTCGGAGTCTGCATTTCAAGAACTGGTCTCATGCTGCAGCCTTGCATGTAGGACGGCTTTGCGACACCGGCATAGTCAAGGAAGGTTGGGGCAAAATCCACGTTGCAGCAAATGTCTCTGCTCGTCACGCCGGCGGGGATTGATCCCGGCAAGCGTGCGAGAAAAGGCATTTGCAGACTTTCCTCGTACATGAAACGCTTATCGAACCACCCATGCTCGCCGAGGAAGAAGCCTTGATCGGAGGAGTAGATCACGAGCGTATTCTCCGCGAGACCGTTCTCATCGAGGTAATCAAGCAGCCGCCCGATATTTTCGTCGATCGACTGCACGGTCCGCAAGTATCGCTTCATGTAACGCTGATATTTGAATTCCGCGAATGCCTGCGGATCGTCGAAGGTAAAGTTCTCACCGGTTTTCGCGTCAACGACCGTGATGCTTTCTCCGGCGCGAAGTTCGGGAACTTTGCGAACCCACCAACCGTCAACCATCAATTCACCGGCGACGTCGCTCGGACCCTCGGGCTGAACGAGACCCAGATCTTCCCAGTTCATGTCCGAGCGCACGCGCATTTTGGCGGCTTCCGCAGCCTTTGCCCTATTCTCGTATGTGTCGTTGAAGCTTTCTGGAAGCGGTAAATCCTGGCTTTCCCAAAGGTGCTCCCATTTCGGGTGCGGCTGGAAGTTGCGGTGCGGCGCCTTATGATGGCACATCAGAAAGAACGGTTCCTCGCCATCGCTGTTCCGTCCGATGAAGTCGAGCGACATGTCAGTAATGATATCGGTTGCGTAGCCAGCGATACGCTTGCGACCCTGAGCGGTAATAAACGCGGGATCCCAGTAGTCGCCCTGCCCCGGAACGACGGCCCATTCATCGAAACCCGCCGGTTCGTGAGCCTTGCCCTCACCCAGGTGCCACTTGCCAAAAATCGCAGTCTTGTAGCCATTTTGCTGAAGAGTCTTGGCGACGTTTGGCCAACGGTTATCCAAATGCGTATCCAGGGTGGTGACGCAGTTCACGTGATTGTGGGTGCCAGTGAGGATGGCAGCACGCGAAGGCGTGCAAATCGAATTGGTCACGTAGCAGGCGTCGTGGCGAATGCCTTCCTTCGCCAGGCGATCAAGGTTTGGTGTTTGGTTCAATCCCGCGCCATAAGCACTGATTGCCCGGGCGGCATGGTCATCAGAAAGAATAAAAATTATGTTTGGCCGCATATTGGCTTAACTCCACTCACACAGGTTTTGCTACAGCGCCACTGGCCAGCATGACATTTGCAAGCGCGCGGCCGTTAGCATCAAAGAAATGTATCTTGCCCGACAATTCGAACTCGAATGTTGCGTCTAGTCCCACTTCAGCTTCCGGCGGAAAGCGGGCGACAAGCTCTTGCTCCCAAGGGGTCTGGAAATGGACATATTCTGCATCTCCAAGCCTCTCCACGACCGACACTTTCGCGGAAATCATGCCATTCCCCTGATCGGCCGGCTTTAAACTGTCCGACCGAAAGCCGATCGTCGCAACGGAAGCGGCGTTGGGGCCATCGAGCCGAAGCACGCGACCGTCCGGCAGCTGACCGTGGTTGACATCGACAAAGTTCATTTTTGGCGAACCGATAAAGCCGGCGACAAAGACATTGGCGGGATTGTTATAGAGGTCCATAGGCGCACCGACCTGCTCGACGCGGCCGTCTCTCAGAACGACGATCTTGTCGGCAAGCGTCATGGCTTCGACCTGGTCATGCGTCACATAAACCATCGTGGCACCCCGGAGCTGGCTGTGCAGTTTTGCAATCTCGAGCCGGGTTGCGACACGCAGTTCCGCGTCAAGATTCGATAGAGGTTCGTCGAACAGGAATACCTCTGGATCTCGCACAATGGCTCTTCCAATCGCCACCCGCTGGCGCTGACCACCGGAAAGCTGTTTGGGCTTTCGATCCAGCAGCTTTTCGATCTGGAGAATGCGGGCTGCTTTCGCCACCTTCTCCTTCACAAGGCTCTTGGACACCCCATTCATGAGCAGGCCAAAGCCCATATTGCGTTCTACCGTCATGTGTGGATAGAGAGCATAGGTCTGGAACACCATAGCCGTTCCTCGCTGGCTGGGGTTCAGGTCGTTGACGATACGCCCGCCGATTTCAATCGTGCCAGAGGTCGTCTCTTCCAAGCCTGCGATCATTCTCAGGAGGGTCGATTTCCCGCAGCCGGACGGGCCAACAAACACGCAGAACTCACCCTCCTCAATGGTGATATCCACATCTCGTATGACCTCAACCGAGCCAAAGTTCTTCTTTACATTTCTAAGGGTTACACCAGACATGGCAGTCTCCGGATCAGCCTTTTACCGCACCGGCGAGGCCGTCGATGAAATAGCGTTGCAGGAATAAAAACAGGAGGACGATCGGGACAATCGCAATCGTCGAGGATGCCGTCATGCCACCCCAATCGACAAAGTGCTCTCCCTTGAAGGAGTAGATGCCGACGCTGAGCGTTCGCATCGCGGGGTTGGCGAGCGTGATGACCAATGGCAGCAAAAAGTCGTTCCAAGCCATCAAGGCCTGCATGACCACCACAGTCACGACGATCGGTTTCGCCAAGGGCAGCATGACATACCAGAATGTCTTGACCGGGCCGACGCCGTCCATCCGGCTTGCCTCTTCCAGTTCTTTGGGTATCTGGGTGAAATAGCCAGCGAACAAGAGCATGAAAATAACAATGTTATGCCCGCAGGTGGCCAGCATGAGACCCCAAAGGGACTGCCCGATGCCCAGGTTGGTCAGAAGCTGAAAGATGGGGATAATGGTGTATCCTTGCGGGATAAACAGGGTGAAGACCATCAACCCCATCAAAACCCACTTTCCCGGGAAAGCACGGCGCCCAAGCACATAGCCTGCAAGTGCCGCAGCCAAGGTGGTAATGACCACAGACCCGACCGTGACGAACAATGTATTGAAGAAATAGCGCTGCAGGTTGGCTTCAGTCCATGCACGAATATAATTCTCCAAAGTCGGGTCAATCGGTATCATGCTCTGATTGGAAAAGAGTTCCGAATTCGGCTTGAACGATGCTGCGATCATCCAGATCAGGGGGTAGACCCAGACCGCGCAAATGCCCGCCAGAATGATGGATGTGATCTGACGCTTGCGTCGCGGCGTCAGGAAAACCTTTTGCGATCGCGAAGAGGCTACCGCCGTATCAGACATCTTCTGCCTCCTTGCGGCGGGTCCGCCGCACCGCGATCGCCTGAAAGATTGTAAGAACCATGATGGAAAGACCAAAGAGGACACCCGCAGCAGACGCATATCCAAGGCGTGGGAACTGGCCCGAGGCAGGCGCAAAAGCTGTGCGGAAGATGTAGACCTCCATCACCTCGGTTGAGAAGAATGGACCGCCCTGTGTCGTTGCCTGGATTAATGGGAACACGTTGAGCGCCGCAATTGCAGAAATGAGTCCGATAACCACTGCGAATGGAGCTATCATCGGCAACACGATATGCCAGATCACCTGCCGCGTCTTAACGTCATCGAGCTTGGCTGCTTCATAGAGTTCTGCAGGAACAGTCTGCAGAGCAGCAAGCCAATAAATGAGCGTAATACCGGTCCATTTCCATACGAAAATGCCGGCGAGTGTCCAAAGGGCTATCTGTGGCGATCCCAAAAAATCGACGGCGCGGTCCACCAGATGCGCGTCCAGCAGAAACCCGTTTATCGGGCCGTTAAAGGGGCTCAACATGAGCACCATCACGATGGCTATAACTGCAACCGGAGAGACCACCGGCAGGAATATCATCGCCCTGAACAGGGTTGAAAGGCGAAGCAGCTTGTTGTTCAGGACAATGGCCAGAATCAGGCCGAGGATCATCTGCAGCGGCACTGTAGCAAGCATGAAAGCAAATGAGCGCCGGAAGGCCGCATAGAAGAATTCGTCCTGCAACAATTCCCGGTAATTCGCCAGCCCGACAAACTCAGCGTTCTCGCCAAAGCCTGTCCAGTTGAGCGCAGAATAGTAGAAGGAGGCGATCATAGGCCAAAATATGAAAGCACCGAATACCAGCAGACCCGGAATGAGAAAGGCATAATCCAGCCTGGATTTCCAAATTCTTGCAGCGAGCCTGTCGGTTCTCGTCAGCTTCACGCTCGCAGCGACTTCATGATTGACCGCCATGGATGATTTGACCTTTTTTACTCCGGACGTTCAGGGAGGTACCCGCCCGGGTTCAAAATCCCGAGCGGGCCCGCAGTCCTGGTGGGAGGTACCTTTGTGACTGCGCCTTCCCTCACTGCTTTGCGTAGTCCTCGGGACCGAAGTCCCTCGTTTCTTCCCACGCCGCAAACGCAAAATCGTCACGGCTGACATTTGCGCCGTCGGATTTTGCCTTTGCGATGGCTTCGTCAAGCGCCTTGTTGCGAGCATCGGATGCCTTTTTCAGCGTCGCCTTGACATCGGTGAGCTGCCCCGCAAACAGACCCTGCACCGCCTGCGCCAGATTGGGCGTCGGATCGACATAGGCGGCTGCCACTTTTGAAAGCTCGGGGTTGCGCACAAACGGGTTCGGCGCAATGCGTACCCGTTTTTCGGCCATTTGAAGCATGGTGACGGCGCGTTCACTCAGCTGTGCCAGCTTGATCGTCTCTGGAAAGATCGCGGGGTCTGCACAGCTTGCCACGTTGGCATAAGCCAACTGCCCCTCGAGTGAGCCCAGCCAATGGAAGAAATCTCCGGCATATTGCGCATTGTTGGCCTTGGCGTTCAGCCACATCATGTTCGTTGAATTCGGCAGTTGCATGACCCAGACCGGATTGTCGAGAGATGCTTCGTCGGGGGCGGGTCCCGGGGAGACGCCAAAGTTGAAATTCGGTGTCTTTTCCTCCCAGATCGGAATATTCCACGGGCCCTGAATAATCATTCCCGCAGCACCCTGGGTGATGAATTCGCGGGCCTGGGGCGCGATGATGGTCAATGATCCGGGAAACACCGACCGATCAGAGTTCATAGCCAGCAGAAGCTCAACCCCGGCGACATAGGCATCATGGTCAAAAGCGAATTCACCTGTCTTGAGGTCCATGCCTTCTAGCAAGCCGCTGCTTCCGACGGTGGCACCGCCCCGCTGAGCCAACATCGTGGCCGTGTTGCCCCAGCGTGGCTCCTGTGCACCACCTATGATAAAGCCGAATGAGCGACCGCCCGAGTTTTCGGTAATCTTGCGTGCTGCCTCCCGCATCTCATCGAACGTGAGAGCACGGTCTGCATTGATATGATCGTAGCCGGCTTCATTCATCATATCCTGATTGAAGAGAAGGGCGTTGTTGAAGCGGCGCTCCGTAGAGAACGGAAAACCATAGGTCTTGCCGCCAAAGACATTGATGCCCTCAACAAAAGATCCATTCGGATAAGCCTTTTTCCAATTGTCGAAATCAGGAATGAGATCGTCTATGGGCTGGAGCCAACCTTCAGAAATTGCCACCGAAGGTTCCATTCCGATGGGAAGGTTAAACGTGTCCGGTGCTGAGCCGTTGCGGATGCCGAGCGGAAGCACGGATGCTATTTCTTTCCAGGGCAGGCCGTCATAAACAACCTCGATACCCCTGGCTTCACCGTATTTGGTAAGGTACTCTTTTATAAAAACACCTTTTTGGCCGCCAGAGTCGAGCCACCGCAAAGAACCATCGGCTGGCGGAAGACCGCCACCGTCTCCAAACGCTTGCGAAAAGGCGCGTCCCGCAGCCATCGCCAGTCCGAGATAGGCCGCAGATCCCAAGAGCGTGCGGCGACTTAAGCCGGCATAAATTCTGTTCGACATTTTTCCTCCCTTTCAACGACGACCTCCAATCGCCGAAGCTTGCAAATTAACTCTAGTCAAATGTGCTATTCGGAGATAATTCAATTAATCTCCTCCGCGATAAGAATAGGTAATCACTAATGCTTGATCAGATGACGCATCTCATGCGTTTGCGCACTGTTGTGGAAGAAGGGAGCATGCGTCGGGCGGCCGCTCGCCTGCATATCACCCAGCCGGCTTTGACGCGTTCAATTGCACAGCTGGAAAAATACTTTGGCGACAGCCTGCTTACCCGTCACTCGCGCGGTGTGCAAGCAACAGATTTTGGAGCGCGGGTTATTTCCGAGGTCAGTCGGCTGACCCGCCAGTGGGAGTTGGCAGAGAAAAATCTAACCCGGCCCGTGCAGCAAACCACCGGCACTCTGCATCTTCGTGCCGGCCCATTGTGGCGAGCGGTGGTTCTACCGGACATCATCACTGCCTTGCAAAAAAGCTTCCCCGGACTCTCGATTGAAGTGGGAAGCGGCGTCATAAAATCGACAGTTGAGGATATTGTTGAAGGACGTGTCGATGCCGTGTTTGGTGGAATTGAATTGCCTTCCAGTCACGATAAGCGGCTTATCACGAGGCAATTCACAACCGTCTATGACCGGGTGGTTGCACGCGAAGACCATCCCATTTTTGATGGAGCGGCCAATAACAAGCCAATCAATGCCGATCGGCTCCTTGAATACCCGTGGATTGTCTACAGCACGGACCCGGTATATGAGCTTCAAACGGTGCATGGAGCGATAGAGCGCCTTGGAAGGGCGCCCGACATAAGGATAAGATCGGAATCCTTTGTTTCCGTAATTGGCCTGCTGCAAAAGGGTGATTACCTCTGCATATTGCCGGAAGCGGCTGTCAAGGGCGCGAACCTTCCGAAGATTGTCTCTCTGCCTGTGGAGTTTGCAGGCCGCATGATCCGTTCAGGAATTATTTTCCGTGAAGAAATGGCTGATTGGCCGCCGCTTGCGGAACTCTCACGGCTATGTGAGCAGCATTTCAGCGAAAACGAATGATACTGCAAGATTTGCGGTTAGATTGGCTCTGGTCGCCGGTCTCCATTTGTCATTGGAAGCCCTATCAAGAGGGTGAGCGCTGTTTGGGGCGCTTGCCAAAGATAAAGCGCCTCGACTCCAGGGCGATTGAAGTGTCCGCCGAGCACAGGAAGGGGTTCCGTCGCACAGCAACCCGGTACCACAAGACCAGAAAATCAATCGAGGCATTCCTGTCATTGGCAGCCGTAAAAATTTGGCTACCGCACTTTGTCGACAAGGACTAAGCTCACCTGAGCAAAAGTGATATATTCGAAGACTGATAACCCATATTGACTTTCGAGCAAAAGAGAATTTCTACTTACCTAAAACAGCTGGCATATTGTGAGATGCTCGCGTGCGCAATAAAACTAAGTATTTTCTTTCGGCATTCTTGGCGCTGGCTTCAGTTTCCGCTTCCCCCGCAAAGCAGGAAGGTTTTCACTTCGACAATCCCGATTGGGACGGCTGGGAAGATAAAGACGGTTGCGGCGCTTACCGGATCGACGGGCGGATAACCGTTTCGTCCAGCGCTGATGATGAGTTCGTCGGCTTTCGTTTCAAGAAAGGCCTTATTCCAGAAGGGACCTACAAGACACAAATTAAACTTGGGGCAAAAACATGGACCGGGCAGTCAAGTGTCTTCGCTACTGAGGTTGGCGACGTGCTCACCTGGAATTATTTGTCCGAAGATTTTGTTGAAGGCCTTCGACGGTGGAGAAGCTTAGTGCTCTCAATCTACCTCGACGAGAATAATGTTACGTTTTTTGACTACTCCTTAGACGGCACCAAAGAAGCAATCGAGGCTGTGGAAGCATGCGTTGGATACCCATTCGGTCAAGCTCATAGTCTTCAGTGAAGCGGCTGGGGACATTCGCGAAAAAGAACACAATGCCGACTCTTGCGGCTAATCACTCCCAGCGAACGTCAAACATTCCTTTTTGCCGCCGTATTCATCACGGTGATTTCTTACGAAGATAGGCCAATTTCAATAGATCTATTTCACGCCGTACTCGCGATGGATTCCTATAATCGAGGTTTGATGCGGGAATTGATGGTCTAGGTGGCGGCGGCTGTAGAAATGTAGAGACCAGCGGGGCAGATGCAGTGCCGGCAAGTTTGCTGCGCGGGATTAAATCTGACGCGAGTTCATGCTGGAAAGCATAAAACACGTGCGCAGTTTATATCACAGTTTGCGCATGTTTCCGCACGAGATGTAACCAGCATAAAAAGCCCGATAAGATTGCATTATCGTTCATATTGTACATTATAGGGAAAACCCACGCTCAGAGGCCGCAAATGCCCGAAAATGACATCGATCCGCACGCTGCGCCGTCTCTCAGCGCGGTGGAAGCGGAACATTCAAACGATGCCGGCCTGTCCACAGACGCCGCGGAACACACCCCTGCCCGCCTGGCACCCCTGGTCGACCGTGCGCGCGGTTACGTGGATGCGGCCTCTTCGGCCAATACGCGCCGGGCTTACGCCTCAGACTGGAAGCATTTTACCGCCTGGTGCCGGCGTCAGGGACTGTCTCCCCTGCCCCCGAATGTGCAGACAGTGGGCCTTTATATCACGGCACTGGCCTCTGGGTCAGGGGCTGCGGGACAGAAAGGCGCGGCTGTCTCGACAATCGAGCGGCGGCTTTCATCGCTCTCGTGGAACTATACCCAACGCAGCCTGCATCTGGATCGCAAGGACCGCCATATCGCCACCGTTCTGGCCGGTATTCGCAACAGCCATGCAGCACCGCCACGTCAAAAAGAAGCGCTGCTGCCTGAAGAGCTGATTGCCATGCTGGAAACGCTGGACCGCGGCACGCTCAGAGGTTTGCGTGACCGCGCCATGCTGCTCATCGGCTTTGCCGGCGGCCTGCGCCGCTCCGAGATCGTGGCCCTGGACGTCGGGCGTGACCAGACGGATGATGGCCGCGGCTGGATTGAAATCCTTGATCAAGGCATTGTCGTTACGCTGCGTGGCAAGACCGGATGGCGTGAAGTTGAGATCGGCCGGGGTTCGTCTGAACGCACCTGCCCGGTTGTTGCCGTTGAGACCTGGATGAAACTCGCCAAGATTGCCCACGGCCCCCTCTTCCG
>NZ_JAMXLE010000010.1 GCF_024055895.1 Rhizobium sp. L1K21
AGTTGAGATCGGCCGGGGTTCGTCTGAACGCACCTGCCCGGTTGTTGCCGTTGAGACCTGGATGAAACTCGCCAAGATTGCCCACGGCCCCCTCTTCCGACGTGTGACCGGCAAGGGCAGGGCTGTCGGTCCCGAACGGCTCAAGGACCAGGAAGTCGCCCGTCTCGTCAAGAAAACCATCCTTGCCGCTGGCATTCGTGGTGAACTGCCAGAGGCTGAACGTGTGAAACTCTTTTCCGGCCACTCGCTGCGCGCGGGTCTTGCCACATCCGCCGAAGTCGATGAACGCTATGTGCAGAAGCAGCTTGGCCATACATCCGCCGAGATGACGCGCCGCTATCAGCGCAGGCGCGACAGGTTCAGGGTGAATCTCACAAAGGCAGCGGGGCTTTAGAGAGGCCTATTCTCCAAGCAGGCGCGCAAGCATATGTCTTATGTGATCCTGAGCGCCATAAAAAATGGCTGCAACGATGATTTTGCGGTTGTCCTCCACTGGCAGAAACCAAACGGCTGCCTTGTCGCGCCGCAGAAAGCGTATTCCAGGATAAATATCGTCTCTTATAGTACCTATCTTGGGCGTGTCAGTCAGGCGGTTGATCTCCTTCTGTAGCCTTCGAATGCGAGCAGCAGCATGCTCCAAGGCCTCTTCCGGCGCCTCCCCAAGCTCACAATAAGCATCAAACAGGTGATCGAAGATCAGTTCAAAATCACGCTCGGCTTCCTCTGCGTATTCAAGGGTCCACACGAACAGTCCGTCGCTTTCGCTCAATCATTGCCGCAACCCGATTTTCCATTTTGACATTAGAAATCGTCGGCTCTTTCAAACGCCGCTGAAGCAACTCACGCAGCGCCGCTGTTTCGACAGCCTCGGCTTCCTTCTTCTGGCGAAGCAGCTCCAGTCCCTGCTGAAGGACAGAACTCATGCTGGAATATTGGCCATTTTCGACCAGAGAACGGGCAAAGGCATCCTGCTGGTCTGTCAGCGAAATCGATGACTTAACACTCATCCTGCTGTTTCCTCAAGTTTCCATGCTACTCAGTAGCATATTTGATATATCTCAGACAACCCTGTTGAACCTTGCACCTGCAGACCGCTTCGCTATATAGTCACGTTGGTCATTATGGTTTTGGAGAGCCTGGATGTCATCAAAAGCGGAAAACCACACCGATTGGACAGTTGCGGGGGCCAAAGCGCGACTTTCTGAAGTCATTCAACGCGCGCAATCATCGCCTCAAACCATCACGCGAAACGGAAAACCGAGTGTTGTGGTCGTCTCGGCTGAAGAATGGGAACGCAAGACAAGTCGCAAAGGTACACTTGCGCAGTTTCTCATGGAGTCCCCTCTTCGCAATGCTGACATTGATGTTGAACGTCAGCACGACGAACCACGCGACCTCACGCCGTGAATCTGCTTGTCGACACGAATGTTCTGTCGGAGGTAACCAAGCCGCAGCCGGATGTAAACGTTCTGCAATGGCTGGATACAATCGACGAAGATAGAACGTTCATCAGCGTAATCTCCATTGCCGAAATTCGTCGTGGCATTGTGCTGTTGGACGAAGGGCGCAGACGAAATGCACTTGAGGAGTGGCTCTCACACGATCTTCCTCAACGTTTTGAACATCGTATCCTGCCTGTCACCGAAAAAATCGCCGAGACATGGGGCGATCTGATGGGACATGCAAGACGAACCGGTCGCGGTCTCTCCTCAATGGATGGGATAATTGCAGCAACTGCAGTTGCTCATGAGCTTTGTCTTGCGACACGTAATATTAAATATTTTCAAGGACTTGGTGTTGAATTATTCGACCCGTGGCAGCAGGCTAAACGTTAAATGCGGCTAAAGATCTAACACTTCGATTGCCCGTGGCACCCCCTCCCCTCGTTTCAAAAAAAACCCGAGCCACCTTGACCGATAAGCCATGACGCGATTAGCTTGAAGCATTCACCAGGGGGGTCCCGCAAGGGGCTGAGATTCTGCTGGGCCGTTTCAGGCAGCGCAGTGACCCTATGAACCTGATCCAGTTCATACTGGCGTAGGGACGGTGCAAGCGCTGCTGACATTGGGAAACCGTATAAGGATTCCTGCCAGACGTCTTTCCATCATTCCGGCTTCGAACTGGGTCTCCAACTTGAAACAAGTGGAGCCTCAAAATGAATATCGCCGCCAAAAACCTCCTCCCCTCTGTATCGACAGGCCCGTTTCCAGCATCGACAAAGGTCATGCTGAAGGGTGAAATACACCCGGAAATACGTGTTCCAATGCGCCAGATCGCCGTTCATCCAACGGCTGGCGAGCCGCCAGTGACGGTTTATGATTCGTCCGGTCCCTTTACCGACCCCGCACAAACAATAAACATCGAAAAGGGTCTGCCTCGTCTGCGCGCAACGTGGATTGCGGCGCGCAGCGACAGCACAGCCTATGAAGGCCGTCACGTCAAACCGGAGGATAACGGCTTTGCTGCAGGCGAGCGTCTCACGCCGCAATTTCCCAACCTCTCCAAACCCCAGCGTGCGATGAACGGCAAGGCGGTGACGCAAATGGCCTATGCACGGGCGGGCGTCATCACCGCCGAAATGGAGTTTGCCGCCATTCGCGAAAACATGGGTCGGCAGGCTTCGCTTGAGAAAGCCGTGCGCGATGGCGAGGACTTCGGCGCTTCCATTCCCGACGTCGTGACGCCGGAATTTGTGCGAGACGAGATTGCGCGCGGACGGGCGATCATACCCGCCAATATCAACCATCCCGAATTGGAGCCGATGGTGATCGGCCGCAACTTCCTGACGAAAATCAATGCCAATATCGGCAATTCAGCCGTCACGTCCTCCATGGCCGAGGAAGTGGAAAAAATGGTCTGGGCCATCCGTTGGGGGGCTGACACCGTGATGGATCTTTCCACCGGGCGCAACATCCATAATATCCGCGAATGGATCATCCGGAATTCACCCGTACCGATCGGTACGGTTCCGCTCTATCAAGCGCTTGAAAAGGTTGGCGGCATAGCTGAAGACCTCACCTGGGAGATCTACCGCGACACCCTGATTGAGCAGGCGGAACAGGGGATCGACTACTTCACCATCCATGCGGGCGTGCGACTTCATTACATCCCGCTCACCGTCAATCGCGTGACCGGCATTGTCTCGCGTGGCGGCTCAATCATGGCCAAATGGTGCCTTCATCATCACAAGGAAAGCTTCCTTTACGAGCATTTCGAAGAAATCTGCGATATCTGCCGCGCCTATGACGTTTCATTTTCGTTAGGCGATGGCTTGCGTCCCGGTTCAATTGCGGACGCCAACGATGCGGCACAATTTGCCGAACTGGAAACGCTGGGTGAGTTGACGAAAATTGCGTGGGCCAAAGATTGTCAGGTGATGATTGAAGGTCCGGGCCATGTTCCCATGCACAAGATCAAGGAGAATATGGAAAAGCAGCTTTCCGTCTGCGGCGAGGCACCTTTTTACACACTTGGACCGCTAACCACCGATATTGCGCCTGGCTACGACCATATCACCTCCGCAATCGGGGCTGCGATGATCGGCTGGTTTGGAACGGCAATGCTTTGTTACGTGACACCGAAGGAACATCTTGGTCTGCCTGACCGAAACGATGTTAAAACCGGCGTCATCACTTACAAGATCGCAGCCCATGCCGCCGACCTGGCCAAGGGGCATCCAGCAGCAAAGATGCGCGATGATGCGCTTTCGCGCGCGCGCTTTGAATTTCGCTGGGAAGACCAGTTCAATCTGTCCCTGGATCCTGAAACCGCCTGCGCCATGCACGATGAAACTTTGCCGAAGGAGGCGCACAAGGTCGCGCATTTCTGCTCCATGTGCGGACCGAAATTCTGCTCGATGCGCATCTCACACGACATTCGCGCCGAAGCGCAGAAAGAAGGCATGGAGGTCATGGCGCAGAAGTACCGCCAAGGCGGCGGTCTTTACATGCCGGTGAAAGAGTGAGATTGCGCCATGCGGATTTTGATCAAAGGGGCGGGCGTCACCGGGCTGACTGCGGCCTATGCACTCGCCAGGCGCGGTCTTCAGGTGGAAGTGAGCGAACGTTGCGCCCTGCCCGGCCCAGGCGCATCCCACTGTGCCGGTGGAATGCTTGCCCCCTGGTGCGAGGGCGAGACTGCACCCGACCGGGTGGTTGAAGCAGGAAAACTCAGCATTGACTGGTGGACAGATGTCCTGCCCCATCTTGTCAGACGAAACGGGACGCTTGTTGTTGCGCCTGCCCGCGACACCCAGGAGCTTGAACGCTTTGCCAACCGCACCAGTCATTTCAAGTGGCTGGGCGAGGACGAAATCGCCCGGCTGGAACCCGCCCTTTCCGGCCGTTTTCGCCGCGGCCTCTTCTTTCCCGGCGAAGCCCATCTGGACCCGCGCTCAGCCCTGGCTGGCCTTTACGAAAAGCTGTTGGAACACGGCGTCACCTTCCACTTCAATGCGCCCGAACATCCGGAAGCCGGCTTTTCCAAAGTGGTGGATTGCACCGGCAAAACCGCAATCCGGTCCGGTTCTGGCTTGCGGGGTGTGCGTGGTGAAATGCTCCATCTCCGCACACCCGATATCAGGCTTTCTCGACCGGTGCGTCTGCTCCATCCGCGATTTCCGCTTTACGTCGTTCCGCAGTCCAACCGCCGGTTCATGGTTGGTGCAACGATGATTGAAAGCGAGAATGAAGGTGCCATCTCCGCCCGGTCGCTAATGGAATTGCTAAACGCCGCTTATGCGCTCCATCCGGCATTCGGCGAGGCGGAGGTTCTCGAAACAGCAAGCGGCATACGCCCCGCTTATGCCGACAACATTCCGGCCGCTCACGGCACCGGCAAACACATTTCCATCAACGGCATGTATCGCCACGGCTATCTGATGGCCCCAGCGCTGGCAGAAGAACTGGCAGAGTGGTTGGTGCAATCACACCATGCATTGGAGGCTGCTCAATGAAAATTATCATCAACGGTGAGACTCGAGAAACCAGCGCCAAAACACTGGCGAACCTGCTTGCCGATCTTGATTACGAAGGCGAGTGGCTGGCGACTGCCGTCAACGGCGAACTTGTGCAGTCAGCCACCCGCACGAAATATCGCCTGGCAGACGGCGATCGTATCGAAATTCTTTCGCCGATGCAGGGAGGCTGAACATGCTGAAACTTTACGATAAGACGTTCCAATCGCGCCTTCTTCTCGGCACCGCGCGCTACCCCTCACCTTTGATCATGGAAGAGGCAATCCGCTCGTCCCGTGCTGAGATCGTGACTGTCTCGCTGCGCAGGGAAATGGCGGGCCATCAACAGGGAAGCCAGTTCTTTGAAATGATCCGCGCCTTGGGCGTTCAAATCCTCCCGAACACGGCCGGATGCCACAGTGCCAGGGAAGCCATTTTGACAGCCGAAATGGCACGCGATGTTTTCAAGACCAACTGGATCAAGCTGGAGGTCATCTGCAATCATGACACACTGGCACCTGATGTGTTTGGCCTGGTGGAGGCAGCCAAGAGCCTTTGCGCCAACGGTTTCGAAGTCTTCCCGTACACGACAGACGATTTGGGCGTGGCGGAACAATTGATGAGGGCAGGATGCAAAGTTCTTATGCCCTGGGCCGCGCCCATTGGTTCTGCGCGTGGCCCGGTCAATCCTTCCGCGCTGAAATCCATGCGGGGCTATTTCCCCGAAATCGTCCTCATTGTGGATGCAGGCCTTGGTCGCCCATCTCACGCTATGCAGGTCATGGAGTGGGGCTACGATGCCGTGCTCCTCAACACGGCCGTGGCCGGCGCAGGCGATCCAGTGGCCATGGCATCCGCCTTCGCCGCCGCCACTGATGCGGGGCACAAGGCATATGAAGCCGGTATGCTGGAGCCCCGTGATATGGCAGTTCCGTCCACGCCCATCATCGGACAGGCGGTGTTTTCATGAAACTCGATCCGTTTTACCTCATTGTGGATAGCGCAGATTGGATCGAAAGACTGGTGCCTTTGGGCGTCAAACTTGTCCAACTGCGTATGAAAGACAAGCCTGCCCGCGAAATCCACGCACATGTAGCGCGTGCAAAAACAGTCTGCGCCGAACACGGCTGCCAGTTGATAATCAATGATCACTGGCAGCTGGCCATCGAGGAGAAATGCGACTTCATTCATCTCGGTCAGGAGGATTTGAAGAGTGCCGACTTAAGAGCGATTTCCGATGCCAAGCTAAAACTTGGTATCTCGACACATGATGCAGACGAACTGGCGATCGCCCTTTCTGCCAAACCGGATTACGTGGCGCTTGGCCCGATCTATCCAACAATTCTCAAGAAGATGAAGTGGGCTCCGCAGGGGCTTGAAAAAATCCGGACATGGAAGCGAGAAATCGCGCCGCTTCCGCTCGTTGCAATCGGCGGTCTCAATCCGGATCGCCTCACCGGCGCTTTTGAAAGTGGCGCAGACAGTGCCGCCGTCGTCACAGATATTACGCTCAACTCCGATCCTGAGGCGCGCACCCGTGAATGGCTCGCGCAAACAGCGCCATGGCGATAAATGGAAAACCTCATGTTCTGATCATAGCAGGTTCGGACTCTTCGGGCGGTGCCGGAATTGTGCGCGACATCGAAACGGTTTCTGCCTTCGGGCTTAAATCCTGCACGGCAATAACGGCAGTCACCGCTCAAACCCACGACAGGGTCGTTTCCGTCATTCCGATGAGCTCTGATCTGGTGGAAGACCAAATGCAAGCCGCCCTCGCCGCCAATAATGTCAGAGCCATCAAGATCGGAATGCTGGCCAACGCCGCTATCGCATCGAAAGTCGCCGACGTCTTAGCGCAACGTCCGGACATTCCTGCCATCCTCGATCCCGTCTTGATTTCGTCCTCCGGCAGTCACTTGCTGAGCGAGGAGGGCGCGCACGTTCTTCTCAGCCGGATTTTGCCCATCTGTACGCTGATCACACCGAACTTGCCGGAAATTACCACTCTGACCCAAGTGGAAGCCGACAGCCATCCATCGCTTGAGAACGCTTGTTCGAAGCTGTTGCGACAGGGCGTGCAAGCTGTCCTTGCCAAAGGAGGGCACGCGGTTGGAGAAGAGGCTGTGGACTGGCTCTTTCGCGCAAAGTTCCCATCAATCGCCTTTACTGGAAAACGCTTTTCCGCAGACATGCGTGGCACCGGCTGTATATTGTCAGCTGGGATTGCGGCGGCGATGGCAGACGGCGCCTCACTGGAAACCGCCGTCTTTTCCGCTAAAGAACATTTGAACACACTATTTTCAACGCTCGCCAACGAAAGCTCGGATGCCGTCATCAATTGATTGGCAAAGCTGCGCAGCATTTTGTCACCCGGCCCTTTGCAGAGATCCGCCATTGGCTCTGATCTGCGCCATCAACATGGGTCCAAGGGAGAATTCTTCGCGCTCTGCTCTTCGGGTGAGGTCCCGGAGGTAGCCGCCTGCCGAATGGATGAGGTTCGTCCGTTCAAGGATACAGGCCATGACCGTTGCGGCATTTTCAGGTCCCAGAACCGAGCATGCCTCCTCATATGCTGAAGGTGACACGCCGAGCATGGATCGAACGATAACGGCTGCGGACATGAGATCACGCCAGGACGATATTTCGCCTCCCGGACCATAGTCGGCAATTTGCGGGCAGGCGGAGAGAACCATGCCAAGCGGGTAGGGCTTCAATACAACGGTTGTGTCGCTGGATTTTCGCGGGCCCACCCTTGCATCCGGGGCATTTGCAGCGCTCTCGATTACGCCCTGACTCTCCTCGTTAAACGGCTGGGCGGCCTTTCCGTCGTTCTTAACCGAAATCT
>NZ_JAMXLE010000011.1 GCF_024055895.1 Rhizobium sp. L1K21
AGTTTCCTTTCCTACATCGTCTCGATCAAAACCCTGTCAGCTGACAGGACACGATTGCTATCTTTCATCATCTGTTTGCAAAGATGAAAATTTCTCGGCCAAACGCGGGAGCTCCGCCCGCAGAAAGCTTGCGAACTCGCGATCTTTCTTGTTCAGAAGATTGATATGAATCTCTGTCTCTGAAAAGGTCGCTTCCGCAACGTCTCGGCCGGTGCTGTCCGACAGTCTGAGGTGTTTTTTCGGTTTGCCGGGTTTCTTCTCTGTAATAGCGCGAAGAGCCTGGGCAAACCGCGCGTTTGAATCCATTTTCCCAATCCTGTCAGCTGACAGGGTTTGAGCAATCTTCTCCAAACCAGAAGGTTCCTCCTTCAGCGTATTTGCAAGGCTGAGCCAACGTGGCCGTCCAATTTTCGGAGCGCGGCCAATCAGTCTTATAATGTCCCCGGGCACTGTCCGGCAAACAGCCCGCATTCGCGCAAGTTCTGCATCATCAATGGAAAGCGTCGCATAGATATCGCGCGGGCGAAAACCTTCTTCATCCAGCCGCCAAGCGAAAAGCGCACGCTCGATCCAGGTCAGATTCTGGCGCGCTGCATTTTCGATGCCTTGGGAAATGATCAAGTCGCGATCAGCAATATCGGCCACGATCGCAAGAACCGGAACGCCGAGTTCTTCGGCTGCACGGACGCGCCTATGGCCAAAGATCACCTGATACCGGCCTTTGATTTCAGGGTGCGGTCGCAACTGAACGGGAATCTTCTGACCCTCTTCAGCGATGCTTCGCTTGAAGGATTCAAACTCTTCCTCGTCATCATCCGGCAGCCGGTCAGGAAAAGGGGAGGGGTCTATGAGAGAGGTGTCAATTTCACGCCCAACAGCACCACTTTCCAGAAGACTTTTCAGGCGGTCCCGCTCATCACGGATTTCGCCGAGAGCACGCTGGGTCGCGCCGATAACCCCGGCACCAACACGCGGCGCTGCCGGAACAGACGAGGCAGATGACTGCTGGCTTTCTTTTGCAGCATCATCGGCCTCAAGGCTGGCGTTCAGCAATCCAAAACTGGCCGCGATCGATTTGCGCTTGTTCATACTCGGCCCCAACTCACTTGAATGAGATTGAGGATATCAGCGTTGACCGCATCGATCGCTTCGCGTGCGCGCCGATGCGTATCGCGACCCACCTGTCCCGCCTCCAGCTCGTAAAGGCTACGTTTGGCTAACCCAGCCGCCTCCACCGCCGTGCTTTCGATTGCAGTCGCCGTGAGCACATCAGTCCCGAAAAGATGCCGCAACATGGCGACCACCTGAGCCTGCGGCTGATCATTCGGATTGTGCCGCGTTATGAGATAGCGGAAGAAATCCTGTTGAAGATCGGCACCGTTTTCGTTCAGCACACCAATCAGGTCACCCATCATCAGCAAAAACTGGTTCATCGAAGCGATGTCCAGCATCGCGGGATGAACCGTCACGATCATACCGGTGGCGGCGTAGATGGCTGCAAGCGTCAAAAAGCCGAGGGAAGGAGGGGTATCCAAAAGAACGATGTCGTAATCTTCATCCACATCACGCAGGGCAACACGCAGACGCTCGAAAAAGATACCGCCGCTGTCGTCGACACGACCGGCAAGCGCGCGTGGCGTGTCATGCTCGAATTCCATGACCTCCAGATTGGCCGGAATAAGATCTATGCCATCGAAGTAGGTCTTGCGGATGACCTCGCGGACCGGTCTGCGGTGGTCGTCGTAGCGAAGCGCGGCATAGACCGTCTCATTCACGCCCACATCGACTTCCGGCTGAGAGCCGAACATCGCTGACAATGAAGCCTGCGGATCAAGGTCGATGGCCAGAACACGGTAGCCGTAGAGCGCCAGATAATGCGCCAAGTGAACGCTTGTCGTCGTCTTCGCGCTGCCACCTTTGAAGTTTGAAATCGCCAGAACCTGCAGATGTTCGCCGGCGCGCCGGCGCGGCAGAAACCGGAGAGCCTCTGCGGGTTTGTGTTCTGCAAAATAGGCACGCAGCTCATTGATCTGCGGTAGCGTGTAAGCGCGGTGATTGTTATCCAGCCGATCGGGAATAGGCCCGCGCCCTTCATTCGACATCAGCTTCAGCGTCGACGATGGGATCGTCGTTAGACTTGAGACTTCATTGGTCAGGAACGAACGAAGCTTTTTCTGGGCGGCAGGCGGATACATGCGGCTTCGAAGTTGCTGCAACTGGCTTGACAGTATTGCCGCATGCCGCACAATCTTGGCTTCGGAACTTTCCCAGCTGATTTGTTCTGCGAACATCTCGTTCATTGGCGGCTCTGCTTATTCCTGTCGGTCTAGCTGCGTCTTGTCGCTTGTTGGTCGCCAAAAATAGTCGCGATTCTATTCCGCCGTCCAGTTCTTTTTGGTTAATGAAAGGTTAAACCACAACTCCTGTGCGCGTTTTATGTCAGCGCTGGCGCAATCGGAGACAGTGGCGCACCCAATTCCCCAACATACTGCGCTTGAAGTCAGAGGAAACAGGGAGGGTCAGATCCCGCGATTCCTGCCCGAACACAATGCTCCGAAATAAGGCGTGATGAGTGTCTCAAGCAGCTTGAAACCTGGCGTGGAAGCCGAGAATATCCATCAAAGTCACTCAGCGAAGAATCAACGGAGTTTGCAATGGGTCTCGCCAACGGTCGTCCATATCTGGCCATTCCCGGTCCGTCAGTCGTGCCCGATCGTGTTCTTGCGGCCATGCACAAGGCGTCACCCAATATTTATGAAGGCGAACTGGTGGAGATGACGCACCGGATCATCGACGATCTGAAAGCTGTCGCCGTCACGAAAGCGCATGTAGGCATCTATATCGCCAATGGTCACGGTGTTTGGGAAGCGTCGATCGCAAACCTCTTTTCACGCGGCGAAAAGGCGTTGCTACTGTCTACCGGACGATTTGGAATCGGATGGTCTGAAGCTGCCATCCGGATGGGCGTTGCTGTTGATGTCATCGATTTTGGAAAGTCGGCACCAGTTGATGTGTCGCGCGTCGAAGATGCGCTAAAAGCCGACACCCAGCATGCAATCAAGGCTGTGTTGATGACGCATACGGATACAGCAAGTTCGGTGCGCAATAACATTCTTCAAATCCGCCAGATGCTTGATACCCTTGGCCATCCGGCGCTCCTGGCCGTCGATGCCATAGCGTCTCTCGGCTGCGATGAGCTTCGCATGGATGCTTGGGGCGTGGACATCCTGCTTGCCGCCAGCCAGAAAGGCCTGATGACGCCACCGGGTCTGGGCTTTGTGTGGTTTTCCGAGAATGCATTGGAGCGCTGCAAGACAAGCGATTTGAGGACGCCTTATTGGGACTGGACCCCGCGTGCAGCACCAAAGAGCTTTTACGAGTTTTTCGCCGGTACCGCGCCCACACACCATTTGTTTGGACTTGCCGAAGCTTTGACGATGTTACTGCGAGAAGAGGGCTTGGAAGAAGTCTGGGCGCGTCATGCAGCCCTTGCACGCACCGTCTGGGCCGCATTTGATGCATGGAGTGCGGGAAACCCGGAAATCGGTCTCAACATTTCTGACCCCGCATTCCGAAGTCACTCAGTGACGGCTGCACGGTTCGGAACGCCTTACGGTACAGAACTCCGGCGCTGGTGTGAGAGAGAGGGGGCGGTTACGTTGGGCATTGGCCTTGGCATGGCTGACCCGACGGACAATGCCTATCACGGCTTTCTCAGAGTGGCGCATATGGGACATGTGAATGCGCACATGACGCTTGGTGCTCTGGCCGTCATGGATGCGGGACTGAAGGCCCTTGGCGTCCCCCATGGAAGCGGCGCCTTGGAAGCAGCGGCAAAGGTCGTTTCCCAGGCGTGAATTGCCGATCTGCGCCGACGCTCAAAGATACGATATTGGACGAAATCAGCGTTTTCTAGCTGGATTTCCCGCACGCAAGCCTATGATGATTTTGTCGAGGCTGCGCAGAAGTTCATCACGCTCCTCAGTGCTCATGTCCTGAGAAAGCGTTTCTTCGTGCCGTTCTGCCTCTTCCAGAAGACCCCTCAATATCTGTTGACCGTGTTCGGTCAGCCAAACCGTGTTTGAACGGCGATCGTTTTCAGTCGCCCGACGTTCCAATACGCCTTCCCGTTCCAATCGGTCCAGGATAGGGACGAGACTGGAGCGCTGCAAGGCAACCGCTTCTGCCAAGCGGCTTTGGGGCTGACCGGGATTGGCCTGGATTACACAGAGAAGGCCGAGATAACGCGGTGCGGAACCAAATCCCGCCACCTGTGCTTCAAAGGCCTGGTAGGCCATGATTTGTGCCAGTCTGAGTTTGTAGCCGACGGAATTTTCCTGCGCGCCAGCATCAAGAAGCGTGGCTTCTGCGGTTTCCTCTTCCAGTATGCGTTCCATTCCGCTTGACATTCGTATCGCCTGAGATAATGTTTGAACTCTGATTGTTCGATATAAAACAATTTATCACCGAACAGTTTGATAGGCGTGATATTTGCCGATTTGGTGTCAAAGCGCAATCACGTGGGGGAGGAGAGTTTGGCAATAAGAGACGCGGTCGCGCACTGGTACCCGGAAACCGAGGGCTTTACGCTGATTGAAAGCGTGGTGGGCGCGGCACTGAAAGAACAGGCCGCGCGTGCACCCGGCGCATTGGCTCTTGTTTACGAGGATGAGACACGCAGCATTGCGCTGACATATCAGGCGCTTGATACAAAGACTGACCAGCTTGCCACTGCATTGCTCGCCTGGGGTGTCAAAAAACAGGATCGTGTTGCCGTTCTGTCTCCGAATTCGCCTGAATGGGTTTATCTCGAATATGCGCTGGCGAAGATCGGTGCCATTCTGGTCACGGTCAACACCGCTCTCAAGAAGGACGAGATTGGCTACATCTGCCGCCAGGCGGAGGTCTCGACACTCTTCTTCGTCGATAATGTGCGCGGTTACGATATAGCCTCAGCCATTGAGGCGCTGAAGCCTGATTTGCCGTTGCTTGAACGTCTTTGCTGCCTGGAAGGCAAAAGCCGCTCTGCCATTTCCTTTACCGAGCTCATGGAAAATTCTGCTGAACATGGGCCTGATATTCCCCATTCTCTTACACCTCAACCAAACGACATTGCGCAGATCCAATTCACCAGTGGAACGACGGGCGCACCAAAGGGCGCAATGCTGTCCCATCGCAGTATTCTGAACAATGCACGCATGAGCGCAGCACGCGGCGGTTTCTGCGCGTCTGACAGGTTGTTGAGTGCGATGCCGCTGTTTCACACGGCCGGCTGTGTTTGCAATGTACTCGGCATGCTGTCCTGCGGCGGCACCTTGATCTTGATGCCTTCTTTCGACCCGCAATCGATGATCAGACTGATGATCAAGCACGAAGCGACCATCATCAATGCAGTGCCCACCATGTATATCCGCATGCTGGAGGCGTTGGAATCATGGCCCAAAAAGCCCGAAAATTGGTCTCTGAGGATCGCCTATACCGGTGGGACATCCATTCCACCCTCGATGATGCGAGACCTCAAGGCGACATTCGATCTCCAGCCAATGATCATCATGGGTATGACGGAAGCAAGCCCGATCATTACCCAGACCCGCCCTTCAGATGATTTCGAAACCCAGATAACGACGGCCGGCACGCCGCTGCCGCATACCGAGATCAGGATTGTCGATCCGGAAACGGGCGATACGCGCAAGTGCGGCGAGCCCGGCGAGCTCCTTATCCGCGGCTATCAGGTCACCAAGGGCTATTACGCAATGCCAGACGCCACAGCCAAGGCAATCGACGCGGATGGTTGGTTGCATTCGGGTGATCTGGCCGTTCTGCAAAAGGAAGGTTACCTGAGCATCGTCGGACGCATCAAGGACATGCTGATCCGCGGTGGCGAAAATATCTATCCGGTCGAGATCGAAAACTTCCTCATGGGGCACCCGGCCGTCGCCGAAGCGCAGGTTGTGGGCGTTCCGGACCCGGATTTGGGTGAAGAAATCTTTGCTTTTGTGAAGTGCACACCCGGTGCAAGCGTCAATAGCGTGGAGCTCGAACAATATTGCCGTGCGAATATGAGCCGGCAAAAGCTGCCCCGCTATTTCCACTTCATGGAACACTTTCCGCTCACTGCGAATGGAAAAGTTCAGAAATACGAGTTGCGGACCATTGCCGCCGAAATGTTGAAGGGCAACGCCGCATGATCGCTGAAACCATGGAAAAAGCGCTTCTAAGCGAGGTTCGGGATGGAATTCTGATCCTGACGATCAATCGTCCTGCAGCCCGCAATGCCATAAGTCCTGAAGTAGCCTGCCGCCTGGCGGATGCCTTCACGGAATTCTCCGAAAATCCCGAGCTCCGGGTCTGTATCCTCACTGGTGTCGGCGACAAGGCCTTTTGTTCAGGTGGCGATCTCGCCCTGACGCTGCCTCTGATGACCGGCGCGCGCGAACCTGAGGACGAGTGGGATCGCCGGCTCGTCTCAGAGCCGGACGTCATGAGTCGCTCTGCGCTACGCGACTTTGATCTGAACAAACCGATTATTGCCGCCATCAACGGCACCTGTCTTGCCGGTGGGATGGAAACAGTGCTGGCAACGGATATCCGCATTGCCGCCGATCACGCCAAGTTCGGCTTGCCGGAAGCCAAGCGGGCCCTGATCCCGTTTGCGGGCTCACTGGTGCGGCTGCCGCGGCAGATGCCGCATTGTCTGGCGATGGAAATGCTTCTCGTGGGCGACACTATAGATGCTGAAACGGCCTTGCGCGCTGGACTTGTCAACCATGTCGTGCCGGTCGGCGAAGTCATGAACAAGGCTTTGGAGATCGCCGGCAAGATTGCTGCCAACGGCCCGGTCGCCGTGCAGGAAATCAAGAAGACGGTGCTTGCTTCCAGCGGACGCACTCTGCGGGAGGGCTATCAACTCGAAGACCAGGCGAAATCACGCGTGATGGCATCAGCCGATGCGCGCGAGGGTCCACGCGCCTTCATGGAAAAACGGCAACCGATTTTTGTGGGGCGATGATGGTCAAGAACGTTCAGACCCTTCGAGGCAAAGTCGCAATCGTGACCGGCAGCGGACGCGGCATCGGTCGCGCAATCGCGCATCTGATGGCATCGCGCGATGCACAGGTGGTGATCAACGATATCGACGGGGATCAGGCACAGGTTGTTTGTAACGAAATCCGCGGGCAGGGCGGAAAAGCCACTGCTTTCGCCGGTCCCGTGGGGCCAACGAGCACTGCCGAAGATTGTGTTGCAAAAGCACTCTCTGAATTCGGTCGGCTGGACGTTGTTTGCACCAATGCCGGCAATCTGCGCGACCGGGTGCTTTGGAATACAAGCGATGATGATTTCGACAGTGTGATCGAGACACATCTGCGCGGAACCTTCACCTTTGCGCGTGCGGCGGCGCGACACTTTCGCCAAGCAGGGCAGGGCGGTCGTCTGATCCTGATCTCCTCGCTTGCCGGTCAGCGTGGCAATTTCGGTCAGACGGCCTATTCGGCGGCCAAAGCCGGCATCGCGGCCTTTGCCAGAACATGGTCCATGGAACTCGCCAAAGCTCAGGTGACGGTAAACGCCATCGTTCCGAACGCGCTGACACGCATGACAGCCACAATGCCGCTCTTTGCCGAGCATGCCGAAGCTTTGGAGCGTGGGGAGGCCATTCCCGAAGAACTGAGGAAGAATATGGGCATCGGTTCGGCAAATGACATCGCTCCGCTCGCCGCCTTTCTGGCTTCTGACGCGGCAGCGCAAATAACGGGACAATGCATCGGCATCGGCGGTGATCGTCTTTCGTTGTGGTCGCACCCTGCCGAGAAACGCTTTGCGTTGATGGATGGCGGTTGGACGCCCGAGGCCATTGAGACGATCTGGAGGGATGAATTTGAGGCCGAACGCGAGGAGGTCGGTATCAAGTTTGACAGCTAACGGCTCTCACGAAGAGGGCAAATTTGGAGGAGAATGAAAATGAGACTTGCAGGACTTGGCCTGGCGACAGCCGCATTGCTGGCATCTGCCACCGCGAACGCAACGGATTTGCGTCTTTCCACCTGGGTTCCCCCGCAGCATCCGCTGCAGACCACCGGTCTGGAACCGTGGATCAAATCGATGAACGAAGCCTCCGGTGGCAAGATCAACGTCACGATCTTCCCTGCCCAACAGCTGGGCTCGGCCATTGACCACTATGACATGGCAGCCAATGGCATCGCGGACATCACCTATGTGAATCCCGGCTATCAGCCCGGCCGTTTTCCTGTCATTGCACTGGGCGAGCAGCCTTTCATGGCGACCAATGCGGTTGGCGGCACGAAGGCTTTTGACAAGTGGTATCGGGCCTATGCCGAGAAAGAGATGAGCGATGTTCATGTTTGCATGGCCTTCCTGCACGACACCGGCACGATCCATTCAACCAAGCCGGTGCAAGTGCCTGCTGACATGAAGGGCATGAACGTTCGCCCCGGCAATGCCACGATGGGCCGTTTCGTCAGCCTGCTGGGCGGATCAAGCGTTCAGGTTTCCGCACCGGAGGCACGCGAGGTTCTCGCGCGTGGCGCGGCAGACGCCATCACATTCCCCTGGGGTTCGATCTACCTCTTCGGCATCAACGAAGTGACAAAACATCACATCGACATGCCGCTCTATACGACGACGTTCGTCATGGCGGTCAACAAAGCGGCTTATGAAGGCATGCCTGATGATGAGCGCAAGGTTTTTGACGATCACTGCACAAGCGAGTGGGCGCAAAAAGTTGCTGAAGGCTGGGCCAATTGGGAAGCTGCCGGCCGCGACAAGGCAAAGTCCGAATCTGACCAGATCGTCTATGAGCCGACGGAAAGCGATATGGCCTTGTGGCATGAAGCAGCCGCTCCCTTGATGGATGACTGGCGCAAGGAAGTAACAGATGCCGGTTACGATCCGGACGCGGTTTACAATGCGCTTGTCGGCAACTTGAAGGCCGAAGGCGCATACGCTGAATAACCCCGATGCGCTGGCTTTCTGAAATACTGAACCGTGTAACACGCGGTGTGGATATGGTGGCGGGGCTCAGCCTCGCCATCGTAACGACATTGATATTTCTATCCGCCATCGGACGTTACCTGTTTGCGTTTCCCATTCCTGAAAGCTTCGATATCTCGCGTTTCCTGCTCGGCGCGTCGGTCATCTGGGGTTTCGCTGTGCTTGGCTATTCCGGCAAACACATCACTGTCGATCTGCTTGCGGAAACGGTGGGGCCAAAAACACGGCGTGTCATGGACATTTTTTCGCAGATCGTCCTGCTGCTCTTCACCATCGTGCTGGCATGGAAAATGTTTGACCGTCTGGACACCGCGTTCAGCAAGAATGAAGCCACTTTTGAACTGCGCATTCAGGTCTGGCCGTTCATGGCCCTGATTTGGGCGGGTGTCGTGGCCGCGGTCTTCACCACGACCGCGCGCCTGCTTGAGCTGATCACCAACACGGCTGCTGCAAACCAAGAGGATGTTCCCATCTATGACTAGTCAGGACTGGATCGCCATTATCGGGTTTGTGGCACTTTTCGGCATGATGGTGGTGCGCGTACCCATCGGCATCGCAATGAGTATTGTCGGGGTAGGGGGCTTTGCAGCCGTGGCCGGCTGGGGCCCAGCACTCAACCTGCTGACAATCTCGCCGATGCGCACCATCACCGATTACAACCTTTCGCTGATTCCACTCTTTGTTTTGATGGGCGGTTTCGCGACCCGTTCCGGCATGTCACGCGAACTGTTCCAGGTCGGCCAGGCTTGGCTGGGGCATCTAAAGGGTGGACTTGCGCTCGCGACGATCACGGCCTGTGCCGGTTTCGCGGCCATTTCCGGTTCGTCGGTCGCAACGGCCGCGACCATGAGCAAGGTCGCGCTGCCGGAAATGCGCCGCCACGGTTATTCCGACAGCCTTGCCTCCGGTGTTGTGGCTGGCGGGGGAACGCTTGGCATCCTTATTCCGCCGTCTGTCGTTCTGGCCATCTACGGCTTTATCACCGATCAGGACGTTGGAAAGCTCTTCATCGCGGGCATCATTCCAGGGCTTATTGCCGTCTTGATGTACATGGCCTGTGTCTATGCCGCCTATTGGAAAAACCTGCCCAACGGCGAAAAGACCACGGCCGGTGAGAAGCTCGCATCGCTCAAAGGCATTTGGGCTGTCGCTCTCCTTTTTGTGTCCATTATCGGCGGCATCTATGCCGGCGTGGTCACACCAACTGAGGCCGCCGCCGCTGGCGCGTTTCTGACGGCTGTCATCGGCGTGCTGCGTCGCCGGCTTGACCGAAAGACCCTGCTTTCCTGTCTCGTGGAAGCGCTTGGCACTTCTGTTGCCATTTACGTCATTCTGATTGGTGCAATGCTGTTTGGATATTTCCTGGCTGTCACACAGACCCCGCAGAAGATTACAGGCTTCCTGGTCTCACTGGACCTGGGTGCTTATCCAACGCTTGCGCTCATCCTGGCGTTTTTCCTGCTGATGGGCTGCGTTCTTGATGCGATGGCGATGATCATTTTGCTGGTGCCCATTGCCTTTCCGGTGATCACCCAGCTTGGGTTCGATCCGATCTGGTTCGGCGTCATCATCGTCATGACCGTTGAACTCGGCCTCATCACGCCACCCATTGGCATGAATGTGTTCGTCATCAATTCGGTCAACCGAGACATCAATCTCGTGACCATCTTCAAAGGCGTTATTCCCTTTGTTCTCACCGACGTTTTGCGACTTGCCCTGTTCGTTGCATTTCCGGCGATCATCCTTTTCCTGCCGTCGCGAATGTAGAGCAGGGGCTAGAACATCGGGCGATAATATTAAGCCATTCTGCGGCAAGGAATTTCCGTCAGGATCGAGGACTTTACCGAAGGCTGTACCCTTAGGTACAGTCGAGGTGAAGGCTGACGATGATAGCGGAAATTCGTGCCGCCCGAAGGGTTGGCCGAAACCGGCCCGCCACAGCGTCGAAGGGTTTGACTGTAGCTATGGCTACAGCCCGCACCCTTCTCCTCGTGGAACGAACCGGTTTGAGCCAACAGAATGGCTCAATATTATTGCCCGATTCTCTAGGCCAGATGGTTACCTTTGGGCATAGGCAAGCTTCAAGGCGAGAGTTGCAAAAGCTGCGCCGAAACCACGGCGCAGCCATCGCTGAATGGTCGCACTGGAAATGACATGCTGTCGGACTGAGGCAGCGAAAACGCCATAAAGCGCAAAAACCAAAAAAGTCAGCGCCATGAAAACAAGGCTCATCCCCAGCATATTGTAGGTTGGGGATGGATCGTTTGCTCTGACGAACTGAGGCAGGAAGGCGAAAAAGAACAGCGACAGTTTGGGATTGAGAAGATTGATGAAAACCGCCGTTGTGATTGTCCGGAGCCCGGTTTCCGGGCCTGATCGGCTCTCGAGTTTGAGCATTCCACCGTCGCGAAACATCATGACGGCCATATAGAGCAGATACGCAACACCCAAATATTTGAGGATACTGAAAGCGTGGGCGCTGGTGTGAAGCAGCGCCGCGACACCGCTGATCGCTGCCAGCATATGCGGGATGATCCCGAGCGTGCAGCCGAACGCGGCAATAATGCTGGCCCGTACTCCGCCCGAAAGACCGGCAGCAATGGTATAAAGCGCACCTGTGCCGGGTGAAATGACAACAATGGCCGACGTCAGCAGAAATTCCATCATGACGGCAGTTGCCCTTCAGTCATCGTTAAATTCGGCCACACATCGTGTAGTGCTGGGGCAAAGGCATCGTCTGGATGGTTGTCGCTGCCCAGGATGATACCGGTGCGACGAGGTCGAAACCGATCCGGGGCGTGTGGCGAAGCGTAAATTGGCAGGGTCATGTTTTGGACTCGCTTGTTTTCGCGCTATTTACCCCAGCCCTTAAACCCAGGTCTTGAATAAAATTGCAGCTCAGCCGATCGCTGCGGCATAGCGGCCAGGCGACAGGCCGTAGGCCCGAACGAAGAGCCGGGTCATATGACTTTGATCAGCAAACCCGGCTGCCGTTGCAGCCTCAGCGAGACCAACGCCGTCGTTAATCAGTTGTCGCACCCTAAAAAGACGTTGCTGCACCAGATAGGCATGTGGTGTCAGGCCGAACAGTCTCGCAAAGCCTCTTACAAGTTGAAACTGGCTAATGCCACTGATGCGGGCCAGATCTTCCAATTTCAGCGGTGCAGAGGGATCATCATCGATGCGCTCCCGCGCTCGCGCGATCGACCTTGGAACAGCGGGGCGCTCTGTTATGGACCGATGTTCGATGAGCCTCGACAAGAGAAGACAAAGGCTTTCGTTTGCCTCCAGCTCGCTATCGCCGTTCGATGCACCTGTCATCGCCCGGAACAGCGAGAGAAACTCCGCAGCCGTTGCCGGATCGCGCATCACCGGATGGGCAAGTTCGAGGCCGTTTGTCGCTCCCTCTGTCAGACCATCGAAAAAGCCCTGCAAAACACCGACATCAAAATAGAGCATCCGCCAGGCCCGGCCTGCATCATCGACAGGCAGTCCGTCGTGCACCTCCCCGGGATTGACGGTGATGACATTGCCGGCCTCGGCCTCGACATGTCCGCGCCCACTCATTGACGTTTGCGCCCCGCGCGAGATGACGCCGATGCCAAATTGATCGTGGGTATGGCGACCAAAGGCATGTCTGGTGTCGGCCCAAACGGCCTCAATGCCCGGCATACATCGCACAATCTTGAAATTTGTCGGCGCCATTTGTTCCAGCCGGAGGGTCGTCAGAAGAGAGAACTGCGACCAATTTTCTGCCCATTTGCATCAACTCGCAACCCATTTGCATCAACTCGCAACTGAATAATTCGCGCTACGGGCACGACGGTAAATTCCGGAAGCATAAACGGACCGGAAAAGATGCCGCCAAGGGATTGCTTGGCGGCGCGATCCGTTGTTGAAATGCGCACCAAAGAATGGGTTTGCTTTACAAGCCCCAACTGCCCGGGCAGTGGATCCTGCACGGTTATGATCGGAGTCGAAATGTTTGAACAAGTCGAGGCCTATGCCGGTGATCCTATCCTCTCCCTTGTGGAGGATTTCAAGGCCGATCCCCGCGCCGAAAAGGTAAATCTCAGCATTGGCATCTACTACGATGAGAACGGCAACGTACCCCAATTGAGCGCCGTGAAGGACGCTTATGAGCGCGTGAAGACCATGCGTGCGGAACCGAGCCTTTATCTGCCGATGGAAGGGCTGGCGAACTATCGCAAGGCGGTTCAGGATCTTCTGTTCGGTGAAGGCGCCGATATCCTGAAATCAAAACGTGTTGCGACCATTCAAACGCTCGGCGGCTCCGGTGCCCTGAAGATCGGCGCAGATTTCCTGAAACGCTATTATCCCGATTCCACAGTCTGGGTCAGCAATCCGACATGGGACAATCACATCGCCATTTTCCAGGGGACGGGTTTCAAGACGGACGCCTATCCCTATTTCAACCCTGAAACGCGCGGCGTGAACTTCTCCGCCATGCTGGAAACGCTATCAAAACTGCCCGCAAACAGCATCGTCCTTCTGCATCCTTGCTGCCACAATCCGACAGGCTCCGACTTGACCGAAGCCCAGTGGGACCAGGTGGTCGAGACGGTCGTCGCCCGCGGCCTGATCGCATTTTTCGATATCGCCTATCAGGGGTTTGGGCAGGGTATTGAACAGGACGCCTACGCCATTCGAAAACTGGCAGCAACGGGCACGTCTTTCCTTGTGAGCAACTCCTTTTCAAAGATTTTCTCACTTTATGGGGAACGGGTGGGCGGTCTGTCTGTCGTTTGCGACGATGCCGAAAACGCCGAACGGGTTCTTGGGCAGCTTAAAAACACGGTAAGGCGTAACTATTCGAGCCCACCGTCAACCGGTGCACAGCTCGTTGCAACAGTCCTCAACGACCCGCAACTGCGGGCGTCTTGGATTGCCGAAGTCGAAGAGATGCGTACCCGCATCATCGCCATGCGCGAAAGCCTTTCAGGCAGCTTGAAACAGGCGCTGCCAGGCCGCGATTTTGAATATTTGAAGCTGCAACGTGGTATGTTCAGCTACACCGGTTTGACAGCAGAACAGGTAGATCGTTTGCGGGAGGCATTCGGTATCTATCTTGTGCGCAGTGGTCGCATCTGCGTCGCCGGTCTCAACGCAAAAAATGTCGACCGTGTCGCTGAAGGCTTTGCAGCTGTCATGGCTGAGTAGTTCCATAATAGTTGTTATGCGGCGCTCGATGCCGGCTAAGGTGCATTCTATTCCGAAGTGCGGCAACCGCCATTATCTGGAAGGCAAGAGATGTCTCCCGCACGCATAGTCGTCATGGGTGTTTCCGGTTGCGGCAAAACCACGTTTGGCAAAGCGCTTGCGGAGGCTGTTGGAACGCCATTCCTGGAGGGGGACGACTGTCATCCTCCAGAAAACGTTGCGCGGATGGTGAAAGGTCAGCCGCTCGACGATGAAAGCCGGAAGGGTTGGCTGGCGGTTATCAGGGCACATCTTGAAAACACCGGTCAGGACGGACTTGTGGTCAGTTGCTCTGCGCTGAAGCGGATCTATCGTGATCAGCTGCGCGAGGCGGGAAGCGTCCTGTTCGTTTACTTGAAGATCGACTACGATGAGGCCCTTCGGCGAGTCAGTGCTCGCAAAGGGCATTATATGCCGGCCTCGCTCGTGGAAAGCCAGTTCAATACCCTGGAACCACCATCGCAGGACGAGCTTTTCATCGAACTGGACGCCTGCGCGCCGCTTGCAAAAAATCTCAAGAAAACCGTCGATTTTCTTTCACACGTCGCCTTTTGACAACCCTATACCCCTCTAAACAAGGCAACCCGGCAGCGTGGAAATCCAGGGCGCGGCCTCTTCATACATGCGAGCAATCTGCAGCAGACGTCGGTCTGCTCGGGCAGGGCCGATCAACTGCACGCCCATGCTGCGTCCCTTCGCATCGAAACCAGCAGGTGCTGCGACGACAGGATGGCCTGAAAGGCTGCCGGGAACCACGATTTCCATCCATCTGTGATAGGTATCCATCTGCTGTCCGCCCACCTGACCTGGCCAGTCTATGTTCTTGTCGAACGCAAACACTTGCGCTGTTGGCAGTGCCAAAATGTCAAACCGTTGAAATGCATTGTTGAGCCAGCGCACCCAATTGCTTCTTGTCACACTTGCTGAATGCACATCCGCCGCACTGAGTTGCAGGCCCTGTTCGATTTCCCACTGCAGCTCCGGTTTCAGTTGCCTGCGCTTGGATGGATCGACGTAGTTACTGGCTTGGCCCATTGAAATGGCCCATTGGCGCAACACCAGCCATGAACGCCATAGTTTTTCAGGATCAAAATCGGGCTCGAGATTCTCGACAATGGCATCTTGCTCAGAAAGGGCTTCAAGCCCACGCTTTGCAACATCGAGAACGCCAGCCTCCATGGGATAATAACCGGCCCAATCACCAATCCACCCCACCCTAAGGCCGGATATGCCCACGTCCAGCCCGGTGGCAAAGCTCTCGAATTCGAGCGGTAACGACAGGGGGAAACTGTCGGAAGGGCCTGCAAGAATGTCGAGCAGGTGCGCAAGATCGCGAACCGAGCGGGCCATCGGTCCCTCGGTCGCCAATTGATGCAAGAACAGGTCATCGCGCGGAGCATCCGGCACGCGACCAAAAGACGGGCGGAAACCCCAGATATTGTTCCACCCTGCCGGATTGCGCAGGCTCCCCATCATGTCGCTGCCATCAGCAACAGGGACCAGCCTGAGCGCAAGGGCTGTCGCTGCACCGCCTGAAGAGCCACCCGCGCTCAGCGCAGGATCGTAGGCATTGCTGGTCGTTCCAGAGACCGCATTGTAAGTGTGAGAACCCAACCCGAATTCCGGTGTATTGGTCTTGCCGATAATAATCGCGCCCGATGCGCGGAGGCGTTGCACCATGAGACAGTCCTCTGTCGGCACGTGATCGGCAAACAAGGGAGAGCCATAGGTGGTTCGCAAGCCCGCCGTTTCGGCAAGATCCTTGACCGCGAAAGGCAAGCCATGGAGCCAACCCCGATACTCCCCTCGCCCCAGCGCAGCGTCAGCGGCACGCGCCTCGGTCATCAGCTCCTCGCCGTCTCTAAGAGAAATGATGGCGTTGTATTGCGGATTGAAACGCTCGATCCTGGCAAGATGATCTTTCATCACCTCTTCGCAACTAAGTTCACGGCCGGCGATAGCAGCTGAAATCTGTGTGGCGTCATCGTTTATCGGCATGTCGAATAGTCTCCATCCGTGGCGGCATGGACATTACCGTCATCAAAAGCAGAGATTTTTCAAGGGCGGTATTCCGCCATGCAGACCTGTGCAGGTGCTCAAGCCGATATTTCCCGCCACCTCAACAAGCAACGTTAGTCTTCGCTGGGCCTTGCCACGCCGGACAAGCGTTCCTGCCGCCTGAAAGTGAGCGGTGTCATTCCAGACCATTTCTGAAACGCTCTGTGGAAAGCGCTCGGCTCGGTATATCCAAGCAGTGAAGCAATTCTGGCAACGCTCTCATGACTTTGTCGCAGAAGCCGCTGCGCCTCGGTCATCCGAATATCATCTCGGATGGCCGCAAAGCTTTGCCCTTCGCTTTTAAGCCGTCGCCGTAGTGTTGCGGGCGAGATATTCATGCCGGCGGCTACCGTTTCGAACGTCGGCCAGCTGTCTGGCTGCGTGGAAAGCAGGCGATGACGCACGCCTGCCGTATAGCCCTGATCATGGCTGTAACGCAGCAGGATATTGGCGGGTGCGCCGCGGAGAAAATGCTTGAGCGCCTTCTCGTCTCGAATGAGCGGGAGTTTGAGATAGCTGGCACGAAAGGTAATCCGGCTCGTGGGCTGATCGAAATGAACTGGCGCCCCGAAAAACTGATGGTATTCCTGTCTGTTTGTCGGAGCTGGGCAGGAAAAATCAACGCGGCTCAGGTGAATACGGCGTCCCACAAGCCAGCTGAGGACACCCAACAGGATGAGCCAATAAGTGCGGTAGGCAAATGCCGACCGCGGCTCTCCCAGATCCGTCAGAATGATTTCCGTCTGGCCGCCGACCTGCCGGAATTCACCGCTCGGGTCATCCAGAACAATGTTCAAAAAGATCAGTGCGCGGCGCAACGCGCGCTCCATCGTGCCTGCATGAACAACCGTATAACAAAGCGAACGAAACGCGCCGGGACGCATGGGATGGGCGGCAAGTCCAAAAAACTCGTCCCCCGAAAGCGTGGCAATTGCCAGCCAAAGCTGGCCATATTGGAGGCTGGTTACCGGACCGAGAGGATCGGCCTCGATATTGACGGAATTAAGCACCGGCGTGGGATCAATCCCGCTCCGGCGTAAACTTTCAAGCGCATCTTCAACAAAACCGGGCGCGATCATGCCGCTCTTCAAGGCGATCCCCAAAATTAACATTATCGATCATCAATTGTGCTTTTCTTTGTCATTGTTTGCAAGTTTGTCCGCGTTATCATCCCGGAGCATTTCGGGGAGAACCCTTCGCGCAGATCGTGATGGGAAAGGAGTGCGCATCGCAGGAGAACTGCAACGCCATTTTCCGGGAATACGTCCGCGGCGGCACGCCCGTGGCAAGCACGCGTGTGAGACACATGCAAAAAGAAAGACTGAATATGCAAATTAAAGACAGTGTGTTCCTGATCACCGGTGCCAGCTCCGGCCTGGGTGCTGCCGTTGCCGAAATGGTTGTTGCGGTCGGCGGAAAGGCCATGATGCTCGATATCAATCAGGATGCCGGCCAGGCCGCAGCGGCCAAGCTTGGCCCGTCCGCTCGCTTTTTAAAGACTGATGTGACGAAAGAAGAGGATGGGAAGGCCGCGATCGCCGACGCGCTTTCCGCCTTTGGCCGCATCGACGTTCTGGTCAATTGCGCGGGCGTCGCGCCGGGTGAAAAGATCGTTGGACGGGAAGGCCCGCACCAGCTGGAGAGTTTTACCCGTGCCATCTCCATCAACCTGATCGGCACGTTCAATATGCTCCGGCTTGCTGCCGAGGCCATGGCATCGAACCAGGCAGGTGAAAGCGGCGAGCGCGGCGTGATCATCAACACGGCTTCGGTCGCTGCTTTCGACGGACAGATTGGTCAGGCTGCCTATTCCGCCTCAAAAGGTGGCGTTGCCGCCATGACCCTGCCCGCTGCGCGCGAGTTGGCCCGCCACGGCATCCGGGTCATTTCCATAGCGCCAGGCATTTTCGGAACGCCCATGCTTTTCGGGATGCCACAGGAGGTTCAAGACTCGCTTGCCGCTTCTGTTCCCTTCCCGTCTCGGCTCGGGCGTGGTGAAGAATATGCCGCGCTTGTCCGCCATATTGTCGAAAATCAGATGCTGAATGGCGAAACCATTCGCCTTGACGGTGCAATCCGTATGGCACCACGTTGAGAGCTAGCAGGAGAAACCGATGAACCAGTCCGATCCCATCGTTATTGCCGGCATGGCGCGCACGCCCATGGGCGGTTTTCAGGGCGACCTTTCCGGAGCGAGCGCCCGCGAACTCGGCGCTGCCGCCATTGCCGCAGCCTTGCAGCGTGCCGATGTTGCCGCCGATCAGGTGGAAGAAGTGGTTTTTGGCTGTGTTCTTCCAGCAGGCCAGGGGCAGGCGCCTGCCCGGCAGGCAGCCCTTGGCGCGGGACTGCCACTCGGCACTTGCGCGACCACAGTCAACAAGATGTGCGGTTCTGGCATGAAGGCTGCCATGATGGCGCACGACGCGATCATGGCGGGTTCAAGCCGGATTGTTGTTGCAGGCGGTATGGAGAGCATGACCAACGCGCCCTACCTTCTGCCCAGGGCGCGTGGCGGTTATCGGATGGGTCACGGACAGGTCATCGACCATATGTTTCTGGATGGCCTTGAAGATGCCTATGACAAGGGCCGTCTGATGGGCACCTTTGCCGAAGATTGCGCCCAGTCTTATCAGTTCACCCGCAAAGAGCAGGACGATTACGCGATCTCATCACTGACACGTGCCCAGAACGCAATTTCGAGTGGCAGTTTCGCCGCAGAAATCACGCCTGTCACTGTAAAAGGACGCAAGGGCAGTGTCGAGGTTTCCATCGACGAGCAACCCGGCAAAGCCCAAGTCGACAAAATCCCCACGCTGAAACCTGCATTCCGTGATGGTGGAACGGTGACGGCTGCGAATTCCTCCTCGATTTCCGATGGCGCGGCGGCGCTGGTCATGATGCGGCGCTCGGAGGCAGAACGGCGTCGTCTCACCCCGCTTGCCACCATTGTGGGTCATGCCAGCCACGCGCACGAACCGAACCTCTTCCCAACAGCACCCATTCATGCCATGCGCAAACTGGCGGACAAGACAGGCTGGAACCTTGCCGATGTCGATCTTTTTGAAATCAACGAGGCTTTTGCCGTTGTTGCCATGGCAGCCATGCGCGACCTCGACCTGCCGCATGACAAGGTGAACATCCATGGTGGAGCCTGTGCGCTCGGCCACCCAATCGGCGCATCCGGCGCCCGTATCATGGTCACGCTGCTGGCCGCATTGCAGCATCACAATCTTGCCCGCGGAGTCGCCTCGGTCTGCATCGGCGGTGGTGAGGCGACCGCCATTGCAATTGAGAGGATTGCCTGATGATCCTGGACGAAACACAAGAACAGATCCGTGAAGCGGCCCGCAGCTTTGCCCAGGAACGGCTGGCACCTGGGGCCGCCAAACGCGACGAGGAATCGATTTTCCCTCGCGACGAACTAACCGAGATGGGCGAACTGGGCTTCCTCGGCATGCTGGTGCCGGAGGCCTATGGCGGCTCCGAGCTCGGCACTGTTTCCTATGCGCTCGCACTGGAGGAAATCGCCGCCGGTGACGGGGCTTGTTCGACGATCCTTTCGGTGCACAGTTCCGTGGGCTGTGTGCCAATATTGCGCTTTGGTACAGAGGAGCAGAAAAAACGCTTTCTTCCGAAACTCGCAAGCGGCGAGTGGATCGGCGGCTTCGCTCTGACCGAACCGCAGGCAGGTTCGGATGCATCCGCCATCAAGACACGCGCGCGCCGTGATGGCGACCATTACGTGATCGACGGCACGAAACAGTTCATCACATCCGGCAGAAACGGGAACGTGATCATCCTCTTTGCCGTGACCGATCCCGATGCCGGCAAGAAGGGCATTTCTGCCTTCATCGTTCCTACAGACACACCCGGTTACAAGGTGGTGACGGTGGAAAAGAAGCTTGGTTTGCATTCATCGGACACCTGCGCACTTGCCTTCGACGGCATGCGGATTCCAGCTGAAAATAGGCTTGGCGAAGAAGGCGAAGGCTACAAGATTGCGCTCGCAAATCTGGAAGGCGGGCGAATTGGAATTGCTGCGCAGGCCGTTGGCATGGCGCGTGCAGCATTCGAAGCCGCCCGGACCTACGCCCATGAACGCCAGGCATTCGGCAAACCGATTTTCGAGCAGCAGGCTGTTGCCTTCAAACTCGCCGACATGGCCATGCAGATTGAGGCAGCGCGCCATATGGTGCTTCATGCCGCAGCTCTAAAAGATGCAGGCCAGCCTTGCTTGACCGAGGCGTCCATGGCCAAGCTTTTTGCATCTGAAATGGCGGAAAAGGTTTGTTCCGACGCCATTCAGATTCACGGCGGCTATGGTTATCTGTCCGATTACCCGGTCGAGCGCATCTATCGCGACGTGCGAATCTGCCAAATCTATGAAGGAACCAGCGAAGTGCAGCGCCTCGTCATCGCCCGTAGCCTCTGAGGATTCCAATGTCAGGCGACAAACGCCTGTGTGAGCGGATGATCGGCACTCTTCAAACCTTCGATAACATCGAAATGGTGACGCTGAGGCTCGGCCACGAGCTTGGCGTAGATGCCTTTTCTGCCCCAAGCTTCGCGGATCAGCGCGGACTGGCGCAAAAATTCCGGACGCTCATTTGCACCAACCCAAGCCATGAGTTGAACACCGGGTAGCGGGTCGTGCAATACAGCGCTTTCAACGACCGCCTCTTCTTCATCCAGCCTCAATTTTTCATTCATGGAATGGAATAAGAGAGGACGAAGGTCATGCAAGCCGCTGATGGAAACGATCCGGTCAATGCGCCCTGTAATCTCAGGCGCAAGCGGTGTGTCATCGCAAACCATGCGGGTCACCAGGTGTCCGCCGGCGGAATGGCCGCTCAAGCGGATTGGCCCATCTACCATGGCGGCAGCCACCGTAATCGCTCTTCCAATCTGTCTGGTCATTTGAGAAATGCGATAATGCGGAGCCAGCGTATAACTTGGCATGGCCACTGCAAAGCCCGCCGATAAAGGCCCCGCGGCAAATGCCGACCAACTCGATTTGTCGAAATCCAACCAGTACCCTCCATGGACGAAAACCGCGAGGCCTTTGGGTGTGCCGGTTGGCATGAACAGGTCGAGACGCTCACGCTCATGTTCGCCATAGGCTATATCGGTTTGGCCTTGCGCAGCAGTGCGAAAGTCTGATGCCTCGTCATCCCAGCGCGCGGGATAGCGCACGGCCTCGTCGATATATGCGCCATTGGAAAATGCGTCTTCCCAATCGATCACCTTGCTGCTTTCCAAAACCGCCCCCCAATCCGCGATAGGTTGTTTAGGCATTTAAATATAAAGCTCAAAATATTCAAGCTTGAAATATATAATGGGAGCGATTATGAATTGCGGCTCGCGTGATAGCGTGGCGGAGGCAAATATGAATCCCAAACAGGCAGACGGAGAAGGCAGCGAAGCGCTTTCCAAAGAGCGTCTTCATCTCTGGCAGAAGCTGTTGAAAGCCAGCGGGCTCATCAAGGAAGAGCTTCGCCGCCGCTTGCGGGCTGAATGCAACTCCACCCTGCCCCGGTTCGACGTCATGTCAGCGCTCGCCGAACGCCCGGAAGGTATGATGATGAGCGAGATTTCAACTCTGCTTCGTGTGTCGAACGGCAATATTACCGGCATTATCGACAAGCTGGCTGAAGATGAGCTGGTCATGCGCTTTGCCGTTCCGGGGGACCGTCGTGCGCAGAAAATCCGGCTGACTGGCAAAGGCCTATCAGTTTTTGCCGATATCGCCGCCCACCATGAAGCCTGGATCAACGACATTCTCGGCCGCCTGAACGCCGATGATATCGAAGGTATCATCCGGCGTATCGATTATCTGACCCATGCTCTGGAAGACGAAACAGAAGGTGTGAAATGAGTTCTGAAGCCTATGATCCCGGTTCCGAAGGTGCCCGGATGAATTTCTCCGACGCCATGTCCTACGGCGACTATCTGGGTCTTGAAGGTTTGCTCTCCGTTCAGCACCCCAAGACGGAGACACATGATGAAATGCTCTTCATCATTCAGCATCAGACCAGCGAATTGTGGATGAAACTGGCCATTCACGAGCTGAAGGCCGCGCGCACTGCACTGAAACGCGGTGAGATCGCGCCAATGTTCAAGATGCTCGCTCGCGTGAGCCGGATTTTCGAACAGCTAAACAGCGCCTGGGATGTGCTGCGCACCATGACACCAGCGGATTACACACGGTTTCGCGAAGCACTTGGCCCCTCCTCCGGCTTTCAGTCTTACCAGTACCGGATGATCGAATATGTGTTGGGCAATCGCAACCCCAACCTCCTGAAGCCACACGAGCACCGGCCTGACATTCATCGGATGCTCAGCGAAGAGCTGGATCGTCCGAGCTTTTATGACGACGTCGTCCATTTTCTGTTTACGAGCATTGATGGACCCGGTGCGGCAGTTCCAGAACCGCAACTGCGCACGCCTCACTCTGCCAAGCCGGAAATTCAGGCCAAATGGAAGCTTGTGTACGAGAATATCGAAACATACTGGACGCTTTATGAACTGGCCGAGAAGCTTGTCGATCTGGAAGACTATTTCCGCAGGTGGCGGTTCAACCATGTAACCACGGTCGAGCGTGTCATCGGCTTCAAGCGCGGCACCGGCGGCACTGCAGGTGTTGAATACTTGCGCCGCATGCTCGGCGTCGAACTCTTCCCTGAACTCTGGCACTTGCGTGGAGAACTCTGATCATGACTGCTACCCTGCCCCGCAAAGCTCACTTCGATATCCCAGCCGGCGTTATCTATCTTGATGGCAATTCGCTTGGCCCACTGCCCAAAGGCGCAGCAGAGCGCGCTGCCCATGTCATCCAGTCCGAATGGGGCAACGAACTGATCCGCGCCTGGAATTCAGCCGACTGGATTTCTCTGCCCAAGCGTGTCGGCGACCGGATCGGCAAGCTGATCGGTGCGCCGGAAGGCTCGGTGGCCACCGGCGATACCCTGTCGATCAAGGTTTACCAGGCCCTTGCGGCAGCCTTGAAGATGCGTCCGGATCGCAAGGTGATCCTCTCGGACAGCGGAAATTTCCCAACTGATCTCTATATGGCGCAGGGGCTAATCAGAACGATTGACCGCGACTACGAACTACGGGTTGTGAAGCCCGAAGAGATTTCGCAAGCGATATCGGGAGACCTTGCCGCCGTCATGCTCACGCAGGTGGATTTCCGCAGCGCGCGTATGCATGACATGAATGCAATCACAAAACGTGCGCACGACGCAGGCGCCGTCATGATCTGGGATCTTGCACATAGCGCCGGTGCAGTCCCCGTTGATCTGGCAGCATCGAAGGCCGAATTTGCGGTCGGCTGCACCTATAAATATCTCAACGGCGGCCCCGGCGCGCCCGCCTTCATCTATGCGCGTCCTGATATCGTCGAAGCGATTGAGCCAGCACTTGCGGGCTGGATGGGCCATGATGCACCCTTTGCGATGGAACTTGGTTATCGTCCGTCCATGTCAACAGAGCGTTTGCGTGTGGGGACGCCGCCCATTGTACAGCTTTCCATTCTGGATGCTGCACTCGATGCTTGGGAGGGTGTCGAAATGGCCGATATCCGTTCGGCCTCTGTTGCGCTCTGCGAACGATTCATTCAGGAAGTCGAAAGCCGCTGCCCAGCCTTGAAACTTGCGTCTCCCCGCAATCCAGACGAACGCGGCTCACAGGTCTCCTTTTCCTTTGACCATGGCTATGCGGCGATGCAAGCTTTGATCGATCACGGCGTTATCGGCGATTTCCGTTCTCCCGACATCATGCGCTTCGGGTTCACACCGCTCTATCTCGACGAAGAGGAGGTGGCCCGCGCCGCAGAAATTCTCGAGAAAATCATAACTGATGAACTTTGGCGCGATGCCAGATACCAAACCCGATCCCGCGTGACGTAGCGGCTGGAAACACTATCGACCTGCCGGGCTAGATATTAAAAGGCGTGGAACGTGATTGTGGTCAGCGTCCGTTCAATGCCTGGAATATCGCCAAAGACATCGCTGACGTAGCGCCCGATATCCATGTCTTGCGGCACATAGAACTTTGCCAGCAAATCATAGTCGCCGCTTGTGGAATAGATTTCCGATGCGACTTCCTTTTCATAAAGCGTGTCGGCAACATCATAGGTTTTTCCAACGCTGCAGCGGACCTGGACAAATATGCACTTCATAGGAACTCCATTCGCGATTTCAAAAGGCGTCAGCGCCGCATGAGAAGACCGCCTGTTGGTTAGCGCTATGCCTGAAAGAAAGCAACATTGCGTTCTCAAGATGAAACATCAGCCGCATCCGCTGCAAGCGGACGCTGTTTCAACGCGCTGGCAATATCGTCGTCAATGGGTGTTGCGAAGCTTTTTACGATAAAACCGAGTGTCGTGTAGAAGCCGACGGTTGCAATCAGATCGAACAAGCCCTCTTTGCCGACCAGACCCACCACAGCTTGAATGCTTGCCTCGCTCATCTGATGGTTTTCAGTCAGTTCGTCGACGGCGCGGGAGAGAACCCTATCATCTTCTGCCATGGTGTCGAGGCTGCCAGCAATGGATAAAATCCGTCTGTCCGACATGCCACAGGCACGTGCGCGAACCACATGATGAGACCACTCATAATCCGACTTCAACCTGGTTCCGGTTCGCAGAATGACGACTTCTGAAAATTGCTGCCCCAAGACAGTATCTTTGACAACATGCTCTCGCAGTGGCGCCCAGGCGGCCATCAGTGCTGGATGGTGGGCCATCGTGCGATAAATGTTCAGTTTATGCATGAATTCCTGATTGAACGCCGCGTCTTCGGAGGGCCACTCTTCGTCCTGAATTGGCTGAAATTGCACTGTTTCGTTCCTTCCTATGCTTCTCTTTAGCAGATGCGAACGAGCGTTCGAATTCCGCCATCTTGACGCCGATGCTCGAGTCAAAAGCGATCAAGCGCAAGTCAAAATACGCTGTTTTATGGGATATGTGATTTCAGCTTTATCTGACACATTGTCAGATTTAAAAAATGATCTATCTTATGTTGAAAGACAACACCGTTGGGGACAACATGACTGAAGTCCAGCAACCCTGGCCTCACGCTTTTTGGGAGAAAAGGCATGGATAGACAAGCCGATACGGCTGAGCAGATTTTGGCGCGCCAGCGCGCAGCGTTCCAGGAAGACATTTACCCTCCCTATGAGGTGCGAATGGAGCGGCTGTCGCGTATTGGAAAATTGCTCGATGAGCAGAGCGACACATTGTGCGAGGCGATCGCCGAGGATTTTGGAAACCGTTCGCATTATGAAACAAAGCTTCTGGAAATAGCACCTCTGAAGAGCGAACTTCGCCACGCGAAGTCTCATCTGCGCAAGTGGATGCGGCCTTCACGGAGGGGCCGCTCCATCGAATTCTTGCAGATGTCCAATTGGGTGCAATATCAGCCTCTTGGTGTTGTTGGCATCATGGTGCCGTGGAACTATCCACTCATCCTCGCGCTTGGTCCGCTCATCGATGTCCTGGCGGCGGGCAACCGGGCGATGATCAAGCCATCCGAATTGCTGCCGGCAACATCGGCTTTGCTGGCGCGGCTGATTGCGCAATATTTTCCACCCGAAGAGGCAACGGTCATCGAGGGTGGCGTGGATATCGCCGAGATGTTTTCCGCCCTGCCCTTCGATCACCTTATCTTCACCGGTTCAACAGCGGTCGGAAAGAAGGTCATGGCCGCGGCGGCAGCCAATCTCACGCCGCTTACCCTGGAATTGGGCGGCAAATCACCGACGATTGTCGCTCCAGATTACCCGGTCGAGAAAGCGGCAAGAGACATAGCCTTCGGAAAGTTGATGAATGCCGGTCAGACTTGCATTGCGCCCGATTATGTTCTGGTTGAGCGCAAAAAGATGGACGCCCTGAAGCAGGCCCTCTTAAAGCAGGTCGACGCGCTTTACCCGCAGAACACAGCATCACAGCAATATACAAGTCTGGTCGGTGAGCGCTCTTTTGAGCGGCTCAAACAGGGTCTTGCGGAATTGCAGACGCGCAATACGGAGGTGATAGCGGCGGCTATTTCGACCACAGAAACAGGTTTCAATATGGTACCTACTCTCGTGATCGATCCACCACCCGACTGCCGGTTAATGGAAGAGGAAATCTTTGGACCCATATTGCCACTCGTGCCCTACGACACATTGCAAGAGGCAATCGCCTTCGTTCAGGCGCGGCCGCGGCCGCTGGCGCTTTACATTTTCACCAACGACAGATCGGCAGAAGACGAGGTGCTGAAGGGTACGATTTCGGGAAATGTTACCATAAACGGAACCCTGCTTCACATCGCTCAGTCCGAGCTGCCCTTTGGCGGCGTTGGCCCGAGCGGCATCGGAGCCTACCACGGCTACGACGGTTTCAAGCGATTTTCGCATGCGCGCGGGATCGCAAAGGTAAGGTTTTTCAATCCTGCAGTCTTGGCCATGCCACCTTACGGAAAGATCGCAAATCTATTGGGACGTTTCATGAGCCGTTGACAGATCGCTTATGGCTGTCAACGCGCTCTCAGGGCGTGCCGCGTGGACAAATACACATCAAGGCTGGCGAATGGGATCCGAGGCCAAGCGCAGACGATCGTCCACAGTGCGAACGACGAAAGTCACCTCTTCACCGCTGGGCATTGCCTCAGGCTCATCGAGCGTGAAGATAAAACGGCCCTGTTCGTTTGACCGGACGGTTTCCAAAGGATGGAACCGCTCATTTTCAAGCCATCCGAGCTCTAGCTCTGCATCGCCTGGCAAGCCGGCAGCCTGAAAATGCAACCGGTCATCCGGGTCCAGTCTGGCTTTCAGCCAAGCACCTCTCGCTGGACCGGTCTCAAATCCCGGAAGGCCCAAGTTTTCGCCAAGCCTGATAAAATCCTCATTCAGGTCCGGGTTTTCTGCGAGATAATCCGAGGCGGAGCTTCCCGCTTCAGACGCGGCTTCACCAATGCGCTTTCCCGCATCCTCGACAGCCCTACGAGCTTCAGCCAGCCAGTCTTTGGAATCGGATGCGGCTGGCAGGCTCAGCCGATGGTGCGCGCGTAGCTCCGTCTCGCTTTCGGCATCGTTGGCTTCCAGCAAAGCAGGGATGGATACGTTACAGCGGTCTGAAAGTTCTTCAATGCTCTCGCCCGGCTCGATGGCTTCGCTTTGCCCACATGGCGACTGTGCGTTGGCGAGGGTGGGAACCAGCAAAGAAAAAGTGAAAAGAGCAAATCCTGCTTTGTAGTTCATATCATGCCTCCTTCATTCCTCTGTCAAACGGGTAGCCGTCCATGATGTTCCACCGGGGCGTCAGGAGATCGACGTCATGACGACAAATGGAGGGGAAAGAAAAGGATGGCCAGAACCGATTTTGGTCCTGGCCATCCTCATATTGGATTCATTTCCGGATGATTACGGGCAATCGGCTACGTAGCGATCACCGTAACGGTCGCGGTAATAGCACTGTCCCGGTTCGTTTGCCTGACCGATAAGCGCACCTGCTACAGCGCCGACAGCGCCACCCACTGCAGCACCTTGAACGTTGCCGCTAACGATGCCGCCAACTGCCGCGCCTGAAGCACCGCCGATGGCTGCACCGCGTTCTGTCTGTGAGCAACCGGCCAGACCGGCAAGCAGTACGATAGTGGCTGGACCAATGATTTTCATTATTCGCTCCCAAGTTTGTTTGCAAATTTTCAACCGGCCAGACTGCCGGCTCATGGGGCTAACAACTTCGGGGCCTAATGGTTCCATGATCAATGGAGGCGCCATACGAGCGCGTTCGATTTGGAACAAACAGCAACAGGCGCGGTTGAAGCTGAAGAAACCGGCCAGACAAGCTGGTCCGTTGAATTGTATTCTCTCAAAGGTGAAATCGATGGTCCGTGAAATTCCACCCAAGAAAGCGCGACAAGGCGGGACATCGCGGCGCGTGCTGATCGTGCTCGTTGTGTCGCTCGTCGCTGCCTTCGCAGTCTGGGGCATTGCCGAACTTTATTATTACGGGGCGATGGCTCCCGGACCTCAAGCCAATGAGGCGGGCGAAAGTCTTTGACAGGTATCCCTGCCGTTGATCGAAAGTGAACAAAACGTCGCTGCACGTGTTCTGCCCTAGACAGGAGATGAACCATGACAGACGAAAACAAGAGCAGTCCGCTGCACTCGCCGGTTGGTGGGGAGGCCGATGTAGAAGCAACGGCAGAAACCATTACGCCCAAAGAAATTACCGCCATTACGATCAGCGACAAACCCATTTCCAGTCGCAAGGAAGCGCTGCGAGACATGATAACCGAGCTTGAGGCGCGCGTGGACGCCAGTGACCGGGGCAGCGATTTAGAACCACTTCTGGAAGAGGCCCGCAATGCTCTGCAAATTCTTGAAGAAAAGCGGGACGAAGCATAGCCGCAGAAACCCCAATCTTCCACGCTCTGCGGCTGCGCCTCAAAAATACGAAAGCCTTTCACAATTACTATGCAAAATAGCTACTCCAACAACCAGACAAACTATTCCACGAGCCAAAGTGAATCGAGAAGCGTGAGCGGTAGTCAAAGCAGGGCAGTGCTGCTCGCCCCGCTGTTGTTCCTGCTGCTCGTTGTTGTGCTCGCCGCAGCCTGGAAGCTGACCAACCTCCTGCTGCTGGTCTTTGGCGCCGTGCTGGTCGCCTTGCTTTTCAACGCATGTTCGAGCGCCCTCAGCCGATGGACCGGCGTGAGTTACCGGATATCGCTGACCATTGTGGTGATTTTGATCACGCTGCTGATTGCGGGCTTCATGGCGATGCTCGGGTCACAAATCGCCAGCGAAATGAACTCGCTCATCAAGAAAGCACCGCAAATGATTTCCGCTGCGGGCGATTATTTCGACATCACCGACAGTGAAGAGTGGATCAAAAACCGGCTGGAGGACATGATCGGTCAGCGCAGCCTTGTTGGCGACCTGACAGGCATTTCGACCGTCTTGCTTTCGGTGCCGGTGAATATGTTTCTGGTTGCGATCGGAGGCATTTATTTCGCTGCCGATCCCAAAGTTTATAATCAAGGTTTCCTGAACCTCTTGCCGCAGCGACACCGTGCCCGGATTTCTAATGGCATGTCGGCTGTTGCAGACGCCCTGAGACGCTGGTTTTTCGGTCAGCTTCTCTCCATGATCTGCATTGGGGTACTGACCACGATTGGTCTCATGGCGCTCGGAATTTCATCGCCCTTTGCCCTTGGTTTCATAGCGGGTGTCTTGGAGTTTATTCCCTATATCGGGCCGGTATTGAGCGCGGTCCCGGCTGTCGCCGTAGCGTTTGGAAACGGCCCGTGGGACGCCCTTTGGGTGGTCGTCCTCTATACAGCGATACAACAGGCAGAATCGGCCTTTCTCGTGCCGATTATTCAGAAGAAGACCGTCAAACTACCGCCGGGCCTGACTGTTTTCACAATTCTGGCATTCGGGATTTTGCTCGGGCCTGTCGGCATGATTTTCGGTGCACCGCTGACGGTGGTCTCTTTTGTCCTCGTCCAGAAATTCTGGAAGGAGGATGTCATCGAAAACGAACAACCTCACTGATCTAAGCAAGACCGGCAAAGCTTCAACTCTTGTTATGATCGCTTTCCTGGTTGTAGCCTCGCAAAATGGACCGATCATCAGGTTCAATGGGTTTATGGGGCTGGATATTCTGGCTCTCGCGTTCGCGTTCCCGGAGCGTCTTGGATTTTTGGAGATCCATGGTGGGGTCAAAATCTTTCCCTTTGTTGGATGTGTCGATCTCATCGTTGATGATCCGCTTCTGCTGTTGTTTGGTCTTTGGTCCTGTCATTTTGATCTCTCCGCTTGACGTGGCAGGCCGGCAGAGGGCTTTTCGGCTGCTGGTTTTAGCCGGGCGGCCCAGGCACAAGCTCCCGGCTATCGGGCGTTCCCAACCCAACGAAACAGGTTTTGTTCCAGACAGCGAAAGGCGGGGCAAATTGCCCCGCCCCTGATGGAAACCTGATCGCCGGTTTTTGCGATGACATCCAAGGGCCGGTCAAGCAGCCTTTCTGTCGTGGCGCCCTTCCTGGATCTCTTCAATGATCTTGGCGACAAAAGCATCCAGGTCTGCGGGCGAGCGGCTGGTTACAACGCCCTCATCAGCAACCACTTCGACATCACGCCAGTCTGCGCCGGCATTGATCATATCCGTCTTGATGGAATGATAGGAGGTCGCCTGTCGACCCTTGACCAGATCGGCTTCGATCAGCAGCCACGGTGCGTGGCAGATTGCGGCTATTACCTTGCCGTCACGCCAGAACTTTCGGATGATTTCGAGGGCGTCGCCGTTGGTGCGCAAGATATCAGGATTGATCTGCCCACCCGGTAGCACGAGCGCATCATAATCTGCGGTATTTACGTCTTTTACCGACACATGGGCTTTAACAGTTTCACCCCAGTTCTTGTCTCGCCAGGATTTGATATCCGCGCCATCAGGCGATGCGATGCTGACCTGCGCGCCGGTTTCTTTGAGTTTGTCACGCGGAACAAGCAATTCCGACTCCTCGAAGCCGTTCGTCGCCATAATGAGAATTCTGGCGTTCTGAATAGAGGGCATGATTTCCTCCTTTCGCTGTTATGGACATCGATGGCCGGTCATTCGGCCATCCGTCTCCACGCAACGGGCTGCGGTTTGCATTTGTTCCGAAAGAAAGACGGTTCGTGACCTGAACTTTATCCACGGTCGTTCGTTACAAACAAAAGCAAAGCTCGGAGACAGCCATGGCACAGTTGAAAAATGAGAAAAGAGAAACAACCCGCGAAGAAGATTATCGCGACTATGAAGAGCGCGATCTGGACCGCGGCTGGCCTTATGCGGACGAAGATCGCGATCCGGCCGCCCGAAACGCGCCATACGGCTCCACCCAATCGAACTTTGATGAAACGCAGGACATCGGTGCAGAAATTGCTGAGAAGACCGCCATTGCAAGCGATGGTGGACCTCAGATCGTCCCTTCAAGTGAAGAGCAGATAATCAATGACGATGCGCTTGAGGAAAAAATCGGCGTTATTTTGCAATCCTCCGACAGCATCGAATCCTCTACAATCGATGTCAGAGTGCACAATGCCGTTGCCGAACTCGAGGGTTCGGTCGAAACAGAGGCTCAACGCACTGAAATTGAAAGGGCTGTTCTATCCGTTGAAGGCATACAGGACTGCAAGAACCGACTAACGCTCATCGGTATTGATAGTCACATTCCTTCGGATGCAGACGAATGATGCTTGGAGTGACGCCTGGCGGTAATGAGAGACCAGAACCTGACAAGCTTGGGCGATGATCGCCGGTTTACCTCTCATATATGTTGTCTTGTTGATGGGCGCGGCAGCGCTCGTCATTTTTGCGTGCGGGCTGCGCATGACGTCGCTGGCAGACGAGATTGCCGACCGCACGGGCCTGGGCGAAGCAATCGTGGGCGGTGTTCTGCTCGGCGCATCCACATCACTGTCTGGAACGATTGTCTCATTCACCGCCGCATTTGACGGTCATGCCTCGCTTGCCTTTGCCAACAGTGTCGGCGGCATTGCCGCACAAACCGCCTTTCTTGCACTTGGCGACCTGATCTATCGGCGGGCCAACCTCGAACATGCATCGGCGGAGTTGACGAATGTCTTTCAGTGCGGCCTGCTGATCGTGCTTCTCTCCATTCCCTTTCTGGCTTCGACCACCCCTGAGATCAATGTTTTCGGGCTGCACCCCCTCTCCTTTGCCATTCCCGCGATTTATGGCTTTGGACTGGTCGCAACCCGCTGGGTCAGGGAAAACCCCATGTGGGAACCCGTACAAACGGAAAGAACCCGGTCAGACACGCCAGACGACGAACAAAACTCGGGAAAGAGCCTGGCGCGTCTCTTCGCCGTCTTTGCTCTCCTGCTGGTTTGTTTGTCTGTAGCCGGCTGGACAATTGCGCGCTGCGGCGCAGTCTTGTCGTCTGAGATTGGTTTGTCACAGACACTTGTCGGCGCTTTGATGACGGCCCTCATCACCTCTCTTCCCGAGCTTGTGACCACGCTGTCTGCTGTGCGCCGTGGGGCGCTTCAACTGGCGGTCGGGGGCATCATTGGTGGCAACACCTTTGACACACTGTTCCTGACGCTCGCGGATGCTGGATATCGGGGCGGCTCCATCTACCATGCCGTTGGCGATGTTGATTATTTCTGGAACGCGATAGCACTTGTCATGACAGGCGTTTTGATGCTCGGTCTCCTTTTACGTGAAAAGGAAGGCGCTGCCCGGATCGGCTTCGAAAGCGTTCTGCTTTTCGCCATCTTCGGTTCAGCAGTCACCCTTCAGTCTGTCTGGGGCTGACGCGCGCAGGCGTGTTGCGGAACAAATGACGTGAAACACCGTTCTGTCGGTTGTGAGACAACAACCGAGGAGACGGAAGAATGCCGGCAAAATCAAAAGCACAACAGAAAGCTGCAGGCGCTGCACTCTCCGCGAAGCGAGGCGATTCCAAAAAGAAAGACCTGCAGGGCGCGTCCAGGCAAATGTACGAGTCGATGTCGGAGTCCGAGCTGGATGAACTTGCTTCAACCTCAAGGAAGGGCAAGCCCGAGCATGCCTCCAAGGATGATTCCTGAGGGCGACTTTAGAGTGGTAAGGAAGAGAACCGAGGGGAACCCGTGAGCATCGATCTCAGCCTGTGGGCACAGGCGACATGGCTGCCAATCGACGTCATCGCGTCACGCCTCCTGCTAGCGCTTGTACTCGGGGCCGCGATCGGTTTTGAACGTGAGCTCAAAAACCGGTCTGCCGGGCTTCGGACCCATATTCTGGTATGCCTTGCCTCCTCCATCATCGCGATCCTGACGATCGAGATCATTCACGAAGATACGCTGCAATCAGACGCGGTCCGCATTGACCCGATCCGTCTGATCGAGGCCGCGACAAGTGGCGTGGCCTTTTTGGCTGCGGGCGTGATCGTGTTTGCAAAGGGTGAGGTCAAGGGTCTGACAACGGGTGCCGGAATGTGGCTTGCCTCTGCAACAGGTCTTGCCACCGGCCTCGGTTATTGGCAGGTTGCCCTTCTTGCCACCGTACTCGCCTTGATCGTTCTTTGGTTGTTGCGCCATATCGAAGGCTTGACAGACAACAAGTCGTGAACGCCGCGCTCCATCAGGTGCCGGAAAAGGACTTCGGAAGGCTCATGTGCCGGTTGACGTCCTTGTAGAGCAGGTAGCGGAATGGACCGGGGCCGCCTGCATAGCAGGCCTGCGGGCAAAAGGCGCGCAGCCACATATAATCGCCGGCTTCCACCTCAACCCAATCCTGGTTGAGCCGATAAACGGCCTTGCCTTCCAGAACATAGAGCCCGTGCTCCATCACATGCGTTTCGGCAAAAGGAATGACGCCGCCAGGCTGAAAGGTGACAATGTTCACATGCATATCATGGCGGACATCGCGCGGATCGACAAAACGCGTTGTTGACCAGGCCCCGTTTGTATCCGGCATCGCCACGGGCTCGAGCTGGTTCTCGTTGGTGACAAAGGCTTCGGGGACCTCCAGACCATCGACCATCTGATAGCGTTTTCGGATCCAATGGAATTGCGCCTGGCTTGGTCCGGCGTTTTTCAGCGTCCACTCTGCACCCGGCGGAAGGAAAGCGTAGCCGCCTTGTTCCACCAAGAATGGCTTGCCGTTGATCTTGATGTCCAGCATCCCGCTGGTCACAAAAAGGACAGCCTCGACGCCGGTCTCTGTCTCCGGTCTGTGGCTGCCGCCGCCCGGCTCAATTTCGGCTATATAATGCGAGAACGTCTCCGCAAAGCCGGAAAGCGGGCGCGCCATCACCCAGAAGCGGGCACCATTCCAAAACGGGAGATAACTCGTCACAATGTCGCTGAAAGTGCCTTTTGGGATCACCGCATAGGCGGTGGTAAACATGGCCCGGTCTGTCAGCAACTGGGTCTGTGGCGGCAAGCCTGCGGGAAGTGTGTGGTAACTGCGCTGAGCCACGCCGATGTCCTTTCTAGTCTGTGATGCCTCGATTTGACAGCCAAATTGCCGAGAGGCCGGAAGACGCTTGAACGAATCTCCGGCGCGATATTCCTCCAAAATATCGCGCCCGCCAAGATGTTCAGCCAAACCACTTTGGGCTTTATCAATGATTGTTGAGCTATCCCTCGGCTGCGCTGCCGCCAGAGATCATGCTTCTGCCACCACCTTTTTGGTGATCTTGCCAAGTTCTTCGATTTCACAGGTGACGACGTCGCCAAGCTTGAGAAAGACCGGCGATTTCATGCCGAAACCGACACCACCCGGAGTGCCGGTGAAAATAAGATCGCCCGGCTTCAAGGTCATCGCCTGGCTCAGCTCCTCGATCTGCGCCCAGACGTTAAACAGCATGTGCTTTGTGTTTGACGATTGCCGCGTGTCGCCATTGACCTTGCAGGTGATATTCAGGCGGTGTGGATCACCCACCTCATCTGCCGTTACGATGGCGGGGCCGACGGGCGCATGGGTATCGAAGCTTTTGCCGAGCAGCCATTGCGCCGTCTTGTTTTGCCAATCACGCACGCTGACGTCATTGCCGACAGCGTAACCGAAAACATGTTTGGGAGCTTCCGCCGCCGAAATATGACGCCCGCCTTTGCCGATCACAGCAACCAGTTCAACCTCCCAGTCCAACTGGCTAAAGGCTTTGGGCAGCTGAATATCGCCATTTGGCGCATTCAGGCCAATGTACATTGATCAGGACACATGTGATGGTCGCTGTTCAATATCCGGCTGCGAAGCCGTCCTTCCGGGGATCTGAGGCACCTGTCAGCGTTCCCTGCTCCCAGTCGATCCAGATCGCCTGGCCGCCACCGAGTGGTTCCTCGGCGGAAATGACGTCATGACCTTTTTCTCTCAGCTCCGCGACCGTCTTTTCTGGCACACTGCGTTCTGCCACCACCTTGTCGTCCTGATAGAAGACCCGTGAGCTGTCGATGGCCTGCTGCACATCCATGCCGAAATCAATGACGCTGGTCAGAAGGTGCGCATGCCCAAAAGGCTGGTAATCTCCGCCCATGACACCGTAGGGCATGACGGCGCGCCCTTCGCGGGTCACCATTCCAGGCATAATCGTGTGCATTGGCCGCTTGCCGGGTGCCAGCGCATTTGGGTGAGAGGGATCAAGGCGGAAGCTTGCACCGCGGTTTTGCAGCAGCACCCCGGTTTCCGGGCAGACAATTCCGCTGCCGAACGAATAATAGATCGAATTGATGAAGCTGACCGCGTTGCGGTCGGCATCAACCACGGAGATATAAACCGTGTCACTGGTCGAAAGCTTGGGATCGGGAAGATCTGTCATGGCCTTATTGGGGTCGATATGCGAGCGGAGATGCTGCGCCCGCTCCGCTGATAGCAGTGGTGAGAGGACCTCAGCAGTCGCATCCGCGTCACCGATCCGTTCGTTGCGGTCGCGATAGGCCAGACGACCAGCTTCGACCTCCAGATGAAAACGGTCGGCGCTGTTTGGATCGAGCCCGCCCAGGTCGAAGCCAGACAGGATGTTGAGCATGACAAGTGCGGTCAGGCCCTGATTGTTCGGCGGAACCTGATGGATGCGCATACCGCGATAATCGGTCGAAATCGGTCTGACATAGTCGCAGGCAGCAGCAGCGAAATCCTCCACAGTGTGAACACCGCCGAGCGCATTTAGCCGGCGCACCATCGCTTCTGCAACCGGCCCCTTGTAGAATGCATCACGACCCTCGGCAGCAATTCGTTTCAAGGTCTGGCCAAGGGCCGGCTGTCTATGCACATCACCGGGTTTCGGTGCTTTTCCCCCAGGCAGGAATATGTCCGAAGCGTGCGGGTCCTTCTCGAGCAGTTCGGCAGACGCCACCCAATCAAAAGCAACGCGGTCATGGATGACATAACCTTCCTCGGCATAACGGATCGCCGGGGCGAGAACGTCAGCCATGCTCAGTTTACCGTGATCCTGTTGCAGGCGGCACCATGCGTCAATCGCACCCGGTATCGTTACCGTGTGAGGGCCAAAGGTTGGCATTGTGGTGATGCCAAGAGCTTTCATTCGATCAATTGTCGCCGCAGCCGGGGCGCGACCAGAGCCATTCAGCGCAATCACCTCATCCGTTCCGGCGGGGCAGAAAAGCATGAAGCAATCTCCACCAATGCCCGTTGATTGTGGCTCAACCACCGCCTGAACCGCCGCGGCGCAGATCGCCGCATCAATCGCATTGCCGCCCGAGCGCAGAACATCCAGCGCAGCAAGGGTCGAAAGGGGATGCGATGTGGCCGCCATCCCATTCATGGCTCTGACCGGCGAGCGGCCTGGAAACTGAAAATCGCGCATGTCGTTTTACTCTGTTGTCGCCTGTTTGGATGTTCACCGGTTCACTTGCAAGAACCGAAGTGGTGACAGGAAAGTGTGGAACCCGCCATCTGTCAACGATCCGAGACAGGAAAGCCACCGTCCGTTCATGAAATTCCACCGAGCGCACTGCCTTTCCATCGGCAATCAGCTGGCTTCTTTCGATATTCGAAAGCTTTAATGCGAAACGCGCGCAGCCGTCATGGGGGAAGCTCCGCCGCAAGGTGCTGACTGCGGAACGGCGGAGGCTGAAACCGATATGCGCGCCCATGTCATGGATGTGACGCACAACCTTCTCGAGCAGACCGTGGCATAAGTACGAATGGTCGATGGGCTACAAGGATCGAGCGGAAATCCGCGCCTGTGCAGAGCAGAACGCTTCACTGAAAATACAGGCGCGAAATCTCCTCGGGAGAGGGTGGATTGCACATCACCGATATGACTGAAAGCTCTGCCATGACTTCGGCTTGCTGGATCGTGTCAGATGGCGAGATGAATGCGAGATCGGCTGGGGAATAACAGGCATAGCCATGCGGGGCCAAGACAAGGTAGAGCGCCAGCCGCCGCGGGTCACCTTGAATGATAATACCCTCTTTTTGGCAACGCTCAATCACGCCAATCAACGTGGAAAGCGCTTCGGCGTTATATTTTTCGCGCCCGCTTTCAGGCGTTTCGTCCTCCCGATCCTGCCCGAACATCAAGGCAAAGAAACCCGGATTCTCTTTTGCAAAAAGGATATAGGCAGTGCCAAGGGCATTCAGCTGGCTCATGGCGTCAGAGGGTGCCTTTTCGAGTTCTTTCGTCTGATATTGGCGAAGCTGGCGAAACCCTTCAGCTGTCAGATTATCGATAAGAGCCTGCTTGCCAGAGAAGTGTCTGTAGACCGAAACATGGGTCACTCCAAGCTCGTTGGCGACTTCTCTAAGCGAGAAATTCGGCCCCTTGCGCTTCAAAAGAAATTTCAAAGAGGTCTTTACGATCGCATTTCGTAAGTCGTTGTGATGATAGCTCTTTTTCTTCATGGATTTGGGCGCGGCGGCCATTTAGTTCACGTCTTTCTTTCAAGCATTTTTTGCAGGTGCGTCAAACGCGCGCAACAAGGTGCGTTGGCAAGAGCGTATGGCCTTTTGGAAAATAGGCCAATACCCAGTTGACGAATGCTATTCCCTTTGCAAGTATGTTACCAGTGGTTACATCAAAAATAGCTCTGTAAGGCAGCCACGAACTGGGAGATTATTTATGACTTTGATTGCTGAAAAAGCATCCGTATCGCGCCGTACACTTTTAAAGATTGGCGCGGCAAGCGCTGCAACAGGGCTGTTTGCCCCCTCCATTGCCCGCAGCGCCGGATCGACCATCAAAATTGGTTATGTCGGCAGTTTGTCCGGCATCCGCGCCGCCTTTGGCGAAACCGAGAGCTGGACACTGGAAAAAATGAAACAGCATCTGGCCAACGGGCTGGATGTGGGCGGCAAGAAATATGAGGTCGAACTGGTCATTCGTGACAACCAGTCCGATCCCAATCGCTCTTCTTCCATCGCAAGTGAGCTTGTCCTTCGTGAGCGCTGCAACATCGTTCTCGCCCAAGATGGTGATGGTGCGATGTCAATCGGCGAACTCGCCGACAGCCGACGGGTTCCCACTATCTCCACCATGGTGCCCTGGCAGGGTTGGTTCTTCCCGCGCGGCGGCGTTCCGGACAAGGGTTTCCCTTACACATTCCACTTCTTCGCCGGTTCGGACACGATCCTTGAAACGTTCGTGTCGCTGATGGGGAAGGTCGATACGAACAAGAAGGCCGGGACGCTTTATCTGGACAACGAACCCGGCAAGGCATTCATGGATCCCGAGCTCGGCCTGCCGCCGATGCTGAAAGGCGCTGGCTTTGAAGAAACCGCGGCCGGTCCGTTCCCCATTTCGGCCAACGATTTCTCCAACGCCGTTGCGCAGTTTTCTGCCGCAAAACCGGACATTCTCACCGGCTTCATGTATACCAACCACTTCATTCCGTTCTGGAATCAGATCCAGCAAGCTGGGCTCTCGCCCAAGGTTTGCGCCATGGCTGCCGCCTTCCTGTTTCCCTCAGGTGTTGAAGCGCTTGGAAAGATGGGTGATGGAATGGCAACGGAAGTCTGGTGGTCTCCTCGCTTCCCCTATGCATCAACCATCACCGGCCAGAGCGCTGAAGCACTTGCGGCGGAATGGGAAAAGGAAGCCAATCGGCAATGGACACAACCTTTGGGTTATGGTCATGCCCTTTGGGAAATAGGCCTTGCTGCGCTTAAGAATTCCAATGACCCGTTGGATCCGGACGCGGTGCGCGATGCTATTGCCAATCTGAATTTGGATACGATTATCGGCCGGGTCAATTTTGCGGAAAGCCCTATCAAGAGCGTTGCGATTACCGGTCTGGCAGGCGGACAATGGCGCAAGGGAACCGGCAAATATCCCTATGATCTGAAGATCGTCAGCAACGCTGCGCTGCCTGCTGTTCCGATTGAAGCGGAAATGGTGCCACTGGGCGGCGCTTGAGACGTGGCAACCATGGCAATCTTAGCGACTGAAAATGTGTCGCGGCAGTTTGGCTCGGTCTTTGCGGTCGAACGCGTTGATCTGACGCTGAATGCCGGCGAAAGTGTCGGTCTTATCGGTCCCAATGGGGCCGGCAAGACAACACTTCTTTCCCTGCTGACTGGTGATCTGCGGCCGTCATCGGGGAAAATCCTGATGGACGGCAAAGACGTCACGTCTTTGCCGCTCTACGCCCGCGTTCGCGCCGGTATTGCGCGCGCGGCGCAGATTCCGAAGACCTTTTCAAGATTGAGCGTCCGTGAGAACGTCTCGCTGCCGGCCTTCTTCGGAGCCGGTCTTGCCGGCGACGCGGCGTCTGAATGGATCGATGAGGTGCTTGAGATGTCAGGCCTCAGCGACCGGGCAGGCAAACAGGCCGGTGCACTGGGCTTGCTTGACCGCAAGCGGCTGGAACTCGCAAAGGCCGTTGCCAGCAAGCCGCGTGTGCTTCTGCTGGACGAGGTGGCAGCAGGCCTAACCGAACCGGAGATTGCTTCGATCAAGGAAGTCATTCTGCGCCTTCAGCCAAACCGAGCAATTGTCTGGGTTGAGCATATTCCATTTGCTCTGCAGGGTGTCTGTTCCCGCATCGTTGTCATGGACAAGGGCAGCAAGCTGCTCGATGGCCCGTTCGACGAAGTGTGGGCATCAGAGACCCTTCAAAGCACTTATATGGGGACGTGATTTGAACCTCGCTCTTGATGTTGCGCATGTGGCTGCCAACTTCGGCCAGTTTCGCGCCTTAAATGATATTTCCCTATCGCTTGAAGCCGGAGAAACGCTGGCGCTGGTGGGTGCCAACGGTGCAGGAAAATCGACCTTTCTCAAAATCCTGTGTGGTCTGGTCGACAGTTGGCAGGGAACGGTGAATATCAACGGTACACCGCTCAAGCCGGGTTCCCCGCGGCAGTCCTCGGAGCTTGGGCTGGCGCTTGTTCCTGAAGGCAGGCTTCTCTTCGAAAGCCTCACAGTACGGGAAAACCTCATGATCGGGCAGACGGCCCGCTCCGGTCCGTGGTCCCTTGAAGCTATTGAGCGGCTTTTTCCGGTGCTCAAGGAGAGGCGCAACGCACGGCCAAGAGAACTTTCCGGCGGTCAGCAGCAGATGGTTGCCATCGGTCGCGCACTTGCTTCCAATCCACAGATCCTGCTGTTTGACGAAATTTCACTGGGCCTGTCGCCTGCGGTCGTGCGCGAAGTTTATGACGCGCTGAAGGCCGTGCGTAAGGAAGGCGTCACCCTCGTGATTGTCGACCAGGACATATCACGGGTCTGCAATGTATCCGAAAATGTCGCCTGCTTCTTCAAGGGCACTGTCACGCATTACGGGCCTGCAGCAGGCATGACGGCAGCTGCGCTGCATGAAGCTTATTTCGGGGGCCGCACATGACCGCAGCGCAATTCACCGTTCTCATTTTTCAAGGGCTTACACTCGGCGGACTTTATGCCATGATCGGAGCGGGGCTGGCGCTGAACTACGGGATATTGAAAGTCCTTCAGTTGGCGCATGGCGAATATATTACCTATGGCGCCTTTGCCGCCATTGGCGCGATCGCCCTTTTTCCGAACCTGCCATTCCCCCTCGTCCTGTTGTTGGCGTTCCTGGCATGCGCGTTGCTGGGTGCCGCCGCGCAATTGCTGATCGTCGAACGCGCTATGGCCCACCGCAACGAGGTCGTGGCGATGCTGGTGACTTTCGGGCTCGCCGTGGTGCTTCGCGACAGCCTGGCCGAGTTTGCCGGCGCTGACTTGCGGGGACTATCCGTGGGAAGCCTGGCGCAGGCCAATTTCACCATCGCCGGTATAACGCTCGGTGTGCTTCCACTCGTATCGCTCGGGATCGCGTTAACCTCCTTCCTGCTTCTCGCGCTGCTCATCTTCCGGACGCGTCTTGGAATGGAGATTCGCGCTGTTTCCGATATGCCGGATATCGCAGCACTTGTGGGCGCGCGCGTAAAGCGAACTCATATCGTGGTCGCGGCCCTGTCAGCAGGACTGGCGGCAATTGCCGGCGTGTTGCTTGCGATGCGCTCCAGCATTTCCCCCTACTCAGGCCTCGATAGTCTCCTTATCGCCTTTGAAGTGGTGGTCCTGGGCGGGCTCGGTTCCATCAGAGGCGTCTTGCTGGCCGGCCTGCTCTTGGGAATGACACAGGTTATCAGCACATGGGCCGACAACAGTGCGGGACTGTTCTACGTGCATCTCGTCTTCTTCGTAGTTCTCGTATTCCGCGCAAAGACCGGGAAGCTTCAATGATGAAAAAAGTCGAATTTGTTGCCCTGGCCGTTGGTGCAATAGCGGCCATTTGTGCGGCCATCTTTTTAGACTCCGGCCTGCAGTTCCTTCTTTGTGAGGTATTGGTTCTTTTCCTGATGGCCCAGATGTGGAACCTGGCTGCCGGTTATGCCGGCCAGATTTCCTTCGGTCCGCAAATGTTCGTCGGACTTGGCGGTTATGCTCTCTATATGATCTCCAATAACACCACGATCCCGGTGTGGGTGGTCATGGCACTGGTACCAATTGTTGTGGGCCTGTTGGCAATTCCGCTCGGCATGGTCGTCTTCCATTTGAAACATGCCTATTTTGCCATTGGAACCTGGGTCGCTGCCGAAATCGCCTTCCAATTTGTCATCAAGACCCCCTCGCTCGGCGGCTCGAGCGGTCTGGTTCTTCGCCCTGGCGGAGAGATGGTCGAGGGATATCCCGAGAAGACGGTCGTTGCTGTTGCGCTTTTTGCGTCCGTTGCACTCATCGTGGCCTTGCGCATGTTCCTGCGCAGCAGGCTTGGTCTTGCCGTGCTCGCCGTTCGCGACAACGAAACAGGTGCGGAAGCAACAGGCATCAATGTCCGGCGGCTGCACCTTGCGCTCTACACACTGACGGGTGCCGGCATCGCCACCGCCGCCGCTCTTTATTACTCAACCACGCTTTTCTTGACCCCGCTTGATGCTTTTCAGGCCAAATGGGCGGTGGAGCTGATGTTCATTGTCGTTGTCGGCGGCCTCGGCACTTTGACAGGACCTGCCATCGGCGTCGCATTGTTTATCGGCCTTCGTGAATTCATGACGGCGAATGGGTACAGCGGCGACCAGTACTGGATCATCATGGGCGTTTTGGCAATCGCGGTGCTGCTTCTTCTACCCCAGGGAATATGGCCCGCACTGACAACATTTTACACCCGCATGACTAGAGGAAATACCCAATGAGCTATCGATCCGAGCCCTATTATTGGTCTGCCGTGGAAACGCTTTCAGCCTTGAAAGCCCGCAAGATCGGCGCACTCGAGCTCCTCGACCTGATGGTAAAGAGGCAATCCGATCTGGACGGGGCCACGAATGCCGTCATTGAAACACACATCGATGAAGCACGTGTTGCGGCCAAGGCGTTTGACGACGCCAAAGGCAAAGGCGGGGCCTTGGCCGGCCTGCCAATGACGATCAAGGAATCCTTCGAAGTGGAAGGTTTTCACACAAATGCGGGCATACCCGACTTGGCAAACTATGTCTCGCGATCCGATTCAAACGTTGCTGCGCGGGTGAAGGCACAAGGCGCCATCATCTGGGGTAAAACGAACGTACCGCTCGCAACCGCGGACCATCAAAGCTACAATCCTGTCTACAGCCTGACGCGCAATCCATGGAACCTGGAAAGAACCGTTGGCGGCTCATCCGGTGGCTCGGCAGCTGCCCTTGCCAGCGGGTTCACAGCGCTCGAAATCGGCAGCGATATTGGCGGCTCCATCCGCCTGCCATCGCATTACTGTGGCGTGTGGGGCCATAAGCCGACCCACGGCGTCGTTTCGGGTGCCGGTCATGTTCCGCCTTTCCCGGGAACGAAACCGCTGACTGCATTGTCGGTCTATGGTCCCATGGCCCGCAATGCTGCCGACCTTGAACTTGGCATGGACATTCTGGCCGGCGCACTGCCGGGTAGCGGATGGAAGCTCGATCTTCCCCGACCGCCGCAAAAAAGCCTGTCGGAGTTTCGCGTGGCAGTCTGCACACATTGGTTCCCGGTCGATCCGGCCTATGCGCAGGCTATTGAGAGCTTTGCCGATGAACTCGAAAAGCAGGGGGCGACCGTCACACGTTTGAAGGCAGCGCCGCCGGTGGAACGCTATGAGGATCTCTATATAGCGGCCCTTTTTGCGGTGATCGGCTCATCACTTCCTGAGAGCGAGCTTGAAACCTATGAGCGTGCTGCAAGCCGTCATCCGAAGGGTAGTCTCCCTGATCGCGTCGCCCGCGCCACGCGCAGCAGCTTGGGTGCCTATTCCTCAATGGTCGATCAACAGAATAAGCTCATGAGCATCTGGGCCGATTGGTTTCAGGACTTCGATATTTTCCTTTGCCCGGTTAGTATGACGGTCGCCTTTCCCCACCAGACAGAGGATGGCCACGGACCGGTACCACAAATGGACAGGGTTCTCGACGTGGGCGGGGAAATCCGGCCCTATATGGAAAATCTCTACTGGCCCGGCGTCGCGACCTTGGCGCATCTGCCTTCAACCGTCCGCCCTCTGCTCGACATGGTCCGCGGCATGCCTGCTGGCGTTCAGTGCATCGGCCCGGCCTTCGGTGATTACAAGACGTTGCGTTTCGCCGCGCTCTGCGACGAAGCGTTTGGCGGCTTTGTTTGCCCTCCGGGCTATGGTGGAAACGCCAGAAATTGACGGGCAGGCGCCACAAAGGCCGAGCTGGTGATGCATCCAGCTTCACTTCTGGCGAAGCGTTTTGGGAGCGATGCCGAACTCGGTCCTGAAGGCTCGGCTGAAATGAGCAGCGTCGTTGAAGGAAGGCATCCCACCTTCGGACACACGCCACCCATTGTGGCAGCGCGCTCGACAAGAAGAAGCTTCAGACCAAGGTCAGCCGCGCGGAAAGCAGCTGTGTAACCGCCCGGGCCAGCACCGATGACGACGAGATCGGCCTGCTTGTCGGCTTTTGGCAAGCCGGTGCCAATCGACAATCTCGGCCTATTTGCCGTCTTTGAAATTTGCCAGCGTCTCGCCGACCAGGGGGTTGGGGAAACGGCGCTGCAATGTGACTGCGAAAAAACTTTCCGTTATGCCATCCAACCTTGCATATTCGGTGAGCAAGCCGCTTTCCAGTTCATCGCGCACCACAATGGGCGGGATAACAGCGAGGCCAGCGCGGGCGCGAACCAACAGGCGCAGCATCGCCATATCATCGGCTTCGGCGGCAATTCTTGGCACAAGGCCTTTTTGCGCCAGAAAAGCATCGAAGGAGGCGCGCAGTGCCGATTCCATCGTGGGCAGCACCAGAGCGTGACTTTCAATCAACTGCTCCATCGGCTGCTCCGCCAAACGGGGATCCGAAACGCCGATGATGCTGACGGGTTGTTCTGAAAGCTTGTGCACAAGATAGGGACTGACAGCGTCTCGCGCTGGAACCAGATTGGTCAGAACCACGTCGATTGCCATTGCCTCCAGTGCGCGCAAAAGGTCAGGCTGCGTTCCGGAGCGCAGCACAACCTCCACATCATCGCGGCCAACAAGCGGATTGATAAAAGCGATCTGAAAGTTGCGCGATAGCGTTGCCAGCGCACCAAGGCGAAGGACCTGGCGCTGCCGGCTCACCGTTTGGAGCGTCGCCTTCAAGTCGTCGGCCGTCTTGAATATGGCCTCTGCATGTTCCAGCGCAATGCGTCCAGCTTCGGTGAGCAGCAGGTTGCGGCCGCTGCGCTCAAACATGGCATGGCCCAGGGAGGCCTCAAGGGACTTGATCTGCGTCGAAACCGCTGACTGGGAAATGTTCAGCGCACGGGCAGCACCCGTTAACGTTCCATCCCGGGCAACGGCACGAAAGAGGCGAAGGTGGTGAAGATTGATGCTGGCCATTGTTCCAAAATATAGAATGTTTTCCTTATAAATATGAAATTTTATTGAGCTTATCCATCCCCTATATCCTCCGGAGCGTTGAACCGGGCAAAGCCGAGGTAGCTCTCTTGATATATACGTTCTCACTCTCCTTTCTCTCACCGATCCTTCTTATTGCCGTTTCCTTGGTAGCATTCGCGCGTCCAGGACGCCGACCGGGCAATTTCCCCTATTGGTCCGAATGGGCGGCCTTGTCGGCCTTCTTCATGTCACTTTGCGGGATGGTGCAGATCCTTGCCTTTGGACCGATGCAAACCGGCTGGGGTAGCGGCTGGTCATATGCGGGCCTGCAAGGCAACAGTGTCACGCTTACGATGACAATCCTTGTCTCATTTATCGGATGGATCGTCCTTCGTTTCAGCCGGCGTTATCTCGATGGTGAAACCGATGAAGGTGCGTGCCATGGCCTGATGCTGGCAACGATCGCGGCAGTGCTGGTCTTCGTACAGTCCGCCAGCCTGCTGACGATGCTGTTCTCCACGATCGCAGTAGGCCTATCCCTTCGGCAGCTCCTGCTCGTCTATCGTGATCGCCCGCAAGCGCGGCGAGCGGCTGCAAAATTCTCGCTGGTCTGGCATGCAGGCGATGCGGCCTTTCTGATCGCTGCACTGCTCTTGTTCCTAAACTTCAACACGCAGGCGCTGGGGCAGCTTGCGATGGAGGCGACCGGTCGGGGGCTGGGCCTTATGGGCCAGATCGGTGTAACATTTCTTGTGCTGGCCGCCATGCTCAAATCTGCGGCATTTCCGCTTCATGGCTGGCTGACTGAGGTGATGGAAGCACCAACGCCGGTGTCGGCTCTACTGCATGCCGGCATCATCAATGCCGGTGGCGTCATGCTAATTTACACATCGGCACTCGTGCAGATGAACACCGCCATGATGGCAGCCCTGGTGATGGTGGGCGGGTTAACCGCGCTCTTCGGGGCGGCCGTCATGCTCACGCAAAGCGCAATCAAGACTGCACTGGCCTGGTCCACAATCGCACAGATGGGCTTCATGCTCCTGCAATGCGGGCTGGGGCTGTGGCCACTTGCCCTTCTCCATATTGTCGCCCATTCGCTTTACAAGGCGCATGCCTTCCTTTCATCCGGCGGTGCGGTTTCTGCTGTTGTGGCCTCACGCAGGCTCGGGCCCGTCGCAGTCCCGAGCGTCGGCGTGGTCCTGCGGTCTTTTGTCCTGGCCGTTCTCCTCTACGGCCTGATTGCCCTTCTGTTTTCTGTCTTCGTTGAACCGAAGTCTGCCCAGGCGCTTGCGCTTGGTACAATTCTGGTTTTTGGCGTTGCCTATCTTGTTGCTCAGGGGCTTGCTGACCTTGCACCCGCCGCATTGACCCGCCGAACAGCGCTGTTATCCGTGGTCGCAACGATTGCATACTTCTCCCTACAGGCCCTCTCGATTACTGCCTGGGGTCATGCCCTGCCCGCGCCGCCGGACACGGGGCCGCTGGAATGGGCGCTGATCGTGCTTGCCCTCGTATCATTCGGAATGGTTGCTTTTGCGCAGGCGCTTTTTCCGCTTTGGGCCCATCATCCGGCAGTTGCGGGACTTCGGGTTCATCTTGCCAATGGCCTCTATCTGAATGCGCTCCTCGATCGTGCCATCGGCGGCTTTCAGAACGCCAATTCAAACACATAACAGGAGACGGACATGCTTCAGACATATCTCCATGAGCCACAGGTTGAACTTCACCAAATCCTGGATGCTGCAAACGTGGCAGGTCGCATGATCCAGCCCGCCTTCCCCCTGGAGGCAACCGTTGCCGTCAACCCGTTCCTCGGGCACACCGGTGATGATCTGGCCACGGCCTCCGCGCGGCTGAGGCGGGTCGCTGGTGCCCGCGCTACACAATCAGCCCACGATTATGCGCGGGCAATCCGTGAGGGCCAGATCACCGACAAAGATCTTGCAGATGCCCTCGCGGCATCATCACACGCTGTGAAACCATCCGACGTTTCCGCGCTCAAGGGGCTATTGAATGGGCCTGATGACGCGGCGGTGCCTTTGCCTACACTGGCTGATCTGGCGGCCGGAGAAACCGGAATACACTGGCCGTCGATTGTCGAGAAGACGTTTGGACTGTGGGCTGCCGGATATTTCGACAAAGGCCAGGCGCTTTGGTCGGCCTCTTCGCATCTGGGTGCCTACGCGGCGTGGAGGGCTTGGGCCACGCACGATCTGACGCCCGAAATTGCCGGTTTAAGCGGATTGTGCGCGCATGTGAGTGAAGCCCCGGACAGCGCGGAACGGGCGATCTTGAGAGCAGCCGCAACAATCGGGTTGAGCCCGTCTGCAGCGCCATCTGCCTTTCACCGGCTTCATATAGATATCGGCGGTTGGTCACAACATGCACGCTGGATGCTCTGGCAGGCGGAACTCGCCGGTGGCAGCGACAACACCCTCCTTGAGCTTCTCGCGATCCGGCTGGTCTGGGAAGAGGCGATTATCCATTATGCACCCAACATCGTCGATGCGTGGCAGGAGGTTGTCAAAGCGCATGCCGAGCCGATTTTGCCGACAGCCCAGGAGATCGGCCTTGCCATTTTTCAGGACGCGGCCGAACGCGCCTATCAACGCCAGATGGAAGAGACAATGCCGCGCAAAAGCGTCCCAGACATGAAGGGGCACAAAAGACGGCCAAAACTGCAAGCCGCTTTTTGTATCGACGTCAGGTCCGAGGTGTTTCGACGCGCGCTGGAAAGTGCGGACGCAGGCATTGAAACAATCGGCTTTGCCGGCTTCTTCGGACTGCCCCTCTCACACAAGGCCGAAGGGTCTGATATATGCGAAGCACATCTCCCGGTCCTGCTGTCGCCCAAACTTGAGACAAGTAGCCATTGTGATGCAAAACATGAGCATAATCTGCGGATAAAAGGCAGGGCAGCGCGGGCATGGGGACGCTTCCGGCAGGCCGCTGTGTCTTCCTTCGCCTTCATCGAAGCCGCCGGGCCGGTCTATGCTGCCAAGCTTGCCGGGGATAGTTTCGGCTATGCCGGGAAAAAATCGAAAGCCGCTCCAGCCCCACATCTGATTTCCACACTCTCGTTGGAAGAAAAAGCCGGAACCGCTGCTGCCGTTTTGAAAGCCATGAGCCTGACAAAGAATTATGCACGAGTGGTTCTGCTGCTCGGCCATGGCGGACGGATGACAAACAATCCCCATGAAAGCGCCTATCACTGCGGGGCGTGTGGCGGCTACACAGGCGAGGTCTCGGCACGACTTCTCGCTCAGCTTCTCAATGATCCCGAAACGCGCTCCGCTCTCAAGACGCAGGGTATTATCATCCCCGACGATACACGCTTTGTTGCTGGCCTGCACGAAACAACCACGGACAGAGTCACGGTTTTCGACGCCGACCTGCCGCCCGCCAGCGGCTGCGATTTGGAACAGATCCACGCATGGTTGAAACAAGCAGAAGACCTGGCCTGCCTGGAGCGGTCCGTGAAGCTGCCTGGCGCAGAACCCGGCTTGATGGCGCAACGCGCGCGCAACTGGGCAGAAATCAGGCCCGAATGGGGGCTTGCCGGTTGCGCCGCGTTCATTGCCGCACCACGCGCCCTCACAGCAGGTGCCAGTCTCGATGGTCGGGCCTTTCTGCATAGTTACGACTGGCAGCAGGACGAAAACTTCGAGACCCTGGAGCTCATCTTGACAGCTCCGGTTGTGGTGGGAAGTTGGATCAGCCTCCAATATTACGGCTCGGCTGTCGCGCCAGATGTTTTTGGCGGCGGCAACAAGCTTATTCATAATGTGGTTGGCGGCATCGGCGTTCTCGAAGGCAATGGGGGACGTTTACGCACCGGATTACCACTGCAGACAATCCATGACGGCGAAAAGTGGATGCACCACCCGCTCCGCCTTTCGGTCATGATTGAGGCGCCTCAAGAGGCGATCACCGGTGTCCTGAAGAAACATCAAGAGCTTCGCACGCTCTTCGACCACAGTTGGTTGCACCTGTTTGTCATGAAAGAAGGACGGGTCAGCTCCCGCTATCTGCCGGGACTGTGCTGGGAAAGCGCGGCGAACCAAGCTCTCGCTTCTTGATGAGTTTCCCACATGCCGCTCCACACTTTCGGAGCGGCAAATATCATGCCGAAGATCAGCACACTGTTTGGTCTGGAAATTTGCAAAAAGATCTTCTTTTTTGCCAAACCCTGCCGGCAATTAACGCTTGATTAACCATAAATCAGCTTAGAATTGACAAGACTTTTTCACCGAGGCGGGACCAAAGATGTCGGTTATTACATTCGCAAATACCAAGGGTGGTGCCGGCAAGACCACGGCGGTCTTGATTCTTGCATGCGAATTGCAGCGGATGGGGTATTCGGTTGCCGTTTTCGACGCTGACCCCCAACGCTGGATTTCCAAATGGTTTGAGCAACTCGGCGACAAAAGGCCCAAGGGCCTTTCTGTGGTTTCCTATATCACGGCCTCAAATCTCGATCTCAACATTCGCGAATTGAAAAACAGCGTTGATTTTCTGCTGATCGACCTGCCCGGTGCGCGCAGCCCGCTTCTGGCCCAGGCACTTGGTTATTCCGATTATGTCCTCATTCCCGTGCAAGGATCGGCCATGGATGCGCAAGGGGCCGCCAATGTCATTGAGCTCCTACAATATCTCGACATCAAGGCCGGCCTTCATATCCCCCATTCCGTCTTGCTGACCCGCATAAACCCGATGGTTACAACCAGGGCCTTGCAGGCCGTCAAGGAAATGCTGGAAACCAAGCGGGTGCATCTTTTGGAAACCCCCATCATCGAACGCGCGGCTTTCCGCGACGTCTTCGGTGTTGGGGAGACGCTTTACACCATGGACCCGCAGCGGGTGAGCAATCTCGAAAAAGCCCAGCACAACGCACATATGCTGGGCATGGAGGTGTTTCGCCGCATCCTGCCCTATGTAACAGCAAGGGCGCAAAGGTCAGAAAGCAAACCGCTGCTCAACGTCGCCTGATCTGGTCAGAAGAGAGCGTCGTCGAAAAGATCCTCGTCGTCAGTCTCATCCTTGGCAGCCACTGTCTCGGCAGGCGCTTCCGTGACCTGGCTGAAAATGCGGGAATGTACGTCACGCTCAGACTTCATCGTATACGTCTTGTAGATATCCGTGGAGATGGCAGAAATGAGGGCCTCTCGGCCTGTCATCTCTGTGTGAGCGGCCTTTGCAGAGGATGTGCTTTCTGCGCAGTCAGCGATAATATCCTGAATGGATTGATGGAAATTAAGCCCGGACTCAGCATTTGCGATGCAGTTTGCAACATTCTGCCCGCTTTCGCGCAGCGCGGACATTTGTGTTTCCAGTGAATCGGCGGCTTTCATCACGTGGACGAGAGCGATATCGATATGGTTGGCGAGATCATCTGAACCTTCGCCGCCACTATCGCGCATTTCTGATGCCATTTGATTAAGTTTGTGCAAGTGACCAAGCGTAAGTTCGCCGGTCTCATCCAGCTTGCCGGAGAATGTGCGCAATTCGCTTGTCACAACATTGATGGCACGCCCTTCTTCGCCAAGCCGCCCGCACCGCAGATTCGTGTTGAGCGCCATATATTGAATATCGGTTCGCACAAGCTGGATCGTCTCGATCCTCTGCACCAGGGCATCAACAATCCGGCTGGCGGACTGGCTCAGTTGAATGGCTTCCGTTGCCGATTTTTCCACTTCACCAACCGCGCGTCGGGCATTTTCAAGCCCGGACTGAACGGCTCTCAAGGGGGAGGCTTCGTTTTGTGTTCTCTGTGGCAACATGGTTTCGTGAAGCTCTACCAGTGAAGCGGCATCGGCAAAAAAGGCCTGAATGTTGCTGACAATCTTGCTGCATTCACGTCCAAAGTCCCCAGCCAGCTCTTTGAGCTGTTCATGGACCAGCGTTTCCACCGAACCCATCAGTACATTTCTTTCATCGTTTGAAAGCGGCACCTGCTCGGCGGCCATATGGCTTTGCGCGATGGAAAATGCAGTCTGGCAATGTTCAATACGCTGGCGGGTTACATCGCCGATCTGCAGTGACGATAGGCTGCTTGCCAGACGGCCTTGAACCTTCTGGGCCATGTCGCCGATCTTGGTTGCAACCTTTGCCAGAGCAGCCCGCTGCACCTCGATCGCCTCGGCATTTGCTGAAAGGTCTGCGACGATTGCAGGAATGCCGTCAGCATGCTGCTGCATTTTCTCACCGCCCGCTTTAGAGGCCAGGGCGATCATGCCGTGCAACTCGCCAATCTGACTTGACAGCGAAGCAACCTCACGCGTCGCAAATTGAATGCGCTCGATGATTTCAACAGCAAAACCGGCAAAATCCGGAATATTTGCGCCAGTGATCTTGGCTGTTGTCGCAAATGTTCTCAAATAGCGCAGCGTTTCTTCCATATCCGCAATATGGCCTGAAAGGGCGCAGCCTTCCGCTCCGATTGCCTCCAGCCTGCGGTCTCGCAACGCCTGAGCTTCGGGAAGGCTCGCGATCAGCCCCGCCGTCAGCTTCAGTTCCGAGGTCGCTTCCTTGGCCTCTTCTTCCTTCAGCGCGCCGGTGACCTTTTCCAACGTCTGCGTCAGCTGCGTGAAGACATCGAGGACCGACACCAGAAGTGTGCCGCCCTCCAGGAAACGCTGCTCGATTTGCGCCCGGGCATGCTCTAGGTTTCCAGCAATGTCATTGGCTGGCCCATTGGAGCCGAAACCAGATAGTTCCATCTTAGCCGTGGTTTTCATACTGGATACCTATTTTCTCCGTTATTGCCGCTATCAAAGACGAAATCCGGAAACATTTATTAAAAGGCCAGAAGCTTCTTCTTATCGTGATTAACAGGTGGTATCCGGCCTGCATTCACCCCAAATGACGGCGGTCCGCAGCCAGCACTTCGCGTGCGATTTGCTCCAGGGGCACAATGCGGTCGACGCCACCGTGGGCGATCGCCTCCTTCGGCATACCGAAGACGACAGAGGTGGCCTCGTCCTGGGCGACGGTAAAGGCCCCAACCTCATGCATCTCTTTCATGCCGCGCGCACCATCGTCGCCCATTCCGGTCATGATAACGCCCATGGCGTTGCTACCGGCAGAGCGCGCCGCAGAGCGAAACAGCACATCGACTGAAGGTCTGTGGCGGGAGACCAAAGGCCCGTCCTTGACCGCCACGACATAACGTGCGCCCTGGCGTTCCAGCAATGTGTGCCTGCCGCCCGGCGCGATCAGAACATGTCCGCGCAGAACAGGATCTCCGTGTTCTGCTTCCTTGACCTCCACCTCGCACAGTCCGTTCAATCGATTGGCAAAAGCTGCTGTGAACTTTTCCGGCATGTGCTGAACGATAACGATCCCTGGGGTGTTGGCTGGAAGAGCGATCAGAAACTCGCGCAGCGCCTCCGTGCCGCCTGTGGAGGCTCCCACGCAAACGACCATCTCCGTGGTCTTGGCCATCGCGCGCGCCGACGGCGGCGGCAATACCGCGTCTGCGGTCAGTTTGGCCTGTATTTTACCAGAGGCAGGCTCAAGCCGCCGGCGCGCACCCAAGCGCGCAGAAGCTGCCCCCTTGACGGCTTCCCTGATCAGTGCACCACTTTCTGCCAAATGGTCGGCTGCGGCGATTTTGGGTTTCAAAATCACATCAACCGCGCCGGCTTCCAGCGCCTGCATCAGCGTTTCCGATCCGGCTTCCGTCAGCGACGAGCACATCACCACAGGGATCGGATGTTGCGACATCAACTTGCGCAGAAATGTGATGCCATCCATCTTTGGCATTTCCACATCCAGGGTGATGACATCAGGAATCGACTCCTGGATTTTCTTGGCGGCCATGAAAGGGTCAGAGGCAACACCCATGACCTCAATCTCGCCATCGGCCTCCAGCACCTGCGTCAAGGCCTGGCGGACACTTGCAGAATCATCAACGACAAGAACGCGGATTTTCCGACCCTTCAACATCGTCAGATCTTTCTAAATACCGTGTTTGCCACCTGCTTGACCGGCAATGCAAACCCCGTGATGGTTTCAGAGTGGCCCACGTAGAGATAACCGCCGGGGATCAGATTATCGCAGAGTCGCGTCAGGACCCGCTCCTGTGTCGGTTTGTCGAAATAGATGAGGACATTGCGGCAGAAGATGACGTGCATGGGATCGCCAACATTATAACTGCTGTCCATAAGATTCATGCGTGCAAAGCCGATCCTGGACCTCAAATGCGGATGGATACGCACTTCACCACGGTCGATGTTGCGTGCCTCCATGACATACCTTTTTCGCTGCTCGCCGCTGACCGGGCGCAACATTTCTGCGGGGTAAATACCGCGCTGCGCAATTTTCAAAACATCGGTCGAAAGATCGGTTGCCAAAATCGCGTAATCGAGCTTGCCATTGGCGGCGATGTAGTCTTCCATCACCATGGCGAGCGTGTAGGGCTCGGCTCCGGTCGAACAGGCCGAACTCCAGATACGCAGCCGCTGATAGCCTGCCGATTTCAATGTCGGTAGCGCGGAGGCGATCATATGCTCGAAATGCTTGGGCTCACGGAAAAAATCCGTTTTGTTGGTCGTGACCGCGTCGATGAGATGTATTGCCTCGGTTTCCAGCCCGCCCTGTTTGAACAGGAAATCACAGTAGTGGTTGAGGTCTTCAAAGCCGGCGGGACGCAACCGGCGCCTGAGTCTGCCTTCCAGCATCGTTCGTTTGCTTTCGGGCATTTTGATGCCGCTGTAATCGTAAATATAGCGGGCAAGCAAATTGAAGTTGCGCGGGCTTAGACCGGAAACGGCTCGCTGCGAGAGACCCGGCTCTAAAGACCTATCAAAACTGGCTGCTGCATTCATGCTCGTGCTCAAACTCGCTCCTACGCTCATACCGCTTTGGCTTGCAGTTCTCCAAAAGACCCAAGCGAACGGGCTTCGGAATCGGAAAACAACTTCGCCAGGTCAACGATCACAACAAAGTCCTTTTCGCGCCGAACAACGCCCGCGATGTAGTCAGACGGCCAGCGAACCCCGATGTCGGGGGCGCTTTCGATCGCATCGGAACGGAAAGAGGCAACTTCATAGACCCTGTCCGCGACAAGGCCCAAGGTGAGAGCCCTGCCGGAGATCTGTACATCAATCACCAGGATTCGGGTGTGCAGGGTCTTCTGCGTCTTGGACATGCCAAGACGCAGGCGCAGATCGATGACAGGGACGCCCTGACCACGAACATCCCTGAGGCCGAGAAGGTATTCCGGTCCATGCGGTATGCGGAAGGCATCCTCATGATCCAGGATTTCCCGAACCACTTCAACCGGAACGGCAAAGCATTCGTCTTCCAGGCTGAATGTGACGTATTGTCCTTCAGATGCTGTAACAGCCATCATGCAGTCTCCTTGAAATCCGAGTCGTCAGCGTCAGGACCACCCATCGACATGTCGAGCGCGAACCCCTTTGCAAGGGCCTGCTGAGCGCTCACGCTCTGACCCATTTTGGTTGATGGCGCTCTCGTGGACATGCCCGCCGCGCTTGGCTTGGTTTGGACGGCAGGTTTGCGCACTGTCCGCTGGCTCAAACCGCCGGCACTATCCACCTTGAAGAAGGCAATGGATGCCTGCAGCTCTTCAGCCTGAGAGGCCAGTTCTTCCGAGGTTGACGACATTTCTTCCGAGGCCCCGGCATTTTGCTGGGTCACTTTGTCAAGCTGCTGGATTGCTTCGTTGATCTGGGAAGCACCGATATCCTGTTCGCGGCAGGCGGCCGAGATTTCAGCAACCAGCTCCGCTGTCTTGCGAATATCCGGAACCAGTTTGGAAAGCATCTCGCCAGCATCGGTAGCAACGGCAACCGTCTCACCGGAAAGGCCGGAGATTTCGGCGGCAGCAGCCTGAGACCGTTCGGCAAGTTTGCGAACTTCAGAGGCAACCACGGCAAAGCCCTTGCCATGTTCGCCCGCACGGGCTGCTTCAACTGCCGCGTTGAGCGCAAGAAGGTCGGTCTGGCGGGCAATTTCCTGAACAATGGAAATCTTTTCCGCAATCGTTTTCATGGCCCCAACCGCCTTGGTCACCGCTTCGCCGGACATTTCCGCATCGCGAGCAGACTGGCGGGCAATCTTTTCAGTCTGTGCAGCATTATCTGCATTCTGCTTGATATTGGCAGCCATTTCTTCCATCGAAGCGGATGCTTCTTCAGCAGAAGAGGCCTGTTCTGTTGCACCCTGCGACAACTGTTCGGAGCCGGAAGAAAGCTGCTGGCTGCCGGAAGACACGTTTTCGGATGCAGCAAGCGCATCAGCAACAACGCCACGCAGGCGCTCAACCATGGTTTCCAACGACTTGCCCAGGATATCCTTTTCAGAGAGAGGTTTCGGGCTCACTGTGAGATCGCCACCGGAGATCTGATCTGCAATCGTTGCAGTGCTGCGCAGATTGTTGACCATGTCTGTGAGGTTGCCAGCCACTTCGCTGCTCAAGGCACCGTAATCGCGCTCAAGCTTCTGACTGAGATCGCCAACGGAAACAGCCTTCAGAACCGAAGAAATATCACGGAATGCCGCTTCTACAGCCTGTGAGGCACCCTGCATTTGCCCCACTTCGTCCTGACGCCCGGTTTCAAGTGGTGTGGCCAGCTTGGCCAGAGCCTGGTTAACGGTACCGATCGGCTTGGCGATAGTTTTGGTCATCACGAAGCCGATGACGACGGAAATGCCGAGGCTGATCAGCAGGCCAGCAATGATAACCGTTGTCATCAGATTGAGTGCGTCTTCCTGAGCCGCCTGACGCGTTGCAAGCAAGCCTTTCTCAGTGTCGATGACTTCCGCAACCTTCTTGCGCAATCCGTCCATGGATTGCTTACCGGCACCGGAGATTTCGATCCTGCGTGCCTGCTCTAAAGTCGCCGGGTTGGCCATCAGGGCGATCGCGCGCTCGGCAACCGAATTATGCCAGGTCTCCGCCATGTTTTTGATCTCATCAAGCCGCTGCTGTTGAGCCGGATTGTCCGACGTCAGCGTCTTGGCTTCGTTCCAGAACGTGTTGAATGAAACCCAACCGGACTTGTAAGGCTTGAGAAACTCGTCCTTGCCAGAGAGGAGATACCCGCGGAACCCGGTTTCCTGGTTGACCATGCTCGAAACGATACCATCCGCCGCGCTGATCACCTTCATTGTATGTTCGTTCCAATGCGTTGTCTGCTTGACTTCATTGGACTTGAGGAAAACCACAGTGTTTATAGCAAGCGAGGCGAGAATGATGAGTCCGAGAAAGAGCATTAGCTTCTTTGGTATGGATAGATTATTTATCATTGAGGCACTTCCTAAAGAGAAGGGGTGAACGGCTGCCGTTTCGACGTGGCGTTGCAGTTTTTTCGATCCACATTTTTTTGAGAGAAAGTCTCAAGCTTCTCTCCAGCCAGCGATCCATTCACCAGCCTTGCCACGGCGCCAGAATGGCGCCGCAGTCTTGAAAGAAAGCGCGGGTTAAGCGCTTTCGCGGAAGTCGTTGTCGTCAGCATCCGGGCCGCCCATCGACATGTCGAGGGCAAATCCCTTTACGCGGGCCTGTTGGGCGCTTACGCTTTGACCCCGTTGGGGAGCTGAAGCCTTGGGCGCCGTAACTGGCTTCGACTGAGCTGCAGGCTTGCGAGCCGCAGACTGACCACCCGAACCGCCAGTATTGTCGACCTTGAAGAAGGAGATGGAGGCCTGCAGTTCTTCTGCTTGAGCCGCCAGCTCTTCCGATGTCGCCGACATTTCTTCAGATGCCCCGGCATTTTGCTGGGTGACCTTGTCGAGCTGTTGGATGGCCTCGTTGATCTGGGACGCACCGATATCCTGTTCGCGGCAGGCGGCCGAGATTTCGGCAATCAGTTCCGCGGTCTTGCGGATGTCCGGGACCAGCTTGGAAAGCATTTCGCCGGCGTCGGTGGCAACCGAGACAGTTTCACCCGAGAGGCCGGAGATTTCGGCAGCCGCCGCCTGAGACCGTTCGGCAAGCTTGCGGACTTCAGAGGCAACGACGGCAAAGCCCTTGCCATGCTCACCCGCGCGCGCTGCTTCCACAGCCGCGTTGAGGGCCAGAAGATCGGTCTGACGGGCAATTTCCTGAACGATGGAAATCTTTTCAGCGATTGTCTTCATGGCGGTAACGGCTTTGGTTACAGCATCGCCGGAAAGCTCAGCGTCCTTGGCCGACTGACGGGCGATTTTTTCCGTCTGGGCCGCATTGTCCGCGTTCTGCTTGATGTTCGCGGCCATTTCTTCCATGGAAGCGGATGCTTCTTCAGCAGAAGAGGCCTGTTCCGTTGCGCCTTGGGACAATTGTTCCGCGCCAGAAGAAAGCTGCTGGCTGCCCGAAGATACGTTGTCGGAGGCAGCAAGTGCATCGCCAACCACACCGCGCAGACGTTCCACCATGGAATTGACATTGGCAAGCATATCGCCGATTTCGTCTTTGGTTTTGATTTCGGCCAGTTTTGTCAAATCACCGGCGGCGACCGTCTGGACCGTCGTCACGGCACGTGCGATGCCCTTGTTGATGGAGATAATGATCGCAATTGCGGCAATGAGTGCGGCGATGGAAACCACGCTCGAAACGCTGATAACGATGGTGCGAATGGTGTTATACTGTGTCGTCGCGTTCTCATCCGCTTCTTTCAGGCGCTCGCGTTCCAGGGCAAAGACCTCCTCAAGCAACGCATCGATTTTTGACGCCGATTCGCGGGCAGTGGTCGCCGAAACGCGCATGGCCCGGGCGGTATCTCCGCTCTTGAGTGCTTCGCGTATCTGGTCGTCGTCGCGGCGGAAGTTTGCCGTGAGTTCCTTCAATTGATTCCACAGGACCATTCCCTTTTCGGTGGCCTTGGAAAGGACCAGGTTGAAACTTTGGTCAAACGCTGCACGTTCCTTGTCGCTTGCGGCGATATAGCCTTCAAGTTCCGAGTTTGAGTTCGCATTCAGCATATTTTTCTGCTGGCGAATTTGCTGCAACTGCGCAATGTTCAGGTCCTGAGCAAGGCTCAGTCGCTTGGCTGGCCCGTTTACCGCCTCGGACCAATGTCCATTGACCGCCGAAAGACTCATGACGTTGTAAAGTGCCGTCCCGACGAGCATCAAAATGACGAAGCCGAAAGCCAGTAATAATTTCAGTTTAATAGTGAACCGCATCTTGGAATCCCCTTAATAATGCAACGTCAAGCCGAAGCTTTGACCGCGTTCTCATTGCGTGACGAAAATATCGCCAACAGATTGGGAACAATGATAAATTCGCCATCCCTCTTAACTAGGGCGTGAATATAGTCAGGACGCCACCGCATCCCCACGATAGGCGGTGGCTCGCTGGCATTGACCGAAAGCCGGGTCACTTCATAAACCCTGTCGGTACGAATGCCGATCAGCGTTTGCTCACCGTCTATTTCAAGCTCGGTGACGATGATGCGGCTGTCGATCGTGACATTCGAAGCCTCCATGCCGAAGGCCAGGCGAATATCGGCGAGTGGAATGACCTTGCCCCTGAAATTGATGACGCTACCAACAAAGGGCAGGCTGCCCGGGACATTGGTTTCCGGAAGGAGATCCAGAATTTCCTGGACCACCGTAGCTTCAATGGCAAAGATTTCGCCATTGAGGCTGAATGTGAGAACAGAGAGGTCCTCACCACCTTTCCAAAAGCCTTTGTGATCTGTCTTGCTGATGTTGTCAGTCATCCTGCTGCCCTCATTTGCGCTTCCTGATGCTGGCCGGCGGCCACTAGATGCGCGACGTCAAGAATAAGCGCCACATTGCCGTCGCCGAGGATGGTTGCCCCCGAGAAAGACGCCACGTTGCTGTGGAGCTTCGACATGGATTTGATCACAGTCTGGTGGTCGCCAATGATCTGGTCGACCACCAGACCGACCCGTTCGGCGCCTGTCGAAATGACGACCACTTTCTGAAACACTTCAGGCTCTGTTCCGGTGTTGAACAACTCCCGCAGCCGGATGAAGGGAACCAGGTGATCGCGAAGCGATATGAAGCTGCGACCGCGCGAGCGCAGGTCTTCTTCGACACTCAATTCAAGGCATTCCTCAACAGCGCTGAGCGGAATGACGTAATTGCCGCTGCCGACCCGGACCAGAAGTCCATCGATAATGGCCAGTGTCAGCGGAATTCTCAGAGCGATTTCCGACCCCTCGCCGATATTGGACTTAACGTCGATTGCACCGCGCAACGCTTCGATGGTTTTCTTGACCACGTCCATGCCGACGCCGCGACCTGAAAGGTTCGTGACCTTCTCCGCTGTGGAGAAGCCGGGCTGGAAGATCAGTTGAAGCAATTCCTGATCGGAAAGTTGCTGATCGGGCTGGATCAGACCATTGGCTTCGGCTTTAGCGCGCACCCTGTCGCGATTGATACCGCGGCCGTCATCGCGAATAGTAATGACCACTTCGCTGCCGGTCTGATGCGCGGATAGGTGGACACGCCCTGTCGGCGGCTTGCCGGCGGCGATCCGGTCCTGCGGATTTTCAAGGCCATGGTCGATGGAATTACGAACAAGATGGATCAAGGGATCGGCCAGCCGGTCGATCACCGTCTTGTCCACTTCGGTCGTTTCCCCCTCGGTGATCAATTCAATATCCTTGCCGGTTTCCCTGGCCAGATCGTGAACCAATCGACGGAAGCGGCTGAAGAGGCTCGCTACCGGCATCATGCGCAGAACCATCATTGTGTCGCGCAGCTCGCCCGAAAGGCGCTCGATTTCTTCTGAGACAGAACGAAGGCCGAGGTCGGCGGCTGAACCCGCCATTTGGCTGAGCCGCGACTGGGCGATCACGAGTTCGCCGACCCGATCCATCATTTCATCAAGGCGCAAAGCCGGGACGCGGACATTGTCGTTCTGCCTTTGGGCTTTTGCCTCAGGCAGGCTCTTGTCGCTTTCGGCGGGCTGGGCTGCATTGTTCGGGGTCTGTGCTACGCCCACGATGGCAGGCTTCTCCGCCTCCACCGTCTGCGCTGGCGAAGACCCTACCTCCTTCAATTCCATCTTCATTTCGTCCATGACAAAGATGAAGACATCCTCAATTTCGCTTTCGGGCGCTTCGGTGACGAGCGACACTGTCCAATGGACATGGATCTCCCGCGGATCGAGATCGTCGATAGACGGAATGTCCTGGGTTTCCGCGGTAATTTCGCATTCGCCAAGATCCCGCAATTCGTCAAGCAAACCCAGCGGGTTGGTGCCGTTGATCATCGAATTGGCCGGCAAGCTGAATTTCAACTGCCAGGAACGTTTTGTGTTTTGCTCGGCGGCCTTTGACGCGACTGCGACGACGCCCGCCGGAGCAGCGGCAGGAACCGCCGAAGCCGCTCCTCCCACGGCGCGCTGCAGGTTTTCCAGAAGCTTGCGGCTCATCGCTTCGTGATCGCCATTCGGCGTTTCGAGCAAAGCCTGCATATGGCCTTGCGCATCAAGAACGGCGCTGATCAGCTCAATGGTTGCGGGCGCTTCTCCTTTGCGAACCCGGTCAAACGCAGTTTCGCAATGATGCGTGAAGGCGGCCAGTTGATCGAAGCCGAACATGGAGCCCGACCCTTTCAATGTGTGAAGCCCGCGGAAGACGGCGTCGATTTGAGCGCGGTCGTCGAGATCGCTTGTCAGGTCCAGAAGACCCGCCTCAATCACTTCCAGCTGCTCGGCAGCTTCGGTCTTAAAGACGGCAATGGGATCTATGTTGTTCATCGGCCGAGAACCTTGCGCACAATCTTAATGAGATTGTCCGGCTCGAATGGTTTCGTCAGCCAGCCGGTGGCCCCTGCCGCCTTGGCCTGCTGTTTGAGTTCACCGTCGGATTCGGTGGTCAGAAACACAACCGGCGTTCCCATATAGGCGGGAAGCTGGCGCAGGCTGCGGATCATCGTCAGCCCGTCCATGTTCGGCATGTTGAGGTCTGTCACGATAAGATCGAAGCTGCCGGCCTTCATCTTCTCAAGGCCATCAGCGCCATCCACGGCTTCCGTCACGTTGTATCCCGCGCCTGTCAAAGCCATTCGCGTGGTCAGCCGGATGCTTGCAGAATCGTCTACCGTCAAAATGTTTGCGCTCATTGCTCTACTCCGTTTGCCCAGAATTCCCTGTTTTTCGCGCCAGCGGCCAAGAAGCCGCCGCGCTGCAATGTTGCGGGAAATGCACCCTCTTTCGGAGCATTCACCACCAGTTCAACACCTTTGGCCTGTGCTGTTTTCAAAGCGGAAAGCAGCAATTGCGGCATTGTCAGGTCGCAATCGGCGTCCTCATCAATCTCGATCTGCAGCGGAACGCCACGCGCATCTGCAGCGTCCAGGGAGGCGACGATCCTGTCCTTCACGTCACTAATTGTCTTAATTGTCAGTGCGCCTTCGAGACGCAGAGTTTCACGTTGCTCGCTCATGCGACGTCCTCGTTCCTTGAAGAAAACTGTGCCGAAAATGACGGGTGCAAAACGCTCTGAAGTTCGCCGCTCTCGGCCGAATAGATCTCTGCAACCTGTTGCCAGCCACGGCAAAATGCCGCGACACAGGCCGGGTCGAAATGCGTGCCGCTGCATCGCATGATTTCCTGAAAGGCTTTCTCAATCTTCCAGGCGGGCTTGTAGGGCCGCTCGGAGCAGAGCGCGTCAAACACGTCGGCGACGGCAACAATGCGCCCTTCGATTGGAATTTCATCCTTGCTGAGACCTTTGGGGTACCCGCTGCCATCCCACTTCTCGTGATGGCTTTCTGCAATAATGGCCGCCGTCTGAATCACTTCTGAGGAGCTGCCCTCCAGCACTTCCGCACCGAAAGCCGAGTGCTGACGCATTGATGCAAACTCTTCCTCCGTCAGCCGACCCGGCTTGAGGAGGATAGCGTCTGGAATGCCAATCTTGCCGACATCGTGCAGGGGGCTTGCCATATAGATCGTGCGGACAGCTTCATCATCCAGCCCCAATTCCTCAGCGATCAGCTTTGAAACCAGCGCCACACGGGAGACATGTTCGGCGGTTTCGCCATCGCGGCAGGCCATCGCCCTGGACAGGCGCCAGATGATTTCCTCTTCCTGCTTGGCGATGCGATTGCTGGCGGCTTCCATATCCCGCTCAAGGCGCATTGCGCGTTTGGCAAGTTTGCGCTCCGCGCGCCAAAGCCCCATGAAATTGCGCACCCGAATGATCAGTTCAAGCTTGTCGATCGGCTTCTGCAGGAATTCTGTCGCGCCCGCTTCCATCGCCGCCATCTTGACCGCACTGTCGGTTTCAGAGGTCAGCATGATGATCGGTATACTCGCAACGTTAGCGTTCGCTCTCACCGCTTTTATGAGCTCGATACCGTTCATGTCAGGCATTGCGTAATCGACAATCAGCAGATCGGCAGGCTCCTTGCGCAGGCATTCCAGCGCTTCGCATGGCTTCAAGAATGTTCGAACCGATGCATCCTTGATTTCGCTGAGCGCTAGCTTCAGGAAAGAAAGAACGGAGCTGCTGTCATCGACTGAAAAGACGATCATTGTTTTCCTCCTACTTCATCGAAGTCGGTCGGCGCGTAGGCAAAATTAAATTTGGGAAAACCGCATCATGCAGTGAAGCTTCCACACAGGAAGCCCATGGATGAAGCTATTTAGGGTTTATAAACCTTAACGGTGCGTTAAGTTTTTGCACCTGAGCGGCGGGCGAACAAAACTTATGCGCGAAAGTGAGTGTACTGCGTATTCGTGATACTGCAGCGCGAAAAATCGGGTGGTTACAACCGCTTCTTGCGGGTTTCCGATGGCGCTTCGCCGTAAAGGACGCGATATCGCGCTGCGAAATATCCGAGATGACCGAACCCCCATTTTCTGGCGACTTCAGCAACGCTTTCATTATTGGTTGGGTCAAGAAGGTCGGTGTGGATCTTTTGAAGCCGGAGCCTCTGAACATAACTTGCTGGGCTCATGCCCAGTTCCTCCCGGAATGCGAGCTGCAATGCCCGAATGCTCGCGCCGGCCTGTTTGGCCAAATCTTCTATGGTAAACTCCTCTGCTATGTGCTCTTGCAGCCAGAGGATGGCCCGACGGGTTTTGCGCCTATGACCCATTGTCGGAAGGCCTGTCGAAGCGACAGGCCAATATTCGATAAGTGCTGTGATGATTGCTTCCTTCAAAAGCAACGCTGCAGGTTGCGCTTTCTCCAGGGGATGGGTTTCCGGGCTCTGCCCAATCATGGCGAGAACCATCTGTTCTACTACCGTTAAGCCGCAATCCTTGACGGAAGCCTTGGCTTCAAGAGACGAAAGTCTTTCATCCGGTTCGCCACCGGCTGTGGAGACAAAAGCAGAGTAGCGGGCCCGCGGTATCGAGACAGAAACAATCCGCGTGCCCGGCGACATTTCGATCCTGATTTTGGCATCGTGGCTTCTTAGCCATGCATATCCAGCCGGAATTTCTCTTTCACTACCGTTCAAGCCAAATTTGGCACTTCCTTCCTGCACAAAATGGGCGTCCAGACTCGCCTCCCGCGCGCTGGAATGGTGGAACACCATTCCGCTCCGGGAAGAGAGTTCCCAAGTTTTCATCTTGCGCACAATTGAAGCTAGAAGGCGAACATCAAACGTCTCTTGACCAGGTAGTTTTTCCATACGAGGTGCATCAAACAGATGCGCGAGCTTGGGATCGGCATTCGCCGTGTCAAACGATTCGATGTAATATTTACTCAACATACTTCGGCGAATTTTCTCCAGCCCTTCAACGACATCAGATAGAGTTACGTTGTGCTAGCCGAATTGGTTTGTGAGAATGCGAGACACACAAAAGGCAATTTTGGAAAAAATAATCTATATGAAAACAGCTATTCATTTGTTTTTATTAGCCTAAAATATAATTTTGGTAAGAGGCAACCCCTTTTCGGTGAAAAATTTACGCGTCAGCGCTATTTGTATGATTTGGTGAAAATAGAGAAAAAAGCGACGCGTTTTGGTGAAAAGCCGAGTCCCGTGTCGGACAGAAGAACAAGATCACGCGCGCCTCTTCAGGCGGGAAAGCTGGCTCTCAATCGCCTCGCAACCCACGGGTAGACATCGCCGATTATCGAGCCATCACCAATGAACGTGACCTCATCGCTAGATGCGGCTGTTTCGGAGCAGGTTGACCATCTTGAGGAGCTTCGGCCCGCATTCGTTTTCGAGCTTCTCGACAGGGAGGTAGTTGGCGGGGCCGCCGAGATTGAATGCCAGCAGTGGCTCGTTGTCCCGGCCGCGGGCAAACGGAACGGAGACAGAATTGACCCCGGTTTGCCATTCTCCGAGATTGAGATAGAAGCCGCGCCGCGCAATCTGTTCAGCCGCATCTTCGATGCCTTCGCGCAGCGTCGGCCATTTGTCCGGGCCGGCCCGCTTCTCAAGGGCCGACAGCAGTTCGGCTTTTTCCTGCACGCTGCAGGCGGCCAGATAGGCGCGGCCCATCGACGAACGTGCCAAGGATATGCGTGATCCGACATCCAGTTGCAGTGAGATCACGCTGCGGGAGCGCGCGGCGGCCACATAGATCATTGTATGTTCGACTCGCCCGCCGAGACCAACCAGAACGCCTTCGCCGCAACTGTCGGCAAGTTCCTGCATATAGTCGCGTGCGGCCTCCCGGATTGGGAGACCATTCAGGCAGGCAAACCCGAGGGAGAGAACCGGCACACCCATGCGATAGCGCCCGGTTTGCTTGTCATACAACAGGTAGCCAGACTTCAGGAGGGTAAATGTCAGGCGCGACACAGTCGAATTCGGCAGGCCGGTGCGCTGCGCAATATCGCCATTGCTCAACCCGCTTCGATCTTCGGGTCTGAACGCGCGCAAAACTTCGAGGCCGCGATGAAGTGCGGTGATAAACTGCCGGTCCTGCTCGCCAGATGTGTCTTCCGTCTCGTCGGCAGACACCGCACGCTTTCTCATTCCACTGTTCCTTTGCCAAGCTCAATCGGCGGCTTCCTACCACGCGGAAAACCATGTGCATATACAGTTAGATCAGCTCCCTCCAGAGGACTTTGCCGGCACCAGACCGCGGGAGTTGATCGATGAAGACGACTTCGCTGGGACATTTATATGCGGCCATTTCTTTGCGACACCAGGCAATGATACTGTCGGAATCTGCGCTCGGCGCAGACTTTGCCCGAACGACAAATGCCTTCACAAATTCGCCACGGCGCTCATCGCGTCCCGGCACCACACAGGCCTCGGCGACAGCCTTGTTTTTAAGCATCAGCATCTCGACTTCGGCCGGCCAGACCTTGTAGCCGGAAATGTTGACCATCCGTTTCAGGCGATCCACCATGTAGAAGAAGCCGCTTTCATCGCGATAGGCAATGTCCCCGGTGCGGAAGAATGACTTGCCGTCGATCTCGACAAAGGCTTCTGCGGTTGCTTCCGGTTTTCCCCAATAACCCTTGAAGACCTGGGGTGCAGACATGATGATTTCGCCGGGAACATTCAGATCAAGTTCCTTGGTGCCGCCGGGCTCGACCACACGCGCATCGACGCCGAAGACCGGGACGCCGAGACACTGGTCTCTTGGCGCGTCAACCGGATTGATATGGGTCCCGGCAATCGTCTCTGAGAGGCCGTAGCCTTCGATATAGGGTCGCCCAATCCGCACCCGAAGCTTCTTGGCAATGGCATCGGGCATGGCAGCACCACCGCCGCCGATCTTGTCGAGGCTCGAAAGGTCATATGCCTCTGTTTCCGGGTTATTGAGCAGATCGATCATCATTGTGCTGATCGAGGCCCATCGGTTGACGCGGTAACGCTCGATGAGCCTGGAGGCGTGAACGCAGTTCCATCGCGTCAGGATAATAATCGTGCCGCCCTGATAGATGGGCTGGTTCATTGAGCTCTGCATGCCCGTCACATGGAAGAACGGCAACGTCGCCAAATTCACTGTATGGGCGACAGCCGGATTCCAAATGATGCCGCCAACGATGGTCACCATCACGGTTCGGTGTGTATGCATACAGCCTTTCGGCTGGCCTGTCGTTCCAGAACTGTAAGGAATGACAGCCAGGTCATCGGGTCCGGTTTCACGCGCACGCGGCGTCTCGCCGAATTGAATGGCCTTTGCAAACCCGCAAATCCCCGGCCCCGTGAGGTCGCTTTCCTTGAGCATTGGCAAAGGATCGGGCAGCGGGCAGTCAAAATCCGGGTCACCCATTTCGGCATAGGCTGCTGAAATGACATGGCCGATTTGCCCGCTCTCCAGAAGCGGCTGTACCTGGCCAGCCAGCTCCTGGCCAATCACCATGACCGAGCCACCGGTGTCGGACAGAAGATATTCAAGCTCGCCTGTCCGGTTCATCGGATTGACAGGCACGACAACGGCACCAGCACGCAGGATTGCATAATAGCTGATGATCCATTGCGGAGAGTTCTGCATATAAAGCAGGACCCGATCACCCTTTTTGACACCGGCCCGCTGCTGCAGATAACCAGCCAGCGCCAGAACCTTTTGCCAAAGCTCCGCGTAACGGACCTCCCGGCCCTGATAGATGATGGCGACAGTATCGCCTGAGCGCTCTGCCGTGATTTCCAGATTGGCGTCGACGGTTCTTTCCGGCAATTCGAGCGCGCGCGGAATATCCGCCGGCCAGTAAGGCGCGGGATGTCTTGAAGGCATTTGCAAAGACCTCTGCTTGATTGAAATGACACACTCCTCCTGTCGGCGCATCAATCAGCCCGGTCCGGCTCTCTCCTGCATGGTTTTTCTCCTCCCAGTTTCAGCGGCCAATACTAAGACGTCTCCCATTTTCCGCAAGGCAAAAAAATATTCCGCACCATTGACTGGTTTTTTCGGATGGGCAACAACTGAAAAAAGGGGGAGGTTTCAGGGGATGGATAGATTTCCGGCCTCCGGACGCATCAATGCGTTTCGTGAAACGCTGCGGCAGTGCCGTGCCAGTCAAGAGTGAGGCAATCATGTTCGATTTCAAAGGTAAGGTCGCAGTTGTGACGGGTTCAAGTCGCGGCATTGGCAGGGCGACCGCCGAAATGTTTGCCCGCTTTGGCGCACGCGTTGTCGTTTCCAGCCGCACCGCCGAGGCTTGTGAAGATACGGCAAAGACGATCCGCGATCAGGGCGGTGAGGCACTGGTCATTCCCTGCCACATTGGCAAGAAAGAAGACTTGCAACGCCTCGTCGATAAAACAATGTCGGCCTGGGGCCGCATCGACAGCCTGATCTGCAACGCCGCGATTAACCCCGTCTATGGCCCCATGTCTGACCTGACCGACGACGCATTCGACAAGATCATGTCGACCAATGTCCGCTCCACGCTTCAGCTTTGCAACATGGTGCTTCCCGGCATGGCCGAGCGCGGCGGCGGAACGGTGGTCATCCTGTCCTCCATTGCCGGCATTCGCGGCAATACGGTGATCGGTGCCTACGGAATATCGAAAGCCGCCGAAGCCGCGCTCGCCCGCAATCTTGCCGTGGAATGGGGACCGCATCATATCCGCGTTAACGCACTGGCACCCGGTCTTGTGAAAACCGACTTTGCCCGTGCGCTCTGGGAAGACCCGGAGCGGCTCGAACGCGCCGAAAAACAGACGCCTTTGCGCAGGATCGGCGTGCCGGACGATATCGCAGGCACGGCTCTTTTCCTGGCAAGCGATGCGTCGGCCTATATTACCGGCCAGACCATTGTCGCCGATGGCGGCGAAACCATTTCCTAGGTACTGCGGTGCGAAGACGGCACTGGCCGACGGCTTTGCAATCGGGTGTGTCGCCTACGAGCGATAGCGAAAAACGCCGGTGGCTGTTGCCACAACAGTGCCCTTGCTGTCGGTGACTTCGCCGCGCGCGAAGAATGATCTTTTCCCGCCGCCGGTTCGAAAACCTTCAGCAATCAGCCAATCGCCTTCGGGCCGCGACAGAAAATTGGTGGTCATCGACAGGGTCATGGCCAGCCTCTTGTTATCCAGATCGCCTGTATAACAACCTGCAAAACCCATCACCGTATCCAGCAGCGTGGCATAAAGGCCGCCATGCGGGATGCCGTAACGGTTCTGGTGTTTTTCACCAAGCGGCAAATCGAAACGGCAATAATCTGTCGACCAGTCCACCATCTTGAAGCCCAGAAGTTCTTGAAACGGGTATGGGGCTTCGCTTTTTGGGTCCTTCATGATCGTCCTTTTCAACCAGAATCAAATTTCACCAGCGGCTTTCAGACCACCTTCGGCATAAAGCGGCACATAGCTTCCCACCAGCTTCGCCCGCTCAGGATTGGAGGCATTGCCCTCTAGCGCCCTTTTGAGAACGCCCTGGAGAATGGCCGCCATGCGGAAAAAGGCGAAAGCGACATAGAAGCCGAGATTGTCTATCCCCGCCAATCCCCGGCGTCGGCAGTAGGCATCGACGAATTCGGCATCGCTTGGAAGCCCCAATGCTTTTCGGTCCACCCCGGCAAGACCGCGTCCTTCCGGGCCAACCGGCATTGCCCACTGCATCAGCACGGCACCGAGATCGGCGTAAGGGTGGCCGATGGTCGACAATTCCCAGTCGAGCACGGCCAGACAACGGCTCTCCGTGCCATGAAACAGCATGTTGTCGATCCGGTAGTCACCGTGAACCAGTCGCCGCTGACCCAACTCGTCCGGCACATTCGCATCCAGCCAGGCCATCAACGCTTCCATCGGCGCAATGTCGGCTGTCTGGCTCGAGCGGTACTGCTTGGTCCAGCGGTCAAGCTGGCGGCGGTAATAATTCCCCTCAGGCCCGTAATCAGCCAGGCCGCATGCCTCTATATCCACCTCATGGAGAGCCGCCAGCACACGGTTCATCTCGTCAATGATGGCAAACCGGGTTTCCGGTGATTGATCCGGCAGATTCGGCAGGTCGAAATTGCGGCCTTCAACATAGTCCATGACATAGAAATCCGCACCGATCACCGATTCATCCTGGCACAGAGCATGAACGCGACTGACGGGAACATCCGAATTGGCGAGCGCGCGTTGCACCCGAAATTCACGGTCAACCGCATGGGCCGACTTCAGGAGTTGGCCGGGCGGCTTTCGGCGCAAAACAAGCTTTGGGCCGTCTGTTTCAATCAGGAAGGTCGGGTTTGACTGACCGCCTGGAAATTTGGAGACAGACCTGATTTGCGAAACGCCGTCAACGCGCCCCTTCAGCCATGCCTCGACATTGGCCCTGTCCTGATCTGAGAAAAACTGGCTGGTCATGAATTGCCCTAACTGTAGGTGAGAAGTTCGGCCTGATTATCAGCATCAATATGGGGCGTTTCATTGAAGCCGGTCAGGAAAATGTCATCCGGCGCAGCGAAAAACCGCGTCACCCCGCAATTGCGGATCTGCAACTGCAATCGGATCTGCTCTTCGGCAGGCGCATTCAGACACAGCCGGACCATCTGCCCAATAGCACCGCCCGAACTGACGGCAAGAACCGGCCCCTTGTCGAATGACGCAAGAAAGTCCCTTGCATCTTTGACCCGACCGACAAAGTCGGACCAGCGTTCGGGAGGGCTTTCGATCCGGTCTTGCGCCCATTCGAGCACCGTTTCGCGCAAGATGCGAAAATGCGTCCGGCGGTCCGAATGCATCCCTTCGGGAGCCGGTTTGCCGTTAAAACGGGCACCAAGAAGGCTCTTGAAATCAAATTCATTGAGGCCCGCATGCTGCTCCAGCTGCCGGTCTTCAAGCTTCATGCCGCGCAGGATGCCCTGCATGGTCTGGAGATGCCGCTTCTGCGCACCCACAACGAAGACTGAAGGTTTGACGCCCTGGCGGACAAGAGCCCGCCCCAGCGCTTCCGACTGACGGTCACCAAGCTCTGACAACTGGTCATAGTCTGCCGCCCCAAAACTGGCCTGGGCATGCCGCACAAGATAAATTTCAGGCATTCCAATTCCCGTCTGGCTTCACAACACTTCAAACAATCCGGCGGCACCCATGCCCCCGCCCACGCACATGGTGCAAACCACATATTTCACACCGCGGCGCTTGCCTTCAATCAGAGCGTGGCCGACCATGCGGGCACCGGACATGCCATAGGGATGGCCAATGGAAATCGCACCGCCATTGACGTTGAGGATCTCTTCAGGAATGCCCAGAACCCGAGACGACTGCAGAACCTGGCAGGCGAAAGCCTCGTTCAGCTCCCAAAGTCCGATATCGTCCATTTTCAAACCGTGGGCCTTGAGCAGTTTGGGCACGGCATAAATCGGGCCGATGCCCATTTCGTCCGGGTCCAGGCCCGCTGCCGTGACACCAACATAACGGCCAAGCGGGGTAAGACCGCGCTTTTCAGCAAGTTTGGCTTCCATGATGACGGCAGCAGACGCACCATCGGAAAGCTGCGAGGAGTTGCCTGCGGTAATAAACCTGCCTTCCTTGACCACCTGTCCGTCCTTGAAGACCGGCTGCAGACCCGCCAGATTGTCGAGCGATGTTCCAGGACGGTTCCCCTCATCCTTGTCCAGCGTCACTTCGCGGTAGGATATCGCCTTGGTCTCCTTGTCCATAACCGCCATGGAGGTGGTCAGCGGGACGATCTCGTCATCGAATTTTCCGGCGGCTTGTGCTGCAGCCGTGCGAGCCTGTGATTGAACCGCATAGGCGTCCTGATCCTCGCGGCTGACGCCGTAGCGTTCTGCAACGATTTCGGCTGTTTCCAGCATCGACATGTAAAGGGCAGGCTGATGCTCGACAATCCAGGGATCGCGTGCGCGGTCGGTGCGCATGTTCTGGTTCTGCACCAGCGAAATCGATTCGACACCACCACCAACAACGATATCCATTCCGTCGTGAATGACCTGCTTGGCGGCTGTGGCAATCGCCATCATGCCGCTGGCGCACTGCCTGTCCATCGACATGCCGGCAACAGTGGTTGGCAGGCCTGCGCGAATGACGGCCTGGCGACCGATATTGCCGCCTGTTGCGCCTTGCTGAAGCGCCGCCCCGACAATGCAGTCTTCCACCTCTGCGCCATCAACACCGGACCGTTCGACGGCGTGCTTGACGGCATGGCCAATCAGCTCCTGAGCCTGTGTGTTGTTGAAAGCGCCTCGAAATGCCTTGCCAATCGGCGTACGGGCGGTGGAAACGATTACTGCATCACGCATGGGTTAACCTCCTTCTGTTTCTCGGGCGCATACGCCCGCTTATATTTTGATTTCATCAATGGGCTGAGGCTACGCGCAGCGTATGCCACTTGGCGACGAGTGCCGGTTTGTCCTGATCCTTGATGTCGACCGTGACACTGGTGATGAGCCGATGTGTGCCGGGCCGCATTTCAATGCAGTCCTCCAGCACGAACCGCCCGCGAACCTGCGCGCCTGCCGGAACCGGCGAGAGAAACCGCACCTGATCAAAACCGTAATTGACGCCTGTGCTGTTTTCGCCGGGCCTCGGCAGACACTCAGCTGCCATGCGCGGAAGAAGGGCGAGCGTGAGAAGACCATGTGCGATTGTGCCGCCAAATGGCGAATTGGCGGCCTTCTCCTTATCGATATGAATGTACTGCCAGTCCTCGGTCACGTCTGCGAAGGCGTCGATGCGATCCTGCTCGACATTCAGCCAGGACGATACGCCAATTTCGGTGCCGATCCTGCCACGAAGGTCGTCAAATTCGGCATCCATGTCTCGCGTTCCCCCAACGTCTCGGTATTCAAATATTCTGCAGTGCGGAATAATTTTCTGAAATTTTGTTTGACGTCGGCAATGAAGTCCTGTTGACTGTCCTTGTCAAGTACCGCTGGCTTACCAGCGTGGGAGGGGAAAATATGACACTGTTTGCCAAAGCTGCCATGGCAGCGTTTGTTGGTTTGGCTGCGCATGGAGTAGCGCAGGCCGATGTGAAAGTTGCATTCATTGATCCGTTGTCTGGACCTTTCGGTCCGTCAGGCACCGGTGCCTACACATCCTATGTTCTGGCGTTCGAGCATCTGAACGCAAACGGCGGAATGAACGGCGAAAAGGTCGAACTGACCGGTTACGACAACAAGGTCAGCCCGAAGGAGTCGCTGGTCCAGCTTCAAAAAGCCATTGATTCCGGCGCAAGGTTCATCATTCAGGGCAACGGCTCATCCGTAGCTGCTGCAATCATCGACGCGGTTAACAAACATAATGAGCGCAATCCTGGCGATGAAGTTGTCTTCCTGAACTATGCAGCTGTCACGCCTGCATTCACCAACGAAGCCTGCTCGTTCTGGCATTTCCGCTTTGACGCGCATGCCGACATGAAGATGAACGCCATCACCGACTGGCTCATCAAGCGCGACGATATCAAGAAGGTCTACCTGATCGGCCAGGACTATGTGTTCGGCAAGGCTGTTGCTGAGGCTGCCGTCAAGCAGCTCGGAGAAAAGAAGGAGTCCGTCGAGATTGTCGGAAACGAGTTGCATCCGCTCGGCAAGGTCAAGGACTTCACGCCCTATATCCAGAAAATCCAGGCTTCCGGCGCTGATGCGGTCATCACCGGCAACTGGGGACAGGACATGGTGCTGCTGGTCAAGGCTGCGGGAGATTCAGGCCTGAAAATTCCGTTCCTGACATTCTATGGCGGTTCGCTGGGCGCGGTCTCAACGCTTGGCGACGCCGCCATCGGCACGCTCTATCAGGTCAGCGAAGGCATCACCAATCTGGAAGCCAGCGATGCGCAATACGCTCTGATCGAAGAATACAAGGAGCGCTTTCCGGAATATGATTACTACTACCACCGTGCCTTCGAGGCCGTGGACATGCTCAAGGCGGCTTCCGAAAAGGCCGGCTCGAACGATCCGGTGGCCATTGCCAAGGCTCTTGAAGGTCTGACTGTTGAAGGTGCCTATGGCCCGGTCACGATGCGTGCATCGGATCACCAGGCGCAGCAGAATCTCTACGTCTCCACGGTGGCGAAGGACGTGAAATACACGGTCGACAACACCGACAAGGGATGGAAGCTGGTTGAAAACGGCAAGATCGATGCCGCAGCAGCTGAAGAGCCGACCACCTGTGAGATGGTACGTCCATAACAGGGACCTACCGCCTGAGGTTTAAGATCGGGCGCCGCCATATCAATTACCATCGGCGCCCGATCTGCATGATTTTCAGAGCTAGGTTTTGACAGGCGAGCCTTCGACGGGGACAGCATGGAAACAATCGTATTCTCCCTGCTAAACGGCATGATTTACGGGCTTTTGCTCTTCATGCTGTCAAGCGGGCTGACACTCATATTCTCGATGATGGGCATCTTGAACTTCGCCCATGCAAGCTTCTACATGTTGGGCGCCTATTTCGCCTACACCATCATGGGCGTGACCAATTTCTGGCTTGCGCTGTTTCTGGCGCCGGTTCTGGCTGGCGGTGTCGGAATGCTTGTCGAACGCTGGGGCCTGCGCCGCGTGCATGTCAACGGCCATGTGGCAGAGCTTTTGTTCACCTTCGGTCTTGCTTATCTGATCGACGAGGTCGTCAGGATCATCTGGGGCCGAAATGCGGTGAACTACAAGGTGCCGGAGGCGCTCGACTTCACGCTTTTCACGCTTTACGGATCGAACTACCCGGCCTACCGCATCTTCATTCTGTTTGTCGCAGTTTTCATGCTGGTGTCGCTTTGGTATCTTCTCAAGAGGACACGCATCGGCCTCATCATTCAGGCGGCCCTCACTCACCCGCACATGGTGGGTCATCTTGGGCACAATGTACCGCTTGTCTTCATGAGCGTGTTCGGCGCAGGTTGCGCCCTTGCCGGCCTTGCCGGTGTGATTGGCGGAAATTACTTCATCACCGACCCCGCCATGGCGGTCCAGATGGGACCGATCGTTTTCGTGGTCGTCGTCGTTGGCGGCCTGGGGTCGCTTGAGGGTGCCTTTCTGGCGGCCATGCTGATCGGCATATTGCAGACCTCGGCGGTTTCCATCAACGCATCCTTCTCCGACATATTCGGCTTCCTCGGCCTGACGGCGAGCTCCGAGTTGGGGCGGATCACCGTTGCCCAGTTGGCGCCGACCCTGCCTTTCCTGCTGTTGGTGCTGGTTCTGATCGCCAGACCCAGAGGCCTCATGGGGGAACGTGAGGTATGACAGACATGACCACCAACATGACGACGCTGGCTCCAAGCGCATCGGAGAAATTCACTCAGCGGGCGCTGCCGTTCATTCTCTTCGCGCTGCTTCTAATTGTCATTCCCTTCATCGGTGTTTCCCGGGGAACGCTCACCCTCTTCAACCATATCGGCATCAATATCGTTTTTGCGCTCAGCTATAATATGCTGCTCGGCCGCGCTGGCCTTCTGTCCTTTGGTCATGCCGTCTATCTGGGTCTTGGCGGCTATTTCTGCGTCCATATTCTAAACTGGATCGCGGACGCTGATGGGAGTGGCTTCTGGGGCAATGTTCCGGTCTTTTCGCTTCCCATTTTCGGCTTTGCCATGGGTGCGCTTGCCGGCGCCATCATCGGCTGGCCCTCTTGTCGCCGCGCGGGAACCGCGTTTGCAATGATTTCGCTCGGTGTCGCGGAACTGATGTCCACGGCAGCCTTCATGTTCGACAGTTTATTCGGCGGCGAGATGGGAATTTCCGGCGACCGGATGTCCGGCCCGAAATTTTTCGGCCTGTCGATGGGACCAATTGAGCAGGTCTATTATTTCATCGCCTTCTGGACCCTTGTCGGAACGGTTGCAATGTATGCCTTCACCCGCACGCCGCTCGGTCGCCTCTCGGAGGCCACGCGCGACAATGCCGAGCGGGTCCAGTTCATCGGTTATGATCCAACGCGGGTCCGGTATCTCGTCTTCATCTTTGCCGGCGCATTTGCGGGCATGGCAGGCGGCATGTCGGCCGTCCAGGACGAGATCTTCACGCCAGACAGCCTCTCGCTCATCCCGTCCGGCGCAATTCTCATTGCGACCTATATCGGTGGCATCCGCTTTTTCGCGGGGCCCATATTCGGTGCAATCTTGATGACCTACATGGGCTCGAACCTTTCCGACTATACAGCGGGGTGGCTGCTCTATCTCGGACTGATGTTCATCTCGGTGGTGCTTTTCGTGCCGGATGGCATCGCTGGTCTTGTCTTCGGCTTTTGGAGAGGGATCCGCTCGCCGGGCCGTTATGCGCTGATCGGCAAATGGATCACGCAAATCCTTGGTCTGGCGCTAGTGGCAACATCCGTCATTGTCGTTGTGGAAGTCGCTTATCGATGGTCGGATGGATATGGAGATGTGTTCGCACCGTTCGGTTTCGACCTGCCGCATAACGGGGCCCTGACGTGGGTCATAGGTACTTTGCCGCTGCTGGCCGGAATCCTGATCCTGCGCCGCGTCAAACGCACAGAAAGCGAGGCTTGAAGATGACTGAAGCCGCTTTGCAGCTCATTGATGTCCACAAGAGCTTTGGCCACGCCAAGATCATACAAGGTTTAAACCTTGAGGTTGCCAAAGGCGAACGCCATGCCATCATCGGTCCGAACGGGGCTGGTAAATCAACATGCTTCAACCTCATTTCGGGGCGTTTCCGGCCCACATCGGGGCGTATTCTCCTCAATGGCAAGGAGGTGGGCGGAAAACCCGCCTTCGAGGTCAACAGGCTCGGGCTTTCCCGCAGCTTTCAGGTCTCCAACATATTCGCCAACATGACGGTGCGCGAAAACGTGCGATGCAGTCTGCTCTATTCACAAGGGCATGGTTATGCATTCTGGCGCAATGTCGGTTCCTCACGTGAACTGCAGGAAAAAACAGCCTGGGTTCTCGAGCGGGTCGGGCTGATTGACAAGGCACACACGCCAGCGGCCCTGCTCTCCTATGCCGATCAGCGCACCCTTGAGATCGCGATGACCATTGCCGGAGACGCAGACGTGATCCTGCTGGATGAACCGACAGCCGGCATGAGCCATTCGGAGACGGAATACGCGGTCGAACTCATCCGCAAGGCGACAGAAGGAAAGACGCTCGTGATTGTCGAACATGACATGGGCGTGGTCTTCGGGCTTGCCGACCGGATCAGCGTTCTCGTCTATGGCGAGATCATTGCAACCGGAAAACCGGAGGAAATCCGCGGAGACCCCAAGGTGCGCAGCGCCTATCTTGGCGATGATGCCGAAGCCCTGACTTTGGGAGGTGCTGCATGAGCCATGTCCAACGCAATGTCGAGCCCATGCTGAAGGTTGAAAACCTGCACGCCTATTATGGCAAGAGCCATGTGCTGCAAGGCGTCAATATGGAAATCGCGCCTGGTGAAGTTGTCGCACTCCTCGGGCGCAATGGCGTTGGCCGGTCGACGACTGCCAAGGCAATCATGGGCGAGGTTCCGCCCAAGGGACAGATCCTCTTCAAGGGACAACGCATCTCGGGCCTGCCAAGCCATCGCATCGCGCATCTCGGCCTTGGATATGTTCCCGAAAACCGGGATATCTTCCCAGCAATGACGGTGCGGCAGAACCTCATTCTCGGTATCAAGAACATGCAAAATACGGGACGTTGGAACATCGAGCAGATGCTTGACATGTTCCCGAACCTGAAAGCGCGCGCGGACACGGCAGCTGGAGTGCTTTCCGGCGGCGAGAAGCAGATGCTGACGATCTGCCGGACCCTGATGGGGGATCCCGACCTGATCATTATCGACGAACCGACAGAAGGTCTGGCACCGAAGATCGTCCAACAGGTAGGCGACCTGATCGCGACCATTGCCAAGGCAGGCGTCTCGATCCTGCTTGTGGAACAGAAACTTTCGATCGCCCTTCGCATTGCCGACAAGGTCTATGTGATGGGCCACGGCGAGATCGTCTACGAAGGCTCCCCGCAGGAATTTCTCGACCGCAGCGATATTCGCAAGGAATGGCTGGAGGTTTAGGCGAAGGGGACCTTCCTGAAGGTCCTGTTACCTGCACCAGCCGCTAGACTGTTTCAGTTTTTGACTGAAACAGCCTACATTTTTTCGCTCACGCCACTTGCGCTTTGCGAAATGCTCCACTGTGGCGGCGCATTAGCGCCGGGCCACGCTTGTGGCCTTGAGCGCTTCAATTAAAAGTTGAACCGCTCTAAACTGCAGTAACCAGTTTATGTTTTGCAATCCGGCAAGGTTTGCGCCGTTCTTTTTCCCGCCAGCCATTATTGGCGATAGTTCAAGCAATGAAGCTACTGGCTGCTCCCCGCTTGACCAGATCAACACGGATATTGTCTCAAAACGTTGCCTACTTCGAGAACCGCACATGCCTGATGATGCGCTTTGCAGGCGTCTGATGACTGAGGGAAGGCTGGATGCACGGCTGATTGCAGTCGATGCAGCGCTTGGCCAGCCCTGTGAGGTTTCAGCAAAAACGGTGAGGTCGTGTGCATTGCAGATTTGACCGGAACATTGGCGACAAAACGAAGTTGGGGGGCAAATTCGTCAATTATCGATCAGAGGAGATTTCCATGACACAAGACACTCCGCGCTCTGCTGAACGGATGGGAGACCCCCATAACAGCACCCACAAAGAGGACGATCCTTCGGCAAAGCGGCAAACGCAGAGCCTGAAGGAAGAAATTGCAAGCGACATGGAAACGGGACGAGAAGCGGTTGCCAACGAGAAGGACAAGGTCGCCGGCAAGGTGAAGCACGCCGTGTCCGAGAATTCACATTTCGCTGCACGCCAACTCGGCGGCGTCGGCGAGGCCCTCGAAAAGGCCGGAGCGGAGCTCGAAGGCTCCGATCAACCTCAGGTCGGAAAATATGCCAGGGAAATCGGCGCAAGTGTTCGTGGCTTTGCCAAGCGGATGGAAAACAAGGACGCAAGCGAGATCGCACACATCGTTGAGGATTTCGGTCGCAGAGAACCGTTGGCCTTCCTCGGTATCGCTGCGGCGTCGGGCTTGGCAGCGAGCCGGTTTCTCAACGCTTCCAACCGACGCCGATCTGGTTCGCAATTGACACGTGAGGAGGAAGCCGATGCCTGATCAGAAAGAAAGAGCACCTATTGCCGAGCTGGCAACCGAACTGATTGCAGATGTCTCCAGCCTCTTGCGCAAGGAAATTGCGCTGGCCAAAGCGGAAGCTTCTGAGAAACTGGACCAGGCAATCTCGGGCGTCGAGATTCTGATCGCGGGTATCGTTTTCACTATTGCCGCTGTCGGCGTTCTCCTGACCGCGCTCGTAACGGGCATTGCAGCCCTGTTTGTCCAATGGGGCATGCCGGAGATGAGCGCAACAACCCTATCTGCAGTGATCGTCGGACTGATTTTCGCTTTGATCGGTTGGCGCTTGCTGGCCAACGGCATGAGTGCCCTCAAAGCACGTAACCTCACAATGGATCGGACGGCCGACTCCGTACGCCGTGATGTCCGTACAGCAAAGGAGAGCATGTGATGGATGCAGCAGCCAACAAGAGCTCGGCGGAGATCGAGCGTGAGATCAACGAAGACCGCGAGCGGATCGGCGAGCGGATAGAGGCGATCGGAGATCGCCTGTCACCTGGCCAGATTGTCGATGAGGTGCTGGCCTATGCAAAGCGCAGCGGCGGTGCCGACTTCGCGCGCAACCTCGGCCACGACGTCAAGACAAATCCCATCCCCGTGGCCCTCATGGGGGCCAGTCTGGCGTGGTTGATGGCCAGCAGAGGTGAGGCCTCGACGGCAGAGCGCCACAACGCCCCAGGGCCGGCCACTCCAGAAGTCGGCGACTATCCGCTTTACCCGGCTGTGGGAACAGTCCGGCGCGTCGGTCCGCCGCAGAATGAAGGCGACACCTTCTACAGTCATTTCTCTGACGATTCGGGCAAACGGCTGAAGGCATTGTCGGATTCAGCCGGCAATCGGGCTGGTCATTTCATGGATGAGGCGGGCAAAACCTACCGCGGCTTCAAGGATGCCAGCGGGCGGGAGATCGACCGGATCCTCGACGAGGCCGGTGAGGCTTTCGATGCGGCAACCGGATGGACGTCCGCCACCTGGGAGAGGGTCAAGCAGGCGGGTAGCGATATGAGCCATCGAGCCTCAACTGCAGCAAGTTCGGCCGGCGATGCGGCCTCCTCGGCGGCCAACCGGGCCCGGCAGCAGGGCGCGCAGCTGAACGATACGCTTGTGCATCACTTTCGAGACCACCCGCTCGTCGGGGCTGCCCTGGCCTTTGCCGCCGGTGCCGCGATCGGAGCTGCGCTTCCTTCGACGGAAACCGAGGACGAAGCGATGGGTGAGACTGCCACCTCCGTGAAGAAAGCAGGCACTGCTGCGGCAAGCGATTTGGCGTCTGAAACGCTGGAGCGAACAGCTGACGTGGCAACCGACGTCTACGAAACGGCCCGCAGCCGCGTGAATGAAGAACTGGACAAAGGTATCGATCGATCCTGATCAGACGCGTTGACTGATCTGGCGACCGACCGCGTTCGCGCGGTCGGCGTCTCGACAATCAATCCAGGAGTGCTTAAAAGTTTCCCGATGGACGAAGACGTGAATTCGAAGTGCCCTGCACTGGACGACGGCCAAGGAAGACAAGCGGAAAAGCCGAGCAGTATTCCTGCAAGAGGTTTTCTTGACGTGTTGCGTCGCATTGCTGGCGCATGGACAGAAGACCGGATCAGCCTTGTCGCGGCGGGCGTCACCTATTACCTGCTGCTCGCGGTTTTTCCAGCACTTGCCGTTCTGGTCAGTCTCTACGGCTTCATCTCCGACCCTTCAGACATAGCAGATCAGATCGATTTTCTTTCCGCCGTTGTTCCTGCCGGCATGCTTGACCTCATCACGCGCCAGCTTCATGCCCTGGCTGGGGAAAATACGTCGGCAACCGGATTTGCTTTTTTTGGTGGTCTTCTGGTTGCTTTTTGGAGCGCCAACAACGGTATCAAGGCGCTTTTCGAGGCCATGAATGTTGCTTATGGTGAAACTGAAAAGAGAAGCTTCATTCGTCTCAACCTGATTACATTTGGCTTCACCTTGGGCGCGCTTGTGGTGCTGATTATCCTTATCACCGGGATTGCGGTCGTTCCTGCTGCCGTTTCGCTGATTGGCCCCGCCGGCTGGATCGACGAGGCTGTGCGCCTCGCCCGGTGGCCGATCGTCTTGGCAGTTATCGCTGTGGGAATCTCGCTTCTCTACCGCTTTGGGCCGAGCCGCGAACAGGCGAAGTTGCGCTGGCTGAGCTGGGGTGCGGTTTTTTCCGTCGCCGTATGGCTCCTGAGCTCTGTGCTCTTTTCTTATTATCTGGAGAATTACGGCAACTACAATGCAACCTATGGAACGCTGGGTGCATTGATAGGATCCGTGGCGTGGATATGGCTTTCGATGATTATCCTGATTGTGGGCGCAAAGCTCAATGCTGAGCTTGAACACCAGACAGCAATCGATTCAACGATCGGAGAACCGCAACCCATGGGACAACGCGGCGCTCACGTTGCAGACACATTAGGCGCCACAAGAAGATAAGTGCATTGGGCACTCAATTGGGTTGTCTCAGCGCTCTTCTCCTCTTCGGGCCGCAAGAGGATGCACCGCCGATTGCGCCGGCATGACACATAGGCAGGTGATTGCACGAACATTGCCGCGACCTTCCAGAACGATAGACATGCGGTGGCGGCAGACATTCGACATGACGCGCAAAACGCCGTTCTTGTCTCGTAGAATGATGATGGGCCTGTCGACCTTCCGGCAAGAGAACATCAGCGAAGCGGTCGGCTGACTTGTTTCTTGAGCCAGTTCGCAAATTGCGTTGCCAGGGGCTTGGTTTGACCCGCCGGGGTCGCAATGTAATAATTGCGGCCAAACGAATCCGGCAGAACTGAAATCTGGCGCAAGGTACCAGACTGTATTTCGCTCTCGATGAGATAGGTCGGCAGGATCGCTGCACCCATGCCGGCAATGGCAGCAGCAATGACCAGCGCAAACTGGTCGAAATAGCTGCCTTTGCGTGCCGGCACATCGACACCTGCCAATGTCTGGCGAAAGTTCTCCCACAGGAGGGGTCTCGATGACATATGCAAAAGCGGCATATTGAAGAGATCCCGCGGCGTATCACCGAATTTATGGACAAGCTGCGGTGCGGCAACGGCAACGAGCCCTTCAGGGCAAAGCGGCGTCAGCTGCGCACCCGGCCACTCCTCACCGCCAGTGTGAATGGCGAGATCAATACCGGCTGCCGACAAATCAAAGGGCTCGCTGCGGCTGTAGACAAAAAGCTCAAGATCGTCGCGCACATTCTTGAATTCCGGCAGCCGCGGCATCAGCCAGCGCGACCCGAAAGTCGGCAACACAGCGATGGAAAGCAATTTGGTCGTACTGCCTGCGGCCACGGCATGGGAAATGGTTCGCCGCAGCCGCTCCAGATCATCGAAAAGTTCTCGGGCAAAGGTTCGGCCTGCATCCGTCAGGCGAACCCCCCTGCCCTCGCGCCGAAAGAGTGCTGCACCGATCTGGTCTTCGAGTTCCCTGATGTGACGACTGACAGCACCCTGCGTCAGCGACAGTTCTTCAGCCGCTGCGGTAAAGCTCTCATGCTTGGCCGCGGCCTCAAAACATCGAAGAACGGCCAGGCTTGGCAGATGGATTGCAGGCAGCATGCGCGAAACTCATACATTCATTTAACTCATGCAAAGATGCCTAAATGTGGCCTTTTATTCAAGTCTAAATGGGTTAGTCTCAGCCGCATCAACATCGAAAGATTGTCATGAAGACGAAGATGCGCCGGAAGAATGCTCCGACACACGCGTCTCTGAAAAGGAAAATTGGAGCCTACAGTGCCACACCCCGAGGCGATGGAGCATGCGGTAACGTTCAAGCGTGCATCACGCATTGCAGCGCTTGAGATTTCCGAGATCGTACAGCTTGCCGAGCGCGCCGCAGTGTTGCGCAGCGAGGGCCGCGACGTGCTTTCCTTTGCCACCGGCGAGCCGGATTTTCCCACACCTGAACATGTGGTTGAAGCCGCGCATGAAGCGGCATTGGCTGGCAAAACCCGTTACCCCGCAACGGTCGGCACGCCTGAACTGCGCAAAGCCATTGCTGCCGTCAACAATGTCAACGCCAGCGAAGTGATCGTCTCCACAGGCGCAAAGCAGGTTCTGGCCAATGCCATGCTTGCCACACTGGAACCCGGTGATGCCGTCATCATGCCGGCACCTTACTGGACAAGCTATTCCGACATTGTGAAAATGGCGGAAGGCGAACCGGTGGTCATACCCTGTTCGATGGCGGACAACTTCAAGCTCTCGCCTGAGCGTCTGGAGGCGGCGATAACACCGCGCACGCGCTGGCTGATGCTGAATTCGCCCTCCAATCCAACGGGGGTGATCTATAGCGCCGATGAAATCAAAGCGTTGGCTGCAGTGTTGCAGAGGCATCCGCATGTCTGGGTGCTCGCGGATGAAATCTATGAGCACCTGAATTTCGTGGACTTCACCTCCTTCAAGACCGCCGCACCCGAGCTGGCGGACAGGACCTTGATCGTGAACGGCGTTTCCAAAGCCTATTCCATGACCGGTTGGCGCATTGGCTGGGGCATCGGCCCTGTTGCGCTGATCAAGGCGATGGGGGCTGTTCAGGGGCAGGTCACCTCCGGTGCCTGCTCTATTGCGCAGGCGGCCGCCCTGGCAGCCTTGACCGGCGACCAGACATTGCTGGACACGCGCCGCAAAGCACTGCTGGCACGCCGCAACAAAGTGGTGGATGCACTCAATAGCATGGCAGGTATTGAGTGCCCCTCACCCGACGGTGCATTCTACGCCTTCCCGAATATAGAGGGTGCCATGAAAGCTGGCGGCTTTGCATCCGACGCTGAATTCTGCGCCTGGCTTCTGGACCATGCCAATGTGGCAATTGTGCCAGGCCGCGCCTTTGGGCTGCCCGGCCATGCCCGACTTTCATTTGCTTATTCCGACACTGAGCTCGATGCTGGCCTCCAGCGCATTGCCGCTGCCGTTGCCAGCCGTACAAACCGATAATCTCAAGGGAGATCAATGATGAACCATGCCGATATTTTGAAAGCCGCAGGCTTTGACGCAAGCGAACTCTCCGGCGGGACGCTCTCTGTCAAGAGCCCGATTGATGGTGCTGAAGTCGCCAAGATTGCTGAAACAAAGGCCGGCGATATGCCCGCCATCATCGCCAAGTCGCAGGCAGCCTTCAAGGCATGGTGCAAGGTTCCGGCCCCTCGCCGCGGCGAGCTTGTTCGCCTGTTGGGCGAAGAATTGCGGGCTTCGAAGGAAGAGCTTGGTGCCGTCGTGACGCTGGAAGCCGGCAAGATCACGTCCGAAGGTCTTGGTGAAGTGCAGGAAATGATCGATATCTGCGACTTTGCCGTCGGTCTTTCCCGCCAGCTTTACGGCCTGACAATTGCCTCAGAGCGCCCGGGCCACCGAATGACGGAAACCTGGCATCCGATGGGCCCATGCGGTGTCATCTCCGCATTCAACTTCCCGGTTGCCGTTTGGAGCTGGAACGCTGCGCTCGCACTTGTCTGCGGCAATCCGGTGATCTGGAAACCGTCTGAAAAGACCCCGCTGACCGCGCTCACATGCCTGAAGATATTGAACCGCGCGATTAAGCGTTTCGGTGCCGATGCGCCTGAAGGCCTGGTGCAGGTGGTGATTGGCGGCGCAGACATCGGCGAAGCGCTGGTCAATTCCAAGGATGTTCCGATCATTTCGGCCACCGGCTCCACCCGTATGGGCTCCATTGTCGGACCGAAAGTGATAGAACGCTTTGGCCGCCCGATCCTGGAGCTTGGCGGCAACAACGCCATGATCGTCGCGCCATCGGCCGATCTCGACATGGCGGTGCGCGCCATAGTCTTCTCCGCCGTTGGCACGGCTGGTCAGCGCTGCACCACGCTCCGCCGCCTGATTGCGCACAACTCCATTCGCGAGGAGCTGGTGAACCGCCTGAAAAAGGCATATGCCTCTCTGCCGATTGGCGATCCGCGCAAGGATGGCACGTTGATTGGCCCTCTGGTCGACAAACAGGCCGCAGACCGCATGCAGGCGCAGCTTGAAAAGGCAAAATCTGAAGGTGCGACGGTTCACGGTGGTGCAACCGTTACCACCAATGTTCCCGAAGGCGGAGCCTATGTCGAGCCTGCGCTCGTGGAAATGCCCAAGCAGACGGATACCGTTCGCGAAGAAACCTTCGCACCGATCCTCTATGTGATGGGCTATGACACACTGGATGAGGCTATCGACATTCAAAATGATGTGCCGCAGGGTCTTTCCTCGTGCATCTTCACGCTGAATGTACGCGAAGCCGAAACCTTCCTATCGGCTGTCGGTTCAGATTGCGGTATCGCCAATGTCAATATCGGCCCGTCCGGTGCTGAAATCGGCGGAGCCTTTGGCGGCGAAAAGGAAACCGGCGGCGGTCGCGAATCCGGCTCAGACGCCTGGAAAGGCTATATGCGTCGGCAGACCTCTACGGTGAATTACTCTGCCGAGCTGCCGCTCGCTCAGGGCGTGAAGTTCGACTTTTGAGCTGCGGAAGACCCTAAAGAAGTGAACAGGGCGCGCTGATCGAGCTGATCGGCGATGCCCTGAAACCCTAGGGGTGCGCGCTTTACGGTCAGCTTCTCGGCAAGACCGTCTGCATCAAAAAGTCGGACCTTCTTCCCCCGGTTTGCTCCGGGGGCTTAGCAAGGGTCAATTGCGGATATCGTTGACGATGTCCATGAAGCGTTTGACACGTTCGGGGTCCACCTTGTTCCAGGTGTTGCCTTCGAATTTGAAATGCGTGCCGATGATCACACCACTGGCGCATGACAGAATGTCGGCGACATTATCCTTGTTGACGCCCGTATTGGCAAAAACGGGAACATCGGAAACCGCATCGCAAACGGCGCGCAGACCCGATTGATCGACAGCCTGACCAGTGAGCGGCCCCGATACGAGGATTGCGTCAGCCTGCGACGAGAAGACCGCGCTGCGGGCGCGAAGCTCAAGCGGGCGCTGGTCGAGCGAATGGGCAAATTCCGCATTGATGTTGAAGAGCATTTTCATGTCTTTGCGGTCCAGCTTGGAGCGCAGCCGTGCCGCAGACGCACAATCAGGCGCCCAAACGCCCATGTCGGAGGCAAAGACGCCGGTGAAAATTTCGCGAACGAATTTCGCGCCGGTCGCTGCTCCGATAGCAATGCTGGCGACAGGGTCCCACAGATAATTGACACCAAATGGCACTTTCAACTGCGGCTTGACGGCCTGCACGATCGCGGTCATGGCGGCAATGCCTTCCGGCGGTGCCTTCAATTCGTAGGGTCGGTCGTTTTCATTGCCGAACATGATGGCATCCACGCCGCCGGCCTGCAGCTTTTCAACGTCGCTGAGAACATCCTCAATCAGCTTGTCTACACCGCCGTCTGAATCATAGCCCGGAGACCCAGGAAGAGCGCCAATATGCGACATCGCAATAATGACCTTCTTCTTCTCTCCAAAAAAATCAAAAACCATTTACTGCTCCGAAATATAACTGGGTTGGGCCACGTCGAGCTGTGACATTGCGTGATGCGGCTCTTATTGGGTCTGCTTGGCGATCAGCACTTCAACATCTGCTGCCGCGAGTGCTTCGGCGAGCTCCGCCGGTGGTCGGGCGTCGGTGATCAGAAGGTCGAAATCGGCCAGGGGGGCGATGTGAACCAGCGACATGCGATGAAACTTCGCAGCATCGCAAAGGACGACCTTCTTTGTGGAGCGTTTCAGGTAGACCCGCTTCATCTCTGTGTCGTCAAATGAGTAATCGTATATTCCGTCCGGCGTGAGCCCGGACACACCGACAAAGGCGATATCGAACCACAATTCGGCAAATTGTGCGACGGCGCTTGCATTCGAAATCGACATCTCGTCATTTCGCACACGCCCGCCTGGAATGTAGACCTCACCCAGCCCCTCTCCGAGCTGGATGGCATTTCGAACGCTGTTGGTGAAAAACTTCACGTGCTGCTGCGGCGCAAGCAGGCGAGATAAGAGAAATGTCGTGGTGCCTACATCCAACGCAATGGCACGCGCGCCCGCTGCAACATTTGCAGCGGCCTGTGCAATCAGGCGTTTGGGCAGAGCGTTTTTGCCGAGGCGCGCCTGAAAGGCCGGCTCATTGAATGAGACAGGAACACTTTCCGCAACACTTGAAATGGTTCGCTCGGTGCTCACAGCACCGCCATGGGTGCGGGCAAGACGACCGTCGCGTTCCAGCTCCGTCAGGTCACGGCGGATTGTCATTTCCGATACCCCAAGCTGCGCGGCGATTTCGGTCACGGACACTGCACCGGTCTCGGCAAGTGCGTCCAATATCCAGCCGTGACGCGTGCGCGCCAGAACTTTGGTTTTTTCGGTCGGGTGAGTTTCTGTCTCTGATTCTGTGTTCATTTCAGACCATCGCTCAAACAATCTTTAATATGAGCGATCTCCATCCTCTCTGTGATCAACACGCTGTAATGTTATGTGCTTAAAGCAGAAAGCGAACAAATTCAAACATAATTTTCGATTGATTTGTAAGTTTTTGTTGTTATATGATCGCAACGTTGTTTTAGTTGGAGTTTATGCGCGTGGGACAGCCCAAATACGGGGAATTGAACGGTTTGAAGGCAATTGTCACCGGTGGTGGCAGCGGCATTGGGCGTGCCATTGTAAAAGCGCTCGCGCAGCAAGGCATAACAGTCGCCGTATGTGACATTCAGCTTGAGGCGGCGCAAGCTGTGGCAGCCGAGATCGGTGGGCAGGCCATTCGGATTGATGTGCGCAATCGCGACTCCGTCCAGGCAGCTTTTGACGAAGCGGCTCAGGTTATGGGCGGCTATGACATTCTGATTGCGAACGCCGGCGTTTCCAGCATGCAGCACGCCCTCTCGCTGACCGACGAAGAGTGGGATTTCAATTTCGATGTCAACACACGCGGTATCTTTCTGTCGAACCAGATTGCAGCGCGCGCATTTGTTAAACAGGGACGTGGTGTCATTGTGAACACGGCCTCGCTTGCGGCCAAAGTGGGTGCGCCTTTGCTGGCGCATTACTCAGCGAGCAAGTTTGCCGTTCTGGGCTGGACGCAGGCACTGGCGCGCGAACTTGCCCCGCAGGGTATTCGTGTCAACGCCGTGTGCCCGGGATTTGTCAAAACGGGCATGCAGGAGCGAGAGATCGCCTGGGAGGCGGAGCTTCGTGGTGTGACGCCGGAAAAGGTAGTCGAAGACTATATTTCCCAGACCCCTCTTGGACGTATCGAAACCCCTGAGGATGTTGCCGATGTTGTCGTTTTCCTTTGCTCCGATTCCGCCCGTTTCATGACCGGGCAAGGGGTTAATGTGACCGGCGGCGTCTATATGACCTGATACGTGGTGGCGTGCATTGGCCGACATCGCGTCACATCAAAACTGGAGACTACATGGCGTCCATCATATTTGAGGGTGTCGAAAAGCGCTATCCTGATGGGTCGACCGCTATTCGCCACCTTGATCTGGAAATTAAAGATGGCGAATTTCTCGTGCTTGTTGGGCCCAGTGGCTGCGGCAAGTCGACGGCGCTGCGCATGATCGCCGGCCTTGAAGACATTACTGGCGGTCAGTTGAAAATTGGCGGCAATGTTGCCAACGGTCTGGCACCACGGGATCGGGATGTGGCCATGGTATTTCAATCCTATGCGCTATATCCGCATATGTCGGTGGAAGAAAATATCGGCTTTGGTCTTTCCGCACGCGGCGTTGCAAAAGAAGAAATAGCGCTAAAAGTTCAGAAAACGGCAGAACTCCTTGAATTGGAGCCTTATCTCAAGCGCAAGCCGGGGCAGCTTTCCGGTGGTCAGCGCCAGCGCGTCGCCATGGGTCGGGCGTTGGTGCGGGAGCCGAACGCATTCCTGATGGATGAGCCGCTTTCCAACCTGGACGCCCGGCTTCGTGGTCAGATGCGCGCGGAAATCGCCCGATTGCAGAAGATGACCGGAGTGACCACTGTCTATGTAACCCATGATCAGATTGAAGCGATGACCATGGGTGATCGCGTTGCGGTGATGCGCGGCGGCGTTCTGCAGCAACTTGGCGCGCCCAGAACGCTTTATGATGCACCCGACAACCTGTTTGTTGCCGGGTTCATCGGAACACCGTCCATGAATTTTGTGAAGGCGACAGTGATTGCTGATGGTAAAGATCTTTTTGCCGAAGTTGGCGCATTTCGGTTGCCGCTTGATGCCGGACTTTTGGAGAAGCGACCGGCCCTGAATACCTTTCTGGGAAAGACCATTACGCTTGGCATTCGCCCGGAAGTGCTGGCTACCGCTGACGAAGCAGATGCGAGCAAAGGACGGATGCAGGGGAATGTTGCCTTTGTTGAGGATTTTGGCGCAACGCAGCTTGTTCATCTGGATGTCGAATCTGCTTCTGTTGAGGAGGCAGCCGATGAGGATGCTGAATTGACGCTTTCCGGAAACCGTTTACGCGCCGCTCTGCCAGCCAGTCTTACCATAAAATCCGGTGACGTGCTGACCGTGACCGTCGATCCTGTTCACGTTCATTTCTTCGACCCTGAGACGGAGCAGGCCATTCGTGCCTGAGCGCAGATCGTTTCTGATTGCGCGCCGTTTGCCCTTTGAAAGGTTTTCCCAATGCCTGTCGTCATAGGTCTGGATATTGGCACGACGTCCACCGTGGCCGTGGCGATGGAACCTTCGGGCAAAACGATCGCATGGGCGTCGCGGGCTTCGAGACTGTCGTCGCCGCAGCCCGGATTTGCTGAGGCAGACCCGGAAGCATGGTGGCAAAACGCGCAAGACGTGCTTCTGGAGGTCGCTGGCAGTTTGCCGGCGTTTGCTGAATTGGCCGGCATTTGTGTCACCGGCATGCTGCCCGCTGTTATTCTTCTGGACGAAAACCGCAATGTGCTCCGCCCCAGTATCCAGCAGAGCGATGCGCGTTGTGGCAAGGAAGTGGAAGCGCTTCTGAACGCAACGGCAGAACCGGAGTTCCTCAGGCGAACGGGCCAGGGTATTACCCAGCAACTGGTCGCGCCGAAACTGCGCTGGATTGCGAGGCACGAGCCCGATTGCTTTTCGAGAATCTCTCACGTCCTGGGTTCTTATGACTTCATCAATTTGAAGCTTACCGGCAATATAGCGGTAGAGCGCAATTGGGCGCTTGAAGCAGGATTTATCGATCTTGAAAGTCACCAGATCGAGGATGATCTGGTTGCCTTGTCCGGCTTGCCGAGACGCGTTCTGCCTCCCTTGGTGGCCGCGCATGAAATCGCTGGTCATGTGACCGAGGACGCCGCGGCTCTGACAGGATTGCCGGTGGGCCTGCCGGTCTTCGGCGGCGCTGCCGATCATATTGCCTCAGCGCTTGCCGCCGGTTTGACGAATGCCGGCGATGTCTTGCTGAAGTTTGGCGGCGCAGGCGACGTTATCGCCATTGCCGACAAGCCGGAGCCGGACCGCCGGCTCTTTCTCGACTACCACCTGATCCCCGGTCTTTATGCGCCCAACGGCTGCATGGCGTCGACTGGCTCGCTGCTGCGCTGGCTTGCCGGCATGATTGGCGGCAGCCAGGATGATGATGTTCTGAAAGTGCTGGATAGGGAGGCTGAAACCATTCCGGCCGGAGCCGACGGTGTCAGGGCGCTTCCCTACTTTCTCGGAGAGAAAACGCCGATCCATGACCCGATGGCACGTGGCACCCTGACGGGACAGAGCCTTGGTCACGAACGCGGCCACATATGGCGTGCAATACTCGAATCCGTCGCCTGTGGATTTCGACACCATCTGGAGGTTCTGGAAGAAACCGACCGGCCAGCGGCGCGCCTTCTGGCCTCCGATGGAGGAAGCCGAAGCCGCATCTGGATGCAGATCGTTGCCGATATCTGCGGGCAGCCGGTACACGCTCTCGCAGATGCCTATGGGTCCTCCGTCGGCGCGGCCTGGGTTGCCGCTGTCGGCTCGCACCTTGCTTCCTGGGACGATGTTGCGAAATCCACAATTGTCGGCACTGTCTACAAGCCTTCGGAGGCAGGCAAGGCTATGGGCGATGTCATTTATTCCGATTATCGCGAACTTTACGGCGCGCTGAAGGGCTTTTTTGCCAGGGAGCCTCGGGATGGTTGATGCAATAGCCTGGGACGTTGACGGAACCCTGGTCGACAGCGAGCCATTGCACCATGTTGCCTTGATGGCGGTCTCCAAACGATACGGAGTCCACGTCTCGGCGGATGACACCCGCTTTGTTGGCGTGGCCATGGACGATGTCTGGCGTGTCATGTCGCAACAATATCCTCCCGAGCTCACACGCGCGGTTTGGCTGGAAGAGATTGTTGAAGCCTATATCGACAATGCGTCCAAACTGAAGCCTGTTCGTGGGGCCTGCGAAGCCATGGCGGCGTTTTACCAGGCAGGATTTACGCAGTGCTGTGTCTCCAATTCTGCACGGCGTATCGTGGAGGCCAATCTCGCTGCACTGGGACTGGACCGCATGGTTTCGTTTTTGGTGGCACGCGAGGACGTCGATGAGGGCAAACCCGATCCTGCTCCTTATGCATTGGCATGTGCAAAGCTGGGTATGGATCCGGCCAGCGTTCTGGCAATCGAAGATAGCCCGGTGGGGGCAGAATCTGCCCGCCGCGCGGGGCTTTCAGTTCGCCAGCTCGGCGTGGATTTCGATGATTTCTCTTCGCTTGTCCGAACGATCACTACGGAACGTGCATCGATATGACTATGTTCTGGCCGTACTCACAACCCGAAGATGCCGACAAGGTAGCGTTGGTTGTCATTGATATGCAGGTGGATTTCTGCGCGCCCGGTGGCTGGGTTGACCAGCTTGGCGAAGATATTGCCAACACACGCGCGGTAATCCCGGCTGTTGCGCGGGCGCTTCAGCTTGCACGTGATGCAGGAATGGCTGTGTTTCATACCCGCGAGGGCCATCTGCCCGACTTGAGCGATCTACCGGCAAACAAACAATGGCGGACGCGGGTTCACGGTCTCGGCATCGGCGACGAGGGCGCCTGCGGACGTATTCTCGTGCGCGGCGAACCGGGGTTTCAAATTGTGCCCGAACTGGCACCTCTCAAGGGCGAGGTCGTCATCGATAAACCCGGCAAATCAGCCTTTCACGCTACCGATTTTGATCAACAGCTCAAAAGCGCCGGCATAAGCCATCTGGTGATCACCGGTGTGACATCGGATTGCTGTGTGCAATCCACCTTCCGGGACGGTTATGAGCGTGGCTATGAGTGCGTAATTCTCGAAGACTGTACGGCTGCGGTTGAACACAGAAATCATGCGGCAACGATGGATATTTTGAAAGCCTATGGCGGGCGCTGGGGCACCGTTTCCAACCTGACCGGGTTTCAGCAGGCGATAGAGGCCATTCATGCCTGAGATGTTTGCGAATGTAGATGCTGTTCCCTATCGCTGGCCATTTAACGGGCAGTGGAATGCCGATGATACGGCACTTCTCTTGCTGGGATTTCAGAATACTCTTGTGGAAGCGCTGGATGCGGAGGCTGAAGTCGCGGTTGCCGCTCGGCTTGCCGAAGCAGCCCGCAAAAAGAACATTCCAGTCGTGGCGTCCAGGCGCGGGCAGGTGGCCGGTGTGCCTGCAGTCTTGCAGCGGCAGATGCTGCCCGGGCTCATCACGCCTGAACGGGAAACAGAGGGCTGGCAACTGTCCGCCCAGTTCGCACCACCCGGCGAAATATCGGTTGTCGACCATGCCGGCGATAACGCCTTTTACGAAACCGGACTTGAGCTGTCGTTGAGGGAACGAGGTATCCGCAACTTGCTGATCTGTGGCCTTCCAACGGAAGGGCTGGTGCACGCCACGCAGCGCAATGCCAATGACATGGGTTTTGAGTGTTTGGCCATTGCCGATGCCTGCAAGGGGACTTCGCCAGACCGGCATGCGAGCCAATTGCGCATCACCACTTTTGGCAACGGCCTCTTCGGCGCTGTTGCGACGTCCGATTCCGTTTTTCGCTCTCTTTCAAGAACTTGATACACGAATAGAGGATTTCAGCATGTCCGATTTCGAATGGCTTCCAGAGACAGGCAGCCTTGATTTTCAAACGTTGAAACAGGGCTATGTCAGTGGAAGGCTGACGCCGGTTGAAGTGGTCAACGCCATTTATGACCGTATCGAAGCGCGCGGTGACGATCACGTCTGGATCTATCTCGTTCCGCGCGAGGAGGCGATTGCCGCCGCGCAAACGCTGCAGGATACCGGGCTTGATGATCGCCCGCTTTGGGGCATCCCTTTTTCCATCAAGGACTGCAACGACGTTATTGGGCTTCCCACCACAAATGCCCTGAAGGAAAGTGCCTATATAGCGGAAAGCACAGGCCAGGCGGTGACGCGGCTTTTTGATTCCGGTGCCATTCTGATTGGCAAAACCAATATGGATCAGTTCGGTATCGGCCTTGTTGGAATGCGCACGCCCTATGGTGCCTGCTCCAATGTTTTCGATGAAGACTATATTTCAGGCGGGTCCAGTTCGGGTTCCGGCGTTTCGGTGGCTGCGGGCCTTTCAAGCTTCTCCATTGCCAATGATGCGGCAGGTTCAGGCCGGGTCCCGGCCGGTTTCAACAACATTGTCGGCATCAAACCCACGCCGGGCATCATCAGCAATGCCTGCGTTTCCGGCGGTGGGTGCGTTAAGACGATTGAGACGCTTTCGGTTTTTTCGCTCACGGTTGAAGATGGCATGGCCGTCATGCGCGTCATCGCGGGCTACGATCCGGACTATCCATTCTCGAAGCCGGAAGCCGATAATGTACCGCTGGACATCAAAGCGCCCCCGCCTCATTTCCGCTTCGGTATTCCTGCAGGGGACGCGCTCCGCTTTTTTGGCGACAAGGAGGCCGAGCGTTTGTTCGGCGAGGCGGTTGATCGCCTGACTGCCATGGGTGGCGAGCCTGTACCCGTCGATTTTGGGCCTTTCGAAGAAACCCAGCGCATTCTCTACGATGGCCCATGGATATCGGAACGGGCGTTGAGCCTCGACAAGATGCTCGCGGAATATGGCGACGCCATCCATCCGGTCACCAGGGGAATTTTGGAAAATAGCGGCCAATATTCCGCACTCGACACCTTTCGCGCGATCCACAGGATTGCCGAACTCAAATGCCAGACACGCCCCGTTTGGAACGATATAGCAGTCCTTCTGGTTCCAACGACGCCGACGATCTACAAGAAGTCTGAGATTCTGGAAGATCCGGTTGCGCTCAACGCAAAGCTCGGCATTTATACGAATTTCGTCAACCTGATGGGGCTTTGCGGCGTTGCAGTACCCAATGGTTTCCGCGTTGATGGTCTGCCTTCAGGCGTGACTTTCTTGGGGCCGAGTTTTTCAGAGGCGTCTATTGCCGGTATAGCTGCAGCATTTCACCGAGAAACCGGCCTGGGACTTGGCAAGAACCTGAACGCCTATCCGGACTATCAGCATGATGGGCAACTTCCCGTGGACCACCGTGAGATCGCCGTCGTGGGCGCGCATCTCTCCGGCATGCCGCTCAACCATGAACTCACGGAGCGCGGAGGTGTTTTCCGCCACGTGGCGAGGACGACGCCGGATTATCGCCTCTATTCACTGGACGGCACAGTTCCTGCAAAGCCGGGCATGCAACGCGACCCGCAATTTTCAGGCACTGGCATTGAACTTGAAATCTGGTCGCTGCCGCTGGAAGGATTTGCCGATTTTGTCGAGCGCATTCCGCAGCCGCTTGGACTTGGCAAGATAACCATGACTGATGGACGTCAAGTTTCCGGGTTCCTGTGCGAAGCGGCCGCGCTTGTTGGTGCGCGTGAAATAACCGAGTATGGCGGATGGCGCGGCTTCAAAGCCGCCAACCCCTGATCCGGTTCGCCTTTCAGCAAACCGCAAGAACAGCAAAGGGTGTCCTTAATGGACGCCCTTGGTCAATCCTTGCACGAAATAGCGGTTCAGGAACAAAACGATCAAAACGATCGGGATCGTTGAAAAGTGCGCCAGTGCGCCAAGCGTGCCCCAAGTGATATCTTTTGTACCATATGCGGATAGCAGAGCCACCGAAATCGGTTTGGAATCCAGCTGCGTGAGGAACATCGCAAACAAGAAGTCATTCCACGAAAACAGAACGCAAAACAGGGCCGACGCCACAATGCCTGAGCGTACTGCCGGCAGCGACACCCGCCAGAAGGCGGAGAACTGATGGCAACCGTCTGTTAGTGCGGCCTCTTCGAGCTCTTTGGGCAGCGCCCGAAAGTAGGAGTACATCATGTAGGTGACAAAAGCCGTGTTGAGCACGCAATTGATCAAGACGACGCTGAACCAATGTCCAACGAGCCCGATATCACGCATCATGAGATAGAACGGTATGAGCGCCGCAACAGCGGGCACCATGCGGATCGACATGAAGAAATAAGCAAGTGCCATGGCCAGACGGTGGGAGGAGCGTGCCAGCGCATAACCGGCAGGAACGCCAAGCAAAAGCGACAGAACCATTGAACCGCCGGCGATAAAGATGCTGGACCGGACCAGAGAGGGAACGTCAAACACCGACAATGCCTTCCTGAACTGGTCCAGCGTCGGGGTGAAGCCGAAGCGAGGCGGAATGGAGAAGATGTCGATTGAGGGTTTGTATGCCGTCGTTGCCAGCCAGATAAATGGCAATAGAAAGAAGGCAAGCATGAAGAAAAGAAAACCGCGTCTGGCGGCGTCCAGTGCGATCTGTCTGCTCATTGGGTGCTGGCCTTCTTGTCATAATGGCGGATCAGGAAAATGAGTGCGGCCGCAATGATTGCCGTGCAGAGCAAGGACACATTCGCGATGGCTGACGCCTTACCGATATTGAAGAAGCTCAAGCCTTCCTTCACCGCATAGACCATCAATGTGTTGGTCGCATTGCCCGGCCCCCCGCCGGTGGTCACGAACACGCTGTCAAAGACCCTGAATGCGTCGATTGTTCGGATGGTGAGTGCAAGAAGAACAGATGGAAGCATCAGTGGAAGTGTGATCTTGCGGAAAATGCGAAGCGGTTTGGCGCCATCGACAGCGGCGGCTTCGAGAATATCGGTCGGCAGCGCCTTCAATCCCGCCAGCAGGATGAGCGCCACAAGCGGTGTCCATTCCCAAATGTCGATGAAGACAAGCGTGGCAAGCGCGGTATTTTGCGAGGCAAACAAACCGCGCGGGTCGCTGAGCCCCCATTGTGCCAGATAATATCCGATCAGCCCATAGTCGGCGAGCAACAGGCCTTTGAAAATAAGGCCGACAACCAGCGGCGTGATGGTAACCGGGATGAGGATCAACGTGAGGCAGATGCGGTTAAACCGGTCATCGCGCCACAAAGCAAGCGCTATCGCAAAGCCCAGCACCAATTCAAAGAAGACGGCAGAAGCCGTGAAAACAATCGTGTTGATCAGCGACCGTTGCATGTCGCTGTCAAACATCAGTTCGACATAGTTTCCGAAGCCTATGAACTCGGTGCGCGCGGGCTTGAGCAGATTGTAGTCGTAAAGGCTGTACCATATCCCTTTCAGGAGCGGATAAACGCCGAAGCCAAGAACATAAACAAGGGCGGGAAGAGCCATCGCGATGAGAAACATCTTGCGGCGCTGGGCAAATGTCAGCCCGCCGAAACCGGCAAATTGATTGACCAGAGGTTCGGTGCTTGCGGAAAGGGCCATTCAGTCGAAAACCATCAATAAACTCGCATCAGCCGCTCATATGAACATGGACGACGGCAAAAGGGAACCGATGCGGGAACAACGGAGAGTGGTTCTTCCCGCCCTCGGTTGACGTTCGGCCATGTGGACACGGCCGAACGTCATGGGCAATCAAAACACCTTGACTGCAGCGTCCTGTGCCTTGTCCAATGCAGCTTTAGGCTCTTCATCACCAACGAGCACCGAATTGACGGCGGTGCCGAGAATGTCCTGAATTTCAGGATATTCAGGGATGCGCGGACGATAGTCGCCGTCGCCCTTTTCAAAGGCCGTGTCGAGCAGTGGAAGGAATGGATATTTCGCATTCAGCTCAGGATCGGCAACCACGCTCTTGCGGATGTAGCTGCCAGCGCCCTTCATGTTGAAAGCCTTGTGAACGTCCGGGCTCGTGATCCATTTGATAAAGGCCCAGGCCGCCTCCTTCTGCTTGTCATTGATATCAGCATTGATGGCCAAACCCCAACCGCCAATACCATAGAGTTCGGGCAGTCCTTCGCCGCGTGGTGCAAGCGCAAGCCCAACCGTGTCGACGACTTTCGAAATTTCCGGATTGAAGTAACCCGGCGCGCCGACAGACCAGGTCTGCATGGTTGCGGCAATGCCCTGACGGAAGCTTTCTTCACGGCCACCCCAGTCATAGTCTGCAGCACCGGGAGGAGCTGCTTTCTTGAAGAGGTCCCGATAGACTTCCAGGCTCTTGACGTTGGCCTCAGAGTTGAGGGCTGGTTTGCCATCTTCATCAAGGATGGAGCCGCCCATTTCGGCATTATACTGCATCCAGTCCTGGGCAACGGCGGGACCTTTTTGCCCATTGGCAACAAAGCCATACTGGTTCTTGGAAGGATCGGTCAGCTTGTAGGCGGCATCGACCAGCTCTTCCATGGTTTTCGGCACGTCAAGACCCGCTGCTTCAAAGAGATCTTTACGGTACGCCAGAACGTTGGCGTATCCCGCGAAGGGATAGGCAACCTGTTTGCCTTCATAATTGCCAAGCGCATCCATCAGCTTGGGATAGATATCGTCGGTTCCCAGTTCGGCCTTGTCTCTTTCAATAAGGTCTTTCAGATCGACCGTGAAATCGTTTTGCGCATACTGACCAGCCCAGACGATATCCATTGTAATAAGATCATAGCCGCCCGTATTGCCGACAAAGTCTGCCGTCGTCTTTGTAAGCAGCGAGCCGTAGTCGAGAATGTCAACCTTGACCTCTGCGCCCGTTGCTTCCTTGAACTCAGGTGCCATTTCCACCAGCACGGTCGAGAACTGGTCGTTCATGGATGCGAGGTTGAGCGTTACGCCCTCAAATGGTTTGTCCTGAGCATGACCAACGCCTGCTGATGCAACAGCCATCAGGCAGACGGTGGACAGTATTTTTATATTCCCCTTTATGCGAGCCATTTTGGTTTCTCCTGTCATGATCGAATTCAACTATACATCAAACAAAAACGCACTCAAGTGCACTTGACAAAAAAGTCATAAAGGCCCGAATATAACATTTATGAACATATTCGCGCAAAAAATGATTGATTTCCGCGCAGTTTGTTTAAATATTAGGCAATCAAGCACTGCAAACGCCCACATCAGTTGCTTAGTTACTTTGATGACGCATGTTGCCCCGCGTTTGGGAGGCGGAAATGAGGCATGATGGAACGTGGTAGGTTGGAAGGACGGCTTGAAGCTCTGGCCAGAGCCGCGCTTGAGGAGATGGAGAGAACGGAGGCGATCAGCGATAGCTGGTTACCACCACTACCGGCTGGCGCTGAGACGCCTTATTATAATGTCGTCATTTGCGGTGCTGGCATGTCGGGCCTTGCGATTGCCTTTGGCTTGAAGCGCCGCGGCGTAAGCGATGTGCTTATCGTAGACCGTAATCCGGAGGGCAGAGAAGGGCCTTGGGTGGGGTGCGCCCGCATGAAAACATTGCGGTCTCCAAAGCACCTGACAGGACCGGATTTCGGTATTCCGTCTCTCACGCCGCGTGCATGGTTCGAAGCAGTTTACGGTGAACAGGCCTGGGCGAGCCTCGGCAAAATGTCCCGGCAGGACTGGATGGCATATCTTGACTGGTATCGCGCCTTCACCCTGCCGACAGTCGAAAACAATACCGAGTTGCAGAAGATCAAGTGGAACGAAGGGTGGCTGGAGCTGACGCTTGGCGCAAACGACGATATTCGCCGCGTTCGCTGCCGCCACCTTATTCTCGCAACCGGCATAGATGGCGCAGGCGCGCCCAGCCTGCCGGGTTTCATGCACGATATTCCCAAACGCTTCTGGACACACAGTGCCGAAATTGCCGATGACAGCCATCTTGCAAAACGCGATGTCGCTATTCTGGGCTCTGCAACATCCAGTTTTGATTGGGCTGTCACAGCATTGGAAGAAGGTGCCCGGAAAGTGACGATGATCGGCCGTGCGCGCAAACTTGGGCGAACCGAAGTGCTCGACTGGACAAATTTTCCCGGTTATCTCGGCCATTTTGCCGAATTGCCGGACGTTGAGCGCTGGCGTTTCAGCAGGCTTTACAACAGTTTTCAGGTGCCACCCACGCAGGACCAATTTGACCGTGCCATTTCCCACCCCGATTTCAGCATGCAGTTAGGCCAGAATGTGCGCTCTGTGAATGTTGAAGGCGACAAGCTTCGCATTCAAACGGATGATGCCACCTTGGTGGTTGACCATATCCTGCTTGGAACGGGTTATGTGCACGACATGTCGCTGCGGCCGGAATTGTCTGACATCGCACCCCATGTCGCCCTTTGGCGGGATCGCTTTACGCCACCGGCAGATCAGGAGTGCGATGTTCTTGCGAACTATCCCTATATGGGACCAGGTTTTGAGCTGATGCCCAAAACGTGCGGAGAACATGATTGGCTACAGCGGATTCATATGTTCAACTGTGCAGCATTGCCGAGCCTCGGACCGGTCAGCAATGGTCTCACTGGCATGAAATACGGCCTTCCACGTATCGTCGATGCCGTTGCAGGGAGCCTTTTTGCCGCGTCCACGGAGGAGTTTGCCCGTGACTTCGCCCTATTCAACAAGGATCATTTCGACCCGCGGGGCCTTGACGGCGAGGAGTGCAAGCGATGACAAATCATATTTCGGAGGGTAGCCTGGATTCAATCCTGGATATTGCCCGCAAAGACAGTGTGGAGTTTCCATATCTGCTGGCCAATCATGCCCCGATGGTACTCATCGCGCTGGAGCGAATGGGTGCCTCTCCGTCACGCCTTGCCGAGTGGTATGCGGTCTATCGCGATACACACAAGCTGGCACCGCCTTCGCCATCCGTGGCGCCTATTGAAGCAGAAACGTGGAAAGGCGCCCTTGGCGACCGGTCGCGCGAAGCCGATTATCGTATCTTCTTTACGGGAGAGGTCGAACGCCTGGGAATTGATGCGGCAATACGGCAGTATTTGCCACATCTCATTCAAGGCGTTGCCGGCAGCGCCTTGCATCCGCTGATGCGGCTTGCTTATGCGGTGCTTAAGATGGATAAGGCCGAATCCGGAGCGGCTCTCGGCTATTGGGCTGCATGTTATCTTCCAATGCCTTACCCCGGCGTTATTGAACCTGACACCCGCGATCCGGCTGCAATCCTGGCGGCTGTTTCATCCGTCGATGGCATTCGCACCTACAAAACCGAGACTGACCTGCTGTGGCACAATATTCGTGCTGTGGCCGAACTGCCGGAGTTCGCTCCGTTGATCGGCCGGTTGAAATTCGATGAGAATACGCCGAAGCGCATGGCCGAGACGTCGCTTGCGGTATTTGCCGCCACGATGGATTTTTCTGCGCTCCATGCAGTGACAGGCATGCATTGGGTGCGTCTTGTCGCGCCCTATATTGATGACCCCGTCCCGCTTTACCGGGTCTTTTGGCAGGTCATTGCATCGCTTGTGCCAAAGATCGGGTTTCCCGACTTGCCATCCGCAAAAAGCCTGCAAATGATGCGCGAACTGCCCGCGCCCGATTGGGCCGATATCAAGGCCGCAGCCATTGCTTCGTCGGACGAACATGATGTCAGTCTCGTTTTCTCAGCCTCGCAGGAAGAAGAGGTTTGGGGCGATCGGCTCTATCAGGTTGTTGCCGCCCGCCGTGTCGGGCTTATTGAATAGGAAATGCATGAACGCTGATCTTGTTATCGAAAATGTTCTGTTGCCGGATGGTACCCAGGGATCAGTCGCTATCTCAAGCGGGGTCATCCAGTCTATCGGACATGACAAACCATCTGCTGCTGCAGTGTATGATGCCAAGGGCGCACTGATAGCGCCGGGCCTTGTCGATGGCCATGTTCATCTCGACAAGACCCTGCTGGGGCTTCCGTTCATTCCGCACATTCGAGGTGATACGGTTGCCGAGCGTATTGAGGCTGAAAAACACATCCGCCGCACCCTGGAGGTGCCGGTTGAAACCCGCGGCGGTCTGTTGATCGAAAAGCTCTCAGCACAGGGCACGGTCGCGCTGCGCAGTCACGTGGATATTGATACGGAAATCGGGCTGAAAGGTCTTGAGGCGGAGCTGACGCTGAAAGAACGCTATCATCATTTGATGGATATCCAGATCGTGGCGTTTCCTCAGTCGGGAATTCTGCGCGATCCCGGAACGGACGACCTCTTGAATGCAGCCATTGAGGCAGGTGCCGATCTTGTTGGCGGCCTGGACCCCGCAGGGATCGATGGCGATGTCAGCAGGCATCTTGATGTTGTTTTCAATATAGCGGAAAGGCATGGTGTCGGGGTCGATCTGCACTTGCATGACGGCGGTGCACTGGGGGCTTTCGAGCTGCGCCAGATCGCGGAGCGTACCTTGTCGCTTGGGCTAACCGGCAAGGTTGCTGTTAGCCATGCGTTCTGCCTTGGTGAGCTTGACGACGTTGATTTCGGTCGGACTGCAGCGCTGCTTGCAAAGGCCGACATTGCCATCATGACCACGGCGCCAGGACCGGTTTCCATGCCCCCGGTCAAACCGCTGCGCTCGGAAGGCGTACGTGTGTTCTGTGGCTCGGACAATATTCGCGATGCATGGTCGCCATTCGGGAATGGCGATCTTCTGGAGCGCGCAGGCACCGTCTGCGACCGGCAGGACTATCGCTCCGATGAGGACCTCGCTCTTGCTTTCAGTCTCGTGACGGAAATGTCTTCTCAGGTGATGGGCCGTGAAGGCGGTCTTGTTGTGGGTGCTCCTGCGGATTTTGTGCTGCTACCCGTCGGCTCTATCGCTGAAGCGGTCGCGGAACGTCCGCGGCAGCGCACAGTGTTCAAGCGCGGCATCAATGTCACGCCGGGTGCGGGAGAATAACCTTTGGCTGAGACACGCGCAGTCGCCGATACGGTCTCAAATGGCAATGCGATTTCGCACAAGGCCATGATTGTCTCACCGCATACGGCGTCAGCCGAGGCGGGAGCACGCGTTCTGCGCCGCGGCGGCAACGCCATTGAAGCCGTGATTGCCGCCGGTGCCGCATTGTCGGTCACCTACCCGCATTTTTGCGGCCTCGGGGGAGATGCGATCTGGATCGTTTCGGATGAAGCCGGCGCAAGTGAGGTCTTCATCGGGATCGGACAGGCTGCGCAAGACATACCCCAGTTTGGTGATGGCATTCCGCTGCGCGGCCCGCTTTCAACGCTCACGGCCGCCTGTCTGGTCGATAGCTGGGATTGCGTTATCAACTATTCTGCAACCCATTGGCAGGGCCGCGAAACACTGTCAGACCTGCTTGAGCATGCCATCGTGCTGGCGGATGAAGGCTTTGACGTCAGCCACTCACAGGCTTTCTGGCATGATTTTCGAAAAAACGAGGTTTCTGGCTGGCACGGCTTTGCCAGCACTTTCAGAAGTGCAGGCCTGCAGCGGCAGCCTGCACTGGCAAGAACTTTGCAGACGATCGCCGAAAATGGTGCCCGTGACTTCTACGAAGGCGCACTTGCCCATAGGATTGCTGCAGGCCTGAAAGAGGCTGGGTCACCATTAACGGCGGCCGATCTGGCCGCAGTCCGCACGCGCTGCGAAAAACCGTGGCGGCTTGACTATAATGGCCGCACGCTTCTGGCTCCGCCGCCACCGGCACAGGGTGTTACGACGCTTCAGATCATGGGCATTCTGCAATATCTGGAAATGGCCCGGTTTGATCCGGGAAGTGCCGATTTTTATCATCACCTCGTCGAGGCTGTGAAACAGGCTTTTGTGGATCGTGGTTCTATCGCCGATCCAGATTTCGCAACTATTCCTCTTGAATGGCTTTCCGATGATTGTCTGCGCGCGAAATCACAAAATATCAGGCCCGATCATGCGCTTGTCTGGCCGCAACCGTTTCGCCACGGTGATACGGCCTTTATCGGTGCGGTCGATGACAAAGGTCGTGCCGTTTCCATGTTGCAGAGCATCTATTTTGACTGGGGCAGCGGCGTTGTTGTCGGTGATACCGGAATCCTCTGGCAAAACCGCGGGGCTGCCTTCAGTCTCGATCCTAAAAGCCCGAATGTTCTTCAACCCGGCAAACGCCCGTTTTACACATTGAATCCCGGCATGGCGCTAAAAGCTGGAAGACCGGATATGGTTTATGGCACGCAGGGGGCTGACGGCCAGCCGCAAACGTTGTCGCTCCTTTTGAGCCTGCTGATCGATCATGACCTGTCGCCCCATGACGCGCTTTCGCATCCGCGATTTCTGCTCGGTAAGACCTTCTCCGACACCAACGATAGTTTGAAGGTCGAGGCGGGTGGATCAAAGACGCTTGAAGCCGAGCTTGCTGCGCGCGGGCATGTTGTTTCAATGATCGACCAATTGAGCCCGTTGGGCGGGCAGGCAGGTGTGATCCGCCGCCAGCCGGGTGGCTCCTGGGTCGGTGCACATGACCCTCGCAGTGATGGCGGAGCAATCGGCATATCATGAGCAAAACGCCCAAGTTCGATCTCCTGATCCGCAATGTTCGATTGGAACAGAACGGTCCGCTTGTCGATCTGGCAATCAATAGCGAGCGCATTGCAGGCATTGGCAGCAACCTTATGTGTGATGCCGGCGATGTGTTTGACGGCGAAGGTGCCTTTGCATTTCCGGGCTTTGTCGAGACCCACATTCATCTCGATAAAGCCGGGATATTGTCTCGATGCTCCATATGCGAGGGAACGCTTGGCGAAGCCGTCAGAGAAACGGCGAAGGCCAAGGCGGCCTTTACGGAGGAGGATGTTTACGCGCGTGCGGCCAAGGTGGTGGAAAGCGCGATCGTCAGCGGAACCACGCGTCTTCGTACATTTGTAGAGGTAGACCCGCGCGCAGGACTGCGATCCTTCGCAGCGATCAAACGCATTCGTGAGGATTATGCCTTCGCCATCGACATCGAAATTTGCGCCTTTGCGCAGGAAGGCCTGACGAACGAGCGGGAAACCTATCAGCTGCTCGAAACGGCGCTTGGCGATGGGGCAGACCTTGTTGGCGGCGCGCCTTATGTTGATCCTGACCCGGAAGGTCATATCGCCATGATTTTCGATCTTGCCGAGCGCTTCAAGGTCGCCGTTGACTTCCATCTGGATTTCGATCTTGACCCCCAACACACGGATCTTCCTGCTGTCATCCGTGAAACTGAATATCGGGGTTATGCAGGACACGTATCGATTGGCCATGTGACCAATATTTCTGCGATGAAGCCCAACGATGTTCGCGCCGTCGCCGACAAGCTCAGAGACGCTGGTATCGCGCTTACCGTCTTGCCGGCTACAGACATGTTTCTGAACGGTCGCGCGTACGATCACCTTGTTCCGCGCGGTATCGCGCCCGCACATGTATTATCCGCGCACGGCGTACTGACCTCGATTGCCAGCAACAACATCCTCAATCCTTTCACACCCTATGGCGACGCGTCGCTAGCCCGCATGGCCAATTTCTACGCGAATGTTGCGCAGCTTTCCCGCAGCGAAGACCTGCAAAATGTTTTCGACATGGTTTCCAGGAGTGCGGCGGCTCTCCTGGGCAAGGCATATTCAGTACGCGTCGGAGGGCAAGCTGACATCGTACTACTCGACTGCAGCGGCCCTGAGGAGGCCATACGGATCGTCGCCCGACCGCTGGCCGGATGGAAGCGAGGCCGAAAAAGCTTTGAAGCGCCCAAGGCAAGGATTTTTCCAGAAGCCGTGACCTGATTGCTAATGGCTTTACGATGACTCCCACTCGTGACTTGCTTCTCACCTCTGGAAAAAGCTCTGACGCAACTCTCGAATCTCGGAGCGCAGCGCGAGGATTTCCTGCATCAAAGCCTCGCGCTCGCGATGCGCAATTGCATCACTCTTTTCTGTCGCTTCCTTCACATCAGCATCGTGAATGGACTGCATTGAATTCACAATCAGGGCGATGAAGAGGTTGAGGACTGCAAAGCTGGTGACGATGATGAACGGTACGAAGAAAATCCAGGCCCAGGCGTAAGTCTCCATCACAGGCCGCACGATGCCCATGGACCAGCTCTCGAGCGTCATCACCTGGAACAGGGTGTACATGGAAGCCCCAATTGAACCAAACCAGTCGGGAAATGCGCCCCCGAAGAGCTTTGTCGCCATGACACCTGCGACGTAAAAAATCAGACCCAGCACGGCGACGATGGCACCCATGCCCGGCAGCGCATCGAAAAGGGCATTCACAACCGCCCGCATCTTGGGGACGACCGAGATGAGGCGCAGGGCGCGCAAGATACGCAGCGCACGCAGTACGGAAAACGTGCTGGCAAACGGGGCGAGTGCAACCGTAACGATGACGAAATCGAAGACATTCCAGCCGGACCGAAAGAAGCGAAACCCCTTGGCGAAAAGTTTCAAGCCGATCTCGGTGATGAAAATCGCAAGCGCAATCCGGTCCACGGCAATCAACAATGGTCCTATGTAGGACATGATCCATGGGCTGGTTTCAAGGCCGATTGTGACCGCATTGATGGCAATGACAATGCCGATGAAGCGATTGAACCTTGGATTATCCACAATCGCATCGACTGCTGACCGCACATTTCTCAGATAATTATTCGATAACATCGACCTGTCGAATCCCTCAATGGAACCAGTCCGTTTCGCTCTCAAGCATAAGGCTGTAAAATTGTTGAAAAATCGCTCCGGACAACCTGTTTTATGGCATCAGAGAATGCCTTGAAGGCTGCCGGATTGCGCGAGCTTCGCCGTGTTACCAGTCCTATGGACCGGGTGACCGAACCACGCCGAAACGGCACAAGCGCAACCCCGCCATCTTCCTTCTCCGCTTCCGAATTGGCGTAGAGAGCAGGCAAAAGCGTAACCCCCATGTTCATCGCCACCATCTGGCGAAGTGCATCAAGGCTGCTACCTTCATAATCCTGCCGAAGGGTGGCACCGACGGTGCTCGCAAGTTCCACAAGCTGCGTGTGCAGCATATAGCCGTTTGAAAGAACCAGCAGCGTTTCACCGGCCAGATCGATATCCTTCGTGTCCTTGTGACCGGCAAGCCGATGGTCGCGCGCCACAGCCAGCCTGAGAGGTTCGCGAAAAAGCCTGGTCACTTCCAATTCCGATGCATGAACCGGAAGCTGGGTCAGCAACAAATCGAGCCTGCCGGCTTGGAGATCCTGCAACAATTCGCGGGGTTGGCCATCACGAATATAGAGGCGCAATTCCGGATGTTCGGCGTGAAGAAGCCGCACAACACTGGGCAACAGATAGGGCCCCAGCGTCGTGGAAGCACCCAGACGATAAGTGCCGGAAATGCCAGCGCGCGTTTCCTGGGCGACACGTACGAGTGATTCAATATCTTCAAGGATCGTATCTATCCGCGACAGCACCTCGCGCCCCGAAGCTGTCAGCACTGCACCGCCGCGTCCACGTTCCACGAGTGGTGTTTGGAGAATACTCTCCAGGTTATTGATCTGCTCGCTAAGTGACGGCTGACTGACGCCCACGCTTTCGGATGCCTTTCGAAAGTTCTTCTCGATAGCGAGCGCCTGAAAATACTGCAGCTGTCTGATCGTCGGCAGAAGAGGTTTTTCCATAGGTTTTTCCGATCATATTTTCCGAAAATATGGCGTTGTTCCTCTCAATATTCAAGCCTATCTTGTGATTTGAAGAGGCGGCGTGCCGGATATTTTCACCGTGAAAGAGGGTGCCCCCAGATCAACACGCTATGGGTCCTGTGCACGCAACCTCGTCGACTGACATCAGGAAAACCAATGAGAAAGGAAGGAAATCCATGACGAGAATGCGGCTTAGTCGTTCGACCATCGCAGCTCGCATCGCATCTTTGCGAAACCGCCATCGCGAGCTTGATGCCCAAGTTTCAGAAGAACAGAAAAGGTCGTGGAGCGACGGCGCTATTCTTACGAAGCTCAAGCGAAAGAAGATGCGTCTGAAAGATGAAATCAGGCGCTATGAGGGCCTCATGGTTACGCTTTCCCGCCGAAAGCTGACCAGCTGAAGCGATACGACCGACATCGAAATAGACCCTAGAAGAAAGGAACGCTCGTGTTTTTCATGACCGCATACGCCCTGTCGAGCTGCCGCATGTTTCATAGTGCGAATATTGCGGAACTTGAAGAAGCAACGGCAAGAACCCCCGCCCGAAGGAAAACGGGTCGCAACGCGGATGGAGGGCAATCAAAACCCGCCGAAACGCCTTCCGATCAGGTTGAAACAGACCGCACTGTATAAATCTGTCGCAAATCCCCCGAATCCAGCGACACGTGATCCCGCCTTGACCCGGCAGGCTTGACATAGCCTGTCGGGTCACTTCGGCGAAAAACCTTAGGCCGGTCAAGCAAGATGCCGGTTGTTGCGCGACAAACCCGATTCTGGGCTCTATCCCAAGGTTTAGCGCAGGAATTGATGATCAGTGATTTGAATCGATCACGAGAGGTGGATTCAAAGAACTGATTGGACAATTGCCGTGATGACGGCGAGACTCCTTCAATGCTTATCAAGGAACCTCACCAGATCCACCTTCACCGTATTGATCCGTCCCGGAACATGCGGCGCTTTTATAGCCTCACAGTTCAACCAACCCTCTTTGGCGAGGCTTCGCTGATCCGCAATTGGGGACGGATCGGAACGAAGGGGCAGACAATGATCCAGACGTTTGAAAATCCAGCCGACGCCGCGAACGCATTGCTGCGATTAGAGCCGGCTAAAATCCGCCGTGGCTACTGCACTGTGTCCAGTGAAGGGGAGGAATGCTGAGCTAATCCCGGCAACCTCGCCAGAGGATCTGAACCCGTTCAGCTCGACCGATGGCTAGGTTACAGACAAACTACCGTTCCATCTTTATGGTGCACGTCCAATGAATCGCTCAATCAACCTAAAGGATAACGACCATGTCGGAAGCTCTTCACAATGTTAAGCCCGCGGTCGCGCGTTCCCTTGATCTCTGGCACAAGATGATCGAGAAAAATGATCTCAGCGAACTCCACACCATCATTCATCCGGACGCCGTGTTTCGGTCGCCCATGGCTTATACGGTCTATGGTCCGGCACCAGCCCTGATCCTTGTACTCACCACTGTCATTCAGGTCTTTGAGGATTTCAAATATCATCGGCAATTGGTCAGCGATGACGGATTGAATGTCGTACTCGAGTTCAGCGCCCATATAGGCGATAAACAGCTAAAGGGCATAGACCTCATCCAATTCAATGAAGAGGGGCAGATCGTCGAGTTCGAGGTAATGGTGCGTCCAATGAGCGGCTTGCAAGCGCTGGGCGCGGAAATGGGCAAACGGCTCAGTGATAAATTGCCGACACTCAAATCGGCGTCCCATTGAAAATTCAACAACAAACAACAGGTGTGAGCGAAGGCCAAGGAATTTCCAAACCTTCACCGCCACGGCTGAAATGATCTTCTTTGCGCATTCAACCAGCCCGGCTGTGCGAAAAACATAGCCCAAGTAGTGTCAGCTCCACTGCTGTCCGATCACCGCAAAAAACGGAGATTGCACACCAGGTTGCTGCTGCACTGGGGGCGGCTCCCCTTCAAGGGCCGCCTTCAATGGCCTACGCACGTTTGTCTCAAGGGATTGCAGACGGTAATTTCTTCTCCTTTGAATCCGTCATCTCCTTCAAGGTCATATTCAACGATCCATTCGCATCCGGAAATGGAACAACTGCAGCAGGTGAGCGTTCGCATTTAGTAGGAATTCGTGGGCGCTCCGATTTCTCATCCATTTTATCTGCCAGCGCGAGAAACTGACTTGGTGTTTCGGGCCGCGCATTTGATGCAGACATCCCGCGAGCGAGATCAACAATCGAGGCGACGGCAATGCAGGTTTATCCACTGAAGGGAGACGATTAGCGGATCGGACATACCGAAGAGCCTGGCAACCGGGAGAACGAGGTGGAAAAAGCCCACCACAGAACCTGGCTTTGGCTCTTAGGAGCCGCCATACTGCTTCTCCTTGGCGCGGGAGTCTATTGGTTGCTGACACAGACCAAGCAACAGGCCGCGCGAGAACCGTCTCACCCGCCACTCGTCGAAACAGCCATCGCCAAATCCGCAGAAAGCCTGACGATTACGCAAACAGCCTTTCTTCGGCCAAGTGGAGAGGTTTCCGTGACTGCGCAGACATCGGGCCGCATCCGCTCGGTCAGTGAAGACTTTCATGTAGGCACAACAACAAAAAAGAACACTCTGCTCGTGGCGCTGGAAATGGAAGACCTCCAAGCCGGGGTCGAACAGGCCGAAGCCCGAGTGGAGCAGGCGAAAGCCGCACTTGCCGAAGCGCGTGTAACCCGAAGGAAGGCAGGAGGAACTCGCGGCAAAGGACTTTTCCAGTGACGCTCAACTCGACGATGCAACTGTCTCGGTCGCAAGTGCGAAGGCTGATCTTGCCAACGCGCAAGCCGGTTTGACACAGGCTCAAAACCCCCTTTCAGACGCTGTCCGCGCTCAAGGGCGATGCCTTCATCGCTGAAACCATCGTCGTTGCCACCCAGGGCAGCGCATCATACGCGAAGAGCGTTGGGCATGAATGATCTGATGCAGGACCTCAATCCGGCTCAGATGGTATCCCCGACAGCTTCGCCGTCTTCCCCCTCAAGGGAAGCATCCTGCAATCGCAAGTCGTCTTTAGCGGCAAGCCCTGCATCTTCCAACGCCTCAATATCAGGCAAGTCGTTGAGCGTTTGCATGCCAAAAACGGAGAGGAAATGCTTCGTGGTGACATAGGTATAGGGCGCACCTGGTGTAGGGCTTCTGGGTCCGGAGGTTATAAAGCCTGCGGAGCGCAGGGCGGCGATCGTGTCTCTCGAGACCTCCTTGCCGAAGATCTTGGAAAGGTCTGAGCGCGTGATGGGCTGGAAATAGGCAATGGCGGTCAGCACGGTGGATTCAAACGTTGACAGTTTGGCCGGCATGGCGCGCGTTGGCGCATGCGAGGCGCGGATTGTGTCGGCAAATCGCTTGCGCGTTCTGTGCTGCCAACCGCCCGCCACCGATACAAGCTCATAGGGCCTGTCGCGCAGCTCCTCGCGAAGATCATCAATCAGCAGATCGATGCTGCATTCCTTGCCGACAATGCGGGCCAGTGTTTCGCGCTCGACAGGTTCGGACGATGCAAAGATAACCGCTTCGACCCTCAGCATCCACTCGCGCCAGCGCAGCTCCGGCGGCAGGTCATCAAGCTCGCGATCAAATAGACGCTCGTCCTGTTGATCGGATCGTGCCTTTTGCCCGGTCGGCGCTGTGTTTGATGCCGCCACGATCACAATCCATAAATCTTGAATGATGAGCGACCGGACAATTCACGCACGGCAGCGAACGTTTCCAACCGGTCGAACATGCGCGTGGACGCCCAGCGGGAAAGACCCGAGCCGGGAGCAGACGCGAGAATAGCATCTTCGCCAAGCAGCTTTTCAATGATAATACCACCGCCCCTTGTTCTGATCTTTCGCGCAGCCTCCGCTAACCGTTCGGCCCGGCGGTTGATCTCACCTGCGGACCGCAAGGCATTGTCGACGCCATCGACCAAAGCCAGACAGACGGCACGGGCAAAAGCCGGCTCGCCCGGCAGGACACGCCCCCTGCCACCGATCGTCTTGAACGCGCGACCAAAACGCTCCGCCATGAACAGCGGAACCGGACGCTCCCATTTCAGGCGAAGGGCCATCAACTGATCGGCCAATATCCAGGCCAGCGCTTCGGCGTCCGGACGCACGGCGTAAATGGCAGACACCAGCTCTGCAATGGCAAACGGCACCGCTCGGCCAGACTGACGAGCAGCGTCAAATTGCTCAACAACTGCGTCAAGTGTTTCATCCGCGCGCAGCCCCAATAGCGCCGTCAGTTCGCCCAGGCTCTTGGACGACGGGGCGGGCTTTCGTCCCACAACCCTTTTGAAGGCCAAATAAATGTTTCCGGCAGGCCCCGGATCATCACCGGCTGCGGTTAACAGCACCGCATCCCGCAAGGCTGCTTCATCCGCATTGCGCCCCATCAGCCGAACCGCACTTGCTGCACATGTCAGCGCCTGACGTTCGCGCCAGCAGCCCGCCCAGGGAGAGTTGGACCGCACAAGATCATCGATTGATTTCAAAGCGATACCCGCAGAAAAGGCCGCATCGGCCTCCCCCTCATCCGACCCGCGCGACAAAGCCCAGCCCGGCAAGGGTGTAGGCGCAACAGCACCAGAAGACAAAGATGTGAGTCGCGAATCCATGAGTAACTCTATAATAGATGTGCAGTTTTCTAAAACATTCTTACCTTATATGCACCTCTTGTCCACACCATAAAAAGCCTGATAAGATTGCATTATCGTTCATAATGGTCATTATAGAGAAAACACACGCTCAGAGGCCGCAAATGCCCGAAAATGACATCGATCCGCACGCTGCGCCGTCTCTCAGCGCGGTGGGGCCGGAACATTCAAACGATGCCGGCCTGTCCACAGACGCCGCGGAACACACCCCTGCCCGCCTGGCACCCCTGGTCGACCGTGCGCGCGGTTACGTGGATG
>NZ_JAMXLE010000001.1:0-1931669 GCF_024055895.1 Rhizobium sp. L1K21
CCAAAAAGTTGAAGACTTTTTGGATAAGCTACATGTCAAAAACTGGAAAAGATATCTTCTCATTCACAATCCCCCTCTCAAGAGGGATCACGAAAAACGACGCATTCGCGGCGTTCGTCATTTAAAGGCTCAATACGCCTCTTTTGATTTTGAAACCCGATCACTATATAATGGGAAGCAAAATCAAGCCCTCGTAACACCGAGGAAAAACAATAACGCGGGGTGGAGCAGCCCCCGGCGAACCGCAGAAGCCAAAGGCTTCGAGGACCGCCAAACAAAAAACACCGGGCGGAAACAAACGGTGCGCGTGGCAATAAACCACAAATGCTCACATATAACGCGGGGTGGAGCAGCCCCCGGCGACCCACAGAAGCCAAAGGCTTCGAGGACCGCCAAACAAAAGCACCGGGCAGAAACAAACGGTGCGCGTGGCAATAAACCACAAATGCTCACATATAACGCGGGGTGGAGCAGCCCGGTAGCTCGTCAGGCTCATAACCTGAAGGCCGCAGGTTCAAATCCTGCCCCCGCAACCAACGAGACTTGCAAATCAACCCACGCAAGTCGTTTCTGAGAAAGCTCCTCCGCGTAAGCGTCGAGGAGCTTTCGTTTTTCTGCGTTGGACAGGCGTCTTCCGTCATTCTGCCTCGCCATGAAATCGTAGTGCTTCTGCGCCAAGAACTGCTTCTCCAAGATCGTCGTCGCCTCCATGGCGGCGAGGATCGAGGCGATGCGGCCATGGACCTCAAGTGTTGCCGGTTTGCGGCCCGGCGCTGGGCCAATGACTACCTTCTGGATCAGTTCGCGTACCATCGACACGTAAGGCTGCTTTGTCTCGTTGTCTGCATGTTCGCGAAGGAAATAGAAGACGCTGTTGGTCACGAGTTCGATGACCTCAGGTGATACTTCGCTTTGCAGCTTTTTGATCCTGCCCTCGAAATCTTCCATGTCGGACGGAACTTCGATGGCTGCCAGTTGCTGTTCCATCTCGGATCGGCGCGTCTCAAGCTCGTCGAGCATATCATCAAGAGTATGCAGGCGTGGGCGGCCTTCTGCTGCGCGTGCGCTGATCTGGCTGATGATCTGCTTTTGCTGATCTTCAAGGCCTCGCAGCTTTGAGGATAGGTCCTCACGCACATCCGGTGTTGCCAAGACATGGGCGCGAAGCTTTGCTTTTACTTCGTCGGAAATTCGGTCGAACAGGCCCAAGCCCAAAAATGCAGGCGGCAAGCAAGTCAGGACGCGATCCTCGACATCCTTCCGCTTGATGGTCTTCGCATTCGAGCAGCAGGCTCCGTCAAGTTCATCGATGGGTAAGCGCTTACAGTGATTGGAGCAGCCATAGCGGTCCTTGCCGCTCATTGCGTAGGGTCCTCCGCATTCCGCACATTCAAGGATGCCACTCAGCAAATAGGACGGTCTATGCGTTGTGTTAAGGCTGTTGCTCTTCGTGTGGCTGAAGTTCTCTGTAACAGTCATCTGGCGCTGCTTTACGCGCGTCCAAAGTTCATCCGACACGATTCTCAGCTGCGGAACTTCCGCTGAAACCCACTCTGAAGCCTCATTGGCCCTCGCTGAATCTTGCGCGATCACCAACTGAGTCCAGCTCGTCAATAAAAAGGACGGACGGCGCGTTGCTTTTTGCTCTTGCGAAATCTGATCTCATGGCTCTGAGGAGATCACCGAGATGCCCAGTCGCTTGCCATCGACTGAAGGATGTGGCGACCAACTCGACACCGCACTCTTGAGCGAGCGCGCGGGCATAGACGGTTTTGCCTACGCCAGGGGGGCCGGAAAGGACAATTCCTTTATCCACGTCACTCCAAGAAATGCTGCCAGCTGCCCAGTCTCGCAGGTCCTCGGCGAGTTCAAGGCCCCAAAGCTGTGCCGAACCATATCCATGCATAGCGCTTAGCGGCAGGGCCGCCGTTTCGGGCTTTCTTGATACTTGAGATTCAGTGACGGCCAAGAGCCGTCGCAGGATGTTGTCGACAGACCGGCCAGGTCGTAATACTGACCATACAAGCTCAAGTGGATAGGCCAGAATATCCTGGGCCTGTGCCTCGGTGAGGTTCAGGTTTAGCACAACGCGACAGGCTGCTCGCAAGTCCCGCGCCGAAATTGGGCACAGGTCGATGATCACATCAGCCGCAAGCTTGATCATCGGGGTGATGGCATCGCGGTCTTCGGCAAGTGCCAACAGCTTCTTCGTCCTCTGGTGTTCGGAAGCAAAATCCCCGTCGAGCTTCTCCTGGCGGGTCCGCTGATGAATATAGAAATAGTTGGCCTCCTTCGTGTCCCACGTGAGCGGCTTCGAGTGGAGGATGTCGGTGACCGAGCGCTTGTAGTCTTCCGGATCATGCCCGGTTGGGAGAATGATGACAACGAAGCCATTTGGGGCTTGAAGGAATGAAGTTTGCTGCCGCAATGATCTTTTAAGGCAGCAATGAAAGACAAAGTTTTGCACTGATTGGAGATGGCGGGGCTTCTGAACATGGTTGTCGTTCCACATGATAGTTTCCTGTCTGCGGCAATGGCCGCGAAGAATTGGTCAGAAAGGCCACCCGGTTTGGCCGGGTTGCGATAACTTGGGAAAACTTTGGTGACGTGGGTACCACCTGTGTCGGGGCTACAAGCGCCGGACACAGGTGAGAATTGCCGCTGAAAACCTCAGTGTACGGGTGGAGCATCGGGCCGGAAAAGTCCGACCGTCACCGTGCGGACACGTGGCTTCTCAATCACCACATTGCGCTGCAATCTTAAGCGCTTGTCCTGAAGGGTTGGGGCTTCGCATGGCGTCGCAGTGTCGACCGGTTTGCATGCTTCACTGGTCCCCCCTTCCGAAATGCTGCGAATTGCCTCCATCCAGACATTCGAGATGCCACGTCGGTACGCCGACATCGCCGATTGCGCCATGATCCCGGCTCCTGGTACACCGGTCAGATGATCCAGCATTTGCAGCGGCCAGATTCCGTCTGAGGTGTCGTTGTCGGTCTTTGATCCATCGATGATGGCGATGGAAACATGTCGGACGGCGAGACGGCTATGGTCACGCCAAAGGATGTCGGGGAGCGCGAGGCCTGCTGCCTGCATCCGGCCCTGAAGCTCGGTGAGCTTGGAGCCGCCCAGGTAACTCGTGATTGACCTTTTTACGTCGATAACGACGGCCTGCTGTGACGATCTGTTCGCGAGGACAAGGTCGGGATAATATGAGCGTTTAGCTCGGCCTTCAGGATCAAGTGTCAAGGCACCAACCTGCGCCGTCTTGTTGGCCTCGATGATTGCCAGCGCACTATCCAGGATTGGAAGCTTGATTCCACTCAAAACCGCCATATTGGGATTGCGACGCGCCAGGGCGATCACAACGGCTTCCAGCAGGTGGCCTTCATCGACTGCAATGCTGCGGCCGAGGGAGGCGAGCCCTTCAGAATCGCCACTGACAGCGAGACGAGTGGCTTCCTGGTGCATCGTCCGTTCGATAGCCTCTTGCACGAGCAGGTGAATGTCGCCCGGGATCGGTGTGGAGGCAGACGCGCGGAATTGTTCGGCCAACCGGCCGCTCTTCAAAAGTCTTGTCATGGAAAAGTCCTTGTTCAGAAAATCAGCAGAAAGGGACGGCGGCAACGCACGCGGTCGTCGCGAGCGAAACGAACGAGCTGATCCGGAAACCGGCCGGTTCCGAACGGTGGTATCGTTCAGTTCGTGCTGATGGATGAAACAAGGTAGGGATTGCGGGGATTGCTCCGCGCAAGAAAAAGGCATTATGGGTCATGGTAGCCCGATTCCTTCTTACCAAGGTTGAGGGTCAGGTCCTCGTCAGTGTTAGCCGCACTGGCGGGGGCCGCTTATTGTGCACTTGGCACAAGTCATAGGTAAGGACATGCAATGCTGTTCTTCAATGCCTTTATTTTCGAAAAGAAAAACGTGGTTAATTTTTACGAATTCTCCCCTCTATGCTGCGGACATTGATGGCATATTTATTCGTGGCTGGTCTAACAACAAAAAATATCATTTGAACACCTTAGCAATGCTTGCCGCGAGGTTGCTGGACCTGACATCAATGACACACACTTCTGCCTCCTGATATTGTGCATCGTACACTCGTCAAAGCAGTTCACTTCCTTTATTGCACGGAATTAGATTGGCGTACCTTTGACTGACGTGAGTCCGACTTAGCTTGACACTAAGAACCTCAATCCATTGAATCGAAACCGGGCCAGACTTTTCAGACTGGCCCGGCGAAAAGGTCTCAGTGGAGAAGCGCTTCGGCCTGATCCAAGGCTTTTCGTGCTTCAGCCAAAGCGTTCAAAGCTACGGCGACGTCTCTTGCGGCCAGGTATGGGCCAGGCGGCGGGAGAGCGCTCAAAGGTGCTGCAGTGACTGAGGAGAATTTTTGCCCACTGGCAATCTCGCCAATTCGTCCACCGTTAACCCCAAACCAGGCTGCGATGTCATGTTGACGATCTCCTCGGACGAGCATTCCCTTGACAATAGCCGCGTCTTTTTCCGTAAGCGTTATCCCGCTTGAAGGTGCTCTACCAGTCATATTCAAGCCCCCCCCTTACGCAGCCGCTTTTTCTTTGATGAGTGCCTTTTCGCACTCACCAACCATGAACGAATACGATGTCTCGTTCTTTGCGACCTTCTGTGGATCGAAACTTGCCATCTCGACCGGCATCTTGAATGCACCCGCCAAAGGACGAAGGTAACGATCAAGGAAGGCTTCTGGATCGGTCGTCCATGTAACTTTGCCGTCTTCGACCTTCATTAGAGCTTTCAAGCCATAAAGAACCGGCAAGACGAAGCCATCGGGAACGCCATATTCGCCTTCGTTTGAATAGAAAGGTGATGCAAAGGTTTTGCCTTCACGGTATTTGATGGCCTTGATCCTACCGAATTTGCCGTTCGTTTCCTTATTGTAGGCATCACCCAGTTCAAGGAAGACCTTGTCATAAAGCTTCGGCAGAACTGCCAGAATATCGAATGCGCTTCCGATGGCCGTGTTGTGCATTTCATAAAGCGGCCCATTCGTCGGCTTCGATACGTCCGAATGCTCCATAAGTTTATCGAACAGCTTCGAAAGTTCGCCCTTGTTTCGATAAATATTCTGCGGCAGGACCGTGAAATTGAGTTCGGTGCCCGCGTCAGACTTCTTAGGCAACAGACCCGCCTCGTTGAGTACCGTAAGCGGGATCCATGCCAGCGCGATCAAATCGCGGACCTTGATCGGTCGGGCGTCGTCGCTTTCCCATTCATTGCTCTTCCACTCGATACGTTCGGCAAGATCCCGAGGCAGGCGCTTTCGGATCTCCTCGTAGAAGCCGCGCTGATTTGCCTTGGCCTCAGTCGTCAACTGAGCATTATTGTTTCGTGCCGCGCAGATGTCCATGAGCGCCATGGTAAACTCCTGGACGGCTTCGTCATCATCCATGTCGGAAGGCACTAGCAGCTCCACAGGAACCTTGAATTGAAATTCATCCTTGCGAGCCTTTACCGCCGCCCCATGTTCGTCCCATGCTTTCTTGAGATCCTCCCAGAGCTTGATCTTTTTGAGATCCTTGTCGGGCATGACATGACTCAGGAGGAAGGTCCCCAGGGCCAGCATGTTGTGCCCGCCGTCAAGCAGACCCTCATACGCCGGGTTGTTAAAGTTCAACTCAAAGCGGTTGCGCTGGAGTTCAATATAATCCGAGCTTCCCAGCAAGATGCCTTTCGTCTTGAACTGAAAGAGCTTTGGCGCTTCAGTGACGCTTTCGATGATGTCTTTGGTAACCTGGTTGGCCTTTGCCGAACGTGGGTTAGCATCCAGCGTTGCATCGTCGAACAAGCTCAGCATGTTGCGGGCCTGCACGAAGCCGATGATACGCTTGATTGGCCCGTCAGCCTGCTCAGCCGCCTGGTCAAAACGAATAATTGTTTTGTATGGATTAGTAGTGATCATTTGGTTCTCCTATTCGATCTGGAGAACCGGTCCTGTCATAACAGGATTGGAGGGTTTGATCAGATACAACAGCTTCCAGCTTGATCCAACGCGCGCCATCCGGCGAAATGACAAATCCGGTTCCGTTTCCACGTGCCCGTCCGGGCGTTAAGACTGCCATCCGGCAGCCGCTTCCTTCCAGAAGCAACTATAAGATGTGAACAACTCCACGATTTGTCAAGTGATGCTAGAACTTTTTTCTCTCAGCTTCGGATGACGACGTATTCGTCACCATTTTTCTGAACTCTGACCACTCTCACACCCAATGTGTTTGCCAGTGAGTAGAATCTCTCTGAGAAATTACCTTCAATGACCAGAAAAACGTCGATGTCTTTCTGGAAACCCCTTGCTGAAATTTCAGCACTCATGACTGCTTGATACTTCACAACTTGGAACAAGCCGCGCACGAGGTCCGCTTCCGACGATATTGCGGATTTCACCTCAACCGCTGTCCAAGTCCGTTTCCCCGAAAAGGAAACGTCCAGGCAATCCCCTGATGCCAAAGAAACTTCCGTATCGGCCTTGCCAGGGGATCTTATGGAAAGAAGGTCGGGATTTTTTTTAACATACATCTTGAGACGAAAATGATCCTCACTCTCTCCACCTCCGCCAAAACTCTGTGCAGCGCATACCAGTGGTTCGAAATTGTCCTCAACGGGCTTCAAGCCAAGAGCGGACAGTACCTTGTCCCAATCCCGGTATGCATAAACCTCGAACTGAATCGCCTTGAAAAGCTCGCGCCGCTGCTGCTTCGTAAGCTTGTGATAGTTTGCCTTTGAGTTCTTGATGAAACCGCCGATGCCGTCGCCCGGCAGCCCTTGCTGCTGATTGATGACGAGGGACTGAATCATCGGAACGTCTTGTTTCCATTCCTTGCTCAGTGCCTTGATCGACCGGCCGATGCTTCCTAGCGGATAATTCAGATTGCGCGGGTTAGTCATGCCTAGTTCATTGGCGAGGCGCTCGTAATATATCGGCTCGCCCGCTTTTGCTTGCCGAACAAGAATGGGAAGCGCGGCCCGAGCCCGAGCATGATAGAGCTTGTTACCATTCAACTGTGTCGCAGCGTTCGCAGTCTCCCGCCTGGGCAAATGATGTCTCCCGGAACTATCGGATCACAGGTCTGAAAATGCTTGAGGGTGCAATCAAGCTCGGTGCAGTGATCCCTTCCGCGATGTTTGACATGCGAAGGCGATACCCCTTCAGCATCCAGGCCTCCAGATCGGCTTCCGTCTTAATACGCTGATAGTCTTGCTCGAATCGTGTCGGCGAAACAACGTACATGCCATCTTCATGCACATGCGGGTACAACAATTTACCTTTGCCAGCGCCCCGCGCTACGAAGGCGTGAAACCCGTCAGTATTTTGGGGCTTGGTCAATCAATCCGCCTCCATAATCTCGATGAACTTTTCCCATTTCATTTTCGCACCAGTCTGCTTCTTGCCTTTGTACCATTCCAATCCCGTCTTCGTGACTTTGCATCGACCAAGATAGGTCTTTCCGTCCGGTGAGTAGACAGACAGCGCCATCCCGGAATTCTTGACAGCCAAATCAAGTCCGAATTCTACAATTGAAACTTTCATTTGCTCTCTCCTGTTTGAGATGATTGAAAAGCGTCGGGCCAGCCTCCATGGTCCTCGATAACCTTATCGATTTCGGCCATTATGCGACGGGTTTCGGTGAGCGCGACGACAATTCGGCAGTAATGGATAATATCCTCGTCGGTTAGAACGCGGCCCGGTGAGGGTTTCTTTCCGCCTCTAGCGGCGCGGTCCTTTAGCCATTTTTCACACACCTGATAGCCGCCGACATGGAGTTCCCAGGTTGCCTTCGGCACATCCTCGAACCAGCGCGATGAATTGATCATCACCTTGCCCTTCTCGTACTTTGGATACCCCGTTTCGACGCGAGGCACGCCTGTGCCGTTGAAGGTGATCGACGGATCGAACTTTTCCGGATCTTCGAGCCGCTTCTTTTTTTCGCGCTCAGTCAAATCGTCGGGTTTGAGAAGATGCAACGCAACCAGTTCTGCACCGAGCGCAACCAAGGCTTTGAACAGCTTTCCACTGCCGGGCGTAGGGATTCGCGGGAAATCTGATTTCAAGAATTCAACATAGCGCGTGCGGTAGGAGGGCGCGTGAAGTACGGCGTAGATCCAGTCGAACAGGTCGCGCGGGCCAAAGGTTTTGGTAAGATCTCCACGCGCGTACCCTGCTGCCGGGTCGAGCGGTGGTTGTTCCCTCTTTTCTCGCAGAATTCCGTCCTGGTAAATTAGCTCTACACTGGTCGCAACCCTAAGCGCCCAATTTCTATCAATATTTGGACGGCGAAAGCTCTCAACGGTGTCTTCCACCAACATTAAGGGAAAGACACTATTCGCATCGTAGGCACCAAGTGACTTGTGGCCAGTAAGCCATTGCGTAGCCTGTATATCCCATTGATCTTTTGTTTGTCTTGTTAGAACAAGTCCCAGGTTGTTTCCCGGCAAAAGCTGCTTCATCACCGGAGTGGCGGCAGAAAAAACCAACGCGCTATGGTAGAAAATTGTTCTCAGGTCGAAAGGTCTATACAAGAATGGTTGGAAGAATGGACCTAATTCCTTCACCGCAGCTACGTCACTCCTTGCTTTTCTGAGGTTCCAGCCTTTTTTCGCCGATACTTGAAAAGCCTCACACGCCTCAAGGTCGCTCAAATCAGGGCTTACGAATCCAGTAATCAGTGGCTGAATCTCTTCCAATTCAAAGCCAACAACTAGGCTGTCCCTGCTGGTTTTGATGCCCATTGAGTAAAGTCCGAACAGATCTGATGCTAAAGGCCAGCTTTCATAAGCGGAGTTCGTCGATGACGGAGCAAAGAGGTACAGTGGTGATATTGGCTGGACAGTCTGGTATTTGCCAATTCTACTTCTTCCTCCCAGAAGACAGGAGTATTTCGAGTCATCCCCATCCGTTCTTGGCCCCCAAATATCGTAGCGCTTTATGGTATTGTTTGTTGCTTTCGCATATTGGACCGCGATAGATACGCAAACCCCCTGAGCGATATCGAAGACATTTTCGTCACTCCTGCCGTCTGGGGATGCCTCTCGCTTGGTGGAGTTTCCGTGTAGGTCAAATATTTCAATGCTACTAAACTGCTTTAAGATATTTTGCCGAACCCCTCTGAAGGTTGCGCCGTCCAAGAATCCGTGGTTTGTGATCAAACCAATTATACCAAAGCCGCTCGTTGATATTTTTTCTTGAGAAAGACTCAAAAATTTTATGTAATCATCCTGTAGATTCTTTTCCAACTGAAGAGAATTTCTTTCTACAATCTTTTTTCCGTCGCAGTATTTGTATTTATCAACCCATGACCGCGCGGATGAGGACAGGTTCTGTGACTGGATTGAATATGGAGGGTTTCCAACAATAATAGTTACTTTTGTTCCGGCCTTGGCATTGTTAGCAGCCTGTGCCTCATGAGCCAACGCCTCGGCCATGAAGATAAATTCCATGTCGAGATCGCGGGCCGGTTCCAGAGCATTTGTGAGGAAGATACGAGCGCGCTCATTAGACTCGAACTTGTAGCCAGTCTCTGAAAGTTTCAGCCCCACCTTCATATGCGCGATGGAATAGGGTGCCATCATCAATTCAAAGGCTGTGAGGCGTGGCAGCAAATGCTTTGGCACATACGCGTTCCAGGCCAAGGCAATTTCGGCACTGCTTTTGCCTTCGCTTTTCCAGTGCTCCAACATACGCTTGTTGATGAGATCGATGACCTCTACCAGAAAGGTGCCTGTACCCGTTGCGGGGTCAAGTATCTGCACGAAAGGTTGGTTTGGATCCAAATTCGCGGGGACGATTATTTTTTTGTTTGCTGCCGCCAATTCGCCCCAAGTCGTAGTGTCGGCGAGACCCAGCGGGAGACCGAATTCTTCCCGCAGTATCTCGTCCACGGCGCGCACAATGAAATTAACCACCGGACGAGGTGTATAAAAAACACCTCGCTGCATACGTTTTTGTGGGTCGTATTCCTTCAGAAACAGCTCGTAGAAGTGAATGACCGGGTCTTCCTTTGGATTTCGGTCACCGAAATCGCGCAGAACAGCTTCCATATTCGCCTTGTTCAGCATGTCGACAACGTCGCGTACGCCGAGTTCGTCGAAATCCATTCCTCGCCGTTTATCGCGACCGCCCAGTTTCAGGAAGCTCTCAAACAGTTCTTTCAGGAAAGGATTTGTCTTTGGCACCATGTCCGCCATGTTGTCGGCGACGAGATCGGCTCCAGGGCGGGATATGCGCGCAGCCAACATTCCGTAGCAGATCGTCTGGGCGAACATGTCGGCGAAGCCATCCTGGTCGAGATCATGAATCAGGTTCTTTCGAAATGCCTCCAGCATGGTGCGCATTTGGCCCTTGTCACTTTCGGCACCCAGAAGTTCCTTGGCGCGCGCTCGAATCTCCGTAGCGAGTGCGGCGAGCCGAATTGCCAGATCCTGTGAGGTCCTGATCGTCTCGTTGGGACGCAGCTCGAAGGCGGAGGACCAATTTGTGCGCCAGGCTTTCTGATCTGCAGGATCATCAGGCCAGCGGAACTTCTCGCTCAGCGTCTTTCCAACATGCTCGTTGTGCAGCTTGGTATCCTTGGCGTTCCAGCCAAGCACCTTCATAACCGGTAGGTCGTTTGTCGCCTCGCCGTCGGAAAAGTGGATGAAGGCAAGTTCTCGCTCGCCTGATTTTCCGAAACTGGTCGCAAAGATGAGGTCGTGCTTGTCCCATGCTTGTCGCTCGGCGGCCTGCATCCCAGCGCGTTTCTTGACAACAAGGCTGCGCAGGATTCGGCGCAGCACTGTGACCGAGATTGCCTTGTCCTCGAAGGAGATAAAAAAAATGCCCCACGGCTGGTTTGTCGCCAAGGGACGCAGCTGATTGATCTCGCGGATTTTCGCGGTTTCCTCCGGCTTCAATCCAAGTTCACGTGCCTCGTACTCGAAAGTGAGGTCTTCCAGATCGTAGCCGTTTATCGGCCAGTCGAGTTTGTTCTCCAGGATTTCGATCAGCTTCGGAAAGCTGTTCACTCGTGCGAGTTCCGCCGCTGTAATGTCGCCCATGTGCCCCGTCTTCCTTAGTTCAATTCCATCCAGGCCTTCAGCACCGGGCCGACGCCGACTGGTGCCTGCACTTTGCGAAGGAAAGTTCTGGCGATGTGCTTCTCAACGACTGCGCGGACATCCGACAATTGAAGTTGTTCCATTTCAACTTTACGCGGTGTTTCCGGTGTGGAACGGACGGCATCGATGATGCGTGGCGCATCCTCGATGATCTCCTTGCTGACAATGTCATAGAGATACCACTGCACGTCACCTGCTTCCGTGGTCCAGATGTCTTCGCCTGATTGATCGCTCACCGCCTTGTCATATGCGGGCCGCGCATAGCAAAAGAACACGGCCCGAGTTCCCGGCTTTATGTTCTCCTTGCCAGAGAAAATGCCGTTTGGGAAACCGTTCAGCGTTTCTCCGAGGTCGGGGTACTCTTTGAGAAGATCCTGCCATTCAAGATGCATTTGTTCGTCTGGACTTTTCTGCCCCTCATACTGCGCCTCGAAGTTTTTGAGATCTTCATAGTCGTCATCCTCGCGCAGCAGCTTGCCATGCTCGATGCCAAGCGTTTTTGAAATGCGGAGCGTCTTGTGTGCGACCTTGCCGTAGAGGCGCAACAGGTCATCTAGGTCATCCGGCGGAAGGAAGTTCCAATAGGCTACCGTACCGCGCAGATCCTTTTGGTCCGGATGATCTTTGACTATCTTCGCCTCGATCACCGCGTTCATACGCCGGTCGACACGACCTATTCGCTGCATGAGGCGGACAGGGTTCCAGTGCAGATCGTAGTTTATGAGCCGGGTTGCGTCCTGAAGGTTCAAGCCTTCCGAGAGGACGTCCGTTGAGATCAGGACTCGTATTTCCTTGTCACCCTGTTCCTTGCTGGAACTTTCATTGTAGTATGGTGCAAAACGTTGAATGATTTTCGCGCGGTCGCCCTTGGTGCCGCTGTCGATCTGCTCGACGCCGTCTATTCCGGACTTTCTAAGTTGATCGGCCAGATATCGAGCCGTGTCGCCGAATTCCGTGAAAATCAGGACTTTGTGCTTTGCCAGAACTGGATCTTTGGTCAGGAGCTGGACAAGCTTCTTTAGCTTTAGATCCTGGCTCGGCTTGAATTTTTCCAATTCGTAGAGGAAATCGGCAATCTGTTCGAGGTCAGCCAGTGAGTCCGTGATGATCTCGTCGACCTTGAAGTCGTCACGATCCAGCTTTTCAACGGCCTCCATAAGTTCGGGTGAAACAAGGTCTTCGTCTGCTTCCGGGTCCAGCAAATCCTTCTGAGGCTGATATCCGAGCAGCTTGGCGTGCTTCCGTTTCCAACGCTCAAGCTGGGCCTTTTCGTGATCGGATTCGCAGTGGATTTCGAGCCAAGCCAGAAGCTTCAGAAGCAACCGCCAGCAGGATTGCCGGAAAGCCTCAGCCGAACTCTCGAAGCGTTTTAGGAAACTGGTCCGGATCAATGCCACAACCTGCTTCAGTCGGCCACGCTCAAGTGCGGTCGCCACATACTCGGTATCACCTTTGTAATAGGCGTATGGGTTATAGATTCCGAGAACGAAAAGTGGATCCTTCTTGTGGAAGGCCGTTGCCACGATGTCGAGCAGTTTGCCATAGGTTTGGCGAACAGAATATTCCGCTACTGTTGGCTTGCGGGGCTGTGGAAACATGACCTCCCCATCGCCTTCGCGTTTCATGCTCTCTTTCACATAGTTGCGGCTACGTTGAACGACCAAGGCATCGAACAACGGGTCGGATTGAAGTCGCGATGAAACGTCCGCTGTGGTCAGTTCCAGCTCCGGATCGTCTGTGCGGCCATAGATCTCATTTTCGATTTGCTTCTCAAGCTGGCGGATATATCCGGGCAGTGAGTGAATACCGAGCGTGCCTCCGGCAAAATGGTCTGCCTGGTGACGGGAAAAAAACTCCACCATATGTTGAAAGTCGGTCAGCCGGTTGTTGATCGGGGTTGCCGTAAGCAGGAATACTTGCTTGCCCTCGGCCAGATCATACAGACGCCAATAGCGTGACTTTCGGGCCTCGCCCTCTTCGCCACGAATGCCCGTATTTCGGAAATGGTGCGCTTCGTCGACGATGATGACGTCAGCCTCTTCGGCGACGCGATCAAGTTCGTCTTGCATCTTTTCCCGCATGAGATCGGTATGGCTAAAGATCTTCAACCGACTATAGCCTTTGAAGACATCGGGGAGGCGATTGCGCAATTCCCTTTCCCAGACTGGCTCCTTGGCTGCTTTTGGAACGAATAGCGCAACGTTCTTCTTGTCATGAACTGCAAAGCGCTCGATTAGCATGAGACCGATAAAGGTTTTGCCGAGACCTACTCCATCGCACAAGAAAGCGCCGCCGTATTTTTCGGCGCGCTTGAGGAGCCCTCCATACCCGTCGGTCTGGTATTTGGCCAATACGGGGAATATTCGAGAACTGCGCTTTTCCCACTCTCCGGCAGTTTCTTCATGTCCCAGGAAATACTGCTGAAGTGAGCGAGCATAGGTTTCAAACGGCTTATAGGGTCGCGTATGACGTTCTGCGACCTGAAGAATTTCTGGAGTTATGTCTTCAGCCTCAGCCCAATGCTCGTCGTACCACTCCTGCAGGACGGCAACCGGCGTTCCGGCAACCTGGACATTCAACTCTACGTTTTGAGTTAGACCCGGCAACGTGAAGTTGGAGGAGCCCACCAATGCGAACGATCCAATCACTTCTTTTCGGGCATGCGTGATGTAGGTTTTCGCGTGAAATTTGTCCTTGCGATAGACGCGGCATTCGATTTTCCCCGTCCGCAAGGCTTTGACGATAGCCTCTACTCCATCGAGAAAATGGTTCTTTGTCTTCGTATGCTCAATACTTTTGTTCAAGCGGTCCGAAACATTCGCCAAGGCTTTCTCAAAGGCGCGTTTTGTGCGCTTGGATACCTCGTCACCCATGAGAACACGAATCTTATCAAGCTTCTCCCATTCCCCATCCAGCTCCAGCAATGCGCCTATTTCGAAGAAGCCCGAAGCGATATCGAATTGCTTTGAGAACTCACACCAGTCGCGCAGATACCTGGATGCCTTGAAATCCTCATCGCTGTTGTCGACGATAAACAACTCGCTTCCGACTTTGCGACTTGAACGCTTAGGCACAGTTCCCCCCTCAATTCCTATCAGTTGCGAATCTTGGCCACACGTTAGGAGAACGTGTAGAGATCTACAATCATAGATTTTCGAGAAGCCATGGCTTGCAAATTTACCACTGTAGCCAAATCGCAGCGCAACGATTCTTCAGCCAATTAGAATGGCGTAGTGATGAAATCAGCGTAGATTTTCGCTTCGCCATTACATCATGGATCGCCATAAGCCTCTGCGATATCATGTAAGCTCATTGCACCACCCATTTCACGAGAAAAAACGAATGATGGAAAACGTTCGACGTTCCGCTTGTCTATTCTTGATTTTCGAACCGAGAAACAACCTTCTCCGACATGCCGGCCCAACCTTTCTGCAGCCAGAAAGACGGCTCTGATCATGCCCATGTTTGTGAGCCGGCCAGTCAAGGCGATTCGAGATTTCTCATGACCCCACCTTTCGCATGCTCGCAAAAGATCTTGAAAGAATAGCGATGCATCGTCGCTACAGCCAGGGCAATACTTCTGACCTTCTAATTCGCTCACACTATGGGGTGTTTTTGATGCAGGAATATCGGCGTTATCCCAGCCAAAGTCGCAGATGATGAGGTCGAAAGACCTATCCGATGACAAAGACCGATAGTCGCCAACTAGCGTTTCTATTCGGTCGCCTTCCGGAATTGTTTTCATCAAGTTTGATTGTTGGTCGACACCACATAATACCACTTCAGCGTCAAGCGCTCGCAAATATCTGAGCAAGAAGCCTGCACCGCAGCCCATCTCCACTATCGATTTTGGGTTGTGCGTCTCCACAACATTCGCAAACCATTCAAGCGAAGTCGCGACCCTTTCTCTGTCATGCGAGAAGAGCAAACTGGCTTGCTTTTCAGATTTCGGCAACGCATAGAGCGAGCGCTCTGTGGTTGCACCAGTTCGCAACAGGGACCAAGTTGCCTCCACTTCTTGACGTCCCGACGCCTCAAAGCTTTTCAGAAACGCCTTGTCCAAGGCCGCCGGGCTTTTTTCGAAATCGAAACCGATCTTTTTCAAGAACCCACGCGGTAGAAACGTCGTCATTTTACTCTGCTCTCCTTTTCTCTTTGGCGGGCACATGCACAACAATTCTTTGTCAGCGGTGATGCTGTCATCGATAGCCGAAACTAGCAAAACGGTTGGTAACTTCATCAAAAGTTAGACGAAACCACGCTTCATCCTCTTCCCAGTCAGCAACAGCGCGTTCGTAGTTGCGCCTATACCTGCGCATGTCCGCAAGCATTCTTAAATGTTGGCTTATCGCGACAAAACGCTTTCGTGTCGCAGGGTTACCCCAATTTCGATACTTGCCTTCAAACTCGCTCGGTATTTCGATTTGCAGGCATACTCTCAGACGGCGTTGCCGGTCCCAGGATGCAAGTCCGTTCGTCTTGCCGACGCGATAGCCGACGTATGCGAGCGGCGAATGTTCTTCGCCAAGGAAATTTCCTGCGCTGAGATATTCCCGCATTGTCCGTTGAATGTCGGGCGGGATTGCTTTTCCCAAAATCTCATTTCGCTGGGCTTCAACCTCCTGCTTTTTTCTGGCTTCATCGGCTAGCCGTTGAGCACGCGCTTGTGGATCCTCGCGTTTGCTCCATTCTCGCCAAAAGTACCAAGCGATCAGCAGCAGCAGAAGCAGCAGTATCAGGAAGACCGGAACATCATTGTGGTTTTTCATCAAATTTCCATGGTTTCAGCTTTGCTCGTATTCCTATCTTTCTGATTTCTTTGCAAGGTCGCCTGATTCCGTTGACAGCCACGGCTCACCAATGTTTGTAAGAGCGGTCGATTCGGGTCAAGTATTTGGACGGCTCGCTGAACTTGCGGATTTAAGACGAACGGTGCAGAAGACTATTGGGCTGGGGGCACAGTTCAAGTCGGAAGTAACTTCCGCTTTGGGGCCGGAAGGGCAATGGCGGCTCTTCGCTACGGGGTCACGTGAAAAGCTGGCACAATTGCTCTCGCGCTTGTAAGTGGACAACGCCTCTTCAGCCTTATTGCGAAGGTAGTCAGCCTACGAGCCGCCCTGCAAGATTTTATTGGCGGGCTCACGATAGAGTTGAGATTTCCACTAGCATCGCGATTGTATAGAAAGCCGCTTCGACGGCACGCTTCATCAGGTATTGATAGGTGATAAGACTGAAAGCATTTCCAAAGTTGGACTCCGAAGCCCAGCGAACACTTGAATGGCCTTGTCACACGTTGCTTGCCTAAAGTTACGCTGCCCGTCGCAACTCTGTTATTTTCTGAAATTCGGCCAAGATGTCAGGATGGAATTGCGCCAGGTGTCGCACAATACGCGCATTGCCAAGCAAACGTGTCAGATAGCCCACGGACAGGACTAGATCGAGATGATCGGCCCCGTAGTCATTTTCGATGGCCCTGAAATCCCGGTCGAGTGAGGCGGCCTCCTGCTCCATCAGGCTTATTTGCTCTTCACTCAGGTTACCAATCCGTTTCTTCGGCCTGACCAACATGGAATCGGGCGTCGCAGCCACCAACGACTTCGCATAAGTGATCGTATATTTGTTCATCGCCACCATGAGCTGGGAGGCTTCGATCTGCCGCATCGGCTTCATCTTCTTCAGTTCGCCCATAGTGTTGAGCGGAACGTGCTTTTCTTTCAATAGCTCGACTGCTTCCGGGCAAATTCCTTCAAGCAGACTCTTTTTGTGTCGAATGCTGGAAATATTGACGTTGAGGGCCCGGGCCAGACGCTCTTCCGGAACGCCTTTCTCGATGGCCTTCAAGATCATCTTGTGCTCCTGAATTGTGGCCAGGCGGCTGATCCGACGATTGTAGGTATAGGCCTCATCTTCCGTCGCAACGAGGCAAACGACCTCCTTGACGCCCGTCTTGGCAAGCACGTCCAGCCGAATGTGTCCGTCCAGAAGATGGAATTTGTCCGGCTCTTGATGATCACGAATGACAACAGGCGGCTCGATGATGCCAACCTCGCCAATCGATGCCGCGATTTGCGCATATTTCACGGACTTCAGTGCGGAGGCCGACAGCTCTTTCAGCGGCATGATTTCTGTAATCGGGATGCGCAGACTCGTGCTCTCGAAAGACAGCGGGACAAGGGGCGACGATCCGCTCGGGCTCATCTGGGCGACCCCTCCTGTCCCGTTATTCGTGCCGCCAGGCCCTCCGGTACCGATGAAAGGCATTCCTCCGCCAGGATGCTCGAAAACTGATGATCTTGCATAAGCTTACGGACGGCCTGTGTAATGAATGTCAGTCTCGCTTTTGCCGCCTCCGCCCGGCGAATAAGAATGCGCTTGCGGTCAACATCTTTCTGAAATGCCTTGAGCAAACTCTCCGACGACATTGCATGCTGCCGGGATTTTCCATTCAACCTGATCGTTTTTCCCTGCTGACGCCGTTGTTCGACAAGGCGCTTTGCGGCCATCAGCTTCTTTCCGCGCAACAGTCTCTTTTCATAAGCGGATTGAAGCGCGAACTGGATATCGTGATCAGGCGTTTCCGCGATTTCCAAAGCGACACTGAACGGAATTTGTCCCGTTTCGACGGTCCGTAGAAGGCGCTCCTCTCCCTTTTCCAGAAGCCGTATGACTGCATGCACATATTCGGGAGAGAGACCGGTCATCCGGGCAATCTTGGAGATGCTATGGCCGCGCTTCTTCATTTCGCCGATATCGTAAAGGAGATCGACGGCCCGGTGCTGCCGCCTGGCGCAATTTTCAACCAGGCTGGCAACGAGGCAGTCTTCTGTGTTCGCATTCACCACCAAAGCCGGGACTTCCTCCTGACCAAGGGCCTGGAAGGCTTCGAGGCGACCTTGCCCACATACGAGATCATAGAATGGTCCGCCAGCTTCCATTCGGCGCGTTACGGTGATCGGCCGCTTCAAACCGATCTGACCGATATTCGATACGATTTCCTTGAAATGCTTTTTGTTGCGGAGACGAGGATTGACCACTGTTATGCGAGCAATCGGAATCATTTCCACTTTCTGAGCCGGAACTGCAACCATTACGCCACCTCCAAAATCGATCTTCGGGACGCCATCTGATAAAATCTGGAAAGGTCATCGAACCTGTAGGCGTCCAGAGACAGTCCATTGAATTCGCAGAGCCGAAGAACCGCCTCCTGCATGTCCAGCAGGGGCAGCAGATAGTAGTCGTAGGCTTCCGAATTGCCTGGGGCCATTCTCACAACAACCGTGATGTCTGGCCGCAATGCTGTATCCAGGCGCACCTTCCATCGCAGCGAGCCGCTTGTCGTCTGGATACACCGGACGATGACGATTGAAGCCGTGAACTCGTCGTTGATTGTCAGCAGGTCATTTTCGGCGGATTGTTTGGCCGCACCGCCAGCAGCTTTGATGCCGCCCATAATTTCCGAAAGAAGATCGGGGTACATCCGGCGCAGAGCCCGATTGATTTCGAGGTAACGATAGTCGTGATCCGGCACAAATCCGACGAGGGCGTATGCACGCAGAAGGCTGCCAAAACGATGGGAATAGGAGCTGCTTGAAGGGCAGTCGTCAGCCTCATCGATGACAAGGCCTGAAAGGTATCCCCGCTTTTCCAGGATCGCCGCCAGCTTCTGCAACATTGCTTCGTCCGAAAGGCGCTGATCTCTCGCGGCAATTATCGACTGGGCAAGGTTGAAGACATCGAGATCAACGATGCCGGTGAAGGCACCATTTGCCCTTATCCAATCTTCTTCTGGATTGGCGACATGGTCTTTCTTCAATTTGAACGACGTTCGGCCCCACACGTTGTTGCCGACGTATTTTTCGTTGATCAAAATCTGATGGATTGTTCCACGTGTCCATGGGCGGTCCCAATCGGTGGAAATGCCCTCGCCATTCAGGATTTTCGCAATCTCGGCCTCCTGGACCTTTTGATTGACGAAAAGCTCGTAAATCCTTTTGACGATGCGGATTTCCTTTTCCGGTCCCGGAACCAGAATGACACGGTCGGTCGCAATGCTCTTGTGCTCGCCCCTGGTAAGCTCTGTTTTGAAATTACCATGCTGGTCTATGAGCTGCCGCCGCAGGCCAAATCCTGGAGCGCCACCTTGTCTGTATCCGAGACGGATGAGGTTGGCCTGGCCGTTGAAGACCTTGACGGAAAGCTCGCGGCTATACTCGCCAGCCATAGCACGCTTGACGGTCTTTATGATGGAGGAGCCCATGCTGCCGTCGTTCTCAAATTGCTCGGCGCAATAATGGACCTGAATTCCTTGCCGTTTGCAGCGCAACTCGACCTCAGCGGCTTCGTCGGGGTCCTGGAAACGACCCCACCGGCTGACATCGTAAACAAGGATCGCTTTGTAATTGGCGTCACCCTGTTCGACATCGGTCAGCAGTCTTTGCAAGGCATCCCTGCCGACCAGTCGCAGACCACTTTTCCCTTCATCTGCATAGTAGCGAACGATCTCGAAGCCATTTTTCTCGGCATAGCGACGGATCGCGGCGGTCTGGTTGTCGGTCGAGTATTTCTGGTGCTCGGTGGACATCCGAACATAAGTTGCTGCCGGAATTGAGGGACGGTCAGGCGATGTTTGCTCCCCGCCTTTCTGGTTCCAATCGATCACCATCACGCATCTACATTTTTCACCGTTGTTTTTGATGGGCAAATATACTCCCAAAGGAAGGGCAACATGGTTCGTAAAACGGGCACAATTGTTCCGGCGAACGGCAGCTTGAGTCGCCAGGAATATGCGAATGCGATATCTCGTGCCTTGAAGTCTGAAGTCGGGCAGAGCGCTAGAGCGGCCAAGACAGTCATGAGATGGACCGGGGCAAGCGAACGAGCGGTCAAATACTGGTTGGCAGGTTCTCGGGCACCAAGTGGTGCACAGCTCATTCTGCTCGCTCGAAACTCAGACGCCGTACTTCAGGAATTCCTGCATTTGTGCGGTCGTGACACCTACGAGGTCTCCGTCGAGCTAGCCGCAGCGGAAGCCTCTCTAACCCGAGCGGTTGCAATTGTGCGGGCCTTGCAAAATAATTCGCCATTTGGGCCGATAGCGGATTGAAGGTTTTTCATGGCCGGACATGGATAACCGAACGCTGTTGGCGACGCCGCAGTATATTGGCGTGAACGAGGACTTGGCCAAACGACGGCTTTAAGGAAGCCTTGGAAAAGGTGGCGATGGCCGCAATGGAGGCGCTTTCCTACCATTCTTGTGAATCGACAAGTCTCTGTGCAATCAGGCCCCCGCAACCAAACGCAATAACGGGTCGCTCTATAGCGGCCCGTTTTTTGTTTTCATGGTGAGAAGCCACATTCACCGAAACATGACAGATCGCCCGCTGCATGCCCGTTAACCGCCTACGCAGACACACCAAGAGCCTTTCGTTCTCATCGTCTCCAAGAAAGGCAGGCACATCAGCCAACCAATTGACGTGGCTGTCTGGCGGTGCGAAAAAAGGGACATGGGAGTGAGAAATATCAAAGCCGGTATGAAAAGCATGCTCTGGCTGCAAGCTGGAAGTTGCGGCGGCTGCACGATGTCTGTGTTGGAGGTGGGCGCCAAAGGCTTCATGCGTGAGCTGGAGACTTTTGGTATTGATCTTATCTGGCATCCCTCGATCAGCGAGGAAAGCGGCAGCGAGGCTATCGACATTTTTCAGGCGGTGGCAGAGGGGCGGCTGGCGCTCGATATTCTCTGCGTGGAAGGGTCGATCATGATGGGGCCGGATGGAACCGGGCTCTATAGCCGAATGGCGGGCACCGGCAAGACGACGCTTGATTGGGTGCGATTGCTTGCGCCGCGCGCCCGCTATTGTCTGGCGGTCGGCACCTGTGCTGCCTATGGCGGTATTCCTGCAGCAACACCATTCATGGACGAGGTCAGCGGACTGCAATATGGTGAGACGTTGGAGGGCGGCGCCTTGGGCAAGGATTTCCGCTCGCTTTCCGGCATGCCTGTGATCAATGTTTCGGGCTGCGCGCCGCATCCGGGTTGGATCATGGAAACCATCGGGGCGATTGCTTTTGACGAATTTGGCGAGACCGATCTCGACAGACTTGGCCGCCCGCGGTTCTACGCCAAAACGCTTGCGCATCATGGATGTGACCGAAACGAGTATTACGAGTTCAAAGCGAGTGCTGAAAAGTTCTCAGATCTCGGATGCATGATGGAGCATCTTGGCTGCAAGGCTACACAGGCCGTTGGTGACTGCAATCAAAGGGCGTGGAATGGTGGTGGTTCATGCACACATGGAGGCTTTTCCTGCATTGCCTGCACGTCGCCCGGTTTCGAGGACGCGACCGGTTTCCTCAAAACCCCGAAGGTGGCCGGCATCCCCGTGGGCTTGCCGCTTGACATGCCGAAGGCGTGGTTTGTGGCTCTGGCTGCTCTATCCAAATCGGCCACCCCAGACCGCGTGCGCGAAAATGCTGTGTCTGATCGCGTTCTCAGCGACCCGCAGCGCGGGAAAGGTGTTCGTGAATGACCAAAGTCATCGCGGGTCCTTTCAACCGGGTTGAAGGAGACCTGGAAGTCGGCCTCGACATAGAAGACGGAATTATTCTGCGCGCCGAGGTGACGACGACGCTGTTTCGCGGGTTTGAGAAAATCCTCGGTGGAAGGCCTCCTATGGATGCGCTGGTGATTGCGCCGCGGATCTGTGGCATCTGTTCGGTCTCGCAGTCCATTGCGGCGGCCAGCGCCCTGCGCGCGCTTGCAGGCGGCAGGGCGGCACCGAATGGCTATCTTGCGGCCAATCTGGCCCATGCGGCTGAAAATATCGCGGACCATCTCACGCATTTCTATCTTTTCTTTATGCCCGACTTTGCTCGCGCGGAATATGCGGATTATGAGTGGTTTGAGAGGGCAGCCGCGCGCTTCAAAGCCGTCAGTGGAGAGGCATCTGCCCAATACCTGCCGGCAAGGCGGCGTCTCCTGGAAATCATGGGTATCATTGCCGGCAAGTGGCCGCATTCGCTTGCGTTCCAACCCGGCGGGGTTACCAAGGCTATCGATATCGGGGAACGAATTCGGCTGGCAGCCATCCTGGCGGATTTTCAGGTGTTTCTTGAGCAAACCTTGTTCGGCGCGTCGCTGGACGACATTCTCTCACTGGAGAGCGAAGATGATCTCGAGGCGCTGAGGGCCAAAGGGAATAGTGATTTCCGCTTCTTTCTTGACGTAGCGGACGATCTTGCTCTGCGCGCGCTTGGCAAAGGGCCGGGCCAGCTTCTTTCCTACGGCGCCTATCACGAAGCAGAAGAGAGCTTGTTGCCCGCCGGCATCGCCACGCTTGAAGGTGTTCGCGCCTTCGATGCGAATGCGATATCTGAAGATGTGGCATCTTCCTGGTTTGAGGACACGAGCAAAAACCCCTTTGAGGCAGAAACAAGCCCGGACGTGAAAAAGGACGGTGCCTATTCATGGGCCAAGTCACCGCGTATCGATCTGGAGCCGATGGAGACGGGTGCTGCTGCCCGCCTGGCGGTTGCCGGCCATCCTTTGGTGACGGCGCTCATCGCCCGGGATGGAGGAACGTCGGTCCGAACACGGGTCATTGCACGGGTGGTCGAAACGGCCATTCTGGTTCACAGCATGCAGGGCTGGCTGCGGAGAATGCGCTTGAAGGAAGCCTTCTCAAGTCATTTTTCCATTCCGGATGAGGCTGCAGCCGCGGGACTTGTCGAGGCGGCACGTGGTTCGCTCGGCCACTGGGTCCAGCTGCGCAAAGGGCAGATCCAGCGCTACCAGATTATCGCACCCACCACCTGGAATTTCTCGCCGCGTGATGAGCGCGGGATCGCTGGACCGCTCGAGCAGGCGCTCGTAGGGGTGGAAACGGGTGCATTGGGTGCAAAATCTGCCGCGCTTCAGCACGTCATCCGCTCTTTCGACCCCTGTATGGTCTGCACCGCACATTGACGACTTTCTGTCTTGTCCGACACCACATGCGTTAGGGTGACGCCGAATTTCACTGTCAACACGCCTTTCACACTCCGGAAGGTCACTTTCCACTGGAAAGCGCGTTACCGGCTTTTGAGGGGCGTCGTCTTTCTCGCTCTATGTGCGTTGGAGGCGAAATAGATATTTATTTTTCAGTTTGTTACAGATTTTCTCTTCCAGAGCTTCCGGCGTTGGCCCGGTTTTTGCTGTCAGTTCCCATTATGCCTGCCGATGGAGCGGCGAGGGCAGATTGAGCGGAAACCCTGGAGGAGAGCATGGCCGCAACCGAAACCTTCTATGACGTCATACGCCGGCAAGGCATTACAAGGCGCAGCTTTACCAAGTTCTGCAGCCTGACAGCGGCGAGCCTCGGTCTAGGCCCTTCCGGTGCCAGGGCGATGGAAGACGCGCTGGAGACGAAGGAGCGTGTTCCGGTGATCTGGATGCACGGCCTTGAATGCACCTGTTGCTCCGAAAGCTTCATCCGCTCGGCACATCCGTTGGTCAAGGATGTGGTGTTGTCGATGATTTCGCTCGACTATGACGACACGATCATGGCTGCAGCCGGTCATCAGGCCGAAGCAATCCTTGAAGAGACCAAGGAGAAGTACAAGGGCAAATATATTCTGGCAGTTGAAGGCAATCCGCCGCTCAACGAAGACGGCATGTTCTGCATCGACGGCGGCAAGCCGTTTGTCGAGAAGCTGAAATGGATGGCCGAGGATGCCATGGCGATCATCGCCTGGGGCGCGTGCGCCTCCTGGGGCTGCGTCCAGGCCGCCAAGCCGAACCCGACGCAGGCCACCCCCATCGACAAAGTGATCAAGAACAAGCCGATCATCAAGGTGCCGGGCTGTCCGCCGATCGCCGAGGTCATGACCGGCGTGGTGACTTACATCACCACCTTTGGCAGACTTCCCGAACTCGACCGTCAGGGTCGTCCCCAGATGTTCTATTCGCAGCGCATTCACGACAAGTGTTATCGCCGTCCGCATTTTGATGCAGGACAGTTTGTCGAGGAATGGGACGATGAAGGTGCGCGCAAGGGTTACTGTCTCTACAAGATGGGGTGCAAGGGGCCAACCACGTACAACGCCTGCTCGACAGTGCGCTGGAACGGTGGCGTCTCCTTCCCCATTCAGTCCGGCCACGGCTGTATCGGCTGCTCGGAAGACCAGTTCTGGGACAATGGCTCCTTCTACGACAGGCTGACCAACATTCACCAGTTTGGCATTGAGGCCAATGCAGACCAGATCGGCAAGGGGGTTGCCGGCGTGGTTGGTGCGGGTGTCGTCGCACATGCAGCCATCACAACGGTCAAGCGTGTAACCACAAAACGCGAAAAGACAGACGCATAAGGACCCGGGGGAGTAGCATCCATGACAATTCAGACGCCAAACGGCTTCAATCTCGACAATTCGGGCAAACGCATCGTCGTTGATCCGGTCACACGCATTGAGGGGCATATGCGTGTTGAGGTCAATGTCGACGAAAACAATGTGATCCGCAACGCAGTCTCCACCGGCACGATGTGGCGCGGGATCGAGGTGATCCTGAAGAACCGCGATCCGCGCGATGCCTGGGCGTTCACCGAACGGATCTGTGGCGTGTGCACCGGCACACACGCCTTGACCTCGGTGCGGGCGGTTGAAAATGCGCTCGGGATCACCATCCCGGAAAATGCCAACTCCATCCGCAATCTCATGCAGCTTGCTTTGCAGGTTCATGACCATGTGGTGCACTTCTACCATCTGCATGCTCTCGACTGGGTGGATGTTGTTTCGGCGATTTCGGCTGATCCAAAGGCCACTTCGGCGCTGGCGCAGTCGGTTTCCGATTGGCCGCTGTCTTCGCCCGGATACTTCAAGGACATTCAAGGCCGGCTCAAGAAATTCGTGGAGTCCGGTCAGCTTGGTCCGTTCAAGAACGGATATTGGGGCAATGCGTCCTACAAGCTGCCGCCTGAAGCCAACCTGATGGCGGTTGCGCATTATCTCGAAGCGCTCGATTTCCAGAAGGAGATCGTGAAGATCCACACGATCTTTGGCGGCAAGAACCCGCATCCGAACTGGTTGGTCGGTGGCGTTCCCTGTCCGATCAATGTCGATGGCGTGGGTGCCGTCGGCGCAATCAACATGGAGCGGCTGAACCTTGTTACCTCGATCATTGATCAGCTCATCGAGTTTAACGACAAGGTTTATGTTCCCGATATCATGGCTATCGGCTCGTTCTACAAGGACTGGCTTTATGGTGGCGGGCTTTCGGGGAAGAATGTGCTTGCCTATGGCGATGTGCCAGAGCATGCCAATGACTATTCCGAGGCCAGCCTGAAATTGCCGCGCGGGGCCATCATCAATGGCAACCTTAATGAGGTGTTTCCCGTCGATCTTGCTGATCCGGAGCAGATCCAGGAATATGTGACGCATTCCTGGTACAAATATCCCGATGAGAGCAAGGGCCTTCACCCGTGGGATGGTGTCACGGAGCCGCATTATGAGCTTGGTCCGAATGCGAAGGGTACCAAAACCAACATCGAAGAGCTTGATGAAGGCGGAAAATATTCCTGGATCAAGGCGCCGCGCTGGCGGGGCAATGCCATGGAAGTGGGGCCGCTTGCACGCTGGGTCGTCGGGTTTGCCCAGAACAAGCCGGAATTCAAGGAGCCGGTTCAGAAGGTTCTGACCGATCTGGGCCTGCCGACGTCGGCGCTGTTCTCCACGCTTGGTCGTACCGCGGCGCGTGCACTGGAATCGCAATGGGCCGGTTACCAGATGCGTCATTTCCAGAACAAGCTGATTGCCAATATCAAAAATGGCGACAGCGCCACGGCCTTTGTCGACAAGTGGAAACCGGAGACCTGGCCGAAAGAAGTGAAGGGTGTGGGCTTCACAGAAGCGCCGCGCGGCGCACTTGCCCACTGGATCAAGATCAAGGACGGCAAGATCGACAATTATCAGTGTGTTGTGCCGACCACCTGGAACGGCTCTCCGCGTGACCCTTCTGGCAATATCGGGGCTTTCGAGGCTTCGCTCATGGATACGCCGATGTCTGATCCGTCGCAGCCGCTTGAAATTCTTCGCACCATCCATTCTTTCGATCCGTGCCTTGCCTGCTCCACGCATGTCATGAGCCCGGATGGACAGGAAATGGCCAAGGTGCAGGTGCGCTGAGGGGAGGATGGGTCATGTCATTATCCGAAGCCAAAGCCGCAGATTCGCACGGCGAAAAGGCAGTCGAACGCAAGAGTGTTTATGTCTATGAAGCGCCGGTTCGCATCTGGCACTGGGTCAATGCGTTCTGCATTCTGGCGCTTGCGTTAACCGGCTACTTCATCGGTTCGCCTCTGCCCACTGTTCCGGGCGAGGCGAGCGCCAACTTCCTGATGGGCTATATCCGGTTCACGCATTTTGCAGCAGGGCAGATTCTTGCGGTTTTCCTGCTGCTGCGCATCTATTGGGCCTTCGTGGGCAATTCGCATGCCCGGCAGATTTTTTACGTGCCGTTCTGGCGCGGGAGCTTCTGGCGTGAGTGGCTGCACGAGGTGAAATGGTATGCGTTCCTGACGGCCAAACCGAAGAAGTACATCGGCCACAATCCGTTGGCGCAGTCGGCCATGTTTGTCATGCTGACCCTGCCGCTTATCTTCATGGTGATTACCGGCTTTGCGCTTTACAGCGAAGGGGCCGGTCGCGACAGCTGGGAATATGTGCTCTTTGGCTGGGTTTTCACGTTGTTTCCAAACAGCCAGGATGTCCACACCCTTCACCATCTCGGCATGTGGGTGATCATCATCTTCGTCATGGTCCATATCTATGTGGCTGTGCGCGAGGATATCATGAGCCGGCAGTCGATCATCTCATCCATGATTTCTGGCGAACGCATGTTCAAAGACGAGGACGACTGAGATGAAGGCAGGCAAACCGAACATTCTTGTTCTCGGAATCGGCAATATTCTCTGGGCCGATGAAGGGTTTGGCGTGCGTGCGGTGGAGGCTTTCCACCGCGCCTATAAGGTGGGCGACAATGTCACGATCCTGGATGGGGGAACGCAGGGCCTTTATCTGGTGCAATATGTGCGTGACGCCGATTATCTCCTGGTTTTCGATGCCATCGATTACGGGCTTGTGCCCGGTACGTTGAAGCTTGTTTCAGACGAGGAAGTGCCGAAATTTACCGGTGCAAAGAAGATGAGCCTGCATCAGACGGGCTTTCAGGAGGTGCTCAGCGCCGCCGACTTGATGGGGGGATATCCCGAAAAGCTTGCGTTGATCGGCTGTCAGCCGGTGGACCTTGAAGATTGGGGCGGGCCGGTGACCGCGCCTGTCAGAGCGGTCATCCCGCAGGCCATCGACATGGCCGTCGATCTGCTTCGCAACTGGGGTGCGGATGTTTCGCGCCGTCCGGCTGGAGAGGCGGTGCCGCCGCTCTTGGAAAACGATATTGATTTTGAACGTTATGAGCGGCGCCGCGAGACTGCCGCACTGGTTTCCTGAGGAGGACATCATGAAGAGATTCTCAATCCACTCGGCTTTTGCCGCTCTGGCGGTCGTGGTGCCGACTGCCGCTTTCGCCCACCCGGGCCATCCGGGGGCGGGGTTTGGCGCCGGTTTCATGCATCCTTTGTCAGGTGCGGATCATCTTCTGGCAATGATTGCGGTTGGTTTCTGGGCGGCCATGCTCGGCGGGCGCGCTCGTCTTCTCGTGCCTGCAGCATTCGTTTCCGTCATGCTCTCCGGTGCGGTCTTCGGCATCTTCGGAGCATCAATCCCGATGGTGGAGCCGACCATTGCCGCGAGCGTGGTGGTGCTCGGCCTGCTTGTTGCCTTTGACGTGAAAGTGCCTCTTGCGGTTGCCTCGGCCGTTGTTGCAGCAGCAGCTTTCTTCCATGGTTTTGCGCATGGTGCTGAGCTGCCCGAAAACAGCCGCGCGCTTTCCTATGTCGGCGGCTTCGTGGCCGCAACAATTTTGCTGCACATTGTGGGCCTTGCGCTTGGCAGGTTGCGCATGTCGAATGCGGGTAGGATGTTCGGCCGTATGGCTGGTGCCATCACGGCGCTGGCAGGTTTTGCCCTGCTCGCGGGTTGATCGTTTCCGCCGCAATCCGGCCCGGCACAGACATGCGCCGGGCCTTTTTCATAAGATTGAGGATGCAAGCCCATGTGTATCGGTATTCCCATGCGTGTCATCAGCTCGACGCCGTTCGAGGCTGTTTGCGAGCGCCATGGCGTGCAACACAGTGTGTCGGTTATGCTGATTGGTGAACAAGAAGCGGGTGCGTGGCTTCTGACGCATCTTGGTTCTGCCATCAGGGTTCTCGATGCTGAGGAGGCGCGCATGATCGACGATGCCTTGACCGGGCTTTCTCAGGCCGCCGAGGGCGGTGAATTCGATGCGCTATTCGCCGATCTTATCGATCGCGAACCGCAATTGCCGCCGCATTTGCGCGATAACTGATAATGAACTTTCCATGCTGGAAGGTATGTTTACATTCTTCGGCACGCCTTCGGTGAGTCTCACTAGAAATCTCCCTTACATTTCAATGTAATTTGGCTTTCCGGCCATCTGGCACGCTGTTTGCAAAGCCAAATGCGAGGAGAGAATTCTGGCAGACAGCGGAGGAAACCCATGCCATCAGCACTGGTGCGTGCGCTCACCGAGCGCATGAATTTGCCGATCATTGACGAGACCAGCGTCGATGCCTTCCTGGCCTGCGGGGCTGGCGAAGCAGACCACACGATCATCTTTTTCACCGGAGACCCCGCCCAACGGAGCGAGGCCAACGATGTTGCGGTGGTCCTGCCGGAAATCCTGCGGACTTTTCAAGGGAAGTTGCGCGGCGCTGTGGTGCGGCGTGGCACAGAAGACAAATTGAAGAGCCGGTTCCATGTTGTCATCATGCCCAGCCTTGTAGTGATGCGGGGCAGCGAGATCATGGGTATTCTGCCCAAGATCCGCGATTGGTCCGAGTATATGACGAGTATCAGCGCCTGGCTTGCGCCGGATGCCGCGCCGATGACGCCGCCCACCCCGCAGAAGGTGGAAATCAACTATGCAGGAGAGAGGATAAACGGATGAAAGCGGGTTTCTGGGTTGCGCCCGAGGGTGACGATGCTGCCATGACCATTATGCCGATCGATACGGAAGTGCCGGTCGCTGCACGCAAGCTGAACTTTCTCGCCACCGCAACGGCCGAGGAAATGATCCGGCGCTGTCGTGATACGGCCGTTCTGCTGCCGAAGATCGCCGATGCGTTGGAGGCGCAGCGTGACGGCGAGGCGGGCAAGCTTTTCGACATCACCGATTTTTCCGACGAAGATAGGGCTTTGATCACCGAAACGCTGGGTGAGGGAGAGGTCAGCGGGGTCGCGGTTTTGGCAAATGGCGTGACGGCGCAAATTCAGGAAGCGCTGATGGCCGGGGTCTGGCGCATCCGTTTCACCGATGCTGCCGACCGTATCGTTGCCGATTATGTCGAGATTGCCGCCATTCCCGCTGTCGTTTCCGAGGCGTGCGCCGCTTTGCCGAATGCCATTCAATATGGCGAGCCGCCGGCAGGCACCATGAATGTCATGCCGGTTCTGCATGAAATTTCGGGCAAGATGGCGACCCACAGAGCGGGCGACAAGGCTCACACCATCACATTTTCGCTTCTGCCCATGAGCCCGCAGGACATGGAATTGCTGCAGGATACGCTCGGCAGCGGCCCGGTGCAGCTGACGTCGCGCGGCTATGGCACATGTCGAATACTTGCGACAGGTGCGCGCAATGTGTGGTCTGTTCAGTTCTATAACTCCATGGACGCGATCATTCTCGATACATTGGAAATTTGCTCGATCCCCAGTGTTGCGGTTGCTGCGGAGGATGATTTTCGTGACAGCGCATCCCGCATTCGTGAAATCGAGGAGGCCTATTTCAAATGAGTGGCGGCTTTGAAAATTTCGGCAAACGGGCTGAAGCCGGGGTTGGCGGAAAAATGGAGTGCGGCATCTGCTGGCTTATCTATGATCCTGCCGAGGGTGACCCCGTGTGGCAGATAGAGCCCGGCACCTCCTTTGCCGACTTGCCGGACGACTGGCGTTGTCCAAACTGCGATGCCCCGCAAGAAAAGTTCATGGCGCTCGGAGCGGAGACACTGGGCGATGCCGGTTGAAATCGAAATCGACGCGCAAGGGATTGATGCGCTTGATGCTGCGGCAAACGACATCGCCGTGCGGCTTGCTGCACGCTACCGGGTGATTGCCGAGACGTCGATGGCTGATGTGCCGATCTGCAATCCGGCCCTTGACGTTGCTGCGACGGGGTTTCGGGCCTATTGCGGTCGTGCCGTCGGTGTGGTGACGACACCATGGTTCATGAACCTCGTTGCTATTGCCCTTCCGGGTCAAGAACTGGATCGTGTTGTACCGGGCCAAACTGTGCGGCTTTGTCTGCCGGCTGGTGAAGTTGAGTTCATCGTTGGTGCGCTTGAAGGTGTGGGGCGCGTCGATTCTTGTTCGTTGTTTTCGCCGGTCTTTGAGTTTGCGACGATGGATGAAGCCTGTGCTGTTGCCGGTGAAATCCTGCATACGTTTTTCGATCCTCAAGCGCTTGAGCCGCCACCGCCGCCGCCTGCACGACCGAGCCGGCGCGATCTGTTGCGGGGCCGGTTAAAAACGCAGCCTGAGGAGGTTGAGCCGTGAATGCTCCCCTCTCTGCAGGTGCGATTGACATTCGTGTACATCTGGCGCGCGGCGTGGTGTGTGCCGTTGAAGTGGAAAGCCAACGTCCACAGTTGCTTTCGCGACTCTTTATCGGACGCGCAGCTGAAGAGGCTCCAAGACTGGCAGGTCAGATGTTTTCGCTTTGCGGGTTTTCGCAATCGACAGCTGCGCGTCTTGCCGTTGCCCGCGCTGCCGGTCACCCTCTTTCGGAAGACGCGCGAAGACAAGCAGGTGCCGGTCTTCTTGCAGAACGGGTTTTCGAGACAATACGTTCGCTTGCCATGCAGTGGCCTGGAAAACTGGCCCCCACCATTCAGGCTGTAGTGGGACAACATCTTCGCGACGCGCTCAAGGCTTCGCGCGCGATCGTCGCCTATGCCGGGATGGCGTCCATGAAAACAAAGGAAATGTCTGCACCTGCCGCGCTTCTCAAGGAGGCCTGTCACGGTGCGGGCCTTAGAGGCAAGGGCGAGGGCCCGGCCGCCAACAGTCTTCTCGATGCGATTTTGTGCGATGTAGCGTGCGACGACGTCTTCATGTCGCGTCCAGCAGAAAACCTGGCGCTGGAGGATGACGATGAAGTTGCGAGCATGCTTTCGGCGGTTGAAAGCTATGCTGCCCGCCCCTCTCTTCCGGGACGTATCATGGAAACCGGCGCGTATGCGCGCTATCGCGGGGCCATAAGCCAAACGCGGGCAAATGTGCTTTCGCAGCGACTTATTGCCCGATTTCATGATCTTGCCGATGCATTGGCCGAGCTGGAGGCTTTGATCGCGGGACAGGATATCGCGCTTGGAGACTTGATGAACGATGGGCATAGCGAAGATTGCGGCTTTGGCACCGTGGAATGTGCACGCGGCAGGCTTTACCATTCTGCACAGATTGATGACGAAGGCCGGCTTTTGCATTATCGTATTCTGGCGCCCACGGAATGGAATTTTCATCCAGCTGGTCCCTTCGTCGAAACGCTTCTAACGGCCAGAATAGGCTCAGGCGAAACCGCGCGTCTGAGGGTGGCAAAACTGGCTGCCTTGTTCGACCCCTGTGTCGCTTTCGACATAGAGATGAAAGAGATGGCCCATGCATGAAATGTCTCTGATGGAAAGCGTTGTCGAGATTGCTTGTGAAACGGCGATCAGCCATGGCGCGCGCGGCATCCGCACCATCAGGCTTGATGTCGGCAAGCTTAGCCATGTGGACCCGGATGCGTTGCTGTTCTGCTACGATGCGGTGCGCCGGGGCAGTCTGGCGGAGGGGGCTGAGCTGGAGATCAACCGCGTTGCGGGCGAAGGCTGGTGTCTTGACTGCGCCAAAGCAGTGCCGCTCGAGGAACGGTTTGGCGCATGCCCGGAATGCGGACAATATCACGTCCAGATGACGGCAGGTGACGAGTTAAAAATCAGGGATTTGGAGGTAATCTGATGTGTACGGTTTGCGGCTGCGGAGAAGACCCCGCCATTGAAAAGGCAGATGGGACGAAAGGGCATATTCACGAACACCATCACCACCACCACGCTCATGACCATGACCATGACCATGACCATGCGCATGATCATGTTCATGGCGAGGATGGTTCGGTTCATTACGGCAACGGCATTGCCGGCGTTCATGTTCCTGGCATGAGCCAGGAGAAAATTATCCAGGTCGAGCGCGATATTCTTTCCAAGAACGACCGCCTGGCTGCAGCCAACCGGGCGGCATTGCATGCGCGCGGCATTTTTGCGCTGAACTTTGTTTCCAGTCCCGGTTCGGGCAAGACAACGCTGTTGACCCGTATGATTTCCGACCTGAAAGAGCGGATAGAAATCACCGTGATCGAGGGTGATCAACAGACCTCACACGATGCGATGCGCATTCGTGAGGCAGGCGCGCGGGCCGTGCAGATTAACACCGGCAAAGGCTGCCATCTCGACGCGCATATGGTGGGTCATGCGATTGAGGACCTGGAACCGGCGGAAGGTTCGGTGCTGTTTATCGAAAATGTTGGCAATCTTGTCTGTCCCGCCGCGTTCGATCTCGGCGAAGCGCACAAGGTTGCGGTTCTTTCGGTCACCGAAGGTGAAGACAAGCCGCTGAAATATCCCGATATGTTCGCTGCCGCCGATATTATGGTGCTGAACAAGGCCGATCTCCTGCCGCATCTCGACTTCAACACGGCGCTTTGCATCGGTAACGCTCTGAGGGTCAACCCGCGACTTCAAACCTTTGTGGTTTCGGCGCGCACGGGTGAAGGCATGGAGGCTCTTTATGCCTGGCTCGAAACGTCTGCCGCCCGACTGGCCCATGCACGCGTTGCTTGAGCCATGACAGGACGGGTAGCACATCGGCAGGAACAGGCGATCCGGCGTCTCCGGCTGCGCGTCAAAGGCGTGGTCCAGGGCGTTGGCTTTCGGCCGTTTGCCTATGCGCTTGCCCATGAAATGGGTCTTTCGGGCTTTGTCTTGAACGACAATGCCGGCGTGCTGATAGAGGTCGAGGGACAAGGGGCGGAATGTTTCGCGGAAGCGCTGCGTTTGCGGTCACCGCCGCTCGCAAGGGTCGATTCTGTCGCGGTCGAGGATGTCGAGCCGACGGGTGCGTTGGAATTTGGCATCCGCGAGAGTGTGGCGGGCAAGACAGTGACACGGATCGGGGCGGATGCTGCGACATGCAATGCCTGCCTTGACGAGCTCTTCGATCCGGCAAGCCGGTTCTTTCAATATCCGTTCGTCAACTGCACCCATTGCGGGCCGCGTTTCACCATCACCAAGGCGCTGCCTTATGACCGAGTACAGACCTCCATGGCGAGCTTTGTCATGTGTGAGGACTGTCGAAAGGATTATGAAAATCCGCTGAACCGCCGGTTTCATGCCGAACCGGTCGCCTGTCCCGCGTGCGGGCCAAAGCTCAGTCATTCGATCACGGAGATTGCGGAGGCGGTGCAGGCAGGTCGAATCGTTGCGCTGAAGGGGATTGGCGGGTTTCATTTGGTTTGTGACGCCCGCAACGAACATGCAATCAAGACGCTGCGGCTGCGCAAGGCGCGCGATGAAAAGCCCTTTGCCGTGATGGTGCGTGACGTTGACGCCGCACGCCGGTTTGCTGTTTTAGGCAACAGCGAAGGCGCATTGCTGCAGAGCCCGGCGCATCCGGTGGTGATCGCGCAAAGCCGAGGTGTGCTGCCCGAGGCGCTGGCGCCGGGGCTCGATCGCATCGGCATTCTGCTTGCCTATGCCCCATTGCACCATTTGCTGCTAGACATTTTGGAAGAGGACGGTGTTGTACCGGTGCTGGTCGCCACAAGCGCCAATCCCGGCGGGGAGCCTCTGGTTGCTAGCAATGAAGACGCACAAGTACGCCTTGGTTCCATAGCCGACCTGATTGTTACCCATGACCGCGATATCGTGGTTCGGGCTGACGACAGTGTGATGCAGATTGTCAATGGAGCACCGGCATTTCTGCGACGCGCGCGTGGCTTTGTGCCGGAACCTGTTGATCTCGGCTCAGACGGTCCGTCGGTCATAGGGCTTGGCAGCGACTTGAAGAACACCGTTTGCGTGACGCGCGGACGCGAGGCGTTTCTTTCCCAGCACATTGGCGGCCTGGATAATGCCGAAACGATCCGTTTTCAGGCGGAAACAGCTCGTCATCTCTGTTCCATTCTTGATGTCAATCCGGAGATGGCGGCGTGTGATCTTCATCCGGATTTTCGCTCCGTCAGGCTCGCCGAGGGGCTTGGTCTGCCGCTCGTGCGGGTGCAGCATCATGTGGCCCATATAGCCGCCGTCGCAGCAGAATATCATATCGAAGGAGCCGTTTTCGGTCTGGCGCTTGACGGTCATGGCCATGGTGCGGATGGTGGCGCGTGGGGCGGCGAGCGGATTGTGCTCGATGGCGGCTCGTGGCACCGCACGGGCTGGCTTCGTCCATTGCCGCTTGCCGGCGGCGACAAGGCGGCGCGTGAACCGTGGCGCATGGCTGTGGGCGCTTTGCATTCCGCAGGTCGCAGCGATCTGACTGTCCAACTCTTTGATGACCATTCACAGGTGCAAAGGCTTGTTGCCATGCTGGAGCGCGGCATGCGTACCCCGCTGTCATCCAGCATGGGGCGCCTTTTCGATACGGCTGCAGCGCTTGCTGGTGTTTCACTCACTCAATCCTACGAAGGGCAGGCTGCCATGCGGCTTGAGGCGTTGGTCGATGCACCGGTTGCTATGGAAGACGGGTATCGCATCACAGATGGTGTGCTCGACTTCATGCCGGTGATCCTGCAGCTGGCAGAAAATGGATTGCGCGGACGTGAAGCTGCGAACCTCTTCCACGGGACGTTGATTGCGGGTCTGACGGCGTGGGTTTCCGGCTCTTCCCGCGATCTTCCTGTCGCCCTAGGCGGTGGGTGCGTGATGAACCGGGTACTGGCCGAAGGGCTTTCGAAGCAACTGCGTGCGCTTGGTTATCGAGTATTGCTGCCAAGCGTTGCGCCGGCCAATGACGGCGGCATTGCACTGGGGCAGGTGGCCTTTGCCCGGCAGCAGATTGACCACAAGAAATTGCAGATGGAGGAGGCGGAGACATGTGCCTAGCAATTCCCGTTCAGGTGAAAGAGGTTTTGCCGGATGACATGGCGAAGGTGACGATTGACGGTGCATCAATGGTCGTTTCCACAGCGCTGGTCGATGACGTCCAGGTCGGTGATTATCTCGTCCTCCATGTCGGCTATGCGCTTGCCAAGATCGATCCGGAAGAGGCAGAGCGGACGCTCGAACTAATCCGTGAGGCGGCGGCAAACATGGGAGAGGTGGCATGAAATATATCGACGAGTACCGGGACGGAAAGCTTGCCAAGAATATCGCCCGGCAGATTGCCCACGAAGCGCGGCCCGAGATCAGCTATCACTTCATGGAGTTTTGCGGCGGACATACCCATGCGATTTCGCGTTACGGTCTGGAAGACCTCCTGCCGGACAATGTGCGCATGATCCATGGCCCCGGCTGTCCCGTCTGCGTGCTGCCGATTGGCAGGATTGACGCGGCAATTGCTTTGGCCATGCGCCCGGGAATTACCCTTTGCACCTATGGAGATCTCATGCGTGTGCCGGGCTCCAGGGGGGCCAGCCTCTTGAAGGCCAAAGCCGGGGGAGCAGACATCCGCATGGTGTATTCAACTCTGGATGCCTTGCGGATTGCCGAGGCCGAGCCGGATCGCGAGGTGGTTTTCTTCGCAATCGGATTTGAGACAACGACGCCGCCGACGGCGCTTGCTTTGCGTGCCGCGGTGAAAAAGGATCTCAAGAACTTTTCAATCTTCTGCAACCATGTGCTGACGCCGGCCGCAATTCAGAACATTCTGGAAAGCCCGGATGTGCGCAAGCTGGGGACAGTGAAGATCGACGGTTTCATTGGTCCCGCGCATGTTTCCACTGTGATTGGAACGGAGCCGTACGATTTTTTTGCCGAAGAGTTCCAGAAGCCGGTCGTGGTGGCCGGCTTTGAGCCATTGGACGTGATCCAGGCGATCCTGATGCTCGTGCGACAGATCAACGAGGGTCGTCACGAAGTGGAAAATCAATATATCCGTGCGGTCACTGCGCAGGGCAACCTGAAGGCTCAGGCCGAGGTCGCCGAATTCTTCGAACTCAGGGACAGTTTCGAGTGGCGTGGTCTTGGCGAGGTTCCCTATGGCGCGCTCAGACTTCGCCCGCAATACAGCCATTTCGATGCCGAAAAGCGCTTTTCCATGGAAACGCCAAAGGCGCATGACAATCCTGCCTGTGAATGCGGTGCCATTTTGCGCGGTGTCAAACACCCCGCCGATTGCAAACTCTTTGGAACGGTCTGTACCCCTGACAATCCGATGGGTTCGTGCATGGTCTCGTCTGAAGGAGCCTGCGCAGCCCATTGGACCTATGGCCGCTTTCGCGAACATGCGAAATCGCGGAACAGGAAAATCGAGGGGGCTGTAGCATGAATGTGGCGCTGACGACACCGGTGAAACGCAAGCTCGACATCAAAAACGGGCGGGTTGATATGTCCCATGGCGCGGGCGGGCGCACGATGGGGCAGCTCATCGAAGACATTTTTCACAAGGCCTTCGATAATGACTGGCTCAGGGCCGGAAACGACCAGTCGGCCTTTGCGGTTCCAGCGGGCCGAATGGTGATGACCACCGACGGTTATGTGGTTTCTCCACTCTTCTTTCCCGGTGGCAATATCGGTTCGCTTGCCGTTCATGGAACGATCAACGACATTGCCATGTCGGGCGCAAGACCGCTCTATCTTTCGGCCAGTTTCATCATCGAGGAAGGTTTTCCGCTTTCCGACCTCGACAGGATTGCGAAAACCATGGGGGATGCTTCCCGCGAGGCAGGCGTGCCGATCATCACTGGCGATACAAAGGTGGTGGAGCGCGGCAAGGCCGACGGCGTTTTCATCTCGACGGCAGGTGTTGGAATTTTGCCGGAGAACATCGATATGCGTTCGAATGCGGCGCAACCGGGCGATATCGCCATCTTGTCCGGTACAATCGGTGACCACGGGGTGGCCGTCATGTCGAAACGCGAAAATCTTGAGTTCGAAACGGATATCCTGTCAGACACGGCCTCTCTTCACACGCTGGTGGCGGCGATGGTGAATGTCGGCGGTTCGGCTATCCGGTTGATGCGCGATCCGACCCGCGGCGGCATTGCTGCGACGCTCAATGAAATTGCCCATCAATCGGCCGTCGGCTTCCGTATCCGTGAGGACAGCATTCCCTTAAAACCCGGCGTCGAGGGCGCATGCGAATTTTTGGGCCTCGATCCACTTAATGTGGCCAATGAGGGTAAGCTCGTTGCCGTCGTCGCGCCGGAAATGGCTGATACAGTTTTGGTGGCAATGCGCGAGCATCCGCTTGGACAGGATGCAGCCATCATCGGCCAGGTGGTTGAGGATACGCACTGTTTTGTTCAGATGGAAACGTCCTTTGGTGGCGGGCGAATTGTTGATTGGCTCTCGGGCGAGCAGCTGCCGCGTATCTGTTGAAGCAGACCTCCATGCGCATCCTGCTTTTATGTCACAGCTTCAACTCGCTTTCTCAGCGTCTCCACGTCGACTTGAGAGAGCTTGGCCATATGGTGAGCGTGGAGCTTGATATTCATGACGATCTGACGCGTGAGGCCGTGGCGCTTTTCCAGCCCGATCTGATTATCGCACCATTTCTGAAGCGGGCCATTCCTGCCGATGTCTGGCAGCAGGTGCTGACATTGATCGTGCATCCTGGCATTCGAGGCGACAAAGGGCCGAATGCGCTGGATTGGGCCATTCTCGACAATGAAAGCCGCTGGGGTGTCACACTGATTGAGGCGCGCGCGGAGATGGATGCGGGTCCTGTCTGGGCGTGGCGCGAATTTGCCATGCGGCCTGCAACGAAATCGAGCCTCTATCGCCAAGAAGTCACGGAAGCAGCCGTTGCCTGTGTTTTGGAGGCGCTGGAGCGTATGGCAGCGGGCAATGCCGAACCTTTGGCTGCGCGCAACGATGGTTCGGGTGTTGTGAGAGGTGCCGTTCCAGCAGCGTGTCGTATGCTTGACCCTCAGAAGATGAGCGCCGAAGAAGCGCTCACAATTATTCGGGCCAGCGATGGGGACCCGGGAGCAGGCCTGACAGTTGGAGATAAAACATATCGTGTGTTCAATGCCTGTCTTGCGGAAGATCTCTCTGGCGCGCCGGGTCGGCTTCTTGGTTCCGACGGAAGGTGTGTTGCCGTTGCTTTTTGTGAAGGGGCGCTTTGGATCGGCCATGCGCGGGAAAGCGGCAAGAACCGGCTCAAGCTGCCGGCGGCGAATGTTTTTGCCGACTGTGCCTTGCTGCCAAAACTTGATGCGCCGCAAAACATGACCTACACCGAGGCGCGTGGTGTCGGCATCATTCGCTTCAACTTCTATAATGGTGCGATGTCGGTGGCGGATTGCAATGCGCTTCGCCAAATTGTCGCGGCGGTGCGTCAGCGACCGCTGAAGGTTCTGGTTCTGATCGGCAGTGCAGACTGTTGGTCCAACGGTATCCATCTCTCCGTTATCGAAAGCGCCAACAGCCCTGCCGATGAGTCCTGGTCCAACATCAATGCGATGAACGACCTTGTTCGCGAAATCATTCTTGCGCAAGACAGGATTGTTTTGGCAGGGCTCACGGGCAATGCGGGCGCTGGTGGCGTTTTTCTTTCGCTGGCGGCAGATCGTGTTCTGATGCGGGAGGGTGTAATCCTCAATCCGCATTATAAGGACATGGGTAATCTCTATGGATCGGAATATTGGACCTACCTTCTGCCAATGCGGGTGGGTGAGGCGCGGGCCCGGACCGTAACTCAGGCACGTCTGCCGATGGGGATCGAAGAAGCGTTGCGTCTGGGCCTTGCCTCTGCGCGTCTGCCGAGGAACCCTGCCGCGGCAGATGCTGCACTTCTGGACTATGCCTTTGCGCTGGCGCAGAACCCCGCGATTGACGATATTATCAGCGAAAAAGCCGAGCGCCGAAATCGTGACGAGGCAGCCAAACCGCTTGCCGCCTACCGGGAGGAGGAGCTTGTTCGCATGAAAAAGAACTTCTACGGTTTTGATCCCAGCTATCATGTGGCGCGCCATAATTTCATTCGAAAGGTTCCCAAATCGCGCACGCCGGTGACATTGGCGATCCATAGGGCCATGGGGGCAGACAACCGTTCGACAGGGGGACGAACAAGGTGAGCATGAGCAGCATGACAGTTCTCGTGGTGGATGATGAGCCGCGTTCGCTGGAGGCGATCAAACGGGTACTGACAGACGAATTCGAGATTATCTGCGCCAATAATGCCGCTGAGGCTGAGGCCGTTCTCGAGGGTGAGCTGGTGCAAATTCTGCTCTGCGACCAACGCATGCCGGGTGAATCGGGCGTGACCTTTCTCAAGCGTGCGCGTGAACGCTGGCCCGATACCATTCGCCTGATCATCTCGGGTTACACCGACAGCGATGACATTATCGATAGTGTGAACAATGCAGGCATCTACCGTTACATTACCAAGCCCTGGAATCCGGATGAGCTGATTGCATGCATGCGTGAGTGTGCCAGTCTGTGGCGGCTCCAACATGAGGCAGGGGAGGTCAATGTCGAAGTCAAACCGGTGCGAGACCTGCTGCAGAAGGCCGTTTCCGACAAGCGGAGGGTTGAGCGCAGCAAATTCGGTTTCGACCGGATCATCCATGTGGACGGTAGTCCGGTTGCTGACGCGATTGAGCTTGCGAAACGTGCTGCCGACTACGATGTCTCGGTGCTGATTACGGGTGCCTCCGGCACCGGCAAGGAACTGCTGGCGCGCGCCATACACCATGAATCTTCGCGCGCAGACAGGCCTTTCGTGGTCGAGAATTGCGGTGCTTTGCCGGACGATCTTCTGGAAAGCGAGCTTTTCGGTTGCAAGAAAGGCGCCTTTACCGGTGCTTATCAGGACCGTATCGGCCTCTTTGAACTTGCCGACAGCGGAACAATCTTCCTGGATGAAATCGGCGAGACGTCGCCTGCTTTTCAGGTCAAGCTGTTGCGTGTTTTGCAGGAGGGAGAGATCCGGCCTTTGGGCGCGCAGCGCACGCGCAAGGTCAATGTACGGGTCATTGCAGCGACCAACCGTGACTTGCTGGCAGAGGTGGCTGCAGGCCGCTTTCGCCGTGATCTTTATTATCGGGTTGCCGCCTTCCCCATCCACATGCCTGCCTTGAAGGATCGCACTGGTGATATTTCGGCAATTGCCAGCCGGACGCTGACCCAGATCAATCAGGCTTTCGGCAGGCAGGTTTGCGGCTTTCATCCGCGTACGCTCGAGCTTATGACGGCCTATGACTGGCCCGGTAATGTTCGCGAATTGCACAATGAAATCCAGCGTATGGTGGTCCTGTCGCAGGACAACGGTCCGTTGGGCGACGATCTCCTGTCGCTGGCCATTCGCAATGGGGTGCGCACGGCTGCCGAGCCCGAAAGCCGATTTGCGCCGCAAGGGCGGGCGCTCAAGGATGTTGTTGCCGCTATGGAAAAGGCAGCGATTGAGAAAAGTCTTGAGCGCAACGGTGGCAATATCAGCCACACGGCTGACGAACTGGGGTTGTCGCGCGTTGGTCTTAGAAGCAAGATGGACCGCTACCAACTGCGACGCGACAGCGATGACGAGCACGACTGAACCAGAAACGGGCAAAAAGAGGCTGATGAACAAGGTTGGAATGCCGTCCATTCCATCCCTGGACGATGCAGGCGAGTCTCTCTGGCTGGATGTTATCCATCGCATGGATGAGGTCTATGCGGAGCTTTTGAAAAACGAGGCGGACCTCGAGCGCAAGAACGCCGACCTTGAGGAGGCCCAGTCCTTTATTTCCAGTGTTGTTGCGTCAGTCTCCGATATTCTGATCGTGTGCTCCAGCAGCGGTGTGATCAAGAAGGTCAATCCGGCCTTTCTGTCGATGGTTGGAAGGCTCGAGCCGGAGGTAGTCGGGTCCAGCGTCTTCAACTATATTGCCGAGGGCGATCAGGACAATGCAAGGCGCGTGATCGGTGCGGGGCAGGAGGGTCAGCTTGTTGAAGCCGACATTCTTTTCCTGCGGGCCGATGGAAATGAAGAATGCCTTGCAATGCGATGCGCCAAACTTGCGGACAGCCATTCGCGACAGTTTGGTGCCGTTCTCACCGGCCGCCCGATCAGCGAGCTCAGACGAGCCTATCAAGCGTTGCACGAGGCGCATAAGGAGCTGCAAACGGCCCAGCACCGCCTCATCGAACAGGAGAAGATGGCAAGTCTCGGACGGTTGGTCGCCGGTGTGGCGCATGAGCTCAACAATCCGATCAGCTTCGTTTATGCCAATATTTACACGCTCGACCGTTATCGCAAGAAACTGGTCCAATATCTGGAGGCTATTCACAGGGGTGCTGAAGAAGAGGAAACTGCGGCACTGCGACGGGAATTGAAGATCGATTCCATACTTGCCGACTTTGACCCGCTGCTGGATGGCACGATCGAGGGCGCAAGCCGGGTCAGTGATATCGTCAAAAACCTGCGCCGCCTATCCTTCTCGCGGGCCGGCGAGCGCCAGACGGTCGATCTCGACAGGCTGCTGCGCAATTCTGTGCAACTGGCTGCTAAATCGAAAAACACCTCTGCAAAGATTGTTTTCGACAGTGTTCCAACTGTGATGTCGAACGCCGACGAAGGACAGCTTCATCAGGTTTTCGTCAATCTCATCGATAATGCTTTTGACGCTGTGGCTGATGTCCCTACACCGCTTGTCGAGATCGTCATGAAGCGGGAGAAGGGTCTCGTGCGGATCGATATCCGGGATAACGGGCCTGGCATAGCCAAGGAAAATCTGAGCAAGATTTTTGAACCCTTTTTCACCACGAAGACGATCGGTGAGGGAACCGGGTTGGGACTCTGGATCAGTTTTACCATCATAGAGGATCATGGAGGCCGGATCGAGGTTTCGAACCGACCGGATGGTGGTGCAGAGTTTAGCGTTATTCTCGATGCCGGCTGATTGTTGTCACGGATCGACATGATCTGCCACTTGCCTGTGCGGTGGATAGTTTTCCGCCACAAGCCCGCCGGGAGCGCCTTCCGGAATTTCGCCGTAGCGGAGCCATTCGAGGGCAAGGGGCCAGAGGGTTTCCTTGAACCTGTCGTGGAAGAACGCAAAATGGCCGATGGCATCAACGCCGATATCGGATGGCGCAATGCGCCAGTGGCGGCGGTGGCTTGATGTGAAATAGGCGAGCAATCGGGCAAGGGCCGCAGTCGTGCCATGGGGATCATCTTCCAGTCCGATGGCCAGAATGGGGGCCGTGACTTGCCCGAAACGCCGATGCAGTAGATCGGCCTCGCGCTCGCCACCCACCATTCGGCCTTGTCTGACGGTGTGTTCGAAGCGCGGTTTCATGCGGCTCCAGTCGCGGACCACGCCGGCCGGTGTATCTTCCATCCAGCCTAGTCGCTTGGCCGGAAAATAGCCGAAAACCCTGGTAAAGAGCGGCATCACGATGTGCCATTTGATATACATTCTACGGCGCTGATCAGCCCCATAGTCACGCCAGTGGGCAAATTGCGACCCCACGGTCAGGATCCGTTGGATGCGGTGGTTGGACGGTGCAAGGCCGATGGCAAACCCGCCAATCGAGTGACCAACGACGCGGATATCCTGGCCGGGAAACGCTCCGTGGACAAATTGAAGCGCGGCTTCGAGATCATGTTCTCCCCAGTCCACCCAATCGGCATGGAAGCCGCGCAGCGATGTCGGTCTTGATTCACCGATTCCTCGATAATCGAATGTCAGGACATCAAAGCCATTTGCAAAGAGATAGTCGGCAAAGCGTGCATAATAACGGCACCGGACGGAGGTCGCTGCGCTGATGACAATAACGGGCCGTTTTGCACCCGCCTCAATGCCTCGCCAAATGAATCCGCCGAGTGAAACACCGTCGCTGGTTTGAAGCTGCAGTGGCGCACCTTTCACGGGGCGCGAATTTTGAAGCATTCATATCTCCCGGGTCCGCAAGAAATCGCCGGGACAAACTTGCCAGCATGGACACGTCTTTGTCGAGACGGTTGCACTAGGTCCGTGACCAGAAGTGGTCTTTGCTCTGGCAAGGGAGGAGCGAAACTGTATAGACTTGCGCGGCAGCCGGAGGGATTTGTTTCTGATGTCGGCAAATTGATTTTCAGCGTTCGGGAGAGATCGATATTGGGTGCAGCGTCCCCGTCATACAAGGCCACCGGAGATCGTGAGCCTCTTTCGCTTTGGTTTTCTGGCGCTGGCGCGTGTGAACTGCGTGCAGAAGCACTGCCTGCAATGGGCGAGAACGAGGTTCTTGTCCGCACGCTTTTCAGCGGGATCAGCCGGGGAACGGAAAAGCTTGTCTTTGATGGCAAAGTGCCTGAAAGCGAATTTGAGCGTATGCGCGGGCCCCATATGGGCGGCCGGTTTCCGTTTCCGGTGAAATACGGTTATTCGGCTGTCGGGGTCGTTGACGACGGCCCGGCGGCGCTGAAGGGCCGGTTGGTTTTTTGCCTGCATCCGCATCAAAGCACTTTTGTCACCCACGCCGATATGGTGCACCTTTTGCCGGACGCGTTGCCGCCGGAGCGGGCTGTTCTGGCTGCCAATATGGAAACGGCTCTCAACATCTGCTGGGATGCCGGCGTGATGCCGGGAGATCGCGTTGCTGTTTTTGGTGCCGGTGTTGTTGGTTCGCTTGTCGCCTTCATCGCTTCGCGAATTCCCGGTGCAGAGGTGACGTTGGTTGATCGCAATTCCGGTCGGCAGTCGCTGGCGGAGGCGCTTGGTGTACCTTTTTCTTCAGGTGCGGACCTCGTTGGAGAGTTCGACGTGTTGATCAACGCATCCGCGTCGGCGGAAGCGCTGGATCAGGCGATTTCGCTTGCCGGCTTCGAGGCCCGTATTGTCGAGGCAAGCTGGTATGGCGAAAATCCGGTTCAGCTCAACCTCGGCGGCGCGTTCCATGCGCGCCGGCTTTCCATTGTCAGTTCGCAGGTCGGCGCCGTCTCGGCCGCGCAAAGGCCGAGGTGGGATTTTGCACGTCGGCTGACAAAGGCACTGCAACTCTTAGGTGATGATCATCTTGACGCCCTGATTTCAGGGGAAACGCCATTCGAAGAGATAGCCGAGGCCTATCCCGGTATCATCGGCGATCCGCAGACGCTGTGTCATCGTATCCGTTATTGAAGAGAGTAGTTTGATGTTTGCAATTGAAGTTCGCGATCACATCATGATCGCACACAGTCTGCCTCGCCCGGTCTTTGGACCGGCACAGGGCATGCATGGCGCGACCTTTGTGGTCGATGCGGCCTTTTTCACACGTGATGTCGATGAGGATGGGCTTGCGGTGGATATTGGTGCTGCAACCACCGTTCTCGCTGATGTGCTGAAGCCGTTGAACTATAGCAATCTGGATGAAGTGGCAGCCTTCAAAGGCAAGATCTCGACCACAGAGGTCATCGCCAAGCACATATTTGACCGGCTTGCGCAGGCCGTAGCTGACGGCAAGCTTGGAGCGGGGAGCCATCGCATTTGCAAGATCAGGGTGACGCTGCATGAATCGCATGCAGCACGTGGGTGGTATGAGGCAGACCTGTGAAGCGGAAACTGGTCTTTGCCTATCCGGGCGATCTCAACCTGAAGACCGGCGGTTATGGTTATGATCGCAGGTTGATCCACGGACTCAAGGCCCTGGGATGGGGCGTTGAGTTGCGCGCTCTTGGTGATGGTTTTCCCTCGCCCGGTGAGAAAGAGAAGCGGCGGGCGGAAGAGGTATTGTCGGCGCTTGAAGACGGGACGCTGTTGCTGATCGACGGACTGGCATTTGGTGTTCTGGACGCTTGGGCGTCGAAAGAGGGCGAGCGTTTGAAGATCGTCGGGCTTGTTCACCATCCGCTGGCGCTGGAGACGGGGCTTTCAGCTCAAGAACAGAGCCGGTTCAAAGAAAGCGAAACGAGAGCGCTTTCACATGCCAAGCATCTGATCGTAACATCGCCCGGCACAGCGCGCGAGCTCGCAGCACATTACGGCGTGCAAGCCGAGCATATTACGGTTGCGGTTCCAGGAACGGAGCCTGCGGCGATCTCGACATGTTCCGGTGACCCACCGCAAATTCTCTCCATCGGCACGCTCATACCCCGCAAGGGTCACGATATTCTGATTGAAGCACTCCACCGGGTCTCGGATCTGGCCTGGTCGGTGACCATTGTCGGGAGCAAGACACTCCATCCGCAGACAGCCAACGATCTTAGTGAACAGATCGCGCGGCTCGGTCTGCGCGAGCGCGTCATGCTTGCTGGCGAGCAGAATGACACGCGCGCGCTTCTTGCAAAGGCCGATATTTTTGCGCTCGCCAGCCGCTATGAGGGCTATGGCATGGTGTTTGCCGAAGCACTCTCGCAAGGGGTGCCTATCGTTGCCTGTCATGCCGGGGCCATTCCCGATGTGGTGCCGGAAGACGCCGGCTTTCTGGTGCCGGTCGATGATGCGGAGGCCTTTGCCGATGCGCTGCGTGCGCTGCTTTCGGATCGGGCGCTGTTAAAGAGTAGAGCAGCTGCGGCAAGGCGTGCCGGTGCGATGCTTCCGGATTGGAGCGTCACAGCGCACCTTGTCAGTGATGCCCTGGAGGCTCAGCTTTGAGCGGGTTTGACATGGATTGGCTGGGCCTGCGCGAGCCGGTGGATGTTGCTGCGCGAGACCAGGGCCTCATTGCCGCGCTGGCCGGGTATCTGGAAAGTCAGCCGGCGCCGTACCTTGTCGATCTTGGATGTGGAACCGGATCAACATTGCGAAGTCTTCAACCCGCTCTGCCTGCCGATACAAAGTGGCTGCTGCTTGATCACGATCCGATCTTGCTTGAAGAAGCCATGAAGCGCAGTGCAGCTGTCATGCATGTCAATGTTGGCGAATACGACCTGAACGATATCGCGACGTTGCCGCTGGACGATGTTTCGGTTGTAACCGCCTCGGCGCTTTTTGATCTCTGCTCGGAGGCTTTCTGCGCGGCTCTGGTCGCGCGCATTGCTGACGCTGGGTGCGGGCTCTATGCGGCTTTGAACTATGACGGGGCGATTGAATGGTCGCAGGCCCATCTCCTTGATGTCGACGTTGTTTCTGCTTTCAACCGTCATCAACGGACCGATAAGGGGCTTGGAATGGCGCTGGGTCCGGATGCGACCGCCTGTCTGGAACGCTTGCTCCGGGCGCGTGGATACCGGGTGGACATCAGGCCGAGCCCCTGGCGCATGGACAGCTCAATGGCCGCCTTGCAGACTGCTTTCTTGAACGGTTTTCGACAGCCGCTCTTGGACGCCTCGAAGCTAGAGCCGGAAGAAATTCAAGGATGGCTTTCTTATAGGCTGGAGGCGATCCCTGCGCCTGAGAGCCTATGCAAGGTCGGGCATCTCGATTTGCTGGCTCTGCCCGCCTGATGAGCGGTTTGCCCGCAGATCGCAGTCAAACAGGATATCGCTTCCGAGAGCGTAGACCGTTGTCACGGGTCGGTGGGCAGCCGACAGTTTTTCAATCGGTGGCAAGGCAATGCCGGTTGGCCCTGAGCCGATGATAAGCGGGGTAACAGCGACGTGAAGGCGGTCGAGAGCGCCAGCTTCGATAAAGCGCGCAATGGTTCGGGCACCGCCCTCCACGAGTATCCTGTGAAGCGCGCGCCTGGACAGCGCCTCGAGAATATCGGCCGGAGCGATGCCTTCGGGGCCGCATCGCAGTTTTATCACTTCTGCATTCGGCAGCGGACGATCCTCAAGATCCGCACTGCGAAGCACGATGACCGGCGCGCCTTCATCCCGGAAAAGACCTTCGGAGCCATCGAGCTGCGCATGGCAATCGATCACCACGCGAACCGGGCTTGGTCCTTCGACAATCCGCACCGAAAGGCTTGGATCATCCATTTTCACCGTTGTGACACCGACGATCACGGCATCTACGAGTGCGCGGCAGCGATGCAGGTGGGCAAGCCCGTCGGGGCCAGAAATGTCGCGGGCATCGCCTGCCGGGGTCGCAACACGTCCATCAAGCGATTGGCCAACCTGGGCCAGAACAAAAGGTCCGCGGGCGTTTGCAACGGGCGAATAGAGGGAATAGGCGGGGCCTCGTGTGCGGGAAGCCTCATGCGCGCCATCGCGAAGAGCCAGAAGCTCCCGCCAGAGGTCGTCGCTGATGTCCATTTCCTGCATTTAGCCCCTCAGAGTATTCTGTAGAGCGTTGTGTCCCGCTTGATGACGTGGTGCATGACAACCGCTCCCATGTGCAGGAGGAAAAGGGCAAGCACGACCCACGAACTCCAGTAGTGAACACCGCTCAGCGTCCATGCGATCTCCGGCGTCTTGTCAATCGGGCTCCAGACTTCAAACAGACCAAACCATTGCAGAGGAAACCCGTGTGCGTTGGTGGCCAGAAATCCGCTGACCGGCATAACGATCAGAAAGATATAAAACAGTCCATGAACGCTTTTGGCTGCCATTCGTTCCATGGGTGGGTCTTTGGGCGAGGGCGCGCGCGCAATAAGCTTGTTGCCCACACGGATGAGCATGAACCAGAAGACGAGAAAGCCTATGCCCTCATGCAGCATGTAAAAGGTCATTGAAACGTCGTTCTTCACGAGGTGTATCGTGAAACCCAGCGGCCATGTCGCCAGCACAAGAACGGCAATGATCCAATGCAGGATACGGGATGTGCCGGGGTAACGCTCCACGGTGATTTGTGCATAAGAAGGCGAAGTTACACCTTGCGGCACGACTTCAATCTGTTCAACCAATTCCGACAAAAGCCCCATCCTCTCCATAACGTGCAGACGCATCTGAGAGTAGACGTTTATGAAAAGGAATTCAGGGAATTTTATCGCGGCTTGCATTCACATACATGTGAAATGGAGCGGATCGGTCGTCTCAGGCTGTTTCCAGCAATTGGGTCATATAGTCCACGAGCACCCGGCCGGCATCGCTTGGCTGACGGTCATTCACGATCGTCAAGTCTGCCGTGGCGTCGTCATCGGCTGATGGCTGCCGTTGCAGACGGGCAAGTATATCGCTGGCGCTCTCGCGTCCACGGGCGGCCAGCCGCTCAGTCAAGACAGGTTGGGGTGCTGTCACCAGGACGGTTTTCAGTGCTTCACCATACACGTTCCGGAAGGCGGGCAGTGCGGCGCGTGATCCGTTGATCAGGAGAATACGGCCGGCTGCAATATCATTCAGCGTGGTCTTCGGTATCCCATAGTAAAGACCGTGGGCTTCCCACCAGAGCGCAAAGCCGCTGTTATCAGCCAGCTGCTTAAAGTCGGCAACGCTGAGCTCCTGATGGCGCTCTCCACCGGCGTCTGCGGCGCGTGTGATGGCACGGCGCACGAAGACGAAACGGCTGTCGCCCGCGAGCTTTTCGCGTGCGAAGTCGATCAACGTATCCTTGCCTGCTCCGCTTGGGCCGACAATGGCGATGATGGCACCTTTGCTCATGGTCACGCCACGCGTTCACCTTCGCGCCATACACCGCGCACGACCGGGACGCCTTCATCGCGTCGCACGCGCACGAGGTCGGCGCGCAATCCGGGGGCAATGCGCCCGCGGTCGTCGAGCGCGACTGTCTTGGCGGGCGTTGCGGTCACCATCGCAAGTGCCTGCGGCAGGCTTATCTCTTCGTAGGTGTCGGCAATGACAAAGGGGGCGTGGACAAGGCTCAAGGGCACATAGTCGGATGAAAGGACGTCCAAAACACCGTGTTGAGCCAAGTCACCGGCTGCGATATTGCCCGAGTGGGATTTGCCGCGCACGATGTTGGGTGCGCCCATGAGGACGCTCATGCCGGCATCATGCGAGGCCCTGGCAGCGTCCATGCTGGTTGGAAACTCCGCCAACCTCACACCAAATGATTTCGCCTCTTCGACGTGGTCGATGGTTGCATCATCGTGCGAAGCGATTGAAATGCCGCGCTCATGGCAGGCCTGCGATATCGCAATCCGGTTCTTGTTCGAGTATTTCGCGGAGGATTCCTGACGGCGCTTCACGAAGTGGGCAAACGCTTCGTCGGAGAGGCCGCGCTTGGTTTTGTAATAGAGCGTGTACTGTTCCATTGTCTGGAACTGCCGTTGACCGGGTGCATGGTCCATCAGCGATGCAAGGCGCACGAAATCGACATCCTCGAAGGCCTCGAAATGCTGCATTACATTCTCGGCGGAAACCTCGCAGCGCAGGTGGATGAAGTGTTCAGAGCGCAGGCGCTTTTCGTCCGCCGCCTGTTTGAGAGCGTCCGCCATTTTGCGCATCTCGCCATCATCAAAGCCGTCGTCTTCATCAGAGCCCATACGCAGGCAGTCGAAAACCGTGGTAATGCCCGAAGCGCTGACCTGCGCATCATGGGCCTGGATGGCACCCATCATGTTCCAGCGCACCCCGGGACGTGGGGAATAGTGGGCTTCCAGGTGGTCTGTATGAAGCTCGATCAGACCGGGAATGAGATAGTCGCCTTCAAAATCGATGCCGGCGTCCGAGCCGCTGGAAATATCGGCGATCTTTCCGTCGCGGATGAGGATGGCACCGTCGATAATTTCGTTTTCGAGGACAATGCGTGCATTGCGGATAGCGGTTTCATTGTTCATTGCTTGGCCTTTCGCAATTATCTGTCTGGCAATTCGCGCAGTCGCAAAACATCAAAGGATGCTCCGCGCGTGGGCTCGCAGAACAGAGCCAGGTGTGAAATTCTCAGAGGGTTGCCTACAAAGGCACCGAATTGTTTTTCGAGGCGGTCGCGCATTTCGTCGCGTTTTTCCTCAGGCACCTTGCCGGTGAGCGTCATGTGAAAGCGGAAATCCTCAAAGACATAGGGGTAACCCCAATCCATGAGATAACGCCGCTGGCGTTCGCTCAGCGATGCCGGATTGCGCCGTTCAATATCGGCATGGCCGAGTGGTGCGCGGAAGGGCTCGAATTTGCGAACAGCGTCTTCAGCCAGTACAGAAATCTGGTGCTCTTCGCCCTCAGCGGGAACGAGAGCAAAGAATGGTCCGATGAGGGCAAGCTTGATCTGAGCAATGTCAAACGGGCGCGTTGATGCTGCGAGCGTATCGAACGCGTCTATCAGCGCTTCCTCGGTCGCGCCTTCAGCCAGGCTGAAGGGGGCTTTCAACGTGCCGTGAAAACCATAGCGTGCCGGCTCGCGGACCAGCGCATTTTCAACGCCAAGATCCTCAACCGTGCCGCCAAAAGCGCAGCGTCCGAGCCATGCCGCAGCGGCCTTGACCAACGGGTCTTCCTTAGGAGGTGTGAAATAGATGGCGTACCGCACGGGGTTGTTCCTAGTTATTGCAGAATCGAATCTAAACCGTGGTCGAGAGAGATGCGTGGTTAGGCCGCTTCTGTGACACAGGTATGATGACGCGCCGTCTCACTTCCGCCCGTTGCCGATCAGCATGGAGCGCAGACGATTGGAAATATTGTCGAAAACGTAGACTACAATGAGTATGAGCAAAACCATATAGGCGACATTTTCCCAATCCTGGTTCGTGCGCATCGCTTCCCAGAGTTTCAGACCGATGCCGCCGGCACCGACGGCGCCGATAATCGTTGCCGAGCGCGTGTTGGATTCCCAGAAATAGAGCGCCTGACTGACGAAAACGGGCAGAACCTGTGGAACCACGCCAAAACGCTGGATCGCGACCGGCGATGCACCGACCGAGCGGATGCCTTCGCGCGGTTTGTCGTCGATATTTTCCAATGCCTCGGAATAAAGTTTGCCGAGTGTTCCGGTGTCGGTGAAGAAGATGGCGGCAATACCGGCCAGCGGCCCGGGCCCGAAGGCGCGGGTGAAAAACAGCGCCCAGATCAGCATGTCCACGGAACGCTGAAAGTCGAAGAAACGTTTGACAAGCTGGTTGAGCGGCTTGTTTCGTGTGATGTTGCGGGCGGCCAGAAAAGACAGTGGAAAGGCGATGACCATGGCAAAAAGCGTGCCCACGAAAGCCATCACGATGGTCTGGAGAAGCTTTGTCCAGACATCCAGATGCTGCCAGGACGGATTATAGAGGATATCGTCGATGGCTCGTGACAGATTGCTTTGGTTGGGGTCAACGCGGTTGTCGGAAAACATCAGTGAGATGACATCGCCAGCCGATTTTCCGAAGAAAGGCGAGTTCGTGTCGAAGAAAAAATTCTCCCATCCCAGGAAGCGCTTGCGGACCTTGACGCGGTCGGGTTCGACCTCGACGCGGCCTGCAAATCCGAAATAGGCGATAATCTTTTCTCCCGGTGCACGCTGATAAGCCCATTCAGGCAGTGCGCCGTCATAGGTCATCGTTTTGCCGCCAGTCGTCAGTGTCAGCGTTTCACCGCCGCGGGTCAGCTCGACCTTGTCCTTTGAAAGGTCGATCCATGACGAGGAGTTCATCATGATGTGCGCCTCGGTCACCACCTCTTCCGTCACCGTTGTCGGTTCCGTGCCGGCGGTTTTGGAGGTTTCGCCATCACCACGAAATTCCGGCTGCACGAAGGAGAAGGATGAGGTGCTCTGTTTTGGCTGTGCCGGCGCTTCGCTCGGGCTTGCCTCGATCGTGCGCGTGACCGTTTCGGTTTTGGCTTCAATCCAGTCTGGATGCGGGTCTGCACCCAAAGGTGAGTATTTGCCGAAGACGATTTTCATCGTGCCATCGGCGTGGATGTCGATATCGGGTCTGGCTTCCCAGCTGATCCAATCGGCGAGATAGTTGCCGGCAATGTCCGAATTGGCCGAGCTTATGACATGGCCGATCGCAAAGAACCACCAGCAGAAGATGAAATAGGCAATGACGGCTGCTGCCGCGAAAGCGGTTCTGTAGCGCTGCCAGAACGAGCGGGTCAGGAGTTCGGGATAGCGCGCTTCGATGTCGCGTACATCCATTGTGTTCATGGTTGCGGTCATCTCAGATACCTCACGCTGCGGCCAGGAAGAACTGCTCACCGGTCAGACGGCGGCGCAGCCAGGCGGAAAACTGGTCAACGGCGACAATCGTGCAAAAGAGCAGAAGGATAATCGCAATTGTCTTGGCCTCGTGGCCGCGGCTTATCGATAGCCGCAAGAGTTCACCAATTCCGCCGCCCCCAACTGCGCCGATGATGGTTGAGGCGCGTACATTGATTTCCAGGCGAAGCAGGCAATAGCTGATGAAATTCGGCATGACCTGCGGCAGCATGCCGAAGCGAACGCGCTCAATCCAATTGCCGCCAGCAGCACGCAGGCCTTCATCCGGTTTCATGTCGGCGTTTTCGACCACCTCGTAGAAAAGCTTGCCCAGAGCGCCGATCGTGTGAATGGAGACGGCGATAATGGCAGGGATCGGGCCAAGCGAAAGGATGGCGAGGAAGAAGCCTGCCAGAACAACTTCCGGGAAAGCGCGCAAGATTTCCATGATACGGCGCGCGACAGCGCGAACCCAAGGGTTCGGCATCAGATTGCGCGCTGCGAAAAAGCACAGGACAAATCCCAAGATGGCACCGATGATGGTCGAGAAAAGCGCAATGTTCAGCGTTTCAATCATCTTGAAGAAGTATTCGGGCAGATAGAAATCGCCGAAGAGATAGTGGCGGCCTTCCGGGTAGTTATACCGGAAGCTGCCGTCGTCATAGGGCGAGGGCAAATCGAACAGCGCCCGCCAGATTTCCATGCCGTCTTTCGGGATCAGATCGCCGAAAAAGTCGAAGAAATGGGGTAGTCTGTCAAAGAATTTGCCGGCGTTGGTGTCGTTGGCAAACCACAGTGAACTGAACAGGACCGCGGCAAAAACGATGATGGTCAGAGCAGTATAGGTTCTGCGCTTGGCAGCGAGTTCGCGCCATTGTTGGTCGATTGCACGACCGCCTTCCTGCAGACGTGTTTCCGGTTGATCGTTTTTCATGCCCAAACAGTCCCTTAATCAAGGCAAACCGCCGGACATGGCTGCCCGGCGGATCTTTTAGGAGAGAGAATTAGCCGCCGATGAGGGCTTTACGTGCAGCGATGATCGGCTTGTAGAAGTCGACATTGACTTCAGCAAAGCCGGTGTAGTCGCCGCCCTGGATGGCAGAGAAGCATTCCGGGTCGCTCTCAGGAAGCTTGGTCATGAAGTCCTTGAACTTGGCCTTCATGTCGGTGTCCATGGAGGTGCGAACAACGATCGGGCCGTTCGGGATCAGCGGAGATTCCCAAAGCTGAACGAGTTCGTCCATGTTCAGGATGCCCTTGTCGACCATCTTGCGCAGGTTACCGGAGGTGTAGCCGTCCTTGAACTCGCCAACGCCGGAGGCCCAGGTTGTGCCAGCGTCGAAGGTGCCCTTGAGAACTTCGAGAACCAGGTTTTCATGGCCGCCGCCGAAGCCGGTGGAACCGAAGAACTGGTCAACAGGCTCGCCGATTGCTTCAGGAAGCGTGACATTCGGGACGAGGAAGCCGGAGGTGGAGTCAGGGTCGGCAAAGCCGAGTTTCTTGCCCTTCATGTCTTCAAGCTTGGTCATGCCGCTATCCTTGCGGGCAACCATGACAGAGTGATAGCCCATGGAGCCGTCGGTCTGCACTGTCGTGAGGATCGGTTCAACAGCTTCCGGGTTTTCAAGGTAGATCTTGGCATAGCCGGATGCACCGAGCTCGGCATAGTCGAGCGTGCCGCCGAGCAGGCCCTGGATCACGCCGTCATAATCGGCAGCCGGGAAAAGCGAAACTTTTTCAACACCGAGAACAGATGGCAGCTTGTCGACCATGCACTGGAAGTTGCGCAGGCGGTCGGCTTCGTTTTCGCCACCCAGGATACCGATGCGGAATTCCTTGAGGTCTTCGGCGCCGGCGGACACTGCCATGGCAAGCAGAGCCGTTGCGGCAAAAAGGGCTTTCTTCAACATGTGACTTTCTCCTCTGATATCCGGCATTGCCAGACAGATTTGTTAGGTAGAGTTGCCTTTAACGCGGGCGGGCGATCTCAGTGATCAAGGCCCTGCAAGGATGATTGGAGCGGGCGCCGAAACCGCTCTGGCCGCCTTGCTGGGAATATCGATGCTGGTTGAGGTCATGCTTTCCTCAATCGCGCCGTCAGCGCCGTAAATGCGATTGACAGCTTCGCTGGTCAGCTCCGCCGGGGTGCCGTCGAAAACGACCCGTCCGTTGGCCATGCCGATGATGCGTTCGCAATAGGTTCGCGCAGTATCCAGCGTATGCAGGTTGGTAATGACGGTGATGCCCTCGCGCTCGTTGATATCGCGCAGCGCATCCATCACGATCTTGGCATTCAGCGGGTCAAGCGAGGCAATCGGCTCGTCGGCCAGCAGAACCTTCGGCTGCTGCATCAGTGCACGGGCAATCGCAACGCGCTGCTGCTGGCCGCCGGACAGAGTGCCAGCGGGCTGAAGCGCGGTTTGCTCAATGCCGAGACGTTCAAGGGCGGCAATCGCCATGATGCGCTCTTCGCGTGAAAAGATGTTGAGGATGCTGAGCGCGGTGGAACGGTGATTGAGACGGCCAAGCATGACGTTGGTCAGCACATCCAGACGCGGCACCAGATTGAACTGCTGGAAAATCATGGCGCAGTCGCGATGCCAGCGGCGCAGCGCTTCACCTTTCAATTTCGACACTTCGTTACCGTCAAAAAAAACGGACCCCGAAGAGAGATCCGTGAGACGGTTGATCATGCGCAGGAGAGTCGACTTGCCCGCGCCGGAACGGCCAATCACGCCAACCATCTGGCCTGTGGGAATGGAGAAGCTCACCGATTCCACTGCGGTCTTTGAACCAAATTTGCGTGTGACGTCGCGCAGTTCAAACATGGCTAGGGACTCCAGAAACAAAATAAAGACTACCAAAGCGCTACAGGCGTTTTTTGAAGGTCGAATGTCAGATTTGTTGCAGTTTTGTTAAATCCACAGAGGACTTCTTTGTGCTGTGGAAAAACGGTTCAGCCATACTTGGAAAGGAACGATTCCACAGGCATTGCGCGAAAGTCTTCAAGGGCGTTGCGCAATGCTTGGTGGCTCCAGTTCCACCACGAAAGTTGCTCCAGCCGACCGGCTATTTCAGCGGGAAATCGTTCGCGGATTGTGACAGCTGGAACACCCCCGACAATGGCATAGGGTGCGACGTCTTTTGAGACCACGGCTCCGGCCCCGATGACTGCGCCATTGCCGACGCTGACACCCGGAAGCAGGATGGCGCCGTGGCCGATCCACACGTCGTGGCCGATCGAGACCCGGTGGTCGCGCCGCCAGTTGAAGAAGTCGGCCTCGTTTTCGGCGTCGTCCCAATAGTCACCGGCGCGGTAGGTGAAATGATGCAGGGTGGCGCGCCACATGGGATGCTTGGTTGCATTGATGCGCACGTCGGCGGCAATGTTGGCAAACTTGCCGATGGTTGCGCACCAGACCATGCTGCCGCGCTCGATATAGGAATAGTCGCCAAGCTCGGTTTCGCTGACCCGGCAGAACTCGCCGATTTCCGTGTAGCGGCCAAGGGTGCAATCGACCACACGTGCGCTTTCGCTGATCAGCGGTTGTTCTGAAAGTTTCGTGCTCATGCGGCGAGCTCCCGGGCCGAGAATTTGGACACGTCAATCACATGATCGGCAATGCGGGTGCGGACATCCTCGTCATGGAAAATGCCGAGAAGTGCGGTCCCGGCGCGCTTCTTTTCCTCGATCATCTCGATAACGACATCGCGGTTTTGTGCATCCAGCGACGCCGTCGGCTCATCCAGAAGCAGGATTGAATGGGAAGTGATGAAACCGCGCGCAATGTTCACACGCTGTTGTTCGCCACCGGAAAATGTGGCTGGAGGCAAGGCCCAAAGCTCTTCTGGAAGGTTGAGCCGGGAAAGAAGGTCTGCGGCGCGCGCGCGCGCGTCTTCCATCTCCACGCCCTCCTGAGCCAGCGGTTCGGCAACAATGTCGAGCGCGGAGATGCGCGGCACGACGCGCAGGAACTGGCTGACATAACCGATGGTTTCGCGGCGAACCTCGAGAATTTGCCGGGGCTCGGCCCGAGCAAGATCAATCACCTGGTCGCGGTGCTTCACCAGAATTTGACCGGTATCGACGGAATAGTTGCCGAAGACCATTTTCAAAATCGAGCTCTTGCCCGCACCGGAAGGTCCGCCGAGCACGGAGCATTGGCCCGCGGTTGCGGCGAAATTGACATTGGCGATCACCGGCAGACGCGTGCCGCCGCGCAAATGCATGGTGAATGTCTTGGCGACTTCAGAAACGACGAGAGGAGTCGGCATGTTCTTTTCTCACACTTGCAGGATGGAGGACACGAGGAGCTGGGTGTAGGGTTCGCGCGGATCATCAAGCACGCGGTCTGTCAGGCCGTGTTCGATGACCTGTCCGTCCTTCATCACCATCATGCGGTGGGACAGGAGACGCGCGACTGCCAGGTCATGGGTGACGACGATGGCAGCAAGCCCCAAATCCTGCACAAGGCCGCGAATGAGATCGAGCAGGCGGGCCTGAACGGATACATCCAGGCCGCCAGTCGGCTCGTCCATGAAAACCAGCCGCGGTGCGGTGACCAAATTGCGGGCAATCTGCAGGCGTTGGCGCATGCCGCCTGAAAAGGCGCGCGGCTGATCATCAATACGATCGAGACCGATTTCCACACGAGAGAGCCAATCACCTGCCGTTTCGCGGATCTGGCCGTAGTGTCGGTCACCAATGGCCATCAGCCGTTCGCCGACATTGGCACCGGCCGAGACGGTCATGCGCAGGCCGTCAGCCGGATTCTGGTGTACAAAGCCCCAATCGGTGCGCATCAGAAACCGGCGCTCGGCCTCTGCCATGGTGGCAAGATTGCGAAACTGACCATCCCGCATACGGTATTCCACCGAGCCGACATCGGCCGTGAGGCGCGTTGAAACGCAATTGAGAAGCGTCGTCTTGCCGGAGCCGGATTCGCCGACAATGGCCAAGACTTCACCCGGCCATAGGTCGAAACTGACCTTGGTGCAGCCAATGCGGCCACCATAGAATTTGGAGAGGTCGCTGACCTTCAAAAGCGGTTGACTGTTCATTCTGCTGCCTCCGTCTGGGCCACACCCAATTCGCCGACATGGCCTGCATTGCGGCGATCTTCGCAGTGATCGGTATCGGAGCAGACGAACATGCGACCGCCCTTGTCATCCAGCACCACTTCATCGAGGTAGACATTCTCGGCACCGCAAAGCGCACAGGGTTTTTCGAATTTCTGGATCTCGAACGGGTAGTCTTCGAAATCCAGGCTGACCACTTCGGTATGCGGCGGTATGGCGTAGATACGCTTCTCGCGGCCGGCGCCGAAGAGCTGCAATGCCTGCGATCGATGCATTTTCGGATTGTCGAATTTGGGGATGGGCGAGGGGTCCATCACATAGCGCTCGCCAACCTTGACCGGATAGGCATAGGTGGTGGCGATATGGCCGTTGCGGGCAATGTCCTCGTAAAGTTTGACATGCATGAGGCCATATTCTTCCAGCGCATGCATCTTGCGCGTCTCGGTTTCGCGCGGCTCGAGAAAGCGCAAGGGTTCGGGAATCGGCACCTGATAGACGAGAACCTGACCCTCGGTCAGCGGCTCCTCGGGTATGCGGTGACGGGTCTGGATCACGGTGGCCTCACCGGTCTTGGTCGTGACCTTCACATTCGCGACCTTCTGAAAGAACGCACGGATGGAAACGGCATTGGTGGTATCGTCGGCACCCTGGTCTATCACTTTCAGAGTGTCGTCCGGGCCGAGAATGGAGGCGGTGACCTGCACGCCGCCCGTACCCCAGCCATAGGGCATGGGCATTTCGCGGGAGGCGAAGGGAACCTGATATCCGGGGATCGCGATGGCCTTCAGGATTGCGCGGCGGATCATCCGCTTGGTCTGCTCGTCCAGATAGGCGAAGTTATAGGTTGCGAGATTGCCGGCGCTGGTCATTCCGCAGCCTCCTTGTGTTCGGTTGTAGCGGTGCCGGTTTGGGTTGCCTCATATTCGGCCCGCATGCGGCGAACGAGATCGAGTTCTGCCTGGAAGTCGACATAGTGCGGCAGCTTCAGGTGCTCGACGAAGCCGGTGGCCTGCACGTTGTCGGAATGCGAAATCACGAATTCCTCGTCCTGGGCGGGCGCGGTGATGTCCTCGCCGAATTCGCTTGCTCGCAGTGCCCGATCGACCAGCGACATGGCCATGGCCTTGCGCTCGGACTGACCGAAGACGAGACCGTAGCCGCGGGTAAACTGTGGCGGCTGCTTTGCCGAGCCCTTGAACTGGTTCACCATCTGGCATTCAGTGATCTGCACCTTACCGATGGAAACCGCGAAGCCGAGTTCGGGAATATCAACCTCGACATCCACGAGGCCGATGCGGATTTCACCGGCAAACGGGTGGGAGCGGGCATAGCCGCGCTGGGTGGAATAACCGAGCGCCAGCAGGAAACCTTCATCGCCGCGGGCCAGGGCCTGCAGGCGTTCGTCGCGGCCAAGCGGAAACTCCAGTGGCTCGCGGGTGATGTCTCCAGGTGTCGTCTCTTCTTCGCCCGGCTCTTCCATTTCGATCAAGCTTTCGCCAGCCAGAATATCGGCAACCCGCATGATGGGCTCATGGCCCGTTTCGGCTGTTATTGGCTCTTCGACCGGGCTATCGTTCAGCAGATCCGGGTCGAGCAGGCGATGGGTGTAGTCAAAGGTCGGGCCCAACAGCTGACCGCCGGGCAAATCCTTGTACGTTGCCGAAATGCGACGCTCCACCAGCATTTCCCCGGTGTTGATCGGGTTCGAATAGCCGAAGCGCGGCAGTGTCGTGCGGTAGGCGCGCAGAATGAAGATCGCCTCGATCATGTCGCCGCGCGCCTGGCGCATGGCCAATGCGGCCAGTGTTTTGTCGTAAAGCGAGGCCTCGGCCATGATCCGGTCTACAGACAGGGCAAGCTGGGCGACGATCTGTTCAACGCTAATGGCGGGGAGATTTCTGTCGCCCCGGCGGCGGTCGGCCAGCAGACGGTGGGCGTTGGAGATGGCGGCTTCGCCACCCTTGACAGCAACATACATGTCTTAGACCTCCCTTTGTTTCAGCTGGGTTGAGCGTGGCAGGCACATGACGGTGCTGCCGCAGGTGAAGATCAAATCGACGCCGCGCGGGAAGAGGCCGTGATTGGCGGACCATCGGCGGACGAAATTGTCCGGCAGGCCGGAAGGGCTCATGTCGATTTCGTTCTCAATACCTGGACCGGCTGCAACCAGCGCCTGCCCGCCTGTCAGTGCGGGCAGTTCAATGATGATCGTGGTCGAGCGATCCGGATATTCCTGCGTGCCGTTGGCAAATCCGAGAAAATCGGGCAGTGCTTCGCCAAGCCCCAGAAAGGCAAAATTTGCATTTGACATCGAGTGGGTAACCGGCGCACCGCTGTGAAAGCTGATCCAGCCCAAAGCGTCCTGCGCATACAGGGAAGGCGAAAGCCAAACGGACGTATCGGGGTCTGCCAGGCAAAGCAGTATCGCAGATTGGGCAGCCGAAAGTGCGCCCGGCGCCTTTGCCGGAGTTTCAAGCGTCTGGATCGTGCCGGGACGGGACATGGCGTCCATCAGGCCGCGAAATACGGCCTGGCTTTCGAATACGGCATCCTGAAAGCCGCCGTCGAGTGAAGCATTGGCAAGGGCCATCAATCGTCTCCTCTGACCATGGTGAAGAAGTTCACGCGGGTCGCGGCGGTCTCAGCGCGCTGTTTGTCTTCCCGGCTTTTGATGGTCGCTTCGGTTTCTTCCACGAAACGGGAAACCTTCGGCTTGAACGCGTCTCTCGTGCCAAGCGCGTCAATCACTGCCGAAAGCCGCACCGCATCACGGTCGCCGCCGAGCCGGTAGCCATGGCCAATCTCGCCGGTGGTCAGCCGCACGGTTGCGCGGGTGGCGGTCGCCTCGCCCAGATTGAACACGGAGCCCGTTCCGCCCATGCGTCCGCGGATCATCACCAGACCCGTTTCCGGACCGCGCATCATCTGGAATTCCGGTTGCTCGTCCAAGTCTGCAAAAAATTGCTTCAGCCTGCCGAGGCTGGCATGGGCGAGGACTTCAATTGTCCGCTTTCGCGTTTGATCCGGCGTTTCCGGAAGCGCATTTTGCGTTTGCATTTGTACATTCCTTTGTCTATTTATATAGACATTTAAACCCTTGATGTATGGATAGCATCAGCAGGTGACAGAACGGTGACAGGACCGAGAAAATGAGTGCATTGCCGAAGGCCGGCCGGGTGATAGACCGGAAGAGCGGGGTTGCCGTCTGGCGGCAGATTGCCGACGAATTGCGCGCCGCGATTAACGGCGGCGAATTTGGCGGGGAGGGCAAGCTGCCGGGCGAAATGGCGCTAGCAGAACGGTTTGGCGTTAACCGTCACACGGTTCGTGCCGCAATAGCCGCCCTTGCCAGCGAAGGTGTTGTAGAGGCCAGTCCGGGGCGGGGGACCCGCATCATCCGCAACATGCGGCTCAAGGTTCCCATCTCGCGGCGCACGCGTTTTTCGTCAGGGCTTTCCGATCAGGCAACGCGGCTTGAAATGAGTTTCGTGTCGAGCACGCTTGCGCCGGCTGCCACCGACGTCTGCGAGGCGTTGAATCTTGAGAACGGATCAACCTGCCTGGTGCTGGAAACGGTAAGTCTCGTCGATGGCATTCCGGTGTCGGTCGGACGGCACCATTTTCCCACACCGCGTTTTGGCGAAATCGATCTTCATTTCAGGCGGGAGCGGTCGATTACAAAGGCGTTCCGGGCCTGTGGGGTGGAGGATTATGTGCGCGCCTCCACGGAAATCACGGCCCGCCATGCCGATGAGGATGAGCGCCGTTGGCTCAAACTTGCGCCGGGTGCCATCGTTCTCGAGACGCTGGCCGTCAACAACGACCTTCAGGGCAATGCGATCCAGTTTTCCAAGACCCGGTTTGCCTCAGACCGGGTGAGCTTGCGCGTGGGGTTCGAAGGATGACTGGACGCAAAGCGATCGGCTGAATCGGTCCCGCAGCTTGCTGCAGCCATTGACGAAACTCTTCCTTGCCCGTTTTATCTAGCAGACGGGGTTGGTTTTTTGGGGCGCAATTATGAGCAGAACTGTTCTCTGGCTGACGATGCTTGCAGCATTGCTGACATGTTCCGGGACCGTTGAGAGCTTTGCGGCGGCACGCATTGCGCTCGTCGTCGGCAATTCCGATTACAAGAATACATCGCAGCTTACCAATCCGAAGAATGATGCAGCTCTGATGGCGGGCACTTTGGAGCAATCGGGTTTTGCTGTCACAAAGCTCATTGATGCCGATTATCGCACAATGAAAAAAGCGCTCCTTGATTTCGGCCGCCAGATGCGGGACGAGGAAACAGAGGCCAGTCTTTTCTACTATGCCGGCCATGGCGTGCAGATCAAAGGCGAGAACTACCTTGTTCCTGTGGATGCCACGATTACCAGCGAAGACGAGGTTGATCTGGAGACGATCAACGTCAACAGCTTTCTGCAGGTGATGAATTCGTCGCAGAGCCGGATCAATATCGTCATACTGGATGCCTGCCGGAACAATCCGTTTGCGCGCTCCTTTCGGGCGGTCTCTCGCGGCCTGGCACCGGTTCAGGCTCCCAAAGGAACCTGGATTGCCTATGCAACGGCACCGGGCGATGTGGCCAGCGATGGCAGCGGCGGCAACAGCCCCTATACGCTCTCGCTCACCCAGGCGATCAACGAAGGCGCAGGAGAGCCAATCGAAACGGTTTTCAAGCGCGCCCGGCAGCGCGTGCTGCAGCTGACGGAGGAGGAGCAGGTGCCCTGGGAGACAAGCTCTATCACCGGCGACTTCTATTTCAGGCAAGACGCTTCAGACCAAGGTCGTCAGCAGGTCGTACCCGCTGCGCCGCAGGTTTCGGAATCTCCGGTTTCACAGGCTTTCGAGGCGGCGCGACGGGAGGGCTCGCAGGCAGCATGGAGTGCCTTCTTAAGCCGCTTCCCGGATGCCGATGTATCTTACCTGTCGCGGGCAAATGACGCTCTTTTTAAACTTAAACTCGCCGCGCTTTCCAAGGCCGCTACGAAACCCGACCGACCGTTTGCCAGTTGCGCCTACGCAACGCTTGGCACATTAAGTGGAGAGCTTTGCGCAACCTCCGTGCTGGACCCGCAATATGGAAACCGTTATGGCGGTGTCAATCTCGGCGACAACCAGTTGCGCACTGCCTGGGTGGAAGGCGTTGCGGGCGATGGTATAGGTCAGTCGGTGCTGATCAGTTTCGACAGCCCGAAGACAATCAACGGCATACGCCTGGTTAACGGTTATGCCAAAAATGGCGACATCTTTGCCAAGAACGGGCGCGTTCGCGAATTGCTGGTTGCGACGTCATCCGGCTACAGTCAGACAATTACGCTGCATGACAATTCAGACTGGCAGCGGCTCGATCTGCCGCCATTGAACGATGTGAGCTGGATCATGCTGGAAATCGGCTCCGTCTATCGCGGGTCCAAATACAAAGACACGGCCATCAGCGAATTGCGGTTTGAGTGATGTCGCCGCTGCATCTGCTGCTGCTCATCGTGTTTTTTGTCATTGGCCAGAACGCCCAGGCCGATGACTTGCCGCGCGGATTCTCCTATCTGAAAAACATCGACCCCTCGATTGCGCAGGATATTCGCTACGCGGGAGAAGAGAATTTCACCGGCGGAAAGGTGCCTGGTTATTTGGCCGGGGAGTGCATCCTGGCCAGCCCTGCGGCGCGTGCACTCGGGGCGGTCCAGACTGAGCTTCGGGCGCAAGGGTTCGGATTGCTTGTCTATGACTGCTACCGGCCCAAAAAAGCGGTTTCCTATTTCATGAAATGGGCGAAAGGCAATCATGATACGAACCCAGGTTATCATCCCGATATTGCGGCAAGCAAGCTGTTCGAAAAAGGCTACATCGCCGCGCGATCCGGCCATTCCAGTGGCGATGCCGTGGACCTGACCCTGATAAACTTGAACAGCAGACAGCCAATCGAGATGGGAACCCGCTTCGACTTTTTCAGCCCGCTGAGCTGGACGCATTCATCCAAAATCAGCGCCGAGGCGCGGAAAAATCGCGCCATATTGGTCGATGTCATGGCGCGTCACGGATTTGGCAATTACGCCCAGGAATGGTGGCACTTCAGCTATCGCCGGCCCTCATTCAAGGGCCAGTATTTCGATTTTCCGGTGACGCGGGCGCAGCCCCTTCGCTAACCGCTAACGTTGACGACTTCGACGCGGCGGTTTTCTGCTGCGTCGGGATGGCTGCGGTTTTTCAGTCGCTCTTCGCCAAAACCGATCGCGATGAGACGGTGTTCGCTGATGCCGAAATGGGAAATCAGATAGTGGCGCACGGCGTCTGCCCGGCGCTCCGACAGGTCCATATTGTATTCGTCGCTACCCACCGCGTCGGTGTGTCCGTTCAACAGCAGTCGGGCATCGGCGAGCCGCGGATTGATCAGCGCCTCGCCCAGCGTGTTGAGATCGGGGATCGATTGGGGCGTAATCTCCGCCGAATCGTAGTTGAAGCCGATTTCGATATTGATCGATGGAAGGTTTGAATGGTCCATGATCTCGGCGACCTGCTGTTTCATCCGCACCGAAAGGCCGCGCTTGGGCAGCGTTCCCAGATATTCTGCGTCGCTCTTCGACAGGCTGGTACTGCCTTCTGCCGGCACAGCTTTTCCGAGTGTCAGTCCGCGGGTCGGGGGCTTCTTTGCCTCGGGAGCGAGCTTGTTGATGACATCGTTTTTCTCAAGGGATTGCGCGTTGGATGCCGTGTGCAACTGCAGACAAGCAAAAGTTGAGATCAGCACAGCGCAAGCAACATCGCGCTTCCAATTTTTCACATATCCTGCCACGTCAAACCCCATCCGCTCCAAGCCACAGATGGTGCCAAGATAAAGCGGATTTTGCCAAATAAGCAAGTCTGTCGGCGCTCCCGAACACATCGCCTGTCACAAAGCTGAAACCGGGTTGCCTTTATTCTTCGCATGGGCATAACTTAATAATCGTCTATTAAATGTGGTATAAACCGCTGGGGCGGCGGGTTAAGAGGACAAGAGCGCTAGGGGGCATATGTCTGGTAATATCTTGGTAACGCTGCTCTGTCTGATGGCGGTGATCTTATCTATTCCCGCAGCCAGCCACACCGGGCTTGCAACCTGGCTTTCCATCGCCGCGGCATCGACCGCTTTTGTCGCAATGGGGCTCAATCAGTTTCTGGCTGTTCGGCCACGCTTTCTGGAAAGCGCCTTCGGCGGTCTGGACCGCATGTACCAGACCCACAAACGTCTCGGTATCCTGGCGTTTGTTCTCATTCTCGTGCATTATTTCGTCACGCCGAACTTCAGCGGTCTCATATTGACTTCAGGTCTGAACGAGGTTGCCGGCACCGTGGGCGAAATCGGCTTTTACGGATTGGTCGCTCTCATCGCATTCAGCATCATCAAGCGCATCCCAAAGACCAAATTCGAGTTTCCCTATCATCTCTGGCGGTTTACACACCGGTTCATCGGATTGTTCTTCATCCTGATCGTCTTTCACTTCAATTTCATCAAGCGGCCCTTTGACGGCAATGCGTTTCTGGCGATCTATCTCAATATTTTCGCAGCGCTCGGTATTGTCGGTTACGTTTATGTGCAGATCAGGCCGTTTTTGCGGAAGAAACGCTATCGGGTCACATCCGTTGTCCGCACGCCATCGGCAACCGTTGTCTCGGCAGAGCCCATCAAAGGCTCCATTGCGGCCAAACCCGGACAATTTGCCTTTCTGGCGGCAAGGAAAAGCGGGCTTGGCGAACCGCATCCTTTCACCATTGCAAAGCATGGTGGGGGCAAGGGCGAGATAAGCTTTGCCATCAAGCCGCTTGGCGACTTCACCCGAAAGCTGCGTGAAAGGATCGAGGTCGGAGACGAACTGTTGATCGAAGGCGGGCATGGGCGTTTTAATTTTGAAAAGGGTGGCCCGCGTCAGGTTTGGCTTGCCGGCGGCATCGGCATTACGCCATTCATCGCAATGGCGGACGCGCTTCGCAGCCGGCCCGATATCGATGTTCATCTGTTCCACTGTGTGCGTGAGAAGGACGAAGCGATCGAGGACGAGCGTCTTTTTGCCCTGGCAAAAGAGCTGAAGAATTTTCACTTTTCGCTGCATAGCTCGAAAGAGGATGGCCGGCTTGATGCGAAAAAACTGGTCGAGGCGAGTGCGGTTGCGCCCAAGGATTGTCATTTCTTTTTCTGCGGACCGAATATTATGCGCCAGTCGCTCGTCAAGGGTTTGATATCGATGAAGCACGGCCCGGCGCGGGTCGAATTTGAGCAATTTGAATTCAGATAGAAATTGCCGGGGGACGGCAGATTCAGGGGTGATGATCGTGAAGAAAAAAAGCATTCGCTTTGCCGAGATAGGGGGTTTCGCCACGGCTGCCCTGGTGCTGCTTCTTGCCGTTTCAGGATCGGCTCAGGCGCGCGATGCCTTTTCAGATGATGCATTTTCAACCTATGAGCCGAATGTTGCCAATGGCGAATATATGGCCAAGGCCGCCGGCTGTCTGGCCTGTCATGCCTCCGGCGAGGATCTGACGCTGCTTTCGGGCGGCCGTGAAATCGAGACTTATGTCGGCAAGTTCTTCGTGCCCAATATCACGGCAAGCTCCAGCGGTACGGGCGGGTGGTCGAATGCGCAATATCTGAACGCGGTCATCAATGGCACCGCACCGGATGGACGCAATTACTATCCGGTCTTTCCCTACAACGCCTATGCGGGGATGAAGCCCGAGGATGTGCTGGACATCAAGGCATACATCGAAACCCTCAAGCCTTCGGATAGCCCTTCCAAACGGCACGAGGTTTCCTTCCCCTACAATCTCGACAGTTCCATCAGCGCCTGGAAGATGGCGAATTTTGATACGCCGGCCTTCCAGCCGGGCGATGGTTCGCAGATGAGCCGGGGGCGCTATCTCGTCGAAAATGTTGGCGCATGCGGCGAATGCCATACGCCCAGAACACTGACCTATGGCCTTGACGAAGAAAACGCGCTTTCGGGCAACAAGGGTGTCGATGGAGAGGTGGCACCCGACATCTCGGTCAGCAAGATGGCTGGGCTCGGTGATGCGAGCGTCTTCGTGACGAACTTCATCGACAAGGAGCAGAAGCTCTCCGGCAGCCCGGTCACGTCGCCGCTCAAGCGCGCGATGCTGGAAGGCTACAAGACACTGACCCAGGATGACCGGCGCGCCATTCTGGCCTACCTTTCGGGTCGCCCTCAGAAGACGCCGGATATTGCCCAGGCAAGCTGCAGCCAGGCGTCGGCGCAGCCGTTGACCCTTGATTCCGATGTTGCCGCCAAGGCGGATGATTTTGTCGGGCGCTATTGCCGCAATTGCCATGGTCTTGGCGAGAGCAATGAAGGTTCGTTTCCGGCAGGCGACTTGAATTCCATTGCCCGCAATCCCGCCTTCGTCACACCGGGCAACCGGGCCTCTTCGCTGCTGTTCACCAGCGTTTCAAGCGGTCGCATGCCTTATGGCACGAAACCGTCGGCAGATGAGATCGAAGCTTTGGGCGCGTGGATCGACGGGCTGGATCGGGCGCAGGTTTCCGCGAAAGTCGCGCCACCCCCGCGCAATCGTCCCATTATCGGATGGCGGAGCCACGTGGAAAATGCGCTTCGTGATCTTACCGATATTGACGAACGTGACCGTCCCTTCATCCGCTATTTCAGCTTCCAACAGCTTTATAACGGCGTATTCCCGTGCGAAAGCGAAGCGGATTTCGCCCGCAGGCTGGACCTTTTCCAGGCCGGTTTCCGCAAGTTGGTGAATTCCGTTTCTCTTGGGGAGCGGGTCGTTAATCCGCAACCCGTCGAGGGGACTGGCGATCGCGTTTTGCGCGTCGACATTCGCGACTTCAAATGGAGTGAAAGCCAATGGGACCAGCTCGTTGCCGATTACCCCTATGGTTATGCTCCGGAGAATGATCCATCGCTCACGACGCTGGCACGGGAAACGACAACGCGACTGCCCATCATTCGGGCTGACTGGTTTATGGCCAATGCCTCGCGACCGGAAATTTATGCCGTTCTTCTCGACCTGCCTGATAATGTGGAAGCGCTGGAGCGCAGGATCGGTGTGGATGCGGCCCGCAACATTCATGACCTGAAGGTGATCCGTGGAGCCTTCACGGAGGGCTTCTCCGGTGTTTCCGACCATAACCGCCTGCTTGAACGTCATGACAGTCTTTCCGGCTATTACTGGAAGTCCTACGACTTTATTGGCAGCAGCGGCATTCACAGCCTGAAACTGCATCCGCACGGACCGCGTGACATCGGCCAATTGCCGGATGGGCTGGAGCCTTTCACGCATGATGGCGGGGAAATGCTCTTCACGTTGCCCAACGGTTTGCAGGGTTATTATCTCACTGACGGCGTCGGCAAGCGCATTGATCGTGGGCCGACCACCGTGGTGTCTTTCCGCCAGCGGCCGATCGGCAAGGGTGTCGAGATCATCAATGGGCGCTCCTGCATGACTTGCCACGCAGATGGCACGATTGCCAAGCGGGATCAGTTGCGCACACACATCGAAAGCTCGACGCTCTTCAATCTCGATCAACGCGAAACGCTGCTGCGCATGTATGTGGACCAGATCGAGCTTGACAAAGCCTATGCCGAGGACCGGGACCTGTTCATCTCGGCGCTTTCGAAAATCAACGCCACTGAAAAGGCACCTGACGGCAGCCTCAAGAGCATCAGCGGTGCAGGTGGAGAGGAAATCATCACCTGGTTTGCCGACTTCTATGAAGCGGACATGGACGAAAACATGCTGGCGGCTGAGTTCGACATGACATTGGACGAATTCAAGGAGGCCATCCAGCGGGTTCGTGATCCCATGTCGCGCGCCGTTGCCATCGACTGGATCAATCAGCTTGAGGCCGGGATCAAGGTTTCCCGCTCCGAGGTTGAGGATCAGTTTCCCAACCTCGTCAAGGCGGTGATGAACCTGGAGCCCCTGCGCCTTCAGGGGGCGGAGCCGGAATTGTTGGCAAGCGCACAATTGCCGCTCTACAAGACCGCATCCTACCGAGATGACGGTTATGATGCGACGCCGGGCACTGCTGCTGCACTCAAGCTGAGCATCATGGTCGACAAGACCAACGTGCTTGTGGGCGAACGGCTGACCTTCGATGTTGTTGCCAATCAGGCTTGCGAGTTGCAGATCCTCTATGTTGAAGCCGACGGCAATGTGGAACTGATCCCGCAGGCGATGATAGGCGACCCCTTCCTGCAGCCCGGCGTGCCGCGCACGATCCCGGACGCATCGGTCGGCGAACTTGTTTTCGACACGCCGGCTGAGGACGAAACGCTTGTGTTGAATTGTAAGGTTGGCGGCCTTGGGTCCAGTCGCATGAGCGCTGAAGAGGCAAGGGCAATCATCGCCAGTTCATTCCAGCCACCAAAACGGGGGCTCGCAGTGAAGATGTTTGAGAACAACGCCAAGGCTGTTCTCCAATCGGCCAAGGAGCCAAGTCTGGCTGCGATCAATATGCTTTCTTTCAATGTGAGAGAGCACGAGTAACGGTATTGCCAGACCGGTTGCAGGTTCGAGGGAAGGGGACGCCTTCGAACCGGGCGGTTGCAGAGCGCTCCAGGGCGCCTGCAACGCGCCTCCCACCGATGGTGGGTTTTCGGAAACAAGGCGATCACACAAGAACGATTCCAGGGGGGCTACCAGCTATGAAATTTCAATCCACGTTTCTAGGCGTAACGTTGTTTGCATCTGTCCTGATGTTTTCACCGCTGCTTTCCGCCGCAGAAACGACGATGCAGCCCGATCGTGAATGGGAGGATGCGGGCGATTGGCAGATTTACTGGAATCAACAGTTTGGCGGGTGCGTTGCCGAGCAGGCGCAAGCCGGGAATACGTCTTTCGTGCTTGGAATTTCGCACGAGGACAAAAGGCTTTCCATGCTGGTGTTGAGCCCGGCCCTGTCATCTTTTGCGCCAGGCCAACCGCATGAGGTCAAGCTGCTCTTCGATGGCAAGACCGAATGGACGAACACCTTCATGGGTGTGGCCTTTAGTGGCCGGCAGGGCATTTTGGGTACCTATGGCGGGGGCGAATTCCGCGAGCAGATTGCCCATTCATCCAACCTTGCGATCAGGTCCGGCGGCAAGACGCTGTTGACCTTGACGCTGAAGGGAACCCGGGCAGCAACAAATGGGGCAATTGCCTGCTACGAGGCCCTCAGCAAGGCACCAGCCGCCGCTCCGGCCGGAGGCCCCAAGGCTGATCTCGAGAAGGCAAATGGGCTGCGCAAGGAAGCCATTGCGGCCTATCAGCAGGGTAAATTTGATGAGGCGCTTGCGGCGGCTGAACAGATCCCCGGGCTGCTTGAGCCGGCGCTCGGTCCTGATCACGAGGCGCTTGCCGATGCGGCCAATCTGATCGGCGCGATCCATGCGGGGCAAAAGGATCTGGCGGGCGCCAAGACGTCTTTTGCAAAGGCTGTCAGCATTAACGAAAAGGCGCATGGGATAGAGCACCCGGCAACTGCGCAGAGCATCTACCGCCTTGCGCAGATCAATATTCAGATGCAGGATTTTGCGGCAGCTGAGCCTTTGCTCGAGAAGGCTGTTGCCGTTTTTGCCAAGACCGCCGAAGCGCCAAAGGAATTGGTGGCGGCGGTGACGCTGGATTATGGCAATGTTCTCCTTGAAAACGAGAAACCGGAAGCGGCTTTGCCGGTTGTCCGCGATGCTCTTGACATGCAGACCACGCTTTATGGCGACAAGGACCCACGTATCGCCAACGCACTGTATGGCGTTGGTCTGGCGCTGCAAAAGCAGAAAATGAAGCCGGAAGAGCAGGTTGCGCTTTTCACCCAGACCGCAGAGCTGCGCTCGGCAGCCTTTGGTGCGGACAATCTCATGGTGGGCGATGCGCTGTTGAACCTGTCGGAGGCGCAGTTGCAGCAATCCGATTTCGAAGCGGCGAAGTCGACGCTTGAGAGAACACTTGCCATTTATGAAAAGGCGGTCGGACCGGATCATCCCAAGGTTCAATACGCACTTGAGAGCCTCAGCCTCGTGGCTATCGAGCAATTGGAATTTGACAAGGCGCGGACACTTGAAGACCGTGCTCTGGCTATTCGCAAGACGGTTTATGGAGAAGAAAGCGCTCAATATGCGCTTGGTCTGATGGTGCAAAGCCGCGGCCTGATTGAAATGTCGGACTATCGGGCGGCTGAAGCGGCGATTGATCACGCGCTGGTGATCCAGGAAAAGCTGCAGGGCGGGGACACGGTCGGCTTCGCCGCGAGTTTGACGCAGGCGGCGCATGTTTATGCCAGCCTGACGAAATATGAAGAGGCTGAAAAGCTGGCATCCAGGGCCTGTGACATGTTTGAACGGCTGGAAGGCAAGATGTCGTCCAATCGCATTCCCTGCCTGCGCACCATCGGGCAGGCTGCCGCGCGGCTGGGCCGACCTGAGCAACAGGCCGAGATTTTACGCGAAGTGGCCGAGATCGCCGATCATGCAACAGAAAAGCGCGAGGAGCTTGTTTCGTCTGCACTGAAGGATTTGGCGATCAGTGCACAGCAAGGCGGAAAGCTGGAGGAGGCTGAAGCGCTTTATCGCCGGGTGCTGGAAACAGAGTCCACGGTCTATGCTGAAGGTGCACCCGAAGTTGCGGCGACCAAAGCGGCTTTGGCCAATGTCCTGAGCGATCGAACCAAGGATGAAGAGGCCGAGACGCTGTTTCGCGACGCGTTGCAAACGATGAAAACCGTTTATGGTGACAACAACCTCAGCACAGCGCGGGTCAGCCATAATTTTGCCTCGCACCTCATGAGCCGCGGCCACTATGATGAGGCCCAAACGTTGCAGACTGCGGCTGTTGCGGCGATGGCCGAACATTTCGGTAAACGCCACCCTTACTATTCGACGGCGCTTCAGGGGCTCGCCCGCCTTGAATATTTCCAAGGCAAGTTGGATGAGAGCAAGGCGCATTACGAAGATGTTCTTGAAATCGAAAAGGCGGCCTACGGCGCGAACGAGAAGAGCCTGACGCGCAACGGTTTGTCCGACACCATGCGCAAATCGGGAGATTATGAAGGTGCGCTTGCCGTTTTGCGGCCAGCTGCGGAGGCCAACAGGGCGCGTCGTCAGAGCTTTATGCCGCTCGTTGTCGGAGGGCCGAACCAGTCGGAAGACACACTCAAGGAAGGCTTCGTTTTCCTGCAGCGAAAAACGACAAGTTCGGTCGCCGGGGCAGTCGACAGCCTCGCTGCCCGTGCTGCCGCTGGCACTGGCGCTTTGGCTGATTTGATCCGTCAGAAACAGGACCTGGAAGCCGATCTGGCCAAGCTTGACGAAGACATTGGTGCGGAACGCGCGCAGCCTGCGGAGAGTTTCAGCCTCGAGAAGGCGGATTTTCTGCGTGGCCGCTATCGCGAGACCCAGGACAAGATTGCCGTCATTCAGCAAAAAATCAGCACGCAGTTTCCGGAATTTTCAGAACTCGAGGGCGGAAATGCGATAACGGTCGAGACATTGCAGTCGCTGCTTCAAGCCGATGAGGCGCTGGTGATGATTGATATCGCCAAAGGCCCGTTTGATGGCGATGACTATGTCTATGCTGTCACGAAAGACCGGATCTCCGGTTATGCGCTGGAGACGGAGCATGGTGATGTTGCCAAAGCTGTCGAAATGCTGAGGGCCGGGCTTGCCTTTGAGACCAACAGCGAGACCAGTTTCGACAAACAGGCCGCCTTCGCGCTTTACAAGACCCTGCTTGGGCCTGCTGGCGATCTCCTGAAGGAGCGCAAGCACATTCTGTTCGTACTCAATGGCGCCATTTCTTCGCTGCCACCGCAGGTTCTCATCAGTGAAAACCCGGAGGGTATGGAAAATGGCGATGTGCGTTGGCTGATCCGGGACCATGCCATTTCCGTTCTGCCGTCTGCTTCCAGCCTGAAGCTGCTGCGCGAAAGCGCTTACACTGCTTCAAGCGCCGCCAAGCCCATGCGCGGTTACGGTGATCCGGTGTTCAGCCTTGAGACTGCCGACGCGACCGCAGTTTCCGCAGATCGTGGCTATGCGGCCTATTTCAAGCGTGGACTGGCCGATGTTGGACTGTTGTCCAATGCGCTGGCCGCCTTGCCGGAAACGGCAGACGAGTTGCGAATGGTTGCCGCCAGCCTGAACGCCGATGAAGCCGATCTTGTGCTTGGGTCGGCGGCTTCGGAAACGGCTGTCAAAAACGACAAGCTCGATGACTATGAGGTCGTCTATTTTGCCACCCATGGACTGGTTGCCGGTGAGGCAGCCCAGGTGGTGAAGGATGGCGCGGAACCGGCACTGGTTCTGTCTCTGCCGAAGGAGCCGACACCAGATGACGACGGACTTTTGACCTCGTCTGAAATTGCACGGTTGAAGCTCAATGCAAAGTGGGTGGTGCTTTCGGCCTGCAACACTGCGGCGGGCGACAATACGGGTGCTGATGCGCTTTCAGGTCTAGCGCGCTCCTTCTTTTATGCCGGGGCACGGTCGATGCTTGTGTCGCATTGGTCAGTTGCCAGCGATGCGACGGTTGAGCTGATGACTGAGACCTTCAAACGTGCGGCAGAAGACCAAGCCAAAAGGCCGACAGAGGCACTACGCGAGGCGATGCTTGCGATGATGGAGGACAGCGAACATCCGCAGTGGTCGGAGCCGTCTTACTGGGCTCCGTTCGTCCTTGTCGGTCAGCCCGGCTGATCGTGTTGTCGTATTTTTTAGCGTAAGGCACCGAGTTATGGGTGGCCGGGAGACAAAGATGAAGAAATATGTGCGTCTGGTTTTGGGCTTGCTGACCGGTCTTCTGTGGGTGCCGGTTGGTGTGACAGCTGCAGAGTTCGAGCTTCGGCAGGATTTGGCGGGTCACATCAACGGCCTTCGCGCGATTTATCGGCCTGCGTACTACGCTGATGATCCCCGGTTTGATCTTCCCGCGAACAGAGCCGGCCTCGAAAGGCCAAATGACCATGAGCCCGGTGGAGATGATCCCGGATACAGGATCATCACCCTCTCCGGCGTCATCGAAAAGGGCGATGCTGCAAAATTGGACGCCTTTGTGGAGAAAACCTATGAGGAGGTTCAAGCCTATCCGTGGCTTCTGGTGCTTGACAGTCCCGGCGGCAATTTTCTGGAAGGCATCGCGATTGGAAAGTGGCTTGGTGAAAACCTCGCCAGTCAGGATCCGTCTTTTATGGGATCTTATGTTCTGAAGGGCGATAGTTGCCTTTCGGCATGCTCGCTTATCTTCGCGCTTTCCTCGCACCGTCGCATGCTCAATGATTCCGACAGCGCACGCTTTATCGAAGTTGGCGGGCGCGTGGGCTTCCACATGGGTGCGGTGCCTGAGAATATGGGTACGCAGCAGGCGCAGGTGAATGCTATCATGGATCTCACCTACGATATCGTTGCGGCATATCTGTCGATCATTATCGATGAAACAAGCCCGCCGGAGCTTTTGCAGGAAGCACTGAAACACCGCACCTCGGAAAGCTTCTTTTATGCCGAGGCCAGTGATCGGGCCTATAATCTGGGTTTCATTCCCGTGGCTTATGGTGGCCTTTCTGACGCGCTGAGCGCAACGGCTTTGCCGATGAGCGAAGTTGAGGCCATGTGCACACATCTTCTGGAAATATCCCAGGAACCGTTGACTATTGTCACCGAGGATTATGGCGTTTTGCCCCCTGCGAAAAAAATGGCGAAGGCTCTTTTTGAGGAGAAGGGTGGCGGCCCACTCATGGCATCTTTCGGCTCGGGTGAGACGTGCCTGATCGGCTTGACGCCAGCTGGGAATTTGCTGATGAATGTGACGCGCGAGCCGATCTCGTGCATTGACAAGCAGGCGGAGACTACCTGGGAATGGTGCGCAACGGATGCCGAGGTCTCCAGCTTTGCAACGACGGCACTTCTTGCCGACGTCAATTCGTGCCAGATGGGACGATTTACCGGCAGCCAGTATATTCTGGATGGGCAGGGTTATGCTGAAACCCCGAAAGCCGTTGTTCTGGACGGCGTGAATATGCGCGATGCACCGAGCTTGAAGAGCAATACGATTGGTGCGCTGGGCGCTGGCGCAGAACTGGATTTGCTCGACTGCGCCGTCACCGATGACAATCAGGCCGTCTGGCTGAAGGGAAAGACAGACGGGCAGGAAGGCTGGGTCAGCGCGCGCTTCGTCAGGATGAAATTTGCGTGGGAAGATGGCGGTTAGCGCCAGTTTCCAAGATCAGCTCGCGGGTATCAGAACCAACTGAACCCGCCGGTTCTGTTCGCCGAACGGGTCGGAGACGTCTTTCAGGCGGCTGGAGCCGGCACCGCTGACCAGCACGCGCCGTTCGGAAAAGTTTTCTTCGCCGCGAATGAAATCGGCAACGGCCTGGGCGCGCCTGGCCGAGAGCGCCATGTTGTAGTCCTGGCTGCCCTTGGCATCTGTGTGGCCGAGGAACATGAAGCGGAAATCGGCGAATTTGTCGCCGTTGAGAACGCGGGCGAGCTCCAGAAGCTTTGGATATTGGTCGGGTCTGATATTTGCCGAGTTATAGTCGAACAATATCTCCATATCGATGGAGGGCAGGGGTTCGGCGCTGGCTGTCTGACCGCTCTCTGCTTTTTTCGCCTTGATTGCGGCGGCTTCTTCGTGGTCGATGATTCCGATGTTGACCACATCGTCCAGGCTGATGGCGCTTGAGGACTTGGAGGCTCCATCAGAGCAGCCATTGCCGCCCAAAAGGCAGTTTTCCAGGCTGGAGGCGGCGGGTGCAGCCGCCGCAGCCTTCGGCTTATCCGATATGTCATCGCCCAACTGGTCGAGCGAGATTATGGATTGGGCGAAAGCCTGGTGCGAGACAGAGGCTGAAAAACCGAAGACGGCGGCCAAAACGATGTTTCTGAACTTGTTCATGATGTAACCATCCAACTGGAACTTGCCGATTATCCTATCCATTGGAGAATAAAACGGTTGTCCTTTAACGTTCTAGATTTCAAAATGTATGTTAAAAAATTGAATGGATCACGTCCAGTTGAATTGAAAGCGCGCTTTCGAACGCCGGTCTTGATGCATTTGTAATGGAGTGGTGCCAGATGATGAGTTCCTTGCGTTTGCTTTTGCCGCTTTTGCTGTTTTTCATCGGCGCAAGCGGAGTTCACGCGGAAAATCGCTATGCGCTTGTCATCGGCAACAGCGCCTACGCCAAAGTGGGGAGACTGCCGAATGCGGGCAACGATGCGCGGCTGATTGCCGACACGCTTCAAAAGCTCGACTTCGAGGTGCACACCATTTTCGACGCCAATGAAGATGCGCTGGGTGCTGCACTCGATGATCTGGCCGCGCGGATCAGTTCGATCGACGTTGTGGCCTTCTATTATGCCGGTCATGGTATTCAGAAGGATGGTGAAAACTATCTCATTCCCGTGGATGCCGAGCTTCAGACGGCAACGGCGATCGAACGCGAAACCATCCGGCTTCAGTCTTTTCTCGATATTATCGAAAAAGCGCCTATCGGCCTGGTCTTTCTGGATGCGTGCCGGAATAATCCGTTTGCCGAAACGCTTCTGGAGCAGGAAAGCGCAAGTGGACGCGACGTGCAAGTTACGCGCGGTCTGGCCGTTGTCCGGGCGAAAGGTGATATGCTGATAACTTTCGCCACCTTGCCGAACACGGTGGCCTCGGATGGCGCGCATGGCAATTCGCCCTTTGCGCGGGCGCTGGCGAAGAACCTGCCGACGCCCGGCGTCGAGGTCTCGGTGCTGATGAAGCGGGTGACGCGCGATGTGATCGCCGAGACGGGCCGCAGTCAGCGGCCGCAGCAGTTGTCGCAGATGCAGGCGGAGTTTTATTTCAAGCCCGGTGATGGCGCACAGTCTGTCAGCGCGCCTGCACCCGCACCGACCGTCGCCGCGGCAGCGCAGCCGGTTCTGCTTTCCGCCTATCCGTCGGAAGTCGGCACGGGAGAAGAGATTTCCCTCTTTGCCGACCTGCCTGAGGCCTGCTCTCCGATTTTTCTGGCGATTTCGCCCACGCGCAAGGTGACCCCTATTCCGGCACAGTTTTTCAAAACCGAACAGGCGGGCGGGCAGCGTGTTCGCTATGAAATTTCACCCGGCTCGCGTTATGGCCTTATCGTTCAGGAGCAGGACGAGCGTGGACGTAACTTCCTCGGCCTCATGTGTCTGAACCAGGGCCTGCCGGATGATAGGTCGGCGCGCGTTGAACTCTTGCGTTCTTTGAGCGAAGGCCTGGAAAAGGGGGAGCTGGAAGGCAGCCTTTTGCTGGCTGGCGCTTCGCCCGTGCCCTACAGCTTTGCGGACGTGATCATCAAATAGGGGCCGTGGCTATCACTGAAAACGGTCGGGATGGGCCAGCTTGAAGGCGGGGAGCGTTTCCAGATGCGCGCCGATCCGCAAGAGCTTGGGCATCGCAGCGAGATCGACATTCCAGCGACGGGCGTTGTATAGCTGGGGCACGAGGCAGATGTCGGCCAGAGAGACCCGGTCTTCGTGGCAGTAATTGCCGTCGCCCACCATCTGCTCCAGCGCAGCCAGGCCGGGTGCGATGAAGGACTGCATCCAATGTTCCATTGAAATTTTTCCGCCGGTTTCCTGCGTGACGAATTTCGCCACGCGCAAATTGCACACCGGATGAATTTCCATCGCCACCGCATAGGCAAGTGCGCGGACATGTGCGCGCTCAATGGCGCTATCGGGTAGCAGGCCGACGCCATGAACTTCCTCCAGATATTCGATGATGGCGAGCGACTGGGTCAGTTTTTGGCGTCCGATTTCAAGCACCGGAACAAGGCCCTGCGGGTTGAGTGCTCGGTGTTCCGGCGATGTCTGCTCGCCCTTGGTCAAATCGACCGGCAGGCTCTTGTAATCGAGACCTGCAAGGTTCAGCGCAATGCGCACGCGGTAGCTTGCCGACGAGCGCCAGTAATCGTGAAGTGTTATCATTGTTCCTCTCCCAGAAGCTTTTCGATCGCATCATCCAGGCCTTTGAAGGTATCGCCGAGTTTCTCCTCGATCTCGGCCTGAAAGGCGATTGCCAAGGGCAGGAGCTTTGACATCAGCTCTTCGCCCTTCGGTGTCAGTGCAAGCTGAACCAGTCGGCGGTCCTTGTCGTTGATGCGTTTTGCGATATAGCCGGCATCCTCAAGGCGCGAGGCGGCGCGGCTGACTTTGGATTTTTCCATGGCCACGCGCATCTCGATATCGCGCACCGAGACATTTCCGGAATGGGTGAGGTGAACCAGAACCCGCCATTCCGGAACGGAAATGCCAAATCGTGTTCGATATTGCCGCGCCAAGCCGTCGCTGAGCTTTTGTGCCGCCACGGTCAGCCGGTAAGGCGTGAAATGCATCAGGTCGAATTCGGGTGCCGTTCCTCGTCCCTTTTCGCTCATATTGTCGCCCCCAACTTCCCGCACAATCGTGTTTCAATAAGCGTAAATGCCGTTGCGGATGCAACAATATTCTTGACTTCATTGCAAATGCAACGAATATTGAGTGAAACAGGCCGCGCGGGAGAGCGTGGCTTATGTGGAGGAAAACAGGATGACGAATCTCGAGCTTCCCAAGGGCATGATCCGCGCTGCCAATGTAACTGGTACGCATGAAGGCTACATGCCGGGCTTCGGAAATGATTTTGAAACCGAGGCTTTGCCCGGTGCTTTGCCGCAGGGGCAGAACAGCCCGCAAAAGTGCGAATACGGCCTTTACGCAGAGCAGCTTTCCGGGACGGCCTTTACCGCACCACGCGGGCAGAACGAGCGCACATGGTGCTACCGCATTCGCCCCTCTGTGAAACATACAGGACGCTTCCAGAAGATTGACGTCCCTTATTGGAAGACGGCACCGAATGTGGACCCTGACGTCATTTCGCTGGGTCAATACCGTTGGGACCCGGTCGCAATTGGTGATGAACCGCTGACGTGGATCACCGGCATGCGCACCATGACCACGGCAGGCGATGTGAACACGCAAGTTGGCATGGCAAGCCATGTCTATCTCGTCACGCAATCGATGAAGGACGAATATTTCTTCTCTGCCGACAGTGAGCTTCTGGTCGTGCCGCAGGAAGGCAAACTGCGCTTCTGTACCGAGCTTGGGGTGATCGATATCGAGCCGAAGGAAATTGCCATTCTGCCGCGCGGTCTTGTCTACCGCGTCGAGGTTCTGGAAGGCCCCGCGCGTGGTTTCGTTTGCGAGAACTACGGCCAGAAATTCGATCTGCCGGGGCGTGGTCCGATTGGGGCAAACTGCCTTGCCAATCCGCGCGATTTCAAATGCCCGGTGGCCGCTTTCGAAGACCGTGATGCAAAGAGCCGCGTGGTGATCAAGTGGTGCGGGCAATTCCATGAAACGTGGATCGATCATTCGCCGCTGGATGTGGTCGCATGGCATGGCAATTACTGCGCCTACAAATACGATTTGCGCACCTACTCGCCTGTGGGTGCGATCCTGTTCGACCACCCAGATCCGTCGATTTTCACGGTGCTGACTGCGCCTTCAGGTCAGGAAGGAACGGCCAATATCGATTTCGTTCTCTTCCGTGAGCGTTGGATGGTGGCCGAGCATTCCTTCCGCCCGCCCTGGTATCACAAGAACATCATGTCGGAATTGATGGGCAATATTTATGGGGTCTACGACGCCAAGCCGCAGGGCTTCGTTCCAGGCGGCATGAGCCTGCACAATTGCATGTTGCCCCATGGTCCGGATCGCAACGCGTTTGAAGGCGCCTCCAACGAGGTTCTCAAGCCGCATTTCCAGGACAACACGATGCAGTTCATGTTCGAAACGCGGTTCCCGCAACATCTGACAGAATTTGCTGCAAAGGAAGCACCATTGCAGGATGACTATATCGATTGCTGGGATACACTGGACAAGAAGTTCGACGGTACGCCGGGCTTGAAATAACGGGTTCAAAACCGACAAAAATACAGGGAGAGACAATGAAACTCGCAACATTGAGGGATTCGACGCGTGATGGGAAACTCGTGGTCGTGTCCAAGGACCTGACCCGCTGTTCCGAAGTCGGTCATATTGCGCGAACGCTGCAGGCAGCGCTGGACGATTGGGAACATGCCGGGCCACGTCTGGCACGTGTGGCCGAAGGGCTGGAAACAGGCTCTCAGCCTTCCATGCGGTTTCACGAGCATGATGCCGCCTCGCCCTTGCCGCGCGCTTATCAATGGGCCGATGGTTCGGCCTATGTGAACCATGTGGAACTGGTCCGTAAGGCGCGCAACGCCGAAATGCCTGAAAGCTTCTGGACCGATCCCTTGATGTATCAGGGCGGCTCCGACAGTTTCCTGGACCCGCGCGGCGACATTGTAATGGCTGACGATCAGGCCTTCGGCATTGACATGGAGGGCGAAGTTGCCGTGATAGTCGATGACGTGCCGATGGGGGCTTCAGCAGAAGAAGCACGCGACGCCATCCGTCTCGTCATGCTTGTCAACGATGTTTCATTGCGCGGTCTCATACCTGCCGAACTTGGCAAGGGGTTCGGCTTCTTCCAATCAAAACCCTCTTCGGCTTTCTCGCCGGTGGCGGTCACGCCTGATGAACTCGGTGATGCGTGGAAGGATGGCAAGGTGCATCTGCCGCTTTGCGTCGATTACAACGGCAAGCCGTTCGGTCGCGCCAATGCCGGGGTCGATATGACCTTCGATTTCGGCCAACTCGTTGCGCATGCAGCCAAAACCCGTCCGCTCTGTGCCGGAACGATTGTTGGCTCGGGTACAGTGTCCAACAAGCTTGATGGTGGTCCCGGAAAGCCTGTTTCGGAAGGCGGTGCGGGCTATTCCTGCATTGCGGAAATCCGCACGATCGAGACCATCAACGATGGCAAGCCAAAGACGCCATTCATGAAATTCGGCGATACGGTGCGTATCGAGATGAAGGACAAGAGCGGTCATTCCATCTTCGGCGCCATCGAGCAGACCGTCAGGAAATACGAAAAAAATTAAGCTTTGGGGGTGAGCAGGCGAAACCGTCTGCTCCCCTTAAAAGACCAAAAAGGAGAGAATACCCATGGCAAAGGCATTTGCTTCGCAAGGCGACATGGCAGAGAAAAAGATCAGCTTCACGGAAGTGGGTGAAGGGCTTTATGCCTTTACCGCCGAGGGCGATCCCAACACTGGCGTGATCATCGGCGACGAGAGCGTGATGATCGTGGAGGCGCAGGCAACCCCGCGCCTTGCCCGCAAGGTGATGGAATGCGTGCGTTCAGTGACCGACAAGCCGATCTCGCATCTGGTGCTGACCCATTATCATGCCGTTCGGGTGCTGGGCGCTTCCGCCTACGGCGCGCGGGAAATCATCATGTCCGACGTTGCAGCTTCGATGGTCGAAGAGCGCGGCCAGGAAGACTGGGATTCCGAATTCGGCCGTTTTCCGCGCCTCTTCCAGGGGCATGAAGAGATTCCGGGGCTGACGCGCCCGACAACCACGTTCTCCGAGCAGATGACCGTTTATCTCGGCAAGCGCCGCGTCGATATCATGAAGCTCGGGCGGGCGCATACGGCTGGCGATGCGGTGATCTGGGTTCCCGATCAGGAGGTGATGTTTACCGGCGACATCGTGGAATATCATTCTGCCTGCTATTGCGGCGATGGTCATTTCAACGACTGGTCCGACACGCTCGCCAACATTGCGGCATTCGAGCCGAAGAGTATTGCGCCGGGCCGTGGTGACGCGCTGGTGGGCGAAGAGATGGTCGCAAAAGCAATCGCCAATACGGCTGATTTCGTTGAGAGTACCTACAAGCCGGTGGCCAAGGTTGTTGCCCGTGGCGGCACGCTGAAGGAAGCCTGGGATGCGGTTCGCGCCGAATGCGATCCAAAGTTCGCCGACTACGCCATCTACGAGCATTGCCTGCCCTTCAACGTTGCGCGCGCTTATGACGAGGCAAGAGGCATCGATACGCCGCGCATCTGGACGGCGGAACGTGACCAGCAAATGTGGGCTGATCTGCAGGGCTGAGCCTGCAGACGGGAGGAGACATGGGAAAGCTTTTTGAAACGCCGCTCTACCCCTATCGGCGGTCGAGCGATCAGGACGCGCATGCGCCAGTGCGCCACGCGGTCGTGGTGGTGGGTGCCGGGCCCGTTGGCCTTGCTGTTGCCGTCGATCTTGCGTTGCAGGGTGTCGAGGTTGTGGTTCTGGATGAGAACGACAAGGTGAGCTGGGGCTCGCGAGCGATCTGTTTTGCAAAACGTCCCTTGGAAATACTCGACAGGCTGGGTTGCGCCCTGCCGATGGTCGAGAGGGGGGTCAAATGGAACCTCGGCAAAGTCTTTTTCGATGATCGGCAGATCTATGAATTCAATCTGCTGGCCGAGAAGGGACACCGTCATCCCGCCTTTATCAATCTGCAGCAATATTATTTCGAGACGGACCTGGTGAGCCGGTTGCGGGAACTGCAGGCCGAGGGCAAGCCGATCGATCTGCGCGGTTGCAGCAAGGTTCTTTCAGTTGAGCAGGATGCCGACAAAGCGACCATTCAAGTGGACACCCCGGAAGGCCCTTACACCATTGAGGCCGACTGGCTGATTGCTTGTGATGGAGCCGGTTCGCCGGTTCGCAAGATGCTGGGCCTTGATTTCGTCGGTCGCATCTTTGAAGACAATTTCCTGATTGCCGATGTGGTGATGGAGGCTGAATTTCCGACCGAGCGCTGGTTCTGGTTCGACCCGCCGTTCAACCGCGGGCAATCTGCGCTTCTGCACAAGCAGCCGGACAATGTCTGGCGTATCGATTTTCAGCTCGGCTGGGATATCGACCGCGAGGAAGAGCTGAAGCCTGAAAATATCGACAAGCGGCTTCGGGCGATGTTGGGTGCCGATATCAGCTACCAGCTGGAGTGGAGTTCTATTTATACATTCCAGTGTCGCCGCATGGAGAAATTCCACGAAGGCCGGGTGATCTTTGCGGGCGACGCCGCCCATCAGGTGTCGCCTTTCGGCGCGCGTGGTGCCAATTCCGGCATTCAGGATGCGGATAATCTCGCCTGGAAGTTGAAGCTGATCATTGACGGCAAAGCCCCCGCAAGCCTGCTTGAGACCTATGACAGCGAGCGGATTTATGGTGCGGACGAGAATATCCTCAACTCATCGCGCTCGACCGACTTCATCACGCCGAAATCGGACATGAGCCGGGTTTTCCGCGATGCGGTGCTTGAGCTTGCCGAACACTACGAGGGCATGCGGCCCATGGTGAACTCGGGGCGACTTTCGGTGCCCTGCACCTATGACGGCTCTCCGTTGAATGGCGCGGATTGCGACAAGATGCCGGCGCGCACGCGTCCGGGCTCTCCCGTCGTCGATCTGCCCGTCGGCAACCGCTTTCTGCTGAACCTGCTTGGGAGCGAATTTTATCTGCTGACCATTGATGCGGAAGCGCCCGCTGCCCTGGATGTCGAGGGTGTTTCAGTCAAGCGAATTGCCCTCAATACGGCGGATGAAGCGGAAGACTATCTGCAGCAGCGTTATCTCGGTGACGCTTCCTCAGCTGTCTATCTCATCCGGCCCGACCAGCATGTTGTCGCACGCTGGGAGCATTTTGCAGAAAACGATGTCCGGAAGGCGCTTTTGAAAGCGATCGGGAGGTAGAAGATGGGCTTGCTCAAAACCAACGCAAACATTGCCGGACCGGATGAGTTCTATTCCGAGCTGATTGCTGCACATGAGGGTCTGACGAAGGCACAGAGTGACGCTCTGAATGCGCGTCTGATCCTGCTGCTTGCCAATCATATAGGGGATCGCGCGGTTCTTTCCGAGGCTCTCAAAGCGGCATCCATTCGCCATTCCTCATGACGAACACCAGTCCGAGTTTTGTCATTGGCCAGCACGTTCTACGAAGCGTGAGCCAACGGCTTTCCTTTTTGGCATTTCCGGCTCTGCTTTTTGCGATATCAGGGAAGGTGTAAGTCCACCGGCATTGCGCGCTCTTGATCTTGCGGAAGCTTTCTTATCAATTGATATTGGCCGTGTGCATTTTCTGCGGAACCAAATGCGCTCTTGAGCGTTTAAGAGGCTTCGGCGTGGATAGTGCAAACGGTCAGGGAAATTGAAGCGGCTTCGGGAAGACAATGCGACTTGCGGCTATTGTAAACGCTAAGGGCGGGTCGTTACGGACAGCAGATTTTGATATGTTCAGCCGGCATTTGCGGGAGGTTTTCACGCAGGCTGGTGATCGCGTCGATGTTATCAAGGTCAAGGGGCCGGATCTTCCGGGGAAGCTTGAGGACGTCTTCTCCGATTCTCAGTATGATGGCGTCATCGCCGCAGGCGGTGACGGGACAATTTCGTTGGCGGCGTCGCATGCCTGGAAAAGCGGCAAACTGCTCCTGCCAATTCCCGCCGGCACAATGAACCTGTTTACGCGGGGTCTGGGGATTGAACCGGACATTTTCACTGCAGTAGAACAGCTCGCAGACGGTCGGGACATGGCGTGCGATCTCGTTACAGCCAACGACTATCCCTTCATTCATCAGTTTTCGGTGGGCCTGCAGCCCAAGATGATCCGTCTGCGGGCCTCCATGCCTTATCGCACGCGCATCGGGAAGATACTTGCAAGCACCCGCGCCACCTTTTATGCGTTCCGTTCCCGGCGCAATGTCGAGGCTCGTGTTTTCTGCGATGATGAAGAAGTCGGATCAGGCGAATACGGGCTGATCGCGGTATCAAACAACGTCTTTGGACCCGGGCATCTCCCTTATTCCGATCACCCGAACGAGGGCAAACTGGGCGTCTATATCGTTCCCCCCTTGCCGTTCGCCGGTCTCCTGAGTGTTTCATTCTCGATATTGACGGGGCAATGGAGCCAGCATCCTGCTGTGCAGTTCAAGGCGGCGAAGGATGTACGCTTGCAGTTTTTGAGCGTAACCCGTCGCGTTCGCGCTTCGATTGACGGAGAATTGCAGCTTGTTGGCGAAGAGGTTTCATTTCGCGTGCATGAAAAGGCATTCACAGTCCGTGTGCCAAAGGAGGTCGCACCGCGATGATCCGGTTTACACTGCCCAATTGCCACATATTATGGATATTTGCCTGTTATTTGGGGATGGTAGAAGGTAAGACTGAGTGATGCTACAACGAAATCAAAGGTTTGTGTTCTGTGAACTCGCCTGAAAAGTCCGAAGACGCAAATATCCGCGTTCTCTACATTGATGATGATATAACCCTTGCGGAATTGGCCAAGCGCAAATTGACGCGCTCGGGCGCGGACGTGGTTCATACGCAGGATGCGGATGAAGCGATTGAAATTCTTTCAGCTTCAGTTTTCGATGTCGTTGTGCTCGACCATTATCTAGGCAATATGACCGGGCATCAGGTGCTGGGGCGCTTCAAGGAAATGGCGCTGCGTGTGCCGGTGGTTTACATCACCGGTTCCAGCGAGGCGAGTGTGGCAATCGATGCGATGAAGAATGGCGCGTCGGATTATGTCATCAAGAGCGTTGCCGATGATTTTTTTCCGCTTTTGGCCGATGCCATCAAGCAGACAGTTGCCAATGCGCGTCTTCGTGCTGAAAAAGAAAAGGCCGATGAAGAAATCCGCATCGCCAAGGACCGCGCCGAATCACTGCTGTCTGAAATGAACCATCGGGTGGCAAACAGCCTGGCGCTGGTGGCAGGCCTCCTGCGGCTGCAGATCAATAATACCGATGATGAAAACACCCGCCATGCGCTGAATGAAACGCAGGCGCGCATTACCGCCATCGCGGCCATGCACCGCAGTCTCTATGCCTCCGACAATGTCAGCGAAGTGCATATCAAGCCCTATCTCGGGGAGATCACGCGCGATCTGGCAATGACAGTGGGCAAGCCCAATGGCGGCCCGACGCTGAAAACGGAAATCGACGAGCTTGATCTGCCAGCCGATAAATCCGTGTCCGTCGGCATGATTGTCTCGGAACTTGTCACGAATGCCTATAAATATGCCTATCCCGACGGTGAAGCCGGGGAGATACGGGTGAAACTCACCAAGCACGACGAAAGCCGGGCGACATTGCTTGTTGAAGATGATGGCGTGGGTTTGAACCATGCGCGGCCCAATTCGGCCTCAACCGGCCTTGGAAGCAAAATCGTGAAAACCATGGCGGCCTCCCTGGGGCGCGGTATTACTCAAGGGGACCGGGAGCGGGGCACCTCGATTGCAGTCGATATTGATCTGACCGCGCCATCCAGCACCCCCAATCACGCTTAGAAAACCGCTCTACAGAAATGGACGCGGTTCGCCTTCCTCAGGCGGGGTCCATTCTGCAACGGTACAAAGACCTTCCTGGTCAAGCACGTTGCAGCCCTTGTCCTGCCAGGAAATCAGTTTCTGGTCAGCGAGTTTGCGCAGTGTCTTGTTGGTGTGAACCAGGGACAGGCCGAGCATGTCTGCAATGAGGTCCTGGGTCACAGGCAGGTGCGTCTTTTTGGGTGAGATCAAACCGGAGGCAGTGCCGCGTTCATACAGGAATGCCAACAGGTAAGCTGCCCGCTCCAAGGCTGTGCGGCGACCCACGCTCAGCAGGTGCTCGTCCAGCATGAATTCCTCGCGGGCAGCAAGCCAGGTTATGTCAAAAGCCAATTGAGCGTGTTTCTCGAAGAGAGAAAAGACGCGGTCGCGTTCGAAAATGCAAAGCCGCATCTTGGTGAGCGCTTCCACGCTGTGATCCATCTGGTCCAGGATTGCGCCCTGCAGACCGACCAGATCGCCGGGTACGATGAAGTTGATGACCTGACGGCGACCGTCCTCCATCGTCTTGTATCGGAAGCCCCAGCCGTCCAGCACTGTAAAGAGGTGCGGGCTGAAGGAGCCTTCGGCCGCAATCGTCGTTCCAGGCTCGCAGTTCAGCTCACCTGATTTGAACTTTGCTATGAATTTGGCCTCTGCAGGGGAAGAGAACGTCCTGTAGCCCTTTAGTTCTCGCAGTGAACAGCTTTCGCAGCCTGTCTTGGGTAATTTGACCGTTTCTTCCATATATTTCCGACCTTATTTCACAAAAGCAAAATTGCGGGCGCGGTATTTTGTTCCCGAAAACGACGTTGAGTATGTCTTTTTTAAATGACGGTCCTTCTGAAAACGCGTTTGGTTAATGCTTCGGGCGTCGGAGTTGAACACGTGCAACCGGCGCTTGGTGCGTTTGCACAGGCCGCCAGATTGGCGAAGGAATTATGGATAAAGATATATTGAGCATCCTCATTGCTGATGATCAGCCTCTGATTGCGATGGAGCTTGAGCGGATTTTGAACGAGACAATGCCATGCACGATCTCGATCTGTCATGGCAGCGCTTTGGGAAGTGCGCTGCAGAGCGGTCGGTTCGACCTGGTTTTTGTGGATGCGGCACCGTTGGAGTCGGGATATTCCCATCAGTTTGCCCAGATCAACAAGACAGGGGCGGGCGTAGTATTCCTTTCGTCATACCCAAAGCTTGTTTCGGCACTATCGCTGCTTTCGCCGCGCGGTATCATCGAAAAGCCGTTCGACGAATGGGAAATTCGAAACCGTCTCAATGCCTGGATCGTGAGGCCGTAAAACAAAGTTTCGCAGTTAACTTGCGAAGCTCTGTTTGATGACGGCCGCGCTTGTCGAATCGGGACCGAATTCCAGCACGTTATCAACATCCAGCAGTTCCTGAAGGCGGTTGCGCGCGCGATTGATGCGGCTTTTGATCGTACCGATCTTGCAATCGCAAATCTCTGCGGCTTCTTCGTAGGAAAAACCGGAGGCGCAGACGAGGACGATCGCTTCGCGCTGGTCGTCCGGGATTTGAGCCAATGCAGCCAGAAAATCCTGCATGTCCATTTGACCCAGCTGGTTGGGATGGACGGAGAGTTTGGAGGAATAGACCTCATCTGTATCTGCCACTTCCCGGCCGCGCTTGCGCAGCTGGGAGTAGAACTCGTTTCGCAAAATGGTGAACAGCCAAGCCTTGATGTTGGTGCCAAGTTCAAAGCTCTCCTGCTTCGACCATGCCTTCATCACGGTTTCCTGGACAAGATCGTCTGCCCGATCGTGCTGGCCGCAAAGCGAAACGGCAAAAGCGCGGAGACTGGGAAGGGCGCTCAAAAGCTGTTTTTTGAAATCAAAACTGTCGTGACTAGCGTCAGCCATCTTAGTCTTCCCGCTGATTCTCGTTTGAATTCTGCGCTTTTTCGGCTTTATCGAGCTTATCGAGCAGGTGAACGAGCTTATCAGGAATGCCCTCGTTTTCGATTTCGCTGAAGAGGTCGCGAAGCCTCGTTGCAATTCCGTCGGTTGCGAAATCTGTTGTTGGTTCCGAGCTGCCTGCCAAAGGGGGGGTGTCTCGCTTCTGTCTATCTACCATTATAACCACGGATTTTGTTGAATTAGATCTGTAACGTGCCAAGGGATGCAAAGTTCCGGGTGGGCCGTCGAAATTTTAGCGGAAAACACAGTGGGTTCAACGGGGCTTATTTGTTTTTGGACCACCTTGGGAACCATCACGAATGACAAGCGTTAAATGGGCATCATCAAGAGGAGAATTCCAATGCTCTATTATGCTCTCGTTTTTCTGGTCGTGGCACTGATTGCCGGTGCGCTTGGCTTTGGCGGAATCGCTGGCGCGTCCGTTGGCATCGCAAAGATCCTTTTCTTTGTGTTCCTGGTGCTGTTTATCATTTCCCTGGTGTTCGGGGGCATCAACCGTCGTCGCCTTTAAGTTCGGCAGAAGAGATTCATCGTTCAAACCCGGTCCTTGTGGCCGGGTTTTTTGCATTCATGGCCACGATCCCCTTGCGTTTTTCAATTCACAACAAGAACAGGCGTGGCCTCAGACCACGCCTGTTTTTTATCTTTATGCGGCAAAAATCAGCCCCAGACCATCACACCGGCGGCAATCAAGGCGAGGACGACAAGCACGCCCACCATCAGCTGAATGGTGAATCTCGACCATAGCGGCGGGACCATGGATTCCAGGTCTTCATCCGTTTGTGTCTTTTGCTCAAACTGCCTGATTTGCATATCTTTTTTGCGCATGTTCATCTCAACCTCCTCTTTTTCAGGGGATTGCACTGCTTACTTCGAGAATCCGAGGCGTGTAGCGTTATTGATTGCGCTGACGGGTGTACCAGCGTTCAAATCGAAGCCTGCAGCCATGTTGATCGGTTTGCGGTCCTTGAGCAGCTTTGCGTCGAATGGATTGCAGTTTCCATAAACATCCAGCCCCATGTCTGTTGCATAGCGGATTTCCTGGGGACGTTCACTCTCGCACTGTGCCATGCTTTGATACGACACCACGCGAAGTGGCTCACTCATGCAATGGTCGGTGTTTGCGGGGCAAACGACGAGAACAAGAATGGCTGCAATATTGCTCATGACCGCCTCCGGCTGTTAATGAAAGATTAACGGCCACGGTTATGTTTTGTTCCTCTTGCTGTTGGTTGCGACCAGGTCATGCATGAAGTCGAGCTTGTCGATGACCGGCGGCGAGAAGATGAAGGGATAAAGGTCCGGCTGCCCTACGCTGCGGTTGATGGCGTTGACGGCCAGCGAAAGCTCCGTCCATGCCTCGACCATCATTTGTGTATCGCCGGATTCGTAGGCGTTGAACGGGTCTGGCCCATTCGTCGGCCAGAGGCCGTAACAAAGAGCCGTTTCCAATCCATCGACAATGTGAAGGTAATGCGCCCAGGTTTCAGCGAAGTCTTCCCAGGCATGGCTGGATGCATAGGCGCTGATATATTGCGCGCTCCAATCCGGTGGCGGACCACTGTCATAATATCGTTGCAGCGCTTCAGCGTAGTCCTCACGCGCGTCGCCGAATGTCTTGCGAGCCGCATTGTCACCGTCGGCCCCCAAGATGAAAAGGTTCCAGTAGTAGTGGCCGGACTCATGGCGGAAATGGCCGATCAGGGTGCGGAAATTTTCGCCCAGCGCTTCGCGCCTTGCCTCCCGTTCGGGGTCGTCAGCTTCATCTATGTTGATGGTGATCAGGCCGTTGTCATGGCCGGTCATGATGTCGCCTTCGGGACCATCATTGGAGAGCAACTGAAAGGCAAGGCCGTGTTCGGGATCTTCGGTTCGCGTGATAATCGGCAGGCCGAGCCGCATCAGACCGTAAAGAAAGTAGCGCTTCGCAGCTTCAAGCTTTTGCCATTTATCCACCTTGTCCGGGTCGGCAAGGTTCGGAATCTTGAGATTCAGCCGGCATGCCTGGCAAAACTCATCTTCGTCGGTCTCCGGCACGAGCCAGTTGCATATCGCGATTTCGCGGTTGGCACAGAGCTTGTGGTTTGCTGGCGGTGTTTCGCGATAGGATACCATCTCGAAGCTCGCCGGATCATAAGACAATGACGCACCGCACGCGGTGCAGACCGTGTTGTCGTAGTGGACGGGCTGGCCGCACTCAGTGCATTGAAATATTTTCATGGGATTAACTGAGGTCCTCTCTCATGGACAAGGCGAGATGGGGGATGATGTTACGCAAAATGGCAGACAGGATCAAAAGGGAGGGGACCGCGATGAAACCGCCGATCGGCCCCCACAACCAGAGCCAAAAGGTCAGCGAGAGAAAGATCAGGAACGGGTTGATTGTGGCGGTTGACCCTAAAAGTCTGGGCGTCACCAATTGCGATTCGATAAAGTTGAGGCCGAGATAGAGCGCCGGCGGGAGAAGCGTGTCGAAAAGGTTCTGATGTGTCGCCAGACTGATTAGCGTCAGGATCAATGTCATGAGAGCCGGTCCGACATAGACGGCGTAGTTGAGAAAAGCTGCCAACATCCCCCACAGAAGGGGGGTGGGCATGTTTATCAACCACATGACAAGTGCGACGCAAAGGCCAAGGCCAAGATTGATAATGGAGATAACGAACAGATAGCGGGACATCAGCTGCTCAACATCGCGAAATATCCGTGCGGTGCGCCAACGCAGCGGCCTTGTGACGCAAAGGGTGAGGACAGTTGCGCGAAAACTCTCGCGTGTCGCCAGAAAAAAATACAAACTAACCAGGAAAAGCAGGATCTGCGCGGCATATTGCGGGGCCAGCGTGATGACGGTTTCGACGCCGCTGTTTTCGTCAACGGTGACACGCATGCCATCGGCAGTTCCAACGCCCTTACTGACCTGGGCAACCACTTCGTTGACAGATTCAATTGTTGCCCGCCAATCGTTCAGGCGCAGCTGCAGCGCTTGCCAGATTTGAGGGGCCTGATCGACCCAGGTCGAAATGGGGAGCGCAAAGGCCGTCAGTGTTGCCATAATCAGCAGCAGAAAGAGAATGACGGCAACGCCGGCGGAAAGCCACGGTGATATTCCGCTACGTTCCAGGAACTGTGCGGCGGGTAGAACCATCAGGCCCATGATGATCCCGAGCGAAAGTGGCGCCAGCACCACTTGTGCCTGGTCGAGCGCTGCTATCCACAACAGCAATGCAATGCAAATGGCCGCGACGCGCGAGCACATGCGCAGCATGCTTTCAAGTTCGATACGTCTGTAGAAATGGCTCCTGCCATCCATGCCCCGCACTCCTGTTCAACCTAGAATGCGCAGAAGAGCGGTTTGTTCCGCTGAAGACACGTCGGTCAGTCGGTGATGCCCACCGGAAATGTCAGGACGTAGCGCGCGTTCTGGTCCAAATCCAGCTTTGCTGTACCTGCAATGGAGGTGGGCACGACCTTTTCAAGGATGATGGCGCCAAACCGGCTTTCGCCGGAATTTTCATCCGGCAGGGCAGCCTTGGCGAAGTCCTCTTGCCAGATGATTTCCCACTTCATGATTCCGTTCTCTTCGACCTGGCTGCAATTGACAATCACCTTGCCCGGGCCTTTGGAGAGGTCGTGGTGGGCCACGGCGTTGGCGGCAAGTTCGTGGAAGGCCAGCCCGATATTGATCGCCGTATTCGGCGGAAGAAGCGCGTTCGTGCCAGTCGTCTCGAAGGTCAAGGAATGCGTTCTGGTAAATCGCTCGGTCTGTGTTGCCACCAGATCATAAAAATGCACACCCCGCCAATCGGTGTCGGTGATCAGGTCCTGCGATTTCGACAGTGCCTGGATACGGCCACGAAACTTAATGAGGAACTCGTCAAGAGAGACGCAGTAGCGTGCGGTTTGCGATGCAAGCCCTTGAACGATTGCCAGCATGTTCTTGGAGCGATGGCTGACTTCGAGCAAAAGGGTCTGAAGCAAGATTTCGCGCTGGCGCTCTTCCGTCTTGTCGGCGACAGAGAGTATGAAATACAGGCCCTGGTCGGGAATGTACAACCGCCGGCATTTGAACTGGAAAATGCACCCGTCGTCGAATTCATACTCGATAAGGCCTTGGTCTCCGGCTTTCTGCAGCCCTTGACGCATGCTTTTCAGCTGCTGGGCCAGATCGTTTCCGAAAATCACTTCATCCGAAGGGCTTTGGCCTATATTGCCGCGCCACCTTTCCGGCAGACCTGTTATGCATATGGCGCGCTCTTTGTCGTCGTAGAGAATGTAGGATGCGCCCATGTCGATAAGCGCATGGATAAAGAAATCCCGTGCGAGGGAATCAATTCTTTCAGGATCTACCCATGAAAGCCGGTGCACTGGATTCTCTCTCCTGGCGCCCTACCGAAAATCGGTCAGGCTGCCTCTACGCGCCGCTCATTGAAGAAAAGCGCCTGGCTGATCAGAGCTTTCACCATGTCGGGATTGAAGGGTTTGGTCACCAGGAACGCTGGCTCAGGACGTTCGCCGGTGAGCAGACGTTCGGGAAATGCGGTAATGAAGATCACCGGAACGTCATCCGTCGTCAGAATTTCGTTGACGGCGTCAATACCCGAACTGCCATCTGCCAGCTGAATGTCGGCCAGGATCATCTTCGGCGCCGTTTCGTTGAAAAGCTTGACTGCTTCAGAATGGGTCCGGGCGACGCCCGTCACCTTGTGACCCAGGTCCTCGACCATTTGCTCGATGTCGAGCGCGATCAGCGGCTCATCCTCGATGATCATGATATCCGTCGTGACCTGTCCGGAAATCTGGCGTGCAGCCTCTTCGATCAGTTTTGAGAAGTTTTGCGCAGACGTATCCAGGATTTCAGCGGCCTCTTCAGCGGAAAAGGATTCAACGGCGACGAGCAGGAAGGCCACGCGCTCCTTCTTGGGAAGCTCACTCAGGCGCTCAGCGGCGCGGCGCTCCCATGCGAATGGTGAATTGATTTCACCAATATCGATGTCCAGTTTGTCGAAGATGGATACAAAGAGCTTGTAAACCGCGACACGGTCAGAGCTTGCTTTCGGAAAGAGCGAAAGGTCTTCGATCAAAGCCTCAAGCATTGTTTCTACATAGGCATCACCTGATATCTGAGATCCGGTGATGGAACGAGCAAATCGCCTCAAATAGGGAAGGTGTGCTGCGATGCGCGCTGTCACTGACATGTTTTGATTTCTCCGCTCTGATTTTTTAGGGAAGATGCGCCTTTTCCGGCGCCTTCGCTTTGTACATGAAACGTTGACCGTTTAGATGGCTCTTCGTTGGTTTCACTCATATCCGCTCATATGGTGGGGCAACCAGCAAATGGAAAGACGTTAAGCTGATCTGTTTGTTTTATTATTTAAATGACATTTTCTCCAACCCTTTATGACCCCTGACACGTGCGAACGTTAAATGCGCGACGACAGGAAAAGTTCCCTATCGGTACGGATTTATTTCAAAGACAAAAAGGCCGCTCGATATGCGAGCGGCCAGTGCTGATTTCAGACAGTTTCTTAAAGTGTCGCGGCAGAATGCGAATCCTTCTTGGCGGGCGATTCGGCGTTGAGTTCCTGAAGCGCCTTCTCGGCATGTCTGAGAGCCTCATTCAAGCCGTCATCATCGACCATCATGCTTTCGCTGGCGGTGCGCTGTTCAGCGCGGGCATATTCGTAAATTTCCTCGATCGCCTTTATCTTCTCCGCGCGGCTCTTGTCCTCATCCTGCATGAGTTCATTGATTTGAGCTGTCAATCTGCTTTCGGGCTTCATTATCTTTCTCCTTTCCCTTGCAAAAATCGCCGACGGCCCAATTGGCCATCGGCGGCTTTGCATTATTGAGAGAGAATGGCGCGCAACATCCACAGCGCCTTCTCGTGGAAGGTCAAACGTGCGGTCAGCATATCTTCCGTCACAAGGTCGCCGGCGTCGCCTGCCTTGCCGCCCGTCTTGCGCATCAATTTGACAGCCGCTTCGTGATCGGCGATCAGATCGGCAATCATCTCGTTTGCCGTATCATGGTCCGTTTCGCCCTTTTTCGGTGTCAGGTTGCTGGTGTCGCCCATGCTGACGGGCGCAAGATGACCAAGGGCACGAATTCGCTCGGCGATGATGTCAGCCGAGGCAAACAGAGCCTCGTAATGCTCTTCAGTCAATTCGTGGAGCGGTTTGAAAAGCGGACCGACCACATTCCAGTGGTAAATGTGACTTTTGATGGTCAGCCGATAGGTGCCGGCCAGGATTTCGGTCAACGACTTGGAAATTTCTGCCCGATAGGTACCGGAAAGTCCGATATCGATATCTTCCTCATGGGAGTGCGCTTTGAGAGCTTTGACTGTGTTGGCCATCTTCTTCTCCTGTTTGTTTTTAAATCAAGTGGGTTTTTCCGGGCGCCTTACCGTCTTTGGGCTCTCGTCAAGAGATAGCTCAGACCGGTCACCACGCTCACAGCAGCAATCGGGTTTTTGCGAACAAGCAAAGGAAGTGCCGTCACGGCCAATTGGGCGATCTGCGCTTCAGTCTGGGCGATCTTCGCTTCGGCCGTCAGAGCCTGTCGCTGTGCTTCTCTCAGGCGCTGGCGTTTGCGTATTGATTGATAGGACCAGTTCAGCGCCAGAACCAACGGTACGAGCGCGATGGATGCGCACGCAATCAGGAGGCAAGCGCCGACAGGACCGTAAAGGGGCACGAGGGCGTACCAGGCAGCAAATATCAGGGTGATATAAGCTGTGCTCAGAAGCACAGCAATGCAGGCCGCGACAGCAACGCCACCGACGACCTTTTCCTTCCGCGGCAATACGGTTCCAGCCAGAAAGTCCACGAGGCTGTTACTCATTGTCCGCACCTTCTCAGCGCTTCGTTACCATGGCCAACAGGAAGCCTACACCTGCCGCTATTCCAACGGCTGCCAGTGGGTTCGTGCGAATCTGATCCTCAAAATCGGTTTCTGCAGCACTGAGGGTTTTGGACGCCCGGTTGATCGTGCTGACCGATCTGGTTTTCAACTCGTCGGCAATATCGGACGCCTGAGCGCGCGCGTTGCTCACCTTGCCCGAGCCGAAATCGGAAACCACACTTGTCAGCGCCTTCATTTCCTCGCTCAGTTTCGCGAGCTGCTCTTCGATATCAGCCATCTGCGCATGATTATTCGAGCCGTTGTTCTTCGTTGCAGAGGTCGTAGCCATGACAATCTCCTTTTCGTGTTTCGTTTCGGTGGACATTATTCATCCTCTAAATGCTGGGCCCGGCCGATTTGTTCCGAGCTTTGTTAGAATTCTTGCTGCTCGGCTTTTCTATTAGGGTCTTGTGCGGGTGCGCGCCGGGGCTGCAAGCTCGGATCAAAAAAGATGGAGCGGTGTGGAACCAAATTCTGCTTGCTGCGTTTTCCAGACATCGAAACCTCCAAGAAACAGGGAGAGAGACATGAATTGGAATCAGGTCGAAGGTAACTGGAAACAGGTGAAGGGTAAGGTTCAAGCCCAGTGGGGCAAACTTACCGACGATGATCTTGATGTGATCGACGGCAACCGCGAACAACTTTCAGGCAAGCTGCAGGAAGCTTACGGCAAGTCGCAGGACGAAGCCGACAAGGAAATCGACAGCTGGCTTGGTCGGAACTGATCCCAACGAAGCCCCCCAAGGCCACTGCACCCTCCGCCCCCACTCCGCATCGTAGTGGCCTCATAGAAACCGCGCCTTTTGTCCCCGAAGGCGCGGTTTTTCGTTCGTTTGGCTTCTGGCCGTTTTGTCTATAAAAGCGCTATTCATAATTTGATCATTGAGGAAGGCTCCCATACATGACGTTTAACAGGAGATTCGTCCAACTGTCGTTTGGCATGGTGGTGTTTGGGCTTGCGCTCCTGCTTTTCATTATCGGCTCGGCACTTTTCATGGCCGATCGTTCCAATAGATCGTTTGATTCCCTGGTCGATGAGCTGGCCATCCGCAACGCTGCATCTGATCTTTTCAGCATGATGCAGGACGCCGAGACCGGACAGCGCGGATACATCCTCACACTCAACCCTGACTTTTTGAAGCCATATCACGATGCCGTCTCGCGAATTCCGGTCGCCGAAGACAAGCTCCAACAGCTTCTCAACAATCATCCGGCCTATGAAAGCGATATGCGCCCGATCTATGAGATGATTGACTCCAAACTGCAGGAGATGGCCCAGACGGTTGAACTTGCTGGAAAGGGTCAGATCGCGGAGGCCAATGACATCATTCAGCGGGGATTTGGCCAAAACCTGATGAGCAACATTCGCCAGCGGATGCAGGCAATCATCGATATCGCCGACAATAATGTGAACAGGAACATTGCACGTCAGGTGGAAAGTTCCGCCCATTTGAAATGGGTGATTGTCGGGGCAGGCGTTGCCATCGTCATTGTGCTGGGGGGAGCGATCTTCGTCATTCAGCGCCACGTCATGTCCCTTTCGGCTGCGCGGCGTCAGGTGATAGAACTGAACGCGGACCTGGAAGAGCGGGTTGCCGAAAGAACGGAAGATCTGCTGCGCGCCAACCAGGAAATCCAGCGGTTTGCCTATATTGTCACGCATGATCTTCGGGCGCCGCTTGTGAATATCATGGGGTTTACCTCAGAGCTCGAAATGTCGCTCGAGCGGCTGAAAACCTATGTTCTGGCTGATGGCAAGCCTCTCTCCGAGCAGGATATTACCGATGCGCGTGAAGCCGCCGCAACCGATGTGCCGGAAGCGCTGGAATTCATTCGTTCATCCACCTCGAAAATGGACGGCCTGATCAACGCGATCCTGAAAATATCGCGCGATGGTCGGCGTCAGCTCAAACCCGAACGCTTTGACGTCCGCGATGTCGCGGAAATCAGCGCCAACAGCCTGCAGCACCGCATTGCAGAGGGTGACGGTGAGATCGATATCGTTGTGCCTGCCATGCAGGTTAACTCCGATCGTCTTTCTCTTGATCAAATATTTACCAACATCATCGACAATGCAATTAAATACCGGAACCTGGACGTGCCGTTGCGGATTGTTGTTGATGGGGCACGTACCGGTCGATTCGTGCAGATAGAGTTCAATGATAATGGGCGCGGTATAGCGCCCGAGGATCAGGAACGTGTATTCGAGCTTTTCCGGCGCGCCGGACAGCAGAATCAGAAAGGCGACGGAATTGGCCTGGCGCATGTGCGCTCATTGGCCCGCAACCTGGGTGGAGATGTGACGGTTCGCTCGAAGGTCGGAGAAGGCTCCACCTTTGTCGTGCGAATACCGGCGGATCTTGCAGAATTTTTGAAGAGAGTGTGAGAGTAATGAGTATGACGGCAAACGGCAAAGAAGTGACGATCGTCATGATCGAAGATGACGAGGGTCACGCTCGATTGATCGAGAAGAACGTCCGACGCGCGGGCGTGAACAACGAAATCATACCGTTTATGGATGGCAAGACTGCGCTCGACTATCTTCTTGGAGAAGATCGCAGCGGCGAGGTCTCTGCAGAACGCTATCTGCTTGTTCTCCTTGATCTCAACTTGCCGGATATGTCCGGCACGGAGATCCTCGAAAAACTGAAATCCAACCAGCATACGAGACGCACGCCGATCGTCATCCTGACGACGACAGACGATGAGACCGAGATCAAGAAGTGCTACGATCTCGGTGCCAATGTCTATATTACCAAGCCCGTCGACTACGATGGCTTTGCCAATGCTATCCGCCAGCTTGGAATGTTCTTTTCCGTCATGCAGATAGCGCCTGCCTGATCTGCCGGGGATCTTCGGCAGCCGAAATCATTTCGCTTCGATGAGCACGATTGAGCGGTCTGCCGTTTCAGACACGGTGTCCGCGATGCGGCCATAGGAGAGCTTTTCGCCAGAGCGGTGGGTCACACCCATGATGATGAGGTTATAGCGCCCGCGCCGGGCATGGCGGAGAATTGTCACCTCCGGCGAGCCACCCTGCTGGGTGATCTTGTGAACGGACACGTCATAATATTTAGCCAGCGCATCGACTTCCGAGAATACTGATTTTTCCTGGCTTGGCACGTCGCTCAAGCGCGGGAATGTGTCGGCGCGGGGTTCGGTTATCGACAGCACGCCGACCGAACAACCTGAGGCCTTGGCGATGACAAGAGCAAATTCTACCGCGTTGGTGGATTGCCGTGTGCCGCTGAAAGGCACGAGAATGCGCAGGTCCGCGTCGGCCTGCTGGTTGAGCGTTCCGCGCGACGAAATCAGGGCCGTGGTTCCGCTGAATGCACCGGAAAGCTCAGTCGTTCTCGCACTGAATCCACCTTTTTCATCCATCATGGGCTCCATGCCCGCAAAAAGCAGGTCATGCCCCTTTTCAGCGCCGCCGCGCAGGCTTTCCAGTAGCTCGCCCTCGCCGGCCAGGGCGCTCACGTGAATGTCGGAGGTTGTCTGATCGCCGGTGTCGTTGTCGGACTCGATGGAATCCTTTGCCTTCGTGGCGACGATATCAATGGCGCCATCTTTCACCTCGGCCTCATTCTTTCCGGTCTCCTCATCCTCACGGGCGCTGAGGACGCTGACCGGCATGCCTCTTGATGCCACGAAATAACCCGCCAGACGCGCGGCCAGGCGGCCACTGGCACTTTTGTCGACGGTCAACAAGATGCGTTCGAACTGTGCGATAAAGCTGTTTTCTTCGAAGCCTTCGTGCTGCAGGCGGTGTTGCTCTTCCTCGCGCATGGGGAGGCGGGCGAGCGCCCAGCGCAGAGAGGGCGGCATCGCCATGGTGGTTACGATCGCCATGGCGACGATGACGGAAAACAGACGTTCGTCGAGCACGCCGACGCTCAGTCCGATGGAGGCAACGATCACTTCTGTCGAGCCGCGCGCATTCATGCCCGAGCCGAGAGCGATTGCTTCGGCGCGGGAATAACCGCTGATGCGCGCACCGGCGAAAGCCCCGCCGAACTTGCCGATACTGGCGATGACGATGAGGCCGATTGCAAGAATGAGTGTTTCCGGGTCGCCCAGCACGCTCAAATCCGTATGCAGCCCGGTCAGGCCAAAAAAGACCGGCATGAAAAGCGAATTGGTGAGGGCGCGCAGCTGGGTATCGATCTGCCGCGTCAAAATCGGCGATTCCCCTACCAGGATACCCGCAACGAAAGCGCCGAGCACCGTGTGGACACCGATCATGTCGGTGATGATTGCCATTAGTCCCATGATGGCGATGATGGCGCTCAAGACGGGCAGATCGCTCTTGAAATGGTCGTTGGTAAAGCGGATCGCCCTGAAAACGAGGCGGCGGCCTATCGTAAAACTCACCGCCATGAAGATCAGCGTGCCGGCAACACTCTTGACGACGGTTGGGATGTCGATGCTTCCCGATCTGGCCAGACTGAAGGTTACGGCAATGATGACCCAGCCGATCGTGTCGTCGATAATCGCCGAGCCGACAATCAACTGCCCGACATTACGCCGCATGAAGTTCATTTCGCGCACCACCGATGCCACGATCTTCACCGAGGATATGGAAAGGGCCGTTCCCAGAAAAAGCGAAGTGACGATCCGCTTGTCGGGGTCTGGCACCAGGTCAATCGGCATGAGTTCGCCAAGGGCAAACCCACAGGCAAAGGGAATCACAATACCCATAAGCGAAACGGCGGCTGCGGCCTTGCGCAGCCGGATTGCCAGTCCAAGATCGGTTTCCATGCCGGCGAGCAGAAGCAGCATTAAAATGCCGATCTGGCCCACCGCATTGGTCATGGCGGACTGTGCTTCGTTGCCGGGAAAGAGCTGGGCCTGAAGGTCGGGGAAGAGCGCGCCGAAGACTGACGGACCGAGCAAGACACCGCCGATAATCTGCCCGAGAATTGAAGGTTGGCCGATGCGCACCATCAACTCTCCCAGCAGTCGACCGACGACGACGAGGATGACGATTTGCAGAATGAAGAGGCTCTCTGAAGGGCCTTCGCCAGTAGCGCCTGCGGCATAGGCGAGCGCGGGAATGGCCAGAAACGCGAGCGCGAAGACGCCTTGCGGCCATTTCAAGCCGCGCCAATTGTTCGTGTTCATCTCTTACCCCGTGTGCTGCTCTGGCGCAGCTGATGAATGCGTCCGCCGATAATTTGTTCCGTGTGGCCGCGATGGGGATGATGCTATTTTATAGCGCCGCATACTACCCCCGGCTGTGTCTGCTCCTCAGCGGAACGGCTGGTTTCATCTTAAATTAAGGAACAATCTCAGAGCCCGTTCGTTCGCAAGGTGTGGGTGGCGAACATTTCAGCTGCTTAAAATCAATCTTAATGGGAGACAAACATGTTCAGAATGATCATGTCGGTCATTTTATTGCTGCTGGGCGTCGTAACCGGTGCCGGCGGCGTTTGGCTTGCCGCCATCGGTGGTTCGCTCTTTTATGTTGTACTTGCCGCGGGACTCGTTTTGACCGCGGCTTTTCTATGGATGCGTTCTCGCTGGGCGCTTCATATTTATGGGCTTACGCTGGCGTTGACGCTGATCTGGTCGCTCTGGGAAGTCGGCTTCGACTGGTGGCCGCTGGCTGCAAGGGGTGCCGTTCTCATCGCAATCGGGGTTTTGCTTCTGTTGCCACCAGTGGTGAAAAGCCTGAATGGTTCCAGCAGTTCGCCGGCGCGTTATTTGCCCGTCGCGTCCGCCTGCGGTATCGTGGTGATTGCCTCCATAGCCGTCGGTCTTTATTCGATGGGTCTCACGCCGCATGATAAGAGAGGCGCAATTGATGAGGCGCGCATGGATGCGAATGCCGGCGGTTTCGAAACGGCTGGTGTTCCAGATGGGGAATGGCAGTCCTATGGCCGCACGCCCTATGGCAGGCGCTATTCGCCGCTCAATCAGATTACGCCTGACAATATCGAAAATCTCAAAGTCGCCTGGACCTATGAAACCGGTCAGGAGCGCAGCGATGATGATCCGGTCGAAACCACCTATGAAGTCACACCGCTCGTCGTGAATGACACGATGTATGTCTGCACACCCTTTTCCGTGGTGATTGCGCTTGATCCGGTGACGGGAAAGGAAAAATGGCGTTTCGATCCCGAGATCAAAAAGCCGCCCTATGAAACAACGCAGCATATGACCTGCCGCGGCGTCAGCTATTATGATGCCAGCAAATATCCGCAAAGTGGCGGCCTTTCGAGCTCCGCAACAAGCGGGGAAAACGAACAGGCAAAACTCTCCGAAAGCCAGAGCGACGTGACCACGGAGGCAGCCGGGGTGACGCAGAATATTGTTGCGGGAACCGCCAAGCCGGGCGACCCCAATCCCCAAGTTTCGAATGATATCGGTGATCCGACTGCGGTGCCGACACCAGAGTGCATCAGGCGGCTCTTCGTTCCCACCTCCGACGGGCGTCTGATTACCATCAGTGCAGAGACGGGCGAAATTTGCCCCGGTTTTGGCGGCGAAGACGGAACAATTGATCTTTGGGCCAATATGCCGAATGTCACGCCGGGCTCCTATTATTCCACCTCGCCGCCTGTCGTGACGCCGAGTTTGGTCATTGTGGGCGGAACGGTGAATGACAATGTTTCAACCACATCTCCGTCAGGCGTGATCCGGGCTTTTGATGTCAACACTGGCGAGCTCGTTTGGAATTTCGACTCCAAGAAACCAGACAGCACGGAGCCGGTTGGATCTGGAGAGACCTATTCCGAAAATGCACCGAATACCTGGAGCGTCTCGTCCTATGATCCGGAGCTCAATCTCATTTACGTGCCGATGGGCAACCAGTCGCCTGACCAGTTTGGCGGCAATCGCAGCCCCGAAGTGGAAAGGATATCCTCTTCGGTCTTGGCGCTGGATGCAGATACGGGCGAAGAACGCTGGGTTTATCAGACGGTTCACCACGATCTTTGGGATATGGATGTTCCAGCACAACCGAGCCTGGTGACGCTGAATATGCCCGATGGCCCGGTCCCCGCGCTTGTTCAGCCCACCAAGCAGGGCGAGGTGTTCGTGCTCGACCGCAGGACAGGCGAGCCGATCTTGCCGGTGACCGAGGAACCTGCGCCCCAGGGTGCCGCAGAGGGCGACACGGCCGCGCCGACACAGCCGGTTTCTGCGCTTTCCTTCAAGCCTGAGCCTTTGAGAGAAAAGGACATGTGGGGCGCAACCTTTCTCGACCAGCTGGCGTGCCGGATCGAATTTCGCGAGTTGCGTTACGAGGGCCGCTATACACCTCCAAGCTTGAAAGGCACAATTGTCTATCCTGGTAATTTCGGAGCCTTCAATTGGGGTGCGGTGGCCGTCGATCCCGAAAGGCAGGTGATGTTCGGCATGCCGGTTTATCTGGCCTTTACCTCCAAGCTGATCGAGCGTCCGAATGGCGACAGCAGAGTGGTGACGAAAGACGGCCAGCCGCCGCTGAACGAGAATTTCGGCGCGCCCTACGCTGCCAAGATGGGTGCCTTCCTCTCGCCTGTCGGTCTTCCATGCCAGGCACCGCCGTGGGGCTATATCGCTGCGGCTGACCTGACCACCGGCAAGGTCATCTACAAACATGTCAACGGCACGGTGCGTGATCTGGCCCCGGTTCCGCTGCCTTTCGAAATGGGTGTCCCCGGCATCGGCGGCCCCATCATCACCAAGGGCGGCGTGGCCTTCCTGTCAGCAACCCTCGACTATTATGTGCGTGGATATGATTTGAAGACGGGCGAAGAAATCTGGCGGCGACGTCTTCCAGCGGGCGGTCAGGCCACTCCTTCCACCTATCTCGGTTCGGATGGACGCCAATATCTGGTTGTCGTGGCTGGTGGCCATGGTTCCACAGGAACCAAAGCGGGCGATTCCATAATCGCCTACGCGCTCGACAATGGATAGCTGAAGCATTTCAGGGAGTCGCAGAAGCCTTTGCGGCTCCCACTTCAGGCTTTGGCAAGCGCCTCATGCACGTCGTTGATGGAATCGTCCAGCAGTTCCTGCATACGTTGTTTGGCAAGTGCACTGTCGCGTGATCTGATTGCGTCGGCGACAGCACCATGCTGGTTCAGACGCTGTTCCTTGATCACTTCAGCGCCGCGCCAGCTGATTTCGAATGAACTGATCATCGCCGCGTGAATGAGCGCGCTGAAGGCGTTAATAAAGGGGTTTTTCGTGGCGCTGAGAATGGCCATGTGGAACCTGAAATCGGCCTCAACGAGGTCATGCTCATTGGACGCGTTCAGGCTCATGTCCTTATGCGCATCGTCTATGCGCTGCATATCTTCAGAGGTGTGCAGCTTTGCAGCCAGTTCCGCTGCGCCCGGTTCGATCATGCGCCGCAGCGCGTAGAGGTCAACGGCAATGTCGCGCGCCGGCAGGGTTTGCAGGTGCCAGCTCAGCACTTCCGGGTCGAGCATGTTCCACTGCATGCGTGAACGCACGCTCGTTCCTACCTTGGGGCGGGCTGTCAACAGACCCTTGGCGGTCAGTTTGCTATAGGCCTCGCGTAGCGCCGTGCGGGAGACGGAATAGCGTTCGCGCATTTCCACTTCACCCGGCAACAGGCTGCCCGGTTCGTAAACGCCGCCGACAATGGCCTGGCCGATCATGTTCACGACACTGGAATTGGCAGAGCTGTTGCCCATGGCAGCGAGCGCGGAGCGAGTAAACATCGGATTCCCTGTATGCTTATGCAATTTGAATTTACGCTTGAGTGTCACGAGCGCTTTACCTTTCCTACTCCTTATCATGTCCCCTTTACATTAAAAGAGCTGACCAGAAAGCGGTGTAGCACAATAAATGCAAACAAGAGTATCCCGCTGGAGATCATGATCCAGGCACTGTTCAACGAGCCATTGAAGATAATGAGCGTGGAAATGAGGCCGAGGATCATGCCGCCGAAGAGTGTTCCGGCCACCATGCCGACACCGCCGGTCAGAAGCGTGCCGCCGAGCACGACCGCTGCAATGGCGGAAAGCTCGAGCGTGGAGCCAGCCAACGGGTAGCCCGACGATGTGTAAAGCGCGTAAACAACGCCTGCGAGCGCGGAATAGAAGCCGCCCAGCGCATAGATCATCACCGTGGTCTTGCGAATGTTCACACCCATCAGTCGAGCCGATTCCTTGTCGCCGCCGATTGCGTAGACATTGGTGCCGAAACGGGTGAAATGCGCGATGATGATCCCCAGGAAGAGGCTTATCAGCATCACGATGGCTGAACTGCGCAACCAGCCGCGTCCGGGCAGGTGTATTTTCATGGAGTTATAGACATCGACAAATTCATGGTGGATCGGAACCGAATCGAGCGTCACCATGAAGCACGCGCCGCGCAACAGGAAGAGGCCGGCCAGTGTCACGATAAAGGGCTGAATTTCGCAGAAGTCGATAATCAGGCCCTGCAGGGCGCCGAAGAGGATACCAAACACAATCATGAGGGCGGCGGTGGCCATCGGGTGCCAGCCGAGACTGTCGAGAACGGCCATGCAGACGCCGACAAAACCGATCATGGAACCGATGGAGAGATCAATGCCGCCGGAGAGAATCACGAAGGTCGCGCCAATGGCGGCAATGATGATGAAGGAGTTATCCGCCAGAATATTGCCGAGCACGAGTGTCGACAGGAAGTTGCGATACAGCGAGCCGCCGATGAGGAAAAGGGCGAGAAAAACGGCAATGGTTGCTGCCAGCGGTAGGTATTTGCTGTTCATGGAGACGGCCTCGCTGCCTTTTTGCTGAACAAGGCGCGCACGTTCTTCGACTGCAGAAGCAGAACGAAAACAACAACCAACGCCTTGATGATCAAATTGTATTCAGGCGGCAGACCGGAGATCAGGATCGATGTGGTCAGCGCCTGGATAACCAGCGCCCCGATGACGGTCATGCCGAGATATATCCGTCCGCCGGCCAGCGAACCGCCCCCGATCACAACCGCCAGGATGGCGTCCAGCTCGATGTAGAGTGCGACGGAGACCGGGTCGGATGTGTGCGTGTCTGCGGTGAGAATGACGCCGGCACATGCTGCCAGCAATCCGCAGACAATATAGGCCACAAAGATGATGATCCGCGCGTTGACGCCCGCCAGGCTGGAGGCCGCTGCATTGCCCCCCACGGCTTCGATGAAGAGGCCCAAAGCGGTTTTGCGCAGCACCAGCCAGAGCGCGGCAAAGATTGCGAGGCCGACGATGATGCGTGTGGGGATCAACCAGATATGGCCGGTGGAAAGGCCCTGCAGGAGTGCACTTTCAAAGCTCGGGTCCGTGCCTCCGTAGAAGAGATTGATGAGCATGCCGATGCCGCGCCCGGAAACCATCAGGATCAGTGTTGCGATAATGGGCTGTATTCCGAGGCCGGCCACGAGAAAACCGTTCCACACGCCGCAGGCGATACCCGCACCCAGCGCCATCAACAAGATGGCAAAATGGGAATCGCCGGCATGAATGCGCCAGGCGATGATTGCGCCCGCAATGGCAATGGTGGAGCCGACCGACAGGTCGATGCCCTTGGTTCCAATCACCACGGCCATGCCGAGTGCCACGATTGCGGTCGGTGTGGCACGGTAGAGAATATCGATCAGGTTGCCGAACAGACGGCCTTCGACGATGCGGATGTCGTAAAAGTTCGGCGAGATGAACCCGTCCACGATCAGGATCACGGCCAGTGCTAGCAATGGCCAGATGGCTCGGCTGCCTTTCAGTCGGTTCAGCCACGTCTCATCAATATTTTTGCGTTCAGTGACCATCGTCCCCCGCAATCATTTGGATTATTTTTTCGCGATTGATGTCTGCGCCTTCGATTTCGCCGATTTTTTCGCGGTCTCGGAGAACGGCCACCCGGTCGGAGGATGCTATGATCTCATCAAGCTCTGAGGAGGCGACAAGCAACGCCAGACCCTTTTGGCAAAGCTCTCGAATGAGGGTGATGATCTCGGCATGCGCGCCGACATCGATGCCGCGTGTCGGCTCATCCAGAAGGAGAATGGATGGCTGAGAGGCCAGCGCACGCGCCAGCACAACCTTCTGCTGATTGCCACCGGAAAGCTGGCCAACGGGTTTATCAGCATTGGGTGTGGCAATGGCCAGCGCCTTGATCATTTCCTCGGCGAGCCGTTCCTGGTCGCGACGCGGCACACGCGATAGCCAGCCGCGTTTTGCCTGCATCGACATGACGATATTTTCACGAATGGAAAGTTCGCCCACCAGGCCCTCTGCCTTGCGGTCTTCCGGGCAGAAGGCGATACCGGAATTGATCGAGTAACGGGGCGAGCTGCGCCCCACGCTTTTTCCGCCAACCGAAAGCGTTCCGCTGTCGTGGCGGATGGCGCCGAAGAGAATTTTGGTCAGTTCCGTGCGCCCAGAACCCAAAAGACCTGAAAGACCAACGGCTTCACCGGCGCGAAGGGTCAGGTTGAAGGGTTTGAGCGTGCGCTTGCGCCCCAGGCCCTCGGCAACCAGCACTGGCTCGCCTTTCGTGGCGTTGCTCTTGGCGGCAAAAGTCGCCTCAACCTCACCCAGTTCACGGCCAATCATCATGGAGATCAGCTCGTTGCGGGTAATATCCTTTGCCAGACCCGTGCCCACCAGATTTCCATTGCGCAAAACAGAGATGCGATCTGAGATTTCATAGACCTGATCGAGAAAGTGGGTAATGAAGACAACGGCAATGCCGCGCGACTTCAGATCGCGGATGATGTCGAACAGTGCAGCCGTTTCCTGCGCGTCCAGGCTGGCGGTCGGTTCGTCGAGAACGAGAACGCGCGTATCATCATCAAGCGCGCGGGCAATGGCAACGAGTTGCTGAACGGCCACCGAATAGGAGCCCACCGCCTGTTCAATATCAATATCGAGCTTCAGGCGGCGGAGCTTTTCACGTGCCATCTCGCGCGCCTTGCGCCACGAGATCATGCCGAAACGACCAACGGTCTTTTCAAGGGTCAGGTTTTTGGTCACGGACATTGCCGGGATCAGGTTCACTTCCTGGTAGACCGTTGAAATGCCGAGCGCCTGCGCCTCGCCGGTTGTCTGGAAACTGAGCGGCTTTCCCTCCAGCAGGATTTCACCGCTGTCCTTGGTGGATGCGCCGGTGAGGATCTTGATCAGCGTGGACTTGCCGGCGCCGTTTTCGCCGAGCAGAGCATGCACTTCACCCGGCATAAGCGTCAGGTTGACATTGTCGAGTGCCAGGACACCCGGAAAAGCCTTGCAAATACCCCGCATTTCCACTCGCGGGGTGCTGGCATTCATATTCATGGATCAGCTCCTGCCTCGCTGCGTTCAAGTTGAGCACAGCCTCCGATATCCGACACCCGGTCCATCACGACCGGGTGTCGGCTTTCAAAGCTTTACGTCTTGAGGCTTAGTCTTTCGCCGTGTGCAGGTCAGACGGAATAACGATCCACTTGTCCAGCTCGTGGGGGTTCTTCAGGTAGTCGAGAACCACCGGATAGATGAAGCCACCGACAGCCGAACGCAGTTCAACAGAGGCGTTGGCCTCACCCTTGGCAAGCGCGTCCTTGATGGCAGGAACATAGTCTACCGATACCATGAGGACGTCCTGGCCGGGCTTCAGACCCGCTTCCTTCATGGCCTGGATTGCGCCAAGCTGCATGTTGTCGTTGTGTGCGAAGGATGCGCAGATGCCGTCCAGATTGTTGGTGGACTTGATGAAGGCTTCCATGACCTTCTTGCCGCCTTCGGTGGTGAAGTCACCGGACTGGGTGGCAACAATTTCCATAGCCGGGAACTGGCTGATAATGGCTTCGAAGCCCTTCTTGCGCTCGATGGCAGGCGCTGAACCGGTGGTGCCCTGCAGTTCTACGATCTTGCAGGTTCCCTTGGAGGCTGCAGCCAGCCATGCACCGGCAAGACGGCCTTCGAGGTTGAAGTCGGCGGAAATGCGGGTCACATAGAGCGACTTGTCTTTTACTTCCACATCGCGGTCAACGAGGAAAACCGGGATATCTGCGTCCTTGGCTTCCTGCAGAACATCATCCCAGCCAGTGACGACAACGGGGGCAATGATGATGGCGTCCACGCCCTGAGCGATAAAGGCGCGAACGGCACGAAGCTGCTCTTCCTGCTTGCCCTGTGCGTCAGCAAATTTCAGGTCAACATCATAATCCTTGGCGGTGTCCTGCATGTTCTTGGAAAATGCCGGACGCCAGTCCCCTTCCGATCCAACCTGCGAAAAGCCGATCGTTGTCGCGCCTGCCATGCTCGCTGCAAACGAGGCCATGGCAAATACGCTACCCGCCAAAATAGTCTTCAATGACATTTCGATTTCCTCCCTTTGAAATGTATGGAGACAGCCACCTCCATGGCGTCTCAGCAATAAAACCATATAATAATATCATATAAATGAGCAAGTGTCGGCCCAGCACCTTTTTAGATCGTATTCTTTTCGAAAAATAATTTAAAATCATATGCTTGTCTGGTCATGCGCGGAATTTGTACAAAAAATAAGATGGTCAATATTTGAGCAATATAGTCGCGACATAATAGATATGAAAATTGCAATACAACTCTCGATGTCTTCCTGCGTTCAGCCGTTTATGGTGGATAGTTCCTTTGCTAAACGTCCAATAGGTAGCCTAGTCCTTCATGTGTTGACAGTGGTCAGCGATTAGAGCGTCGGGCGATAATATTGAGCCATTCTGCGGCAAGGAATTTCCGTCAGGATCGAGGACTTTACCGAAGGCTGTACCCGTAGGTACAGTCGAGGTGAAGGCCGACGATGATGGCGGAAATTCGTTCCGCCCGAAGGGTTGGCCGAAACCGGCCCGCCACAGCGTCGAAGGGTTTGACTGTAGCTATGGCTATAGCCTGCACCCTTCTCCTCGTGGAACGAACCGGTTTGGGTCAACAGAATGGATCAATATTATCGCCCGACGCTCTAATGAAGGGGGAGGTAAGCATCGCGTTCGACACCTGATGAGATGGAGAGGTCATGAAACCGTCTGAAAAAGAAATTCTTGCCTTTCAGGCCCGCTGCGACGCCTTCTATCCTCCTGACGCTGTTGATGCATCGGTTGCCCAGCAGCGCGAATGGTACGATGCGCTTTGTGCGGCCTTTTCTCCAGCTCTACCATCCGGTTTGACCTATGAGGACTCCCGTGTTGCAGGGGTCAAAACCCGACGTTACCGTCCTTCATCGGTAACAAGCGAGACGCTGCTTTTATATCTGCATGGCGGTGGCTTTGTTGTCGGATCGCTGGAAAGCCACCATTCAGGCTGCGCCGAGATTGCCGAGGCTGTTGGTGCGGAAATGGTCGCGGTGGACTACCGCCTGGCACCTGAACACATCTGGCCTGCGCAAACCGATGATTGTTACACTGTATTGAAAGCACTGCTTTCGGAAGAAAGACCGGTCATTGTCATGGGCGACAGTGCCGGCGGCAACCTTGCCGCGGGGCTTGTACTGCGGGCGGCAGGCGATGGCAGGCTCGAGTACATTGTCGGACAGGTGCTGATTTATCCGGTGCTTGGTGGCGACCTTGGAAAAGGCTCCTACATCGAAATGGCCGAGGCGCCAGGGCTCACCACGGCAGATGTTCGCTTTTATGCCGATATTCTGGGTGCGCCTTCCGACAATCCGATCGCCCATCCTCTGAAAGCTGAAAGCCTTGCCGGGCTGCCGCCAGCCTACATCACTGCTGCGCATTTTGATCCGCTGCGGGATGACGGTCGCAACTATGCTGCCCGGCTTGCGCAAGCCGGTGTGGATGTGACCTATCGCGAAGAGCCGCAGATGGTTCATGCCTGGCTGCGCGCCCGGCATATAAGCCCGGGAGCAAAGGAGGGCTTCCGGGCTTTGACAGAGGGCACGAAACGTCTCTTGCGCTGAGTTGACGGGGAACTCTATCCCCGCCTCACACAGCTTTGTTTGACGTTACATAAAATCCCGGGGGATGCGTTTTTCGAAGACGCGCTCGAAGATTTGTTCTTCATCTTCGAATGCGGCCACACTCGCCGTCAGCAGCCATTCGGTGTCAGTGCAGGCGAGCTTGGTGCGGCATACGGTTCGGATGAACCAGCCGGGGCGGGACATATCGCAGGTCCACACCGCCTCTCCCACTGACGAAAGGTGGTCATTTGTGGTGATCGACCATGTTTCGTCGCGGATTTGCCGTGTCGCAAGGCCGGTTTGCGGATGTTCAGACAGGCCTGAGTCGTCATAGATGTGGTAATGCGTGACCCCGGCTTGCAGGTCGCGCATGACATGGCGCCGGCTCGCGCCAGGAGCCTGCTCGATATATTTCGGCAGTGGATCCGGGTTTTCGGGCTCTTCGACATTCGTCTTTTCATGTTCGCCGAGGAGCGGCAGCTTGAAGCTCAGGCTTGCCGTATCGAAGGTGAGGCCCGGGTCGAATGGTGCCGGCAGGATCATCGGCCAGTAGGATGTGGAGAGTGAAAGCCTGATCTTGTGGCCCGGCTTGAAGGAATAGCCGCAGGTGTCGAGAAGCAAGGTAATCTCAACCTTCTCACCTCTCGGCATGGCCTCGGGAAACTCATAAGACTGGCGATGGGCGAGGTTGAGCACACCGAAGGCGACGCGATAAGCGGTGCCGTCGGGATGCACATCCACAAGACGTGCGCAAAGGTTAGCCCAGTCTGCATCGCAGGCGACCTCGACGGTCAGTGATGCGCGGCCCAGAATATCGACGCCGGTTTTGAGGACGTCCGTTTCGAACACAAGAGAGCCTGCGTCATCAACCCGCTGGTCCACGGCCATTTCTGCATCCGGCTTCAGCGTAAAATATTCGCCGGACATGGTACCGGTGTCGAGCGGTGAGCGGTGATAGACATCGCGCGCGTCGCCGTCCTTGGCCGGTGCGCCCTTGACCAGCGAGCCGTCAGACGCAACGGAAAGTTCAAGTGTCTCGGGGGTTTTCCAGGTCTCCTTGGCGATCCATTGGCCGGGGTCGAAATCGCGGCGCGGGGCCGGGCGGATCGCTTCGGTTATATAGGCGCGCACCTGCGGAAGGCTTTCAGCGCCATTATCCTCATCCCTCAGCCAGCGATTCCACCAGCGGATCGCTTCGCCCAGAAAATCGGCTCTAGGCTTGGGCCAGGCAAAGTGGGGATATTTGTGCACCCAGGGGCCGATCAGCGCCTTGGCCTTTTCGCCAAGGCCCTCGACTGCCCGCAAGGGGGTGTTGCGATATCCGTCAGCCCAGCCTGCAATCACCAGAGCCGGAATTTCAACGGCAGAGAAGTCCTCGCAGATGGAACCGTGTTTCCAGAAGGCATCACGGCGCTGGTGTGACAGCCATTCTTCAAGAAAATATGGCTCCTTTTCCAACCGTTCCAACCACATGGCTCGCCATGCATCACCCACAATGGCGGGGTCCGGTGAACGCGACTGATAGGCGAGCATTGTGGAGGCCCAGCCCAGCTGGGCGGCGAGATGGCAGCCGTTCTTGTAGTGAATGTCGTCGTTGTACCGGTCAACGGTCGAGGCAATCGAGATAACCGCCTTGAGTGCCGGTGGGCGGAGCGCCGCCACCTGCAGGCAGTTGAAGCCGCCCCAGGAAATGCCCATCATGCCGACGGATCCGTTGCTCCAGGGCTGCTCTGCAATCCAGGCAATCAATTCACAGGCATTGGCGAGTTCCAGTTCGGTATATTCGCCATCAATCACGCCATCGGATTCGCCTGAGCCGCGAATGTCAACGCGGACACCGGCAATGCGTGCTTCAGCAAAGACCGGATAGGTTGATTCATCGCGCGGGCTCGTTCCGTCTCTCTTGCGATAAGGCAGGAACTCGAACACCGCAGGCACGGGATCAGCTTCAGCGCCATCTGGCATCCATATACGGGCTGCCAGGCGTGTTCCGTCTTTCAGTGTGATCCACTGGTTTTCAATGGTGGTAAAGCTGCGTTTTTCAGACACTTGAGATTATTCCTATCCGCTTTGTATTATGCGTCGAACCAGACGCGGCTACCGACATAACCGTTCGAAAGGTCATTTCCGATGTCATCTACAAAGCCCTTGATCTGTTTTGTTGAGGCCATGATGTAGTCGTTGAAGACGGGAAGGATCAGACCACCTTCATCGCGGACCATCAGCGCCATCACCTTATAGAGCTCCTTGCGCTTGGTTTCGTCCAGTTCCGCGCGCGCCTGAATCAGCATCTTGTCGAAATCCTCGCGCTTGAAGCGCGTATCGTTCCACTGCGCGGTGGAGAGATAGGAGGTAGAATAGCGTGAATCCTGGGTCGGGCGGCCGCCCCAATAAGAGGCGCAGAAAGGCTGAACATTCCAGACGTTGGACCAATAGCCGTCTTCCGGCTCGCGCTTCACGTCTATTTCAATCCCGGCCTTCTTTGCGCTTTCCTGGAAGAGAATAGCTGCATCGACGGCACCCGGGAAGGCGGCTTCAGATGTGCGCAAAAGGACCGGTCGATCCAGTCCTGATTTCTTGAAATGGAAGGCGGCCTTGTCCGGATCGTAGACACGCTGTTCAATGCCTTCCGGTGCCAGTGCATAGTTGCTGTTGACGGGATAGTCGTTGCCAAGCGTGCCGTAGCCGCCAAGCACCTTTTCCAGGAGTTCTTCGCGATTGATCGCATATTTCAGGGCAAGGCGCAGGTCGTTGTTGTCGAAGGGCGCCGTGTCACAATGCATGAGGAAAGAATAGAATCCCTTGCCCGCGCTGCGGAGGATCTCAACAGTCGGCGCACGCTTCAGCAGCGGTACGGTTTTGGGGACAACGTTGTTGATGAAGTGAACCTGTCCCGACGAAAGCGCTGCGACACGTGCCGTCGCGTCGTTCATGACGGTGATTTCGACGGCATCGACAAAACCGCGATCCGAGCGCCAGTCATTGGGGTTTTTCTCGAATACGCCACGGATGCCCGGTTCGAAGGCCTTCATGATGTAGGGGCCCGTGCCGATAGCAGCGTTGGGGGCGTCGACGCCGCCTTTCGGCTGAATGATCAAGTGATAATCACTCAGCATCAGCGGCAGGTCGGCATTGCCTTCGGTCAAGGTCACAACCAGATCGCCCGCCTTTTCTTCGACAGAGACGATTGAGCCAAGGAGTCCGAGTGCGCCGGACTGGGATTTTTCATCGGCATGGCGCTTCAGGGTCGCAACCACGTCACTCACCGTCATCTTGGAACCATCATGGAAGCTGACGTCGTCGCGGATTTTGAAGGTCCAGACGGAGGCATCTGCCGACGGCACCCAGGAGGAGGCAAGCGAAGGCAAGGCGGCACCGGTTTTCGGATCGCTTTCGACGAGCGTGTCACCCCACAGACGGCCAGCGACGAAGAGAACGGACGCGCTGTAGGTGGCCGGGTCGAGTATGTCGGTGCTGGCTCCGCCCTTGAGGCCGAGCTTCAGCGTACCGCCACGTTTTGGTTCCTCAGCCTGGGCGCGCGATGGCAGAAGGCCACCAAAGGCGCCAAATGCGCCAACCATGGCCGCGCCGCCGAGAAAGGTGCGCCGGTCGATTGCAGTCGTCTGGAGGAGAGTGCTGTTCTTCATCGTGTCTGACATTGGAGGCCCCTTTTGGTTCGTTGTGGGCCCGAGGGTATTATCAATACATCGTTCCGCAATTTCGCTAACTGACGTGACTTTACGCTAATTTACGCTATGTTTCCGGCTCCTTTGTCGCCGAACACGTTGGATTCTGCATGGAACACTTTGTCGAAAACCTCCGCACTGCCTGCGCCACCAAGCGCTCGATTTCGCAGATATGCCGCGAGATCGGCATCAATCGCCAGCAGTTCAACCGCTATATCAACGGGGAGACGATGCCATCGGCCCATAACCTTGCCCGTATTGCGGATCATTTTGGTCTGATGAGCGGTGATTTCTCTCTGCCACCCCGGATATTCGTGGGGCGGTTGCAACAGCCGAAACGGGGTGGCGCGGAGGGATCGGAACTGTTCAAGGGGTTCCCCGGCGATATTGCTTCACTCAGACGCCATGTCGGCTATTTCCAGACCTATCATCAGTCGCCATCCTGGCCGGGAATGGTCGTCTGTTCCGTCAGCCGTATTTTCGAGCGCGAAGGGCTGATGCATGTGCGATCAGCAGAAAGAGTCCGCGACGTTGAAAACGAGATTCATCAATATACGAAATATGATGGACTTGCGGCATTCTTACGCAACCGCATTTTTATCTATGAGAGGGCCAGGGGACCCAGTTCCATTCTCTCCCAGACGATCCTGCTGCCCTTCGAGGTGCATCAAAAAACCTATCTGCGGGGAACCACCATGGGGGTATCCTGGCGCAAGGAGAGTTTGCCTTATGCGTCGCGGATGATATGGCGCTATCTTGGCACTGCGCCTGACTTGCGCCAGATGCTATCGCGTAGCGGCGTCGTACCCTTGTCCTCGCGGCAATTGCCGCCGACGGTCAAGAGTTTTCTCGATGCACCGGAAGCCGACGTGCTCAGCGTGCCAATCGAATATTGAATAAAGGGCGGTGCATTGTGTTGCCCCGCCCCTTCTCGATTTCAGTTGCCCGCACTTTCCATCTTTCGCGTTTCCAGAACGCGCTCCAGCCAGCCGATTTCCATTTCGGGAACGGATTTCAACAGCAGGTCGGTATAGTCGTCGAAAGGTGGTGCGAGCACCTTCGATTTCGGTCCGAAACGCTGGACTTTGCCCTGGAGCATAACAGCAATGGAATCGGCGATAGCGCGCACGATGGCGATGTCATGCGTGATGAAGACATAGGAGACCTGCGTCTCCTTCTGAAGCTTCATCAACAGTTTGAGAATGCCTTCCGCTACGAGCGGGTCAAGTGCTGACGTTGGCTCATCGCACAGGATGAGGTCCGGACGGGCGGCGAGTGCGCGGGCAATGGCCACGCGTTGTTTCTGACCACCGGAAAGTTCGGCCGGATAACGGTCGTAAAAGCCATCGCCCATTTCGATGGCTTCCAGGAGTTCGTTGATGCGCGCGCGCTTCGCCTTGCCGCGCAAACCTTCATAGAAGGTCAGCGGGCGGCCGATGATTTCGCCGACCGTTTGACGCGGATTCATGGCAGTGTCGGCCATCTGGTAGATGAGCTGGATGCGACGTAGATGATCGCGGCTTCGCTGTTTCAGGGCGGGCGGCAGCACTTCGCCGTTGAAGCTGACCGTTCCTTCTGTCAGCGGCAGCAGGCCGGTGATGACGCGGGCGAGTGTGGACTTGCCGGAACCGGATTCGCCCACAATCGCCAAAGTCTGACCACGTGCCAGCGTCAGGCTGACATCGTGCAGTACCTTGAAATGTCCGCCGTAGGAAGCCGACACATGATCGACGGAGAGAATGACATCCGATTGATCCTGTGCTTCGGCCTTCTTCATCTCGCGCACATTCACGAGGGCGCGGGTATACTCCTCTTTCGGTGCTTCGATGATCTGCTGCGCCGTTCCATACTCGACCATGTGGCCGTTTCTGAGCACCATAATGTCATCGGAAATCTGCGCAACAACAGCCAGGTCGTGGGTGATATAGAGGGCTGCGGTGTCGGTTTCCTCAATCGCGTGTTTGATGGCGGCCAGAACATCGATCTGCGTGGTCACATCGAGCGCCGTTGTCGGTTCGTCGAAGACGATGAGTTCCGGGTTGGGGCAAAGCGCCATCGCCGTCATGGCCCGCTGCAGCTGGCCGCCTGAGACCTGATGGGGAAAACGGTCGCCAAAGGTTTCCGGATTGGGCAGGCCCAGCACCTGAAACAGGTAAAGTGCGCGCTTTCGTGCCTCTTCCTTGGTCATCAGGCCATGTTTCAAGGAGGCTTCAATGACCTGGTCCCCCAGCTTGTGGGCGGGGTTGAAGGCTGCGGCCGCCGACTGGGCGACATAGCAGACCTTTGCACCGCGAAGTTTACGAACGCCGCTTTTGGACAGTTTCAGAATGTCCTCGCCATTCAGCAGAACCTCGCCGCCGGTGATGCGGATGCCGCCGCGGCCATAGGCCATGGAGGCAAGGCCGATTGTGGATTTGCCTGCACCGGACTCGCCGATCAGGCCGAGAACCTTGCCCTTTTCCAGGTCGAAAGAAACGCCGTGGACAATGCCGATATCCTGCGGGTCCTCGCCCGGCGGATAGATGGTTGCGCCAATCTTCAGGTCTTTGACGGAAAGCAGTTTTGTATCATCAGGCATCGCCACGGCCTCCTTTCAGACTTGAGGTTCGTCTCAGCAGCCAGTCGACCACCAGGTTGACGCAGATGGCCAGTGCCGCAATCGCGCCACCTGGAATGAGGGCAGCGGGAATGCCGAAGATAATGCCGTCCTTGTTGTCCTTCACCATGCCGCCCCAATCTGCCGCCGGTGGCTGAATGCCAAGGCCGAGGAAGGAAAGGGTGGAGAGAAAGAGGATGGAGAAGGCAAAGCGCAGGCCGAATTCGGCCAGCAGCGGCGACAAAGTGTTGGGCAGGATTTCGCGGAAGATAATCCACATGCTGCCCTCGCCACGCAGGCGTGCGGCTTCCACGAATTCCATCACCGCGACGTCGAGTGCTACGGCGCGCCCCAAACGGAACACGCGGGTGGAATCGAGAACCGCCATGACGGTGATCAGGATCCAGATGTTTTGCGGCAGCACCGCAAGCACCACCAGCGCAAAGATCAGCGTCGGCACGGACATCATGAGATCGTTGAAGCGCGAGAGGACCTGATCGACGATGCCGCGGGTCACGGCTGCCGTGAAGCTCAAGAATATGCCGATGGAGAAGGACAAAACACTGGCCGCCAGCGCCACAAACAGTGTGGTGCGAGCGCCATAGATCATGCGCGAGAGAAGATCACGGCCCAGGTTGTCGGTTCCCAGCAGGTATTGGCTGCTCATCTGTTCCCAGATTTCTCCGACGACTTCGCGCTCGCCGTAAGGTGCAATCAGGGGTGCGAATATGGCGAGGAAAAAGGCCAGCAGAATGCCGATAATGCCGATCCACGCGCTCAGGGGGATATCTTTCATTCTCATCGCGGGTGCCTCAATCTCGGGTTGGCCGCAATGGCAATAATGTCAGCGAGCATGTTGAGAAGGATGTAGAAGGCGGCAAAGATCAGGCCGCAGGCCTGCACCACCGGCATGTCGCGCACCGTTACCGCGTCCACCATATATTGGCCCATGCCGGGGTAGACGAAGACCACTTCCACCACAACGACACCCACGACCAGATAGGCCAGGTTGAGCGCCACCACGTTGACGATGGGCGCAATCGCGTTGGGTGCTGCGTGCTTGACGATCGCATTAAAGGCCGAGAGGCCCTTCAGTTCCGCAGTCTCCATATAGGCTGACGACATGACAGAGAGAATTGCCGCTCTTGTCATGCGCATCATATGCGCGAGCACGACGAGGACGAGGGTTGCCGTTGGCAAGGCAATCGCACTTAAACGTTCGCCAAATGACATGGTGTCGTAAACGGTTGCCGGGAAGGTTGCGATACCCAGGTTGACCGAGAAAAAGAGGATCAGAAGATAACCGATGAAGAATTCAGGCAGGGAAATGGCCGCCAGCGAGATCACGTTGATCAGGCGGTCGGGAAACCTGTTGCGGTAAAACACGGCCAGCATGCCAAGGCCGACCGCCAGAGGGACCGAGATGATGGCCGCGAAAAAGGCAAGAAACAGAGAGTTTCCAAGTCGTCGTCCGATCTGCTCGGTGACGGATTGCTTGCTTGCCCAGGAGGTGCCGAAATCACCGTGCAGAGCGCCACCCAACCATTCGAAATAGCGGGTGGTTACCGGCCGGTCGAGGCCGAGATCCTGGCGGATATTGGCGACTGCCTGCGGGGTCGCAGACTGGCCAAGATAGGTTGATGCAAAGTCGCCGGGCAGTGCTTCCACTCCGGCAAAAATGAGAACGGAGACTGCAAAAAGCAGAATCACGCTCAAGCCCAGACGCTGAAGGATGAGCGTCAGAAAGGGATAGCGCTTGGGAAATCCCAAAAGGGCCGGGAGTTTATCCGTATCGGAATCGGTCATCTCGAAAGCCTCTCTGAAAGACAAAACGATTGCCGCATTTCGTCGACGAAAAGCGGCGGCCCGGAAAGCATGTTCCGGGCCGTCTCAGAGTGTTAGCTGTCGAGCCAGACGCGTGTGGCGACATAGCCGTTTGACATATCGTTGCCGATGTCGTGAACGTAGCCCTGTACCTGTTTGGTGGAGGCATTCACGAAATCGTTGAACATCGGCAGGATCAGGCCGCCTTCGTCGCGCACCATGAGCGCCATTTCGCGGTAGAGTTCCTTGCGCTTGGCTTCATCAAGTTCGGAGCGTGCCTCAAGCAGCATCTTATCGAAGTCCGGGCGCTTGAAGCGCGTATCGTTCCAGTCTGCCGTGGACAGATAGGCGGTCGAATACATCTGGTCCTGAGTCGGGCGCCCGCCCCAATAGGATGTGCAGAAGGGCTGCACGTTCCAGACGTTGGACCAGTAGCCATCGCCCGGCTCGCGCTTGATTTCAATGTTGATACCGGCCTTCTTGGCGCTTTCCTGATAAAGCACGGCTGCATCAACAGCGCCGGGGAAGGCAACATCCGAGGTGCGCAGCAGAACGGAACCGTCGTGGCCGGACTTCTTGAAATGGAAGGCTGCCTTGTCGGGATCGTAGCTGCGCTGCTCAATGCCCTCCGGGAAGAGGGCATAGGTTTCGTTGATCGGGAAGTCGTTGCCAACCTTGCCGTAACCGCCGAGGATTTTTTCCACCATGGTCTCGCGGTCCATCGCGTATTTCAGGGCGAGACGCAGGTCGTTGTTGTCGAAGGGTGCGGTGTCGCAATGCATGATGAAGACGTAGTGACCACGGCCCGACGTGTTGAGGATTTCAACGGTCGGGGCGCGTTTCAGAAGCGAAACGGTCTTCGGATCAACGCGGTTGATGAAGTGAACCTGTCCGGAGGACAGTGCGGCCACGCGGGCGGTCGCGTCGTTCATCACGATAATTTCGATTGAGTCTACGAAACCGCGATCACTGCGCCAGTCGTTTTCATTCTTGCTGAAGGTCGCGCGAACACCGGGCTCCCAGTTTTCCAGCTTGTAAGGTCCGGTGCCGATCGCTGCTGCAGGATCGTCATAACCGCCGCCTGGCTGGATCACCAGATGGTAGTCGGAAAGAAGCAGGGGCAGGTCGGCATTGCCCTCCGTCAGGGTCAGCACCAAATTGCCGTCCTTGGCCTCGATGCTCTTGATCGACTTCATGACGCCGAGTGCGCCGGATTCAGATTTTTCGTCCGTATGACGTTCAAGTGTTTTGACCACGTCGTCAATGGTCAGTTCGGCGCCATTGTGGAACTGCACGCCGCTGCGGATCTTGAATGTCCATACGGCGGCATCATCGGATGCTTCCCAGGATTCAGCAAGCGCCGGCACGGGAAGGCCCGTGGTTGGGTGAGATTCAACAAGCAGATCGCCCCAGTTTCGGAGCATACAAAAAACAACCTGGGACAAAGACTTGGCCGGGTCGAGCGAATCCGTTGCTGAACCGCCTTCGAGACCGAGCTTCAAATGTCCGCCCTTTTTGGGCTCCTGAGCGGCCGCCGAGGTGGCATAAAGCTGGCTCGCCACGCTGAGTGAAACGCCTGCAGCCAGTGCGCGTCCCATGAACTCGCGACGGTTCATGCCGCCAGCGGTTACACGTCCTGCAAGGTGTTTGGTAAAATCAGTCATTTCCCCTGTTCCTTCTCTGGTTTCTCTTTTTTATCCGGGCTTCTGATTGTTTCCAGCACCCGGGCATTTTCAAAAATTGCAAGCATTCAGTCTGTACGTCGATGCTCGCCAAGCGAATTCAATTCCTTCCAGCGCCTGCGGTCTGCCAGACTGGAGCTACGATGTCTGTTTCCCTTCAGACCGCACTCCAAATGTCATTATGACAGACCCTACGTTTGCTTGATCACTTCTCTTATCAGCAACCTTGTGAAGCGTAATTTGTTAGGATGCGAATGGTTTTGCGCCAAACTACTCATCTTCATATATCTACGGCTACCAATCTAGGGTTGTCTTTTGCTCCGTCTCCTTGTCGTTTATTCTGCAGCTGCCATCCTGCGCTGCCCCACATGCCGTCCGGCACCCTCAGGCCAGCTCAATGCCGCTTGTTTTCCAGCTATTTCGTTGATTTTTCCCGTAATATGTGCCGGTGCCGCAACTGCTTTTCCGGCGGCAGTATCGACATGAAGAAGCATCTGCTCTCCTGTCGCTAAAGTTGCGCCCGATTCAGCGTTGTGGATTGTGTGAAAGACATGCAATCTTTTGTCATCGCATGCCAGAATCTGACAGGTAGAATAGATCCGTTCACCCAGCTTGGCCTCGCCCAGGTGGCGAATATGGGTTTCCACCGTGTAATAGGAATGCCCACTGGCAACGTAGTCCAAATCGACGCCAACGTGGCGCAGCAGCGCGTCTGTTGTATCTCCAAAAACCTGCAGATAGCGGTGTTCTGTCATGTGGCCATTATAGTCGACCCAGGCGGGATTGACGATTGTTTCAACCAACCTCAGGGGAAGCGCGGGGTCTGACGCGCTCGATTGTGGGGGTGTTGCGCTCCAGAGTGCCGTTTCGAAGTCTTTCAGCAGCTTGCCTGCGCCCCAGCCCGCACCGTCGCGCGAACCTTTGAGCGCCTGCAATATGCCCACCAGGTTTTCGTCTCGAATGCGCTCCAGCTCGCGGATGGAGAGCCCGTCTGCCTGTTCGTCCGATTGCGCTCCAATCTTGTCGATCAGGGCATCATCGAGGTCCACGACATCGGTGAGCTTGGTCCAGGGCCATTGCAGGCACGGGCCGAACTGCGCAAGAAAGTGACGCATGCCAGCTTCGCCGCCGGCAATGCGATAGGTCTGGAAAAGGCCCATCTGTGCCCAGCGAAGGCCGAAGGAATAGCGGATCACGTCGTCCAGCGTTTCGACCGTGCAGATATCGTCCTTGATGAGCCAGAGCGCCTCACGCCACAGGGCTTCCAGAAGGCGGTCGCCGACGAAAGCCTCAATTTCCTTGGCAATGTAAACGCCCTTCATGCCGATGGTTTCAAGCACGGCTGCTGCGCGGGTTATGGTTTCGGCGGCGGTCTTTTCACCGCCAACAAGTTCCGAAAGCGGGAGCAGATAGACGGGATTGTAGGGGTGGGAGACGAAAAAGCGCTCTGGGTGCTGCATGTGCGCCTGAAGCTCGGTGGGCTTCAGGCCTGATGTAGAAGAACCGATCAGGGCGTGCGGGTCGGCTGCGGCATCAATGGCCGTCAGCACCTTCCGCTTTAGTTCAAGCTGTTCGGGGACGCTTTCCTGTATCCATTCAGCACCGGCGACGGCCTCCTCAAGGCTTTTTGCAAAATGCACTTTGCCGCGTGCAGGCATGGGGGCGGAAGTGAGCAGACCGTATGCCCGCTCTGCGTTGGCAATCACTTCGCCAACAATGCGTTCGGCTTCCGGATGCGGGTCAAACACGGCGACATCGACGCCGGCAAGGACGAAACGGGCAATCCATCCCCCGCCGATAACGCCGCCACCCACGCATGCTGCTTTGGAGATTTTTGCCATTATTTCACCGGCTGTCTTTTGGTCAGGTTCAGTTTCTTGCGGACTTCATCGGGGCCAATCACGCGCGCGCCCATGCCTTCCACAACGCTGACGGCCTTTTCCACCAGCTGTGCATTGGTCGCGAGTTGGCCTTTGCCGACGTAGAGATTGTCTTCGAGGCCAACGCGCACATTGCCGCCAGCCAGAACGGCTGCTGCCGGATAGGCAAGCGCGTTGCGACCGATTGAGAAAGCCGAGAAGTTCCAGTTAGACGGCAGATTGTTCACCATCGCCATGAAGGTGTTCAGATCGTCTGGCGCGCCCCACGGAATGCCCATGCAAAGCTGAACGAGAACAGGGTCTTCGATGATGCCTTCTTCAGCGAGTTGTTTGGCAAACCAGAGATGACCTGTGTCAAAGGCTTCGATTTCCGGCCGGACGCCCAGATCCGTCATCATCTGGCCCATGGCCCGCAGCATGCCGGGCGTGTTGGTCATGACGTAATCGCCGAGGCTGAAATTCATGGTGCCGCAGTCCAGTGTGCAGATTTCAGGCAGGCATTCGGCAACATGTGAAACGCGCTCGGCAGCACCTGCCATATCGGTTCCTTGCGGGTTCAGGGGCAGGGGGTTTTCGGTGCCACCGAAAACGAGGTCGCCGCCCATGCCTGCTGTGAGGTTCAGGACCACATCGACTTCGGCGTCACGAATGCGTTTCGTCACTTCCAGATAGAGATCGTTTCTGCGGCTCGCCGCCCCCGTCTCTGGATCGCGCACGTGGCAATGGACGATTGCCGCACCTGCCTTTGCCGCCTCGATTGCGGATTTGGCAATCTGCTCGGGTGTGACCGGGACGTGTGGAGACTTTCCGGTCGTGTCGCCCGAGCCCGTTACGGCACAGGTAATGAAGACATCACGATTGATGGCAAGCGGCATGCAGTTGGACCCCTGTTTTTGCGTTAAGCCAGATTAAGCGGCAAACAGCGGTTCCGTGCTTTGCGTTTTCAGAAGTAAGCTATACAATAACGGAAATATGGGGGAGCCATGTTTACGCCCGAGATTGCACAAGACCCGCTTGAGATCGATGTACTTGTTTTCCCGGATATCAATCTCATTCTTTTGGCGTCGATTATCGAACCTCTGCGCGGTGCGAACCGGATAGCGGGTCGCGAGCTTTGCCGTTGGCGTCTCTTTTCACCAGACGGCGCGCCCGTGGTGACGACCAGCGGCCTGCCGTTTCCGGTTGATGGAGCATTCCCGCCCGGCCGGGAAACCGCGCCGCTTTTTGTGGTCTCCGCTTATAACTGGCGGCGCTTTTCGACGCCGCAGATGCGCATGCAGCTTTCGCGCAGCGCACGCAAACGTCCCAATGTTATCGGTGTCGAGTCCGGTACTTGGCTGATGGCGGAGGCCAGTCTGCTCGATGGGTACAAGGCGACTGTTCACTGGGAGGATTTCGACGAGTTCGCCGCGGCTTATCCGCAAATCGAGGTTGTCCGCAGCCGTTTCATTATCGACGGAAAACGGATCACGACGGGCGGCGCTTTGCCGGCACTTGATCTGATGCTGGAACTGATACGCCGCCGTTTCGGCTACTCTCTTGCCTTGGAAGTGTCGCGGCTCTTTATTTACGAACCTGCGGCGGCCCGTGAGAGGGGTCAGGCGCTGCCGCTTGCGGCCAGCCGCAGACCTGTCGACAAGCGCGTGGCTGCGGCCATTCACGCAATGGAAGAGAATATTGAAATTCCATTGTCGCTGGAGGCAATAGCATCACAGGCAGGTGTGAGCGCGCGGCGTCTGCAGGCGCTCTTCAAGGGCAATATCGGTGTCCTCCCACATATTCACTATCTGGCTTTGCGGCTCAATGCTGCGCGGCGGCGGGTCATCGAAACGCAGCTGCCCTTTACGGAAATTGCTGTGGCTTCCGGCTTCAACTCAGCCTCTGCCTTCTCGCGCAGCTACCGCGCTCATTTCCACGAAAGCCCGTCAGAAACGCGCAGGCGCCTGATCCGGGAAAATGTGGCATCAATGCGCAGCCCGCAAACGCGGGATCGTATTCGATTGTTGACTTGAAACCGTTTTTGCGCGACCCATCTCAGTCACTGGAATTCACTGTGAACATGCTGTTAGGGAAACTTGAAATGCGGATCGGTATTCTTGTCGCGGGGCATGTGCCTGACGAGATGATTGGGAAATATGGCGACTATGATCATATTTTCAGCCAGTTTCTGGCTGACCCGCAGCTGACATTCAAAGCCTATCCGGTGGTGGATGGTGTTTTTCCCGAAAATCTTGATGAGGCCGATGGCTGGCTCATTACCGGCTCCAAATATGGTGCTTATGAGCCGCATCCCTGGATCCCGCCGCTGGAAGACCTCATTCGCAAGATCTACGAGGCGCGCATGCCCTTGATCGGTGTCTGTTTTGGCCACCAGATCATTGCCCAGGCTTTGGGCGGCCGTGTCGAGAAATTCGGTGGCGGCTGGATTGCCGGTCCGTGCAAAATTGAGCGCGATGATATTGGTGGTGAACAGCAGATTCTGGCCTGGCATCAGGATCAGGTGACGAAGAAGCCGGATGCGGCAGAGGTCGTCGGTTCTTCGCCCGGCTGCGAATTTGCAATCCTTCGTTATGGTCCGAATGTCCTGACCTACCAGGCGCACCCGGAATTTACGCCGGACTTTATCAAGGATCTGGCTGAGGCGCGGCAGGGGCTTCTGCCGCCGGAAATGGAGGCGAATGTGGCTTCCAGTGAACCCTCAACCGATCGGGCGGCACTGGCGAAGGAAATAAAACATCACTGGCTGGATCATCAACCGGTTTCGTGAACGACAACCCCCCGGATCGCTCCGGGGGTTTTTGCTTTTCGCCGCTCTGTCGTGCTGATCAGCTGATCAGGCCGATGAGCTTGGTGATGGATTCCTTCGCATCACCGTAATACATGCGGGTATTGTCCTTGTAGAAAAGCGGGTTTTCGATACCCGAGTAACCGGTGCCCTGGCCGCGCTTGGAGACGAAGACCTGCTTGGCTTTCCAGACTTCCAGAACCGGCATGCCGGCAATCGGGGAGTTCGGGTCTTCCTGGGCTGCCGGGTTCACGATGTCATTGGAGCCGATCACGATCACAACGTCAGTATCGGGGAAATCCTCGTTGATCTCGTCCATTTCCAGAACGATATCATAAGGCACCTTGGCTTCGGCCAAAAGCACGTTCATGTGTCCTGGCAGACGGCCAGCCACCGGGTGGATCGCAAAGCGAACTTCCTTGCCGGCTGCGCGCAGCTTGCGGGTGAGTTCTGATACGGCCTGCTGGGCTTGTGCAACCGCCATGCCGTAACCCGGAACGATGATGACGCTGTCGGCATCATTGAGCGCTGCGGCAACGCCTTCAGCATCAATTGCCACCTGCTCGCCTTCCACTTCCATGGCAGGGCCGGTGGTGCCGCCAAAGCCGCCGAGGATGACGGAGATGAAGGAGCGGTTCATGGCCTTGCACATGATGTAGGACAGGATTGCGCCGGACGAACCAACCAGAGCGCCAACGACGATCAAGAGGTCGTTCGACAGCGAAAAGCCGATTGCCGCAGCAGCCCAGCCCGAATAGGAGTTGAGCATCGAAACCACAACCGGCATATCGGCGCCACCAATGCCCATGATCAGGTGATAGCCGATGAAGAGTGCGGCAATCGTCATGATGATGACTGCGGTGGTAGACCCGGTTCCCAGATAGACCAGCAGCAGAATGAGGGAGATCAACGCGGCGGCGGCATTCAGCATATGGCCGCCGGGCAGCTTCTTGGCTTTTCCGTCGACTTTGCCCGCCAATTTCCCAAAGGCGATCACCGAGCCGGTGAACGTCACCGCACCAATGAAAATGCCGAGGAAAGTTTCAATGCGAAGAATGTTGATTTCCGCACCGCTCTTGTGCGCGACGACGGCGGCAAAGCCTTCCAATGTGGAGCGGGCGGCTTCGTCCATGCCGAAAATGCGGATCATTTCAATATGCGTGTTGAAACCGATCAGCACCGCGGCCAGGCCAACCAGCGAATGCATGGCTGCGACCAGCTGCGGCATTTCGGTCATCTGGACGCGTTGAGCGACAATCCAGCCGATCGTGCCGCCGGCAATCACCAGCACGATGGAGAGGAGCCAAAGGCCCGCACCCGGTCCGGCGAGTGTCGCCAGAACCGCCAGCGCCATGCCTGCGATGCCATACCAGACGGCGCGCTTGGCGCTTTCCTGCCCGGAAAGCCCACCAAGAGACAGGATGAAGAGAACTGCCGCAACAACATAGGCGGCTGTGGTGAAACCGAATTCCATTATACGTTACTCCCCATCAAGACTTCTGGAACATGGCAAGCATGCGCCGGGTGACCATGAAGCCACCAAATATGTTTATCCCGGCCATGAAGACGGAGAGCGCGGCAAGCGCAATAACCAGCCAGCTTCCCGATCCAATTTGCATCAGAGCGCCCAGGATGATGATTGAGGAGATAGCGTTTGTGACTGCCATCAGAGGGGTATGCAATGCATGAGACACATTCCAGATGACCTGGAAACCCACGAAACATGACAGAACAAAGACGATGAAATGCGACATGAAACTCGCCGGTGCAAAAAGACCGGCCAGCAGAATGAGCGCACCGCCGACAGTCAACAAGGTCACCTGCTGCTTGGTCGCCTGCTTGAAGGCTGCAGTTTCAGCCGCGCGTTTTTCCTCTGGCGTCAGCTCCTTGGCTTTTTCCTTCGGTTTTTGGGCTGCAATGGCCTGCACCTTGGGGGGTGGTGGCGGGAAGGTTATTTCGCCTTCGAAGGCCACCGTCGCGCCACGGATGACATCGTCTTCCATATTGTGAACCACCTTGCCGTCCTTGGCCGGCGTCAGGTCCGTCATCATATGGCGGATGTTGGTGGAATACAGCGTGGAGGCCTGTGCGGCCATGCGGCTCGGGAAGTCCGTGTAACCGATCACGGTCACACCGTTCTTCGACACGATCTTTTCGTCCGCAACCGTCAGGTCGCAGTTACCACCACGTTCAGCTGCGAGGTCGACGATCACCGAACCCGGCTTCATCATCGCAACCATGTCTTCGAGCCACAGCTTCGGCGCATCGCGACCGGGGATCAGCGCTGTGGTGATCACGATATCAATATCAGGAGCCAGTTCACGGAATTTCTTCAGCTGCGCTTCGCGGAACTCCGGTGAAGAGGGCGATGCATAACCGCCGGTGGCGGCGCCATCCTGCTGTGCTTCCTTGAAATCGAGATAAACGAACTCTGCGCCCATGCTCTCGATCTGCTCCGCCACTTCCGGGCGGACGTCGAATGCATAGGTGATCGCGCCAAGCGATGTGGAGGTACCAATTGCGGCGAGACCTGCAACGCCCGCGCCGATGACAAGCACCTTGGCTGGCGGCACCTTGCCGGCGGCGGTCACCTGGCCAGTAAAGAAGCGACCGAAATTGTTGCCGGCTTCAATGACGGCGCGATAGCCGGCGATATTGGCCATTGAGGACAGGGCGTCCATCTTCTGGGCGCGTGAAATACGCGGCACCATATCCATGGCGATCACGTTTGCCCCGGTGCCTTTGGCCTGCTCCAGCAGCTCGCTGTTTTGCCCGGGATAGAAAAAGGAAATCAACGTCTTGTCTTTGGTGAGACGTTTCACCTCGGTGGGTTCCGGCGGACGCACCTTGGCGATGATGTCGGCGGCTTTCCAGAGCGCCGCGGCCGTTTTCACAACCTCGACACCGGCGGCTTCATACGCTGCATTGGAAAAACCCGCTGCGGCGCCTGCGCCTGCCTCTATGACACATTCATGCCCAAGTTTCTGAAGCTGAAGCGCGCTCTCCGGCGTCATGGCCACGCGCGCTTCGCCTGCAAATATTTCCTTCGGTGCGCCTATCTTCAAATTGTCCTCCCCTGACCTGTCGAAATGAATACCCAACCCGTACGCAGTCACCCGTAGAATTACGGGTAGCCGCATTTGCCCCACGGTTTATCGCTTCGCTTGCGCATGAGTCCAGCGGAAATAGCATGGTGCGTTTTGGGATTGCGAATAATTTGGCACAAGTCTGAACAATCAGCGTGGGCAACTCTCAGAAGGTGGCTTGCAGGCGAGGGGGAAATGTGTTCCCGTCCGTCGCGAAAAACAAAGCTTGCTTTGCAGGCGGCGCATGCGCTGACGCCTTGGCTGCGCCTATATGATAACTATGAGGAGACGTTCGATGTCTGTGGCCGAAACTCTGATTTCAAAGCTGAAAGACCCTTCGCTTGCGGTCGATAAGGCCCTTATTGCTGGCCAATGGATGGCAAAAGCCGAGAGCGGAAAGACGTTCGAAGTCACCAATCCGGCGACGGGCGAGGTGATTGCCACGCTGCCGGATATGGGTGTTGCAGAAACGCGGGCGGCCATTGACAAGGCCTATCTTGAGCAGAAAGCCTGGGCCGCCAAGACCGGTAAGGAGCGTGCCGCCGTTTTGCGCAAGCTCTATGATCTAATGGTCGCCAATGCCGACGATCTCGCAACGATCCTGACGATGGAAATGGGCAAGCCTTGGGCGGAAGCGCGTGGCGAGATCCTTTACGGGGCGTCCTTTGTTGAATGGTTTGGCGAAGAGGCGAAGCGCGTTTATGGTGACACGATCCCCGGCCATCAGGCCGACAAGCGCATTATCGTCATAAAGCAGCCGATCGGCGTTGTTGGTGCGATCACGCCTTGGAATTTTCCGAATGCCATGCTGGCGCGCAAGGCAGCGCCAGCGCTTGCAGTCGGTTGCGCCATGGTATCGAAGCCTGCCGGCGAGACACCGCTTTCAGCGCTTGCCATGGCTTTGCTCGCCGAGCGCGCCGGTCTTCCCGGCGGCCTGCTTTCGGTGGTGACATCGACAAGCTCTTCCGACATCGGCAAGGAACTCTGCGCGAATTCCAAGATCCGCAAGATCACCTTTACCGGCTCCACCAATGTGGGCAAGATCCTGATGCGGCAGGCGGCTGACCAGGTGCTCAAGCTCGGTCTCGAACTGGGCGGCAATGCGCCATTTATCGTTTTTGACGACGCGGACGTGGATGCAGCAGTCGAAGGCGCAATGATTTCGAAATATCGCAACAATGGTCAGACATGCGTCTGTGCAAACCGGCTCTATGTGCAGTCGGGCATTTACGATGCATTCGCGGAAAAGCTTGCAAAGAAAGCTGCCGAGATGAAGGTGGGCGATGGGTTCGAAGATGGTGTCGTTGCCGGGCCGCTCATCACCGATGCAGCTCTCGGCAAGGTGGAAGAGCATATTGAAGACGCTCTCTCGAAAGGCGCTTCTGTTGCGACTGGTGGCAAGCGCCACGAAAAGGGCGGCCTGTTCTTCCAACCAACCGTTTTGACGGGTGTTACCAGCGACATGAAGGTCGCTCGCGAAGAGACATTCGGGCCCGTGGCGCCGCTCTTCAAGTTCGAGAAGGAAGAAGATGTCATCGAGATGGCCAACAATACTGAGTTCGGCCTTGCTTCCTATTTCTACTCACGCGACATCAGCAAGGTGTTTCGGGTTGCCGAAGCCCTTGAATATGGCATGGTCGGCATCAATACCGGTCTCATCTCCACCGAGGTTGCCCCGTTTGGCGGTATCAAGGAGTCGGGCCAAGGCCGTGAAGGCTCGAAATACGGCATCGATGACTTTACCGAACTCAAGTATCTCTGCCTCAGCATCTGATCCGTTCTCCGCCGTTCGTCAGTAGGCGGCGGGGTTTCCACAAATGTCGGTCGAAATCGGGCTATTTTTCTGGGAGAGAACAGGCTTATGAGCGGGCGCGTTGTCGATATGGATAGGCTGATTGCCGAAGCGGAAATGTTGCTTGCATCCGGAGAACGCAAGTTTCTCGCGATGGCGGGCGCACCGGGGTCGGGCAAAAGCACGACGGCAGAATCGCTGTTCGAGCAACTTGCTTCCCGGCATCCCGGCAAGGTTGCGATATTGCCGATGGACGGGTTTCATTACGACGATGCTCTCTTGCATGAGATGGGGCGGCGACCGTGGAAGGGAGCGCCTGACACGTTTGATGTCGGCGGACTCCGCTCCATTCTTCATCGTTTGGCTTCAGGTGAAGAGCAAAATGTTGCAGTTCCCGTTTTCGATCGGGAACTCGAGATATCACGAGGCAGCGCTCGGCTTATTTCCGATGAAGCCAGGCTCATCATTGTCGAGGGAAATTATATCCTTCTTGACGAGGCACCCTGGGATCGTCTGGCTGACTGTTTCGATTTGACGGTGATGATTGATGTTCCTGAAGCGGAACTCCGCCGGCGGCTGCGCGTCCGGTGGGAAGGCTATGGCCTCAGCGAAGCCGAGATCGACCACAAGCTCGATGGAAACGATTTGCCCAATGGGCGCGTGGTAATTCAAAAGAGCCGACCGGCTGAGCTGGTTTATCGGTCGATCTGATTGTTTGTTTTGTTTGGGCGGTGCTCCCGGACATTTAGCTGAGCGTTTTGAACAAGGTGATGGTGCTCAAATTCGGTCGTGTTCGACAAGTGTCTACCAGTTGAAAAATGGCATGCAAAAAGGCCCGGATACCTTGAGGTCCGGGCCTTTATCGAATGAATTACGCGCTTTTCTTAGAAAGAGCGACGAACACGGAGAAGACCGGTGGTCGTCTTGTTGCGCGACGTGTAAGCGACTTCAGCGAGCGTTTCGAAGCCAGGTGCCACATTCCATGTGATGTTACCCGCAAGGAAGTAGCCCGCACCTTCCATCCACTGTGCGGTGGCGTTCAGATCAATCTGCTCAGTGGCAGCAAATCTAACAGCACCGAGAACAGAAAATCCTTTGTAGCGGTTGTTGTTGTAGAGGTTCGCCTTGCTGGAATAGAAGGCGATCAATTGGGCGGTCACGGCGTCCGCCTTTACACGTGCAAACAGTTTTACGTTGGACGCAAGGCTTGCTGAATCATACGCGTAACCACCGCCAAACATCCAGTTTGAAACTCGTGTCCGGGCCGCCAGAACATAACCAGCTTTATTTGGCTGGATCCAATCAATGGCACCCAAAATGCGCGTTCCGCCACCCAAATTGGCCGTATAGCTCACGTATTGGTTTTCGCCGTCACCATATGTGCCATCCTGCACTGTTGTGCCGCCGCCAAAGAGGAAGGTCGACCACTGCCGAGTGTAAAGGCCGAGTTCCAGGCCACCGATTCCCATATAGCCGATGGTGGTTCCCTGCAATCTGCTGTTGTTCGACGAGTCACCTCTTACACGAATGCGCGAGTAAACGGTCCCGTATTCGGATTCATTCTTTGTGTCGAGATCAATCTGAGAGCGGAAGTTGTCGACATAGTCGCGCTTCTTGAACCCGTAGGCGGACTGATACTGAAAGTACCCGCTAATGCTCATGCACGTTTCGGTACCCGGAATGTAGAAGTAGCCGTCGCCATAGGCGTCACAAACCTTTACGTAATCCATCGGCTCCGGTTCAGCAGCAACAATGGCGTCGGCGGCTTTTGCCATCGGCGCAAACGAAAGTGCTGCAATGGCGGAAACAATAAACTTTTTCGTCATACTCATTGAAGAAGGCTCCCCTTCGAGACCAAATATCTGCATTCCCCACTTTGGACTTCCGCAAAGCGAATCAGCCACAAAGCAAATTCAATCCAAGGCATTCAAGGCCAAACATACGCCTCGTCAAGGTCGGGCGCGGCGTTCAGCGCTCAAAATACAACTCTAGAACTCTTAAGCCGCAATATTCACCTATTAAGGTAAACAAATAGTTTTCGCGGCGAAAATATTGGATTTGCGCGCTGCGTCAAAGCTCTTACCCGCTTAAAAGGCCTTGTAAGCCCTTCTAAATTTTTGAGTGTATTATATTGATCACACCCATGATGCATTGCGCGCCATTATTTGGGCACAGTGTTGAAAAATGCCGCATCGCCGGCGTTCGTCTGGCTTCAATTCAAGTGGGTGCCTTGCCGTTCTTGCCGACCAAGGGTCGAAACTGCTCGGGGAGATCGTCGCGGGAGGGCGGCCAATGCGTGATCCTGCACCACCTGCCAGCGGAACTGGTACGACCGTGTATTGGCTCACGATATTCTCCTTTCACGCTTTTCTTACAATCCGTCAGGGTGTTCCGAATGCCTGGTAGGCCGCTATTTCTATTCTCTTGAATTTGCTTGACAGGCTTGCGCAGTTTTTCGGAATTAACAATATTTGCATGATTTTGCAGTGCAGCATTGCCGCTTGGCGTTGCTGCGGTTAGATTGGGTTACGTCTTTTCGCGGTCCATGCATTTGCGATGCGGAAACTCGTAAAACTTAATGCTAAGCGGTGTATCTGCATTTGGGTTCATCAAAGTCATTGTCAGTTTAAGTCTAATCCTTCAGGGTCTTCCAAAGAATGTCACTTTCCCATCTCGACCGTCTAGAAGCCGAAGCTATTCACATTTTCAGAGAAGTTGCCGCAAGCTTTTCCAATCCGGTGATGCTTTATTCCATCGGCAAGGACTCCTCCGTGATGCTTCATCTGGCGATGAAAGCCTTTTATCCGGCCAAGCCTCCTTTTCCCTTTCTCCATGTGGATACCACCTGGAAATTCAAGGAAATGATCGCTTTTCGTGACCAGATGGCCAAAGAGCTTGGTTTTGAATTGCTTGTTCACATCAATCCCGATGGCGTTGCCGAGAATATCAGCCCGTTCGATCATGGCTCCAACTATCATACCCATGTCATGAAGACGCTTGGCCTTCGTCAGGCACTTGACAAGTATGGTTTTGATGCCGCTTTCGGCGGCGCGCGCCGCGATGAGGAAAAGTCCCGCGCCAAGGAACGTGTGTTTTCCTTCCGCAACGCCAACCACGCGTGGGACCCCAAAGGCCAGCGGCCTGAAATGTGGAAGACCTACAATACGCGCGTCAACAAGGGTGAATCGATCCGTGTTTTCCCGCTCTCCAATTGGACCGAACTGGATATCTGGCAGTATATATTGAAAGAGAACATCCCGATCGTGCCGCTCTACTACGCGGCCAAGCGTCCGGTCGTTGAGCGTGACGGTATGCTCATCATGGTGGACGACGAGCGCATGAAGATTGAACCGAATGAGACGGTGGTGGAACAAATGGTGCGCTTCCGCACGCTCGGCTGCTACCCGCTGACCGGTGCAATCGAATCCGACGCAGACACGCTTGAGAAGATCGTCAGCGAAATGCTGACGGCGCGCACATCCGAACGCCAGGGCCGCATGATCGACAAGGATGAAGCCGGCTCCATGGAGAAGAAAAAACGCGAGGGGTATTTCTGATGAACGAGCAATCACCCATTATCGCAGCCGAAAACGTTGTTGAATATCTGCGTGCGCAGGAAGCAAAATCCATGCTGCGCTTTCTCACCTGCGGCTCTGTTGACGACGGCAAGTCCACGCTGATCGGACGCCTGCTCTATGACACCAAGCTGATTTTTGAAGACCAGCTTGCATCCTTGGAAGCCGATAGCCGCAAGCACGGGACGGCAGGCGAAAACATCGATTTCGCACTTCTCGTTGACGGTCTTGAGGCCGAGCGCGAGCAGGGCATCACCATCGACGTCGCTTATCGTTTCTTTGCGACGGACAAGCGCAAGTTCATCGTTGCCGATACGCCCGGCCATGAAGAATATACCCGCAACATGGCGACCGGTGCCTCAACAGCGGATCTCGCCATTGTGCTGATCGACAGCCGCCAGGGTGTGCTGCGCCAGACCCGGCGTCACTCGTTTATCGCTTCGCTATTGGGCATTCGCCATATCGTTCTCGCCGTCAACAAGATCGACCTCATGGATTACAGCAAGGAGGTTTTCGACAAGATCGTTGCGGACTATATGGATTTCGCAAGCGATCTTGGCTTCAAGACGATTACGCCGATCCCGATGTCGGCGCGCTTCGGCGACAATGTGACGACAAAGTCTGAGAAGACCGCATGGTTCGACGGACCGACGCTGCTGGAGCATCTGGAAACCGTTCCCATTGATGCCGGAAACGAAAAGGCGCCTTTCCGCTTTCCCGTTCAGTTGGTCAATCGGCCGAACCTCAATTTCCGTGGGTTCTCCGGCCAGATTGCTTCAGGAACAGTTTCCGTTGGCGATACTGTCGTTGTGGCAAAATCCGGTCAGTCGTCGACGGTCAAGGAGATCGTCGTTCACGGCGGTAATCTAGAAAGAGCCGTCGAGGGGCAGGCGGTCACCATTGCGTTGAATGACGAGATCGAGGTTTCGCGCGGCAATATGCTGGTTGCGCCGTCTGATCGCCCACACGTGGCTGATCAGATGCAGGCGCATATCATCTGGTTCGATGCCAATCCGATGATCCCGGGTCGTTCTTACATCTTGCGGACGGAGACCGACAGCGTGAACTGCTCGATCACCGATCTCAAATATGAAATCGATGTGAACACGTTTGCGCATGAAGCGGCCAAGTCACTGGAAATGAACGGCGTTGGGGTTTGCAACATCTCGCTTCAGTCGCCGATTGCTTTCGACGCCTACAAGTCCAACCGTGTTACCGGCAACTTCGTCATTATTGACCGGTTCACCAATGCCACGCTGGGCGCGGGCATGATCGACTTTCCGCTTCGCCGTGCTGAAAACGTGCATTGGCAGGCAACAGAGGTCACCAAGGCATCGCGCGCGGAGATGAAGAACCAGAAACCGGCTGTCGTCTGGTTCACCGGGTTCTCCGGTTCGGGCAAATCAACCATTGCCAATGCGCTTGAGAAATATCTCCACGTCAACGGCAAGCACACCTATATGCTCGACGGCGACAACATCCGGCACGGTCTCAACCGCGACCTTGGCTTCAAGGATGAAGACCGCGTGGAAAACATCCGCCGCGTTGCTGAAGTTGCCAAACTCATGTCCGATGCGGGCCTGATCGTTCTGGTCTCGTTCATTTCGCCCTTCAGGTCGGAGCGCCGTATGGCGCGCGATCTGATGGATGACGGCGAGTTTATCGAAGTCTTTGTCGATACGCCGCTGGAAGAATGCGCCAAACGCGATCCGAAGGGGCTTTATGCAAAGGCGAAAGCGGGTGAAATTGCCAACTTTACCGGTATCAGCTCGCCTTATGAGCAACCCGAAAATCCTGAACTGCATTTGCATACGGTCGGCCACGAGCCGCAAGAACTGGCAATGAAAATTGCCGACTTCCTGACAAATCGGTGATAGGACCATGGATATGCTGAAAGAGTTCGAACGGATCGCGATTGCCGCCGGCGAAGTGATCATGGAAATATACCGTGGCGATATCGATGTCATGGTCAAAGGGGATCAGTCTCCGGTTACGGAGGCTGATCAGCGGGCGGAAGCGCTTATTCTCTCCGAGCTGAAAAGCCTGTACCCCGACATTCCAGTCGTGGCAGAAGAAGAGGCAGCGGCTGGTCGTCTTCCCGTTCTTGACGGCAAAGCCTTCATACTGGTCGATCCGCTTGATGGCACCAAGGAGTTCATCAACAGGCGGGAAGATTTCACGGTCAATATCGCGCTGATTGAAAACAGTGTTCCGACAGCCGGTGTGGTTTATGCGCCGGCGCGCGGTGTGGCTTATAGTGGTGGCAGCGGCAAGGCTGAAAAGCTGGTGATTGAGAACGGCGCGATTGCCTCCCGTTCGGCCATAGCCACGCGCGCGCCGAATGGTCATCAGGTGGCGGTTGCCAGCCGTTCGCACAATAGCCCGGAAACGGTTGCTTTCCTTGAAGAAAAGGGCATCACGGAATACAAGTCCGTCGGCTCTTCTCTCAAATTCTGCCTCGTGGCCGAGGGTGAGGCGGATGTCTATCCGCGTTTTGGCCGCACCATGGAGTGGGACACGGCTGCAGGGGATGCAGTGTTGCGGGCGGCAGGCGGGGTGACCCTGAACACGGACGGTACGGCTTTCGCCTATGGAAAGCGCAATCAGGCGACCGATTCCGATTTTGCCAATCCGCATTTTGTAGCCTGGGGCAAGGTCTAATCGCGCTTTCAAAAGTTATATATGATGAGAACGGGCGCCTTGCGGATTGTCGCAGGCGCCCGTTTTGCGTGACATGCCTAATTCTTGCCGGAATTGACCGGGCATAACCGTTTCGGGCTGAGACATCGTCCGGTTATGGCGCAAAACCTTCGTTGTGTTGACGGTTTGGTAACCCGGATTAAGGTATCTTAAACGAAATAATGAGAATTGCGTTGGTTTGACGCAAGCCGTTCGCGGCTAAAGACGAACACCAACCGGTAGGAAAACATGTTGGCACGAAAGACAGCACTCGTACTATCTTCCCTCCTGGCTTCTGCAACCGTTGCGTTGGCCCAAACACCCAGCCGAATTGAACAGTTTAACGCGTGGGGCGCTTATTCCTATGATTCCGGCAAGGGCAAGGTCTGCTATGTGCTTTCGGTCCCGGCGGACAAGTCTCCGGCAAATGTGGACCATGGAGATAATTTTTTCCTCGTGACCCAGCGGCCAGGCCAGAACATTTCTTATGAGCCTCAGGTCATGGCGGGCTACTCGCTGAAAGGCGGATCGAAGGTCACGGCCGATATTGATGGCAAGACCTTCAGCTTTTTCACCAAGGAAAAGTCAGCCTGGCTTGAAAATGCAGCCCAGGAGCCTGCTCTTGTGGCGGCGATGAAAGCTGGCAAATCAATGAAGATCAGTGCTGTTTCTGCACGCGGCACGAATACATCCTATACCTATTCGCTTTCCGGCATTACCGCAGCGCTCAAAAAGATCGAAAGCTGCAAGTAAGGCGTCCGAAAATTCAACATCGAAGGGCCGGTTGCAAAACCGGCCCTTTTTCATATGTCAAATTGATGATAAAGGGACGCAAAATCTTATCCTGACATGGTGAAAACTATGAACGCACCTGCTGCGACCATATCGGCATTGTCGACAAAGCCTTCGCTTATCGGCCTCACACGTGAGGAACTCGGTGCTGCGCTGAAGGAACGAGGTGTGCCGGAAAAACAGATCCGTATGCGTACCGGGCAAATCTGGCACTGGCTCTACATCCGCGGCATTTCCGATTTCGACGACATGCTGAACGTGTCGAAGGATCTGCGCGCGCTTCTGAAAGAGCATTTCACGATTCAGCGCCCTGAAATTGCCGAGGAGCAGATTTCTTCCGACGGTACACGCAAGTGGCTTTTAAGGTTTCCGCCGCGTGGCGCAGGGCGTCCGGTTGAAGTGGAAACGGTTTATATTCCCGAGGAGGGGCGCGGTACGCTGTGTGTGTCCAGCCAGGTCGGCTGTTCGCTCAACTGTTCCTTCTGCCATACCGGCACGCAGCGCCTTGTGCGCAACCTGACGGCTGAGGAAATTCTCTCGCAGATACTTCTTGCGCGTGACCGGCTGGGCGATTTCCCGAATAAGGAAACACCTCAAGGCGGTATCCTGCCCTCCAGCGAGCGCAAGGTCACCAATATCGTGCTGATGGGCATGGGCGAACCGCTCTATAATTACGATGCGGTGAAGAATGCCATCCTGATCGCAACGGATGGGGAGGGTCTTTCGCTCTCCAAGCGCCGCGTTACGCTTTCGACGTCTGGTGTTGTTCCGGAAATTGCCCGTATCGGCGAGGAAACCGGCGTCATGCTGGCGATTTCACTGCATGCGACCAATGACGAATTGCGCAACGTTCTGGTGCCGATCAACAAGAAATATCCGCTCAAGGAGCTGATGGAAGCCTGCCGGAATTATCCGGGCCTTTCCAATGCGCGGCGTATCACATTTGAATATGTGATGCTGAAGGGTGTGAATGACAGTCTGACAGATGCACGCGATCTGGTGAAGCTCTTGAAGGGCATTCCCGCCAAAATCAACCTGATCCCGTTCAATCCCTGGCCAGGCACGGATTATGAATGCTCCGACTGGGAGACCATCGAAACATTCTCCGATTTCATCAACGATGCGGGCTATGCCTCGCCGATCCGCACGCCGCGCGGGCGCGACATTCTGGCGGCCTGCGGCCAGCTGAAGTCGGAATCCGAGCGCATGCGCAAGAAGGAGCGCCTGGCGCTCGAGACCCTGATGATTGCCGGTCACGGCGGCGAATAGCCGCTGCCTCTTCCGTTTTTTACGGTTTTTTTGTGCCTGATGTCGAATTGGTCAATGGCCATTCGTTCCAAGTTGTCATTCATGCAACAAAGGAGCGACGCAAATGACTTTCGCCATCACCTCTCTTTATGCCTCGATCTTCACTCTCATGCTGATCGTGCTTTCCAACATTGTCAGCGCGCGGCGCGGCAAAACGGGTTTATCCATCCTCCATGGCGAGGATATGCAGCTTGCCTATGCGATCAGGCGGCACGGGAATTTCGTTGAAACTGTCCCCTTTGCTCTTATCCTCATGCTTCTGGCAGAGAGCGCGGCAATGCCAGTCTTGCCGCTGCACGCTGCCGGCATTCTTCTGGTGGTCTCGCGCATCGCACATATTTTCGGCTTGAAAGCGGATGGAAAAATGCATTTCCTGCGCATTGCAGGGGGTGTGGGAACGCAGCTGGCGATGCTTTCGCTGGTCATATACCTTTGCTGGACAATCTTGCAGTAATTTTTTTCAAGTGCATGTCGAATTTTGCAGATCTCAATCGTCCATATAGTGCCGGACAACTTGAAAGAGCCGGCGACAGGACAACCGATAGAAGGAAAAGTTCAATGCAATATATGGCGCTTATTTATGTTGACCCGGCTTACCAGACACCGCCTGGCACCGCGGAATTCGGGAAGATGATGGCCGGTTACAACGAGGCCAACGAGACCTACAAGAAGGATGGCGTTTACATTGCCGGCGACGCCCTCCAGCCGACATCCACGGCCACCACGGTGCGTGTGCGCAACGGCAAGACGGAGACAATGGACGGCCCCTTTGCCGAGACCAAGGAGTTCCTCGGCGGTTACTATCTCCTCAACTGCGACAATCTCGATGATGCAATCCGCTATGCTGCGATGATCCCGCATGCTTCGATGGGCTGCGTTGAAATTCGCCCTGTCATGGTCTTCGACAATCCATGACAGGCTCGGGCCTTTCCGAGGCCGAAATCACCCGCGCGGTTGAAAAGATCGCGCGGGCAGATGGCGGGCGCCTGCTTTCCAATCTTATGGGCATGCTGCGCGATCTCCAGCTTGCGGAAGACAGTTTGTATGATGCTCTTGAATCCGCGCTTGTGCATTGGCAGCGCAATGGTCTGCCGGCATCACCGACCGGCTGGATCATGCAGACGGCCAAGCGCAAGGCCATTGACCGGCTGCGTCGGGTTGCCAACTTCGCTTCAAAGAGCGCTTACATTGCGCATCTGATCGAACTGGAAAATGCCTCAGACAGTCTGCAGGAACAGGAAACGATCCAGGATGACCGGCTGAAGCTGATCTTCACCTGCTGCCATCCCGCTCTTGATCGAAAGACCGCCGTCGCGTTGACCTTGCGGTCGGTTTGCGGATTGACCACAGAGGAAATCGCGCGGGCCTTTCTGGACAAGACCGAGGCGATGGCGCAGCGTCTGGTGCGCGCACGTCACAAGATCCACAAAGCCGGCATTCAGTACGAGGTGCCGGAGCCTGAACATTGGCGAATGCGGCTTGAGAGCGTTCTCGCGGTGATCTATCTCATTTTCAATGAAGGTTATGCTTCCAGCGACGCCGCCTATCTGCGCGGCGAGCTCTGCGAGGAAGCCATTCGTCTCGGCAGGCTTTTGATCCATCTCTGCCCGGAACAGCCGGAGGCCGAGGGCTTGCTGGCGTTGATGCTTCTGCACCACGCGCGGAGTGCCACGCGGCTCGGGCCGGCTGGCGATCTGCTGTCACTCGAAGAGCAGGACCGGGGGCAATGGGACAGGGCCATGATCGACGAAGGTATGGCCCTGTTGAAGACTGCTTTGCAGCGCGGTCAGGCTGGCCCCTATCAGCTTCAAGCCGCCATTGTAAGCCTTCATGCACAGGCGGCCTCGTTCGAGCAAACGGATTGGCGCGAAATCCTGATGCTTTATGACCTTCTTGTCCTGATGACCTCAAATGACGTCGTTCACCTCAATAGGCTCGTGGCTCTTGCGCAAGTGCGTGGACCCCAGGTCGCGCTTGAAGCGTTGGAACAATTGGAGGCAGAGCTTGGGAACTATCAGCCGTTTCACGCTGCAAAAGCCGAATTTCTCCGGCGGCTGGAGCGGCTCGATACCGCGGAGGAATGTTACCACCGCGCGATCGAACTGTCGTCGAACCCGGCCGAACGCCGTTTCCTGGAACGGCGTCTTGCCGGATTGCGCCGCCATGGGGATGCGGATGCTTACCCTTAAGCCCTTAAGAGTCTTAGGTTCTCAGCACCCGGTAGATTGCCGGGATCACCAGCACGGTCAGCATCGTGGAAGAGGCAAGACCGAACAGCAGCGAGATTGCCAGTCCTTGGAAAATCGGGTCCGTCAGAATGACGGCCGCACCAATCATCGCGGCCAGCGCCGTCAAAAGGATCGGCTTGAAGCGGATGGAGCCTGCTTCAATCAGCACATCCGTCAGGCTTCGTTCATCCGTATGCGTGTTGCGGATGAAATCGACGAGCAGGATCGAGTTGCGCACGATAATGCCTGCAAGCGCGATGAAACCGATCATCGAGGTTGCGGTAAACGGTGCGCCGAAGAGCCAGTGACCGCCGAGAATACCAATGAAGGTCAGCGGCACGGGGGTGAGGATCACCAGCGGCAGTTTGAACGATCCAAACTGCGCCACGACAAGAATGTAAATGCCCATGATTGCGATAGCGAAAGCCGCACCCATGTCGCGGAAGGTGACCCAGGTCACTTCCCATTCGCCGTCCCAAAGAAGCGAGGGCTTGCTCTGGTCGTCGGGCTGACCGTGCAGAATGATCTCCGGCTTTTCAAGACCCGTCCAGTCCATCTTGTCGATGGCATCCTGAACCGCGATCATTCCGTAGAGCGGTGCCTCGTAGTCGCCGGCAAGCTCCGCGGTTACCATCTCGGCTGCGCGGCCATTGTGGCGGAAGATCGGGTAGGACGCGCGTTCTTCCGAAATCTTCACCACATCGCCAAGCTCCACGACGGCGCGGGAGCCGGGGATGACATTGGCTGGAATTGGCGTAGACAGGAAGCGCTCGTCCAGAACACGGTCACCTTTCGGTCTGCCGATCTCAATCGGGATCGGCGGGCGGCCTTCGCCACGGTGTGAATAGCCGATGGTGGTCGTGCCATTCAGCATCTCGAGCGTATCAAAGACATCACTTTCGGCAACACCGTAGAAGTCCAGATCGTCTGTCGAGATCGTTGCGCGATAACGCCGGGCAGGTTCCCCATAGCTGTCGTCCACATCGACGACGAAAGGAACGGATTTGAAGGCTTCTTTCACCTTCTCGGCCACAGCCCGCCGCGTTTCGGCGTTGGGCCCGTAGATTTCGGCAAGAAGTGTGGCCATCACAGGCGGGCCCGGCGGCGGCTCGACGACCTTCAAGGATGTACCTTCGGGTACGCTCAATTCCTTCAGGCGTTCGCGCAGGTCCAGCGCGACCTCGTGACTGGAACGATCACGTTCGCCCTTCGGTGTCAGCATGAGCTGCACATCGCCCATATAGGGGTTGTTGCGAAGATAGGCGTGGCGGACGAGGCCGTTGAAATTGAACGGCGAGGCGGTGCCAGCCTGCGTTTGCAGGGAAACCACTTCCGGCAGGGAAAGGGCAACGCGGGCAACATCCTGCGCCACGGCATCCGTGGCCTCTGTTGATGAGCCTTCCGGCAAATCAATGGTCACCTGCAGTTCGGCCTTGTTGTCGAAGGGCAGGAGCTTCACCGTCACATGCTTGGTGTAAAAGAGCCCCAGCGAGCCGAGCGTAGCAATGCCGACAAGGATGAGGAAGACCCAGCTTGCCTTCTTGGAGGCGAGGATGGGTTTTGCCATTGCCGCATAGGCTTTGCCCAGCATGCCGCCCGAACTGTGGTCGTCATGGTGATTGGCCGGTGCATTGCCGGCAATCTTCAGCATCAGCCACGGCGTTACGATGACGGCAACGAAGAAGGAGAAAATCATCGCGGCCGAGGCGTTCGCCGGAATGGGGCTCATATAGGGACCCATCATGCCCGACACGAAGAGCATCGGCAGCAATGCGATCACAACGGTCAGCGTTGCGACAATCGTTGGGTTCCCAACTTCGGCGACGGCCAGAATAGCGGCCTCTCTCCGGTCACGGCTGCTGATACCCCAGTGGCGGGAAATGTTCTCGATCACGACAATGGCGTCGTCAACCAGGATGCCGATCGAGAAGATCAATGCAAACAGCGAGACGCGGTTGAGCGTATAGCCCATGACATTGGCGGCAAAGAGCGTGAGCAGGATTGTGACGGGGATGACCAGGGCCACAACCAGTGCTTCCTTGCGACCGATGGCGAGCCAAACGAGCAGGATAATGGAAACTGTGGCAAGACCCAGATGGAAGAGAAGCTCATTGGCCTTCTCGTTGGCGGTTTCGCCGTAGTCGCGGGTGACTTCCACGCTCATGCTGTCGGGAATGAGTTTGCCTTCGAGGCTTTCCATATGTTCGATGATGCGCTCTGCGACCAGCACGGCGTTGGCACCGGCGCGCTTGGCAACTGCCACGGTGACAGCGGGTACACGACGCGTGCCGCCGGCTTCGTCGCGGCTTACGGTCGAGACAAGCGCGTCATTCGTGTCGGTTGCAAATGCAATGTCTGCCACATCGCGCACATAGACCGGCCGGCCATCACGCGTGGTCAAAACCAGGTTGCCGATCTCTTCGGGCGTATTGAGCGTTTCACCGGCGACAACGTCGATCTCATGACCCTTGTCGCGCACCAATCCGGTCGAGAAAGAGCGGTTGGCCATGGTGACCTTGCCGACAAGAGACTGAAGGGTGACGCCGTAGAGTGCCAGTCGTTCCGGGTCCGGCGAGACGCGGATAACGCCGTTCGTTTCACCCACGATGTAGCTCAGCCCAACATCGTCGATTTGCGACAGTTCGGAGCGGAGCTGGCTTGCAACCCGCGTGAGGTCGGTTGCATCGACGTCTGCGCCCTTGTCGAGCGAGGGGGTGAGGGTGAGCGTGACGATGGCAACGTCGTCGATGGTGCGCCCCACGATCATCGGTTCGGGAATGCCGACGGGTATGCTCGAGAGGTTGGCGTTGATCTTGTCATGAATACGCAAGACCGCTGCATCGCCAGACGTTCCCACGTAAAAGCGCGCCGTGACCATGACCTGCTCATCGCCGGTTTGCGAATAGACGTGTTCGACGCCATTGATGCTTTTGACAATGGTTTCCAGCGGTTCCGTCACCAGCTTTTCGGCATCCGGTGCCTTCAAACCCGGTGCGCGCACGATGATATCGACCATCGGCACGGAAATCTGCGGCTCTTCTTCGCGCGGCAAGGTGATGAGGGCAACGAGGCCCAGCATGAAGGCAGCGAGCAGAAATAGTGGTGTCAGCGGTGACGTGATGAAGGCGCGGGTGAGGCCACCTGCAATGCCGATATTCGGTTCATTCATGGCAGCACAACCTCATCGCCGGCTGTCAGTCCGGTCAGAATTTCTATCTTGTCGCCATCGTCCAGATGCGTTGCATCACCGGTAACAACCGAACGTTCGATAGATGTACCGTTTGTTTCGACCTCAACGTAGTCGATGCCAAAGCGAGTGGTGACGGCTGACTTGGGAACAAGCAATGCTTGCCGTTCGCCAACCGGTATGCGCACCAACACGCGGGCGTTCACGAAATCCGTATCCAGATTTTCGACCTCTACATCGGCGATGATCCGGCCATTGTCGATCTCGGGATAGATCTTGGCGAGACGACCGGTCGTCGCCTTATTGGTATCGCCGGCGATTTCGATTTCCGCCCCCTGCTCAAGCATGGCGTCCAATCTTTCGGGAATGGCAAGACGAATGAAAAAGCCGCCGCCGCCGATTGTGGCGACAGGTTCACCGCCCATGATGACGGCGTCCTTTGTGACGGGAACGGTCAAGACCTTGCCATCAATGGGGGAGAGAACGGCGCCTTCCTTTTCCTGTTCTTCAATCACCGCACGCTGGGCTTCAGCGGCCGCAATCTGATTGGTCAGCACGTCAACCTGGGTGCGGAGCTGATCGAGGCGCTGTACTGTGGAAACGCCGCGCTTGATCAGCTCTTCGGCGCGGACCAGTTCGGTCCGCGCATTTTCGAGGGAAACCTGAAGGCCTTTAATCTGGGCATTCGTTGCGGCGATCTGAAAGTCGATCTTATCGTCCTTGACGACGGCAATTTTTTGCCCGGCCTTGACGCTGTCGCCTTCCGTTACCGTCAATTCGATAATGGTGCCGCCGATGCGGGCGCGTGCCGGAACGCTGTCCCGGCTTTCCACGCGACCATATACGGCCTTCCACTCGGGCACTGTGCTCGGTTCAAGTTTGAGCGTATCGGCAAAGGCTGGCAATGCCATTGTCGTTAAAAATGTGCCGAGTACGAGCGGCTTGATCGAATTGGAACGACGCATCATTTCCCCCATAGAGTGTGCAGTCAGAATGCACTTCCGGATTTCACACCGAGTTTTTTCAGGATCATTGCCAGCGGGCAGAAACCGGTGAAAGCGGATTGTAGCAGATTAGCGCCAACAAAGGCCGTCAACCAGTAGAATCCGGGGTGAACATAAAGGGCGAGTGCGAGCGAGATGAGCACAACACTACCGGCAAAGGCGAGAACGATCTTGTCAATGGGCATTGGAACCTCCAGGGTTTTACATAGCGCAATTCCTATATATGGTTTTTGTTATTTATTCCAATACCCGGGTGACGTTTTTCTGAAGCGATGGGCAAAGGTCACAAAAATACAACACAGACGTCTTCGCCAGAGACGAAAAACGCCGCCGGTGAAAACGTTCAAGCTATTGTCTTTTTGTGATTTTGTTTAACGTGCCTGGGTGAAGAGTATCTTCACGGCGAAAAGCGAGAAAACACCGCCGAACGTATAATCGATCGTGCGCAAAACGCGCTTGTTCGCCATCAGCCAGTTCGAAAGCTTGTCTGCCGCAACGATGAAGGCAATGCCGAAGGGCAGTGCGACGACAATGAAATAGAAGCCCAGAAAGATGAGTTTGCCGGTCACGTGCGGATCGCCTGCGCTGACAAATTGCGGCAGGAAGGTCATGAAAAAGATGATGACCTTCGGATTGAGAATGTTCACCCACAGGCCGTTGAACATGGCTGATAGCGCGCCGACTTTCGTGGGCTTTTTTGCCTGCGGGCCGAGCCGGAACGTCGAGCCTTTGAAAATGGCCTGTATTGCCAGCCAGAAGAGATAGGCGGCACCCCCGGTTTTTAAGATCATGAAGGCGACAGGAGAGGCAATGATCAAGGCCGAGACGCCGAAAGCCACCAGCAGCGTGTGGACGCAAATCCCGAAATTCGTTCCCAGCAAAACCCAGAAGGCGACTGACCTGCCATCGCGCATGGAACGGCTCATCTGAAGCGTCATGTCGGGGCCGGGGGTCAGTGTCAGAAGAAGCGACGCCAAAGTGAAGGCGGTCAGCGTTGCCAGATTGGGCAGGAAGTCCATGGTCAAACTCGTCGGAAGCCGGAATACGGTGATCATTATCGATTTTATGGCGTCAATGCCAGAAAATAAGTTGAGTGGTGACCTAACCGTCAAAGGTGCGTCACCCCCTTGAACTTCGCCACGGGCGCGCTAAAAGAGCCGCAACAGCTTTCAATTCCGGGTTTTGCCCGGTGCAATGAGTGGACAAGACAAAATGGCGCTTCCCAAAGACGTAAAGAAAGTCGTGCTCGCCTATTCCGGCGGTCTCGACACATCGATCATCCTCAAATGGCTTCAGACCGAACTTGGCGCGGAAGTCGTAACCTTCACCGCCGACCTCGGTCAGGGTGAAGAGCTTGAGCCCGCCCGCAAGAAGGCGGAGATGAACGGCGTCAAGGAAATCTATATCACCGATGTGCGCGAAGAATTCGTGCGTGACTTCGTCTTCCCGATGTTCCGCGCGAATGCCGTTTATGAAGGCGTCTATCTGCTGGGTACATCCATTGCACGCCCGCTGATTTCCAAGCACCTCATCGACATTGCCCGCGAAACCGGTGCGGACGCAATTGCACATGGTGCGACGGGCAAGGGTAACGACCAGGTTCGTTTTGAACTCTCCGCATACGCTTTGAACCCCGATATCAAGATCATCGCACCATGGCGCGACTGGTCATTCAAGAGCCGTACGGACCTTCTCGATTTTGCCGAAAAGCACCAGATCCAGGTGACGAAGGACAAGCGTGGTGAGGCACCGTTCTCCGTTGACGCCAACCTTCTTCACTCGTCTTCTGAGGGCAAGGTTCTGGAAGATCCGGCCCAGGAAGCGCCTGAATATGTGCACATGCGCACGATTTCGCCGGAACAGGCGCCCGACAAGGCAACGATCATCAAGGTCGGTTTCCGCAAGGGTGATGCCTGCTCGATCAACGGTGTTGAGATGTCGCCCGCCACACTTCTGGCGGAGCTGAACAATTATGGCCGCGACAACGGCATTGGCCGTCTCGATCTCGTTGAAAACCGTTTTGTCGGCATGAAGTCGCGCGGCGTATACGAAACGCCAGGCGGGACGATCCTGCTCGCTGCTCACCGGGCCATCGAGTCCATCACGCTCGACCGTGGTGCCGCGCACCTCAAGGATGAGCTGATGCCGCGTTATGCCGAGCTGATCTATTACGGCTTCTGGTTCTCGCCGGAGCGGGAAATGCTGCAGGCGGCGATCGACAAGAGCCAGGAAAATGTCGAGGGCGAAGTGACGCTGAAGCTCTACAAGGGCAATGTGATGGTTGTCGGCCGCGAGAGCGACAAGTCGCTCTATTCCGATGCGCTGGTGACATTCGAAGACGATCACGGCGCTTACGACCAGAAGGACGCAGCGGGCTTTATCAAGCTCAACGCGCTGCGCCTGAGAACGCTGGCCAAGCGCAATCAGCGCTGATTATTGTCACAGACCAACGAAGAAGGGCTCCGGATTATCCACCGGAGCCCTTTTTGTTTTATGCCTTGAAGACGATCTTGCCTTTGCGGCCCGGCTTGGCGCTGGCGTCTGCGGCCAGGCCGGCTTCGGTCAGTCCGAAGACTTCTTCCACCGGCAGGTTCAGCTTGCCCTGCGCAGCGAGCGTGACAAGCTCGGTAATCATGCGCACGTAATCCTTTGCATTGGTCTTGCCGCCGCGCTTGGCGCCCCAGAAACCGACAACCTTCGCCTGCTTGAAAATCAGGTCGCCAGACGAAATCTCCATGTTGCCACCACCCATTGTTCCGAAGATCATGAGCGTTCCACCTTCACCGAGAAGGCTCATGAGCTTGCCCGTTTCCTTGCCACCAACGGAATCGATGGCGTAGAGAATGGGAGCGCCGCCGGTCAGCGCCTTGGCCTTCTTCATCCAGTCTGCATCGCTGGTGCTCACAGCGTTGGTGATTCCGAGCGCTGCCAGTTCTTCGACAGCAGATTCGCGGCGCACGACGTTGACCACGTTAATGCCGCGCGATTTGCAGATCATGGAGATGGTTTTGCCGACAGCACCGGTTGCCGCGTTCTGGATGATCCACTCGCCTTCCTTTGCGCCGAGGTCTTCGAGCGCCATCATTGCACTGATCGGCATGGCGATCAGCTGGCAACCCACTTCGTCGCTCACGCTGTCAGGCAGAGGAACTGCACGGGCAGCGGGCATCAGGAAATATTCGGCCCATGCTTCAGTTAGTGAGGCGGCCATCACCCGCTGACCAACCTTCACATTTTCCACACCTTCGCCCACGGCATCGACAATGCCGGCAGCTTCGGTGCCGCCAACGGCAGGCAGTTCAGGCTTGACGCCATATTCACCACGGATGGTCCAGAGATCATGATTGTGGATGGGCGACATCGTCAGTTTGACGCGGATTTGGCCGGGGCCCGGATTGGGTACGGGGCGTTCGCCCAACTGCAGAACTTCGCCTGGATTGCCGAAGGATTTATACTCGATAACGCGCATTCTTGGAGTTTCCTGTTTTTGCGTTTTGGTTTCTTATAGTGGTGTTGGCACTTTTAGATTTCAATTTTTTGCGATGCACTTTTCGACAAGGAAGAGTGCAGGAAATATGTCGCGATGCTGATTGCCCCCATCGCCGGGACGATCACGATCATTGCCAGGTGCTGATCGATAAACAGGCCTGAAAGAAAGCCGCCAAGAAGGCCTGTTCCCATTTGCAGGAAGCCCATCATGGACGAGGCCGATCCCGCAATGTGGGGAAAAGGCTGGAGTGCGGCCACCATCAAATGCGGAATGATAAAAGCAATGCCGAAGGCGTAGAGTGCGACTGGTCCCATGACCGAAAGATAACTCGGTTCCAGCATCAGGCCGCATATTATTGTGGTGATACTGCCCGCGGCAATGAAGAAGAGGCCCGGTTTGATGAGCTGTTCGGCATTGGCCCACCGCATGCACAGGCGAAAAGCGAGTGAACCGAGGAGGAACATGCCTGATTGCAAGAGCATTCCTATGCCGAACTGTGTCGGGGTCAGTCCTACTTCGTCAATGAGGACGAAGGGTAGGATGTTGGCCAGCGTGTAAAGCGTTCCCACTGACGCTGACAGAACAACGGTGCCGGTCATGAAAATCGGATTGATCAGAATGGTGCCGTAAGCTTTGAGAAGGGGAGCCGGCTTTATTCGTTGCCTGTCGGGCAAGATTGTCTCGGTCATCGTTGTCATGACGATTGCCAGGGTGATGATCGACATCAGCAGCATTGTGAAAAAGATCGAGCGCCATCCGAAATTTGCCAGAAGGACGCCACCGATTGTCGGCGACATGGCAGGGGCAATGGCAAGTATGATGCCGGTCATATTCATAATGCGGGCCGCCTGATGGCCGCTGAACTGATCGCGGATAATGGCACGGGCAACCGTTTGGCCCACGGCAGCGCCGATGCCCTGCACCAGACGCCCGGCGATCAAGAGTGCGACCGACGTGGAAAACGCCGCAAGCAGGCTGCCAACCATATAAAGGGTCAAAAATACCAGTGTCGCCTTGCGCCGTCCAAACGCATCGGCAATTGGTCCGGTCGCAAGCTGGGCAAGTGCAAAGCCGCCGAAATAGACGGAAAGGGTTATTTTGATTGCCGATTCAGGTGAGCCGAAGGCGATGGCCAATTGCGGCATGGCGGGCGTGTACATCGCGAGGCTCAACGGACCGAGCGCGATCATCAGCGCGGCAATCATGCTCGTGCGTCGCTCGCTCATCGTGGAAACTTGAATATGCTGCATTTTTTATCCGTTCGCCAAAGCAGGCAGGTCGTTGAATGCGGTTAGATTTTCCCGCAAGGTCAGGAGACCAAGCTTGAGCGCCTTGCGCTGGTCGGGGTCGAGGCCGGTTTGTAAGTCCTCGAGCATCTCAGCGGTGTGTTCCCTGATACGGTCCACCATGACGCGTCCCGCATCTGTCAGGGTCACGATCTTCGCGCGGCGATCCACCGGGTCAGGTTCGCGCATTGCCAGTTCCTGAGCCTCCAGCCGATCAACATAACGGCAAACTGTCATCGGTTCGATGGACATGTTTTCCGCCAGTGTGTTCTGTCGGCAACCGGACAAGGCATCGATACGCAGAAGTGTGCGCGCTTCACCTGCCGTCATTCCCAGACCGGCACGGTTGATGCGACGCTCAAAATCAGCGCGCAGAAGGCGCGATATGTCTGTCAGCAGGAAGCCAAGCGACTGCGGGTCTGTTCGTGACGTCATGATAAGTCTCACATATAATAAGCATTACTTACTAAATTGAAATGCTGCTTTTCTCAAGGGGGCGGCATCAATTTTGTCACGAGTGCTTGCACTCCTGCCTTTCAACATAAACATATAGCCAAGACTGATTTGATTTGCCGCAGAGGAACGTTATGACACTCGCCCCACTCAATCCCGCTTTGACCCATTGGAACGGCAAGAACGGCCTTCCGGACTTCGTTGCCGTGAAAGACGAGGATTTTGCACCGGCCTTCGATGCGGCGATGAGGGAGCACGATGCTGAAATCGATGAAATCGCTGGAAACCCGGAAGCGCCCACCTTTGAAAACACGATTGTGGCACTGGAGATTGCAGGCGATGCGCTGTCACGCGTTTCCGCACTCTTCTGGAACCGGGCCGGTGCTGACACCAACCCCACCATTCAGGGCCTGGAGCGGGACATTTCGCCCAAAATGTCCCGGCACTATTCCAAGATCGGCATGAATGAAAAGCTGTTCCAGCGGATCGATGCGCTTTGGGAAAAGAAAGATACGCTCGGCCTTTCGCTGGAGCAGACGCGGGTGTTGGAACGGCATTGGAAAGGTTTTGTGAAGTCCGGTGCCAAGCTTCCCAAAGCAGAGCAGGAGCGTCTTGCAGCGATCAACGAACGGCTGGCCTCGCTTGGCGCGAATTTCGGACAGAACGTGTTGGCCGACGAATCCGGCTGGGCGCTCTTCCTGGAGGAAAGCGACCTTGAGGGTATTCCGGAGTTCCTGAGGGATGCCATGGCCGCGCAGGCCGAGAGCCGCGGCGAGGCAGGCAAATTCGCTGTCACGCTCTCGCGCTCGATCATTGAGCCGTTCCTCACCTTCTCCGAGCGTCGCGATTTGCGCGAGACGGCTTTCAAGGCATGGATTGCGCGCGGTGAAAATGGTGGTGGAACGGACAATCGCGAGATCATCCGCGAAACACTTGCGCTGCGCGATGAAAAGGCGAAGCTTTTGGGCTACGAACATTTTGCCGCGCTGAAGCTCGACAACACGATGGCCAAGACACCGGAAGCGGTGAACGGGTTGTTGATGGAAGTCTGGGAGAAAGCTCGTGTTCGCGCGCTCGAAGAGGAGGCTGATCTTGCCAAGCTGATTGCGGCAGATGGCAAGAACCACGACGTCGCGCCCTGGGACTGGCGTCATTATGCCGAAAAGCTGCGGGCGGAAAAGTTCAGCTTCTCCGAAAGCGAGTTGAAGCCCTACCTGCAGCTTGAGAAGATCATTGCGGCTTGTTTTGATGTGGCAGGTCGTCTTTTCGGGATCTCGGCGACAGAGTTGAAGGACGTCAAGGGGTATCATCCCGATGTCCGCGTCTTCGAAATTCGTGACAGCGATGGTTCGCTCAAGGCCATGTTCCTCGGCGATTATTTTGCTCGCCCCTCCAAGCGATCAGGCGCCTGGATGAGTTCGTTTCAGGGCCAGCACAAGCTGAAACTCAAGAACGGTGCGGACGGCGAAATCCCGCTGATCTACAATGTCTGCAACTTTGCCAAGCCGGCAGCTGGCAAGCCCGCACTTCTGTCGCTTGATGATGCCCGCACGCTGTTCCATGAATTCGGTCACGCGTTGCATGGCATGTTATCGGATGTCACCTATCCGTCCGTTTCGGGAACGGGTGTTTCGCGCGACTTCGTGGAATTGCCCTCGCAGCTTTACGAACATTGGCTGACGGTTCCGGAAATTTTGAAAACCTATGCCGTGCACTATCAGACCGGCGAGGCAATGCCGCAGGAATTGCTGGACAAGGTTCTGGCAGCCGATACGTTCAATTCCGGTTTTGCGACCGTGGAGTTCACCTCGTCGGCGCTTGTTGACATGGCGTTTCACACGGCAAAGGAACCGGTTTCCGATCCGATGGCGGTGGAAGCCAAGGTGCTGAAGGATATCGGCATGCCGTCTTCCATCGTGATGCGCCATCGGACACCACATTTCCAACATGTCTTTGCCGGCGACGGTTACTCGGCGGGCTATTATTCCTACATGTGGTCTGAGGTGCTTGATGCGGATGCATTCGAAGCGTTTGAGGAAACCGGCGACGTTTTCGATGCGGGTGTTGCCGAGAAGCTGAAGAGCCAAATCTATTCCAGCGGCGGCTCTGTGGACCCGGAGGATGCCTATAGGGCCTTCCGCGGCAAACTGCCAAGCCCGGAAGCGCTGTTGCGCGGGCGCGGACTTGCTGCGTAATGGCAGGTGCCGCTGGTTGTCGCGGCACCGAAGGCGGTGAATTTCAAGCGTTATCCTTTGCTCAAGCAGAAGACTGTTGACCACTTCTCCCCGTTTGCGGGGAGAAGTGGGGCCGTCAAGCCGCGCATTCCAGAAGCAGTGTGCCAGCTGCGGTATTGGAAATCGGAATGTGATAGTTGCGGGTAATCTCGGTCACATCGTCGCCAAGTGCGCCGCGCATCATCATCCACATGAGGAATTCCGTGCCTTGTGCACCGGCCTTTTCGACCAGTTCCATGCGGGAAATCTTGGTCAGTTCTTCCGGGTTATGCACGATGTTTTCGAGGCAATAACGGTCGAAATCCTTGTTGATGAAGCCTGCGCGCTGGCCATCAAGCTGGTGCGAGAGACCACCTGTGCCGAGGATCACCACCTTGGCATCTTCGGGGAAAGACCGGAGCGCCTTGCCGAGCGCCTTACCGAAGTTCAGGGCGCGGTTGAGCGTCGGGATTGGATGCTGCACGGTGTTTGCCGAAATCGGCACGGCGCGCGGCATGTCCGGATTGTTCGGCGCGCCCGGCCAGAAGAGCTGCATCGGGACCACGAAACCATGGTCCACGGCCAGTTCCTGGCATGAGGTGATATCGAACTCGTCGGCGACGAGGCTTTCGATAATATGCCAGGAAAGCTCCGGCGCGCCGGGGAACGGATCAAGCGAGGGGAGGCCCCAGCCCTCATCTTCATTCTTGTATTCATGGGCGGCACCGATTGCGAATGTTGGCATCTTGTCGAGGAAGAAACCGAGGCCGTGATCGTTATAGATATTGATCACATAGTCCGGCTTGTTTTCCTTGATCCAGGCGTGAACCTTCGGATAACCGTCGAAAAACGGCTTCCAGTAAGGATCGTCATAGAGTTCCTTCTGGATTGCATTACCGACTGCAGGGATGTGGGATGTGGTGATCCCGCCAAGTATCTTTGCCATTGTAAAGTCCTCCCTCAGGCCTGGCTTGCAAGATATTCTTTGAATTCTTCGGTGGTCTTGCCTGTCTGAAGACCGCCGACATCCTGAACGCTGAGGCCAAAAATGCCGGCCAGCTTTGCGAGGTAATAGATGTTGCCGCCGGCATCGATCATGGCCAGAACGTTGCGGCTGCGCACGGCATTCTTCTGCTCTTCATTCAGGCCGAATTTGGCCATGTAGCCTTCTTCGTCGGCCTTGAAGGCGTCGCGATTGTCCTTGGAATTGAACGAGTAGCACATCTTGTTCAGCGCATAGCCCTTCATGGCCTGCGTGCCATCAAAAATCGTCGTGCCTGGAATATGGATGTGGTGGTCGAACCCTGGTTGGTCCATTGTCTTTCCTCCCGGAATTGGAACTTCGAAAGGGTTCTTTTTCAGCCCTTTCCTGAGAAGAAGAGGCTAGACGGGTTGAGGCGGATTTATTTGATTCAGATCAAGCAGCGTGTGCGTGCACTGCTGAAAAGGGGCTTGGGCCCATTCAAACAAAGCCGGCCATATAAGTTATCTCTATTGTGTTTGAAAATGCTTGTTCAGGGGCGCAAAAAAAAGGCGCTCACCGGATTCCGGTGAGCGCCTCTCGTTTTTCCATTTTGAAACGCGATCAACCCCAGTAGAGCCGCATCGGGTTGTCGACCAGAAGCTTCTTTTGCAGCTCAGGCGTGGTTGCGATGCGGGGAATGAAATCCACGAGTTTGCCATCGTCGGGCATATGGGATTTCAGGTTCGGATGCGGCCAATCGGTGCCCCAGAGAACACGGTCGGGGTAAAGATCAACAATCGTCTTTGCGAAGGGAACGACATCGTCATAGGTGTCGGGGCCGGTCACGGAAAGGCGCTCCGGGCAGGTAACCTTCGACCAGAACTTCTCATCCTTCATCAGATCGACGAAAAGCTTGAACTGCGGATGGTCGACGCCAAGCGTCACATCCGGGCGGGCCATATGGTCGAAGACCACGGTGACCGGCAATTGCTTGAGGAAGGGAATGTTTTCCTCCAGCTCTGGCGCTTCCATATAGACCACGATGTGCCAGCCGAAGGGCTTTATCTTTTCGGCGATGGCCAGAAAGTCCTCTTTCGGTGTGGAATCCACAAGCCGTTTGACGAAGTTGAAACGCACGCCCTTCACACCGGCGTCGTTCATGTCGGCAATCTCGGCTTCGGTAATGTCCTTGCCGACAGTTGCAATGCCCTTGGCCATGCCATTGGAGGCGCGGCAGGCGTCCACCATGGCGCGGTTGTCCTTGCCGTGACAGGTGGCCTGGACAATCACGTTGCGGGAAAAGCCGAGGAAGTCGCGCAGTTCGAAAAGCTGCTTCTTGGAAGCGTCACAGGGCGTGTATTTGCGCTCAGGCGCAAAGGGAAATTCTGCTGCCGGACCGAAGACGTGGCAGTGCGCGTCCACTGCACCGTTCGGCAGCTTGAACGTGGGTTTGGAGGGGTTGGGATGGAAAACCAGCCAATCGGGATCCATGTGTCTATTCCTCTTGTGCAAAGACCGTGCCGTCGAAAAGCTTGCGGGCGGTGCGCAGGATGGCTGCACTCGCCACATTGCCATCGCCGTCGAGATTGGCGACGACGGTCATTTCGCCGGTCGGGTGTTCAATTGAAAGATTGCGTTCCGGCCCGCTGCCAACTTCTGCCAGTTCTGCAGCAGGAGAGCCATCCAGCAGGCAGGCTGTGGCAACACTGACAGCACCGAGCACGCCAATGGCGTCATGGCAGGAATGCGGGATAAAGGTGCGGGTCGAAATAGCACCGCCATTCTTGGGTGCCGAGACCATCGTCATTTTCGGCACCGATTTCTGGGAAACATCGCCCAGGTTCATCAGCGGTCCACATTTGGCGCGGATGGCTTCGAGCTTTTCACGCAGTGCCTGATTGCCTTCCAGCGTCTTCGGGTCTTCGTCGCCGGTAATGCCCATGTCGGAGGCGCGCATGACAACGCAGGGCATGCCGTTGTCGATCATGGTCACTTCCACGCCTTCCACAATATCGACTGCATTGCCGGTGGGCAGAAGCGCGCCGCAGGATGAGCCAGCGGTGTCCTTGAACTCGATTGGAACCGGTGCGGCTGAACCGGGCGAACCGTCGATGCGGGCATCACCCTTGTAGGTCACCTTGCCGCCGGGCGTTTGAATGCGCGCTTCGGCAAACTGCCCGGTGTTTTCCATGTAGATCTTGACAGGGGTGACGCCATCCTGTGCCTTTACCAGGCCGCGCTCGATGGCGAATGGTCCGACGCCAGCGAGGATATTGCCGCAGTTCTGCGCATCGGTGACAACAGCTTTGTCGACGAAAACCTGTAGAAACAGATAATCGACGTCCGCGCCATCACGTTCCGATTTCGAAATCACGCCGACTTTGGAGGTCAAAGGATGCGCGCCGCCCATGCCGTCGATCTGGCGGGTGTCGGGCGAACCCATGATTTCCAGCAGGAACTGATCGCGCTCGGCCACATCCTTGGGCAAATCTTCGGCAAGGAAATAGCCGCCCTTGGAGGTGCCCCCGCGCATCCACATGCAGGGCGCGGAGGTTTGTTTAGACATATTTCAGGCCCTTTTCGGCCAGACGCTCACGCATCTTGTAAATGTCGAGGCCCAGTTCGCCGGCAGCCAGGCGCTTGCGCTTATCTTCTTCAGCGGCCTCACGCGCCTCGGCCTTTTTCAGAACCTCTTCGGCTTCCGCACGCTTGACCACGCAAACGCCGTCGTCGTCGGCCACGATGATATCGCCGGGCTCGATATAGGCTCCAGCGCAGACGACGGGGATGTTGACCGAACCGAGCGTTTCCTTCACCGTTCCCTGTGCGAAGATTGCCTTGGACCAGACCGGGAATTTCATTTGTGTCAGGTCGCGCACGTCGCGAACACCACCATCAATGATCAGGCCCACGCCGCCGCGGGCCTGCATGGAGGTGGCCAGCAGATCGCCGAAATAGCCGTCCTCGCAAGGCGACGTCGGGGCGAGCACCAGAATGTCGCCCTTCTTCACCTGTTCGATGGCCACATGCACCATCCAGTTGTCGCCGGGTGGTGCCGAGATGGTGACGGCGGATGCCGCCAGCCGCGCGCCGGAATAGATGGGGCGCATGTAGGATGCGAGCAGGCCCTTGCGGCCCTGCGCTTCATGAACGGTGGCGACACCACAGGCGCCCAGCTTGGCGATCACCTCGGGGTCGGCCCGTTCGATATTTTGAACAACAACTGCCATTTGATCTTCTCCCTTCTTGAGTTGGCCCAGTGTCTGACGGCTGGATTACAGCTCGTCCACCGTGCGCGGGAAGATCGACTGGAAGCCTTCGGCATATTTGCAATCACGACCGCCGGACTGGCCTCCGGAATTGCGCTTGAAGTGGTTGGCGCGGTTCTGGGCGACGCGGGTGTAGAAGTCCCAAAGGTGCTCCTGGCCTTCCATGCATTCAATGGCCGCACGCTTCTTGTCCCAGACTTCGGTGATATCGAGGAAGGTATCCGGCTTCCAGCCCATCTGTTCGGTCTGGTGGGGTTCGAAGAGGTAAAGCTGCGGTGCGCCGAGAACCTTTTCGCCTGGATTGTGACCCCAGGCTTGCGCGATCATGCGGGTTTCCAGCACGAATTTCGTCGTGTTCATGTGGTCGGTGTTATAGGGGTCCCACATGGAATGGCTCATCATGAAGGACGGCTGAACCTTGCGGATAACATCCACCATCCGGTCGCGGGCTTCTGCGCCGAGATCAAGCGGATAGTCGCCGAGATCGAAGGAGACGAGGTCGTGCACGCCAAGCGCCTTGGCCGCGTTTTCAGCTTCCTTGTGGCGGGCTTCTTTCACAACATCCAGGGTCATGCCGGGCTGCTTCCAGAGCTTTGCGCTTTCGCCGCGCTCGCCATAGGAGAGGCAGACGACAGTGACATCATAGCCAAGCTTGGCGTGAAGTGCGATTGCGCCGCCGGCGCGCCAGACAAAGTCGGCTGCGTGGGCGCTGATAACGAGTGCAGTTTTATTGGCCATTGATACCACTCCAGATGATTCACGTGTTTCCTGAGATATTGGCCGATTGCATACGGCCTTGGGCCAACTATGCGGCAAATTGCCTGCCGTTGCCATTTGAAATGCATCGCACATCATAAGCTTTTGCTATAGTATAAATGAAAGTCCCAAGGAGAACTGCCTGTTGCACATACCCAATATTCGTCATCTGCGCGTATTCCGTGAAGTTGCCCACTGCGGATCAGTCAGTCTTGCGGCGGAGCGCGAGCATCTGTCACAACCCGCCGTCACGCAGGCGATTGCGGGACTGGAAGAGGATTTTGGCGTCTCCCTGTTTGAACGGCGCAGCGACGGCATGCATGTCACTGCAATCGGCGCGGTCTATCTGGGGCGTGCGGAAAAGGCGCTGCAGTTTTTAAAGAGCGGAGCGGACGAAGCACTGCGTTTTGGCCTTCGGCAAAAGGGGCGCGGTTTTCAAGGCTTTCATCGCATGTTGACGGTTGCTCAGTTGCGGGCACTCACTGCCATGTCGCAAGCCAATAACTTCACCATCGCGGCACGCAATATCGGCATATCCCAGCCCTCGATCCACCGGGCGGCGCGCAATCTGGAAAAGCTTTGCGGCATGACGCTGTTCGTCAGCGCGCCGGAAGGCATCATGCTCACCCAATCGGCGCTTGCCCTGGCGCAGCATGCCAATCTCGCCTTTGCGGAGCTGAAGCAGGGTTTCGACGAAATCCAGGCTCATCTCGGACGTGACTCCTCGCGCATTCTGGTTGGCTCCACGCCGCTGCCGCGGACATATATTCTGCCGAAAGCCATCGACGATATGGTGAAGTCGACGCAGGCTGTGCAAATCCAGGTCATCGATGGCCCCTATGGAGAGCTGCTCGGGCGCTTGCGCAATGGCGAAATTGATTTTCTCATCGGTGCGCTGCGCGATCCGGTCCCGATCAATGATGTCGAGCAGATTCCGCTTTTTGACGATCCGTTGGCCATTGTTGCGGGCAAGAACCATCCGTTGGCCGGCAAGAAGAAAGTCACTCTGGAAGAAACGCTTGCCTATCCCTGGGTTGCGCCACCAAAACCGACGCCCGCCGGCTCCTACCTTTTCGATGTTCTGAAAATCGGCGAGCGCGAAGAGACACCGGTTCGCGTGGTCACGAGTTCGCTGGTGCTGGTGCGCGAATTGCTGACGGCGGGCGATTATATTACCATCATTTCCCTGCACCAGATCCGCCATGAGCGGGACTACGACCTGCTGGTGCCTTTGCCCGTGGTGCTGGAACATTCCGAGCGTGCCATCGGTTTGACAGTGCGGCGTGGCTGGCGGGCGACGCCCGCACAGGCGAAATTCATAGATTTCATAAAGAAATCCAGTGAAAACGGGCATTTATACGATATGGCACGCGGCGACTATTCGAAAAATCAATAGCCTGCGCGGCTTTTGAATGAGCAAGCGTCGCTCGCCGGTGTTATAAAGCGCCCAAAAAGAAGACCGGAGGAGACGTGACCAAGATCCCGCATCAAAAGCAGGCTAATCTGCCCTATCCGATTGCCTTTGTCGGCTTCGGCGAGGCTGCTCAGGCCTTTGCTGCCGGTTGGCGTCAGGTATTCAGCGATATTGAAATCGTTGCCTACGATATCAAGACCGATGTTGAAGATGCGGCTGTTCGCGCGGCAAAATTTGCCGACTATGAGAAGGCTGCGGTGCGCGGTGTCGAAGACCTTGCTGACGGGCTTGAGCGGGCCATGGCGATCTTTTCGCTGGTGACGGCAGATCAGGCGCATGAAGCAGCAAAAAGCGCCGCGAAATCGATCCGCAAGGATGCGCTGTATTTCGATTGCAATTCCTGTGCGCCCGGCACCAAGCGACGTTCGGCAGACATTATCGAAGCCGCCGGCGGGCGCTATGTGGATATCGCGGTCATGTCGCCGGTCCATCCGAAATTGCACAAGACCCCGCTTCTGACCTCAGGCCCGCATTCGGAAGATGCCGTCGAATTCCTGTCGGAGATCGACATGAGCGTGAAAGCGGTCGACGGCGATACGGGCCGCGCATCGTCGATGAAGATGATCCGCTCGGTCATGGTCAAGGGATTGGAAGCCCTGGTTTTGGAATGCGTTCTTTCAGGCACGCGCGCCGGCGTGGCCGACGAGGTGCTGGATTCTCTGGAAGCCAGCTATCCCGGTTTTGGCTGGAAGAAGCGAGCGGCCTATATGATGGAGCGTGCACTCACTCATGGACCTCGCCGTGCGGCGGAAATGCGTGAGGTTGCGCTGACTGTTCAGGAACTCGGCTTTTCGGGCGGTATGGCCACAGCCACGGCTGACTGGGAGGAGCTTGCCGGGAACCTGGGGCTCAAGGGTCGGTTTAGTGGTGATGAAGACTACGCAGAGATTGCGGATGCCGTGCTGGCGGCGCTTTCGAAGCAATGAGAGAAGAAACAATCTGGAGAGAACAGATGTCTATGAAGAAGGACTATGAGGACATTCCGGGCACGTTCGTGTTCGATGCCGACCGTAGCCGGGAGGGTTATCATCTCAACCAGTTCTGCATTTCGCTCAGGCTGCAGAAGAACCGGGATGCGTTCAACGCGAACGAAGAGGCTTATCTGGACAAGTATCCGATGAAGCCCGAGCAGCGCGATGCGGTTTTGAAACGTGATTGGAACCGTCTGCTCGAGCTGGGTGGAAACATTTATTACACGTCGAAACTGGCGGCCAATGACGGCATCAACTTTCAGAATCTCGCAGGGCTGATGACCGGCATGGGCGTGGATGCCTATCGCGACATGATGCTGAACGGCGGACGCAAAGTCGATGGCAACCGCTTCAAGAAAGAATGGGGAGAAGAGTAATGGCGCGTATTACAGCAGGTGTAGGCGTATCGCACGTTCCAGCCATTGGCGTTGCCATGGACACCAAAATCACCGATCAGCCCTATTGGCAGCCGGTTTTCAAGGGCTTTGAAAAATCCCGTGAATGGATGAAGGAAAAGAAGCCGGACGTTATTTTCCTCGTCTACAACGACCATTGCACGGCCTTCGATGCGTCCTGCATTCCGACGTTCGCGCTCGGCTGCGCAGCAGAGTTTCAGCCCGCCGACGAAGGTTGGGGTCCGCGTCCCGTTCCGGTCGTGAAGAACCATCAGAAGCTGGCAAGCCATATCGCCCAGTCGCTGATCCTTGATGAGTTCGACATTACCATCATGAACGAGATGGAAGTCGATCACGGTCTCACAGTGCCGCTTTCTGTCATGTATGGTGACATGACGCCTGAGGACGAGTGGCCCGCGCTGGTCATTCCGCTTGCCGTCAACGTGGTGCAGTATCCCGCACCGACCGGCAACCGTTGCTTCAATCTTGGCAAGGCAATCCGCAAAGCGGTTGAATCTTTCGACGAGGATTTGAACGTCGTGATCTTCGGCACCGGCGGCATGAGTCACCAGCTGCAGTACAAGCGTGCGGGTCTGATCAATGCGGAATGGGATAAGCGTTTCCTTGATCTTCTGACCGAAGATCCGGTTTTCGCCAGCAAGATCCCGCATGTGGAATATCTTCGCGAAGCCGGTTCGGAAGGCGTGGAAATGGTCATGTGGCATGTCATGCGCGGTGCGCTGGATGAAGAGGTGGTTGAAGTCCATCGCCACTATCACGTTCCGGCGTCCAACACCGCTGTCGGTCACATCATTCTTGAAAACAAGGCTGCTTAACAGCCTTTGCCTCCGGACACTCCTATCCGGGGGCAATGAAACAAAGAGGAAATTCTCATGCGAGTTTGCGTAGCCGGTGCCTATGGCGCCTTCGGTATCAAGCATCTGGATGCCATCGCCAATATCGACGATGTTCAGGTGACCTCGGTTATGGGGCCGACCAAGGAAAAGATCGAGAAACTGGCGGCAGAGCGTGGCATCGGCCATGCTGGAACCACTTTGGAAGAGTGCATTGCACGCGACGACGTGGATGCGGTGATCCTTTCAACGCCGACCCAACTGCATGCAAAGCAGGCGATTGCCTGCATGGATGCGGGCAAGCATGTTCTCGTTGAAATCCCGATGGCAGACAGTCTGGCCGACAGCCAGGCCGTGGTTGCCAAGCAGAAGGAAACGGGTTTGGTTGCGATGGCCGGACAGGTGCGCCGGTTCAATCCGTCTCATCAGTGGATCCATAACAAGATCAAGGCGGGCGAACTGAAGGTTCAGCAGATGGACGTTCAGACCTATTTCTTCCGCCGCACCAATACCAATGCCAAGGGCGAGGCGCGTTCGTGGACCGACCATCTGCTTTGGCATCATGCCTGCCACACGGTTGACCTTTTCCAATATCAGACCGGTGAGACTGTTTCCGAAGCCTACGGTCTCCAGGGACCAATGCATCCCGATCTCGGGATTGCGATGGACATGTCCATCGGCTTGAAGACGCCGAGCGGTTCAATCTGCACGCTGTCTCTGTCCTTCAACAATGATGGCCCGCTTGGTACGTTCTTCCGGTATATCTGCGACAACGGCACCTATATCGCCCGTTATGACGATCTGTTCGATGGTAAGGAAAACCCGATCGACCTTTCCGGTGTTGCGGTTTCCAACAATGGCATCGAGCTGATCGACCGCGAGTTCTTCTCGGCAATCCGTGAAGGCCGTGAGCCGAACGGTGCCGTCGCGCAAGTCTTGCCAGCGATGGAGACGCTCGACAAGATCGAGAAGTCTTTCGGCTGAGCCTCGCATTCCATTGACTCCGTTCGTCTCCCGCTCCAAAACCGGAGCGGGAGATTTTTTGTTAGAATGGTCGTACCAACCAAGGGTTCCAGAGCACATTATCGTCAGGTGCGGCTGATCGCGCTCGTCGTGTTGCTGTGTCTGGCGGCGGCATTCATCTTCGGAACCTCCATCTATTGGCGGCGGCAGGCGGCTGAACAGGTTTGGCAGGAGGCTGCCGAAACACTTGCGGTGCAAACCGAAATTCTCAGCGGCGTTCTCGACAAATATCGCATGGTTCCCCCGCTGCTTTCACGGCAAAGCGATATCATCGCGCTTTTCCCGGACCCAGGGGAGAACCCCATTTCTCCGAGGCGCGCCAGGGAAAAGGCAGAGGAAATTGCCGGCCTTTCCGGGGCGAAAGAAGTCATTTTTCTATTGCCGGATATGACCCTGCTTGCGGCTGCGCGTAACATCTATAATGGGCGCGCACCCGGCGCGGAGCCTCTCACGGAGGCGGCCAGCCATGGCATTCTGGGCCGTCAGGCTGTCTCACTGGATAGTCCCGATCGCGCTTACGCGTTTGCATCGGATGTCCGTCGCAATGGGAAGTTTGTCGGCGTGGTCATCGCCTATATCGGGTTTGAAGGTATTGAGGCGACATGGTCGCTTACAACTGCGCCGGTTTTCATCACCGACGAAGACAATGTCATTATTCTCACCAACCAGCAGCAATGGCGTCATCGCAGTATGACCGAGGTTTTGACCAATGCGCTGGTGCAGAAGAAATATGTCAATCTCGAACGCAACCTGCCCCTGCTCGGTTGGCAGTTGCATGTTCTTGCCGATCAGGCGCCGGCGCGGCGGACCGGCATAACCGCTGGTGGCGTTGCCGCCCTCTTGAGCGTTCTGGCTGGTGCAGCGGTGTTGCTCTATCTCAGCCGGCGCGAGCGGCTTGAGCGGCAGACACGCCGCGACAAGGCGCAGGCGCTGCGTTTGGAACGTATTGTGCGCGATCGCACCCGGGCACTCAGTCTGACAAACGATGAGCTGTCTCACGAAGTGGAGGAGCGCAAACAGGCGGAAGAAAAACTGACGCAAGCGCAGGCCGAACTGATCCAGACCGCAAAGCTTGCTGTTCTTGGACAAATGGCGGCAACGTTGAGCCATGAGATGAACCAGCCATTGGCCGCCATGCGGACCTATGCCGACAATGCCACCCGCTTTCTGGACCTTTCGCGTGTTGGGGACGCGCGCGCAGCGCTTGGCCGGATTTCGGCGATGGTTGACCGGATGGCGGAGCTTTCAGGTGCGCTTTTGTCCTTCTCCCGCCGGCCCGGAACGGAGAAGCGGCCCGTTTCTCTCGGTTCCGTGCTGGAGGAGGCATTGATCCTCGTGCGGCCGCGGGCCAAAAAAGCGGGCGTTTCTCTCAAGGTTGCCGAAGGCGTCGGCAATCTTGCCTTGCTTGGCGGTCGGGTTCGGCTTTCGCAAATCGTCGTCAATCTGGTCAACAATGCAGTGGATGCACTGCGTGACACCAGCAATCCGGAGGTCGTCATCGGTGCCCACCGTGAAGAGGACCAGATCGTGCTGACCATTTCAGACAATGGCCCCGGAATACCGAATGAATTGCATGAGCGGATTTTCGAGCCGTTTTTCACCACCAAGCCGCATGGCGAAGGGGTGGGGGTCGGCCTTTCTATCGTCTATAATATTGTGCAGGATTTCGGCGGCAGTATAAGATTGGTGGATCGCGAGGGGCCGGGCTGCACATTTGAAATTCGGCTTCAGGCTGCCGAGCAGGCAGCGGTGGCTGCTGCAAATTGAAAGGCCGGTCATGAGAGATGCGTTAAAACCGGTTGTCCATCTGGCGGATGACGACGACGACTTGCGCGATGCTTTGGCACAGGGTCTTGCGCTTGAAGGCTTGCCGGTGGTTGTTCATGAAAGCGCAGAGGCGCTGATGTCGCGTATTTCGCGCGAAGAATATGCCGTCATTGTCAGCGATATCCGCATGCCGGGCATGGACGGTTTTGAGCTTCTCAGAGCGGCGCTGACTGTTGATCCCACCTTTCCCGTCATCCTCATTACCGGGCATGGCGATGTCCAAATGGCAGTCGATGCCATGCGCAACGGGGCTTACGACTTCATCGAAAAACCGTTTCAGGTTTCGCGGCTCTACACGGTTATTGAGCGCGCGCTGGAAAAGCGACGGCTGGTTCTGGAAGTGCGCACGCTGCGCACCGAACTGGAAGGCGACGACGCGCTTGCCCGCCGTCTTGTTGGACGCACACCGCAGATCGTGAACCTTCGCGAGCAGATTTCCATGCTCGCCGATACCAATGCCGATGTGCTTATTCTTGGCGAAACCGGAACCGGCAAGGAAGTGGTGGCGCGTGCGCTGCATGATTTTGGCGAGCATGCGCGCGGCAATTTTGTAGCCATCAATTGCGCGGCCTTGCCAGCCGATATGATTGAGGCTGAACTCTTCGGGCATGAACCTGGGGCCTTTACCGGCGCGCAGAAGCAGCGGATCGGCAAGCTCGAACATGCCAATGGCGGCACGATCTTTCTCGATGAAATCGAGTCCATGCCGCTTGATCTGCAGGCCAAGCTTCTGCGTGCCATCGAAACCCGCTCCATTGAGCGGTTGGGGTCCAACAAGACGGTGGCGCTGGATGTGCGCTTCATTGCAGCGACCAAAAGCGACCTTGCCGACGACGGCAAGCGCGGGACATTCCGGCCCGACCTCTATTACCGGCTCAATGTCATCACGCTGGAATTACCACCCTTGCGGGACAGGCTGGAGGATGTGCCGCTGCTCTTCTTCCATCTCGCCCGGGAGGCGCGGGCACGCTACCGTCGTGAAATACCTGATATGCCAGCATGGCTCGAGGCGCAGCTTATGCAATATGACTGGCCCGGCAACGTGCGCGAATTGCGCAATTATGCCGACCGCTTCGTGCTTGGGATGTGGAAGGGCTTTTCCAAGCCTGCCGGTGCTGAAATCGCGGAATCCGATCTTTCCGGCAGTCTCTCCGATCGGTTGGCGGTCTATGAGCGCGCCATTATCGAGGCTGAGCTTGCCCGTCACAATGGTGTTCTCAAGCCCGTGTACGAAGCTCTGCAAATCTCGCGCAAGGGTCTTTATGACAAAATGAAGCGGCTGGGCATCGATGGTGCCGATGTGCTGGAAAAAACTGAAGGCGATGTTACGTCAGCTTAACATCTCGATTTTCGCGATGGGTAGTTTTTTACACATGACGCCGATTTTCGGATATGCCGGTTTTTTTCCTTTATCCGTATCTTTTTGATTCTCCTTGTAAAGTTTGAATCTCCGAAACTTGTCCACAAAGTGGCACGGGGCTTGCTGATCTTCGCTTGCCGCGAATTGAGGGAGGTTTGCGGGAGGGGGAGGCACGAGCGCTCAGTTCGGGCCATTATTCCTGACATGAAGCCTCCTGAAAGCGCGGCGGTTCGATCTCCGCAGGAGACGACGTGACTTTTCAATGAACGGGCGTTGTGCCCGACAGGAGGACATTATGAAAAAGATTCTACTCGCAGCTGCGTCCATGCTGACGTTGAGCTTCGGAGCCGGTGCAGCGCTTGCTAACGAGTGCGATCCGGGCGAAATCGTTATCAAGTTTGCGCATGACGTTGCGGAAACGCACCCGAAGGGCGTTGCAGCGCTTGATCTGGAGAAGCGCGTCAATGAGCAGATGAACGGCAAGGCCTGCATGCAGGTGTTCCCGAACTCCACGCTTTTCGATGATGACAAGGTCAAGGAAGCCATGTTGCTGGGCGATGTTCAGCTGGCTGCACCTTCGCTCTCCAAGTTCGAAGCCTATACCAAGAAGTACCGCCTTTTTGACCTGCCGTTCCTGTTTAACGATTTGGCTGCTGTGAACCGCTTCTACAAGACGGATGCAGCAAAATCGCTTCTCACGACGCTGGAAGATGTCGGCTTTGAAGGCCTGGATTTCTGGGCGTCGGGCATCAAGCAGTTTTCCGCCAAGAAGCCGCTTCTGGTGCCTGCCGATGCAAACGGCCTGAAATTCCGTATTCAGCCTTCTGACGTTGCGCTTGCCATGGTCGAAGCCATGGGTGCATCCGGTCAGAAGCTTGCGTTCAAGGAAGTCTATGGCGCGCTGCAGACGGGCGTTGTGGATGGTCAGGAAAACTCCTGGTGCAATATCTACACCCAGAAGTTCTACGAAGTGCAGGACGGTATCACGGAAACCAACCACAGCCTGCTCGGCTATCTGGTGATCACCTCCAAGGAGTGGCTCGACAGCCTTGATGAGGATGTCCGCACGCAGTTCCTGCAGCTCGTGGATGACACGACCAATGCCTTCAACGATTCCATTGCCGGCGAGGAAGCCGCCTGCCGTCAGCAGATCATTGACGCGGGTTCCCCGGTTCGTGAGCTGACGCCGGAACAGCGCCAGGAATGGGTTGAGGTCATGAAGCCGGTTTGGGCCAAGTTCGAAGCCGATGTCGGCAAGGACATGATCGACGCCGCTGTCGCTTCCAACAACGAATAACACTGCGTTTTGACCAATCTGGTCCGGCCCTTCCGGGGGCCGGGCTCTTTCAATGCAGGTCGGAGGGGAACCATGTCATTCCTGCCCTATGGACCGTGGCTGCTGCTCGCGCTTCTGGTTCTCGTTTATTACATCATCGACAAGCTGAAACCTGAAGCGCTCGCCCGCTTTGAGGAAAACACGCTGGCCATTCTGCTGGCCGTGATCACGCTCGTTGCATTCACGCAGGTGATTGCGCGTTACGGCTTTAATTCGGGCTGGAGCGGCGCGCTCGAATTTCAGCGCATTCTCTTCGCCTGGCTCATTCTCTTCGGCATGAGCTATGGCGTGCGCACCAGCACGCATCTGGGCGTGGATGCGTTTGTGCGCATGCTGCCGCCGTCGGCGATGAAGATGGTCGCAATTTTCGGGGCGCTCGCCTGCATCGTCTATGCGGCCATTTTCCTGGCTGCCGACTGGCTACAGATTTTCGGTGCCGACACAAAGGGCGGCTCTGTCTTCTACTGGTCGAAAATCTACAAGATCAATGCCGGGCTCGATGAAATGAAGTGGCCGGAATTCATGGTCAACGCGCTCGGTCTGAAGGAACGCCTGCCACGGTGGCTTGCCTACCTTATCTTGCCCGCTGGTCTTGCGCTTTTCATCCTGCGCTCGGCTCAAGCGCTGGTGCAGATCGCCAAAGGTGAACGTGACTTGATCATTGCCGGACACGAGGCTGAAGACCTCGTTGCCGAGCACAAAGATGCGCTGAAGGACTGAGGCCGATGGAATCGCTTATTCTCTTTATCCTCGTTCTTTCGTTCCTGTTTCTGGGCGTGCCGGTGGCCATTTCGCTCGGCCTGTCTGCTCTTCTCATCACCGCCTTCTTCTCGACGGATTCCATGTCGTCGGTTGCCGTGCAGATGATGGATGCGTCGCAAAACTATACGCTGCTTGCCATTCCCTTCTTCATTCTGGCCTCGGCCTTCATGTCGACCGGGGGTGTCGCCAAGCGGCTTATCCGCTTTGCAATTGCAAGTGTCGGACATTTCCGCGGCGGACTTGCCATGGCTTCCGTCTTGGCTTGCATGATGTTTGCAGCCCTTTCGGGGTCTTCGCCGGCAACCGTGGTTGCGATCGGCACGATTGCGATTGCGGGCATGCGGCAGGTTGGCTATTCCAAGCCTTTCGCAGCGGGCGTTATCGCTAATGCCGGCACGCTCGGTATTCTCATTCCCCCGTCTATCGTGATGGTGGTCTATGCGGCTGCAACCAACGTCTCGGTCGGACGCATGTTTCTCGGTGGCGTTATACCGGGCATCGTCGCCGGCCTGATGCTGATGGGCGCGATTTACATCATCGCCCGGATCAAGAACCTTCCGGCCGAAGACTGGAAGGGATTTCATGAGATCGTCGAAGGCGGCAAGGAAGCCGGTTTCGGCCTGTTTCTCATCGTCATCATTATCGGCGGCATTTACGGTGGAGTTTTCACGCCAACGGAAGCGGCAGCCGTGGCTGCCATTTACTCCTATTTCGTCGCAGTGTTCATCTATCGTGATATGGGACCGTTAAAAGACGTGCCGTGGGTTCGTGCAACGGACTCTCAAAGTGCGCTTTTGGGTTTCAAGGCACTTGTCTATGCCCTTTCCTTCCTCTTCGTGTGGATGGTGTTGAGCTATTTCGCGATGGCCGACTGGGAGAGTGTAACCGGAACCGGGCGTCTTGTTGTGGGGCTGGTTTTTGCGGCGGCCATTCTGATTGCCTACGCAACCTGGCGTGACCCAAACCACAATCCGGCTGCCATCGGTGCCCATCTTGGCAGAAGCCTGCCGATCTGGGGCAGAAATCTTGGGGCCATTGGTCGTTCGTTTTTCCCGGCAGCGGTCAATGAGGAAACGCGCAAGGTTCTTGTCGATGCCGCGCGCACCACGATCATGCTGATGTTCATCATCGTGAATGCCATGCTCTTCGCGCATGTGCTGACGGCTGAACGTATACCCGACACGATCACGGAACTGATGCTCGGCTACGGCTTCAACTGGTTCACCTTCCTGATTGCCGTAAACTTGCTCCTGTTGTTGGGCGGTCAGTTCATGGAGCCGTCGGGTCTGTTGCTGATCGTTGCGCCGGTCGTGTTCCCGATTGCGGTTCAGTTGGGTGTGGATCCGATCCATCTCGGCATCATCATGGTCGTCAACATGGAAATCGGCATGATCACGCCGCCGATCGGCCTTAACCTCTTCGTGACCTCAGGGATCACGGGCATGAGCCTTGTGCAGGTGGTAAAGGCGGCCTTGCCGTTTGTGGGCGTGCTGCTGCTCTTCCTGGTGTTGGTCACCTACATACCGGCCATGTCGACATGGTTGCCAACCCTGCTCATGGGGCCTGAAACGGTCATCAGGTGAAGGGCGTCGGTGTAATGAAAAAACGAAGCGCGGCACTTTCGAACGGTGCCGCACTTTTTCTTGAGCATTTCCAGCCGAAGCATATTCGCTTTGGCGTCGGACAATGCGGCAAAAACAAAGAGATAGAGCGTTTCAGGTGATCCGTTTTTCATCTGAAACGCTCTATTGAAGCAAATCTCTACTGACGCTCTTCGAGCGCCTGTCTGGCCAGATCATAATGTTCAGGGCGCATCTGCGACCTCACGGCGCTGATCGCCGCAGCCAGAACGGCAAGGTCATCCGAAAAGCCAACCAGCGCGATAAAATCCGGTACGGCATCAAACGGCATGACGAAATAGGCGAGTGCAGCGAGCAAAATGCCTTTGGTCCTGATCGGTGTTTGGGGATCGAAGGCACAGAAATAGGCTGCCACGACGTCCTCGCCAAAGGGCAGACGCCGCACGGCTTTCTTGAATGTTGTCCAGAAACCTTTCTTTACGGTCTCTGCGCGTTCACGCTGGGTATCCTCTGTGCCGGGTTCCAGAATGTCACCATATTTGACGTCATCCATCCGCTTCCCTCCAAATCTGGAATTTATGTGGGAATTCTCTCATCTCTTTTCAATTCAGATGGCTCTTGCCGCCTTGTCCATGGCTTTGGCGAGCTTGAAGTCCAGTTTGGTCAGCCCGTTAGCGGAATGGGTGGTCAGGCGCACGCTCACGCTGGAATAAACATTGGACCATTCCGGATGATGATCCATCTTCTCGGCCATCAATGCACTTTCTGTCATGAAGGCAAAAGCTTCCCGGAAATTTGCAAATTTGAAGTCCCGTGAAATTGCCTTTCCGCCGTCTTCGACCTGCCAGCCATTGAGCTTTTCAAGCATTTCTTCTACTTCGGATGTTTCGAGAGGTTGCTGTTCCATGGTGATTGCTCCGTCCCTTTTCATGCGTTTGTCTTCGTCTTAAACAGGATAACACAGACTTGCCATCCGTCCTCTTTGTCTGTCTCGGCAATATTTGCCGCTCGCCCTTGGCCGAGGGTCTATTTCGCCATCATGTGGAAAAGGCCCGAAGGACGGAAGAGTTCCATATCGATTCAGCGGGAACCGGTGGGTGGCACGCAGGTGATCCGCCAGACCCGCGCTCCATAGAGATTGCACGTCGCTATGGCATCGACATCACCGGGCAACGCGCACGGCAGCTTCTGACACGTGACTTTGAGGACTACGATCTTATCCTCGGCATGGACCGCAGCAATGTTCAGACCATTCTGCAGCGTTCGCCGGTTGGTGCGCGCGCAAAGGTTCATCTCTTCCTAAAATTTGCTGACGGAACCGAGACCGATGTTCCCGATCCCTATTATGGCGGGCCGGACGGGTTCGAAAATGTCTACCACACGCTTTCGGCAGGATGTATGTCGGCGCTCGGAAAATTGTAGTCTTCCGAATAGTCGGAGAGTGGAAAGATCTCTTCGGTCCGATAGGGGCCGCCGCCCACGGAATCGCGCGACGACAAGAGAACGAAACGGCCGACGGTGAAGGGCTGCGTGTGGAAATTGCCGCGGCCCGACAGGTAATGAACAACATCGTCCAGACGGGAAGAGCGCAGACGCGCCAAGGTCACATGCGGCATGAACTTGCGCTGGTCGGCGGGAAGTCCGATGCGTTGGCAGATGCGTTCGATCTCGCCTTGAAGTTCGTAAAGCTCCGGCGGCTGGGTGACGCCCGCCCACACCGAGTGCGGTTTCTTGGAGCCGAAAGAGCCGGTTCCCGTCAGCGAAAGCTCAAACTGGCTTCGGTCTATCCGGTCCAGCCGGTCGACGATTTCGTCTGCCGTGCGGTTATCGACATCGCCTATAAAGCGTAATGTGATGTGGTAGTTTTCGACGTCTATCCAGCGGGCTCCCGGCAAGCCGCCGCGTAACAGAGATAAGCTCATCGCCGCATTTCGCGGGATCTCGAGGGCGGTAAAAAGTCTCGGCATGGCGAGCTCCCCGAATCTCAATGTTACTGACTACACGGAATCACGCAATTGCGAGATGCGCAAGCGAAATGCCGTGTCATCCACTCTCACTTTTTCTAACTGCCTGATATATTGGATAAAAACTTTTCCATAACGGGCAGGAATGATTTCGCCATTGCAGCAACGCCTTGCGCATTCGGGTGCAGGCCATCGGAAATCTTGAGTTTCGGATCGAGCACGTAAGCCTCGATCATCAGCGGGTAGAAAGCGAGATCGTACTTTTCTTCGAGGTCTGGAAAGATGGCGTCGAATTCGGCTGCATAGGCATCGCCCAGGTTGGGCGGCGCACGCATTCCAGCGAGCAGAACCGGTATGCCGCGTTCTTTCAGCCGCTCGATGATGGCTGTCAGGTTCTTGCGGGTTTCATCCGGTGAGAGGCCACGCAGCGCGTCATTGGCGCCGAGTTCGAGAATGACGCCGTCGGTGCCGTCAGGAATGGACCAGTCGAGCCTGGATAGGCCGTTTGCCGTGGTGTCGCCTGAGACGGATGCGTTGGTGATCTTCACGTCGTAGCCATTTTCGTTCACCAGTTTTTCCAGCTGTGCAGGAAAAGCGTCTTCGGGAGCGAGTTCGTAGCCGGCCATGAGGCTGTCTCCAAAGGCGACGATATTCAGCGGACGGGCTTGTGCCACAGAGTCAAGGCCAACCAGAAGCAGGAGTGCCATCAATATTGGGTGAAATGCTTTAAATCGCATGATCCGATTCCTAAATTGGCATGTACTTACATGCTAAATGCCTTTGGCGACGTCGTTTCATTTAAAAATAGGGTCAAATTTTGTGACGGAAACCCCCACCACCGCGAAAGAATCCATCATCCGGTTAAAACAGGCAGATTTGACCCTCGGCATAGACGCCGCCTCCGTGCATGTTCTCAAATCGATCGATCTGGACATTGCTGCGGGTGAATCGGCGGGTATCGTCGGTCCTTCCGGCTCGGGAAAATCAACCCTCCTGATGGTGATGGCCGGGCTGGAGCGGCTCGATAGTGGCGAAATCCATATTGCCGGTCAGCCCCTTCACGCGATGAGTGAGGACCAGGCCGCGGATTTCAGGGGACGCAATATCGGCATTGTCTTTCAGTCGTTCCATCTGATCCCCAATATGACCGCGCTTGAAAATGTTGCCGTGCCGCTGGAGCTTGCCAATGTGAAAGATGCATTTGGCATCGCGCGTCGGGAGTTGCAGGCTGTCGGGCTTGGCGAACGGCTGAGCCATTATCCAGGCCAGCTTTCCGGCGGTGAACAGCAGCGGGTGGCGATTGCCCGCGCGCTTGCGCCATCGCCGTCTCTCCTCATTGCTGATGAACCGACCGGCAATCTTGACGGCGAGACCGGGCGGCAGATTGCCGATCTTCTGTTTTCAAAACAGGCCGAGCGCGGCATGACCCTGTTGCTTGTCACGCACGATCCTGCGCTCGCTTCACGTTGTACCCGTCAGATCAAGATGCGATCGGGCAGAATTGACGACGGGGCAGCCTGATATGAAGCAGTCCCGCCTTGCTCTTTCCTTTCGCCTTGCCCTTCGCGAAATGCGTGGCGGTTTGCGGGGTTTTTACATTTTTCTCGCCTGCATCGCACTCGGCACCGCAGCCATTGCCGCGGTGAATTCCGTTTCGCAGTCGGTAACGTCCTCGATATCAGAGCGTGGGCAATCGGTTCTGGGGGGCGATATTCGTTTCGCGCTCAACAATCGTCCGGCCAAGGATGAGGAGCTTGCTTATGTCGACAGTCTTGGCGATCTGGCCGTTTCCAGCAATCTCCGCTCCATGTCGCGCAGTGTTGATGGTTCAGAGCAAAGCCTGAGCGAAATCAAGGCCGTCGATCCAGCGCAGTATCCGCTCTATGGAACGCTGGAGACGACGCCAGCGGCTGATTTGCCGGATCTGCTTGGCGAAAAGGACGGTCGCTTCGGCGCTATCGCTGCTCCCGCGCTTCTTGAGAGATTGAAGCTGAACGTGGGCGATCCGTTGCGTCTAGGCAATCTGACATTCGACATTCGCGCCGTTATCGACAACGAGCCGGATGCGCTTTCAGAAACCATCGGTTTTGCGCCGCGCCTGATGATCAGCGGTGATGCGCTGAACGCCTCGGGTCTCGTGCAGACCGGCTCGCTCATCCGCTACGATTACAAGGTCCGCTTCACAGGGGCAAAACCCAGCCTGAAAGCCATTGAGAGCGAGGCGAAGGCGAAGTTTCCGGACGCCGGCTGGTCCATTCGCTCCAGCGCCAATGCAGCGCCTGCACTGTCGGAAAATATCGAGCGGTTTTCGCAGTTTCTGACCCTTGTCGGGCTTACCGCGTTGATTGCGGGCGGTGTCGGGGTTGCCAATGCGGTGCGTGCCTATCTCGATTCCAAACGTTCGGTGATTGCCACCTTCAAATGCCTCGGCGCGCCGGCCTCCACGATCACGGAAATCTATCTGATCCAGATCGCGCTTATTGCGCTTGTCGGCATCATCATTGGGCTGATACTGGGTGCGGTCGCGCCGCTGATTGCCAATAGCTATCTCGCAGCCTTCCTGCCTGTGCAAACGGGTTTCAGGCTCTATCCGGGCGCGCTCGGACTGGCCGCACTTTTTGGCGTCCTGACCGCGCTCGCCTTTGCCATTTTGCCGCTCGGCCAGGCGCGCAAAGTGCCGGCCACGGCGCTCTTCCGCGAGCAAAGCTTCGACAAGAGTGGATGGCCAGAGTTTGCCTATCTAGTTGCCGCCGCAGTCCTTTTTCTGGCGATTGGTGCGCTTGCCATCGCGGCGGCGGAGGATCGCATGATTGCGGCTTACTTCCTGGGCGCCATCGCGGCCATTTTCGTGGTCCTGCGCCTTGTTGCTGTTGGTATCGCCTGGATCGCGCGAAAGGCTCCGCGCTCGTCTTCGCCAACACTGCGCTTGGCGGTCGATAATATTCATAGGCCGGGGGCGCTGACGACGCCCGTCATCCTTTCGCTCGGCCTTGGCCTCACATTGCTGGTGACACTGTCTCTTGTCGATGGCAACTTACGGCAGGCCTTGACGGCAAGTCTGCCGCAGCGCGCGCCGGACTATTTCTTCGTCGATATCCAGTCGGGTGACATTGATGGTTTCCGTGAAATCATCAAGAAGGATGCGCCGGGCGGCGATCTGGTTGAGGTGCCCATGCTGCGCGGGCGCATTCTGGAGCTGAATGGAGAGCGGCCCAATCCCGATAACGTGCCGCCGGGCGGACGCTGGGTTCTGCGGGGTGACCGCGGCATCACCTATGACGCCAACATTCCGGAAAATTCCACGCTGCAAGCGGGCGAATGGTGGCCGGCCAAGTATGATGGCGAGCCGCTCGTTTCCTTTTCCGAGGAAGAAGCCCGCGAGCTTGGGCTGAACATCGGTGACACGGTTACCGTCAACGTACTGGGACGCAATATCACCGCTCGGATTGCCAATCTGCGCACTGTCGAGTGGCAAAGCCTGTCCATCAATTTCGTGATGGTTTTCTCTCCCAACACATTCAGGGGCGCGCCGCATGCCTGGCTGGCTACGCTTGATGTGGGCGAACAGGGGCTTGCACCGGGCGCCAATATCGTGCGCGATGTAACGAACGCCTATCCGGGCATCACAACGATCGAAGTGAAGGATGCGCTGCAAACAGTCGGTCAGCTGGTCGGGCAATTGGCAATCGCCATCCGGGCTGCCGGCTCCATTGCACTCGTCACATCCATTCTCGTGCTCGCCGGGGCGCTTGCGGCCGGCAACAGGGCGCGGGTGCATGACGCTGTTGTGCTGAAGACGCTGGGCGCGACGCGTCGTACGCTGATGAAGGCTTTCATACTGGAATACATGTTGCTTGGTCTATCAGTGGCGCTATTTGCGCTCGTTGCCGGCGGGCTTGCCGCCTATGCGGTGACGGCGCTGATCATGCAGCTTCCGTCGGCCTTCCTGCCGACCGTGGCCGTCACCACCAGTCTGGTTGCTCTTATCTTAACGGTCGGCACCGGTTTGCTGGGCACATGGCGTATTCTGGGACAGAAGGCCGCACCGGTGCTGCGGGAGCTTTAGCCTCACTGTTTTGTTACGATAAATTTAGATGTGCGGCCCTTGCAACGGGGCTGCTATGCCCTCATATTCTACCTGAATACGTAAGCTCCCTTTGGCTGAATGCCGGTTTAAGCGGCCTTCAGGCATAAACGGAGTTAAACGAGAGGATAAAATGGCTGAACTTCGCAATTTTGAAACCCGGTCGCAAACCGGTGCTATGATTGACGAAGGCCTTCGCGCTTATATGCTGAAGGTCTACAATCTCATGGCAATTGGTATCGCGATCACCGGTGTTGCTGCTTATGGACTCTTTTCCATGGCAACAGTCACCGATGCGTCGGGCAATCTTGGGCTGACCAGCCTTGGTGCGACGCTCTACACAAGTCCGCTGCGCTGGGTCGTGATCTTCGCACCCTTGGCGCTGGTCTTTTACCTGAGCTTCCGCGTTCACAAGATGTCCGTGTCGGCCGCGCAGACCACATTCTGGGTCTATGCCGCGCTGATGGGTGCATCCCTGTCGTCGCTGATGCTCATCTATACGGGCGAAAGCATCGTGCAAACCTTCTTCGTGACGGCGGCTTCTTTTGGTGCCCTGTCGCTTTACGGTTACACGACCAAGCGTGACCTTTCCGCCATGGGCTCTTTCATGGTCATGGGTCTGTTCGGACTGATCATTGCGTCGCTCGTCAACATCTTCCTGCAGTCTTCCGGCCTGCAGTGGGCGATCTCGGTTCTCGGCGTGGTCATCTTCGCCGGCCTGACCGCTTGGGATACGCAGAAGATCAAGGAAATGTACTACGAAGGTGACGGTGCCGAGGTTGCTGGCCGCAAGGCTATCATGGGTGCGCTGACGCTCTACCTCGATTTCGTCAACCTGTTCGTTTTCCTTCTGCGCTTCATGGGCAACTCGCGCAACTAATTGCGGAAGACCCAAGGTTTTCAAGAATGCGAAAGGCGGCCCCGGAGGCCGCCTTTTTTGTTGCTTTTAGACCTGGCTTGATCAAGCGCTCAGGCGGGCGTTTTCCGGTGCCGTGGTCCTTGCCATTCTGTTCGCCTGCTCCAGCTGAAATTGGCTGATCAGCTGGCGCAACATGGTGGATTCCTTGGCCAACGCCGCGCTGGCTGCGTTGGTTTCTTCCACCATGGCAGCGTTCTGCTGCGTCACCTGGTCCATCTGGTTGACGGCCGTGTTGACTTCGGAGAGACCCACGGACTGCTCACGTGCAGACGTTGCGATTGCTTCCATGTGCTGATTGATGTCGGCGACATGATCCACAATCGTCTTCAGGGCATTGCCGGTATCGGTCACCAGCTTCACGCCATTTTCCACCTCATGGGTTGAATGCTCGATCAGGTCCTTGATCTCCTTGGCGGCCTTGGCGGAACGTTGTGCCAGTTCGCGGACCTCCTGGGCGACGACTGCAAAACCCTTGCCGGCCTCACCAGCGCGGGCAGCCTCGACGCCGGCATTCAAGGCCAGCAGGTTGGTCTGGAAGGCGATTTCGTCAATCACGCTAATGATATTGGCGATCTGGCCGGATGCGGTCTCGATGCGATGCATCGCGTTGACCGCGTTGGCGACCACCTCTGACGACTGTGTGGCGTTCTGGTTTGCCTTGACAGCCACGCTGCGGGCTTCTTCGGCCCGTTGTGTCGAGCTTGTGACATTCGACGTAATTTCATCGAGCGCAGCTGCGGTTTCTTCCAATGATGCGGCCTGTTGCTCGGTGCGCTTGGACAGATCGTCGGCACCGATGCTGATTTCGCGCGAGCCGCTGTCGATCGTCAGCGCCGCCTGTGCTACTGTTGAGAGCGTTCCGGCAAGCTGGCCGACAGCGCGGTTGAAGTCTGACCGCAAGGTTTCGAACTCACTCGCCAGCGGTGCGTCAATGCGATAGCCCAGATTACCGTCGGCAAGGTGTTTCAGGCCTTCTGCCAGGGCATTTGTTGCCTGCAGGGTGCGGGCTGCTGTCTGGCGATCGGTCTCGGCAGCGCGTTCGCGGCTCGCTTCCGCCTCCTGCCGCTGCGTCTCGGTTTGCGCCTCCAGGCTGCGGTTGGCAATCGCGTTGGCGCGGAAGACCTCCACGGCGCTTGCCATGCCTCCAATCTCGTCGATGCGGTCCTTGCCAGGGACGTCTGTTTCCAGATCTCCGTTTGCCAGACTTTTCATCGCGTTGGTCATTCTTGCGATCGGTGTGGCAATGGAGCGTGCCACGAACCACATGGCGATCGTGCCGCCCAATGCGATGAGGATGCCGACAACCAGCTGCTTGACGAAATCAGCACTGTTGCGGTCGCTCAGTGCGGAGTTCAGTGCATTCGCCTGGGCAAGCGCCACCGTCTTTGGCACGGTCACGATCACCGACCATGGCTTGTCCGTTCGACCAAGTGGAATAGGCGCGAAGGCGGCAAAATTATCCGTGTCGGAAAGAACTTCATCAGTCGCACGCTTTGCGGCTTCAATGGCCTGGTCTGCCATGCTTGTTGCGCCCTTGAAGCTCTTGCCGATCAGTTCTGGATGCTCGCTGGATGCAATCACAAGGCCGTCGGACGTGATGATGTCGACGGAGGCCTTGCCGTCGTAGACAGAGCCTTTCACGCGTTCCGCCAGCGCCTGGACGAAGCCGAGTTCGAAATCCGCGCCCGCAACACCCATGAACTTTCCGTCCACCATGACCGGAACAGACATTGTGGCCAGAAACACGTTCTTGCCTTGTACGATGTAGGGGAGCGGTGCCAATATGCTCTCCTTGCCGGTCTTGGACGGGCCGATATACCAGCCGCCCTTCATGATCCCATTGGCGTGCAAATCGCTGCTGTCATATTCAACAAGCGGCTGCAGGGCGATCTTCCCGCCTGCATCGCGCGTCCAATAGGGCAGGAAGCGGCCTGTCGCGTCCGAACCCATGCCTTTATTATTGCGATACGCGCTGTCCGCGCCATCCAGTGCATTGGGCTCCCAGGCGCTATAGGTGCCGTTGAAACCGGGATTGTCTTTCAGAACATTGAGAAGAATGGCGTTCAACTGAACGCGCCGGTGTTCCGGCGGTGTATTCTCGGAAGCAGCCGTCGAGACGGCGACCTCAAAGCTGCGCGCCATATTGCGCGCCGCATCGAACGCACCATCCAGCGTCGAGCGAATGGTTCCTGCCTGCACGCCGGCCAGTCGTCTGAGACTGTCCTTGGTCATGTCGACGGTGAGCTCATTCAGGTTCTCGGAGACATAGGATTGGCTGTTTTTTGATGAAAACAAACCGAAGCCAACAAGCGCGCTCGTTGCGGACACGACGCAGAGTCCAGACAACAAAGCAATTTTGACATTGATAGATTTAAACTGCATTTTCCCACCACCACGTTTAAAGATGGCAAGATGAGGCTTTAATATTCTTAATTATAAATTAAAATGGAAATATAGCCTATTTAATTCTATTGGCTTTGACTGACAAAAATCAATTTATCTAGTTTTATACGATTTTTGACGCAATTATGAGACAGTTTTTATTCCAAATTGTTGTTATATGATGTATATCTTCGGTGGTTGTATTTTGCAATAGCACCAAATGGGTGTGGAAATCAGACTTATCGCGTCTGGACTGTCCAACCGCCGGGGATTAAAATAGGGGAGCGAATCCTGCCTTTTCATTCCGGTGTAAAATGTTCAAAATCCGTGAAGCGCTTGCCGCTGATCTTCCTGCCATTACCTCGATTTATGCAGAATGTGTTCTCAACGATACTGCGACCTATGAGATTGATGCTCCGGATTTGGGAGAGATGACCAAGCGCTTCGAGACGATCAAGGCTAACGGCTATCCTTATCTGGTTGCCGAGGATGAACAGGGTGTGGTGCTTGGATATGCCTATGCTTCGGCATTCCGCGGTCGTCCAGCTTATAACTGGCTGGTTGAGGATTCCATTTATCTTGCGCCGGCTGCGCGCGGCAAGGGCCTTGGCAAAGTGCTGTTGAAGACGCTTCTGGAGCGGTGCAGCGCGCTGGGCTTCCGACAGATGACGGCGGTGATCGGCGGTGCAAGCGCCGGTTCAATCGCCGTTCATGCCTCGCTCGGTTTCGAACATTGCGGTCGCTTGAAAGCCTCGGGCTTCAAGCATGGAAAGTGGTTGGATACCGTCTTTATGCAGATTGCCATGGGGGAGGGGGACAAGACATTGCCCGATCCGAATGTCTATCCGGGCAAGCTTTATCAATAATATCCGGTCTCGTCAGGGGCTCAGGTGTCTACTAGTTTCAAGGCCTTGTCGAATACCTTGAGCACCTGCTTGAGGTCGCCCCCACGTTTGAGCGTTGTTCCGTGCGTGTTGACCACGCTGAAAGCGCCCTGCTTGTTGGCAAGCTTCGGGTTCTTGATGATCTGGAAAAGCGGCATTTCGCCGGATCTCTTGAAGACGGAAAAGACGGCGACGTCCTTGTTGTGGTCAATGGCATAGTCACGCCATTCGCCGTCACCCACCATGCGGCCATAGATCCAGAGAATTGCATCAAGCTCGCGGCGGTGAAAGGTCACCGGAAGCGGGTCTTTCGACTTCTTGTATTCTCTGAGGTCAATGACATCTGCGTTTTCCCGGCCGGACCTGCCGGACCTCGAGTGGTGCAAATCGGTTTGATCAACCACGCAGTGCTCCTTCTGCGGTTATGTCATTTGGATGACAGTGTGCCTGATTGATATAGAAATGCAAGCCATGCATCCCGGTTTTTACCGCCTTCATCCAACCCGTGTATCGCCCTATTTCAAACAAAACCTTGCCTCAATCGGCTGGCAATTTTCGATGGCGTATCGGGGAGACCAGACACGGCGTTGCCGAGTCGATTGCTTAAAGCGGGGGTTTCTCAGACATCGCCCGGTCCGGTCTCGCCGCCCCTAACCCCAGCCCCTTGCGAGTGCCGGACCGGCTCTCCTTCCTTATCCCTCCTCACGCTTCTGGTAGAGTTGAACAACATATTGTTATTGCCTTATGTGTTTACGGGATCGTTGAGGCCGCATAGATTGCGCGGCCATGAAGAGGATCATTCTGGCCGGCGGCGGTCATGCGCATCTCATCGTGCTCGAACACCTTGCCCGTGAAGCTCTCGGAGCGGTTGAGGTTGTTCTCGTGTCACCGTCGCGATGGCAGTATTATTCGGGCATGCTGCCCGGCTGGATTGCAGGACATTACCTGAAAGAAGACTGTCGGATCGATCTTCTTCCGCTTGCCGCGCGCGCAGGCGTTCAATTTGTCGAACAACGCCTCATTGCCATCGCTGCGGATGCAAGTCAGATCACCTTGGCCGATGGCAGCACGCTGGACTATGACTTTCTCTCCCTCGACATCGGTGCAGAGGCGCACACGCCCTGGGCGCAGGGCCTTGAAGACAGGCTTACCCCGGCAAAGCCACTCGATCAATTTCAGGTCGCCTGGGAGGCAATGCTTGAAAGCGCAAGGCAGACAGGCGCTCTCAACCTTGTGACGGTTGGCGGCGGGGCTGCCGGTGTCGAACTTTCCCTCGTTTGCAAGACGGCTCTTGATACTGCGGGTGTTGAAACCGGGATGAGCCTCGTCATGGGGCAAAACGGTCTTCTTCATGAGCATGCGCCGGCGGTTCGAAGACGCGCCAGACGGGCGCTCGAAAATATGTGTATCAGGCTTATCGAAGGGCGTGCGCATGCAGACGGCGGTCAGCTTTGCCTCGCGTCCGGCGCGCGACTTTCGCCGGACAGGATCATTGCCGCCACGGGTGCGACCGCGCCCGCCTGGCTCGCACAGTCCGGTCTGGCGCTGGATGAAAACGGCTTCGTCATGACGGATGCGCATCTTCGCAGCATATCGCACGCCAATGTGTTTGCAGCTGGTGATATATCGTCGCGCACTGATGTCAGTTTGCCGCGTTCGGGCGTTCACGCTGTCAAGGCCGGTCCGGTTTTGGCGGGCAATCTGGCGGCGGTCTGCCGTGCGGGTTCATTGAAGCGATATAAGCCGCGAAAAAGTTCGCTCTACATCATGGCCAGTGGCAAGGAGAGAGCGATTGCCTCCTGGGGCATCTGGTCCGCCGAGGGACGGCTGATCTGGTGGTGGAAGGATTTTATCGATCGGCGTTTCATGCGCCGGTTTCAGAATGTCGGCGACTGAGAGGCGATGGGTTTCACGCTTTTTTGAAGTTGCTTGATGAGGCTTTTGGGATCAATTGTGCCAGTGTAGGCTGAAAGAAGAGTGAGGCGCCGGTGTGTCAGGAAAAGTGACATCATCGTCGGCTTCCGCGGAGGCAAGCAGTGAAGCGCGCAGTTCTGTTTTTTGTGTTGATAGCGCTCGTTGCCACGGCTTATCTGCTCTATGCCGACCGCATGCCGGGTCTCGTCGATCTGAAGAAAAATGCCGAAAGCCTCAGCAGATGGATCAATGAGAGCCCGCTTGTCGCTGCATCGGTCTATTTGATCTTATATGTAGTTGCAGTGGCATTTTCTCTTCCCATTGCAGCTTTGCTCACTTTGGCAGGCGGTGCACTTTTCGGCTTTTTGCCCGGGCTCATCATGGCTCTGTTGGCTGCCGCTGTTGGCGCATTGGTCTCGTTCCTGGTGGCGCGAACGCTGCTTCGAGAAACGGTCCAGCAGAATTTCGCGCGGCAGCTTGCCCCGATCAATGCAGGGTTGAAGCGAAATGGTGCGTTTTATCTCTTCACATTGCGGCTCATTCCCGCCTTTCCGTTTTTTGTCGTCAATCTCGTCATGGGTTTGACGCCAGTGCGCGCCTGGACGTTTTTCTGGGTCAGTCTCGTCGGCATGTTGCCCGGCACGGCGGTGTTTGCGCTTGCCGGCACGCAGCTTGCGAATATCGACAGCCTCAGCGGTATTCTCTCGCCCGGTATTCTGTTCACCTTCGCGCTGATTGGCCTTCTGCCCTGGATTGCAAAGCTGGTGATTGCGCTTTTGAGGAGGCGCAAGGTCTATCGGGGATGGACGAAACCGAGACGCTTCGATCGGAACCTTGTCGTGATTGGTGCGGGATCAGCAGGCCTTGTCAGCACCTATCTCGCCACCGCGGTGAAGGCGAAGGTCACGCTTGTCGAAGCGGGTGAGATGGGTGGCGACTGCCTGAATTACGGTTGCGTGCCGTCAAAAGCCCTTTTGAAAAGCGCCAGGCTTGCCCATCAGATACGTCATGCTGACCACTATGGTCTCGTGCCGAGCGAACCGGCCTTTTCCTTCCGTTCGGTCATGGCGCGGATCCATGCGGTGATTGCGGAAATTGCGCCGCATGACAGTGTGGAGCGCTACGAGCAGCTGGGCGCTGAGGTGCTGAAAGGCTATGCGCGCATCAAGGACCCGTGGACGGTCGAGGTTTCGCTGAACGGTGGCGGCGTTCGCACGTTGACAACGCGGGCTATCGTGGTTGCGACTGGTGCCTCACCTTTCGTTCCGCCATTGCCGGGCATTGAAGAAACCGGTTATCTCACCTCCGATACGCTCTGGGAAAAGCTCGCAGACCGGGATCGTCCGCCAGCGCGGCTTGTCTTATTGGGTGGCGGGCCTGTCGGCTGTGAATTGGCGCAGAGCTTTGCCCGGCTCGGTTCAAGCGTGACACAGGTTGAGAAAGGGCCGCGCCTGATCAGCCGTGAGGATGAGGATGTGTCCGAATTCGTGCGGCAGACGCTTGCGACCGATGGCGTGCGCATTCTCACGGGACACAAGGCAACCGCTTGCAAGGTCGTGGACGGCGAAAAGTATATCATTGTCGAATGCGATGGAGTTCAGGAGGAGATTGCCTTCGATGAGCTGATCTGTGCAGTGGGGCGCGTGCCGCGGCTGAAAGGCTTCGGCCTTGAAGCGATCGGCGTGAAGACCGGGCGCACCATCGAGACGAATGAATATCTGGAAACGCTGTTTCCCAATATCCTGGCCGCCGGCGATGTGGCCGGACCTTATCAATTCACGCACACGGCCTCGCATCAGGCCTGGTATGCTTCGGTCAATGCACTGTTTGGTGATCTCAAGCGCTTCAAGGCTGATTATCGCGTGATCCCCTGGACGACCTTTGTCGATCCGGAAGTCGCGCGTGTCGGTCTCAACGAGCAGGAGGCGCGCGAACAAGGGCTGGAGGTCGAGGTCACACGCTACGGGCTGGACGATCTGGATCGGGCAATCGCGGACGGGAATGCACGCGGCTTCGTGAAGGTTCTCACCCTGCCGGGCAAGGACCGCATTCTTGGTGTCACCATTGTGGGCGAACATGCGGGCGATCTTCTGGCCGAGTTTGTTCTGGCCATGAAACACGGTCTTGGCCTGAACAAGATTCTCTCCACCATCCACACCTATCCCACCATGGCGGAGGCCAATAAATATGCTGCAGGTGCCTGGCGGCGCGCGCATGTCTCGCCAAGGATCACGGCGTTTCTGGAACGCTATCATCGCTTTTGGCGTGGAGCTGCGTGATGATTGATCGCTATATTCTGCCGATCCAGAAGCGCTTATTGCAGCCTTTGGCCAACCGGCTGGTCGAACACGGCGTTTCGGCCAACATGATCACGATCACCGGCTTTGTTATCGGCATGACAGCACTGCCGCTTCTGGCGCTTCAGCAATATGTGCTGGCGCTGGTGGTGATCCTGGTCAACCGTTTTCATGATGGGTTGGACGGGGCGGTGGCGCGTTCCACGTCGCCGACGGATCGCGGTGCGTTCATGGATATTGCGCTCGATTTCTTCTTTTATGCCACCGTACCGCTCGGCTTTGCCATTGCTGATCCGCAGGCCAATGCGTTAGCCGCGGCCACCCTGATCACTGCTTTTGTGGGAACCGGTTCGAGTTTTCTCGCCTTTTCCGTCATGGCGGGCAAGCGCGGTCTTGCAGCGCAAGACTATCCGCAAAAGGGAATTTACTACCTCGGCGGCCTCACGGAAGGTGCGGAAACCATTGCCTTCTTTGCCGTCATGTGCCTGCTGCCCGGCCGCTTTGCCGAACTTGCGTATGTGTTCGCAGCCCTATGCCTGCTCACCACCGTGACCCGTTGGGTTCAGGGATGGCAGACCTTCAAGACCAGTGATGATCCGTCTGCGATGGCCGATCACACTGCCAATGAAAAACCATGAAAGTCAGGATGCCGATGAAATACTGCCTCACGCTCTCCGCCGCTTTTCTTGCGGCCAGTTCCTCGCTTGCCGCTGCGGAAGATTGGAATGCTGTGCTCGAAAAGGCCAAAGGTCAGACGGTCTACTGGAATGCCTGGGGTGGCGACGAGCGCACCAATGCCTTTATCAGTTGGGTGGGCGAGCAAACGGAAGCGCTTTATGGCGTGAAGGTCAGTCAGGTGAAGCTCTCGTCAACATCTGACGCGGTCAATCGGGTGATTGCCGAAAAGGAAGCGGGCAAGACAGAGGGTGGCTCGGTTGATCTCATCTGGATCAACGGTCCCAATTTTCTTTCCATGAAGGAAAAGGGTTTGCTCTTTGGTCCCTTCGCCCAATCGCTTCCCAACGCCAAATTTCTGGATCTGACGCCGGCCTCGGCCAACTCGGTCGATTTTACTGTGCCGGTGGAGGGCTATGAATCGGCTTGGCGGCTGGCAAAGTTTGTTTTCAACTATGACAGTGCGCGGGTGGAGGAGCCGCCGAAGTCCATGCCGGCGCTTCTCGATTGGGCAAGAGCACATCCGGGGCGTTTCACCCATCCGAGTGTGTCCGACTTCATGGGGGCTACATTCCTCAAACAGGCGTTGATCGAACTCGCGCCGGACCCATCTGTTTTGCAGTCGCCCGTCAGCGATGCCGATTTTGAAAAGACCGTTGCGCCGCTCTGGACCTGGTATGATGCACTGAAACCCAATCTCTGGCACGGCGGCAATGATTTCCCCGAAAATGAAGCAGCGCTCAGGCAGCTTCTCAACGATGGTGAAGTCGATATCGCCCTGTCTTTCGATCCGGCCAGTGCGGCTGCTGCGGTGGAGCAGGGCAGTTTGCCGGAAAGCGTGCGCACCTATGCGCTTGATGGCGGAACCATCGGCAATTTCAGCTTTGTTGCCATCCCATTCAACGCAGCCAACAAGGAAGGCGCCCAAGTGGTCGCCAATTTCCTTATCGACCCTGCCACGCAGGCGCATATGCAGGATATCCGTGTTCTCGGCTCCTTCTCGGTGCTCGACTGGGCGAAGCTCGATGCTGAAAGCCGACAGGCATTTGAGGGCTTGCCAAAGTCACCGTCATTGCCCGAAATCAAGGATCTGGGCAAAACGCTTCTTGAGCCGCACCCCTCTTGGATGACGCGGTTGAGCGAGGAATGGGCAAAACGCTATACCAAATGAGGCTGAGAGGAAGCCATGTGCTGACCGCACTCGTTGCGGTCATTGTCGGCGGCGGTCTGGTGCTGCCCATATTCGTTGGGCTCGCGCAGACGTTTTTGCCGGCCTTCGGCATTCTGGATGCGGTGGGGGGCGAGCGGTTCAGCCTCGAGCCCTGGCGAAAGCTCTTTGCACTTCCGGGCTTTGGTACAAGCCTGCGGCTGTCGATCACCAGCGGCCTTGTTGCGACGTTCCTGTCGCTTGCGCTTGCAGCCTGTTTCTTCGCCGTATTTGGTGGGCGTGCGCGGCAGGGTCTCCTGCGAAAGTTCATGACGCCCCTGCTGGCTTCACCACATGCCGCCGTTGCCATCGCTATGGCCTTTCTCATCGCGCCTTCGGGGTGGATATTCCGCTTGCTGAGCCCCTGGGCCACAGGTCAAACCTATCCGCCGAATATCATCATCGTTCATGATCCGCTGGGGCTTTCTCTCATCCTTGGGCTGGTGGTGAAGGAAACGCCATTTCTGCTTTTCATGATGGCGGCAGCCCTCAAGCAGGTTCGGGTGGCTGATCATCTGAAAATGGGCCGCTCGCTCGGCTATGGTCGCGCCAGCACATGGTTTCGCATCATCTTTCCGCAGGTCTATCCGCAAATCCGGCTGGCGGTTTATGCCGTTCTCGCCTTTTCGTTGTCGGTGATTGATGCAGCCCTCATTCTCGGTCCCAACAATCCGCCACCGCTTGCGGTGCAGACGCTGCGCTGGTTTTCCGACCCGAATTCGGCAATGATCCTGCCGGCGGCGGCCTCGGCTGTGCTGCAGCTTCTTGTGATTCTTGGCGCTATTGCCCTTTGGTGGGTTGCAGAGCGCCTTATCGTGCTGGTGGGAAGGCTAAGGATTGACGGTGGTGTTCGCTCCGCGTGGCTCGAGCCTACCGCACGCCTCATCGGTCGTTTTACGGTCATCCTCGTGGGGCTTGGAATTGCGGGCCTAGTCGGCCTCGTGATCTGGTCGCTGACGTGGCGGTGGCGCTTTCCTGATGCATTGCCGGAGGCCTGGAGTCTCAAGATCTGGGGCGCGGTTGCCGGTGAATGGCTGCCTGCACTCACCACCACCGCGCTGATTGGTGCCGTTTCGACGCTGCTTTCGCTTTGCCTGGCCATTGCCTGGCTGGAGGCGGAAGACCGTGCAAACAGGCCAAGGCGGGGACTTGCGGCTTTTGTCATTTATTGGCCGCTCATTCTGCCGCAGACGGCCTTTTTGTTCAGCCTTCACATCGCATTTCTCCGCACTGGATTTGGCGGTGGCCTTGTTTCTGTTATCTGGGTGCACATGTTCTTCGTTTTTCCCTATGTCATGCTGGCTCTGGCCGATCCGTGGCGGGCGCTTGACCGGCGTTATGCGCGGGCGGCGGCCTCGCTCGGCCATTCGAAGGGGGATATTCTCTTGCGCATCAAATTGCCGCTTCTGCTGGGTCCGTTGATGGCTGCTGCTGCCGTGGGATTTGCGGTGAGTGTGGCGCAATATCTTGCAACGCTCACGATCGGCGAGGGGCGCATCGTGACGTTGACAACTGAGGCTGTTGCGCGTTCGTCTGGCGCGGATCGGCGTATCATCGCCGTCTTCGCAAGTCTGCAGGCGCTCCTGCCGATGCTTGTTTATGTCCTTGCGCTTTTGCTGCCGGCCATCCTCTATGCGCGCCGTAGAGGGCTGTTGGGAGATCAGGCATGAAGGCGCTCGTGCTGAACCAGGTGACAATCATGCTGAGGGCGAGCCACCAGGCGCTTATTCACGACCTGAGCCTTTCTGTCGCGCCCGGTGAGGTTACCACGATCATGGGGGCCAGCGGGTCGGGAAAATCCACCCTCTTGAATTTCATCGGAGGGCATCTCGATCCTGCTTTTGTTGCGCAGGGGCAAGTCTCAATCGGTGACAGGGTTTTGAATGCTCTTCCTGCAGAGGCGCGGCAGATCGGCTTTCTTTTTCAGGACGATATGCTTTTTCCGCACCTTTCTGTTGGTTCCAATCTCGCTTTCGGGCTCGCTGCATCCGTCAGGGGCAGACGGCTCAGACGCGAGCGGGTGGAGGCAGCCCTGTCTATCGCAGGTCTCTCCGGTTTCTATGATCGCGATCCCGCCACGCTGTCGGGTGGCCAGCGGGCGCGGGCAGCGTTGATGCGGACGCTTCTTGCCGAGCCGAAGGCGCTTTTGCTGGACGAACCGTTTTCCAAACTCGATCAGGAAATGCGTGATGACATGCGCCGCTTTGTCTTTGAACATGCGCGAGAACAAGATCTGCCGGTTCTCCTGGTGACGCATGATGAAGCCGACGCCAGAGCGGCAAGCGGACCGATTGTTCGACTGCAGGGTTGAAGGCGCTTGATTCTCTGCACGAAAAGGGAAAAATTGTTTGTATACGAGCTAATCAGGGCGGTCGAACAGACATGATAAAGCGCTTTTTCATTGCCGGTCTTTTGCTTTTCCTGTCTGGCGGTCTGGCATTTGCGCATGTGGGCACCAGCGGCTTTGTGCTCCTTCTCCCCTCGCGGTTTTATATGCTGGGGGCGGCACTCGCCGTGGCTGCGTCATTCCTCCTGCTGGCCTTTCTCCCCCAGCGGGCGGCGAAACGGATGCTGACAGAGCCAAAGCCACTCGTCAGGCTGCCGACCTTGCCTTTTCCACTCTTCAGTCTTGTCTCTTTCCTGTTGCTGTTGTCTTTCGTGGTTTACGGTTTTACGGGCCCCGGCGATCCCTTTGAAAACCCGATCACGCTTTTCATTTGGATTGTCTGGTGGATTGTCTTCACGCTTGTCCAGGTGGTGACGGGTGAATTGTGGAGCACCTTCAATCCGTGGAGCGGTGTTGCCTGGATTGTGCGTTTTGGACGGGACCAAGGTAAAGCCATCCTGATGCTTCCGGCAGGCCGGGGCTATTGGATCGCTATCGTGCAGTTTCTTGCCTTCGCCTGGCTGGAGCTTGTCAGCACCTCCGCCTACGATCCGGAAACGCTGGCCACGGCAACAGTACTCTTCTGGTGCTTCAACTTCGCCGGTATTCTGATTTTCGGCGAGCGGCGCTGGCTGGCTGAGGCAGAACCGTTCAGCGTCTTTTTCGGGCTGGTCGGGGCGCTCTCACCGTTTGAGCGAAAAAGAGAGGCGGAAAGCGGACGGACAGGCATTTCTCTCGTGTGGCCGGGCAAGAGCCTTATCAAGCGCGAGGCGCTTCCGCTTGGTGGTTCTCTCTTCGTTTTGCTTACCCTGTCTACCGTTTCTTTCGACGGGTTTTCCAACACGTTCCTCTGGGTCAGTTCACTTGGTCTCAACCCGCTGGAATTTGAAGGGCGCAGTGCGGTTACCATGCCGATGTCGGTCGGTCTTATCGTCGCCTTTGCACTACTGGCAGGTTTGTTTTATCTCTGTGTATATGGCGGCAAGATGCTTGCTGGCGCCGAGGAGGCTCTGATCCCTCTGGCGGGGCGGCTGGTCTACAGCATCCTGCCAATTTCCATCGTCTTTCAATTCGCACATTACCTGACCTATCTTCTGGTTCAGGGGCAGTATGCGCTGAAGCTTGCTTCCGACCCGTTCGGTCGAGGATGGGACCTTTTCGGAACGACGGATTGGCAGGTCACCACCTCGTTCTTCTACGGCTATGGCAGCGTACTTGCGATCTGGAACGCCCAGACCGCGGCCATCGTATTGGGCCATCTTATCGGCATCACGATGGCGCATCTGATTGCGCTGGACATATTTCGTGACAACCGCAAAGCTGTCCGCAGCCAGATTTTTCTGGCCGGGCTGATGGTGGCCTATACAGCCTTCGGGCTTTGGCTCTTGAGCAGCCCGAAAGTGGGCTGATTGGACGTCCCGCCGGATCAGGACGCCAGCTTCTGTTTGAAGGGAATAAGGTTGGCCGCGACCGGTGGTTCTGCCACCTCCTGTGCCTTGCCGCCACCTGCGGGCCCGGTCGATGCCTTCTCGTTTTGCGCCAGCCATTCGCGTGAATAGGCAAAGCCGATCATGATCGCGATACCGCCGAAGATGATCAGCGTGTCCTCGAAGAAATTCGTCTCATGCGCGGTTTTGATGGCCTGACCGACAAAGGCGAGGATCGTGCCCAGAGCGAAGATGGGCAAGCTATGTTTTCCGGCAATGCGGATCGGGTCTGCATAGCGAGAGGCAGCGACTTTGGGAACAATCCACGGGAGCGACAGGATATAGACGAGCGCCATGATGTGCAGAAGGCGCGGGCCGGTGGCATAGGGCTTCATGAAGTCAATCGCGAATGCCGGAATGCCCGCCTCCTTCAGCTTTACAATCGTGCTGCCGAGAATTTCCATCGACGTCTGTGATTGGAGGTCGAACGCTGCAAAGGCCAGATAGAGGCCACTTATGATGATCAAGGACCGCTTGACCGGCACAAAGCGCTCGCCTGCTCGCATGTTCAGGCCCGTGAAAATGCCGAGTACGAAGATCAGCTGCCACGAAAACGGGTTGAGGAACCAGCCGGCCTTGGACGGATAGGTCGGAAAATTGATCTGGAAATATCCCGCAAGCATCCATATCACCGCCGATATCGCGATGGCGAGTTTCGGCTTTCTCAGCGCCAGAATGATGGTGAACGGGGCGGTGAGAAGCAGAACCGAGTAGAGCGGCAGAATGTTCACATAGCTCAGCTGATTGGTCAGCGTCACCGTGCCGATCAGAAATTCCAGCGGCGTCTTCAAAAGTGTTCCCATCCCATTTTTCAGGAGGAGCTGGTTACCGCCGAAATAGAGAATTCCAGCGGCAAAAATCGCCAATGCGCAGGCGGTGATGAAAAGGTGCACGATATAGAGCTGCCAGGCACGGCCCCAAATCTTGCGCAGCGCCTGAAAATTCAGGCCGTCTTTCAGCCGGGGTCCATAGGCGATGGCCGTTGCCGTGCCGGACATGAAGACAAAGCCTTCCGCAGCATCGGAGAAACCGAAATTGCGCGTGGTCAGGTTTTCATAAAACTGTCCGGGAACATGATCGATAAAGATCATCATCAGCGCCAGACCACGAAAGAAGTCCAGTCGTGGATCGCGGGCGCGCGACGGCACTTTGCCGGTCAGGTGGGCTGCTTCAGCCATTGGCGTTCTCCACGCTGGCAGACTGGCTTTCATCTCTGGACCATGCATCCAGGACATAGTCATGCAGGATCAGCACCGGCGGCGGGGCATATTCCATCGGCACGTTGAAGAGCCCGCCCGTGCTCGGCATGGAGCTCCAATGCAAGATCAGCGGCGCACAGATCATCGGGATGCCGACCGGCAGCAGCCAGACGAAGAGCTCTGGCGCGAAGAAATAGCCATAGAGCAAGCCGGCAATCCCGGTCAGGACGATCCAGCTGGAGGCAACAATGCTTTCCTTGTAGGTCAGCCGGCCATCGCCGCGATTGTTGGTTGGCCATCCGCCGTCCTTGCCGAGCAGCACCTGATAGACAGAGCGGGTGGCAAACATCAAAAGGATCGGCGCGATCAGGGAAGAGAAGATCAATTCCCAGATGGTGGATGCGAAAGACTGAAAAACGCCACCAAATCCACGGGCGCGTCCGGTAATTGAGGCGCGCACGGCAACCAGCAGCTTCGGCACCAGCAAAAGGCCGAAGACGCCGACGAAAAGACCCACAGCCTCAGCCGTCTTGGACGGCGGGAAATAGGGGAACGGCCAGTTCGGTTCTGGGAAATAATCCGGCTGGGTCGCAAAGGGCGCAGAGCCCATCATCGCGGCCAGAAAGGCCAGCCAGAACAGCGGCGCGATATAGGCCATAATGCCCTGAATGAACACAAAGCGCGACCACGGGCGCAGGCCCGGTGCGCCGAGAATGCGGGAATGCTGAAGGTTGCCCTGGCACCAGCGACGGTCGCGCTTGGCATGGTCGATAATGTTCTCCGGACCCTCTTCATAGGAACCCTGCAGATCGTCGTCCACGCGCACAATCCAGCCGGAGCGCGCCAGAAGGGCGGCCTCGACATAGTCGTGGCTCATGACGTGACCGCCGAAGGGCGGCGCACCGCGCAAAACCGGCAGGCCGCACGATTCGGCGAAGGCGTTGACCCTGACAATGGCGTTATGGCCCCAGAACGGGCCGGTTTCGCCCTGCATCATGGCAAGGCCGCGACAGAAGATCGGGGAGAAAAATGATGCGGAAAACTGCATGGCGCGGCCAAAGCGCGATTCGGCCCGCACGATCTTCGGCAGGGTCTGCAACAGGCCCAGCCTCGGTTCGGCTTCCATGCGGCGGATCATCTGCAGGATCGTTTCGCCTTCCATCAGACTGTCGGCGTCAAGAATGACCGCGTAGTCGTATGCGCCACCGGAGCGGACGATGAAATCCTCGATATTGCCGGCCTTCTTGCCGGTATTATCGGTGCGCCGGCGATAGAAAAACCGACCGATCCCCTGGCGATCTTGAACCAGACGGGCGAAGGTGGTCTGTTCTTCGGCGGCGACATTTTCATTGCGGGTATCGGAGAGGACGGCGAAGTGAATTTCGGCAGGATCGCCTGCGCGCTCCAGCGACATATCCATGGCTGCAAGGCGGGAAAGCGAGACCATGGGATCTTCGTTATAAACCGGCATCAATATGATTGTTTTGCCCTTGATCGGGGCCTCTGGGTCATATTTCGGCGGTTTGGCGGTCGTGATCAGGCCCATCAATCCCTGAATTGCACCCCAGGCCAGCCAAAGGGTGGAAATCAAGATCAGCGCAGCCTTGAATACGTCGAGCCCATCGATGCCGTCGACGCTGCCGATCTGCAAAAAGATGAAAAATGCGCTGGCACCAATCGCCATCGCTGAAAGCAGCGCCACAATTCTCAGCGCGGCCAACCCCTTTCCAGCCATGATTTTCAATCAGCCTTTGCTGAAATCTGCGCCAGAACGCGCGGCGCAAAGAGGCGCTTCATAAAATAAATCAGCCCAACAGCATCAGGCTCTTCGAGCTTCTGCTTTGGCATCGCGAGAGGCGCTTCCGGAAGAGCGCAAGGACCGGCAATCAAATCGTCAAACTTCATAACCATCACCATTTGAATGCATCTTCAAGAAATTGCTCACCAAGGCTTATTTGTTGATCCACTGATAGGCCCAAACCTCAGATAGAACTCTTCCATAACCCTCCAGGCGCGCAGAAAGTTCCACCGTGCTTCCTTCATCCGCGGAAATATCCAGAACCAGCCGCCAAACACCTTCCTGAGGGATCAGAGACAATGTCTGGGTCACAATCTGGCCACCGTTAACGGTACAAACGGGCTTGATTGTGTCCGAAGCAGACGACGGCAGGTTGGCGATGAGGCCACCCTTGAAGTCGACAACGAACTTGCGGGTGCCATCGGAATTCTGGACACCGGACACACCGCCAACACCGGCGCGCGTTTCCAGAACATAGGCGCGATCAGCATCAGGATCGGGCGGCAGGTCGCCCCAGATGAGGCGATAGTTGAACTCCATATCCTGTCCGGCCTTGCCGCCGCCATCCGGCATCCAGAAGGCAACGATATTGTCGTTGGCTTCGAGATCGGAGGGAATTTCAACGAGACGGATGACGCCTTTGCCCCATTCACCGATTGGTTCAACGCGCACGGATGGGCGTTTTTCGTAATTGGCTGAAGCATCCTGGAAGCTGGCGAAATCGCGGTCACGCTGGAAAAGGCCGAAGCTTTTCGGCGAAACTTCCGAGAAATAGCTCGATGCCAAATGCGGCGGATTGGCGAGCGGACGCCAGATCTGCCCGCCGCTTTGGGTTTCAATGGCCAGGCCGTCGCTGTCGTGAACGTTCGGGCGATAGTCGTCGAACTGATGACGGTTGCGCTCGGCGAAGAGGAACATGGATGTGAGCGGTGCAATGCCGAGTTGCGGGATATCCGAACGCAGATAAAGCCGCGCCGTTGTTTCAATCACCGTATTTTCACCCGGTACCACGACAAATTTGTAGGCACCCGTGAGTGACGCGCTTTCCAGCGCCGCATAGATGGTGATCGAGGTCGCGCCCGGCTGGGGACGTTCAATGTAAAAACGCGTGAAATCGGGAAATTCTTCCGGGTCCGAGCTGCCAGTATTGATCGCAAGCCCGCGCGCGGAGAGACCATAATTTGAACCGCGGCCAAGCGCACGGAAATAGGAAGCGCCCTGAAAAGCGACGAGCTCGTCGAAAATATCGGGGCGGTTGAGCGGATAGTGCAGGCGAAATCCGGCGATGCCTGGCAGCGTCTCATGTTCGGGCACTATTTCGCGTGCCTCACGCTCGTAGATGAAGTCATCGGTGTTGATGTTCATCGAACGGGCTTTGCCGTCGGACACCTCAAAAAGGCTAACCGGACGCTTGAAGAGCCAGCCCATGTGGAAGGCCTGAAGCCGGAAACCGCCATTGTCGATATCCGCGAAGCGGGCGTGGTCCGGGTTAAATCGGATCAGGCGATAGGTGTCGTAGGTCAGATCCTTCAGATAGCCACCCACTTCGGCGGCAGCCTCGTAAGGCTTCGTGGATGCATCCTTCATCTGAGCGGAAAGTATATCGAAGCTGAATTCCTGGTCGGCTGGTGCTTGCGCCTCCGCGCTGGCCGGTGCCGGTGCGCCATTCTCGGCTGGGGCTGCTGGGGCTTCCTGTGCATATGCACTGCGCTCCAGCGCTATCAATGCAGTCGCTGAAAGGGCGGTGAGGAAGGTACGGCGATTAAAGGCCGGGAGAATTTCAAAATTCGGCAGAGGTTCGTTTCGCTTCATATTTTCAATAACTTGGTGAAGAGCGACGCGGCCGGTTGAAATGGCGTCGGGCTCACATGTTGGCATGCGCCGCAGGTCCTCCTCCGGCGAGTGGCGTTCTCACATTAAACTTTGGAAAGATTGTGGCCTGATTTGTGCCGTGCACTCATTCATTGTTGCGCTGCCGCAAAATACGCTTGAATTCATGTCTGGTCCAGATGGAAAAACGCCGGGCTAACGATTACCCGGCGTTTTTTGTTCTGACAGCATTAACAATACTATTCTTTATCAGTCACTCAGATCGAAAAAGTCTTTCATCCGGGAGAAAAACCCGGAGGATTCCGGATTGTTTTCCTTGGAAGAGAGCTGTTCGAACTCCTGCAGCAGCTCGCGTTGGCGCTTGGAAAGCTTTTGCGGCGTTTCGATCATGATCTGTATGTAGAGGTCGCCCATCTGCGAAGACCGCATGATCGGCATGCCCTTACCCTTCAGGCGAAACTGCTTGCCGGCCTGTGTGCCTTCCGGCACGGTCACACGCGACTTGGTTCCGTCCAGTGTCGAGACTTCGAACTTGCCACCAAGGGCTGCGGTGGTCATCGAAATCGGCACCGAGCAATAGAGGTCGGCCCCGTCTCTCTGGAAGAAGGGATGCGGTTTGACCGACATGAAGATGTAGAGGTCGCCCGAGGGGCCTCCGCGCATGCCGGCTTCACCTTCACCCGTCAGGCGAATGCGTGTGCCGTCTTCAATGCCAGCCGGGATGTTGACCGACAGCGAACGTTCTTCGTGAACGCGTCCCTGTCCATGACACTTCGTGCAAGGGTCGGTGATCGTTTGACCACGGCCCTGACAGGTGGGGCAGGTGCGTTCGATGGAGAAGAAGCCCTGTGCCGCACGGACACGTCCCGCACCCTGACAGGTCGGGCAGGTGGTCGGCTTGGTTCCGGGTTTTGCCCCGGAGCCGTGACATACATCGCACGAAATCGAGGTTGGCACGCGAATTTGCGCGGTCTTGCCCTTGAAGGCTTCCTCGAGGCTGATCTCCATATTGTAGCGAAGGTCGGCCCCGCGTTCGCGGCCGCCCGAAGAGCGTCGTGCGCGGCCGCCGCCGCCCATCATCTCGCCAAATATGTCTTCGAAAATATCGGAGAAACCACCGGCACCCATTCCGGCACCACCGCCGAAGGGACCGCCGCCGCCCCCCATGCCACCGTTTTCAAAGGCTGCATGGCCAAAACGGTCATAGGCCGCGCGCTTCTGCGGGTCCTTGAGCGTTTCGTAGGCTTCGTTGATTTCCTTGAATTTCTTTTCCGCTTCGGTGTCGTTGGGGTTTTTGTCGGGATGATATTTCATCGCCAGCTTGCGAAATGCGCTTTTCAGCTCTTTTTCGTCAGCACCCTTTGAGACGCCGAGGGTCTCGTAAAAGTCTGCTTTTGCCATTGTTCGTCAGCTCCGCTTGACCGTATGCCGGTGGGGTGAGGTTTGACCTGACCCCACCGGTTCTGGTTATCAGGCCGACTTCTTTTCGTCGTCGCCGTCGACTTCTTCATAGTCGGCATCGACAACATTGTCATCGCCGGAAGCCTTGGATGAAGAGGAACCATCGGCGCTTTCTTCAGCCTGCTGGGCTTCATACATGGCCTGGCCAAGCTTCATGGACACTTCCATGAGGGTCTGGGTCTTGGCCTGGATATCAGCCAGTTCCGGCTCATCCTTCTCGATAGCTTCCTTCAGGCTGGCAATCGCCTCGGAGATCGCGTTGCGATCTTCTTCGGAAACCTTGTCGCCATAGTCCTTGAGAGACTTCTCAGAGGAATGAACGAGGCTTTCGGCCTGGTTCCTGGCTTCCACGGTTTCGCGGCGCTTCTTGTCGCCTTCCGCATTGGCTTCGGCGTCCTTGACCATCTTTTCGATTTCGTCGTCGGACAGACCACCCGATGCCTGAATGCGGATCTGGTGTTCCTTGCCGGTGCCCTTGTCCTTGGCCGAAACCTGAACAATACCGTTGGCGTCGATGTCGAAGGTGACTTCGATCTGCGGAACGCCGCGCGGTGCGGGCGGAATGCCAACGAGGTCGAACTGGCCGAGCAGCTTGTTGTCTGCAGCCATTTCGCGCTCGCCCTGCGATACGCGGATGGTCACGGCATTCTGGTTGTCTTCGGCCGTCGAGAAGGTCTGGCTCTTCTTCGTCGGGATCGTCGTGTTACGGTCGATCAGACGGGTGAAGACACCACCCAGTGTTTCGATGCCGAGAGACAGCGGGGTCACGTCGAGCAACAGAACGTCCTTGACGTCGCCCTGCAGAACGCCTGCCTGGATGGCAGCACCCATGGCAACCACTTCGTCCGGGTTCACGCCCTTGTGCGGTTCCTTGCCGAAGAGCTGCTTAACGACTTCCTGGACCTTGGGCATACGGCTCATGCCGCCGACCAGAACCACTTCGTCGATTTCAGAGGCCGAAACACCGGCATCCTTCATGGCAGCCTTGCAAGGTGCGACCGTACGCTGAACGAGATCGTCAACAAGGGCTTCGAACTTGGCGCGCGTCAGCTTCAGCGTCAGGTGCTTGGGACCGGAAGCGTCAGCCGTGATGAAGGGCAGGTTGATTTCGGTCTGCTGCGAAGACGAAAGCTCGATCTTGGCTTTTTCGGCAGCTTCTTTCAGACGCTGCAGAGCCAGCTTGTCCTTCTTCAGGTCGATGCCATTGTCCTTCTTGAACTCGTCCGCGAGATATTCGACGAGACGCATGTCGAAGTCTTCACCGCCGAGGAAGGTGTCGCCGTTGGTGGACTTCACTTCGAAGACACCGTCGCCGATTTCGAGAACGGAGATATCGAATGTGCCGCCGCCAAGGTCGTATACGGCAATGGTTTTGCCGTCCTTCTTGTCGAGGCCATAAGCCAGAGCAGCTGCCGTCGGCTCGTTGATGATGCGCAGAACTTCAAGGCCGGCGATCTTGCCTGCATCCTTGGTGGCCTGGCGCTGTGCGTCGTTGAAGTAAGCCGGAACGGTGATCACGGCCTTGTCGACGGTTTCGCCGAGATAGGCTTCTGCCGTTTCCTTCATCTTCTGGAGAACCATGGCGGAAATCTGCGAGGGCGAGTAGCCCTTGCCGTTCGCCTCAACCCAGGCGTCGCCGTTGTCGGCGCGCACGATCTTGTAAGGAACGAGATCCTTGTCCTTCTCAACCGTCTTGTCTTCGTAGCGACGACCGATCAGGCGCTTGACAGCGAACAGGGTGTTTTCAGGGTTGGTGACAGCCTGGCGCTTTGCCGGCTGGCCGACGAGGCGTTCGCCATCATCGGAAAATGCGACCATTGAGGGGGTGGTGCGGGCACCTTCCGCATTTTCGATCACACGGGCGTCTTTGCCGTCCATGACCGAAACGCAGGAGTTGGTGGTCCCGAGGTCAATACCAATTACTTTAGCCATTTACGCTCTCCTTGAAGCAAGCTGCCGGAACCCTTCAGGCGTTCATTCGACAGCCCCTAACGGGGATATTTCCATTTGGTTGGCAGGCATAACTGCCTTGATGCGGCGTATATAAGTAGCGGTTTTTATGTCCGCAAGGCGTTTGGCGGGCCTATTGATGCAAAAAGTGGCAACAATTTCACATTTATGCGGGCGAAAGAGGTCGCGCCCCAGCCCCGGTTTGAAGGGCTATCGGTCGAATAGAGGCTGAATGATCAACCCTGCCGGCTCAACCACCCATCAAGACATCAAGAAGCGTGGATTTCTTGCCGGAGCCGTTCTGCTGTGCCTGAGGTGTTGTGCCCACACTTGCCGGGGGAAGCGGTGCTGGCGGTGCATTGGAGCTGGGTGGCAGTTCTGCGCTTGCCTGTTTGTTCGTTCCCAGAAGGTCGGAGAGAACGTCGGTGAGGGTTCGCGGCTTGCTGGGCGGGCTCGAAACGCCCGTGCCATCCTGTGTCGTTGGAACAGAGGCCATTGGTGTGCCGTCCGAGTAGCCTCCGCCCGTACCAAAGAGCGGAGACGGTGAAAGACCCTCGTGTGCTGCTGCCATAAACTCCTGCCAGGTGCGGGCTGGAATACTGCCGCCGGTGGCGCGTTTCATAGGTGTGCCATCATCGTTGCCGAACCAAACACCCGTTGCCAGGTTGGATGTGTAGCCAACAAAAAGCGCGTCGCGATAAGACTGTGTGGTGCCGGTTTTGCCGGCCACCTGCCAGCCCTTGATCTGGGCGGCGCGGCCGGTGCCTTCGCTGACCACATGCGACAACATCGAATTCATCGTTGCAGCAATTTGCGGCGAGAGAACCCGCGGCGGATCGTCATACCGGTTTTCGTAAAGAACCTTGCCGGATGCAGTGGAAATGCGCCGGATAATGTGTGGTGTTGCCTTGTAGCCGCCGTTCATGAAGGCAGCATAAGCACCTGTCAGTTCTTCCAGCGATACTTCCGATGTGCCAAGCGCGATGGAGGCATTTTCCTGCAGCTTGGATTCGATACCGAGACGGTGCGCCAGCTTCACCACCTGCTGGGGGCCTGCTTCCATCACCAATTGCGCGGCAATCGTGTTCAGCGAATGGGTCAGCGCATATTGCACGGTCACCGGACCGATATATTTGTTTTCGTAGTTTTCAGGCGTCCATTTGCCGATTTTCACTGGCGCGTCGTTGCGCAGGGAATCCGGCGTCACGCCTTCCTCGAGGGCTGCCGCATAGACGAAGGGCTTGAACGCGGAACCCGGCTGGCGCTTGGCGTCCGTTGCCCGGTCGAACTGGCTTTTGGAATAGTCGCGGCCACCCACCAGCGCGCGCACAGCGCCGGTGCCATCCAGCGAAACAAGTGCGGCCTGGCTCACCTTGTATTTCTCGCCGTCGCTGTCCAGCGCGTTCTGGATGGCCTCCTCGGCCTTTTCTTCAAGGGAAAGATCGATCGTCGTGTCGATAACGAGGTCTTCCTTCACATCGCCCACCATGGAAGGGATGCGATCCATCACAATATCGGCCACATATTGGCCGGCACCGGACCAGTAGCTCTTTGTTTTCACCGGCTTTTGCGACATGGCCGTGGTGACTTCCTTGTCCGTCACATAACCCGCATCATGCATGGCAGCCAGTACCACCTGTGCGCGCTCTTCCGCCGCTTTGGGATCGCGGGCAGGTGACAGGCGCGAGGGGGCTTTCAACAGGCCTGCCAGAAGAGCTGCTTCGCCGAGGTTCACATCACGCGCAGGTTTGTTGAAGTAGCGCCGGGAGGCAGCTTCCACGCCGTAGGCATTGGAACCAAAATAGACCCGGTTCAGATACATCGCCAAAATCTGGTCTTTGGTGAACTTGTGCTCAAGCCAGATGGCCAGCAGCACTTCCTGCACCTTGCGCTCCAGGGTACGTTCAGGCGAGAGGAAAAGATTTTTGGCAAGCTGCTGGGTGAGCGTCGATCCGCCCTGAACCATGTGGCCGCTCAATATGTTCGTCACCATCGCACGGGCAAAGCCGATGGGGTCGAAGCCGAAGTGATAATAAAAGCGGCGATCTTCAATCGAAATCACGGCTTCGGGAATATAGGGCGACATATTGTCGAGGGTCACGGCTTCGCCACCGGTTGCGCCGCGGTTTGCAATCGTGGAACCATCGACGGCCAATATCTTGATGTTCGGTGGCCGATCCGGAATGGACCACGAGGTGGCGCTTGGCATCTTGGCACCGTAATAAACGACGATACCACCCACGCCCATGGCGCCCCAGAGGCCGAGCACCAGTGACCAGTAAACAGCCGAACGCAAGAAGCCGGTCACGCCGCCGGACGAACGTGCGCGCTTCTTCTTCGCCTTCTTGCCGCGCGCATTGCCCGTGACGCGGCTACCGCCGCCGTTTGCGCTGTTGCCGTTGGATTCGAAGAAAGGTTCTATGCGGTTTGTTGACCGGGATCGTTTTGCCATTTGCCCGTATTTGGTTTGAATCTGATTTCGCCCTGAACTCTAAATGCGGCGAATTAAGGGGCGGTTAAGGAAGAATTTCCGGCTTCACGAAAGTCTTTTGCGAACGCCCAAACTGCCTTGATTTAAACCAATTTTAACGGGTCTCGCTCTTATCATGCGCCGATTTCAATTTATCGATTTGCACATTCCAACACCTATTTGCCGGAAACAGACCCATGATGCGACCCTTCAGCGCTCTCCTTGCCCGCCTTTCCATTCAGGCTAAGATCCTCGCCTTCATTGCGCCGCTCTGCCTTTTTATTGTGGCGATTGCGGCCGTTAGCCTGTTAACCGGAAATATCATTGGCCGGCAGCTTGATGGCTCCAGCCGCAGCATCGGCTCGTTGAGCGCCTTCAAGCAGGTCTATACCGATATGAATGTCTTTCTGTCTGATACGACAGAGGCGCGCCGCGAGGTGTTGGCGGAGAGCCTCGACAGCACATCTGCGGATTTGAACGCGCGTATTCAAGAGAGTGCAGAGCCCGATATGCTGAACGGCCTGAACGAGGCCAAGCAGATTGTGGATGCGCTGGGCGCTTCTGCTGGCGGATTGTGGGACATGCACGAGAGCGAACTTGTGCTCAAAGCTGACATGAAACAGCATCTCGATGCGCTGGCTTTAGCCCGCGATGCGATTCAGAAGGTGTCTGACGAAACGGAAGCCACACTCCGTGCCAAGGATCTGGAAGCAAAAGAGCTGATCCGCCGATCTGAAACACTCAGCAACAGCTCCGAAAGCCTGCAGGATATCGTTTCCAAACTGCAGGAGATTTCCGAACCGTCCGACCTGCTGAACACGATTAAACCGCTACGCTCGGAGATGAACGAACTCATCCACGCAACGGAACGCTATCTGCCGTCTACCGAAGTGCAGGCGAAAAACACGATCAAGGATAATCTTGAGTTCATTCTGGAGGTCTATGAGGCCAATACCGAATCGCCTGTCGAGGTTTCCAAGGTCACGCGTGCGGCAGGCCTGTTGCGGCCCATGGTGTTCAAGCTGCGAGCGCTTGCCACTCAGGCCGGTCGCGATTCCAGCAGCAAGTTCAGCGAGCTTGATCGCCCCATGGAAGAGGCATCGAAGGTCGTCGATTATGCCATGCGCATGCGGGCCTTGACGAATGAGGCGCTGCTATCGGGAACGCGCCTTCTTGCTGCGCCGACGGCAGACAATCTCGAACCGTTCAAGGCCGATATCACCAATCTGCTGGGTAGCCTGCCGGCCATTCCGATGGTTTCAAACCTCGATACGCTTCTTGATGCGGTGACCGCCGCCTCGGACGCTGCCGATGGCCTTTCGGCGAATTCCGAGAAACTGGTGACTGCGGAAACGGCGCGTGTTGAAGCCTTCACCGCCGCATCGGATCAGATCAATCAGGCCTGGCTTCACATCGTGAAACTGGCCGAGTTGCAACGTGTTCGTGCCAAAACGGCCACCAGCGAGGCGTTGACGATTTCTCTGACGGCTGCCGGTGCCGCCGTTCTCTTTTCCATTGTGGCGACGCTTGCGCTTGTCGGCGCGTTGAAAGGCCCCATTCGCCGGCTCACGCAAACGATGAAGGATGTCGCCTCCGGCAAGCTGGATGCAGACGTGGTCGGCACCGAGCGGACCGATGAAATCGGCGATATGGCGCGTGCACTTGGCGTTTTCAAAACCAATGCCGAGGACAAATTGAGATTTGAGGCGGAGGCCGAGGAAGCCCGCAAGCGTGCTGAAATGGAACGCGCTGCCGCCGACAGCGAGCGGGAACGGATATCGCTTGAGATGCGCGACGCTGTTTCCGCCCTGGCAAACGGGCTGCGCAGCCTTGCCCATGGTGATCTGACCTGCACCATCCGTACAAGCTTTGCCGGCGAGCTTGATGAGCTTCGCGTCAATTTCAACGAATCACTTGAGCAGATGCGCGATGCGCTCGGCCAGATCCGGGACAATTCGATTTCCATCCGCGAAAAGAGCAGCGTGCTGAACGACAGTGCCAACGACCTTGCGCGGCGCACCGAGCAGCAGGCGGCGGCGCTGGAACAGACGGCGGCAGCCGTGGAGGAAATCACCAGCACGGTTCGTGTGTCTTCGCAGCGTGCCCGTGACACCAATACGGTCAGTGCGGAAATTCTCAGCGATGCCGCTCAGTCGGCCACGGTTGTTTCCGAGGCCGTGAGCGCCATGGACCGCATCGAAGCGGCGTCGGGACAGATCAGTCAGATCATCGGCACGATTGACGAGATTGCCTTCCAGACCAACCTTCTGGCACTCAATGCCGGCGTCGAGGCAGCGCGTGCGGGCGAAGCGGGCAAAGGCTTTGCCGTTGTTGCCCAGGAGGTGCGCGAGCTTGCGCAACGCTCCGCAAACGCAGCAAAGGAAATCAAGACCCTGATTGGCCGCTCCGGCGATGAAGTCAAGCAGGGGGTCGAGCTTGTCGGTCAGACCGGCGAGGTGATCGCGCGCATCAACCAGCGTATGCAGGAAATTGCGCAGAACATTGCCGATGTGGCGCGCGCCAGCCAGGAACAATCGACCGGGCTGCAGGAGGTCAATGCCGCCGTCAATTCGATGGACCAGATGACCCAGCAGAATGCCGCGATGGTGGAGGAGACCAATGCCGCAAGCCACGTCCTGGTTTCAGAAGCGATGGAGCTGAGCGAACTTGTGGCGCGGTTCCGGATCGGCGACGGGCAAGCGAAGGCACAGCGCGCGGCATGATATGTTTGGAAACCCCGCACAAAAGCGGGGTTTTCCGTTGCTCTTGAAGCGGATTACTTTGCCAGGGCCGCCATGATCCTGATCCAGGAGCGGATGCCCTTGTGATAGGATTTCAGGTTGTATTTTTCATTCGGTGAGTGGATGCGGTCGTCCTCGAGCGCGTAACCCACCAGAAGTGAATCCATGCCCAGCATTTTCTGGAAATCGCCGACAATCGGGATCGAGCCACCCATGCCGATTGTGACTGCGGGTTTCGGCCATTCGTCGGAAAGCGCCGTTTTCGCTTTTGTCAGCACATCGGAATCATAAGGCAGCTGGATCGCCGGCGAGCCGCCGTGCGGGTGGAATTCCACAGAGCAGTCCTCCGGAATTCTGGATTTTACGAATGCACGGAAATTCTCGCGAATTTTCGCCGGGTCCTGTTTTCCGACAAGACGGAACGAGACCTTTGCCGAGGCCTGTGCGGCAATCACCGTCTTGAAGCCTTCGCCCGTATAGCCGCCCTTGATGCCATTGACCTCCGCGGTCGGCCGCGCCCAGGTCAGTTCCAGAACCGAGCGGCCCTTTTCGCCAGCGGGAATGGAAAGGCCGATATCAGACAGGAAGGTGTCATTCGTGCTTTGCAGCTTGTCCCAGCTTTCCTTGATATTGTGGGGTGTTTCTTCAACACCGTCATAAAAGCCTGGAATTGTGACGGTCCCGGTCTTGTCGTGCATGCTGGCAAGAATATCGGCCAGAATGTGGATGGGGTTTGCCGCAGCCCCACCGTAGTGGCCCGAATGCAGGTCGCGGCTGGCCGCCTTGACCACGATTTCCTCGCCCACGAGGCCGCGCAGGCTTGAGGAAATGGCGGGTGTATTTTCATCCCACATGCCGGTGTCGCAGACGAGAGCGAAGTCGGCCTTCAATTCTTCCGCATTGGCCTCGAGAAACGGCTTGAGCGAGGGGGAGCCGGATTCCTCTTCACCTTCAAACAGGATGCTGACGCGCACCGGCAGGCTGCCATTGGCCTCCTTGTATGCGCGGCAGGCTTCCACGAAGGTCAAGAGCTGGCCCTTGTCGTCAGAGGTGCCGCGTCCATTGATGATCTCGCGTCCACTCTCTTCCTTGATGACGGCGGGATCGAAGGGGTCCTTTTCCCAAAGCTCCAGCGGATCGACCGGCTGCACATCGTAATGTCCGTAAAACAGCACATGCGGTGCATCGGCGCTTGCGCCCTCGTGATGGGCAACCACCATGGGATGGCCGGGCGTGTCGCGCAGCGATGCATCGAAGCCGATATCCGTCAGCGCTTTGACCAGGTATTCGCCGGCCCTGCGGCATTCGGCCTTGAAAGCGGGATCGGTGGAAATGGATTTGATGCGCACAAGCTCAAACAGCTTTTCAAGGCTGGAATTGAGGTTGTCATCTGCGCGCTGAAGCACTTTAGCAATATCGGCCATGGGTATTCCTAATCAGTTGGATATCTCAGACTGAAATGAAATCTGAACGGGGCAGAACTTGGACCCGCAAAGCGCCGACGTCAAACGGGAATTGGCCGAAGGTCATGAATTTGCGCCTCTGCCGGGTCAACGCCATCTTCCAGCTTGCGTGCGTTTTCAACCGCCCAGCGCATATACTCCATCAGCAATTCGCGTTCGAAACGGCGGAAGCCGGAAAAGAGCGCTTCGTCAGCCTCTTCAGCAGCTTTCAATGCTGCGTCCTTCAGCGATTTCGCCCGATCGGTGAGGTAAAGAAGCTGCGCACGTTTGTCCTTGGGGTGTGCCCTGCGCTCTACGAGATCGTCGCGGACCATGCGCGAGAGGGTGTTGGCGATGGTGGCCTGTTCAATCTCCAGCCGCTCCACAAGTTCGCGCTGGGTGATGCCGTCCTCGTTCCACAAGGTGACAAGGATGGGATATTGTCCGGGCGAAATGCCAAGCGCGGCGATCTTGTGTTGCAACGACCGGGAAAATCCCTTCGCCAACAAGCCAGAAAGATAGACTGCGGATTCCATCAGGTCTTGCGCCATGCCCTATCCATAGCTTTCTCGACGATTCGCGTCCAATCAAAAAAGAACGCAGGCTATAGAATGATATTTCCAAGGGCATCGCCCGATGCTCTAGAACGTCAAAGGCCGCCATGGTTGGAGGTAACCCATGGCGGCCTGACAAAGGAGGGACAAAGGCCCGGAGAGGGGGACTAGAGGCCTTTGTCCTAAGTCTGCAACGGGCGGGGGACAGGCCGGTTGTCAGACACTGGTCGGCGTGATCAATTGCCGATGACTGTGAGATGGCTCCGGGAATGTGGCAATTCAAGGGAAGCCCGGATTACAAATTTGTAATCAATCGAAAGGCTTGCAGTGCCTGCGTTTCAACAATTTGAAAAGTCAGGGTTTTGCGTTTGCCTTGCCGTTAAACTTGAGGCTGTTGACGCTGGTTTGTGACGTTGTTTTTTCAAATTTCAGGCAAAGAAAAACCGTCATGGATAGGCGGTTCCATGACGGTCAATCTTTTTTAATCAGCGTCAATCGGGGGCGACGCTTTTTTCCCGAGCCGGGGACGTGGCTCTTAACGGGAAAACCGGTTTAATTCCGGATGATTCGATATGATCATCAAATTGTGGCAAGAGAATGGACAGATTTTGACTGAAATTTGTGATTTCAGCCTATTTTCCGGGCAAATTTGAAGTTCGGGCCGGTATTTTGCCTGCCTGGGGATGTGTCTTAGTTTTTGTGGACCTTTCCCGTGGCGCACGCTATCCATTCATCCCATGAAAAAAGGCGATCATCTCTTTCTTGTCGACGGGTCCGGTTTCATCTTCCGTGCCTTTCACGCAATTCCTTCGCTCAGCCGCAAATCGGACGGGCTGCCGGTCAATGCGGTTTCGGGTTTCTGCAACATGTTGTGGAAGCTTCTCGTCGATGCGCGTGACACATCCGTTGGGGTGACTCCAACCCATTTCGCCGTCATTTTCGACCACTCGTCCAAGACATTTCGCAACGAGCTTTATCCGGAATACAAGGCCAATCGCACGGCACCGCCTGAAGACCTCATTCCCCAGTTCGGGCTGATTAGAAAGGCCACGGCGGCCTTCAACCTTCCGTGTATCGAGATGGCCGGCTTTGAGGCCGATGACCTGATTGCCACCTATGCCCGCCAAGCCGAGGCGGCGGGTGCGGATGTCACCATCATCTCGTCCGACAAGGACCTCATGCAGCTTGTGACCAAGAACGTGCATATGTATGATGCGATGAAGGATCGGCAGATTTCGATCCCCGAGGTCATCGAGAAATGGGGCGTGCCGCCGGAAAAGATGATCGACCTGCAGGCCATGACCGGCGATTCGACCGATAATGTTCCCGGCATTCCCGGCATTGGTCCCAAGACGGCGGCGCAGCTTCTGGAGGAGTTTGGCGATCTCGATACCCTTCTGGAGCGGGCCGAGGAAATCAAGCAGAACAAGCGCCGCGAAAATATCATTGCAAACCGGGAACTTGCGAAAATCTCGCGCCAACTCGTCACGTTGCGCACCGATACGCCTGTCGAGGTGCCGATCAGCGATTTTGAACTTCACCCGCAGGACGGGGCGAAGCTGATCGCCTTTCTGAAAGCCATGGAGTTCAACACGCTGACGCGGCGCGTGGCGGAAGCAACGGAAACGGATGCTTCGGCTATTGAAGCCGCCCATGTTGACGTGGAATGGGGCGCGGATGCACATGGACCGGACCTCGACAAGGGCGATGCGCCGGACACGCCGCCGCCTTCGGTTGTCGCGGCGAAGGCTGCTGCGATCAGTGCAGGCGATACCGAAGGTTTCAAGCCTGCCGACCTTGCGGCGGCGCGTGCGGAACGCTTTGCAGCGTTGCCCATCGACCACTCGGCTTACGAGACAATTGTGGATGTGACGGCGCTGGAGGCGTTTATCGCGCTGGCGCAGGAAACGGGCATTGTCTGTTTTGACACGGAAACCACGTCGCTTGATCCCATGCAGGCCGAGCTTGCGGGCTTTTCGCTGGCCGTTGCCGACAATGGAGAGAATCCGGAGGGGACGAAAATCCGTGCAGCTTACGTTCCTGTCGGTCATAAAGCCGGGCAGGGCGATCTGCTGGGTGGCGGGCTCGTGGAGGGGCAAATCCCGCTCGGCAAGGCGCTCGATGTGTTGAAGCCGCTGCTTGAGGATACGTCCGTTCTCAAGATCGCGCACAACATGAAATATGACTGGCTGGTGATGAAGCGGCACGGCATTTCGATTGCCGGTTTCGACGACACGATGCTGATCTCTTATGTGCTCGATGCCGGCAAGGGCGGGCAGGGCATGGATGCGCTGTCTGAAAAGTGGCTCGGCCATAAGCCGATCCCCTTCAAGGATGTCGCCGGTTCGGGCAAATCCGCCGTCACGTTTGATTTCGTCGATATCCAGCGGGCGACGGCTTACGCGGCTGAAGATGTGGATGTGACGTTGCGGCTCTGGATGGTGTTGAAGCCGCGACTGGCGGCGGAAGGTTTGACCCGCGTTTACGAGCGCCTGGAGCGTCCGCTGGTCAGCGTTCTGGCACTGATGGAAGAGCGCGGCATTTCGGTCGACCGGCAAATTCTCTCCCGGCTTTCCGGTGAGCTGGCGCAAAGTGCCGCGGCTCTGGAGGATGAAATTCAGGGCTTGGCCGGTGAGAGCTTCAATCCCGGTTCGCCGAAACAGCTTGGCGATATTCTGTTCGGCAAGATGGGACTCCCCGGTGGCAATAAGACGAAGACCGGCCAGTGGTCGACCTCTGCACAGGTGCTGGAGGATCTCGCCGCTGAAGGCCATGAATTGCCGCGCAAGATCGTTGACTGGCGGCAGATCACCAAGCTCAAATCCACTTATACGGATGCGCTGCCGGGCTATATTCACGCCGAGACCAAGCGGGTTCACACCTCTTATTCGCTGGCGTCCACCACGACAGGGCGTCTTTCGTCTTCCGAGCCCAACCTGCAAAATATTCCCGTTCGTACGGCCGAAGGCCGCAAGATCAGGACGGCCTTTATTGCGTCGCCCGGCCACAAGCTGATTTCTGCCGACTATAGCCAGATCGAGTTGCGGGTGCTCGCCCATGTTGCCGATATTCCGCAGCTGCGGCAGGCTTTTGCCGATGGTGTGGACATTCACGCGATGACGGCGTCGGAAATGTTCGGCGTGCCGGTCGAGGGCATGCCGGGCGAAGTGCGCCGCCGCGCCAAGGCGATCAATTTCGGCATCATCTACGGCATATCCGCCTTCGGTCTGGCGAACCAGCTGGGCATCGCGCGCGGTGAGGCGGGCGACTACATCAAGAAATATTTCGAGCGTTTTCCCGGCATTCGCGACTATATGGAATCGACGAAGGCCTTTGCCCGCGAGCATGGCTATGTGGAAACGATCTTCGGGCGGCGCGCGCACTATCCGGAGATCAAATCCTCGCAGCCTTCGCTCAGAGCCTTCAACGAGCGTGCGGCGATCAACGCGCCGATCCAGGGTTCGGCGGCCGATATCATTCGCCGCGCCATGGTGCGCATGGATGAGGTTCTGGCGACGGCCAAGCTTGGCGCGCAGATGCTTCTGCAGGTGCACGACGAACTGATTTTCGAGGTTGAAGATGCAGAGGTCGAAAAGACCATCCCCATTGTCGTCGAGGCCATGGAAAATGCGGCCTTTCCGGCGATCAACATGAAGGTGCCGCTGAAGGTGGATGCGCGGGCCGCACATAATTGGGACGAGGCCCACTGATCTTCGGCTCATAGCGCCTCGGCCTTGTCGCGTCGGCTGGGCGGAGGGCCGACATAGCGGGCGCGTGGCCGGATCAGCCGGTTTGCGTCCTGTTGCTCAAAGGCATGGGCAATCCAGCCTGCGGTACGGGCGATGGCAAAGACGACCGTTTCCTGCCCCGGTGGCAGTCCGAACAGATGGGTCATCACCGCCAGGGCATAGTCGATGGTGGGGAAGAGGCCGGTGCTCTCGCGCACAAGCCGCGGCAGTTCAACGCTTAGGCGTTTTTCTGCGCCTGCTTTGGTGAGCGCTGAAAGCAGGTTTTCGCCACGGGGATCGCCATTTTCATAAACGGTATGGCCAAAACCGGGGAAGCCCTCGCCCAACGACACCCGCTCGCGAATGCCGGATTCTATGTCGACTTCTGCCATCTGATGAAGCAGCCGGGCCGCAAGCGGGCCTTGGCCGCCATGGCGCGGGCCTTTGACGGCTGCGAGCCCCGCAGCTGTTGCATCATAAAGATTGATGCCAGTGGAGGTGGCGCAGCGCACCGTGTAGGCGGAGGCATTCAGTTCGTGTTCGGCGAGCAGAACAAGTGCGCGGCGGATCAGGTCCTGATGCGTTTTCTCGGTGATGTCCCAGGTTCGGGCAATCTGCAGGTGGATCGGGTCGCCGGATGGCTCGGTCCCGAGGCAGGCGGCGGCGACAAGCCGCATGACGCGGGCACCGGCTTCAGCACGGCCTTCTTCCGAGCGGTTGAAGGCGCGCATGTCGGCTTCGCCGCCGAGGGCGGCGAGGGCTATGGCGCGGCTTAAAGGAGCGGCGTCCTTCAGGGCGTTTCGGACCGCGCAAATGGCTGGGTTCGATGGCGGAAGGTTGCGGGCGGTAAAGGGGTTGGAGCCTGAAAAGCCCCAAAGCAATGTCGCTGTTTCTTCAAGCGTCGCGTGCTCTGCCAACCGGGTTGCGAGGGCTCCGCGGTAAAGCGGGCCTTCTGCGGTGATAGTTGAAATCGCCGAATCGAGAACGGAGCCGTCGCTACCATTGCCTTTGTTTTCAGAGCCAGGCGCTCTTTTGTCTTTGAGGGCCCGCACATCCTCTGCGCGGTAACGCTTGATGCGCGAATCCGAGGTGGGTTCGGAGCGGATGACCCCGCGGCTGACATAGGCATAGAGCGTTGCCGTGGAGATGGAGAGCTCGGCAGCGGCTTCGCGGGCGGTGAGATAGAGAGTGTCGGCTTCTTTATTCATATTGATTACATTAATCAAGATTGATCAATATGAAAAGCGGTGCATGCTTGCCCCATGACATTTGCAGGAAGGAGCATGTTCCATGACGCTTCAGGTGAACCCGGTTACCGGACTTGACGGTGTGATTGCCGCTGAAACGGCGCTGTCCCATGTTGATGGCGAGAAGGGCGAATTGATTATCGGCGGAGCCTCTGTGGGCGATATTGCCTTTGCCGAGGACTTCGAGGCACTCGCCGCGCGCCTTTGGGTGCTGGCCGATGGATCGCAGCGCGATGCTGGCGACGCGCGCCGGCTGATCGGCATGGCACGGGTGCGGGCCTTTGAAAGGCTCTCCGCCGTCTTGCCGGCAACGGATGGACTGCCGATGGTTGACGCCTTTCGGGCTGCTCTGGCCGCGATGGCGCCCGACGACGATCTCCCCGATGAAATCTTGCTGACAGGGGCGATGGGCGTGGTTGCCGCCGCCCTTGTTCGCAGCCGCAATGGCGAGCGACTGATTGCGCCTGATCCCGAACTCGGTCATGCCGCGGACATTTTGCGGATGCTGCGCGGCATGCAGGCGCATGAAAGCGAAGTGGCAGGCTTGAATGCCTATCTGGTGACGGTTTCCGACCACGGCATGAATGCCTCCACATTTGCAGGTCGCGTGGTTGCCTCCACCGGGGCCAGTCCCTTCATGGCCATCACAGCGGCCTATTGTGCGCTCAGCGGGCCGCTGCATGGTGGCGCGCCGGAGCCGGTTTTGAATATGCTCGATGCCATCGGTTCGGCAGACAATATCGCACCGTGGATCGATGCCGCCCTTTCGCGCGGCGAGCGGCTGATGGGGTTCGGTCACAGGATATACCGCGTGCGTGATCCGCGCGCCGACGTGTTGAAGACGGCTTTTGAGCGGCTGGAAGGTGCCGTTCGGGACATGAACCTGGCCGCGCAGGTGGAGGCCTATGCGCGCAAGGCGCTGGAAGCGCACAAGCCGGACCGCAAGCTTGATACCAATGTTGAATTCTACACCGCCATTCTGCTGGACGCGCTGAAGATCCCCCGGCAGGCCTTCACGCCAATCTTTGCCGCAGCGCGGGTGGTGGGCTGGACGGCGCATGCGCTGGAACAGCAGTACAAGGGGCGGCTTCTGCGGCCTGCATCGCTCTATGTGGGACCGATGCCGGCCAAGCGCTGAGAGGCGTCGAATTGTGTAAAGCGGTTGCGTTCCGCCAAGGCCGGTTGAGCTTGCCTGCGTTTGCTGCAATGATTTGCCCATTGCAAGGAGGCAAGCTTGACCGGACTTCAAAATTGGCAAAACCGCCCATTTCACCGCAATTGGCTCATGGGCCAGGCTGAAGCGTTGCTGGACTTTTTCGGGCCTGTGACGATCGACCCGAAGGGCGGGTTCTTCGATCTCGGGCGCGATGGCCAGCCGATCGACACGCCGCGCCAGCTGCATGTGACGACGCGCATGGTGCATTGTCACGTCGTTGGCCATCTTCTCGGGCTGCCCGGCTCGGCGGAGATGATCGACCACGGCATGCGCTTCCTGAAAGAGGGTCACAGGGATTCCGCGCATGGCGGCTATCTCTGGTCGTTGAAGGATGGCGCACCGGCTGACGACACCAAGCAGGCTTATGGCCACGCCTTCGTGCTTCTGGCGGCTTCCAGTGCCAAATTGGCCGGTCACCCGTTGGCCGACACGATCCTGACGGATGTCACCGAGGTTTTGGAAACCCGTTTCTGGGAGGAGGCTTACGGGGCCGTCTCGGAGGAATATCGGCGCGACTGGTCGCCGATTTCGGATTATCGCGGGCAGAACTCCAACATGCACCTGACCGAAGCGCTGATGGCGGCTTTCGAGGCGACGGGCGACAAGACCTATATCGAAAAGGCCAAGCGCATCGCGCGCCTCATCATTGGCACTCATGCCGCCTCGCTGGATTATCGCGTAGCCGAGCATTTCAATGCGAAATGGGAGCTGGACAACGACTATTCCGGCGATGAAATGTTCCGGCCGTCGGGTTCCACACCGGGCCACTGGCTGGAATGGGCAAGGCTTTGCCTGCAGCTTTATGTGCTCGACGGGAAGGGCGAGGTGTGGCTGAAAGATGCCGCCGCCGCCCTTTTCCACCAGTCCATTGCTTTGGGCTGGGATGAGGTTCACGGCGGATTTTTCTACACGCTCGATTGGAAGAACAATCCGCGCACACGTGAAAAGCTCTGGTGGCCCGTTTGCGAAGGGATTGGTGCGGCGGCTTTTCTCAATGCTCATGTGCCATCCGAATTCCACGAGCGCTGGTATCGAAAATTGTGGGATTTTGCAGCCGCCCACCTGCTGGACAGGGAATTTGGCGGCTGGCATCCCGAGCTTTCGGAAGACCTGCGCCCCACGTCGCGGCTTTTCACCGGCAAGCCGGACATTTACCACGCCTTTCAAGCCTGCCTCATTCCGCTTTATCCCGCCGAGGGCAGTTTGACGGCGATGATTTTGGAGGAGAATGCTGGGGGCTGAGTTCGCCGGGTTTGCATCAATAGCATGTTCGTTTGATCATCCGGTTGCGTGTGGTCCCTCATCCGTCCCTTCGGGCCATCGCTCTTCTCCCTCGTCATGGTCGGGCTTGCCCCGACCATTCGTCCGCAAGCTTTTGTTTGGATCCTCGGCTCAAGGCCGAGGATGACGGGGGAGGTGGTTGGCGCGTGTCAAACAACGTTCTTCCCTCTTTCCTGCACCTCAACCCCGGCAAGCTGATCGCTTCCGGGTTACGCGGTATTCTCTGGCTTCGATCCTCACTCAGGATCGGATGGGGCGTTTTGTGCGCCACATTGTAGTTTAGTTATGATGCGCACAAAGCGCCCCGCCTTCAGTTGTTTTTGAATTGCAAACTTGGTGATCAACGCCCGGTTCTCCATCCACTCCTTGTGAGGGCTTCAAGACTGGGGCAGCGAACCGTGTCTAAGCTTACGCATGCCATGCATGCACGTCGAAGGGGGCCTGCCTTGCCCTTGTCTCCGCCGGGTCACCGCTTCTTGCAAAACCCCGGTGCGAACATTCCCGTTTGAATGTCCAATGGCCTCTTCGGCAAGAGCCCATATCCGAGGCCTGCGTCTGCCCCCGAACCCGGAACCGACCCCGCTCGCCACAGCGCCCTGTGGTGTATCCGTGCGGGACGGGGGTATTATGGATGGGGTTTGAGAGGGCGGGGATGAAAAAATAGTTATGCGATTGATTTTGCTTGTCTGAGGGCTGCGTTTATCCCCGTTTTGGCGGGGGCGCATGATGACCAGCCCTCACCCTGAGGAGGCCGAAGGCCGTCTCGAAGGGCGAGGGCGGGTTAGGTTGGCATGGGGCCAGCCTGATCCTTCGAGGGTCGCTACGCTCCCACCTCAGGATGAGGCTGGGGGAAATTGGTGCCGTCCCTCGGTCTTCTCTCCTTGTGGAGAGGGTGGCCACCCGCGTCATGCCTCCAGCAAGCGCAAGAAAACGTGGGTCGGATGGAGAGGTTCTCAACAGTGATTGAGGGAACCCCTCATTGTCACGCTGCGCATGACATTTCTCCCCAAGGGGGGAAAGCCGGGTCGTGCTTGCGGCAGCCTCAATGGTGAGCCCTCATGCCTCAAGGAGCCGCCTTGGCGGCGTCTCGAAGGGCGAGGGCGGGTTATTTGTACGATAGGGGGGCCAGCCTCGTCCTTCGAGGCCTCCGCTTTGCTCCGGCACCTCAGGATGAGGCTGGAGCGGGCTTTGCGCATCCACCCGTCATGCCAGACCTGATCTGGCATCCAGCCACCGCGCGTCTGCGCGGTGAAAGGACCTTCTTTGTCGCTAAGGAAAAGAGTCTCCTGCGCGAAGGACTTCGCGCTGCTGGATCCCGGATCAAGTCCGGGATGACGGAGGAGAGTTGGTGCCGCGGTCCTTTCCTCTCCCCTTGTGGGAGAGGTGAGCCGAGCCCCAAGAGCCATAGGCGATTGGTCGGCGCGCTTGGTGAGGGGTATTTGATTTTGCCCCATAAAGTCTACCCCTCTACCCAAGTGCGTCCAGCGTTCAGCGATTGCTTCACGCGGACTTACTATCCTCTCCCACAAGGGGAGAGGCCGGGGTGTGTAGCGCGGTCATGCCGGATGTCTTAAATCGGACAAGCGGAAAGGTTTGCTTTTGGCAAGCGCAGGGAAAGATGGTCGGATGAGGGGTTCTCAGGCCCGTTCAGTGGGAACCCCTCATTGTCATGCTGCGCATGACATTTCTCCCCAAGGGGAGAAAGCCAGTTCCGCGCTTGTGGGCTCCTCATATGGTGGCTGAGGAGCGTTCTTGCTAAGGCGTTGTGAAATAGGCGCCGGGCTTGGCCCGATCCCAGCTTTAACCAAATACCCGCTTTGGCCTGAACTCGCCTTCTTCGATGGCGCCGATGGAGATGAGGTCGCCTTTTAGGGTGGCGTAGGCTTCGGGGGTGGGTAAGGGGGCGTCGCGGCCGCGCAGCAGGATCGGATTGCCGGAGCGCAGGCGCCGGGCCTGGTCTTCGGAGACGGGCAGATGGGGCAGTTCGGCAAGTGCTTCGGCGGCAGGGATGAGGAAGGCGTCGAGGGTGGCGAGGCGTTCGTCCTGATCCTCGATGTCTTCGAGAGCCGTGAGCTTTTCCAATGGCACCAAGCGGTCTTCGCCGAAGGGGGCGACGAGGGTGCGGCGCAGCTCGGAAATATGGCCGTAGCAGCCAAGATCGCGGCCCATGTCGCGGGCAAGCGAACGCACATAGGTGCCTTTGCCGCATTCGACCTCGAAATGCGCCTTGTCGGCTTCCGCCTTCAGGAGGGTGAGGCGGTGGACTTCGACTTCGCGAGCCGGGATTTCGACGGTTTCACCCTCGCGGGCCATATCGTAAGCGCGCTCGCCGGCGATCTTGATCGCCGAAAATTGCGGCGGGATCTGTTCGATCACACCGGTATATTTCGGCAGCAGGGCGCGAATGTCTTCTTCCGTCGGGCGCTTGTCGCTTGACTGGGTCACATCGCCTTCGAGATCGTCGGTGGCACGCTCTTCACCCCAGCTGACGGTGAACTCGTAAATCTTGCGGCCATCCATGACGTAAGGCACGGTCTTGGTGGCATCACCGAGCGCGATCGGCAGCATGCCGGAAGCGAGCGGGTCCAGCGTGCCGGCATGGCCTGCCTTCTGGGCCTTGAAAAGCCACTTGATCTTGCCGACGGCTTCGGTGGAGCCGTAGTCAAACGGCTTGTCGAGGATGAGCCAGCCCGAAATCGGGCGGCCCTTGGGCTTGCGCTGTCTTGCCATGATATTCTTCTTCTTATTCTTGGTCGTCGTCGTGATCGAGGTCGCGGGTCACTTCCGGTGAGCGCAACAGTTCGTCGATCTTCTGGTAATTGTCGAAGCTCGTATCGTCACGGAAGCGCACTTCGGGCATGTATTTCATCTGACGAAGGGCGGGGCCAAGACGGCCACGGATATATTTCGCGTTTCTGTTAAGCGCATCGACGATGGCGTCATGGTCTTGTTGCCCAAGCGGGGTCACGAAGGCGGTGGCGATCTTGAGATCGGGCGACATGCGCACTTCGGAAATGGAAATCACGGTGGTTTCCAGAAGCGGGTCGCGCACCTCGCCGCGCTGCAGCACCTGGGTGATGGCTGCGCGGACTTGCTCACCGACGCGCAACATGCGCTGCGAGGGAGCAGATGTGGTTGGTCTTTTCATCTTTGTCAGTCGTTTCTTCTTGTGTGTGAGACGATCAAACGGGGATCGAACCCGCGTTCGCCTGAAGTGGGCGCTGAATGCCTGTTTTTATGCTGCGGGTCAAGGGCGCGATGAAAGATCACGCGGTTGGTTGTTGCGATGAAAGCCAGCAGGAGGTGGCCAGTTCGGCTGCATGCACAAAGGACTCCTGATCGGGAAAGGCGCGCAGCGGGATATAGAGAAGCGTGGAATCCGTATAAAGCAGCAGGTGGGTCTTCGAGGTGGCGACGCTGCGGATGGCGGGCCACTGACATGTGGCTGAGGCGTGTGCGGTGTCCAGGCGTATGCCGTTTTCATTGAGCTCGAAATCCACCATGACATTGCGGTCCAGCCGGCTTTCGAGCGCTGCGAGACCGCGTTTTCTTTGCCAGCGGAGCGCCAGGAGAATGACCGTGGCAAAGATGAGAATCAGCGGCATGAGGAGGGCAACGAGAGGGCGGCCTGACGGCAGGCTTTCGATGCCGAAAAGCGGTCTGGCGATGTAGGTCTCGTAAAGGGGAAGGCCGAGGCCGATGAGAACGCCGATTGCTGCACAGGCCAGATAAAACACCCATTTTGTGCTTCTGCCGGGCGGGGCTGTGAAGGTCTTGCCCGCGAGCAGCATCATTTCAACCTTTTCTGAAGGCAGAAGTTCAAATGTGCCTTTGACGGGTTCGTTCTTCAATGGGTTTTCCTTTTTGCGCTGAAGCGCGATCAGTTCTTTTCCGCAACCTCTGCCATCAGCCGGTCAAGCCATGCCTGACGGATGACCTTGTATTGGGACAGAAATTCGGCACGGTTTGCAAAGGCGCGTTCGGGGATATAGATGGTGGACTGGTCGAGATCGAGAAGGATCTTGTCCTTCGCATGGGAAACGCTGCGTACGGCGCGCCAGTCGAGCCGCTGGTTGCGACCATCGGTGACATATATGAGACCGGTGGCCGAGATTTCGACATCAGCCCAGCCCCTCGCGCGGATGCGGGCGATGCGCAGGGCCTCCTGCCGGTGGCGGAACATGCGGGCAAAGCCGATGGCGGCGACACCAAGAAGTATGACAATGGGCATGAAGGCGGCCCAGTAATCGCCGTGATAGGCAAGTGCACCCGGCGCATCGGGGAAGATGGGCGTGAGATGGCGGCTGACCTCGACAGTACCGATAATGAGGGCCAGCACGATGAAGCCGAAAAGGACAGACTGATAGGTGAAGGTCTCGCCAAGCGGTTTGGCAAAACGCTTTTGAGCATCCTGCTGCACATCGAATTCCTCCAGCGCGTCGCGCTGATAGGAAACAGAAACAAGCCAGGGCGTTTCCGTGCCGGTGCGTTCTGACGGGCGGGTTGGCATCACCTTCCCCCGACGCCGATCGGCAAGGGCTCATAGGTGGTGATTTCGATCATGCCGGCGGCAATCAGGTCGGTCGATTTGCCATTGATGAAGCCGCGTGCGCTGACGATATCGAAGCCTTTGACGCCGCAGTCGGTCTCGATGCGCTCGCTGAGCGACCAGTTGGCGTGCGGCCCGCCGATCTGAGGAACGGCGATGGTTTCGTCGGGCAGGTCGGTCAGGCCGGTTGCCGTGTCGTTGGCATCAAAGCGGGGTCGCAGGACGATCTCGACCTGAGAAATTTCGTCTCCACTTTCATGAAGGGCGAAATCGAAGGTGCAATAGCCCTGACCGCCAAACCACATATAGGTGTTGGCAATGACGATGGTGAAAAATGCTGCAAGCATGAAGAGCCTCGAATTTTCCGCATGCGATTGATGGCGACGTTACAAATGAAATGGCCGCCGGGAAACCCCGGCGGCCATCAGAATTTTCTCATATACACGACTTAGAGCGTACGCGTCACATGTTCCACGCGGAAGCACTCGATCTGGTCGCCCTTGCGGATGTCTTCGTAGTTTTCAAATGCCATGCCGCATTCCTGGCCGACATTGACTTCGGAGACTTCATCCTTGAAGCGCTTGAGCGTCTTGAGCTTGCCTTCGTGGATAACCACGTTGTCGCGCAGAAGACGCACGCCGGAGCCACGCTCCACCTTGCCTTCGGTGACCTGGCAGCCTGCGACCTTGCCGATCTTGGAAATGTTGAACACTTCCAGAATTTCAGCGTAGCCGAGGAAGGTTTCGCGACGCTCTGGCGAGAGCATGCCGGACATGGCCGCTTTCACATCGTCCACCAGATCGTAGATGATGTTGTAGTAGCGGATTTCGATGCCTGAGCGGGATGCCGCTTCGCGGGCCTGCGGATTGGCACGAACGTTGAACGCCATGATGGCGGCACCCGATGCTTCGGCAAGCGAGATATCGGACTCGGTGATGGCACCGGCTGCGGAGTGAACGATGCGCGCGCGCACTTCGTCGGTCCCCAGCTTGTCGAGCGCGCCGGCAATGGCTTCGATGGAGCCCTGCACGTCGCCCTTGATGAGCAGCGGGAATTCCTTCGCGCCTGTCGTCTGCAGCTGGGTCATCATTTGTTCGAGCGAACCGCGCGAACCTGCAGCGCGTGCGACAGCCTTTTCACGGGCCAGACGCTGACGGTATTCAGCGATTTCGCGGGCGCGGGCTTCGTTTTCCACGACCGCGAACTTGTCACCGGCCTGCGGGGTGCCCTGGAGGCCCAGAACCTCAACCGGCATGGCAGGACCTGCTTCCTTCACATGCTCGCCCTTGTCATTGACCAGCGCACGCACGCGACCCCACTGATCACCGGCAACGATGATCTGGCCAGGCCTGAGCGTCCCCTTTTGAATGAGAACGGTGGCCACGGAACCACGGCCACGGTCGAGCTCTGCTTCGACGACGGAACCTTCCGCCGTGCGGTTCGGATTGGCCTTGAGGTCGAGGATTTCGGCCTGAAGCAGGATGGCTTCGAGAAGCTTGTCGAGATTGGTGCCGTTTTTGGCGGACACTTCCACATCGAGCACTTCACCGCCCATCGATTCCACGAAGACTTCGTGCTGCAGAAGCTCGGTGCGAACCTTCTGTGCGTCAGCAGCGGGCTTGTCCATCTTGTTGATCGCAACGATGATGGGAACACCGGCAGCCTTGGCGTGGTTGATCGATTCAATCGTCTGCGGCATCACGCTGTCGTCAGCGGCGACCACGAGGATCGCGATATCCGTTGATTGCGCACCACGCGCACGCATCGCTGTAAAGGCGGCGTGGCCGGGGGTGTCGATGAAGGTGATCTTCTGGCCGTTCTGCTCAACCTGATAGGCACCGATATGCTGGGTGATGCCACCGGCTTCGCCGGACACCACGTTGGCATTTCGGATGGCATCGAGCAGCGAGGTCTTGCCGTGGTCAACGTGACCCATGATGGTGACGACCGGCGGGCGCGATACGAGATCGGCATCATCGTCGTCGATATCGAAGATACCGGTTTCAACGTCCGATTCAGACACGCGCTTGACCGTATGGCCGAATTCGGATGCGATCAGTTCGGCCAGATCGGCGTCGATGATGTCGCCCGGCTTCATCATCTGGCCCTCTTTCATGAGGTACTTGATGACATCGACCGCACGTTCGGACATGCGCTGTGACAGTTCCTGAATGGTGATGGTTTCCGGCAGGATGACTTCGCGGGAAATCTTCTCGCGTTCAACCTGCATCTGGCTGCGGCGGAATTTCTCCTGACGGCGACGCATGGCCGAAAGCGAACGGCCGCGCTGGTTGCCGTCTTCATCCAAAGATGCATTCAGCGACAGCTTGCCACGGCGGCGGCCATCGTCGCCCTTCGGGCGGGACGGTGCCTTGGCAGGAACAGGCGCGCCAGCGCCCGGTTTGCCACGGGCAGCGCCACGGCGGCGCTCGTCTTCTTCCTCTTCCGTCTCGCGGCGGCCGCGCGCGGCCACAGGTGCGGGGCGCGACGGGCGTACCTCCTCGACGGTGCGTGCAGGGGCGGGCGCCTGTGCAGCGGGGGCTTCTTCCTCGGCGGGAGCAGGGGCTGCCTCAGCCTCTGACTTGCGTGCGGCCTCGGCTTCAGCGGCTTCGCGTGCGGCCTTTTCGGCTTCGCGCTGCTTTCTATCTGCTTCCTCGGCCTTGCGGCGTGCTTCTTCGGCCTCGCGACGTTCGGCTTCTTCAGCCTCGCGAACCTGCGCTTCTGCAAGAGCGCGGCGGCGTGCTTCCATCTCGCCGGCAGACAGGTCGCCAGCGGGCGCGACCGGCGTCGGGGTTTCCCGCTGGACCGGCTCAACCCTGTTGCGGGTCGGCTGGACGGCTACCTTCGGGGCCGGTGCGGCAGGGGCTGCCGGTGCGGGCTTGGTCACCTTTTCGTCTTCAGGCTTGCCAAAGCGGCGCTTGCGGGTCTCCACGACGACCGATTTGGTGCGCCCGCGGCCCATATCCTGGCGTACGGTTCCCTGGCTGACACCCGAAGGTTTCAGCGTCAGGGTCTTCTTGCCCGATACACTCAGTGTCTTGTCGTCTTTATTGTCGGTCATTCCGTTCCTGTTCCATATGAACCGGGCCGGAGAACGCTCACCTGACCCAGTCGTTCAGTCTTATCAATTCACAGCTCCATGTCCGGACCATACCGGGCAGGGCAATCACAGTTTCGACAGGGCCATCGTGCCCTTCTCCTTGTTAGGTTTCGCGGCCATCGCGATACCGTTTAAGAACTTTTGCGCGCTTCACTACACCCTCTCCGGCCTGTCCTGCAAGCGCGCAGGCATGTTTAAATGCATTCTCACCCATCAGTTTTTCCATTTCAGCCGGTTCAAACGGTTGAAAGGAGGGTATTTCTGCTTCGGTTTCCATCGTGAGGTGGAACGCCTTGCGGGCCTGATCGACCTTGCGGATACCGTCTGCTGCGGCGTCTTGCGCGTGAAAAACAGCCATCGCCTCGCCGGAGCGTACGGCGTTGTCAACCTTCATCGCGCCTGAAACGAATTGGCCGGCCTTGCGGGCCAGGTTCATCATGCCGGCAAGGTCACTGACCATGAGGCTTTCAACCTGCTCGGCCAATGCGGGGTCAACGGTGACCTTTTCCTTGAGGGCACGGGAGAAATGGTTCTTCCTGATCGCAATTTCAAGGACTGACTTTTCCGCCTTGACCCAGCAGCCGCGGCCTGGAAGCTTTCGCTTCAGGTCCGGCACAACCGCGCCATCGGGGCCAGCGACAAAGCGGATCAGCTCCTCAGCCGACCCGCTTTCGCGCGTTACGATGCATGTGCGGTCGTTCATATCTTCTTTCATGCGATCTGCGGCCTATTCCTTCGCCTGCGATATTCCCTCTTCTCCCCTGAAGAGAAGGCGGCCCGAAGGGTTGGATGAGGGGTTTTCATATCGCTCAAGGTTCTTGAGAACCCCTCATTGTCAGGCTGCGCGCGACATTTCTCCCCAAGGGGAGAAAGCCGTTGCACGCAGCACATTTCTTCCAATCGCGAAGGCGGCTGGAAACGAAAAAGCCAATCAGGCTTCTTCGGTTCCTTCGGCGGTTTCTTCGCCTTCGGCTTCTTCCTCAGGCTTGGCCAGGTCTTCCTCGGTGATCCAGCCAACGGCGAGGCGGGCCTGGACAACCATGGCTTCGGCCTCGGCGCGGGAGACTTCCATATCGGAGAAGGTACCGGGGAAACGCTTGGTTTCGCCGTCCTTGCGCTCGGTCCAGCCAACCAGATCGTCAGCGGCGCAACCGGCAAAGTCTTCCATCGTCTTGATGCCTTCTTCGCCAAGGGCGACGAGCATCTTGCGGTTCATGCCGTCGATGGAGAGGAGCTCGTCTGCAACGCCCAGCTCCTTGCGCTTGGCGTCGAGTTCGGCTTCCTGACGATCCAGGAATTCGCGGGCGCGGGTCTGGATTTCCTCAGCGGTTTCTTCGTCGAAACCGTCGATGGATGCAATTTCCTCAACATCCACATAGGCCAGTTCTTCGATCTGGGCGAAGCCTTCGGAGGCCAGAACCTGACCGACCATTTCGTCCACATCGAGGGCGTCCATGAAGAGGTTGGAGCGCTCGGTGAATTCCTTCTGGCGGCGTTCGCTCTCTTCCTGTTCGGTCAGGATATCGATATCCCAGCCGGTGAGCTGTGACGCCAGACGCACGTTCTGACCGCGGCGGCCGATGGCCAGCGACAGGTGTTCGTCGGGAACCACCACTTCGATACGCTCTGCATCTTCGTCGAGAACGACCTTGGCGACTTCCGCCGGCTGCAGGGCATTGACGATGAAGGAGGCCGGATCGGGCGACCACGGAATGATGTCGATCTTTTCACCCTGCAATTCGCCGACGACGGCCTGAACGCGGGAGCCACGCATACCCACACAGGCACCGACCGGGTCGATGGAGGAATCGTTTGAGATCACGGCGATCTTGGCGCGCGAACCCGGATCACGGGCCACCGACTTGATCTGGATGATACCGTCGTAGATTTCCGGCACTTCCATGGTGAAGAGCTTGACCATGAACTGCGGATGGGTGCGCGAGAGGAAAATCTGCGGTCCGCGCTGTTCGCGGCGTACATCGTAGACATAAGCGCGGATGCGGTCGCCGTAGCGCACGTTTTCGCGCGGGATCATCTCGTCGCGGCGGATGATGCCTTCACCACGGCCGAGGTCGACGATGACGTTGCCGTATTCGACGCGCTTGACCGTGCCGTTGACGATCTCGCCGATGCGATCCTTGAATTCGTCGAACTGGCGATCACGCTCAGCTTCGCGCACCTTCTGCACGATGACCTGCTTGGCGGACTGTGCGGCAATGCGGCCGAAATCCATCGGCGGCAGCGGATCGGCGATCGTGTCGCCAATCTCGGCGTCGGGCTTGCGGTCACGGGCTGAGAGAAGTGCGATCTGGGTGGAGTAATCTTCCACCTGGTCGACAACTTCGAGCAAGCGCTGCAGCTTGATCTCGCCGGTCTTGGGGTTGATGTCGGCCTGGATATTGGATTCCGAACCGTAACGCGAGCGGGCCGCTTTCTGAATGGCGTCGGCCATTGCGCCCAGAACGATTTCGCGGTCGATAACCTTTTCGCGCGCGACAGCGTCGGCGATCTGAAGAAGTTCGAGCCTGTTAGCACTGACTGCCATTTTATCGTCTCCGTATTTTGAGGCCTGGTTTGGCCTCACTCCTCACTGGAATTGTTTTCGTTTGCCGCTTTTTTCTGAGCTGCCTTGGCAGCCTTGTCGGCGCGCAACGCATCGCGGATCAGGTCATCGGTCAAAATCAGGCGTGCTTCGGCAAGCGCGGAATAGGGGATTTCAATCTCCAGTTCTTCGCCGTCGCCGGGTTGATCCCGTTCGATTGTGAAGCCTTCTTCGCCCGCTTTGACAATCTTGCCGCGAAAACGCTTGCGGCCACCCACAACAACCGACGTCTCGCATTTCAAAAGGTGGCCCTGCCACTTTTCGAAATCGGACTTGCGCACCATTGGCCGATCAATGCCCGGCGATGAGACTTCGAGATGATACGCCTTGTCGATCGGGTCCTCAACATCGAGAACCGGAGAAATGGCCATGGATATTTCTTCGCAATCTTCGACCGTCATCGTGCCGTCGAAGCGCTCGGCCATGATTTGCAGTGTCAGGCCGTTCTGGCCCGATAGGCGCACGCGCACGAGCAGATAGCCCATGTCGTTCAATGTCGGTTCGATAATTTCTGCGATGCGCAGATCGAGGCCGGTTTCCACAATCAGGCGCGGTTCGATCTCTTGGCTCTCGGACAATGCATGCCCTCCACGGTGCATGAATGGTTATTTCGGCCTTGAACAAGGTAACAAAAAAGAGCGGGTCCGGCAGGCCCCACTCTTCATCTACCGATCAAGAATTTGAGGGCGGTATACGCCGAAGCGCCAAGAAAATCAAGATCGGCTTTTTCCATACACAGTTTTGGAGTAGGAACTGACGAATGTGCAGTTTTTCAGGACGTTAATCTTGCCAGACAGAAAGCCGTTTTTCGCACCGCTTGCCCACCAGACTTACCGCAATATCTGGTTTGCCAGTCTTGCGTCCAATCTGGGCGGGCTGATTCAGGGGGTGGGTGCTGCCTGGATGATGACGTCGATTTCCACGTCGGAGAATATGGTGGCGCTGGTGCAGGCTTCGACGACGCTGCCGATCATGCTTTTCTCGCTGATTTCGGGTGCAATCGCGGATAATTTCGACCGGCGCCGGGTGATGATGACGGCGCAGCTCTTCATGTTTTCGGTTTCGGCGCTGCTTGCCGCTTTTGCGTATCTCGGCTGGATGACGCCATGGGCCTTGTTGACATTCACTTTTCTGATCGGTTGCGGGACGGCGCTGAACAATCCCTCCTGGCAGGCGTCTGTCGGCGATATGGTGCCGCGTGACGACTTGGCCGGTGCGGTGTCGCTCAATTCCATGGGCTTTAACATTACCCGCAGTGTGGGGCCTGCGCTTGGCGGTCTCATCGTGGCGGTCGGTGGCGGTGCCGCGGCCTTTGCGACCAACGCGCTCAGCTATCTTGCCATTATTGCCGCGCTTCTTGGCTGGAAGCGCGAGGCGGCGGATAACGCGATGCCGCGCGAGCAGATCGGCAGCGCGGTTGCGGCCGGCTTTCGCTATGCGGCCATGTCGCCGAACCTGTTGAAGGTTTTCGCGCGCAGTTTTCTGTTTGGCCTCTCCTCGGTTGCCATTCTCGCGCTTCTTCCCGTGGTCGCCCGTGACATCATCCAGGGCGGCCCGCTGACCTTTGGCCTCATGCTGGGCGCTTTCGGGGTTGGCGCGATCGGCGGTGCCTATATCAGCGCATGGCTGCGCGAGCGGCTCTCAAGCGAGGATATCGTGCGCTGCGCCTTTGCCGGATTTGCAGTGAGCGAAGCAATCATCGGTGCCAGCACGAGCGGTCTTCTCGATGGTCTGGCGCTTATGCTGGCGGGCGCTTTCTGGGTGATTGCGCTTTCGCTCTTCAACACGATCGTCCAGCTTTCCACACCGCGCTGGGTTGTCGGGCGCGCTTTGTCCTTCTATCAGACAGCGGCCTTTGGCGGGATGGCGGCGGGAAGCTGGCTATGGGGCGCGATTGCCGAAAGCAGCAATGTGTCGCTCGCCTTTTTCATCGCGGCCACCGTGATGGCAGCCGGTGTGGTGGTTGGCCTTTTCCTGCCCATGCCGGCCTTTGCCTCTCTGGATCTCGATCCGCTCAATCGGTTCAGGCAGCCGAACCTGAAATTGAATATTCTGCCGCGCAGCGGGCCTTTGGTGGTGCAGGTGGCCTACAATATCCACGATGACGACCTTGAGACCTTTCTCGCATTGATGACCGAGCGGCGGCGGATTCGCATTCGCGATGGTGCGCGCAACTGGGCCTTGATGCGTGATTTGGAGGTTCCTGAACTGTGGACGGAAACCTATCATGTTCCGACCTGGGTGGATTATGTGCGGCATGTTCAGCGGCGCACGCAGGCGGATGCTGACAATATCGACCAGCTATGGGCGCTGCACCGGGGCGAAGGCCCGCCGAAGGTCTGCCGGATGATCGAGCGCCAGACGATCCGGCTGGAAGACGATATCTTCCATCAGCACCACCACCATCATATTGGGCCTGGGCCGCATTGAGTGAGCGCTGCGTGGCGCGTCTACAGTTCTTTTTCGAAATCGATGGTGACGGTTGTCCCTTCTAGCGCGCTGTTGACGTTGAGGGTTGCGCCAAGCTTCTGGGTCAGAGCGATGATAATTGTGCCGCCAACACCGGAATGGCCATTGTGGCCGGTGGTATCGAGGTCGCCCTGCTGCTGCTCGGCAAGGCTCTTTTGCGTGCGCACGCTTTTGGCTTCATAGGGCCAATTGCTATCCTCGGGCAGACCGATGCCATCATCCTCCACGGTCAGCCGAACACCGCCATTGCTCAGCCCGCGGAAACGGATGTCGATGAGGCCGGTTTCGCGGCCCTTGAAGGCGTGTTCGAGAGCATTGGTGAGAAGTTCGGACAGTAGCAGGCCAAGGCGCGCGGCATGATCGACCGGAAGCTCAATCTCTTCGCTTTCCACGTTGATACGAATTGCCGTGCGACCATCGATGCGTGACACCACATTGGCGATCCGGCTGAGATAGGCCCCGGTGTGGATGCGGCTTGCTTCGCCGTTGTTCATCGTCGCGTCGAACATTTCCTCATAAAGCAGGGCCAAGGCCTCAACCCGGCGGCTGACGGCTTTCAATGATTCAGGCGTTACCGGGCGAGCCGCCTGGAGCCTGATCATGCTGACCACCATGGACAGGTGATTTTTGACCCGGTGCTGCAATTCGCGCAGGAGGTCGAGCGATTCATCGTCGCATTCGCCGTCACGCTTTTTCTGAACTTCGCGCTGAACACCGAAATAGGCGCTCAGTTCGCCGTCTTCACCCATCACGGGCGCAATCAGGAGCTGGTTCAGAAAAGGCGTGCCGTCGGCTTTGTAATTGGTGATCGTCACCTCGAATTCCGCGCCGGATTGCAGGCCTTCCCTGATTTTCAGCGCAATATCGGGCTCGGTCTGCTCGCCCTGCAGAAAACGGCAATTGCGGCCGATTGCGTAATCGCGGCTGTACAAGGTGAGTTGCTGAAAGGCATCGTTCACATAGGTCAGCGGGTTGTCGTTGATGCGAGGATCGGTCATGACGATCGAAAGCGGCGTGCGGCCAACAGCTTCGCCCGGGGTTGCCGGTTTCTGGTCGTTCACAGCATGTGTCCTCCATGGTGCAATGTCGCAAAGAGGATATTAGTCACCGTGAAAATATTCCGCAAGCTGTCAGAGCAGATGAGCTTTTGATCTTACTTGCATTTCTTCAATTTCCGTTGGTGTTCTGAACACGACACGCACTGCGGGCGGACTGACTTCCCGTTACCGGATTTGCTGCAAGAGCTTCTCCGTGGGAAAGCAGGTAGGTTGGATGCCGTTTTTGGCCTGCCAGCGGCCGATGGAACGGCGGGTCTTGTAGCCGGGCAAGCCGTCGACCTTGCCGACATCGTGGCCCTGAGCAACCAGAACCTGCTGCATCTTCAAAACGTCTGACCTCAGCATGTGGCCGACATTGCCCCAGCTTGCCTGAAAGGCGCCGGAACCATAGGCGATGCGGTCTGCCAGATTGCCGATGAAGAGGGCATAGAGATCGGAATTGTTGTATTCCTTGATCACATAGAAATTCGGCGTGACGATGAATTCCGGGCCGAAGCGTCCAGCCGGTACCAGCATCATGCCGGAGGCGGAAAGTTCGTGGGATGGAAACGGCTTGCCGGAGATGCGGTTAATCCCCTGTGCGGCCCAGTTCTTGATCGGCTCGGCCAGATCGGGGCCTTCCTGTGCGCAAGAGACATTGTTGGGGATCGTGACCTCATAGCCCCAATCGCGGCCGCGTTGCCAGCCTTTCTGGGCAAGGTAGTTGGCGATGGAAGCGAAGGTGTCAGCCTTCGAATTCCAGATGTCCCGCTTGCGGTCGCCGTCGAAATCGACGGCGTATCTGAGAAAGCTGGATGGCATGAATTGCGGCTGGCCGAGCGCGCCGGCCCATGAGCTTTTCATATTGCCTGGCGTGGTGTCGCCGCCTGCCAGGATATGGAGACCGGCGATCAGCTCGCCTTCAAACATGTCCTTGCGGGTGGACATGAAGGCCTTGGTTGCCAGCACTTCCATTGCGTCATAGGGAATGGCTGCCGTGCCATAACCGGTTTCGCGGCCCCAGATGGCGATGATGATGCGGCCGGGAACGCCGTAAGCGCTTTCGATGCGGTCGAGGAGCGCCTTGTTGGCATTGTAATGCCTGCGGCCGATGGCCGCGAGGTCGTTGAGACGTTTCTCATTGAAATATGGGCCAGGGGACGAAAATTCGGCCTGGCTCTGTTTGCGTTCCTTTGGCGGCGCGCTGCCGGGCGGCACGAGATCGGGCAGTTTCCAGTTCAGTGTCACGCCTTTGAATGCCGCGTCGAAGACGGCGCGCGGAACCTGCTGTTTTTCCACCTGCGGCCAGATGGTGTTTTCGAGCCATGCATGGAACTGTTTTTCAACCGCTGCCCTGTCGACGGCGAAGGCGGGGACGCTGACGAGAAGCGCCAGCAGCGAGATCACGAGTTTCTCTTTCCAGCGCATGGGTGCCTCCTGGTGGTTCAAATGGCGGTTCTGGCCCGCAATGCGGCGCTCAATGTGCCTTCGTCGAGGTAGTCCAGTTCACCGCCTACCGGCACGCCGTGGGCAAGGCGGCTGATCTTGATCTCGAGGCCCGCCAGTTGGTCGGTGATGTAATGCGCGGTGGTCTGGCCTTCGACAGTGGCGTTGACCGCAATGATGACCTCACGCACGCCACCGGCGGATACGCGATCAACCAGGCCGCGGATATTCAGATCATCCGGGCCGATGCCATCAAGCGGCGACAGAGTTCCGCCGAGCACATGATAGGCGGCGTTCATCGCGCCGGCGCGCTCCAGCGCCCAGAGGTCGGAGACGTCCTCGACCACGATGATGACTCCCTGATCGCGGGTGACATCGGTGCAGACAGAACAGGGATCGGATGTATCGACATTGCCGCAGATCGAGCAGGTGCCGACCTTTTCGTGGGCAATGGCCATTGCATCGGCCAATGGACCCAGAAGCTGATCCTTCTTCTTCACCAGATGAAGCGCCGCACGGCGCGCCGAGCGGGGACCAAGCCCCGGCACTTTCGCCAGAAGCTGGATGAGTTTTTCAATTTCGGGACCGGTGACTCGCTTTGCCATGAGCGGTTTTGTAGAACATGGGAATCAGAATTGAAACACATCTCACGCTGCTTCACCGGATATTTCATCCATGTCTCATGAACCCGAATTTCTGCGCATTGACGCCTCCACCTTTCAGGATTGGCAGGGCTTGCTTAATCTTATCCTTGGCGCCTTTGCCTATATGGACGGCGTTATCGATCCGCCCTCTTCGGCAGTCAGGCTGACGGTGGAATCGTTGAAAGAGAAGGCTGAGGTGGAAATCGGTTATATGGCGCTTTTGGATGGGGTGTTGGTTGGCTGCGCCTTCTTTCGGCCAGAGCCGCCGGATTACCTCTATATCGGCAAGCTTGCTGTCTCAGAGAAAGCGCAGGGCCGTGGCATCGGAAGCCGTTTTCTGGCGCTTGCCATTAATGAAGCAAGGGCGCGCGGCCTGCCGCAGCTTCGGCTGGAAACGCGCGTTGAACTGACCGGTAATCATGAGCGCTTCGGAAAATGGGGTTTTGTGAAAACCGCCGAAAACGCGCATGCAGGTTTTGACCGGCCGACCTCGATTGAAATGCAAAGAGCGGTCTGAGCGTTTTGTCTTACTCAATGCCGTTGGCGCGCTGGATTTCGCGGATATAGGCGACCACATTGGCGATGTCGGCCCGTGAAACGCCCTCGACCTGCGGCATGTCGCCGAAAGGCCAGTGGTGCGCGCGTACACCCATTGCCGCGGCGCGCTGAAATGCTTCGTCGCCATGATGGTTCGGTTCATAAATGATGTGAATGAGGGGCGGTGCCACACCATTCTGGCCCACCGCATTTTCGCCGTGACAGGTGGCACATTTCGCATCGAAGACGCGTTTGCCGACAATGGCGCTGTCGGAATAGGACGTTGGAACTGTAATGGAAACGAGCGGTTCTGCGCTGCCCATTTGAGCTTCTTCTTTTGTCGGCTGAGACGTTGCGTATAGCATATAGGCTGCACCGGCGACCGCGATGACCAACACGGCCAGAAGTTCTCTTCGATATTTCATAGCAGTCAATTCCCGCATGTTTCTGTCACGAATCGTCCTTTCGTAAGGGTTCCAGCCGCTGTAAGGTCAAGCGGTGTTTTCCAGTTGCCGAAAAGGTTGCCGCAGGCTACGAGTGGAATCGCAGGCGTGGAGAAAGCATGTCTCAGCCAGCAGCATGCTTCCTTTTTCGTTTCGTGAGCTTTTGCGTGTCCCGCCCCGCCCAACCTGTTGCTGCCGTGATTATCCTTGCGCTTGGCCTCAGCCAGATCATCGGCTACGGGACGCTATATTACAGTTTCAGCATTCTTGCGCCGGGCATGGCGCGCGATTTTTCGCTGTCGAATGAGCAGATATTCGGCTTCTTTTCAGCCGCTCTCCTGGTCGGCGGATTGACGGCGCCGTCCATAGGCCGGTGGATGGACCGGCTCGGTGCGGCAAAGGTCATGGTGTTCGGTTCGCTGTTTGCAGCGCTCACTTTGTGTCTTTGTGCATTGTCGCCATCGATGATTGTTTTTGCCGTGGGCATTGTGCTGGCGCAGATCGCGTCCGGAATGGTGCAATATCAGGCCGCTTTTGCGGCGTTGGTGGAAAGCGAGCCTTTGACGGCACCGCGCAGCATCACCTATCTGACGCTGATTGCGGGTTTTGCCTCCACACTCTTCTGGCCGATCACGACCGCACTTGCCAACAGGTTCGACTGGCAGACGGTCTATTTTATCTTTGCGGCGCTGAACTTCGTCATCTGCCTGCCGCTGCATGTCTGGCTTGCCAGCAGGGGGAACAGTCATCGTGTTCTATCCGCCAATGTTCATCGCCAGCCGGTGGAAGGCGTGCTGACGGATGAACTGCGCAAGCGCGGCATTCTGATCGTGTCGCTTGCCTTCGGGCTGCAGGGTTTTGCGCTTTCCTCGCTTCTCACGCATATGGTGCCGATGCTCGAAGGGCTGGGGCTCGGGGTCATGGCGGTGACCATTGCCGCACTCTTCGGCCCGTCACAGGTTGCAAGCCGGCTGATCAACATGATCTTCGGATCCGACTTTCCGCCGCTTGCGCTGGCGATGCTTTCGGCCACGCTCACAGCAGCGGGCGGCTTTATGCTTGGGCTATCCGGTGGGGCGCTGGTCGGGTCGGTGATATTCGTGCTCAGCCTTGGGCTCGGGTCCGGTATCGGCAGCATTGCGCAAGGTTCCGTTCCGCTGCATCTCTTCGGTTCGCAAGGCTATGGCGCGGTGACGGGGCGCATCACAGCAGCCAGATTGGCATTCGGCTCGGCGGCACCCTTCGTCTTTTCCTTTCTGATGGAGACTATCGGCATTCAGAATGCGCTGATGGTGAATGCGGCGCTTGGGGCGTTGGGTATCCTCTGCTTTCTATTTGTTGCAAGTGGCGGCGCTCGCGCCGGTTAGGCCGCCTTGCCTTGCCGTCCCCTGCCTCTTTCCTTTCCTGACGATTTCGTATATAGCCGCGCCAGCAATGGGCAATGCCCGTCGCATTCATGGCCTGAGCTGGACGACATCCCGGCTTTTGGCGACCGAATAATCCTTAAAAACAAGAAAGGAAGTTCGATGTCGATTACTGCAGAACGCAAGGCTGCCCTCATCAAGGAATACGCAACGAAGGAAGGCGACACCGGTTCTCCGGAAGTTCAGGTTGCCATTCTGACCGAGCGGATCACGAACCTGACCGAGCACTTCAAGGATCACAAGAAGGATAACCATTCCCGCCGTGGCCTCTTGAAGCTGGTTTCCAGCCGCCGCTCGCTTCTTGATTACCTCAAGAAGATCGACGAAGCGCGCTACACCAAGTTGATCGGTTCGCTGGGCATTCGCCGCTAATCATTTTTCCGGCGGCTTCGTCAAAGGAGCCGCCGGTTTTCGTTTCCCGCCAGTTCGGGAAATATTTGAAGCTGACAGGCCCGGAAGGGCTGGACCTGTCAAATGTAACCCAGGCCCGTCATGGGGCAGGATTGCCGGACGCTTTTCGTGGACAATGCCGCGATACTCAAAAGCCTCCCGTTGTCTTGCCCATGATAAGCCAGATGCCAGATGTTTGAGCCGCGTGCGATGGCATGCGGTCGAGTGTCTGCCAGATCAAGGACAAGAAATGTTCGATACTCATAAGGTCGAAATCGAGTGGGCAGGTCGTCCGCTTATTCTCGAAACCGGCAAGGTTGCCCGTCAGGCTGACGGTGCGGTTATGGCCACCTACGGCGAGACCATGGTTCTTGCCACCGTTGTTTCGGCAAAGTCGCCGAAGCCGGGTCAGGACTTCTTCCCGCTGACCGTCAACTACCAGGAAAAGACCTACGCAGCCGGCAAGATCCCCGGTGGCTATTTCAAGCGCGAAGGCCGTCCGAGCGAAAACGAAACGCTCGTTTCCCGTCTCATCGACCGCCCGATCCGTCCGCTCTTCCCGGAAGGCTACAAGAACGACACCCAGGTTGTCGTGACTGTTATCCAGCATGACCTGGAAAACAACCCGGACATCCTGTCGATGGTTGCCACGTCTGCGGCGCTGACGCTTTCCGGCGTTCCTTTCATGGGCCCGGTCGGCGGCGCGCGCGTTGGCTATATCAATGGCGAATATGTTCTGAACCCGCATATCGACGAAATGGACGAGAGCTCTCTCGACCTCGTTGTTGCCGGTACAGGCGACGCGGTTCTGATGGTGGAATCCGAAGCCAAGGAACTGAACGAAGACGTAATGCTCGGCGCTGTGATGTTCGGTCACAAGGGCTTCCAGCCGGTGATCGACGCGATCATCAAGCTGGCGGAAGTGGCTGCCAAGGAGCCGCGCGAATTCGAACCGGAAGATCATTCCGCGCTTGAAGAAGCGATGCTGAAGCTTGCAGAAGCTGAGCTTCGCGAGGCTTACAAGATCACCGAAAAAGCTGCCCGTTACGCTGCTGTTGACGCGGTGAAGGACAAGGTCAAGGCCCATTTCCTTCCCGAGGACGGCGAAGGTGAATACACGGCTGAAGAAATCGGTGCCGTGTTCAAGCACCTGCAGGCGAAGATTGTTCGCTGGAACATTCTCGACACCAAGAGCCGCATTGACGGTCGTGACCTCGAAACGGTCCGCCCGATTGTTGCTGAAGTTGGCCTTCTGCCGCGCACGCACGGTTCTGCACTGTTTACCCGCGGTGAAACGCAGGCCATCGTTGTTGCCACGCTCGGCACTGGCGAAGATGAGCAGTATGTGGACAGCCTGACGGGCATGTACAAAGAAAACTTCATGCTGCACTACAACTTCCCGCCCTATTCGGTCGGTGAAACGGGTCGCATGGGTTCTCCGGGACGCCGCGAAATCGGTCACGGCAAGCTCGCATGGCGCGCTATCCACCCGATGCTGCCTTCGGCTGAGCAGTTCCCCTACACGCTGCGCGTTGTATCGGAAATCACCGAGTCCAACGGTTCGTCCTCCATGGCGACCGTCTGCGGCACGTCGCTGGCTCTCATGGATGCAGGCGTTCCGCTGGCCAAGCCCGTTGCCGGTATTGCCATGGGCCTGATCCTTGAAGGTGACCGCTTTGCGGTTCTTTCCGATATCCTGGGTGACGAAGATCACCTCGGCGATATGGACTTCAAGGTTGCCGGCACCAATGACGGTATCACCTCGCTGCAGATGGACATCAAGATCGCCGGTATTACCGAAGAGATCATGAAGGTTGCGCTCGGCCAGGCACAGGGCGGCCGCCAGCACATTCTCGGCGAAATGGCCAAGGCCATTACCGAGAGCCGCGGGCAGCTTGGTGAATTTGCACCGCGCATCGAAGTGATGAACATTCCGGTCGACAAGATCCGCGAAGTCATCGGTTCGGGCGGCAAGGTTATCCGCGAAATCGTGGAAAAGACCGGCGCGAAGGTCAATATCGAAGACGATGGTACGATCAAGATCGCCTCATCTTCGGCCAAGGAAATCGAAGCGGCCAAGAAGTGGATCCACTCGATTGTCGACGAGCCGGAAGTGGGCATGATCTACGAAGGTACGGTTGTGAAGACCGCTGACTTCGGCGCGTTCGTCAACTTCTTCGGTCCGCGTGATGGTCTCGTGCACATTTCGCAGCTGGCGCAGGAACGCGTTGCCAAGACAACCGACGTCGTCAAGGAAGGCGACAAGGTTTACGTCAAGCTGATGGGCTTTGACGAGCGCGGCAAGGTTCGCCTTTCCATGAAGGTCGTGAACCAGGAAACCGGCGAAGAAATTCCGCGCGAAGAGAAGAAGAAAGACGGCGACGACGCCGAATAAGTCTTCTGCCCCGGTTTTTCCGGGCTGATAAAATCAATGCAAAGGCGCGGACTGTTCCGCGCCTTTTTTGCCATTTGAAATGAGACCGACCATGGCCAGAAATGCTCTGAAAACCCTTTTCCATCCGTTTGACGCCGAGGTTGTGCCAATGCCCGCTGCCGGACAACGGTTCATCTTTGTCGGTGCGGAAGCAGGCAATGCGCTGCCGGAGGGATTTGCCGCCGAACTAACCGGCATTCAGCCCTTCAGGCCGCTGTTTCGCGCGCTCGAACGGCAGAGCGGCATGGTTACGCGTCCGGATTTCGGGGCGGAGGATACCGGCTTCGATGGGGCTTTGATCCTGGTCGGCAAACACAAGGGTGAAAACGAGAACCGGATTGCGCAAGCCCTGGAGCGCACCACACCCGGCGCGCTGATCGTTGCGGCAGGTGGCAAGGAAGACGGTATCCAGGCTCTGCGCAAGCGGCTGTTCAAGCTGGGTTTGGACTGCGAGCATATGCCGAAATTTCATGGTCAGGCGTTGTGGTTCCAGCGTCCGGAGGAGATCAATGCCCTGGTCGGATCGCTGAAAAGCGAGCCTGTATTGGCGGAGGGGCGCTTTGAGGCCGCAGCGGGTATGTTTTCACATGATCGGGCCGATCCCGGTTCGCAGCTTCTGGCCGAGCGGCTGCCGGAGGATTTCAACGGCAAGGCTGCCGATTTCGGAGCAGGCTGGGGTTATCTCTCCGTGATGCTTGCCGAGCGGGCACCGCGGGTCAAAATCATCGACCTTTACGAGGCGCATTATGGTGCTCTGGAGGCTGCAAAGAAGAATATGGCTACCCTTTGCCCGGATGTGACGGCGCATTTCCACTGGCACGATATTGCCGGTGAAGAGGTGAAGGTCAAATATGACCTGATCATCATGAACCCGCCTTTTCATGAAGGGCATGCCACTGAACCCGGCCTTGGCCAGGCTTTCATCAAACGTGCCTCAGAATCGCTGGTCAGCAGTGGCGAGCTGCTGATGGTGGCCAATCGGGGGCTGCCTTATGAGGATGTGCTGGCTGCACATTTCCGTTCCAGCCACGAGGTTTGCCGCAACGCCCGCTTCAAGATTTTGAGCGCGCATAAGTAGAATTGAACAGGCCAATTATACCAACTCGACATATTTCGCGTTGCGGTTTACCATCAAGCGTCAGTTTTCTGGCGGCGAGGGTGAAAATTGCCGGCGACCATGACAGACAGATATACGGCTGCCGCGGGGATTGGGGCAGCGCTGGAGGACTATGCCGCAGGCTACGGCATTGACATAGTACCGCTGTGCCAATCGCTGGGCATGGACGTGAAAGTCTTTCATGACATCGTCGGCAGGATCAGCATTGATCGCTTTTGCCGCCTTCTTGAAATGTGTGCGGCGAAGGCCGGGGACGATGCTTTCGGCCTGAAATATTCCAATGTCTATCCTTTCGGCGCCACCGGGCCTTACGGCTATGGCTTGATGGTGGCACCCAATGTGCGCGAATTTCTGCGGTTTCAGCAACGCCATATGGCCTATGTCTCCGAGACGAGCTATTGCCGCTTCGAAACGAATGAAGGTGGCGCAGTCTTTCACTGGAGCTTTTCACCGATCATTTTGCAGCGGGACCAGTTTGTGGATCTCGGGGTTGCGCTTGTCGTTGGCGCGTTGAGGCGTCTGGCAGGTTCAGCGGTTGCGGCGATCGAGGTGGGCCTGGAACGGCCAAAACCACGCGATTTCGGGCCATTCAGAGAGTATATCACCCGCAATATCCACTTTGGACAGGACATGAACTGGTTGCGGGCACCGCGTGCATTGCTGGAGGTTGAAAATCCGCGTGCCGATGCCCGTCTTTTCGAGCTGATGGATATTCAGTGCCAAACGATGCATCCGAGCGTGACGGATGAAGATGAGCTCTTGAAGATGACCCGCGACTACGTGACGACGCGGCTGCGGGATGACCATGTGACGCTGGCTGAGGTGGCCGAATTCTTCAATGTTTCCGAGCGCACGCTGCAGCGGCGCCTTTCGAGCCTTGGAACCTCGCTTAATGATATTCGCGACGATGTGCGGCGAGAGCTGGCAGGGAAATTTCTCACCGAAACAGCGTTGAGCGCCACCGATATCTGCTACAGGCTGGGATATTCCGCGCCCAGTGCTTTCACGCGCTCGTTTTATCGCTGGTATGGCCAGACGCCACGTGATTTCCGCAAAAAGGCTCGCTGAAGGCTCAGAACGACCGGACATCATATCGATACTCTAACCGAAAGACAAAATCGCTCCGGTCATATGGGTTCTCATCATCGGTCTTTGATATGAGCATCGGTACATGTCTGCTTAATTTAGCATCAAATGATAAAAGAATGTCGCGCTGCGTTAAGGACAAGGCTGCGGAATTTGGCTAAGAGGCCACGAAATGCTCGTGGGCGAATGAATTTTCGACAGCGATGCGCGGTGTTTCCAATAAAGGCCGATTGGCACGACTTTCGGCGACAGGTCGATTCATGAATATGAATAATAATGCATTTCGGTCGGACGAGACCGGTGCTCCAGACGAACTGACGCGTTCGGAAGCGAAGTGTCTGGCGCTGGTGGCGGAAGGCGCGAGTGTGGACGCAATCAGCGTGGAACTGACGCTCACCCCCTCAGAGATCGAAGTGCTGCTTTTTTGCGCCCAGCAAAAGCTGAAGGCCGATAACCTCCTGCAGGCAGTCAGCATCGCCCTTTCGAAGGGGATCATCTCATTTTGAGTTTCGGCGTCAGCATTTAACAGATTGGATGCTGGGGGTTCCTTCCGTTCCCCGCGGCGGACAGCATTCTTCTGTTTAAACTGGCCGAGGTCTGGCGCGGTGCAAGCCGCGCCAGATTTTTTATGGGCATGCCTGGCTTATCCGTTATAGCGTTGGAAAACCAGGGTAGCGTTGGTGCCACCGAAGCCGAACGAATTCGACAGAACCGTGTCGATCTTGGCGTTGTCGATGCGGCTGCGCACGATCGGAACGCCATCGAATTCGGGATCGAGTTCGGTGATGTGGGCGCTCTCGCCGATGAAGCCGGCTTGCATCATGAGAAGCCCGTAGATGGATTCCTGAACGCCGGCCGCACCCAGCGAATGGCCGGTGAGCGATTTGGTGGACTGGATATGCGGGATCTTGTCGCCGAACACTTCGCGGATGGCACCGATTTCCTTCGAATCGCCAACCGGTGTGGAAGTGCCGTGTGTGTTGATATAATCGACGTCGCCGGTGACGGTGGAAAGCGCCTGACGCATGCAGCGGATCGCGCCTTCGCCTGATGGGGCCACCATGTCGTAACCGTCGGACGTTGCGCCATAGCCGGTGATTTCAGCATAGATCTTGGCACCGCGCGCCTTGGCATGTTCCAGCTCTTCGAGAACCAGAACGCCGGCGCCGCCCGCGATGACGAAACCATCGCGTGATACGTCATAGGCGCGCGACGCGGTGGCGGGCGTGTCATTGTGCTTGGAGCTCATTGCGCCCATGGCGTCGAAGAGGTTGGACATGGTCCAATCGAGATCCTCGTGGCCGCCGGCAAACATCATGTCCTGCTTGCCCCACTGGATCATTTCAGCAGCATTGCCGATGCAATGCGCCGACGTGGAGCAGGCCGACGAGATAGAATAGTTCACGCCATGGATCTTGAACCAGGTGGCAAGCGTGGCGGAGGCCGTCGAGGACATGGCTTTCGGCACGGCAAACGGGCCAATGCGCTTGGGGCTGCCATTGTTGCGCGTGATGTCGGCTGCCTCGACCACCTGTTTGGTGGAGGGTCCGCCGGAGCCCATGATAATGCCGACGCGCTCTTTTTCTGCGTAGTCGCCTTCTTCCAGGCCCGCATCGGCGATTGCCTGTTTCATGGCCACGTGGTTCCAAGCGCCGCCCTGGGAGAGAAAGCGCATGGCGCGGCGATCGACCAGATCAGTCGGATCCAGGGTGGGGCGACCCCAAACCTGGCAGCGGAAACCGTGTTCGGCAAAATCCTCGGATGCGGTGATGCCGGATTTGGCGTTGCGCAGCGATTCGGTCACTTCATTGGCGTCGTTGCCGATGGAGGAGACAATGCCTAGGCCCGTAACAACTACCCGTCTCATCATGAAAACCTTTGTCTAATTTTGAAAGTTTCAGCGGGCCTTTTATGTCAGGCCCGGCAGTCTTGTCAGGCGGTCTTTTCCTTGAAAAGACCCACGCGCAGATCAGCGGCGGTAAAAACCGTTTCGCCGTCGGCTTTCACCCAGCCGTCGGCAATGCCCAGAACCAAGCGGCCGCGCATGACGCGCTTGAAGTCGATGCCGAATTCCACAAGCTTGGTTGCCGGGGTGATCTGACCCGTGAACTTTACCTCACCGGTGGAAATGGCGCGGCCTTTGCCGGGTTCGCCCAGCCAGCCGAGATAAAAGCCGGTGAGCTGCCACAGCGCATCAAGGCCCAGGCAGCCCGGCATCACGGGATCGCCCTTGAAGTGGCAGGGGAAGAACCACAGGTCCGGCGTGATATCGAACTCGGCACGGGCAAAACCCTTGCCATGCGGCCCGCCGGTTTCGGAAATTTCCGTGATCCGATGCAGCATGAGCATGGGCGGCAAAGGCAATTGCGCATTGCCCTGGCCAAACATTTCACCGCTGCCGCAGGTGAGAATTTCTTCGTACGTGTAGCTCGATTGCTGTGTGGCCATGAAGTTTCCGTTCCCCAAAATGCAATTTTCTTCCGTTTTCGTTTAGAGCATTCGGCGCATGAATTGAAGTCTTTGCAGAACTTTAACAGGCAGTCTTGCTCGAATCCGGCCGAATTGTCGGGGCTTCATAATCGAATGGATATTCAGCGGCCAGTGTTCATTTAGCGTATATAGGGGGAAATTTATCTTTTTCGAGGCAGGCGCGCGGCATTTTCGGTGGAAAACGGTTGAAACGGGCCATGCGGAACGTTATAGGTTAAACAATAGTTTGGCGGTCCAGTTTTGCATCCAGGCAGGACATCGAGTTAGGCGGAAATGCACGAAAGCAGTTTGACAGACATTGAGTGTCGGTTACGTGAAGCGGGTTTGCGGCCGACGCGGCAGCGTGTTGCGCTTGCCGAGCTTCTCTATGCCAAGGGTGACCGTCATCTGACCGTGGAAGAACTGCATGCCGAAGCGCAGGCTGCCGATGTGCCGGTTTCGCTTGCAACCGTTTACAACACGCTGCACCAGTTCACCGATGCCGGGCTGCTTCGCGTTCTGGCAGTGGAAAGCTCCAAGACCTATTTCGATACCAATGTGTCTGACCATCACCACTTCTTCCTTGAAGGCAAGAACGAGGTGTTGGACATTCCCGTGAGCAATATTTCCATCGGCAATGTTCCGGAAGTGCCGGAAGGCATGGAAATCGCGCATGTGGACGTGGTGATCCGGCTGCGCCCCAAACGCCGCTGATTGCGCGGCATCAATTTCTTTAACTTTCGCCCTTACTATGCTTCGGCATGGTGTTCAGTCGCGTTTCATCTTCCGTTTTCAAACTGCTTGCGTTGATTGTCTTGGCGCTTTCACCGCTTGCTGCGCCCGGCCAGTCTTTTGCAGACGAAGCGGGTGTGGACGGTGTGTGGCGTGCTGAACGGATGCGCTTTGGCAAACAGTGCAAGACCATGCATTTTGCGCCGGATTACCTCACTTTGATCGATTACAACAATGACAAGCGCATGGATGTGGTGACAAATCCGGGTGCGGTGACCTGCGACGGGGTGGTGAACCCTGAATGCAGCATGCTCGGCTGCATGACACGATTTTACACACAGCTGAAGGATGGTTCATACCACCTGACGGCGGAAATGCAGCTTTACGATTGGCGCATGCGCCTGCGCTACGGCAACATGGTGTTTGTCATGACCATGCAGGGCGGCATGTGCAACCGCACCGCAATCGAGGTGTGTACGGTGGAATACCGGGTGCGCGAATTGCGGTTTGTGGAGCTGAAACGAGAATAGCGTTTGGGCTGCGGAGTGTCAGCAAACGGTCTTTTCGCGCCACCTCTGGCAGTCCAGCGGTTTTCAGGTCGAGGTCTGCCGAGCCTGATCTGCACGAAAGATTTTACCAACAAGCTTAAGATTAATCGTTAACACATGTTTATAACCCGGGTCCCGGAGCCTGCTATATAAAGTGGTCGTCAGAGCGGTTTTAACCACGAGGGTTCCGGAATGGGTATGCGGCGGGATGGAAAGTCTCAGCGGTATGATGCGTTGGACGCGCTGCGCGGCGTTGCAGCCGTTGGCGTGCTTGCCACGCACAGCCTGCAGCTTCTACTGGCTGACGGTGTTTTGAACCACACGCCGTTTCGCATGCTGGCCAATGGCCGCAGCTTTGTGATTTTCTTCTTTGTGCTTAGCGGTTTCGTGCTTGCGACTTCTCTATGGAATGCGCCTCAGCGCAGTTCCTATCTCACTTACGTGTTGAGCCGTACTGCGCGTCTTTATCCGCCGTATCTCTTTGCCGGCATTGCAGGATTTCTTATCGCGGCGCTCTCGGGGCATGTGGGCTTGGATGCGCTTTTGCAATATGCTGCGGTCACCGGAACGGAGAGCGGGCGGGCGCTCAACAATCCCAGCTGGTCTCTGGTCTATGAGCTTCGCCTTTCCTTTCTCATGCCCATGATTTGTCTTGTGATTGTGCGCAACCTCAAGGTCGCCATCGCGCTTGCCGTGGTGCTCTTTGTGGCGGAGGAAATTGCGCTGATTGTTACCGGCATCGGGCAATATGCTTATGGGGGCGAAACAGTGCTCGAAGCGCTGATTACGACTGCGCATTTCGCCATCAGTTTCATAGTCGGCGCACTTCTGGCCTATGATTGGAAAAACGAAAAGCTGGTTTTCGTCACGGTTTCGCACCATCCCTTTGTCGCCGCCGGTGTAGCCTTTATCACCATGAGCCTGCTTCTCGATCAGCTCAGCATGGTCGGGTCGATCATGCTGATCGCGCTTGCGCTGACCTGGGCGCCGTTCAAGATCCTTCTTGCGCATCCCGTGCTGCAGTGGCTGGGCCGTGTTTCCTACAGCCTCTACCTGACCCATCTGCTTTTGCTGACACTGTTCGGGGTTCTGCTGAAGGATGCAGTCCCGGCCTATGTTCCGGTCGTCTTTGGGGTGCCCATGTGCTTTGCTGTCGCAGAGATTTTCTACAACAGCGTTGAAAAACCCTGCATCGCCCTGTCGCGCAAAGTCCGTTCAACAACAGGCAAAGCGCGCTCCCAACTGGCAGCCGCGCGTTAGGTCGCGGACCCATAAATGAGGCTGTTTTGGCGGTAAAATGACAAAAATATGCGAGGAAATGGTTGAAAAGCGGGCCTTGTGGCCCGGTTGAAACCATTGACGTTGCAGATTGCAGTCATTTTACCGTCCTGCGGATAAGCCAAATTTGATCAGCCACTGCGTTGCAACGCTTTATGCGACCAACCTTTGCAGGCTCGAGAGATTGTCGAGCTGGGAAATGTCGAAATCCGGGCTTGAGACGTCGACGCCAAATTCCGATTCCAGAAGCACGATCAATTCGGTCGCCGCAAGGGAATCGAGGCGGCCCGTTTCGAAAAGCGATTCCTGCGGATTGATCGGAGCATGATCGTTTTTTGCGGCCAGCATTTCGGTGACGGCTGCCGTGATGCGTTCAGCGGAATTGCTCATAGCGTTACTCCAAAAAGGTTCAGGACGAAGCCAATGCGCTCGGACACCGGCAAGGTGGATGTGGGATCGCCGAAGACGGCGATCAGGCAGAAGAACAGTCCGACATTCAACCTCGGAAGCACCTCGTAGCGCAGAAAGCCGTCTGTGGGCTGCGGTTTGCGACCATACAGCTGCGATGCAATCAGGCCGGCAGACAAGGCAAGGCAGTAGATCAGGTATCCTTCAAACTGCTGAAGAAAGGCAACAGCGCCGCCTGTGAAGGCGAGATCGATGTTCTGCATGGCATGGAACAGGAAGTTGCCGGCACCGGCGGCGCAGAAGGTGGCGAAGGCCAGCCGCATCTTGGTGTTCCGTTTGAAATAGCGGAGGAAGGCCGGGTAGAAAAAGAAGTCGACCAGCAGTTCCTTGAAGTAGAAATAATAGCGGTTCCAGAAGTCTGCCAGGCTGCGCGCAGCGAGAGGGCGAACGGAGTTGCGCGGAATACCGTATCCGGTCATGCGGATGACCGAGACGACGAAATGGCCGAAGGCGCACATGGTGAGAATGTGCAGGAAATAACTGTAGATCACCGCCGCCCAATCGCCCGCGAACGCTGCCAGCCCGGATTGGGCCTGTGCGATTACAGCTTCGTCCAGCGTTGAGATATGGACCACGGAATAGCCGATATAAGTGAGGGCGTGCTCAAGCCAATAGAGGATTGCACCCCAGCAGATCAGCTTGATCGCGCGCAGGCGTACCTTGGCCAGGTCGGTTTCATCCGCCGCTTCGAACTTTGCCAGATAGGCAGCGCCCTTGCCAAAGGGGGTCCATGGTGCACCCCACATGGGCCGGAAGAGGCCGAGACGTTTCCAGTTTGGCGTCGGGTTTTTGACCTTCTGGTCGGCCATCGCATAGGCGAGATACCAGAAATAGGTCGCAAACACCCCGATGAAACTCCACAGGATGATCTGTCCCCTGGCGGGAAGCAGGTCTGTCATGGCGACTGCGACGAGAAACCAGAACAGGGCCATGAGGCACATGAGCGGCCGTTTGACGACAGCCTTGTCTGCGAAGCGGGCCTGCGCGGCCAGCACAAGGGCCGCGAAAACAAAGAAAACAAGCCCGGTGAAAAGGCCGAACAGTTTCAAGTCTATGCCGATTGGCCCATAGCGTTCGGTGAGGGCTTGCGGCAGCGCGCGCAGGGCGGTTGTGCCAAAGGGGCTGAGGTAAAGATAGGCCAGAGCGCCGAGCAGCAGCACTTCCAGACGCCGCGTTGGAAATACGGTCAGGAGTGCGAGCGATCCTGCAATGACCAGCAGGCCGCCCATTTGCAACTGATAGGCAAAGAGGAATGCGACGAAGGTGACATAAAGCAGCGCCTTGCCGGGCAGCGAAGTGGCAAAACGCACGACCGCGTCATTGCTGTCCATGTGCAGCCAAGCACGCCGCCAGGCCAGTATATGGCTGACCGGTGAACCGCCCGCGGGCCTTGTTTCGATGCCAATATCGGTCATACCGCGACGCTTTCCGGTTGTGGTTGCAGGCGGCCTTCATCAAGCATTGTTGCCAGTGCCTTGCGGTCCACCTTGCCGTTTGTGTTGAGTGGAAGGTCATTCAGGATATGGATCTGGCGAGGCAGCATGTATTGCGCAAGGCTTGCCTTGAGACGTTGCTGAAGCTCTTCCACGGAACACGCCGGATCAGCGACAAAGGCGACAATGCCCTCGGCGGCTCCATTGGCAACAGGCCAGGCGACAGCGGCGACCGCGTCTGAACCCGAGGCCTCCCGCAGATAGGTTTCAACCTCTTCCAGCTCGACGCGGTTGCCCATGACCTTGACCTGATTGTCGATGCGGCCAAGATGATGAAAGATGCCGTTTTCGTCCTTCACGCCGAGGTCGCCGGTCAGATACCAGCGCTCACCGTTAACGATGCGGAAACGCTGTTCCGTCAGGTCATCCTGTTCGAAATAGCCGGTCGCCAATTGTGCGCCGGCCAGCGCAATTTCGCCGGGCGTGCCATCTGGCAAGGTGTTGAGGTTCTCATCCATGATCGCGACCTTGACGCCCGGATAGGGTTTGCCGATGGCCATGATCTCCCGGGTCGGAGTGACGACTGCCGCGTCATTCAAGCGCTGGTGCAGCGTGGTGACCGTTGCCTCCGACGGACCGTATTGATTGTCGATACGGCTATTGGGTGCGGCTTGCGCCCACGCCCGCACGACGCCGGGCGGCAGGCCTTCACCACCGAAGAAGGACAGTCTCAGGCTTGGCAGCGAACCCGCGCTCAGCGTATTCGATCTGCGCATAAGATTGACGATGGAAGGGACGGAGGCCCAAATCGTGATCGCATGGTCGCGGATGAAACGGGCAGGTGATACCATCTGCAGCCCGGTGAGCACATAAAGCCCGGCACCCGCGTTCCACGCCAGAAACATGTTTTGCACGGAAACATCGAATGCCGTTTCAGTCGTTTCGGCGATGCGATCCTCAGGGGTTATCGCAAACAGATCCTGTGAAACGGTGGTGAAGGCTTTGACCGCGCTGGCCGGCACCATGACGCCTTTCGGCACGCCGGTGGTGCCGGATGTGAAAATGATATAGGCGACGTGATCGGGGCCGACCTCGGCGGGCTGTTCCATGCGTTCTCCGTCGAGATCGCCCAGTCGCAGAATTGTCTTCGCGGTCGGCGCGGGAATTTTTGCGGTGTCTGCAGAGACAATCAGCTGCGGTGCCGCCGCCATGGCCGTCTCACCCATCAGGGCAGCGCCGCGTTCATCCACAATCAGCGCGTCGAGGTCGAGACGTGTGAGCAGGGCCGCAAGGCGGTCTTCGGGCATCTTCAAATTCAGCGGAATATAGGTGGCGCCGCTCCAGGCCGCCGCCAGAATGCCAAGGCAGGCCGTGTGGCTGCGCGAGGCCAGAATGCCGATGCGGCCGCTGCGACGTTGTTTTGCCAGCCTGCCGGCAAGCAGGCGCACCTCTGCGGCAAGGCGGCCATAGGTATAGTTTTGCCCCGCCACAGCAACGGCGATGTTTTGAGGATAAAGTTCGCTGCTGCGCGCAAATCCGCTGGCAATATTAAACGTCAAGATCACACTCCAAACCTTGGCCGGAGCGGTGCGTTGCAAATTTTTCGCAGCTTCCCACGCCGCACCCACCCCAGCCGTCACCGATAGACTGTCACAAGGGTTGCAAGAATTGCGTTAATGCAGGCGCAAAAAGTACAACTTCAAAACGTTGAATTTTGGGATTGGTTAAAATTTGGTGGAGTTGAGTTAATCGGCTAAAATTGCTGGTGAAGGCGTTCGGAGCGTCTGAAACGGAATTTCCGACTGCATCGACGTAACCCCACAATGCGAAAGGCTGCATCCGAGGCGCGGTTCAAAGTGGATTTATTATCTTATTCCATGCGACCTTGATGAGTATTTCAAGTTGAACAACCCACGGCAGCAATGCAAGATATAGGCTTGCTAGAGGGGGCTAACATGGAAGAAGTAGTGGTTCGTTCGGAAAACCTTCGGTCAATAACTGTCGGTCAACTTCAGGCGAAGTTCAGTGCTGATGGTACAAGGATACTCCGATACTATGTTGACTTCTGGCACAACGAGCTTGATCTCCACAAGGACCTAAGCGCTCCCGAAATCTATCTGCTTCAGGGCAAGGTCGATGCCTTGATGGCCGCGTGGGACAAAAAACTAGCAGATCATCGACGCAAGACCGCCGTGGTAGCTGGGAAAGACCAAGCCGACCAAATGACGATTGAGGCTGCCGCACGTATTGACGCGCTGTCCACAATTCTTGCCCATACGCTGGGGGTTGACGACCGCGTTGATTGGGAAAGTCTCAAGGACAAAAGCGGTTACCGGGATGATCCGACCTTCCGGGTGCCGAAACCTTTACGTGCCAGCCGTCCACAGCCGAACCACACTCCACCACAGATTACATTTTGGGATAAACTGTTTGGGCGGAAACAGCGTAAGTTGAAAGAGGCTCTAGCGAGCTATGAGTTGGTTTTGCAGGATTGGAGGGCCGAGGAGAAGATCGGGGAGGCAGCGTTCAATGGGAAGCTTGCCGCCTGGAACGCCCAAAAGCTGGAGTTTGAAGCCGACTTTGAGCGCCGAAAAACAGAGTTCCTTAGTAGGCAGGCGGAGCAGAACGGAAAGGTCGATGCGCTTGCTCTCGGGGTGGCACTCGGGGAGATGCAGTCTGTCGTTGAACATGCAACTCTAGTGCTTGAGAAGTCGGACTATGGTGATCTGTTCGAGAAGTCATTCGAGGTGGACTACGTGTCGGATGAGAAAACACTGCTCATCGAGTACACACTTCCCTCACCTGATCAGATGCCTATTCTCAAGTCTGCTAGGTTCATACCCTCTACAGGGGAAATCAAAGAGACCTATATCTCAGAAAGGGAGCAGAAGGCCAACTTCGATGCCACCTGCTATCAGATTTGCTTGCGTACCATTCACGAGGTCTTTGAAGCTGACGATCACCGCAACCTTCAAAAGGTCCTATTCAACGGCTTTGCAAAATACGTAGATCGGTCCACGGGACGTGATGTACGATCCTGCATCATGTCTGTTCTCGTTGACCGGGAGAAGTTCGAAGAGATCGATCTCAGCCGTGTGGACCCCAAGGCCTGTTTCAGGGCACTCAAGGGTGTGTCAGCCTCAACACTCTCGGCACTCGCTGCAATACCGCCTGTGATGGAGTTGAACAAGGAAGACCGCCGTTTTGTGGACAGCAAGGACAATGCGGCTAGCTTGACCGCGGAGACAAACCTTGCTGCGATGGATTGGGAAGACTTCGAACACCTTGTTCGTGAGCTGTTTGAAAAAGAGTTTGCATCGCGCGGGGGCGAAGTGCGGGTGACGCAAGCTAGCAGTGACGGTGGTGTGGATGCAGTCGCCTTCGATCCCGACCCGATAACGGGCGGCAAGATCGTAATACAAGCCAAGCGCTATACGCGAACGGTAGGTGTAACGGCCGTTCGGGACTTATACGGAACGATGCAACACGAGGGAGCATCTCGGGGAATTCTCATCACCACTGCTGACTACGGACCTGATGCCTACAGCTTTGCTTCAGGAAAACCCATCACGCTGTTCACAGGCTCCAACCTTCTGCACCTGCTGGAAAAGCACGGCTATCGCGCAAAGATCGATCTCAGGGAGGCGCGGAAAGAACTGAACCTGAGGGACCTTGGCTAGGTAAATACCAATTGAGATCCCACCGTTCATCCCACGCCTATATAAGTTCCAAAGCTGGGGGAGCTAGTTGGGCGCGCACCATCCCTTGGAGACAACCAAAAGCGAACGTTCACGTGAGTTCAAGGGTAATATGTAGTGGGCTTGGTGGAGCTAAGCGGGATCGAACCGCTGACCTCTTGCATGCCATGCAAGCGCTCTCCCAGCTGAGCTATAGCCCCATTCCAAGGTAACTCAAACGGGTTGGGGCCCGTTTGGTGGCGGCTTCTTACTTCTGCTTTTGGAAGAGATCAAGCCTTAATCGTGCTTGCCGGAAAAGAATTTTTCGCTTCCGGCAAGCGCTGATGAAAATCAGGTTTCGTCGTCGTCGCTGGCAACGGAGATGATGTCGCTCATGTCGTCGCCATCTTCATCGTCGTCTTCTTCCAGGAACGTATCGTCGTCGTCATCGCCGAGGTCGACATCATCGTCGCCGATATCGGGGATGTCTTCACCGCCGGTATCGTCATCGGAATCATCGTCTTCACTGTCGTTCATCGCCGTCATCGGGATTTCGGCTGCGTCTGCATCGACTTCAACAATATCGTCCTGCTCTTCTTCGTCCTCGACAGCTGCTGAGGTTTCCTCGAAGAAGGAGAGCGGGTAGCTCTTCTGGGTGTAGGGCGAAACGATCGGATCACGGTTGAGGTCGTAGAATTTACGACCCGTTTCCGGGCAGATGCGCTTTGTTCCAAGTTCAGGTTTTGCCACTGTCAAACCTCATTCATCGCCGCTTTTCGGCATGGGCCGCGGTTACGGCGTTTGTCTCAAGGATTATGGATTTCGGTCCCCATACTCATCTTGCCCCCGCCTGTCAAAGGCTAAGTGCAATGAAGTGTGTGTTCCATGGGATTTGCCGCTTGTAAAGGGCTTTTCCCCAAGCCTGCCGGGCCTTCTTGCGTGCAATTACCTTTGACGTGCGGCCTCAGCCCCTATAATGCAGGGCGCAAAGGCGCGCACATGTGCAACCCAATAATGGCAGGCGAATTTTATGAAGTTTCTTGACGAAGCCAAGGTCTATATCCGTTCAGGCGATGGTGGTGCGGGGTCAGTCTCGTTCCGGCGCGAGAAATATATCGAATTCGGCGGGCCGGATGGTGGTGACGGCGGACGTGGCGGCGATGTGTGGGTGGAAGCCGTCAACGGTTTGAACACGTTGATCGATTTCCGCTTTCAGCAGCATTTCAAGGCCAAGACCGGCATGCACGGCATGGGGCGCAACCGCACCGGCTCCAAGGGTGCTGACGTGACGCTGAAGGTTCCCGTCGGCACGCAGATTTTTGAGGAAGACGGCGAGACGCTGATTGTCGATATGGTGGAAGAAGGCCAGCGCTTTCGTCTGGCGGCTGGCGGTAATGGCGGTTTTGGCAATGCCTATTTCAAATCCTCCACCAACCAGGCGCCCAATTGGGCCAATCCGGGGCTTGAGGGCGAGGAAAAGACGATCTGGCTCCGGCTGAAGCTGATTGCCGATGCCGGGCTGGTGGGTCTGCCGAATGCGGGCAAATCGACATTTCTCGCTTCTGTCACGCGTGCGCGGCCAAAAATTGCCAATTATCCCTTCACCACGCTGCACCCCAATCTTGGTGTTGCCATCGTTGACGGGCGTGAGTTCATCATTGCCGATATTCCGGGGCTGATTGAAGGCGCGCATGACGGTGTGGGGCTTGGCGACCGGTTTCTGGGCCATGTGGAGCGCACGCGCGTTCTTCTTCATCTGGTCTCTGCCATGGAAGAGGATGTCGCCGGTGCCTACAAGACAATTGTGGGTGAGCTGGAGGCGTATGGCGGCGGGCTGATCGGCAAGCCGACGATCCTGGCGCTCTCGCAGGCTGATATTCTGGACGATGAAACGAAGCAGGAAAAGCTTGACGCCTTGCGCGACGTTTCGGGTGTGGAGCCGATGGTGATTTCGTCGGTGGCCGGCATTGGCATGACCGAGGTTCTGCGCGCATTGCGCAAGGTGATCGACGAGGCAAAGGCGCAGGACCCTGATATTCAGGCGGCAACGGCGGCGCGCGGTCATTCCGGGCGCAAGCCCAAGGATGAGCCGATGTGGGATGACGAAGACGGCTGGGACGACGAGGAATGAGCGGGACGCGCAAGCTGCCGAGCGACTGCCGGCGCATTGTCATCAAAATCGGTTCCGCTTTGCTGGTCGACCGCAAGGCCGGCCTGAAAAAGGCCTGGCTGGACGCCATGACCCGCGATATTGCAGCACTTCGCGCAAAGGGTGCGGAGGTTATGGTCGTGTCGTCAGGTGCCATTGCGCTCGGTCGCACGGTGCTGAAGTTGCCGGCCACGGGGCTGAAGCTGGAAGAAAGCCAGGGGGCCGCTGCCGTGGGCCAGATTGCGCTGGCGCGCGCCTGGTCGGAAAGCCTGTCGCAGCATGGGATTGTTGCCGGGCAGATCCTTTTGACGTTGGGCGATACCGAGCAGCGCCGCCAATATCTCAATGGCCGGGCCACCATCAACCAGCTTCTGAAGATGGGTGCTGTGCCGATCATCAATGAAAACGACACGGTTGCCACCAGCGAAATCCGTTATGGCGACAATGACCGGCTGGCCGCGCGCGTCGCCACCATGGCAGGCGCCGATCTTCTCGTTCTGCTGTCTGATATTGATGGTCTTTATACAGCGCCGCCACATCTTGATCCCAACGCCATGCTGATTGAGGAAATTGCCGCGATCACGCCTGAAATCGAGGCCATGGCTGGCGGAGCGGGGTCAGAATTGTCGCGTGGCGGCATGAAGACCAAAATCGATGCGGGCAAGATTGCCACGACATCCGGTTGCGCGATGATCATTGCATCCGGCAAGATGGACGCGCCGATTTCGGCCCTGGAAAATGGCGGTCGTCATTCGTGGTTTGCAGCCGCCACGGTGCCGGTGACGGCGCGCAAGACATGGATTGCCGGTCAGTTGCAGCCGGTCGGCAGAATTCGGGTGGATGCGGGGGCCGAAAAGGCGCTTCATTCCGGCAAAAGCCTTCTGCCTGCAGGTGTAAAGGACGTGTCGGGCGACTTTGCGCGCGGCGACACGGTTGCTATCGTTGATCTGGCGGGCCGGGAGATCGCGCGGGGGCTTTCTGCCTATGACGCCGAGGATGCACGGCTGATTGCCGGCAAGAAGACAGGTGAAATCGCCGAGATTTTGGGCTATGCAGGCCGTTCGGCGATGGTTCACCGCGATGATATGGCCATGACGGGTCACAAGGGTGACGAGACGAAGGACCGGGAAAATGCTTGATGGAACGAAGGATCAGGGCAGCGTCGATGCGATGATGCTCCAGCTTGGCCGCAATGCGCGGGCGGCTGCCGGTCCATTGGCGATTGCTTCCACCGAGCGCAAGAATACGGCACTTCTCGCCATGGCGGAGAATATTCTGGCCGCAACGGATACGATTTTGGCTGCCAATGCCATTGATCTTGAAAATGCGCGCGAGGCTGGCATGGCCGCCTCATTTGTCGACCGCCTGACGCTGACCAAAGACCGCATTGCATCCATGGCTGAAGGGATTCGCGAAATTGCAGCGCTCAAAGATCCCGTCGGCGATGTGATTGCTGAATGGGAGCGCCCCAACGGCCTGCAGATCAGCCGGGTGCGGACGCCGCTTGGCGTGATCGGCGTGATTTATGAAAGCCGCCCGAATGTGACGGCGGATGCCGGTGCGCTGTGCCTGAAGGCTGGCAATGCGGTGATCCTGCGCGGCGGTTCGGATTCGCTCAATTCATCGTCGGCCATTCATGCCTGCCTGGTGGAAGGCTTGAAAGCGGCCGGGTTGCCTGAACATGCCATTCAGATGGTGCCGACCACGGATCGTGCAGCTGTGGGCGCCATGCTGACCGGGCTGAATGGCGCGATTGATGTGATTGTGCCGCGTGGCGGCAAGAGCCTTGTGGGCCGTGTTCAGTCGGAAGCGCGGGTGCCGGTGTTTGCGCATCTGGAAGGCATTTGCCACGTTTATGTGGATGCATCGGCGGAGCTTGAAATGGCAAAGACGATTGTCGTCAACGCCAAGATGCGCCGGACCGGTATCTGCGGGTCGGCAGAAACGCTGCTGGTGGATCGTGCGGTGGCAGAAACGCATCTGAAGCCCATACTGGATGCTTTGAAAACGGCGGGTTGCGAAATCCGCGCCTCCGATGAGGTCATGAAATATGTCGCCGATCTGAAACCCGCGACGGAGGAAGACTGGTCGACCGAATATCTCGATGCGATCATTACCGTCGGTCTCGTCGATGGTATCGATGGCGCGATCAAACATATCGAGCACTATTCCTCACATCACACCGAAGCGGTGATTGCCGAGAACCCGGATGTCGTTGCGCGCTTCTTCAACGAGATCGATTCTGCCATCCTTCTGCACAATGCCTCGACCCAGTTTGCCGATGGCGGCGAGTTCGGCATGGGTGCAGAAATCGGTATCGCGACCGGCAAGATGCATGCGCGCGGGCCGGTGGGTGTGGAACAGCTGACCTCTTTCAAATATCTGGTGCGCGGCACCGGTCAAATCCGGCCGACCTGACATTGCTGGCGGACGAGGGGGACATCGGCCGCAAATACCTGACCATGCCGCCCACGGCGAGCGGCATGGCGATCGGGCTGTTTGGCGGTTCGTTCAATCCGCCGCATGAGGGGCATGCGCTGGTGGCCGAAATTGCGCTGAAGCGGCTCGGGCTGCAGCAGCTCTGGTGGATGGTGACGCCGGGCAATCCCTTGAAAAGCCGACGCGAACTGGCGCCGCTGTCTGAGCGCATTGCCGCCAGCGAAGCGATGATGCGCGATCCGCGCGTGAAGGTGACGGCGTTTGAGAAGACACTGGGCCAGAGCTACACTGCCCAGACACTTTCCTATATTCGTCAGCATAACCATGACTGCCGTTTCGTCTGGATCATGGGGGCGGACAATCTGGCGACTTTTCATCATTGGCAACATTGGTGCGAGATTGCCACGACCTTTCCGATCGCGGTGATCGACAGGCCGGGTTCGACGCTTGCCTATCTCTCGTCCAAGATGGCCAAGGTCTTCGACTATGCGCGGGTGGATGAAGACCGGGCGCAGGCGTTGCCCTTCATGAAAGCGCCGGCCTGGACCTTTATCCATGGTCCGCGATCCAGTCTCAGCTCGTCAGCCATCCGGCTTGCGCGGACAAAAGGTTGAGCGGAACCTCCAGACTATTTTCCGCAAAAACTCACTTCTTGAAACCGTCATCCATGAAGCGTATCTTTAAGGGCGCGGCGAGAGTCGCTTTTTGACGTGCTGTTACTCTTGATGAAAGGTAGACCTCTGACAACAGTACAATCCAAGGGAACTGTGCTTCACAGTATTCCCAAGAGCCAGGAACGTGGCGCTGATGCCGCTGCCCGCGCGCTCCAAACGATCCTTGGAAGTCTTGATGATTCCAAGGGCGAAGATATTGTCACCATCGACATCGCGAAAAAATCGGCGTTGGGAGATTACATGGTTGTTGTCTCCGGGCGATCGAACCGTCATGTCAGCGCGATTGCCGATCACCTGATCACCGACCTGAAGGCGGAGGGCTATGATGCACCGCGCGTGGAAGGTCTTGAGGCAGGCGATTGGGTGCTGATCGACGCAGGCGATGTTATCGTGCATGTGTTCCGCCCTGAAGTTCGGGAGTTTTACAACATCGAAAAGATGTGGGCTGCCCCCGATCTTGAAGAAGGAAGACTGCACTAAGACGCACGGACTTCATGGAGCTGCAAAGCCAGGGCTTCAGCTCCGTGGTTGATGCGTAACCTTATTGTTCAATTGGCGCCAATTGAACACGCTGTCTATTTTTGTGCCGTGTCGGGCAGCCTGCCGGTTTAGAGACAGATACTGATTTCCGCGAATGCTGACATTCTCGCGGCGGGTGGATTTGACCGGTTAAAGGGAAGGCTATGCGGATAGGGGTTTTTGCGGTCGGGCGGTTAAAGTCCGGGCCTGAAAAAGAACTGGCAGCACGCTATTTTGATCGCTTTTCCAAGGCCGGGCCACCCATCGGGCTGGAATTTTCGCGCGTTACCGAAGTCAATGAAAGCCGCGCCTCTTCTTCGGATACACGCAAGCGCGAAGAAGGGCAGATGCTGGAAAAGGCGCTGCCGGATGGTGCAGTTCTGCTGCTTCTGGACGAACGTGGCAAGGCGATGGGCTCGGAGGATTTTGCCAATCTACTCGGGCAATTCCGCGATCAGGGCCGACGCGAGTTGATGATTGCGATTGGCGGTGCAGACGGGCTTGATCAGAGCCTGCGGGAGCGGGCAGATGCGACGGTCTGTTTCGGCAAGATGACATGGCCGCACCAGTTGGTGCGCATTCTGATTGCCGAACAGCTTTACCGCGCAGTCACAATTCTGTCAGGTCATCCCTATCACCGCGCGTGAAACTTGGCTCTTTGGGGCAAATCAGGTTAGACTCTACAATTGGATGCGACAGAGCGGGCTTGAATGAAAACCGGCAGGCGTTTGCCATTTGTGCTGATGATGTTGGGTGCGACCCTCGCGCCCTCCGGTCTTGCGCGCCTGCATGCTGAAGAAACGGTTGTCGAAAAGCCAAAGCCAAACGATCCCGCAGCCGATCTGGAAGCACGCCGTAAAGCCACCGAAGAGGAGCTGAAGGCGCTTAGCGAAAGTATCGGTCTTTCCGATTCCAAGATTGGCGATTTGCAAAGCGAAATCGCCGAGCTGAACAATCGGGCGGCTGATATCCGGCAGGCGCTTGTTTCGTCTGCCGAGACACGCAATGCGCTGGAGACGAAGATCAGTCAGGGCGAGAAAAAGCTCACTGCGCTGCGCGAACAGGAAAGCGATATCCGCGCTTCTCTTTATGAGCGGCGCGGTCTGCTGGCCGAGGTCTTAGGCGCGCTGGAGCGGATGGGCCGCAACCCGCCGCCGGCCATCCTGGTCAAGCCTTCCGATGCGCTCGGCTCGGTCAGAAGCGCCATCCTGCTGGGGGCCGTGGTGCCGGGCATTCGTGAAGAGACGGAAACGCTTTATGCTGATCTTCAGCAGCTTTCAAAGACGCTTGCAGCGATTTCCAGCGAGCGCGAATCGCTGAAGCAGTTGATGGTGGCGCGGCTGGAAGAAGAAAAGCGGATGAGCCTGCTGCTGGAGGAAAACCGTCAGCAATCGGCGCTTTCCGCAAAGACGCTGGCCGAAGAGCAGAAACGGGCCGAGGCGCTGGCCGCCAAAGCCAGCAGCATGCAGGAGCTGATGGCGTCGCTGGAGGCGGAGATCGGTTCGGTGCGCGAGGCGGCACAGCAAAGCCGCGAAGCCGAGGCCGGTCCAAAAAATGATGCAACAGATCAAGGCACATTGCCCGATAAAAACCGCATTGCTCCTGCATTTGCGTTTTCAAGCTTGAAGGGACGACTTGCACTGCCGGTTCGCGGCGAGCTGGTTGCTGATGGCGAGGCTGAGCCAGGGCCACTTGGCGATGCACAGGGCGTGACGGTGATTGCCGATGCCGGTGCGCTGGTGACAGCGCCTGCGGATGGTTGGATCATCTATGCCGGTGCATTCAGAAGCTATGGTGAGACGATTATCCTCGATGTTGGCGAAAAATACCGTCTTGTGATGACGGGCATGGGCAATGTGAATGTGCGGCCGGGGCAATTTGTCGTGGCCGGCGAGCCAATCGGCGAAATGGGCGAGACACGAATTGCAAGTGCGGCTTCATTGTCGCTGGAAACTGACAGGCCAAGCCTTTACATTGAGCTTTGGCAAAACAACAAACCGACTGATTCCCGGGCGTGGTGGTCCGCTCAAAATTCTGGAAAGGCAAGTAATGATACGTAGGGTTTCACTTATGGCGATAGGTGCCGTGATGGGTGCGGCAGCTGTTAGCGGGCTTTATTCGATAAGCGATGCGGCGTCCGCGGCCAATGGTTCGACTTATCGTGACCTTTCGGTTTTCGGCGACGTTTTCGAGCGGGTGCGGGCGCAATATGTGACGCCGCCTGACGATACGAAGCTCATTGAAAGCGCGATCAGCGGCATGTTGACCTCGCTTGATCCCCATTCGAGCTACATGAACCCCAAGGAAGCTGAAGAAATGCGCACGCAGACGCGTGGCGAATTCGGCGGTCTGGGTATCGAAGTCACCATGGAAAACGACCTGGTGAAGGTTATCACGCCGATTGAAGATACGCCGGCTGCCAAGGCCGGGGTTCTGGCGGGCGATTACATCGCCAAGATTGACGGCAAGGATGTGCGCGGCATGACGCTGAGTGCAGCCGTGGACATGATGCGCGGCAAGGTTGGCGAGCCGATCGAGTTGGAACTCATTCGTGAAGGTGCCGATAAACCTATCGACCTGAAGATCGTTCGCGATATTATTGCGGTTCAGGCGGTTAAGTACCGTGTTGAAGGCGATGTCGGTTATCTGCGCATTATCCAGTTCACCGAAAAGACCTTTGCAGATCTGCAGAAGGGCATTGAAAAGATCCAGGCTGAGGTTCCCGACGACAAGCTGAAGGGCTTTGTGCTTGACCTGCGCCTGAACCCCGGCGGACTTCTTGATCAGGCGATCAACGTCTCCGACGCATTCCTGCAGCAGGGCGAAATCGTTTCGACCCGTGGCCGTGAAAAGGGCGATACGCGCCGTTTCGATGCGACGCCGGGTGACCTGGTCAACGGCAAGCCGGTGATCGTGCTGGTCAATGGCGGTTCGGCTTCGGCTTCGGAAATCGTTGCAGGCGCTCTGCAGGACCTGAAGCGTGCGACGGTTCTCGGCACACGCTCGTTCGGCAAGGGCTCGGTCCAGACGATCATTCCGCTTGGTGAAAACGGTGCACTGCGCCTGACAACGGCGCTTTATTACACGCCGTCCGGCACCTCCATTCAGGGTACGGGCATTACCCCGGATATCCGCGTTGAAGAGCCGGTTCCCGATGAGCTGAAGGGCAAGGTGGAAACCGGTGGTGAAGCCGGGCTTGCCGGCCACATCAAGGGCCAGGACGAAACCGATGCCGGTTCCGGTTCTGCCGCTTACGTGCCGCCGGATCCGAAGGACGACGTTCAGCTGAACTACGCTCTGGACCTGCTGCGCGGCAACAAGACCGATCCGAGCTTCCCGCCGGATCCGACCAAGATTGCTCACGACAATTGATCGCATGATCTGAACGCCCGCCCTCTTGACCAGGGCGGGCGTTTGCCTTCCAGGGGCTGGGGCGGAAGAGAGAACTTGACGGGGACGGGAAACCGCGGAACGTGTCTACGGATTTGAATGCGCCGCTTGGCAAGGACCGCAAGCGCAAGGTAAAGGTCGGTTCTTCTTCGGGTCGCTATTTCAGCGGCGGCGTGACGGGTGTGTTTGCCGCTCTGGTGATCGGTCTTTCAATCTATCCCTACATCCAGCCTGACAAACTGCCCCCCGCAGTGTTGTCAGATGCGACTGCCGCATCTGATGATGCTTCTTCGCAAGCTGAAAAAACGAAACTGCCAGGTATTGCCACCAGCGGACGCCAGGATGGGGCAAATGTTGAGCGGCAGGTGATGGACGATGGTTCCGTTGTCACAAAGTTCAGTCCGCGCGGGCGCGAGAGCAGCGGGCCGCTGATCATTCAAGCCCAAACCACGCAGGACCCGCGTCTGGCCGGTCTGCCCAATGACGACCTGATTGAAGAGACACCGGAAGGCAAGTTGCCGATTGTGGGGCCCGACGGGTTGCGCCCGTTCGACTATTACGCCCGGCCCTGGTCCGGTGCGCGGGGAACCCGTATCGCCATCGTGGTGGCCGGGCTCGGTATCAGCCAGACGGGAACGATGCGGGCCATTGAAGAATTGCCCGAACAGATCACGCTTGCCTTTGCGGCCAATGGAAATTCGCTGTCGCGCTGGGCACCCGAAGCGCGGCGCAACGGCCACGAAATTCTGCTGCAGGTGCCGATGGAGCCCTTCAACTATCCGCAGAACGATCCCGGGCGCGGAACGCTGGTGAGCAGCAAATCGGCTGCCACCAATATCGCCAATCTGCATGCCGCCATGGGCCGAATGACGGGCTACACGGGTATCATGAACTATCTCGGTGGGCGTTTTCTCGCTGCCGGCGATGCACTTCAGCCGGTGATGCAGGATATCGGCGAGCGCGGCCTGATGTTTTTCGATGATGGAACGAGCGTGCAATCGCTGAGCGGCGATTATGCCAAGGCCTATGACATGCCGCACGCCTTTGCCGATCTGGTGCTGGACGAACAGGTGGATACCGAAGCCATTTTGAAAAAGCTTGATGAACTGGAACGGATCGCCTACCGGAAGGGGACGGCAATCGGCGTTGCTTCGGGCTTTGATGAGAGCCTGTCAGCAATCGCCGAATGGGCGCAAGAGGCCGGCGGCCACGGGATTGAAATTGTTGGTGTCTCCGCGCTGGCGGATAATGCGGGAAGGTGAGATGGGAAAGAAGGACAAGAAGGACGCGAAAGATAAAATCGCACCGAGACCGCAGGACTTGCCGTATCGCCCTTGTGTTGGTGTTATGGTGCTGAACGCGCAAGGCCTTGTGTGGGCGGGCCGGCGCATCGCCATCGGCAATTCGGAATATGACGGCTCGCCGCAATTGTGGCAGATGCCGCAAGGCGGTATCGACAAGGGCGAAGACCCGCGGGAGGCCGCCTATCGCGAGCTTTACGAAGAAACCGGCATGAAGAGCGTTTCCCTGCTGGAAGAAGCGCCGGAATGGTTCAATTACGACCTTCCACAACATCTGATCGGTATCGGCTTGAAGGGAAAATATCGAGGCCAGACGCAACGCTGGTTTGCCTTCCGTTTTGAGGGCGATGAAAGCGAGATCCAGATCAATCCTCCACCCGGTGGCCACACGGCTGAGTTTGACCAGTGGGACTGGCTGCCGATGCAAGAACTGCCGGACCTGATCGTGCCGTTTAAACGGCCTGTCTATGAGCAGGTGGTCAATGCCTTCCGGCATCTTGGGTAAATAAAAAACGGGGCCTAGACTGTTTCAGTTTTTGACCGAAACAGTCTACATTTTTTTCGCTCACGCCAATTGCGCTTTGCGCAATGCTCCACGGGGGCGGCGCATTAGCGCCGGGCCACGCTTGTGGCCCTGAGCGCTTCAGTTAAAAGCTGAACCGCTCTATTCGGCCCCGTTTCGCTTTAATCTGTTTCGTGCCTTATTCGGCTTCGTCGGCAGAGGCGGCATTGAGAAGGCCGTAACGCTCTTCGCCGATCTTGGAGAGAAGTTCGAGCTGGGTTTCGAGAAAGTCGATATGGCCTTCCTCATCCGACAGCAGGGCTTCAAAGAGCTGCATGGTGACGTAATCACCTTCTTCATAACAGATTTCGCGCGATTTTTTGTAGGACGTGCGGGCGTCGTATTCGCCGGCAAGATCGGCTTCCAGCACTTCCTTCACGTTTTGCCCGATGCGCAGCGGTGCCACGGTCTGCAGGTTGGGATGACCTTCGAGAAAGATGATGCGCTCGACCAATTTGTCGGCATGCTGCATCTCTTCGATGGATTCGGCACGCTCTTTCTTGGCCAGCTTGGCATATCCCCAATCTTCCAGCAGCCGGTAATGCAGCCAATACTGGTTTACTGCGCCAAGTTCGAGAAACAGCGCCTCGTTCAGACGTTCTATAACCTTTGCGCTACCCTTCACGGTGTTTCCTTTCCAAATTTCCCTATAATATAAGAGCGGCAGGCAATCGCCCGCACATTCACGTGTTCTCACTCTAAAGAAGAGTCAGCAAGTCGCAACTAGGTTATTGGATATTCAAGCAACTTTTGGCCGAGCAGTGCGGATGGCGGCCATCTTGTTTTTCTGCTCGTCATGGAAATTGCGCAGGCGCTGCATGAAATCGCAAACGCGTTCGTCTTCTCGCGAAGCGTTGCGGTGGTAGTCTTCGGTGGTCTGGATGATGATATCGACAACGTTGGGGAAACAGCCGCAGCAACGACCGCGCTTTTCCATCGCACGGTAAACCTTGCCTGGAACGATCAACTGCCAACAGTCTTCATTGAGCATATCAATGATGACATCGCGAATTTCGCGGTCAGTGATGAAGTTGCAGCTGCAGACGAGCATGACGGGCATCCGAAAACTTGATATTTCTCATCCGATTTATGCTAAACCGGACTTCCAGTGTCAAGATAGTTTTCGTGTTCGTCTCATTGGTTTTCGCTAGAAGTGATGTGTTCAGATGACGCAGCCAGGGTGCCTAAACCTTCAGCATTTGCTCGACAAAATCCTGCGTTCCGAAAAAGCGCTTGTAACGTTCCACTTCCGCGGGTTCGCCGGTCGCCTTGCGCGGATTGTCGGAGAGTTTGACGGCAGGCCTGTCGTTGACGGTTGAAACCTTGCAGACGATGGAAATCGGCAAGAGGCCCGGAATTTCGCGCGGTGCACAGCCGTCAAAGTCGTTGGTCAGGTTGGTGCCCCAGCCGAAGCTCATGCGCACGCGGCCTTCGAAGTGGCGGTAGGTCTTGATGATGGTTTCCACATCAAGGCCATCGGAGAAGATCAATAGTTTTTCGCGCGGATCGCGGCCTTTTTCCTTCCACCAGGCGATGATGCGCTCGCCGCCTTCAATGGGCGGAGCGCTGTCGGGGCGAAAGCCGGTCCAGTTGGCCACCCAGTCCGGCGCATTGCGCAGGAATGCGGATGTGCCATAGGCGTCGGGCAGCACGATCAGCAGATTGCCGTCGTAGAGCTGATGCCAATCCTGGAGCACGCGATAGGGTGCGGCCGCCAGCTCTTCATCGGTGTTGGAGAGAGCGGCAGCGACCATTGGAAGTTCATGGGCATTGGTGCCGAGCGCTTCGAGGTCCGTATCCATGGCCAGCAGCACGTTGGATGTGCCGGAAAAGGCCGGGCCGATGCCTTCCTTCAAGGCTTCCACGCACCAGCGCTGCCAGAGAAAGGAGTGGCGGCGGCGGGTGCCGAAATCGGAGATCCGAAGGCCCGGATATTGCTTCAGCGCCTCGACCTTGTCCCACATCTTGGCTTTTGCGCGGGCATAGAGAACGTCAAGCTCAAACCGGCCCATGCCTTTCATGGCTGATCGCGAACGCAGCTCGTTGATGATTGCAAGGGCTGGAATTTCCCACATGGTGGTTTCCCGCCATAAACCATGAAACCGCAGTTCATATTGGCCGTCGCGCTTTTCCAGCTCATATTCGGGAAGCTGAAAATTGGACAGCCATTCGAGAAATTCCGGCATGAAAATCTGCCGGCGGCCATAAAATGTGTTGCCTGCGAGCCAGATCATTTCCTTTTTGGTCAGCCGCAGGGTGCGGGCGTGGTCAAGCTGCGCGCGCAGTTCGCCTTCATCAATCGCATCGGACAGGCGGACACTCTTGGTGCGGTTGATGAGCGAAAATTCAGCCCGCACATCGCTATATTGATGCCAGATCATCTGCAGCATCAGAAGCTTGTAGAAATCCGTGTCCAGGAGGCTGCGGACAATCGGGTCGAGCTTCCAGGCGTGGTTGTAAACGCGTCGTGCTATATCGGTTTGAGCCACACTTTCCTCCTGGGACAGCTCATGAAAATGGTTCCTGGCACTTCAAGGCGTGTGCCGTGCAAAGGTTCGGAACCCTGCTCAGGCGATGGTGATGCCGGCCTCTTTCATGCCGGCAATCATGGTGGCGACAGAGCCGCCGAGATCGATACCACGGCTGGCTTCAAGTTTTACGGTGACTGCGAGGCCGAGTTTGGCGGCATCAAGTGCGGAATAGGCAACGCAATAGTCTGTTGCAAGGCCGCATAGTGTCACATCGGAAATACTGCGTTCCTTCAGATAACCGCCGAGCCCGGTTGGAGTCTTGTGGTCGTTTTCGAAGAAGGCGGAATAGCTGTCGATGGCGGTGCGGAAGCCCTTGCGGATGATGAGCTCCGGTTTTGTCAGGTTCAGTGCGGGGTGAAATTCTGCCCCCTTGGTTCCCTGAATGCAGTGATCCGGCCACAGCGTTTGCGCGCCATAGGGCATGTCAATCACGTCAAACGGGCTTTTGCCAGCATGCGAAGAGGCAAAGCTGGAATGGCAGGCGGGATGCCAATCCTGTGTCAGCACGACATGGGCGAAGTCTTCCATGAGCGCGTTGACGGCCGGTAGAATCTCATCGCCGCCCGACACTGCAAGGGCACCGCCGGGGCAGAAATCATTCTGGACATCGATAACGATGAGGGCGCGTTCGCCTGCCATGGGGGTCTCCCGCATTTTCCAATCGTTTGGTTTACTTAAAGGTCAATCACAAAGTTTCGCCAAGTACAAGGCTGGCTCAGTGAAAATTCCGCCCCTTGGGCATGAGGTTTGCGGGAACGCCTTCATTGCGGTTTTTGCCGGCGGCGATGGCGGGTGGGGCCATTGCACTGGCTTTCTCTTCCAGCCGGGCAAGCGTGCCGGATATGTTTTCAATATGTTCGGCCACAACATGCGTGACGCCTTGCGCACTTTGCAGCTTGCCGCGAATGCGCACCAGTCGGGCGCTCATGACCTCCGTTCGGTATTTTTCAAAGATGTCTTTCCAGACGATGACATTGACGACGCCGGTTTCATCTTCCAGCGTCATGAAGATAACGCCCTTTGCCGTGCCCGGCCGCTGGCGCACCAGCACGAGGCCGGCAACCGTGAGGCGCTGGCCATTGCGCAGGTTTTGCAGCGCCCGCGAGGCGACAATGCCGCGTGCTGTAAAATCAGAGCGCAGAAAGGAAACCGGGTGGGCCTTCAAGGACAGTGAGAGATAGCGATAATCCTGCAAAACATGTTCGCCAACGGGCATGACGGGCAGTTGAATGGTGGGTTCGGGTTGGAAATCGGGTATTTCGGTCAACGATTTCTGCGTGGCTTCAAAAAGGGGCATGGATTCAGCCGCCGACTTTTTATCGAGCGCACGAGCCTCCCAAAGCGCCTGACGCCGGTCGAGGCCGATGGAGCGGAAACAATCGGCATCGGCAAGGCGCTCGATGACGGCGCGGGTGAGGCCTGAGCGCAGCCAGAGTTCGCGCACGGATTTATAGCCTCCGCTACGGGCTGCCGTGAGGCGGTTCATGTCGTCCTCTTTCAGGCCTTTGATCTGGTGAAAGCCGAGACGCACGGCATGACGGGTGGCGATGGTTTTGGCCATTTCGCGATGACGCGGCTCCATGCGGGCTGGGTTGAAGGCATTTTTCTCCAATGTGGAACCCCAAAAGGAAAGATTGATATCGGGTGCACGCACCTCGACACCATGTTCGCGGGCATCGCGCACAAGCTGGGCCGGGGCATAAAAGCCCATGGGCTGGGAATTCAAAAGGGCTGTACAAAAGACATCGGGGTAGGTGGCCTTCAGCCATGCGGAGATATAGACCAGCAGCGCAAAAGAGGCGGCGTGGCTTTCGGGAAAGCCATAATCACCGAAACCTTCGATCTGTTTGAAACAGCGCTCGGCGAAGTCTTCCGTGTAGCCGTTCCGGACCATGCCTGCGATGAAATCGGTGCGGAAATTGCCGATCGTGCCGGTGCGGCGGAAGGTGGCCATGGCGCGGCGCAGCTTGTCGGCCTTGGCGGGCGAAAAGCCGGCAGCGACAATGGCGATCTGCATGGCCTGTTCCTGAAAGAGCGGCACGCCCAGGGTGCGGGAAAGAACGGATTCCAGCGCCTTGCTCGGATAATCGACCTTTTCAAGCCCCTGGCGGCGCTTGAGGTAAGGGTGGACCATGCCGCCCTGAATGGGGCCGGGACGGACAATGGCGACTTCGATGACGAGATCATAAAATTCTTTCGGTTTCAGGCGCGGCAGCATGCTCATCTGGGCGCGGCTTTCCACCTGGAACGTGCCGATCGTGTCGGCGCGTGTGATCATGTCATAGACATATTTCTGCTCCTTGGGGACGTCTGGGATGGTCATCGGCAGATCGTAATGATCGGCCAGAAGCTGGAAGGATTTGGCGATTGCGGTGAGCATGCCGAGTGCCAGAACGTCGATCTTGAGGATTTTCAGCGCGTCGAGATCATCCTTGTCCCATTCCACCATGGTGCGGCCTTCCATGGCGGTGGGCATGATGGGGACGATTTCATCGAGCCTGTCATGGGTGATGACGAAGCCGCCGGAATGCTGGGTGAGATGGCGAGGAAACCCCATGAGGGTGGAGGCATTGTCGAGCACCATGCGGGTCGTCGGATCGCTCGTATCGAGCCCGGCGGCCCTGGCCTCCTTTTCAGTGAGTGCGGAAGACGACCAGCCCCAGATGGAGGCGGACATGGCGGCCTGCACATCCTCCGACAGGCCCATGGCCTTGGCGGTTTCACGCCCTGCCGAACGGGCGCGATAGGTGGTGACCGCAGCTGCCAACCCCGCCCGGGCATGGCCGTAATGGTCGTAGATATATTGAATGACCTCCTCGCGGCGTTCATGCTCGAAATCGACATCAATGTCGGGCGGCTCGTCGCGCTCAGGGGAAACAAAGCGTTCGAAAAGCAATTCGGACAAAGCCGGGTCGACCTCGGTAATGCGCAGGCAGAAGCAGACGGTTGAATTGGCTGCCGAACCACGGCCCTGGCAGAGAATGCCTTTAGAGCGGGCAAATTCCATGATGTGGCGGACGGTGAGGAAATAGGGTTCGTAATGCAGCCGTTCGATGAGCGCGAGTTCGTGGACAATCTGGTTTGATACTTTTTCGGGGACGCCATTCGGATAACGCCATGCCGCCCCCTCATAGGTCAGGCGCTTGAGTGTCTGGGTGGGTGTTTCGCCATCCTTGCTTTCGTCGGGATATTGATACTGCAGTTCATCAAGCGAAAATTTCAGTTGGCTGATGAAGGTGGAAACTGTCTCGATTGCCTGCGGATGGTCGCGGAAAATATGGGCGATATCCTGCCGACCTTTCAGGTGGCGCTCGGCATTGGCGGCAAGCAGGAGGCCTGCATTGGCAACGGTGACGTGATGGCGGATGGCGGCCACGATGTCGCTGAGCGGGCGGCGGCTGACATCGTGATAGAGCGGCTCATTGGTGGCGATGAGGGGGATGCCCATATTGGCGCCGACGACGGAAAGCCAGCCGAAATTCAGCCGGTCATTGCCATCATAGCGCGGTGAAAGGCCGAGATAGACGCGGCCCGGCGCGCGGGCTTTGAGGCGGGATAAAAGTGCCTCCAGTGCCTGATTGTCCTGATCGGCTGGCGGCAGAATGGTGAAGAGCATATCGTTTGCCCATTCCATGAGATCTGCTTCATAGAGTTCGCAGGTTCCCTTTTCGGCCCGCAGATTGCCCTGGCTCAAAAGGCGGCAGAGATGCGCCCAGCCCTTGCGGTTGACGGGATAAGCCAGCATGTCGGGTGTCTCGTCAGAAAAGACGAGGCGGCTGCCGGGGTGGAATTTCAAGCCTGCCACCTTGGCGGCCTGATGGGCGCGCACGACACCGGCGACCGTATTGCGGTCGGCAAGACCGATGGCTGCAAGGCCGAGCTTGCTGGCGGTCTCAACCATGTCTTCTGGATCGGAGGCACCCTGCAGGAAAGAGAAATTGCTGCGCGCGCCGATTTCGGCAAAGGCGGACATCAGGCGAAAACCCCATGCATGAACCAGCGCGGCGGCAGCGGCGTGCGGCCATAAAGCCCTTCACGATAGAGCCAGAAGCGATGACCTTTTTCATCCTCGATGCGGAAATAGTCGCGCGGCGGGGTGTCGGTGCCGTCGATCCACCATTCGGCCTCGATACGCTCCGGCCCTTCGGCGCGGCGCACACGATGTTGCGCCCGGCGCCAGCGGAAGGTGATTGGCGGGCCTTCCGGCACTTCGGCCATGGCCTCCACGGGTTCGGGATATTGAAAAAGCCGCACCGGGCGGATGAGGGCGGGCAGGGTGGCTGCTGCGGGGGGCGTCGCACCGGAAAACGGGGCAAGGCGGGAGGCGCGCTCGGGAATATGGCTTTCATGCATGGCGGGAACATGGATCAGCGCTTCGCCCAGGCGGGCTTCCACCCGGGCGGCGAAATCGGCAATCGGCAGATCCGGCTTGCCGTGCTGCATGAAATCGCGCTGGCGGGCATTGAAGGGGGCTGTCAGGCCTGCCGAAAGGCGGATCATTTCAAAGCCGAATCCGGCCTCAAGATCATCGTGAAGACCGGCGAGGCGCTCGCGGAAGAGGCGGGCAATGCGGGCGGGCTCCTTCAGCGGGTCGGCACTTTTGACATTGAGGCGGGCAACATGGCCGTCGACACGAAAGAGTGCCAGTTCAAACATCTGCCCGCCGAGGCCATGGGCGTCGAAGCTTTTTTCGAGCGTGGCGGCCAGCTGTCCCGCCAGCGCGAGAATATCGTCTTCGCCGGTGATGGGCTCGGGGATCTGACGCTCGGCAGAAAAACGGGCAACGGGCAGGCGCGGTGAAATAGTTTCCTCTTCGATGCCCAAAGCCTGATCGAGACGCCTGAGGACATGGCTGCCGAAGCGGCGGGCAAGTGGCGCGCGTGGCGCGCCGATCAGATGGCCTGCGATTTTGAGGCCGGAGCGGGAGAGGGCGGCGAGCGTTTCCTCTTCCAGCCGCAATGCGGACAGGGGAAGGGGTGTAAGCGCTTCGGCCTCATGGCCGGTTTCAACGATTTTCTGCTGGCCGCTATGGGCGAGCGCGAAGGAGAGGCCGGGGCTTGATGAAATGGAGGCGCGGGTGTCGAGCCCCATATGAAAAAGGCGGCTCAGGATATCGCGCAGCATGGCGTGCTCGCCGCCGAAAAGATGCGTGCAGCCGGTGATGTCGAGAAACAGGCTGTCATTGCCGTGGGTCGCAACCAGCGGCGTGTAGCGGCCGCACCAGTCGGCAAGGCCGTTCAAAAAAGCGCGGTCGGCATTGGGGGTCGCTTCGATGACCTCCGTTTCGGGGATACAGGCGCGCGCCTCGGTCACGCCTTGTCCGAGTTTCAGACCTGCGGCTTCGGCGGCCTCATCCATGGCGCAAAGCCGCATGGCGTTTTGCACGCGGGCGGAAAAGACCACCGGCGGATGGTCAGGACGCCCGCTCAAACGCCACGATGGACCCCACCGTTTGCGCGCGATCCGGTCGCTCGGCAGATGCGGAAAGAGGAGTGCGAGAAAGCGCTGGTTCGAGCGCGCGAGAAGGCCGGGCTGTGCGGGCGAGGGAAAACTGGCGTTCATGGGCGTTCCACTCCAGTAAGACGGTGAGGGGGGCGGGATTGCGACTTTTTTCAATGGTGACGGCAAAGCGCGGACGGCCGATGGTGCCGCTCATCGGCACCCCATCGGGGCGCAGACGTTCGGCAGCGGCGGCTGGTTCAATACGCAGGCGGGTGTGAGCGCTGGAGGCCTCTTCTTCGCCCGCCTGGCGCAACAGGAAAAGCGGCATGCGGCTTGCGCGGGCGCGCAAATGCAGCCGCCTGCTTTCGGCCAGTCCGAAGCGGGCCGGATTGCCGCGGATTTCCAGAATGACGGCGGCAAAGGCGGAGACTTCGAGTGCGGTTTCGCAAATCCAGAGCGCATCTTCCATCTTGCGCGGGGTGGCATAGATCAGGTTTGCCGGCTCAAAACCAAGGTTCAATAGTCCGGCTGCGTGCGGATAACCCGCTTCGCGGCCGGTGATGGCCTCGCCGATCCAGAGGACCAGACCGGGCATGTCGCGCCTTTCCAGTGCCAATGTGGAAAGGGCAAGCGCAAAACCGGATGCGGCACCACAATCGGTGGTAAAGGGTGCGCGCAGCTCGTTCAGCCCGGAGAGCATCAGGCCGCCGGACAGTGCCTCATCGAAAGCCTCGACGCCCAGCGGCAGGCGCGGGTTTTCACCCCTCGCTTCCAAAGTCTCCGTGTGGCTCTGACCCGCTTCGATGCGGGCTATGGTCTGGCGAAGAGCGCAAAGCGTCCCCTTCGCCAAGGCAGGCTGTGCCATGACGTTGCCCTCATAAATGTTCCTGTTATGTTCTTATAGATTCCAGAGGGTGGGGGAAGAGTCAAGCGGGATGGATGAGAATTTATTCCCACACTGTGTGTCGGAAGGTTTAATTGAGAAAACTACTAGATGTGCTTTGAGAGAGATCGTTGGCAGTAACATGCTCACGTATTTCTCGCGCAAGAGGTGAAATATCGGACAATGAATAAAACTCTGTTTTGTTCATTCTCATCAAATCTTTTACAGCATTAACGAAATTACTATTCTGATTTTCAACATCGCCAACTACGATGAGGCGCTTTTGACCCTTGTCAAATTCTGACAACCAAAGCCCTTCAATTGCTTGTTTGCCTGCTGCAGCCAAAGCTATGTTTGGATCATCGCGCAAAGATATTGCATTAATTAGATTGTACGAGCCATTCTGATAGGCGTATTGTGCTTTTACTACTACGCCTTGGGGAAGTGAGACAGGTTTAGGCTTTTCGAGGAGGCTTTCGACACCACTCATAACCAGTTGTTTTTTCAATTTTTTTTGCACCCTTTGGATCGGTTCTCTGATCTCAAAAGGCTCGACTAAACGTTCGAATAGCTCATTAGCAACGATGTTAGGGTCAGCATCCACTAACACGGACTTCGGTGACGATAACCTTATGTTACCGGAACGAAGGCCAATGAATTTTTCGACACTCTGTCTATCCCAGTTTGAATTAAATTCTGACATGATGCGATCTTTCATAGAGTGCATCAAAATTTCAAAATGCTTTCCAGGATACACGCCAAAAACCTTACGTATTCTTGAGCGGCTTTCTCCTAATTTGACGATGACATGAGGTATCGCATTGGAAAATAATACTATTCCAACGTTAAGAAACTCGTTACGCTCGGGGTATTCCGAGTACTGAATTAACGAGAAATATCCTTGTTTCTCATCCATTATGGTCTCATCCCTGGCAACTCAGGGGCTGCCACGAGCTTCATCGAAATTGTATCAACCACGTATGTGGCTCGTCTACAAACAAAATCTACCAAGTGATTTCTTGCCACTGCATGCAATCCCCATTCTGCAGGAACTGAGTTAACGCATTCCTGCACAAACTCTCTTTCGAGGGTGCGCAGCTTCTCAACAGCTACCCCAACACTACGTGGGGTTATGAATTTCTCAAATTCGGGGTAGAATCCATAAACACTTGGATCGAAAACCAAGTCGTCAGATGGTAAATCTATATCAAAGTCAATATCCACGAAACAATGGGAATGATCAATCGGTGTCAAGGAATATTTTCTCCCTTTGGCGACAGCCTCGTATAATAAATTGTCTGAATTAGGATGCTCGTTCGTGTATCTGTCCGTATTTCGGATCCATGTGTCAAAAACCACCAATTTTGCAACGTCGGATTTATTCGTGAGCATCTTTAACAGGGTATCGTTGCCATCACGAGGAATACCGTTCACCGCCTTCGAAAAGAATAGTGGTGGTAGCATATTGCTGTGGTGGTTCAGCATTGGGATTTCAATATCGCACTTCCGAATGACCGCAAACGGTGGAATCGAAAGGCCTAACCAAGTTCCCAGTTCAGCAGCGATAAGCTCGGACACAAGCGCCGCATTTCCTTGAGGATTGCCAATGCTTTTAATGAAACCATCGCCTGCATCAGTCTCGACTCTTGCCGGCCTCGTGCTAGACTCGAAAAGTTGAATCTCTCGAAGAACTTTGGACGGTTGGCAGATTGCCCCGCAGGCAAGCATTGGTCTTCCTAGAAAATGGCTATAGAAGACTAATACTATTAGCTGAACCGGAATGCGAGTCTTGCTGATAAAGCTTCACCATATTAGCAGCAAACTCCCGCCATTCACCCTAATCCCAATCGCCTCTCGCAATCTCTGTCCATACCGACTATATGACCCTGCACAAGGAGTTTTTATGGATCGCGTTGACGAAACGGGTGAGTGGCGGGATCAGTTTTCGCCCTCGATTGGTGTTCTGGAATCTCTGGCGATTGAGGCTTACAGCCACTTGCCGGAGGAATTTCGACGTCTGGCGTCGGATCTGGTGATCGAGATTGCGGAATTTCCCGACGACGAGATCTTTGAGGATATGGCGCTGGAAACGCCGTTTGATCTTTTAGGGCTTTTCGAAGGGCGCGGGCTGGGTGAGCGGTTTTCCATGGAAACCGGCGAGATGCCGAACAGGATCATGCTCTATCGCCGACCGATTCTTGACTATTGGGCGGAGAATAACGAGACGCTGGGCGATATCGTGACCCATGTGCTGATCCACGAGATCGGCCATCATTTCGGCCTTTCCGACGATGCCATGCAGGCCATCGAGGATAGTGCGGAAGCGGCTTCATAAAGACTTTCGTTCAATTTTTCGCTTAGTTTTTAGGCGTGCAGATTCAAGCACCGTGAAACGACAGGCTTCTGGAAAATGACTATGAGCGAAGACAGAGAAGTCGACATCCGTGCGCTACGCCAAATAGGGTGGGACTATTGGGATCCCATTGGAATACGCCAGCTCAACGACATCGATTGGCGTACCAATGCTGCCGATGAGTATGACACTTATCTTCTTCGCGCAGCTCATTTGCTCATGCGAGGTGAAACACCTGAAGGTGTTGCTCAATATCTTGATCAGATCGGATCTGAAAATATGGGGTTGGGCCCGGTGAACGCGGCTTCCCATCAGGCATCCCTACGTACGGCTGAAGCAATCGTTTCTTATTTGCGGGTATGGACCGATTTCTAACGCGGAATAGCTCATATTTTTGAGGTGGTCTCAGTTGGAATTCCCCTCTCCCCGCGGGTTGGGGAGAGGGGAGGCCACGAGCGTGTTGCCGATTACGCGCTGCGGGCCGGATCGAGCGTGATTTTCCAGAGTTCCTGGTCTTCACGATCCATGAGGCGGACGGTGAGCTGCTCGGTCTGGCCATCGATATCAACGAGGCCGAAGAACTGCAGACCGGCAGATGGCGGCAGATTGACCTGGCCTTCCGGTGGGGCTTTCACATATTTCACTTCCGGACCGAAGGTCATGTCGAGATCGTTCGGGCCGAAGGTGCCGGCATGCAGCGGGCCGGAAACGAATTCCCAGAAGGGGGCGAAGTCCTGGAACTGCGCCTTGTTGGGGTCGTAGTAGTGAGCAGCCGTGTAGTGAACGTCGGCGGTGAGCCAAACGGTGTTGGTGATACCGGCATTCTTGATGTAGCGCAGCAGGTCGGCGATTTCGAATTCGCGGCCCTTGGCCGGGCCGTTATCGGCATTGGCAATGGCTTCGAACTTGGTGTCGCCATCGCGCACGACGAGGCCGATGGGCATGTCGGCTGCAATGATTTTCCAGGTGGCCTTGGAATTGGCCAGTTCCCGCTTCAGCCAGGCAATCTGCTGCTGGCCGAGGAAGGCCGTGGCATCGCTTGGTGCGTCCTGCATGTTTTCGCTGTTGGCGCCACGGTAGGAGCGCATGTCGAGGAAGAAGACATCCAGCATTGGGCCGTAATTGATCGTGCGGTAAACGCGGCCGGGCTCGGCCGGTGTATAGCGGATCGGTGTCATTTCGTGGAAGGCCTTGCCGGCGCGGGCCGACAGAAGCTGGACGGACTTTTCGGTGTAGCGGTCGTCGCCGGACAAATCCTTGGAAGCCGACCAGTTGTTGACCACTTCATGGTCGTCCCACTGGAAGAAGGTCGGACAGATGGCGTTCAGCGCGCGCACATGCTCGTCCATCATGTTGTATTTCCATTGGCCGCGATATTCGTCCAGCGTTTCGGCAACCTTGCGCTTCTCGTCGGTGAGAACCTTGTTGACCCATTTGGTGCCGTCTTTCAGGTCAACTTCATCGGTCATGGCGCCATCGGCATAGATGGTGTCGCCGGAATGGAGGAAGAAATCGGGCTGATGCTTGGCCATGGTGGCGTAGGTTTTCATGCCGGTTTCATCGATACCCCAGCCTTGACCTGCAGTGTCGCCAGACCATGCAAAACGCACGTTGCGGCGCGAAGCGGGCGCAGTGCGGAACTGGCCGGTGATGGTTTCGGACGTGTTGTTGATGTCCTGCAGGTCGGCGGCGGTAAAGCGGTAGAAGATATCCTGGTCAGAGGGCAGGTTTTCAATGAGGCGCTTGACGGCCATATCCGTGTCGGGAAGTGCGTTCAGGGCCGGCAGCTTTACGGCGTTGGAAAAGCTCTCGGTGGTCGCATATTCCATCATGACGCGGGAGGGACGGTCAACGCGTGTCCAGATCATGCCGGATGACATATCGACATCGCCGGACTGAACACCGTGGGTGAAGACCGGGCGTGATGCAGCGCGAACAATGGACGGCATGGCAAGGCCGGCAGCGGCAACAATGCCGGTTGCGCCCGCAGACTGCAGAAACGCACGGCGGGGTAGTTTGAAGGAATGTGACATGATCCTCTCCTGATCAAAATGTGGCGGGAAACCGCGAGGAAAATGGGAGAGGTTCGTGTCACTGTTTTAATGTTTGGGTGACAAGCTCGCGAAGGTTTTATGACCAAGTCCCGAAGCATTTTGCCGGGGCAATTATGGCAGGGTATCGGGCATGATCAGTTCAAACTCCTCGCTGCCGAAATCCTCACCGTTGATGCGCAGCGACACGGCCTGTTTGCCTGTATAATATTGCCGGGTGGTAATTTCGCGAATGGGATGGCGGCGCTTCAAATGAAGCGGTTTGCCCGGCTCCAAAGTGGCTTTGGTCCATTTGAAGACCTTGGGTTTTCGCTTGCCATCCGCTTTCACGAAATGAATGGCGTAATCGATGATAACGGCTTGCGGGCTATTCGATTTTGAGGCGATGGCTGCTGTAAAATTCAGCGCTTCGCCAAAATTTACCGTTGGCGTTTCGATATTGATCTCTACCGCGCCGATGGCCGGTGGTTCGAAGTTGAAGGCTTTCAGTGTTGGTCCATGGCCTTGCTTGATCAGCGTGCGGCAGGCGTGGCGCAGCAGTTTCTGCCGCTCCGGTGGGGCTTCCTTCAGCCAGTCTGCGGCAATGTCGGCCACCAGATCCGGATGGTCTTTGGCGATGTCGTTCAAATGGTTGGCCACCGAGCGGCGGACATATTCTGAAGGATCGTCGCGGAGATGTTTCAGAAGTGGAATGGCCGGGGTGGGATCGGCCATCAGCGCGGGCAGCTGCATGGCCCAGGGCAGGCGCGGGCGCGTCCCTTCCGAAATCAGACGGCGGATATGCTCGTCCTCATCATCAAGCCAGCTTTCCATGATTGCGAGTGCGCGGGCCTGATCTTCCAGCAGGAAATAGCGCACGGCAAATTCGGATGTGAAGCGGCGGGTCATCTCATAAAGAAGCGCCATGGCCTCATCGAAATGGGCGATATGGTGCTGACCAATGAGCATGGTGAGCGGCATGATGGCCCAGCCACGGATGCCATCACCGTCGGTTGGCTGTTCCGGACTGCTGTTTGAAAGCGGGTGCAGGCTTGCGCGCAAAATGCGCTCGCGGGTTGTCCAGTCCGGCGGCAGATATTGATGCAGGCAATCGGTAATCCATTGGGCGCGGGGCTTGAGTTCCAGTGCCTCAAGCTTTTCCATCACGTCAGCTTCGAAGCCGGTCTGATCAAAACCCTGGGCGTGTCTGGCGATGTTACGCGCCATGTTTTGGGTGAGCTTCGGGGAGAACAGGTTTTTCAAGGGTTCCATGGCAATCTCACATTCCCTTTCGAATCATATCGCGAATTTTTACCGCTTTTTCGAAATGATCGAGCTGGTGCGTTCTGATCCACCATTCGGCGGCTTCCATCAGGCATTCGGGATCGTCATTCCTGTTGGCGAAGAAAGCATAGAAGGAGAGGCCGACAGCCTCTCCCTTTTGCGCAATCTTGCGGTTGCAAACATCGATTGCCTTTTGGCGCAGACTGTCACGCATGAAATCCGTCCTGGTGGCGGTTTGTTTCCGTTTGCGTGTCCCAAGCGCTCATGCCTGATATTGGGCCAGAACCGTGCAGTGGGCGACCCCTGTTGCGGGGTTGTTATCGGCGAGGTTCATGACACTGAAATAGGCCCCGCATTCGGGCGAACCGGCAGCGGCCTGCATCATCGTATCGGCCGAAGCCTGGTCTTCCCACTCCACCACATCGGCAAACAGCCCATCGTCCTTGCGCACCAGGGTGCGGGCGATGAAGCCGGGCTGGGTGGAAAGGAATGTTTGAAATTGATCGGATGCGGCCACGAGATCCTCTTCCGTTTTGCCCGCAGCCAGGGTGACAGTTGCGATTTCTATGATCCTGTTTTTCATTGGGTTTTCCTTTCGTTTAGGGTCTGAAAGAAGAGCTATCGAAATATATGCCATTTTATGGCATATTTCTTTCATGAAACGCGCAACGACATCTGACAGGCTGGAACGACTGGACGTGCTGGAGGCCAGGCTGAAATCTGCTGAGCCGCTTGTGCTGAAAGACCTGGCGGCAGAATTTGCCATCAGTCTGCGCACTATCAGCCGCGATATTGAAATCCTGCGCGAACGCGGATTGCCGATTGAGGCGGAGCGTGGGCGCGGCGGCGGGGTGCGGCTGAGCGCCAATTGGGGCGTGGGCCGGATATCGCTGAACTATCGCGAGGCGGTGGGTTTGCTGGTGAGCCTGGCGGTGATCCGGCAGATGAAGTCGCCCTTGCTGATGTCCAATCTTTCATCTGTGCGGCGCAAGCTGGTGGCGTCCTTCTCACGTGCCGACCAGAGCCGCATTCGCGCATTGCAATCGCGCATCATTGTCGGGCAGACGGTGTCGCCGTTCGTGCTTTCCAACTATTCCGTGCCGCCGGACGATGTGGTGGGCGGGTTGCACGAGGCATTTCTGCTGAACCGCGCAATCGAGATTTCCTATCTCAGTGAAAAAGGCGAGGTGACGGAGCGGGTGATTGAGCCGCATTTCCTGCTGCTGAATTATCCGGCCTGGTATACGCTTGCCTTTGACCATCTGCGCGGTGCACCACGCACGTTTCGGTGTGACCGGATGCAGTCGTTGACCATGCTCGACGCCACGTTTCAGCCGCGACCGGTGACAGATTTTGCCGCAGCGCTGGAGGGTGTGGAGATCATTTCAGATGGAACCGGATTCTCAATTTGAAAATGAACCGGCCCCCTCAGCCAGACTGGCGAGGGGGCCGAACTATCAAGCCGGCATGAAGGAACCGAAGGTCAGTTCCGTTTCAACAACATCCACCATGGTGCCGCGCGGGTTGCAGAAGGCCCATGTGGTGCCGGTGACCGAAAAGCCGAGCTTTTCCTGAACCTTCAGCGAGGCCGGGTTATCGGTGATGACGCCGGCATAGAGTGTTTCGCCCATCATGATGGAGAAGAAACGCTCAATCAGCGCGCTTGCAGCCTCACTCATGTAGCCCTTGCCCCAGTGGGTTGGTAGAAGCCAATAGCCGATGTGCCAGCCGGGACGCTTGCCGGTTTCGCGATGCTCGATGGAAATCACGCCCTCCAGCGCGCCGCCATCCAGCGTGATGGCATAGGCCCAGCCATCAATCTCGCCACCCTGCCAGGCGCGAACGAAATCCAGCCCGTCTTCATGGTTATAGGGGACTGGAACCGGCAGCAGCATGCGGACAACCTCCGGGGTCTGCATGCCGGTTGCCAGGCGATATTGATCCTCCGGCTTGAGCGCGCGCAGGGTCAGCCTGTTGGTGCGGATGGTGGGCTGGGTGGCAAAACTCAGCGTGTTTTGCCGGGGTCCTGCCCGCAGGTTTCTGTTCGGGGTTATTGCCAGAGCGCTCATCTCGATCCTCCCCAGCTTCTGAGCGACAACCAGGTCGCCCGGTCGAGCCGGTACCATTCAACTGCAGTCGTGCCGCCCAGCGCAAGCGACGGTGCCATGCCGGTTCCCTGATATTGGAACCCGCATTTCTGGATCACGCGGCGAGAGGCTGTGTTGACCACGCGGCAGCGGGCATCCAGCATCTCAATCATGTCATCACGGAAGGCCATGTCGACGAGAACCTGAGCGGCTTCTGTGGCGTACCCCTGTCTCCAGTGTGGTTCGCCGAGCCAATAACCGATTTCCCCACGGCTTTGTTCCGCCGGATCGACCTCCAATCCGCAGCAACCCATGAATTCGCCCGTGTCTGCTTTGGTAATGGCAAAGACGGCCTTGCCAATCACGCCATTATTGGCGCGTCGTACAAAGGCAGCGGCATCAGCAACCGTATAAGGATGCGGCATGCGCGAAACCATTGTGGCGATTTTGGCGTTGTTGGCGAGATGGGCAAGGGCGTCGATGTCTTCAATGTGCGGGGCTCTCAAAACCAGCCGCTCCGATAACATGACAGGACTTTGGGTTGACACCCTCTGGCTCTGCAGCCGTTCTTCCGGGGACCGGGATGATCCCTCTCTTAACATTTCGCTCTGCATTGTTCAGCTCCTTGAAAGACAAGCAAAAAGGGGAGTTGGGTATTGCCCCATCTCCCCTTTTGATCTTTTGGCCTGAACCTTGAAGCGTCAGCCGGGTCGATGAGACGCCGGCTGTTTTTGAGCGCTACCGGCTTATTCCGCTGCTTCTGCCGTTTTCGGCATCACGGACACGTAGACGCGGCCGTTGGCTTTCGTGGCAAAGCTCACGTTGCCTTCCGTAAGGGCAAAAATCGTGTGGTCCTTACCGAGGCCAACATTGGCGCCCGGATGCCACTTGGTGCCGCGCTGACGCACGAGAATATTGCCGGCGCGAACGCTTTCGCCGCCGAATTTCTTCACGCCAAGACGCTTGGACTCAGAATCGCGACCGTTACGCGATGAACCGCCAGCTTTTTTGTGTGCCATGGGTGTTCTCCTTTAAACCTTTGTTCTCGTCTTACTGACCAGCTGCGATGTCCAGAATGCGGACAGTCGTCTGATGCTGGCGGTGGCCGCGCGAGCGCTTGGAGTTCTGGCGGCGGCGCTTCTTGAAGGCGATAACCTTCTTGGCCCGGCCATGCTCAACGATCTCAGCGGTGACCTTCGCGCCTTCGATGAAAGGAGCGCCGATCTTGGTGCCGACCATGAGAACTTCGGCGAATTCAATCTTTGCGCCAGCGTCGCCTTCCAGTTTTTCAACTGTTACGACGTCGTCGGCCGCTACGCGGTACTGCTTACCGCCGGTCTTGATGACTGCGAACATTTCTTTGCCTTTCTGTTCGTTTCCAGCTCTTGCGAATGAAATTCAGCCGCAGGCCGTCTTTTTGTCAGTCGGTTTTAGCAACAAAATCAGCGTCTTGCAGAAGCAGATGGTGATGCCGGTGAGATTTTGCCGTGAAGCAAAATGAAAGCGCGGACAGATTCCGCGCCATCGTTGGGGCGGGAGATACGTCAGGAAAGCCAACCTGTCAAGCGCGCTGCCTTATTTTACCGGCATTTCGCTCTTGCGTCGCCGCTAAACTATCGCTATGTGATGGCCCGCGCCGAACAAGGCGTCAACCACGCTATGGGATGGCATGCCGTAGCACTTTATAAGTGTCGCGTCATCCTGTTTTCAAACCTTACGGTTTGAAAGGGTATGCGACAGGGCCGGAGAGGTGGCTGAGTGGTTGAAAGCACCGCACTCGAAATGCGGCATACGGGCAACCGTATCGGGGGTTCGAATCCCTTCCTCTCCGCCATTTTTATGTCTTCACGGTCGTTTCGCCCTTTGGGCTGACCTCCAGACAGGGCGGCCAGATGTGGCCGACGCTCAGTCGAGCTTGCGAACCTTTGCAGGTTCGAAGTTTCTCCCCGACACTCCGCCATTTTTGTTTGCACGTGGCCGCCACGCCAACCCTGCTTGCATGGCTCTGGGTTTGAATTTCGTTTTTCACCCTCCACCGTTTTATTCAGGTTTATTTGCAGTTCATGACTGAAGCGTTGCGATAAGTGCCGGTGTGCCGTTGGCACCTTCACATGAGCGGGACATTCCGTCTGCCGTTATAAAGCGGTCGCTTTGCTGGGCTGACGGAAGGTTATCTTGTGCGTTAGGCCCGCTCTATAGTCACATCGCCATCATTTGATCTGCCCACCCACGACGCGGGAGCCGCGCGAATAACATCGATGTGCGCGTTTGCCTCAATCCCTTGCACAACGATGGTGGTCGCTGTTGGGTGATGCTCGATTATGGTCGGTAAAATTGAGGCTACGTTTTCCACGTCGTTACCCATATCGTTGAACGTCGTGATGGAGTTTACTCGATTGGTGCTCCGTAGCTCCATCGCCGTTTGGATGTTGGCGTCTGACGCCACTACCCAAAAATCGGAATTCTGATCATTCCCTCTCGGGGTAAAGCGTGGATCAACAGAGATCACAACTTTGCTTTCCAAGGTTCCCTCCCGCATCTCACTCAGCCGGTCAATTCCGAGGCAGTAGCTTGCCAAATTCGGCCGGCTTATGTCCGTTGACTTGGCAGTGAGCGGAACACCGGTTACCGCTCTCTGACACTTCTCTGAGTCAAAGAGAGCGCTTAGGCCATCAACTGGCGGCGCTGTCGTTCAACCTGTTGATGACTTCAATCAGTTTCCTGGTGCGGTCGAAATCGAAAACCTGCTGCGGGCCTTCTGGTGCGACATCGATAAACGGGCTTTCGTAAAGCAGGCCGGGGTCCATTGTTCCCTTTTCGGTCAGGTGCTCGATGATCATTTCGATGAACTCGATCTGTTCGGCGGTTGCCGCGCTGTCGCCCAGAAACTCGCCAAAGGCTTCCGCAACCGCGTGGCGGTCGAGGCCGACGAGGGAGCGGATGAATGCGCTGAAGCCATGCGCCAGTTCGCTTGCTTTTTCGAAATGCCCGGCGTCCCCGATGCCTTCCGAAATCAGCATTTTCTGCAGGCTCTCGATGTCGGTTTGCGTCAGCGGCTTGCCATGGCGCAGTTTGGCGATGGCTATGTGGTCTTCGTGTTCGCGCAGAAAGTGGCGTGCCTTGCGCTTGAAGCGGGCAAAGTCCACTTCGCCGACTTCCGGCAGATCGAGTTCGGTGCCTTCCCCAAGCTCATCCACGAAATTGGAATAGACGATGGCTTTCTTGCGCTTTTCAATATGGTGCACGAGGCTGCGCAGGCGCAGGCGGACAAGCTCCAGCAGCGGCACGGTGATACCCTCCCACCAGGGATCGGAGAGGATATCCAGTATCAGCCCCTGCTGGGCGGTGACGGTCGGGATGTTGACCTCCTCCAAAGCCGAAGCAATGTCGATGAGCTGCTTTTTCAGTGTCTCGAAACGTTTGGAGCCCTTCAGGAGCGCGATCTCGAGATTGAACATGAGGAGGTCAAAACGTTTGGCCTCTTCTTGCTCGCTCTTCATTTCGTTCGGCAGCGGCGCGACGTGATCGAGAAGCTCGTCACGCATGTCGTCGGTCAGGCGCTGCCAGATTTCCGGCTTCTGGTATTTCTCCACCAGCTTGCGCTCGCCACGAACGATGAAGTTGTCGAGGTTCATCGAGCGCACATAGTCCTTGAGAAAGGCGAGGGCGGTGTTGCGCACCTGCTCTTCGCTTGGGGCGGCTTCCGGTCCTGCATCGTAGCCCTCGCCGACTTCCTGCAAGGCATCACGACGCAACGGCTCATTTTTCTCGTCAAGCGCCCGCACGAGGTCGAAGCGGGCTGCGAAAAGGCGCTCGCTCAGTGATTTTGCATTCTTGCCGTCATCCAGCTTGGGGTTCTGGCTGAAGAATTCGAGGTTCTGGCAATAGTCGAAAACGCGGAAAAACTCCTTGTCTTCGCCAGGACCGAAAAGGTCGGGACAGAGGCGGGTGCCGCGCCCGATGATCTGCCAGAATTTGGTTTTCGAGCGGATCAGCTTGAAGAGCACGAGATTGACGACCTCCGGCACATCAATGCCGGTGTCGAGCATATCCACGGAAATCGCGATATGTGGTGCGCTGTCCTTCTTTGAAAAATCATCGATCAGGCTTTGGGCATAGTCTGTCTTGAAGGTGATGACGCGGGCGAAGTGGCCGGCTCGCAAGTGCGGATAGGCAGCGTTGAAGCGCTTTTCGATGAACTCGGCATGATCCTGGTTTTTGGCGAATATGATCGTTTTGCCGATCCGGTCGCCGCCTGCCACCTTCAGGCCTTCGGTCATCACATGGGCCAGAACCTTGTCCACCGTGTCGGCGTTGAAAAGCCATTTGTTGACGGCCTCGGCATCCACGCGGTCGGGCGGGTCGCCGTCTTCCTCATCCCATTCCAGCATGTCCCATTGTTCTTTTTCCGCATCGGAAAGCTCATCATAGGAAATGCCTTGCCGGATGAATTTGAGCGGCACGGAGACCGAGACCGGCGGCACGAGATATTCATCCTCCACCGCCTTGTCGAGCGAATAGGCGTCCGTCGGCACGCCGTCTTCCAGGTCAAACAGGCCGTAGGTATTGTGGTCGATCTCATCCTTTGGTGTGGCGGTGAGACCGACCAGAAGACTGTCGAAATATTTGAAGATCGCGCCATAGCGCTGATAGACCGAGCGGTGCGCCTCATCGATAATCACAAGGTCGAAATGGCCGGGGCCAAAGCGGGCCGCACCACCCTTGCGCTCGTCAATCAGGTTCATCATGGTGGGATAGGTGGAGAGGTAAACGCGGCCTTCCCCATTCTTCTCTGTCACCAGATTAACGGGTGAGGATTCCGGCAGATGCGCCTTGAAGGCGCGCACTGCCTGATTGACCAGCGCCACACGGTCGGCGAGGAAGAGAACGCGCTTCACCCAGCCTGCGCGCATCAGCACATCCACCAGTGCGATCACCGTGCGGGTCTTGCCGGAGCCTGTGGCCATCACCAGGAGCGCCTTGCGCTGGCGTTTGGTCTCGAAAGACTCCTTCACCTTGGCAATGGCGCGCTCCTGATAGTAGCGGTCGGCGATTTTGCGGTTGAGCGCAACCGTGCCCATCGGCTTGGCAGAGCTTCGCCGCTGGATCAGAAGCTGCAGCTCGTCTTTTGTGTAAAAACCGGACACCTCGCGCGGGGCATAGGCCGCATCGTCCCAAATCCAGTGGCTGTAGCCATTGGAATAGAAGATCACCGGGCGCTGGCCAAATTGCGCTTCCAGGCAATCGGCATAAAGCTTGGCCTGCTGCTGGCCAGCACGGGGGTCGCGCTTGGTGCGCTTGGCCTCAATCAGCGCCAGCGGCTTGCCGTCATCACCCCACAGAACGTAATCGACAAAGCCATTGCCCTCCTTGTTGGGCATGCCGGTGACGGGATATTCCCGGTCGCGGGTCTGATCGAGCGGCCAGCCGGCCTCTTTCAAATAGGTGTCGATCCAGATTTCACGGGTTTGAGCCTCACCATAATCGTGGTGGTCGGGCCGGCTTTCGTTTTCACGGCGGATTTTGTCGCGCTCGGCACGGGCGGCTTTCAGCTCCGCGTCCAACTCCGCGTTTTTGCGCGCCAGCTCCTCAAAGGCCTTGTCTGATGCTTCCTTTTCAGCATTCAAACGCGTGAGTTCGGAATAGGCGCGTTTCACCAATGCATTGCTGCGGGTCAGTTGTGCGGGATCAAAGGTCAAACTGTCGGGCGGCGGCACCTTGGCATAGGTGCGGGCAAGCCAGAATGTGAGGTGAAAAAGTTCGCGCGCGGCATTGGCCGCATCCTTCTCCGTAGTCGTTTTGGTTTCGTGCGCGGCAAGATTGCCGATGCGGATAATCAGCTTGGCCTTGGCAAAAATCGCTTGCCCCGCACGCTGCATAAAAGTCGGTTCGTGGATCAGCGCGGAGATATTCCGGTCATAGGGAAATTTCAGCCCGCTATCGTGCTTGTAGATCCATTTTACCGCCTGCTCCACCGTGAACCGGGCATTAAAGGCCGCAGAGCGCGGGTCACTCGCCACATAGCCTTCCGCCCGCTTCGCGCTGTCAAAAATCTCAGGGAATTCAGCGGAGAGGAAGGCGAAGTTGGACATGCGGCAATCTCAGAGCTGACCGCTGAAAGCGCGATGCTGGAGGGAGGCGAATAGGTTGTCTTGTTCGATGCGCAGCGAATTCAACTTGTCTAACATAGAATTTACGTTAGCGGCTTTCTCCGCAAACTCAAGTTGTATTGATATGGGAGGAATTAACATAGGGAAGTCTGATAACTGGGTCTTGTTTATTGAGGCTATTCCGGTGGTCTGCTTCGCGGATCGCAGAAAATACGACTTTCCTCTTTTGCTGCCGATGAGCCAATTGGCGAATAGAGGGAGTATACGCTTATCCTTGAAACGTATTTTGAATATATGGTTTTGATGAATAGCTTCAGGCAATTCATTGTTCCACAGTGTTCCACGTCCTAGCTTATCAGGATCGCCACCCTCGGTGACCAAAAGGTCGTCCTTTTCGAGTTTGTATCTTTTGATTTCATCTTCAGTGGCATCTATTTCTTTTACTGTATCTAGATTGAGGGATTTGTCCTGGACATTGGCCACTGCCAAGTATGGGACAGTTCGTAAGTCTTCTCCGCGAGTAGCGCGTCCTTTTGTAATGCCTGAGCGGATTTCAGCTACATCAGAAAGTAACTCGCCTTCCTTCCATCCCTTCGGATTACTCACCGGATCCCCAAACATCTCCAGAAAGACCGACTGGGTGAGGCTGTCGAGGAGCGCGATGGCTTGGCGGCGCTTTTGGCGAAGCTGATCGGCCTTGTCCAGTATAGCCGCAATCCGCTTCTGCTCATCGAGCGGTGGTAGGGGGATTTCAAGTTCCAAACAACGATTCTGATTTAGGTTTGAAATATTGGTCGTCTGATTCCCAAAGCTCCTTGCCAACTGCTGTATCCTTGGGGACGAAAACCAATGATAGAGGTAGCGTTTTTCGATCCTTGATTTGTCACCTCTTAGAACTGAGGTGAAACCGCCAAAGGTAGCCTGATAGCCCAAATTTGGTATCCAACAGCATTTGCCCACTAGGTTCCAACTGTTCGCACTAGATACCAATATGTCACCTTCGCACAAAAGCTTAGAATCCTTGATAGACTCCTGAGGAATGAAAACTAGGTCGTCATCCTCTAAAGTTTCTTGAATGTTCTTTGTTCGCAGGCAAGCGATACTATTTACGGCATTTTCGGCCAGAATATCAGCTGGTTTATATGTGACGCCTCTGATGAATTCGGCTACATCGCCTAGGCGCACACTCACAACATCCCCTCCAACTCCCTAAGCCCCGCCGCAATCTCATCCTCCAGCGCCAGCAGTTCGGCGATAATCTCCTTGGGCGGGCGGTGGTCGGTGGCTTCGTGCACCACTTCCTTGTAGCGGTTGAGCGAGAGGTCGTAGTCGGCCGCTGCGATATCGGCGCGGGGCACGGTGAAGCTTTGGGCGGTGCGCGGGTTTTCGCGTTCGCTGCCGGTGCGCATGCGCCAGCGGGCAACGATGTCGGGCAGGTTGTTTTTGGCGTGGTCCTCATCGCTCAAAGCCATCTCTGGCGTGGGGCCGAGCTTTTCGTCTGCCAGCAGGTTTTGGCGTTTGTCATCCAGGCTCAGGCCATCGGCGGCAACATCGTAAAACCACACGTGATCGGTGCCGCCGGAATTGGTTTTGGTGAAGATGACGATAGCGGTGGACACACCGGCATAGGGCTTGAACACGCCGGACGGCAGTTTGATGATGGCATCCAGCTTGTGATCGTCCACCAGCATCTTGCGGATGGTCTTGTGCGCCTTGGAGGAGCCGAACAGCACGCCATCCGGCACGATGACGGCGGCGCGCCCGCCAGGCTTCAAGAGCTTCAGAAACAGCGCCATGAACAGAAGCTCGGTCTTCTTCGTCTTCACGATCGCCTGCAGGTCGGCGGCTGTCGTTTCGTAATCCAGCGAGCCGGCAAAGGGCGGGTTGGCAAGGATCAGCGAATATTTGTCCGCATCGTCTGCATGGCCGGTGGCAAGCGAATCCCGGTAGCGGATATCGGCCCCTTCCACGCCATGAAGCTGCATGTTCATGGAGCCGATGCGCAGCATGGTGCTGTCGAAATCATAGCCGTGGAACATGGTTTCGTGGAAATGTTTGCGGCTCTCATCATCGCGGAAAATGCCTGGATGATGATGGCGCACATATTCGCTCGCCGCCACCAGAAAGCCGCAGGTGCCGCTGGCCGGATCGCAGATCACATCCTTTGGCTGCGGTGCCATCAGTTCCACCATCAGCTTGATGATGTGGCGCGGCGTGCGGAACTGGCCGTTTTGCCCGGCAGAGGCGATCTTGGAGAGCATATATTCATAAAGATCGCCCTTGGTGTCGCGATCCTGCAGCGGGATGGCCGCCAGCATATCCACCACGCGGGCCAGCAGGCCAGGCGTTGGGATCGTAAAGCGCGCGCCCTTCATATGCTCCGAATGCGCGGTGCCTTTTTCGGCCATATCGCGAATGAAGGGGAAGACATTTTCCGAAACGATGAAATACATGCGGGCCGGATCATCATTCTTCAGCCGCGACCAGCGCAGCATGTCATAGGTGATTTCTTCTTTGACTTCGCCGGTCTCTTCATCACGGATGATGCGGTAAACGCCTTCCGGGAAAATCACCCGCTCCAGGGGGCGGTTCAGCATATTTGCCTTTTCTTCCGCCAGCGTCTGCGCCTCATCCAGCCCGCGCATGAAAAGCAGATAGGTGATCTGCTCGATCACCTCCAGCGGATTGGCAATCCCGCCCGCCCAAAAGGCATTCCACACCTGATCGACCTTCGCGCGAATTTCACCTGTGAGCATGTGTCGTCCTTGTCAGCATTCGAATCGCGTTTGACACTATGGCATTAGGCCGCGCGACAGAAGATGCATCGTCAAGTTGAATAGCTGCGATAGCGTGTTTGGCTTGTTGACGATGCGCCGTATCAAGCTGGATCGCGGCTCGGAGGGTGAGGTTTTTCTCGCCGTCAACGGATTGCAATAAATTGGCATGACAGGACCAGCCAGCCCGTTGGCCCGTCACGCACAAAGAATTAGAAACATAATGTTGCAAATGGCCGGCAACTCCTATAAGTAGACTAAAAGACTCAACAAAAGGCGCCATGGCAGCAAGGGACTGGAGGTTGCATCATGACCACAGCGGATTTTGCGATTGAGACCGAACCCGAGACCGCCACTCCCGACGACAGTGGGTCGGCGGCACCTGACTACCTGGCGAGTCTGAAGCTAATTTGGCCTTATCTGACCGTGCAACGGTTTAGGTTGTTCCTGGCGGTTTTGCTCGCCACTCTCGCCGTCGCCCTCGAACTTGTTCCGGTATACGTCATTGCAATCTCCATCGGTGGATTGATCGCTGGGGATCTGACTTCGGCGGGAATTCTGACTTACGTAGTGACTGCTCTTGGAGCGGTCGTGCTCGGCTATCTGTTAATGGGCGCTGCTACGATGGTGTCGCATTTGGTTGCCTTTGATGCGATCTATCGCCTGAGGCTTGCCCTCTCCCGCCATCTTGCAAGGCTGCCACTCGGCTATTTCGCAAATCGAAAGAGCGGCGACGCGAAGAAGCTGATAATCGACGATCCCGAGAAGCTGGAATTGGTCATCGCGCACGGGATACCGGAGGGCATCAGCGCGACGGCCACCTGGATCTCTGTGTCCATTTGGCTGTTCGCCGTCGATTGGCGCATGGCGGTCGCGGCTGTGTTTGTCGCCCCGATATCCTTTTTCCTGCTCGTGTTCGCGATGAAGTCCGGCGGGCGCTTTGCAGGTGCCTATCAAACGGCCGGTCAACGTATGAATGCGGTGATCGTTGAGTACATCGCCGGCATGCCGGTGGTGAAAATCTTCAATCGTTCCGGTGAAAGTTTTCGCGAAGCCAGCGATGCTGTGCGCGCCTATGCAGCAGTCGAAAAGCAGTGGGCGCGCGCCTATCTGCCACTTGGTGGCACAGTGTTCAGTCTTGTACTCGCCAATATCCTTTTCATTGTCCCGGTCGGTGCTTTCCTTATCGCGTTTGGCAAGGTCGAGATCGCGACGGTGGTTTTCTTCATCATTCTCGGTGCCAACTACAGCCGCCCGCTGATGAAACTCTTCAACCTGTTCCATGAACTGGCTCATATCAGCATGGGGTCGATGCTGGTTGCTGACGTGCTGGCGATGCCGCCGCAAAACGACAGCGGCAAGGTCGTTGCCCTCGACGGGCATGCAGTGACGTTCGATGCGGTTTATTTCGGTTATGACGCGCGCGATGTGCTGCACAATATCTCCTTTACCGCGCGTGAAGGTGCGGTGACGGCCCTCGTGGGGCCGTCTGGTGCTGGCAAGAGCACCATCGCCAGCCTCGTCCCCCGTTTTTTCGATGTTCGTTCGGGCAGGATTTCCATCGGTGGCGTCGACGTGTGCAATATGGGTCTCGACCAACTCATGGACACCGTTGCTTTCGTTTTCCAGGACACGGTTCTCTTCACCGATACGATCGCCAACAATATCCGCTTTGGAAAGCCCGATGCGACGGATGCGGAAATCGAAGCCGCGGCAAAGGCGGCGCGCGCCCATGAGTTCATCACCGAGTTGCCGGAGGGATATCGCACGCGGCTTGGTGACCTTGGCCGCAACCTATCCGGCGGCGAGCGCCAGCGTATCGCCATTGCCCGAGCGATCCTGAAAAACGCACCTGTGATCGTGCTCGACGAAGCGACGGCCTTCGCCGACCCGGACAACGAGGCGGCCATTCAGGACGCCATCGAGTCGCTTGCAGCAGGCCGAACGCTGATTGTGGTGGCGCACCGCCTCCATACAATCCGCGATGCTGATCTGATCGTAACCGTGGACGGTGGCAGGGTTCTGGAGACGGGGCGGCACAGTGATTTGGTGGCCGCCAACGGTCTGTATGCCCGGCTTTGGAGTGATTTCATTGCAGCACGCCAATCTGATCTTCGCAGTGGTCCAGTCACGCAGGCGGAGGGGTGAGCATGACTGACATTGAAAGCACAATGACCGGTATAACGGCGGATGGGAACGAGATCCGGTCCGATCTGCAAAGTCTGAAACGGCTGTGGGTTCTCGCCGGCCCCGTTCGCAGCAACATCGTCAGAGGTGTTGCTTATCGATTTGTCCAATCCTTCTGCCTCGGCCTTGGGTTCGGCACGGCGATCAAGCTCGTCACCGATTGTTTGCGCGACGACTTCATCCCGGACATGGGCTGGGCGCTTGAAATCACGGCGCTGGCCGCACTCTCTCTCGCCGGGCAAGTTCTGTTCAGCTATCTGGCCTCGAAATCCACATGGTTTTCCGCCTTCGATCTAGGCGGCCAGTTGCGGCTGTCCATGCTCGACCGGTTGCGGCAATTGCCACTGGGATTTCACTTGTCTCGCAATCGCGGCGATACCGTCACGATGCTGACCTCCGATATGCAGGTGGTCGAGAGCTTCATGTCGGATGGTTTGCCGCGCATCGCCGAAGCGGCGGGGCTGCCTGCCGCGATCCTGATCTTCCTCGCCCTTCAGGATTGGGTGATCGCATTGGCTGCTCTCGCCTCGATCATCGTTGCGATCCCCGTTTATCTCAAGGCCAGCCGGCATCTGGCCAAGCTTGGCATTCGGCGTCAGGACATGCAGGCGGCCGCCGCAGCCCGCATGATCGAATTCGTTCAGGGGATCGCTGTTATCCGCGCCTTCAACCGGATGGCCAAGGGGGCGGAGGATTTCAGGAGCGCGCTTGAAACATTCCGCGACCTGTCGATCCGGATGGTGCTGCAGTTGACCTTCCCTCTCGTAGGTTTTGGTCTGTTTCTGATGCTTGGCGTCCCGTTGATCCTTTTTGCCGCCGGCTGGCGGTGGCTGGGCGGCGAGATCGACACGGCGACCGCGATCACCGCCTGCATGCTGATCTACGCCACTTACAGCCCGCTCCTCGGCCTGATCGCGGTGATGGAAAACACCCGCATGGCCGACGCATCACTGACGCGTATGGACCGGATTTTGACGGCACAGCCACTGCCCGAACCTTCGACGCCCAAAGAGCCGCAGGGCTTCGATATCGCGTTCAACGATGTTCGCTTCGGATATGGCGATGAGATCGTCATCGAATCGCTGTCATTCACTGCACCCGAGCGCACGATGACGGCGATTGTCGGGCCATCGGGGGCCGGCAAGAGCACGGCATTGAACCTCATCCCACGTTTCTGGGATATTGCCGGCGGTGCAATCACGATCGGCGGTGTCGATATCAGGCAGATGTCGGCAGAGCGACTGGCAAGTCTCATCACCGTCGTTTTCCAGGACGTCTATCTCTTCTCGGGCACGATCTTCGATAATATCGCGTTTGGTCGTCCTGGGGCTTCCGCCGATGCGGTCGAAGCGGCGACGCGTGCGGCCCAGGCCCATGACTTCATCATGGACTTGCCGCATGCGTATCAGACCCGTGTCGGCGAAGGGGGGGGCATCGCTATCGGGGGGTGAACGCCAGCGCATTTCCATCGCGCGGGCCATCCTGAAGGACGCGCCCATCGTCCTCTTGGACGAGGCAACGGCTGCTATCGATCCGACCAATGAGAGAGCTTTGCAGGCAGCGCTTGCCGCCCTTGTCGCAGAAAAGACCCTGATCGTCGTCGCCCACAAGCTCTCAACGGTTCGAGCCGCCGATGAAATTCTGGTGCTCGATGGCGGCAAGGTTGTTGAGCGGGGTGTTCACGACGATCTGGTCAACACGGACGGCCTGTATGCTGGATTGTGGCGGCATTGGACCGCAGCCGAAAACTGGCGGATCGGGCAAAAACCGAAAAAGAACGAATGCGATGACGATGGGGCGTGAACGATCCCGGTCGGTTGGGCGGCCAGCTCGAATTTCGCGCGAGGATATCGCTGATGCTGCGCTGGAAATTGGATTGCACGCGGCGACGGTGAAGACCATCGCCGGGCGCCTCGGCGTCGATCATTCCTCACTCTACCGTCACGTCAAAGGCCGAGATGATATCGTCTTCGCAGCGGCAGACCGCGCAATCGCGACGCTCGACTGGGAGCGAGAAACGGACGATTGGCGTGATTACATTCATGCCGCCGCGGAGGCGGTATGGGAGCTTTACAACTGCAATCCCGGCCTGGCCGCGGCCATGCGCAACATGGACAAAACGCCGCCGGCAGGTATTCGCGCCTTCTCGCGAGCCTGTCGTTATCTCGAGGCCGAGGGGTTTGATACTGAAGACGCCGCACTGATCATGGACAGCGTCATGGACATGACCAGCGACAGTGCGTCGATGTGGGAGCGTCTGCGTCGTGAGGATGCCGATGGCACAATTGCCGAACGCCTTAAGGCCTCGTGGCAGAGCGGTGCAGATGATCAAACCGCGGCGCATGTCCGCGTAATGGGTGCCGTGATCGAGGGTAACCCAAAGGACTGGTGGCGAAAGAAACTTCTGCTGTTGATCGGAGGTGCGGCGACGCTGCTCGAGACTCGCTCTTCCGGCTCGAATACCAGCCAAAAGGAGAAATGAAGCAAATGATGAAGACTGATCTGAACCATTGGCCTCTTGTTGTGAATGTCGCGAAGGGGGCCATGACGAGCGAGGAAAATGCCGCCTTCCTCGCCGACTGGGCAGCATGGTTAGACCGTGGCGACCCGTTCGTGACACTCCGCGTTTTCACCGATTCCGAATCTCTGCGGCGCCCCGATGGTGGAGGTCGGGAAGCAAAAGCCTGGCTCCAGTCCAACAGCGCGCGGATAAAGACACTCGTAAAGGGTATGGCGACGGTCGTCCCGGCCGATCAACTTGACAAGGTGAGCCGAATGGATGCGGAAAAACTGTTTGGGGTGCCGGCGAAGTGCTTCGACACCGTCGAAGGAGCAATCGCTTGGATCAGCTCGGTAATGCCTGAGGAATTCTCAGTCGCCAAGTGGGATATGATTCATGCGGATGTCCTCAGCCTCATGAAGGGAAATTGACGCGACAATCTCGCAATGGTGCCTTCTTGGTAGTATTCAAACAAAGGCGTCCTGATAGGCCAACATGGAACGCAGGTCGCGCCTGCTACTATCGTCCGTGAGCTTGCGATCCTCAGTCATGTGATCGAAGTCGCGATCCGTGATTGGGGATCCCCGTTGACGCGCAAGGTGGTGAAACTCATGCGTTGTCCCGTCATCAGAAACGAGCGCAGCCGTCGCCTCGCAGATCACTACATTTCTACAGTAACTTTCCAAACATGTGAAAATTGTAATTTTTTGTTAATGATAAATTTGACCCTTCAAACCTTGTTAATTAAGTTTTAACCATCTTTGATATGGATAATTAAACCACCCGTATTACGGTTATGTTTAGAGATCTCTTGCAGCGTGTTTGAGTTGTAAGGAGATTTTTTTATGCGTAAAAACACATTTATCAGCAAAGAAGCACTTACTGGCAGCCTGAAAGACTACAGGGTGCCAAACGGTATTGACCTCATCGCCCGGACCGATGCTTTCTATGACTGGCAGCAGGAGCGTCGCCAGCAAACGGTCTGGCCCTATGCGCGCACGATTTCCAGCCCGCCGGCGGCGAATTGCGAAGCGCTCTCGGATGCAAACGAGCGACTGTCGGGCGTCAATTTCGGTTCTCAAGACTATATGTCGCTTGCATCACACCCCAAGGTCAAGCAGGCTGCCGTGGATGCAATCGGCAAGTTTGGCGTCCACAGCGCAGGTTCTGCTGCACTTCTTGGCAACACAGCGCTGTCGCGTGAACTTGAGCAGAGCCTCAGCGAATTTGTGGGCGGCCGCGAAATTGTTCTTTATCCCACCGGCTGGGCTGCAGGCTATGGTGCAATCCAGGGTCTGGTCAGGCCGAAGGATCACATCGTCATGGATATCCTGTCGCATTCCTGCTTGCAGGAAGGGGCAAAGGCCGCAACGGGCAATATTCAATTCAACCGGCACCTTGATCTGCGATCGGTCAAGAGCAAGCTCCAGCGCATCCGGCAGCAGGACAGCAAGAACGCCATCCTTGTCGTGACGGAATCGCTGTTTTCCATGCATTCGAACACGCCTGACCTGAAGGGCCTGAGAGAGTTGTGCGACCGCTATTCAGCCATGCTTCTGGTCGATTGCGCCCACGATCTCGGCTGCATGGGTGAAAACGGACTGGGCCAACTTGAAACGCAGGACATGCTTGACGGTGCTGACATCATTATCGGCAGTTTCTCGAAATCCTTTGCCTCGAACGGCGGTTTCGTGTCGGTCAAAACCCGAGCAGCAGCGGAATATCTGCGCTACTACAGCGCCACCACAACCTTCTCCAACGCGATGTCGCCGGCACAAGCAGCCGCTGTATTGACAGCTGTGGAGATCATTCGCTCGCAAGAGGGCAAGACCCTGCGCCGTGCGCTCTTGTCGAACATTCTCAAGCTGCGCACCGACCTGTCGCGTGCCGGTTATGAAGTGCTCGGTGTTGCATCCCCCATCGTGCCCGTTCATGTGGGCGACGAAGCGAGAGGCCGTATTATTTCGAAAGAGATGTCAGCCATCGGCGCGATCGCCAATCTGGTTGAATATCCGGCTGTACCGCTCGGCCAGACCCGCTTCCGCCTGCAGGTCATGGCGCAACATACCGATCGCGATATCGAGACGATTGTCACCGCCTTCCGCACCTGCATGGATATGACCTACACGCCCGGGGACCTGAAGCAAGCAGCATCCCGTATGAAAGTGGAAAACCGCCGCTCAAGCGCCGCCTAAAAGCGGCGCAAGAAGCGCTTCCGGTGAAAGCAGAATCACCGAAATCGCTCTATCTATTTGTGTTTGCCGCATTGTCCAACGCCGAAGCATGCGCGCCTCGGCAGGAAATGCTCTAGAAGCGCTTGGGTCAAGCCGCAGAAGGATGTGGGATGAAGCAAGACATGCGAAGAACGGGTTACATTGTCATGGCGCTGAAGATGGTCGACCGATTCATCGACTTTTTTGCCGCGCCGGCGCAATGGACCGAGCTTGACGAGCGAAAGCGCGTCCGCATTTTTGTTCTCAGCCACATCTTTGGTCCGGTCTTGAGCCTGCCCATCCCCTTTTTGCTGATGTATGCGGACCCAAATCCGTTTCCGCACGTTCACATGCTGGCAGCGTCGATCCTGGCGTTCTGGCTGTTTCCGTTTCTTCTGCGTCGCTGGCCGAAGCGCTATGTGACACTGTGTATCGTCTCGATCCTCAACCTGAACTTTGTGGTTCTTTGGGGCGCCTATAATTACGGAGCCGTGAGCTCACCCTTCCTGCTCTGGTACATTCTGATTCCGCTTCTGGCATTTTTCTATTTGGGCGGTGGCCCGAAGGCGCAGCTGCAGGTTTTCGCACAGATCGTTCTCGGACTGGGAAGCTTCAGTCTGGCTTCGCTGCTCAACGGAGACAATCTTCCGCAGCATATTCCGATGCAGGATATGACGATCGCCGGACTCCTATCGGCGTTTTGTTCGACCACCTACGCCTTTCTGATGGCGAGTTATTATTCGGAAATTGTCGACAACCAATCTGAGCTGATGCGCGAAGTCAGCAGGCACAAGGAAACGTTGCACCAGCTGGTTGCGGCAAAGGATGAGGCTGAAGGTGCGAAAGAGTTGGCCGAGGCCCGCAATGCCGAACTGCTGGAGGCCAAGAGCCGACTGGAGGTGAGCGCCCTGCATGACTGGTTGACGGGTCTTCCAAATCGCCGCTATCTCGACGACATTCTGGCTCAATACTGCTCCAATCTTGGCGAAAACGGCGGTTCCATTGCCGTTCTCCATATTGACCTCGACCTTTTCAAGCAGATCAATGACAGCATGGGGCATGTGGCGGGCGACGCGATGCTCATGCATGTGGCAAAGCTCTTGGTCGACAGCGCCAACTCGGACGATTTTGTTGCGCGCGTGGGCGGGGACGAATTCATCATTGTCCGTACGATCGACAATGACGTGGAAAGCCTCTCGGCTTTCGCAGCAACCTTGATCGAGGATATTTGCCAACCTGTTCCCTACGACGGAAAATTGTGCCGCTTCGGAGCGTGTGTGGGGATCGTTGTGGAAGGCGCCGAGTCGGCTCGTGCCGAAAACCTCCTGATCAATTCGGATGCCGCCCTTTACCGCGCCAAATCACGCGGTCGCAACAGATATGAATTCTTCGACGAGGAACTCAGGTCCTATCTGGAGGCACGGACGCGTTTGTCGGAGGATCTTCTCAGGGGGATCGAAAACAAGGAATTCATTGCCTATTATCAACCTCAGTTCGATGCCAGGACTCGGAAAATTATCGGGCTCGAGGCTCTGGTGCGCTGGAGCCACCCGGTTCAAGGCGTGATTGGACCCGGCGAATTCCTGCCGGTGGCGGAGGAGCTGGGTGCTGTCGACCTCATCGACATGGCCGTGCTGGATTGCGCTGTGGCAGATATTGAAGCGTGGAAACGTGCCGGTTTGACGGTGCCAAAAATCTCGGTCAACGTATCTGCAAAACGTATTTCCGATAACGAGCTCATTGAAAGTCTCTTGGCCATGAACCTGCCCAAGGGGCTCATCACGTTCGAATTGGTGGAATCGATCTTCCTCGACGAGACGGATGCCAACCTCGAAGACAATATCCGGCAGATCAAGGATATGGGCATCGATATCGAAATTGACGACTTCGGAACCGGACATGCTTCCATCGTCAGCCTCTTGAAGCTCAGCCCGAAGCGGCTCAAGATCGACCGGCAGTTTATCTATCCGATGTTGCGCTCCAAGGAAAATACCAAGCTGGTCGAATCCATCATCGAAATCGGCAAGACCCTCAACATCGAAGTCATTGCAGAGGGTGTGGAGACAATGGAGCAAGCGGCTCTGCTGCAAAAGCTCGGATGCGATGCGCTCCAGGGCTTCGTTTTCGCACGCCCACAGGCAAAGCAGCAGATCGGCGAGCTTTTGCGCCAACCCAATGAGCAGGCGGCGTCGTAGGGGTCTGGCTCGAAAAGTCTTTATAGACACACTGCCTGGCGAGGCTTTGGGTGCGGAGACGAATACCATGGGTGGCCTGCTGCGCCTTGATTTCCAAGTCCCAACCACTGGATATTCTTGGCGTTGGGACGAAGCCTTGTATTCCGACCAGAACTGACCTGTATGGATGCCCACAAGCGCAGGTACTTTCGCCCGATTTGATTGGCTCCTGTTTGGGCCCCCGCTTTAAGTTGACAAAAAAACTTCTTGAAAACAATGGCCTGAGGCGGTTGATTTTTTCGGTAAACTCAGTATTGGGCAAAGGCTTGCATGATCGGCGAGCTTCATCCGTTCTTTGTGTGCAGCAGAATGAATTACTTTTACGGAAAGATTCACCTATACCGCAGTCTATGGGCGCATTTGAATTCTGTTTCAAAGAGTCTGCTGCCCAGTGAAATAAAGTCATTCGCGTTGCGATCGCTTTTTTCTCCAAGCGGCACCTACGATTACATCGTGTTTTTGAGAAAATATCTTGGGGAGCTTCAACTCCCGTTCGGGTTATTTCCGAGAGAGGCCAGCAAGCCGCTCAAACCGTTTCTGACACCAGGGCTGAGGCTTGCACAACGTGTTGCCTTGCTCAAAGACCATCATGAGGTTGCCAGAAAATGTCTCGGTGACACCGCGCTTCGACAGCTTTGGAAAGAGGGCGCGGTCGCAATCCTCTGTCTGTGTGGGACGCGTGGGCGACGGTACAGGTTGAGCCTCGATATACCCTCGATATCGAGGCATGAAGGCGCGCTCAGTTTTGTATTTTCTGAACTGGACCAAGAAAGTGGAGAATGGGTGCTGTTGTCAGCGATCACCTTTATTCTTTCGGATAGCTGGCTGGGCGATGGTCGTCGGGCGCTCATCATAGGCGGCCTTCAGGGCTCGAACCGGGAAGGCTCCAAAGATGCTATGGTGGCCGCCACGCGAAATTTGGGTGGTATGCGGCCTAAATTTGCGGTGCTGCTAGCAGTCCAGGCGCTGGCCGACCTGACCGGTATTGTGGACATCTTCGCGGTGTCCAATCAGACGCATTTGATCAACGTGCGCAAGAGATCCTCGCGCAAGCGCATGTATGCCGACCTGGACGGATACTGGATCGAGCAGGGCGCTACTGAAGACCCCAAAATCGGCTTCCGAATGCCTTTGTTGAGAACGCATTCAAAGAAGTTCCGCGGCGAGATCGTAGAGGCTGTGAAGGCTTTGGTGTGAGCTTTCGCGGTTTGCCTGGCGAGTGCTGTGGCGAGCGGCATTTTTATCTTTCCGGCTTCCGCGGTAACCTTGTTTTGTTGTTTGGCTTGGCAAGTCGTTTGACTGCTGTCATGATTTCACAACGTTCATTTGATTTTTTAAGTAAATATTACTCCCGTTGGAGGCTTCGTTGCCTGTCGTCAAGACTGATATTGAAGGTGTGGTGCAGATAACGCCCACGCGGTTTGTGGATAGTCGGGGTTATTTCAGCGAAGTTTTCAAAGATGCCTGGTTTCGGGAAAATGTTGCTGATGTCACCTTTGTCCAGGACAATGAATCCTTTTCCGTAGAGCCCGGCACGGTTCGCGGCCTTCATTTCCAACTGGAACCGTTTGCCCAGGGCAAGCTGGTGCGCTGTATTCGGGGGGCGCTTTTCGACGTTGCCGTCGACATCCGGCATGGTTCGCCGACATTCGGGAAATGGTTTGGCTGTGAGCTTTCTGCCGAAAACGGAATGCAGCTCTGGCTGCCGGCGGGTATGGCGCATGGATTCATGACGATTGTTCCCGATACGATCATATCCTACAAAGTGACGGCGCCTTATAGCGCAGAACATGATCGCGGACTGCGCTGGAACGATCCTGAAATCGGTATCAACTGGCCGGAAGCGGACAATCATATGCTGTCGGACAAGGATCAGAAGCAGCCATTTTTGCGCGATCTGCCGACATATTTCCATTTTGCGGAACAGGAGACAGTCTAGTGCGCGTATTGGTTACCGGAGGTGCGGGCTTTATCGGGTCGGCACTCGTGCGCTATCTTGTCAGTGAAGTCGGGGCTGAGGTTCTCAACGTCGACAAGCTGACCTATGCAGGCAATCTTGCCTCGCTGAAGCCGATTGAAAACAGCCCGAACCATCGTTTTTTGAAGGCGGACATTTGTGATCAGAACGCCATGTCTGAGGCGTTTTCGAGCTTTCAACCCGATTATGTGATGCATCTGGCCGCTGAAAGCCATGTGGACCGGTCGATCACCGGGGCGGGCGATTTCGTCAACACCAATGTGATCGGCACTTTCAACATGCTGGAGGCTGCGCGGCGCTACTGGAGTGAATTGCCAGAGGCACGCAAGATGGCCTTCCGAATGCTGCATGTGTCCACCGACGAGGTTTACGGTTCGCTTGGTGAGAACGGCCTTTTTGAAGAGACGACACCGTATGATCCTTCTTCGCCCTACTCGGCGTCAAAGGCTGCTAGCGATCACCTGGTTTCGGCATGGCAGCGCACCTATGGTTTGCCTGCCGTCATTTCCAACTGCTCCAACAATTACGGCCCTTACCATTTTCCCGAAAAGCTGATCCCGCTCGTCATCCTCAATGCCCTGGATGGCAAGCCGCTGCCGGTTTACGGCAATGGCGCGAATATTCGCGACTGGCTGTATGTGGAAGATCACGCACGTGCCTTGTGGCTGATCGTGCGCGAAGGTCGGCTTGGCGAGAAATACAATGTCGGCGGGCGCAATGAGCGGCGCAATATCGATGTGGTCAAACGTGTCTGCGCAATCATGGATGAGTTGCGTCCGGCCAATGCCCCGCATGAGAGCCTGATCAATTACGTCACGGATCGTCCGGGCCACGATGCGCGCTATGCGATCGACGCGACGAAGCTTGAAACCGAGCTTGGCTGGAAGGCTCAGGAGAACTTCGATAGCGGTATTCGCAAGACGGTCGAATGGTATCTGAACAATGACTGGTGGTGGAAGCCGCTGCGTGAGGGTGTTTATTCCGGTGAACGTCTCGGCATATTGAAAAAGGCTTGATCGTGCGTCTGGCGGTAACGGGAAAAAACGGACAGGTGACGCGGGCGCTGCAGGCGCTGGCGGGACCTGATCTTCAAATTGAGGCAATCGGCAGACCGGAGCTTGATCTTGCGGATGCGGCAAGTGTCGCTTTGGCTTTGCAGGATGTTCAGGCCGATGCGGTCATTTCCGCAGCAGCCTATACAGCAGTGGACAAGGCCGAAAGCGAAAGCGATATGGCCTTTGCGGTCAATCGGGATGGTGCGGGCGCCGTTGCTGCCGCAGCAAACAAGCTTGGACTTCCCGTTCTTCATCTTTCCACCGACTATGTTTTTGCTGGCACCAAAGACGCGCCTTATGTCGAGACAGACGAGACCGGCCCAACCTCGGTCTACGGTCAATCCAAGCTGGAGGGCGAGCAGGCGATCGCCGCGGCAACTGCCAATTTCGCAATCTTCCGCACCGCTTGGGTCTATTCGGTCTATGGCAATAATTTCGTCAAAACGATGCTGCGGCTGGCTGACACGCGCGATGAACTGAATGTCGTGGCCGATCAGGTCGGTTGCCCGACAAGTGCGCACGATATTGCAACCGCGCTCGTGGCAGCAGCCGGACAGATGGTGGAAAGCGATGCGGCGGATTTGCGCGGCATTTTCCATCTTGCGGGTTCGGGCGAAACAAGCTGGGCGGGCTTTGCGCGTTACATTTTCGAATTGCGTGCAGAAAAAACCGGAAAATCGATGCTGGTGAACGATATTGCCACGTCGCAATATCCGACGCCGGCCAAGCGCCCGGCCAATTCGCGGCTCGATTGTACGAAGCTGCGCGACACATTCGGGATTACGATGCCAGACTGGCGCACATCCACGCGTCAGGTGGTAGAGACTCTTTTCAAAGAAGCTGGAGTGATTTCATGAAGGGCATTATTCTCGCGGGTGGCAGCGGCACGCGCCTTCATCCGATGACGATTGCAATCAGCAAGCAGATCATTCCGGTTTATGACAAGCCGATGATCTATTATCCGCTGACGACGCTGATGCTCGCGGGCATTCGCGAGATTCTGATCATTTCAACGCCCCATGACATGCCGATGTTCCAGAAGCTTCTGGGCGACGGGTCGCAGTGGGGACTTTCGCTCAGCTACGAGGTGCAGCCGAGCCCGGACGGGCTTGCCCAGGCCTATATGATCGGTGCCGATTTCGTGGCGGGTTCGCCCTCCTGCCTCATCCTTGGCGACAATATCTATTACGGCCACGGTTTGCCCGAGCTTTTGCAGGATGCGCAGGATGTGTCGCATGGGGCCACTGTTTTCGCCTATCACGTTACCGACCCGGAACGTTATGGCGTTGTCGATTTCGACGACAACATGAAGGCTATCTCGATTGAGGAAAAGCCCGCCAAGCCGAAATCCAACTGGGCTGTGACCGGTCTTTATTTCTACGATGAAGAGGTCGTCAACATCGTCGCTGATCTCAAACCCTCCGGCCGTGGCGAGTATGAAATCACCGACGTGAACCAGCACTATCTCGATCGCGGCCGATTGAAGGTTTCCGTCATGGGCCGCGGTTATGCCTGGCTGGACACGGGAACGCCCGAAAGCCTGCTGGAAGCAGGCGAGTTCGTGCGCACGCTGGAAAAGCGCCAGGGTTTCAAGCTTGCCTGCCCGGAAGAGATTGCGCTGTCCAGAGGCTTTATCTCGAAGGATGAATTCGCCAAGATCGCTGCAAACGCCGGCAAGGGCGATTACGGCGTCTATCTTCGTTCACTCGCGCGATGAAGAATGACGGTGCAGAGCACATGAGCGGACAAATCTTTGTCGTCGGCAACAGCCGCAGCGGAACCACCATGGTGGCCCGCATTCTGGGCCGCAACAGCCGGGTTCAGGATCTCAGGGAGCTTCATTTCATTGAGCAGATGATCAGCGGTGAGGAATTTTCCTCCGGACAGGCGCTTGCCAGGGAACGGGCTCTCGAGCTTGCCGCACGGCTTATCTCCGTCATCCGCGACGGGTATTTCTACGGGACCGCCGGCGAGGCCTACCGCGCCGATGCGGAGGCTGCCCTGTCTAGCGTTGAAGACTGGCCCTCCGTTACGGCAGCGCAGCTTTTCGAAGCGGTCCGGTTTGCCGAGGCAAAGCGTGCCGGCAAAGACATTCCGATTGATCAGACGCCACGCAATGTCTTTTACATTACCGATATTCTGGCGGCCTACGCAGATGCCAAAATCGTCTGCATGGTGCGCGATCCGCGCGATGTGTGCCTTTCGCAAAAGGGTAAATGGCGCAGGCGCTTTCTGGGTGCGAATATTCCGATCTTCGAGGCCATTCGATCCTGGGCCAATTATCATCCCGTTGTCACCACGCGCATCTGGCGTCAGGCCGTGCGCGCCGGTGACGCGGCAGCCAGCGATCCGCGTGTCCTCGTCATCCGCTTCGAGGATATCACGGCTGATCCGCAAGGTGTGGTGCAAAGGCTTTGCACGCATACCGGTGTTGCCTTTGAGCCGGAGATGCTCAATGTCGCCCGCGTTGGTTCATCGGACCGCAAGGACGAAACCGGTGCCTCCGGCGTCGATGCCTCTCGCGTCGGCACCTGGGCAGCGGGCGGCTTGAGCGCTGCCGAAATCGCCATCTGCGAGAAAGAAGCCGGCGCACTCCTTGAGGCGCACGGCTATGAAAAATCCGGACTGAAGAGCAATCCATTCGGCATCTTGCTCTGGTGGGGGCTCCTGCCGCTCAAGATGGCACTTGCACTGGCACTGAATCTGAGGCGCGTGAAAAACCTTCTTTCATGGGCGCGAAAGCGTATTGGATAACTGACATGGCCAAGGGTGGCGGTATCGGAAAATTGGCGGGAAAAAGCTTCCTTCTGCGTGTGACCGCGGCAGGCATGACCTATGTTTTCGTCGTCATCATGGCCCGCATCATGGATGTTAAGGACTTCGGTGTGGTCGGCACGATCATGTCGGGGAGCCTGTTTTTTTCCGTTGTCGGTTGTGTCGGCCAGCGCATGGCGCTTTTGCGCTTTGTGCCGCTTGAACTTGAGAAAAATCCAGGACAACCACCTACGGCGCTGATCGCCAACGCGTTCCGATTGGCACTGATCGGCAATTTTCTAGTTTACCTTATTTTGGTGTTGGCTGTGGTGATTGGTCAACAAATGGGCAAGGTCGAAAATGCCTCACTGATCGCTTTCGGCCTTCTGATTGTGCCGCTGACAGGTATCATTGATATGCAGGCGCACCTGGCACGCTCGTACAAGTCTCTATTTCTGGCGATCATGCCGAAGGATATATTGTGGAGACTTTTCAGTCTGATGCTGGTTGTGCCGGTGTTCTTTGTTCTTGGCGAGGCAATTCCGCTTTGGGTTGCGCTGGTCGCCTTGTTTGCCGTTCTGGTGATACTCATCGTGGGGCAGGGCATCGTGATGCAGAAGTATCTGGGTGTTCCGAGTTTTATAGGTAGCATGATCTCTGGGCGCGAAGCGTTGTCTGATCCAGCCTGGAAGAAAAGTCGGGTACCATTCCTGGTTTCTTCGGTGGCAGCACAATCATTGACGAGCATGGACGCGGCTTTGGTCGGGCTGTTTCTCGGACCCCACGCAGCAGCGATTTACTTCAGTGCTAACCGTTTGGCATTAATGGCATCGTTCTTTGCCCAAAGCATGAATGTCGTGTTTGCTCCAGAAGTTTCCGGCAACTTCCATACTGGGAAAAAAGAAGAGGTCCGTGCGACGACTGCGCGGGCGACTGCGGTCGTTTTTTGGCCCACGGTGGTCGTTGTTGCAGTCCTCTTTTTGGGCGGTAAAACGATTCTGTCTTTGTTAGGCCCAGCTTATTCTGAAGGCTATCAAACGCTTAGCCTGCTCGTTCTCTCCAGCCTTGTTAACGCAGCTGTCGGCGCACCTGAAGTCATTCTGAATATGTGTGGTTTCGAAAAATACACGATGCGCGTCGGTGTTGTGACCACCACGCTGGCGGTGATTTTGATTTATGTGTTCAGTCTTATGTACGGAATTGAAGGAATAGCCGCAGCTGTTCTCATTACGACAATCTTGAGAAAGATTATCATGTACTATCTATGCTATGTAAATCTTGGTTTTAGAACTGATATTTACAGTAGTATGGAAATCATACTGAAGGACCGTCGTAAGGGTCGCCGGATAAAATAGTATCATTCTCTTTGATCTGAAGATTTTATAATTGATCGAAATTAAAACTATGCATCTAGTAAACCGGGTTTCCGCTTATGAACGATGAGAAAAAAAGCTCTCAAGGCGAATTCATTCTCGTAGAATCGCCCGTTGCCATCATAGAGCCGGTCGGCGGACATGGCGGCATGGACCACTATGACTTTGGTTTGCTGTCTGGATTGCGCAATGCTGGTGTTGATGCGGCTTTATATACGTGTGAACAGACGGTCGACTATGAAGGCCACAGGATTATTCGTTATTTTGATAAGGTATACGACAAATCCCTGTCAAAATTCATGAGGTTAATGCTCTTTGCAAAAGGGCTTATCTATTCACTCGCTGATGCGCATGCGGCCAAGAGCAAATTAGTACACTATCATTTCTTTGGCGTTGGCGGGCTGGAAGCGATGATGCTGATGGCAGCCCGGATTGCAGGTTTTCGCATTCTGGTGACTGTTCACGACATCGAGAGTTTCAGTGTTCGCACGAAGCTGTCTGGCGCTATGCGCATATTCTACAAAATTGCTGATGCCTATATCGTTCACAACGAAAGCTCGAAGCGTGAATTTCTCAGCACGACGTCGATAGACGAGCGCAAGGTCAATATTGTCCCTCATGGAAACTACCTCCATGTCCTTGGGGATCGCTGGGAGCAAAGTGATGCGCGCGCCGAATTGAAAATTCCTCAGGACAAGAAGGTCGTGCTTTTCTTTGGGCAAATAAAGGACGTAAAGGGTCTTGATCTGCTTCTTGAGGCCGCGGCCAGGGTCAATGCTGAACTGAGCGACCTATTCCTTCTTATAGCGGGGCGTCCCTGGAAAACGGACTTTTCAAGGTATCACTCCATCATAAGGGAGCAGGGCATCGAAGAGATTTGCCGTCTTGAGATACGCTATATTCCCGATGAGGAGATACCACTTTTCTTTGCTGCCGCGGATATGGTCTGTTTGCCTTATCGGAAGATCTACCAGAGCGGCGTGCTTCTTCAAGCCATGAGCCGTGGAAAGCCTGTCATAGCATCCGACTTGCCCGGCATGGTTGAAATGATTGATGATGGCAAGAACGGCTTCCTGTTCAAGACAGAGGACGTGGAATCGCTTGCAGAGGCCATTCGGCGGGCATTTGGTTCGGATCAAATCTTAAGCCAATGCGGAGAGGCGGCTTTGGAAAAAGCCCGCGACCAATATGGGTGGGATGCTGTGGGAATATTAACGCGGAATGTTTACACCCAACTTTTGACGCGCTCGTAATTGAGAGAGGGACGACGTGAAACCTAAACCAGTTTTTATTGTTGGATTTCCCAGGTCAGGGACAACACTTGTCCAGTCCATATTATGGGCGAATACGAACGTATTTACTCTTCCCGAGACCATGTATTTCATGCGCGCGCGCCCCAGAAGTCGGTTGAAGCGGCTTCTGTTTCGCCAAAAGAGCTTGGCTCGCTCGCATTGGAACGGCTTTCTGAAAAGTATCAACAGAATGGACTTGGCCGATGCGGCCAACTCTGCATTGGAAAATGGTGGGTACGAGGCTCCCCTGGTTCACACTATGGAGGCGCTATGCGAGGAATATGATGCGTCTTACTGGATCGAAAAGACGCCTGCCCATTTGCGTCATATTGATGAAATAGAGCGCGTCATTCCCTCCGCGCAGTTTATTCACGTCATCCGAAATGGCGCGGATGCGGTCCGCTCATTTATGCTGGCGACGCGTGGACGCAGGGCCCAGTGGGAAAAATATCGGTTTTTCAAGTCGTTGCCTGCAAAAGACTTTTCAATCGAATATGCGGTGCAGCGCTGGAACGACGATATTGCCCGAAGCCTTGAATACGTCGGTTTGGAAAATCATTTTTTCGTAAATTATGATAATTTGACCTCCAATCCCCAAGTCGAGACCGAGCGTCTTTGCCATTTCCTGGGCTTGCCGTTTCAAGAGGCAATGCTGACGCCAGAAAAATTTTCGGGATCGCTTATTACAAGCAACGAACCGTGGAAAGCGAAAAATTCCTCACCCATATCAAAGGCCGTTTCAAAACAGCTAACGTCAAAGGAAGAGCAATATATGTTAAGCAACCTCGCCACGCTTCCTGACGTTTTCAAGTAAGCTTTTCTTATGAATGTGCGAAATATTCTTGCTTTCATTTTTGTCGGGATAAGCCTCAACCAGATTTTGCAGCTTCCTGTGCCATATTTGACAATCGCTCAACCCATGCTGATTGTCGGGTTTATCGTGTTTTTTATTTTCAGGTTTTTGGTCAAAGGATTGAAGCGCGGCGACTATTCGCACGAGCTTTTTTGGACAATCACGATCGCGGTCATGACCGTGGCTTCCCCTGTGAAGGCGTTCATGGTTTTTGGGCAGCCCTTGATGTTGGGTCTGCAGACGCAGGCTGTTGTTACTCTTCCGGCGATTTCCAGCATCATTACAGTGATATTGTTAAAGCAGGGGTTTTTCACTCTCAACGCCATAAAGAAATCGATTTTATTTTGGATTTTGTCAGTAATTTTAATTCAGTTGCCGATGTATCTTTTTATTGATGGCAAAATTTTTGTCGAAAAGTATCCGCTTGTGGCGCGAGGACAAGGTGTCTACAGTTTCGATCCAGCTATTGCGTGTATCGGATTATTCCTGTCTTTGTGGTATATTTTCTTCAAGAAAAAATACGCATACTTAATTTTAGCATTTTTGATGGCTTTCTTTATATTTGCTGTAAATGGGAAAGTGACAACGATATTTTCTTTGGCTTTATCGTTTTTTGTTTCTTTGTATTTTATTTTTGGGTGGAGAAAATTTTCATTGGCTTTGATATTGATTCTGTATCTTGCCGCTTTTGTTTTTCTATTATTGCTGTTGATAGGTCCTGGCACGGAAAGCGGTATTTATAGGGACTTTTATTATGCTTTCTTGCTCTTGTCAGAGGGATCGGCGCTTGGAGATGCGGGTACAGATATCCGCGCTGCAGAATTCGACATCGCAAAGACCTTCATTTGGGAAAATCCCTTTTTTGGGAATGGAAAAATCGCAAACGACTGGAGTGGTGGAATCGAAAGTGTTCTCGGTTATTTCTACCCATCCGATATCGGAATTTTCGGCGTGGTCTTCGTATATGGATTAATTCCGACTTTCCTCATTCTGTCCGCCAGTTTGGTAAAAGTGGTAAGACGCGATTTGGTTTCAGGTGACGAGGCTGCTTTCGCATATTCTATTTTTGCGACCTTGATTATGCTTTTCACCCAAGGCTTTGCGCGCGGTGGTGTGTTCTTGTCTCCGGTGACGCTGGTCTTTTTGTCGCTTTTGCTTCAATATTTGTTTGCCTTATCTGCGTCTAAAAGAGCCCTGTTGGAAGGGGATACTGGACATCGCAAGAATTAGCACGTTTTTATTTGAAGGTTTGATCCCAACGAGTTTTTTGTTTTGAAGAGGTAGCATGGTAGCTCAGGTTGATAAAATTTATACTAGGCAGCATTTTAGGAGGCTGTGGGCGCGACTTCTCAGTTATGCCCTTTTTGAGGGGCGTCCTCTTACAACGCGTGGAAGATTTATTAACCCCCTGGTTTTCTTTAACTATCGTTTAGCCGAGCTTTTGATCAGGAAGCCCAGGGTTGAGAAGCCGATATTTATCGTCGGCGCAGGACGTAGTGGCACAACCATTTTGGGGGTGGTCATGTCAGTCCACCCGGATGTTGGTTTCCTGAATGAGCCAAAAGCCTTGTGGCACCATCTCATTAAATATGAGGATGTAATCGGCAGTTATACAGATGGGGAAGCCAAGTATCGGCTTGATGAAAGCGATGTCAAAGATGAAATGAGTCTGAGGGCACGCAAGATACTGACCGAGTATACTCTGCTAACCGGATCAAAGCGGGTAGTCGACAAATACCCGGAGATCGTTTTCAGGCGGCCGTTTGTCAAGACGATATATCCCGACGCCAAGTTTATATTCATCTCACGCAACGGATGGGATGCTTGTACTTCCATATCCGATTGGTCTGTCCGCAAGGGTGTCGTTTCCGGTGAAGAGGTTCATGACTGGTGGGGCAAAAACGACAGGAAATGGTTCTTGCTGGTGGATCAGCTGGTGCCGGAACATCCTGACTTAAAGCCCCATATCGACGCCATCAGGATGCTGGAAGATCACCGCCTGCGAGCTGCTGTAGAGTGGATCATTACGATGAGGGAGGGACTGAAGGCGCTTTCTGAAGAAGGAGCGAACTGCTTTCACGTTCGGCATGAAGACCTATCATCTGAGCCGCAAAAAAGTTGCCGAGAGATATTGAATTTCTGTGAACTCAGGGACGATGCGGGCTGCTTAGGTTATGCAGAAAATGTGCTTAAGCCGGTTCCCTCAAGAGGCGAGTTTGAGCTTCCAGATTATCTCATTGATCCTTTTCGCGAAGTTCAAGAGGCATTAGATGCGCTTTAAAATGACTTCAAGATCCTAAATGATGTTTTCTTGGTGGTGACTTTGCCATCCGCTGAAAAGCGTTGGAATCTCGCAGTGGGCCACCAAGACAAGGCCGATTCAAAAGGTGTATATTGCATATCAATATTCTCGGAATTCGCGGCATTCCGGCCGCTCATGGTGGGTTTGAGACGTTTGCGGCGCGGTTTGCGCCATGGCTCGTTGAGCGTGGTCACACGGTCACGGTCTATTGTCAGGAAGATGACGGCGAGGCTGGGCCCTGGGTTGATACCTGGCAGGGGATCGAGCGGGTACATTTTCGCCCGCGCCGTGAAGGGGCCAAGGGTACGATGGAGTTTGATCTGGCCTGCGTGAAGCACGTGCTTGATCGTCCGGGTGTCGATCTGGTTCTCGGTTACAACACCGCCGTTTTCAACATTCTCGAGCGTTTCAAAGGCCGCAAGATTGCCATGAATATGGATGGCATCGAGTGGAAGCGCGCCAAGTGGAGCCTGCCTGCGAAGATCTGGTTTTTCCTCAATGAAATTGCCGGTGCCAATCTTTGCAGCGTTCCGATCGCCGACCATCCGGAAATTGCCAAGCATGTTAAGAAGCGCTGCTTGAAGACGCCCGTCATGATCCCCTACGGTTCGGACGAGATCGTCGAAGCGCCGTCCGAACCTCTTGCTGCTCTGGGTGTGGAACCCGGCAAATATCTGATCTCGATTGCGCGTATTGAGCCGGAAAACTCGATCCTGGAAATGGTGCAGGCCTTTTCCTCGCTCAATGTGGATGCAAAATGCGTTGTGCTCGGCAAGCTTTTTGATGATGTGGCCTATCACCGCGCGGTCAAGGCGGCGGCGGGGCCGAACGTGATCTTTCCCGGCGCGATCTACGATCAATCCATCGTTTCCAGCCTTCGCTATCATGCCCGCGCCTATCTGCATGGCCATCAGGTGGGCGGAACCAATCCGTCTCTGGTTGAAGCGCTTGGGGCAGGCAATGCTGTGATTGCCCACGACAACCGCTTCAACCGCTGGGTTGCCGGCGACAAGCAGTTCTATTTCGCCTCGACCGAAGAAGCAGCGTCGCGCATGATGGAGGTGTTCGAAGATGATCAGGCCGTCGAGGCGGCACGCTCTGCTGCACGTGCTCGTCACGCCGAAGAGTTTCGCTGGGAAAAGGTGCTGAAGGCTTATGAGAGTGCACTGCTCAAGCTCGAACAAGCTTGAGGATGAGACCCCATAAATTCAAAAAGCGGGCCTTTCGGTCCGCTTTTTTGTTGTCGACGCTTGTTGGATTTTAAATCCAGGGGCGTTTGCCGGCGTCGGACTTTTCGAATGCGTCGATGCTGGCGGCTTTTTCCAGTGTCAGGCCAATGTCGTCGAGGCCATTGAGCATGCAGTGGCGGCGGAATTCGTCGATGGAGAATTCAATCTTGCCGCCGTCAGGCCCGGTGATTTCCTGTGCTTCAAGATCAACGGTCAGCACAGCGTTGGAACCGCGACCAGCATCGTCCAGCAGCTTTTCCAGCTCCTCAGGCGAAACGGTGATCGGCAGAATGCCGTTCTTGAAGCAGTTGTTGTAGAAAATGTCGGCGAAGGACGTGGAGATCACGCAGCGGATGCCGAAATCGAGAAGCGCCCAGGGAGCGTGCTCACGCGATGAGCCGCAGCCGAAATTGTCGCCGGCCACGAGGATGGAGGCGTTACGGTAGGCCGGTTTGTTGAGCACGAAATCGGGGTTTTCCGAGCCGTCTTCATTGTAACGGGCTTCGGCGAAAAGGCCCTTGCCAAGGCCGGTGCGCTTGATGGTTTTCAGATAATCCTTCGGGATGATCATATCGGTATCGATATTGACCACCGGATAGGGTGCAGCGACGCCGGTCAGCTTGACAAACTTTTCCATGGGTTCAATGCCTTCTTTTCAGGTCTTGGTGAGACGTTGCCTTGCCTTTAGCTCAAATGGGCCAGCATTTGAAGGGCTTTTTGGACAACAAAAAACCGGGCGATGCCCGGTTCCTCGCAATTCACGCTCTTCCGCGTTCTTACATGTCGACGATGGTTCCGCGGCCATCATTCCAAACGCGGCGGATATTGCCATTATTGGCTTTCACGCGCACCGGCTCAGGCTGCATTTTCATCGAGATCGCGCGGGCGGCAAGAAGAACCGTGCCAATACCGGCAAGCGCAACCAGAAGCGAGGCTGTAAACATCGCAGCCAATGCTGCTATTGCCAGCCCGGTCACAGTGAAGATTGCAGTTCTGATCGCATTCATCATCTTGCTCCTTGTGTTAAAAGCAATGTGGTTTGCTTTATGCACATTCGCAAGTCCCAAGATGACCTTTTTATGACCGAGCATACGTTTTTGCGGCGCTTTGCCGCGGTTAAGCGGAATGCTCCAGTTCTTCAGGGGCGTCCAAGTTGTCGATGCGGCGCAATTTGGGGAATGAGAAAGCCCAGATAATGGCCACGGCAAGCGTGCCAAAGCCGCCGATGACGACGGCGGGAACGGTTCCAATCCATGCGGCCATCGTGCCGGCACGGAACTCGCCAAGTTCGTTGGACGCGCCAATAAACACCATGTTGACGGCACTCACACGACCGCGCACCTCATCCGGCGTCCACAGCGCAATCAGCGATTCGCGCACGTAAACCGAGATCATGTCGGATGCGCCCATGACGATAAGGGCGACAATGGATATCCAGGCTGTTTCTGATATGCCGAAAACAACCGTTGAAACACCAAACAGCGCCACGCCAATAAACATCAGAATGCCGGCATGGTGGCGGATCGGGAAGGTGGCGAGCAACATGGCCATGACAATGGCACCAATGCCGGGTGCTGCACGCAACAGGCCGAGGCCGAGCGGTCCCAGAACAAGTATGTCGCGGGCAAAGACCGGCATCAACGCAACGGCTCCGCCTAGCAGAACGGCAAAAAGATCAAGCGAAATTGCGCCGAGAACGATCTTTTCCGAGCGGATATATTTGAAACCGGCGGTGATGGATTCCCAGGTCTGTTTTTTCTTTTCGGAAATGCGTTGCGGCGGCTTTTCCATGATGGCCATCAGCACCGAGGCCAAGAGAAGAAAAGCGAGAGCCGTGGAATAGGCAACAACGGGGCCGAGGCCATAAAGCAGACCGCCGGCAACGGGCCCGAGAATGGTGGCCGCCTGCCAGGAGGAGGAGTTCCAGGCAATCGCGTTCGGAAGGTCTTCCTTGGGCACGAGGTTGGGTGCCAGCGATTGGGTTGCCGGGGCCATGAAGGCGCGCTCAAGGCCAAAAACAATCATCACGGCAAAGACCGGTAAAGGCGAGAACGTGTCTGTCAGCGTCATGATCAGCAGCGCCAGCGTGCCGAGCGAGGCGACGCCGAGGCAGATGGAAACGATGGCACGACGATTGTGCCGGTCGGCAACCGCGCCGGTCACCAGAACCAGAAGAAGCGAGGGGAGAAACTGAAAAAGACCGATCAGGCCGAGATAAAACGGATTGTTCGTCACATCATACATCTGCCAGCCGACAGCGACGGTGAAGACCTGTTGGGCGAAGGATGCGAGAAAACGGGAGCTAAAGAACAGTCTGTAAGAACGATGTCGGAAGGCCGCAAAGCGGTGATCGGGACTTTTGTCGTGCATGAGGTTTGCTTTCGGTCGGCTTTGCAGACGCGCGAAGCCCGGTACCATTAAGGATATTGCTGAATTGGCTTTGTCAAACTCTTGTTCGCTTAGTCGCCAATCGTTACATGTCTGTCAACTTCTGAATCGGAGATTATTATGATCGCGGTTATTCAAACGCTGAACTTCATTATCAACATCGTGTGGTTTCTGGTCATCGCGTCGGCCATTTTCTCCTGGTTGTATGCGTTCAACATTGTCAATTCCAACAACCAGTTCATCAACACGATCGGGCGGGCGCTGTTTCAGTTCACCGAGCCGATGTACCGGCCGATCCGCCGTTTCATGCCGGATCTTGGCGGGCTTGATCTTTCGCCGATCGTTGTGCTGGTTATCCTCTTCTTCCTGCAGTCGCTTTTAAACACGACCATCGCGCCGGCGCTGCTCGGCTACTGATCGGCCATGTCGGCCTGGCAGATTTTTGACGACCATGTCCGCTTATCCGTTCGCCTCACGCCCAATGCCGGGCGTGATGGCGTGGAAGGTCTGGAAACCGGGGCTGATGGCGACGCTTATCTGAAAGCGCGGGTAACGGCCGTGCCGGAAAAGGGCAAAGCCAACAAGGCGCTCATAGCGCTTCTTTCCAAGGCATTGAAGCTTTCGAAATCGTCGTTCGAGATCGTTTCGGGCGATACAGCGCGCAAAAAAATCCTCCGGATCGATGGCGACCCGGAGGATATCATTTCAAAGCTCAAGACGCTTTTCGGCGACTGATCAGCCTTCAGCCTTGTAGCGTTCGATTGCTTCCACAATCAGCTTCTTGGCAACATCGACATCCTGCCAGCCGGAAATCTTCACCCATTTGCCGGGTTCCAGATCCTTGTAGTGCTCGAAGAAGTGCTCGATCTGCTTCAGCGTGATTTCCGGCAGGTCGGCATAGTTGTTGATCTTGTCGTAGCGCTTGGTGAGCTTGGGGGCAGGCACAGCAATGATCTTTTCGTCCTTGCCGCCATCGTCTTCCATCACCATAACGCCAATGGGGCGCACGTTGATCACGCAGCCTGGCACCAGCGGACGGGTGTTGCAGATCAGAACGTCGATCGGGTCGCCATCTTCGGACAGGGTGTGCGGCACGAAACCGTAATTGCCCGGATAGGTCATCGGCGTATAGAGGAAGCGGTCGACGATGAGCGCGCCGGCATCCTTGTCCATTTCATACTTGATGGGATGGCCGCCGACAGGCACTTCAACAATCACGTTGACGTCTTCCGGCGGGTTCTTGCCGATGGAAATTGCATCGATACGCATATCACTTCCTCTTCGCTGAGCGATCCGTTTGGGGTTCGATAATGGGATTTTTGATGCGATGCAACATGCTTGCATTGTTTTGCCCGCAAGGCCGTTGCATTTCTTTGACGATGGTAAAAATGCACCGCTTCTGCTTAACTGCGGCAACCATATGGAGGGTATTCATGGTCAGGTTCATTTTAGCAGCGTTGGGTGCTGTGTTCTTCTTTTCGGCAGGGGCGGCGTTTGCCAATTCGAGTGTCTATACAGACCTTGTGTTCGAGCAATGCGAGAAGGTGAGCGAATATGAAGACGGCGTTCAGCTGAAGTGCGATGGTTACGAGGATTATCCGGTCTACTTCAAAGAGGGTGATCTGCGCGAAGCGGTGTTTTTCGGCAAGCTGTCGCCGCTGCTGATTGACGAAGGGTTTGAATCCTTCGGTTCGTTCAATCACGTCAATACCAAGGTGGAGTGGCGTCTTGATGAGGACGGCACGCCGGTGGCGGCAATCCTGCGCTGGTTCATTGAAAACGTGAACCCTGAAACCGGTGCCTCGGACGAGAAGTTCCGCGGGCAGGTTCTTGTGGTGTCACGCGTTGCGCAGGGCGACGAGGATGGGCTGGGCTGCGTGGTCGGTTATGTCGATGCGCTGGCAAACAAGGATGCCAACGAACGCGCCCGTGAGATCGCAGATGAAGAGGCGCTTGACTTCGCTTGCGGCTACAATGAACCAATGTGGTGGGGTGAGCGTGGCGAAAAGGCGGGGCAGGAAATGCGCTATCTGCCTGAGAGCCTTAAATCGGAATAAGGACGCGCCTCCTTAATCGGAGGCTCGCCGATCAATTCCAGAGAAAGCCGAGCTTTTTCAGCTTCACGTCGTCGAAGTCTTCCATGCCTTCGACGCTGTCCACGCCGCCTTTAAGACGGAAGAATTCGACGGCCTGCTGGCTGTCTTCCAGGCACCAGGCAATCAGCCCTTCGCAGCCCAGCGAGGAGAGGAGGCCCTTTGCTTCGCGGAAGAGGCGGCCGCCGAGACCGACGCCCTGATATTCGGGCAGAAGGTAGAGCTCGTAGATTTCGCCCTCATGCGGCAGAGCGCGGGCGCGGTTGAGGCCAACTGTTGCATAGCCGGCAATCTCGCCGGCAACGTCGAGAACCAGCAGCGTGGCAGGACCCGTGGCGGCATTTGCCCACCATTTCTGGCCGCGGCGTTCCAGCATGCGCAGGAGCGGTTTATGCGGGATGAGCCCGGCATAGGTATGCTCCCAGGAACGCCTGTGAACCTCGGCTATTTTGGCAGCATCATTCGGCTCGGCACGCCGTACTTCTATGGTCAACGTCGTCATAACGCGGCACTCTTAGCAGGTCGGTAAGGCGCAAACAGGGCGTCATGCCCGGTTGCACACCTTGCCCACAGGTTGCAATGTGGGTTCATCTGAAAAGAGTTAACGTTTTTTTAACTGCCGGCGCAAGCCTGTGGCGGGAAGACACACAAGAAAAGCCCCGGCGTTTTTTTCACCGGGGCTTGCTCAAAATTCCTAGACTGTTTCAGTTTTTGACTGAAACAGTCTACATTTTTTCGCTCACGCCAATTGCGCTTTGCGCAATGCTCCACTGGGGCGGCGCATGAGCGCCGGGCCACGCTTGTGGCCTTGAGCGCTTCAGCTAAAAGCTGAACCGCTCTCGTCTTTCAGTTCGATTATGCGGCGCCTGCGGTCTTCGATTTTTCGAAGCGCTTGCGCTCATGCGGGTCGAGGTAGAGCTTGCGCAGACGGATGGATTTCGGCGTGACTTCCACCAGTTCGTCATCCTGAATCCACGAAAGCGCGCGCTCCAGCGTGAACTTGATCGGCGGGGTGAGCTTGACGGCCTCATCCTTGCCGGCGGCGCGGATGTTGGTGAGCTTCTTGCCCTTGAGAACGTTCACTTCCAGATCGTTGTCGCGGGTGTGGATGCCGATGATCATGCCAGCATAAACCTTCTCGCCTGCGTCGATGATCATGGGGCCGCGGTCTTCGAGGTTGAAGAGTGCATAGGCGACGGCTTCGCCGGATTCGTTGGAGAGCAGAACGCCCTGGACGCGACCGGCGATTTCACCCTTATAGGGCTGATAATCGTGGAACAGGCGGTTCATCACGGCAGTGCCGCGTGTGTCCGTCAAAAGTTCGGACTGATAGCCGATCAGGCCGCGGGTCGGCGCGAAGAAAACGAGGCGAACGCGATTGCCGCCAGACGGGCGAAGCTCGACCATGTCGGCCTTGCGCTCGGACATTTTCTGCACGACGACGCCGGAATGTTCTTCGTCAACGTCGATCACAACTTCTTCGATAGGCTCAAGAAGCTGGCCGCTTTCATCCTTGTGCATGACAACGCGGGGACGGGAAACAGCCAGTTCGAAGCCCTCGCGGCGCATGTTTTCAATCAGAACGGCAAGCTGCAGTTCGCCGCGGCCGGACACGAAGAAGGAGTCCTTGTCAGAGGATTCTTCGATCTTCAGCGCCACGTTGCCTTCGGCTTCCTTCAGCAGGCGGTCGCGGATGACGCGGCTGGTGACCTTGTCGCCTTCGGTGCCGGCAAGCGGTGAATCGTTGACGATGAAGGACATGGTGACGGTCGGCGGGTCGATCGGCTGCGCGGTCATGGCCTCGGTGACGGCGGGGTCGCAGAACGTGTCGGCAACCGTGCCTTTGGAGAGACCGGCAATCGCCACGATGTCGCCTGCATGGGCTTCATCGATGGCCGTGCGTTCGATGCCGCGGAAGGCGAGGATCTTGGAGATGCGGCCCTGCTCGATGAGCTTGCCGTCCTGGCCGAGAACCTTAACAGCCTGGTTGGGCTTGATCGAACCGGCGGCGATACGGCCGGTGATGATGCGGCCGAGGAAGTTGTTGGCTTCCAGGATGGTGCCGATCATCTTGAACGGACCTTCTTCAACCTTGGGCTCGGGAACATGCTTCAGAACGAGGTCGAGCAGCGGCTTGAGGCCTTCATCGGAGGGGCCTTCCGGATTGTAGTTCATCCAGCCGGCGCGGCCTGAACCGTAAAGGATCGGGAAGTCGAGCTGTTCGTCGGTGGCATCCAGCGCGGCGAAAAGGTCGAAGACTTCATTGACGACTTCATCGGCGCGGGCGTCCGGACGGTCGATCTTGTTGATCGCAACGATGGGGCGAAGACCGACCTTGAGTGCCTTGCCGACCACGAACTTGGTCTGCGGCATCGGGCCTTCAGCAGCGTCAACAAGAACGATGGCGCCGTCCACCATGGAGAGGATACGCTCAACCTCGCCGCCGAAATCGGCGTGGCCGGGGGTGTCGACGATGTTGATGCGGGTGTCTTTCCACTCGATCGAGGTCGCCTTGGCGAGAATGGTGATGCCGCGCTCTTTTTCGATGTCGTTCGAATCCATCACGCGTTCCATGACGCGCTGGTTTTCGCGGAACGTGCCCGACTGCTTGAGGAGCTCGTCCACCAGCGTGGTCTTGCCATGGTCAACGTGCGCGATGATCGCAATATTGCGAAGTTTCATTTGTCTGTCTCTGAGGCTGAGGCGCGGTCATGCATTTCGGGAGGGTGCGCCAGTTGTGTTTGGCGGGCTCATAGCCTGTTTTTTGCGTTTGCGAAAGAGGGGGCGGTGTTTTGTGAGGGCTTTGGGTAAACGCGATGCGGTTTTGCATCGTGTTCTCATTCTCCTGCACCTTTTCCCCGGCAAGCGGATCGCTTCCGGGTCTCGCATCATTCTCTGCCGGGACTCGCTGATCTTTCTCGGCGTTGCCGTAAAAGGCGTCCCGGATGGGTGCCCTCCTGACTGGGAAGGCGGATGGGGCGTTTTGTGCGCCACATTGTAGTTTAGTTATGATGCGCACAAAGCGCCCCGCCTTCAGTCGTTTTTGAATTGCAAACTTGGTGATCAACGCCCGGTTCTCCCATTCGCGAGGCCTCCTTTTAAAAGGAGGGGCACAAACCGTGTCTTAGCTTATGCAGGCCAGGCCTGCACGTCGGAGGGGGCTGCCTTACCCTTGTCTCCGCCGGGTCACCGCTTCTTGCAAAACCCCGGTGCGAACATTCCCGTTTGAATGTCCAATGGCCTCTTCGGCAAGAGCCCATATCCGAGGCCTGCGTCTGCCCCCGAACCCGGAACCGACCCCGCTCGCCACAGCGCCCTGTGGTGTATCCGTGCGGGATGGGGGTATTATGGATGGGGTTTGAGAGGGCGGGGATGAAAAAATAGTTATGCGATTGATTTTGCTTGTCTGAGGGCTGCGTTTATCCCCGTTTTGGCGGGGGCGCATGATGACCAGCCCTCACCCTGAGGAGGCCGAAGGCCGTCTCGAAGGGCGAGGGCGGGTTAAGTTGGCATGGGGCCAGCCTGATCCTTCGAGTGTCGCTACGCTCCCACCTCAGGATGAGGCTGGGGGAAATTGGTGCCGTCCCTCGGTCTTCTCTCCTTGTGGAGAGGGTGGCCACCCGCGTCATGCCTCCAGCAAGCGCAAGAAAACGTGGGTCGGATGGAGAGGTTCTCAACAGTGATTGAGGGAACCCCTCATTGTCACGCTGCGCATGACATTTCTCCCCAAGGGGGGAAAGCCGGGTCGTGCTTGCGGCAGCCTCAATGGTGAGCCCTCACCCTGAGGAGGCCGAAGGCCGTCTCGAAGGGCGGGGGCGGGTTATTTGTACGATAGGGGGGCCAGCCTCGTCCTTCGAGGCCTCCGCTTTGCTCCGGCACCTCAGGGTGAGGCTGGAGCGGGTATTTCGCGCGGGAGCGGGTTTCGTTCAGCAATAAAGTTCGGTGCCGGGGATTTGGGCCATGCTGTAGCGGTTGCCGTGGGCGAAGCCGATGGGGAGGATGTCTTCGATTTCGGCCAGTTCCTTGGGGCCGAGTTTGATATCCAGCGATTGGGCGAGTTCTTCCAGGTGGCCGGGGGAGCGGGTGCCGGGGATGGGGATGATGTGGTCGCCCTGGGCCATTGTCCATGCGGTGGCCAGAGCTGCGGTGTTCCAGCCATTGGAGCGGGCATAGTCGCGGAAACGGTCGATGATTGCGTTGTTGCGTTCGTAGTTTCCGTTGATGAAGCGCGGGCATGAGCGGCGGAAATCGGTCTCCGGGAAGAGATCGAAATCGGGCGCGGTGTCGGCGAAAATTCCGCGGCCTACCGGAGAAAAGGCAATGAATGCGGTGCCGAGACGTTTGCAGGCCTGGATGAGGCCCAGTTCCGGCAGGCGGGTCCAGAGCGAATATTCGTTCTGGACGGCGGCGATATGATGAACCGTGGCGGCGCGTTCCAGCGTGGTGGGTGCGATTTCAGACAGGCCGATCCCACCGATTTTCCCTTCCTTGACGAGTTCGGCCATGGAGCCGATGGCGTCTTCAATCGGCACCTCGTCATCGCGGCGGTGCAGATAATAAAGCGGGATGTGATCTGTCTGGAGGCGCTGAAGCGAGCCTTCGACAGCCTCGCGGATATAGTCGCGCTTATTGCTGAAATGGCGGGTCGGTTTGGTGATGATGCCGCATTTGGAGGCGACGACGAATTCGTTGGGATTTTCCTTCATGAATTCGCCGATCAGCGTTTCGGACAGGCCGCCGCCATAGATGATGGCGGTGTCGAGATGGGTGACACCGAGGTCGAGCGCTTTCTTCAGCGTGTTGAAGCTTTCCTGCTTGTCGGTCTTGCCGTAAAATCCGGCAAAGCTCATGCAGCCGAGCGCCAATGCACCAACCTCTGGTCCGTGGGTTCCGAGTTTGCGCAGTTCCATCGGTGTCGTCTCCTTCTCGTTCTTATTGCTCGGACAGTTTGATATCCGGATGATATTCCTTGCCCTTCACCTTTTTTGTGACGGCCTGGCCGCATTGCATCTGGCCGGTGGCGGCATTGAAAGCGTAAGTGGGCGAGCCCTCGAGCTGCCAGCCCTTGTTCAGGGCCGCAGTGACCTTGTGGCAAAAGCTTGCATCATCGGGGCCGGTGAGAAATCGGTAGAGTTTCATTGTGAATTCCTCTGTTGAATAGCGTCGACATAGGCGAGCAGCTTTTCCGCATCGTCAAGATGCAGCCGCTCGACCATGCGTCCGTCGATATTGATCGCGCCCTGGCCTGCGGCCTCGGGCGTTGAAAAGGCTGCGACGATGGCGCGTGCTTCTTCGACTTCTGCCTCGGTCGGGGCGAAGGCCGCATTGGCGGGCGCAATCTGAGCCGGGTGGATGAGCATCTTGCCATCAAAGCCCATGGAACGGCCTTCGGCGCATTCTGCGGCGAAGTGCTCCACGTCGCGGAAATTGTTGGAAACGGCATCAATGACGCCGAGGCCATAGGCGCGCGCGGCCAGCACGATCTGCATGAGCCAGGGATGGAGAACGCTGCGGTCTTGCTGATAGGGGACTTTGGTTGCCTTGCGGAGATCATTCAGCCCGACAATGAAACCCCGCAGCCGGCCGTTTGGCGTGTGTCCGGCGCGGGCAATGGCAGCGGCATTGAGCACGCCCTTGGGAGTTTCGATCATGGCCCAAAGGGTTGTCTTTGTATTGCCGGTTTCGTCGAGCCGGTCGACAAGGGTCTGGATATGCTCGGGCTCCTCCGCCTTGGGCAGCAGGATAACGTCGGGCGCGATTTCCAGCGCAGTTTGGAGGTCGGCGCTGCCATCGGTCGTGTCCAGCGCATTGATGCGGATCATGCGTTCGCGCGGGTCTGTTGGGACTGCGGCGAAGTGCTGTTTCAGGTTTTCACGTGCCTGTGGCCTGGCATCGGGGGCGACCGCATCCTCCAGATCGAAGATCACCGCATCGCATCCAAGCGTTGCGAGTTTGGCGATGGCTTTGGTGTTGGAGGCGGGCAGGCAGAGGAGCGAACGGCGCGCTATAACGGGATCGTGGTGCATGGTTGTCTTATCCAGATCAGTTGGAGCCCGGCGTTTCCTCTCCGTCGTCGGTCCGGCGCTGTTCAGCTTCCTGACGGGCGAGAACGCGTTCGCGGGTTTCGACGCCCAGCAATTCTGAAATGCGCCAGATGACATGTTCCTCCACCTCATGGCGGATGCCGTCGGCGAGCGCGATATCCCACAGGATACCGATGAGGACGTGTTTCTGCTCGAAATCCAGCTTGCGGTTCAGAACAGAGGTGAAGCGGAAATAATCGACCGCATCATGTTCAGCGCTCTCACCGGCTGTCAGGAAGGCCTTCAACTCGGCGCCATCGAGGCCATAATGGTGGCGCATGATCTCCACCAGCTTGGCACGCTCGCTCTCCGATACCTCTCCGTCCGCTGCCATGATCTGAAAACAGAGGCCGATGGTGGCAACACGAATATCGTCACTCGTCAGCTTCGGTTGCTTTTCGTTTTCAACGCCGAGGCTTTGCAGGAATGTTACGATCTTGTCGAGCATCGGCAATCTCAGAAGAGCTTGAGCCGGGTTTTCGGCTCGGCGTCGGAGGCGGCGGTCTTGACACCGGGATCATCCGGCTGGCTGCCATGGAAGGGTACGGGCTCGTTCTTTTTCTTTTTTGGTTCAGGGTCAACGTCCGGTTCGAAGATCTTGTCGATCACCGGTGGCTGGTCCGCGACCGGACTGTCCTGCTCGATCACCGTTTCAGGTTCGGCCTTTGGCTCGGGCTCACGAATAGTGAGTTCCTCCTCCACCGTGTTGTGGGTGATCGGCGGCAGGGAGGCGAAGGCCTCTTCGGCATCGACGGGCTCGTGGCTAATCAGGCCGCCATGGGCGGCTTCCAGCTTTTTCCACTCGAAGGCGTCGAGCCGGCCGGTGATGGGCGAGAAGGGGAGCCAGATTTGCGACACCTGGCCATCGGCGACCCAGGCCGGGTCTTTCGGCGCGCGGCGGGCCTGCGAGAGCCAGTGGCGCACGCGGGCCTGATCGCCGGTCTCTTCTTCCTCAATATCCGCCATCAGCAGGAAGATGCTTTCGCGCGCATCAATGCGGGCGGCAGCTTCGGCTTTCTGGCGGGCGAGGTTGAAATCGCGCGCGTCGAAGGCTGCGGCAGCAACGGCGGCCAGCGCTTCGTGGGCTTCGGGCTGGAGATGTTCGAGCCGCTCGGCGCGCTTCAGGCGCTCGGCTGCACTTGCGCCCGGTTTGCCGCGCACATAGGCGGCGGCGACTTCCGGGTGGGGCGTATCTTTCCAGACCTGTTCAAGAACGGCGAGGCCCTTGCGCAGATTATCCTCGCGGAACAGCGCCTTGGCGGCAATGAGACCTGCGGGAATGAAAACCGGATCGATACGCAGCGCCGACATGGCGTCTGTGCGCGCAGCCTTGGGATCGGAATCCAGGTGAGATGTTGCGCGCGCGGTCAGCAGCACGAGTTTCTTGCGCTCGGCGGCCTTCCTGTCGATCGCACCGGCAGAGCGCTGTTGATAGAGAAGCGTCAGCGCATCGTCGAACTGGCCGGTACGGGTCTTGTATTCCACCGTGGCATCGGCGGCCCAGGCAAGATGCGGGGATTTTTCCGCAGCCCTTTCGGCATATTGAACGGCGGCTTCGTCGGCACCGAGACGCTTGGCTTCGAGATAGAGGCCGCGCAGGCCGAGTTCGCGGGTTTCGGGGTCTTCGACCATCTGCTCGAATTTGCGCCGCGCCTCGTCGTTGCGGCCTTCGATGATACAGGCCTGGGCTTCGAGAAGGTGGATCAGGGGCTCCTGATCGGCGCTCAACAGGCCCTTGGCGCGGGCATTCATCTTGCGGGCGGCGGCAGCGTCGCCGGCACCGGCGGCAATGAGGCCGGTGGACAGGGCCTGATAGCCGCGGTCGCGCTTGCGGGCGCGGAAGTGGCGGCGCAGCGACTGCGGCGAGGTCCAAAGCGTGCGCACAAACCACCACAGGATCATGATCACCGCAAAGATGGAGACGAGAAGAGCGGCGGCCACCATCGTGCTCATTTCAATGAGCTGGCCCTGCCAGACGATGGATAATTCACCCGGTCGATCGGCAAGCCATGCAAAACCGAAAGCCAGCGCCAGGACGATAATAATGTATATGAGAAGTCTGATCATCGATTTAGCCTGGCCTTAATTCTTCGTACCGGTCACTGCATTGGAAAGCGTGGATGAGACGAGTTGTTCCACCTTGATGCGGGCGTCGAGCGAATTCTTGAAGTCTTCGCCGGCGGCCTTGGCAGCGTCGGGCAGATTGTTCCATTCGGTTGCGGCGGCCTGCAGGTCGCCGTTTTGCAGCTTTTCCTCGATGCGGGCGACGATGGCCTCGGTGCTGTCGCCTTGCACGTCGCCGACGGGGCGGACCTTGATGACGGAAAGCGCGCTGCTCATGAGCCTGTCGGTGAGGCTTTGGGATTGATCAGCGGGCTGCGTGGCGGCAATCATCCTGTCGGCAACGTCAGGAAACGCCTTGATCAGGGTCGCACGGGTGGGGATGCCGGAGGCGGCAAAGGGCTGGAGCTCGGCAACGGCAGGATCGTCCGGTGCGACGGTTTTCAGCGTCGCCAGTTCGGTTTCGAAGGGACCGCCGCGATCAATGGCGGCTTTCAGCCCGGCAGAGGCAATGGCGCGGGCGACTTCGACATCGTCACGCGGTTCGCCGACTTTCTCTTCCAGCTTGACGAGACGATTGGCGAGCGAGGCGATTTCGTCTTCGGCCTTGGCGACCTTGTCCGTTGCCTCGTTCAGCGCGCCCTGCATGGCCTTCACATCGGTGAGGTCTGCGAGCGGCAAGTCCTTCATCTGCGTTTCCAGCGTCTGAATGCGATCCTGCAGCGGTGAGAGGTCGACCTGGGGGACTTCCTTGTTTTCCAATGCCTCCACGCGTTCGGTGAGCGTGGAAACGGCGGGGCCGTAATCGGTGATGGTTTGCTGCGGGCCGAAATTGGGAATGTAACCGGCGTATTGGGCAGCGCCTGCGCCGGCCAGAACCACAAGGCCACCGAAAATGCCGGCGGCGAGTGCGCCGGACAATGAACCGCTTCTCGCGGGCGGGGGCGTTTGTGCAGCCGCAGCGGCAGGTTCGGGCTTCTTTTCAGGCGCCTCGGGTTTTTCCGTTTCGGCTGTATTTGTTGCGTCGTCTGTCATGTCGGCTGCTGCGGACGTATCGACGGAGGACTCGGTGTCGGTCCCGGTGTTGGCGGCGGCGGCTGTTTCCGGCGTCGTTTCGGAGGCCGCGTTTTCCTTATCGTCGACCTCGCTTGCCGTCAGTTCGATGGTCACCGGCTCATCTTTTGATTTCGAGTGGCGTGGTGTTTTGTCAGACGGCATTACAACCTCTTTTCATTTATTGCATTGCAAAGGTAATCACCCTTTTGCAGAAGGAAAAGCCCTTTGCGCGATTTTGCTGCGTGGCGGTTCATAATAGAGAAAAAAGCTTATCCTCGCTCGGCTCAATTGCGGCAAATGTGCGTGCTTTAAGTTCAAAGGGCACAGTTGCGGCGATATTGGGGCTGAGACAGAGAAAGCGTGTGCTGGGCGACAACGCGACATTGTGGGCGGCTGCAAGGTCGAAGAAGCGTCTGGCTGTTTCCTGCGAATAAAGCAGGATCGCCTCGGGGGCGGGGCTCAAACGGTTTTCGAATTCTGTCGCGGTGTAGGCAACTGGCATCATGCGATAGCAGACGATCGTGCTGAAGCGAATGCCATAGGTGATGAGCTGATTTTCCAGCGCCGGGCTGCGTGGTTCGCCCGCATAATAGATGAGTGGTCTATCCGGTGCCGTGTTGTGGATGAGATCGGCGAGTTCCGCGCCGCCACCATTGGCCGATTGCACATTTGCAAAACCGGCCTTGCGGGCGGCGGCGGCTGTTTTCTTGCCGACGGTGAAGACAGTCACGTTTTGAACCTCGGAGGTGAGGCCGCTTTGTTCGACTGCAGCGACGGCATGGGCCGAGGTGAAGACCAGTGCGCAATCGCCATTGTCGGATTTCATATCGACGGACAGATATTCAGCTTGGAAGAGTGGCATCAGGACCGGTTGGTGGCCCAAGTCTTTCAGCCGGTTGGCGGTGCGCCGGGCGGCGTCTTCGGGCCTTGTCACCAGCACGCGCATCTGGTCCACTCAGCCCCAGCCCTCGAAGAATGTCGGGCCGGCCTTGTCGCGGACTTTTTCGCCCGCCATGCGGCCAAGCTTTTCGGCGTCAGCTGCCTTGCCTTCGATTTCGACTTCGTGGAACTCTTTTCCGTCCGGGGTGAGGATCATTCCGGAAAAGCGGATGTGGCCACCGTCTATTTTTGCGTGACCGGCAATGGGTGTGCGGCAGGAGCCATCAAGCGTGCCGAGAAAGCCGCGTTCGCAGGTCACTGCGTCATAGGTCGGCTGGTCGTTGATGGCTTTGAGCAGATCATCGGTACGGGGATCGCCTACGCGGCTTTCGATGCAGATTGCGCCCTGTGCGGGGGCCGGCGGAAACAGTTCCGGGTCCAGAATTTCGGTCGGCACATCGGTCATGCCGAGACGGCGAAGGCCGGCATAGGCGAGCAATGTCGCGTCGGCTTCGCCCTCTTCCAGCTTGCGCAGGCGGGTGGCCACCGCGCCGCGGAAGATTTTGACATTCAGGTCCGGGCGAAGCTTGCGGATGAGCGCCTGACGGCGCAGCGAAGCAGAGCCGACCATTGCGCCTTCCGGCATCTCCATGAGTTTTGGGGCTGCCTTGCCGATAAAGGCGTCGCGCACATCTTCACGCGGCAGGAAGGCCGAGAGGTAAAGGCCTTCAGGCAGAACAGTCGGCATATCCTTTGAGGAGTGGACGGCAAAATCGAGCCGTCCATCGGAGAGCTGCTCTTCCAACTCGTAGGTGAAGAGGCCCTTGCCGCCGATTTCGGAGAGTGCGCGATCCTGCACGCGGTCGCCCTGCGTGGAGAGGATCACGATTTCAAACATCTCTTCCGGCAGTCCATGGACAGCCATCAGGCGGTCGCGGGTTTCATGGGCCTGTGCCAGCGCAAGCGGGCTGCCGCGTGTGCCGATTTTGAAAGGTTTTGTTTGCATCCGCATTCATCCGTTGTTACCGGAGGTTTCGTAAACGGGTTTGTCCCGGATCGCAATCAGTCAAACAAGCGCATGGTCTCAAACCTGACAATTCTCGGCATTGAAACAAGCTGCGACGAAACCGCCGCTGCGGTGGTGACGCGCCATGCCGATGGTTCTGGAAAAATTGAAGCCGATGTGGTGCTGAGCCAGCTGGATGAACATTCGGCCTATGGCGGTGTGGTGCCGGAAATTGCCGCACGCGCGCATGTGGAGGCGCTTGATTCGTTGATTGAAGAGGCGCTGTTGCGCTCCGGCAAAACGCTTTCCGAGGTGGATGCCATTGCGGCAACGAGCGGGCCGGGGCTGATCGGCGGGCTGATTGTGGGCCTGATGACGGGCAAGGCGATTGCGCGCGCTTGCGGAAAGCCGCTTTATGCGATCAACCATCTGGAAGGCCATGCGCTGACGGCGCGGCTGACCGATGGCGTTGATTTTCCTTATCTTATGCTGTTGGTGTCCGGCGGGCATACGCAGCTTGTTCTGGTCAAGGGCATTGACGATTATGAGCGCTGGGGCACCACGATTGACGATGCGCTGGGTGAGGCCTTTGACAAGACGGCCAAGCTTTTGGGTCTACCATATCCGGGTGGTCCGGCAGTGGAAAAGGCCGCAGCCAGCGGAGATGCGGACCGTTTTTCCTTTCCACGCCCGCTGGTTGGCGAAGCGCGGCTTGATTTTTCCTTTTCCGGGCTGAAAACTGCAGTACGGCAGGCGGCACAATCCATCGAGCCGGTGAGCGATCAGGATGTGTCTGATATCTGTGCCTCGTTTCAAAAGGCTGTCGCGCGCACGCTCTATGAGCGGATCGGGCGCGGGCTTCAGCGCTTCAGAGACCGGTTCGGCGATGTGGAAAACCCGGCGCTTGTGGTGGCCGGTGGGGTTGCCGCGAATACGGCGCTGCGATCGATGCTGACCACGCTTTGCGAGGCAAATGGTTTTGCGTTCATTGCGCCGCCGCACCGGCTGTGCACAGACAATGCGGTGATGATTGCCTGGGCCGGGTTGGAACGTATGGCGGTGGGATTTCAGCCGGATGGGTTGGATGCGAGCCCGCGTTCACGCTGGCCATTGGATAGTAATGCGCAAGCGCTGATCGGGCATGGCAAACGAGGAGCCAAGGCATGAGTGAGATAAAAAAGGTTGTTGTCGTCGGTTCGGGCGCTTTTGGAACGGCGCTGGCTGCGGTGATTGCCCAAACCGGCAAGGTGCAGGTGACGCTGATGGCGCGCACCGCGCTGCTTGCTGAAGAGCTGATTGAAACGCACGAGCATAAAGCAGCGCTGCCTGGCATTCGCCTGCCCGATCAGTTGCAGTTTACCACCGATGCAGCCTGCCTGAGCGATGCCGATGTGGTGCTTTTTGCGATGCCGTCACAATCCCAGCGTGATGCAGCGCGCCGTTATGCGCCGGAGATCAAGCCGGGGGCGACCGTTGTGATCTGCGCCAAGGGCATTGAGCAGGCGACGGGCAAAATGTTGACCTCTGCGCTCGAGGAAGAGCTTTCCGGCCTGAATGTCGCTGTGCTTTCCGGTCCCGGTTTTGCCGCCGACATTGCCGCAGGATTGCCGACGGCGATGGTGATTGCAGCGGCCAAGGCAGCACTTGCAAAAGCGCTGGCCGAAAGCCTTTCGGGCGCGAGCTTCCGGCTTTATCCATCCACGGACAGAATTGGCGTGCAGCTTGGCGGCGCGTTGAAAAACGTGCTGGCGATTGCCTGCGGTATTGTGGAGGGTGCCGGTCTTGGGGATTCGGCACGGGCGGCGCTGATTGCGCGCGGACTTGCGGAGATGTCGCGCTTTGTCGCCACGCTGGGCGGTTCCGGGGAAACGGTTGTCGGGCTTTCGGGGCTTGGCGATCTTGTTTTGACGGCGACGAGCCATCAATCGCGCAACCTGCGTTTCGGCATCGCGCTTGGCAGCGGCGAGAATGACGTGGCGGGTTCCGGCGATCTGGTGGAAGGTGCCTATACTGCTGCCGTTTCGGCCAAGCTTGCGGCAAGGCTCGGCATTGAAATGCCGATTACCGAAGCCGTGGCCGCGATTATCGAGGGCAAGGTGGAAATCAAGGATGCGCTGGCGGCACTGATGTCGCGGCCGATCAAGCAGGAGTAGGAGAAGGACATGCTGTTTGCATTTTGGGGTACCGACAAGAAAGACCATCTTCAGGTGCGCATGGACAATCGCCCGGCCCATGTGGACTGGCTGAACGACCTGAATGCGAAGGGCCAGATGAAAATGGCGGGTCCGTCTCTCGATGCCGACGGCAAGCCGATGGGCAGTCTGGTGATTTTCGTCGCCGACAGCCAGGCGGCGGCTGAAGCACTGGCGGCCCAAGACCCCTATGCCAAGGCCGGGCTTTTCGAAAGCGTTGAAATTCGCCCGTTCAACTGGGTCTTCAACAATCCCGACGCATAAAGAGGGCGCATATGGCTTACTGGCTTTTCAAATCCGAGCCGTTCAAATTTTCCTGGGAGATGCTCAAGGCCAAGGGCGAAAAGGGCGAGGAATGGGACGGTGTGCGCAACTATCAGGCACGCAACAACATGCGGGCCATGCAGATTGGCGACAAGGGCTTTTTCTACCACTCGAACGAGGGGCTGGAGGTTGTCGGCATCTGCGAGGTCTGTGCACTGGCCCATCCCGACAGCACCACGGATGATGCGCGCTGGGAATGCGTGGATATCCGTGCCGTTTGTGACGTGCCGAAGCCGGTGAGCCTGAAGGATGTGAAGGCCAATCCGAAGCTTGCCGAGATGTCGCTGGTGACCTCCATGCGGCTTTCGGTGCAGCCGGTCACGGAAGACGAATATCTGGAAGTCTGCCGCATGGGCGGGCTGGACAATCCGCCTCGGTGATGATGCCACCTCGCCCCTTGCGGGAGAGGATAGCAAGTCCGTTTGAGGCTCTGCCGAAAACCTGGACGCGCTTGGTGAGGGGTATGGCGCAGGTCTTGGGGATAGGATATTACCCCTCACCAAGCCTGCCTGGCCAATCGGCTTTGCCTCTTGGGGCAGGCTATCCTCTCCCACAAGGGGAGAGGTGGTGCCGAGATCCATTCCTAAAGCCCGCAGTCTTATGAAAACCGAACCGCGCCAGTTCATCCTCGACAATACGGCCATCATGCAGCCGCCGCATGTGCCGGAGATCAGCCTTTATATGGCTGACGAGGCGCATGACCTTTGGCAGAAGACCGAGGAAGAGCTTCAGGAAATTGGCCTGCCACCGCCGTTCTGGGCGTTTGCCTGGGCGGGCGGGCAGGGGTTGGCGCGTTATATTCTCGATCACCGCGAAGTGGTGGCGGGCAAGCATGTTCTCGATTTTGCGTCCGGCTCCGGGCTGGTGGCCATTGCAGCGATGAAAGCGGGTGCAAGAAGCGTGCTGGCGGCGGATATCGATCCGTGGACGGGATCAGCGATTGCGCTCAATGCGGCGCTGAACGATGTGCGCGTTGTTTTCACGCGTGAGGATGTTGTTGGTTCTAAGCGGAGCGAAAGCGTCATTCTGGCGGGCGATGTATTTTACGATCAGTCATTCGCACTGGCACTGGTTCCCTGGTTTGAACGCTTGTCGGCTGAGGGGAAAACCGTACTGGTGGGTGATCCAGGACGGGCCTATTGCCCGAGAGACCGGATGGAGGTTTTGGCGACCTATGAGGTGCCGGTGACGCGGGCGCTGGAAGACAGCGAAGTGAAGAAGACGACTGTTTGGCGGTTTGTCTGAAAGGATTTCCGACGATAAGGGTGAATTTGATCGCCTTAAATGTGTCATCGGAGGTTCACGAATCATATTCATGCTGGACATATGATTGATTCCAGACAACGTCCGTACCTGGCCGCCTACTGCCTGATTGAGGCTGGCGATGAAATCTTGATGCAGCGCCGCTTCAATACCGGTTATCTCGACGGGCAGTGGTGTCTGCCGTCCGGCCACGTTATGGATGGCGAAGATGCGGTGACCGCCGCATCACGAGAGCTTCAAGAAGAAACGTCGTTGATCGTTGCACCCGAAAACTGGCGATTTGTCTGTGCCATGCATCGTCAAACGGATCGCACAATCATCGATTTGTTTTTCACAACGTCGCAGTTTCAGGGATCGCCACGTATTCTGGAGCCTGACAAGTGCGATGGGCTTGCTTTTTTCCCCAAGAATGCGCTTCCGGCACCCTTGGCTGGATATATCGGGGTGGCGATAGGATGCTTGAAGAGCGAGCCCGCCCATCATGGTTTCTACCACGCTGAGGGTTGGGCGTAACGTCACGGGTGTCACTTCACAGCCGTTACAGCCAGCCATTCTGTTGTGGTTTGGTCGTAGGTGCCGCCCAGCCATGCTTCCATTTCAATTGACTGCCACGGTGCGGCCTCGCGCCATGCAGCCATCAACGCATCTTGCGAGAGATAGTTGTAATAGCGGCCAAGTGCGTCGGGACCTTCGTTGTCTCCCGCTTTGAAGCTAGCCCAGGCAATCGCATTTTCACGCATTGCACGGTGAATTTTTTCAATCACGATACGAAGGTCTGATCGCCTCACGTGGGTGAGGGAAGCGCAGGCGTAGACGCCGTGGTAAGTTTCTATTGCGTTCAGCTCCTCGAAACGCATTGTTTTGACCCGTTGGCCAATGCGGCCTGAGGCAATTGCGGCGAGCTCGGGTGAACCATCGGTGGCATCCAGATTAAAGCCGCGTTCTATGATGACGCCAGCATCGACGCCGCTCCCGGTGCCCAATTCCAGGATTTTGCCGCCTGGTCTGCAACGATCTAGAAAAGAGAACAAACGCGGGTTGGGCGTGTTCCAGTGGGCCGCATATTCTTCGGCGTTTGCATCGTAGAAGCCCAATGTCGTGTCGGTCATCAGAAAATCAGCCATCTCAAAAGATAGCGGTTCTTTCTACTGCAATGATGAAGCCGGCGTGACAGCCGATCCCAAAAGTGCGTGCGCCGCTTCCGAATTATGAAAGCGGCGCATGAAATCGTTAAGCCGGGTTCTTGGCGAAGCGGAGATAGGGCAGTTTCTTGTCGATGGCGCCGTATTTGGCTTCGGCGGCTGCGTCATCCAGCGAGAGGGCGACGATGACATCCTGGCCGACTTCCCAGTTGGCCGGGGTTGCCAGCGGCTGTTCGTAGGTGCGCTGCAGGCCGTCGAGGGCGCGCAGCACCTCGGCGAAGTTGCGGCCGACCGACATCGGGTAGGTCATGATCAGTTGCACCTTCTTGTTGGGTGCAATGATGTAGACGGAGCGCACAGTTGCGGTGTGGGCTGGCGTGCGGCCATCGGGAAGATAGGCTTCTGCCGGCAGCATGCCGAATGCCTTGGAAAGTTCCAGATCCTTGTCGGCGACAATGGGGAAGCCTGCCTTGGCGCCGGCGACCGTTTCAATGTCTTCCTTCCACTTCACATGCTCTTCAACACCATCGACGGAGACGCCGAGAACCTTGGTGCCGCGCTTTGCCCACTCATCGGCAAGGGTGGCCACCGCACCGAATTCGGTGGTGCAAACGGGGGTAAAATCCTTGGGGTGCGAGAAGACGATCGCCCAGCTGTCGCCAATCCAGTCATGCAGCGAAATGCTGCCCTGGTCGGTTTCCACGGTGAGATTGGGGACAGTGTCGTTGATGCGCAATGCCATTGGGTTTCCTTTCCTGTTTCAAAACGTTTGCGGTTCGCCGACGAAACCGGATAACATATGTTTTATTATATATATTTATATGTCTGTTTCCAGCCTCGCCCGAACGCGAATCCGTCATGCGCCTCATATAAGGTTTGGATGACGCTTATTTCAAATGCGTGTGGGCGAACACATGCCGAACGCTGCGATGACATGGAGCGTTCGGCGCGCGGGCCGGCTTCATTCCCAAGCGGTGGCGCCTTGAGTGCCGCGCTTAATAATCGATGCCGCGGATGACGCAGACGCCGTGCTCATAGGAGCAGGGGTCGGCTTGCGTCTTCACATCGATGATTTTCGCCCGCGGTGCCGGTGCCGTGATCACAAAGGGATCGGGCAGGGAAAATCCGGAGGAAAAGACATAGGTGCCGTTGTGGTGAAAATACCGCACGAGCTGATTGGCGGAGTAATAATTGCCGCCGCGCAGATGCCAGCCGCCGAAGTGGTATGAGCCTGCCGGCTCTGCCGAGAGCGTGCCGGCAAAGGCTGTGGCTGCGACCGTTGCGGACAAAACAAGAGCGAATTTTCGAAGGGCCATCATGGCCTCCCGTCTGGTTGTTAACGATTTGTTAACATCTAAGCATGCTTTTCATGGGCAGCGAAAGGGAGGGCGCGGCCGGCCAGGCAAAAAACCGGCGAAATTGCAATTCTTGGTAAATTTCAGTGGTCTGCCTGCGTCACCTAAATCGATAAAATACGAAATTTGGCCTTTGTTATACTTGCAGACTCTATTTCTGGCGAATAAACACGGGGGCATATCGCATTGCACAAGGGGGAGTGAATGCCTTTTTACGCCCCCAGCGAAACTTAACGCCGAAGAGGGTCTTATGGCGAATGTGACAAACAACCGGCCTTTGTCGCCGCACCTTCAAATCTACAAGCCGATCCCGACCATGATAATGTCGATCATGCACCGTATTACCGGCGGCGCGCTCTATGTCGGCACTCTGCTGGTTGCCTGGTGGCTTGTCGCTGCCGCCAGCGGCGAAGACTATTTCAATATGGTCAACGCCATTTACGGATCCTGGTTCGGTCTTCTGATCCTGTTTGGATACACCTGGGCTTTGGTGCACCACCTTCTGGGCGGCATGCGCCATTTCATGTGGGATATGGGCCGCGGGCTTGAAAAAGAGTTCACCACCAAGATGGCCAAGGCCCTGCCGGTTGTTTCCGTCGGCCTGACCATTGTCATCTGGCTCATCGCGTTCGCGCTTTAGGAGGCTTGGCTATGGATATGCGTACACCTCTCGGCAAGGTTCGGGGCCTCGGTTCCGCAAAAGACGGTACCCACCATTTCTGGGTGCAGCGGATGACGGCTGTGGCCCTCGTGCCTCTCTTCCTGTTCTTTATCATCTTCCTCCTGAGCCATGTCGGTTCTTCCTATGAAGAGCTGGTCGGGTCGCTCTCCAACCCGGTCATTGCGGTTCTTGTCGGCCTCATGGTGATTGCGGGGCTGGTGCACGGCCGTATCGGCATGCAGGAAATCATCAACGACTATGTTCATCATGACGGCCTGAAGTTTCTGTGTCTGATGGGCAATACCTTCTTCACAGTACTCATCGGCGCGCTCTGTCTTTTCGCGGTGCTGAGAATCGGGTTTGCAGGATAAAATATCATGGCAGCGAATTCATCAGCCAATATCAATGGCAATTCATATACTTATGTCGATCACTCGTTTGACGTGATCGTTGTTGGCGCCGGTGGCGCCGGTCTGCGTGCAACGCTTGGCATGGCAGAGCAGGGTCTGAAAACGGCCTGCATCACCAAGGTTTTCCCAACGCGCTCGCATACGGTTGCAGCCCAGGGCGGCATTGCTGCCTCACTCACCAACATGACGCCCGACTGCTGGCAGTGGCACCTTTACGACACCGTGAAGGGGTCCGACTGGCTGGGCGACGTGGACGCCATGCAATATCTGGCCATGGAAGCGCCGAAGGCGGTTTATGAGCTGGAACATTATGGTGTGCCGTTCTCCCGTAATGAAGAGGGCAAGATCTATCAGCGCCCGTTCGGCGGCCACATGCAGAACTATGGCGAAGGTCCGCCGGTGCAGCGCACCTGTGCTGCTGCTGACCGTACCGGGCACGCTATTTTGCACACGCTTTATGGTCAGTCGCTGAAAAACAATGCGCAGTTCTTCATTGAATATTTCGCTCTCGACCTGATCATGGAAGACGATGGCCGTTGCACCGGCGTTGTCGCCTGGAATCTGGATGACGGCACGATCCATCGTTTTGCCGCCAAGATGGTGGTTCTGGCGACCGGCGGTTATGGCCGCGCCTACTTCTCGGCGACCTCTGCCCATACCTGCACGGGTGACGGCAATGGCATGATTGCACGCGCCGGCCTGCCGCTGCAGGACATGGAATTCGTGCAGTTCCACCCGACCGGCATTTACGGCGCGGGCTGTCTGATTACCGAAGGCGCACGCGGTGAGGGCGGTTATCTCGTCAACTCCGAAGGCGAGCGCTTCATGGAGCGTTATGCGCCGTCCGCCAAGGACCTCGCATCGCGTGACGTTGTGTCCCGCTGCATGACCATGGAAATTCGCGAAGGCCGTGGGGTTGGCAAGAACAAGGACCATATCTTCCTGCATCTCGACCACCTGGATCCGGCTGTTCTGCATGAGCGCCTGCCGGGTATTTCGGAAAGTGCGAAGATTTTCGCCGGTGTCGATGTGACGCGTGAGCCGATCCCGGTTCTGCCGACCGTTCACTACAATATGGGTGGTATTCCGACCAACTATTGGGGCGAGGTGCTGAACCCGACCGCCGATAACCCGGATGCGATCGCGCCGGGCCTGATGGCTGTGGGGGAAGCGGCATCGGCCTCGGTTCACGGTGCCAACCGTCTTGGCTCCAACTCTCTGATCGACCTTGTTGTGTTTGGCCGTGCGGCTGCGATCCGCGCCGGTCAGGTGATCGACAAGGAGGAGCCGGTGCCGAGCCTGAACACGGCTGCCTGCGACAAAATCATGGAACGTTTCGATGCCAAGCGCAACGCCAGCGGCGCCAAGCCCACGGCTGTTCTGCGCGACAAGATGCAGCGCGCCATGCAGGAAGACGCTGCCGTGTTCCGCACGCAGGAAGCGCTGGAATCGGGTTGCAAGCGCATCTCTGAAATCTGGGGCGAGCTGTCGGACGTGAAGGTCACCGACCGTTCGATGATCTGGAATTCCGATCTCGTGGAAACGCTGGAACTCGACAACCTCATGGCCTGCGCGATCACCACCGTTTACGGCGCTGAAGCCCGCAAGGAAAGCCGTGGTTCGCATGCCCGCGAGGACTACACAGAAGGTCCGTTCGGCGGTCGTGACGATGTCAACTGGCGCAAGCATACGCTGGCCTGGGTGAACGAAAAGGGCGATATCAAGCTTGATTACCGTCCTGTTCACACCGACCTGATTGCCGAAGGTATCGATCCGAAAAAGATCGAGCCCAAGGCGCGTGTCTACTAAGGCGTTGCATGTTAAATTGGGGTCAAAAGGACACCACCATGAACATGATTGGGCATAATCGCAAAGTTGCTAGAGGTAGTGGAAAGTCGATGTATGCGGTCGTTTTTGACTTGGACACGAACAGCTTGAAAGACGTTTATCCCGGTGAATCCTGGAACAACGCATATGCCGAGATAAGGCGCTTTTTGGCTGATAGAGGGTTCGGTTGGCAACAGGGTAGCACCTATTTCGGCGATGAAAATGTGGACGCTGTTTCCTGTGTGCTAACGATACAGGAGCTCACTGATGCTTTTGACTGGTTTTCCGCCTCGGTGCGCGACATCCGAATGCTACGTATTGAAGAGAATAATGATTTGATGCCGGCAGTGGAACGCACTGCGGCGGCGAAGTCTCGAAAGGGCCGGGCCTAATGGTTGAACTCACTCTCCCAAAGAATTCTCAGGTCAAGGAAGGCAAGGTCTGGCCGAAACCTGAAGGCGCGAAGAATGTTCGCGAGTACAAGATTTACCGCTGGTCGCCGGACGATGGTGAAAACCCGCGTATGGACACCTATTACATCGATGCCGATGATTGCGGGCCGATGGTTCTCGATGGTCTTTTGTACATCAAGAACAATATCGATCCGACGCTGACGCTGCGCCGTTCCTGTCGCGAAGGCATTTGCGGCTCTTGCGCGATGAATATCGATGGCACGAACACGCTTGCCTGCACCAAGGGCATGGATGAAGTGGCTGGTGCGGTGAAGGTTTATCCGCTGCCGCACATGCCGGTGGTGAAGGATCTGGTGCCCGATCTCAACCAGTTCTATGCGCAGCACCGCTCCATCGAACCCTGGCTGCAGACGGTTTCGCCGCCGCCGGAAACGGAATGGCTGCAGAGCCATGAGGATCGCCTGAAGCTTGATGGGCTTTACGAGTGTATTCTCTGCGCCTGCTGCTCGACCTCCTGTCCCTCCTATTGGTGGAATGGCGACCGTTACCTTGGTCCGGCCGTTCTCCTGCAGGCCTATCGCTGGCTGATTGACAGCCGTGACGAAGCGACCGGTGAGCGTCTCGATAATCTGGAAGACCCTTTCCGCCTTTATCGTTGCCACACGATCATGAACTGCACGCAGGCATGCCCGAAGGGTCTGAACCCGGCCAAGGCGATTGCTGAAATCAAGAAGATGATGGTCGAGCGCCGCGTCTGACGTCGTCGCAGGTTGAATTTTGGAAAGCCGCCCTTCGGGGCGGCTTTTTCGTGTTTATGGCACGTCCAAGGCGTGCAATCGCCAGTTCTCAGGTGCTATTTCTGCAGCGCCGAATTAAGCCTTTTCTTAAAGTCCCGACGCACAATCGTCATCACTGACCTGAAGCAATCCATTCCAAAGGCCCCCTCTAACGGTTTTGGTGTTCAAGGTCAGGGCGTTAAACGAGAGCCGGGATTTCGTGTATTGCGGACCCGGTGCAGCCCCTTGGCCCAGATGGTAGACTGGCCAAGGGGTTTGTTTTTCGTCAGATGGCGTTGTTCTTGACTTGAAATCCCCCCATGCGGCCCTATACCTGTTGTTAACGTTGTTGTTGTTTGATTTTTACCGGCGTCCGGATTGAATTTTACAAGACAATGGCGCTATTCCGCCATGATTGTGCGGAAGATGACCGCATCATGATACGGGAGCATTTTCTCATGCGCGCAGCATATGTCGCCGCCGGCCTAGGAGTTCTACTCGCACTGACGGGATGTCAGCGAACGAGCTATAGCGGGCTGTCTCCCCAATACAGTGCGCCGCCTTTGGCCCCGCAGCCGGTGCCTGGCGTGCAGTCGGGCAACCTTTCGGACCCGACGATGGCTGATCCGAACGCGTTTCCGGCCAAGCCCGAAGCAACGACGGTCGATCCGCAGGTGGCAGCCGCCGGTGCGCAGGATGTGAGCAAGGAAGCCATTCTCGGCAACTGGAAAGCAACGAACAACGGTCTGACCTGCGATCTCTTCCTGACGCTGACCAAATTCGGCAGCGGCTCGCGCGGCGGTACGCGCGGTTGTGTCGGCGAGTTGACGACCATGCGGTCGTGGAATGTGGTGGGCAAGCAGGTTGTGCTTTTCGATGCAAACGGAAGCCCGCTGGCACGCCTTTACCGCACAGCGGACAACCGGTTTGACGGCGCCACTGCCAATGGTCAGCCCGTGAGCCTGAGCCGCTAACGGGCCGCCAAGCGTTTATGGAACCTTTCGCAGATTATTCCCATAGCGTGAGCGAACGCCTGTCGGCGCTCGTTGCTGCGGGGAATCTGAAGAGTGATCCGGCGCAGATGGAAGCGGCTGCGGCATTCGACACGGTGCTCGGCGCGCTGAAGGCTGCGCCGCTTTCCTCCAAATCCAGTGCGCTTGGGTGGCTGTTTGCAAAGCGCGCCAAGAAAGCCCACGCTCCGGAGGGCATTTATCTCTACGGCTCGGTAGGGCGCGGCAAGACCATGCTGATGGACATGTTCTTCGAGCTTGCGCCGGTGAGGGCAAAGCGGCGGGCGCATTTTCATGAGTTCATGGCCGATGTGCATGAGCGCATTCACAAACATCGCCAGCTTCTGAAAGAAGGCAAGACCAAGCAGGCCGACCCTGTGCCGCCGGTGGCAGCGCAAATCCGCGATGAGGCGCAGCTTCTGTGTTTCGATGAATTCACGGTCACCGATATTGCCGATGCGATGATCCTGTCGCGGCTGTTTACCGAGCTTTTCGCACGCGGTTGCGTGTTGGTGGCAACCTCCAATGTGGTGCCCGACAATCTCTATCCCGACGGGCTCAATCGCGGGCTTTTCGTGCCCTTTATCGCGATCCTGAAAGAGCATGTGAAGGTGATGTCACTTGATGCGCGCACCGATTACCGGTTGGAAAAGGTCAAGCAGCTGCCGGTCTACATAACCCCGGCTGACGAGCGCGCCGATGCGCTGATGGAAAGCGCCTGGCATGAAGTGACAGCTGGAAACAAGGCTTCACCTGCGGAAATTCCCATGAAAGGTCGGTCCGTTCGCGTGCCGATGGCGGCGGGCAAGGTGGCGCGGTTCAGCTTCGCTGATCTTTGCGACAAACCGCTTGGTGCGTCCGACTTTCTGGCGATTGCCGAGCGCTATCATACCGTGTTTGTCGAGCGCATTCCGCTTCTTGATGCGGACAAGCGCAACGAGACCAAGCGGTTCATTATTCTGATCGACACGCTTTACGATCACGGTGTCAGGCTGTTTGCAACGGCGGCGGCCAAACCTGAAGAATTGCTGGTGATACGGCGCGGTACGGAAGGCTTTGAATTCGACCGCACAGCGTCGCGGCTGTTTGAAATGCAAAGTGAAGATTATCTGGCGGAACATGCGCGGAAGTTTGGTGAAAGTTGACAGATTTGCGTCAATATTTCTTACGTTTACGTAAGGATTTTACATTCTAAACGATTGAAATTCTTGATGCCAAAATTTTCATTTGCCATTTTTACCCTCAGTCGCTAAGGCCAATGCCTGAAAGAGCTGGGTCCCGGCCGTTTCAATAACGAGATTTGTCTCTCAGGAGGAAGCTTTTTATGGCTCGCAAAAAAATCGCACTCATCGGTTCTGGTATGATTGGTGGCACGCTGGCGCATCTGGCCAGCTTGAAGGAACTCGGTGACGTTGTTCTCTTCGATATCGCCGACGGCATTCCGCAGGGCAAAGGGCTGGATATTGCCCAGTCCGGTCCGGTTGAAGGTTTCAACGCCAATCTTTCCGGCGCATCCGATTATTCCGCCATCGAAGGCGCTGATGTGTGCATCGTGACCGCTGGTGTCGCGCGCAAGCCCGGCATGAGCCGTGACGATCTTCTGGGGATCAATCTGAAGGTGATGGAACAGGTTGGCGCGGGCATCAAGAAATATGCCCCCAACGCATTTGTGATCTGCATCACCAACCCGCTCGACGCCATGGTCTGGGCGCTGCAGAAATTCTCCGGTCTGCCGAAGAACAAGGTTGTCGGCATGGCCGGCGTTCTCGATAGTGCTCGTTTCCGCCTCTTCCTGTCGCAGGAATTCAACGTTTCGGTTGAAGACGTGACGGCATTCGTTCTCGGCGGTCATGGCGACACGATGGTGCCGCTGGCGCGTTACTCCACCGTTGCCGGTATCCCGCTCACCGATCTCGTGAAAATGGGCTGGTGCTCCAAGGAGCGTCTGGAAGAAATCATCGACCGCACCCGCAATGGCGGCGCGGAAATCGTTGGCCTTCTGAAGACCGGCTCTGCTTTCTACGCACCGGCATCCTCGGCCATCGAGATGGCTGAATCCTACCTGAAGGACAAGAAGCGCGTTCTGCCTTGCGCAGCCTACCTTTCCGGCCAGTATGGCGTGAAGGACATGTATGTCGGCGTGCCGGTTGTGATCGGTGAAGGCGGTGTCGAGCGCGTGATCGAGATCGAGCTCAACGGTTCTGAAAAAGAAGCCTTCGACAAGTCTGTCGGCGCGGTTGCCGGTCTCTGCGAGGCCTGCATCAACATCGCTCCGGCTCTGAAATAAGCCTTTCCTTTCCAATAAGACAGGAACTTCAATATGAATATTCACGAATATCAGGCTAAGGCGCTGCTGAAAGAATATGGCGCGCCGGTTGCTGATGGTGTGGCCATTTTCTCTGCCGATGAGGCGGAGGCTGCGGCCAAGAAGCTGCCGGGGCCGCTTTATGTGGTCAAGAGCCAGATCCACGCCGGTGGCCGCGGCAAGGGCAAGTTCAAGGAACTCGGCCCCGACGCCAAGGGCGGTGTTCGCCTTGCCAAGTCGGTTGACGAGGTGCTGGCCAATGTCAAGGAAATGCTCGGCAATACGCTGGTGACAGCGCAGACGGGCGATGCCGGCAAGCAGGTCAACCGCCTCTACCTCGAAGACGGTGCGGATATTGAGCGCGAACTTTACTGCTCGCTGCTGGTCGACCGTTCCGTTGGCCGCGTTGCTTTCGTCGTTTCGACTGAAGGCGGCATGGACATTGAAGCTGTTGCACACGACACACCGGAAAAGATCCACACGATTGCAATCGACCCGGAAAAGGGTGTGACGGCAGACGATGTTGCCAAGATCTCTGCGGCGCTGGAACTGAAGGGCGCTGCTGCGGAAGACGCCAAGTCGCTCTTCCCGATCCTCTACAAGGCGTTTGACGAGAAGGACATGAGCCTTCTGGAAATCAACCCGCTGATCGTGATGACCAACGGTCATCTGCGCGTTCTCGACGCCAAGGTTTCCTTCGACGGCAACGCGCTGTTCCGTCATCCAGACATCATGGAACTGCGCGACAAGACGGAAGAAGATTCCAAGGAAATCGAAGCCTCCAAGTGGGACCTCGCTTACGTGGCGCTCGACGGTAACATCGGCTGCATGGTCAACGGCGCTGGTCTTGCGATGGCCACCATGGACATCATCAAGCTTTACGGCAAGGAGCCGGCAAACTTCTGTGACGTTGGCGGTGGCGCCGGCAAGGAGAAGGTTGCGGCTGCGTTCAAGATCATCACGGCTGACCCGAAGGTTGAGGGTATCCTCGTCAACATCTTCGGCGGCATCATGAAGTGTGATGTGATTGCCGAAGGCGTGGTTGCGGCCGTGCAGGAAGTTGGCCTGAAGGTTCCGCTCGTTGTTCGTCTGGAAGGCACCAATGTCGAGCTTGGCAAGAAGATCCTGAACGAATCGGGTCTTGCCATCACGGCGGCGGACGATCTCGACGACGCAGCGAAGAAGATCGTTGCTGCGATCAACGGCTAAAGTGAGGACCTGAACACATGTCTATTATCGTCAATAAAGACACCAAGGTCCTGGTACAGGGCCTGACCGGCAAGACCGGTACTTTCCACACCGAGCAGGCGCTTGCCTATTACGGCACGCAGATGGTCGGCGGTATTCACCCCAAGAAGGGTGGCGAAACCTGGACCGGTTCGAAGGGCGAAAGCCTGCCGATCTTTGCCTCCGTGGCTGAAGCCAAAGAAAAGACCGGCGCTGATGCATCCGTGATCTACGTTCCGCCGGCAGGGGCCGCCGATGCGATCATCGAAGCCATCGACGCTGAAATTCCCTTCATCACCTGCATCACCGAAGGTATTCCGGTGATGGACATGGTGCGCGTGAAGGAAAAGCTCGACAAGTCGAAGTCGCGCCTTCTCGGACCGAACTGCCCCGGTATCCTGACGCCGGAAGAATGCAAGATCGGCATCATGCCGGGCTCCATCTTCCGCAAGGGGTCGGTCGGTATTGTTTCGCGCTCCGGCACGCTGACCTATGAAGCCGTGTTCCAGACCACCAATGAAGGTCTTGGACAGACCACGGCTGTCGGCATCGGCGGCGACCCGGTCAAGGGTACGGAATTCATCGACGTTTTGGAAATGTTCCTTGCGGACGATGAGACCCAGTCCATCATCATGATCGGCGAAATCGGCGGTTCGGCTGAGGAAGATGCAGCGCAGTTCCTGATCGACGAAGCCAAGAAGGGCCGCAAGAAGCCGATGGCCGGCTTTATTGCAGGCCGTACCGCGCCGAAGGGCCGTACGATGGGCCACGCCGGTGCTGTCGTCGCCGGCGGCAAGGGCGACGCAGAATCCAAGATCGCAGCCATGGAAGCAGCAGGCATCAAGGTTTCGCCTTCCCCGGCACGTCTTGGCACAACGCTTGTTGAGGTCCTCAAGGGCTGACATCTGAAAATAGGCGATCCGGGCGGGCCTATGGCTCTCCCGGGTTTGCCGTCTCTAGACTTCCGCCGGGTCCGGGCGGTGATAACGGGCCGGAAAAAAGACCAGGAGGCGGGCGTCGGACCCGCAAAAGATCATGGCAAGGCAAGAAGCCAACGAATATTTCCAGACCACCACGTTTCTGGATGGCGCAAACGCAGCCTATATCGAGCAGCTTTACGCGAAGTACGAGGAAAACCCCAATTCGGTGACGGAAGAGTGGCAGGCCTTTTTTGCCGCCCTGAAGGATAATCCGGAGGATGTGAAAAAGGCAGCTGCCGGTGCTTCCTGGAAAAAGAAGAACTGGCCGATTGCCGCCAACGGCGAGCTTGTGAACGCGCTGGACGGCGACTGGGCGACGGTTGAAAAAGCCATCGATACCAAGCTGAAAGCCAAGGCCGCTGCCGAGGGCAAGTCGGTGGATGCTGCGGACGTTCTGCGCTCGACGCGCGATTCCGTGCGCGCCATCATGATGATCCGCGCGTACCGCATGCGCGGTCACCTGCATGCGCAGCTCGACCCGCTCGGCATTGCAGCCCCGGTTGAAGACTTCAACGAGCTTTCGCCGGAAAATTACGGCTTTACGCCTGCCGACTATGATCGTCCGATCTTCATCGACAACGTGCTGGGCCTGGAATACGCGACCATCAACCAGATGCTCGATATTCTGAAGCGCACCTATTGCTCGACGCTGGGTGTCGAGTTCATGCATATTTCCGATCCGGAGATCAAAGGCTGGATTCAGGCGCGTATCGAAGGCCCGGACAAGGGTGTGGAGTTCACGCCGAACGGCAAGAAGGCCATCCTGCAGAAGCTGATCGAAGCCGAAGGCTATGAGCAGTTTCTTGACGTGCGCTACAAGGGCACCAAGCGTTTCGGCCTTGATGGCGGTGAATCGCTGATCCCGGCGCTGGAACAGATCATCAAGCGCGGCGGCAATCTTGGCCTGAAGGAAATCGTGCTCGGCATGGCACACCGCGGCCGCCTCAACGTCTTGACCAACGTGATGGGCAAGCCGCACCGCGCCGTCTTCCACGAGTTCAAGGGCGGTTCGTTCACGCCGGACGATGTGGAAGGTTCCGGCGACGTGAAGTATCACCTGGGTGCTTCGTCGGACCGCGAATTCGACGGCAACAAGGTTCACCTGTCGCTGACGGCCAACCCGTCGCACCTGGAAATCGTCAATCCGGTGGTGATGGGCAAAGCCCGCGCCAAGCAGGATTTGATCGGCGAACTGGAAGGCGAAATCATTCCGCTGAAGGAACGCGTGAAGGTCATGCCGCTCCTGCTGCACGGCGATGCCGCCTTTGCAGGGCAGGGCGTGGTTGCTGAAATTCTCGGCCTTTCGGGCCTGCGCGGCCACCGCGTTGGCGGAACGGTTCACTTCATCATCAACAACCAGATCGGCTTTACGACGAACCCGCATTTCTCGCGCTCGTCGCCCTATCCGTCTGACGTTGCCAAGATGATTGAAGCGCCGATCTTCCATGTGAACGGCGATGATCCCGAAGCGGTTGTCTACGCAGCCAAGATCGCGACCGAATTCCGCCAGATGTTCCACAAGCCTGTCGTTATCGACATGTTCTGCTACCGTCGCTTCGGCCACAACGAAGGCGATGAGCCGAGCTTCACGCAGCCGAAGATGTACAAGGTCATCCGGTCTCACAAGACCGTGGTGCAGGTCTATGGCGAACGACTGATCAAGGAAGGCCTCATCACCGAGGGCGAGCTTGAAAAGATGAAGGCCGACTGGCGCGCGACGCTGGAACAGGAATTCGAAGCCGGACAGTCCTACAAGCCCAATAAGGCTGACTGGCTGGATGGCGTTTGGAGCGGTATGCGCGTGGCTGACAATGCCGACGAGCAGCGCCGCGGCAAGACCGCCGTTCCGATGAAATCGCTCAAGGAAATCGGCAAGAAGCTGTCCGAGGTTCCCGAAGGTTTTACCGCCCACAAGACCATTCAGCGTTTCATGGACAACCGCGCCAAGATGATCGAGACCGGCGAAGGGATCGACTGGGCGATGGCGGAAGCCCTGGCGTTCGGCACCATTCTGACGGAAGGTCACCGGGTTCGTCTTTCCGGCCAGGATTGCGAACGCGGCACATTCTCGCAGCGTCACTCGGTGCTCTACGATCAGGAAACGGAAGCCCGCTACATTCCGCTGTCCAACCTTTCGACCGGCCAGGAAACCTATGAAGTGATCAACTCCATGCTCTCGGAAGAGGCGGTGCTTGGTTTCGAATATGGGTATTCGCTGTCCAACCCGAACGCGCTGACACTTTGGGAAGCCCAATTCGGCGACTTTGCCAATGGTGCACAGGTGGTATTCGACCAGTTCATCTCGTCTGGTGAACGCAAGTGGCTCAGAATGTCGGGTCTTGTGTGCCTTCTGCCGCATGGTTTCGAAGGCCAGGGTCCGGAGCACTCTTCAGCGCGTCTGGAGCGCTTCCTCCAGCTTTGCGCGGAAGACAATATGCAGGTGGCAAACTGCACGACGCCTGCCAACTATTTCCACATTCTGCGCCGCCAGGTGAAGCGTGACTTCCGAAAGCCACTGATCCTGATGACGCCGAAATCTCTGCTGCGCCACAAGCGCGCCGTTTCCACGCTTGCCGAAATGGCCGGCGAAAGCTCGTTCCACCGTCTGCTGTGGGATGATGCGGAAATGGTGAAGGACGGCCCGATCAAGCTGCAGAAGGATTCCAAGATCCGGCGTGTGGTCATGTGTTCCGGCAAGGTCTATTATGACCTTCTGGAGGAGCGTGAAAACCGCGGTATCGACGATATCTATCTGTTGCGTGTGGAACAGCTTTATCCGTTCCCGGCCAAGGCGCTCATCAACGAGCTGTCACGGTTCCGCGGTGCGGAGATGGTGTGGTGCCAGGAAGAGCCCAAGAACATGGGTGCGTGGTCGTTCATCGATCCCTATCTGGAATGGGTTCTGGCGCATATTGATGCCAAGTATCAGCGCGTGCGCTACACGGGCCGCCCGGCTGCGGCTTCGCCCGCAACCGGCCTGATGTCGAAGCACAAGGCGCAGCTGGACGCCTTCCTGGAGGATGCGCTGGGCGGTTGATCCGCCCTCGCAAAACGTCACACATCCGAATGAAACGAAAATAAACGGAAACAGAAACATGGCCACCGAAATCCGCGTTCCTACCCTCGGCGAATCCGTTGCTGAAGCCACTGTCGGCACCTGGTTCAAAAAGGCAGGCGATGCCGTTCAAGCCGATGAAATCCTCTGTGAACTGGAAACCGACAAGGTGACGGTTGAAGTTCCCGCACCGGCTGCCGGTGTTTTGAGCGAAATTGCCGCCAACGAAGGCGATACCGTCGAGCCCGGCGGTCTCCTGGGCAATATCTCTGAAGGCGAGGGCGCTGCACCTGCCAAGACAGAGGCACCGAAGAAAGAAGAGAAGAAGGAAGAGGCCAAGGCCGAAGCCGCTTCTGAGAGCAAATCCGAAAAAGCATCCGGCGACATGCCTGCTTCGCCGTCGGCTTCCAAGATGATGAAAGAGAACAATGTCTCTGAAGATCAGGTGGAAGGTTCCGGCAAGCGTGGTCAGGTGCTGAAGGGCGACGTTCTGGCGGCCATCAGCAAGGGCGCGCCGTCGCAGCCGTCCAGCACGCCGGCTGCAGCACGCGCACCCTCGAGCGGCGACGATGCAGCGCGTGAAGAGCGCGTGAAGATGACGCGCCTGCGCCAGACCATTGCCAAGCGTCTGAAGGATGCTCAGAACACCGCAGCCATGCTGACCACCTATAATGAGGTGGACATGACGGCTGTGATGGAGATGCGCAAGAAGTACAAGGATCTCTTCGAGAAGAAGCACGGCGTGAAGCTCGGCTTCATGGGCTTCTTCACAAAGGCGGTGACACACGCGCTGAAGGAACTGCCGGCCGTGAATGCCGAAATCGACGGCACCGATGTCATCTACAAGAACTATTGCCATATCGGCGTTGCCGTTGGCACGGACAAGGGTCTTGTGGTTCCCGTCGTTCGCGATGCGGACCAGATGTCGATTGCCGAAGTCGAGGCCGAAATCGCTCGTCTCGGCAAGGCGGCGCGCGATGGTCAGCTTTCCATGGCCGACATGCAGGGCGGCACGTTCACCATCTCCAATGGTGGCGTTTACGGATCGCTGATGTCTTCGCCGATCCTGAACGCGCCGCAGTCGGGCATTCTCGGCATGCACAAGATCCAGGAGCGTCCGATGGCGATCGGCGGTCAGGTGGTGATCCGTCCGATGATGTATCTGGCGCTTTCCTACGATCACCGGATCGTTGACGGCAAGGAAGCCGTGACCTTCCTGGTGCGCGTCAAGGAAAGCCTGGAAGATCCGGAACGTCTGGTTCTCGACCTTTAAGGGAAGATCTGCGGGGCCGTTTCATGCGGCCCCGATTTAACATGGGCAGGCAAAAGAGGACGGTCGTACATATCGCGGCTCGCTCAGAGGTCAGGCCGATTTTCGAAGGGTTCGAAAAGCATGCACCAATATCTGTTGGAACTGGCCTCGCTGATGGCGGTGTTTTCATTCGCCATTGTCGTTCCGGGTGCGGACACAGCCATGGTGATGCGCCAGGCGATCGTGCATGGGCGTAAAGGTGCGGTGCTGACAAGTTTCGGCATCGGCACATCGCTGATGTTTCATGTCACCTACACGATCCTTGGTCTTGGCCTCATCATTTCGCAGTCGATCATGCTGTTCAACGTGATCAAATGGGCGGGTGCTGCCTATCTGATCTATCTGGGTGTGCAGTCGCTGCGCGCGGGACGCGTGAAGATCGATACGGCGGCCATGGAGCCGGTTCAGCGTAAAGAGCAGTCGGCCTTGAAGGCCTTTACGCTCGGTTTTCTGGCCAATGCGCTGAACCCGAAGCCGGTGATCTTTTTCCTGTCGATCTTTTCGGCCATCGTGAGCCACGAAACGCCGGCTGGCGTGAAGTTCGGTTATGGACTGGTGATGGCAAGCTGCCTGATTGCCTGGTTTGTGGCTGTGTCGTTTTTTCTCACCACGCCGAAAATGCGGGTAGGGTTTGAAAAGGCCAGCACCTGGATCAACCGTGCCAGCGGTGCGGTTTTTATCGGGCTCGGCTTGAAACTGGCGGCAGAGAAAGCAAGTTAAGTTTGACTATACGGTCATCCTTGTAAGGGTGCCAAAATCGATATGCCCGAATGAGGACGGCGGGCATTGCGAAAGAAGGGATTTAAAAGATGTCTTATGATGTGGTTGTGATCGGCTCGGGACCTGGCGGTTATGTGTGCGCGATCAAGGCAGCGCAGCTGGGCCTGAAAACGGCTGTTGTGGAAAAGCGCGCAACCTTCGGCGGCACCTGCCTGAATGTCGGCTGCATTCCCTCCAAAGCCCTGCTGCATGCCTCAGAAGTCTTTGCACATACGATGCATGGTTTGGACGAACTCGGCGTTGAAGTGGCTGCGCCGAAACTCAATCTGGAGAAGATGCTGGCGCACAAGGATGCGACGGTGAAATCCAATGTCGACGGCGTGCAATTCCTGTTCAAGAAGAACAAGATCGACACCTTCCACGGCACCGGCAAGGTGCTGGGCGAGGGCAAGGTTGCCGTTACCGACGAGAAGGGTGACCAGAGCATCATCCAGACCAAGAATGTGGTGATTGCGACCGGCTCCGATGTGGCGGGTATTCCCGGCCTCGACATCGATATCGACGAGAAGGTGATCGTGTCCTCCACCGGCGCGATTGCGCTGGAAAAGGTGCCGGAAAAGATGGTTGTCGTCGGTGGTGGCGTGATTGGCCTTGAGCTTGGCTCGGTCTGGTCGCGGCTTGGTGCCAAGGTGACCGTTGTCGAATTCCTCGACAAGATCCTCGGCCCCATGGATGGCGACGTTTCCAAGCAGTTTCAGCGCATGCTGGCCAAGCAGGGTATCGAGTTCCAGCTGTCGGCCAAGGTGACAGGCGTTGAAAAAACCGACAAGGGCGCGAAGGTGACTTACGAGCCGGTTGCCGGCGGTGATGCCACGGTGCTGGATGCAGATGTTGTTCTGGTGGCGACGGGGCGCAAGCCGTTTACGGAAGGCCTTGGTCTTCACGAAGCCGGCGTGGTGCTGGACGATCGCGGGCGCGTCGAAATCGGCAACCATTTCCAGACATCGGTGCAGGGCGTTTACGCCATCGGCGACGTGGTCAAGGGGCCGATGCTGGCGCACAAGGCGGAAGACGAAGGTGTTGCTCTTGCGGAAATGCTCGCGGGGCAGGCCGGCCATGTGAATTACGACGTGATCCCGAGTGTTGTCTACACGCAGCCGGAAGTGGCCTCTGTCGGCAAGACGGAAGAAGAGCTGAAAGCTGCTGGCATTGCCTATAAGGCGGGCAAATTTCCATTCACAGCCAATGGCCGCGCCCGCGCCATGCTGGCGACAGATGGTTTTGTGAAGGTGCTGGCGGACAAGGAAACCGACAAGGTTCTGGGTGTTCACATTGTTGGTTTGGGTGCTGGCGAAATGATCCACGAGGCGGCGGTGCTGATGGAATTTGGCGGCTCTTCGGAAGATCTTGGCCGCACCTGCCATGCGCATCCGACCATGTCTGAGGCGGTGAAGGAAGCAGCGCTTGCCACGTTCTTCAAGCCGATCCATATGTGAAGCTTTATTAACGAATGTAAAGTTTTTATAATCATTCTAAAAGGGCTTGCGATTGCAGGCCCTTTTTGGTCTTCTGGCATCCTCATCATCAACTCGGATGCTTATCATGAAACCGATATCCTACTCCGTTCCTCAGCGCATTGTGCACTGGGCCACGGCATTGCTCATCTTCTTCAATCTGATCTTCACCGATGGTATCGAAACCTGGCACCGGGCGGCACGCTCAGGCGCGGCGACAGATGCTCAGGTGGCGGACGCAAATATCCACGCCTATGTGGGTATTGCCATTCTCGCTCTGGCGGTTATTCGTATTGTGTTGCTGGCCTTTCAGGGCAAACCGGCTGTTCCCGCAGATGAACCGCAATTGGCAAAGCTGGCGAGCGCTGTCGTGCACGGCCTGCTTTATCTGTTGCTGTTCCTCTTGCCGATCAGCGGTATCGCGGCCTACTATTTCGGTGTCGGACTTGCCGGAGAAGCGCATGCCGAGGTCTTCAAGACCGTACTCTGGCTTCTGCTCGGGCTTCATATCGCTGCGGCTCTGGTGCATAAATTCTACTGGAAAACCGATGTCCTGGATCGCATGACCAAGGGTGTGAAAGCCTGACATTTGATTCCAAGTTACATCACAGAGGCTGACTATCGTCTGCCCAGTGCGCATCTGGCCGGTGCGAACTGGGCGGATGCTTTTGTTGTTTTGACCGAGAAAGCCGATTTGAGTGCGCCGGAGGCTGCAAAGCGGGTGTTTGAACGAAAGCAGCCGGGCTGGATTACGGCGCTCATGACATTGCGTGACCGGCTTGGGAGATTGATTGGCCTGAAGTCCGCCGGACATTCGGAATATCAGGAAAAGCTGGGCATTTTTCCCATTCTGGAAGCGCGCGACGATTGTGTCGTGCTGGGTTTCGACGATTGGCATCTCGACTTCCGCATCGTGGTCGAGACCAGAAATAAGGGTGAAGCAACCGAAGTTCAGACGGCCACGCTTGTGAAGCGCAAGCACTGGATCGGTTACGTCTATATTTTTCTGATTACGCCGTTTCACAAAATGATCGTGAAGCGGCTGCTCAGCAATCTCGTTATAGCGGCGTGAGCGTAAAGCCTTCGTCGCGCAAAAGCTGCACCAGACCCTCCTTTCCGGAAAGGTGCAGTGCGCCAACGGCCATGAAGGCATTGCCTTTTGCCAGGGTGTCGGCGGCGCGTTCAGCCATATGGTGATTGCGGGTAATCACCATCTTCTGCTCGAATTCGGCCATGGAAAACCCGTCATCGTCTTCCGGGTAGAGATATTTGCTCACCGGCTCCAGCCATGCAGCCTTGCCCTGATCGTAAAGGGTGATCAGGGTTTCCATGCCGTCCCTGGTCAGCTGCGGGTCTTTGATGGCGCTCATCAGGCCCTTGATATGCATGTCCATCGGCAGCGAGGCCATGATCTCCAGTTGTTCGGCGAGCGTTTCCAGGCCGACGATCTTTTTGCCGCTTGCAGCCGCTTCCATCACCAGTTTCTGATCAAGAAAGGGTCTGCCCGAGGCTTTGCGCGCGGCTTCACAAACCGGCATCGAAACGAAGGAAGACAAGAGCCACGGTTTCATTTTCGAAACCGCAAAAAGCGGCACGCCGCGGCCTTTCAGATCGGCTTCGAGAAGCTTTCTTTCTTCCGGCGTCAGGTAGTCGGTAATCGACTTCCCATCGGTAAATGTTGTCAGCTGCGGCTGTGACAGAAGCGCGGCTGATGCTTTCTGTTGATCAAGGATTTCATCCGATTCGACGATCAGCGTGTCTGCGGCTTCAAAGGCCTCATGCGCGCCTTCCGGCATATCCACGACACGAGGGTCGGAGAGATGCATTGTGCCGAAGAGATAGGAGGCAGGCACGCCGTCCTTTTCGACCTTCCAGAAGATGCTTTCGCTGTTGGGAATGTCGGCGGCCTGTCTGGCAATCCTGGCATAGGCTTCAGGATCTTTTTCCTGAAGACCTGCGAGAAGATCATGGCCGCCGCAGGAAATGTCTTCCTGCGCTCGTGCGGGGAGGGCGAACACCAGAATGAACAGCAGAGAAAGTGCTGCGAGCGTGTGGATGACCGCGCCGGTCCAGAGCACCAAATCGCTCTGGCGCAAATGTCGTTTCATCGTGGATTTCAAAAACTGGCTCATCGCTGCCTTGCCATTGTCATTTGGAGGGCAATATGACGCTCAAGCGCTCACGTCCGGTTAAGCGTTATGGTTAATTCGGGCGATTTATGCGCGTGGATGGGCGCGGTCGTAGATGTCGAGCAGGCGGGTGGAATCAACGCCGGTATAGATTTGCGTGGTTGAAAGGCTCGCGTGACCCAGAAGCTCCTGGATGGTGCGCAGATCGCCGCCTCCGGCCAGAAGGTGGGTTGCGAAAGAGTGGCGCAACGCATGCGGTGTTGCCGTCTCTGGCAGGTTGAGGGCGGAGCGCAGTTTCTGCATTTCGCGCTGGATGATGGCGGCCTGAAGAGGGCCGCCGCGCGCACCGCGAAACAGCGGTTCGTCTTCTGACAGGTGATAAGGGCAGAGTTTCTGATAGGCTTCAACGGCTTCGCGGGCTGCGGGAATGAGCGGGGTAAGGCGCGTCTTGTTGCCCTTGCCGGTGATACGCAGGGCCGTGGTGCTTGCCGAAAACTGCGCCGGTGTGAGGCCGAGTGCTTCGGAAATACGCAAGCCGCTGCCATAAAGGAGCGCCAGAACCGCAGCATTGCGGGCGGCAATCCAGGGCTCTTCCGCCAGCTGATCGTCGCTGCTGACGACGCGCAAGGCCTGACTGGCCGAAAGCGGCTTGGGCAGGGATTTCGGCTGCTTGGGCGAGCGGATGGCCCCGGCACCGGCGGCATTGGCGAGCCCCTTCCTCTCCAGATAGCGCAGGAAAGAGCGAATGCCGGCAAGATCGCGGCCAAGCGTGCGCGCGCCGATGCCGTCCTTGCGGCGGCTGGCGAGATAGGCACGCAAATCGGCGGGACGCAGTTCGCGGATGTCGCGCAAGGAAGCGGGGCCGCCGCCATGCTTGGCGAAGAACTGCAGAAACTGGCGTGTGTCGCGCTCGTAGGCCTCAACGGTCTTTTCCGCCAGCCGGCGCTCTTCGGCAATGGCCTTCAGCCAATCCTGACGCAGCGCCATCAGCCGGTCGTCGGCAAAAATCAGAATGTCGCCCATTGGGGGTCCCTGAATTACGTTCAGGGCTGATCTTGCTTCAGCACGGTTAGGTTTTTGCTAACGGCGGACTTTGAAGAGGAGAACATGACGAGAAAACCGGCCGAAACGATGAGTGCCGCGCCAATCCAGACCGACGTGGATGGAACTTCGCCGAAAAAGACATAGCCAAACAGGACCGCCCCGACGAGTTCGGCATAAACGATGGGCGAAAGCGTGGATGCATCGGCATAGCGGAAGGCGGTGATGGACAGCGCATGGCTGATGCAGGAGCCGAGGCCCATGGCGAAAATCAACAGCAGATGGTCTGACGACGGCATGGAAAAGAAGAGAATGCCCGGCACGACAAGCAAGGCGGCGCCGAAGAGGTTCTGAAAGGTGAGCGACTGGAGCGGCGGGGTTTCACCCGATGCCATGCGCGTTGCCACCAGATAAAAGCCGAAGAGCAGACCGGTTAAAAGCGCAAAGAGAATGCCCGGCTCGACAGCGCCGCTGGGGCGGGCAACGACAAGCGCGCCGGCAAAGCCGACGACAAGGGAAACGATCTTTATCCAGGTCAAGCGTTCCTTCAAGATGAAGGCGGACAGGATGGTTGCGATGATCGGGCCGATGAAGAAGCAGGCGACCGCGGTTGCCAGTTCGATGGTGGAGATTGCCACATAATAGCTGGTCATTGCGCCGATGATGAAGACCGTTCGCATGATATGCGGAATGAGGCGGTTCTTCGCCGGAATGATCTTCTTGCCGCTGACGGCAAAGGCGAATGGCGTGACGATGGCGGCGGCAGTCAGATAACGCAGGAAGCTGACGAAAACCGGTGAAAAATCCGCAGACAGCACCTTGGCAAAACTGTCAACGGCGGGAATGCTGAGGCAGCCCAGCGCCATCAATATTATGCCTTTAAGTTGGTCTGACATGCTTACGCCCTTTCGACAATCGGGTTAGGAGACGTTGTTTCGACGATTCACGCAAGCCAATATGTTGGACGATCCGTTCGGTTTGGTTGCATGATGAAACACATTTTGGAGGCAGCAGATGTTGCTTAAATCCATGTCCGCTTCTCAGTACCGCTCGTTGCGGTCGATCCGCATGGAGCTGGACGATGTTAATGTGTTTATCGGGGCCAACGGTGTTGGCAAGACCAATCTTTACCGGGCGCTGCAACTGGTCCAGGCGGCAGTTCAGGGAAATTTCGCTTTTGAAATCGCGGCTGAAGGCGGGATGGCGCAGACCCTTTGGGCCGGGCCGCGCCGCAAGCACGAGGCCGCGCGTGTCGCATTTGCGGCGGAGGTCGAAGACGAGACGACCGGCATGAGCTTTGAATACCGCATCGCCGCCGGGTTGCGCCCGCCGATCGATGCAGCCGGATTTGTATTTGAGCCTCAGGTGAAGGAAGAAACGCTGTCTGTTGATACAGGGCGGGGGCCTGTTGTGGTGATGGAGCGCAAGGGGCCAGGCATATTCGTGCGCGATGAACGTGGCCGAATGCGCGCCTTTGGGGAGAAGGCTCTCGTTTCTGAAACGGCAATCTCCCTGCTTGCGCATGAGGCATCGGCACCGGAGGTTGGCGCTTTCTGCCGCTTTGTCAGTCAATGGCGCTTCTTTCACGGATTTCGCACCGATGCGGATTCACCGCTGCGCCGTCCTTGCCTGGCGGTTACCTCACCGCTTCTGGATGAAGACGGGGGCAATCTGGCCGCCGTTTTTGCCACAGTCGCGGTCAATCGGGGCGAGATGCCGGAGATTGATGCCATTGTTGCCGAAGCACTGGATGGCGCCGCGCTGGTTGTACAAGAGCCGGAAGGGGAGGCATTTTTGCGGCTCAGCCTGCCGGAATTTCCACATCGTGTTTTTGATGCGCGCGAATTTTCCGACGGTCAATTGCGCTTTCTGGCGCTCACAGCGGCACTGATGTCCTATCGACTTCCGCCACTTGTTGCGCTGAACGAACCTGAGGCCAGTCTTCACCCCTCGATGCTTGACCCGCTTGCGGATTTGATCGCGCAAGCGTCGCTGCGAAGCCAGATCTGGGTGGTGACGCATTCTGAAATTCTGGCTGAAGCACTGGTGAAACGCTGCGGCATTGAGGCGCGTCGTGTTATTCGCCGCGATGGCGCGACCTGGATTGAAGGCATGCGTCTTACCGGCACGTTTGACGACGGCGATGATGGGTGATCGGGCATTCGATTTGCATTTTTGTGGCGGGCGGGCAATGTCACGGACAATGACAAAAGATTCGCTCAATCTGTTCGGGGAAAGTGCGGCTGTGCGCACGGTGCCGGTTCTGGTGCCGATGCCGGCTCCTGTGCCTTATTCCTACAAAGTGCCGGAACATATGCATGTGGAGCCGGGCTCCATTGTGCAGGTGCCGCTTGGTCCACGGATTGTGACGGGTGTGGTTTGGGATGACGAGGCTTCTGGCGACAAGGTGGATGCGAAAAAACTGAGGGCCATCGAGCACGTCTTTGATTGTCCGCCGCTTGCAAAAGACATGCGGGTTTTTCTCGATTGGGTTGCAGCTTACACGATCTCGCCGCCGGGGCTGGTGGCGCGCATGGCGCTCAGAGCACCCACCGCGTTTGACCCTGAACCGATGGTGGAAGCGCTGCGGCTCGTTTCGAAAGATGTGTCGCGGATGACACCGGCGCGTGAACGGGTTCTGGAACTCGCATCGGATGGATTTTCGTGGACGCGGCTGGGGCTTGTTCATGCGGCAGGCGTTTCGGCCAGTGTCGTTGACGGGTTGGTGACGCAAGGGGTTTTCGAAACCGTTTTCCTGCCACCGCCGCCCATTGTGGCGGCCCCCGACCCGGACTATGCCGAACCGCGCCTGGAAGGGCCGCAAAAGGCTGCCGGGAAGGTGCTGGTAAAATCGGTGGGCAAGGCGACGTTCGGGGTTTCGCTGATCGACGGCGTGACGGGGTCGGGCAAGACCGAAGTCTACTTTGAGGCCATTGCCGAGACGCTGCGGCAGGGCAAGCAGGTGCTGATTCTGCTGCCGGAAATCGCGCTGACGGCGAGTTTCCTGGACCGCTTTCAGGATCGGTTCGGCTCCAAGCCTGCTGAATGGCATTCCGATCTTGCGCCCAAAACGCGCGAAAAGGTGTGGCGACAGGTGGTGACCGGCGAAGTGCGGGTGGTGGCCGGTGCGCGCTCAGCCCTTTTCCTGCCATTTAGCGAGCTTGGGCTGATCATCGTGGATGAAGAGCACGATCCGGCCTTCAAGCAGGAAGATCGCGTATTTTACAACGCGCGCGATATGGCCGTGGTGCGCGGACGCATTGGTGATTTTCCGGTCGTGCTGGTTTCGGCGACGCCGTCGGTGGAAAGCCAGGTCAATGCGCTGCAGGGGCGCTATGAGATGATCCATCTGCCGACGCGTTTCGGCGAGGCGGCCATGCCGGATCTGAAGCTGATTGATATGCGCAAACATCCGCCGGCGCGGGGCGGGTTCCTGTCGCGTGTGATGCTGAAGGGCATTGCCAAGACGCTGGAAAAGGGCGAGCAGTCGCTGCTCTTTCTCAACCGCAGAGGCTATGCGCCGCTGACGCTGTGCCGGGTTTGCGGCCACCGTTTCCAATGCCCGGATTGTTCGAGCTGGCTGGTGGAACACCGGTTTCGCGGGCAAATCCAATGCCACCATTGCGGACATTCCGAGCCGACGCCGGACGCCTGCCCGGAATGCGGAACGCTGGATCACCTGGTTGCCTGCGGTCCCGGTGTGGAGCGCATTGCTGAGGAGGTGGACAGCCATTTTCCCGATGCGCGCACCATTGTGCTTTCCTCCGACATGGCCGGTGGGGTGAAGCGTCTGCGGCTGGAGCTGGAAGCGATTGCCAAGGGCGAGGCCGATATCATTATCGGCACCCAGCTGGTGGCCAAGGGGCATAATTTTCCGCTGATGACGCTGGTCGGCATTGTGGATGCTGATCTTGGCCTGGCCAATGGCGATCCGCGGGCGGCAGAACGTACCTTTCAGCTTTTGAGCCAGGTGACGGGGCGCGCCGGGCGGACCGGCTTGAAGAGCCATGGCCTGATCCAGACCTATCAGCCGGGCCATCCGGTGATGCAGGCGATCGTGTCTGGTGATGCGGAGGCTTTTTACGACCGCGAAATCCACGAGCGGGAGAAGGCGCTGTTGCCGCCCTTCGGGCGGCTGGCATCGGTGATCGTTTCTGCTGCAGACCGGGCAGAGGCAGAGGGCCATGCGCGCGGGCTCAGACGATCGGCACCCAATGCAGACGGGATTTCCGTGCTGGGGCCTGCAGAAGCACCGCTTGCGCTGGTGCGCGGGCGCTATCGTTTCCGGCTGCTCATTCACGGGCGGCGCAATTCCGATCTGCAGGCGTTTTTGCGGGCCATGCTGGCGGCAGGGCCGAAACAGCGTGGCTCGGTGCAGGTGCAACTGGATATCGATCCGCAGAGCTTCCTTTGAGGAGACTGCGGTTGATGCCGTCTTTCGCATCCGCGATGATGGAAGACGGCACAATTCAATGAGGAGAAAAATGAAAATTCGTATCATTGCCGCGGCAGCTTTCCTGTTTGCCGGCAACAGTTTTGCCAGTGATATCGTTATCAGCGATTTCAACTGGTACCAGAATGATGGCTATTGCCATTTTCATCGACCGGATCGGACGTTCAATTTCGATGATCCGAAGACGTGGCGTTACGTCTTCATGTCCAATCTGCCTTTTGCCGATTTCGACAATCCGCCTGCAACGGCAGAAGAGCTGGCCAAGGCCAAGTTCAACAGTTTCGAACCGGCCTTCATGATGATCGATCACGGCTTTCACGAAATGGCGATCAAGACGGCAAGCGAGGCGGATGGAAAGCTGAAGATTGTTTACACCACCTATGGCGACAAGCCCTATGAGGTGGTTCTGGAGGCAGAGAAGGGTGAAAAGGGCTACGAATCGCAGGCATTTGCAGGCACCATCACGGTTCGCCGCGATGGCGCTTCTGCGTCGGTCTCCTTCAAGGGCGATTGCGGGGTCTGACCGCCTTGTGATCTTTTTGCCATGGGCTGCGGCTTTTGATGGCTCGTGGGGGCAGGGGCGGTTCGCCTGTGCGAGAAAATGCACTATAGAAGTGGCGCGAAATTTTAGGGGAATTCGATGGAACTGGCATTGCCGCAATGGCCCGCCACACTTGGCGCACAAGTCGCGCAGGTTTCGGCACTCGTCACACTCGTTCTTGGCCTGATCTTTCTGGCAACGGCACGTCCGCTGGCGGCGCGTTGGGGATTTGACGAACGTGACGGGCGAACGGGCGCTGTGGGCGAATTGCGGGTTGCCGGCGGTTTCATGGCCGGTCTCGGCATTGCCGCCTATCTGTTCGACCAGCCATTTATCTATGTGATCCTTGGCAGTGCGCTTGGATTTGCCGCTTTCGGGCGGTTGCTCTCCATGATGTCAGCCTCCGATGGACCAAGCGGGTTCATCAATTTTCTTCTGTTTCTCCTGCAGGCCGCACTTTCAGCGGCGGCGCTGACATGGCTGTTCGACGTGTGGACGGCGGAATCATCCTTTGCCATGCCGGACGATCAGGCCGGTATGATTGTTTTTACCGCCAATGTGCTTACCGCAGCTGTTGGCTTCGTTGTCCTTTTTGCGCCCTGGATTGCCATGATGGTGAGCGGGCTGGCGGCGCAGGAAGGCAAGACCCGGGTGCTGGCCGCCGTGCGCTCCACGGGCGGCTTTCTGATGGGGGCGGGCATTGTCGCGCTTCTCATCTCGAACCCGCTTGCCGAACTCGCCATGGGCACGGCCTACCTTTTCTCCCTGGCCGGGCGAATTGTTGCTGCGGTGTTTGACCGTGGACGACCCTATTTCAACGGCACGGCTGCCATATTTCAGGCCCTCTTGTGTGCCATCTATCTGGGCCATGTATTCGGTTATTTCTAAGCCGGAAAAGAAGGCTTTTGTGCTGGTTTTGTCAGCCTTGTGCGCCGATCACGGACAAAAACTGAAGAAGAACTTAAAACCAGTGCGATTCATGGTGCCGCGACGTGTTGCGCGTGCGCACATCCTATGCTAGGAGAACCGCAAATTTCAGGGGGACGCGGGCGCACAGCCTGTAAAATCTGAAGTAATTGGCAGCAAAATCAGTGTGTTGACGATCACCTTGTGATGAGTGTCAAGCGCTGAGAAAAACGAAGAGAAGCTATCGCCCGTGGCAGACACATCTGAGCTTGTTTCCGGAGTTGCAGAACGATACGCATCATCGCTTTTCGAGCTTGCGCTGGAATCCAACAGCGTCAAGCAAGTTGAGGACGATCTGGCCGCATTCCAGGCCCTGATCGGATCGAGCGAAGATCTGAAGCGTCTCGTCGAAAGCCCGGTGTTTTCCGCCGAAGATCAGTTGCGCGCTATCAGCGCCGTTCTTGCAAAAGCGAATATGTCGGGTCTGGCTGCAAACTTCATTAAAGTGGCCGCGCAGAACCGCCGCCTGTTTGCCGTTCCCGGCATGATCAAGGCGTTCAGCGAGATTGCCGCGCAGCATCGCGGCGAAGTTTCTGCCGATGTTACCTCCGCGCATGCTCTGACGGCTGTGCAGGAAAGAGAATTGAAGGCGGCGCTCAAGGGCGTCACCGGAAAAGACGTGACACTCAATGTCACGGTTGATGCATCTATCCTTGGTGGGCTGATTGTAAAGATCGGTTCGCGACAGATCGATACGTCGCTTCGCACCAAACTTTCTACCCTTAAGCTTGCACTGAAAGAGGTTGGCTGATGGATATCCGCGCCGCGGAAATTTCCGCAATTCTTAAAGATCAAATCAAAAATTTCGGCAAAGAGGCGGAAGTCTCCGAAGTCGGCCAGGTTCTTTCCGTCGGTGACGGTATTGCCCGCGTTTACGGTCTGGACAACGTTCAGGCTGGTGAAATGGTGGAGTTTCCCGGTGGCATCCGGGGTATGGCTCTGAACCTTGAAGCTGACAACGTCGGTGTGGTTATTTTCGGTGCCGACCGCGACATCAAGGAAGGCGACACTGTCAAGCGCACCGGCGCAATCGTGGACGTTCCGGTTGGTCCGGAACTGCTCGGCCGCGTTGTTGACGCGCTCGGCAACCCGATTGACGGCAAGGGGCCCATCAAGGCCAAGAAGCGCGCCCGCGTTGACGTCAAGGCGCCCGGTATTATTCCGCGCAAGTCGGTTCATGAGCCGATGTCCACGGGTCTGAAGGCGATCGACGCTCTGATCCCGGTTGGCCGCGGCCAGCGCGAGCTTGTCATTGGCGACCGCCAGACCGGCAAGACCGCTATCATTCTCGACACGTTCCTCAACCAGAAGCCGATCCATGACAATGGCCCGGACGCCGACAAGCTGTTCTGCGTCTATGTTGCTATCGGTCAGAAGCGCTCGACGGTTGCCCAGTTCGTGAAGGTTCTCGAAGAGCGCGGCGCTCTGCAGTACTCCATCGTGATTGCTGCGACCGCCTCCGATCCGGCTCCGATGCAGTACCTCGCACCGTTTGCTGGTTGCGCCATGGGTGAGTACTTCCGTGACAATGGTCAGCATGCGCTGATCGGTTACGACGACCTTTCCAAACAGGCTGTTGCCTATCGTCAGATGTCGCTGCTGCTGCGCCGCCCGCCGGGCCGCGAAGCTTATCCGGGCGACGTTTTCTACCTGCACTCCCGTCTGCTCGAGCGCGCTGCAAAGCTCTCCGACGCAAATGGTGCTGGTTCGCTGACGGCTCTGCCGGTTATCGAAACCCAGGGTAACGACGTGTCGGCCTTTATTCCGACCAACGTTATCTCGATCACCGATGGTCAGATCTTCCTTGAAACGGACCTGTTCTACCAGGGTATCCGCCCGGCCGTGAACGTCGGTCTGTCGGTTTCCCGCGTGGGTTCGTCCGCTCAGATCAAGGCCATGAAGCAGGTTGCCGGCTCCATTAAGGGTGAGCTCGCTCAGTACCGCGAAATGGCTGCCTTTGCGCAGTTCGGTTCGGACCTTGACGCTGCAACGCAGCGCCTTCTGAACCGTGGTGCACGCCTGACGGAACTCCTGAAGCAGCCGCAGTTCTCGCCGCTGAAGACGGAAGAGCAGGTTTCGGTAATCTTCGCTGGCGTGAACGGCTACCTCGACAAGATCCCGGTTGCCAAGGTTGGCGCTTTCGAGCAGGGTCTGCTTTCTTACCTGCGCAACGATGGCAAGGAGATCCTTGACACCATTCGCACCGAAAAGGCGATCAGCGACGAGACGAAGGAAAAGCTCAAGGGTGCAATCGACACCTTTGCGAAATCCTTCTCTTAATCTCGGGCTCTGAAAACAGGACGGAAAACGGATGCCTTCACTAAAGGATCTGAAAAACCGGATCGCCTCCGTCAAGGCGACGCAGAAGATCACCAAGGCGATGCAGATGGTCGCCGCGGCGAAGCTTCGGCGTGCCCAGGAGGCGGCCGAGGCCGCCCGGCCATACTCGCAGCGCATGAGCGCAGTTCTTGCGAATATCGCAGCGGCTGCCGGCTCTGACGGTGATGCACCGACGCTGATGACGGGAACGGGCAAGGACCAAACGCACCTTCTGGTCGTCTGCACGGCTGATCGTGGTCTGTGTGGCGGTTTCAACGCGCAGATTTCCAAGGCTGCCCGCGAACATGCCCGCAAGCTGCTGGCTGAAGGCAAGACGGTCAAGATCTTCTGCGTCGGCAAAAAAGGCTACGACAGCCTTCGACGCGAATTTGCATCGCTGATCGTCGAGCGCAAGGAACTGCGCGACGTCAAGAAAATCGGTTTTGAACATGCTGACGAAATTGGCCGCAAGGTGATTTCGATGTTCGAAGAGGGCGAATTTGATGTTTGCACGCTCTTCTATTCCGAGTTCGTATCGGTGATTTCGCAGGTTCCGACCGCGCAGCAGCTCATCCCGGCCTCAGTTGAGACCTCGGAAGATGTATCCAGCTCCGCGATCTACGAATATGAGCCTGATGCGGGCGCTATTCTGGCGGACCTCATTCCGCGCAATATTTCAGTGCAGATTTTCCGCGCATTGCTGGAAAATGTGGCCGGTGAAATGGGCGCAAAGATGAGCGCGATGGACAATGCGACACGCAATGCCGGTGATATGATCAACAAGCTGACGCTCAACTACAACCGTCAGCGCCAGGCGCAGATCACCAAGGAACTGATTGAGATTATTTCGGGCGCCGAAGCGCTCTAAGGTTTGAGAGAAAGAGGGAAGATCAATGGCTAAGGCAGCGACCCCTAAGACGACAGCGGCAGCGAAAGCGCCGGCTAAGAAACCCGCCGCCAGGACAGCTGCGGCGAAACCCGCAGCGACCAGATCCGCCGCTCCGAAGAAGACTGCTTCTGCTGGCGCAGCCGGCAAGGTCACGCAGGTCATCGGCGCTGTTGTTGACGTGTCCTTCCCGGAAGGCGCTCTGCCGCCGATCCTGAACGCGCTGGAAACCGAAAACAACGGTCTTCGCCTCGTTCTGGAAGTGGCGCAGCACCTCGGTGAAAACGCGGTTCGCACCATCGCCATGGACTCGACCGAAGGTCTGGTTCGCGGCCAGGAAGTGGTTGATACCGGCAGCCCGATCTCGGTTCCGGTTGGCGACGAAACACTCGGCCGCATTATCAACGTGATCGGTGAGCCGGTTGACGAAGTGGGCCCGGTCAAGACCAAGGCACGTCGCGCCATCCACCAGGAAGCACCGGCTTATGTCGAGCAGTCGACCGAAGCTGAAATCCTGGTCACGGGCATCAAGGTTGTTGACCTTCTCGCGCCTTACGCAAAGGGCGGCAAGATCGGTCTGTTCGGCGGTGCCGGCGTTGGCAAGACGGTTCTCATTCAGGAACTCATCAACAACATCGCCAAGGCGCATGGTGGTTACTCGGTATTTGCCGGTGTGGGCGAGCGTACCCGCGAAGGTAACGACCTTTACCATGAAATGATCGAATCCAACGTGAACGTCGATCCGTCCAAAAACGGTGGTTCGACCGAAGGTTCCAAATGCGCACTGGTTTATGGCCAGATGAACGAGCCTCCGGGTGCGCGTGCCCGCGTTGCTCTGACCGGTCTGACGATTGCCGAGCACTTCCGCGATCAGGGCCAGGACGTTCTGTTCTTCGTGGACAACATCTTCCGCTTTACCCAGGCTGGTTCGGAAGTGTCGGCTCTGCTCGGCCGTATTCCTTCGGCTGTGGGCTATCAGCCGACGCTGGCGACCGACATGGGCGCTCTGCAGGAACGCATTACCTCGACCACCAAGGGCTCGATCACCTCGGTTCAGGCCATTTACGTTCCCGCCGACGACTTGACCGACCCGGCACCGGCAACCTCGTTTGCTCACCTTGATGCAACGACCACGCTGAACCGTTCGATCGCTGAAAAGGGTATCTACCCGGCTGTTGACCCGCTCGACTCCACCTCGCGCATGCTTGACCCGATGATCGTCGGTCAGGAGCACTACGATGTGGCCCGTAAGGTTCAGGGTACGCTGCAGCGCTACAAGTCGCTTCAGGACATCATCGCCATCCTCGGCATGGACGAACTGTCTGAAGACGACAAGATGACGGTTGCCCGCGCCCGTAAGATCGAACGCTTCCTGTCGCAGCCGTTCCACGTTGCTGAAGTGTTCACCGGTACACCCGGCAAACTGGTTGCTTTGGAAGACACGATCAAGAGCTTCAAGGGTCTGGTTGAAGGCGAATACGACCATCTTCCGGAAGCAGCCTTCTACATGGTCGGCGGTATCGAAGAAGCTGTCGAAAAAGCCAAGAAGCTTGCTGCAGAAGCTGCTTGATGCAATGACCGGCGCGGAGACGATCCGCGCCCCTCATTGAGCTTCAAGTGAACATTCTAGAAAAGTGAAACGCCATGGCTGACAGCTTCAATTTCGAACTTGTTTCTCCGGAACGTCTTCTGGTTTCATCCGAAGTCGTGTCGGTCAGCATTCCGGCGACGGAAGGTGAAATGACTGTGATGGCACAGCATTCACCGGTGATGACGACGATCAAGCCCGGCATCGTGACCGTAAACGGTGTTGACGGCAAAAAAGATCAGTATGTCGTGTTTGGCGGCTTTGCAGATATTCTGCCTGCGGGTTGCACGCTGCTGGCCGAATCGGCCGTGCATGTGGACGATATCAGCAAGGACGAGCTGGACAGCCGCATTGAGGCTGCCCGCAATGAGCTCAAGGATGCCCAGCATCACGAGCATCAGTCCAAGCTGGAAGAATTCATTTATCACATGACGTCGCTGAAAGACGCTGTGGTCGAATAAGACCGGACCAGGTTTTTGATTTTCGAGCGCCCCGTTTACGGGGCGTTTTCGTTTTCCGGTTCCAGGGCGATTACATCTTCGAACTGGCCTGTTTCGATCAGGCGGACTTCGTATTCCCTGCAAATATCGCGCAAAGACTGCGGTTTGCAGACGTCGGTCACGAAGGTCTGCACCTGGGAGAGGTGGGCAATGCGCACGGGTGCTGCGCGTTCGAACTTGGTTGAATCGGCCACAAGGATGACATGGCGTGCATTGGCGATGATGGCCTGTGCGACCTTGACTTCACGCAGGTCGTAGTCGAGTAGCGCGCCGTCCGCGTCAATGGCGGAAGCGCCGATGATGGCGTAGTCCACCTTGAATTGGCGTATGAAATCGACCGTGGCCTCGCCAACGACGCCACCATCCGTGCCGCGCACCACGCCGCCGGCAATCACCACCTCAATGCCGGGAAAGACCCGCAGCCGGTTTGCCACATTGATATTATTGGTGATCACCATGAGGTCGCGATGATCGACGAGCGCGTCGCCGACTGCTTCCGTCGTGGTGCCGATATTGATGAAGAGCGAGGCATTTTCGGGAATGAGGCTTGCTGTCCGCCGGCCGATTTCCGCCTTCTCCGATGCGGCGATTGAGCGTCTGGATTCATATTCCATATTCTCATTGCCGCGGGGAAAGATGGCGCCACCGTGGATGCGCGACAGAAGCCGGCCTTCACACAGGTCATTCAAATCCTTGCGGATGGTCTGTGGTGTGACGGAAAAGGCAGAGGCGAGATCATCCACCAGCACACGGCCATCCGCCTTGGCGATTTCCATGATACGGTTCTGGCGTGGTGTGAGATACATTCTTGTGTTTCGCCGCAGTTTAGACAGATGGTATTTATAGGCAGGATTCGTGATAATTCACAAATGCGGATTGGTGCTTGCGCAAGAATTGAATTATGACTTTTACACACCGGTTTTAATTGACTTCGAAAATACTATAATTCATTAGACGTTTTGCATTTTCCGCATAGACTTGGAAAGCGAGGAGAATGGAGCATGGTCTCTGTACAGTTCAAGAGCGGCTCGTCGAGCGACGAACTTGAAACGTTTGCCGAGAGCGCCGGGCGGGCGAGCGCCTTCCTGAAGGCGATTTCGCACGAGGCACGGCTGATGATCCTGTGCATTCTCGCTGAAGGCGAAAAGAGCGTGACCGAGATTGAGTCCATTCTCGGTCTTCAGCAGGCCGTCGTGTCGCAGCAGCTTGCACGGCTGCGCCAGGAGGATGTGGTCGAAACGCGCCGTGAAGGGCGGCAGATTTATTACCGCATCGCCAACCCCGATATCCACGGTATTATCAATGCACTCTACTCCATGTTCTGTCAGACCGCCGGCGTGTGCAACCCCGGTGAAGCGATCAAGTAAGGGCGGGCCCTATCGCGTCATACAGCCGGTCGCTTCATGATCGGCAAGCTTGAATATTTCATTGCACTAGCTCGTTTTCGGCACTTTGGCCGCGCTGCTGAAGAATGCGGCGTCACACAGCCGACCTTTTCAGCGGCAATCCGGCAACTTGAAGAGCAGTTGGGCGTTTTGCTCGTTAAACGGGGTTCGCGCTTTCAGGGGCTGACACCGGAGGGTGAACGCGTGCTCGAATGGGCGCGACGCATTGTTGCGGACGCGCGAGCCATGAAAGAGGAAATGCGCACGGCGCGCGACGGGCTTTCCGGACATATCCGCATTGGTGTTATTCCAACAGCACTTGCCGTCGTGCAACGGCTGACGGTGCCGTTTTGCGAGCGTCATCCGGATGTTTCTTTCACCATACGGTCTGCAACCTCGGAAGAAATCCTGGCGAAACTGGAAAATTTCGAGTTGGATGCGGGCATTACCTATCTTGAAGCCGAGCCGCTTGGCCGCATACAGGCGATATCGCTTGCCGAAGAGCGGTATTATCTTGTTTCGGCGCGTAACGGACCGTTTGCGGGACGCAAATCGGTCACGTGGAAAGAGGCCGGGTCGCTGGAGCTATGTCTTTTGACCCGCGACATGCAGAACCGGCGTATCGTGGACCGCTATCTGGCAGACGCAGGTGTGACGGTGCGTTCGGCGCTTGAGTCCAATTCAGTGATTGCGCTTCTTTCCCATGTCATGACAGGGCGCTGGTCCAGCATTATGCCAGGATCGCTGCTTGATCCGTTCCGCTCCGGGGGCGCTTTTGAAACCATTGCGCTGACTGAGCCGGTGGGCCGACAGAAGCTGGGATTGGTGACGCGTGTGCTGGATCCCGCGACACCATTGGTCTCGGCGCTTCTTGCGACGGCGCGCTCCATAGGTCAAATCGGCTCAAATGATGACGATTGATAGATTTTATCTATCGTCTGACGGTTCCGGCTTATTGACCCCACTTTCATTCAGTATCATCCTTGTCTGCAATGAAACTCGCCCAGCAGCGATTGGCTGTGGCTGCGTTTGTTCTGTCGGGAGGCTGATTGATGAATTTGCATGTGCCAGGCGCTGGCGTTGCGGAGCGCGCAGGCGAAATTGCGCGTTCCATGCTGGGGATGGAAGGGCCGCTTTTGCCTATTCTGCACGCTGTGCAGGAAGAGTTCGGTTATGTGCCGGAAGAGGCCCTGCCGCCGATTGCCAAGGCGCTCAATCTTTCGCGGGCCGAGGTTCATGGCGTTGTGACTTTCTACCATGAATATCGGCGCAATCCCGCTGGTCGGCATGTGTTGCGGCTCTGTCGCGCCGAAGCCTGTCAGTCGATGGGCTGCGATGCCGTTGCCGAGCAGGTGAAGCAGGCATTGGGTGTTGATTGGCATGAAACCAGCAAAGATGGGAATGTAACGCTTGAGCCGGTTTACTGTCTCGGGCTCTGTTCGTGCGCGCCGGCTGCGATGCTCGATGAAACGCTGATCGGGCGTGTTGATCTTGATGTGATCAGGGAAGAGCTTGCGGAGGCGGGGCGATGAGCGTGAAGATTTTTGTTCCGCTGGATTCGGCTGCTGTTGCGCTTGGTGCCAACCGGGTTGCAGCCGCATTGGAAAAAGAAGTGTCCGCACGCGGGCTGGATGTGCAGATCGTGCGCAACGGGTCGCGCGGCATGCATTGGCTGGAGCCTCTGGTGGAGGTTGAAGCCGGGGCAGGGCGCATTGCCTATGGGCCGGTGAAACCGTCCGATGTTGCCGGTCTTCTAGATGCGGGTCTCACTGAGGGCGCAGCACATGCACTCTGTCTTGGGCCGACGGAAGAGATCCCGTTCCTGAAAAACCAGACGCGGCTCACCTTTGCGCGTTGCGGCGTGATCGATCCGCTGTCGCTGGATGACTATGAAGCGCATGGCGGCCTGAAGGGCATTCGCTCGGCGATTGCGATGCATGCGGCGGATATCGTGAAGGAAGTAACCGACAGCGGGCTTCGCGGCCGCGGCGGCGCTGGTTTTCCGACCGGTATCAAGTGGAACACGGTGCATCATGCGCCTGCTGACCAGAAATATATCGTCTGCAATGCCGATGAAGGTGATAGCGGGACGTTTGCCGACCGTATGATCATGGAAGGCGATCCCTTCTGTCTGATCGAAGGCATGGCGATTGCCGGTTTCGCGGTCGGTGCGACGAAGGGTTATGTCTATATTCGCTCCGAATATCCTGTTGCCATCGATATCATGCGGCGCGCAATTGTCGTTGCGCGCGAGAGGGGCCTGCTCGGCAAGTCCATTCTCGGTTCACCGCATCACGACTTCGACATGGAAGTGCGCGTGGGTGCTGGTGCCTATGTGTGCGGGGAGGAGACCTCGCTCCTCAATTCCCTCGAAGGCAAGCGCGGGATCGTGCGAGCCAAGCCGCCGTTGCCTGCGATTGAAGGTCTGTTCGGCAAGCCGACTGTGGTGAACAATGTGATTTCACTCACCTCTGTTCCCATCATTCTGGATGAAGGTGCCGAGTTCTACCGAGATTACGGTATCGGCCGTTCTCGCGGCACGATGGCCATTCAGATTGCCGGGAATGTGAAATATGCAGGGCTCTATGAAACCCCGTTTGGTCTGTCTCTTGGCGAAATCGTCGAGACGATTGGCGGCGGCACGGCGTCTGGCCGTCCGGTGAAGGCGGTGCAGGTGGGTGGCCCGCTTGGGGCCTATTTCCCGCCAGCGCTTTTCGACACGCCGTTTGACTATGAAGCCTTTGCCGCGAAAAACGGCCTGATCGGTCATGCGGGGATTACCGTATTTGACGATACGGCGGATATGTTGAACCAGGCGCGTTTTGCGATGGAATTCTGTGCGATTGAAAGCTGCGGAAAGTGCACGCCCTGTCGCATCGGCTCCATGCGCGGTGTTGAAACAATCGACAAGATCGCCAAGGGCATCGAGCCGGAGAAGAACAAGGAACTGGTTGCCGATCTTTGCAACACGATGAAGTTCGGTTCGCTCTGTGCGCTCGGCGGTTTCACGCCTTATCCGGTGATGAGCGCGCTGACGCATTTCCCGGAAGATTTTGAACCCAAGCCCGTTCTCGAAGCGGCGGAGTGACGTTGATGACCCTGATCCAAGAAATCGATTATGGAACCCCGGCATCGAAGTCGGACAAGACTGTTACGCTGACGATTGATGGTCGCGACATCACGGTGCCGGAAGGCACGTCCATTATGCGTGCGGCCATGGAAGCGGGCATTGAAGTGCCGAAGCTTTGCGCCACTGATATGGTGGATGCATTCGGCTCCTGCCGTCTCTGTCTCGTGGAAATCGAAGGCCGCAACGGTACACCGTCTTCCTGCACCACGCCGGTGGCTGACGGGATCAAGGTGAAAACGCAAACGCAGCGGCTGAAGGATATCCGCAAGGGTGTGATGGAGCTTTATATCTCCGACCACCCGCTGGACTGTCTGACCTGTGCTGCCAATGGCGATTGCGAGCTTCAGGATATGGCGGGCGCTGTGGGCCTGCGCGATGTGCGCTATGGCTATGAGGGCGGCAACCATGTGAAGGCACGGGATACGTCTGGCGATATCAACGCGATGTGGATGCCGAAGGATGAGTCGAACCCCTATTTCACTTATGATCCTTCCAAGTGCATTGTCTGCTCACGCTGCGTGCGGGCGTGTGAAGAGGTGCAGGGGACGTTTGCGCTGACGATTGAGGGTCGTGGCTTTGACAGCCGTGTATCGCCTGGCATGCATGAGGACTTCCTGAGTTCCGAATGCGTTTCCTGTGGCGCTTGCGTGCAGGCCTGCCCGACGGCGACGCTGACGGAGAAGTCGGTGATTGAAATCGGCCAGCCGGAGCATTCGGAAATCACCACATGCGCCTATTGTGGTGTGGGTTGCTCGTTCAAGGCGGAAATGCGTGGCGAGGAACTGGTGCGCATGGTGCCTTACAAGGATGGTCAGGCCAATCGCGGCCATTCCTGTGTGAAGGGGCGTTTTGCCTGGGGTTATGCCAACCACGAAGACCGTATCTTGAGCCCGATGATCCGCGAAACGGTTTCCGAGCCGTGGCGCGAAGTAAGCTGGGATGAGGCGCTCACGTTTACCGCCAACAAGTTCAAGTCCATTCAGGACAAATATGGCCGTGATTCCGTGGGCGGGATTACGTCTTCGCGCTGCACGAACGAGGAAACCTTCCTTGTGCAGAAGTTGATCCGTGCTGGCTTCGGCAATAACAATGTCGACACCTGCGCGCGTGTTTGTCACTCGCCGACCGGTTATGGTCTTGGCCAGACATTTGGGACCTCTGCCGGCACGCAGAATTTCGACAGTGTCGAGCAGACTGACGTTGTGATGATCATTGGGGCGAACCCGACCGATGCGCACCCGGTGTTTGGCTCACGCCTGAAAAAGCGTCTGCGCCAGGGTGCAAAGCTGATCGTGCTTGATCCGCGCAAGATCGAGCTGGTTGATACGGCTCACATCAAGGCGGATTATCATCTGCCGCTGCGTCCCGGCACCAATGTGGCCGTGGTGACGTCGCTGGCGCATGTGATCGTGACCGAGAAGCTTTATGATGAGGCTTTCATTCGCGAACGCTGCGACTGGGATGAATTTGAGGATTGGGCGGAGTTCGTATCCGAAGCCCGTCACAGCCCGGAAGAGGTGGAGAAGGTTTCCGGCGTTCCGGCCGACCTGATCCGCGGGGCAGCGCGCCTTTATGCCAAGGGCGGCAATGGTTCGATCTATTACGGTCTCGGCGTGACCGAGCACAGCCAGGGCTCGACCACCGTGATCGCAATTGCCAACCTTGCCATGGCAACCGGCAATATCGGTCGCGAGGGCGTTGGCGTGAACCCGCTGCGCGGCCAGAACAACGTGCAGGGCTCCTGCGACATGGGCTCGTTCCCGCATGAGCTTCCCGGTTACCGGCATATTTCGGATGCAAATACGCGTTCGATCTTTGAAGACCTTTGGGGCGTGCAGTTGAACCCGGAGCCGGGCCTTCGCATTCCCAACATGCTGGATGCTGCCGTCGAAGGCACGTTCAAGGGTATCTATATCCAGGGTGAGGATATTCTGCAGTCTGACCCGGATACAAAACATGTTGCCGCTGGTTTGGCGGCCATGGAGTGCGTGGTCGTGCAGGATCTCTTCCTCAACGAGACGGCCAATTATGCGCATGTCTTCCTGCCCGGTTCGACCTTCCTTGAAAAGGACGGCACGTTCACCAACGCGGAACGCCGCATCAATATGGTCAGCAGGGTGATGACGCCGAAGAACGGCTATGCGGACTGGGAAGTGACCCAGCTGCTTGCCCAGGCCATGGGGCTTAACTGGAACTACACGCATCCGTCCGAAATCATGGCGGAGATTGCGGCGACCACGCCGAGCTTTGCCAATGTGAGCTATGAATTCCTGCGCGAAAAGGGCTCGGTTCAGTGGCCGTGCAATGACGCGCATCCGAATGGTTCGCCGATCATGCATGTGGACGGTTTCGTGCGTGGCAAGGGCAAGTTCATCCGCACCGAATATGTGGCGACGGATGAAAAGACCGGCCCACGCTTCCCGCTGTTGCTGACCACCGGCCGCATTCTCTCGCAATACAATGTGGGCGCACAGACGCGGCGTACCGGCAACACGGCTTGGCACCCGGAAGATGTTCTGGAAATCCATCCGCATGATGCTGAAAATCGCGGTCTAAAGGATGGCGACTGGGTGCGGCTTGCAAGCCGCTCCGGCGAGACCACGCTGCGCGCCCAGGTGTCGGAGCGCATGTCGCCGGGCGTGGTTTACACCACATTCCACCATCCCGTGACGCAGGCGAACGTGATCACCACCGACTTTTCTGACTGGGCGACCAATTGCCCGGAATACAAGGTGACGGCGGTGCAGGTTTCGCCCTCCAACGGTCCATCCGAATGGCAGGAGGAATATGAGGCGCAGGCCCGCCAGTCCCGCCGCATCGTGCATGTGGAGCCGGCGGAGTAAATATGGCGCGGCGCTCTTCTATCAGCGCTGGTGGGTGGGCATTCCGGGCGGGTCGCTTCGTTGAGGCGAGCCGCCAGGTGGCAACCGAAGTGCCGATTGCCTTCTCCTATGGTGGCTCCAGCCATGCGGTGATGATGGCCACACCGGCGGATCTTGAGGATTTTGCCGTCGGCTTTTCGCTCGCCGAGGGTGTTGTCTCCTCCGCAGACGAGATTCAAGGTATTGAAATCGTTGAGGCCGAGAAGGGCATTGATGTGCAGGTCAGCCTTCTGGCGGAACGGCTTTCGCAGGTAGAAATGCGCCGCCGCGCCATGGCGGGGCCAGTCGGCTGCGGACTGTGCGGTGTCGAATCCATCGATGAGGCGGTGAAGCCGGTCACGGCCCTTGATGCGCCAGCGTTCCAGCTTGATGCTTCAGAGATTGCTTCAGCGATTGGGGCGATGTCGGAGGAACAGCCGCTTTTCGGCTTGACGCGGGCGGTGCATGCGGCAGCCTTTTATGTGCCGGGGCGGGGCGTTCTTGCCGTGCGTGAGGATGTCGGGCGGCACAATGCGCTGGATAAGCTTTGCGGGGCTTTGGCGCGGAGCGGCGAAAAAGCGTCATCGGGCGTGATTGTTATGACCAGCCGGGTTTCGGTGGAACTCGTGCAGAAGGCGGCGCGGGCAGGCTGTGGCTATCTTGTTGCCGTTTCTGCGCCGACCGCTCTTGCCATTGAAACAGCAAGAGCGGCTGGCATCTGCCTCATTGCGGTTGCGCGTGGAACGGAATTTGAAGTGTTTACATATCCCGAGCGGGTATCCGCCGGGACAGATGGAGGAGTTGCGGTCCATGTCGCATGACAAGATCGTTTATATGGCCAACCAGATCGCCGCGTTTTTCAATTCGCAGCCGGAAGCGCAACGCGCCGAGGGGGTGGCCACGCATATCAACAAGTTCTGGGAGCCACGCATGCGCCGGCAGTTTTTCGAAAAGCTCGAAGCCGGTGCGGCCTTCGACCCGCTGGTGGTGAAGGCTGCAGAACTGGTTAACCGGCCCGAAACGGCCTGACATCAGCTTTGCCCGATGCAGAGCTGCTGGAGCGCCTTGCTGGCGCCGCTCGTGTGGCGTTCCTTATGGCGGACCATTCGCAAAGTGCGCTTGGGCAGCGGAAAATTCACAGCGCGCACGAGGCCCTGGTTCAACAGAGGGGCAGCCGCAAGCCGGGAGACGGCGCAGGCGGCTTTCGAGCCCTGCACTGCCGACAGCATGGCCTCGTTTGAGGGGACGATCAGCGCGATTTCCCGGGAGTATGGATTGATACCGAATGCGCGCAGGGCAGCTTCGAATTCCGAACGTGTGCCTGAGCCTTCCTCGCGCAGAACCCAGACTGTGTCTGCGGCGATCTCTTCCGGTGTGATTTTATCCAGCGCTGCAAATGGATGATCGGGAGCGACCACGATTATCAGTTCGTCTTCGGCGACGGGCTGCGTGGCCAAAGCCGGTTCATTGATCTCGCCTTCGACAAAACCCACTTCCGCCGCACCTTCCATGACTGCGGCGCAGGCCGCTTTGGTGTTGCCCACCGTCAGGGAGAGGTCGATGCCTGGATAGCGGTCATGAAACTGCATCAGGCGCTCCGGCAGCCAATAGGTGGCCACGGTCTGGCTGGCGAAGATGTTGAGCGTTCCGCGCTTCAGATCGCCCATTTCCGCCAGCATCAATTCTGCTGCACGGGCTCTTGCCAGAACCGCCTTGGCTTCGCTCACAAACGCGCGGCCGGTATCGGTCAATTCAATGCGGCGACCGACGCGGTGGAACAGCTGAACATTGTAGAAAGCTTCCAGCGTCTTGATTGAGGCGCTGACAGCCGAGGGCGTCAGCCGTAAGGCTTCGGCGGCCTTGGTCAGATGTTCGCGTTCTGCAACGGCAACAAAGATGGCTAGCTGTTCAAAGGTCATGATATTCATTCGATTTGTTCGAATGATTTATATAGTATTATTCGATTTTTAAAAACGTTTTTCCGTGCCAATCATCTCGGGAAAGGAGTTCGTGAGATGTTGGTGCAAAACAGGCTGGCAGGTGTTGGGGCAGGTGTCGCGCTTTCAGTCGCAGTGGCTTTGGCAGGCTACGGTGCGGAGCTGGGGGAAAAGGCTTTCTTTGGCAATGCGTGGCTGGAGAGCCTGGTGCTTGCCATTCTCATCGGCGCGGCCATCAGAACGGTATTCGGCCTGCATCCGCGCTTTCATGCCGGGATTCATTTTTCCGCGAAGTTCTTGCTGGAAGTTGCCATCGTGCTGCTTGGCGCCTCCATTAGCCTCTCAGCCATCAGCAGCGCCGGGCTGCCGTTGATTGTCGGCATTGCCGGATCGGTTATGGGCGCGATCATGATCAGCTACCTCATCGGGCGCATGCTGAAACTGGAACACCGGCTTGCGCTTCTGGTTGCCTGCGGGAATTCGATCTGCGGGAATTCCGCCATTGTTTCGGTTGCACCGGTTATCGATGCGGAGGCCGACGATGTGACGGCATCCATCGCCTTTACAGCTGCTTTGGGAATTCTCGTGGTGCTTCTTCTGCCGCTTGCCCAGCATTTCAGTGGCATGAGCGCGCAGCGTTACGGTATCCTGTCCGGCATGACGGTCTATGCCGTTCCGCAGGTGCTGGCGGCAACCGCGCCGATTGGTCTGGTGAGCATGCAGACCGGGACGCTGGTCAAGCTTGTGCGGGTGATCATGCTGGCCCCGGTGATCTTCATGGTCGGATTACTCCACCGCAGTAAGGGCGAGGCAGCGGCAAGGGGCGTGGTCAGGCTCGGGAACATGGTTCCCTGGTTCATTGTCGGCTTTGCATTGATGATGGGGCTGCGCTCTCTGGAGCTTATTCCACAGGCGCTTCAATCGCCCATCTCCAGCGGGGCCAACATTCTGACAGTCATCTCCATGGCGGCACTTGGCCTGTCTGCGGATTTGCGCACCATCGTGCAATCGGGCGGGCGGGTGCTGTTTGCCGGACTTCTGTCGCTGATGGCGCTTGCCGCGATCAGCATCGGACTTCTCGATGTCCTGGGCATTCATTGATCTGCTGAACAAACGAAAAGGCTGCACCGTTGCCAGTACAGCCTTTTAAATTCAATTGAACGACGACGGGGGTCAGGCGGCTGCCAGTTCGTCCACTTCGTTTTCCTTGAACATCTTGGCGAGGTTCAGGAAGCAGATCATGCCGTTTTCGTTGGCGATAATGCCTTCGGCGAAGCTGCGGTCGAAGGAGGAGGAGATTTCCGGAACCGGCTGAATGTCGTTGCCGGCAACGGTCAGAATGTCAGAAACGCGGTCAACCAGCATGCCGATGACCATATTGTGGACTTCCGCAACCACGATGGCAGAGCGCTCGTTGGCTTCCGTGCTCTTCATGCCGAGCTTGTAGGACAGGTCGATGATCGGGATCACCGAGCCGCGCAGGTTCATCACGCCGATGACTTCCGGCGGAGAGTGCGGGATGGGTGTGCAGGGTGCCCAGCCGCGGATTTCGCGGATGGTCGTCGTTTTCACGCAGAACTCCTGATCATGCAGGCGGAATGCGATGATTTCGAGGGTTTCACCTGCGAACTTGGTCATGTTGGTTGCTTGGGTCATGTTCAAAATTCTTCCCAGTTGTCCGTAGCGGCCGCTGTTGCTGCTCCACCGGCAGAGAATGCGCTGGCCACTTTTTGCGCCATTTGACGTGCCGGAGATTGAATAGGTCTTGCATTGGAGCGGGCAGGCGCGACCGAAGGTTTTGCCGGAGCCGGTGCTCGTGCTGTCTGGGCTGGTCGGCCTGCAGCGGCAGTGCCAGTCTTGAACTGCGCAAGCATCTCGCTGAGCGAGCGGGCCTCATTGGCAAGCGAATGGCTGGCGGCGTTTGATTCCTCCACCATCGCTGCGTTCTGCTGAGTACCCTGGTCCATCGTGTTGACCGCCGTGTTGATTTCCTTCAGGCCGACAGCCTGTTCACGGGAAGCTTCCACGATAGCCGTTACATTTGTGTTAATTTGCTGTACTTGAATTACGATCTCTTCCAGCGCCTTGCCGGTTCTGTCGACCAGCGAAACGCCGTGTTTGACCTTGTCGCCGGAACGGGTGATCAGATCCTTGATCTCCTTTGCGGCATTGGCAGAGCGCTGAGCCAGCTCGCGCACTTCCTGGGCGACAACTGCAAACCCCTTGCCGGCTTCGCCGGCGCGGGCGGCTTCCACCCCGGCGTTGAGTGCCAGAAGGTTGGTCTGGAAGGCGATATCATCGATGACGCCGATAATATTGCTGATCTCGTTTGACGAACTCTGGATTTCGTCCATGGCAGTGACTGCCTGGCGGACGACCTGTCCGGAATGTTCGGCGTTTTCGCGGGTTTTGGCAACCAGCTGACCAGCCTCGTTGGCGCGCTGTGACGAGTCGTTGACCGTTGTGGTGATCTGTTCCAGTGCGGCAGCCGTCTCTTCAACGGAAGCGGCTTGCTGCTCTGTTCTGCGTGCCAGATCGTCGGCGCTGGTGCGGACTTCCGCTGCACCGGCTGCGATGGCAGCGGCATTGTTGCCGATGGAGCCAAGGGCAGCCTCAAGACGCGCGACCGATTCGTTGAAGTCTTCGCGCAGTTTGGCAATGTTTGGCGGGAAGGCAATCGTGATGCGCTGTTCCAGATCGCCGTCAGCCAAATCCTGCAGCGCCGTCCCCAGCGTTTCAACAGCATGTACGCGATCGGTAATGTCGGTTGCGAATTTCACGACCTTGAACACCCGGCCTTGCTCATCCACAATTGGATTGTAGCTTGCCTGAATCCAGACTTCCTTGCCGCCTTTGCCGATCCGTCTGAATTCGTCGGACTGAAACTCGCCCCGGTTCAGGTCCGCCCAGAAGCGGCTGTAGGCTTCAGAGCTGACATAAGCCGGCTCGCAGAACATGGAATGGGCTCTGCCCTGTATCTCCGAAAGCTGATAGCCGAGGGTGTTGCAGAAATTTTCATTGGCGGTGATGATTTCGCCCTTCGGTGTGAATTCGATAACGGCCTGCGAGCGGGAAAGCGCGCTCAGCTTGCCGGCGTCTTCCATCGATTTGATTCTTGTGGCGGTGATGTCAGTGGCGAATTTTACCACCTTCACTGGCTTGCTTCCCTTGAAGACGGGGTTATAGCTGGCTTCGATCCAAACTTCTCGGCCGCCCTTGCCAATGCGCTTGTATTGACGGTTGTCGAACTCACCGCGGTTCAAACGAGCCCAAAACTCCTGATAGTCCGAAGAGGCCGCATAAGTGGGGTCGACAAACATGGAGTGATGCTTGCCGACGATTTCGTCCGCCGAGTAGCCGAGTGCCTTGCAAAAGTTCTCATTGGCTTTGAGAATTTTGCCTGTCATGTCGAATTCAATGATCGCCTGAGACTTGCTTAGGGCTTCTATTATTGCATTTGCGTCAGAGCTAAAGCTGAACATTTGGTTTTTCCTTCCGCTAGATGTTTTGCAGCCTTGCCCCGGTCCCCACTGGGTTTTCCGTGTGTCCGGCTCGGGCACATGGAAACGCCTGCAAACAATAATGGAAGCCTATCTCTAGATTCATTAAGAAATAATTTAATAAAGTCTCGAGGGTGTCTTCTGCTCGCCTTTGACACATAATTTTTTGTATATATCTATTTTCATCATATAAAACAAATACTTGATCGGAAAATAATGCCAGGGATGGCGATTCTGCCCATCGTATACATTAGGTTGTATTTTAATGATTATATTTACGAAAACAAGGAAATCGAACTCGTGTAATAAGTATTGTGTTGCAAAATGGAGCAAAAAGCAAAAAACCGGCGATTGCGCGCCGGTTTCATTTTTAGCCTGTCTTCTAGCTAATTCTAGCTAGTCAATTCTACTAGCGATAGCCGGCCGGGCAGGCGTCAACATACTCGCGCCCATAACGATCCCGATAGTAGCAACGGCCAGGCTCGTTTGCGGCACCCAAAAGCGCGCCACCAACACCGCCAATGGCTGCACCGATTGCTGCGCCCTGGACGTTGCCGCCCACAATGCCGCCTACGATTGCGCCTGCAGCGGCACCTGTTGCTGCGCCTTTTTCAGTCTGTGAGCAACTCACAGCGGTCAGAGCAACGAAAACAAGAGCAATTACCTTCTTCATACTAGTCTCCCTAAGCAGACGGTGCGACGCGACCGTGGCTTTTCATAAACCCTTTGCCTAACGTCCAATGACGTTAGGATATTCAATGTCTAGGCGCGAAAAAAGTTCCAATTAAGGACCCTTCCTCTTCCCGACGCGAAATAAAGGATGCTCCAAAGCCAATCAGTTCGCAAGACTGTCGCAAATGTGATCCAACTTTAAGGTTAGCGGGACGGGGTTTTGCGCGTGATGGCAAAATCGTTCATTTTGATCCGCGTTGCCCATTGATCCCGCCTCAAAAAAGTCAAATGATAGGATACGCATATTCATAAGATGTGCGAGGGAGGAATTGATGACTAAAGTGACATTGACTGTGAATGGCCGCAAGATGAGCGGCGAGTGTGCAGACCGCACACTTCTCAGCACGTTCATCCGCGAAAATCTTGGTCTGACGGGTACTCATGTCGGTTGCGACACGACCCAATGCGGCGTTTGCGTCGTGCATATGGACGGAAAGTCCGTGAAGAGCTGCACAATTCTTGCGGCCCAGGCAAATGGCTCGGAAATCACCACTATTGAAGGTCTGTCCAAAGGCGATGAACTGCATCCGGTGCAGGCGGCGTTCAAGGAGCATCACGGGCTGCAATGCGGTTTCTGTACGCCGGGCATGGTGATGGCAGCGACCGATATCATCCGTCGCCACGGCGGCAACCTGGATGAAAAGACTGTGCGTGCGGAGCTTGAGGGCAATCTCTGTCGTTGCACCGGCTACCACAACATCGTCAAAGCCGTTCTGGCCGCCAATGCGGAGATGTATGGCGCAAAGCAGGCCGCTGAATAGGCATTTTCATTTCTGGATTTGAACTCAATCGAATTCTCGGGAGGAGAGAGATATGGGTGTTGAAGGTATTGGAGCGCGCGTAACGCGCAAGGAAGACAAGCGCTTCCTCACCGGCAAGGGCCGGTATGTGGATGACATGGTGGTGCCGGGAATGAAATTTGCGGCCTTTGTCCGCAGCCCGCATGCGCATGCCAAAATCAAGAGCATTGACCTTTCAGCGGCGAAAGACATGCCGGGCGTCATCGACGTTCTGGAAGGCAAGGCGATGCAGGAAGACGGCATCGGCAACCTCATTTGCGGATGGATGATCCACTCCAAGGACGGGTCGCCGATGAACATGGGTGCGTGGCGTCCGCTGGCTTACGACACGGTTCGCTATGTTGGCGATGCGGTGGCCATCGTTGTGGCCGACAGCCAGGCTGAAGCACGCGATGCGGCGGAAGCCGTCGTGGTGGACTACGAGCCCTTGCCGCATGTGACCGAGGCTTTGACGGCACTGCAGGATGGCCAGCCGCAAATCCACCCCGAGGCGAAAAACAATCTGATCTATGATTGGGAGATCGGTGATCAGGCGGCGACGGAGGCCGCGCTGGCAACGGCTGCCCACATTACCGAAATCGAGATCACCAATAACCGCCTTTCGCCAAACCCGATGGAACCGCGTGCTGCGCTGGGCATCTACGACACGGCGGAAGATCATTACACGTGCTACACGACCAGCCAGAACCCGCATGCGGCGCGTCTGGTGATGAGCGCGTTTTACAATGTGGCACCGGAAAACAAGCTGCGGGTGATTGCGCCCGATGTCGGCGGCGGGTTCGGATCGAAGATCTATATCTACCCGGAAGAAATAACCTGTCTTTGGGCATCGCGCAAAACCGGCGTTCCGGTGAAATGGAATTCCGACCGCACGGAAGCGTTTCTCACCGATGCGCATGGTCGCGATCATGTGTCCCAGGTGAAGATGGCGTTTGACGCCAACAACCGCATTACCGCGCTGAAGGTGGAGACCACCGCGAATTTCGGCGCCTATATGTCGCTGTTCTCCTCGGCGGTTCCGACCTATCTCTATGCGACGCTGCTTTCCGGCCAATACAACATTCCGGCCATCCATGCCGAGGTGAAGGCGGTTTACACCAATACGGTGCCGGTGGATGCCTATCGCGGGGCTGGACGCCCGGAAGCAACCTACCTTCTGGAGCGCACGGTGGAAACGGCGGCGCGCGAGCTTGGCATGTCGCCGGCGGAGCTTCGCCGGATCAACTTCATCCGCGAGTTTCCGCATCAGACGCCGGTCATCATGAACTACGATACTGGCGACTACGAAGCCTCGCTGAATGCGGCGATGGAAGCGGCTGACTGGAACGGGTTTGAGGCTCGCCGGGCGGAAGCCGCATCGCGTGGCAAGAAGCGCGGTATCGGCATGAGCTGCTACATTGAAGCCTGTGGGATTGCGCCGTCGGCTGCGGTGGGTTCGCTGGGTGCCGGTGTGGGTCTGTGGGAATCGGCGGAAGTGCGGGTCAATGCTGTCGGGACGGTGGAAATCCTGACCGGGTCGCACAGCCACGGCCAGGGCCATGAAACCACCTTCGCACAGCTGGTTTCCGAGCGTCTCGGCATGCCGATTTCGAATGTCAACATCGTGCATGGCGATACCGACAAGGTGCAGATGGGCATGGGGACCTATGGCTCCCGTTCCGGTGCGGTCGGCATGTCGGCCATTGTGAAGGCGCTCGACAAGGTGGAAGCGAAGGCCAAGAAACTGGCCGCGCATCTTCTGGAAGCCGACGAAAGCGATATCGTGATCGAGGACGGCCAGGTGAAGGTTGCCGGCACGGACAAGGCGCTGCAGTGGTTTGAGCTGACGCTGGCAGCCTATACCGCGCACAACCTGCCGGAAGGCATGGAGCCCGGCCTGAAGGAAGGTGCGTTCTACGATCCGTCGAACTTCACCTTTCCGGCGGGCTGCTACATCTGTGAAGTGGAAGTCGATCCCGAAACCGGTGTGACCGACATCGTGCAGTTCGTGGCTGCCGACGACTTCGGCAATATCATCAATCCGATGATTGTTGAGGGGCAGGTGCATGGCGGTATCGCCCAGGGCATTGGCCAGGCCATGCTGGAAGGCGTTCACTATGACCCGGATACGGGACAGTTGATCACTGCAAGCTACATGGATTACGCCATGCCGCGCGCCGATGTGCTGCCATCCTTTGAAGTGTCGCATCAGAATACGCCGTGCCCCGGCAATCCGCTGGGTCTGAAAGGCTGCGGTGAGGCTGGAGCGATCGGTTCACCACCGGCCTTCATGAATGCCGTCACGGACGCCATTGGCAACAACAACTTGACCATGCCCGCGACCCCGCAGAAGGTGTGGGAAGCGGTCAACCGCATCTGATCGAAGGGAAGAAGACATGTATGAGACAACTTATCATCGCGCATCTTCGGTTGATGAAGCCGTCAGCCTTCTGGGGAAGGCCGAGGATGGCAAATTTCTGGCCGGGGGCATGACGCTGATTGCAACCATGAAGCAGCGCCTTGCCGCACCGTCCGATCTCGTGGATCTGCGCCATATCGATGCCATGAAGGGGATTTCGGTCAATGGCCGTTCCGTTCGCATCGGTGCGGGAACCTGTCACTACGATGTGGCAAGCTCAGCGGAGCTCAGGGCCGTTTGCCCTGCGCTTTGCGACCTGGCCAGCCATATCGGTGATCCCCATGTGCGTCACATGGGCACGATCGGCGGCTCTGTGGCCAATAACGATCCGGCTGCCGACTATCCGTCAGCCGTGCTGGCGCTGAATATGACGGTGATCACCAACAAGCGGGAAATCGCCGCCGATGATTTCTTCAAGGGCCTTTTTGAAACGGCGCTTGAAGAAGACGAAATCATCACGGCTTTTTCGTTTGAAGCACCGGAGAAAGCGGCCTATGCCAAATTCGCCAACCCGGCGTCGCGTTATGCCATGGCGGGTGTCTTCGTGGCCAAGAACGGCGGGGATGTGCGTGTTGCCGTCACCGGCGCGGGGTCAGACGGTGTGTTCCGCCATGCCGGCATGGAGCAGGCATTGGCGTCTCACTGGTCTGCAGATGCCGTGGCCGGGATTCATGTGGATGCGGAAGACATGCTTTCCGATCTGCACGGAACATCCGAATACCGGGCGCATCTGGTGAAGGTCATGGCCAAGCGGGCCGTGGCCGCTGCTGGCTGAGCAGGCTTGACCTTCCAGACGCTGGAAGCTTTAAAAAGGGGTACGCCTTCGGTGGCGTATCCCATTTTTGTTGGAGACAGACGATGAATATCGGAAAAGCGGCGGAGATTTCCGGGCTTCCACCCAAGACAATCCGTTACTATGAGGAAATCGGGCTGGTGGTGCCGGACAGAAGCGAAAACGGCTATCGCGACTATTCCGATGTTGACGGGCATCGGCTGAAATTTCTGCAGCGGTCGCGCAGTCTCGGCTTTTCCATCGAGGAATGCCGCATGCTGCTTTCGCTTTATGATGACAAGCACCGAGCAAGTGGCGATGTGAAATCGCTGGCGCAGCAGAAGATTGACGAGATCGAAGAAAAGATTGCCCAGTTGAACGGTCTCAAGACGACACTTGGTAATCTGGTGCGTTGCTGTCACGGCGATCATCGTCCCGATTGCCCGATCCTTGACGACCTCGCTGGAAAAGAGCCTTTGAACAGTTGAGCTTTTCCTCGGCAGGCGTGACCTGAGCGTCGGAGGATGGTATAGCCGTCGCGAAATGGGCTGCCTGCATCGTGGGCAAGAAGAGGCTTGAAATGCGTACAATTTCGGTTCTGGGATCGACCGGTTCTATCGGCGTGAGCACGTTGGATGTGATGTCCCAGATGGGTGGACGCGATGCATTCCAGGTTGGTGCGCTGACCGGCAACGGTAATATCGCGCTGCTGGCCGAACAGGCAATTGCCACGGGCGCGCAACTGGCGGTAACGGCCAATGAAGAGCATTATTCCGAGCTGAAATCAGCGCTTTCCGGCACCGGCATCAGCGTTGCAGCCGGCAAGGCAGGGCTGATGGAAGCCGCAGAGATGGATGCCGGCATTGTGATGGCGGCCATTGTCGGGACCGCGGGCCTTGCGCCAACGCTTGCCGCGGCGCGGCGCGGGGCTGATATTGCCCTTGCCAACAAGGAGTGTCTCGTCACAGCAGGCGAATTGTTCGTCCAGGCGGTCGCCGCAGGTGGTGGCAAGCTGCTGCCGGTGGACAGCGAACACAGCGCCATTTTTCAGGTTCTGGAAACACACAACCGCGATGCGCTGGAGCGTATTGTCATCACCGCATCCGGGGGTCCGTTCCGCACCTGGAGCAGGGAGAAGATGGCGGGGGTTACAGCATCCGTTGCGCGCGTTCACCCGAACTGGTCGATGGGTCTGAAGATTTCGGTCGGCAGCGCCTCCATGTTCAACAAGGCGCTGGAGATGATCGAGGCCAAGCATCTCTTTGACGTGCGCCCGGAGCAGATTGAAGTGATCGTGCATCCGCAATCCATCGTCCATTCGATGGTGGGCTATACGGACGGCTCGGTGCTGGCCCAGCTTGGCGCGCCCGATATGCGCACGGCCATTGGCCATGCGATCTGCTATCCGGGACGGCCCAATCTTAATGTCGATCGGCTGGATTTTGCCAAGCTTTCAAGGCTTGATTTCGAGGCCCCGGATGAAGACAGATTTCCGGCGCTGCGCCTTGCTCGCACCGCACTGACTCGCGGCGGCTGTCAGGCCGCGATCATGAACGCTGCCGAGGAAACGGCGTTCGAGGCCTTCGTGGAAGACCGGATCGGCTTTCTCGACATGGCAGAGATCGCTGAAGCTGTGATGGAGGACATGCTCGCGTGGCAGGACGCCACCGACATAGACGCCATCTTCGCCGTGGATGCCGAAGCGCGCCGCCGTGCTACGGCGCTGATCAATCGCAAGAGTGCTGCCTGAGACTATCCGTAGATAGCCTTCATGATTTCGCCTGGGTAAGCACCCATGCAACCTTCGACGGCATTGTTGGTCATGATGATTGTCGAAATGCCATTTACCGGGTCTATGAACCATGAATGGCCGTAGACGCCGCCCCAGTTGACAGTTCCCTTCGGCAGCTTCACGCGTGAGACCGCCTCGTCCTCGATCACCGCACCGATGAAACCGAAGCGGATACCGGCCTCGGTGTCGGGGCGCGGCGTCGTGCCAATCTGGTTGGCCATGGCCTGAGCGGTAATGTCCTTGCTGAGAATGGGCGCGCCGCCCTGACGGATGGCTTCCAGGAATGCGATGATATCCGGCGCCGTGCCGACGGCACCTGCACCGCCCGACTGGTAGGCCTTTGGGTTGAATATGCGATTGGGCGAGAAGGTCAGCGGATTGCCTTCGCGATCGGGGACGGTGTGCGGATCCTGCATGACCACCGGTTCCGGCTTGGCATCGGCATAGGGCGTGGCCAGCCGGTCCTTGTCGCTCAGCACAAAGCCGGTGTCGGACATGCCAAGCGGGCCGGTGACATATTTGCGCAACGCTTCATCAAGGCTCGTTCCTTCAACGGCTGCGATAACAGCCCCCAGAACATCGATTGCGGTGGAATAACGCCACAGTTTACCCGGCTTGTAGAGGAGCGGGATGGCTGCCATGCGTCTGAAATTCTCCTCAAAGCTGAGGTCTGAGTTGACAAGGCCTTCGTCCACCTCCTGACCGCTGGCGGGTTTGCCATAGGCGTTGATCCCATAAGAAAAACCGGCGGTGTGGGTGAGCAGATGCCGCACCGTGATGTCGGGCAGCGTGCCGTCCCGTTCCTTCGGGGTGAAATAGGGCAGGGGCTCGCGCACCAGCGTGTCGAGCGAGAGCTTGCCTTTGTCGATCATGGCGAGTGCTGTTGCAGCGACCAGCGGCTTGGTGACGGATGCCAGGCGGAAAATCGTGTCGGGTTCGACCGGCTTACCGCTTTCGCGGTCGGCGAAGCCATCGAAACGCTCGAAAACGGTTTCGCCATCTTTTTTGACGATGATGGCCGTGCCGGTGATGCGCTTTTCGCCCATCGCCTTGTCAATTGCCGCGTCAATACGCTCTTTCATCCCAGTTCTCCCAAACAAAAACGGCGAACCATGGTGTCATGATCCGCCGTTCTAAAGAAGACTTTCTGGCCTGTCAGGTCAAGCGACCGCACGGGCAAGCGCGCATTGTGACCAGAGGCCGTGAAGCGCGCCGACGAGATGGCGCAGGTCATCATCGCTGTGAACCGGGCTCGGTGTGATGCGCAGACGCTCGGTCTTTTTCGGCACAGTCGGATAGTTGATCGGCTGCACATAGACGCCGTAGCTGTCGAGAAGGATATCGGAAATCCACTTGCACTTGGCAGCGTCACCCACAATCACCGGCACGATATGGCTTGGATTGTCGAGGTGTGGGATGCCCTTTGCGTTGAGGAGCGAGCGCAGGGTGCGCACCCGCTCCTGATGACAGAGCCGTTCCACTTGACTTTCTTTCAGATGCCGGATCGACGCCAGCGCACCAGCGGCCAGCGCCGGCGGCAGCGAGGTGGTGAAGATAAAGCCCGAAGCAAAGGAGCGCACAAAGTCGATCAGCGCGTGAGAGCCGGTAATGTAACCGCCCATAACGCCGAATGCCTTGCCGAGTGTGCCTTCAATCACGGTCACCCGGTGCATCAGGCCTTCGCGCTCGGCAATGCCGCCACCACGCGGGCCGTAAAGGCCAACGGCGTGCACTTCATCGAGATAGGTCATGGCGCCGTATTTGTCGGCGAGATCACAGATTTCCTTGATCGGCGCGATATCGCCATCCATGGAATAGACCGATTCGAACGCAATCATCTTCGGTGCTGCCGGATCAGCAGCCTGCAGCTTGGCTTCCAGATCGGCGATGTCATTGTGCTTCCACAGAACACGCTCGGCCTTGGAATGGCGGATGCCCTCAATCATGGAGGCGTGGTTCAGCGAATCGGAAAAGACGATCATGCCCGGAATGCGCGACGCCAGTGTCGTCAGCGACGCCCAGTTGGACATGTAGCCGGAGTTGAACAACAGTGCGGCTTCCTTGCCATGCAGGTCGGCAAGTTCCTTCTCCAGAAGAACGTGATAGTGGTTGGTGCCGGAAATGTTGCGTGTGCCGCCGGCACCCGCCCCGCATTTGTCGATGGCTTCCTTCATGGCCGCAATCACTTTCGGATGCTGGCCCATGCCGAGATAGTCGTTGGAACACCATACGGTCACGTCCTGGACGCCATTTTCCGTGTGGCGGGTTGCCTTGGGGAAATTGCCCTGCTGCCGCTCGATATCAGCAAAAACGCGATAGCGGCCTTCTTCGTGAAGTCCCTCAAGCTGTCCCTTGAAAAATGCTTCGAAGTCCATTCCGTATTCTCCAACTTACTTGCCGAAACCTTTTCAGGTCTGGCGCACATGCCGTCAACCCCCGATATCTTGAAAAACTAAGATATGCGACAAATTGCATAGCTTCAGTCCCGCGATCGGCGTGTTCCCCCTGTAACACCCGGTATCTGCATCGGAATTGATATACATCAATCATGCTTACCAAAAGCTGACAAACCCGTCATTCACGGCCGCGCGCCAATGGTTAATTCTGGGGATGGGAAGCGGCAATCTCAGCGCATGATCGCGGCTCGAACAGGGCCAATATCTGCCGCCTTGGGCGACGATACGGTGCAAGACTACAGCCACCGGCAGTGCTCTTTGTCGCGCAGGTGATGTCGGAACCTTCTGCGTGACCTGTTGTTAAGCGCCACCGATTACAAAAAGGAGAAGCACTTATGGTCACTATGGTTGGCAAAGAAGACAAGATCGCAGAACTGGTCGAAAATCTGCTCTATCTCGAGCATGACGCAATCGCCGCATATGGCTCTTGCATCGAGCGGCTTGAGAACAAGTCGTTCAGCGCAAAGATTTCGGAGTTCAAGCAGGACCATTTGCAGCATGTTGAAGTTTTGACTGAAATGGCGGGTGAACTCGGCATCGAGGCACCCAAGGAAGGCGATATGAAGGAGATGCTGACGACAGGGAAGGTCGCGATGGCCGACCTCATGGGTGATGCCTCAATCCTGAAGGCGATGAAAACGAACGAAGATGACACCGTGATCGCCTACGAACGGGCAGCGCGCCATGAGGATGCAGTCCCGCAATCGAAAGCATTCTTCGAAAAGGCCCATCAGGATGAGCTGCGCCATCGCGCATGGATGGAGAGCACTGCAGAGGATTTGTGATCAGAGACGTGAGCACGCAGATGCTCGCAGAGGGGTCGCGCCCTTGAATTACCCGTCGTGCGCGCCGCGATCTCCGCCTATCGGTTATCGCGGGCCACGGGGGTGGCTGCGATGGCGGACTGCGTGCCGTAGAATTCTTCGGACGAAGTCATTCCGTAAGATCGAAGCTCGTTTTTCTCGCTCACTGATTCCGGATTTTTCCGGCACTTTCCGCTCCAAAGCCGGCACTTCTGTTCTCTTTCGTTCCGTTGTTTTCAATGTACGCCACGGAGAACCTAGAATAAACGCGAATGATTTCAACGTCATGATGGTGATCCCGACGCGATTCGAACGCGTGACCCTCAGATTAGGAATCTGATGCTCTATCCTGCTGAGCTACGGGACCACTGAGCGGAAGTCATACAAAAGAGTGGATGCTTCGCCAAGTTTTTTATTGGTGGCGACTGTCTGCTTTTTTGGCGCGTCCATGTGATAATGGGCGGAGGCGATTGCTGCCCAATAGGTTAATCCTTCATCAATCTGGATTTGCGAGAATAGTGCTTGGCGGTCGAAAAAGAATTTGGCCGCAAGTGTTTAGTTCTTGGGGTCCGCGTATCGCGTAATGGGTATGAAGATCAAAATCCGGGTTTCACGGAAGGTCGTAATTATCCTGTCGGCAGCAACGGTGCTGTTCGGCGCGAGCGGTGCTGCCGCGCTTTACCTCGGGCGCGATGCCATTCTTGGTCCTTCAAAGGAAAGCATCTACGGGCTTGAATGCCAGGATGTGGTGCGCATTGCCGATGTGCGCGGGCGCGATATTCCCTGGCTGCGCAAATATATCCGGGTGTCCGGCGGGGATGCTGAAACACGGCTGAAGACGGCGCTGCGCGTTGCCAAGCATATGGAGGAGACGCTGCCTGCCGAGCTGATCCATGTTGCGGTTCTGGCTGAGGATGGTCCGACGGTGCGTGCGCAGATGCGCGGTCGCGCTTTCGGGGCGGAGGTTTTCATCTTTCCCGACCCGACGAAAATTCCCGGCGAGACGGAAGAGTATCAGGGCTATTATTACGAAGGCTCGGCTGCCGATGATGGCATTTTCTATGGCAACAAACATGCTTTGAGTGCACATGCGCTGGAAGACCTGACGTCTGCCATGACCGATCATGAATATATGACCGACTGCAAACCGCCGGAAGATGCTGCCGCTGTTGCCGGCGAGACGACCGGTCATGGTGGCAGTGGTGAGGCGGAAGCCTCAAGTGGTCATGGCGCGGCTGAACCGGCGGCTGAGGGCGGGCATGGCGCTGCAGCCGGTGAGGGCCACGGCGAGGAAAGCGATGGCCATGCGGCGGCTGAAGAGCCGGGCATGTTCGGCAAGATGTTGAGCTTTGTCGGGCTTGGTTCCTCAGAGCCGAGCGAAGAAGGTCACGCCGCCGCGCCGGAAGGTGGCGCAGCCGGCGAGCACGGGGGCGCGGCAGAAAAAGCGCATGGTGGCGCCGACGGCGAGACGTCGGACAATGGCGGTCATGGTGCGGCCGCTGAAGGGCACGAAGGTGCATCGGAATCCGCGACAGCGGCAAGCGAGCATGGTGGAGAGCCGGAAAGTGCGCTGTCGTTCTTCGACAAGATGAAAAATATGGTTGGCCTGGGATCGGAAGATACTGAACAGCCGCCTCATGCAGAGGCGGAGCCGCATGCAGGTGCAGGCGCGCCGGAGGCAGGTGCACACAGTGCGGGTGACGCCGAGGATGTGGGCCATCAGGTGGAGCCTGGCGGGCCGGAAGCGCATTCGCAAAATGATGGTGCAGCGTCAGGTCATGGTGGCGTTGACGCACCGGCCCCGGATCAGAAAACGCATGCCGCAGATCAAGAAGAGCATGGTGCGGTCTCTGATGGCGTCGGCGAAGGGCATGGCGCTCAGATGGAAGAGGCAAAGCCTGCCGAGAGTGCTGCGCATGCCGATGAAGGGAGCGCCGTTGAACATGCGGCCGTGGCGGAAGACGACAGCAACCCGAATGCGCATGCGGCTGAGAACCATACGGAAGTGGAAGACGGTGCGCTGGACAACGCTTGGGAGGGTAGCCCGGATGGTCAAGTCGTCGTCACGGACGGCCCGAGCGATGCGTTAATGCTGGGCTGGGAAGATGATACGCTTGATGCGCCCGCTGAAAGCGACCCGGCTGCGGCTGAGAAACCACCGCATGGCCTGGTGAAAAGCGTCGTTGAGCAGGAGATTGATCCGGCCCCGGTTTCGGCGGTGAAAGGCAATGCGGACGCTGCCTTTCACTGAGAACCGAAGCGCTTCAGTGAAAGCCAAGTCACCTCAAATGCGCTATCTCTTTGTTTTTACCACATTATCCGAGGCCGAAGCGAACACGCATCGGCTGGAAATGCTGTCGATCAATCCGCCTTCTGGCGGCGTGCCGGGAAGAGGATGATGTCGCGGATCGAGGGTGAGTCCGTCAACAGCATGATGAGGCGATCGACCCCTATGCCAAGACCGCCTGCAGGCGGCATGCCCTGATCGATTGCATCCAGAAACTCTTCATCAAGCTGCTTTTCGTGTTCGCCGCGGGCATGGGCCTGCTCGAGCTGTTCCACCATGCGGCGGCGCTGCTCTTCCGGATCATTGAGCTCAGAGAAGGCGTTGCCGATTTCCCAGGCGTTGCAATAGGTCTCGAAACGTTCCACCAGACGCGGCTCGCCCGGCACTTCCTTGGCGAAGGGCGAAATGTCCTTCGGGAAATGGGTGACGTGTGATGGCTGGATCAGCGTCCCTTCCACCTTTTCCTCAAAGATAAAGGCCAGGCATTCGCCCCAGGTCCAGTCATCCTCGATCTCGAACCCGGCAGCCTTGGCAGCCGCGCGGGCTTCTTCATCGGTCTTCATGGCGAGGAAATCGATGCCGGTCACGTCCTTCACCGCATCCGGCATGGGTACGCGCTTGAAGGGGCCCTTGAAGGAAATTTCGGTGTCGCCGAACTTGAATTCCGTTGAACCATGGATGCTCATGGAAAGGTGGGCGAAGAGGCGCTCTACGAGACCCATGATGTCTTCATAGTCGGCATAGGCCCAGTAACATTCCATCATGGTGAATTCAGGATTGTGCCGGGTGGACACGCCTTCATTGCGGAAGTTGCGGTTGATTTCGAACACCTTGTCGGTGAGCCCCGAAACCAGGGTGCGCTTCAGGAACAGTTCCGGCGCGATGCGCAGATACATGTCCAGCTTCAGCGTGTTGTGGTGGGTCTTGAAAGGCTCAGCCGTTGCGCCGCCATAGACGGAATGCAACATCGGCGTTTCGACTTCCATGAAGTTTTCGTCTTCCATGAAACGGCGAATACCGGAGATGATTTTTGAACGCTGGCGGAAGCGGAGCTTGGAATCTTCGTTGGTCAGGATGTCGAGATGGCGCTTGCGATAGCGGGTCTCGACGTCGGAAACGCCATGCCATTTTTCCGGCATCGGTAGAAGTGCCTTGGTGAGCATGGTGATTTCATGCGCATTCACCGTCAGCTCGCCGCGCTTGGTGCGGCGCACTTCGCCGGTCACGCCGATAATGTCGCCGAGATCGATCATCGGCAGCAGCGCGCGGGCCTCTTCCGGGGTGGTATCCTTGTGGGAGAAAACCTGCACCTTGCCGGAAGCATCGCGCACATCCATGAACATGCCGGAATTGCGGGATGAATAGACACGACCGGCAATGGTGACGATATCGCCGGTTTCGGTGTCGGGTTCGATACCGGCATATTTCTCGGCCAGTTCCGCGTTGGTGATCGTGCGGTGGAAATGGGCCGGATAAACCTCGCCGATCTGCTCGCGCAGCATTTTCAGTTTCTGCGCGCGAACCTCTGTCACGTCAGAGGAAAGGCCGGTTTCTGCTGTTTTCTCGTTCATCATCTTATCCGTTGTTTGGTTCTTCTCCCCTTGGGGAGAAGGTGCCCGAAGGGCGGATGAGGGGTTCTCAAGGTCTCGCGGGGAACCCCTCATCGCCTCGTTTTACTCGGCACTTCTCCCCCAGGGGAGAAGGCGGGAGCTTGCCGCTCCCTCGCCACATAGATCAACCGTTGTTCTTCTTATCTTCTTCCAGGCCGAGCTTCACCGCGGTGATCGCCTGTTTGAGACGCTGGCGAACGACCGAGCGGCCGAGGATTGCCATGGAATCGAAAAGCGGCAGCGAGCGGGAAGAACCGGACACAGCGATAAAGAGCGGAGCAACAACGTCGCGCAGCTTCTTTTCCATGCGTTCGGAGATTGCGCGCAGTTCTTCCTCAATGCTTGCCGTGTTCCATTCGAAGATCTTTTCTAGATCGTCGTGGGAGGTTTGCAGCACGGCCAGAACATCTTCGAGCGATGTCTTCTTGATCCGGCGGAAATTGTCGGCAGTCAGGCCGAGGTCACCCTTGAGCAGGAAGCCTGCGAGATCGGGGAGATCTGACAGACGCTCGATACGGGATTGGGCCAGTTTCATGCCTTCCATGAAGCGGTCGTTTTCCTGTGCCCAATTGAGAACGCGGGCGACGAACTCGCCTTCGGAAATGCCTTCGCGCAACCAGCGCCCGTTCAGCCAGTCAAGCTTCTGGATGTCGAAAATGGCGCCCGCCTTGTTGAGACTTTCAGGATCGAATTTTTCCTTCAGCTGTTCCATCGACATCATTTCCTCGCCCTCGGCGATCTGGATGAAGAAGAGGCCGAGGAAGTTCATCAGCGCTTCCGGCAGATAGCCGAGCGCGGAATAATAGGAAATGGAGGTCGGGTTGCGGCGTTTGGACAGTTTGGACTTGTCCGCATTGCGCATCAGCGACAGATGCATGAATTTCGGTGGCTCGAGGCCGAGATATTGGTAGAGCAGAATGTGCTTTGGCACCGAGGCCAGCCACTCTTCGCCGCGGGCCACATGGGTGATCTTCATCAGGTGGTCGTCGACCACATTGGCCATGTGGTAGGTCGGCATGCCATCAGCTTTCAGCAGAACCTGCATGTCGACGCTTTCCCACGGAATGGAAACATCGCCATAGACGCCGTCATGGAATTCGCATGCCCCTTCTGCGGGGATTTTCATGCGCACGACAGAGGGCTCGCCCGCATCCATGCGGGCCTTGACCTCTTCGGCTTTCAGGTTGAGGCACTTGCCGTCATATTTCGGCTGTTTGCCGGAGGCGCGCTGGCCGGCGCGCATTTCTTCCAGGCGCTCAGGTGTGCAGAAGCAACGGAAGCCATGACCGGCCGCAACGATCTTTTCGACATATTCGCCGTAGATATGCTTGCGGTCCGACTGGCGATAGGGACCATAGGGGCCGCCGACGTCCGGGCCTTCAGCCCATTCAAGGCCGCACCATTTCAGCGCGTCCAGCACCTTCTGCTCAAACTCCGGCGTGGAGCGCGTTGCATCGGTGTCTTCAATTCTGAGAATGAAGGTGCCGTTATGCTTCTTGGCAAAGAGGTAGTTGAACAGCGCGATATAGGCGGTGCCGACATGAGGCTCGCCGGTCGGCGATGGCGCGATACGGACGCGAACACCAGTTTCAGACATCAAAATCCCATCCGGATAAATATGAGAAGCCGCCGATCAGGCCAGTCTTTATCAGAGGATCGTGCAGCTTGGTTTCGTCAATACGATTTCGTGCCGCCTTAGGCCATATCTCAGGCTTTGCGTCAAGAAGCAGGGCGTTTTGCGGGCGGTTTTTGGTTTATTTGCCGTAGCGGGCCATGAACATTTCGATGGCTGATTTTACCACGCCCTCGATGATCGGGCGGGGCGGCGATTTGCGCATTTCACCGAACAGAGCCGGCTTGAAAAGACCCGAAACGCAGAGATCGGAAAATTGCCGTGCGGCGAGCATGGTATCGTCGATTTGCAAAAGGCCTGCGGCCACCTGCCGGTCCAGATAGGCTTTCAGGATTTGCGGGCCGCTGCCCAGGCCTTCACGCAGAAAACAGTGTGCGGTATCAGGCATTGTGTCGACCACGCCAAGCGCCATGCGCATACCGCGCACGTTGGAGGGTGATGAGAGGTGCGCGGCGATCAAAGTCCCGAAATTGAAGAGCGTTTCCCTGATTGGAAAAGCGTCGTCCAGCACGGTTCTGACATTTTCCGAAATGCGTCTGCGCTCGCGCTCCACCAATGCCCCGAACAGGTCGTGCTTGCTTTCGAAATAGACGTAGATCGTTCCTTTGGAAACGCCGGCGGCACGCGTGATGTCGTTTATGCTGGCGCCGTCAAAGCCTTTTTCCATGAAAACCCGCTTGGCCCCGTCCAGAATCTGGTCGCGTTTGGCCGGGTTTTCGCCCGCCGCCTTGCGGCGGTTTGAACAGTTTTCCAAAGTTTCCTGGTCGTTCATCATTGTTCATCGCATCTTAACTAAATCGAACCGTTTGGTTCGATTGCTATTGCTATGCGGGAAAATATGCACTATGTCAAGAAAATGACCGAACCGTTCAGTTCGATATGAAGATTTCAGGTATTTATTATGTCCAGTGCAGCACAAAAGCAAAATTCCAATAAAGTTCAGCTTCTTGAGGGGGCGGGCGAGGTTCGTGCTGATACGCAGGCCAGAGATAACGTGGCCGAAGTGACCGAAGTTGCAAGCCGTTCTCAAACCACTAATCCCAAGCGTGGCGGCAGACGCAAGTTCATTTTTCTGGCTCTGGCTGCAGTGGTCATTGGCGCCGGCGGTTATGAAGGATATCAGTGGTGGACGAATGGCCGCTTCATGGTCTCGACCGACGACGCCTATATCGGCGGAGATATTGCCTATGTCTCTCCGAAGGTGACCGGCTATGTCGAAAAGGTCAATGTGACCGCAAACCAGAAGGTCAAGGCTGGCGATACGCTGGTGACGCTGGATCAGGGCGATTATCAGATTGCTCTGGAGCAGGCCGAAGCCCAACTGGCCACGCAGGAATTTGCCGTCAAGACCATCGACGCGCAGGAAAAGGTTGCCGAGGCGTCTCTGGCGCAGGCCAAGGCGCAGAAGCAGTCGGCGACGGCTGCCCTGCATAGCGCCCAGTTGACGCTTGACCGAACCAACAAGCTGCAGGACCAGAATTTTGCCAGCACCTCGGCGCTCGACAGCGCCAATACCGCGTTCGAGCAGGCGCAGGCGCAGATCTCCAGCGCCGATGCTGCAATTCAGTCGGCCACGGCCAACATTTCAGCCATTCACGCTCAACGTGCTCAGGCGGAAAGCACCCTGAAGTCGCTGCATCTGGCGCGCGACAAGGCTGCCCGCGATCTCGAATTTACAGTTTTGAAAGCTCCTTTTGACGGCGTCGTTGGTAACTTCGCTGTTCAAGAAGGCAATCTGGTGTCTCCTGGCTTGCGCCTTATGGCAGTCGTTCCGACCTCCGACCTCTATATAGACGCAAACTTCAAGGAGACCCAGATTGCCGAACTTCATGCCGGCGAGACGGTCCATATTTCGGTTGATGCGCTGCCTGATCAGGAGTTTGAAGGTACGGTGGAGTCCATTTCCCCGGCCTCCGGCTCTGTCTTCTCGTTGCTGCCGGCTGAAAATGCCACTGGCAACTTCACCAAGATCACCCAGCGCCTGCCGGTGCGTATTGCGCTTCCGGCTGATGTTCTGGCCACGGGCCGCCTGAAGGCCGGTCTTTCCGTGGTGGTGGATGTCGACACCCGCACGGGCAACGATGTCAGCAAGGTTGCCGTGGCGAACTGAAGCCCGCTTCCGGCCTGCCAGGGGCGGGCCGGTGCGCTGCAAACCTATTTTAAAGTCTAATCGTATCGATCCCCGTATCACGCCGATCGAATTTTGCTCTGAAGGCGGACCAGAAAATGGCTGACACAGCATTGGCACAGGGCGTTGCGGACGAGCCTATTCCGCTGCGCAGGATCATCGCCTTTTTCGGCATGGTCTTTGGCATGTTCATGGCCATCATCGATATCCAGATCGTGTCGGCGTCGCTTTCAGAAATCAGCGCCGGGCTGGGTGCGAGCACGGATGAAGCGGCATGGGTTCAAACATCCTACCTGATTGCCGAAGTGATCATGATTCCGCTGTCGGCAAGTGCCGCGCGCATTCTTTCCACGCGCGTGTTCTTTACGATTTCGGCTGCCGGTTTCACCATGGCATCCGTGCTGGCGGCAACGGCGACGAATATCGACGAGATGATCATCTATCGCGCGCTGCAGGGCTTTATCGGCGGCGGGCTCATTCCGTCGGTCTTTGCCGCCGCCTTCACCATTTTCCCGCCCTCCAAGCGTCATATCGTTTCACCCGCGATCGGCCTGGTCGCAACGCTCGCACCGACGATCGGCCCGACTGTCGGCGGGTATCTGTCACACGCATTTTCATGGCATTGGCTGTTCCTGGTCAATGTCATCCCGGGCATTCTTGTGACGCTTGTTTCCTGGAATTTCATCGACTTCGACAAACCGGAGCCGGAACTGGCGAAGAATTTCGACTGGTGGGGCCTCTTCAGTATGGCGATTTTCCTCGGCTCACTCGAATATGTTCTGGAGGAGGGAAATGGGAAGGGCTGGTTTTCTGACGACAAGATTGTGATCGGGACGATTTTTGTCGTCTGCGGTGCGGTGGTTTTCTTTTACCGCTCCTTTACGGCCAAATTTCCCATTGCCGATCTTACCGCCTTCAAGGACCGCAACTTTGCCTTCGGGTCGTTATTCTCCTTCGTGATGGGTATCGGACTTTACGGCCTGACCTATATTTATCCCGTCTATCTGTCGGCGATCCGCGGTTACGATTCGCTCATGATCGGCGAGGCGATGATGATTTCCGGTATTGCGATGTTCATTTCAGCGCCGCTTTCCGGCGTCATGTCGCGGTTCATGGACCCGCGTTTCATGATGATGATCGGGTTTGCCGGATTTGCCACCGGCACATGGTGGATGACGCATATGACGGCCGATTGGGATTATTACGAGCTGATCATTCCGCAGGTCCTGCGTGGCATGTCGATGATGATAGCCATGGTGCCGATCAACAACGTTGCGCTCGGCACCCTGCCGCCGGATCGTATCAAGGGCGCATCGAGCCTTTATAACCTCACCCGTAACCTCGGCGGTGCAGTGGGGCTGGCCATCATCAATACGCTGTTGACCCGGCAAACGACGGCGCATTACCAGCAATTGGCCGAGCATGTGCAATGGGCCAACCCGGAGGCTCTGGACTTTTATCAGAGCCTCAGCAACAAGTTCAGCGCGCTTGGCCTTGACGGTGCGACCTTGGCGATCAGCCAGCTCTCTGGTCTGGTGCGTCAGCAGGCCTATGTGATGTCCTTCATCGATGTTTTCCTGCTGCTGACTGTGCTTTTTGCTGCGCTCGTGGTAGCAGCGCTTGCGCTGCGCAAGCCAAAACCGCAGGCTGCGGGAGCCGGCGGCGGGCATTGATCGACCGGACTGAAGTCTTATGATCGGGAAAATTTTCAAATGCGATGATTCCCGATGCCTCAACCTATTCTGGAAACCGAACGTTTGATCCTCCGTCTGCCGCAAGCAGACGACCTTGACGGCTGGTCGAGGCTGATGGCCGATGAGGCGGCTTCCCTCTTCATCGGCGGACCGATGGACCGCACCGGCGCCTGGGCCAATCTTTGCCTGATGCGCGGTGCCTGGGATATTGAAGGCTTCAGCAATTTCTCGGTCATCGAAAAGGCCACGGGCCGCTGGATCGGCAGGGCAGGGCCATGGTCTCCGCCGGGTTGGCCGGGACGAGAGATAGGCTGGGCCTTTCTGCGCGAGGTCTGGGGGCGCGGATTTGCCAAGGAAGCAGCGCAAGCGAGCATGGCCTGGGCCTGGCAAAGCTTGGGATGGCGCGAGGCCGTTCACATTATTCATCCCGATAATTTGCGCTCCATCGCTTTGGCAAAGGCAATCGGCTCCGAATTCAAAATGTCACTGGAAGCGGGTAGGCTGGGAAGCAAGACACCTCTGCAGGTCTTCGGACAGACCTTGCACGGGGCGGTGATGGAAGACCGAAATTGCGTTTCCGTCAGATTTTGATTTACGTACCTCAAATTTTCCTTTAGGGGTGGCTCCCGGAGGAACCATGCGACCCACCGTTCATGATATCGCCGCCAATGCAGGTGTTGGCCTTGCGACCGTCGACCGGGTTTTGAACAATCGGCCGGGCGTGAGTGAAAAGACGCGCGCCAAGGTGGAGGAGGCCATCGCCCGCATCGGCTATGTGCGCGATGTGGCGGCGGCCAACCTGGCCAAGGGACGCCTTTACGATTTCGATTTTCTGGTGCCGGACAACGACAACTCCTTCATGAAGTTGCTGCGGGCTGCGGTGGCGGATGCTGCATCGGCCTTCGCGCGGGAGCGGGTGCGCATTCGCCTGCATGAGGTTCCCGCCTTTGATGCCAAGGCTCTGATTGCGGCTATGGAAAATACCGCCGCGACGGGTAGCGCGGGTGTCGCTATCGTGGGGGTGGATTCGAGCGATGTTGCCGCGGCGATTGACGCGTTGAACGGAGATGGCGTGCCGGTGGTGACGCTTGTTTCGGATGTGCAGAATGCAGCGCGTATCCAGTTTTGCGGGATCAACAATTTTGCCGCCGGTCGCACGGCGGCCAGCCTGCTGGGGCGCTTTGTGACCCCAGATGTCGGCAAAGTGGGCGTGCTGATGGGTTCCATGCTTGCAAACGACCACCGCCGCCGTCTTGATGGCTTTCGTGCCGTCATCGGCGAGACGTTTCCACAGATTGAAATTCTGCCCGTTGTCGAGGGACAGGACGATGCGGAGCAATCCGAAGCGGCGGTTTCTTTGCTCTTGAACGCGCAACCCGGTCTTGCCGGTGTCTACAGCATAGGCGGTGGAAATCGCGGGCTGGTGCGGGCGCTAGAAAAGGCGGGTGTTGCGGGTCGCCTGCCTGTGGTTGCGCATGAACTGACCCAATCGACCCGGGCGGCATTGCGGGACGGCACAATCAGCGCCGTTCTTCATCAAGACCCCGGCCACGAAGTGCGAAGTGCAATCCGCGTCTTGAAAGCGCATGTCGACGGCACTGAAACCGTCGAGGGGCAGGACCGCATTCGCATTGAAATCTATCTCAAGGATAATCTTCCAGAGGATGCATGATGTATTTAGGACTTGATCTAGGCACCTCCGGTGTCAAAGCCATGCTGATCGATGGCAATCAACATGTGATTGCCACGGGCAACGCATCGCTTGATGTTTCGCGGCCCAAATCCGGCTGGTCGGAGCAAGCGCCTGCCGATTGGGTCCGGGCCACGAAAGAGGCGGTTGGGGCGATCAAGGCGCGCTTTGCAAAAGAGCTTGCTGGCGTCAAAGGCATTGGCCTTTCCGGCCATATGCATGGTGCGACACTTCTCGATGCTGCAGGTGAGGTTCTGCGGCCCTGCATCATGTGGAATGATACGCGCTCGCATGCGGAAGCCGCGGCGCTGGATGCTGATCCGCGCTTCAGGGCGATCACCGGCAACATCGTGTTTCCCGGCTTCACCGCGCCGAAACTTGCCTGGGTGAAGAACAACGAACCGGAGATTTTTGCCAAGGTCGCCAAGGTTCTGCTGCCAAAGGACTATCTGCGTTTCTGGCTGACGGGCGAATATCTCTCCGAAATGTCGGATTCTGCCGGAACGGCTTGGCTCGATACCGGCGCGCGCAAATGGTCTTCGGACCTTTTGGCCGCCACCGATCTTGATCAGGGCCAGATGCCTGGGCTTGTCGAGGGGACCGAACAGGCGGGCATCCTGAAGGCGGAACTGGCTGGCGAATGGGGCATGGGGCAGGGCGTTGTTATCGCTGGTGGTGCGGGTGACAATGCGGCCTCCGCTGTTGGCATGGGAACGGTGGCGGAAGGGGCGGCCTTTGCATCACTCGGCACATCGGGCGTGCTGTTTGCTGCCAATGCCAGCTATCTGCCGAACCCGGAAAGCGCGGTTCATGCGTTTTGCCATGCCTTGCCAGCCACCTGGCACCAGATGGGCGTGATCCTTTCGGCCACCGATGCCATGAACTGGCATTCCAACGTGACCGGCAAAAGTGCACAGCAGCTGACTGCCGAGGTGGGTGACAGCCTGAAGACACCAACGAGCGTTACGTTTCTGCCCTATCTCTCCGGCGAGCGCACGCCGCACAATGATGCGTCCATTCGCGGCCTGTTTGCGGGTCTTGGGCATGAGTCAAACCGGGCTGTGCTGACGCAGGCGGTGATGGAAGGTGTTTCCTTTGCCTTTCGCGACAGTCTTGCAGCGCTGAAAGCGGCGGGGACTACGGTTTCGCGCGTGACCGCTATCGGTGGAGGTTCGCGCTCGCTTTACTGGCTGAAATCGCTGGCAACGGCCCTGAATGTGCCGGTCGATCTTCCCGCCGATGGTGATTTCGGTGCGGCCTTCGGGGCTGCCCGGCTGGGGCTGATTGCAGCGGAGGGGGCTGATCCCCTTTCTGTGTGCACACCACCGTCAACCGACAAGACGATCGAGCCCGACATGGCTTTGACTGCGGCTTACGACGAGGCTTACCGGCGTTACCGCGCGCTTTACCCCGCCGTGCGCGACGCCTTGAAATCAAACTGATAACAACTGTGAGGACACCCTATGAGCACCGGATTTTTCGGCGATATTTCCAACATCAAATATGAAGGGCCGGAGAGCACCAATCCGCTGGCCTACAGCCACTATGACCCCGACGAAATGGTGATGGGCAAGCGGATGGAAGATCACCTGCGCTTTGCCGTTGCCTATTGGCATACATTCGTCTGGCCGGGCACCGACCCGTTCGGCGGCAACACGTTCGAGCGCCCCTGGTTTGGCGACAGCATGCAGGCCGCCAAGAGCAAGGCCGATGTGGCCTTTGAATTCTTCGATCTGCTGGGCGTTCCCTATTATTGCTTCCACGATGCGGATGTGCGCCCGGAAGGCAAGAATTTTGCTGAGAGCAAGCGCAACCTGGAAGAAATCGTCGATTATTTTGCCGAGAAGCAGGCGGCCTCGAAGGTCAAGCTTCTGTGGGGTACAGCGAACATGTTCTCAAACCGCCGCTTCATGTCCGGTGCTGCCACCAATCCGGACCCGGACGTTTTTGCCTATGCCGCTGCAACCGTGAAAAGCTGCATGGATGCAACGCTGAAGCTCGGCGGCGAGAACTATGTTCTCTGGGGTGGTCGCGAGGGCTATGAAACGCTGCTCAATACTGATCTTGGCCGCGAGATGGACCAGATGGGCCGCTTCCTCAACATGGTGGTCGAGTACAAGCACAAGATCGGTTTCAAGGGTACTGTGCTGATCGAGCCGAAGCCGCAGGAGCCTTCCAAGCATCAGTATGATTACGATGTCGCCACCGTCTATGGCTTCCTGCAGAAATACGGTCTGGAGAAGGACGTGAAGGTGAATATCGAGCAGGGTCATGCGATCCTGGCCGGACATTCCTTCGAGCATGAGCTGGCGCTTGCCCGCACGCTCGGCATTCTCGGTTCCATCGACATGAACCGCAACGACTATCAGTCCGGTTGGGACACAGACCAGTTCCCCAACAATGTGCCGGAAGTGGCGCTGGCCTATTATCAGATCCTGCTCGATGGCGGGTTCAAGACCGGCGGCACCAATTTCGATGCCAAGCTGCGTCGTCAGTCGCTCGATCCGCAGGATCTCCTGATGGCCCATATCGGCGGTATGGATGTTTGCGCACGCGGGCTGAAGGCTGCTGCCGCCATGCTGGAGGACAAAGCGCTGCTGGCACCACTCGAAACCCGCTATGCAGGCTGGGACGAACCCGAAGCCAAGAAGATGCTGGAAGGCGGTTATACGCTGGAGGAGATCGAAGCCCGTGTCCTCAAGGAAGATATCAACCCCGAGCCGCGCTCCGGCAAGCAGGAGCTTCTGGAAAATATCGTCAACCGTTACGTTTGACGGTGGCAATCAATGCGTGGGCCGTGAAAGCGGCCTACGCTCCCCTGGGGCAGACGCCTCAGCGCAATGTCTTGGGCGGTCCGACCGAATTGCGCACCACGAGATCGGGCACCAGCAATATTTCGCTTTCGGGCGGCTCTCCGTCCGCAAGCAGGTCGAACAGCAGCGCCATGGCGCGCTTGCCGATAGCCGTTCGCGGCTGGCGTATGGTCGTCAGGGGCGGCGACATGAAGCCCGCCAGCGGAACATCGTCAAAACCAGTGACCGAATAATCGCGCGGAATGTTGTAGCCGCGCGCGTTCAGCCCGAGCAAAACGCCGATCGCCGTCTGGTCGTTGACGCACATGAAGGCGGTTGGAACCCGGTCTTCCATAAAGAGCTGTTCGAGTGCAAGACGCCCGCTTTCCACGGTGCCGTCGCCGGGCATCACAATGCGATTTTCAGAGCGTATGCCAGCCGCATTCATACCCGCTTCGAAGCCTTCCCGTCGGCGGCTATAGGCAAGGCGGGTGCGGGAATCGCCGATGAAGGCGATCTTTTCGTGGCCTTCCGCCAGCAGAAGGTCCACCACTTTTCGAGCGCCTGCGATATCATCGACACCCACATAGGGAATGCCGCCATTGTGAACCGGCTCGAACACCCCGACGCTCGGCGGCAGGCGTGCCGTCATGGTCTGATGACCGAAGGGCAACACGCCGGTGAAGAGGATCAGCCCCGCCGCCTGATTGGAATTCAGGAATTTCAAATATTCCAGACCGCGCTGCGCATCATTTTGCGTGTGGCCGATCAGAATGCCGTAGCCGCGTGCACGCGCCTCATTTTCAAGGCCGACAAGGATGTTGGAGAAATTCGGGTCGCCGATATCGGGCGCGACCACGAGGATCATGTTCGACCGGCCCAGCCGCAGGCTGCGCGCCATGGCGTTGGTCGTATAGCCGGTAATCGCAATCGCCTGATTGACTTTCAGCCGTGTGGAACTGGCGACCTTTTCCGGCGTGTGGATGGCCCGAGAGACTGTCGCAATGGAAACCTCGGCAATGCGTGCGACATCTTCAATGGTTGCGGGCGTAGGATTCGACACGTTTCTTGGGCCTCAGGTCTCATGCTCGCAGGACGTTACACAGTCTTTCGTGCAGGTCAAATGTCGAGCGCGTGAAATCCTTGAATAACCGACTATGTAAACCTTTACATCGCTCATGTAAAGGTTTACATAGCTCAATAAGCGGCGGTGACCGCAGGGAGGAAATGATGGAATTCGACGACGCCGGGACGGCTCCGGTGGTTCTTGCTGCCAATCGGGTGAGCAAGTTCTTCAATGGCGTGCAGGTTCTTTTCAGCGTGAACTTCGATTTGCGGGCGGGCGAAATTCATGCGCTTGTCGGCGAAAACGGTGCGGGCAAGTCGACCTTCGTCAAGATCATGTCCGGCTTTGAACAGCCAAGCTCCGGTGAAATTCTTCTGGATGGCAAGCCTGTGAAACTGCCACCCAATGGTGCAGCCGAAGCGCTCGGCATTGTCATCATCCATCAGGAATTCAATCTCGCCGAACATCTCACCGTCACCGAAAGCCTTTTCCTCGGTCGCGAGCTGACACGGTTCGGCGTTCTGGACCGCAGGACAATGCGGTCTGAGACGCGGCGGGTGCTCGATTCGCTCGGCGCCAGAATCGACGAAAACGCGCCGATCAGTTCACTGTCTGTGGCTGACCGTCAGATGGTCGAAATTGCCAAGGCGATTTCCAAGGATGCCCGCGTTATCTTCATGGACGAGCCGACGGCGGTGCTTTCGACCGAGGAAACGGCTGTTCTCTTCGAGCAGGTGCGCCGGTTGCGCGACAAGGGAACGAGCTTTGTTTTCGTGTCGCACAAGCTGAACGAAGTGCTGGAACTGACCGACCGCGTGACTGTCTTGAGAGACGGGCAGTGGGTGAAAACCGCACCGACCTCCATGCTGGACGGCGAGTCCATTGCCCAGCTCATGGTTGGCCGTGAACTGTCCAGCCTCTATCCGGCAAAAACGGAGCCGGATGTGGACGAAGAGGTCGTTCTGTCTGCAGCAGGCATTACCACCGGCTTTGTGCGCGATGCGAGCTTTGAGGTGCGGCGCGGCGAGATTATCGGGTTTTCGGGGCTTGTGGGTTCAGGGCGAACCGAGCTGATGGAGGCCGTTGCGGGCTTGCGGCCACGGCTTTCCGGCGAGGTTCGCATTCACGGCACGCAGATGCCCGCAGGCGATGTGCAGGCGACCAATGCGGCAGGACTTGCCTATATGACCAAAGATCGCAAGTCCAAGGGTCTGCTTTTGAACTCCAAAATGATGACGAACCTGACCTTGCAGTCGCTCGACCAGCATGGCCGTTATGGCTATCTCAGTGTGGCCAGCGAAGAGCGTGCTCTGGAGCGGGCACGCAAGCGGTTCGATATTCGTGTGCGTGATCGCCGCGTGGTGGCGGGTCGCATGTCGGGCGGAAACCAGCAGAAGCTGCTGCTGGCCAAGGTGATGGAAACCGAACCGCAGATCATCATCATCGATGAGCCGACGCGCGGCATCGATGTCGGCACCAAGCAGCAGATTTATCATTTCATTTCGGCACTTGCCCGCGGCGGCAAGTCCATCATCGTGGTCTCGTCGGAGCTTCCCGAAGTGATCGGTCTCTGCTCGCGCGTTGGCGTGATGCGCGAGGGCCGCATCGTGGGCTGGCTCGAGGGCGAAGAGATCAACGAACAGGAAATCATGCGTTATTCGGCGGGCCTGAAACAGATGGCGAGCTGACCGGCCACGCGTTCCTTGAAGAAACGCGGGCTGGAGATCAATAGGGGGATTGGCCTTGGACATGGGTTCAGAAAAAATGGAACAGGAGACGACAGCGTCCCGCTCGTTCTGGAGCGACATCGATATGCGCGCGGTTGCGCCGTTCATTGCGCTTCTTTTGCTTTTGATTGTCGGAGCGCTCGCAAATCCGAACTTCATCAGCATCACCAACCTTTCGAACGTGGCGACACGCAGCGCTTTCATTGCGATCATCGCGGTGGGCGCGACCTTTGTCATCTCATCGGGTGATCTCGATCTTTCGGTGGGCTCCATGCTCGCCTTTGTTGCAAGTCTCATGATCCTGTTCATGAATTCCGGGGTGATTGCCGATCCGCTTTTGATGCTTCTGGCAGCGGTTCTGTTTGCGACGGTGGCGGGCACGCTTTGCGGATTGTTCAACGGGCTTATTACGACTGTCGGCAAGATTGAGCCGTTCATTGCAACGCTCGGCACGATGGGAATTTATCGCGGCCTGACGATCTGGCTGGCCGAAGGTGGCGCCATTACGCTGCGGTCTCCGGATATCCAGGAGATTTACGGGCCGGTCTATTTCGGCAGCATTCTCGGCGTGCCGGTTCCAATCGTCTGCATCCTGGCCGTTACGCTGGTTGCCGCCTTTGTTCTCTATCGCACGCGCTATGGTCGGCATGTGGTGGCGGTTGGCTCGAACCGCGATGTGGCGCGCTATTCGGGCATTAACGTCGACAAGGTGCGCACCATTGCCTTCATGGCGCAGGGCCTGTGTGTGGCGATTGCGGTGCTGCTTTACGTGCCGCGTCTCGGTTCCACATCGGCCACGACCGGTATTCTCTGGGAGCTGCAGGCGATTACCGCCGTGGTTGTTGGTGGCACGGCGCTGAAAGGCGGTGCTGGCCGGGTGTGGGGTACGATCTGCGGCGCGTTCATCCTCGAGCTCGTCGGCAATATCATGCTGCTTTCCAACTTCATCAGCGAATATCTGATCGCCACCATTCAGGGGTCGATCATCATCATTGCGATGCTCGTACAGCGGACGCTGACGCGCAAATCGTGAGCGAATGCCGGGTAAAAGGGGCCCCGGTTACTGGAGGAAGCCTCTTAAATTCAGGGAGTGAACTATGATCAAGAAACTCTTGACGACGGCCGTGGTTGCTGTCGGTGTCGCGGGCGGCGCTTATGCCCAGGAGGCCAAGACCATCGGCGTCTCCATTCCGGCTGCCGACCATGGCTGGACTGCCGGTGTCGTCTATCACGCCGAGCGCGTGGCAGGCCTCATCAAGGCTGAATATCCGGACGCCAATGTGATTGTGAAAACTTCACCGGATCCGGCAAGCCAGGCCAATGCCATTCAGGATCTGGCCGTGCAGGGGCTCGATGCGCTGGTGATTTTGCCGACCGATCCGGATCCGCTGGTCAACGCCATCAAGCAGGTGAAGGACAAGGGAACGTTCGTGACCATCGTTGACCGCGCGCCGAGCGTGAACGACGATTCCGTGCGCGATCTCTATGTGGCCGGCAACAATCCGGCGCTTGGCGAAGTGGCAGGCGAATATATCAAGGCCAATACGCCCGATGCCAAGGTTGTCGTGATCCGCGGTCTGCCGATCCCGATCGACCAGCAGCGCCAGGACGGTTTTGACAAGGGTATTGAAGGCTCCAACATCGAAGTGCTGGACCGCCAGTATGGCAACTGGAACCGCGACGACGCTTTCAAGGTCATGCAGGACTTCCTGACGAAGTATAACCAGATCGATGTTGTCTGGTGCCAGGATGACGACATGGCTGTTGGAGTGCTGCAGGCGATTGAACAATCTGGCCGCACGGATATCAAATATGTCATCGGCGGTGCCGGTTCGAAGGACATGATCAAGCGCGTCATGGACGGCGACAAGATGATCCCGGTTGATGTTCTTTATCCACCGGCAATGGTTGGCACGGCCATGCAGCTGACGGCTGCTGCACTCTACTCGCAGGTTCCGGTTGCTGGCACCTATACGCTCGATGCGACGCTGGTCACGCCTGAGAACGCGGAAAACTACTACTTCCCCGATTCTCCGTTCTGATCCGATTCAGGTTCTTGAAAAAACAGTCTGCCCGCCTGCCGGGCAGACTTTCAAAAACAAATTTTGGAGGAAACACGATGCGGACCATTAAAGGGCCGGGCATTTTTCTGGCACAGTTTGCAGGCGATGATGCGCCATTCAATTCGTGGGATTCGATCACCAAATGGGCAGCCGACTGCGGTTATGCAGGCGTGCAGATACCCACCTGGGACGGTCGCCTGTTCGATCTGGAAAAGGCCGCATCCTCGAAAGATTATTGCGATGAGATCGCCGGCGTGGCCAAGGCCAACGGTGTTGTCATTACTGAGCTTTCCACCCATTTGCAGGGGCAGCTGGTGGCTGTGCATCCGGCCTATGACGAACCGTTTGACGGCTTTGCCGCCGAACAGGTGCGCGGCAACCCGAAGGCGCGTCAGGAATGGGCGGTCGATCAGGTCAAAAAGGCGCTGACGGCATCGAAGAACCTCGGTCTCACGGAAATGGCGAGCTTTTCCGGTGCGCTTTGCTGGCCGTTCCTCTATCCGTGGCCGCAGCGCCCGCAGGGTCTTGCCGAAACGGCGTTCGACGAGTTGGCGCGTCGCTGGACGCCCATTCTCAATCACGCGGATTCCTGCGGTGTGGACGTCTGCTACGAAATCCATCCGGGCGAAGACCTGCATGACGGGGTGACATTCGAGATGTTCCTTGAGCGGGTGAAAAACCATCCGCGCGCCAACATGCTCTATGATCCCTCGCACTATGTGCTGCAGTGCCTCGATTATATCGATCACATCGATATCTATCACGAGCGCATCAAGATGTTCCACGTCAAGGACGCCGAGTTCAACCCGACGGGTCGGCAGGGCGTTTACGGTGGGTTCCAGTCCTGGGTTGACCGGGCCGGACGGTTCCGCTCGCTGGGCGACGGGCAGGTGGATTTCGGCGCGATTTTCTCAAAACTGACAGCTTACGACTTTGACGGCTGGGCTGTTGTGGAATGGGAATGCTGCCTGAAGCACCCTGAAGATGGCGCGCGCGAAGGCTCACAATTCGTGAAGGACCACATTATCCGGGTCACGGAAAAAGCCTTTGACGACTTTGCAGGCGGCGGTGCGGACGAAGCCGCAAACCGCCGCATGCTGGGCATCTAGAACGTTTCGGGTGAAAACTGTATCACCCGAAACGTTCTATCTATTTGTTGTTGCCGCATTGTCCGACGCCAAAGCGAACACGCTTTGGCTGGAAATGCTCTAAGCCAGTTGCTCCAACTCGGAAAGATCGGCGCGTTCGAGGATTTCGAAATGCTGTTCGATCTCTTCCGCGGGCCAGTTCCACCAGGCGATTTCAAGGAGCCGGCTGACGATATTGGGTTCGAAGCGCATGCGAATGACGCCCGCGGGGTTGCCACCGGCAATGGCATAGGGGGCAATGTCGCGGGTGACGACCGACCCGGCGGCAATGATGGCGCCATCGCCGATGGTGACGCCCGGCATGACGGTCACATTGTGGCCGAGCCAGACGTCGTTGCCGATGATGGTGTCCTTGAAGGGCAGGTCAGGATAGCCGCCGGTTTCGGCCAGGTTGAAACTGCGGAACGGATAGGTGGAAAATCCCGCCATCGGATGATTGGCGGAACTGGTGATGAAGAAGCTGCCGCGGGCGATCTGGACGAATTTGCCGATTTTGATCGTGTCGCGACTGAATGGGTAAAGATAGGGCGCAAGGATGGAGGCCGTTTCCTCCACCTTTCCCGAATGGGTGAAATAGCTGAAGGCACCGATTTCCATGCAGGGATGGTCAATGGCGTTTTTCAGCTGGACGGTTTCGGTGAAGACGCTGCCATCCGGCAGCATGATGGGATGAACGGCATCGGGGTTGAGCAAATGCATGGTCAGACCTCTCGGAATCGGGTGAACGATACAAACACGCGACTGGCGCGGCGTTTCCGGAATGGCCCCTTCAAGGGCTGGTCTTACCTGTTCATTGGCAGGGTCTCCTTGCTGCAGAGGAAGAATAACAGGCGGGCTGGAGAATGAAAGCCCAAAACACAAGCGGAGGTATGGATATGGCTATCGAGGGTAAGACAGAAAAACGCGAGCGGCGCATCAGGCTTGGCATGGTCGGCGGTGGTTCCGGCGCGTTTATCGGCGCGGTACACCGCATTGCCGCGCGTCTTGACGATGAATATGAACTGGTGGCCGGTGCCTTGTCTTCAACGCCTGAAAAGGCGCGCCAATCCGGTGCGGAACTCGGTCTTGATCCATCGCGCGTCTATGATGATTTCAAGTCGATGGCGATCCGTGAGGCCCGGTTGAAAGACGGGATCGATGCGGTGGCCATCGTGACGCCGAACCACATGCACTATCCTGCAGCGGTGGAATTCTTGAAGCGCGGCATTCACGTGATCTGCGACAAGCCGCTGACCTCAACGCTTGCCGATGCCAAGAAGCTGGTGGCCGCAGCTGAAAAATCCGATGCGCTTTTTATTCTGACCCACAATTATTCCGGTTATCCGATGGTGCGTCAGGCGCGCGAGATGGTGGCGCGCGGCGATCTGGGCGACATTCGACTGGTGCAGATGGAGTATCCGCAGGATTGGCTTGCCGAACCTGTTGAGCAGAGCGGTGAAAACAAGCAGGCCGCCTGGCGCACCGATCCCACCAAAAGCGGGGTGGGCGGTTCCACAGGCGATATTGGAACGCATGCCTATCATCTCGGGTGCTTTATCTCCGGGCTGGAACTCGATGAGCTCGCCGCCGATATCGACTCCTTCGTTGACGGCCGTCAGGTGGACGACAATGCGCATGTGATGATGCGGTTTAAAGGGGGTGCCAAGGGCATGCTTTGGTGCAGCCAGGTGGCGGTTGGAAACGAGAATGGCCTTAAGGTTCGCGTTTATGGCACCAAGGGCGGGCTGGAATGGGTTCAGGCCGATCCGAACTATCTCTGGTTCACCCCGCTTGGTGGCTGCAAGCAGCTGATCACGCGCGCCGGTGCCGGTGCAATTGATGCAGCAGCGCGCGTGAGCCGCATTCCCGGCGGTCATCCGGAGGGCTATCTTGAGGGCTTTGCGACAATTTACACCGAGGCGGCGCGGGCCATCCGTGCGCGGCAATCCGGCACGGCGCTCGACTCGGCTGTTCTCTATCCAACCGTTCATGACGGGCTGAAGGGTGTTGAATTTGTCAGTGCCTGCGTCAACTCGTCCAAGCGCAATGGTGCATGGGTCAAAGTCTGACCGTGTTGAAATCCAAATTGTGACACGCAATGGTGCTCAGAAAGAAGAATCGGAGACTCTCTCGCATGTTATGTGAGAGATTGTCATAAAACCCTTGCGTGTTTCGGTCAGGACATCTTTATTCCCGGTCGAGGCGGTTAGAGTACCAGAAAGAGATCTAAGATGATGGATGCGAAAGAACTGGCCGGGCGTTTTCCCGGCGACTTCCTGTTTGGCGTGGCAACGGCCTCGTTTCAAATCGAGGGCGCGACAAAGGAAGACGGACGCAAGGCCTCGATCTGGGATGCATTCTGCAACATGCCCGGCCGGGTTTATCAGCGCCATAACGGCGATATTGCCTGCGACCACTATCACCGGTGGGAAGAGGATCTCGATCTCATCAAGGAATTCGGTGTCGGGGCCTATCGTTTTTCCATTGCCTGGCCACGGATCATTCCCGACGGTACGGGGCCGATCAACGAAAAGGGTCTCGACTTTTATGATCGGCTGCTCGATGGGCTGAAGGCGCGCGGCATCAAGGCCTATGCGACGCTCTATCATTGGGACCTTCCGCTGACCCTGATGGGTGATGGTGGATGGACCGGGCGTTCCACGGCTTACGCCTATCAGCGTTACGTCGAAACGGTTGTGCGTCGTCTGGGCGACCGTATGGATGCGGTTGCGACCTTCAATGAGCCCTGGTGTTCGGTCATCCTGTCCCATCTTTACGGTGTCCATGCACCCGGCGAACAGAGCATGGAAGCGACGCTGCATGCAGCCCATTACACCAATCTAGCCCATGGTCTCGGTGTTCAGGCGATCCGCGCGATTGATCCGAAATTGCCGGTCGGGATTGTTTTCAACGCGCAGTCGATCATTCCTTCAACCGGCAGTGCAGAGGATGTTGCTGCAGCCAAACGCGCCAACGATTTCCACAATGGAATGTTCTTCGGTCCGGTCTTCAAGGGCGCATACCCTGAAGAGCTGGTGGAGAAGCTTGGCCACATGATGCCGAAGATCGAAGACGGCGACATGGCGATCATCTCAGAAAAGCTCGACTGGTGGGGGCTGAATTATTACACAACCGCACGCGTGGCTGCCGATCCTGATCCAGAGGCCGTATATCCGGCCACCATCCAGGGTCCGCATCTGCATCCGGAAAAGACCGATATCGGCTGGGAAATCGATCCGTCCGGCTTCATGCATGTCGTTCGCGAACTTTACGGGGCTTACGATCTGCCGGAATTCTACATCACGGAAAACGGTGCGTGCTACAATATGGGGCCGGGACCGGACGGTGAAATCGACGATCAGCCGCGGCTTGATTATTACGCCGCGCATCTCTCCGTCTGCGCCGATATGATCGCGGAGGGCCTTCCGCTTCGCGGTTATTTCGCATGGTCGCTGATGGACAATTTCGAATGGGCGGAGGGCTACCGCATGCGGTTTGGTCTGACCTATGTCGATTATGAAACGCAAAAGCGCACGGTCAAGAAAAGCGGGCATTGGTACAAGGCGCTGGCGGAAGAGTTTCCGAAGGGCAACCACGCGTCAAAGGCTTGATCGGCCCTATGCGCTTTTATGCGATCAGCGGAAGTGTGCGTGCGGTTTCGGTTCATTCAGCGATGCTGCGCGCCTTTCGCGACAATGCGCCTGATGCCTGCGAAGTCGTCCTTTGTGATCTCCTCGAGTCCCTGCCGATTTTCAATCCGGACCGTGAAGGGGAGGCCACGCCTCAAAGCGTCCTTGAATTTGCGCATGAGGTCGGCAAAGCCGACGCGCTCATTGTCGCGGCGCCCGAATATGCGCATGGCATTCCCGGTGGATTGAAAAATGCCCTTGATTGGCTGGTGTCGCGTCCTGAATTGATCGGCAAGCCGGTGCTGCTTGCGCATGCCTATTCTCATGGGCGCGGACACTACGGGCTTGCGGCGCTGGAGGAGGTTTTGAAAACGGCTTCCTTGCAGATTGCGCCCAATAGTCCGTTCAGTGTGCCCCTGGTCGGGAGATCGCCTGAGGAAACCAAAGATATTCTTTCGGAACCGGCGGTTCGCCGGTCTATCAGAACGGCCCTCGAGGCGTTGCGGCAATGGGTGGTGACGCTTAGCTAATTCTGATCAGTTTGGAATCTTCAACTTCGCCGTTGCGCAGATCGAAGTCCGCGCGGGCGGCGTGAATTTCTGCGTGGTTCTGGAAAACCCAGCTGCCAATGCCCTTCACCGGTTGGGAAAACGAAATGCCGAGCTCGGTCAACGAATACTCCACCCGCGGAGGTACTGTCGGGTAAACGGTGCGTTTGACAATGCCGTCCCGTTCCAGCGCGCGCAATGTAAGGGTCAACATGCGTTGCGATATGCCCACGACGGCGCGTTTCAACTCACTGAAGCGCAGCGGGCTTTCCCCCAGCTGCATGATGATGAGGATTGTCCACTTGTCACCCAGGCGCGCCAGAATTTCGCTGACGGTTGTACACTTGTTGTGATCATAGGCGCTGCACATTGGAAGTTACCTTCTTTGAACCTGGTTACAAAAATGTGCCTTCTTGCACGATTTTTCAAGTTCCCTATTTAAGCATGGTTACGAATTGTTACCACCCTTTCACTGGCTGTTCAATCACCGGCAAGGGCGAGGGTTTTCATTGAACAAGGCATATAGAGGACAAAACCAATGCTGATCGACAAACTCAACTGGCGCTATGCTACCAAGAAGATGGATTCTTCAAAAACCGTTCCTGAAGACAAGGTGGAACGCATTCTGGAAGCAGCCCGACTGGCGCCGACCTCGAGCGGTCTTCAGCCCTATGAAATCATCGTCGTGACGAATCCCGATATCCGTGCACGCATTCAAGAAGCTGCCAATGGTCAGGCACAGATCACCGAAGGGTCTCATCTTCTCGTCTTCGCCGCCTGGGACAATTATACGCCCGAGCGGATCAACTCCATGTTCGATCTGGTGAACGAAGAGCGTGGCTTTACCAATGAAGGCTGGGAAAATTATCGCAAGATGCTGCTCGGTCTTTATCCGCCACGCGATGCGCAGACCAATTACGAACATGCGGCCCGTCAGGCCTATATCGGCTTTGGCCTGGCCATTACGGCTGCAGCCTTCGAAGAGGTTGATGCAACGCCGATGGAAGGGTTCAACCCCGAGGCTGTCGACGAGATTCTGGGCTTGAGAGAGCGTGGCCTGCGTTCGGTGACACTGCTTCCGCTCGGCTACCGTGAAAGCAGCGGTGACTGGCTCGTCAATCTGAAAAAAGTCCGCCGTGCAAAAGAAGACTTCGTGACCGAAGTCCACTGACGGCAATCAATACGACACGACGATCCTCCCCTCGAAGCCCCGGCCTGTCCGGGGCTTCTTGTTATCCATGGTGTCTGGCTTAGAATGTCAGGCCGTGGGTGCAGGGAGCTTGTTTGCTTCTTCGAATGCGGCGCGGACCTTGGCTTCCTGCGTCGTATCGAGATTGGTGCGGATCACCCGGCCACCGGTCTTGGCCATCTTTTCCAACACCTTGTCGGACGAGGCACGGTTGGCGAGAATGAAGAGGGCGGCTTGACCGGGTTGCAGCACCTCTGCCACGTCCTTCATGAACTTGTCGGAAATGCCGTAGTCGCTGAGTGCGCCAGCCACTGCGCCGGTTGCTGCACCGGCTGCGAGACCCAGAAGCGGGTTAAAGAAAATCAGCCCCGCCAAAACGCCCCAGAATGCGCCGCCGCTGGCACCGACGGCCCACAGGTGCACCATCTGATTGAGCTTGACCTTGCCCTCATCGTCGGCGGTTGCGACAACGGCATCCTGGATTTCAACGAGATATTCACGTGCCAGCTCATAAAGTGTTTCACGCGACTTTTCGGCCTGTTCGGGATTCGCATAGCCGATCACAATCAATTCAGACATGACACGCTCCTTTCCTGATATGTTGCGTACACATCAGATGTAGGAGTGGCGCCTCTGAAGAGAAGCGCCTGAAGATTAAACCTCGTTCATTTTGAGCGTTTCTGCGAAAATGTCGCAGCTTGTTAGCCGTTTGGGGCGATGTGTTTCTCGCCGCGTTTCTTGGCCAGTGCGATCTGTTTCTGGCGCTGACGGAAACGGCTGCGGTCTTCCTCGGAACGCTCTTTGATGCAATGCGGGCAGGAAACGCCGTCCTCATAGTCGGGTGAAGCGATTTCTTCTGCCGTCAGCGGATGGCGGCAGGCGCGGCAGAGCTTGTAATCGCCCTCTTTGAGGCCATGGCCGACGGAGACGCGCTCGTCGAAGACGAAGCATTCGCCTTCCCAAAGGCTTTCTTCCTGAGGCACTTCTTCCAGATATTTCAAAATGCCGCCCTTGAGGTGGTAGACCTCGTCAAAGCCCAGCTCCTTGGCAAAGGCGGTCGATTTTTCGCAGCGGATGCCGCCGGTGCAATACATGGCGATCTTCGGCTTGTTGTGCAGGCCGGGATTGTTGCGCACCCAATCGGGAAATTCACGGAAGGTCTTGATGTTCGGATCAATCGCGCCCTTGAAGATGCCGATGGCGGTTTCATAATCGTTGCGGGTATCAATGAGGATCGTGTCGGGATCGGAAATCAGGTCGTTCCAGTCCTTGGGGTCCACATAGGTGCCGACAACCTTGTTGGGGTCGACATTTTCGACACCCATGGTCACGATTTCCTTTTTCAGGCGCACCTTCATGCGCAGGAAAGGTGGTTTGGACGCCTGGCTTTCCTTGTGAACGAGGTTCTTGAACTCCGGCTGTGCATGCAGAAAGGCGAGAAGGTTTGTGATCCCTTCGCGCGGACCGGCAACCGTGCCGTTGATGCCTTCGTGCGCCAAAAGCAGCGTTCCCTTGATGTCATTGGCGTCGCAAACCTCCTGCAAGGGCTTTTGGAAAGCCTCGAAGCGGGGAAAGGATACAAAATGATAAAGGGCGGCCACCAGATAGCGGCTTTGCGTGTCGGTATTCATAACAGGTGTCTCGTTCGCCATGGCGCCAGCCAATACTCCCAAATGGCCCGTTTTTCAATTGCCAGGGCGCAAGCGTTGCTGCGGTGCTAAAGCATCGCTTTCCAGAGCTTTTTGACGCGCTTGGCTTCCTTTTTCCAGTCGCCGGAATAGAGGGGCTCGGCAATCGTGATCGCGGTCGTACGTAGCTCTGCACGGCGCTTTTGCAACAGATCGAGGAGTTGATTGCGGGATTGGGCGTCGCACAGCGTGCCGGGCTCTGACCTCTCAAGCCCGATGAGCAGCGTGAGATCGTGCTCGTGGCCCAAAATGCCGGCCAGTTCCTTGGCCTCGGTGTCCATGGCGCCAAGGCCGTTCGGCCATGCGCGGGAGAGAAAACCGGCTTGGTAAACGGTCTGTTGGGTGCTTTTGCGCAGGTCGTGGAAGCTTTCGTCGTCCGCGCCGGTTTTGCACGCGGCAAGCGCATGGACGGCCTTTTTGTGACGTCTTGCCCAGCCGTCTGCGAGAATTTTTGCGGCGTCGACTTCCTTTTTGTCATCGATCTTTTTGATTGAGGACAGCGTGGTGCGACAAAGTGTGATGGCCGAATTGATCTGTTTTTCCAGGTTTTCCGGCGCTCGGTTATGCAGGGCGAGCCGGGCTTGAAGGCTTGAGCGCATCCGCGATGCTATTTCTTTTGCGCCATTGTCTGCCAGGTAGGGGGCCAGCCAATCAGCGCATTCGACCAGCGCGGCTGCATCGCGCACCTTGGAGATGCTGCCGGCTGCAATGCCCAGGCGACGGTTTGCCGAATGGAAACGTTTGGGTGCGAGGTCGCGGCAAAGGCGCAGAAGTGCGCGTGCCCTCTTGAGCCTCTTGCGGGCCTTGTGGATTGCCTCGTCTCGACCGTCGGGACGCTTGCGCAGCTCTTTGATTGCCGCATCCAGGGCCTTCTCGAGATGCAGCTTGACGTCGGCAGATAGAGGCTTTTTCGGGTCAAACCCTGGCATGGGCGCGGATTTCCGGGAGACCGTAAAGTGCGAGCGACTGATTGGAATAGGCAGCGTCGCCGGTCAGTTCCATGCCCACCCAGGCTGGGATGGCCGGATCGTCATTTTCCGATTCAAGCTCGACTTCGGCAACAACAAGCCCGTCCAGATCGCCTTCGTACACATCGATTTCCCATAGAAAACCTTCATAGGGAACGACATAACGCACTTTCTCGATCACGTTGCCGATGGACAATTCCAAGAGCTCACGAGCTTCGTTGGCGGGAACGGAAAACTCAACTTCATCGCGGGTGAGGCCGGCGCGCCCCGCCTTCATCGTCAGCTTGGCGCTGCCGTCCTGGCTCAGGCGAATGCGCACATTGCGGTCATCCATGACCGCGACATAGGCCTGGGTCAATTTGGAGCCGGGGCCTGCCTTGTCTTTCCACCTTGCGTCGCGAACGAGGAACTTCCGCTCGATTTCTTTCGCCATTGCAGGCTCCACACACTTTACTCCTTCCAACCTAGCGCATTGGCCGAAAGATTCAAAGCGGAGAAGTTGCCACATTGGTTAAGCAGGCTTAACCAATGCCCATGGAAATAAGAATTTTCCGGCAATCATGGTCTGAAATCGCGAAAATGCCGAAGCGGAACTGATAGCCCCAATTGCGCTTGCCGCGGGTGAATTCCAGGCAATCCAGCAAAGGATGAATCGGTGCTGGTTGTGTGGTGAACCAGTGCACATCGCGTCGCCATGGCGTGAAATTTTCGCCCATATCATATTGATAGATGCTCCGCTCAGTGATGACACCTGCAGCGGTAAAAGCCTGCACGCGCTCGCCGCCGCGCATTTCGCTGGATGGTGAATAATAGATCACCATGTCGCCCGGAGAGGTCCGGGCGAGGGGGGATGATTTGCCGTGGCAAACCTGCATGAAGCCGCCTTCGCGGCCCTTTGCAACGTGGTTTGCCGAGGCAATGGCGATCCAGGCTTTCATTGGCGGTCTGCCGCCAGGCAATAGACGCGGACTCGGTGGCCATCTGGATCAAGTGCGGTGAAGGTGCGCCCGAATGGAACCGTGACCGGCTTTTGCGTAATCGTCGTTCCATCCTTTTCCCAGATTGAGGCCGTCATATCGACTTTCTCGTCGGTATCCACCGAAATGCCGATTTCCGAACCACCGACAGTTGCCGGTGCTGGCGGCTTGACGTCGGAGGCCAGCCAGAGGCCGAGCTTGTTGCCTGACGGCATGGCGAAGACCGCAAATCCGGGTGAGGCGCTGACAGGCTTTACGCCAAGGATCTTTTCGTAGAAAGCGACGCTGTCGCCGACGTCGGCCACATAAAGAATGCTGTAATCCATATTCATCTTTGAACTCCCGTTGATTGGCGGCGTGTTGTCGCCGAACGGGAATGTCTTAAAACGTCATGCTGTCATTTTTTGTCAGCAGTATTTTCGCGCCTCTCCGTTTCCCTCTCGCGCCATTCCTTTTGCATCACCATGCGCCGGCGCGGATAGGTTTTGCCGGTGTCGGTGGCTTCCAGCATCCGGTCGATGCGGAAGGAGCGGTAATCCTTGCGCAGTTCGCACCATGCGGCCACGACGCGCACCTTCTCAAAAAAGCCGATGGCGATGGGCCAGATGTGGCGCGCGCTCACCTTGTCGTCCTTGTCGGTGTAGCGGATGTCGAGAATGTGTTCGGCGCGCATGGCCTTGCGAATGACAGACAGATCGACAACGCCGGTCAAAACGTCGGGCGTCGGCAACATGAAGCCGGCATCCTCCAGCCTGGGTGCAAGGTCCGGCGGCAGGACCGCCGAGACTTTGGCGAGAAGGCTCTGTGCGGAGCGGGCCAGTTCGTGATCCGTACGTCCGGCAACCCAGCGTGCGCCGAGCGTGAGCGCTTCGATTTCGTCTTCTGAAAACATCAGCGGCGGCAACAGGAAGCCGGGCCTCAGCACATAGCCGAGACCGGCCTCGCCCTCAATATGCGCACCCTGTGCCTGCAGGGTGGCAATGTCGCGATAAAGCGTCCTCAGGCTGACGCCCATGGTTTCGGCCAGTTTCTGGCCGCTGACGGGATAGCGGTGCTGGCGCAATTCCTGGATGAGGTTGATCAGTCTTTGCGAACGGGACATGATGAGGCCTTCGGTTGAGTGCGAATATCATACCCAACTGTCAGAATTTGGCAGTATATAAAATTCGGCTTTTCACTCGACATGCAGGCCGCGGTCCTTTATCACGGTGCTAATTTCAATCGGTTTAAAAGAGGGACAAGTCCCATGACTGCGAAGACAGACACGCTGCTTTCCGTTCTCAAACTGCAGCCGGTGGTGCCGGTGCTGATCGTTGACGATGCCAAGGATGCGGTGCCTTTGGCGCGTGCGCTGGTCAAGGGCGGTTTGAAGGCGATTGAGGTGACGATGCGCACGCCGGCGGCGCTCGATGCCGTGCGCGCTGTTGCCAACGAGGTCGAGGGCGCGGTTCCCGGTGCTGGCACGATTTTGAATGCAAAACATTTCGAGCAGGCGGTTGCAGCCGGTTCGCAGTTCATCGTCAGCCCCGGTGCCACGACAAACCTCATTGATGCGGCCAATGATTCAGACGTGCCTCTGCTTCCAGGTGCCGCCAGCCCGAGCGAAATCATGACGCTTCTGGAAGCCGGCATCAATGTCATGAAATTCTTTCCGGCCGAGCAGTCGGGCGGCGCGGCCTATCTGAAGTCGCTCGCGTCTCCGTTCGGCGGTGTTCTGTTCTGCCCGACTGGCGGCATATCGCTGAAGAACGCGAAAGACTATCTTTCGCTCCCGAATGTCGTGTGTGTCGGCGGTTCATGGGTGGCGCCAAAAGAACTCGTGGCTGCAGGCGATTGGGAGGGCATAACCAAGCTTGCTGCGGAGGCTTGCGCGCTTCTTGGCTGAACCAATCCACTGAGCGTAATTGCAAATGCGAATTTGCGTTCCTATCTCGTGATCAACAACCACGCGATGGGAGGTTTTGATGTTCGATCCGAAACAGTTGCTGGACCAATTGCTGGGCTCGCAGGTGCCTGGAACGACCGGGACGGTGCGCGAGAAGGCCAATGATGCGGTCAATCTCGCAAAAGCAAACCCGCTTGCAACCGGCGCTATTGCTGCGGCGCTTCTGGGAACGGGTATGGGCCGAAAGCTGACCGGATCGGCCTTGAAGCTCGGTGGGCTGGCGGCAATTGCAGGACTTGGCTATCACGCTTATCAGAACTACCAGAAAGGCCGGCAGCCTCAAGAGGGGCAATTGCCAAGCGAACCGGAGCTTCTGCCGCCTCCCGATTCCGAATTTGGGTCCGCATCTTCGGCCCAGGCCGATGATTTTGCGCTCGTGCTCGTGCGGGCGATGATTGCAGCGGCGCGCGCCGACGGTCACATTGATGAAAGAGAGCGCCAGCAGATTTTGGGCAAGGTTCAGACCAGTGGCCTTGATGCGGATGCCGCCGCTTTTCTCGATGCAGAGCTTTCGAACCCGGTTGATCTGGATAGCATTATCGCTGCAGCAAAAACGGAAGCGCAAAAGGTGGAGCTTTACACCGCATCCCGTCTGGCAATCGACCCGGATACGCGCGCAGAACGAGGCTATCTCGACCTCCTGGCGGGACGGCTCGGCCTGGCCGATCCGTTGATTGACCATATTGACGCGACCGTTTCGGCAGCGAAGGTCTGACCGGTTGTCCGCGATGAAAGAATGCTGAGAAAATCGGTGTTGAGTCGCTGATTTTTCAGCATTTTTTGCTTGTGTGGGAGTGTCACGGCGTATTTCCGTTGAGATACACCAAAAAGGATGTATTGTCACTTTTGCGCTACAGTGCGTTCATTTTTTAGAAAAATTTTCCGCATTTTCTTCGTCAAATGCCATCTGATGGAATAATGTTTTCCATTTCTGAAAAACTGGCGTTCCGCTAAAATTCTTACGTAAGATTTTCAAAGGTGGCGCGGTATTGGCCTCGCCGAGCGGCATTTGATTTACTTCAATTTCGGGTTTGAATTCCATTCGTTAAGAGGAGGAATGGAATGAACTCAAGATTATTCAAGATCACATTTGCTGCGTTCGTGGGGACGATTGCAGCAACCAGCCATGCCGCTGCAGGAGGATTTTCGCGAGGGGATGCCAATACGGATATTCTCTTCGAAAACGGTGCGGCGAATGTTGAAGTTGGCGGAACCTATGTCAGCCCGCATCGCTCGTACACGACGATCAATGGTGCCGCTGGAACCGATCCAAACTTCTCCGAGGATTATTGGATTCCAAGCGTAGCGGCCAAGGTGCGTATATTTGACAACCTGTCATGCGCATTCACCTATACCCAGCCGTTCGGCGGCTCCATCAAATATGGACCGCAGGCTTATGCGTCATGGGCTTCGGCAAATGCCAAAAGGTGGAGTTCGTTCGACACCAACGAATTCGGCAGCACCTGCGATGTCAGCTTTGATGCGGGCCCGGGACGGATCCATTTCCTGGGTGGCGCATTTCTTCAGACCTTCGATTACAAGCAATCGACGCGGCTCGGTTTCCTAAATATTAAAGACGACGGTAAGTGGGGCTACCGCCTGGGTGTGGGTTACGACATACCCGAATATGCGCTGCGTGCATCCTTGATGTATCGCTCTGAAGTCCAGCACAAGGCGACCGGCACATTCCTGTTCGGTACCACGCCATTGAGTGCGAATGCATCTGGCACGCTTCCGCAGTCCGTCGAGTTGAGCCTGCAGTCAGGTGTTGCGCCCGGTTGGCTGGTTTACGGTTCGGTCAAGTGGACTGACTGGAGCGTGCTGCAAAAGTTGACGACGAATGTCCAGCTCTTGGGTGCGTCATCCGATAACTACTTCTGGCGCGACGGCTGGACGGTTCAGGGTGGTGTTGCGCATCAGTTCACTGACGATATCGCCGGCACTGTCAACCTGACCTGGGACCGTGGTGTTGGTACGGGCGCAGATATCCAGACAGATACCTGGACCGTTGGGCTCGGCACCGAAATTAAAGCCGGTCCTGGCAAGCTGCAGTTGGGGGCAGGGATCAGCTATCTGACGGCTGGAAGCCAGACGCTGGCGAAAAGTGGCACATTTGCTGCCACAGCCAACGGCGACTGGGCCTATGCATTGCGGGCAGGTTACAAGATTCAGTTCTAATCTTGCCGCGATTGCGATCAATCAAAAGCCGCCGGGTGCATTGCTCCGGCGGCTTTTTGCTTGCTCTTGATTGAAGGCGGCTCAGGCTGCCTTGGTTATCGCCGGCTGGCTGATCGTTCCGAGTTGGAAGGCGCTGATTGCGCTTGCCAGACAGCGGACGTCTTCAGACAGTTTGTGGGTCAGGGCAGCGGTTTCTTCGACCATGGCGGCGTTCTGCTGCGTGGACTGATCCATGCTGTTGATTGCAGAATTGATTTCCGACAGGCCACTCGACTGCTCGCTGGCGCTTGAAGCAATATCGGAAATGTATTCATTGATGCTGGCGACCTGAGAAGCAATGCCCTCAAGCGCCTTACCGGTCTTTTGAACCAGCGTCACGCCTTCGGTCACCTCTGAGCCCGATTTTTCGATCAGCGCCTTGATGTCCTTGGCGGCGGCGGCGGAGCGTTGCGCCAGTTCGCGCACCTCCTGGGCAACAACTGCAAAGCCCTTTCCAGCCTCGCCAGCGCGGGCGGCCTCGACGCCGGCATTCAGCGCGAGCAGGTTGGTCTGGAAGGCGATCTCGTCAATCACGTTGATGATATTGGAAATCTCCGAGGACGCTGTTTCAATACGCCCCATGGCGGCGATGGCCTCGGCCACCACCCGGCTTGATTCTTCCGAACTTTGTTTGGTGGCATTTACCAGTTTGGCGGCTTCATTTGCCTTTCCGGTGGCGGTGCGCACGGTGACGGTAATTTCATCCAGTGCGGCAGAGGTTTCCTCCAGCGATGCCGCCTGCTGCTCGGTGCGTTTGGCCAGATTGTCGGAGGATGAGCGCATTTCGGCGGCACCTCCATCGATGGAGCCGGCGCCTTCGGCGATACTTCCGAGCGTCTGGTTCAGCTTCACGATGGCGGCGTTGAAGTCGGCACGAAGCACTTCCATGTCCGGATGCATGGCTTCCTCGATCCGGACTGTCAGATCGCCGTTGGCGAGTCGGGAAATGCCGCTTGCCAGTGCTTGCACGGAAGCCTGCAGTTCTGCCGCATCGGCATTGCGGGCCGCCTCATTGGTGCGACGTTCTTCTTCGCTCAGGCTGCGCAGGTTTTCCGCCTCTGCCTCTGTTTCCCGGTGGCGAAGCGCATTGTCGCGGAAGAGTGCAAGTGCATTCGACAATGCGCCGACTTCGTTTTTCATGCCCTTGTTGGGAATTTCGACGTCGAACTTACCCTCTGTCATGGCGCGCGCGACCGCGGTCAGCTTCGTGATGCCGCCGAGGATCTGGGAGGAAAGGGCGGCGGCCAGGATGGCGGCAACAATCAATGCGCCGATGGCGGCGATGCTGACCTTGGTCATGATCTCGGAGGAGATTGCGTTGATGTCGCTGGCCTTCACGCCGGCATAGAGAATGCCGATTGTCTTGCCGTCGGGAGAGAAAATCGGCTGATAGATCGTGTAATAATCAAGGCCGAGAATGTTTGCCTGCCCGCGGAAAGTCTGCCCCTTGGTCACGACGGGATAGACTGCTCCCTTCTGGCCGAGCGGTGTGCCCACCGCGCGCTGACCGTCGGGCTTTACGATATTGGTGGTCTTGCGCCAGAAATCCTGCGTCTCGTCGTCCCATGCAAAGATGGTGGCCGTTTCACCAGAAATGCGTCCTACCGCATCGATCATGTCGTGGCTGGTGAATTCGCTGGGAATGTCTTTCATGACGATCTTGTCGACATTGCCGTCTGCCGCGTAGCTGACGGAAACGTCTGGCAAGGTGTTGCTGACGACATGCGCTGCAACACGCAAAGACCGGTTTTGGCCGGCAATCGCGTCTTCCCGTATTCTTTCCTGAACAGTCATATTGGTGACAAATGACGTGGCGGCGATCGCAAGTATTACGATTGCGATGACCGATACTGTTACAGTCGGCACCAGGCCGTAACGTGATAGGATTTTCATCTAAGCCCCCTAGAATTGGCCAGTAGAGGCTGAAGGTAAAATTTTAATATTTGATTTAAGATAATTTTTTATCGGATTTACATTGCCTTATTCTATGCGCAGCTGGCCGACTGCGTCCTGCAGACGGTTATCCTATGTCGTTTTGTTTGTTGCCTTTTTTCCCTCTTTCAAACTATGGTCCAGGCGGTTCGCCAATGGGGCCTTTTTTGCTCGGGGAAGAAATATGAATGATCTGACCAATTGGACGCCGCGTCCCATGCCCGCTTCGGTCAGGCTGGAGGGGCGTTATGTGATGGTGATTCCCTACCAGCCGGATGCGCACGATCAAGCATTGTGGGATGCCTTTGGCGGTCTCGCGATCAATCAGCTGCTGGCCTATTTTGCCTGTCCCGATTTTTACTCTGTCGAAGAATTTTCGGCATGGTCGGATGCCGTTTCGAAGGCGGGTTGGCTCAGGGAAGTATTCGTCAATAAAGAAACCGGCGCGGTTGTCGGCATGGCGCATTATATGCGGGCAGACCCTGCCAATGGTGTTGTTGAAGTAGGCGGTGTGGCGCATGGGCCGGCTATGGCGCGAACGCCCATGTCAACGGAAGCACATTACCTGATGGCCAAGCATGTGTTTGAGGATCTGGGCTACCGTCGCTATGAATGGAAGTGTCACAACGAAAATGCACCCAGCAAACGCACGGCGGAGCGTTATGGCTTCACCTTTGAGGGCGTGTTCCGCCAGCATGCGATTTCACGCGGCAAAAACCGCGACACGGCATGGTTTTCGATGATCGACACGGAATGGCCACTTCTGGCTGCGGCATTTGAGACATGGCTTTCGCCGCAGAACTTCGATAGTGAGGGCAGGCAGCAGAAAAAGCTGGAGGATATCCGCGCCGAACTGGCGACCGGATAAGCAGCGGAAAGACCTTCTCATGACTGACACCGAAAACAAGAAAACCTCGCCGGCCATTGCCGCGGCGATCATTCTGGTTTGTGCCGGATTGCTGCTTTATTTCATGCCCAAGCTTGTGATGTGGATTTCAACCTATTCACCCGCGCTTGCCGTGGCCGTCGGCGCCGTCATCGTTTGCGGCTTCTTTATTCTTTTCTGGATCCGGTCCCGCTTTCAGAAGCGCTGATAGGTGGCGGATAGCGGTGCGGTTTGCCGTTGAAATCTCTCAGGGTCAACTGTCCATCCGCAAATGCGTATTCCGCCGGGTTCAGGACGGCTTTGCCGTGGCCGCCTGGAATGTCGAGCATGTAGGTCGGCTGACAAAGACCTGAGAGCCGGCCGCGCAGTTGGCGCATCAGTTCTTGCCCCTCTTCAACGCTGACGCGGAAATGTCCCGTGCCAGGTGCGAGGTCGGGATGGTGCAGATAATAAGGCTTGATACGGTTTTCGACGAAGGTGCGCATCAGGTCTGCGAGGGTCTGAACATTGTCATTGATGCCCCTCAGCAGCACTGATTGGCTGATCATGGATATTCCGCTGTCAATCAGTCTTGCGCAAGCATCTCGTCCGGCATTTGAGAATTCGTCGGCGTGGTTGGCGTGGAGCGCGATGTAGATCGTCTTGCCGCTTTCCTTCAGCACATCTACCAGCGCTGCCGTTACCCGTTCCGGATCGACCAGCGGGACGCGAGTGTGAAACCGCAAGATCTTTACATGCGGTATGGCGCGGATGGGCTCCAGAATGGCGCGCAGCCTTCCGGGCGAGAGAACCAGCGGATCGCCGCCAGTGAAAATGACCTCCCAGATTTCATCGTGCTTGCGGATATAATCGAGTGCGGCATTCAGTTTCTCGTTTGCGAGAAGACCGTCGCCGGTCGGCCCCACCATTTCGCGGCGGAAGCAGAAGCGGCAATAGACCGGACAGACATGCACGGCTTTCAACAGCACCCGGTCGGGATAGCGATGGACTATGCCCTCAACGGGCGTATGGGCGCGGTCGCCAATCGGGTCTGCGTCTTCTGGTGGGGAGGTCTGGAGTTCTTGTGGATCAGGGATGAACTGCCTGGCGATTGGGTCATTGCGCTGCCTGATCAGCGCTTGCATGTGCGGTGTCACGGCAACGGCGTAGCGTTCGGCCACTGCGCTCAAAGCGTCACGTTCATCTTCTTGAGCATGACCGGCCCTGATCAATGCCTCAATTGTTGTCAGCGTTGCGGTCAATTTTCCGTCTCCGCAACCGGTGCCCAAAGCACCTGTTCGATGTGCGTTGCGCCCGTTGCCAGCATGGCGAGTCGATCGAAGCCGAGTGCTATTCCACTGGCTTGAGGCATGATTTCGAGGGCTGCCAGGAGGTCGTCGTCTATCGGATAGGTTTCGCCGTAAATGCGTTTTTTCTCGCGCATTTCAGCCTCGAAACGGCGGCGCTGTTCTGCGGCGTTGGTGAGTTCCCCGAAAGCGTTGGCAAGTTCCACGCCACAGGCATAAAGCTCGAAGCGCTCGGCAACGCGGCTGTCATGCGGGGCGGGGCGGGCAAGGGCGGCTTCGGCGACGGGATATTCCATCAGGATCGTGGCTCGGCCCATGCCGAGATGAGGTTCGACCGCGCCGACGATGATCTTGGAGAAGATATCCGCCCAGGTGTCGTCGGTGCTGACCGTGAAGCCGGCTTGCGTTGCCGCAGTGGCCAGCGTGTCACGTTTGGTGGTGCCGTCGGGGTCGATCGAGGCGAGGAGATCGACGCGGGCATAGGTTTGAAAGGCTTCGGCCACCGTCAAGCGCTCAGGTTCGGCGAAAGGATCGCAGGTCTGGCCGCGCCATTCAAATTGCCGCGTTCCGGTGGTTGTCGCGGCGAGTTTGACGACATCGGCGCAATCGGCCATCAGCCGGTCGTAGTTTTCGCCGGTACGATACCATTCCAGCATGGTGAACTCGGGATGATGGAGTGGGCCGCGTTCACGATTGCGGTAAACATGGGAAAAACAGGCGATTTTCGGTTCTCCTGCCGCCAGAAGTTTCTTGCAGGCGAATTCCGGCGAAGTGTGGAGATGAAGCGGTTTGCGACTGCCGTCGAGGGATATGGCTTCGGTGGAAAATGCGTGCAGATGGGCTTCGTTGCCCGGCGATATCTGCAGGCTGGCAACATCGACTTCGACGAAGTCGCGTTCGGCAAACCACATTCGCATGGCTGCGAGCACACGGTTGCGTCCGATGAGCAAAGGTCGCCGGTCGGCATGTCTTTCAGGCTTCCACCAGGGGGATGGCTCGGTCATGTCTCTCCGGTTCTGCTCTTGCAGCGTCTTTTGCGTCTCTTGGACTGGCAATTTCAACAAAAGTGCGTTAGAGGCGCGGGCAAGCAAATAACTCTTTCGGCTTTGCTGCGCTCTTTAAGACGCCTTCTGCCGCGAGACAAGCAAAGACATAAAGAAGGAATACTCATGGCCAAGGTCATCGCCTCTTCGCTTCGCAAGGGTAATGTCGTTGATGTGGACGGCAGGCTCTACGTTGTTCTGACGGCTCAGAATTTCCACCCCGGCAAAGGCACCCCGGTGACCCAGGTCGATATGCGCCGCATTTCAGACGGCACGAAAGTGTCTGAGCGCTGGAAAACAACCGAACAGGTGGAGCGTGCGCATGTGGAAGACACATCCTTCTCCTATCTCTACAACGACGCCGAAGGCTTCCATTTCATGAACCCGGAAAGCTTCGAGCAGATCACCATGGACCCGGAAACGGTGGGTGATGCGCAGGCCTATCTGGAAGAAGGCATGAGCGTGATGCTTTCGGTTCACGAAGGCAATGCGATTGCAATCGATCTGCCGCGCCATGCAACGCTTGAGGTTGTTGAGACCGAGCCGGTCGTGAAGGGCCAGACGGCCTCTTCGTCCTATAAGCCGGCGATCCTTTCCAACGGTGTGCGCACATCCGTACCGCCGCATATTTCAGCGGGCACCCGCATCGTGGTGTTGACGGAAGATGGTTCTTACGTCGAGCGCGCCAAAGACTGATTGTCTTTGCGACTGTATCTCAAAAGCCCTCTTTTCCTCTTCGGAATGGAGGGCTTTTCGGTTTTAGACCGCAAGGTTCTGAGGGTGCGTATCAAAGCCTTCGTCGAATATCCTGTCGACCTCTCCGGCGGCGACCGGCTTGGAAAAGATGTAGCCCTGTATGAAACGTGCACCGAGGCTCTTCAGCGTTTCCAGTTCTTCCGGTGTTTCGACACCTTCGATGGCGCAGGTCAGATTCATGTCGCGGCTCAGAGCCAGAAGCGATTTGACGATCTTGTAGCCGGCAGCGTTCGTGTCGATGCCGGTAATGAAGCTGCGGTCGATCTTGATCTTCGTCAGCGGCAGGGCGTGCAGGCGGGTGAGGCTTGAATAGCCCGTTCCGAAATCGTCCAGCGAAAGACCGCAACCCAGACCGCGCAGCATTTCGGCGGATCGACAGATCTGTTCGAAATCGTGGGCGAAAGCGGTTTCCGTGATTTCGAAGTCGATAAAGCGCGGATTGAACCTGCTGCGGCCGATGATGGCTGCAATGGCAAGCGCGCTTTCGTGCGTGTTGAGGTCCTGTGCCGAGAGGTTGAAGCTGAAGCGGACACGCTGCGGCCATTTTTCGGCTAGCTGCAATGCCTTGGCGAGCAGGGTACGGGTCATGTCACTGATCACGCCGCTTCGCTCGGCAATGGGGATGAATTCAGCCGGCGAGACGCGTCCGAGGAGTGGGCTATCCCAGCGGGCAAGCGCTTCCAGGGCGGAGGTCTTGCCAGTCTCCAGATCAACAATCGGCTGGAAGACAACCGATAGCTCCTGGTCCAGATCCGCCTGCTTCAAGACCTGTTCGAGCATCGCTTCACGATGAATCTTGGCGTCCATTGCGGAGGTGAAAATGGTCGTGTTGCCGCGGCGCAGACGTTTGCCATGGTATTGCGCATAGTCCGCGTGGTCATAGAGCGCCTCATGGGAGCTTGCGGTATCGGGATAAATGGCCACCCCGACAGAGGCTGAAATCTGAACCGTTATGCCGGCGACGGCAAAGGGACGGGTGAGCGCGGCGCCGATTTCGGAACCCAGTGCATGGGCGCTTTCGTTGTCGACTTCGGTGCTGGAGACAAAAGCGAATTCATCGCCGCCCAGCCGGAAGAACCTGGTTTTGTTGTCCTGGGGCAAAGCTGCCAGTCTCTTGCCGACCTTCACGAGCAGTTTGTCGCCGGTCGAGTGACCGTAAATGTCATTGACCGGCTTGAAGCCATCAAGATCAATGATGCCGACACTCAACTTGGTGCCATTGTTGCTGGCCTCGTCGAAAGCTGTCTGCAGATGGGACAAAAAGGCGCGGCGGTTCGGCAGGTTTGTGAGGCTGTCCAGATTTGCCAGGCGGTGGTTCTCGTCACTCAGCGCTTTTGTTTCCACCTGCGAGCGCACCATCTTGGCAAAATTTCGGTAATTGACCGACAGGATTGCCAGCATAGAGATGCTGACAAGTAGAATGTTGATCGCGATGGCAACGAAGGTCGGTTGTTCCGTCCCGAGAAAGAAGATGATGAAAGACGTGTTCACAAAAGCGGTGACGCTCAAGGCCGCCGAACGCAGATGCATCAGCGAGAAGATGCAGCTGATGACAGTGATCGACATGTAAAACGCCACATGTGAACGGGTGTAAGCGTCGCCGTAAGAATAAAGGGCAAATGACCAGAATGTGAAAATGGGGGCGATCAGATAGGTCAGCCGATTGGTTTGACGCAGCGCCCTGAGCGCTTCTTGCGCGGTCGGTACAATCCCGCGCGACCTGCACCAACGTGCCACCCGGGCAATCGCAGCGGCGGTGAGCAGCAGCGGCAGCGAAACTGTCAACGCGACCGGTGCGATTTCAAAATGCGTGTAGGCGAGCGCCCATGTGCTCGACATCAGGATGAAATACATCATCGGCAGCTGATGCGAAAGCGCCTGGTACTGCGCCCGCAGAAGCTCCGGATCATCAACTGGAACGGTCATATAGTAGGCGATGCGGGAGAAGATTGATTTCAAGGCCTGACTTCCCGGTTTTTTTGTATTTCGCCTTTGCGCAATACCTATTTCCGTTTTCGGTCGTAAAACCGTATACGTGCGAATTTAAGAAAGTGTTACAGGGCGTTCCTCAAGTATCGATAGTGTTTCCCGCTTTTTTTACTCTGGAAAATTCACGTATGTGGTGAAGAAGAACTTGTCTGTTTTCGGCGAGGCGGCTGATGGAAGCGCGGCTGGCAGGGGAAGCTATGCGCAGGGCGCATGGCAGTCCCGACATATCTGCTCTACTAATACTACTTTTGAAACTTTATATGTTGGCCATCGGAGCAACGCACCTCCTCCCGCGTTGTTCTGTGCGTCGGACACCCTACTCCTCCTCCCAAGGGTGCCTGACATAAAACAGCAGCACTCCTCCTCCCAGTTGCTGTTTTGCTATTTGCAGAAGCCTGTCGCACCTCCTCCCGCGGCAGGCTTCTCGCATTTTGGGCTCTTGAATTCATCCCAGACCTCCTGGATTTCCAACGGTTGATGTTGGGCGTCTGTTTTCTTTGCTCGCCTCTCATTTCGCCTATGTCTGCTGCACCTTATGCCCGGCAAGCGCATCGCTTCCGGGTTTTGCAGCATTTTCTGCCGGGACTCGCTGATCTTTCTCGGCGTTGCCGTAAAAGGCGTCCCGGATGGGTGCCCGCCTGACCGGGAAGGCGGATGGGGCGTTTTGTGCGCCACATTGTTGTTAGTTTATGATGCGCACAAAGCGCCCCGCTTTCGGCAGTTGATCCCGTGACGTCCGCATCTCTGCCCGCCGCATCATTTGCGATCACGATGGTTGCGTGGACTTCGCAATGCCGCCCACGTTTGACGTGGTCAAACGCGGATAAGTTCGGCTTTGCCTTTTTGGTGCGCATGTACCTTTCGCCCTGCAAAGCAGGAGGACATGCGCGCACACCGAGGGCCGTTTGGTGTGAACCCATCAGGCCCGACCCAAGGGGAATGCATGTCTCACGGACCCGATGGTGCAGACTTACGTCGTTTCTCCACCACCAGAACCGGCCCCACTCGCCACAGCGCCCTGTGGTGTATCCGTGCGGGACGGGGGTATTATGAACATGGTTTGAGAGGGCGGGGATGAAATGGCGTTATGTGGTTGTTTTTATTTGTGTGGGGGTCGCGTTTATCCCCGTTTTGGGCTGCCCCTGGTCTTCTCCCCTTGGGGAGAAGGTGGCCCGAAGGGTCGGATGAGGGGTTCTCATGAAGTCGCAGTGGGAACCCCTCATTGTCATGCTGCGCATGACATTTCTCCCCAAGGGGAGAAAACCAGGCCGTGCTTGCGGCAGCCTCAATGGTCAGCCCTCATGCCTCAAGGAGCCGCCTTGGCGGCGTCTCGAAGGGCGAGGGCGGGATATTTGTACGATAGGGGGCCAGCCTGACCCTTCGAGGGTCGCTCCGCTCCCACCTCAGGGTGAGGCTGGAGGGAGCTTTCGCTTCGCCCGCCGTCATGCCAGATCTAGGGTGACGAAGGAGAGCGTGGTGCCGCGGTCCTGTCCTCTCCCCTTGTGGGAGAGGATAGCAAGCCCCAAGAGCCATAGGCGATTGGTCGGCGCGCTTGGTGAGGGGTATTTGATCGCGCCCTTCGAAACTCCACCCCTCACCAAGTGCGTCCAGCGTTCAGCGATTGCTTCACGCGGACTTACTATCCTCTCCCACAGGGGGAGAGGCGGGAGCGTGGCGCGGTCGTGCCGGATGTCTCAGGTCGCATAAGTGGAAAGACTTGGCTTCGGGAAGCGCAAGAAAATATGGGTCGGATGAGGCGTTCGCAATGCCATTGAGGGAACCCCTCATTGTCATGCTGTGCATGACATTTCCGCCGGAGGGGAACCGCGCTTGCGGGGATGTGGGGATTGGCTTAATCCACTTTCCCCATTGCACAAATCCTGCGCATGGCTAAGATTTTTGCTTAATTGCAAAAACTGTGCGTTGGGACTTCATGTCGATTAAAGCAAGCATCTATCATCTGACTCATTACAAATATGATCAGCCGGTGCGGCTGACGCCGCAGATTATCAGGCTCAAGCCGGCAGCGCATTCGAAGACGAAGGTGATTTCCCATTCGCTGAAGGTGACGCCAGCCAATCACTTCGTGAATTTGCAGCAGGACCCTTACGGCAATTATCTGGCGCGCTATGTGTTTCCCGATCCGGTGACGGAGTTCAAGATCGAGGTCGATCTGGTGGCCGACATGACGGTCTACAATCCGTTCGACTTCTTTGTGGAAGAGCAGGCAGAACACTGGCCTTTCGACTATCCGGAAGAGCTGCTGGAGGATCTGTCGATCTATCGCAAGTCGGAGCCGGTGGGGCCGCATCTGCAGGCTTTTCTGGATACGGTTGACCGATCCCGCCAGCGCACCGTGGACATGGTTGTGGGGCTGAATGCGAAGCTGCAAAACCAGATCGCCTATACGATCCGCATGGAGCCTGGCGTGCAGACGCCGGAGGAAACGTTTGAACTGGCAAAGGGCTCGTGCCGCGATTCCAGCTGGTTGCTCGTGCAGATCCTGCGCAATCTCGGTTTTGCGGCGCGCTTTGTTTCAGGTTATCTCATACAGCTTGAGCCGGATTTGAAAGCGCTCGACGGGCCCTCTGGCACGGATCACGATTTTACCGATCTGCATGCCTGGGTGGAAGTCTATCTTCCCGGTGCCGGGTGGATCGGGCTTGATCCCACGTCGGGGCTGCTGGCGGGTGAAAGCCATATTCCACTAGCCGCGACGCCGCATTACAAGAATGCCGCGCCGATTTCCGGTGGGCTCTATGGCAACCCGGAAACAGAATTCGCCTTCGATATGAAGGTGACCCGTGTGGCAGAACACCCGCGGATTACCAAGCCGTTTTCGGAAGAAAGCTGGGAGGCGCTTGATGCGCTGGGCAACAAGGTGGATGCGGAGCTGAAAACGCATGATGTGCGGCTCACCATGGGCGGTGAACCGACCTTTGTTTCCATCGACGATTTCGAATCCGATGAGTGGAATACCGCAGCCGTTGGTCCGCAGAAGCGCGACAGGGCCGATGTGCTCATCCGGCGTTTGCGCGACCGCTTTGCGCCTGGCGGTTTCCTGCATTACGGGCAGGGCAAATGGTATCCGGGCGAAAGCCTGCCGCGCTGGACCTTTTCGCTCTACTGGCGCAAGGACGGCAAGCCGATCTGGCGCGATGCCAGCCTGATTGCCAAGGAGGCGGCGGATAATCACGCGACCTATACCGATGCCGGAAAGCTGTCGGTTGCGATTGCGATGGAGCTCGGCATTGATCCGGATTGCGCAGTGGCGGCCTATGAAGACCCGGCGGAGTGGATCATCAAGGAAGCCAAGCTGCCTGAAAATGTCGATCCTTCGAATTCCAAGCTGAAGGATGCCGAAGAACGCGCCCGCATGGCGAAGGTGTTTTCCAATGGGCTGACCAATCCAACCGGCTATGTTCTGCCCGTGCAGGCCTGGAATTCCAAGGCGGCGGGCCGGAAATGGTTTTCTGAGAAGTGGCAGACGCGGCGCGGGCGGCTTTATCTGATCCCCGGCGATTCACCCATCGGGTTCCGCCTGCCGTTGAATTCGCTGCCCTATGTGCCGCCGGCGCGCTATCCCTATATCAACCCGCAGGACCCTTCTGTCGAGAAACCGCCATTGCCGGATTTCCACGATGGGCCGGGACGGGACATGCCGGAGATTTCGCGCCAGACAGACAGCAATGCACAGCGGGTGCTGGGGCAGACACTCTCGGAAATCCAGGGTGAGGTGCGTACGGCCATTTCGCTGGAGCCGCGCGATGGGCGTGTCTGCATTTTCATGCCGCCGACGGAAACGCTGGAGGATTATCTCGATCTTGTTGCCTCGGCGGAGCGGGCAGCCAGTGGGCTGGGAATTCCGGTTCACATTGAAGGCTATGCGCCGCCACAGGATGAGCGGTTGAATGTGATCCGTGTTGCGCCCGATCCCGGTGTGATCGAGGTGAATGTGCATCCAGCCGACAATTGGCAGGACTGCGTGAACATCACGACTGCGCTTTACGAGGAGGCGCGGCAATCGCGGCTCGGCGCTGACAAGTTCATGATCGACGGGCGGCACACAGGCACCGGTGGTGGCAACCATGTGGTTGTCGGCGGGGCCAATACCTATGACAGCCCGTTTCTGCGTCGACCCGACCTGTTGAAGAGCCTGGTGCTTTACTGGCAGAGGCACCCGGCGCTGTCCTATCTTTTCTCCGGACTCTTTATCGGCCCGACCAGTCAGGCACCGCGCATCGACGAGGCGCGCCATGACGGGCTTTACGAGCTGGAAATTGCACTGGCGCAAGTGCCGTTGCTGGGAGCCGGCGCGCCGCCCCTGCCGTGGCTGCTTGACCGGCTTTTCCGCAACCTGCTGGTGGATGTGACGGGCAATACGCACCGCTCGGAAATCTGTATCGACAAGCTCTTCTCACCCGATGGACCGACCGGGCGGCTGGGGCTTGTGGAGTTTCGCGGCTTTGAAATGCCGCCGAATGCCCGGATGAGTCTCGCCCAGCAGCTTCTTGTGCGGGCCATCATTGCGCGGCTGTGGAAGAACCCGATCGATGGCAGTTTCGTGCGCTGGGGGACGACCCTGCATGATCGTTTCATGCTGCCATATTATGTCTGGCAGGATTTCATGGAGGTGCTGGGCGATCTGAAGGAAAACGGGTTTGAATTCCGGCCCGAATGGTTTGCCGCACAGCTTGAGTTCCGTTTCCCATTCTGCGGGGAAGTGGAATATGAGGGCTCGAAGCTCGAAATCCGCCAGGCGCTGGAGCCGTGGCATGTGACAGGTGAGCAGGGTGCCGTTGGTGGAACCGTACGTTATGTTGATTCATCCACCGAGCGGCTTCAGGTTCGGCTGGAGACAGCAAACCCCGAGCGGTTCAAAGTTGCCTGCAATCAGCGGCCTGTGCCTTTGCGGGCGACGAACGAGCGCGGTGTGGCTGTGGGTGGTGTGCGCTACAAGGCCTGGCAGCCGGCGTCGGGCATGCATCCGGTGCTGCCGGTCAATACCCCGCTGACCTTCGATATCTATGATACATGGTCAAGCCGCTCGATTGGCGGTTGTATCTACCACGTGGCGCATCCCGGCGGGCGCAACTATGACACATTTCCTGTGAATGGAAACGAAGCTGAGGCGCGGCGGCTGGCGCGTTTTGAGCCTTGGGGGCATAGTGCGGGCGTTTATCCACTGAGTCTGGAGCAACCGCATCCCGAATTTCCAATGACACTGGATCTGCGGCGACCGGCGGGCCTCTTTTGAAAGTTTGTGAATGCCGAAGAAAATGGCTGATTTGCTGGGGAAGGATGCGGGCGGCGCGCTGACCGATCCTTTGCTTGGCTATCAGCCGCTTCCCGGCGTGGCTGATGAGATGGTGGATCCCAGCGGCAAGGTGCGCCCGGTCTGGCAGAAACTTCTCAGCTATCTCGGCAAGCAAGATGAGAACGGCCTGGAAGATCGCTTCAACCGCGCGGATCGCTATCTGAAGGATGCAGGCGTTTTTTACCGCTCCTATGGCGGTCCGGGTTCGGTCGAGCGCGACTGGCCGCTTTCGCATGTGCCGGTGCTGATTTCGGATGAAGAGTGGAACCGCATTTCGGACGGTCTCATTCAGCGCGTGGAGCTTTTAGAGGCGATTGCGGCCGATATTTACGGCGAAAACACATTGGTGCGCGATGGTGTTCTGCCGCCAGCGCTGATTGGGGCCAATGCGGAATTCCTGCGGCCGCTGGTGGGGGTGAAACCGGCGGGCGGGCATTATCTGCATTTCTGTTCCTTCGAAATCGGGCGTGGGCCGGATGGCAACTGGTGGGTTCTGTCCGACCGCACGCAGGCACCTTCGGGTGCCGGTTTTGCGCTGGAAAACCGGGTTGCCACGGCGCGTGCCTTTTCCGATCTCTATGCGGATATGCATGTGCATCGGCTGGCCTCGTTTTTCGGTGCATTTCGCGAAACGTTGCTGGCAAGGCGGCAGTCGCCGGTGGAGCGGGTGGCCGTTTTGACGCCGGGGCCGGCCAACGAAACCTATTACGAGCACGCCTATATCGCCCGTTATCTCGGTTTCATGCTGCTGGAAGGCGAGGATCTTGCGGTTGTCGATGGCCGGGTGATGGTGCGCACCGTCTCAGGACTGAAGCCGATTGGTGTCTTGTGGCGCAGGCTTGATGCGAGTTATGCCGATCCGCTGGAGCTCAATCAGAATTCCTATATCGGCACGCCGGGCATGGTGCAGGCACTGCGGCAGGGTTCGGTGACGATGGTCAATGCGCTGGGCACCGGAATTCTGGAAACGCGGGCGCTCCTGGCGTTCCTGCCGCGCATTTCAGCGCATCTGAAAAACGAGCCGCTGAATATGCCATCCATTGCTACATGGTGGTGCGGGCAGGAGGCGGAGCGCGCCTATGTGGCCTCCAACATTGACGGCATGGTGATCGGACCTGCCTATTCACGGCTGCCGTTTTTCGATGACAAGGGTCAGTCGGTGCTTGGCGCGACGCTGAGAGAACAGGCCAAGGAAACGGTGATCGGCTGGCTCAAGGCTGAGGGTGCACGTCTTGCGGGACAGGAGGCGGTTACACTTTCGACAACACCGGTGTGGCACGAAGGCAAGCTGGTGCCGCGACCGATGTCGTTGCGGGTTTTTGCAGCCCGCACGCTGGACGGCTGGACGATCATGCCCGGCGGTTTCGCGCGCATTTCCAGCGGGGCTGATGCGCTGGCAATTGCCATGCAGGCAGGTGGCAAGTCTGCCGATGTTTGGGTGGTCTCCGAAGGACCGGTGGAACGGCCAACGCTGCTGCCGCGCGAAAACGACTTTACCCGCAATATGCCGGGTAGTTTGCCGAGCCGGGCTGCGGATAATCTTTATTGGCTGGGCCGCTATATCGAGCGGGCGGAAGGCACGATCCGAATCCTGAGAGCCTGGCATGCGCGTTATGCTGAACTTGCCGATGCGGAAACGCCACTTCTGGCGGATCTCACCGCCTATCTCAAGGCGCTTGATATTGCGATCGAACCGGCGGTTCCGGACAGCCTGCTTGCCAATATCGAAAGTGCACTTTTCAGCGCATCGAATATTCGCGACCGGTTTTCGCCGGATGGATGGCTCGCGCTGGTCGATCTGGCCAAGACGGCACGCGATTTCAACGAGCGGATCAAGGCCGGTGAAGATGCGGCACGCGCCATGACTGTTCTATTGCGCAAGCTTGCGGGCTTTGCCGGTCTGGTGCATGAAAACATGTATCGTTTCACCGGCTGGCGCTTTCTCACCATCGGGCGCTTGCTGGAGCGCGGTTTGCATATGACACGCCTACTTGGCCATATGTCGGGCGATGATCCGCCGGATGGTTCCTGGGACCTGCTTCTCGATATTGGCGACAGCGTGATGACGCATCGGCGGCGTTATAATGTGGCAACTGCGGGTGTGACCGTGACCGACCTGCTGGCACTCGATGCCTTGAACCCGCGCTCGATCATGTTCCAGCTGGACGCGATCAAGAGCGAGGTGGAGGCGTTGCCCAATGCCTATCGCGATGGCCAGATGTCGCCGCTCTACAGGGAGGCAGTGCGGCTTCATTCCATGATGGCGGTGAAAACGCCGGAGGAGATGAATGCAGCGATCTACAATGAGCTTGAGCAGGAAATGGAGACGCTCTCCAATGTGCTCTCGCAGACCTATCTCGCCTAGGGGCCAGCATGATCTACGATATCAAGCTCAAGATTACCTATGAATATGACGTGCCGGCAACGGGTGCGCGCCATGCGGTTAGAATTCTGCCGGTAACGATCGACGGACGACAGAGGCTGATTGCAGGGGCGCTGTCCTTCGATCCTGTGCCGGAAGAGCGTGTCGACATCGTGGACTTCTTCGGCAATCATGTTTCACTCGTCCAAATGCGAGCGGCGCATGACAAGTCGCTCATTCAGATGCAGACGCGCGTGCAGGTGGAAGCGCCGCTTTCGCTTCCCGGCCTGTCGCGTCCCTTAAGCCGCATTGCCGAAGAGGTGGCGACATTCAAAAGCATGGCGGGCGATGCGCCGCATCATTTTCTCGGTGCAAGCCCGCGCCTGCCGATTGTGCCCGATGTTGTTGAGTTCGCGCGCGAATTTGCAGGGCGTGATATGCCGGTAGAAGAGATTGCGCGCGCCATGTGCGCGGGCATCCATCGCGACTTCAAATATGATGGCAAAGTGACCAAAGTTGATACGCCGCTTAAAGAGGCTTTCAAGCTGAAAGCGGGTGTATGCCAGGATTTTTCCCATATCATGATTGCCGGATTGCGTAGCCTCGGTATTCCAGCCGGCTATGTGAGCGGCTTTTTGCGCACCATCCCGCCGCCGGGAAAACCGCGTCTGGAAGGGGCTGACGCCATGCATGCCTGGGTGCGGGTTTGGGGCGGTAGAGACGCCGGCTGGCTGGAATATGACCCGACCAACGATATGCGCGCCGGTCTCGATCATATTGTCGTGGGTTATGGACGGGACTATTCCGACGTGGCGCCGGTTGTGGGAGTGCTGAGAAGTTATGGCGAGCATGCGACGCAACAAAGCGTCGATGTTGTCCCGGTGAACCTTGGGCAGGATGCATGAGATTTGGAAGGTTCAGGTGGCCGATATGCCCCGGGAATTGAAGGCGCTGAAACTGCGTTATCCGACGGCGGCGACATTCAAGTTTGGTGACAGTGCTGCGCTTTGCCAAACACTTCTTTCCCTCGTGCGTGCGGGCAAGAAGGTGGCGACCTGTGGGGCGCTCAGGGACTATGAGAGCGACGAAGCCATGCCGGAAATCGGGCGGCAGGATATTGCGTTGAACTGGGACGACACACCGGCCCTCGTCATTGAGACGGTTGAACTCATTCAGTGTCGGTTTGATCAGGTGACGGAAGCGATGGCGCTTGCTGAAGGGGAGGATGAAAGCCTGGAAGACTGGCGCGAAGGACATGCGCGCTATTTTGAGCGTAATGGCGGATATTCGCCCGAAATGCAGATTGTCTGGGAGCGATTCAGGCTTATAGAAGACTTGGGATGAAATCTATTTTCCTTATGTAGATGGTCGCCCTTTATTCGTAAAAAACGTTCTAATTTTATTTTTATTTGAATTAATTTGTATAAAATCCGTCAATTCATCTGAAATTACTTAGATATACATTCCTTCCATTCGACATCCGGCGGAGGTGTGTATGCGTATTTTTCGTTTATTTCTGGGCAGGCTGAAAGTTTTTTGCGGAGACAAGGCTGGCAATCTTGCCATTATCGGCGCTCTTTCGATGCCTGTTGGACTCGCGGCGGTGGGGGCGGCACTCGATCTTGCAACGGTGGTTTCGGTCAAGAGCAAGCTGCAGACGGCGGCAGATGCCGGTGCAGTTGCAGCGGCTGCCTACCTTGTCAACGACGACAACGCGACTGAAGAAAAGGCAAAGGAGCTGGCCAAGAGCTTCATCCGCGGTCAAGTCGGGTCAGAATTGAGCCTGCTTGCCGATAAAGCCAAAAAGGAGGGCGAGGACGGCTTCGATCTTGATTCGTGCACCTCTGTCACAATTACGCCGACACCCGGTTACGCGAACTCCGTTACCTATGATGTGAAGGTCAATACCTGCATCGAAAAACAGCTAACGGCGCTGAATGTTCTGCTGGGCCACGACATGGAAACCATCTTCGTGAAGAGTTCGGCGCAGAGCACGACGGCTACCCACAATGCCTTTTCCATGTATCTGGTTCTGGACCGCTCCGGCTCCATGGCCTGGGATACGACCAAGGCGATCGGCGAGGAGACTTACACTTATTCCTGTGGCTATCGAAACAGGTATAAGTGCACCGGCACGCGCACAGTCTATCTGAAAAAGATCGATGCCCTGAAACAGGCTGCAGCCCAGCTTCTGGCTGTGATTGACGAGGCCGATCCCGATGGCCTTTATTCCCGTTTTGCGGCAGTCTCTTATAATTCTTCGACCCAGACGCCACAGGATTTCTCCTGGGGGACAAGTGATGTTCTGGCCTATGTGAATGCGCTGCCTGCCGATGGTGGTACGGATTCATCCTATGCGGTCAAAACCGCCTATCAGGCGCTCTCTGGCACGTCTGAGGATGTGGCGCACAAGGCGAAAAATGGCCAGAAACCGGACAAATACATAGTCTTCATGACCGATGGTGACAATAACGAGGCGAGCGCGGATACGGCGACCAAAAACTGGTGCGACAGCGCCAAGGCGTCCGGCATTGAAATCTACACGGTCGCCTTCATGGCGCCTGACGGCGGCAAATCGCTGCTGGGTTATTGTGCCTCTGGAAGCGATCACTATTTCGAAGCGGAAGACGCCGATGAAATGGCTGCCGCATTCAAGTATATCGGCGAGAAGGCAACCGATGCCACGACCCGCCTGACGCATTGAGCGGGCTGCTCACCACATGCAAAACACCTCGGGCGCTTCCACTGAAAGGAAGCGCCGCACTTTTTGATTGCCGCTCAAATGAGATGTTGCAAGTGCTCTGGAACGGTGTTTAAGTCGCTTTAACTGCTATAAAAACAAAGCGATTTATGGGCATGAACGAGATTAAGACAGGCGATCTTCCAGCCCCGGCGCCAAGGGCAACCGACCCCAAAATACTTGCTGAAGAAATTGTTGAGCGTCTGACTTACCGTATTGGCAAGGACGCAAAGGTTGCCAAGCCGCACGACTGGCTGACGGCGACAATTCTGGTGATCCGCGACCGCGTGATCGACCACTGGATGGCCTCGACCCGCAAGACCTATGCCGAAGGCGGCAAGCGGGTCTATTATCTTTCGCTTGAGTTCCTGATCGGGCGTCTGATGCGCGATGCGGTGAGCAATCTCGGTCTCATGAATGAAATGCGTGAAGCGCTGGACTCGCTGGGCGTGGATATCGATCTCGTGGCGGGCCTGGAGCCGGATGCGGCACTTGGCAACGGCGGTCTTGGTCGACTTGCTGCCTGTTTCATGGAATCGATGGCGACCGTTGACGTGCCGGCTTACGGTTACGGTATCCGTTATGTACATGGCCTTTTCCGGCAGCAGATATCCGATGGCTGGCAGGTGGAACTGCCGGAGACCTGGCTGGCGCATGGAAACCCGTGGGAGTTCGAGCGTCGCGAGAGTTCATACGAAATCGGGTTTGGCGGCGCTGTTGAAACCGTTACGGACGACGAGGGCGAGCCGCGCTATGTGTGGAAGCCGGGCGAACGCGTCATTGCCCTGGCATTCGATACGCCCGTTGTTGGCTGGCGGGCAAAGCGGGTGAACACGCTGCGCCTGTGGACCGCGCAGCCGATCGACCCCATTCTGCTCGATGCGTTCAATGCCGGTGACCATATCGGTGCCTTGAGAGAGAGCAACAAGGCCGAGAGCCTGGCGCGCGTTCTCTATCCGGCTGACGCAACACCGGCGGGGCAGGAACTGCGTCTGAGGCAGGAGTTTTTCTTCTCGTCCGCCTCGCTGCAGGACATCCTGCGCCGCCATCTGCAGCAGTTCGGTACTTTGAAGAACCTGTCTGACAAGATCGCCATTCAGCTGAATGACACGCATCCGGCCGTGGCCGTTCCGGAGTTGATGCGTCTTTTGATGGATCAGCACGGGTTCGACTTTGAAGACGCGTGGGATATGACGCGCGAAACCTTTGGCTATACGAACCATACGCTTCTTCCCGAAGCGCTGGAAAGCTGGCCGCTGCCGCTCCTTGAGCGGCTTTTGCCGCGCCACATGCAGATTATCTATGCGATCAATGCCGTGGTGTTGCGCGAGGCGAGAAAAGAGAAGGATTTCAGTGACGCGCAGATCCGCGCCATCTCGCTGATTGATGAAAACGCCGAGCGGCGGGTGCGCATGGGCAATCTTGCTTTTGTCGGCTCGCACAGTATCAATGGCGTGTCTGCTCTGCACACGGAGCTGATGAAGGAGACCGTGTTTCACGATCTCCATCAGCTCTATCCGGAGCGCATCAACAACAAGACCAACGGGATTACGCCGCGCCGCTGGCTGATGCAATGCAATCCGGGGCTGACCAACCTCGTGAAAGAGGCCATCGGTGATAAATTTCTGGATGATACGGAGGCTCTGCAGGCCCTGGATGACTTTGCGACCGATGGCGCATTCCAGGAGAAGTTTGCGGCAGTGAAGCTGTCGAACAAGGAACGGCTGGCGGCGCTGGTGCGCGAGCGGCTGGGCCTCAGGATCGATCCTTCCGCGCTTTTTGATATTCAGATCAAGCGTATTCACGAATACAAGCGCCAGCTGATGAACATCATCGAGACCGTGGCGCTTTATGATCAGATACGCTCGCATCCCGAACTTGACTGGGTGCCGCGCGTGAAGCTTTTTGCGGGCAAGGCGGCACCGAGCTATCACAATGCCAAGTTGATCATCAAGCTTGCCAATGATGTGGCGAGAGTGATCAACAACGATCCGGCGGTGCGCGGTCTGCTGAAGGTCGTTTTCATGCCGAATTACAATGTGTCACTGGCCGAGGTGATTGTGCCGGCAGCCGATCTGTCAGAGCAGATTTCTACAGCAGGCATGGAAGCATCCGGCACCGGCAACATGAAATTTGCGCTGAACGGGGCGCTCACGATCGGTACGCTTGATGGCGCGAATGTGGAAATGCGTGATCATGTCGGTGCTGAAAACATTATCATTTTCGGGATGACGGCGGATGAAGTTGCCGCCGCACGGGCAGAGGGTCACGATCCGCGCGCAATCATCGAAAACTCGCCCGAGCTTTCACAGGCACTGTCTTCCATTGCCTCGGGCGTGTTCTCGCCGGACGATCCAGGACGCTTCACATCGCTGGTCGATGGGCTTTATGCGCATGACTGGTTCATGGTGGCTGCTGACTTCGAAGCCTTTGCAAATGCACAGCGTGCGGTGGACAAGCTGTGGTTGGATCAGCCATTGTGGCAGCAGAAGGCCATTTTCAACACCGCTCGGATGGGCTGGTTCTCATCTGACCGGACAATCCGCCAATATGCAGGCGAGATCTGGAGAGCCGGATGACGAATGAACGGGATGTGGCGGGCAAAAATCCGTCCGTCCTCGCTCCTGAGGAGGTAACGGCAATCATCAACGGCTCGCATTCCGACCCCTTTGCCGTGATGGGGCTGCATGAGGGGGGAGGCCAGTTTTACGTCCGCGGATTTATTGCTGGCGCAGAAAGTGTAGACGCCGAAACGCTGGACGGAAAGCCAATCGGCAAGTTGAAATGTCTCGATCCGGCCGGTTTTTTCGCAGGTCCCGTCAAGCTCAAGTCCCGCCAGCCGGTGCGCTATCGCGCCAAGAATGCCGAGGCTGAATGGACGGTTACTGATCCTTACAGTTTTGGCCCGGTGCTTGGGCCGATGGATGATTATTTTATCCGCGAAGGCTCGCATTTGCGTCTGTTTGACAAGATGGGCGCGCATCCGATGACGCATGAGGGCGTTGACGGCTATCACTTCGCGGTCTGGGCGCCGAATGCGAAGCGGGTTTCAGTCGTTGGCGGGTTCAACGATTGGGATGGGCGCAAGCATGTGATGCGGCTCAGACGCGACACGGGCATATGGGAAATTTTTGCACCCGATGTGACTGCGGGTTTTGCCTATAAATACGAAATTGTTGGCGCGGACGGGAAATTGCTGCCGCTGAAGGCAGACCCCTTTGCCCGCCGTTCGGAATTGCGGCCGCAGACGGCGTCGGTCACCACGCCGGAGCTGGAGCAGGCATGGGAAGATGCCGACCATCGCGCGCATTGGTCGACGGTAGACGCGCGGCGTCAGCCGATTTCGATTTATGAGGTGCATGCCGGTTCCTGGAAACGCCATCCCGACGGCAGCTTCTATAGCTGGGACCAGTTGGGAGATCATCTGATACCCTATTGCGTGGAGATGGGGTTCACGCATATCGAATTCCTGCCGATCTCCGAATATCCCTACGATCCGAGCTGGGGCTATCAGACGACCGGACTTTATGCGCCGACGGCACGGTTTGGCGAGCCGGAAGGGTTTGCCCGTTTCGTCAATGGTGCACACAAGGCTGGCATCGGCGTTCTTCTCGACTGGGTGCCGGCGCATTTTCCGACAGATGCGCATGGGCTCGGGAAATTCGACGGTACGGCGCTTTACGAGCATGCCGACCCGCGCAAAGGGTTTCATCCCGACTGGAACACGGCGATTTACAACTTCGGTCGCACGGAGGTTGTCTCCTACCTCGTCAACAATGCGCTTTACTGGGCCGAGAAGTTCCATCTCGACGGCTTACGTGTCGATGCAGTGGCCTCGATGCTCTATCTCGACTATTCGCGCAAGGAAGGCGAGTGGATACCGAACGAATATGGCGGGCGGGAAAACCTGGAGGCGGTGCGTTTCCTGCAGACCATGAACAAGCAGGTTTACGGCACCCATCCCGGCGTGATGACCATTGCGGAGGAATCGACCTCCTGGCCGAAGGTTTCCCAACCCGTTCATGAGGGAGGGCTTGGTTTCGGGTTCAAGTGGAACATGGGCTTTATGCACGACACGCTGCAATATTTTGCCCGTGAGCCGATCTACCGGAAATATCACCACACCGATCTGACGTTCGGGCTGCATTATGCCTTCTCCGAAAATTTCGTCCTGCCGCTTTCTCATGATGAAGTCGTGCATGGCAAAGGTTCGCTGCTGAACAAGATGGCGGGCGACGACTGGCAGAAGTTTGCCAATCTGCGTGCCTATTACGGCTATATGTGGGGCCATCCGGGCAAGAAGCTCTTGTTCATGGGGCAGGAGTTTGCCCAGCGTGCGGAGTGGAACCATGGAAGCGAGCTGGACTGGTGGCTTCTGGAGCACCATACCCACAGTGGCATGCAGCGTCTGATCAAGGATCTGAATCATCTCTATCGCGAAAAGCCGGCGTTGCATGCGCGTGACTGCGAGCCGGAGGGCTTTGATTGGCTGATTGCGGACGACCGGGAGAATTCGGTTTTTGCCTGGCAGCGGCGTGCGCCGGGCGCAAAGCCGGTGGTGGTGGTTTCCAACATGACGCCTGTCATGCGCGAGGGCTATCGTGTGCCGATGCCGGGCGGCGGCAAGTGGCGCGAAATCTTCAACAGCGATGCAGAAGTCTATGGCGGAAGCGGCAAAGGGAACGCTGGCAGCGTTGAAGCGTTGAATGAAGGAGGCCGGGGATTTGGCGCGATCATGGCATTGCCGCCGCTGGCCACAGTCATGTTTGAGCCTGATAGTTGAGCCGATAATGGGAGGGCCTTGAGATGGCAAACACAGTGAAACGACCAAGACCATTGGCCCGCGATGCTATGGCCTATGTTCTCGCAGGCGGCAGGGGGAGCCGTCTGAAAGAGCTGACGGATCGCCGCGCCAAGCCGGCGGTCTATTTCGGCGGCAAGTCGCGCATTATCGATTTTGCGCTGTCCAATGCCCTCAATTCCGGTATCCGCCGCATTGGTGTGGCCACACAGTACAAGGCCCATTCGCTGATCCGCCATCTGCAGCGCGGATGGAACTTCTTCAGGCCTGAGCGTAACGAGAGCTTCGATATTCTGCCGGCCTCGCAGCGTGTTTCGGAAACGCAGTGGTATGAGGGAACGGCAGACGCCGTTTATCAGAACATCGACATTATCGAGCCCTATGGCCCGGAATTCATGGTCATTCTGGCAGGCGATCACATCTACAAGATGGATTACGAGATGATGCTGCAGCAGCACGTCGATTCCGGTGCGGAGGTGACGATCGGCTGCCTTGAGGTGCCGCGCGAAGAGGCCAAGGGTTTCGGCGTGATGCATGTCGATGAAAACGATCTGGTGATCGATTTCGTGGAAAAGCCAGCCGACCCGCCAGGCATTCCCGGCAACGAAAGCATGTCGCTTGCCTCGATGGGGATCTACGTGTTCCACACGAAGTTCCTGATCGACCTCTTGCACAAGGATGCCGCCGACCCCAATTCGAGCCGCGATTTCGGCAAGGACCTGATCCCTTATATCGTGAAAAACGGCAAGGCGCAGGCGCATCGCTTTGCACAATCATGCGTGCGGTCCGACTTTGAAAAGCAGGCCTATTGGCGCGATGTGGGAACGGTGGATGCCTATTGGCAGGCCAATATCGACCTGACCGACATCGTGCCGGAGCTTGATCTTTACGACAGCGAGTGGCCGATCTGGACTTATGCGGAGATCAATCCACCGGCCAAATTCGTGCATGATGTGGAAGGACGACGCGGTTCGGCCGTTTCGTCCCTGGTTGCGGGCAATTGCATCGTTTCGGGATCGTCCATCTATAAGACACTGCTTTCGGCAGGCTGCCGCATCAATTCCTTCTCGGCGCTCGACAGTGCCGTGGTGCTGCCGGATGTTGTAGTCAACCGTCATTCGCGGCTATCCAAGGTCGTGGTCGACCGTGGGGTTGTGATTCCCGAAGGGCTGGTCGTGGGCGAGGACCCGGAACTGGATGCCCGCCGTTTCCGACGCACGGAAAGCGGGGTCTGCCTGATCACCCAGGCGATGATTGACAAGCTGGATATGTGAAGCATGAAGGTATTATCCGTCGCCTCCGAGATTTTCCCGCTGGTGAAAACGGGGGGACTTGCCGATGTTGCGGGTGCGCTTCCGCTGGTTCTTGCAAAGCAGAATGTGGAGATGCGCAGCCTGCTTCCGGGCTACACGCCGGTGATGCAGAAGATGTCCTCGGTGCGGAAGGCCAAAGTGGCGGAGTTTTCCGATCTCTTTGGCGTCAAGGCCAAGCTTTATGCCTGCACCTATGAGGGGTTGAGCCTTTTCGTTCTGGATGCACCGGCGTTTTTCCAGCGCGATGGCGGCCCCTATACAGCCAAGGACGGCAAGGACTTTCCGGATAATTGGAAACGTTTTGCAGCACTTTCCCATGTCGGTGCGCAGATTGCCGGCGGGCTGGTTGAAAAATGGGTGCCGGACCTTGTGCATATGCATGATTGGCAGGCGGGACTGACGCCAGCCTATATGCGCTATCGGTTCGCGCCCGATACGCCGAGCATGATGACCGTGCACAACATCGCCTTTCAGGGACAGTTCGGGGCCGATATCTTTGCCGAACTCGACCTGCCGGCGGAAGCCTTTTCCATGCACGGGATCGAGTATTATGGCGATGTGGGTTATCTGAAGGGCGGGATGGAAATTGCCGATGCGGTGACGACGGTGAGCCCGACCTATGCGCGCGAGATTTTTTCGCCGGAGTTCGGCATGGGCCTTGAAGGGCTGATCCGCGCCCGTGCCGATGTGGTGCACGGGATCGTCAACGGGATCGATACCGATATCTGGAACCCGGAAACAGATCCTCTTATTGCGGCGAATTTTTCCGCAAGCAAGCTCAAGGGACGGGCTGAAAACCGCGCAGCGCTGGAAGCGCATTTTGGGCTCGATATCGATGACGGGCCGATTTTCTGCGTGATCAGCCGGCTGACATGGCAAAAGGGCATGGACCTGCTGGCCGATCTGACCGGCGAAATCGTGCATCGCGGCGGCAAGCTGGTGGTGCTTGGCTCTGGTGACAAGGCGCTGGAAGGCGCGCTGCTTGCGGCTGCGGACCGCCATGCCGGGCGCGTTGGTGTGAGCATCAATTATGATGAGCCGCTGTCGCATCTCATGCAGGCCGGGTCTGATGCCATCTTGATACCATCGCGCTTCGAGCCCTGTGGACTAACCCAGCTTTATGCGCTGCGCTATGGCTGTGTGCCGGTGGTGGCGCGTACCGGCGGCTTGAACGACACGGTGATCGACGCGAATACGGCGGCACTTTCGGCGGGCGTTGCCACCGGCTTTCAATTCTCCAGCGTCACCCATGACGGGCTGAGGCTGGCATTGCACCGGGTCTTCGACACCTGGGAAGAGCCCAAGATGTGGGCTGCGATGCAGAAAAACGGGATGCGTGCCGATGTATCCTGGGAGCGCAGCGCATCCCAATATGTCGACCTTTATCAAAAACTGATTTCCGCAAGAGGCCACTGAATATGATCAATATCGTTCCCACAACACCGTTTGAGGGGCAGAAGCCTGGCACCTCCGGGCTTCGCAAGAAGGTTCCGGTTTTTGCGCAGACCCATTACGCGGAGAACTTTATCCAGTCGATCTTCGATAGTCTGGAAGGTTTTGCCGGGCAGACATTGGTGGTGGGTGGCGACGGCCGCTACTACAATCGCGAGGTGATCCAGAAGGTGATCAAGATGGCCGCAGCCAACGGCTTCGGCAAGGTGATGGTGGGGCAGGGCGGTATTCTTTCAACGCCGGCGGCATCGAATGTCATCCGCAAATACAAGGCCTTTGGCGGTATCATTCTCTCGGCCAGCCACAATCCGGGCGGGCCGAACGAGGATTTCGGCATCAAGTACAATATCGGCAATGGCGGGCCTGCGCCCGAAAAGATCACCAATGCGGTTTATGCGCGCAGCCAGGTGATCGATATTTACAAGATTTCTGATGTCGAGGATGTGGACCTGGATTCCATCGGCACGTTGGATATTGCCGGTATGGCAGTCGAGGTGATCGATCCGGTGGCGGACTATGCGGACCTGATGGAGAGCCTGTTCGATTTTGACGCTATCCGCGCGATGATTGCGGGTGGAACGCGCGTGGTGGTGGATTCCATGGGTGCGGTGACTGGTCCTTACGCTCGCGAAATTCTCGAAAAGCGGCTCGGTGCGCCGGAGGGTTCTGTACGCAACGCGACACCGTTGCCGGATTTCGGGGGGCATCACCCGGACCCCAATCTGGTGCACGCCAAGGAACTCTATGATGATGTGATGAGCCCGGACGGTCCCGATTTCGGTGCGGCCTCCGATGGCGACGGCGACCGCAACATGATCGTCGGCAAGGGCATGTTCGTGACCCCCTCCGACAGTCTGGCGATCATTGCCGCCAATGCGACCGTGGCACCGGGTTACGCGAAAGGGATCACGGGTATTGCGCGCTCCATGCCGACCTCGGGTGCTGCCGACCGGGTGGCCGAGAAAATGGGCATCGGCATGTATGAAACGCCGACCGGATGGAAATTCTTCGGCAATCTTCTTGATGCCGGCATGGCAACGGTCTGTGGTGAGGAAAGCTTCGGCACGGGCTCCGACCACGTGCGGGAAAAGGACGGGCTTTGGGCCGTGCTTTTCTGGCTCAACATTCTGGCTGCACGCAAGCAGGGTGTGGCCGAGATCGTGAAGGAACATTGGGCCGAATATGGCCGCAATTATTATTCCCGCCACGATTACGAAGAGGTTGATTCCGATGCGGCCAACGGTCTGATGCAGCATTTGCGCGACAGCCTGATCAGCCTGCCGGGGCAGAGTTTCTACGACCTGACGATCGAGGCGGCAGACGATTTTGCCTATCGTGATCCGATTGACGAATCCATTTCGGAAAACCAGGGCATCCGCATTCTCTTCGAGGGCGGCTCGCGCGTGGTGTTCCGGCTTTCGGGGACGGGAACGGCGGGTGCGACGCTTCGCGTTTATGTGGAGCGCTATGAGCCGGATGCTGACAAGCATGGCATCGACACGCAGGAAGCGCTGGCCGACCTCATTGCCGCGGCTGACCATTTCGGGGAAATCAAGGCCCGCACGGGCCGCGATGCGCCGAGCGTGATTACGTGAGACGTCAAGCGCCCGGTGGCTTTGGTCTTGTTGCCTGCATGGAGGGTCTCGCGCTGATGCGAGACCACCAATCCAGGAGGTTTGGATAGGCTGAGGTCATTGCCCTGCCTTCCTCCGTCATCAGGAAATAGTGGAAGATTGGCGCGAGATACAGGTCGCTTAATGTCAGCGTATCTCCTGCCATCCATGGGTTTTTCCCCATAATATCGGAGATGGCTTTCAGGCAGATTTCGGCCACAGGACGGGCTGCGGCGACCTTCTCTTCGTCTGTTTTTTCGCCCTCAAGCGGTTTGGCAATCCGCTCGACATAGATGCCCCAAACAAGGCTCGGATAGGCATAGTTGTCGGCGATGCTGATCAACTGGTTGCAGCGCGCGCGCTCCACCATGTCGGTCGGTTGGAGGATGGCACCCTCGAAAGCCTCGTCAATGTAACGGGTGATGGCGCCGGTTTCATAAAGGTGAAGTGTGCCGTGGCGAAAGGCGGGAATTTTTGCGAAGGGGTGCTTTTGAAGATAGCGCGGATCCGCACGGTCGGTGTTGAAAATATCGACGGGTTCGAGATCATAAGGAATGCTTTTTTCAGCAAGGCACAGCCTGACGATCCTGACATAAACGCTGTCATCTGCACCGTAGACCCGTTGGTCTTTCGCTCATGGGACGCCTTGATGAAGCCTGATGGTATTTCGTGATATCTTGCCACAGCGGCGATGCGATAATCAATGTATGCGACGTGATACTGGAAACCGTCTGTCTGACCCTTGTTTTCCAGATATACATACATATTTTATTTATTATGTATTCAAGAGGAGAGACCTATGAGCTACGCCTTTACCAAGACATTGGACATGGATTTTGACGCAGCGATTGCGCATGTGACGGACGCGCTGAAAGCAAAGGGCTTCGGGGTGCTGACGACGATTGACGTGAAAGCCACGATGAAGGCGAAGATCGACAAGGACGTCGCGCCTTACACGATCCTTGGTGCGTGCAATCCGGGTTTTGCTTACAAGGCGCTGCAGGCTGAGCCGCTGATCGGAACGATGCTGCCGTGCAATGTGATTGTGCGTGCGCTTGACGATGGCAAGGTGGAAGTCGCCGGTATTGACCCGATGGCCTCCATGCAGGCGGTGGAAAATCCCGCCCTCGGTGCAGTGGCGACCGAAGTCCAGGGCATGATGAAAGAGATTGTTGAAGGGCTCTGATCAGCCTTCGACGGATTGTCCGAAAATGGCAATCAGTGCGCCCAGAAGTGAAAGCGTTGAAAAGGCCACGGTGCGCCACACCGGGCCTTTTTGCTGCGCGGAGGTGGCGGCTGCGATAGCGGCCTGCAGCGAATAATAGACGGCGAAGGCGCGGGATGCGTAGGCGATGATTTCGAAGACGTCCGCCGTCCATGTGATGACGAGACCGATGGCAGTGAGAAGGGCATAGGCCTGGCGGGCGCTGATCTTGCCAGAGGTGATTTCGACAAAGAGGCCACCCGAGCCGGATGTATCAGCAATGGCGGCGCTCAATTGGGCGGCCAACGCTGCCGCCACCAGCAGGAAAGGCAGGATCGGTGCCACCACACGCATCATGTCAATGATGGCGGTTTCTGTGAGAACAAGCTCGCCGCGGGTGAAGACATAGCTCAAGAGCAGCGTGTAAACCATGTAAATGAGCGCCGAAAGCCATTGCGCGAGCTGCATGGATTTGATGCGGGTTTCGGCTTTGTAGGCTGCGCCCAGATAGCGGGATGTTTCAAAACCCTGCACGGTGATGATAAGGCCGAAGGCCAGCGTGATGGCGCTCAATCCGCTGACTTGGGGCGGGTTGAAGATAAGCGCGTCTGCCTGCCACTTGCCGAAGAAGAAAAAGGCGAGGCCAACCAGAACGCCTGAGATGATGGCGAGCTTGACGGCAACGGAGAGATATTCCATGCGCTCCAGCGCTTTGAAACCCTTCCACCAGCCGGTGATCAGAATGACCGCGAAGGCGGCGGTGGTGAGCATGCGGGCGTAGAATTCGCCGTTCAAGGGTGTGAGATTGACGCCGAATGCACCGAAGAGGTTGAGATAGTAGGTGACGGAAATCACATAGGCGAAGGCCAGTGACCAGGAGGCCAGATTTTCGAGCCCATCTGCCAGCGAACCGCGCGGTTTGTCTGTTTCGAGAGCCTGTATGTTGAAGCGGATGGTCCAGCCGAAGAGATAGGCGCCGATGCAGAGTGCGGCCATGATGAGGGGAGCGAGATAGCCGTAGGACGCATCGAGAATAGGACCGAGAACGAGAAAGCCGCTGCCGATGATGGAGGCGAGCGGCGTGATCATGGCTCTCCAGCGTTTGGAGGCAGCCAGCCTGTTGCTCAAGAAGGCGACGGCGGTGAGCAGCACGGCCGCGATGATTGAAATGTTCTGCAGCACAGCCACCTCGTCATTTTACTTCTGGATAGCACGGGAAGACGTGGGGTCAACCACGTCGTTTGTGTGCTGTGACACTTTAAATTCGCCATCATGACCTTTAGAAATGCGCCATACATGAATCCGTTCCCGGAGTTTTGAATGCAGTCTCCCAAACTGGGTGCAAACCTTGTTGCCGGTGGCACACAATTCGGCGTGTGGTCCCACCATGCCGAACAGATTGAACTTTGCCTTTTTGAGGCCGATGGCGTGACGGAGAAAATGCGGGTCTCCATGCTGCGTGGTCCAGACGACGTGCATCGTGCCTTCGTGAAGGGGCTGGAAGCCGGTGCGCTTTATGGCTTTCGTGCGCATGGTGAATTCAACAAGGAACAGGGCCTGTGGTTCGACCCGTCCAAGCTGCTGGTTGACCCCTATGCCAAAGAGCTGGACCGCGCCTTTGTGCAGGATCCCCGATTGGGTCAATTTGGTGAGGATACCGCCGACATTGTGCCGAAGGCGCGTGTGGTGGCCGATGTGCCGGTAGAGGCACGGCCGCCTCTTTATGAGCCCGGTGGATTGATCTACGAGGTCGCCGTCAAGCCGTTCACTATCCTGCATCCGGAGGTGCCAGTTGCGCTGCGCGGCACGGTGGCGGCGCTTGGCACGCCGCCTGTTCTGGCGCATCTGAAGCGGTTGGGGGTTTCGGCGGTCGAGCTGATGCCGATTGTTGCCTGGATCGACGAACGCCACCTGCCGCCGCTCAATCTTGCCAATGGCTGGGGCTATAATCCCGTCAGCTTCATGGCGCTTGATCCGCGCATTTGCCCCGGTGGCGTCGAGGAGCTGCGCCAGACGGTGGAGGTTCTGCACTCGGAAGGCATTGGCGTCATTCTGGATCTGGTTTTCAACCATACCGGTGAGAGCGATGTTCACGGGTCGACGCTCAGCCTGCGAGGGCTTGATAATCGCGCCTACTACCGGCACATGCCCGACGCGCGCGATGTGATTGTCAACGATACGGGCTGCGGCAACACGGTGGCCTGCGATCATCCGATTGCCGGTGGGCTGGTGATCGATACGCTGGATCACTTTGTCAGCCATGCCGGTGTGGATGGTTTTCGCTTTGACCTCGCCACCGTTCTGGGACGCGAGGAAGATGGCGGTTACAGCCCGGATGCGGCCCTTTTCAAAGCGATTGAACGCCATCCGCGCCTTGCTGACCGGGTGATGATCGCCGAACCGTGGGACATTGGTCCTGGAGGCTATCAGCTTGGCAATTTTCCCGATACCTATCTCGAATGGAACGACCGGGCGCGTGACGACATGCGTCGCTTCTGGCGCGGGGATACGTATATGACCGGCGCATTTGCGTCCGCGCTTGCCGGTTCGTCGCAGATTTTTGGCCGCTATGGTGGCAAACATACGCGTTCGGTGAACTTTCTGGCGGCCCATGACGGGTTCACGCTGATGGACCTCGTTTCACATGCCCACAAGCATAATGAGGCCAATGGTGAGGAAAACCGCGACGGGCATAATGAAAACCACTCCTGGAACAATGGGGTTGAGGGTGCGAGCGCCGATCTTGATGTTCAGGCAGCACGAAGGCGCGATATCAAGGCGCTGCTTTCCACGCTTTTTGTCACACGCGGTGCGGTGATGCTGACGGCGGGCGATGAAGGTGGACGCAGCCAGCGCGGCAATAACAATGCCTATTGTCAGGACAATGAAATCACCTGGGTCGACTGGAACGAGATGGACGAGGAACTGGTGCTGCATACCGCAGGACTTGCGGCTCTGCGGCGGCGCTTTTCCGTCTTTTCCGAAAACGGCTTCTTTACCGGCGAGGACGGCGATGTGGTCTGGCTTTCAGCCACGGGTCACGAGATGACCATTCCGCAATGGGAGGCGGAGGACAATCCTGTTTTGTCGATGGTCTTGAAAACGCGTGATCTGGAGAGTGGGGGCGATTGCCGACTGGCCGTTCTCTTCAACCGCGGTCACGAACCCGTTGAGTTTGTGCTTCCCGAGCCGCGCGACAAATGGCAGAGCGCGGATGGGGCAGAACTGAGCGATGTCATTGAGGTTGCCGAGCGTTCGGTCGTGTTTGCTGTCAGTGGCTGAGAACTGACGCTACCGAGATATATCCGGATTGGCGGAGGGCATTGAGCGCAGCGCGCTGACCGGGCCTCTGCGTTTCCATGTCCGGGCAGTGTCTGACCTGCCGCAGATTTTCGATGAGCGCGGCAGGCAGGCCATGTTCGAGCGCGCCTGCCATGATGAGGGCGACATACCAGTCGAACGGGACAAGGCCGGGCAGAATATCGCGCGCGATATAGGTGCTGCAGGTCAGTTCATCGTCACTACCGGCAAGCATCACCTTGAAATCATCATGGCGGTGATAGCCCGGACCTTCAGCCTGATCGAGAAAGAGGCGTTCTTCGTTTTTGATTGCAAAGACCACGCCCGGCTGGCTTTGTGCCGTTTGCGGGACCAGCGTTGCCTTGCCTGAGAGGTCCATGCCGCGTTTGGCAAAGGCAAGGCCGAAGCCGGGCGCATGTGCAGCGCCCACAACCCTCGCGGACGGACAGCGTGCCGCCAGACGCGCTGTCAACATATTGGAACCATAGGCAAAATAGAGAAATTCAGACATGGCTTTGTCGCTTTGACATTTTCAGGCTAAAAGCTTTGGTGATTTGAAAGTAGATATACCGGATTGCCCATGTCACGCGAAATTTCCCTTGCTGAACTGCCATCGATCGTCGGAACCCAGATCGGGACTTCGGATTGGTTCGTTGTCGATCAGAAGCGGATCGACCTTTTTGCCGATGCGACCGATGATCACCAGTTCATCCATGTTGATCCCGAAAAAGCAGCCGAAACGCCATTTGGCGGCACGATTGCGCATGGGTTTCTGTCGCTCTCGATGCTGTCTGCGATGAACTATAGCGGCACGCCACGCATTCGCGAACAGCTGATGGGGATCAATTACGGTTTCGACAAGGTGCGGTTTATGGCGCCGGTCAAGGCGGGCAAGCGGGTGCGCGGGCATTTTACCGTTGCCGATGTGCGTTTTCGCGGTGCCAATATGGTCATGCTGACCTATCAGGTGTCCGTGGAAATCGAAGGCGAGACGAAACCCGCCCTCACTGCGGAATGGCTGACCATTTCGCAGTTCGACCCGAAGGACAAGCCTGAGGTTTGATTAGCGCCAGCCGAGAGCGGGTGCCACGTGTTTGAGGATTTGCTCGATCACATGGGCGTTGTAGGCAACGCCAAGCTGGTTCGGCACGGTCAGTAACAGCGTGTCTGCTTCCTGAATGCCTTCATCGTCGGCAAGCTGCTTGACGAGCTCTTCCGGTTCTGCGGCATAGGAGCGGCCGAAAATAGCGCGCGTGCTCTCATCCAGATAGCCGACGCTGTCCTGCTCCTTATTGCCGCGACCAAAATAGAGCCGGTCCTGGTCATTGGTGATGGCAAAGATAGACCGGCTGACGGAGACGCGCGGTGTGCGGGTGTGGCCTGCTTCTTTCCAGGCTTCACGGTAAGCGCGAATCTGTTTTGCTTGCTGAATGTGGAAGGCTTCACCGGTTTCGTCGTTTTTGAGCGTTGAACTCTGCAGGTTCATGCCGAGCTGCGCAGCCCAGATCGCGGTCGCATCGGAACCGGCACCCCACCAAATGCGGTCGCGCAGGGTTTCCGAAACCGGCTCCAGCCGCAACAGGCCGGGCGGATTGGGAAACATCGGGCGTGGGTTGGGACGGGCGAAACCTTCGCCTTTCAACAGTTCGAAGAAGACCTCGCCGTGACGGCGGCCCATGGTGGCGTCATCTTCGCCTTCCGGCGGATTATAACCGAAATAGCGATAGCCTTCGATAACCTGTTCAGGCGAGCCGCGGCTGATACCAAGCTGCAGGCGTCCACCGGAAATGAGGTCGGCAGCACTTGCATCTTCCACCATGTAGAAGGGGTTTTCATAGCGCATATCGATGACGCCGGTGCCGATCTCTATTTTGCTGGTTTTTGCACCGATGGCTGCAAGCAAGGGGAAGGGCGAGGCAAGCTGGCGGGCAAAATGGTGCACGCGGAAATAGGCGCCATCCGCGCCAAGCTCTTCTGCTGCAACAGCCAGATCGATCGACTGCAACAGCGTGTCGCTGGCCGAGCGCGTACCCGATTGCGGTGAGGGGCTCCAATGCCCGAAAGAGAGAAAGCCGATCTTTTTCATCTATGCGATACCCGGTTGACTGCGATTGCTTCACACAGCAAGTGGTGCGTGTAAAGGCTCTATCAAGCGGGTGGGCCGTTGAACGGTGTGTTCAGTTTTTGGCCGAGATAATGGTCGGGGTTGGAGATCGGACACACAAAGAGCATGTTTTTGCCATGCAATTGCGCTTCCCGGCGTGGCGGGCTGGTGCTATCGGGTTGTTATCGATTTTATCCCGGAAACTTCGCTTATGCCGATTGCCGCTTTTTTGACGCCGTTGATGCTCGTTGTCTCGAATATTTTCATGACATTTGCCTGGTATGGGCATCTCAAACACAAGCACTCGCTTTTGTTCATGGCCATCCTGACAAGCTGGGGCATTGCGTTCTTCGAATATTGTCTCGCTGTTCCGGCCAATAGGATCGGCAGCGACTATTATTCCACCGCACAGTTGAAGACCATACAGGAGGTGATTACACTTCTGGTGTTTTCCGGGTTTTCGGTGTTCTGGCTGAAGGAAAGCATCACGGTGAACCATGTGATCGGCTTTGCGCTGATTGCGCTGGGTGCAGCCTTCGTTTTCAAGGCCTGAAAGCAAAAATCCCGCCGTCTGCTGAGAGCGGCGGGATCGATTAAGTCAACATGGGCTGCCAGTCAGGCAGACGCATCCATGGCACCTTCTGCCAGCATGCCGAGCGCGTAAGGTGCAAAGGAGCGCCAGCATTCCACGCGGAATGTATCTTCAGAGGAGCGGTAGAGCACGATCTCGATCTTGGCGAGCAGGGTGCGGGTGCAGGCCCCGACCGGAAAGCTCTTCAGCGAAAGATCGAGCGGGCAGCCGCCGTTGATGGCATCTGCCGCGCCTGGGCCGCTGATGATGATTGCGGTGTTGCGATGCGACACATCGGTTGCGGAATGGGGTGCGGAAACGGTGGCGCAAAGCGCCATCAGATCAGCTCCGTTCTGATCGATGATCAGCCACTCGTCCGGGCCGAGCCAAAGGGCCATCCGACCGTTCTTGCTCTCCGATGTTTTCGGCTGCGTGGGAAGGCCGAGATCAAGCGCGGACGAGAGTGCTGCAAGAGCCTCCTCGCCGGCGCGCAGCGAAATGCGGCTTGCTTCGGGTGCAGGTGTGACGCTGGCCGCAGCACTGCCTGTGCGGGTTGCCGGGAGCGGTTTTGTGCGGATCGCCTCAGACATTGATGCGGCTTCCTTCCTTGTCAACGAAGACCGTGTCGGTGACTTCCACGGCGATTGTTTCTTTTTCCATCGGGATATAGAGCGTTTCGCCCTTGCGCTTGTGGCCATCGACGACCACGGCAAGTGCAATGGAAGAACCGAGATGTTCTGACCAGTAAGACGAGGTGACGTGGCCGATCATGGTCATGGGCTTGGCCTGATTGGGGTCTGCAACGATCTGCGCACCTTCTTCCAGAACCACCTTCGGATTGCGTGTCTTCAAGCCGACCAACTGCTTGCGCCCTTCGGCAACAAGGTCAGGACGTTTCAGGCCGCGGATACCGACGAAATCGGTTTTCTTTTTCGAAACCGTCCAGCCAAGGCCTGCATCGTAGGGCGTGACGGTGCCGTCCGTATCCTGGCCGACGATGATATAACCCTTTTCGGCGCGCAAGACGTGCATCGTCTCCGTGCCGTAGGCGCAGCCGCCGGCTGCTTCCACGCGCTCGTAGAGCGCATCCCAAAGGGCGGGACCGAAGTCAGCTGGGACGTTGATTTCGTAGCCCAGTTCACCGGCAAAGGTCATGCGGAAGAGACGGGCGGGAACGCCGCCCAGTACCTTGCATTCCACCACGCTCATGAAGGGCAGGCCTTCATTGGAAATATCCTGATCGTCAACGATTGGCGCGATGACTTCGCGGGCTTTTGGACCCTGAATGGCAACAGTTGCCCATTGTTCGGACGTGGAGGTGAGCCAGACCTTCAGATGCGGGAATTCCGTCTGCAGATAGTCTTCCATGTGCTGGAGGACGCGCGGTGCACCGCCGGTGGTGGTGGTGACGTGGAAACGGTCTTCGGCCAGACGTCCGACAACGCCGTCGTCATAGATGAAGCCGTCTTCACGCAGCATGATGCCGTATTTCGCACGGCCGGGTTTCAGCGAGTCCCATGCATTGGTGTACATGAGATCGAGGAACTTGGCGGCATCCGGGCCCACCACTTCAATCTTGCCGAGGGTGGAGGCATCGAACATGCCGACCGTTTCGCGAACGGTCTTGCACTCGCGGTTGACGGCCGCATGCATGTCTTCGCCCGCACGCGGGAAGAACCATGCGCGCTTCCACTGACCAACATCTTCGAAGACAGCGCCGAGTGCGGCTTCCTGATCGTGCATCGGGGTCTTGCGGGTTGGATCAAACAGCGATCCACGCGCGTGGTTGATGATCGTGCCGAAGGTGACCGGAGTATAAGGTGCGCGGAAGGTGGTGAGGCCCACTTCCGGGATATCCTTGCCCAGTGCTTCAGCAGCAATTGCCAGACCATGCATGTTGGACAGCTTGCCCTGGTCGGAGGCCATGCCATTCGTGGTGAAGCGCTTGATGTGTTCAATCGAGCGCATGCCTTCACGCACGGCCAGGCGGATATCCTTGGCGCAAACGTCGTTCTGGAAGTCGATGAAGGCCTTGGCCACCGTATCGGGGCCTGCACCTTCGGATGCGCCAACCATGCCGCCGGTCCATTCGAATGCGGTTTCGGTGTTGAGGCTCAGCTTTTCGGCGTCTGCGGCGGCGCCTGCTGCGCGCGCCATCAGTTCGCCTGCACCAAGGGCTTCCTCAACCGTGTTGGCAAGGCCGTCGGTTCCGTTGCATGCGCCGACTGCGAGGCAGTCCTGTGCATGGGTGCCCGGGACGAAACGTGCATTGTCTGCATCCCAGGTCAGCTTGCCGCGCGATTGGGAGAAGAGGTGGACGGAGGGCGTCCAGCCGGCCGACATGATGAGGGCGTCGATTTCGTATTTTGTCGTCGTCCCCTTGGTGCTGCGGCCAACCGTCATGGAGGTCACGCGCAGGCGGCCGGAGGTTTTGATCACCGCATGACCGGTCAGCACTTTGATGCCAAGTGCGGCCGCTTCTGCCATGACTGCGTCGCCAGGCTTTTCACGGGTGTCGACAATGGCCGGGATTTCGACGCCGGCGCGCTTGAGGTCGAAGGCGGCCTCGTAAGCTGAATCGTGGGCGGTGTAGACGCCGACCTTCTTGCCCACTGCAACGCCGTAGTGGTTGAGATAGGTGCGGGCGGCAGAGGCGAGCAGGATGCCCGGACGGTCGTTGCCGTCAAACACCATGTGCCGTTCGATGGCGCCGGTTGCCAGAATGACGCGCTTGGCGCGGACCTGCCACAGACGCTCGCGCGGTGCAGACTTTTCCACCATCGCCTGGTGGTCGGTGATGCGCTCGGTGAGGCTTATGAAATTCTGCGCATAATAACCGAACGCCGTCGTGCGGGTCAGCAGGCGGACATTGTCCATGGCGGCAAGCTTTTGCGCCGTCTTCTGGGCCCATTCAAAACCCGGCATGCCGTCAACGGTTGTGCCTGCTTCATAATGAAGTGCGCCACCGACTTCCGGCTGCTCGTCACAGATGATGACGCTGGCGCCGGTCTGTGCGGCGGCCAATGCTGCCGAGAGACCGGCAATGCCAGCGCCCACGATCAGAACGTCGCAATGGGCATAGCGGTTGGCATAATGATCGGTGTCGGCTTCCTTCGGCGCGACACCGAGGCCGGCGGCTGCGCGGATGAAGGGCTCGTAGACATGCTTCCAGGCAGCCTTTGGCCACATGAAGGTCTTGTAGTAGAAGCCGGCGGAGAAGAAGGGTGCGCCGAGATTGTTCACTGCGCCGATATCGTATTCCAGCGAGGGCCAGCGGTTCTGCGAATTGGTCTTCAGACCTTCGAAGATTTCCTGCACCGTGGCGCGCACGTTCGGCTGTTCGCGGGTTGCGTCGCGGGCGACATTGATCAGCGCATTCGGCTCTTCGGAACCGGCGGAGATCGGACCGCGCGGGCGGTGATATTTGAACGACCGGCCCATGAGGTGGACGCCGTGGGCCAAAAGTGCGGAGGCGACCGTGTCGCCTTCAAGCCCGGTGTAGAACTTTCCGTCGAAGGAAAAGCGCGCCTGGCGGGCCGGGGTGAGCCGGCCCTTGCCGGCAATGCGGTATGCGCCGCTCATTGGGATTCTCCAGACTCGAGGCCGAGTTCGGCAAGCGTCGGTTTGGGCTCGCCTGCCTTGTAGACCTTGATGAACTTGTCGGTGACGGTGTGGCGGGCCGCATTGAAGAAGCGACCGCAACCATGGGCGTGACGCCAGCGTTCGAAGGTGACACCCTTCTCGTTGGAGCGGATGAAGAAATAGGCTTCAAACTCTTCGTCGGAGATGTCCGCAATATTTGTCGGACGGGCGATATGGGCTTCGCCGCCGTGACGGAATTCGGTTTCCGGGCGCTCTTCCTGGCAATAGGGGCAGTGGATCAAAAGCATTTTGTTGCTTCCTTCGTTCTAATCAGTGCGCCACGGCTGCAGCTGCAGCCTCGTCGATCAGGCGGCCCGTACGGAACCGGTCGAGGGTGAAGGGGGCATTGGCCTTGTGCGGCTCGTCGCGCGCAATCGTATGTGCGAATGCGTGCGCGGAGCCCGGCGTTGCCTTGAAGCCGCCCGTACCCCAGCCACAGTTCACGAAAAGACCCGGAACCGGCGTCTTCGACAGGATCGGTGAGCGGTCCGGCGTCACGTCCACGATGCCGCCCCAGGAGCGCATCATCTTGACGCGGGTGAACATGGGGAAGAGTTCGCAGATGGCATCGAGCGTGTGGTTGATGATGTGCAGGCCGCCGGTCTGGGAATAGGAGGGGTACTGGTCGGTACCGGCACCGATCACCAGTTCGCCCTTGTCCGACTGCGAGATATAGGCGTGAACCGTGTTGGACATCACCACGCAGGGGAAGACCGGCTTCAGCGGTTCGGAAACCAGCGCCTGCAGCGGATAGGAGGTCAGCGGCATGCGAATGCCGGCCATTTCCATGACAACGGAGGTATTGCCGGCTGCAACGACGCCGATCTTCTTGGTGCCGATGTGACCTTTCGTGGTTTCAACGCCGGTGACTTCGCCGTTCGGGCCGCGGGTGATGCCGGTGACTTCGCAATTCTGGATGATGTGAACGCCGCGGTCGTTGGCTGCACGTGCATAACCCCAGGCAACCGCATCGTGGCGGGCGGTGCCGCCGGTGCGCTGCAATGCGCCGCCCATGATGGGATAACGCGACGTCTTGGAAATGTTCAGCGGTGGACAGAATTCCTTCGCCTGTTCCGGTGTCAGCCATTCATTGGGAATGCCGTTCAACCGGTTGGCGTGGATGTGGCGCTTGAAGCTTTGAACGTCGTGAACGTTGTGCGCAAGCATGAGAACGCCGCGTTCAGAATACATGACGTTGTAATTGAGGTCCTGCGACAGGCCATCCCACAGACGGTGCGCGTGGCCGTAAATGCCCGCACTTTCGTCGTAGAGATAGTTGGAGCGGATGATGGTGGTGTTACGGCCCGTGTTGCCGCCACCCAGCCAGCCTTTCTCGATCACGGCAACATTGGTGATGCCGTGTTCCTTGGCCAGATAATAGGCCGTGCCGAGGCCGTGGCCACCTGCACCAATGATGATCACATCATAGTCCTTGCGCGGTTCGGGGGAGGTCCATTGAGCCTCCCAGCCCTTATGCTGACGCATGGCTTCACGTGCGATGGCAAACGCTGAAAATTTCCGCATTTTCTCTTCCAGGTAAGAATGGAGCGACAGGTCGCTTTGTTGCGCCTTTTCCAGTAGAAAAAAGCAAATATCGGCGGCACGCAATTGCTCTTTTGCGACGCATTACCCTATCGGTTTCGACAAGGGACAGAATGTCTCAGTTGCAACCGGGTTTCGCAGGCCAGTTTTTCGCATTTTTGCCCCATCCCTGCTGGACTTTGAAGGACGCTTCTGCTAATTGAGCCGCCAATCGCGAGTCCTGTGGCTGCGCGAACGCAACGTATTGCTTCCAGTCGAGGGACTGGAAAAGCGCAACCAAAGTTTAAAGGAACGGGATTTAACGTGCAGGTACTTGTCCGCGACAACAATGTTGATCAGGCTCTCCGCGCTCTGAAGAAGAAGATGCAGCGCGAAGGTATTTTCCGCGAAATGAAGATGCGCGACTACTATGAGAAGCCGTCGCAGAAGCGCGCTCGCGAAAAGGCTGAAGCCATTCGGCGCGTGCGCAAGCTGGCTCGCAAGCGTCTTCAGCGCGAAGGTCTTGTCGGCGGACGCCCGGGCGCGCGTTAATTCGCCGTTATTTTGGCGTTATTGCTGTTTAACGAGGCGGTGGCGAGCTTGATCGCCGCCGCCTTTTCGTTTGTTGTGGGACGGACATCAATTGAGGAGCGCCTTTTATGAGATTGGCGCGAAGGGGACATTGCAAGTGACTTTGACGAATGACAACCGGACCTTTCACGGTAAAGCTCCTGCGCGCAAACGCTTTGGCGCTTATGCGTTGTTGATGGTTTCTGCCCTTGCAATGGCCGGCTGCTCGACCACGACCTCAAACGACATGATCCGAATCGATCGGGCCCAAGGCTCGGAAGAGAATATTGCATCACTGACGGCGGTGATTGCGGCCAACCCGAACGACCCGGAAGCCTATAACTCACGTGGCTCGGCCCTGGGCAAGGCTGGACGTTTTTCCGAAGCGCTTGATGATTTCAACCGTGCCATCCAGCTGAATCCGCGTTTCTACCAGGCCTATGCAAATCGCGCGCTGATCTACCGCAACCAGGGCAAGCCCGTGGAAGCGGCGAATGACTATACGCAGGCGATCCGTATCAATCCCAGTTACGACACGGCCTATATCGGTCGTGGCGACATCTACCGTCAGGCCGGGCGGCTTGACGAGGCCATGGGCGACTTCAATCGCGCCATCGCCCTCGACACAACAGACGGACGCGCCTATCACCGTCGCGGTCTGATTTACCAGAAGCTGAACCAGCACAATAAGGCGATCGACGATTTCTCCAGTGCGATCTCTCTGTCGTCGCGTTCGCCTGAGCCCTATAATGGGCGCGGAATATCCTATCTGGCGCTCGGCGATGACGACAACGCGTTTGCCGATTTCAACCACGCAATCGAGCTTGACGATTCAATGGCTGAATCCTGGGCCAACCAGGCGCTTGTCTATGAACGTCGTGGCGACATGCGGCGCGCCTACAAGTCGTATCAGCATGCGCTCAATCTGGACCGCAAATATCAGCCCGCCATTGATGGCGTGGCGCGCACGCGCGGGCAATAAGAGCGCTTCTCAGGCCGCCTGGCGAAGATACCGGCTGGGGTTCTGGCCGGTCATGCGCTTGAACATGGTGGTGAAGGCAGCTGTCGTTTCATAGCCAAGGTCCAGGGCGATCATCGTCACCTGTTCTCCGTCGGTGAGCTTGGATATGGCGGCCAGAATGCAGGCCTGCTGTCGCCATGTGGAAAAGCTCAAACCGGTTTCCTCCCTGAAAAGACGTGTGAATGTGCGTCGGCTGACGCCGATCTTTTCGGCCCAGCTGTCGATTTTGGCATCCTGCTGCGGCGCGCTCAAGAAGGACCGGCAAAGTGCGGCAAGCTTTTCGTACTGCGGCAGGGGCAGGCTGAAGGGCTTTTCCGGCAGGCGCGGAATTTCCTCGAGAATCAGGGCCAGTATGGCAGCGTCGCGGCTGGTCAGTTCGCCGGTCCTGGGCGCGCGAACGGCCTCGAGAATGAGGCTGCGCATGAGGTCTGTAAGGCCAACAACCCGGCTCGCTTCGGGCAGGGGAACACCAATGCCGGGCTTGACATAGATCGAGCGCATCGCGGTTGGCCCGCTCAGTTCTACGGAATGTTCGACACCGACAGGAATCCATAGCGCGTGATCCGGCGGCACGATCCACCGTCCCTGCGCGGTGGAGACCGCCGCCATGCCGTTCAGGATATAGATCAGCTGAGCGCGGTTGTGCCGATGGGTAGGGATGAAATCTGCTGTCTCGTAATCGTGCGCCTTTGCCACAACAGATCTCTCAGCCGTGTCCAGCCAGTGCAGGCTAATCTGGTGCTCGACCTGTTTCGTGCTTTGATCCGTCATTCGAATTCTGGCCCATTTAGGAAAATATTAGGCCAATTCACAGAAGCAGGCAAATTCTTTCGCCTCTATCTTGCGCGTGACAATATTCAATTCGCTATCCTGGAGTTCAAAAAATGGCGGAGATTACGAGTGATGGTGCGGCGCCGGCAGTGAGGACGACCGCCTTTGCGGTCATCGGCGCGGTCAGCTTTTGCCATCTGCTGAACGATATGATGCAGTCGCTTCTGGCGGGGATCTATCCCATCTTGAAGCAGGAATACGCGCTTGATTTCGGGCAGGTGGGTCTGATGACGCTGACCTTTCAGGTGACGGCGTCGCTGTTGCAGCCCTTGGTCGGCATCTACACCGACAAACGACCGCAGCCGCGGTCTCTGGCGATTTCCATGGGCTTTACCTTCTGCGGGCTCATCATGCTGGCTTTCGTTCATCGCTTTGAACTGATGCTGATCGCAAGCGCATTGATCGGTGTGGGATCATCGGTGTTTCATCCCGAATCAGCGCGCGTGGTGCGCATGGCGGCAGGCGAGCGGCCCGGTCTTGCACAATCGCTGTTTCAGGTCGGCGGCAATTTCGGCACATCGCTTGGGCCACTGCTGGCGGCGTTCATTGTGCTGCCCAATGGACAGAAAAGCGTTGCCTGGTTTTCGCTGGCGGCCTTTCTGGCCATGGTGGTGCTTTGGCAGGTGGGGAACTGGTATCTGCGCAATCGGAATTCGAAGGCAAAGCGCTCTTCGTCGCATGCGTTCGTGCCTCTGCCGCGCAAGAAGGCATTGATCGGTTTGAGCCTTCTTGGTGCGTTGATATTCTCCAAATACGTCTATCTCGCGAGCCTGACGAACTATTACACGTTCTATCTCATGCACAGTTTTGGGCTGGACATCAAAGATGCGCAGCTCATGCTCTTCCTGTTCCTTGGCGCTGTCGCGGCTGGAACGGTGCTCGGCGGGCCGATTGGAGATCGGGTGGGGCGCAAGGTGGTGATCTGGATTTCCGTGCTGGGCGTGCTTCCCTTCACGCTCATGCTGCCCTATGCCAGCCTTTTCTGGACCGGTTTGCTTTCGGTTGTCATCGGCGCAATGCTGGCCTCGGCTTTCCCGGCAATCATCGTTTTCGCGCAGGAACTGGCACCGAATAACGTGGGCCTTGTTTCGGGCTTTTTCTTTGGTTTTGCCTTTGGTGTGGGCGGCTTGGCTGCGGCGGCGCTGGGCGAGGTAGCAGATTGGAAGGGGATCGAATTCGTCTATCAGATCTGCTCGTTTCTGCCGGCAATCGGCATATTGGCGATGTTCCTGCCGGATCCGAAGCGCGTTCGCCAGCCGCTTTCGAGCGCCGAAGCCGGTTGAGCGAGCGTTGCTTTCGTCGTCACCAAAACAAAAGCCGGGTCGCTTTACGGCCCGGCTTTTTCAGTTTCATCTTCGCTTTTCGATCAGCGCAGCAGGTAAACACCGACAACACACAGCAGGAAAAAGAGAATGACGCTGGAAATCATGCCGGCGGCTGTGAAGAAACCTGCAGCCATGGAAATCAGCAGTGCGACGACGACAAGCGTGCCGTATTTGGTCGCATTGATGAAGCCGTTGTAGGATTTCTCGTGTTCGGCGTAGTCCATCGGGGCGCCAAGTTCTACGGGGCCGGACTGATGATTATGATCAGACATTGCGTTTCTCCCTGCGATCGCTCTTTCCAGCTGACGGAAAGTCCATAACTGTGCCTTGAACCCGGTGCTTTCGGGACAAGATAAAATCTGTTCATTTCCCGCATTACACAAAGCGCTGAAAAAGCGCAACGCACGCGGCATCCCAATTGAGGAATTTGCGCCTTTTTCCATCAAAGGCTCTGCGGGAGAGCGACGGAAGGTGAGCAATTGGTCTAATATGTCTGAATATTCGGGTCTCAGTCTTTACAAATTCGGCGCGCATGAACATAAACCTGAGCGAGGTGTCATGTTGGGATAAAGCCGAACGCAAAAGAATACGGCGTCCTGAACATGTGGTTGGCTGGGTTTCCGAGCGCCGTGAGGCTGAGGGGGTCCTAAAAAACAGGGGGGAATGAATGTCCATCTTATTGGGCTTGAGTACCGTCATCGACAAGATAACTGCGGCGGTCGGCAAGTCGGTTTCGTGGCTGATATTGGTCGCGGTACTGATCAGCGCCGGCAATGCGGTGGTGCGCAAAGCATTCGATATCTCGTCGAATGCATGGCTGGAAGCGCAATGGTATCTCTTTGGTGCCGTCTTCATGCTGGCAGCTGCCTATGCGCTGCAGAAAAACGAGCATATTCGCATTGACGTTCTGTCTTCCAGCTGGAGCAAGAAGACGCGCGACATCATTGATCTGGTTCTCCATATCATCTTCCTGATGCCCTTCGTCACATTGATGGCGTATCTTTCCTGGGCTCCCTTCATTCGCTCCTACACATCCGGGGAAGTGTCTTTCAATGCCGGTGGCTTGATTGTCTGGCCGGCCAAGGCCTTCATCGTCGTTGGTTTCGTGCTTTTGTGGTTTCAGGCGATTTCCGAAATCATCAAGCGTTACGCCATCGTGACTGGCCGGTTGGTTGATGATGCCGAATTTGAAGGCGATCATCCATCGAGTCCGCATCACAGCCTGATGCAAGAGGGGGATAAGTAAATGATCGAACTTATTGCCCATAATCTTGCGCCCATCATGTTCATTTCGGTGATGGCGTCACTGCTTCTTGGCTATCCGGTGGCATTCACGCTAGCTGCCGGCGGTTTGGGATTCTTTGTCATCGGTGTTGCGCTGTCCGATTTCTCACCGTCCATTCAGCTGTCGTTTGCCCTTCTTCAAAGTCACCCCGACCGTATATACGGAAACATCATGTCCAATGAGACATTGCTGGCTATTCCGTTCTTCACCTTCATGGGGATCATATTGGAGCGCTCGCGCATGGCCGAGGATCTGCTCGATACGATCGGCCAGCTCTTTGGGCCGGTGCGTGGCGGGCTTGCCTATGCGGCTGTTCTCGTTGGTGCGCTTCTGGGTGCGACGACCGGCGTTGTGGCCGCATCCGTGATGGCGATGGGTCTTATCTCCATGCCGATCATGCTGCGTTACGGCTATAACAGGCCGTTTGTTTCCGGCACGATCGCAGCTTCGGGAACGCTGGCGCAGATCGTGCCGCCATCGCTGGTGCTGATTGTCATGGCCGACCAGCTCGGCCGTTCGGTCGGTGACATGTATGTCGGTGCGCTTTATCCGGCGCTTTTGATTGTGGCTGCATACTGCCTTTATGTTTTCGTGATCACGATGGTCCGTCCCAAATGGGCGCCGGCGCTGCCGCGTGAAGCACGGACACTCGGCGGGGGCGTGACGTCGCTGATTGCGATGATCGCACTGGCTGGCGCTATCTATTACCTTTCCGACCACTTCCTGTTTTCCTCGATCACATCGGAATGGCGTGAGGTGGGTGCGCTGACGGCGGGTGTTTCTGTCATTTATGTCATTGCCCTTGCCAATGACTGGATGAAGCTCAACCTGATCTCGCGCCTTGCACAGCAGGTGATCATCGTGATGATCCCGCCGTTGGCGTTGATCTTCCTGGTTCTCGGAACCATTTTCCTCGGCATTGCCACGCCGACGGAAGGTGGCGCGATGGGGGCTGCCGGCGCATTGATCATGTCATTTGCCAAGCGGCGGTTGACCTTTGATGTGTTGAAGCAGGCTGTGGAGGCGACCACCAAGCTTTCCGCATTCGTCATGATGATCCTCATCGGTGCGCGTGTTTTCGGTCTGACCTTCTATGGCATCGAAGGCAACAAGTGGATCGAGGAGCTCTTGCTGTCCCTGCCGGGCGGTGAATACGGCTTCCTGATCGTGGTGACAATCATCGTCTTCATCCTGGGCTGCTTCCTGGACTTTTTCGAAATCGCCTTCATCATTATCCCGCTTCTCGCACCAGTGGCAGAGGCACACGGGATCGACCTGATCTGGTTCGGTATCATCCTGGGGATTAACCTGCAGACATCGTTCCTGACGCCGCCATTCGGTTTCTCTCTTTTCTATCTCCGGTCCATTGCACCTTCGGGTCCATGGAAGGATGAGGCGACGGGGCGAACTCTGGACGGCGTTTCCACGATGCAGATCTATCGCGGCGTGGTGCCGTATATCATCATTCAGTTCCTCATGGTGATGGTGGTGATTGCATTCCCGCAATTGGTGATGGTCTACAAGGGCGATAAAGCTCCGGTGAACCTGAACGACGTTCAGATCAATGTGCCCATGACCGACGAGGGCGGTGGCATTCCAGGTCTCAACCTTCCCCCGGTTGGCACGCTGGGTGGCGGAAACGACAGTGGCAATGCGCTGGGGCTGCCGCCGCTGACGACACTGCCGGGGCAATCGCAACCAAAACCTGATGAAAAGAAAGAGGATGGCGGTATCGATCTCAGCAAACCGCCAGTGTTCAACTAAAGCATGTCGCGTTTAATCGCCCGCGATTAAACGATAACGTACATGCGATACATAAGAGCAAAGACGTGGCCGGTTTGAATCCGATCAGGGGCACCACGCCTTAACGCAAAAAAGGGCCGGAATTTCCGGCCCTTTCGCATTTCGAAGATTGTCCCGAACGCTTAGACTGTTTCAGTTTTTGACTGAAACAGTCTACATTTTTTCGCTCACGCCAATTGCGCTTTGCGCAATGCTCCACTGGGGCGGCGCATTAGCGCCGGGCCACGCTTGTGGCCTTGAGCGCTTCAGTTAAAAGATGAACCGCTCTAGTTCAGCTGGCCTTCGATTGCCTTCTGTTCGGCTGCGACATCTGTCGCAATGGCAATGCGGCGCGGCTTCATGGCTTCGGGAATTTCACGCACCAGATCAATGTGCAACAGGCCGTTTTTCAGGTTTGCTGCGCGCACTTCCACATGATCGGCAAGCTGGAAGCGGCGCTCGAAGGCGCGCTTGGCAATGCCGCGATGGAGATACTGGGTGGTGTCTTCGTCTTCGGGGGCGCGTTCGCCCTTGATGGTCAAGACATGTTCGCGGGCTTCGATGGAAAGCTCTTCATCGCTAAAGCCTGCAACGGCCATGGTGATGCGATAGGCGTTTTCGCCGGTACGCTCAATGTTGTAGGGCGGATAGCTGTTGGCCTGTTCGCTCTGGCCGACGCCATCGAGAAGCGAAAAAAGGCGGTCGAAACCAACGGTGGAACGATAAAGGGGGGTATAGTCGACGTGACGCATAGTGTCCTCCTGAGAAGCGACTGTTTGCTGTTTTTTTCAAAGCTCTGCACCCCAATGCGGCGGTGCTGCGAGCGGGAAAGCCCCATCAGGGCGCTGTCCTGACGAATATCTGGTAATCGCAAAAGCGCAGTTCAAGAGTTTTTCGCGAAAATTCGAAAGGGGCAAAGTTTCTGGGTAGTTTCAGGGCTTGCGGCGATTTGCAGTTGCGCTTTGGCCGGTGGCTTTCTATCCATGGCAGAGCCTGCCCGTAAAAGTGTCGGATGATGGAAGACATATTGCATTCAACGCCGGGAAACGACGTTCCCGATAATCATATCGCCGGTTTCTTTGAAACCCATGACGGGCTGGCGTTGCGCTATGCGATTTTCCGTAGTCCCGTTTCGATTGCCAAGGGGACAATCGTGCTTTTGCAGGGGCGCAATGAATCCATCGAGAAATATTTCGAGACGATCCGCGAGCTGACCGAGCAGGGCTTCTGGGTGGCGACGTTCGACTGGCGCGGGCAGGGCGGCTCACCCCGGCTCATTGCCGATCATTCGCTCGGTCATGTGCACCGTTTTGCCGATTATGAGAAGGACCTCGAGGCCTTTCTCGAAAAGATCGTGTTGCCCGATACGCGCCTGCCGTTTTTCATGGTGGCCCATTCCATGGGTGCGCTGATTGCGCTTTCTACCGCGCCGCGGCTGGCCAACCGGATTGACCGGATCGCGTTATCTGCGCCGCTTCTGGAATTGAGCGACCGGCGGCCTTCCAGCCACACGATCATGCGTGTTGCGCGGTTCCTGAGGCTGTTCGGCTTGGGGCGGAAGGCTTTGAGCAAGAGCCGACCTCACACGGAATTTGCGGGCAATGTGCTGACTTCCGATCCAGACCGGTATGCGCGCAACCGGGCTATTGTGAAAGCGCATCCGGAGTTTGCGCTTGGTCCACCGACCGCGTCATGGATCGACGAGTGCCTGCGTGCGGGGCAGCGCGTGAGCACATTTTCCCATCTGGACAAGATCATGGTGCCGACCATTGTCTTGGCACCGACCCAGGATGCGGTCGTCTCCTATCCGGCAATCGAGCGGTTGAGCCGTTATTTCCGCGCCGGCCATTTCATTCCGATCGATGGCGCCAAGCATGAGCTCTTTCAGGAGCGCGACCGCTATCGTGCTCAGGCCATGTCCGCCGTTCTGGCCTTCCTGCCGGGTTCTTGAGCATCGCCCTCAGGCTGCGTTGAGAAGCGCCAATGCCTGTTGGTGGAGTTCGGGCGTGGCAGCGGCAATGATCTGCCCGCCCATTTCCGGCCGTTCGCCTTGCCAGGTCGTCATGACGCCGCCTGACTGCTCGATAATCGGTATGATGGCGCCGACGTCGTAGGGCTTGAGGTTGTTTTCGATAACGAGATCGATATGGCCGCCAGCCAGAAGTGCATAGGCGTAACAATCGCAGCCGTAGCGGAAGAGGCGCACGCGGCTTTCCACGGCGCGATACTGCTCGCTGTCCCGGCCTTCAAATATGTGCGGAGAGGTGGTGAAAAGCGTGGCATTGGCGATATCGCCGCAACTGCGGGATTTGATTGTGCGGCTGCCGTCCGGACCGGAATAGTAAGCCCCGCTTTCATCAGCGTAGTAACGCTCACGGGTGAAGGGCTGGTCGATGAGACCGGCGACAGCACGCCCGTTGCGATATAGCCCGATCAATGTGCCCCATACGGGCAGGCCGGAGATGAAGGCGCGTGTGCCATCGATCGGGTCGATGACCCAAACCAGATCGCGATCGAGCCCCACACTGCCATGCTCCTCACCCAGAATGCCATGGTCGGGGTAGGTTTGCGAAATAAGCCTGCGGATTGCCGTTTCGGCGGCTCGGTCGCCTTCAGTGACCGGATCAAAGCCCGATGCTTCCTTGTTGACGACATCTGCGCCGACGCGAAAGCGCGGCAGGGTCTCGGCAGCGGCGGCATCTGCCAGGCGTTCAAAAAACGAGCGTGGTGGAAGCATGTCGAAGGATATCCATGGAGAATTGATCTTGGGATGTGCGGCGGACGATAGTCCGGCTTGCGGCAGGGGGCAACGGAAAAGGGCAGGAAAGGTGCTTGAAGTCGGCGCGTAGGTGATAGGCAGCTCGAGGGATGGCCTTTTGAAATGACTATTCTTCGCGCATTCTTGCGATTAAAAATACATCATTTGAGTATAAGTTTTGCATATCTAAAATCATGAAATATTTGTGATCTTTTATTGACATTTGTGCAGTGCAATAATATCGTCAATATACAGCCGCTCGCGGTTGTAATACCCTCCTTGGGTGTTTCCTCCCTAGATTTGACCGCGCCATGGGCGCGGTCTTTTTTGTCTATATTTCGCTTTATTGATTTTTTCGCCAAAGGCTATGCGAAAGCGCTCAGGCTTACTTGAAGTGCTTTGCAAGATTCAGGGCGGTTGGATGGTTGAGCTCTATTATTCTGCCGCGAGGGAATCGGTGCGGCTTTCAGCTCCTACATGGGCGACCAGGCGGGCGAGGAATTCGCCCAGCATTTCGGCCAGGATATGGAAGTCCGGCTTCTTTTCCAGCGTGGTTTCATCGATGTAGAGCGCCCGGCTGACTTCAATCTGCAACGCGTGCAGGGAGCGGGCGGGGCGGCCGTAGTGCTCGGTGATGAAGCCGCCGGCATAGGGCTTGTTGCGGGCGACGGAAAAACCGAGACCTTCCAGGATCTCGACAGCGGCAAGTGCAATATGGGGCGCTGCACTGGTGCCATGCCGGTCACCCACAATGATATCGGGTCTTTGTCCCGTCCCGCCAACGCGAATATTGCCGGGCATGGAGTGACAATCAATCAGCACCGCCTGGCCAAAATGTACATGGGTCGCGGCAATCAGCTTCCTCAGTGTCGCATGATAAGGCTTATAGATCGTCTCGATGCGCCAGATTGCTTCATCGATGGGCAGCTTGCCATTATAGATATCCATGTTTTCGGCAACCAGGCGCGGTATGGTGCCAAGGCCGCCTGCCACGCGAGCGGAATTGCGGTTGGCATAAGGCGGGATGGAGCCTTCGAACATGCGTGCATCGAGCTCGTAGGGCTCGCGGTTCACATCCACATAGGCGCGGGGGAAATGAGCCTTCAGAAGCGGCGCGCCCAAAAGCGCACCGGCAGCAAACAGTTCATCGGCATAATAATCTTCCGAGCGCCGCAGTGTGTGGGCATCGAGCCGTGACTGTTCCAGAAAGCTTGCCGGATAGTTGCGTCCGCTATGGGGCGAATTGAACACGAAAGGTATGCGCTGCGTCAGCGGCTCCACAATCTCAAAATAGCTGTTTTGCGCTTCGAAAACTGACATCCGGTCCTTTACCATGTTCCGCATTTGCTGCGGGTAAACTGATTGTTCATGTTGCCAGCCTGCCACCGGCAAGTCCATACTTAGAAACAACAATATGGCGCGAAGCTTTCGTTCACTGGAAATTTACCGGAAGACTGCTAAATATGCGCGGATTAGGCTGGGTACAGGCACGAATATGGTCAAAGACATGAATCAGAAAATTCTTCTCGCTGAAGATGATAACGATATGCGCCGCTTTCTGGTGAAGGCGCTGGAGCGGGCGGGTTATGAAGTGCGCTCATTCGACAATGGCGCAAGCGCATACGACCGGCTGCGTGAAGAGCCCTTTTCGCTTCTTTTGACCGATATCGTGATGCCGGAGATGGATGGTATCGAGCTGGCGCGCCGCGCCACCGAGCTTGATCCAGACTTGAAGGTGATGTTCATCACAGGTTTTGCTGCCGTGGCGCTGAACCCGGACTCAAACGCCCCCAAGGACGCCAAAGTGCTTTCCAAGCCCTTCCACCTGCGCGACCTCGTTGACGAAGTCAACCGGATGCTGGCCGCCTGATTGAGGCCAGAAAAGACGCTTCGAAAAAAGCTGAAAAAACCTATTGACGGGGAGAAGCCTTTTATGGTCTATGCCCCGTCACGGATGGGCGTGTAGCTCAGCGGGAGAGCACTACGTTGACATCGTAGGGGTCACAAGTTCGATCCTTGTCACGCCCACCATCCTTCTTCCTATATTTTCGTTTGTGCGTCCGTGTTTCGGTGCGGTGGTCTTGCTCGCGTGCATGCGAAACAACCACTGGACTGCGGATTGTACCGCTTTTTCGGTCCGATCCTTGACGTTCACATCTTGCGAGCAACAAAAAATCCCCCGCGCGAGCGGGGGATTGATTTTAATGTCGACTAATATCGCCCGCTGAATGCTGTTTTTATTGGGTCAGCACCGTCATGCGGTCTGCGGCTTTGGCGCCAATGGCTTCGAAGGCGGCGACCATTTCTTCTGCAGACTGGGCGTTGAAGTAGTGAGACGAGTCGCTGGCGCAGGACGACAGAAGCTGCTGGCCGTTATAGGGAGCCTGAAAGGCGACGGTGTAAATTTCAATGCCGGCCTTCTTGGCCTTGTCGCAGGTGTTGAGGGTCCACCAGTCAGCGTACCAATAGTTGTTCGCGCCATCTGTCATGAAAACGATGAATTTAGAGGGCTTTTTGCCGTTTACGCCCAGATGGGCATTGTTTTCACTCGACCGCGTCAATTGTGTGTAGGCTTCTTCCATGGCATCGGAGGAATCGGTGCCGCCATTAGCAGACAGATCCTTGACGTATTTGGTGATGTGGTCAGTGCCCCAATTCAAGTTTTCAGGGGTCCACATCCAGTTTGTGTAGGACACCGCACCCATACGCGCGTATTTCTTGCTCGGGTCGGCTGTTTCGATCTGGTGTAGCAGCTTCATGCTGGCCAGTTTGAGCGAATCCATCTTGCTGAGGAACTTGCCTCTGCCTGGAGAAATGCACTTGTCCGTGGCAGAACTGTTGCGATCGCAAATGTAATCGTCTGAAACGTCGTCCTTTTCCGTGTCGGTTGTTTCATTCATCGATCCGGAGCGATCGAGAACGAGAAACATGGAAAGTGCGTTTTGCGTGCCGGTGGTGCCGTGAGCCGCAGAAAGCGACTTCACCTTCGAGCCTGTGCCGCCATAAATTCTGGATAGGCCGGAAAACGAGTAGTCGGCGCAAGCATTCACCGACACGTCGTAGGAGCGCTCCGTTCCATAGCCTTTTGTTTCTGTCGCCTTGGCTGTTACGCAATCCTCTGGGACCGGAGAGTTGGAATTGAGCATCTCCGACTTCACATAGTTCATGGCAAGCGTTTCGGCTTCGTCCAATGTCATGTCAGGGTTGTTCACCAAGGCAGTTGCTGCAGCGGTCGCTGCGGCATCCGTCGCCGTCTGCAGGCGTAATCTTGTGGAAAGCATGTATGAGGTATCGAGTGCGCTTCCGACGCCAAATATGATGACGGGCAGAAGCAGAGCCGCAATGATGGCGAAGTTGCCGCCCTTGTCGGTGTGCAAACGGTTGATCTGTTTTTTCAAATTTGTTGCGTTCATCGTGCCGCTCTCCGGTCAGAAGAATTTCCTGCAAAATAGTCCGGCACAGTTAACAAAGGTTAATTTGGCAGCTGTTCTTTCAATCCATGTTTAACCGCAGTTTAACACTGTGAATAATGCTGTGTTGGAGTGGTACATCTTTTGGGAAAACAGCATTGAAATGCCGTTTGACATGGGAGTTTCTGCACGTTATGGGATGTTTGGTTTTGGGACGCCCGCCGCCCGTGCGCAGATCATGCGTTTGGTGAAGTTCCCTTGAAAAGGCACGATGGACGAAGCTTTTTAGCTCTTCATGCATTCGCGCTGTTGGTAATACGGGCTCCACAGGTCAGAAAGCGAGTGCGGAGAGGATGCTTCGCAAATGACTGATCATGTACCTTTGCCATCGCTGGAGGCGATCAAGGACCAGGCAAAACGCCTGCGCGCCCGCCTGACCCAGGAGGGCAATCCCATACCCCATTCCAAGGCTCTGGAACTGATTGCCGCACAATACGGGTTCAGAGACTGGAACACGCTTGTCGCCAAGGTGGGAAACCGGCCACCGCTTAACCCTTGGATGCTGGGTTCTGCGGTTCGCGGCCACTATCTGGGACAGGCGTTTTGCGGCCAGGTGATTTCGGTGAAGGCAATTTCGGCCAGACCCGGCTATTACCGCCTGGAACTGCAACTGGATGAGCCGATCGACGTTGTTACATTCGACAGCTTTTCAGCCTTTCGTCATCGGCTTGTTGCGACGATTGGAGAAGACGGGCGCACGGTCGAAAAGACGTCTGACGGGCGGCCGCATATGGAACTGGCCTGGTAGGCCGCCAGATGAAACACAAGGTGCCGCCGCCCGGGTGGGCTGCGGCACAGTTGGGCGTGAACGATTCCGGGATCAGCGCACCAGGACCGATGAAATCGCGTTGTCGAGCGAATTCAGGTGTGAGCGCGACGTGTTGATGAGGATGCAGTCGCCGCCGAGACCCTTGTCGGTGCAGATCTTGGTTCTGGCATTGCTGACGGCAACCGAGGATATGCGGTCGTTCCAGCTGCTTCCCAGGTTGCTCATGCGGCCCTTCGGCTCGGTGCAGAAGCGTTTGCCCTGGAAGTTCGGCAGCGAAAAGAAGCAGACTTTGCCTTCCATGGCGTTGCAGTCGGAAGCCGTCTTGCAGCGGTTGACCTTTCTGATGATTTCGCGGTCGCCGCGATCATTGCTGCCGCGGCCAGGCGTGTTGCCGCCATGCGTGCTGCTGCCGCCTCCGGGATTGTTGCCTGCGCCGGGTGTGTTGCCGCCGGGGCCTCCGGGGCCAACGGATGCCATGCCGAAGCCGCCGGCTGCGTTTGCGGTTTGAATTGTGAATGTTCCTGCGGCGAGCGTCATCAGGACTGCGGTGATGGTTTTGGTCATGCGGTTCATTGTGTGCCTCCAAAGCGATCAAAATGGTTGGTCTGGTTTTGTCCAAGTTGGTAACAGCGGCTCTGGAAGGTCTTTCTTCCGCAGCGATTGATGTCGCCTGCCGTTGTTATTGAGGACACAATAGACGTTGATGCCCGTTGCCTCTGTTTCAGAGGTTACAGGGGGAGGCCTGATGGCTTTGGAGGAAAATCCGCGGGCGCGAGGTCAATTGGCTCCCGCAGATCGTATGAGGATCAGCCGGTGATATCGACCACGCCGCAATCGCCAGCTTCGGAGGCGAAGGCCAGAAGCTTGCCGGATTTGGACCAGCTCATGCCTGAGATTGCGCCCTTGCCGGGGCGGCGCAGCAGGATTTCCTTCTCGTCGTCGATGCGCACGAGCAGGATCATGCCGTCGATAAAGCCGATGGCTACGACATCCTCTGAAGGGTGGAAGCAGACGGCGGTTGCCAGAATGTTGGCGCGGGTGCCAAGCTCCAGCGGCGGCTTGCCGAGCGGACCATCCTTTCCAGCAAAGGGCCAGACGATGGCAGCGGGCGCACCGGATGATGCCAGCCACTTGCCCTTGGCCGACCAGGAGAGCGACTTGATCTTGGCCGGGTAGCCGGTCATACGCATGTGGCGCGGCTCTTCGCCCGGTTTGCCATCGATCTTCCAGCCGTGGAGCGCGTTTTCCTGCATGGCGGTGACCACGAAACGGCCATCGGGCGAGAAGGTGACCTCGTTATGCGCGCCCTTCCATTCCAGATTGATCGGCGCACCTGCCGTCATCACCCAGTGCAGGGTCACGCCATTATAGCGGGCGGTGGCAATGCGCATGCCCTTTGGGGCAAAGGCCATGCCTTCAATGGTGCGCTCTTCATCAAATGTTTTTACCGTGCCATCGGCCAGGCGCACATGGGCCTGTTTGCCCACCGCATATCCGACGGACTTCTGCGGGCCTGCGGCAATAACGGAAATCCACTTGCGCGGTGCCTCGGCCAGCGTTTCCACCGTGCCATCGGCATGAATGCGATTGACCTTGCCGTCTTCGCCACCGGTGAGGATCGTATCGGTCGCCGTATCCTTGATGGCCGTCAACAGACCATCGTGCGCCTCGGACACTTTCTGACCCATGTCGAGCCGATGGATTTCGCCGCTGGAGGCAGCAAAGAAAGGAACGTCACCAATGAAATGGGCTCCGGCAACGTGACCTTCGATATCAAGCGGGGCAACTGTGGGCATGGGAATTCTTTCAGGCTTTGATCGTCTTAGTTTGGTTGTTCAATAGACAATGTGGCCAGCGGAGGGAAGGGTGGAGTGGGGGCGACCTGGGTGGCAGTCCAGATTTTGGGGAGAGTGATATGGTTTGGTTGAAACGGATTGGGGTGGATTTGTTTCTAGATCATATGGGGTAGATTGATGTATACAGCCGTAGTTAGAGAAAATCGTTAAATTGGGCGATTTGGGCTCAATATTATAGAATATATCGCTGGAGGCATCAAAGTACCCCAACGCTATCATAGATCGGAAGCGGCCAATCGCCCATGCGCCAACATGCAGGTGTCAGTAACGCTCGTGTCCGAATTTTAAATTCAAAATCAAGCTTCTCGCTGTCTGGCTTAAAATATCTGCCAATCTGTTCATGAAATGCTTCAGCATCAGCCCAGAGACCAACATTTATGAATCTCTTAGCCTCGGTATTCTCTAATTTCCATGTAATCCAAGGATATTTTTCGTGGGCTGTCGGCTCACTTAAGAACTCTCCAACCATTTTTGAGCGATCTTCAACAGGCACTGCTGTCTTCCAATAATTTTTGAATTCGTCTTCCTGACCGAGATTTATCAGCCAGTCTACAAATATGATCTGCATTTGGTTCTCCTCTGATCGCTCCACAATGTATACTTATAAACCAAACTCACCCATCCGGCGGATATAGCTGGCTTCCGTGAAGTACGGCTTCGATGTCTACATAATAGGGCTCGGAAATGGTGTAGACCATGAAATAGGGGTATTTCGGGATCGATATTTCCCGTGTTCCGGCAACCCGTCCGGGACGTCCGAGGAAGGGGAAGTTTTCAAGCTGATAGGCGAGCAGGATGATAGCTGCCGCCACGCGCTCCGCAGCCGCTGGGTTTCGTTCCTGAATATAGTGATGGATTTTGTTAAGATCGACGCGCGCGTTGTGCGAAAACCTAACGTGCATCGAAGCCGAATTCTTCTGCGATCTTGTCGAGGTCGTGATAAACGATATGGCCGGACCGCTTCTGGTCCAGCCGTTTTTCGATGATCTCGCGCACCCACGCATCGTGTCCTTCAACCGGTACTTCACCGGTGACGGTCGTGAGATCTTCTATGCTCAGTTGGTCTTTAACGTCGCTCATAGGTTGGACACTATCACATTCGACACGCCGAGGCGAGACTTTTGCAGCTTTACGCCGCAACCGTCTCCACTTCGCAGGCCTTGAAGGTGCGCTCCAGCTTTTCCTGGTCGAGGTCGCGGCCGATGAAGACGAGGCGGGTTTCGCGTTTTTCGCCGTCTTTCCAGGGGCGCTGGTGATCACCTTCGATGATCATGTGCACGCCTTGGACGACGTAACGTTCTTCATCGCCTTCGAAGTTGATGATGCCTTTGAGGCGCAGGATGTTGGGGCCGTCGATCTGGGTGATCTTCTGGATCCAGGGGAAGAACTTGTTGGGGTCCATCGCGCCGCCACGCAGCGAGATCGACTTCACCGTCACATCGTGGATCGCAGACGGGGCATGGTCGTGGTGATGGTGATGGCCATGATCGTGATCGTGATCATGGTGGTGGTGGCCATGATGGTGATGGTCGTGGTGATCGTGATCGCAGTCAGGACCGCAGACGTGATCGGGGTCGTCATGGTCGAGGAAGTGCGGATCGTTTTCCATCGCACGTTCCAGATTGAATGCGCCCTGATCGAGAACCTTTTTCAGGTCGATGTTGGAACGCTGCGCATTATAGATGCGGGCTGCCGGGTTGATGGCGCGCACGATATCTTCGATCTGGTGCAGCTCTTCGTGCGATACAAGGTCTGTCTTGTTGATGATGACAACGTCGGCGAAGGCAATCTGGTCTTCGGCTTCGCGGCTGTCCTTCAGGCGCAGCGGCAGGTGCTTGGCATCCACCAGCGCAATCACGGCATCCAGTTCGGTCTTGGCGCGCACATCGTCGTCCATGAAGAAGGTCTGGGCGACGGGGGCGGGGTCTGCAAGGCCGGTGGTCTCGACAATGATGGCGTCGAAGCGGCCCGGGCGGCGCATGAGGCCTTCCACGACGCGGATCAGGTCGCCGCGCACGGTGCAGCAGACGCAGCCATTGTTCATTTCGTAGATTTCTTCATCCGACTCGACGATCAGGTCGTTGTCGATGCCGATTTCGCCGAATTCGTTGACGATCACCGCATAGCGTTTGCCATGGTCTTCAGTCAGAATGCGGTTCAGAAGCGTTGTTTTGCCAGAACCGAGATAGCCTGTGAGAACAGTGACGGGAATGGGCTTTGCAGCTTGTGCTTCAGTCATCTCGATAATCCTTTGTGGGAATTTGGTCCTTATATAGGGCGGTGTTGCAGGTCGCCGCAAGGATGTCGGTGAAATTGTTCCGGGCCGATTGTGCCGTTCGGTCGCGATATTCCACGCGCAGGAATTCGCGGTAAGCTCTGTTTTCGGCGCGGCGGGCCTGCCAGGCGCGGAACGGTTTTGCGATTACCCTGCCAATATAGCGGAAGAAGCGGCGGCGTTCCTGCCGGCGAAAGGCGGCTGCATTGCGCTCCAGGCTTTGAATGTCGGATAGCTTGCCGGGCCAGACATCGACCAGGTCCATCCGCTCGCCGCGGGTGTAGATGACAAGGCCGCTGTCGAGTTCGCCAAGTGCGGTGAATTCCAGTTCGGTATAGTGGTTGAAGTTGCGCATCGGTCTGCTCCTGTGTTTGAGACTGACCGCAGTTTATTGCTTCCCAAGAATATGATAATTGGCTTATTTGGAATGGAATTCGTGAAAATGGATCATGAATATGGATCAGCTTGCTGCGCATGAGATGAATGTGTTCTGCCGCATTGTCGACGGCGGCAGCTTTGCTGCGGCAGCTGATGACATGGGGATGACGCCGTCTGCAGTTTCAAAGCTTGTGACCCGTTTGGAAGACCGGCTGGGCGTGCGGCTTCTGGCCCGGACGACGCGTCGGCTTTCGTTGACGGCGGAGGGGGAAATCTATCTGCAATCGGCGCGCGCCATCGTGAGCGCCATTGAGGAGGCGGAGACGGAGCTGATGGCCAGTGCCGCCGAGCCCTCCGGTCATTTAAAGATCAATACCGGCGTGGTGGTGGGGCGGCACATGCTGACGCCGATTTTGCCGGAGTTCATGGCACGCTATCCGCGGGTTTCTGTGGAGCTGAATATCGCAGACCGCCAGGTGGACCTGATTGCAGAGCAGGTTGATATTGCCATTCGCACCGGACGGCTGACGGATTCATCGCTGATTGCCCGCAAGCTGGGGGATACGACCCGCGCCATTTGCGCAAGTCCAGCCTATCTTGAGCGCCATGGTCCGCTGGAGTATCCGGGCGAACTGGTGAAGCACAATTGCATGACGGTTGCCGGCTTTTCCTATCTGCGCCGGTGGCCGTTCCTGACGCCGGAGGGGATCAATATGGTGGAGGTCAGCGGTCATTTCGACAGCGACAGCCCGGATGTGATCGTGGATATGATGCTGGCGGGGCAGGGGATCGGCAGGCTGTCGCGGCTGATTGTGGCGGATCATATTGAGAGCGGTGCGCTGGTTGAGCTTTTCCCTGACCAGCACAGAAAAGAGCCGCTTCCGGTGCACGCGATCATGCCGCCGGGCGGGAACCGCGCGCTCAAGGTACGGGCATTCCTGGATTTTCTATTCGAGCATCCGGATGTGAAACGGCATTTTTAAATATCGAAGGCCCTGATATCAAAGCGGTCGACGTCGCTGATCAGTTCCGCGAGCCCGGCAACGGCCTTCTTGAGCATGGTCTCACCCTTTTCAGCCGTAGCGCGGCTTGCATTGCCGGCTGCACCCTGCTCGTTCAGATCAGACATTTTCCAGCCGAATGCGTGTGGGCCATAGGCGCGCAAATGTTTGAACTCCCGGATGAAGTCAGACTGGCGGGAGGCGAAGTTCTGGGCTTTCTCCATCGACACTGTTTCAGGTGCAAGCGCCAGCATGACAGATGTTTCGATGTCGCCGCCGTGAATATCGGTGGCTTTGTCTTCGGCTGAGACAACGCCCTCTGATGCGCCAAAGCGGGTCCAGCTTGTTGCCACGCACAGCATGTTGAAGCGCACGCGGGCTTCTGTGGCGACGACAGTCATCAGGGGCGAATTGCCGCCATGGGCGTTCAGCAGAATGAGTTTTCGAATGCCTTGGCTTGCCAGCTCTTCTGCGATGCCAAGCCAGCGATTGACGGCTTCATCATAGGTCAGCGTTTTCGTACCCTCGATATGGGCATGCTCGATGGAATAGGTGATCCGCTCCGTGGGAAGAAATGTCACGTCCAACTCGGGTGGAAGCACGGACTGCAATTGTTGCGCAATGCCGTCAGCGATGATGGCATCCGTCTCGAACGGCAGGTGGGGTCCGTGATATTCGTGTGCGCCCAGCGGCAAAATGGCGATTGTTTTCCTGAAAGGCGGTGCCGGCATTTGATTTCTTTACTCGAATTTGACCAAGTCCGGCTTAGGCTTACAATTCACGGGCTGAAATTGAAAGGGTCGGGCGATGGCCAAGAAGGACGGCAAGAAAAACAAGGACAAGAAAAAGGACAAGGTCGAAGGCGAGGTGGCGGCCTCGTCTGCAACGGTGGATGCGTCGGAGGCGATTATCCAGGTGTCGCGCAGTCTGCGCACGCTGATTTCGCGCGAGTTGAGCGGTATTGGCCTTTATGCAGGCCAGGAGGGTGTGATCCTGAGCCTTGCGGAAACCGATGGTCTGACCGCGGGCACCATTGCAGACCGTGTGGGGGTGAAACCACCGACCATGACGCGGACGATCGTCCGCATGGAGGCGCAAGGCTTTGTCGAGCGGCGCGATGGCGACGATGGCCGTCTGACAACCGTCTGGCTGACGGAGGCGGGACGGCAGACGGTCGCGCGCATCAACGAGGTGCGAGATCAGGTTCAAAACAGTGCCATGGCGGGCCTTTCAGAAAAACAGCAGCGCAACCTCGCAAAATACCTGAAGGCTGTGGACGCCAATCTGCTGGCTGCACTCGGTGGTTGCTAAAGCGATTAAAGCCGTTTATTTAAACATTTTAATTCAGTTCGTATTCGGTTCCGGTCGCTGAAGGTTGTTTTTGCCGATCCCAGGGAGGGTGAATGGCTCAAAAGATCAAGCTTTCAACGATTGCGGAATCGCTTGGCGTTTCCACGGCAACCGTTTCTTTGGCGCTTCGTGACAGCCCGCTTGTGGCCGAGGCGACGCGGGAGAAGATCAAGGCGCAATCGCGCGCGCTGGGCTATATCTACAACCGCCGTGCGGCCAGTCTGCGCACATCCCGGTCGGGCATCATCGGCTTGATCGTGCATGATATTCAAAACCCGTTTTATGCTGAAATTTTAAAAGCGATTGAAAGCGAGTTGGACCGCTCGAGCCACACATTCATTCTGTCCAACCATTATGACTCGGTGGAAAAGCAGCGGACCTTTATCGAAACGCTGCTGCAGCTGGGCGGCGATGGCATTATCATGTCACCGGCAATTGGGTCGCCGCCGGAAGATCTGCAGCTTGCCGAAGACAACGGCATGCCGGTGATCCTGGTTGCGCGTACCATGGACAGTCTGGATCTACCGACCTATCGCGGAGACGACGGTTACGGCATTGCGCTGGCGACCAACCACCTGATCGGCCTCGGCCACAAGAGCATTGCGATGGTGGGTGGAACCGACCAGACATCGACGGGCCGTGATCGCTATCAGGGCTATGTCGATGCGCTGAAGAAGGCGAATATTCCCGTTGATCCGAAATTGCGTCTTGCGGGACCCCGCACCAAGCAGGCTGGTTTTGAGGCTGCGGTGCATTTCCTGTCACTGCCGCAGAAGCCGACTGCGGCGGTCTGCTGGAACGATCTCGTGGCCATCGGCTTCATGAGCGGGCTGGCGCGCGCCGGTCTGGTGCCGGGCAAGGATATTTCGGTCACCGGCTATGACGATCTGGAGGAGGCCTCCATCGCTACGCCGTCGCTGACCACGGTGTGGAACGGGCAGGCGGAGGTCGGCAGGCTTGCGGCGCGGGCGCTTCTGGATAAACTGTCGGGTAGCCATGAACCGGATGGTTTGCATCTGATCAAGCCGGAGATGCGCATCCGCCAATCGACAGCGCGCCTGCTGCGTTAAACAATCGGAATTCGCAATGACCAAGACCACCATTCTCATCGCGGGCAAGCTTCACCCGCGTGTGCTGCAAAGAATTGGGACAGCCTTTGAAATCGTGCAGATCGAGAAGCCGGATGCGGCTCTGGTCGATCCGCAATTGCTGCCCAAAATCAAGGCTGTCAGCAGTTTTGTTGGCGTTCCTGCCTCCCTGATTGACGCGCTGCCGAACCTTGAAATCATCGCCAACTTCGGTGTCGGCTATGATGGTGTGGACGTGAAGCGTGCTGCCGAGCGCGGGATTATCGTGACCAATACGCCGGATGTTCTAAACGATGAGGTGGCCGATACGACCGTCGGTCTGCTGCTCAACACGCTGCGTCGACTGCCTCAGGCGGAAAGCTGGCTCCGCGACGGACGCTGGGCGCGCGAGGGGAATTTTCCGCTTTCACCGTTGTCTCTGCGTGGCCGCACGATCGGCATTTATGGTCTCGGGCGCATTGGCCTGGAAATCGCGCGCAGGCTCGAAGCTTTCGGTGTGCCGATCAGCTACCACACGCGCACACCGCGCAGGGATGTGTCGTACACCTATTATCCCGATCTGCGGTCGCTTGCTGAAGGAACCGATACGCTGATCTGCATCGTGCCGAAGACGCCGGAGACCCACAAGACGATCAACGCCAAAATCCTTGCGCAGCTTGGCCCGACCGGCGTGTTGATCAATGTCGGGCGCGGCTGGACGGTGGACGAGGACGATTTGGCCGACGCTTTGGAAAAGGGTGTGATCGCGGCTGCCGGGCTGGATGTTTTTCAGGACGAGCCGCGCGTGCCGGAACGGCTGCTGAAGCTCGACAATGCCTGCCTCTTGCCGCATGTCGCTTCGGCCTCGGTGCCAACCCGCAACGCAATGGCCGATCTTGTTGCGGACAATCTGCTCAATTGGTTTGAAAAAGGCGAACCTTTGACGCCGGTTCCGGAAACCCCTTTTGAGCGGGCCAATTCATAAAATAGTAATAAACCTTAACGCGGTGTCCACGGGGTAAGGTTTGATTAAGGTTATGCGCGCAGACTCACGGTCACACAACACGGAGTTTGCCAATGCGTCTTGCAGCGCTGACCGGAATTCTCATCGCAGGTGGCATCGGCCTTTATCTGGTTCCGGGGCCGCAATCGGCCAGGCTTGATCCCTTCACATCCGGTTCGATTGTGACCGGAGAAGCGCGGGAATATGCCGTGGCCAATTTGAGAAGCGGCGAAGTCTGTCTTGTGCGAAAGGGCCGGGCCGTCACAGCGTCTGCCAGCGAATTCGACGCGGATATCGATTGTGAAGCGGTTTGGTCGGGCCTTTCGAGTGCTGCTACATGGTCGGAGCAGGATGACGGGCTCGTCGTTCTTGCAGATCGAAGCGGGCATGCACTGGTTTCACTTGCACCGGGTGACGGTGTAGCTTTTGAGGCGATGGAACCGGCAAATGCCGATCTCAGCCTGACCGTTGTTCAGTGACAATGTATGGTCGGATTTCGCGCAACTGCTGGGTCTAAAGCTGCCTTTTCTGAAACTCTTGGGCGTCTGCAAAGGCCTGTTTCACAAGGCCTCAGGCAGATTGACCGGCTTTCTTCTGAAAAAACTTCATCATATTAGACGAAAGTCGAAGTCTCGCCGGTATTAGGCGCTTGAAACCTTCTTATCAAAATGGTTAGGTCGCTTCGATGCTGCGACTGGTAGGGAACCAGCGCAGATTTTTCGTACTGGGAGGTATAACATGAATCGTCGTTCATTTATGAAAAAGGCTGGCGTCGCAGGCGCAGGGGCAGCCGCTACAGCACTTGCCGCTCCGGCAATTGCGCAGGAAAATCCTGAAATTACCTGGCGCATGGCATCATCATTCCCGAAGTCGCTCGACACGCTTTGGGGCGGTGCACCGGACGTTGCTGAGCAAGTTGCTGCAATGACGGACGGCAAGTTCAAGATCGAGACTTATGGTCCGGGCGAACTGGTGCCAGCACTGCAGGTGGCTGACGCCGTTGCTGCCGGCACGGTGGAAGCCTGCCATACGGCACTTTACTATTTCTGGGGCAAAGATCCGGCTTATGCCGTGCCTTGCGCGGTTCCGTTCGGCCTGAACGACCGCCTGCAAGACGCCTGGCTCTACCAGGGTGGCGGCAATGAGCTGGCAAACGAGTTCCTTGCAACGCAGAACCTTTATGCCCTTCCGGCCGGTAATTCCGGTTGTCAGATGGGTGGTTGGTTCCGCAAGGAAATCAACACAATCGACGATCTGAAAGGCCTGAAGTTCCGCATCGGCGGTATGGGCGGCAAGATCTTCGAAAAGCTTGGCGTTGTGCCGACATCTATTCCGGGCGGCGATATCTATCCGTCGCTTGAAAAGGGCACGATTGACGCAGCCGAATATGTTGGTCCTTACGATGACCAGAAGCTTGGCTTCAACAAGGTGGCGCAATACTACTACTATCCGGGCTGGTGGGAAGCCGGTCCGACGCTCCATGCTGCCTTCAACCTTGAAAAGTGGAATGATCTGCCGAAGCACTACCAGTCCATTCTTTCCAATGCATGCGCCTTTGCCAACAGCAACATGATGGCGAAGTATGATGTCAAGAACCTGCCGGCTCTGAAAGAGCTCGTGGCTTCTGGAACACAGCTTCGCCCGTTCAGCCAGGAAATCCTGGAAGCCGCTTATGCTGCAGCCATCGAAACCTATGCTGAATTGTCCGAGCAGAGCCCGGCATTCAAGAAGCTCTACGACTCGCAGCTCGCCTACAAGAAAGACGCCTACACCTGGATGCAGGTTGCCGAACATACCTATGATACGTTCATGATGGTTCAGCAGCGCGCCGGCAAGCTTTGATCGTTTGAGAAAATTGCTTTAAGGATGCCCCGGCCTGTCCGGGGCATTCTTGTTTTTGAAGGTATGTTGATGACGTTGCCACGTAAGCCCGCCGCTGTCGTTTTCGATATGGACGGGCTTCTTTTTGATACCGAGACCCTTTCTTTTGAAGCTGCAGTGACGGCTGCTGCGCAGCATGGCCACGCAATCGACTGGCCGTTTTTCAGCACGCTGATCGGCCGCGCCTGGCCCGATATCAGCTTGCACATGACCGCGCATCTTGGCGACGGGTTTGCTGCAGACGATTTCCGCGTGACCTGGCTCGACCATTACAGTGCGTTGCTGGCAGGGCGGCTGGCGCTGAAGGCGGGTGTGCTTGAGCTTCTGGACATTCTCGACAGCTATGCCATTCCGCGCGCCATTGCCACGTCTTCGATGAAAGAAAAGGCTCTCTACAACCTGGAACGCTTTTCGCTGATGGACCGGTTTCACCACGTCATTGCGCAGGGCGATTATGCGGCGAGCAAGCCGGCTCCGGACCCGTTTCTCAAAGCATCCGAAAGGCTTGGTGTTGCGCCGGCGCTCTGCCTGGCGCTCGAGGATTCCCACAATGGTATCAAGGCGGCCCATAGCGCGGGCATGATGGCGATCATGGTTCCTGATCTCCTGGAGCCGACCGAAGAGATCAGGGCTTTATGCGAGCATGTTCTGACCGATCTTCATCAGGTCGCTGATCTCATCATGGGCATGGAAGCCTGAGGCATGTTCTTGGCCGCGAAAATGCCGGCCAATATCCGGTCAAGGGAAATGGCACCGGCGCCTTTGATGACGAGATAAATCAACGGGAAGATCCAGAGGGTGCGCTGATCGGCAATGAGACTGTCCGAAAAGCGGTCGAACAGCGCGCCAACCGTTTCCGGGCCAACCTGGTGAACGGTGATATCGACCAGTGTCTGTACGGCGATGAAGCCGATCATTCCGAGTGCGGCGATGCGGGTGAAAAGCCCGAGCACGACCATCAGCGGCAGCAGGAATTCGCAATATGTGCCCAAGAACACGATCAGACCCCAGGGGAGAAACGGCACCGCGGCAATATTGCCACCGGCTGTGTCAACGGCTGGAAGGGCAATCTGATAATAGGCGCTATCCTGTATGGAGAAGAAGCCGGCAAAGCCATCCCCAACCTTGGTGCCGAATGAATTCAGGAAATAGAAATAGAGAACGGCGAAAAACACGAAGCGTGCAAGAAGGCCCAGAAACCAGCCATCCGTCAGGTTTTCGAGGCGAATGAAAACGGCGCGGTGCATTGCCGTCATGTGCTGGATGATTTTCATGATTTTGTCCCTCCCTCAGGTGCAATCGCGCAAAAGGCTCCAGCGGACATAAGAATTGCGAGAGCCTGCGACAGGTCGAAATCCGCGTCGCTTTCAAAAGCGGAGACTGCCGCGTGACCAAGCGAGGCACGGGCGAAAAGCGACTGCGTAAAAACGAAAGCGGCGTGCGACAGATTGTGAATCTGCGGGTCGCATCGCGGCCGCGTGACCAGCGCGAATTCCGGCGACATGGGATCAAAGCCGGTGAGCGCGATATTCTGGCGGCTGCGGCAGACCAATGTGACCACGCCAAAGTTGGAGCCCAAGAGGCTGGCTGCGGGATGGGTCACGAAGCGTATGTCTGCCAGTTCTTCAGGGTCGATCATACCAAGCGCTTCGGGCGCGAGCGGTGCTGCGTCGGCAGCGTGATAGGCGTCAAGCCACAAGCGGTCGAGCCGGGCGACATCTGGAAGAAAAAGCAGGTCGTTTGCGGGCTCGAAGCTTGCAATGAAATCGGCAAAACCGCGACCATATTCAAAAAGCAACGGCGATTTCGGCGGGTTTTCGCAGGCAAAAACCCGCGCCATTGCGCGGAAGTAATCCTCGCCCACGAGCGACTGAACGGACGGAAAGATGTCCGCCAGCGCGTTGACGAGGCTGTGGGTGACATTGTTGCGGTAGACTGAGAAGCGGCGTGCGGCGGCTTTGCCGTTGGGCGCGATCAGGCCTCGCGGGATTGCAGAGCTTGCGTCGAGAAGCGCGTGCGCAAAGTCTCTTTGAAGTTCAGCCATGACGCGCTCCAAGAAATGCTGCCTGGCGGTGGCGATCCAAAATCGCATCGGCCAACTGGGCTTCGCGGCGCAGGACAGGCCAATCGGGAACATCATTGTCCCACTCGATCAGCGTTGGCAGGGGACCGGTGCGTTGGATCAAACTTTCAAAGAGCGCCCAGACCTGTTTGTCGACGGGACGGTCATGGGCGTCGATGAGAAGGGGAGAACCGTCTTCGTCGCGGTCTTCTGCATGGCCGGCGAGGTGAATCTCCTCAACCAGTTCAATGGGAAACTCGGCGAGATAGTGCTGGGCGCTGAAACCGTGATTAACGGCTGAAACGAGCACGTTGTTCACATCCAGCAACAGGCCACAGCCAGTGCGCGCGGCGATCTCGCGGATGAAATCGGTTTCGCTCATGGTCGAACGTTCGAAGGCGGCATAAGTGGAAGGGTTTTCGAGCAGCATCCTGCGGCCAAGTGCGGTCTGCACGCGGTCGATATGCGCGCAGACAGTGGCCAGCGTTTCCCGGTCGTAGGGAACCGGTAGGAGGTCGTTGTAGTAGCTGTCGTCGTGGGTGGACCATGCCAGATGCTCGGAGACGAGCGCCGGCTCGTATCGCTTTACGACAGTGGCGAGACGCTGCAAGTGTTCGGGGTCGAGACCGTTTGCCGAACCAATGGAGAGGCCAACTCCATGAATGGAGAGGGGGAATTCCTGCCGCATCAGGGTGAGAATGCGGTGAGGATGGCCGCCGGCTCCCATGTAGTTTTCAGCGTGAACCTCCAGAAATCCGATCCTGTAGGCGTCGGCCAGAATGGCCTCGGCATGCTGAGCCTTGAGGCCCGCACCGGCGCGAGCCGGCATCGGAGCAGTCGGAAAGCGGGCAGGGTGCAACGGTTCTGCGTTCATGATGGCCTCCGTGGGCATCTGGAATTGAAGCCCGCGGGGCGGCGCGGGCTTCAACGCTGGAAATATGTCCGGACAGTCTCAGGCGGGGAGGTCGCGCGTTAGCGCTTCCATGGAACCCATGCGATCGCCGGGAAGCTTCATGGTCATGCAAGTGCCTTTTGCGACATATTTCCAGGAATTGCCCTGGTAATCGACTTTCGAGGTGCCGGCGCAGGTGGTGCCGGGGCCGGCAGCGCAGTCGTTCTGGCCAGCCAGTGCGACACCGTAGCATTTTTCCTTGGCTTCATCTGCCGCCGCCGGGCCGGCGATGAAAGTGGTCGCGGTAACAGCAAGGGCAACGGCGCTGGCCAGCGTGGAAGCGTTTAGAATCGTTTTGGTGGACATTTTCAATCTCCTCAGATGTTTCAAATTCCGCTGTGTTTGCGGGCCGGGGCGGGTCTGTGCGTCCGGTGAGAGAAACATCCATGACTTTCTGATCAATTGAAAATCAACGGAGCGTTATTGATGTTCAAACAAGCGTGAGGCGCGCGTGAAGAGAACGCGCCTCACGCTGTCTGTAACCAGGTCCTGACCCTAATTCAACGCGTCCACAAAGCGGGCGACATCGGCGCTCTCCGTGGCAAAGGAGGTGACCAGGCGGATCAAGACATCATCATCTTCCATCGCGTCGTAGACGTTTTCCGGCACGCCGTGCCAGTCATAGAAGACAGCGCCTTTTTCGCGCAGTTCGGCTGCCTTGGCCTTTTTGATGATGGCGAAGACCTCGTTGGACTGGGTGGGCCAGGCAAGTGAACTGTGATTGCTGGCTTCGAAGCCGGCCCGAAGCATGTCGGCCATGGTATTGGCGTGGTTTGCCATTTCCAGCCAGAGCCCGTCTTCGAAATAGGCGTCGAATTGGGCGGCGATGAAGCGGGTCTTGGAAAAGAGCTGTGCGGACTGCTTGCGGATGAAGGGAAGCTGTCGTGCATCATCCGGGTTCATGAAGACGATCGCCTCGGCGCACCAGCAACCGTTTTTCGTGGCGCCGAAAGACAGGATATCCACCCCGCGCTTCCAGGTCATTTCCGCAGGCGTGGTCCCAAGTGCCTGCATGGCGTTGGTCAAGCGCGCCCCGTCCATGTGGAGTGGAACCTTGTATTTTTGCGCGATAGCGGCCATCGCCGATATTTCATCGAGCGAATAGACAGTACCGCTTTCGGTGGCCTGGGTGATGGTCACAGCCATGGGCTGGCCGGCGTGAATGAATTCGGGCGGCACAGACTTGATGGTGCGCTCCAGCTGTCTTGGGCTGATCTTGCCATCAGGACCATCAACCGGCGCGAGGCGGGCAGCGGAGGAGAAAAATCCAGGGGCTCCACATTCGTCCATGAAGACATGCGCGCTTTCGTGGCAGAAAATAACGCCGCCGGGCCGCCCCACGCTTGCCAGCGCCAGGGAGTTGGCGGCCGTGCCGGTGGAAACGAAGAAGACGGCCACTTCGCGTTCGAAGATTTCGTTGAATTTCGCCTCGACTTTCTTGTCGAGCGGGCTTGCGCCATAAGCGGGTGCAAAGCCGCCTGCCTCGGTGGAGAGCCGGGATGCGATCTTGGGATGGGCGCCCGCCCAATTGTCGGATGCGAAGAACATATGCGTTTCCAATGGTTGGCTGGAGGAAATGTGAACTCTTGTGAGAGCATTGTGGATGGCGGCGGGATGTTCAAGTTTTTCTTGTGGCAAAGGGCATTCTGAAACGGGAATCAGCAAGTTTTCAAAATATTCGATCTCCGTTTTGTAACGATATTTCCCAAACGCATAAGAAATTGAAATTTCCAGCATTTTCGCGTTAATAATTTATGCTGCAGCTATTGCAGTGAAGCCCCGTTTCTGGCATAGAGCGCAGGAAATAGGACAGTCTTGCTGTCCTATATCGGCCTTGAAGCGTATACGGGCTTGAAAAACCCGGCTAACCTGACAAACAGGACTTTAGCCGTCCGCGCAAAGCGGTCAAGTCACCGGAAGCGGTAACAGTATCAAGGCAATCACGTGTCGTTCTGCCGCATGTTGAGGCGCGGCGGGACTATGCGGCCACGAGGCAGATATGTAATAAAGATGAGGGGCGCGCCCTTAAAGTGCGCTGTCCAATATGCACCAACGTCCGCCAGGTTTGCGGACATGTTCAGGAGAGGAAAGGATGACGCAAATGACGCCATCGCAGTATTCGGATCGTGTGACCGCCAACAACGCTGACGTTGTGGCGAAAACGACGACTTTCCCGAATGGTCTTCCTCCTAAACAGGGGCTTTACGATCCGCGCAACGAGCACGATGCCTGCGGCGTCGGCTTTGTGGCGCATATGAAAGGCCAGAAGTCTCACCAGATTGTCAAAGACGGGCTTTTCATGCTCGAGAACCTGACGCACCGCGGTGCTGTCGGGGCGGACCCCCTGATGGGCGATGGTGCGGGCATGCTGATCCAGATTCCTGACCGCTTTTTCCGCGAGGAAATGGCAGCGCAGGGTATCACGCTGCCGAAGGCCGGAGAATATGCTGTTGGTTATCTCTTCATGCCGCAGGATGCAGATCTGCGTCAGCACCTGAAGGATATCATCAGCGAGGTCGTTGTGAGTGAAGGTCAGGTTCTGATCGGCTTCCGCGATGTGCCGGTTGATAATTCCTCGCTTTCCAAGGCGCCCGATATTGCTGCGACCGAACCCTACCATGTTCAGGTTTTCATCGGCATGGGCAATGGTGTTGCCACGCAGGAGGAGTTTGAGCGTCGCCTCTTCACACTGCGCAAGGTGATTTCAAACCGCGTTTACGCCGAGGCAGAGGGACGCGACAACGGTTTCTATTTCGTGTCGCTGTCATCCACGACGGTGGTCTACAAGGGCATGTTCCTGGCCTATCAGGTGGGTGCCTATTACAAGGACCTGCAGGACGAGCGCTTTGAATCGGCCGTTGCACTGGTGCACCAGCGTTTTTCGACCAACACATTCCCATCCTGGAAACTGGCGCACCCCTATCGCATGGTGGCGCATAACGGCGAGATCAACACGCTGCGCGGCAACGTGAACTGGATGGCTGCGCGCCAGGCGTCTGTTTCCTCGCCGCTCTTCGGTGACGATATTTCCAAGCTCTGGCCGATCTCCTACGAAGGCCAGTCAGACACGGCCTGCTTTGACAATGCGCTCGAATTTCTCGTGCGCGGCGGCTACACGATGGCGCATGCCGTCATGATGCTGATCCCGGAAGCCTGGTCCGGCAACCAGCTGATGAACGAAGAGCGCAAGGCGTTTTACGAATATCACGCGGCCCTGATGGAGCCGTGGGATGGGCCGGCGGCGGTCGCCTTCACCGATGGCCGCCAGATCGGCGCGACGCTGGACCGTAACGGTCTGCGCCCGGCACGCTACATCGTGACCTCGGACGACCGTGTGATTATGGCGTCTGAAGCCGGTGTTCTGCCGGTGGCGGAAGACAATATCGTGAAGAAGTGGCGTCTGCAGCCCGGCAAGATGCTGCTGATCGACATGGAAGAAGGCCGCATCATCTCTGACGAAGAGGTGAAGTCGCAGCTTGCTGCCTCGCACCCTTACAAGGAATGGCTGAACAAGACGCAGCTTATTCTGGAAGATCTGAAGCCAGTTGAACCGCGCGCTCTGCGTCGCGACGTGTCTCTGCTCGACCGTCAGCAGGCCTTCGGTTACACCAGCGAAGACACCAAGATCCTGATGTCGCCCATGGCCACGACCGGCCAGGAAGCCATCGGCTCAATGGGGACGGATACGCCGATTTCGGCCATGTCGTCGAAGTCGAAGCTGCTTTACACCTATTTCAAGCAGAACTTCGCGCAGGTGACCAACCCGCCGATCGACCCGATCCGCGAAGAGTTGGTGATGAGCCTTGTTTCGTTCATCGGCCCGCGCCCGAACATTCTCGACCATGAGGGTGCCGCCCGCGACAAGCGTCTGGAAGTGCGCCAGCCAATCCTGACCAACGGCGATCTTGAAAAAATCCGCTCGATTGGTCATACCGAGGACCGTTTCGACACCAAGACACTCGATTTCACCTATGATTCCGAGCTTGGCGAAGAAGGCATGCCGGCGGCCATCGACCGCTTGTGTGAGCGGGCCGAAGCGGCTGTGACCGGCGGCTACAACATCATCATCCTGTCTGACCGCCAGATCGGGCCTGACCGGATCGCCATCCCGGCGCTTCTGGCAACGGCTGCCGTTCACCATCACCTGATCCGCAAGGGGCTTCGCACCTCCGTGGGCCTGGTGGTTGAAACCGGCGAGCCGCGCGAAGTGCATCACTTCTGCTGTCTTGCAGGCTATGGCGCAGAGGCGATCAATCCCTATCTCGCATTCGATACGCTGATCGACATGCATTCCAAGGGCCAGTTCCCGGCTGAAGTTTCTGCGGATGAAGTGGTGACCCGCTTCATCAAGGCGATTGGCAAGGGCATCCTGAAGGTTATGTCCAAGATGGGCATTTCCACCTATCAGTCCTATTGCGGCGCGCAGATTTTCGATGCTGTCGGTATTTCGTCCGAATTGATTGACCGCTATTTCTTCGGCACCGCGACAAAGATCGAAGGTATCGGCCTTTCGGAAATCGCTAAGGAAACGGTGGATCGCCACCGGGCAGCCTTCGGCAACGACCCGCTGCTGGCCGGAACGCTGGACATTGGTGGCGAATATGCCTTCCGCAAGCGTGGCGAAGAGCACGCCTGGACGCCGGATGTTGTGGCATCGCTGCAGCATGCCGTTCGTGGCAATTCGCTGGACCGTTACAAAGAGTTTGCGGCGCTGACCAACAAGTCGGCGCTGAAGATGAACGCGATACGCGGTCTGTTCACGCTCAAGACGGCGGAAGATATCGGTCGCAAGCCGGTGTCTATCGACGAAGTGGAATCGGCAGCCGAAATCGTCAAGCGGTTCTCCACGGGCGCGATGTCCTTCGGTTCGATCAGCCGCGAGGCGCATACGACGCTTGCCATTGCCATGAACCAGATTGGCGGCAAGTCAAACACCGGCGAGGGTGGCGAAGAGGCCGAGCGCTATCTGCCGCTTCCCGATGGCAGCCTGCCGAAGGAACGTTCTGCGATCAAGCAGGTGGCATCCGGTCGCTTTGGCGTGACGACGGAATATCTCGTCAATGCCGACATGATCCAGATCAAGGTGGCGCAGGGTGCCAAGCCCGGCGAGGGTGGTCAGCTGCCCGGCCACAAGGTGGACGCGACCATTGCCAAGACCCGCCACTCGACCCCGGGTGTGGGCCTGATTTCGCCGCCGCCGCATCACGACATCTATTCGATTGAAGATCTGGCGCAGCTGATCTACGATTTGAAAAACGTGAACCCGGCTGCTGATATCTCGGTGAAGCTGGTGTCTGAAGTGGGCGTCGGCACGGTTGCGGCTGGTGTTGCCAAGGCACGCGCCGACCACATCACCATTTCCGGTTATGATGGTGGCACGGGTGCTTCGCCGCTGACGTCGCTGAAGCATGCGGGTGGTCCGTGGGAAATCGGCCTTGCCGAAACCCATCAGACGCTGGTGCTGAACGGTCTGCGTTCGCGCATCGCGCTGCAGGTTGACGGTGGTCTGAAGACTGGCCGCGACGTGATTGTTGGTGCGCTTCTGGGTGCCGATGAATTCGGCTTCTCGACAGCGCCGCTGATTGCGGCTGGCTGCATCATGATGCGCAAGTGCCATCTGAACACCTGCCCGGTGGGCGTTGCCACACAGGACCCGGTTCTGCGCAAGCGCTTCAAGGGTGCGCCTGAGCATGTGATCAACTATTTCTTCTTCATTGCCGAGGAAATTCGCGAAATTCTCGCGTCCATGGGCTTCACGAGGCTGGATGAGATCATCGGCCAGTCTGACCTGCTGAACAAGGAAGATGCGATTGAGCACTGGAAGGCCAAGGGGCTCGACTTTACGAATATCTTCCACAAGGTGCCAGCGCCGAAGGAAGCGACTTACTGGACCGAGCGCCAGCATCATCCGATCGACGACATTCTGGACCGCAAGCTGATTGCGCAGGCGATGCCCGCACTTGAAAGCAAGCAGCCGGTGGCCTTCAGCGTCGATATCAAGAACGTTGACCGTTCGGCTGGTGCAATGCTGTCAGGCGAAGTGGCCAAGCGTTACGGCTTCAAGGGCCTGAAGGAAGACACAATCGACGTGACACTGAACGGCACGGCGGGACAGTCTTTTGCAGCCTTCCTGGCAAGCGGCGTGACCTTCCGCCTCGTGGGCGACGGCAATGACTATGTCGGCAAGGGGCTTTCGGGCGGCAAGATCATCGTGCGTCCGCCGGAAGATACGAAGATCGTTGCCGATCAGTCGATCATCGTCGGCAACACGGTTCTCTATGGCGCGATTGCCGGTGAGTGCTATTTCAACGGGGTTGCGGGCGAGCGCTTTGCCGTTCGAAACTCCGGCGCGGTGGCTGTCGTTGAGGGCGTGGGTGACCATGGTTGCGAATATATGACGGGCGGCATTGTCGTCGTCCTCGGCGGTACGGGGCGCAACTTCGCAGCCGGCATGTCCGGTGGCGTGGCCTATGTTCTCGATGAGGACGGCACGTTTGCCAAGCGCTGCAACATGGCCATGGTGGAGCTGGAGCCGGTGCCGGAAGAGGATGATATCCTTGAAAAGCTGCACCATCACGGTGGCGACCTGATGCACAAGGGACGTGTTGACGTGTCCGGCGACATGACCCGCCATGACGAAGAGCGTCTGGTGCAGCTGATCTCCAACCATCTGCATTACACCAATTCGGAGCGCGCAAAGCACATTCTGGACCACTGGACGGAATACCGTCCGAAGTTCCGCAAGGTTATGCCGGTTGAATACCGTCGTGCGCTTGAAGAAATGGAACGCATGAAAATGGGCGTTGCGGCGGAGTAACGGTTTGATGATTGTTACGACGACCAACACCATAGAAGGGCGGGAGATTGCCGAATACAGAGGCATCGTCACGGGCGAGGCCATTCTGGGTACGAATATCTTCCGCGACCTTTTTGCCGGTATCCGCGATCTCGTCGGCGGGCGTTCGGGGGCTTACGAACAGGTTCTCAGGGAAGCCCGCGAAACGGCGCTGAGAGAGCTTCAGGAAGAGGCCGCCAAACTTGGTGCCAATGCCGTGATCGGCGTGGATATCGATTATGAGAATATTTCGACCGGCTCCAGCGGTTCGATGCTGATGGTTTCAGCATCCGGCACTGCTGTCATTGTCCGGTGATGAGGGAGTTAAGATGGGTAAGGTAACAGGTTTTCTGGAAATAGATCGTCAGGTGGCCAAATACCAGACGGCGTCGGATCGCATCCGGCATTTCCGCGAATTTACAATTCCCATGTCGGATGCCGAGGTGCAGAAACAGGCCGCACGCTGCATGGATTGCGGTATTCCCTTCTGCCATGGCGATACGGGCTGCCCGGTTCACAACCAGATCCCCGATTGGAACGATCTGGTCTATAACGGCAACTGGAAAGAGGCGATCCGCAATCTCCATTCGACCAACAATTTCCCGGAGTTTACCGGCCGCGTTTGTCCCGCACCGTGCGAGGACGGGTGCACGCTGAACCTTGAAGATATTCCCGTCACCATCAAAACCATCGAGCAGGCAATTGCCGACAAGGCCTATGAGATGGGCTTTATCGTGCCGCAGCCTGCCACGGTGAAAACCGGCAAGCGTGTTGCCGTCATCGGTTCGGGTCCGGCAGGCATGGCAGCCGCACAGCAGCTTGCGCGCGCAGGCCATGATGTTCACGTTTATGAGCGCGAATCCAAACCGGGCGGTCTGCTCCGTTACGGTATCCCGGATTTCAAGATGGAGAAAAACTTCATCGACCGCCGTGTGGAGCAGATGCAGGGCGAGGGTGTGACCTTCCATTGCTGCTTCAATGTCGGCTTGGACATCACCGTTGAAAAACTGCTCGCCGAACATGATGCCGTGCTTTATTGCGGCGGCTCGGAAACACCGCGTGAAGCCGGAATTCCAGGCGTGGAACTGGGTGGCGTTCACGACGCGATGCCCTATCTCGTGCAGCAGAACCGTCGCGTGGGCCGCGAAAATATCGAAAGCGTGGCCTGGCCTTCTGATCCGATCCTGGCTGGTGGCAAGCATGTCGTGGTCGTCGGTGGCGGCGATACCGCGTCCGACTGCGTGGGAACGGCTTTCCGTCAAGGCGCGGTCAGGGTGACGCAGCTTGATATTCGTCCGCGCCCGCCCGAAAAGGAAGACAAGATGGCCGTGTGGCCATTCTGGCCTTCGAAGATGCGCACCTCCAGCTCGCAGGCTGAAGGTGCTGTGCGTGAGTTCCAGGTCGGTACGCTGGAATTCGTTGGTGAAGATGGTCACCTCACCGGCGTCAAGTGCGTGCAGGTGGACGAAAAGCGTCATCCGATTGCCGGCACGGAATTCATCATCAAGGCCGATCTCGCTTTCATCGCCATCGGTTTCCGTGGCCCGATGGAAGAGGGGGTGCTGAGCGAACTTGGAGAGAAACTGACGATCAATACAGACCGTCGTGGCTCCAAGAATGTTGTTGCCAATACCGATGACTACAAGACCTCGGTCGACAAGCTGTGGTCGGCGGGCGACGTTCGCCGCGGTCAGTCACTGGTCGTCTGGGCAATCCGCGAGGGCCGTCAGGCGGCTCGTGCCATTGATGAGGCGCTGATGGGCAAGACCGTATTGCCGCGCTAAACCAGTTTATTCTTCAACTGTAAAGGCCGTTTCGGGAAACCGGAGCGGCCTTTTACTGTTTGGGCGTGGCGACATCTTCAGGCTCAACCGTCTGAAGTGCCTGCGGCTTGTAATAATCTGCGCGACCTTCGGTGACAGGTCCGGTATAGCCATTTTCCAATAGCCGCCTGAGAGGGCTTGTGGCCGCCAGTTCCGGCGCGGGGCCGCCCAGCAAAGTGTCACTGCCGTCAAAGGCGGGATCGGTGATTGAAATCGGGTCGGTGCGCACCAGTTCGGGATTGTTGGCCGGCGTGAAGAACTGCAGATCAGGCAGATTGGACAAGGGAATACCGGTGAAGTTTTCGGACGTGGCATCGCCCAGAATGCGGCGGATGAATCGCTCCACATAGAAGGCCTGTTTGCGCCGGCCCGATGAGGTGAACCCGAGCCCGTCGGAGGTGCGAAGGCGCACCTGCTGGCCGTCAATATCGGAGCCGGAATAGGCGAACTTACCCTCTTCATCCACAAACCCATCCCAGATATCGACATAGGTGGCGTCGTTCTTTTCAGACCATTTGCGGTAAATGGAGTTGAGCGTGACCATGTCTGCGGTGAAGGCGTTTGAACGGAATGACGGCAGGCCGGTCCACAAAAGCGGGATGTTGCGTTGCTTGGCAGCCGTCATGATCGTCTTGATACGGGCTTCGTAGTTCGTGGTCCATTCCGGCGTGCGAAAGCTGTAGGTGTTGCCATCGACGGACATTTCCTGCCGGTCGTTGGCGCCGACGCTGATAACGGCAACGGCGGGCTCAACTTCGTCAAGCAGCTTGGGAAACTCCACGGGCCAGTCGTAATAATCCTGGCGCACAAGGCCGGATGATCCTTTGGTACGATTGTCGATGACGATGCCCGGCGATGTTTCGAAAGCCTCTTCAAGCCCTTTCGCCAGCGTTCCAGCCATGAAGTCTCCGACAACCAGAACGGTTTTTGCGTGCTCGACCTTTTCTGGAACTTCAACCGCTTGAGGGGCGCTGCGGCTTACACTTCTCTGTGGCTTGACCCGCGTCTTCTTCGGCGGAGGTTCCTTTTTTCCCTTATTGCCGAAGAGAAGTTCAATCAGCGTCTGCGGTTTGCGCTTCTGCTCCTGTGCTGCGGCACTGGATACCGTGGCCGCCAGATAAAGGCAGGCCAATGCGGCCACTGCGATGGTGGCCGCATGCTTTTGGACTGAAAGAAAACGCCAGAATTTCATGCGCCTTGTCCGTTCTGCACGATTGCCTGTTGCGATATCGAGATCCTCAATGACGTAAAACGTCATTGAGGTAAAGACATGGCGCGGGGCTCCGTCAGGACACAATCACAAGATTCAGCGCAAATGCTCCAAAAGCGCCTTGGACGGTTCGCTGTCGACCTTCAGGCCCTTACGCTTCTGAAACGCCGCGATGGCCGCTTTCGAGCCGCTACCCAGATTGCCGTCGACTTCGCCCTGATAGTAGCCGAGTGCCTTGAGGCGTTCCTGGATTTCGAACTTCTCTTCGACATCCAATGCGCCTGCAGGGCGGGGCCATTTCTGCACCATACCGGGATAGCCGGACAGGCGGTCGGCGAGAAGACCCACAGCGAGCGCATAGCTGTCAGACTGGTTGTATTTCTTGATAACGAAGTAGTTGCGTGTCATCAGGAAGCCCGGGCCGTTTTCACCGGCGGGCAATTTCAGAACGGCACGTTCGTTGTCGAGGCGCAGATCGCGACCGTTGGGACGTTTGAAGCCCAAGGCCTCCCACTGGGAAAGCGTTTTGGTCTGCCCTGAATATTTGGCGCCGCCGCGCGGTACTGCGACTTCATAGCCCCAGGTGCGGCCTTCACGCCAACCATTCTTGTGCAGCAGGTTGGCCGCGGTTGCCAGGGCATCGGGAATGGAATTCCAGATGTCGCGCTTGCCGTTGCCATCGGCATCCGTGCCGTACAGCAGATAGCTTGTGGGGATGAACTGCGTATGGCCCATGGCACCCGCCCAGGAACCGGTGAGATTGGCGCGCGAAACATCGCCCGCCTGCAGGATTTTCAGCGTCGCAATCAGCTGGCTGCGGGCAAAATTGGCACGCTTTGGATCGGCATAGGCCAGCGTTGCCAGTGCGCGGGGCACGTAATGCAGGCGCTCGCTGCTGGCGAGGACTGCCCCATAGTTGGATTCCATCGACCAGATCGCCAGAAGCACATAGCGGCTGACGCCGAAGTGGGTTTCGATGGCTTTCAGCGTGTTGAGATTGCGTGCAGCAATGTCGAGGCCGGTCTGGATGGTGTAGGGGTTGACGCGCGAATCCAGATAGTCCCAGATGGTGGTCGTGAATTCCGGCTGGTACTGTGCCTTGCGGATGACATCCGGATCGGGTTCCGTAATCCCTTCAAACGCATTGACATAGGTGGTTCTGCTGATCCCGGCCTTTGCAGCCACGGGATAGAAATTCTGAATCCAGTTAACAAATCCGCTGTCTGCGTTTGCCGTACCCGCGCCCAGCAACAGGGCAGCGCAAAGGGCTGCGCACCGTGCTGTCATGCTGTGTTTTGCTGAGTTTGGCTTGTCGGTCATTGCTTTGTCCATTAGTTTGATTCAACTTCTGGACGGGTTAGCCCGTCACATACACAAACTGTAAACGCTTAGGGTCAACAAATTCTTTACCATTCTTTTTCTTTTGTCACATTTTGGGGCATGTCTTAGTGTTTGTTTTATCACGACATGCTTGATAGCGTTATCCTTGAATATGTTTAGATTACGAGGCCCTTGATGAGTGACCGCCCGAAACTTCGAAAAGCCGTTTTTCCTGTTGCCGGGTTTGGAACCCGCTTTCTTCCCGCCACCAAGGCGGTTCCCAAGGAAATGATCACCATCGTGGACCGGCCGGTTCTGCAATATGTGGTGGATGAAGCCATGGAAGCCGGCATCGAACATTTCGTGTTCGTGACCGGGCGCAACAAGGGCGTCATCGAGGACTATTTCGATATCCAGTTCGAACTGGAAAATACGCTCAAAGCCCGCAACAAGAAGGCTGAGCTTGAAATTCTCCAGTCGCTGCGCCCCATGGCCGGGGGCTCAAGCTTTACCCGCCAGCAGGAGGCGCTCGGGCTTGGTCATGCTGTGTGGTGCGCGCGCGATATCGTGGGCAATGAGCCTTTTGCCCTGCTTTTGCCGGACATGCTGTTGAAGTCCGAAAAGGGCTGCCTGAAGGGCATGGTTGAACTTTATGAGAAGACCGGTGGGAATGTCGTGGCTGTTGAGGCCTGCGATCCCGAGATGGCATTCAAATATGGTATTGTCGGTATTGGCGAGGAACTGGATGGCGGCTTCCGCATCACGGAAATGGTGGAAAAGCCTGCGCCGGGAACGGCACCTTCAAACCTCTTCATCAACGGCCGCTACATTCTTCAACCGGAAATCTTCAAGCTTCTGGAAACCCAGGAGCGTGGTGCTGGCGATGAAATCCAGTTGACGGACAGCATGCTCAAACTGGCCAAGAACCAGCCTTTTTATGGCTATCGCTTTGAAGGTACGAGCTACGACTGCGGCTCGAAGGAAGGTTTCGTTCTGGCAAACGTTTCCTATGCGCTCGACCGTCCCGACATCCGCGACAAGGTCGGCGCGGATTTGAAGGCCGTCCTGTCGCAGTTGAGCTGAGATTCCCGATCAGCGTTTGAGGGTGACACCCGCCATGAAGGTCATGGCGTGGTAACCCGCGCCCGACGTGTAGCGGTCATATTGCCAGGTCGTGTCTCCGGTGACATCGAGGTAGCGGCTGACCTTCCAGGTCAACCCGGCGCCGGCGGTTATAGAGCGTGAATCTGTCGAATTGCTGGCGCTGTCATAATCGTTGAAGCCGACACCGCCAGTGAGACGGGCGACGAGACGCCTTGTGACTTCCTGTGACACAGAAGCGGAAAAGGTTCTGAGTACATAACCGGATGTGCCGGCGGTGGTGGACGGTTTGATGCTGGTTGACGTGCCAAGCGTAATATCTGTGCCGCGTTGCGGCGACCAGGTAAGGCTGCCATCTACCGAAAGGGCAGAGATGGCATCCAGACGCGCGTCAGCATAGCGCATTTTTTCGTAGCCGCCAGATATCTCACCCTTCAGCTTTTCGCCAAAGTCGGCTTCCAGGCCCGCGCGGATTTTCCAGCCAGCCGAATCGCGGGCATAGCCGCTCGAATCCGTCTTCTGATCGTAATAGGTGCGGGAAATGGAGCCCTCGACAAATGGTGTCAGGACCGGTGAAATCTGATAGCCCAGCCGCAGGGCCAATGTGCCCGTGTTGGCGTCGCGGTCGCTGCGCGACACAGTCGTTCCATTGGAAAATTTTGCATCTCCGTAAACTGAGCGCAGGCCATCTGCCGAAAGCGTGCCCTTCAACCGACCGATGTCGTGCTCCACGCTGATGCCCGCGTTGAAGGTGTGAACAGGCGACTGGGTGCTGGCGCCGGACAATGAATTGGGGTCGGTGGAGCTTTCACGCTGAAAGTTGTAGCCGCCGTCCAGCGTTGCAGTCGTGTTGCGGGAGACATCAAGCCTCAGTTCGGCATTGAGGTTCAATCTCGGGTCTTCACTGCCCGTTCCGGCAATGTTCTTCTGGATGAGGCCGGAGCCTTCAAGTCTCAACTGATGACGCAACCAATCCGACGTCAAGGTTCCCTTGAGCTCGGTCTCGGAATAGGTGCGGCTGGTCTTGGTTTGTCCTGTCTGGGTGCGTTCGTGCCCGAGGCTCTGGCGCAGGGAAGGGCGGAAGACGGCTGTCCCCAGGCGAATGCCCGGTGCTTCGTCATCGCCAATACTGCCGGTGCGGCCCGCATCGACCTTTGAGGCTGCCGGATTGAGGCGACCTTCAGAGGCAGTCAGCGTATCATCTGAAATGGCGGGATCACCGTTTCCAGTGATTTGTGATTGATCGGGCGATGCGCTGGAAAAGGCGTCGTCCGTGGCCGGTGCACCGCCGCCAAAGTCGCTTTGAAGCTGGTCTGGCGGAAGACCGCCGGCTGCAGGATCGGCAAAGATCGTTTGTGCCTGGGCAACGTGCGGGTTTGCGCCGGAGACAAAGACCAATGAGGCAAGCGAACAGGCAACCAAGCCTGTCTTCGTCATCAATCGGTTTTTGTCAGTGGAATTCTTCATTGACGACGCATGCCAGACTGGGTGGAGCCCGGTTTCTCCGGACGCTTGCCGGTGCACACAATCAAGGCATCATAGGCCTGGATTCCGTTTTCCGGTTGTTACCCGAACGTAAAGCTTTGTGGTTAACGCTTTATTGATTTTGTGTTCAAACCTTTGGCGATGACTGAACGGAGGTTGTTATCCGGCATCACATTCAATAAGAGCATAAACGCGAAAATCGCCAGACATATTGGATTGCGGCCCCCACGCTACGGCGTTTGGCCGGCAAGTGGTGAAAGACAATGATCGGCAAGATTACGAAGTTCGATGGACCCAGGGTGACGGCGTCGGCGCTGCGCACGCTCGAAATCGAGAAAGACGGGCTGGCGGCGCTCAGCGATGCCTTTTCCGGCGTGCTTGCCGAGACCTTCGGTGATGCAGTCGAGTTGATCGGGCGGCTGGAAGGCAAGGTCATCGTAACCGGCGTGGGCAAGAACAGCCATATCGGCGCGAAAATTGCCGCCACGCTTGCCTCAACGGGAACGCCGGCATTTTTCGTGCACGCTGCGGAAGCCAATCATGGCGATCTGGGCATGATTACAGCCAATGATGTGATCCTGGCGCTTTCGTGGAGCGGGCAGACAACGGAATTGCAGGGAATTATCGCCTTTTCCCGGCGTTTCGATATTCCGCTGGTCGCGATTACGGCGGGTGAAACTTCAGCGCTTGCGATGGCTGCCGATATCGTTCTTCTGCTGCCGAAGAAGAGCGAAGCCTGTCCGCATGGGCTTGCGCCCACGACATCGGCGCTCATGCAGCTTGCCATTGGCGATGCGCTTGCTCTTTCGCTTCTTGAAGCGCGCGGTTTCACGCCAGAGGATTTCAAGACCTTTCATCCCGGCGGCAAGCTGGGAGCCGTGCTCACCCATGTATCCGAGGTCATGCACACGGGAGATGCAATCCCGCTGGTCAAGATCGGCACGTCCGTGCCCGAGGCTGCCATGGTTCTCTCCCACAAGCGCTTCGGCTGCGTGGGCGTCGTTGACGAGAACGAGCGCCTGCTCGGGATCATGACGAACGGCGACATTGCGCGGCATATGGAAAAGCCGCTTCAGGGCGTCGCGGTCGAAACGATCATGACGCGGACGCCGAAGACGATCCGTCCCGACACGTTGGCCGTGGCAGCCATGGCCATGCTGAACGATCACAATATCTCGGCGCTTCTGGTGATGGGCGGTGACGAAAAGGTGGTTGGAATCGTCCATTTCCACGATCTGTTGCGCATCGGCGTTGCCTGAAAACAGCAGGACTTTGCTCAGACGGTCTCGACAACCTCCACGACCAGATTGGTGCCTTTGCTAGATACAATGCGGACGCGGCTGCCCGCCGGCAGGTCCGGGCCGTTCACCAGCCACACCGTGTCATCGAGTTTGATGCGCCCCTGGCCTTCGGAAATGGCTTCGACAAGAACAGCCGTTCTTCCCACAAGGCCATCGGTGCGGCGATTGAGCATGGGTTCGTCGGTTTCGGTGTTAGAATTGTAGAAGTAGCGCCGGCCGATGATCACGCAGCCGAAAGACAGGGCTGCAAACACCAGCAGCTGAATTTCCCAAGACCATAGATTTTGCGACCAGACGAGCAGCGATACGGCTCCGGTGATGATGGCAGCGGCACCGATCCACATGAGAAAAACGCCGGGAACGGCGAGCTCCAGAATGAGCAGGACCGCTCCCAATACCCACCACACCCACGGCCCCAGATCACGAACCAGAGAGGCGATCATCGCTTAGCTCTCCGTTTGAAATGGATTGACCGGTGGGGCGGGGCGGCGCGGCGCTCTTTCGGGTGCTGCTGCCGGACGTTGTGGCGGCACGTCACCGCCGTTTGGGCCGAAAACCTCCTTGGCAATGGCTCCAATGCCGCCCAGCGTGCCGACAAGCGAAGAGGCTTCGATGGGCATGAGAACCACCTTGGAATTGGTGCCCGTGCCGATGGCCTTCATGGCTTCGGTGTATTTCTGCGCCACGAAGTAGTTGATGGCCTGAACATCGCCTGCAGCAATGGCCTCGGAAACGGCCTGCGTTGCCTTTGCTTCGGCTTCGGCCAGGCGTTCGCGGGCCTCGGCTTCGCGGTAGGCGGCTTCTCGCTTGCCTTCCGCCTCAAGGATAGCAGCCTGTTTGGCACCCTCAGCGCGCAGGATCTGCGCATTGCGCGCGCCTTCGGCTTCCAGTACCTCTGCGCGCTTTTCACGCTCAGCCTTCATCTGACGGCCCATGGCCTCGACAAGGTCCTTCGGCGGCTGAATGTCCTTTATTTCGACGCGGGTGATCTTGATGCCCCAGGGCTTGGCTGCCTCGTCGATAACACGCAGCAGTCGCTCGTTGATGGCGTCACGGTTGGACAGGAGCTCATCAAGGTCCATGGAACCCATGACCGAGCGGATGTTGGTCATGGTGAGGTTTAAAAGCGCGAGCTCAAGATCGCGCACCTCATAGGCGGCCTGCGCTGCGTTCAAAATCTGGTAGAAGGAGACCGCGTCGGATGAAACGCTGGCATTGTCCTTGGTGATGACTTCCTGAGTGGGAACATCAAGCACCTGTTCCATCACGTTCAACTGCTTGCCAACCCTATCGATGAAAGGGACAATCAGGTTGAGACCGGGCTCGAGTGTGCGGGTGTAGCGACCGAAGCGCTCGATCGTGTAGCGGTGGCCTTGCGGGACAATCTTGATGCTGGCAAACAGGATCAGTATTGCCAGCAGCACGAGTGCCACCACTGTGATATCGAAACCGGTGAATGGCATTTCAGCCTCCCTCAAATATGTTGAACCGATCCCACGATCGACGTTTTATATTTGGGGTAAATTCACCGCCATTACAATATTTTGGCGCACGAACCGGCTATTATACCCAGCCCTGCAATTCGCGCCGCACCACCGTCTCCAGAACGTTGATGCCTGCCGGGGTGTCGTTGAGGCAGGGAATGTGCGCGAAATTCTCGCCGCCATTATGGTGGAAGGTCTCTGCGGCCTCGACGGCGATCTCTTCCAGCGTCTCAAGGCAATCGGAGACAAAGCCCGGATTGATGACGGCGATTTTCTTAACGCCTTCCTTTGCCAGCTTTTCTACCGTTTTGTCTGTGTAGGGCTGCAGCCACTCTTCCGGCCCGAAACGGGACTGGAAGGTGATCTGCAGCTTCTTTTCATCCCAGCCGAGCTTTTCGCGCAGAAGCCGTCCGGTCTTCTGGCAATGACAGTAATAAGGGTCACCTGCTTCGAAATAGGATTTCGGGATACCGTGGAAGGAGGTCAGAACGACCTCGGGCTCCCAATCCAGCGTTGCCAACTTCTCGGTGATGGAATGGGCCAGCGCGTCGATATAGGTGGGGTCATCATGATAGGGCGGCACGGTTCTGATGGCTGGCTGCCAGCGCATCTTCTGCAGTGCATCGAAAGCCTTGTCGTTCACGGTCGCAGTCGTTGAGGCGGCGTATTGCGGGTAAAGCGGGAAGATGACGATCTTTTCGCAACCCTGTTCCTTCAATGCATCCAGCTTCGAGGCAATGGATGGCTGTCCGTAACGCATGCCCCAATCGACGACCACGTTTTCATGGTCCTTGAGACGTTCGGCCAGAATATCCGACTGCGAACGGGTGTAGGTGCGCAGAAAGCTCTCGTTCTTCTCATTGTTCCAGATCGACTGGTAGGCCTTGCCGACCCTGCCCGGGCGCGTGTTCAGCACAATGCCGAAGAGGATGGGGTACCAGAAGAAGCGCGACCATTCGATGACCCGCTTGTCGGTGAGAAATTCCTTGAGATAGCGCCGCATGGATTTGTAGTCCGTGCCATCGGGCGTCCCCAGATTGACGAGCAGCACGCCGACCTTGCCGTGTTTCACGCGTGGGTGGTTGTCTGGCATTGCTGCGTTCTTCATTCTTCCGTCCTGTTGCTTTCTAGTGGGGGTGCATCCGACCTGTCCTGCATATAGAAACAGGCCGCACCAAATCCAGCCATAATCAAGATCAATTTACGAAAATTGTGATGGGACGGATCAGCCCGGTTGCGCAAAAAAGTGCGGCCAGCCGGGCTCGAATATCAGAACTTGCGAACCTTCATGAAATTGACGGCATTGCCGGCAAACCGCATGGGATCGACCTGCGTGTCGGTGGAAAAACCTGCAGCGTAGACCACTTTGGGCTGGGCGCGCATGACGCGGCTGACAAAGCGCGGCGCCTTGACCGGCTTGGTCTCCATGGCAACGCTCTTGGTGGAAAGTGCCCATTGGGCAACCAGTTCCGGCGTGAGCTTGGGCTCGACGCGCATTCCCGTTCTATTGGCCGCGCTGGCGTCGTTCTCGCTTGGCCTGCCGCCCTTCTTCGGGGCGAGACTGCTGGCGGCTGACGCTGCAAGATCATCGGGTGACGACGGCAATGCCGCAAGCCTCAGTGCTGAAGGCTGTTCGGGTGCGGCAAGTGTTTGCGCATCGTTGCCGACCTGACCTGCAAGCGAGCGTGTCAGCGGCTGCGCTTCATCTACCTCCGGTGAGAGAAGGGCAACCTCTGTTGCCTGCTCTTCTTTCTGCTTTGGCTCTTCTGCACCGATACGATTCAGGAGAGCGGCCAACTCGTCGCTGCTTCTTTCGTCTGCACCTGCGGTTTCGGCGGCAGCAATTTCTTCATTTGGTCGAAACTGCGGCTGAGGAAGCCTGCTGGCGTCGATATTGGCTAGCTCGAATTCCGCTTCGCCGGGCAATTTACGCTCGCCAAGCAGCTCTGGGAGCGGAACCTTCAATGTCGAAAGATCAGCAAATTCCGGTTGCCCAGGGTTTGGCTGCGGCACGGCTGCTGCCTCAAGGGCTTCCAATGCGGGATTCTGCTGCGGCGGCACAAGGGCTGTAGCGATAGCACCGTTGTCGGGTTCTGCGCTGAAGGCTGGCCGGGCGCCGGGAACGGGCGCATCAAAATTCTCTACGCCGGGCAAGGCGGTCGCCACCTGTTGCGGTGGTGCAGCTGGTCTTGCAGCCGCCGGGGCCGGAGCGGGCTCTGCCGAGGCGACAACCGTTTCGCTGGACACGATGGATTCGGGTTCTTCGTCCTCGTCGCCACCGCCAAACAGAATCTGCAGAAGGTTCTTGCGCTTGCCGGATGTCTTGCCGGCGGAATCGGCCACTTCAACCGATGTGGCGCCGACGCGGCGTTTATAGTCTGCCAATGCGGCCTGATAACCCGGCAAAGGTTTTCCGTCCGGCGGAATATGCATCGTCTTGCCATCGGGGAAGAGGCGAACGAGATCCTGGCGCGAGGCCCGCGGCCATGCACGCACGCCGCCGACATCCATATGCACGAAGGGCGAGCCGGAGGTTGGATAATAACCAACGCCGCCAATCTGCAGCTTGAGGCCAATTTCGCGGAGCGTCTTCAACGGCACGCCGGGAATATAAAAATCCATCGCCTTGCCGAGAATGTGCTGGCTGTTCTTGGCAACGCCTTTGGAGCGCGATCTTAACATGGAGTTGGTCTGGGGCGCGCGATAGGCGGACAGAACGTTGATATATTCGTTGGAGCCGGTGCGCTGATAAACTTCCCAAATCAGGTCAAAAAGACGGGGGTCCATCCGGGTCGGTTCGTTGCGCCGCCAGTCGCGCAGAAAACGGTTGAGCTTCTCAAGGCCGGCCTTGTCGAACTTGCCGTTCCTCTTGAAGGTAATCGTCGCACGTTCACCGGTGTGAACATAATACAGTTTGAGGGAACGATTTGCTGCGTTTGCATCTGCGTTTGGTGCGAGGCCAGAGAGGAACATAAGGCACATTGCTGCGGCAAGCGCGGCCCAAAGCCTTTTAGCACCCGAGGGCTTCAATGAATTCGCGACCCCGCGTGCGTCGTTATGTTCCGAAAGACCATGCAAGACTGGCAAAAGTTTCCCCGTCAAATTATGGCGCCCCGCTACCCCATCTGCTTGGCAAATACGGTAACACAATGGCAGGCATGCCAATGTCCCTCACTATTTCTCATATAGTAAATAATTCGCCAACAAAAAACATTTGATTGCTGTTTTTGCCTGCCAAAGCACTGTTTTGTTAGCAGAGAAAGCCTTCAAGAGCATTTTTGCGAGGTCAATTTAAAACGAGGCTTGCGGCAGCAGCAAAAATACCTCCTTCCAATTTCTTGGTCAGCATTGGTGCTTATTTCGCGCCGCTCTGTCTTATGGCGTCCGGAACTTCGTCTGACACAACCTCTCGCTGGGCGGCCCAAGTCAGCAAGGCATCCAGAGCAGGGCATAAGGCCTGGCCCCAAACAGTCAGGCAGTATTCGACCTTTGGGGGGACCTGGTGGTGAACAATGCGGCGGACGATCCCGTCCTTCTCCATCTGGCGAAGCTGTTGGATCAGCATTTTCTGTGAGACTGCCGGAATTGCACGTTCGAGATCGGAGAAGCGCAGAACATGCCCGCCAAAGAGGTGAAACAGGATGATGAGCTTCCAGCGCCCCTCAAGGAGTTTGAGTGCGTTTTCAACGCCTTCGGCGGCGGATTCCGTTGTGTATTGGGAGGCCATACTTTTTCGTAAGTACCTTACTTTATTGTGTGTTCTTGTCTTTTTATGACGCTTAACCCATTTTCGGTCGGCAAACAAGTTTTACCCGGAGATTGATTATGTCTATTTCATTGCCCAAGCCCATAGCCGACTATTTCGCCGCCGATGCGGTCGATGGTGCGGCGGTCGCCAAATGCTTCACTGCCGATGCTGTGGTGATTGATGAAAAGCAGACTTATCAGGGACGCGATGCAATCGCGGGCTGGAAGACTGCGGCATCAGAAAAATACAGCTATGAAAGCGAGCTATTGTCCGTCGACGATCAAGGTGACAGCATTATTGTCACCGCACATCTGACGGGAGACTTTCCGGGGAGCCCAATAGACCTTCGCTACGTCTTCGCACTTTCGGGAGATGCAATCGCTCGATTGGAGATTGCGCCATGAGCTTTGCGCTAGGCCTGGAAGGACAGCGAGCCCTTGTGACAGGCGGCACGAAAGGCACCGGCGCAGCGGTGGTACAGGCTTTGACGGCCGCCGGTGCCCAGGTTGCGGCAACAGCCAGGAATGTACCCGAAAACGGCTCAAAGAGTGTCCACTATATTGCCGCCAACCTTATGAGCGCTGAAGGTTGTGCGAAAGTCGCCGATGAGATGCTGCAAACCTTCGGGGGTATCGACATCATCGTCAATATGCTCGGCGGATCGAGCGCGCCGGCGGGTGGTTTTGCGGCATTAACTGACGATGAGTGGCTGAAGGAGGTCGATCACAATCTCATGCCTGCCGTTCGGCTTGACCGTGCACTGTTGCCATCAATGATTACACAAGGTTCAGGCGTCATCATCCATGTGACTTCGATCCAGCATGAACTGCCATTGCCCGGCTCGACCTTGGCCTATGCAGCGGCAAAGGCGGCACTTTCAACCTACAGCAAGGGCCTGTCTAAAGAAGTGACGCCATTGGGAATAAGAGTGGTGCGCGTTTCGCCGGGTTGGATTGAAACCGATGGGGCAGTGGCGCTTGCCGAGCGGCTCGCCAAGGAGGCTGGTACCGACTATGAAGGCGGCAAGGCTATCATTATGGATTCTCTTGGTGGAATCCCGCTTGGGCGACCGACAAAGCCTGAGGAGGTCGCTGATCTGATAACCTTCCTGGCGTCTCATCGCGCAACGGCCATCACCGGTACCGAATATGTCATCGACGGGGGAACCGTTCCTACCGTTTGAGCTTTCAGCAAGGGGGTGCGCGATTTGTGTTATGGATTTTCGCGCAGCCTGCACGGGTTTAATGCGAAAAGCGGCTGCATGTTCTGCAGCCGCTTCTCAAACCATCGAGACGGTTGGTTTTTCTCCCTGATCAGCTTGCTTCTGCAAGCGGATGTTCGGGATCGATATTGTATTCTTTCAGCTTGCGGTAGAGCGTGGAGCGGCCAATGCCGAGCTTGCGGGCCACCTGGCTCATCTGGCCGTGATAGAATTTCAGGGCGAAGCGGATCAGTTCTTCTTCCACGTCGGCAAGGCGGCGAACATCACCAGCATCATCAAGGCTTGGAATGGCTTCCAGGTGCAGGCGTGCAGGAGGCTCGGTTGTCAGCTGAAGTCTGCTCTGGCTTGAGAAGTCCGGATAGACTTTCGGCATATCCCGCGTGGTGTCGCTTTTTTCGACGCCGCTCCAGTTGATATGGCCATCCTGCCGGATGGTGTAGCCGGGCACCTGAGGTGCGATCTGCGGGAAGTCGTCGATGTTGAGTTCGGGTCCGGCCCCGAGCACGGCGGCGCGGAAAATTGCATTTTCGAGCTGGCGGATATTGCCCGGCCAGTCGAAGGCCGTCAGCAGCGCCATGGTGCGCGGCGGCACGTTCAATGGGGTGGCAAGCTTCTGCTCGCGCGAGAAACGTTCGACAAAGGCGCGCACGAGAACCGGCACATCTTCCTTGCGCTTGCGAAGCGCTGGAATGTGGATCGGATAGACATTCAGCCTGTAATAAAGATCCTCACGGAAGCGACCGGATTTGACCTCTTCGATCAGGTCCTTGTTGGTGGCCGAGATGAGGCGCACGTTCACGCGCCGCGGCTGGCGTGCACCGACGGTTTCGATCTCGCCCTGCTGGATGGCGCGCAAAAGCTTGACCTGGACTTCGAGCGGCAGGTCGCCGATTTCGTCAAGGAACAGAGTACCCCCATCGGCCTCGGCAAATTTGCCGAGATGCTTTTCGTCGGCGCCGGGGAAGGCTCCCTTTTCATGCCCGAAAAGGACGCTTTCCACCATATTGGGCGGAATAGCACCGCAATTGACCGTGACAAAGGGTTTGCTGGCGCGTTCGGAGCCGGAATGGATTGCCTTGGCGACCATTTCCTTGCCGACGCCGGATTCGCCTTCAACGACGACTGGAATGTTGGAGAGGGCGGCGCGGCGAGAAAGGTCCATGACGCGGGCCATGGCAGGGCTTGCCGAAATGATATCGTCGAAGCGCACACTATCGGTATTCTTGCGGCGAGAACTGCGGGCGCGAATATTCTTGCCGTCAAGCTTGAGAGCATTGGCAATGGAGGAACCCAGGCGCTCGGGCGAAACCGGCTTGACCACAAAGTCGAAAGCGCCAGCACGCATGGCCTGGACCACAGTGTCGATACCGCCTTGTCCCGTCTGTACGATGACGGGAATATCGATGCCGGTTTCATTCAATGCATCAATGAATTCGAAACCGCCCATTTCCGGCATCATGAGATCGAGAACGACAACGTCGAGTTCATCGGAAAGCTTCTTGGCAAGCGCCAGCCCCTCGCGACCGTTTTCGGCCACATGGGCTTCGTAGCCGTGCCGTTCCACGGCATTTTTCAATAGTCGTCGTTGTACGGGTTCATCTTCAACAATGAGAATTTGCGGCGTCAACGTCTGGCCCTCTCTGCTTTTCACTGCTTATTCTTGGCCGTTCAAGCGGCCTTTATTTCGCCGCAACATGACATGAAGGGTTGAACATCCTCTTTTGAGAAAAGCTTGCATTTTAGCGATTGGTGCCGCAATCAGGGACAACAGTGTATAAACGGAACGGATTCATGAAGATCGACAAGTTTTTGACCCCATTTGACACGGTGACACGCGCAGCAGAAAAGGCCGCTGCCGGCAAACCAGAGCTGGGAGACCTGCCGTCATGGAACCTTGCCGACCTCTTTCCTTCGGCAAATAGTCCGGAATTCAAATGCGCCTTGGAGAAGGCCTCTTCCGACTCGCTGGCCTTTGAGGCCAAGTGGAAAGGCAAGCTTGCCGATGCGGCCACGAAGAGCGGCGCAGAAGGCCTTGGTGCCGCCGTTGAGGAATATGACGCGCTGGACGATATTTTGGGGCGAATAGCCTCCTTTGCCGGTCTCACCTATTTCTCCGACACATCGAAACCTGAAAACGGCAAGCTTTATGGTGATGTGCAGGCCAAGCTGACCGACATGGGGTCTCATCTTCTTTTCTTCACGCTGGAGATCAACCGGATTGATGATGCCGTGATTGAAGCAGCCATCGCCCAAGATGCGCGGACGGCGCATTTTGCCTCCTGGATCAGGGATCTGCGCAAGGACAAGCCCTATCAGCTGGATGACAAGCTGGAACAGCTTTTCATGGAAAAGGGAATGACGGGTGCTGCGGCCTTCAATCGTTTGTTTGATGAAACCAATGCGGCACTGACCTTTGAAGTGGATGGCGAGACGCTTGGTGTCGAGGCAACATTGAGCCTGTTGCAGGATTCCAAGCCGGAGAAACGCGAGGCTGCCGCCAAGGCGCTGGTGAAAACCTTTCAGGAAAACCTGCGCATTTTCACGCTGATCACCAATACGCTTGCCAAGGACAAGGAAATTTCCGATCGCTGGCGGGGATTTGAGGACATCGCCGACAGCCGGCATCTGGCCAACCGCGTTGAACGCGAGGTTGTGGATGCGCTGGCGCAAGCGGTCAAAAATGCCTATCCGCGCCTTTCTCATCGTTACTATGCGATGAAGGCGAAATGGTTGGGCATGGAAAAGCTGAACTTCTGGGATCGCAATGCGCCGCTGCCGGAAACGCCGGATGCGATCATTCCCTGGGATCAGGCCAAGAATACGGTACTTTCCGCCTATGGCGATTTCTCAAGCGATATGGCCGATATTGCCAATACTTTCTTTGAAAAGGGCTGGATTGATGCCCCTGTCCGTCCGGGCAAGGCGCCTGGCGCTTTCGCGCATCCAACCGTGCCTTCGGCTCACCCTTATGTGCTCGTCAACTATATGGGCAAGCCGCGCGATGTGATGACGCTTGCCCATGAACTGGGCCACGGCGTCCATCAGGTGCTGGCCGGAGAGCAGGGCGCGCTCATGTGCTCCACGCCGCTGACACTCGCCGAAACGGCATCCGTGTTCGGTGAAATGCTGACCTTCCGCGCGCTTCTGAACAAGACCACGGACAAGCGGGAACGCAAGGCCATGCTGGCGCAGAAGGTGGAGGACATGATCAATACGGTCGTGCGCCAGATTGCCTTTTACGAATTCGAGCGCAAGGTGCATACGGCGCGGCGCGAGGGTGAGTTGACGTCCGATCAGATCGGTGAACTGTGGATGTCCGTGCAGGCTGAAAGCCTTGGGCCGGCTATTGAACTCAATGACGGCTATGAGACCTTCTGGACCTATATACCGCATTTCATCCATTCGCCCTTTTATGTTTACGCCTATGCGTTTGGCGACTGCCTGGTGAATTCACTTTATGCGGTCTATCAGAATGCCGCTGAGGGCTTTCAGGCGAAGTATTTCGAAATGCTGAAAGCGGGTGGAACGAAACATCACTCCGAACTCTTGAAGCCATTCGGCCTCGATGCATCCGATCCTTCGTTCTGGGACAAGGGTCTGTCGATGATAGAGGGGCTTATCGACGAGCTTGAAGCGCTCGATAAGGGGTGATGGAAGCGCCATATCCGCCATTTGTTCTGCTGCGCGACGATCTTGCCGATTGTTCCATGCTCTTTGCCGCGCCGCGTGAGATTATCCGTGTCGATCGCAAGGCGGATTTCTTTCCCGCCTTGAAGCGGATGGAAGAGGCGCAGGCGGCGGGCTATTGGCTCGCGGGATACATGTCTTACGAGGCTGGCCATCTTTTCGAGAAAAAGCTGGCGCGTTTCGCAGACGATGGCGGGCCGGTGCCCTATCTGCTGTTTGGCGTTTTCGATGTGCCGCAGACGGATCATCCTCTTGCGGCACCGCGCCAGCGATCAGAAAACGAGCCGTTTATTTCCCAACCAAGGGCTGAATGGGATGCTGCTGCCTATGCCGAGCGGTTCGAGACGCTTCATCAACACCTGCGAAGGGGAGACTGCTATCAGGGCAATCTGACATTTCCCATTGAGGCGAGCTGGTCCGGCGATCCCCTGGCCGGCTTCTGGTCTCTTACAGCGCGCCAGCCGGTGCGCTACGGTGCCTATGTCAATCTGGGCGGGCCGATCGTGCTTTCGCGCTCGCCGGAGCTTTTCTTCAAGGTTGATCGTGAAGGCTGGATCGAAACCCATCCCATGAAAGGCACGGCACCGCGCGGCGCTTCACCCGAAGAGGATGCAGCGATTGTTGCGGCGATGAAGGCGGATGAAAAAACGCAGGCCGAAAACCGCATGATCGTCGATCTGTTGCGCAACGACATTTCACGCGTGAGTGAGGTCGGCACGTTGGACGTTCCGAAGCTTTTCGAGGTTGAAACCTATCCAACGCTGCATCAGATGATTTCGGTCGTGCGCGCAAAGCTTCTGTCCGAGGTAAGGCTGACGGATATTTTTGCCTCTCTTTTTCCCTGCGGGTCGGTGACCGGTGCGCCGAAGATGTGGGCGATGGAAATACTGGCCGGGCTGGAAGCGGGGCCGCGCGGGGTCTATTGCGGTTCGATCGGCTATATTGCGCCGGATGGCTCGATGCGCTTCAATGTGGCGATCCGCACCATCGTGCTGAGCGAAGACGGGCGGGCGAGGTTCAATGTTGGCGGCGGTGTCGTGTTCGATTCGACTGCCGAAAGTGAATATGACGAAGCGCTGTTGAAGGCGCGCTTTGCCGTGGGCGATCAGGTGATTGCGTGAGCGCGGATTTTTCGATCTTCGAGACGATGCGGTTTGTCCCGCGGGAAGGGGTGTGCAGGCTTGACGAGCATTTGCAGCGTCTGGAAAGCTCGGCGTTTGCGCTTGGATTTGAAGGCGCTGATGCGGCAGCGACCGTGTTGGAGGCCTATCTCTCGGAGCTGACCGTTCTGGACGATGGCAAAGTCTGGCGTGTGCGCCTGGAACTGAACCGGGACGGCAATCTGACATGCACCTCATCACCTTTCGCGCTTCAGAAGCCGGATGCAATATGGCGTGTGGCGCTTGCAAAAACGCGCATAGATTCCGGCAATCTTTTGCTGCGCCACAAGACGACGCGACGCGCGGTCTATGAGGCGGCGCGGGCGGAGTTTCCAGTTGAGGCCGCCGATGAAGTGATCCTGCTCAACGAGCAGGGCGAAGTGGCGGAGGGAACGATTACGAACATCTTTGTTGAGGATGGCGCGGGGCTGCTGCTCACGCCGCCGCTGGAATGCGGTTGCCTTGCCGGTGTGCTGCGACAATCCTTGATCGAGACGGGGCGGGCGGTCGAACGGCGCGTGAATGTGCAGGATGTCGCGGCAGGTCCATTTTACGTTGGCAATTCGCTGCGCGGGCTGATACGCGCCCAACTATACTCTTAAAACAGGAAGGTTTCTCGGCGAAACGTTGTTCGCGGGGCAAAACGCTGATGGAGAAAAACCAGCATGTTCATTGTTTCACTGACCTATAAAGTGGGTATCGAGGTTGTCGAGGCGCATCTGGACGCGCATGTTGCGTGGCTGAAGGATGGTTATGAGAAGGGTATTTGTGTTGCTTCGGGACGCAAGGTGCCGCGCACCGGTGGTGTCATTCTTGTGCGCGGCGACCGCGAGATGGTGGAAGCCTTCAGCAAGAGCGATCCGTTTGTTATCGAAGGCGTTGCAGACTGCGAATTAACGGAAGTGGATTTTTCAATGGCGGCGGATGGTTTCGAGGCGTTGAAAGGATAATGACACCTGCCATTGTGATGCCCGGTTTTTGCCATAAGCGTTGCTGCCCGGTCGCAACCCCTCCAAAAATGGTGGGTTCAAAGCCATAGCAGACTATGCAGTCTTGCATTCAACCTTTGTGCGGGGCAAAGTTTGGCGGATTTTGAGGGGATTCTCAGCGAATGGCCCCTGCAGGAGTAAAGAATGAGAAAAATTGTCACCGCTCTTTCGCTTGTAGCCCTTGCCGGGCTTGCATCTTGTGTGTCCAACTCCCGCCCTCTGCCACGCGTCGAACCGACGCCGACAGTTGAAGGGCAGTGGGTAGATCCGAACGGGATTGTCTCCACGTTCCAGGCCGGCACCTTCACCACACGCACCACCGACACCAACCAGCTTCTGGCATCGGGAACCTATACCAATGTCGGGCCGCGTCTTGTCGAGATCAACATGACCTCGCTGTTGCGCAATACGCAGTCGCGCGTCAACTGCGCTCTTGCCACCGACAACCAGCTGAATTGCACCTCCGAAGCCGGATCGCAGTTCTCCCTGGTTCGCCAGTCGAGCGGTTTTTAAGCGTTTAATGGCTTAGCCAAAAACGAAAAAGCCCGCAGACGAGCTTCGTTTGCGGGCTTTTTTGATCTTGCTTTCGGATGATTATTCGGCGGCGTCTGCTTCCACGCCGCCTTCGAGCATACCGAGTGCCATGAGATAGGTGTCGAGCACGGCTTCTTCTTCCATGCGCTCTTGGGCGTCTTTCTTGCGCAGAGAAATGACCTTGCGCATGATCTTGGTGTCGTAGCCCATGCCCTTGGCTTCGCCGTAAACGTCCTTGATGTCGTCGGCGATTGTTTTCTTTTCTTCTTCCAGACGTTCAATGCGCTCAATGAAAGCACGAAGCTGGTCGCGGGCGATGCCATGTGCATCCGTCATCATGAAACTCCTGTCGTGGCGATTTGAAATATTGGCCGTTGAACTGCCGCGAACGGTCGCGAAGGTCAAGGGGAAAGGTCAGGTTATCCGCGTTATTCCTTCGGGCGGTTGACCTCGAAGCTTGCCAGCTTGTCTGGCGTGGCTTCGCTTTGATATTTGGCTTTCCAGTCCTCGTAAGGCATGCCGTAGACGATTTCCCGGGTTTCGTCCTTGGTCAAACCAAGGTCTGCCTCGTTCGCTGCGTCGAGATACCAGTTTGAAAGACAGTTGCGGCAGAAGCCGGCGAGGTTCATCAGGTCGATATTCTGAACGTCCGTTCGATTGCGAAGGTGGGACACCAGGCGACGGAAAACGGCGGCTTCGAGTTCGGTCTGCTGTTCTTTGGTCAGCTTGTCCATGTCTTAGTCCTCATATGGTCCGGTGCGTGATGTGTGGATCTTGATTTCATGCAGCGCAGGGTCAGCGTTCATCGTTGCCAAAAGCGGTGCCAGTGCGTTTGCCCATTCATCGACACATTCCTCGGTGCCGATCAGGTCCTGGCGCACCTCGAGAAGCGCATGTGGAATGCCGTTGCGCATGCAGTGCGTATACATCGTATCGCCTTTGAGCGCGCCGTCATAGGGTTCGTTATCACCTGTTTCGTAGCCCAAAGCGCGCAGGCCCTCGATCATTGGCGTGACAGCACGCGGATCGTTGTCCCAGAGCACGCCGGCCTGCCAGGGACGGGGAACCGTTTTCCAGAACGGCGTGAATGAGTGCAGCGAGATGACCAGCGGCGCTTTGCCGCTTTCGTTCGAAACGCGCCGAATCGCATGAGCAACGGCCTCGTGGTAGGGGCGGTGGAACAGGGCGATGCGCTCGTTTCGCTCATCTTCCGTCATCGGATGATTGCCCGGAACCACTGCACCGTCGGAAAGCTTCATGATCAGTGTCGGGTCATCCTCACCGCGATTCGGATCGATCAGGAGGCGCGAGAAACAGGACAGGACTGCGGGAGCGCCGAGCATCGTGCTCAGTTTTTCGGTCAGAGGCTCAACGCCGATATCGTAAGCGATGTGCCGCTGGAAGCTTTCCGGTCCGAGCCCCAGAGAGCCGAATTTTTCGGGCACGTGGTTTGTTGCGTGATCGGCCAGAAGCAGCAGACCGGCGGAATAATCGCCATCCAGAACGCGGAACGGCTGGGGGTATTGCATGAGACATCCATCGTCAAATTGGTGCCATCAACTGATGGCATGGCCCATATGTGAGTTCAAGATGGTAAGGGCTTGATTGCGCCAACGTGGGCAGAGACGACCCTTAAACACAATATAATCGATTAGAGTTTCGTTGACATTCTAGCCGTACCGTCGCAAAACGTAATCTCGATCCGATTTGGAGTCTTGTTGGAAGCGTGACCAGCCATCGAAAAAATGTCACTGGGAATCGCCGGTTCCGTATAAGCGGTATCTGGCCTGCTGCGGCAGTTGCTCTATTTTCTAGCTTTTTCTTTCAGACAGGCGATGCGCGTGCGGATTTTCGTGTCTGCAACGGAACGCAGAACCTTGTCGGCGTGGCCATTGGTTATCGCGCCAAGGAGGGCTGGGTTTCCGAGGGCTGGTGGCAGATACCAGCCACGACCTGCGCCACCCTGATCGAAGGGCAGCTGCAATCGCGTTATTATTACCTCTATGCCGAAGATGCTGCGCGCGGTGGACGCTGGGCGGGCGAGGTGAAAATGTGCGTGGCGGAAAACGAGTTCAAGATTACCGGCGTTGAAAATTGCTTTGCGCGCGGCTTCCAGCAAATGGGTTTCAAGGAATACGATACGGGGCAGCAAGGAAGCTGGATGGTCCAGCTATCCGACACGCCCGGCACGCAAGAGAACCAGAATTAAGATGGAATATATTCGCAAGACTAAGATATTGGCGACGCTGGGTCCAGCTTCGTCCGAAGAAGATGTTATTGAAAAATTGCACAAGGCTGGGGCTGATCTTTTCCGGATCAATATGAGCCATGCGAGCCATGATGTGATGCGCATGCTGGTGTCGCGCATTCGCGCGGTGGAGCAACGTTGTGGCCGGCCCATCGGCATTCTGGCCGATATTCAGGGGCCGAAGCTCAGGGTCGGCAAATTTGCCGACACCAAGGTGGAGCTGGAAATTGGCCAGACCTTCACACTCGATTCAGATGAGACGCCGGGCGACAAGAACCGTGTCTACCTGCCGCATCCGGAAATTCTGGAAGCCGTGCAGCCCGGACACCGTTTGCTGATCGACGATGGCAAACTGCAGTTGAAGGCTGAAAAATGCGACGGCAAGAGCATTGTGACGAAGGTGATTTCGGGCTCGCGCATTTCCGACCGCAAGGGCGTCAGCCTTCCCGACACATTGCTGGGGGTTGGGGCGCTTACGGAAAAGGACCGCGCCGATCTCGATGCGGTGCTGGCGGTGGACGATATCGATTGGGTGGCGCTTTCCTTCATTCAGCGGCCTGAAGACCTGGTGGAGGTGCGCAAGATCTCGCGCGGCCGGGTGGGCCTGATGTCGAAGATCGAGAAGCCACAGGCACTTGAGCGGATCGACGAGATCATCGAACTGTCCGACGCCATCATGGTTGCACGTGGCGATCTGGGCGTGGAAATGCCGCTCGAATCGGTTCCGGGCATTCAGAAGCAGTTGAACCGCGCCTGCCGCAAGGCTGGCAAGCCGGTGGTGGTTGCCACGCAGATGCTGGAATCCATGATCAATTCGCCGGTGCCGACACGTGCGGAAGTGTCCGACGTTGCGACGGCGGTCTTCGAAGGCGCTGATGCGGTGATGCTGTCAGCCGAATCTGCTGCCGGTGAATACCCGGTGGAAGCGGTGACGACCATGGCGTCCGTGGCGGTCAAGGTCGAGCATGACCCGCATTATCCGGGCATCATGCAGGCGCAGCATCCGGGTGCGCAGCCGACGGCTGCGGACGCGATTTCGCTGGCCATGCACCAGATTGCCGACACGCTCGATCTGAAGGCGATCGTCTGTTACACCTCGACGGGAACCACCGGCTATCGCGCTGCGCGCGAGCGCCCGAACGTGCCGATCCTTGCGATTTCGCCGATCCGCCAGACGGCGCGCAGGCTGTCCGTAGCCTGGGGCGTGCGTTGTGTGGTGACCGATGATGCGCGTGATCTGGACGACATGGTCAATCGCGCCTGTCGTGTGGTCGTGGAAGAAGGTCTTGGCGGTCCGGGAGACCGGATTATCATCTCTGCGGGCGTGCCGCTTGGTACGCCGGGGGCGACGAACACGCTGCGCATCGCCTATATCGGTTCGGATGGTCAGAGCGGCATCTGACCCGCTTACGATCCGTCACTGAATCAGCCCCGGCCTCGTTGCAGGGGCTTTTTATTGCGGTTTCAGGTCTCTCGCCATGGCTTGAAGATCACGCGGCCTGCCTGCCAGTTTTTCGATGGCGGCCACGACAATGTCGGTCGCCACATAATCCGGCTTGTGACCCACGCCGTGCAGCCAGACGAGTTCTGAATTGGGAATATCCCGATTAAGCCCAACGGAGTGGATTTCCTCAGCAACGATATCGTCCTCGTCGCCGGAGATGATGATGGCCGGGGCTTTGATTGTCTTATAGAGCGGTGCAACGGTCTTCACATAGGCATTCAGCCCGGCGACATCGCGCGCGTTGTTGCAGAAGGTTTCAGGGCGCAGCACGCGTTCTGCAGCAGTCTCTTCAACATAGTTGTCAGGGGCTTTGTTGGGTGAAAATACGGCTTTTGTGGCGTTATCGATCAACGCCAGACCGGCAGGCAAGGCGACAGTATTGCAAAAGAGCCAGCCGATCACCGGCGTGGCGGCAAGGTCGTAGTACCAGTCAACGCCGCCTTCCCATGGATGTGTGGCGGCTGCGATGAAGACCAGACCTTGAACCTGATCGGGGTGACGCAGAGCAAGGCTTGCGACGATTGCGCCGCCGAACGAATGGCCGATGATGATCGCCTTTTCGATGCCCTTGAGTTGCAGAAGTTTGGATATGGCGTCTGCCTGACCGGCGGGGGTGTCGTTTTCGGCAGGGCCGCGGTCAGAATATCCGAAACCAGGGCGGTCGACGAAAAGCAGGCGTGCGCGGCCTTCCAATGGCTTCCGGAAAGCATTGGCCTGATCAAGCAGATTGCCGCTGGCGCCATGAATGAAAACAAGGGTCGGCAGGTTTGCGTTTTCGCCTGCGGCGATTTCAAGGCTGTTCAGCTCGTAACCGCCAATATCCGTCAGCGTGCCTTGATTGGGGAATTTCTTCTCGATCTGCGCGACTTTCCATTGGGTGAAGCCAAATGCAGCGGCAAATAGAACGAGGAGAATGACGAGCAGGGTCGATAATAGATTTCCGTGAAACATGTTTGAAATACGGTCAGACTGCCTGAATGGATTGAATGGGATTGCCGATAATCGAGTGCCGTGTTCAGGTGCGGCTGCCTGCCAGCTTTTCGGACAGTGATTTCACGCGATTCTGCGCTTTGCGGTCGCCCGGATAGACTTCCAGCAGGCGCTGCCAGACGGCAAGGGCCTGCTCATCTCTGCCGGTGTCTTCCAGAATGATCGCCATTCCTGAAAGCGCGCCGAAGTGGCGCGGCTCCAAGGTGAGTACGCGGATGACGTCGGACATGGATTTTTTATAGTTGCCCATGTGGTATTGCAGGGTGGCGCGCTTGTTCCACGCTTCGGCGTAAGTTGGCATGAGGCTGGTTGCCTGATCGAGAAAATCGAGTGCCGCGACGTAGTCCTGCCTGCCCATGGCGTCCTGCGCCCACTTCATGATGAGATTGATGGTGGCGCTGCCCGAATCGTTCCATTCGGCCCAGATGCTGTCGGCAATGTCGCCGGCTTCCGTTGGATTGCGTGCTTTTTTAAGCTTTGCGAAGAGCTCATCAAGCCTGCCTTCCTTGCTCAAGGGGCGGACGATTTCCGGTTCTTGCGATTGGGCAAGGGCGGCCGCGGGCAGGGAAAGACTGCCAAGAAGAATCAGGAGTGCAAACGACAAATAGCGCATGGCGGCAATGGTATCCCGCCAGCGCAAAAGATCAAAATCATTTATGCTTGAACAGCGCACGCGATTATGATCGCGTGGCGCGCGCAATCAGCCCTGGCGAGCCTTGAAGCGCGGGTTCTGCTTGTTGATGATGTAGACACGGCCTTTGCGGCGAACCAGACGGTTCTCGCGGTGACGGGCCTTGAGTGCTTTCAGAGAGTTCTTGATCTTCATTTTTCTGGTCCGCGTGGTTGGAGGAGTTGCCCCCTCATCACGTATAACAATCAAAAGCGCGCCGGAATTGGCGCGCTCGCTCAGTTGGCGGTCTGATACCGTGCCGCCTTGTTTCTGTCAACTGCTCACACAGGTCTTTTCAGGCAATTCAGCGCTTCAGCGCCGTGACGTGACCCATTTTGCGGCCCGGTCGCGCCTCTTCCTTGCCGTAGAGGTGAATATAGGCATCCTGGCGGTTGAGCCAGTGGCTGAGGCTCTTGATGTCATCGCCGATGAGATTCGTCATCACGCAATTGGAGTGGCGGGCCGTGCTGCCAAGCGGCAGGCCGGCAACGGCCCTGATATGTTGCTCGAACTGCGAAATCGTGCAGGCAGCCTCTGTCCAGTGGCCCGAGTTGTGAACGCGCGGGGCAATTTCATTGGCCACGATCGATCCGTCTTCCAGCACGAAGAGTTCAACACCCACAACGCCGACATAATCCAGTGCTTCGAGAATCGCCTTCGCGGCCACGGCTGCAGCATCCTGGCTGTCGTCGGCAATGTTGGCGGGAACCGTGGATGTATGCAGAATGCCGTTCTTGTGGACGTTTTCGGCGGTATCATAGAAAGCGGTTCCACCATCGGCGCTGCGGGCTGCGATGATTGAAACTTCGCGCACGAAGGGGACGAGACTTTCGAGGATCAACGGCACGCCGCCGAGAAGGTCGAAAACGCCTTCACTCGATTCGCCATCCTTGAACAGTTTCTGCCCCTTGCCGTCATAGCCCATGCGGCGCGTTTTCAAGACGCCCTTGCGGCCGAATTTGGAGAGAGCGGATTCCAGCTCCTCCTGGCTGTCCACTTTCAGAAAATCGGCTGTGCCAATGCCGCACTCGCGAAGGAACTGTTTCTCGATCAACCTGTCCTGCGAGACCTCAAGCGCGCGCGGCGGGGGATAAACGCTGACGTCTTTTGCGAGTTTCTTGGCAGCGTCCACAGGCACGTTCTCGAACTCGTAAGTCACGATATCGCAGGCCTTGGCGAGCTCGGCGAGGGCTTTCTTGTCATCATAGGCCGCAACGATCTGCCGGTTGGCAACCTGGGCAGCCGGGCAATCCTTCTGGGGTTCCAGAATGATGGTGTGAAAGCTGAGGCGTGCTGCGGCCATTGCGAGCATGCGACCGAGCTGGCCGCCGCCGATAATTCCGATGGTCTGCATGTTATTCAACCATTATCCACAGGGTAGTCCGCAACTGTCTCGGACTGGCGCACGCGCCACTGGTCGAGACGCACGGCAAGTTCTTCGTCGCTGAGCGCCAGAACGGCGGCAGCCAGAAGGGCGGCATTGATGGCGCCGGCGCGGCCGATCGCCAATGTGCCGACGGGAATACCGGCCGGCATCTGCACAATCGAGAGAAGGCTGTCCTGGCCGGAAAGCGCCTTTGACTGAACCGGAACGCCAAAGACGGGCAGGGGCGTCATGGCGGCGGTCATGCCCGGCAGGTGGGCAGCACCACCGGCGCCCGCAATGATGACCTTGAACCCCTCATGACGTGCGCCCTTGGCAAAGCTCACCAGCCGATCGGGCGTGCGATGGGCGGAAACGATGCGCGCTTCATATGCGATATCAAGTGCTTCGAGCGTATCGGCGGCGTTTTTCATGGTTTCCCAGTCGGACTGGCTACCCATGATGATGGCCACCGGAGGGGGCTCGGAATAGGTCATCAATACCTCCTGTTCAGGCAATAATGTCGGGGATGATCTGGTCCTCGATTTTCGAGAGCTGGTCCTTGATTGCCAGTTTCTTCTTTTTCATCCGCTGAATTCTCAGTGCATCGCATCCTTGCGCGATCATGGCTTCGATAGCGGCATCAAAGTCTTCATGTTCCATACGAAGTTTTGCCGCCTTCATCCTGAGTTCGGCCTGCTCCTGATCCGCCATTTCATGTGTCCCCGTTGTCGCGCGATCATATACAAAAATATAACCGCCGCTCCTAACATAAAAAGCAGTGCAACGGAAAATTATCTATCGCCATGATTTCCGCTTCGACAAAAAGCCATAGTCGTGGCACACTCTTCAGCTGTTACAGCCTGAGACACCGCGAGGGATTTTCGGGGTGTGGGCATTAGGGAAGGAAAGGAAGTGCCACATGAATATTGAGGCTCATCTTGCAACGCTTCGCCAGAAGCACGGAGAACTGGATGCGGAGCTCCAGAACGCGATGAACCATCCTTCAACAGAGAGTAGCGTAATATTGGACCTGAAGCGCAAGAAATTGCGGCTCAAAGATGAGATTGAGCGCATTCGGAGTTCACTGCACTAACGAGTGAGTGCCAAACGGCGGATTGAGCGGTCACCGGTGCATAGGTCCTGTTATAACGACAGGCACGTTTCGGTGGCCGCAACACCTGAACTCGACATTTTCAGAAAAAAATCAGGACCAGAACTGATCAAGCCACAGATTGAGCTTGGAAAAGCCCTGTGTGTTGACCGCATAGATGCGTTTGGTTCCCTCTGATCTCACCGTGACCAGATCACTATCCAGCAAAGCTTTCAGATGCTGTGAAACTGCGGGGCGGCTGATGGGCAGCCCGCTTGCCAGCTCATTTACAGTTTTCGGTGTGCGTCGCAACTCTTCCAGAAGGTAGCGGCGATTGGGATCTGCGATGGCTGCGAAGGGGTCGTTTTTCAGCATGGGCAAACGCTATGATAAAGCGTTAGTCTCGGCAAGCGGAATTTGTGCATCGCACTGTAAAACGCGCGATCGTGGGTGTTTTGGTTGCACTGCAGCGCGCGCCTTGGGTTGGAGGTGGGACGTGCGGCACACGACAATTGCGCCAAGGTGCATTGCATGGGGCTTAAGGCCATGTATATGACGAGCAGTCAAACGAAATGGGAGCTTCTCGATGGATGATTTGGAAAGCCGGTGCCGCCTTGTGTTGGTCGCTCCCGACGTCGCCGACGCGGATGAGCGGGCAAAACTGGTCGCCGACGCCTTGAAAGGCGGCGATGTCGCCTCGGTCATCATACCGCAATATGGTCTTTCAGATGGTGACTTTCAGAAACATGCCGAGAAGCTCGTTCCTGCCGTTCAGGCAGCAGGGGCTGCCGCCATCATTGCCGGTGACAGCCGTGTGGCCGGACGCGCGAAGGCTGATGGATTGCATGTAGTCGGCAGTGCGATGGAAATCGCCGAGGCGGTGGAAAAGCATACGCCGAAGATGATCGTTGGTGCTGGTGGTGTTGCCGGGCGTCACGTGGCTCTGGAGGTCGGCGAGGCCAATCCGGACTATATTTTCTTCGGCAAGCTTGATGGCGATATCAAGCCGGAGGCGCATCCGAAGAATATCGCCCTTGCCGAATGGTGGGCGTCGATGGTTGAGATACCCTGCATCGTCTTGGGCGGGACTGACCCTTCTTCCGCGGTCGTCGTTGCTGAAACCGGTGCAGAATTTGTGGCGCTCGGAAAGGCGGTTTTTGCCGAGCCGGCGCAGGCAGCCTCCATTGTTGCGGCCGTGAACGCCGAACTGGACCAAAAAGCGCCACGGTTTGAAGATTTATGAGGCGCATGACGACGCGATCTGACATTTTGAAGGTGCTTTTGAGCAGGGGGCTTGCGCCAGCCGGGCTCATTCTTGTTGCCGTGAGCACAGCCGGCATCAGCCACGCTCAGGATTTGCCGGGCGTCGCGACAGGGGCGTCCACGACATCCAGTTCCGCTGATTCTGATGCGGGTGCAAGTGGCAATGAAGACTTCAAGGAAGACGGCGTCTTTTCGAAAAAATCACGACTTGCGCCAGTCTTGAATTTCGACAGCGGCAAGGGCGAACAGGAGAAGGGGTTTACCAAGAACGGTGAGCCCTCACCCTCGGCAGGCACAGGCGTTTTCGAGCGTATGGGCATAGACCTGCCACCATTGCCGCCTGAGAAGCCGTTCAAGGGTGAGATTGATGAGGCATTCGGGGCCTATCAGCGGGGTCTCTACATCACAGCTGTAGACCTCGCGCTGCCGCGCGCGCAGCTCGGCGACCCAGCGGCGCAGACGCTGCTGGGTGAAATCCTGTCGCAAGGCCTTGGTGTAAAGCGCGATCTCAAGGGGGCTGCCTTCTGGTATTCGAAGGCGGCTGAAGGTGGTGATCCAAACGGCATGTTCAAATATGCCCTCATTCTGATGGAAGGGCAGTTTGCCAAGCAGGACAAGAAGCGTGCGGATGAGCTGATGCACAAGGCGGCCGACGCCGGCAATGCGCTTGCGCAGTTCAACTGGGCGCAGATTCTGGTTTCGCAGACGGTGGGCACAGATGGTTTGCGCGACGCGATGCCCTATTACGAGAAGGCTGCCGAAAAGGGGATTGCCGATGCGCAATATGCGCTTTCCCAGATCTATCTCAATTTGCCCGGCCTGGACGACGAGAAGCGCCAAGAGGCCAAGGTGTGGCTGGCGCGTGCCGCCAAGGCGGGCTACGACACCGCGCAATACGATATGGCCGTTTGGCTGATCAATGGTGTTGAGTTTGACCAGGACCTGAAAGCCGGTTTCCAGTGGATGCGTATTGCGGCCATGAATGGCCATGTGCTGGCTGCGAACCGTTTGGCCCATCTTTATATTGAAGCGATCGGCACGGAGGCCGACCCGGTGGAAGCGGCGAAATGGTACATCATTTCGCGCCGTGCAGGCCTGCAGGACGCCAGCCTCGAAGACTATTATTACGGCATAGACAACGGAAAACAGAAAGCCGCCATTGATGCGGCAAATCGTTTCCGGCGCGGCTGAAACCGGCAGCGCTTGCGCCCGGCACTTGATAAATCGCGGAATTTATGTTCTTGAAGCGCCGCCGGTTGGGCAAAAGCCCCATTTTTCACCACAAGGAATAAGAGATCATGGCCCGTTCAGCCCTGCTCAATGTTATGGTACAGGCCGCATTCAAGGCGGGCAAATCGCTGGCGCGCGATTTTGGCGAGGTGCAGAACCTGCAGGTGTCGCTCAAAGGCCCCGGCGATTATGTTTCGCAGGCCGACCGCAAGGCTGAAAAGATCATCTCCGACGAGTTGTTGAAGGCGCGCCCGACCTACGGGTTTCTGGGCGAAGAATCCGCCAAGGAAATCAAGGGGACCGACGGTGCCCATCGCTGGATCGTCGATCCACTTGATGGCACGACCAATTTTCTGCACGGCATCCCGCATTTCGCCGTTTCGATTGCGCTGGAACGCAATGATGAAATCGTGGCGGGCGTGATCTACAATCCGGCAACCGATGAGCTTTACACGGCCGAGCGTGGCGGCGGCGCCTTCCTGAACGATCGTCGCCTGCGCGTGGCGGCCCGCAAGGAGCTGACCGATTGCGTGATCACGTGTGGCATTCCCCACCTCGGTCGCGGTAACCACGGCAAATTTCTCGTCGAGCTTCGCCATGTGATGGGCGAGGTGGCCGGTATCCGCCGGACAGGCTCGGCAGCGCTTGATCTCGCTTATGTCGCAGCAGGTCGGTTTGACGGTTATTGGGAAACGGGCGTCAGTGCCTGGGATATTGCTGCGGGAATCGTGCTGATCCGTGAGGCTGGTGGCTGGGTCTCCGACTTTGCCGGCGGCAGCAATATGCTGGAGACAGGCTCGGTGATTGCGGCCAATGAATATGTGCACAAGGCACTTCTGGACGTGACGCATCGTCCCGTTCCGGGAAAGTAGGCTGCCCAAAGCCTCGTATTGCCTCTTCAATTTGGCACAATCTTCCTCTAACCTCGCCACAGAATCCTGAAGCGTCTTTATTCTTCTCCGAAGCATGAAGACGCCTTTGTGTTGTTTGTAAACAGCTTCGGTGTGTCGGCTTTGTGCCGCTCACGATACGCTGCCGGGCTCTGGAGGCTTTTGAGATATGGTGGAATTGGACGTGTCGGCCCGCGATACTGATGGTGAAAGAGACCGCGGTTTTGTTCACCGGCTCTCAAGCCCCATGGGTTTCTTCTGGCCGATGCTCATCTTTCTCATTCTTGTGGGCTTTGTGGCCGCAATACTTTTCCGGCAGGCGCAAACGGCGTTCAACTCCAATCCGGGCCTGAACGGGCTCATTCTGGTCGTGCTGGCGGTCGGCGTTTTCATTATTTTCAGCCAAGTTTTGAGGCTCAGACCGGAAACGCGCTGGTTCAACGCCTTCATGGCGGCAGGCAGTGCAGAGAAGGCGGGAAAAGACCCTGTGTTGCTGGCCCCGATGCGCGCGCTGATCGGCGAACGGCGGTCGCGCAAGATTTCTGCCGCCGCGTTCCGCTCCATTCTGGATTCCGTTGCAAGCCGCCTGGATGAGATGCGCGAAATCAACCGTTACCTCATCGGCCTTCTGGTTTTTCTTGGCCTGCTGGGTACGTTCTGGGGACTTTTGGGTACGGTGGGGTCGATCAGCACGGTCATTCAATCTCTGGATGCGGGTACAGGCGACACGGCGGACCTCTTGAGCACACTGAAGGAGGGACTTTCCACGCCGCTTTCGGGCATGAGCACGGCGTTTTCCTCCTCGCTCTTCGGTCTTTCAGGATCGCTGGTTCTCGGTTTTCTCGACCTGCAGGCCGGGCGGGCGCAGAACCGCTTTTATAACGAACTGGAAAACTGGCTTTCGTCTTTCACCGATGTGATGAACGATGTGCCGGTCGCCGCTGCTGCCGCACCCGCGCTTGATGGTTCTACTGTGGATGAGCTGAAGCAGGCGGTCGACAATGTTTCGCGTCTCGCACAGGAGGGCTCTTCCAACCAGCGGGCGACGGCTGCGATTGTCAGCCTGGCTGAAGGCATTCAGGGGCTGGTGAAAAACATGCGCTCCGAGCAGCAGATGTTGCGCGACTGGATCGAGGCGCATCAGGCCGAATCGAAAGAGCTCAATGCGGCGCTCGAAAAGATTGCGAACAAGCTGGGGAATGAGTAATGGCGCTTTCCCGCAGGTATAAGCGCGAACGCGGTGTCGATTATTGGCCGGGTTTTGTAGACGCCCTGTCGACGCTGTTGCTGGCCATCATGTTTCTGCTCACGGTCTTTGTGCTCGGGCAGTTTTTCCTGAGCCGGGAAATCTCCGGCAAGGACGAAGTACTGAACCGGCTGAACAGTCAGATCAACGAATTGACGCAGCTTCTGGCGCTCGAAAAAAGCGGGAAGCAGGATCTGGAGGATCAGTTGGCTGCATTGCAGGCATCGCTGACCGAATCCGAGGGCGAGCGCTCCAGGCTTCAGCAATTGCTGGAAGCAGGACGTGGCAATGCGGGCGATGCTGAGGTGAAAATCGGCCAGTTGAGCGGCCAGTTGGAGGCTGAGAAGAAGGTGAGTGCACGGGCGCTTAGCCAGATTGATCTTCTCAACCAGCAGATTGCCGCGCTTCGTCTGCAGATTGCTGCTGTTGAAGAGGCTTTGCAGGCCTCTGAAGCCAAGGACAAGGCGAGCCAGACGAAGATTGCCGATCTTGGCCGGCGGCTCAACGTGGCGCTCGCCCAGCGGGTTCAGGAGCTGAACCGGTACCGTTCGGATTTCTTCGGGCGCTTGCGTGAAATTCTCTCCGACCGCGACAATATCCGCATTGTGGGAGACCGTTTCGTTTTCCAGTCGGAGGTGCTGTTTCCCTCCGGCGGTGCCGAGTTGAACGAAGCAGGCAAAGCCGAGATGGCCAAGCTTGCCTCAGCGCTGCTTGATCTGGCGAAGGAAATTCCGCCAGAAATCAATTGGGTGCTGCGGGTCGACGGCCACACCGACAATGTGCCGCTTTCAGGGACGGGCAAATATGCCGACAACTGGGAGCTGTCTTCCGGACGCGCAACATCGGTGGTGAAATATCTGATTTCGCAAGGGGTTCCGGCCAACCGGCTGGTGGCTGCAGGCTTTGGTGAATTTCAGCCGATTGCCGAAGGTGATAGTGATGAGGCACGGGCGCAAAACCGGCGTATCGAGCTCAAGCTGACCGAGAAGTGATCACGTTTCGCCAAGAAAGGATTTTGCCAATTCTTCCGGCAGACGTCGCGGACGTCCGGAGGCATTCACCACGGCAATGATGACCTTCGCGGCGATCAAAAGCTGATCATCGCGACGAATTTCCTGTTGCAGAACCATCTTTGCGCCGCCCGCCTTCTGCGTGCGGGTGATGATGGTGAGAATATTGTCCATCTTGGCCGGTGACTTGAAGTCGATTTCCATCCGGTGAACAACAAACATCAGCCCTTCGCCGTCCAGCTCGAAAAGTGTGGACTGCTCGACACCAAGGCAGCGCAGATAATCCGTGCGTGCGCGCTCCATGAAGTGCAGGTAGCGGGCGTGATAAACGAAGCCGGAAAAGTCGGTGTCTTCGTAATAGACGCGTTGCGTGAGGTGATGGCTGGCGTCGGGGGCGAGTTCGCCGGAGAGGGGGAACGTTTCTCTCATTTACGTATCGTCATCATTGAAGAGGGTGGCCTGAAAGCCATCCATATCCTTTGGCGGATTGAGACCTAAATGTTTCCAGGCGTTTGATGTGAGAACGCGACCGCGCGGGGTGCGCTGGATGAAACCCTGCTGGATCATGTAGGGCTCGATTATATCTTCGATGGCATCGCGGGGTTCGGAAAGACCCGCGGCGATGGTTTCGATGCCCACCGGGCCGCCGCCGAAATTGTTGGCGATCATGGTAAGGTAGCGGTGGTCGAGCTGGTCGAGACCCATATTGTCGACATGCAGACGGGTCAGCGCTTCATCGGCAATCTGGCGGGTGACAGCTTCTGCCTTGGCGACTTCAGCGAAATCGCGCACGCGACGCAGAAGGCGGCCTGCAATACGGGGCGTGCCGCGCGCACGGCGGGCAATCTCGCGCGCGCCTTCGTCGGTCATTCCGAGTCCCATGAGACGGGCACCGCGGCGCACGATGAATTCAAGTTCTTCCACAGTGTAGAAGTTGAGCCGCACGGGAATGCCGAAACGGTCGCGCAGCGGTGTTGTCAGAAGGCCCAATCGGGTGGTTGCGGCAACGAGGGTGAATTTCGACAGGTCGATCTTTACCGAGCGGGCGGCAGGGCCTTCGCCGATGATGAGGTCGAGCTGAAAATCCTCCATGGCTGGATAGAGAATTTCTTCAACGGCCGGGTTCAGGCGGTGGATTTCGTCGATGAAGAGAACGTCGTTTTCTTCCAGATTGGTCAACAGGGCTGCAAGGTCACCGGCCTTGGCAATCACCGGGCCGGATGTGGAGCGGAAGTTGACGCCGAGTTCCTTTGCCATGATCTGGGCGAGCGTTGTCTTGCCCAAGCCCGGCGGGCCGACGAAAAGAACGTGGTCCAGCGCTTCGCCCCGGTTCTTGGCGGCCTCGATGAAGATTTTCAGGTTGGCGCGCGCCTCCGCCTGGCCGGTGAATTCGTCCAGCGATTGCGGGCGCAGCGTTGCTTCCAGGTCTTCACCGCGCTTTTCGGCGCTGATCAGGCGTTCAGGTTCACTCATGTCTCAACTTCCATTGCAGCAATGGCTTTATCGTGTTTGGCCGGCGCGGGAAAGGCGAAGCGGCCTTAACGCGCAAGTTCTTTCAGGCCGAGGCGGATGAGCTTGGCACTGTCGGGGTTTTCGCCAGCGGTTTTCAGCGCAGCGGCCACGGCATTGGCGGCCTGATCGCGCGAATAGCCCAGATTGGAGAGCGCTGACACGGCATCGGCCACGGGGGCGGAGGCAACGCCTTCTCCAAGCTCCTGTTTCAGGCCGATGGTTCCCATCGCCTCTCCGGCAAAGGCCGGGGCCTTATTCTTCAGTTCGGTCAAAATGCGCACCGCCACCTTGGGGCCAACGCCCGGCGCGCGGGAGATCGCGGTTTTGTCCTGCAGCGCGATGGCATTGGCGAGATCGGACGGGGTGAGCGTGGAGAGAATGGCGAGCGAGACTTTCGAGCCGACGCCCTGAACCGATTGCAGCAGACGGAACCATTCGCGCTCCAATGCGGAGGCGAAACCGAAGAGTTTCAGCTGGTCTTCGCGCACATAGGTCTCGATGAAGAGTGTCACGGCTTCGCCTGCATTCAGTTTCGACAGTGTGCGACCTGAACAGAATGCCAGATAACAAACGCCATGGACATCGACCAGCACATGGTCTTCGCCGATTTCGTCCACAGTGCCTTTGAGTTTGCCTATCATGGGTGTGTTTCCGGTGTGATGAGTTCGAGGTCGGGGAAATAGGTGCGGTAGCCTTTCGGGTCACGCGTCAAAAGAGCATATCCGTGTAAATAGGCATGCGCGCCGATCAGAAAATCCGGCAGAACGCGATTGCGGGCTCCGCCTGCGCGGCGATAAGCGCCGAAGGCACGACCGGCTGCGAAAGAGGCGTTCCACGGAAGGCTTTCACGAATGAATTCGTCAGCGGGGAGAATTGCTTCCACCTCGGCTGCGTTGCTGTAGCGCACGGAAAACTCTGCGAAGATGATTTGGTTGATCACAAGTGCGCCACGCCGAGCGGCTTCCGCGATCTTCTTCCGCGACCATTCAATCCATTCGGGATCGCGCACAGCGATATCAACCAGAATATTGGTATCGATCATCGTGGCCATCAGTCGCGATCCCGTGTCATGGCCATCAGTTCATCTGCATTGATCGCCTGATCGCCTGTGTTCTCCAGCCGGTCGAGCGCTGCTGTCAGCCGGTCGAGGCGTTGACGCTCGAGTGGCGAATTGGGATTGTCTTTGGGGGCTAGAACCAATTTCCCATTCTCAATGGAAAAGATGACTTCGCTGTTGGGCTTGATACCGGCAAGCTCGCGCAAATCGCGTGGGATCGTTACTTGCCCTTTGGATGTTACACGCATTGACCTGTCTCCGTTGGCGGTAAGAAATAATCTTACTCTCGGAACAAGTCAAGAACAAATCAGCCGGTGAGCGCCGCCAGCCGCGACTTGGCACTGCCGCGATTGTGGGCGTGGCAGACGGCGATGGCAAGCGCATCGGCGGCGTCGTTGCCCTTGAAGGTCGCCTTCGGCATGAGGACCTTCAGCATCATATGGATCTGCTGTTTTTCGCCGTGACCGACGCCGATCACCGATTTTTTCACGGCGTTGGGTGCATATTCGGCAACCTGCAGGCCGGCGCGGGCAGGGACCAGCATGGCTATGCCGCGGGCCTGGCCAAGCTTCAGCGTTGCGACTGCATCCTTGTTCACGAAGGTCTGTTCTACGGCGGCTTCATGCGGCTGATATTGGTGGATGATATCGGCCAGACCGTCGTGAAGCTGGCAGAGGCGAGACGCCAGATCCATCGTGCCATCGCTGGTGACAGTGCCTGAGGCGACAAAGCGCAGGGAATTGCCCAGCGTTTCGACAATGCCCCAGCCCATCCGGCGCAGGCCGGGGTCGATACCGATAATGCGAATCATCTCTGCCATGACAAAACCTAACCTTTGACCGGCACCGTGTCAGCAAAATGTGAACAAAGGGGAAACATTTTCCATGGTCTGGCAATCGCCATCCCCGGTTCTTATATCCGGCGGGTTATTCAGAAAGAGGTTTATGATGTCCCGTTTTTCCATTCTTGATCTTTCCACGGTCGGCGAGGGCCAGACGGTGCGCGATGCACTGGACAACACACGTCATATGGCCGTGAAAGCGGAGGAGGTGGGATATAACCGTTATTGGCTGGCGGAGCACCATGGCATGCGTGGGGTGGCAAGTGCTGCGACGTCCGTTGTGCTCGGCCATGTGGGGGCGGCGACCAAAAAGATCCGCATCGGCTCGGGCGGTGTCATGCTGCCCAACCATGCACCTTACGTGATTGCCGAACAGTTCGGTACGCTGGAAGCCCTGTTTCCGGGTCGTGTTGATCTGGGACTTGGGCGTGCGCCGGGCACGGACATGGCAACGGCGCGGGCGCTGCGGCGCGATCTTGATGCAGCAGCAAACCGCTTCCCCGATGACATTCAGGAGCTGCAGGCCTGGCTGGATGATGCGCAGGCGGGCCAGCGGGTCATTGCTTTCCCAGGTGTCGGCAGTCATGTGCCGCTCTGGATCCTCGGGTCGAGCCTTTATAGCGCGCATCTTGCTGCAGCACTTGGGCTTCCCTACGCTTTCGCCTCCCACTTCGCGCCCGACATGCTGCTGGAGGCCTTGTCGATCTACCGTGCGCGCTTCCAGCCATCCGCCCAGCTTGACCAACCCTATGTCATGGTGGGGACCATGGGTGTCATTGCCGACACGGATGAAGAGGCCGCCTATTATTTCACATCCGCCCAGCAGCAGTTCATCAATTTGCGGCGGGGTGCGCCCGGACCATTTCCAAAGCCGGTCGAAAGCATGGACGGTTTATGGAATGAAATGGAAAAGAACGGCGTTGAACATACGTTGCGTTATGCAGCCGTTGGAACCAGAGGAAATGTCGATGAAAAGTTGCGTGGCTTCCTTGAGGAAACGGGCGCAGACGAGGTGATCGTTTCCTTCCCGATCTATGATCTGGACGCGCGGTTGAAAGCGGTGGATGCGTTTTCGCGGTTGAGTGTTTTTGAGGCCGCAGGTCATTGATGTGGAACCTTTCAGGGCTTGCGGCATTCCAATGCAAGATGGCGAAACGCCTTTGCGACGCCTGAAATTCTGCGCATAATGACGTAAACCGGGTCAGCGAAAAGCGGGGAACAAGCATGTCGGAACGGGTGGTCATGGTAACAGGCGCGTCGGGCAATCTCGGCAGTGCGGTTGTGGATGTGTTGATGGACAGTTCCGCAGGCATTGTCAGGGTTGTTCATGACGATGTTGGAGAAACGTTCGAGCCGGCTGCCGACGGCAAAGCCGCCGTCTTCACCCTGGGCGGGATCGACACATCAGACCCGCAGGCCTGCGCCCTTGTTGTGGAAAAGGTTCTCGAACGGTTCGGGCGCATTGATGGTCTGGTCAATACGGTCGGTGGCTTTGGCATGGCACCGGTCGGCCTCAACGATGTGGCCATGTGGGACCGTTTCATGTCCATGAACGCAAAGACTGCCTATTGCATCAGTGCCGCGGCGCTGAAGCCTATGCAGGATGCAGGCTATGGTCGCATCGTCAACATTGCCGCTGCACCCGGCATCAAGGCCGGCGCGCAACAGGCTGCCTATGCCGCGTCCAAGGCGGCGGTCTTGCGTCTCACCGAGGCGCTGGCAGCCGAAAATCGCAAGCATGGTATCTCTGCAAATTGCGTGTTGCCCGGCACGATCGATACGCCGCAGAACCGCAAAGCGATGCCCGATTCCGACAGGGACGGATGGGTCACGCCTGAAGCCATTGCAGAGGTGATCGCATTTCTCATGTCGCCGGAAGGTGGTGTGGTGACTGGCGGTGCAATACCGGCGACCGGAAAGGCGGCCTGAGCAGTTCTTTTCAATATTGGCTCCCGAAGTTGACAAAACGCAAGTATTGGTTGTGTCTCCATCCATTGTGGTTAGTTAGTCCTGGGTTGCATCATTAACCAATGCACAACTTCTTTGAACGAAAAATCCCGCAAGACTATCTTGAGGGGTAATATAGACATGTCGTTGTTTTCTTTCGGTGGTGGTGACGTTGCTGCGGTGATGGCGGCAATCGACAGATCCCAAGCGATTATCGAGTTCGACCTTGAGGGGAAAATTCTCTCCGCAAACGAGAATTTCTGCAAAACCATGGGGTATTCGCCCTCCGAGATCATTGGCAAACATCACAGCATGTTCGTCGAAGATAGCTATGCCAGGTCAGATGATTACAGGGCCTTCTGGGACAGCCTGCGTGCCGGCAAATTCGAGAGCAAAACCTATTTGCGGATTGGCAAGGGCGGCAAAGACGTGTGGATCGAGGCGTCTTACAACCCCATTATGAAGGGCGGCAAGCCGTATAAGGTTGTCAAGATCGCCACTGATGTCACCGAAAAGCGGACCGAAAGCCTTGAAGCGGTGGGAAAGATTGAGGCGCTGTCTCGAGTCATGGCGGTTATCGAGTTCGATACCGACGGCAAGATCTTGACCGCCAATCAGAATTTCCTGGATGCCATGGGCTACACGCTCGGTGAAATCGTCGGAAAGCACCATTCAATCTTCTGTGACAAATCCTATGTCTCCTCGCCCGAATACGGCGCGTTTTGGAATCGCTTGCGCAGCGGCGAATTTGTTTCCAGCGAATTTGTGCGCAAGACCAAGGCGGGCGAAGACATCTTTATTCAGGCCTCGTATAATCCGATCTTGGATCATCGCGGGCGTGTTTCCAAAGTGGTGAAATATGCCGACGACGTGACCGGTCGCGTCCGGGCAGTAGAGGCGATTGGTGCCGGTTTGGCGCGTTTGGCCAAATGCAACATTCGCATGACGATCGACGAGCCGTTTATTCCGGAATTTGAAAGTCTCCGCCGCGATTTCAACACCGCGATCAGCGAGTTTCAGCGAACGTTGGAAAGCGTTCTTGGCGAGACCGACGCGTTGGGCACGAAGAGTGCCAGCCTGAACGACGACGCAATTGCGCTGGGCCAACGCACCGAGCAGCAGGCGGCTGCTCTGGAAGAGGCTTCCGCTGCGCTTGAAGAGATCACGGTCACGGTTCGCGAGGCGTCAACACGCACGCAAGACACCCGCAAAATGGTGGGAGAGGCGCGCAGCGCCACCACTGAATCGGTCAGCGTCGTGAAATCGGCAATCGAGGCCATTCGACGGATCGAGGGGGCTTCGAACGAGATTGGAAAGATCATCGATGTTATCGATCAAATTGCTTTTCAGACCAACCTGCTGGCGCTCAATGCCGGTGTTGAGGCCGCGCGTGCCGGTGAGGCGGGTAAAGGTTTTGCCGTTGTTGCACAGGAAGTGCGTGAACTGGCGCAGCGCTCTGCAACCGCAGCCAACGAAATCACGTCTCTCATCGAGAATTCCTCCCGTGAAGTATCACAGGGTGTGAAGCTGGTGAGTGAGACTGGCAACGCGCTTTCGCGTATCGAAGAATTTGTCACATCGATCAATGGCAATATCGAAGCCATCGCCATGGGTGCTGCTGAACAGGCCACGAGCCTTTCGGAAATCAATATGGCGGTCAACCAACTCGACCAGGTGACGCAGAAAAATGCCTCGCTGGTCACCAGCATCGGCGATGCGGGCTCGGTCTTATCCGACGGTGCCGGCAAGATGCAGCAACTTGTCAAGATGTTCAATCTCAACCGGCGTTCGCAGGCACGTGAGCCGGGTTCTGAGGCAGCGCGCGGCGGGCCGCACATGCGCAGAACAGCCCAGCAACAGCCGGTGGCCCAACGTCCGGCTCAGGCGCCTGCACCTGTCACAAGAGCGCCTGCGCCACGCCTTGCAGCGGGCGGTGGTTCGGCCGCTGTGGCTGTGGCAGCTGATAACTGGGAAGAGTTTTGAGATCGCTTGGACAGGCGATAACGTCAAAACGAATATAAAATGAAAGAAGGCCGGCTGTAGCAGTCCGGCCTTCTTTGATTTTCACGCAATATTGAGGTTCAAGCGGAGAGCTTGGCCATGATTTCATCTGAGACTTCGAAGTTGGAATAGACGTTCTGGACGTCGTCATCGTCTTCGAGGTTGCCGATCAGGCGCATGAGCGACTCGGCCTTTTCCTCGTCCACCGGAACCGTGTTTTGCGGCTTCCAGATGGTTTTGACCGAATCCGGTTCGCCAAGCGTTGCCTCGAGTGCGGTTGCAACGTCGTTGGTGTCCTCGAAGGCGCAATAGATCACATGGGCGTCTTCTGAGGATTCCACGTCTTCGGCACCGGCCTCGATGGCGGCTTCCATCATGGCGTCGGCGTCGCCTGCTTCCGGCTTGTAGGTTATTTCACCCACGCGGTCGAAGGAGAAGGAGACCGAGCCGGTTTCGCCCAGCGCGCCGCCGGCCTTTGTGAAGATCGTGCGGACGTTGGAGGCCGTGCGGTTGCGGTTGTCGGTCAGCGCTTCGACGATTACGGCAACGCCGCCGGGACCATAGCCTTCGTAACGCACTTCATCATAGTTTTCCGCATCCCCGCCGGCGGCCTTCTTGATGGCACGCTCGATATTGTCTTTCGGCATGGATTGCGACTTGGCGTTCTGTATGGCAAGGCGCAAGCGCGGGTTCATGTCCGGGTCGGGTGTTCCCATCTTTGCGGCCACGGTGATTTCGCGGGCGAGCTTGGAGAACAATTTGGAGCGAACCGCATCCTGACGGCCCTTGCGGTGCATGATGTTTTTGAACTGTGAATGGCCGGCCATGGCTTTCCTGCAATGTCTCGAATTCCGATAAGTGGCGGCGTTATAAGCTTGCTCGTGCATGCGTTCAAGGGGCATTGGGGAATTGTCGCATTCGGCAGGAACCAACTCGTTGGCTGCTCGTTATCTCAATGAAGGAAAACAATCCCGAAAGGAGAAAACAATGGTCAGCCTGACGAAGACACGCGAAAGGCCGGAAGAACAGCTCTGGGACGAACTGGAAAAGGTCCATGCCGGCATGCTTGGCGTGCAGGGTTCACCCCACCCGATGCAGCCCATGGCTCCGCAATGTGACCGGGGTAGCGGCACCATCTGGTTTTTTACCAAGACGGATGTCGACCTTGTGAAAGACATTCAGCCCGGAACGATGGGCACGTTCTGCCTTGTCGGCAAGGATCATGACTATTTCGCCACGATCACCGGCGTGCTTGATGTGCGCCGCGACGAAAAGGTGATTGAAGAACATTGGAGTGCCATGGTGGAAGCCTGGTTCGAAGATGGCAAGGATGATCCGAAACTCACCCTGATCGAGTTTCGTGTGCAGGATGCCGATGTTTGGGCATCGACATCAAACGTCGTGAAGCTTGGCTGGGAAGTCGCCAAGGCCAATCTGAATGAGGACGAAACGCCTGAAGTGGGCGTTCAACGTCACCTCAAGATCGCCTGATCTTTTCTATAGCCCCGGGAGCACGTAAATCGTTGGCTTTCGGGGCAAATTTCTCAGCGAAAACGTAACGGTGCGTGTCGGGCTCGGATGAAGATCAAAATCCGGGCCGAATTTGGCGACAAAATCCTCAATCGTGCCAAAGCGCCTATGCATGGGCAGGACCACCGATGAGCGGAGCTTTTTTACGGTTCGGCTCATGGAGGCGGCTCCCATCGTCAATCCGCCATCAACCGGCACCATGACGATATCGAGCCTACCGATTTCGGTAATATGGCTGTCGGTCAATTCGTGGTGCAAGTGTCCAAGATGGCCGATGCACAGGCCCGCCGCTTCAAAGATAAAGATCGAATTGCCGTTCGCCTCCATGGCCCCGCTGTAGGAGCGGATATCGGTCGGCACGTTGCGAACGAGGGTGTCGCCAACAGCCAGTTGATGGTTTGCAGGGCTGCCATCATCATTCCATCCATGCAGGACATATTGAATGCCGGGATCGGGCGCGAGCGTGTAGTGGCCCGAATGTGCCTTGTTCATGGTCACGACCGTGGGCATGTAGGGCGTGGGATGATGGCCAGAATAGTCGGTCGCGATGCTCACGCCACCCGGTGTTTCGATGAAATAGGTGGAGTGGCCGACATAGGTGAATTTCACCTCGTCTTCTATCGCCGCATATTCCTTCGGTTGAAGATCGAAGCGGACAAAGGATGCCTGGTGAATGCCAGATGCGATCGCATGGCAGATGCTGACCGGCGGTGGAGCGTTCTGCGTATGGGCAACGCCAACAAGAGGACATACAAGAATTGCGAATGCACTGATCAGAGCACGCAGCATGGCCATTTTCCCGCTTCTGATGAATGTCAGGGCATGATGCGGTAGTTGAGGCTCTAGCGCAATGCGATCAACAATATGTGATTGAAAAGGCCGGATAGGCCGGACACGGCGCCCTCAGGTCCAGAAATCCGGCATTGTTTCGGCAAGTCTCGGACCCATACGCAGGGGGGCAATCTTCTCGGCGAGACCTGTCCTGTCTGAGATTTCCACGGCGACGCCGCACAGTGTTGCCGGGCCGTTGGCGACTTCCATGCGGCCTTTGGAGATTTTGGAGATGAAGCGGTTGATCGGTTCTTCCTTGTCCATGCCGAGCGAGGAATCGTAATCACCGCACATGCCTGCATCCGACATGTAAGCCGTTCCGCCGTTCAAAATCTGATGGTCGGCGGTGGGGATGTGGGTGTGGGTGCCGACGACAAGGGAGACGCGGCTGTCGCAGAAATGGCCGAAACACTGTTTTTCACTGGTGGCTTCGGCATGGAAATCGAAGACGATGGCGTCGGCCTGTTCGCCAAGCGGCGAGGCTTCGAGTATGGTTTCCGCGGCCTTGAAGGGATCATCCAGTTCCGGATGCATGAAGACGCGGCCCATGATGTTGGCAACCAGCACACGGGCGCCGTTTCGGGCAATATACATGCCCGACCCCTTGCCGGGCGTGCCGGCGGGATAATTGGCCGGGCGCAGGAAATTGTCGTAGCGTGCACAGAATGAGACGGTGTCCTTCTGGTCCCAGACATGGTTTCCGGTGGTCACCACATCAGCGCCGGCGTCAATCGTATCGAGATGGATCTGTTCGGTTATGCCAAAACCGCCGGCTGCGTTTTCACCGTTCACGATGACGAAGTCGAGTTTGAAATCGGAAATCAGGCCGGGCAGCTTTTCGAAGACAATGTTGCGTCCGGTCTTGCCAACCATGTCGCCCAGAAAAAGCAAGCGCATCCGAATTCCTACTCCTTGAACAGTTGCAATCCACTCTCGGTCAGAATTGCATCCAGATATATGTCGTGCGGTTCTGCGGGCACCTTTTCCACCTTCTGGAGATCAAATGCAATGCCGATGAGCTTCGGCACCTTGCCTTTGGCATGCAGCCGCTCGATTGCGCGATCGTAAAAGCCGCCGCCATAGCCGATACGGGTGCCTTGATCATCGAATGCTGAAAGCGGGACGAGCATGATTTCGGGATCGACGATTGCGGCGTCTGGACCGGGACCCATTGTACCGAAACCCGTCTCAATCAGTGGGGCTTCGCGTTCGAAGGCACGGAAGACAATCGTTTCCTTGTCGAGAACCACCGGCAGGCAGAGCTTCGCACCACGGCTTCGAAGATCGGCCATCAGGGGGCGGATATCAACTTCAGAACGGATCGGCATGAAGCCGGATATGATCGTCCCGGGTTCAAAGGCGATCGCGTCATGGCCCAGATCGGCAATTGTCAGGCTTTTTTCGATGCGCTCTTCGGTGGGGATGGCGTCGCGCGCGGTAAGGCAGGACTTTCGAATTTCAGCTTTTTCGGCTTTCAAACGGTGGCTCCTCACAAATTTCGGCAGACAATAAGCAAATCGGGTGGCGCGGCCAAGCGGTTCCGGTTCTTGTTATGCGGGCTTTGCGGCCACATAATCGGGCAAGAGGAGAATCGGCGATGGCAAAGTCGTATTACACTTTGTTCGAGACGGCTTTGGGCGATTGCGGCATTGCGTGGTCGCAAAACGGTCTGACTGGCGTGCAACTGCCAGACAAGACCAGATCGCTGAGCGAAGCGCGGATGCGCAAGGTCGATGCAGAGCTTTGGGCGGGGCCGTTACCGGATGGTGTTCAAGCGGTTACCGATCAGCTCGTCGCTTATGCTTCGGGCGATGCGGTGGACTTTTCCGACGTTGAACTGGACTTTTCACATCTCGAGACGTTCGAACGTGCCGTCTATCGCGCCTTACGCATGGTCGCCCGTGGCGAAACCGTCACTTATGGCGAACTTGCTGAAAAGGCTGGCTGGCCGACGGGTGCGGCGCAGAGTGTGGGACGGGCGATGGCGCGCAATCCATGGCCTGTCATCGTGCCTTGCCACCGGGTGCTTGCCGCCGGCAACAAGCCGGGAGGGTTTTCCGCGCCAGGTGGGCTGAAGACCAAGGAGAAGCTGCTGGCGATGGAGGGCGTCTATCTCGACGGTGGCGCGCCGCTGTTGCCCGGTCTTTTCGGCTAGAGCGCTTTTTCCAACAAAAAACGCGCCCGGAGGCGCGTTTTCGAAATCTCTTTAATCCCGAATGGATTAGATGAGCTTTGCGATTGCAACAGCCGTATCGGACATACGGTTGGAGAAGCCCCACTCGTTGTCGTACCAGGAGAGAATGGAAACCATCGTGCCGTCCATGACCTTGGTCTGGTCGAGCGCCACGGTGGAGGAATGCGGGTCGTGGTTGAAGTCGATGGAAACGTTCGGGTGGTGCGTGTAGCCCAAAACGTTCTTCAGGCGGCCATCGGCAGCCGCGATCAGCGCATTGTTGACCTCTTCTGCCGTCACGGATTTCGAGGCAATGAACTTGAAGTCGACCAGCGAAACGTTCGGGGTCGGCACGCGAACGGAGATACCGTCGAGCTTGCCCTTCAGTGAGGGTATCACGAGGCCGATTGCCTTGGCAGCGCCTGTCGACGTCGGGATCTGGCTCATGGCAGCAGCGCGTGCGCGGTAAAGGTCCTTGTGCATCGTGTCCAGCGTCGGCTGGTCGCCTGTGTAGGAGTGAATGGTGGTCATCATGCCGCGTTCGATGCCGAATTCGGAATGAAGCACGTCCACAACCGGCGCAAGGCAGTTGGTGGTGCAGGATGCGTTGGAAACGACGAGGTCGTCCTTCGTCAGCGTGTCGTGGTTGACGCCGTAAACAATCGTCTTGTCAGCACCGTCGGAGGGAGCCGAAACGAGAACGCGCTTGGCACCTGCTGCAAGGTGAATGGCTGCCTTGTCGCGAGCGGTGAAAATGCCGGTGCATTCCATCACGATGTCGATGCCGAGATCGCCCCAGGGAAGGTTTGCCGGATCGCGCTCTGCGAAGACCTTGAAGCTTTCCGAGCCAACGGAAATCACGTCGCCGTTCACGGTGACTTCGTGCGGGAAGCGGCCATGGACGGAGTCATAGCGCATCAGGTGGGCGTTTGTTTCAACCGGGCCGAGGTCGTTGACAGCGACGACGTCGATGTCCTTGCGGCCGGATTCATAGATCGCGCGCAATACGTTACGGCCGATGCGGCCAAAACCGTTGATGGCAACTTTTACAGTCATAGTGTTCAGCTCCCGCTTGGGTTTCCAGTATGAATTCATATTTGCATCCAAACCGCGCTCTCATCAAACGGATTTGGGTGATTTCTTATTACCAAACCTGATGGTTTGATCGCATGACGGAGGTCAATCAGGCCAGTTTTGCTTCCGCAGCCGATACAATTGCTTCGGCGGTGATGCCAAAGTGCTTGTAGAGTTCCTTGTAGGGGCCGGATGCACCAAAGCTCGACATGCCGATGAAGATACCGTCATTGCCGATGAAGCGATCCCAGCCCTGGCGAATGCCGGCTTCGATAGCGATCTTGACCGGGCTCTCGCCGATGATGGCAGCCTGGTATTCGGCGGTCTGTTCGTTGAACAGTTCAAAGGAGGGAACCGAGACCACGCGGGTTGCAATGCCCTTGCCTTCGAGCTGACCTGCGGCGTCCATGGCGATTTCGACTTCCGAGCCCGTGGCGAAGATGGTGACCTGTGCATCGGCAGACGAGATCAGTTCGTAAGCGCCGGATGCGCAGAGGTTTTCCTCGCTCATGATGGTGCGGGCCGGAGCCAGATTCTGGCGTGTGAGTGCAATGGCCGAGGGGCGCTTGGGGTTTTCAAGCGCAAGCTGCCAGCATTCCGCCGTTTCCGTTGCATCCGCGGGGCGGAAAACGAGAAGGTTCGGAATGGCGCGCAGTGCGGCCATGTGTTCCACCGGCTGGTGGGTTGGGCCATCTTCACCAAGACCGATCGAGTCATGCGTGAGAACATGGATGACGCGGATGCCCATGAGGGCGGCCAGACGAATGGCCGGGCGGCAATAGTCGGAGAAGATCAGGAAGCCGCCGGAATAGGGGATCAGGCCGCCGTGAAGGGCGATACCATTCATGATGGCAGCCATGCCGTGTTCGCGCACACCGTAGTGCAGGTAACGACCGGAGAAATCGTCCGGTGTGATCGATGCGGTCTGGCTGGTCTTGGTGTTGTTTGAACCGGTCAGGTCGGCAGAACCGCCTAGCGTTTCGGGTACGACGCCATTGATGACTTCGAGCGCATTTTCCGAGGACTTGCGGGTGGCAAGCGTGGGTTTTCTGTCGGCCAGCTCGGACTTGTATTCGGTAATCGCGGAGTCGAGATTGCCCGGAAGTGTGCCGGACATGCGCCGGGTGAACTCGGCCTTCTTGTCGGCGTCGGCTTCAGCAAGGCGGGCTTCCCAGTCGCTGCGCAACTTGTTGGAGCGAAGGCCGGCAAGGCGCCAGGCATCGAGAATGTCGGAGGGGACAACGAATGGCTCGGATTCCCAGTTGAGCGACTTGCGTGCGGCGGCGATTTCCTCAGCACCCAGCGGCGAGCCGTGCACATTGTGCGTGCCCTGCTTGTGGGGTGCGCCAAAACCGATGATGGTCTTGCAGGCGATCATGGTCGGCTTGTCGGACTTCTGCGCCGTTTCGATGGCAGCGGCAATCGCATCCGGATCGTGGCCGTCGATGGCCAGTGTGTTCCAGCCGCAGGCGCGGAAGCGGGCGTGCTGGTCGGTGGAATCTGCAATGGACACAGCACCGTCGATGGAGATGCCGTTGTCGTCCCAGAAAACGATCAGCTTGTTGAGCTTCAAGTGGCCTGCAAGCGAAATGGCTTCCTGGCTGATGCCTTCCATGAGGCAGCCGTCGCCTGCCAGAGCATAGGTGTAATGATCAACGAGGTCTTCGCCAAATTCCTGCGAAAGCTTGCGTTCGGCAATGGCCATGCCGACAGCATTGGTGATGCCCTGGCCCAGCGGTCCGGTGGTGGTTTCGATGCCGCTGATATGGCCATATTCCGGGTGGCCGGCGGTCTTGGAGCCGAGCTGACGGAAATTTGCAATATCGTCAATGGTGAGGTCGTCGTAGCCGGTCAGATAGAGCAGCGAATAAAGCAGCATGGAACCGTGGCCCGCAGACAGCACGAAACGGTCGCGGTCGGCCCAGTCAGGATGCTTGGGGTCGAATTTCAGATAGCGCGTGAAGAGCACTGTTGCGATGTCGGCTGCGCCCATCGGAAGGCCCGGGTGGCCGGACTTGGCCTTCTCAACTGCGTCCATCGAAAGGAAACGGATCGCGTTCGCCATCCGGTTGTGTTTTTCACGAGAGGTCATGAATAAATCCGCTGTTCCGGTTTTTAGTTCTAGGCCTAACTTGAGGCCCTTCGAAAAGTTCGCGGTGACAAATAGCAGGTGCGGTGCGCAAGTCAACAAATCAGGCAGCGTCACAGCTCTCCATTAAAGTTGTTTTCGCCCTATCACGGCCACTGTTGTTGGGGTTAGTGTGGTGGATTGCAGGCTATCCACATAATGATCGCTTGCGGGCGGTTGCGTTCCATTGACGCTGGGCGCAGCGCTTGACTACGTTATGACGGCTCTTTGATAAGCGCCAAAAGCGATTCTGGTATTGTTGGTGAAGGACGCACCCGGCGATGGTTCCTCCGGAAAAGACGGTTAAAACAGCGATTGAAGACTTGCGTAGCGCAGTCGAAGGGCTGGGCCGTGCTTTGGAGGGGCGCATGGAACGGGAGCAGGCGAGCGCCGAAATCAAGCAGGAAGTGCACCGGGCGCACGCTGACCGCGCACGTCTGGCACAGGAGTTGGACGAGTCGCAGTTTCGTGCCAACAGGCTTGAAGAAGTGAACCGCGAGGTTTCGCGGCGCCTGGTCACGGCGATGGAAACAATTCGAGCAGTGCTCGACAGGTAGGGTAGATGGCGCAGGTTACGGTACAGATCGACGGCAAGGCCTACCGCATGGCCTGCGAAGAGGGGCAGGAACAACACCTGACCGACCTTGCCGCGCGGTTTGATCGCTACGTGACACATCTGCGCAGCCAGTTTGGCGAAATCGGCGACACGCGTCTCACCGTAATGGCCGGCATCATGGTGATGGACGAGCTGTCCGAAGCCAGCCGCAAGATGCAGGGGCTGGAGGCGGAAGTGGCTGAATTGCGCGCCAGCCGGGATAATATGTTGGCCACGTCTTCAAAGTCTGATGCGCTTCTGGTGGCAACGCTGGGTGAACTGACAGGGCAGATCAATGAGATTGCCGCCAAGGTCGGTGGGGGGAAGCCGCGCTAACTGCTGCTGCGTTCAATCATCGGCTCCGCAATGGGCCATTGCAGACCGCTCCCATCGCTTCGGTGCAACGCAGAACGGCGGGCATTTCTGCCCGCCGCTGAATTTTCACTTTCCGGCTATGACACCGGCAAGTCTTCTTAGAATTCCTGCCAATCGTCCGTTTTGTGTGCCAGATTACCCTGAACTGAAGGCCGCGCCTTGGCAGGTTGTGCTGCGCGGGGTTCGGACATTGCGCTGGCCGTTTTGCGCAAGGCTGCTGCCTGGTGCCCTGCTGATTGGGCAAGCTGGAACCGAGCGACCAGTTCGCGGAGGTTTTCGGCCTCCTTGGACAGGGAGGCAGCCGCTGCAGTCGATTGTTCGACCATTGCCGCGTTCTGCTGTGTCGTCTGGTCCATCTGGTTGACGGCGATGTTGACCTCGGACAGTCCGGTCGATTGTTCGCGCGAAGAGGTTGCAATCGATTCCATGTGACTGTTGATGCGTGTGATGTAATCCCCAATCGTTTTGAGGGCTTCACCGGTATCGCGCACCAGCTTGACGCCGCCCTCGACTTCCGTGGTCGAGTTCTGGATCAGGCCCTTGATTTCCTTGGCGGCCTGGGCAGAACGCTGTGCAAGTTCACGCACCTCTTGTGCCACAACCGCAAATCCCTTGCCGGCATCACCGGCACGTGCGGCTTCAACACCGGCATTCAATGCCAGAAGGTTGGTCTGGAAGGCAATCTCGTCGATCACCCCAATGATGTTGGATATCTGCTGCGAGCTCGATTCAATGCGCTGCATTGCTTCTTCTGCGTGAGACACCACCTGCACCGACTGTTCGGCACTACGCGTTGCAGCCTGTGCAACGTTGCGTGCTTCGTTGGTCATCTCGTTGGAACTGGAGACGTTGGCGGTAATCTGGTCGAGTGCTGCGGCGGTCTCTTCAAGTGACGCGGCCTGCTGTTCCGTGCGGCGCGACAGATCATGAGCACCAGAGGAAATCTCACGTGCGCCGGAGTCCATATTGCCGACAGCAGCAGCAAGCGAACCGATCGTCTGGTTAAGCTGTTCAACAGTGGCATTGAAGTCGGCGCGCAGGGTCTCGTATTCTGCGGCAAACTGGCTGTCGATGCGACAGGTCAGATCGCCATTTGCCAGACGCCGCATGCTTTCACCCAGCGTGCCGGTAGCATAACGCAGCTGTTCGGTTTCGCGTGCAATCCGCTGCTGTTCTGAATCACGAAGCTTTTCGGTTTCGCTGCGGCTGGCCATTGCTTCCTGCTCAAGCTTCTTGTTGGCGAGCGCGTTCTGACGGAAGACTTCGACGGCGCTTGCCATCGCGCCGATTTCATCTGCGCGACCTTCGAAGGGAATCTTGCTCTGGTCGTCCCCGCCGGCGAGGCCGAGCATGGATGCCGTGATCGACCGAATTGGGTTGATCATCGTTTTCGACAGGAGGAACAGCGAAACGGCGATCAGCGTGATTGTGGTCACGAGGCCGACAAGGATGCTCCAGAATGTGCGGTTCGCTGCCGCTTCGGATGCCGCGGCACGCGCATCGAGCAATGCTGCTTCCTCATCGGAAATCTGTTTTGCGATCACCCGGATGGCGTCCATGTACTGCTTGCCCGCACCACCTATTTCGAGGGCGCGGCCTTCATCCTGGGTCGCGGCATTCGCCATCAGGGCGATTTCCTTGGCTTTGACGTCGTTGGCCCATGTGTCAACCAGTTTGCCAAGTTCCGTGAAGCGCTCTTGTTGAACAGCATTGTCAGACGTCAGGCTCTTGCCGAGATCAAACGCTTTCTGGAACTGTGCTTCGCCTGATTTCAACGGCTCCAGAAACTTCTCATCGCCTGCGAGAAGATAGCCGCGAAGACCCGTTTCCTGGTTGACCATGCCGGCGACCATGTCATCGACAGCACGCAGAACTTGATACGTATGTTCGGTCCAGTGCGTCGCGTCCTGTTGTGCTCTGGAGGACATCAGGCTGATCGCATTTACAACAACGCCTGCAATGAGAATTAAACTGAAGGCGATAACAAGTTTTGTCATCGTCCTAAGATTTGCGAAGTAGTTCACCATACACCTCTATTGTCTGGCATTAGCGATTGACTGTTCACAGACCGAAGTTGGGTGCTGTGGCCTCATCGCAGGCGATGGGAATCATGCAGTGGTGAGGCCTAATCATTATTCGTAAAAAGAATTAAATAGAGATTAAAATATAGAATAGTAAAAGTGTATACAAATGAGGCGAGTTATTTTACTTATACAACTATAATTACTAATATCTTATATTCTAAATTAATTTCTGATTGATTTTTTCTCTTATGTATCTTTAGGTTGCGTTTCCAAACTCCTTTGCCTCGTTCACCCGGCCTCTGAGTCGAGATCAGGTGTTGTCACTACAATCGCCGGCATTTGTTTCCGTGCAGCAGGATTATCTGCACCTGTGCGGCGGCACAAATTTGCCGATGCTGCCCCTAGCGCAGGCTTTAAATGAAAACTATATAACGCGTGCGGTCTGCGCTTCTCGGCAGGATTTCACATCCCCGGGGCCTTACTCGATCCTAAGGGAGCTGTCCCTGCCTCGGCTCGTGGGCTGAGGCATATGGCGCCCACCTACTTATGTAGGTTCCCGGGATCGTAAACATATCCACCGGTCGCCGTGGATCGCACTTACTCCTTCCATCCCTGCAGATGAACCAAAACGGTGTTTCGCGCGTAATGCGAACATGGTGATGATGAGATCATTGTGTTCGGGCTATAAGGCGCTGGTGATCGGCGCGAGTGGAGGTATTGGTGCAGCGGTTGCCGACTGCCTCGAACGCGATTTGCGCTGCGATGAGGTGTTTCACCTTTCCCGCAGGCATTTTGCAGGATTTGACCTGCGTGACCCGGAGTCGGTCGCCGCGGCGGCGTCGCACATTCAATCTCGTGACGCCGAAATCGACCTGATCTTCAATGCGACGGGCGCCTTGATCATTGATGGGCGTGAACCGGAGAAGTCACTCAAGGCAATTGATGCAGATGCCATGGCCGCGCAATTTGCTGTAAATGCGATTGGGCCGGCACTTTTGTTGAAACATTTTCACACTTTCCTGCCGCGCGGTCGACGCTCCATCTTCGCCTCGGTCTCCGCGCGTGTCGGCTCGATCGGCGATAACCGCCTCGGCGGTTGGTATTCATACAGGGCATCAAAGGCGGCGCAGAACCAGATTATTCGAACCGCAGCCGTTGAGATTGCCCGGCTTCGTCCGAAGGCGGTGGTGGCCGCGCTGCATCCGGGGACAGTCAAGACCAGTCTTTCCGACCCCTTTGCAGGTCAGCGTGATCGTTTGACGCCCAGGGATTCTGCCGCGCGCATGCTTACAGTTCTCGATGGACTTGAGAGCCCGCAGTCCGGTGGCTTCTTTGCCTATGATGGCAGCCTCATCGAATGGTAGATGAATGACCGATACGCTCGTTCTGATCCTCGGCGATCAACTCAGCCGCGATATGTCCAGCCTGAAGGCCGCAGATCAGTCGTCGAGCGTGGTTCTGATGTGCGAGGTGCTTGAAGAGGCGACCTATGTCAAGCATCACAAGCAGAAGCTGGTTTTCATCTTCTCCGCCATGCGCCATTTCGCGGCGGAACTGGAGGATGCAGGCTGGAAAGTTGACTATGTCCGTTTGGAGGACAAAGCGAACTCCGGTGCGTTCAGCGGTGAAGTTAAACGCGCATTGAAACGGCACAAGCCGGAAAAGCTGATCGTCACCGAAGCTGGCGAATGGCGGGTTCAGGCGATGATCGATGGCTGGGCTGAGGAACTGGAAGTTGAAATAGAATGCCTTCCGGATAACCGTTTCATCTGTTCCAAGGACGCGTTTGCGCATTGGGCAAGCGGGCGCAAGCAGATGCGCATGGAGTATTTCTATCGTGAAATGCGGCGCAAGACCGGATTGTTGATGGATGGGGACGAGCCCGAAGGCGGGCAGTGGAACTTCGACAAGGAAAACCGCAAGCCTCTCAAAGAGGATTTGTTTCTGCCGACGCGGAAGCGTTTCGCGCCTGATGCACTCACCCAACAGGTCATGGAGCTGGTCGAAGCGCGATTTTCAGACAATTTCGGCACGCTTTCCCAGTTTGGATGGGCGGTCGACCGAAAGGGTGCAGAAGAGGCACTGGACGACTTCATAAACTGTGCCGTTGCCGAGTTCGGCGACTATCAGGACGCGATGGTGGAGGGGCGACCGTTTCTCTACCACAGTCTGATTTCGGCCTATATCAATGTCGGCCTTCTCGATCCGCTGTCTGTCTGCCGCCGTGTCGAAGAGTGTTTCAAAGACGGTAAGGTGCCGATCAACGCGGCAGAAGGGTTTATAAGGCAGATTATAGGCTGGCGCGAATATGTGCGTGGCATCTATTGGCTGAAAATGCCGGACTACGTCGAGGCAAACGCACTTGATGCGAAGCGAGACTTGCCCTGGTTTTACTGGTCAGGTGAGACGGATATGGCCTGCATCCGTGATGCTGTCTGCCAGACTCGAGACTATGCCTATGCGCACCACATTCAACGGCTCATGATCACAGGCACCTTTGCGCTCATCGCCGGTATTGACCCGAAAGCGCTGCATGAATGGTATTTGAGTGTCTATGTCGATGCTTTCGAATGGGTGGAACTGCCCAACACGCTCGGCATGAGCCAATTTGCAGATGGCGGTTTCTTAGGATCCAAACCGTATGCTGCCAGCGGATCCTATATCGACCGAATGTCGAATTACTGTTCGGGCTGCCGTTATGACGTCAAATCGCGAACAGGTGAGGATGCCTGCCCTTTCAATGCGCTTTATTGGGATTTTATGGCGCGCAACCGGCATCATCTCAAATCGAACGGACGCTTGAACCGTGTCTATTCGAACTGGGATCGAATGGGTGACGATCAAAAGCAAGACTTGCGCAAACGAGCGCGCGAATTTCTCGATTCGCTATCATAGGTTCGCCTGGGCTTGAACCGTTCCGGGCCTTATGCCATTTGCATTGCAGCAAAGATGGAGCGGCGCTGACGCGCCCAGTTTGACGGGAAGGCAAACCATGACTTTCAAGACTCTCGATGACCTTAACGATGTCGCAGGAAAACGTGTTCTTGTGCGTGTGGACCTCAATGTACCGGTGCAGGACGGGAAGGTGACGGATGTGACGCGCATTGAGCGCGTGGCCCCAACGATCCTTGAATTGGCCGACAAGGGGGCAAAGGTTATTCTTCTCGCGCATTTCGGTCGCCCCAAAGGTGAAGTCGTACCGTCCATGTCGCTGGAAACCATTGCCCCGACCGTGGAAGCCGTTCTCGACCGCCGCGTGCACTTTGCTTCGGATTGCATCGGTGAGCCTGCCAAGACCGCGATTGCTGCGCTGAACAATGGCGACATCCTGCTTCTTGAAAACACCCGCTTCCACAAGGGTGAAGAAAAGAACCTGCCTGAGTTTACATCTGATCTGGCGGAAAATGGCGACATCTTTGTCAACGATGCCTTTTCCGCTGCTCACCGCGCGCATGCTTCCACCGAAGGGCTTGCGCATTATATACCCGCCTATGCAGGCCGCACGATGCAGGCCGAGCTTGAGGCTTTGGAAAAGGGGCTTGGTAATCCCAAACGTCCGGTTGCGGCGATTGTGGGCGGGGCGAAGGTTTCCACCAAGATCGACCTCCTGCAGAACCTTGTGAAGAAAGTGGATGCGCTGGTAATCGGCGGCGGCATGGCGAATACGTTTTTGGCAGCCAAGGGTCTCGATGTCGGCAAGTCGCTTTGCGAACACGATCTGGCCGATACGGCGCGTACCATCATGGCAGAAGCTGAAAAGGCCGGCTGCGCCATCGTGTTGCCGGTGGACGGTGTCGTTGCCAAGGAATTCAGGGCGAATGCGGAAAATCAGGTCGTATCCGTCGATGCAATCCCTGGCGATGCCATGATCCTCGATGTCGGGCCGAAATCCATCGAGCTCGTCAACGACTGGATCAGCCAGGCATCGACGCTTGTGTGGAACGGCCCGCTTGGCGCGTTTGAAATCGAGCCCTTTGATACAGCTACCGTTTCGGCGGCAAAACATGCGGCAGAGCAGACGGAAGCCGGCAAGCTGGTTTCCGTCGCCGGCGGTGGCGATACGGTTTCGGCGCTCAATCATGCCGGTGTGGCGGACGAGTTTACCTATGTTTCCACGGCGGGCGGCGCGTTTCTCGAGTGGATGGAAGGCAAGCCGCTTCCGGGCGTTGAGGTTCTGAAGCGCGGCGACTGACCGCGCGCTCGCAACAATATCTGAAAGCAAAAGGCAGGCGCCGATATGGCGCCTGCCTTTTTTGTTTCAGTTCTGCTCTTTTACTTTGATGCGATGGAGCGGCCTGCCGAGCCGAGATCCTTCATGGCCTCTTCCACGCGAGCGACCATGCCGAGTTCGCCGGCGCGGAGCCATTTGCGCGGATCGTAGAACTTCTTGTAAGGCGTGCCGTCTTCCGGATCGACCTGGAATTTGAACGCTTTCGGTGTTTCGTCGATCTTGGCTGCAACGGCTTCAGCGAATGCATACTGGATATCGGTATCGAGGTTCATCTTGAAGACGCCGTAGGAAACGGCTTCGGTGATCTGCTCCTTGGCCGAGCCCGAGCCGCCGTGGAAGACCAGGCTGAGCGGCTGATCGCCACCGCCGCGCTCCTTGGAAACGAGCGCCTGGGAGTGTTTGAGGATTTCAGGGCGCAGCTTCACATTGCCCGGCGCGTAAACGCCATGAACGTTGCCGAAGGATGCCGCCACGGTGAAATGGCCGATCTTGGAGAGAACGTCATAAGCGTAGAGCACATCTTCGGGCTGCGTGTAGAGCTTCGGATTGCTGGCGTCGCCTTCCTTGTGCTCGGAGCCGATGCCGTCTTCCTCGCCGCCGGTCACGCCAAGTTCGATTTCCAGGCTCATGCCGAGTGGTGCCATGCGCTTGAGGTATTCGGCGCAGGTGGCGACATTTTCTTCCAGCGGCTCTTCGGAAAGATCGATCATATGGGAGGAGAAGAGCGGACGACCGGTTTCCTTGAACTCGGCTTCGCTGGCCTCAATCAGGCCGTCGACCCAGGGCAGCAGTTTGCGGTTGCAATGGTCGGTGTGCAGCACAACACAGATGCCATATTCTTCAGCCAGAAGATTGACATGCTTGGCAATGGAGACAGCGCCCAGAACACGGGCCTTGGCCGCATCCGCCATGCCCATGCCGGCATAGAACTGCGCACCGCCGTTGGACATTTGAATAATGACGTCGGACTTTGCCTTGGCAGCGGCTTCCAAAACGGCATTCACACTATCTGTGCCTGTGACATTGACTGCGGGCAGCGCATAGCCGCCATCCTTGCACGCTTCAACAAGGCGCGCATAGTCTTCTCCTACAACAACTCCGGGCCGCAACTTTAATCCGCTCACGCTTGATTCCTCCATAAACGTCGACATGGGTCCTGACTGGAATTGCGTATTGCATAGGGTATTCACCCGGCACCGTCTAGGAGTTTCAAGGCGTTTTTTGAGGCGCTTTTGGAATTTAAACGATTAAAATTAAAGGGTTTTTTGTGGATGCCTGCTTTGCGGCGGTCAAAGCCTGCCGTTCGGCAATTTGAGGTACGAACATCAAAAATAGGAGCCGTTCTTGATCCGCATCGCCTTACGGGCGGATGAGAACAATCAGCATGGTAATCACGAATGCGCCGACGCCGATCTTCCAGAAGTCGCGCCTTTTTTTCAGGCCGGGAAGTCCGAGAGGGCGGATCAGGTGCGTAGCGATGGCAAGAACCATGAAAAGCGCGATGAATTTTGCGGTCAACGAAAACTGCTCCTGCCGGCTATGGACGTAATTTCGTCATAATAAGCGGCGAGTGGCCGCGTGGCTGGTGTCGGGCAGGTTGTTGCTTCTGTCAAGGGTTTGATCTAATTCTGCCATTCGCCGAAAACTGTCGGCTTGCGGGGTGCGAAAGGTTGCGCCCCCTATGCAAGTTGGCCATCATATGCGCTGATTTGCGTGAACAATAACTGCTGGAATTTTAAATGCCCCGCAATCTCATACCGATCTTCGCGCTGCTTGCCGGCACGTTGTTTCTCTATTTCGGCAACGGGCTGCAGAGCCTGCTTTTGCCGGTTCGGGGCGCAGCCGAGCATTTTCCGACCTCGGTTCTCGGTTTTCTCGGTACATTCTGGGCGCTCGGCTTTGTGCTTGGCTGCTTTTTCGCGCCTCTGGTCGTGCGGCGTATCGGCCATGTGCGCGCTTTTGCAAGCTTCATTGCGCTGAATGCCATTATTGTTCTGATGACCGGGCTCTATCCCAATGCCATCTGGTGGGTGGCCTTGCGCTCGGTGACCGGATTTGCGACAGCCGGCACCTCCATGATCGTTGAGAGCTGGCTGAACGAGCGGGCGGACAATGAAACGCGCGGCACTGTTTACGCCACCTATATTGCCGTTACCCTGGTCGGTGTGATGGGCGGGCAGATGATGTTACCGCTGGGGGATGTGCTAACACCGGCGCTCTTCATGGTTTGCGGCATATTCTACTGCGTGGCGCTGCTGCCCACGACACTATCGACTGCGGCCTCGCCGCAGCCGCTGCAAAGTGTGCGGCTGGATATCAAAGGGCTGATTGCCAACTCCCCAATCGCTTCGGCCGGTGTTCTTCTCACCGGTATTGCCAACGGTGCCTTCGGCACTCTGGGTGCGGTGTTTGGAACGGAAGCAGGTCTTTCCACGGCGGAGGTTGCCACCCTGATGAGCTTGGCGATCTTTGCGGGTGCGCTTTTCCAGATCCCGACAGGGCGGTTGTCCGACAAGATGGACCGACGTCTGGTGCTGGCGGGACTTTCGGCTATCGCAGCCTTTTCAGGATGGCTCTTGGTGATGTTGCATCCCTCGAGCGTGCTGGTGCTTTTCGTCATCATTTTTATCTATGGCGGAACGGCGAATTCGCTCTATCCAATCGCCGCAGCGCACGCCAACGATCTGGCCGCACCTGAAGACTTTGTGAAGGTTTCGGGCGGGCTTCTGCTTCTCTACGGGATCGGGACGGTGCTTGGCCCGACGGTTGGCGGTACGGTGATGGCAGCCTTCGGCCCCTATGCCCTGTTTGCCATTACCGCCATCGCCCATGTGGTCATAACGGTCTATGCTGTATTCCGCAGCCGCGTCGGTGCAGACGTGACGGCGGAGGACAAGGACGATTATATCGTGATTGGCCCAGCGACTTCGACTACGCCTGAGAAATTCCAGATGAGCCCGCGGGCCAATCCGGAACCTGAAGTGTTTGAATTTGAAGTTTCAGCGGATGAGGGAGTGGAGAAGCATGGCACTGTTTGATGAGGAAAGGCCCAAAAAAACGCTTGCTCATGAAATCGGCTGCGATCTGTCTATGATCTCGGTGGATGAGCTTGTCGCGCGTGTTGCACTTCTAAAGGAGGAGATTGCACGGCTGGAGGCAGACATAAAGGCAAAGTCTGCGAGTAAATCCGCAGCCGAAAGCCTCTTTAAGAAATGAGTTCTCAAGGCGCTCGAAACTGAAACAAATCCGGTTGTTTTTGATGCATGCGGCTGTTTGTTAACCTTCGAGCAACCTTTATAAGATATTACCAGAGCATCCGGATTATTCTGGATTCAGATGGTTTCTCTAGTGGGCAACTTCTGATTTTCTCCCTGTTTTACCTTGAGAGCCGCCTTCGCGGCTCTTTTTTTGTTTCCAATCGGGAACATATCGCCGCTGTGGGTATTAACCCTTTCTTAACAATTGGCTTGCGCAAACGCGCTATCACGATAATCTAAGGGCCATACGGAAGGCGGCATGCGGTTTTCCTTCCAAGTCCAAGAATTAAGTGATGCGTAAACGAGGGCTTTAAAGATGAGCGAACAGGGCGTTAATACGATCAGTTTTGCCGGACACATGGCTTCTTCCAACGGGTTCCAGTCGCTTTATGCGGATGGCATGGCATTGGTTGAGGAGACAGCGGCATATCTTGATGGTCCGGGCCGCGCAGCCTCCAAGCTGCTGCCGCGCAATGTTTCGGTGCTTTATGCGTCTGAATCCATGCGTCTTACCACCCGCCTCATGCAGGTTGCCTCCTGGCTTCTTCTGCAGCGCGCCGTGAACAACGGCGAGATGACGCGCGATCAGGTGGTGAGCGAAAAGAAAAAAGTGCGTCTCGACGCTTATAATATCGACCGCGAAGCACCGGGCTGGGAAGATCTGCCGCTGTCCTTCCGCGACCTGATCGAGCGTTCGCTTCGTCTTCAATCGCGCGTTGCCCTTCTGGATCGCGAAATCTATCGTCCGGCAGAGTCACCTGTTTCGCACGACAACCAGAACAGCGTGCAGGCACAGCTTTCGCTGCTGCACACCGCCTTTGGCGCACACTGAAATTTCAATACCAAATCTATTTGAGAGAGTTCAAAACCCCGGTTTCCCAGCCGGGGTTTTGTTTTTTCAGACCATCAATGTCCGGCCTTCATGCTGAAGAGTGCACGCCAGCCCTGGCGCAGCGAGCGGGCCTTGAAGAGATCGCGCATGATCGCTGCCCATTCGCGGAAGAGCAGGCTTAGCGGATTGTTGGTAGGCTCTCTGCCGACGAGGCCGAATTTCAGCGGTTCGTTCCTTGGAGCCTCGGCAAAGGTGCCGAACACGCGGTCGAAGACGATGAAGACGCCGCCGAAATTCTTGTCCAGGCATGTCTCATTTGATGCGTGATGGACCTGATGATGGCGCGGCGTGTTCAAGATATATTCCAGCGGACCCAGGTTCGGCGCTTTCGCAGGATGGATGAAAAGCTGATAAAACAGGCCGGCAGCAATCATCGTGATGACCACAAGCGGGTGGAAACCGATGAGGATCAGGGGCGAATAGAATATCAGGCCACCTGTAAACTGGCCGCCAATACCAAGTCTGATTGCCGCAGTGAGGTTCATCTTCGTCGGGGAATGATGCACATTATGGGTGGCCCATAAGAGCCTGATCTTGTGCATGGCATAATGGTGCCAGTAATAGCAGAAATCGGTGAGAACAAAGGCAGCCGCCAGCCATGGCAGGCTGTCACTTGGGATATCGAAGAGGCGAAACTGGTAAAGCCAGAACAGCGGCAGGGCGACAGCGCCGGCAGTGAGCAGGCCCAATCCCTTTCGGATGAAAGCGATGGCGAAGCTTGCCAGACTTTCACCCGCGTCGTGGGTCTTCTCGTCGTTGGCGAGACTTGCCAGAAACTCGAGCGCCATTGCGCCGAGGGCAATGGCGGCCCCGAGACCGAAGGCCCGCCCAATTCCGGAGAATGCTTCCAGTAGAATGGTCATGGCTAATCCGCCTTTTGATCCTTCATATAGGGGGTGGCTGCCTGGATGCAGGTTTGTGAGACATCTGCCTTGTGTTCACCGAGGCACATGGCAAGCCGGCCTTCGCCCGGTTCGATCCCGCTGCAAAATTTGTCGATATCTGCTTTGCAGGCAAAGTAGAGCTTCATCATTTCCGTCCGGCTGATCTGCTGAGCGCTGTCTGCGAAGACGGGGGTGGCGAATACAGACGGGATGACGGCGAGCTTCAGTAAAAGACTGTTTTTCATACGGTGTTTTTGCGCAGGCCCTTTGCCTGCGCTCCTCTCGTTCGGTCGGAGACAATCAGCGCGAAATGTTCGCGGAACGGGTCCAGCCGTAATAGGCACCGTTTACCGTTGCGTTGGAGTTGCACACGCCGTTTGCGCACGTAACATTGTGACTGCGGCTTGCCGTGTTGCCATTCGGGCCGGTTGCCGTGGTGGTATGCCCGCATGTGTTGCCGCTGCAACCGCCATAGGTGTTCACTGACGCTGAACGGCCGTTGGTGCCGGTAACCGTGCCGTGCCGTTCCCATGCGCCGGCCTGCAGTGCCGTTGCCATCAGCAGGGGTGCTGAAATCAGGGCGATTTTGAGGGTCTTGGTCATCTCTTTCTCCTTTTGATGAATGCCTGTCCGGGCCTTTCCCTTGAGGCGATGGGAAGAAGATTGCCGGTGATCTGTCACGGATTGATCACCACAAACCGGTATTTCTTGGCGTTTTGTCTTTGCTTTGTAACGGTTTGTAACACCCGCCGTTTCGGGCTTGTCAGAGATGACGCGGGCGTGGATAGAATTGCGGCATGAACGCTGCGCTTGCTCATATTATTGTTGTCGAAGACGATCCGGAACTTGGCGCTCTGGTGCAGGGGCTTCTTGCCAAGGAAGGTTATCAGGTGGGGCTTGCCGAAAGCGGCGCGGCCTTTGACAACCACCTTTCAACTGGACGAGAGCCCGATCTTGTCATTCTTGATGTCATGCTTCCCGGCGAAGACGGTCTTTCCATCTGCCGCCGGTTTCGGCTGCAAAGCTACGTGCCGGTGCTGATGCTGACAGCGAAAAGCGACGAGTTTGATCGTGTCTTGGGTCTCGAGATGGGAGCGGACGATTATCTCGTAAAGCCGTTTGGTCCGCGCGAGCTTGTTGCCCGCGTGCGCGCGCTGATCAGGCGTTCGAAAGACATGACGGCGATGCAAAAACCTTCCAACCGTTTTGTGTTCGACGGGTTTGTGATTGATTTCGACACGCGAATACTGACAGCGCCTTCCGGCGAGGAACTTGCCTTGACCAGCGCCGAGTTCGAATTGATGACCTGTTTCGTCAAGCGCCCGCGTCGGGTTTTAAGCCGCGATATCATTCTCGACTTTGTCCATGGTCGCAATGCCGATCCGTTCGACAGGTCGGTGGATATGCTGGTGTCACGTCTGCGCAAGAAACTGGAAACGGTTGAAGGCGCTGCGGGCATGATCACCACCGTTCGAAACAATGGCTATATCTTCACAGCCAAGGACATCCGGGCGCTATGAAACGGTTGCCAACATATGTGATCTTTCGTTTCATACTCGTGTTCTGGGTTGCCATGCTGGTTCTGTGGCTGCTTTTTCTGTTCAACACCTATCGCAAGGCGCCTTGGCAGAGCGAGATGCTGCCGAGCCCGACGCGTATTGCTGCCATTGTCCATCTGATGGAAACGACGCCGCCTGGCAGCCGGAAAACGCTGGTTGAAGCTTTCAGTTCAGATTTGCTGTTCCTGAAGCTCGAGCCGGGCGACCGGGCGTTGGATCGGTTCGATGATCTGCCGGTCTATTCCCGTTACGAAGTTGCTGATTACAACAAGGTTTTGGGCGGGCGGCATTTCAGCATCTCACAGATAGCTTTAGCCGATGCGCCGTGGCCGGATGCAGGACGGTCAGCGCTCTTGGCGACGCTGGAGTTTCGTATCGCGCTGGACACCGGAGAGACACTCATTCTGGATGCGCGCAGCCCGTTTCTGGCGAATGCCACCGGTTTGCCCGTGGGGTTGTTTGCAGGTCTGCTCGGCAGCTTGATCGGGCTCGTCGTCCTCATTCTCGTCATCCTCGTCAGCCGTCCGCTGCGCGAGATCGCCGAGGCTGTCGAGACGCTTGAGCTGGGGCAGGGCCCGCATAGGCTGCCGAACAAAAGAGTGTTTTCCGTTGAGGTGCGCCGCCTGTGGCGGGCCTACAATGCGCTTCAGGATCGCATCGCCTTGCTGCTCAAGAACCGGATGGAGCTGATCGGCGGCATTTCGCACGATGTGCGGACCTTTGCCAGCCGGTTGCGGCTGAAGGTGGAGGGGATCGACGATCCGGCTGCGCGTGACAGCGCAATTAGCGACATCGAAGATATGATCCGGCTTCTGGACGACGCACTAATGACCTCCAAGGCAGGTGCGGGCGAACTCCAGGAAGAGCTGATTTCGCTGCAGGAACTGGTCGGGAGCGAATGCCGCGCCTTTTCGTGGGTGGGTAAGGCGGTGACGTTCTGTGGATCTGTCGATGATGACCGGCTGTTGGTGCTGGGCGATCGCATGGCGCTGCGGCGGGTCATTGCGAATTTGATCGATAACGCCGTGAAATACGGTGAACGGGCGATTGTCGGTCTTTCAAAGGCGGAGACGTTCGCTCTGTTGACAGTCGACGACAGGGGGCCGGGTATTCCCGACGACCAGAAGGCGGCGATGCTTGAACCCTTTCAACGGTTGGAAACTTCGCGAAGCCGCGAGACAGGCGGTGCCGGGCTTGGACTGAGTATCGTGCGGGCACTTCTGGAGGCCCATGGCGGCGATGTGTCATTGGCCGATGCACCGGAAGGCGGCCTGCGCGTTCTGGTTCGGCTGCCGCTCTTCAGGCCGGATCAATCATGAATGCCAATAGCGAAAACGCAAAAACCGCGCAGGCTTTTTGCACTGCGCGGTTTTCTGAATATTGTTGTACCGGTGACCGTTACGCTTCGGCTTTATCCGTCGCATGTTCGTTGTCGCTCAACCGCGTGCAGTCGAACGCCACATGCTTTAGATGCCAAGGCCGCCGAAGCGCTTGTTGAACTTGGAAACGCGGCCGCCGCGGTCGAGCAGCTGCTGGTTGCCACCCGTCCAAGCCGGATGGGACTTGGGGTCGATTTCCAGGTTCATGGTTTCGCCTTCAGAACCCCAGGTCGAGCGGGTTTCATATTCGGTACCGTCAGTCATGACCACTTTGATCATGTGATAGTCGGGATGAATGTCAGCCTTCATTTTATCACTTCCTGCTTGTTTCTGGGGCCAATTGCCGCTGGGCATTGCGGATGACGGCCCAAACTCGTAAATGAAGCCGCAACCCGGTTTTGGCTACAGCCTTCAAATTCAGTTGGCGTGCCTATACATGAAGGCGCACCGGATCACAAGACCCGCCGGTAGAATTGCGGCAATTGCCGTTGGCGGGGGCATGAAAGGGAATGGTTTGAGCAATCTCGATGACACACAGGCGGCGCGTCGCCGCTCGATCAAGCCGTTGGCCAACCTGTTGCCCTATCTGAAGCACTACAAGAAAATGGTGGCGAGTGCGCTGTTTTTTCTGGTGCTGGCGGCTGGAACGACACTTGTATTGCCGCTTGCCGTGAGGCGGATGATCGACCACGGTTTTAACGCCGACGATGCGGATTTCATCAACAAGTATTTCATCATGCTTGTCGCGATTGCTGTGGTCCTGGCGGTTGCCAGCGCCATGCGTTATTACTTCGTCATCAGCATCGGCGAGCGCATCGTTTCCGATCTACGGCGCGATGTTTATGCGCATATTATCAAGCTTTCGCCGTCTTTTTTCGATGTCAACCAGTCCGGTGAAATTGTCTCGCGGCTGACTGCCGATACGACTCAGGTCAAATCGGTTGTGGGCGCCACGGCCTCGCTGGCCCTGCGCAATACCATTCTTTGCATTGGTGCCATCGGCATGATGGTCGTTACCAGCCCGAAGCTTTCGGGATTGGTGCTGATTGCAATCCCCTTCATTGTGTTTCCGCTCGTTGCGTTCGGCCGCAAGGTGCGCTCGCGCTCGCGCAATGCGCAGGACACTTTGGCAGATGCATCCGCCTATGCCAACGAATCGATCGGGGCCGTGCGCACCGTGCAGGCCTTCAATGGCGCAGACGTTGCCAGCGACCGCTACGGTAATGCTGTGGAAGGTGCGTTTTCGGCAGCACAATCGGCGATCAGGTCCCGCTCGCTGCTCACTGGAATTGCAATCACCATGATTTTCGGCAGTGTGGCCGGCATTCTGTGGGTGGGGGCGCATTCGGTTCTTGAAGGGACGATGTCGGCGGGGACCCTCAGCCAGTTTCTGATCTATTCGGTGGTTGCCGCCGGCAGCCTCGGGTCGCTTTCCGAAGTCTGGGGTGAAATTGCGCAAGCCTCCGGGGCGGCAGAACGCCTCGGTGAATTGCTGCAGGAGGTTCCCCAAATCAGGGCACCGGAAAATCCAGTTGCGCTGCCGGTGCCGCCGCGCGGCGAGGTCTCGTTCGACAAGGTGCATTTTGCCTATCCCGTCAGCCCCGAACGCTCTGCGCTGAACGGATTGAGCTTCTCGGTCAAACCGGGCGAGACGGTTGCCATCGTTGGACCTTCAGGTGCGGGCAAGAGCACCCTGTTTTCTCTGATCATGCGTTTTTATGATGCGCGCTCCGGCAAGGTCTGTCTTGACGGCGTGGCCGTGAAGGATGCCGATCCGAAGGCGCTGCGGCAGCGGCTATCCATTGTGCCGCAGGATGTGACGATCTTTGCATCCACCATTCACGACAACATTGCCTATGGGCGGCCGGGCGCGAGCCGCGACGAGGTGATTGCAGCGGCGAAGTCTGCGCAGGCGCATGAATTCATCGAACGGTTGGAAAACGGGTATGATACGGTGGCTGGCGAACGGGGTGTTACGCTCTCCGGCGGACAACGTCAGCGGATTGCCATTGCCCGCGCGATTTTGAAGGACGCGCCCATTCTGCTGCTTGACGAGGCAACCTCTGCGCTCGATGCGGCCAGCGAAAAGCTCGTGCAGCAGGCGCTTGACGGACTGATGAAAGACCGCACCACACTGGTCATCGCGCACCGCCTGGCGACTGTGCTGAAGGCAGACCGGATTCTCGTGATGGACGATGGGCGCATCATCGAAGAGGGCAATCACGAGAGCCTTGTGGCGAAGGGTGGTGTTTATGCGAAGCTCGCGGCACTGCAGTTCGACCAAGGCGAGCCAGTATTGCAGGCGGCAAAATAGTTTTACGGTAAAACCAAAATTGACTTTTGCGGCGTTTTCTCCGAAGTAGAATAAAAATACTTGGAGGAAATGCCGTGACAGTTCTTATCGCCGGGGCGGGGATTACCGGCCTGACGCTTGCCATCTCCTGTCAACAGGCGGGCATACCGTTTGCGATTTTCGAGCAGGTGAGCGAAATCAAGCCGCTTGGTGTCGGCATCAATGTGCAGCCGCATGCTATTCGCGAGCTCTTTGAAATGGGGCTTGAAGCGGAGCTGGAAGCAACCGGCGTGCGCACCCGCGAGGTCTCCTATTTTTCCAAAAAGGGCGGGCTGATCTGGTCGGAGCCGCGTGGACAATTTGCAGGTTACAAGTGGCCGCAATATTCGGTGCATCGCGGCACGTTTCAGATGATGCTGTTGAAGGCGTTGCAGGATATTGCCGGTGCCGATGTGGTCAAGACGGACCGTCGTGCGGTGAATGTTGTCGATACGGAAAATGGTGTGCGCGTGACATTGCGCAACCGCGCCGGCAAGGAGAGCGCCATCGAAGGCACCGTGCTGATTGCCTGTGACGGCATTCATTCCGACATCCGTGCCAAGTTTTATCCGGATGAGGGGGCTCCGCATTGGGGCGGCTCGATCCTGTGGCGCGGCACTGCGCGGGGCAAACCCTTCATCACCGAAGCCACGATGGGCATGGCTGGCCATGAATGGCAGAAATTCGTGACCTACCCGATCAGCAAGACTGACCCTGAGACGGGCGAAGCGGAGATCAACTGGATTGCCGAACTGAAGTTTCCGCCGGACAAGAAGTGGAACCGGGAAGACTATAACCGCAAAGGCAATTTCGACGACTTCTTTCCTGCCTTTGCCGATTGGAAATTCGACTGGCTCGATATTCCGAAATTGATGCAGGATGGGGGCTATTGTTACGAATTCCCCATGGTGGATCGCGATCCTGTTGAGCAATGGACTTTCGGTAGCACCACGCTTGCTGGCGATGCGGCCCATGCCATGTATCCGATCGGTTCCAATGGGGCCTCGCAGGGCATTCTCGATGCGCGGGTTCTGGTGCGTGAATTCCTCAAACACGGTGTTGGGGTTGCAGCCCTTCAGGCCTACGAGGCGGAGCGCCGCCCGGCGACCACGCGTCTTGTCATGGCCAATCGCGGCAATGGGCCGGACCATGTGATGAATATCGTGGAAGAGCGCTGTGAAGGCGCGTTTGACGATATTTCTGAAGTTTTGAGCCGTGAAGAGCTGAGCGAAACTGCCGCCGCCTACAAGAAGATCGCCGGCATGGATGTCGAGGGGCTGAACAACCGGGCAAGCATTGTTGAACTGCCTGAAAAGGATGTTGCCTGACGATGCCGCATTTTCTGGTGATCTCGCACGACAATCCCGGCATGCTTGAGGTTCGCAAGCGTGAACGGGAGGCGCATCTGGCGCATGTGAAGACGGGTGGTGACGGCGTGTTGCGCGTGCTCGTGGGTTCGCCGCTTGGCCGCGAGACCATGAACGGGACATGGATGGTTGTCGAAGCAGAAAGCGAGGACAAGGTTCACGCTTTCAATGCAGCAGACCCCTATGACAGGGCCGGGCTTTTTGCCTCACGGGAAATTCTGCCGATTCATGCGGCCTTTGATCCTTCAAGGGTGATTGCCGAGGATCAGGTTTAGAGCACCGGGCGATAATATTGAGCCATGCTGTTGGCCCAAACCGGTTCGTTCCACGAGGAGAAGGGTGCAGGCTGTAGCCATAGCTACAGTCAAACCCTTCGACGCTGTGGCGGGCCGGTTTCGGCCAACCCTTTGGGCGGCAAGGAATTTCCGCCATCATCGTCGGCCTTCACCTCGACTGTACCTAAGGGTACAGCCGTCGGTAAAGTCCTCGATCCTGACGGAAATTCCTTGCCGCAGAATGGCTTAATATTATCGCCCGATGCTCTAATCCCCGATATTCCTGCCCGCTATGCGACCTGAAAAGATGCAGCCGCCGAGGAAGGTACCTTCAAGCGCGTTGTAGCCGTGATAGCCGCCACCACCGAAACCGGCGACTTCACCGGCTGCATAGAGGCCCGGAACCGGATCGCCGTTCATCTGCAGGGCGCGGCCTTTCAGATCGGTCTGCAGACCGCCCAGCGTCTTGCGGGTCAAAATGTTGAGTTTGACGGCGATCAGCGGACCGGCTGCCGGATCGAGCAGACGGTGCGGTTTGGCGGTGCGCATGAGCTTGTCGCCGAGATAATTGCGGGCAACACGGATGGCGGCGATCTGCGCATCCTTGGTGAACTTGTTTTCAATCTCCCGGTCGCGCGCTTCGACGATCTGGCGGACCCTCTTGATGTCCAGCCGGTGCTCGCCGCTCAGCTCGTTCATGGCCATGACGAGGTCGTCGAGATTGTCACGCACGATAAAGTCGGCACCCTTGTCCATGAAGGCCTGGACATTGGGTGGCGGGTTCTTGCCGAGACGCTTGAGAAGCTTGCTGATGGACTTGCCGGTGAGGTCCGGGTTCTGTTCGGAACCGGAAAGGGCAAACTCCTTCTTGATGATCGCCTTGGTGAGGATGAACCAGCTATAGTCATGGCCGGAATTCTTGATCGCTTTCAGCGTGCCGAGCGTGTCGAAACCCGGCATGGCAGGAGGCGCGAAGCGGTTTCCGTCGGCGTCCAGCCAGAGCGAGGAAGGGCCGGGCAGAATGCGGATACCGTGATTGGGCCAGATCGGATCGTAATTGCGCAGACCCTCGGTGTAGTGCCACATGCGGTCCGCATTGATCACGGAGGCTCGCGCGGCTTGCGCAATGGCGACCATGCGGCCATCCACGTGGGCTGGAACACCGGCGACCATGAAGGCTGGCGGTTTGCCCAGACGCTCCTGCGGCCAATTCTTGCGCACCATATCCAGATTGCCGCCGATGCCGCCGGAGGACACGAGCGTTGCACCAGCGGTGATTTCGAACGAACCGACAACGTCGCGAGAGCTTTTGCCGCCGCGGTGAACGGGGTCGGGCGCAAGAAGCGAGCCGCGTGCGCCGGTCACCGCGCCATTGGTGGTAATGAGTTCATCAACCTGATGGCGGAACCTGAAGGTCAAAAGTCCTTTCTTTTCAGCTTCGCGGCAAAGACGGATGAAGGGCTCCAGCGTGCCGGGTCCCGTTCCCCAGGTGATGTGGAAGCGCGGTACGGAATTGCCGTGGCCATAGGCGAGCGAACCACCGCGTTCGGCCCAGCCGACGACGGGAAACCAGCGCATGCCGATCGAATGGAGCCATGCGCGTTTTTCGCCGCTTGCGAAATCCAGATAGGCTTCGGCCCACAGGCGTGGCCAATGGTCTTCCGGCCGGTCGAACTGTGCCGAACCCATCCAGTCCTGCCGGGCAAGATCCAGGCTGTCCTTGATGCCCATGCGGCGTTGTTCGGGGCTGTCGATGAAAAAGAGGCCACCCAGTGACCAGAAGGCCTGGCCACCCAGGTTCTGTTCGCCTTCCTGGTCGAGAACAATCACTTTCAATCCGCGCGCTGTCGCTTCATAAGCGGCCACAAGACCTGAAAGACCTCCACCAATAACCAGAACATCGCAATCTGCCATAAATCCTCCCACTGCCTCTAAGGGCTTTATTGAAGCGCAGATTATCATTCAGTGCGCCGGTTTCCAGCCTATAATGCAGTCGCAAGAGGCTGACATATGCCAAATCTCTCACCATTCGCTAACAGAACCTTAACCATAATAGTGTCTTAATAGAAATGTTTGATTTGCAGGCGTTTCACGCCTTTGTTTAACCAAATTTGCCAGTAATGAGGCAAGTTGAGTGCATTGGGCGAATGGCTGGCGAAGTCGCCGCAAATACGAAATTTTTGAGATTTTGCCGCCCGGTACCGTACCCGGACCGGGCGTTTGGATTCGAAGGACAAATAAATGGAACAAGTGGGATTGGCGGCAGTGAGCGAAGTGAGCCTTTGGTCTCTCTTCATTCAGGCGGGCTTCGTGGTCAAACTGGTGATGGTGGGGCTGTTGGCAGCATCCGTCTGGACCTGGGCGATTGTTGTGAACAAGTGGATGGTCTTTAACAAGGCGCGCCGCCAGTTTGATCAGTTCGAGCAGGTTTTCTGGTCCGGCCAGTCGCTGGAAGAGCTTTACCGCACATTGTCTGAACGTTCGCCCGGCGGGATGGGTGCGATCTTTGTGTCCGCCATGCGCGAGTGGAAGAAGTCGTTCGAACGCGGTGCCCGTTCTCCCATCGGTCTGCAGATGCGTATCGACCGTGCGATGGACGTGACCCTGGCGCGCGAAAGCGAAGGTTTTGAGGCAAAACTCTCTTCGCTGGCCACCATTGGCTCGGCTGCACCCTTTGTGGGTCTGTTCGGAACCGTTGTCGGTATCATGACGTCCTTCCAGTCGATTGCCGGTTCAAAATCCACCAATCTTGCAGTCGTCGCGCCAGGTATTGCCGAGGCGCTGCTTGCAACGGCCATCGGTCTCGTTGCGGCTATTCCCGCCGTTATCGCCTACAACAAGTTCAGCGGTGACGCAGCAAAACTCAATGCACGCATGGAAGCCTTTGCCGACGAATTCTCTGCCATTCTTTCGCGACAGATTGATGAGAAGCTGCAACCGCGTCAGGCAGCGCAGTAACCGGCTGGAGCAGGAGATAGCGCTATGGCAATGGCAGTGGGCAAGAAAAGCGCCGGTGGCGGCAGGCGGTCTCGCAGGGGCGGTTCCAAACACGCGCCGATGAGCGAAATCAACGTTACGCCGATGGTGGACGTGATGCTGGTGCTTTTGATCATCTTCATGGTGGCGGCACCGCTGTTGACGGTTGGTGTGCCGATCGACCTTCCTGAAACGGAAGCCAAACAGCTGAATGTGGAAACACAGCCGATTTCGATTTCGGTGAATGCGCAGGGTCAGGTCTTCCTTCAGGAAACCGAGGTTGGCGTCGATGAAATCGTGTCGAAACTGCAGGCTATTGCGACCACCGGCTATGAGGAACGGATTTTCATCCGGGCTGACGCAAACACCGATTACGGCACAGTCATGAAGGTCATGGGGCGCATTTCCAACGCGGGCTACAAGAATATCGGCCTTGTGACCCAGCAGGAACAGGGTAATTGAGCGCACGTTTATGAAGGGTAGTCTTCTCACATCGACGGCAATTCACGCCATCGTGCTGGCGTTGGCGCTCTATTCGTTCGGCGCGCCGCCGGCATTTGAGGTGCAGGATGTGGAATCCCTGCCTGTCGATATCGTTCCTATTGAAGACATGACACGGATCATGGAAGGCGAGAAGAAGGCGACGGCAAAGGAAACGCCGGCACCAACGCCCACCAAACGACCCGATATCGTACCGGATGCACAGAATACGGGTGAAAATTCCGTTGACCTGAAAAAGACGCCGGTTCCGACGAAAAGCCCCAAGGAAGTGGAAATCGCCGCCGCACCTGAGAAGGTGGAAAGCCCGGTTCCGAAAAATGCCGACAAGGCAAATGACATCAAGGACATTATCAAGGATTCCGCCGAGAGTGCACCTGCAACGGAAGTGGCAGCAAAGCCCGAGCCGAAGCGCGACGTGAAGCCTGATCCGGTACCCGAGGCGAAGGCAGAGCAGACGGCCAAGGCGGAAGACATTCCGCTGCCCGACGCGGTGCCGCTGCCGAGTTCGCGCCCCGACCAGCCGAAGCCCGAGCCGGAGCAGAAGCAGGCGAAGAACGAAACGGCAGCAGCGCAGGCGGCAACGGCCAAAACGCCGGAACGCAAGAAAGAGCAGCCGAAGAAGGAAAGCGCGAAATCGACCGCTTCGAAGGAAAGCGACGTGCTGGCCGATGAAGTGGCGGCACTGCTGAACAAGCAGGACCCGGCAGGTGGTGGCGCAAAGCGTTCAACCAAGGAAGAATCGCTCGGCGGCTCGAAGGCTTCCAACGCAAGCAAGCTGAGCCAGAGCGAACTTGATGCCCTGCGCGGCGCGATCCAGAAAAACTGGTCGGTTGTTTCGGGCATGGCCGATGCGGGCGAAATCCGCATTCAGGTGAAGATGAAGCTGGATCGCAGCGGCGAAATCGTCGGCGATCCGGAAGTCACGGCAACCGGCGGGTCTGCGCAGGCGCGTGATGTTCTGGCATCAAGCGCCAGACGCGCGGTGCTTCGCTCTGCGCCATTCAGCAATCTGCCGGCTGACAAATATGATGCATGGTCTGAGGTTATCGTAAACTTCGACCCAAGCGAACTAATGTTGTAGGCGCTGACACCCCTGAGTGCCGAAGGCGAAAGCGAGAGAGTATAATGAAACGCAACCTCCTGAAGATTCTGACGCTTCTTGCCGCGTTTATCGCGGCGAGCTGCGGACCCGCATGGGCGCTGGTCGAGATCAACATCAACAAGGGAAACGTTCAACCTTTGCCGATCGCCATCACGGACTTTGTTTCCGGCGATGCAATGGGCGCGAATATTTCACAGGTTATCGCCGCCGATCTGAAGCGCTCCGGCCTTTTTGCGCCGGTGGACAAGAAGGCCTTTATTGAAAAGATATCCAACCCGGATCAGCCGCCGCGCTTTGAAGACTGGCGGGTGATCAATGCCCAGGCGCTTGTGACGGGCCGGGTGGTCAAGGAAAGCGATGGCCGGCTGCGTGCGGAATTCCGTCTGTGGGATACGTTTGCAGGCCAGCAGATGATTGGCCAGCAGTTCTTTACCCAGCCGGAAAACTGGCGTCGTGTCGCCCATATCATTGCCGATGCGATCTATGAGAAGATTACCGGCGAGCAGGGCTATTTCGATACGCGCATCGTCTTTGTGTCCGAGAGTGGTCCGAAGACTGACCGCAAGCGCGAACTGGCCATCATGGATCAGGATGGCGCCAACGTTCATGCGCTGACGAACACGAACGACATTGTGCTGACGCCGCGCTTTTCGCCGAACAGCCAGGAAATCACCTACATGTCGTTCGAGGGCGGGCAGCCGCGCGTTTACCTGCTGCAGCTTGAGACAGGGCAGCGCGAGGTGGTGGGCAACTTCCCCGGTATGACCTTCGCGCCGCGTTTTTCGCCTGATGGCCAGCGCGTGATCATGAGCCTGCAGGAAGGCGGCAATTCCAACATCTACACGATGGACCTGCGTTCGCGCACGACGACACGCCTGACCGCCACGCAGGCAATCGACACGTCACCGTCCTATTCGCCGGATGGCCGACGGATCGTGTTTGAAAGCGACCGTGGCGGACGCCAGCAGCTTTATGTCATGAATGCCGATGGTTCCGGCCAGACACGTATTTCCTTTGGCGACGGCTCCTATTCAACGCCGGTCTGGTCGCCGCGCGGCGATCTGATTGCCTTTACCAAGCAGTCGGGCGGCAAGTTTTCCATCGGTGTCATGAAGCCGGATGGATCGGGCGAGCGCATTCTCACCACCAGCTTCCACAATGAGGGACCGACATGGGCGCCCAATGGACGCGTCATCATGTTCTTCCGTCAGAATGCGGGTGCGGCTGGTCCGCAGCTCTATTCCATCGACCTCAGCGGCTACAATGAGCAGCTTGTGCCGACCCCGAGCTTTGCCTCCGACCCGGCGTGGTCGCCATTGCTGGATTGAGTGGAGACTGTTCCAAACGCCACGTTTGTGCCGCAATTGCCCGTGTTTTTAGGCGTTTGGCAACAAATGTAGTAATCTGTTAACCATGGTTGTTGGTGGGCGATTAACCCAAGTCTGTTACCTTCCAGCAACCTTAAAATACATGACCCTTTTTTAGGAGACTGGCGATGAGCCAAACAATGAACCCCGGTATGTCGCGGATGCAGAAGTTGGCCCGCAATCCGGTCATGATCGCAACATTTCTCGCGCTGAGCCTTGCCGGTTGCGCATCCAAGAAGGGCCTGCCGGATAATGCATCGGAACTTGGCCTTGGTGCCAATGGTGCAGCGCCGGGCTCGTCTCAGGACTTCACGGTGAATGTTGGCGACCGCATTTTCTTCGACACGGACAGCTCCTCGATCCGCGCTGATGCGCAGGCAACGCTGGACCGTCAGGCGCAGTGGCTGGCGCAGTATCCGCAATATCCGATCACCATCGAGGGTCATGCCGACGAGCGCGGCACGCGTGAATACAACCTCGCGCTTGGTGCTCGCCGTGCAGAAGCGACCCGCCAGTATCTGGCGTCGCGTGGTGTCGCCGCCAACCGCATGCGCACGATCTCTTACGGCAAGGAAAAGCCGGTTGCCGTTTGCGACGATATTTCCTGCTGGTCTCAGAACCGCCGTGCCGTTACGGTTCTCGGCGGCGGTGTGTCGCAGTAGGAACTGCGGTCAATTCGATCAAAAAAAGGCGGCCATGTGTGCCGCCTTTCTTTTTGATCATAGTTTAGCCGGACTTGCTTGCTTTTACACGCTGGTTGGAAACAATGCGGTCGTCTGTGGGTTAGCAGACGGTCACTATTGGGCAGAATGGGGCTTTTTGAATGAAGAGAGTTTTAAAGGCAGGGCTTTTGGTTGCGGGGATGCTCGCGGCAAGCAGTCTGCAGGCGATGCCGCTTGCGCCGATGGAAGCCGGTTCCAGATCCGGCGTGGTGCTGGCTCAGGCCGTGAATCCGGAACTGCAGATCCAGCAGCTTGAAGAAACGATTCGGGATTTGAACGGTCGTATCGAGGAGTTGAACTTCCAGATGCTGCAGATGCAGGAGCAGATGCGCAAGATGCAGGAAGACAACGAGTTCCGTTTCCAGGAACTTGAAAAGGGCGGGACGAAGAAAAGCGGCGCGCTCGACGCACCTGCTGGTGAGCAAAATCAGGTTGAGACTGCGGGCGCTGAGCCGCCCGCGGCCGATGCCGGCAGTGAAGATACTCTGTCTGCGGATGCTGGTGCAGATGCGCCTGCCTCGGACGACATCACGATTGACAATCAGGAGCCACAGTCGGCGCAGCTTGAACATATCAAGCCCGGCACACTTGGCAGCCTGATTTTCAATAGTGATGGAAATGTCGTTGAAAGCACGCGCTCCGAGACGGTTCAGGAGGAGGGCCTGCCGGGTGTCAGCGTACCGCAGATTCAAACTGGCGGCGGTGCTCCACCAGCCTCGACCGCGATGGTCGGCGGCTCTGAAGACAATGATTACCAGATGGCCTATAGCCTCATTTTGTCCGGGGATTACGGCGAAGCCGAGCAAAGTTTCAAATCTTTCCTTGAACAGTACCCGGAAGGGACGCGGGCTGCCGATGCTTCTTTCTGGCTTGGCGAAGCGCAGTATTCGCAAGGCAAGTTCAAGGATGCGGCGGAGACGTTTCTGAATACGTACAAGGCTTATTCCAACGCGCCCAAAGCGCCGGAAGTGCTTTTGAAACTGGGCATGTCGCTTGCCGAACTGGATAATCGCGAAACTGCGTGTGCGACGCTGAAGGAAATTCCGAAGCGCTTCCCCAAGGCTTCCAAAGCCGTGATCACCAAGGTTGCCACGGAGCAATCCAAGCTTGGTTGCTGAGGCGGCGGTGGCTGGCGAGGCGGTTTGCGGTCCGCTTGAGGCCTGCCGCACCTTTCTTGAGCGGCTGGACGCTCCAAAGCGTATCCTTGTTGCAATCTCGGGCGGCAGTGACAGTACCGGACTTCTGGTGGCCTTATCTAAAACTTTGCAGATGCGGCCTGCAGGTTTCGAGCTCTGCGCGGCGACTGTCGATCATGGTCTAAGGCCCGGCAGTCTGGACGAAGCCATGGCCGTTCACGGCCTGTGCGAATCGCTTGGAATTCCTCATGACGTTCTTTGCTGGAAAGGCGACAAGCCGGAAACGGGCCTGATGGCCGCGGCGCGAGAGGCGCGTTATCGCCTGCTGGAAGGGGCTGCCTGTCGATTGGGTTGCGATCTGATCATGACTGGTCACACGCTTGACGATCAGATCGAAACGGTTGCCATGCGCGGTGCGCGAAGCGAAGTGGGGCGAGGGCTTTCCGGGATGGCCGAGGACACGCTGCTGAATGGGCGGATGTGGATGTTCCGTCCTTTCTTAAGCATTCGCCGCGCGGCAATCCGCGATTTTTTGCGCGAGGAGAGGGTCAGCTGGATTGACGATCCGAGCAATGACAACACGCGTTTTGAAAGGGTGCGGGTGCGACAGGAGCCGGTGGTGGGTGTTGATCCCTCGCAGATCGTAAGTGCGGGTGCTGCTCGGCGCAGGCTGGCCGGTGGGGCTGCAGAGGCGATCCTTTCTGCGGCACAATGCCCATTGCCCGGCTACTACACGATGGCGGCCAAAGCCGTCGACAATGAGGCCGGTTGGCTTGCGCTGAAGACATTGATTTCCGTTGCGGGTGGACAGCACTTTCTGCCGGCGTGTGAACAAGCAGATGCCTTACGCTCTCAATTGGCCGATGGCGGCGATTTTCGCCACACACTTTCGCGCTGCGTGGTGGAGCGGCGGGGCGAAACGCTTTATCTGTGCCGCGAGCGGCGCGACCTGCCTCACCTGGTTTTGCAAGCGGGCGAAATTGCGATATGGGACGGGCGCTTCACAATCGAGAACCTCGCGCCTTTGCCAATAGAGGTGACGGCTGCCTTGGGACGGCCTGCTTTTGATGATGGAGTCTTTGCCGGAACGCCCAAACGGGTGGCTGCACTGATCCGTCAGGTCTTGCCCTTCGTTGAAGACGCTGACAACGACCGCTTCAGGTTGACGCCCTATCTCGCGCCGTTCGAGCGTTTTCTGACGGGGTTTGACTTTGAACTGGCGCGGGCGGTGGCAAACGCAGCCGGGAGAGCCGAATTTCCAAGGCAAATCCTTCGGAGCACGGCCAAAAAGTGAATTTCGCGGCAGCGCTTGCCTTGGCAAGACTGGCACGTGAACCTATGTTATGATCAAGACTGACGGGCGGCCTTGTGCGGCCCTTTCAATTTGGTGGAACTTAATGAATCCAAACCTGAGAAATCTGGCTCTGTGGGCCATCATAGCGCTCCTGCTGGTAGCGCTCTTCACGATGTTTCAAAGCCCCCAAACCCAAAGCGGCTCAAGAGACATCCCTTATTCACAGTTCCTCACTGACGCAGAAAACTCGCGCGTGAAGGAAGTGACGATCACGGGCCAGCGTATTGTCGGCACCTATTCGACCAATGGCACCACATTCCAGACCTATGCGCCCGGCATTGATGATGCACTGGTTGATCGCCTGCAGGCCAAGGACGTGACGGTGACTGTTCGCCCCGAAAGCGATGGTTCGTCGGGCTTCTTAAGCTATCTCGGTACCTTGCTGCCGATGATCCTGATCCTGGGTGTGTGGCTTTTCTTCATGCGCCAGATGCAGGGTGGCTCGCGCGGAGCGATGGGCTTTGGCAAGTCGAAAGCCAAGCTTTTGACGGAAGCGCATGGCCGCGTGACCTTTGCAGATGTTGCAGGCGTGGACGAAGCCAAGCAGGACCTGGAAGAAATTGTCGAATTCCTGCGCGACCCGCAGAAGTTCCAGCGCCTGGGCGGTCGTATTCCGCGTGGCGTGCTGCTCGTCGGGCCTCCTGGTACAGGTAAGACGCTGCTCGCTCGCTCGGTTGCAGGTGAGGCCAATGTGCCGTTCTTCACGATTTCCGGCTCCGACTTTGTGGAAATGTTCGTTGGTGTGGGTGCAAGCCGTGTCCGCGACATGTTCGAACAGGCGAAAAAGAATGCGCCGTGCATTATCTTCATCGACGAAATCGATGCTGTCGGTCGTCACCGTGGTGCCGGCCTTGGCGGCGGCAATGACGAGCGCGAACAGACATTGAACCAGTTGCTGGTGGAAATGGATGGCTTTGAGCCGAATGAGAGCATCATTCTGATTGCTGCCACCAACCGTCCTGACGTTCTCGACCCTGCGCTGCTGCGTCCGGGCCGTTTCGACCGTCAGGTTGTCGTGCCGAACCCGGACATCGTCGGCCGCGAGCGTATCTTGAAGGTTCACGTCCGCAACGTGCCTTTGGCGCCCAATGTGGACCTGAAGATCTTGGCGCGTGGTACGCCGGGCTTTTCCGGTGCAGACCTGATGAACCTGGTGAATGAAGCTGCCCTCATGGCTGCGCGCCGCAACAAGCGTCTTGTCACCATGCTCGAGTTCGAGGATGCCAAGGACAAGATCATGATGGGTGCGGAGCGCCGCAACTCGGCCATGACCGAGGAGGAAAAGAAGCTCACCGCCTATCATGAAGCAGGCCACGCCATTGTTGCGCTGAATGTGCCTGTGGCTGATCCGGTCCACAAGGCAACGATCATTCCACGCGGTCGTGCGCTCGGCATGGTGATGCAGCTGCCGGAAGGCGACCGCTACTCCATGAGCTACAAGTGGATGATTTCGCGTCTCGCGATCATGATGGGTGGACGTGCGGCTGAAGAACTGACCTTCGGCAAGGAGAATATCACCTCCGGTGCATCGTCCGATATCGAGCAGGCCACCAAGCTTGCTCGTGCGATGGTGACGCAATGGGGCTTTTCCGACGAACTCGGACAGGTCGCCTATGGCGAAAACCAGCAGGAAGTGTTCCTGGGCCACCAGGTGGCACAGCAGAAGAACGTTTCCGAGGCGACCTCGCAGAAGATCGACAATGAAATCCGTCGTCTTCTTGACGAAGCCTATGACGAAGCCAAGCGTATTCTCACCGAGCACAACAAGGCGTTCGTGGATACGGCGGAAGGCCTGCTTGAATATGAGACGCTGACCGGCGATGAAATCAAGCAGCTCCTCAAGGGCGAGAAACCTTCGCGCGATCTGGGCGATGATACGCCGCCGAGCCGTGGCTCCGCCGTTCCAAGTGCGGGCGCGAAGAAGGATGGCAAAGGCGAGCCGGAAGGTGGCATGGAGCCGCAGCCGCAATAATCCTGAAGCATCGTTAAATAATGAAAGCCGCGCGGCATGTGCTGCGCGGCTTTTTTGTACCATTTGGTAACGGCTTGTAATGTTTGTTTGCGGTAATTTACCTGCCAAACATGGTCCTTGCTGTTATAAGCGCGAAAAAACACAGGGTCGGGACATTTCAGGTGGTGAATAATGAGTGAGCGCCGATATTTCGGAACCGATGGCATCCGTGGAAAATCCAATGTTTTCCCAATGACACCGGACATAGCCATGAAAGTGGGTGTGGCGGCAGGCCGCGTTTTCAGCAATGGCGGGCACCGGCACCGGGTGGTGATCGGCAAGGATACCCGCCTTTCCGGCTACATGCTCGAATATGCGATGGTTTCCGGCTTTACCTCGGCGGGAATGGATGTGTTTCTGCTCGGGCCTTGCCCGACGCCAGCTGTGGCTATGCTGACACGCTCCCTGCGTGCCGATCTCGGTGTCATGATTTCCGCATCACACAATCCTTATCAGGACAATGGTATCAAGCTGTTCGGCCCCGATGGCTACAAGCTTTCCGATGCGCTGGAAACGCGGATCGAATCGCTGATTGAGGAAGATGTTTATCCGCAGATGGTCGCCGCCGACAATATCGGCCGCGTGAAGCGCGTTGAGGGCGACATCTACCGTTATATCGAATTTGTGAAGCGCACGCTGCCGAAGGATGTGACGCTGAACGGACTCAGAGTGGCCATCGATTGCGCCAATGGTGCCGCTTACAAGGCTGCTCCGCTGGCGCTTTGGGAATTGGGCGCTGACCTCGTGACGATCGGCAATGAGCCGAATGGCCGCAACATCAACGACAAGTGCGGCTCCACCAGCCCGGAAGCCCTGGCTGCGAAGGTGAATGAAGTGCGCGCCGATATTGGCATTGCGCTTGATGGTGACGCGGACCGGGTGATCATCGTCGATGAGAACAGCAACGTGGTCGATGGTGACCAGTTGATGGCCGTGATTGGCGAAACCTGGGCAGCCGACGGCCTTTTGCAGGGCGGTGGTATCGTTGCGACGGTGATGTCGAACCTCGGTCTGGAGCGTTTTCTGACCGGCAAGGGCCTTACGCTGGCGCGCACGAAAGTGGGCGACCGCTATGTGGTTGAACACATGCGTGGGCATGGTTTCAATGTCGGCGGGGAGCAATCCGGCCATATCGTTTTGTCAGACTTCGGAACCACAGGCGACGGCCTTGTTGCGGCGCTGCAGATTCTCGCTTGTGTTCAACGGACCGGCAAGCCGGTCAGCCAGCTCTGTCACAAGTTTGAGCGTGTGCCGCAGCTATTGAAAAACGTGCGCATCTCCGGCGGCAATCCGCTGAACCGTAAGGACGTGCAGGCTGCGATTTCAGCGGCTGAAGCTGAGCTCAACTCGAAGGGCAGACTGGTGATCCGGCCTTCCGGCACGGAGCCGCTGATCCGCGTGATGGCGGAGGGCGACGATGAGGGGCAGGTTCACCGTATCGTTGACGAGTTGGCCGGCGTCATTGCCGCCGCCCCGGCGGCTGCTTAGCCCAAAAGTTGCAACTCCAGAAGCGACACGCATTGAAAGCCGGCTTCGCGCCGGCTTTTCGTTTGTCGTGCGCCTGCTGCTATGGAAACCCTAATCTTTTGTTAACGGTAATAATTCTCCAATAAAGTTGGTGAAGATTCATAGTTAAACCCCCCTTAACCTTTGCGCTCTAAAGTTGACCCTCATTGGATCAAGGTACGCCGGACTGCGGCGGTCCAGGCTTTGGAGTTGGTTATGAAAAAGATTATGACAGGTGCGCTTGCTGCAGCACTTCTGGCTTCCGGTGTGCAGGCGGCAGACCTCTATCAGCCGCCGGTGATTGAGGCCCCGCCGACCTATATTCCTGAAGTGGAAGTGCAGGAAGCCAGCGGCTGGTATCTCCGCGGCGATGCCGCATTCGTCTACAACAAGAGTGCAGGTGTTGATTTCTATCAGGGTTCGAACAAACTCTATTCGAAATTTGCGTCCGCCAAGATGCGCAATTCGTTTGCGCTGGGCGTCGGTGCCGGTTACCAGGTCAACAGCTATTTGCGTGTTGATGCGACAGCAGATTACACATTCAAGTCCAAGTTCAGCGGTTCGACCACGGGCTCCTGTGGCGCGAACAGCGCGGCATCGGGCTGCGTTTCGACAGATTTAGCATCTATGACGGCCTTCAGCCTGATGGCCAATGCCTATGTTGACCTTGGCACCTATGGCATGGTGACGCCTTATGTGGGTGCCGGTGTTGGTGGTACCTATGTGAAGTGGAGCGATTTGAAAAATACCGCTTGCGACGTGACCAATTCTTCAAACTGCGATGCGACTGTGACGCATACCGGTCATGGCAGCTGGCGCTTTACCTATGCGCTGATGGCGGGTGCGTCGATCAAGATCAACTGCCAGCTCAAGGCTGATATCGGCTACCGCTACCGCAATGTGGCAGGTGGCAAGATGTTCGGCTATTCGACAGGCGGCGGTCCCGGCTACGATCGTGGGTTCCATATCCACGAAGGCCGTGCGGGTCTGCGTTATTCCTTCGGTGATGATTGCGCCGCGCCGGTTTATACGCCTCCGGTTTACAATCCGCCGGCTGTTTACAAATAAGCTGTACGTCATACGAGAACTCGAAAGCCCGTCCACCTCTATCGTGGCGGGCTTTTGTTTTTGCGCCGTGTAAATGTGCCGCATGCGGCGAAATATTTCCTAATCGCGCCATGCCCCGCTTGACGAGGCATCGCCCTTCCAATATCCACGGCGGCGGGACACTCCTCCCCAACGAGGAGCTAACTATCTGGAAGGATAGACTGACATGGTTGATACCGCTAAGCCGGGCGTACGCCCGAATAATACCCATTTTTCTTCTGGCCCCTGCTCGAAGCGCCCCGGTTGGACGCTTGAAGCCTTGAATGATGCGCCTCTGGGACGTTCGCACCGCGCGAAGGTCGGCAAAGAGAAGCTCAAGGAAGCCATTGAACTTACGCGTGAAATTCTTGGCGTGCCGGCGGATTACCGCATCGGCATCGTTCCGGCATCCGACACCGGTGCTGTTGAAATGGCGCTGTGGTCGCTCTTGGGCGAGCGCGGCGTGGACATGCTTGCCTGGGAAAGCTTCGGTTCCGGCTGGGTGACGGACGTCATCAAGCAGCTCAAGATCGACGCCCGCAAGTTTGAGGCACCTTACGGCGAATTGCCGAACCTCGCCGATGTCGATTTCGACCGGGATGTGGTCTTTACCTGGAACGGCACGACCTCTGGCGTGCGGGTTCCCAATGCCGATTTCATTCCGGCCGACCGCAAGGGACTGGCGATTTGTGACGCAACGTCTGCGGCCTTTGCGCAGGAACTCGATTTTGCCAAGCTCGATGTCGTGACCTTCTCGTGGCAGAAGGTGCTCGGCGGCGAGGGCGGCCATGGTATGCTCATTCTGAGCCCACGTGCCGTGGAGCGTCTGGAAAGCTACACGCCTGCCTGGCCGCTGCCGAAGATCTTCCGCATGACCAAGGGCGGCAAGCTGATTGAAGGGATTTTCATCGGCGAAACGATCAACACGCCGTCTATGCTCTGCGTTGAAGATTACCTGGATGCCTTGAACTGGGCGAAGTCGCTTGGCGGTCTGAAGGCGCTTGTTGCGCGTGCGGATGCAAATGCCAAGGTGATCGCCGACTTTGTCGCGGCCAATGACTGGATCGCCAATCTGGCGAAAGACCCGGCCACGGCGTCAAACACCTCTGTCTGCCTCACCATTATCGACAAGGATGTGCAGGCGCTTGACGAGAGCTCACAGGCGGCGTTTGCCAAGGGCATGGTCAGCCTGCTGGAAAAGGAAGGCGTGGCGTTTGACATCGGCGCTTACCGCGACGCTCCGTCAGGTCTGCGTATCTGGGCCGGCGCGACGATCGAAACGTCCGACATGGAAGCGCTTATGCCGTGGCTCGAATGGGCCTTCAAGACGCAAAAGGCGACGCTTTCCAAAGCGGCTGCCGAGTAAGCTGATTTCCCCCGCCTGAAACGGGCGGGGCTTCCTTTCTTCAGACAAACGACAATTCTTCAAGGAGGCCTATCATGGCACCTCGCGTACTCGTATCTGACGCTCTGTCGGAAACCGCCGTCCAGATTTTCCGCGATCGCGGCGTAGACGTCGACTTTCAGCCCAACCTTGGCAAGGACAAGGACAAGCTTCTCGAAATCATCGGCAATTACGATGGACTCGCTATCCGTTCTGCGACCAAAGTGACCGAAAAGATCATTGCCGCTGCCACCAACCTGAAGGTTGTCGGCCGCGCCGGTATCGGTGTCGACAATGTGGATATTCCAGCCGCTTCCAAGCGCGGTATCATTGTTATGAACACGCCGTTTGGCAATTCCATCACCACGGCGGAACATGCCATTGCGCTGATGTTTGCCGTTGCCCGCCAGCTTCCGGCAGCCGATGCCTCCACGCAGGCCGGCAAGTGGGAAAAGTCGAAGTTCATGGGTGTTGAAATCACCGGCAAGACCCTGGGTGTGATCGGTGCCGGCAATATCGGCTCCATCGTTTGTGCCCGCGCTATCGGGCTCAAGATGCACGTTCTCGCCTATGACCCTTTCCTTTCGGCAGAGCGCGCCGAAGAGATGGGCGTGACCAAGGTTGAACTGGACGAACTGTTCGCCAAGGCTGATTTCATCACGTTGCACGTGCCGATGACGGACAAGACGCGCGGCATCATCGATGCTGCAGCCATTGCCAAGATGAAGGACGGTGTGCGCATCATCAACTGCGCCCGTGGCGGTCTCGTCATCGAGAAGGATCTCGCAGACGCATTGAAGGCGGGTAAGGTTGCCGGCGCCGGCTTCGACGTGTTCGAAACCGAACCTGCGACGGACAGCCCGCTCTTCGGCCTCGAAAACGTGGTCTGCACGCCGCATCTTGGAGCCTCAACCACAGAAGCGCAGGAAAATGTTGCTTTGCAGGTGGCCGAACAGATGTCTGATTATCTGGTCAAGGGTGCAGTTTCCAACGCGATCAACATGCCGTCGATCACCGCGGAAGAGGCACCGATCCTGAAGCCTTTCGTGAAGCTGGCAGATTGCCTTGGCGCGTTTGTTGGCCAGGTCACGCGTACGGCCATCAAGGAAATTGAAATTCTCTATGATGGCGCTCCGGCGGAGATGAACACCAAGGCGCTGACCAGCGCGTTGCTGGCGGGCCTTATCCGTCCGCAGGTCGCCGATGTGAACATGGTTTCTGCGCCAATCATGGTGAAGGAAAAAGGCATCATCGTTTCCGAGGTCAAGCGTGACAAGACTGGCGTTTATGATGGCTATATCAAGCTGACGGTGAAGACCGACAACCAGGTCCGTTCGGTCGCCGGTACCGTCTTCTCCGATGGCAAGCCGCGCTTTATCCAGATCAAGGGGATCAACATGGATGCCGATGTCGGTCAGAACATGATCTACATCACCAATACCGACGTTCCCGGCATGATCGGCTTCATGGGGTCAACGCTCGGTGAGGCCGGCGTCAATATCGCGAACTTCCAGCTCGGACGCGACAAGGAAGGTGGCGATGCGATCGCACTTCTCTACGTCGATGAGCCGGTCAGTGATGACGTGCTTGCAAAGCTGACGGCGAACGAGGCCATCCGGCAGGCGCAGACTTTGACCTTCAATATCGATTGATCGTCGATCGCGATCGAATGTGTCGAAGCCCGGGTGGAAACGCCCGGGTTTTTTCGTTGTGGTCAGCCTGGCTTTCGTCCGGCAGGCGCGGTTTCCATACACCAAAAGACCCTTCACAAGGGCTTCAAGGTGAGGCCTTTGTGAAGAGTGTCGGGTTGTCCGGCGATTGAAGCGTAGAAGAGTTGCGCTCAATCAGGCGCGGATCTTCTGCGCCTGGTCGCGTTCTTCCAGTGCAGCGGCTTTGGCGTATTCGGCTTCGGCCTCTTCCAGTGCCAGTTCGGCGGCATCCTGCTGCACCTTCAGTTCCTTGATGGAGCCCTGAAGGTTGTCAGCACGCTGGCGCGCGGATTTGGCAAAGGTTGGATAGGCGAAGTGATTCGGGTCTGTGATGCCGGATTTCTTTTCTTCAAAAGCAATCTGGGCTTCAAGATCCTGATTCATACGCTCAAATTCCGCCATCATCATCTTGAGCTGATCAAGCTGACGGCGTTTGTCGTTCACCTGAAACTGCTTCAGACGAACAAGGTTCTCACGCGATTTCATACGCAATACTCCCAACGAAGTGAGACCTGGGTCATTCCACGCGCCCAAAAACACGGGTCACGCTGGCTCTTGGTGAAAAAACAGTAGTCAATCTTAATAAAATCCTACTGCTGGTAACCTTTCATTTACGAGCTTGGTTAATGATAGCGGTGATCTTTTAAGGGTCGGTAAATGCCGGGAAGAATTTTTTCGAAGCGGCAATGCGTGAGTCCGATGAATCACTTAAGCGGATTTCTTAATGTGATGATTCAGATTCATGACTTGGGATTCTTGATGGAAAACAGTAGGCTGGAAAAAAAATTTAACATAATTCTAACCTCTTGCCAGAGTGAATCAGAATTTGTTAACCATTTGCTGTCAGCCTCCAAATCAGTTAACGACTGGATCCGTAGCGCGTAGGGGGCCTCGGGGTTTCTTTTCGGCGGCGGAAAAGGGGACAAGGAAGAATGCGGGTTCTACTTATTGAAGACGATAGCGCTACAGCGCAGAGCATCGAGCTGATGCTGAAGTCCGAAAACTTCAATGTCTACACGACTGACCTCGGTGAGGAGGGTGTAGACCTCGGCAAGCTTTACGATTACGATATCATCATGCTTGACCTCAATCTGCCGGACATGTCCGGTTACGAGGTTCTTCGCACATTGCGCCTTTCCAAGGTGAAAACGCCAATCCTGATCCTGTCCGGCATGGCTGGCATCGAAGACAAGGTGCGCGGCCTGGGCTTCGGCGCAGACGATTACATGACCAAGCCTTTCCACAAGGATGAGCTGGTTGCACGTATCCATGCCATCGTTCGCCGTTCGAAGGGCCATGCTCAGTCGGTTATCACCACGGGTGATCTGGTTGTGAACCTGGATGCAAAGACGGTTGAAGTCGGCGGCCAGCGCGTTCACCTGACCGGCAAGGAATACCAAATGCTGGAGCTGCTTTCGCTCCGCAAGGGTACCACGCTCACCAAGGAAATGTTCCTCAACCACCTTTATGGCGGTATGGATGAGCCGGAACTGAAAATCATCGACGTTTTCATCTGCAAGCTGCGCAAGAAGCTGGCAAATGCTGCAGGCGGCACGAACTACATCGAAACCGTCTGGGGTCGCGGCTATGTGCTGCGCGAGCCGGATGGCAGCACGGAATATCTCGAAACGGCTTAACAGCCTGATCAAGCTCTTGAAAAAGCCCGCCGCAAGGCGGGTTTTTTGCATGATATCTAAGGGTTAGTCCTTGATGCCGCAAAGCATTTCGCGTTTGCCGGCAAAACCGGGGCGGCGCTCCACCTTGAAACCGGCGGTCTGAAGATTTCGGCGCACGAAGCCGGCTGCGGCATAAGTGCCGAACGAACCGCCGGGTCTTGTGTGGTCATAGACCGCCTGCATGAGTTCCAACGACCACATGTCCGGGTTGCGGGACGGTGCAAAACCGTCGAGATACCAGGCGTCGAATGTCTGTTGCGATGTGGCAAGGTTCGACAATGCGTCGCCGCAGATGACGCTCAGGCGAACATTATCATCGAATTCCAGCGATACGATGCCTGAGGGGGTGTCTGGCCATGCCGCCGCCAGCCTTTCCCGTTCATGCTCTAAAATGGGCCATTGAATGAGCGCTCGTTTGATACTTTCGCGATCCATCGGGAAGAGTTCAAATGAGATGAAGTGCAGGGAGCCATGGGTCGGAGTGGTGCCTTGAAACGCGCTCCACTGTCGCCAGGTCTCGCAGAAATTCAGGCCTGTCCCGAAACCCAATTCACCGATCACGCATTCACCGCCCGCCGCCCAGCGTTCATGCAGGTGGTTGGCGTCAATGAAAACATGATCACATTCAGCGCGCCCGTCGGTGCGGCAATAAAAGTGGTCGCCAAAGGTGGTCGAATAGGGCATATCGCCCTCGTGCCATTCCAGCGGCTGAGGAGAGGTGGTTTCGTTTTCCATGGTGAATGTCGATAGAGCGGCAGCAGGGCAAGGTCAATCGGGCGGTCGCGCTTGCGATATCCTGGTGATTGGCGGCGGGATCATGGGGCTTTGGGCTACGCTGAAGGCGGCAGATGCCGGTGCTGCGGTTTGCCTGGTGGATGCGGGTGCCTTGGGACATGGTGCAAGCTATGGACATCTTGGTGCCTTGATGGCGCACAAGCCGGATGGCTGGAATGCGAAGAAGCAGTTTCAGTTTGATGCCCTGTTGGAACTCGAGGGAGCCCTGCAGACCTTGGAGGCGCGCACCGGGCTCACATCCGGTTATCGCCGTTCTGGACGCCTCATCCCGATGGCAAAGCCACATCATCGGGAGGTTGCCCTGCGCCACGAGGCAGAAGCGCGTGAGAACTGGCGACCAGGCGGGCAGCAGTTTGAGTGGCGGGTAACGGATACCCCGCCTGTAGATGGTTGGCCGGATGCCGGCGGATTTCAGAGCGGCTATGTGCTCGATACATTTGCGGCGCGCGCCGCCCCGCGTGCGCTGACGTCGCTTTTGATTGCCGCGCTGCGCAATTCTCCATCCGTTCATATTCACGAAGGGGCTGTGGTGTCTTCGCTCAGCGCAGACCAGCGTTCGGCCGTGCTCGCGGATGGCGCGCGCATTCATTTCAATCACTGCATTGTTGCAGCGGGAAATGGCTCCTTTCCGCTTCTTGAAGCTCTAAGTCCAATCGGTCCGCGCCCTTTGGGCAAGTCGGTCAAGGGGCAGTCGGCTTTGCTGGCGGCAGATGTGGATCCAGCCCTGCCGCTGATTTTTCTCAATGGTCTTTATGTGATCCCGCATGAGGGTGGGCAGGTGGCGATAGGCTCCACCAGCGAGACCGAATTTGATGACCCCTATTCAACCGATGGACAGCTGGAAGACCTGATTGCGAAGGCACGCGCATTGGTGCCAGCGCTTGAAAATGCTCCCGTTCTGGAGCGTTGGGCGGGATTGCGGCCCAAGGCGGTGGGGCGCGATCCGATGGCAGGGCCGCATCCCGAACACGGGCATATTCATGCGTTGACGGGCGGGTTCAAGGTTTCGTTCGGCATTGCCCATCGCTTGGCAGATTGTGTGCTTGGGCCCATTCTCGGTCAGCCCCATCCTGCCTTGCCGCAAACCTTCCGGCTGGAAGCGCATCTGGGGTGAAAATGCTCGACAAGCTTTCAGGCGCGCAATAGGTTTTGACCGATTGGACAAATGACATTTGCTGTCTTCCCGGCATCTTCTTTCGAGGCATGAATATGATTGTTGAAACTGGCACCCCGCGTGATCTCATTGGTTATGGCCGCAACACGCCTGACCCGAAATGGCCAGGTGGTGCACATGTGGCGGTGCAGTTTGTGATCAACTATGAAGAGGGCGGCGAGAGTTGTATTCTGGATGGTGATCCGGCCTCGGAAAATCTGCTTTCGGAAATCGTTGGTGCGGCACCCTGGCCGGGGCAGCGAAACCTGAATATGGAATCGATTTACGAATATGGGTCGCGGGCCGGTTTCTGGCGACTGCATCGTATGTTTACCGGGCTCAATGTGCCGGTGACAGTCTATGGGGTGACGCTTGCCATGGCTCGCAATCCCGAGGCCGTGGCGGCGATGAATGAGGCCGGCTGGGAAATTGCCTCGCACGGCTATCGCTGGCTTGAATACAAGGATTTCCCCGAAGAGGTCGAGCGTCAGCACATTCTGGAGGCGGTGCGCCTGCACACCGAAGTTGCCGGTGAACGGCCCTATGGGATGTATCAGGGCAAGCCCTCCGACAATACGCTCAAACTGGTGATGGAGGAGGGCGGTTTCCTCTATTCGTCGGACAACTATTCTGACGACCTGCCCTTCTGGGTTCCTGGCCTGGATGGCAAGCCGTTCCTGATTATCCCCTACACCCTGGAGACAAACGACATGCGTTTTGCCACACCGCAGGGGTTCAATGCGGGAGACCAGTTCTTCAACTACCTGAAAGATGCCTTCGACACGCTCTATGAAGAGGGCAAGGACGGTGCGCCGAAAATGATGTCGGTGGGCTTGCATTGCCGTCTTGTCGGGCGGCCGGGACGTGCGGCTGCGCTGAAGCGTTTTCTGGAATACGTCCTCTCCCATGACAAGGTTTGGATACCAAAGCGCATCGATATTGCTCGTCACTGGCACGAGCATCACAAGCCGTTGATACTGTAGCCTCGCGCAAGCTGGGTGAGGCATTTTCCGGTGTATGAAAAATCCAGTGATTGCCGATCCGCCTTTTGATGAATTGCAGCGTCTTGCAACGCTTCATAGCGAAGGCCAGTTCGCATCTGCCTACGATCAGGGCAAGGCGATAGCGCTTGCCTTTCCGCGCTCTCCTGCGCTTTCCAATATTCTGGGTGTTCTGGCCATGATGCTGGGGCGGGAAGAGGAGGCGGTGGAGAATTTTCAGAAGTCGCTGGCGCTCAAACCCGACTTTCATCCGGTGCGCGCCAATCTCGGCAATATGCTGCGCGAAGCCGGGCGTCTCAATGAGGCGCGCACGGCTCTGCAGGCAGGGCTGGAGATGGAGCCGGGAAGGGCGGAGTTTTTGACCGGACTGGCCAATGTGGAAGCGGCAAGCGGTCACACCAGCGCGGCTATCGAGCTGTTTCGTCAGGCAATCGTTGCCAATCCCAAGGCTGCCGAAAACTACAACTATCTCGGCACTGTTTTGGCGGGGCTGGGAAAATATGCCGACGCCTTGTCGATCTTTCGCACGGCGCTTCAGGTCAAACCGGATTTTGCCGAAGCCTATGCTGGCATGGCAGAGGTCTTGCAGGCCATGGACAAGCTAGACATGGCGCTTTCAGCCTACGAGACGGCGGTGAAGCTTTCACCAAAATCGCCGGCGCTTCATATCAACCTCGCTGCCTTTCATGCCAATACGGGCCATCCCGAAAAGGCGGCAGAACACTACCAAAAAGCAGTTTCACTCGATCCCGAAAACCTGATGGCGCTTGCGTCCAGCCTCTATTACAGGGCGATGCTTTGCCAGTGGGATGGTGAACGCATACGGGATATGCAGCGTCTGGCTGACGCTGAATTTCATCCCAGGCAGAAGTCGTCGCCCAGTCCGTTTATCGTGATGACGATGTTTGATGACCCGGCGCTTCAATTGCGAGCGGCGAAGGCTGCGGCGGTACGTCGGCCGCCAGAAAATGTCAGCGCAGCCGTGCCTGTGCCGGCTGTTTCCGACAGGATCAGGCTCGGCTATTTCTCTGCCGACTTTCACAATCATGCAACGATGCACTTGATGGGGCGGCTGTTTGAGCTGCACGACCGCTCCCGTTTTGAGGTTCACGCGTTTTCCTTCGCCAAGGATGATCAAGAAGGGGCCCATCGGCGGCGTCTCGTGGCAAACATCGATGCTTTCCATGATGTCAGTGCAATGGGTGTGGAAGACATTGCTGCACTGTCGCGCAAACTCGGCATCGAAATCGCCGTCGATCTGAAAGGCCATACGCGTGATAATCGCGCCGGCGCTTTCACCGCTCGCGCTGCGCCCATTCAAGTGAACTATCTCGGCTATCCCGGAACCTGTGGCAGCTCTGATTGGGACTATATCGTTGCCGATCAGCGCATTATCCCGGAGGATGCAGAACAGTTTTACGCGGAAAAGCTGGTGGCCTTGCCCGATAGCTATCAGGTCAACGATGATCGCAAGGCAATCGCGGGGCAAACCTTTACGCGAAGCGAATGCGGGCTTCCTGAGGACGGTTTTGTTTTCTGCTGCTTCAACAGCGCCTACAAGATCACGCCGGATGAGTTTGATATCTGGATGCGGCTTCTGCAGCGTGTCGAAGGCAGCGTGTTGTGGCTGCTTGCGGCAACATCCACGACAACCGACAATTTGCGCCGTGCGGCGGCTGCGCGCGGGGTGGACCCGGAACGCCTGATCTTTGCCGAGCGCACCCAAATTGACGCACACCTGGCGCGCCATCGGCTGGCGGATCTGTTTCTGGATACATTCGTGGTGAATGCGCATACAACAGCAAGTGATGCGCTCTGGGCGGGGATTCCGGTGCTCACCATGGCGGGGCGCGCCTTTGCGGCGCGCGTTTCGGCAAGTCTGCTTCATGCGGTTGAATTGCCGGAGCTTGTGGTTGAGAGCCGTGAACACTACGAGCAGCTTGCTCTCGATCTGGCTGCAGACAAGGCCCGTCTCGATGCCTTGAAAGCGCATTTGCGTGCCGACCCTGCGCGCCTTCCACTTTTCGACAGCCTTCGTTACACACGGAATCTGGAACGGGCTTATGAGCAGATGAGCGCAGCGTGGCGGGCGGGCAGACAGCCGGAACGAATTCTTCTGTGAAAGTGGCGCTGCCGCACTGTCACAATATATTCATAGTTTTGTCATGCGGGTTTAACTGAGGCGGCGCATTTCCTTCTTCTGAAACGTCGGGGGCCGACGTGCAAGGGAGACATGAGATGAAAAATATCCGCACGGTCTTGTTGACCGCAACCGCACTCTGTTCCATCTCGGGTGCCGCCATGGCCGGCACTCTGCAGTTCAAGGGCATTGATGCCCCGACCGAAGATGCTGACAAGCGCCAGGTTCGCGTTTCTACATCGGTAACGATCGACGGCAAGGAATATCCGCTGGCATGGCACACGATGGCCCGCGCTGGACAAAAGATCGGCGAAAAGGAATTCGGCGTTCTGACGGACGCAAAGGGTACGCCGCTCTACAATATCGACGGCACGCCGGCTGTTCAGGATTCGGCCGATTTCACGTCGATCCTTCCGGTCGGCAGCAAGCTCTTCTCGATCACTCATTTCGAAAGCCGCCCGGCCGCCATGTATATCAGCGAACTGAAGCAGGACGCTGACGGTAATATGACGCCGATCTCCACGCGTCCGGTCGATTTCTCGAGCGTCGGCGGTCTGTGGGTTCCCTGCGCCGGTTCTGTCACGCCGTGGAATACGCATCTGGGCTCTGAAGAATATTCGCCGAACGCCGATGAAGTCGAGCGCGCACGCACCTATGGCCAGCTCGATGATTACATGCTGCCGATGGCCCGCTACTTTGGTGTCGATACCGCAACAGCTCCGATTTCCGCCTTCAAGGACGTCTTTAAACCTTACAACTACGGCTATCCGGTTGAAGTGAAGGTGACCAACGAGAACGGCGACACCGACGTGACCAAGCACTACGCCATGGGCCGCGGCGCTGTTGAACTGGCATATGTTATGCCCGACCTGAAGACGGCCTACATCACCGATGACGGCACCAATACCGGTCTCTATCGTTTCGTCGCGGATAAGGAAGGCGATCTGTCCGCCGGTCAGCTTTATGCCGCTCAGTGGAACCAGACGTCGGATGAAGGTGCAGGCGCTGCCGACATCAAGTGGATCGATCTTGGCCATGCCACCGATGCCGAACTGGAAGTCGCCATCAATCTCGGTGCCAAGTTCTCCGACATTTTCGACAGCGAGCGCTTCGACGATGACGGCAACTGCCCGGAAGGTTTTCTGCCTTCGAATGCCGAAGGCCGCTCCGAGTGCCTGAAGGTGAAGCCGGGCATGGAAAAGCTCGCTTCGCGCCTTGAAACCCGTCGTTACGCTTCAATGCATGGTGCAACGACCGAATTCCGCAAGATGGAAGGCCTGGCCTTCGATCCGGATGGCAAGCGTCTCTTCCTCGCCATGTCTGAAGTCGAGCGCGGCATGGAAGACAATATCAAGGACGGCAAATACGATCTTGGCGGCCGCAATGCCGTGAAGGTTGCCGCCAACCCCTGTGGTGCTGTTTATGAAATGCCTTTCGGCGACGACTATGTCGTGACCTCCATGAAGTCTTTCGTGGAAGGCAAGCCGCATGAATATACGGACGGCCCCTATGCCGGCCAGACTTGCGATATCGATGGCGTTGCCAACCCCGACAACCTGACCTTCATTCCGGGTTACAACACGCTGATCATCGCGGAAGACACAGGCTCGGGTCACCAGAACGATGCGACCTGGGCGGTGAACACCGAAACCAAGGAAATGACCCGTATCACCACCACGCCCTACGGTTCTGAAAACACCTCGACCGACTGGTTCGCCAATGTCAACGGTCACGCCTACCTGACCACGGTCGTTCAGCACCCCTATGGCGAATCTGATGAAGACAAGCTGGAGAACCCCGAAGATGCCCGCGCTTATGTCGGCTACATCGGACCGTTCCCGGTTCTGGAGAATACAAACTAAGCCTTTTCAGCAAGACCTTTTGATGACGCGTCGCCGCCCGGGAAACCGGGCGGCTTTTCTATGCTTGCCATTGGATTTGAAAGGCAGATATCTTGGCGGCATTGAGATTCTTGCCGGAGCGTTTTGTTGAAAAAAGAAGAGTTTGTCTCCCGTTTCGGGGGCGTTTTCGAGCATTCACCCTGGGTGGCTGAAAGGGCATTCGATGCAGGGCTGCCGGCGGTGTTGACGTCCGATGTCGTAAAGTCGGCGATGAACGATGCCTTTCGCGCAGCTTCAACCGAAGAGCGGCTTGATGTGCTGCGGGCGCACCCCGATCTTGCCGGCAAGCTGGCGGTTGCGGGAAAGCTGACTGACGACAGTCGCAAGGAACAGGCCGGCGCTGGTCTCGACAGGCTGAGCGCAGAAGAGCATGCGCGTTTTACGGCGCTCAACACGGCCTATATGGACAAGTTCGGCTTTCCCTTCATCATCGCAGTGAAGGGGCACAACAAGGATTCTATTCTTGAGGCCTTTGAAACCCGCGTCAACAATTCGGCTGAGGCCGAACTGGAGACTGCTGCGGCGCAGGTGGAACGGATTGCGGGATTTCGCATCGACGCCATCCTGCACGAGGACGAGACATGAGTGTGACCCTGCAGGTTGTTCGCTCGAACGCCGATTGCATTGTGGCTTGAAGGTGGTTTGATGTCATTGTCCATTTCTCCCTTGACCGCCGCTACCTTTGCGCCATTTGGCGATGTTCTTGAGGCAGATGGCTCGCGCATGCATCTGATCAATGGCGGAACGACTGAGCGTTTTCATGCGCTTGGCGAAACGGAAGCTCTGGGTGAGGGGGCAAAGATCATTCTCAACATCTTCCGCGGTCAGCCCCGACACTTTCCCTATGCCGTTGACATGATGGAGCGCCACCCCTTGGGGAGCCAGTCGTTCAGTCCGCTGTCCGGGCGGCCTTTTCTGGTGGTGGTTGCGCTCGATGAGGGTGGAAAACCCGGCCTGCCGCAGGTGTTTCTGGCGGGGCCGCATCAGGGGGTGAATTACCGCGCCAACGTGTGGCACCATCCGCTGATGTGTCTCAAGGAGGTCAGCGACTTTCTGGTGGCGGACCGTTCAGGCCCCGGCAACAATCTCGAAGAATATTTCTACGATACGCCATTCACGATTGAGGAGCCCATTTTATGGCCGGATTGACGACGCATGTTCTGGACGCTGCAGCCGGAACGCCCGCCGAAGGGTTGAAAATCGATCTTTACCGGCTCACCGGGTCCGAGAAAATCTTGCTCAAAACGGTGGTGACCAATCACGATGGGCGTGTGGATGGCGGGCCGATGCTGGTCGGGGACAGCTTTCAGGCTGGCACTTACGAGCTCGAATTTCATGCGGGCGACTATTTGAGAGCGAAGGGTCACAAGCTCCCCGAGCCTGCCTTTCTGGACATTATTCCTATCCGCTTCGGCATTGCCGACACAGATGCGCATTACCACGTTCCGTTGTTGCTTTCGCCCTTCAGCTATTCGACCTATCGCGGGAGCTGATCGCGGTGAAGCTGGCGGTGATTGCCGATATTCATGGAAATCACCTGGCGCTTGAAGCGGTGCTGGACGACATTGCCAAGCAGGGTGTTGATGTAACGCTCAATCTCGGCGACTGCTTCAGCGGGCCGCTGGAGGCGGGCAAGGTTGCCGACATGCTGATCCCGCTCAATCTTTCGACGGTGAGAGGAAACCATGATCGGGCGCTCATCGACCGGCCTCGTGAAGCCATGAGCGATTGGGAGGTCCCCTCCATTGCTCAGCTCAGCGAAGCGCATCTGGAATGGATACGAACGCTGCCGTTCGAAATGCGGATGAATGGTGTTTATTGTTGTCATGCCACGCCGCAGGACGACAATACCTATTGGACGGAAACCGTTTCGCCGTCCGGGAGCTTTCAGCTGAACCCTTTGCGGGACATCGAGCGCATTGCTGAGGGGATTTCCGAGCCGTTGATCCTGTGCGGGCATACGCATATTGCGCGCGCTGTTCATCTCTCGGATGGACGCATGATCGTCAATCCGGGCAGCGTGGGCTGCCCCGGCTATGACTATGATGTACCGCGTTATCACAAGGTCGAGGTGGGACATCCTTTCGCCAGTTACGCCATTGTCGAAGCAATGGCGCGTGGCTGGCAGGCTCAGTTTCGACAGGTGCGCTACGATCACCATGAAGCTGCGCGGATCGCGCGCGAGCGGAGCTTTCATGATTGGGCCGCCGTGCTTGGCGGTGGATGGCTGCCTGAAGACTAGAAATGCTCGCCCTGCCGGAAAGGGCCAACGCGAATGCCGGCGGTGACGAGATAGGCGGTGGACCAGCCGATGAGCAGGAAACCGTTGATACTTTCCAGTGCCGCCAGAATGCGCCACTGATGATTGGGAACGACATCGCCGAAACCGACCGTGGAGAAGGTGGTGGTGGAGAGGTAAAGCGATGTTTCGAAATCGGGCATGGTTCCGAGCAAATCGTAGACTGCCGCCCATAGCCAGACTTCCACTGTCATGACCGCGAAAATACCGATGACGACCGTGTTCATCGCGAGGACCCGATTGCGCCGGCCCCTGATGCGGAAGCGCGCCGTAATCCAGTTCATCGTGTATGTTACAAACATCAGGCCGTAGGTGTGGATGACGACCGTTGCTGAAATGAGGATGATGCCGATAACAAGGTTCAGGAACATCGGGACTCCGCGTGGGTGCTCCTGCAGCTCAAGGATAAGCAAAGCCGCGTGGCAGTACATCCGTGCTCACGCGGCTTTTCAACGGGTGTTTCCACCGGTATTGCGTTGAGATTGTCAGAGCATGGTTAACAAAAGGTTAACGCGGCATCCCCAATGCTGACTTGGCCGGTTCGCCGGCAATGTAGGTTTCGGCAATGGCGCGGTCGTCGCCCATGGTCTGGAGGAGGAAGAGTTCTTCGCTGAGCGTTGAAACGGTTTCGGCCTTCAGCGCCATCGGCGGTGTTGAGGCCATGTCGAGGACCACGAGGTCTGCGTCGAGACCGGGGGCCAGCGCGCCGATATGATTGTCCAGGGACAGTGCTTCGGCATTGCCGCGGGTCATGAGGTAGAAGCTTTCCAGCGGGTTCAGTCTTTCGCCCAGGAGCTGCTGGATCTTGTAGGCTTCGTCCATGGTTTTGAGCATGGAATAGTTGGAGCCGCCACCGATATCGGTGGCGACGGCGATGCGCACCGGCTTTTGGCGGTTCTGCAATTTGCGCATGGGAAACAGACCGGAGCCCAGGAACAGATTGGACGTGGGGCAGTGGACGGCAACCGAACCGCTCTCACTCATGGCGTCCATTTCACGCTCGGACAGATGGATGGCGTGACCGAACAGGCTTCTTGGTCCCAGCAGTCCGTAGATTTCGTAAATGTCGGTATAGTCTTTCGCCTGCGGATAGAGCGAACAGGAGAAGGCGATTTCGTCCCTGTTTTCCGACAGGTGTGTCTGGATGTGGAGATCGGGAAATTCTCTGGCCAGCGCCTGCGCGGCCTCCAGCTGTGCCGGGGTGGAGGTGATGGCAAAGCGCGGGGTGATGGCCACATGATTGCGCCCCTTGCCATGCCAATCGGCAATCACCTGCCGGGTGTCGTCATAGCCTGATTGGGCCGTGTCTGTGAGCGCTTCCGGCGCATTGCGATCCATCATGACCTTGCCGGCAACCATGCGCATGTTCCGCTTCAGGCTTTCGGCAAAGAACGCATCTGCGGATACTTTATGAACCGAACAATAGGCGACTGCCGTTGTGGTGCCATGGCGCACCATCTCATCAAAGAAGTGAGCGGCGAATCGCGCGGCGTGTTCGGCTGAGGCAAAGCGCTGCTCTTCGATGAAGGTGTAGGTGTTGAGCCATTCCAGAAGATTGGCGGCATAGGAGCCAATGACCTGCATCTGCGGAAAATGCAGATGGGTGTCGATCAGGCCTGGCATGATGAGATGTGGACGGTGGTCGATTTCCTCGGCATCTTCACCGGCCTGCGGTTTGACATCCGAATAAGATCCGGCCGCGACAATCTTGCCTGCCTGAATTAACAGCGCGCCATCTTCCTGGTAGGTATAGGCACCCTTGTCCTCCAGATTTTCCGGACGGCGATGGAAGGAGAGCGTGCGGCCTCTGAGAAGACATTTGGACATTCGAAAACCCAAGTTCGAGTGAAGTGCGGCGCGTGGGAAGCGCCTGATCGCGACCGCTCTAGCTACCAGCTGAAGCGCTTTCATACCATCCCTTCAGAATGGCGCGTTCCTCGGGTGTGATCTCGCTGACATTGCCGGGCGGCATGGCATGGCTACGGGCTGCCTGTAGATAGATTTCGCGGGCATGGGCCACGATTTCCCCATCCGTATCGAACATCACGTCCTTAGGCGCGCGCGCCAGGCCATCGTAAACCGGCTCTGCCGTATGGCACATGGAACATCGCACCTGCACAACCTCGCGGGCACTATCGAAATGCGCGTTCTGTGCAAATTTCTGGAAAGCCGGGGCGATGCTGACATCCTGTTCTTCTTCTCCACTCAGCATCTTTGGCACAGTGGAAAGCCACATGATCAGGATGAACAGAACGGCAGTCGCCATCCATGTCCAAAGCGGTTTGCCCTTGCGGGCATGAACCGTGTTGAACCAATGGCGGATCGTGACACCCATGAGGAACACGAGAGCGGCGATGATCCAGTTATACTTCGTGCCAAAGGCGAGCGGATAGTGGTTCGACAGCATGAAGAAAAGAACGGGCAGGGTGAGATAGTTGTTATGCAGTGAACGCTGCTTGGCGATGATGCCGAATTTCGGATCGGGCGTGCGGCCCGCAATCATATCCGCAACCGTGATTTTCTGGTTGGGGATGATGATGAAGAAGACATTGGCCGACATGATGGTGGCGGTAAATGCGCCCAGATGCAGGAAGGCAGCGCGGCCGGTGAAAATCTGCGTATAGCCCCAGGCCATGACAACCAATGCCATGTAGAGAACGGCCATCAGGCCCCAGGTGTTCTTGCCAATCGGGGATTTGCAGAGCGTGTCATAGATCAGCCAGCCAACAGAGAGCGAGGCGATGGAAATGAGGATTGCCTGCCAGTTTTCCAGATCCAGCACATGACGGTCGATCAGGAAAAGGTCGGCACTGCCATAATAGACGATCGCCAGCATGCAGAAGCCGGAAAGCCAGGTCATATAGCTTTCCCACTTGAACCATGTCAGATGTTCGGGCAGTTCCGGCGGTGCAACGAGATATTTCTGCATGCGGTAGAAGCCGCCGCCATGCACCTGCCACTCTTCGCCGTACACCCCTTCCGGCAGGCCCGGCGCTTTGCGCAGGCCATGATCGAGCGCGACGAAATAAAAGGACGATCCGATCCAAGCAATCGCAGTGATGACGTGGAACCACCGCATTGCAAACCCCAACCATTCCCAGACGATGCCGAGTTCGTACATATTGTTCCCCTTTTGCCTCCCAAAATGACAATGAGAAAAATTTTGACCATTTGGAAGAGAAAAGTGACCGCAAAACCCAGCATTATCTTTGCCGGCTTGAACCGGCGCCAAAAAAAAATATTGAGAGAGGTGGTATTTTCTAAAGCGCGGTGCGACGGGCGGCCCGGAGACGGAAAAGCCAGAGCAGAACAAGGAAGAGCAAGGTCACAAAGGCGATGGTGTCAAAGACCGACTTCAGCAGGGTGAATGTGCTGGCTGCTGTGACCATACCATGCCCAATCTCGTCGACCGGTGTCACAAGCAATTTCTTGACAGCCCCGTTTTCAAGATAGTCGAATAGCATGCCCGGCCATGCGACGAGAGAGATGAGAAATTTCCAAACCTTGGTGTTTGGCACCAGCATCGCAATCGCAAGAGCGAGACAGGAAGCCAGGCAGAGCGGGTAGAGCAGGTCAAGTGTGTGCTGTGGACCAAGGTAGAGAGTTCGGCCACTTTCGCTCAGCTGGCTCAGAAAGACGAGAGCGTCTTCATAAGAATAACCCATTGGGCGCAAGTCGAAAGGGATCAGGCCACCAGCTTCGGTCTGTATGGACGGCAATGTCCAGAAAACCATTGTCGCGTAAAGACCCATGGTGACCACGAACAGTGACCAGAAAATGATTTTGGCCGTTTTCATGAAAAGTGTTGATTCCGTAAAAGACTCTATATTTTGTCTGTCTTCTACCAATAGGCGAAGGCAAAATCAATTTTTGGTTTAGTTTTCGTCGGCTGCAATGCACAATTATAATGTTTCTATTCGTATTACTATTTCTTTGTTTTTCGCTCGGAATTGGTTGCCTTTGTGGACTTGCCGTTTGCCAATTTTACCAGGATTTCTGCTGTTGTGAGAGCCGCGATGACTGCGGGTCGCTTGTCTTTCGTCTTCCCACCTATGGGCGTTGTCAGCCGGTTGAGGGCGGAGGGTTTGCCACCCTCCCGCTGCAGCCATTTGGCAAAAGTCGCCCGTTTGGTTGCTGATCCGATCATGCCGACATAGGCAAGATCACCGCGTTTGAGCGCTTCTGCGGCAATGAGAAAATCAAGCGCGTGATCATGGGTCAGTATGACGACCGCAGAGTGCGGCGGGATGTTTGCCACCATGGCTTCCGGCATGGCGACACAGATAGTCTCCACCCCGGCTGCCAGCCCGTTCAGTTCATGCGCGCGTGTTTCCACGGCAATCGTGTGCAGCGGAAGGGGGGCAAGGGCAGCAGCCAGCGCTTTGCCGGTATGCCCGGCTCCGAAAATATAGACATGCGGATTTTCCGCGTCGTCGGCCTTGAGGCGGGCGGTCAGATTTTCCGCGACGGCACTATCGACGGGGGTAAAAACAATCTCCACCCTTCCGCCGCAGCATTGACCGATTTCCGGCCCCAGAGGAATATCGAGTTTCAGAGCATGCTTCTTTTCGGCAAGCAGCATGCGGGCATGGTCGATGGCCAGATATTCCAGCTGGCCGCCACCGATTGTACCGATCTGTGCTTTCTTCGAAACCAGCATCCAGGCATCTTTTTCGCGCGGCGTCGAGCCTTTTGCCCCGGCAATCTCAACGAGGATCGCGGGCTTTTCAGTCGCCAGAAATGTTTCCAGCGCATCAAACATCTTTCTATAAGCCCTTCATCTGCTCAACCGCCATGAGGATGCGTTCAGGGGTGGCCGGCGTGTCGAGGCGCGGGCAGACCTTATAGCCTGAGACCGAGGCGACAGCCATGGAAAGCGCTTCCAGAACGGAGACCGGCAGCATGAGCGGCGGTTCACCCACAGCCTTGGAGCGCCCGATCGTCGGTTCGGCATTCACAGACCATTCGGCAAGGCGGACATTGAAGACCTCTGGCTTGTCGGAGGCGAGCGGGATTTTGTAGGTCGATGGCGCGTGGGTGCGCAGCATGCCCTTGTCATCCCACCACAATTCTTCCGTGGTCAACCAGCCCATACCCTGAATGAAGCCGCCCTCGATCTGACCGATGTCGATGGCCGGATTGAGCGAACGTCCCACATCGTGAAGCACATCCGAGCGGTGGACGATGTATTCGCCCGTCAGCGTGTCGATCGATACTTCGGAAACAGACGCGCCATAGGCGTAGTAATAAAATGGTCGGCCCCTGCCGCTGTCGCGGTCCCAGTGAATTTTCGGCGTCTTGTAGAAGCCCGCGGCCGAAAGCTGGATGCGGGCGAAATAGGCCTGTTTGATGAAGTCATCGAAAGCGATTTCCTCATTGCCGATGCGCACCCGGTTCGGCAGGAAAGTCACCTGATCTTCGGGCACTTTGCGGCTTTCAACGGCAAAGGCGATCAGGCGTTCCTTGATCTGGCGTGCGGCATCGAAGGCGGCCATGCCGTTCAGGTCGGAACCGGATGACGCGGCGGTGGCTGATGTATTCGGTACTTTGCCTGTGGTCGTCGCGGTGATCTTCACGCGCTCGATATCCACCTGGAAACAATCGGCAATCACCTGGGCAACCTTGGTATAAAGGCCTTGGCCCATTTCCGTGCCGCCATGGTTCAGGTGAATGGAGCCGTCCTTGTAGACATGAACAAGCGCACCGGCCTGGTTATACGCCGTCATCGTGAAAGAGATGCCGAATTTGACGGGCGTGAGGGCAATGCCCTTCTTGATATATTTGCTTGTCTTGTTGAATTCGACAATGGCGTTGCGGCGGGCCTGATAATCCGTGCTTTCCTCAAGCTCGGCGACGACGCGTGGCATGATGTTGTCTTCAACGGTCTGGTGGTAGGGGGTTAAATCGCGGCCCGAGCCTGCTTCGCCGTAGAAGTTCAGCTTTCTGATCTCCAGCGGGTCCTTGCCGACAGCGTAGGCCACTTCCTCGATAAACCGTTCAGCGCCCACCAAGCCCTGCGGACCGCCGAAACCACGAAAAGCGGTGTTGGACACCGTGTTGGTTTTCACCGGCTCGCTCAGGAGCTCCACGTGGGGATAGAAGTATGCATTGTCGGCGTGAAAGAGGGCGCGATCCGTAACCGGGCCGGAGAGGTCGGATGAGTAGCCGCAGCGCGCAGCAAAATTGGCTTTCACTGCTTCAATGCGCCCTTCGTCGTCGTAGCCGATTTCATAGTCGACCACAAAGTCGTGGCGTTTGCCGGTGACGGTCATGTCCTCGTCGCGGTCAAGACGGAACTTGACGGCGCGTCCCGTTTTGCGGGCGGCAACGGCGGCCAGACAGGCAAATTGATTGCCTTGCGTCTCCTTGCCGCCAAAGCCACCACCCATGCGGCGAACGTGGACGGTTACCGCATTGGCCGGCACGCCGAGCACATGGGACACCATGTCCTGGATTTCGGAGGGGTGCTGGGTTGAGGCCCAGACGGTCATTTCGTCGTCTTCACCGGGGATGGCGAGCGATATGTGACCCTCGAGATAGAAATGCTCCTGGCCGCCGATTTTCATCTGACCGCGCAGGCGGTTTGGCGCCTTGGCCATTGCTGATCCGACATCGCCGCGGGCAAGGCGCAAGGGCTTGGTGACGTAACCCGTTTCGGCCTTTTTCGCGTTCTCAACATCGACGGCAAAGGGCAGGTCTTCGTAGGTGATCCTGGCAAGACGGGCGGCGCGGCGGGCGGCTAAGCGTGTTTCGGCAATAACCGTGAAGGCCGCCTGGCCGTAAAATTCAACAATGTCTTCGGCCAGCACCGGCTCGTCGTGCAGATGTGCGCTGCTGATATCATTTGTGCCGGGCATGTCCTTGGCGGTCAGCACGGTGACGACACCCGGATAGGCTTCCACGTCGGAGAGATCCATGGAGAGAATGCGGGCGTGCGCACGCTGTGTCATGCCGAGTGCGGCATGCAGCAGGCCGGCTGGCTCGGGCATGTCGTCGATATAGTCTGCCGCACCGGTAACATGCTTGTGGGCCGAATCGTGTTTCAGCGTCGCGTGGATCGGGCCGGTGATGGATTTCGCGTTCATCGAACTCATTCGCCTGCCTCCTGCATTGCGTAGCGCTGTAATTCTATGGCCTCGCCGGTGGTTTCAGCAAAGAAGCGCAGCATGAGGTTTCCGGCGGTCAATGCGCGGTACTCAGCCGTTGCGCGCCAGTCGCTCAAGGGGCTGTAGGCAGATGACAGCAGGTCGCGGGCCGCATTGGCGGTTTCCGCAGACCATGGTTTGCCCTTCAAGAAGTTCTCGACCTCTGTTGCCCGCTTGGGTGTTGCGGCCATGCCGCCGAAGGCGATGCGGGCCTCCGTCACGCTGTTTTCGTCATCAAGCGCAATTCGGAATGCACCACAGAGGGCGGAAATATCCTCATCGCGCCGCTTGGAGATTTTGTAGACAGCGAAATGGTCATTTCGTGGCAGGAAAGGAATGGTGAGGCTTTCGACGAACTCGCCAGGCAAGCGGTCCTGCTTACCGTATGCGATGAAAAAATCTTCCAGCGCGATTTCCCTTGGACCTGCCATTGAATGCAATCGCAGCGTCGCACCGAGTGCAATGAGTGGCGGCGGCGTGTCGCCAATCGGCGAGCCGTTGGCAATATTGCCGCCGATCGTTCCCATATTGCGCACCTGCTGACCGCCGATGCGGTAAAAGAGCTTGGCGATTTTCGGGAAGTGCTGTTTGAAAACGGGAAGCGCCTGACTGTAAGTGACGCCGGCACCGAAGGTTATGCCCTCGGACGTTTGCTGAATGGTCTGCAATTCATCAAGGTGGCCGATGAACACGACCGGCGAAATATCGCGCATCTGTTTGGTTACCCAAAGCCCGGTATCAGTGGAGCCGGCAACGATGGTTGCATTCGGCTCGGTGGCCAGAACCTGGGCAAACTCGCTGAGGTTTGCAGGAACGATAAAGCGTTCGGTTCCGGCAAACTGGCGGATCGTCTTTTTGGGCTTCAACTCTTCCAGTTTTGCGGAGATTTCGGCGCGGTTGCGCATGACCGGATCCACCAGTGCGTCGGGCCTTTCTGCAGCAACCTTGAGGGCGGCTTTGAGAATCGTTTCATAGCCTGTGCAGCGACAGAGATTGCCTTGCAGGGCAACTTCAACATCATTTGCGCTGGGCGCGGGATTGCTCATCCAAAGCGAATAGAGCGACATGACAAATCCCGGTGTGCAGAAGCCGCACTGAGAGCCATGACAGTCGACCATGGCTTGCTGAACGGGATGCAGCTCGCCGTCCTTGCCGGCCAGATGCTCGATGGTGACGACATGCGTTGCGGACAGAGACGCGACGAAGCGGATGCAGGCGTTGACGGTTTCGTAGACAAGTTCGCCGTTTAGCAGGCGTCCCACCAGGACAGTGCAGGCCCCGCAATCGCCTTCGCCGCAGCCTTCCTTTGAGCCGGTGAGCCGCTTTTTCTCCCGCAACCAATCCAGGAGCGTCATTGTTGGTGATATGTCGCTTAATGCAACCGGTTCGTCATTGAGAATAAAACGAATCATCTGGCTTTGCGGCATATATTTCTGTTCCCTTTTTTGCGTCACCCGATTTGCGCACGGACACATCCGTGGCCTGAATTTGTGGGTGATGATCGGTGTGCGCTGCACCAATATGGGAAGCTAAGACCAAATGGAGAGCGTTGGCAATGGTAAGTTTTTCCAGCTGGTAAAATATGCGTCTGCGCGGTGTTGTTGCCATTAGATATTTGACAATCAGGCGCGGGCGATATTGAAGTCGCTCGAAACGATATTCGGGAGGGTTTCATGGCAAGTTATGTGCTGGCGATTGATCAGGGAACGACTTCGAGCCGAGCCATTGTCTTCGATCGCGAGATGAAGATCGCAGGAAGCGGGCAGAAGGAATTCACGCAGATTTTTCCAGCATCCGGGCTTGTGGAGCACGATCCGGAAGAAATCTGGGAAAGTGTGATCTGGTCGATCAATGAGGCGTTGAAAAACGCGTCCATTGCAGCCAGCGACCTTTCGGCCATCGGAATTACCAACCAGCGGGAAACGGTTGTCGTCTGGGAGCGCCATACCGGCAAGGCCATCCATAACGCCATTGTGTGGCAGGACAGGCGCACCTCGCAATGGTGCAACAAGGCGAAAAAGGATGGTCTGGAGAAGGTCTTCAACAAGAAGACTGGCCTGCTTCTCGATCCCTATTTCTCCGGCACCAAGCTTTCCTGGGTGCTTTCGAACGTCAAGGGCGCGCGCAAGCGGGCGCAGGATGGCGAACTCTGCTTTGGCACCATCGATACGTTCCTCATCTGGCGGCTGACCGGTGGTGAAGCCTTTGTGACCGACGCGACCAATGCATCGCGCACACTGATGTTCAACATCGCCAAGAACAAGTGGGACAAGGAGCTTCTCGACATTCTCGATGTGCCAGCGGCCATGCTGCCCGAGGTTCTGGATTGTGCGGCAGATTTCGGTATCACCAAGGCCTCAGTGATAGGTGCTGAAGTTCCGATCCTCGGTGTTGCGGGTGATCAGCAGGCAGCAACCATCGGGCAGGCCTGCTTTGAACCCGGCATGTTCAAATCGACCTATGGAACCGGCTGTTTTGCTCTGTTGAATACCGGCAGCGACATGGTGCGTTCCAAGAACCGGCTTTTGACTACAATTGCTTATCGGCTTGATGGCGAGACGACCTATGCGCTCGAAGGGTCCATCTTTATTGCCGGTGCGGCCGTTCAGTGGTTGCGCGATGGTCTTAAAATCATCGGTGAGGCATCGGCGAGCGGAACGCTTGCCGCAGAGGCAGACCCCAATCAGGAGGTTTATCTCGTGCCGGCCTTTACCGGTCTTGGCGCACCGCATTGGGACCCGGATGCACGCGGCGCGATTTTCGGCATGACGCGCAGCACGGGACCGGCGGAATTTGCTCGCGCAGCGCTTGAAGCGGTTTGTTATCAGACACGTGACCTTCTGGACGCCATGAAGGGCGATTGGAAGGGCGGCGGACGCGAAACCGTATTGCGCGTCGATGGCGGCATGGTGGCCTCTGATTGGACCATGCAGCGCTTGTCGGACCTTCTGGATGCGCCGGTGGACCGTCCGACAATATTGGAAACGACGGCGCTGGGCGCGGCCTGGCTTGCCGGTTCAAGGGCAGGGGTCTGGCCGTCGCGGGACGAATTCTCCAAGAGCTGGGCGCGTGATCGCCGCTTTGAACCGCAGATGGATGAAAAGACGCGCAAGGCCAAGCTGAAGGGCTGGAAGGATGCTGTGCGGCGAACGCTGAGCTGAGCAGAGAAAAACGCCACCGGGCATGTCCGATGAACAGTTTGTTCGCTGAAATTTCTTTGGCGGCGCGCGGTTGAAGATGTAGTGAGGTTGAAAAACGGAGTTTTTCAATGGAACTGGGTCTTTATACATTTGCAGATGTCGATCCGGCCGCGCCCAAGAAGGGTGAGGCGGCGGCAAAACGGGCGGAAGAACTGCTCGCTGAAATCGAACTGGCCGATCAGGTCGGTCTCGATGTGTTCGGGCTTGGTGAGCATCACCGGCCGGATTATATGGCTTCCAGTCCCGCGACACTACTTGCTGCAGCGGCAGCACGCACGAAAAACATTCGGCTGACAAGTGCCGTTTCCGTCTTGAGTTCGGACGATCCTGTGCGGGTGTTTCAGCAATATGCGACCGTTGACCTGATTTCCAAAGGCCGGGCCGAGATCATGGCCGGTCGCGGCTCTTTCATCGAATCCTTTCCGCTGTTTGGCTATGACCTCGACGACTATGACAAGCTGTTTGAGGAAAAGCTCGATCTGTTGATGAAAATCCGCGACAATGAATATGTCTCTTGGTCGGGTGAAACGCGCGCGCCTATCAACAATCTGCCCATCTATCCGCGTCCTTTGCAGGAGAAGCTGCCGCTTTGGATTGCAGTCGGTGGGACACCGAATTCGGTGGCTCGTGCAGCCTATCACGGTTTGCCTCTCGCACTTGCCATCATCGGCGGCGAGCCGCGCCGGTTTGCGCCTTTGTTTGATCTCTACCGGCAGACCGCAGAGCGAGTGGGGCGTGATCCGGCTAAGCTGCCGACGTCGATCAATGTTCACGGCTTTGTCGGTGAAACCACAGAACTTGCCGCTGAGCAGTTTTATGACGCACAGGCGGCAGTGATGAACCGGATTGCGCGCGAACGCGGGTTTACGCCCATGACGCGCGCTCACTTCGATCAATCGATCGGGCCCAATGGAGCAATCTTCCTCGGCGACCCTGAGACGCTAGCTAACAAGATCATTGCGCACCACAAGATTTTCAAAAATGACCGGTTTTTGCTGCAGATGGCGATTGGGCTTTTGCCGCATGACCAGCTGATGCGGGCGATTGAGCTTTTCGGCACAAAGGTTGCCCCATTGGTCAGAAAAGCATTGACGGCTGGCAGCTGAGGGGGCATTCCGGCCCCAAAGAAAGGCCGATAATGATTGTTTCCACCGAAGAAGAACTTGCAGCCCTCAAAGAGATCGGGCGCATATGCGCCAATACGGTCAAGGTGATGTCCGAAGCGCTCGAGCCCGGTATCACCACGAAGGGGCTGGACGATATCGGGCGGGCATATCTGGAATCGCAAGGGGCGGAATCAGCACCGGAGTTCTGTTACGATTTTCCGGGCGCCACCTGTATCTCGGTCAACGAAGAGGTTGCGCATGGAATTCCAGGTGATCGCGAGATTTTGCCTGGCGATCTCGTCAATATCGATGTTTCTGCCGTAAAGAACGGTTTCTTCGGCGATACGGGTGCGTCGTTCGGTGTCGGGCCTGTCGCGCCCAAAACCTCCCGGCTCCTGCGCGATGGCAAGCGTGCCATGTGGCTCGGCATCAACCAGGTCAAGCCGGGTGCAAAGCTCGCCTCGATTGGTGATGCCATCGGAAAGTTCGCAGCGAAAAACCGCTACACGCTGGTGCAAAATCTTGCCAGCCACGGGATCGGCCGGTCGCTGCATGAAGAGCCTAAGGAAATCTCGACCTGGCCTGACAGGTCGGAGCGTAGGGTCATGGAGGAAGGACAGGTCTTCACCATTGAACCGTTTCTGTCGCTCGGTGCCTATTATGCCGAAGATGGCGACGAGGACGATTGGACGCTATTTTCCATGCCGCGCGCCCTGACAGTTCAGTTTGAGCACACACTGGTGGTGACCAAGAACGGTCCTTTGATTTTGACGCTTGCCGAAGATGGCTGAAGCGTCTCCATGACCCATTCATCAGTTTATTTGACTTGAGCGAATTGTCGGCCCGTTGCAAAAGCGGGCCATGGAAACACACAACAAAGTCGAAGATGCACAACTCTTGAAGGCTGCTTTGGGTGGCGCGCTTGCCATGGCGCTCGCCATGGGATTTGGGCGTTTTTCCTATACGCCGATCCTGCCCTCAATGATGTCTGACCTCGGGCTTTCGGCGTCCGACGCGGGTCTGATCGCATCGGCCAATTTTGCCGGTTATCTCGCCGGCGCCGTGGCCGCCACCTATAATTGGGCCTCGGGACGTGAGCGGCAGGTGGCGGTTTCTTCGCTGCTGGCAACTGTCTTGCTGCTCGCTGCAATGCCTCTGTTTTCGGACCTGGTGGTCTTTTCCGTGATCCGCTTTCTCGCAGGACTGGCGAGCGCATTTGCAATGATTTTCACCACATCGCTTGTCATGGGCCTGCCGGGGGCAGCGCATCGCCAGCAGGCAGTGCATTTTGCAGGTGTGGGGATCGGTATTGCGGTTTCCTCGTTGCTGGTCGTGCTGGTGCGTCCGCTGAGCGGTCTGTTCGCGGCGTGGCAAAACGAATGGCTGGTGATGGCGGCGATCGGGTTTGTCGCGCTGCTTGCCGTGCTTGCGCTTCTGCCAAAACAGGTCAAGCGTACCGGCTCTGTGGTTCGCGAGCCGAGGCTCAATTGGCGTCTGCCTTTGGTCCTGATCACGGCCTCCTATGGTCTCTTCGGGTTCGGTTATGTGATTACCGCCACTTTCCTCGTTACCATTGCGCGCAGCGGTGACGGCGGTTCTTTGATGGAGTTTGCCAGCTGGTTCGTGACCGGTATTGCCGCCGCTGTCTCGTTATTTGTGTGGCGTCGATTGGTTTTGGGCCGCGGTTTGGTGACCACCTACGTGATCGGCGTTACGGTCGAGGCTGTTGGCGTTTTGGGGACCGTTGCACTGCCGGATGGTGTTGCGCCGATCTTTGGCGGACTCCTTTTTGGCGGCACGTTCGTCATGATCACCGCCTTCGGCTTGCAGATCGGTCGGATGGAAGCACCGGAAAGCCCGCGCAAGGCGCTGGCGGTCATGACCGCGGCTTTCGGTACAGGCCAGATGGTGGGGCCGGTGGTGGCGGGCTGGATTGCCGAACGCACCGGCGATTTCAGCGCAGCAACGATTGCAGCCGCCGCTGTGCTCGTTCTTTCCGCGCTGCTGGCGGCCTTGCTGTTCCTGCCATCCTTGCGCCGGTAAGCGTGCTTTGTCATCCAATTACAATTTGGTCATAAAGGCCGCGCCGCCATTGCGGCGCACCATTTTCTGAAATAGTTTCCGGGCCAAATAGTGGACTGCTTCGCGGACCTTCCGGAGAATACTTGCCTTGCTAGAATCGTTCTTTCCTAAACCCAAACTCTTCTTCACCAGTGCCGCCATCTGGACGCTTATCGGCATATTCGGCTGGTATTTTGGCGGAGAGGCGCTTGGCGGCCTTGTCGGTCTGCCGCCTGCTGCTCCTGATGCCCCGCCGCGGATCGGTCTCGACTTTTTCGTGACGCACGATTTTTTGTGGTTTTACATCTATTTCGGTTTCTTTTCAGGTGCCTTTTGTCTGTTCTGGACGATTTTCGATAAGGATCACCCTTGGAAAGCATGGTCGGTCTGGGGTTCAGCGCTGATCATTTTCATCACCTATTTCAACGTGCAGATCAGCGTGCTGATCAACAATTGGCGGCGGCCTTTCGGCGACATGCTGCAGAATGCACTGACGGGCGACAAGGGCGTTACGGCAGCCGACATGTTCGGCATGCAGTGGATTTTCATGCAGTTCGCCTTTCTCTGGATGGGCGTCTACATCATCAGCCGGTTCTTTATCAGCCACTATATCTTCCGCTGGCGTAACGCGATGAGCGACTATTACCTGGCCGTCTGGCCGAAGGTGCGTCACATCGAAGGTGCCTCGCAGCGTATTCAGGAAGATACAATGCGCTTTGCCAGCATCATGGAAAATCTTGGTGTCAGCCTGATCGATGCAGTGATGACGCTGATCGCCTTCCTGCCGGTGCTGTTTGCGCTGTCTGCATATGTCACGGAACTCCCCATTATTGGCCAGATTCCCGCGTCCCTGTTCTGGATCGCAATTTTCTGGTCGGCGTTCGGTACGGCACTGATGTGGTTTGCCGGGATCAAACTTCCGGGACTCGAGTTCAAGAACCAGCGCGTGGAAGCAGCTTTCCGTAAGGAACTCGTTTACGGTGAAGACAATGCCGAACGCGCCCAGCCGGAAACGGTTCGCTCGCTGTTCAACGATGTTCGCACGAACTATTTCCGCCTCTATTTCCACTACGTCTATTTCAATCTGGCGCGTGGTTTCTACATTCAGGCCGATGGTATCTTTCTGACAATCCTGCTGATCCCGACGATTGTTTCAGGCGCGATCACGTTTGGTATCTTCCAGCAGATTCTGACCGCCTTCGGACAGGTCAGCAACTCGTTCCAGTTCCTCGTGAACTCCTGGTCAACGATTATCGACCTGTTGTCGATCCACAAACGTCTGCGTTCGTTTGAGGCAGCGATGGAGGGTGAGCCTCTGCCGGAGATCGATCAGGAATATCTGGCCAATCCGAGCGAGAATTGATCGAGTTACAAGCCGTCGGCATTACGACGCTGACGGCTTGTCCCTTCTATCCTTGTTCAGAAACGGGAGCGCCTCAGCATAGCTGATGCAGGCAACATCGGGCTTGGAGCAGACTTCAGACGTTATCCTGTCCAGCGCGCGCCAATAGGCCCCGCCGTTCATTTCGACAAAGTGAAAGCCGAGCTGCAGCGGAATACGGTCGCCGGAATATTGGCGGTCGAAGGCAGCGCGGAACGCCTGATAGGCGCGCTCCTCGAATTCCTTGCTTTTGACAGTGTTCTCGATGCCGCCGGAGTGGCGGACAAACATGTTGTAATCCATCGCGATAATGCGCCTTTCCCTGGGGCCTTCGGGAATGAGCGGGAGCGAAAAGCGCGTGATGGTGTGATCCTCTTCAGGCATCACCGGCCCGCGTGAGACGAGGCTGGCGTCATAGCGGAAACCCGTCTCTGCAAGGGCGGGAACGAGGCCGGAACTGACGGATAGATAGGGCGCGCGAAAGCCGATCATCTGTTTGGCGGTAAATTCATCCCAGCCATCGGGCTTTTCAGTGTCCAGCCGATTGGCCTCATAGGCATTCTTCATCGTGTTGCGAAAGGTGGTGAGTTCCTTCACCCAATCGCTTTTCGACCATTCCGCGCCGTCGAAATGGCCGCAGACATGGCTGCCGATGTCGTGGCCATCCAGATGCGCCTGCCAAACGTGGGAAAGGCGGGCTTTCACCTCGGCTTGCGTCTGGGCAAAACCGACATTGGAACGGCCTTTGCGTTGATGCGGGGCCTGGTAAGCCGCGCGTTCATCCGGGTTCATGAAAAAGGTGCAGGACAGGAAGTAGGTAAAATGGGCATTGTTGCGCTTTGCCATCTCCATGCTCTTGTCCCACAAAGCGTTGTCCGCGGCACCATCGAAGGAAACAATGACGATTTGCTTCGGCTTGTCAGCGGCCTCGGCATTCAGGCCCTGAAACAGGGCAAAGGGAGCGAGGCAAAGAGCGAATTTCTTCATGGGGCAAATTGTCCTTTTTTCCCCAACTGGCGCGAGATTAAGGCGATCCTTTGTTCCCGACTGGAATTGTCGGCCTATTGACGCTATGCAGGCAGTAAGAAAATGAGGTTGATACCATGGTCATGTTCGTCGTCGCGCTGGCGCTTTTTCTACTCCTGCATTCGATCCGCATCTTCGCCCCCGCGTGGCGCAAGAGCATGATCGACAAGATGGGCGTTCGTGCCTGGAGAGGGGTCTATTCGGTCCTTTCGATCGTGACCTTCATCTTTCTGATCTATGCCTTTGCCCAGTCGCGGGCTGTTACGCCGATGCTCTATTATCCGCCGGTTTGGCTTGCCCATATTGCCTTTCTCCTGATGCTGATTTCCTTCATCCTGGCGGCGGTATCGATTTTTCCGGCCGGCAAACTGGCGGTCTGGACCAAGCATCCGCTTCTGGCTGCCGTCAAGTTCTGGGCGCTCGCGCATCTGCTTGCCAATGGGGAGCTGAACTCTGTCATCCTGTTTGCCGGTTTTCTCATCTGGGCGGTGGCGGCGCGCATCTCCGCCAAGCGGCAGAATATCCAGCCACGAGCGTTCAAATCTGTTCAGTGGGATATCATTGCCGTAATCACCGGTATTGTGCTTTACGGCCTCTTCATCATGTACCTGCATGAACTTCTCATCGGCGTTTCGCCGCTTGCTATGATCCGCAGCTAAGGAAAACGCGCTTTCCCCCTTACAAGCGTTGAAAAATGGGGTAGAAGGCGCGGCAAATTGATGTGCAAACGAAAAGGCCGGTCCGCCCGGAAAACTGCAAATGGCTCATGATGACGACAGCTTTATCCGCGAGGTGAACGAGGAACTTCGTTCCGATCAGATGAAGGCCGTCTGGCGGCAGTATGGCAAATTGTTGATTGCGACAGCTGTTCTGATCGTTATCGGCACTGCCGGCTATCGCGTTTACGATTACTGGACATTGAGCCAGGCTTCGGCTTCGGGCGACAAGTTTCTGGCGGCGATGAAGCTTGCGGAAGACCCCAGCACGCGGGATCAGGCCAAGGCGGCATTCGAGGCGCTCGAAAAAGACGGGTTCGGCTCCTATCCCGATCTGGCGCGCATGCGCGAGGCTTCGCTGATTGCGGAGCAGGGCGACAAGAAGGCCGCGGCGGACGCTTTTGCCGCGATTGCGCGAGATACATCTGTGCCGGAAGCTGTTCGTGACGCTGCGCGCCTTCGGGCCGGCTGGCTGCTGATTGACGACGCACCCTATGCAGACGTTTCGGCTCAGGTGGAAGAGTTGGCTGTGCCGGAAAACCCGATGCGCCACTCGGCACGCGAAGCGCTTGGGCTTTCCGCCTACAAGAACGGCGATTATGCACGGGCCAAGCAGTGGTATGAGGCAATTGCCGCCGATGGCCAGACGCCGGGCAATGTGGCCAATCGCACCCAGATCATGCTTGATCTGATCGCCTCCAGCGGCAAGGTATCGTAACCTCCATGAGCTTTACCGTCGCAATCGTTGGCCGTCCCAATGTGGGCAAGAGTACGCTGTTCAACCGGCTGGTTGGGCGCAAACTGGCGCTTGTCGACGATACGCCGGGCGTGACACGCGACCGCAGGCCGGGTGATGCGAAGCTGGATGACCTGCGCTTCACCATCATCGATACGGCGGGGCTTGAAGAAAGCGGCGAAGATACGCTGGAAGGCCGCATGCGTCAGCAGACGGAAGCTGCGATCGACGAAGCGGACATGACGCTTTTCGTGGTGGATGCCAAGATGGGGCTGACGCCGCATGACAAGCTTTTTGGCGAAATCCTGCGCCGCCGTGGCAAGCCGGTGGTGCTGGTTGCCAACAAGGCCGAAGCGCGTGGTTCCGATGGCGGCTTTTATGACGCCTATACGCTGGGTCTTGGCGAGCCGGTGCCGATTTCGGCTGAGCACGGCCAGGGCCTGCATGACCTTCGCGACGCCATTGTTGAGGCGATTGGCGAAGAGCGCGCCTTTGCTATCATGGAAGAAGCAGAGACAGACGTCGTCATCGAAAAGGGCGAACTCGACGAAGAGTTTGACGAGGAAGAGGCTTACGATGACAGCAAGCCGTTGCGGGTTGCCGTTGTGGGGCGCCCGAATGCGGGCAAGTCGACACTCATCAACCGTTTTCTGGGCGAAGACCGACTGCTGACCGGGCCGGAAGCGGGTATTACACGCGATTCCATTTCCGTGAACTGGGAATGGCGCGGTCGGATGATCAAGATGTTCGACACCGCGGGCATGCGCCGCAAGGCCCGTGTGCAGGAGAAGCTTGAAAAGCTTTCGGTGGCCGATGCGCTCAGAGCGATCAAATTTGCCGAAACCGTGGTCATCGTTTTCGACGCGACAATCCCGTTTGAAAAGCAGGATCTGCATATTGCCGACCTCGTGCTGCGCGAGGGACGTGCAGCGGTTCTGGCCTTCAACAAGTGGGACATGATCGAGGACCGGCAGGCGGTTCTCGCTGATCTTCGCGAAAAGACCGAGCGGCTTTTGCCGCAGGCGCGTGGTATTCGCGCCGTTACGATTTCCGGCCAGACCGGCGAGGGACTTGATCGCCTGATGCAGGCGGTGATCGACACGGACAAGGTGTGGAACCGCCGTATATCGACGGCCAAGCTCAACCGCTGGCTTGACGCCCAGCAGATACAGCATCCGCCGCCTGCCGTTTCCGGCCGTCGTCTCAAGCTGAAATATATGACGCAGGTGAAGGCCCGTCCGCCAGGATTCATGATCTCGTGCACGCGACCTGAAGCGATACCGGAAAGCTACACGCGCTACCTGATCAACGGTCTGCGCAAGGATTTCGACATGCCGGGCGTGCCGATCCGCATTTACTATCGTGCCTCGGTGAACCCGTTTGAGAACCGCAAGAAGAAGCGCTGATCAGGCTGCTTTCGCCGCTTTGCGCTTCTTTTGATATGCTTCATTCGCCTGAACGGCATTTTCCCAGAACTGGTTGGCGGCAGCCCGCCAAGTGTAGCTTTCAGCGAGATTGCGCGCGGCTTCACCTGAGCAATTCAGAGCATCCAGGGCTGCCTGGCGAAGGTCTTCATTCAGGGTGCCGGCCTGCGGGTGTCCGCCGAGAATGTCGGCTGGTCCGGTGACGGGATAGGCGGCGACGGGGACGCCCGAGGCCAAAGCCTCCAGAATGGTATTGCCAAATGTGTCGGTCTTTGAAGAAAACACAAAGACATCGGCCTGTGCATAGGCTGCGGCGAGGTCTTCACCCGTTTTCATGCCGGTGAAATGAACATCCGGAAATCGTTCCTGAAGATCAGCGCGCGCCGGCCCATCGCCCACAACCACTTTCGAGCCAGGAAGATCGAGTTCGAGAAAAGCGGGCAGGTTCTTTTCGACCGCGACGCGGCTCACCGTCATGAAGATCGGACGTGGAAGGCCGAAGGGTTGCTCCTGCTTTGCCATGGGGCGGAAGAGGTCGCCATTGATGCCGCGGGTCCAGCGCTTCAGGTTGTTGAAGCCGCGCTGATCAAGTTCGCGCTCCAGGCTTTCGGTGGCCACCATGCAGGCGTTGCCGGCATTGTGGAAGCGCCGCATGAAGCTGTAGAGCAGGGTTTGCGGGATGGGCAGGCGTGCGGAAACATATTCGGGAAAGCGTGTGTGGTAGCTTGTGGAAAAAGGCTTGCCGCGCTTCTTGCACCAGCGGCGTGCTGCCAGCCCCAGAGGACCCTCGGTAGCGATATGAACGAAGGTCGGTTCCTGCTCGTCAAGCAGTTTTGCCACGCGGCCCGGACGGCCGACGGCGAGGCGGATTTCCGGGTAGGTCGGGCAGGGGATATTGCGGAACATCTGCGGGGTTATCAGTTCTGTCGCAATGCCCATATTGTTCAGCTCACGGATTGTGTTCTCGATCGAGCGAACAACGCCGTTGACCTGTGGATGCCAGGCGTCTGTGACAATGGTGATTTTCTGCATGCCGATTCCGATTCGATGCTCATCGTTCCAGCCCGTATGACAGAGTTGTGTGATAGTCTTATTACAAGCCCGTTGACACAGTGGTGTCTCTCGGGCGAGCCTTGCCTATCTCAAATCACTTGATCACTATTCCGAACAAAATCAGTCTCACCTGCTTTGAAGATGTGTTGCTCTTGAATGGAGCCGCTGTCTCAACCCCAAACCGGCGGAGTTCTCATGAACCAGATTACAACACACGACGAAGCTGGACAGGATTGGTGGCGTGGTGCCGTCATCTATCAGGTCTATCCGCGTTCCTTCCAGGACACGACCAATGATGGGCTTGGCGATCTCAAGGGTATTACCCGGCGTTTGCCGCACATCGCGTCACTGGGTGTCGACGCACTCTGGATTTCACCGTTTTTCACATCTCCGCAAGCCGATATGGGGTATGACGTATCGAATTACTGCGATGTTGATCCGCGGTTTGGCACGCTTGAGGATTTCGACGCGTTGGTTGAAAGCGCGCATGGTCTTGGGCTGAAGGTCATTATCGATCAGGTGCTCTCGCACTCCTCGGATCAGCATCTCTGGTTCGAGGAAAGCCGCTCCAGCCGCGATAATCCCAAGGCCGACTGGTATGTGTGGGCGGAGCCGAAGCCCGACGGGACGGCCCCCAACAACTGGTTGTCGATTTTTGGCGGGCCAGCCTGGGAATGGGATGGTGTGCGCAAACAGTATTATATGCACAACTACCTGATCTCGCAGCCGGATTTGAATTTCCACAATGCCGAGGTGCAGGATGCGCTGCTGGAAACCGTGCGCTTCTGGCTGGAGCGCGGGGTTGATGGTTTCAGGCTCGATACCGTCAATTATTACGTTCACGACAAGCTGTTGCGGGACAATCCGCCGCTGCAGCCCGATCCGCAAGCGACGTCGCAGGATGCGCCCGATGTGAACCCCTACGGTATGCAGGAGCATATCTTCGACAAGACGCGTCCGGAGAACCTTGAATTTCTCAAGCGGTTCCGCGCCCTTCTGGATTCCTATGGCGGGCGTACGGCGGTGGGCGAAGTGGGCGATGGCGCGCGCAGCCTGCAAACCGTGGCGCAATATACCAGCGGCGGCGACAAGCTGCATATGTGCTATACATTCGACCTTCTGGGACCGGAATACAGCGCCGCACACATTCGCCGTTCCGTGAAAGCCTTCGAGAGCCGGGTGCAGGACGGATGGGTTTGCTGGGCCTTTTCAAACCACGATGTCGAACGTCATGTCAGCCGCTTTGCGCCGAGCGTTGCAGACCGACCTGTTGTTGCCAAACAGGCAATCAACATTCTGGCGAGTTTGCGGGGCTCCATCTGCATCTATCAGGGCGAGGAGCTGGGTCTACCGGAAGCGGAACTGCGCTTTGAGGATTTACAGGACCCATATGGCATTCGCTTCTGGCCGGCCTTCAAGGGCCGCGATGGGTGCCGCACGCCGATGCCCTGGGATGGTGGGACCACGCATGGCGGTTTTTCAGAGGTCGAGCCGTGGCTGCCGGTGCCAGAGGAGCATCTTGCGCTTGCCCTGAGCGAGCAGCAGGATGTTGACGGGTCTGTGCTGGAGCATTATCGCGCCGTGCTTGCTTTCCGGCGGCAAAACCCGGTGATGCGGGAGGGCGACATTCAGTTTATCGAAGGCAATGACGATCTTCTGGTTTTCGTGCGCAGCGACGCTGAAACAAGACTTCTCTTTGCCTTCAATCTCACTGCAGAGGGCAGGACGTTCATCACGCCTTCCGAATTTTCCAATCCACAGGTGTTGCCGATGCCGGCCTCGCGTGCGGAAGTCAGCGGGAATGCGGTGGAATTGGCTGCCTTTGACGGGGTGTGCCTGTTGCTCTAGCTCATATGCATCGCATGTACGTTATCGTTTAATCGAGGGCGATTAAACGCGACATGCTTTAGGCGGCTGGCTGGAGGGCCTGGAACTTTTCCAGCAGAACGCTGCGGTCGAAGGGCTTTTGCAGCACATCGTCGGCACCGGCCCGCCGGGCCGAGAGCAGGGTCTTCAGATCGGCTTCCACCACGCAATAGAAGATGTGGGTTTCGCTGCCGCCCGGCATGGACCGTATCTGTGTGATCACATCGGTCGCGCCGTCCATCTTTGAATCCACGATCAGATATTTCGGAAGCGCGCTCAGGGATTGTACGATGGCGTCATTCGCCGAGGTGCTTTCGAGCACGTCAAGGTTCAGACCCGACAAGATGCGCTTGGCGACCTTGCGCACAATATCGGATTCGTCTGCAATGAGGACCTGCGGCATAACATGCTCCATTCGCAACGTGACGCGGCGATATCATCGTCGGTCTTCCCAACGCGTGCCAATCTAGCACGGAGCCTGTTAAATTTCCGCTAAGCCAAGGGGGCGGTTTTTATCTATCTACTTGTTTTGCCGCATTGTCTGACGCCGAAGCAGGCACGCTTCGGCTGGAAATGCTCTACGCCGCTTCCATGGAGGCGGTGTAGATAATCTCTTCGCCCGTCTCGTTCACTTCAATGCTCATACCCGCTTCCTGGGCGAGAAGTAGCGTGTAGTAAGGCTGGATTGAATGGGCGTCGACGGCCTCTTCGGGCGTGCCGCTTTTCAGTTCCGTAAACTTCGCAGGAACGCGCATCATGCGGCCCTTGGCCACGATGGTGAACTTGGCGTCGAATTCCGGCTGGTCGAGCGTGATATCCAGATTGCCGCCGCGCGGAATGGAGCCATAGGCCAGCAGGAACATGTTGAGGAGAAGCTTCACGCGGTTTTTCGCGATGATTGCGCGCGGGCCATTCCAGGAAATCTCGGTCTTGCCTTCAGCCTCGGCAAAGTCGCGGGCAGCCTTTTCGGCCTCGCCTGTATCGATGGATGCGCCGATCGAGCCGGACGCGCCGAATGCAAGACGGGCAAATTTCAGGCGAACCGAAGCGTTGAGCGCGCTGGTGCGGATGAGGTCCATGGCTTCCGCATCCGCGCCGCCTTCGTCCAGCAATTCAAGTCCGTTGTTGATGGCGCCGACGGGCGAAATCACGTCGTGGCACACTCGGCTGCAAAGCAAGGCTGCCAGATCGACACCGGCCAGAGTCAGGTTTGGATTTTTTGCCATGTTTATCTCCCGGAATGGTTCTGAGCAGCGCGAAACTGAGTCTGCGTTGTTCGTGCCATAATGACAACACTTTTGGTAAACCGATTGTTAACGGGATCAAATCATTATGTGCTCCAGATGTGTAAACGCACCGAATTTTGATCTTGCTGGCGGCGTTTTGAAGAATGCGGGCCGGCGAACATGACAAGGACGAGAAACATGCTGCGTCTTATGAAGAATTTTGCAGCCGTCAGGCTTACTGCTTTTGTTGCCGCGTTGGTCGTTTCGCTGGCCGCGATGCAAGGTTCCGCTCGGGCCGATGACAAGTATTCGATGCAGGAAATCATCGATGCCGGAAATGGCTTCTTCGGAAATGTGAGCGGCGGATTTGCCAAGGTTGTGGAATCCGCTTTCAAGAACTATGGCCTGCCCAACGGTTATATTATTGGTCAGGAAGGCGGCGGCGCGCTGATCGCCGGGGTCACCTATGGCGAAGGCGAGTTGGTGACCAAGAATGCCGGCAACTATCCCATGTTCTGGCAGGGGCCGTCGCTCGGTATCGACTATGGTGTGAATGGTAACCGCGTGATGATGCTGGTTTACAATCTGCCCGATGTAAACGCGATCTATAAGCGCTATGCCGGTGTATCCGGTTCGGCCTATGTGGTGGCGGGTTTCGGGATGACTGTTCTTCGCAACCAGAATGTACTGGTCGTCCCGATTCACACCGGCGTCGGTGCACGGCTCGGCATCAATATCGGTTATCTGAAGATGACGGCGCAGCCGACCTGGAACCCGTTCTAAGCGTCACGAACAAACGCATTCGCAGGGGATAGAGGCGGCGGGCGGTAGAAGGATAGACTTGCCCGCGGCACGCACCCGTGCTTAATGGATCATGCCCGCAACGCGCCAGCGCAACCACAAAGGATGAGAGTGAAACGAACGTGATAGAGTCTATCCTGCTCTTTTCCCTTGGCTTTTTGAGCGCGGCCTTCCTGGCGTTTCTGATTGCGCCGGCCATTCAGCGCCGGGTCGTTTCCTTCACCGAAAACCGCATGCGCGCGACGCTGCCCATCAGCCCCCAGGAGCTGAAGGCGCAAAAGGACATGGTTCGCGCCGAATATGCCGCCGAAAATGCGAAGATTTCGCAATCGCTGATCGCCGAACGCCAGCGGACAGTTGATGCGCAGACGCGGGCCGAGCGTGTTGTTGCGGCGAGCTATGCGCTGGCCGCCGAGAAGGCCGAACTGGACAATATCCGTCAGGCGCTTGAGGAAAAGGTGCGTGAACTCGAACTGGAGTTGAGAGCTCAGGAGGCTGGGGAGCTTGGCATGCGGACCGAACTTGCGGCTGCACGCCAGACACTCGTCGAAGATGCAGCCAAGATCAAGGACATGACCGAGCGGCTGGATTATCTGGCCGAAATGTTCGAGGCCAACAGGAACGAGCTTCTGGAGCGCGATCAGGAGCTTTCGCATGCGCGTGCTTCGTTTGAAGCGTTCAAATTGGAACGTGACCGGGCGCGTGAAATGGAGCGCAGTGCCGATGAACGTGCACGAATGGCCGAAACGCGCCTCTCGCGTGAAGTCAACAAAGTGATGAGCCTGCAGGACAGGCTGGATCGTGAACTTGCCGTCAGTGCGCGGCGCGAAAATACACTGGCGCGTCGCGTTGACGAGGTAGCGCGGCTGACGGAGCGGTTGAAGAACGCCAATGCACAAGCTCGCAAGGCGGTCAGAACGCTCAAGGAGGCAGGCATCAAGATGCCGCTGGACCTGCATGAGCCTGAAGAGGAAGCTGATCCTGTGGACATGGATACTGAATTGGCGGATGCAGCCGAAATGCCGGTTTTGAATTTGGTTGAACCGCCGCCGTCGGTTGTCGAGACCCTGGATGTGGATGCACTGGCTTCCGAACTTCATGCAGCCGAGGGTGCGGTCACAAATCAGCTGTTGCAGGAAACGGGTCCCGAGCATGACGATGAGATGCGTGAGGAAATCGCGTCCATTGCTGCGCGTATGGTGGCATTAACTGCGGCGCGTGAGGGCGAGAATTCCAAGATCCGCGCCATGCTTGATGATGACGCCGTTGAAAGCAAGAACGGCAGGGTGAGCCTTGGCGTGCGCGCCAGCCGTGTTCTTCACGGCGAGCGTTCCTGAGGCTCTCAGAGGTCGGGCAACAACCCCATCGCATGGGCCGTTTCATAAAGCGCGATGCCGGCGGCGGTTGCGACATTGAGGCTATCAAGACCGGGCATTTGGGGGATGCGGGCCGTTTTGATGCTTGCCAGCAGGTGTGGCGGCAGACCTTCACCTTCTGTGCCCAAGATCAATGCGGTGCGCTCGCTGTTAGGCAGGGCGCGAATGCTGGTTTTGCCGGCGGGTGAGAGGCCCCAGAAGGCAAAACCATTATCCTTCAAGGTCTGCAATAGAGCTTCGATGTTCCCGCCACGCGCATAGGGCACGGTCAGTACCGACCCGACGGAAACACGGATCGCCTTTCGGTAAAGCGGATCACAGGAGGTTTCATCCAGGATGATGTGGCTGACACCGAAGGCGGCTGCATTGCGGAAGATCGATCCGGCATTGTCGTGGTTTGCAAGACCCTGGCAGACCACGACCAGCGCTCTTTGCGGAAGTCCGTTTAAAACCTCATTGAGCGGCGGCGGCTCAAGGCGTTCCCCCAAGGCCAAAACGCCGCGATGCAGGTGAAAGCCGGCAATGCGATCCAGAACATCGCCGCTGGCGACGTAGACAGGCACATCAGGCGGGAAGGCCGACAGGATGTCATCAAGGCCATCCACGCGATTTTCCAGCAGCAGGATCTTGTGTGCCTTGAAGCGGGTGCCGGCGTGATGGGCGGCGGCGAGCATGCGCAGGACAACTGTACCTTCCGCAATGAAACGTCCGCCCGAACGCGTCAGGTCGCGCTCGCGGATATTCGTGAACTCGACAATTGCCGGATCGTCCGGGTCGGTGATGCGGATGAGTTGCCGCATGATTATGCCGCTTATTGTCCGCTGAGCGTGATGTCGGCAATGACGCTTGCTGTGGACATGTCGAAGACATAGGCTTTCGGCTGTCCTGTCGCCGTTACTCCGTAAAAGAGGATGCGATCGCCCGACAGTGCCGTCGATGTTACCCTGAAACCAGCCGGCAGATTGACGGTCGCGTTGACGGGAGCATCGGAGGGTACCCTGAGCGCCTGACTTTGCGGCACGTCTTTTTGGGAAACCTCTTTCGTCTTGTAGACAATCGCGATAATGACGCCGACAAGGGCAACGAGAATGATGCCTATCGAAACGACCAGCAGCCTGATCATTTTGCGGCGGACTTTTTCCAGAACCGGGTCCAGCGGCTTTTCGTCGTTGGGATCGTCAAATTGGTTGGTCGTCATAGGGCGGCCTTCATGGGATTGAATGAATGAGTGCACCATTTAGCGAAGCCGGCGCCGATATGAAAGTCCTCATCGCTGATGAAAGCGCCGGCGGGCGTCTGGATGCATGGCTGACGGCAGCATTGGGCGACGAATTTTCGCGCAGCCGCATTCAGGCGCTGGTCAAGCAGGGGATGGTGCGCATCAACGGAGAGGCGGTGAGCGAGCCCAAGGCGAAGATCAGGCCGGGGGACGAGGTGCGTGTCGTGCTGCCTGAGCCGGAGGACCCGGAACCCAAGGGGGAAGATATTCCGCTGCAGGTTCTTTACGAAGATGATGACGTGATCGTGATCATGAAGCCTGCCGGGCTTGTCGTTCATCCCGGAGCGGGAAACTGGACGGGGACGCTGGTCAACGCGTTGATCCACCATTGCGGTGATACGCTGTCAGGCATTGGCGGGGTCAAGCGCCCCGGCATTGTTCACCGCCTGGACAAGGAGACGAGTGGTGTGATGGTGGTGGCAAAGAACGATATTGCCCATCGCCATCTTGCCGCGCAATTTGCCGACCATGGGCGTACCGGGCCGCTGGAGCGGGCCTATATGGCGCTGGTCTGGGGCAGGCCGCGTCAGCTGAAAGGCACAATTGATGCGCCGCTTGGCCGCTCGTCTGCGCGCACCAAACGTGCGGTCAAGTCGATTGAGAGCGGGGACGCGCGCGAAGCGATTACGCATTTTGAGGTTGTTGAGCGTTTTGGCGAACAGGCCGACGGAACTGCAATTGCCTCGATGGTGGAATGCCGCCTGGAGACCGGGCGGACCCATCAGATTCGCGTCCACATGGCACATATCGGCAATCCGCTGATCGGCGACCCTGAATATGGCACGGCGTTCAAGACGAAAGTCAATCGGCTTTCCGATGGAACCAAAGCCGTTGTCGGCGGGTTTCACCGTCAGGCGCTGCATGCTTTTCTTTTGCAATTCGAACATCCGGCGAGCGGACGTGTTATGCGATTTGAAGCGCCACTGCCTGACGATATGGCGCAGTTGTTGAGCGCCTTGCGCAACGAAAAGCGTGCGGCAAAATAGGCCGCGGTTTGCTCCACTCTTGAAACGAGGGGTGGTGCGGCTTATCTATTCTTGGCCTATGCGCGCGCTTCGGGGTGGAGAAGGCGCGAAATAGGGGGCTTGCCCACGGGAAGCCGGTTCAAAAGAGAGGGGGTGCTTTATGGCCCGCAATACATTGCCGACCATCGCTTCGGGCGAAGCTGGTCTTAGCCGATATCTCGACGAAATCCGCAAATTTCCCATGCTTGAGCCGCAGGAAGAATATATGCTGGCCAAGCGTTTCCATGAACATGAAGATCGAAATGCCGCCCACAAGCTGGTGACAAGCCATCTGCGACTCGTTGCCAAGATCGCCATGGGCTATCGTGGTTATGGCCTGCCGATCGGCGAGGTTATTTCCGAAGGCAATGTCGGTCTCATGCAGGCTGTCAAAAAGTTCGATCCTGAGCGCGGCTTTCGTCTGGCGACTTACGCCATGTGGTGGATCAAAGCCTCGATCCAGGAATATATCCTGCGCTCCTGGTCGCTCGTCAAAATGGGCACAACGGCCAATCAGAAGCGGTTGTTCTTCAATCTGCGTCGCCTCAAGGGCCGCATTCAGGCCATTGATGATGGCGATCTGAAGCCTGATCAGGTGCGTGAAATTGCCGAAAAGCTGGGCGTCAGCGAGGAAGAAGTGGTTTCCATGAACCAGCGTCTTTCCGGCGATGCTTCGCTGAATGCGCCTATTCGCGCGTCCGATGGTGATTCAGGCCAATGGCAGGATTGGCTGGCGGATGATTCCGAAAGCCAGGAAGACATCTTGATCGAGCAGGATGAGCTCGAATCCCGCCGCGCTATGCTGAGCCGCGCCATGAGCGTTCTCAACGAACGCGAACGGCGCATATTCGAGGCCCGGCGTTTGTCGGAAAATCCCATCACGCTGGAGGAGCTTTCCTCCGAATTCGACGTTTCGCGCGAGCGTGTGCGCCAGATTGAAGTGCGTGCGTTTGAAAAGGTTCAGGAAGCCGTGCAGAAGTTCGCGGAAGAGCAGGCAAACAGCCTGCGTGTCGTGGACGCCTGAACCCTTGCCAACCTCTTCAGGCCATCATTGGCCTGAAGTCTCCTGGCTCCATTCCTTCAGCACCTGATTGAAAACGGCCTTGCCCTCGGCACCCTTTTCCAGCGTCAGAAGTGCGCGGCGACCGTTCCCGTAGACCAGCGGTATATCCATCCAATCCAGCGTTCTCAAAAGCTCCAGATTGGTCTGTTGTGCCTCCGGCAGGGAGTTGAGGGCGATCATGTGGAAATAATCGGTTATGCGTGCCGGTACGCCAATCAGTGCCTGACCCTGGTCCTGTTCATTTGCCTTCATGGAGATGCGAACCACGCTTTCTATCCCGCCGCCTTCAAAGTTTTCGGGCAGCGAAAAGACGAGTTCGACAATGTGGCTTGCCGGGAGCGACGGATCGAGATTGCGCTTGAAGGTAATCAAGGCCGACATTGAACGTTCGGGGATTTCGATCTTCGCCTGAATGACAGGCTCGGGATTGCCGACATCCTGCGTTTCCAGTTCACGCGTCCAGGTGACATTGCCTTCGATAGCCGTTGGAGAGGCCTGACCAAGCCGTTCCTCATAGAGGAACATTTTCACAGACTTTGAAGCCTGCGCACTTGTGTCGTTTGACTGCTGAACCGGTGCGCTGGTGCCGCCTTCCTGTTGGGCGATGGATTTGCCTTCTTCATCGCCTGTTGGGGCGGGGCCTGCTTCGCCTTCCACCTCGGTTCCATCCGCCAAAAGGCGCTGCGTGAACTTCTCAGGGCCGGTTACGGTGGGCTGCTGATCGGCGGTTGCGCCACCATCGGCCTGATTTTGATCGTCTGCAGTCACGGGGCCATCGTCACCGCCATTGTCCGTGGTGGCGATATCTGTTCCCGAGGTGCCAAACATCGCCGCAATCTCATCCCGGTATTGCCATCCGGCAAAGGAAAGCCCGGCAACAACGATCAGTGCGAGTGCAGCGATGACCACCGTTCTGAGAATTCCACCCCGGCCATTGTCATCGTCCTGCTCCTCGATCCGCGAAACGATGCGGTCGATATCCGGCTCGCTTTTGCGGGACGTGTAGCCAGACTGTGCTTCGTCCGAGACGGCAATGTCCTCTTCCTCGTCGGGAAGATTGCTCTCGGAGGAAGTGGGTGCTGCAACATAGGGCTCGTCAAGAAGGGCATGCACATCGTCTTGATTTCGACCAATATGCTCTTCCGATTGGTATTCCGGCGCATCGTCGATTGATGGAATATCCCATTCCTGATCCTGCAATGGGTCGTTTTCCGGCGCATCGTAACGGCTATGGCTATCCGCAATTTCAGCAAGGAACGGATCGGCGTCTACCGGATCAACAGATTTTTCGTTATGCTCCGCGGCAGGCTTCGGCTCTTCTTCGTAGGCCTGCTCGTCGATCAGCGGCGCATCTGCATCCGGGAATGGTGCTTCATAGTGTTCATTTGCGGGCGGCGAGCCCCAGCGCTTGCCACCGACAAAGGCCGTTGGTGCGTCCTCTGGCTGCGGCGCATCTTCGAATTCTTCGGTTTTTCTATCTGCATCGTAAGGCGCAGACCACTCGCGCTCATCAGTGCCTTGCGGCTCTTCCGGCTCGGGCGTTTCGTAGGGCTCTTCTTCGGCGTGCGCGGACTCGTCGCGGAAATCTGCTTCCGGCTCAACCGAGGGTGCTTCATGAAGAGGCTGGGTTTCAGGCTCGACGGATGGCTCTTCGACCTCTGTCGTGTCCTCGGGTTCTGCCGGCGCCTCAGCTTCCGGTTGCTGTGTTTCCGGCTCTTGCTGGTCGTCCCGATGGTGCGCTTGGGCGGGAATTTGTTCTTCCGCCGCTGCAACCGTTTCTGCGGCGGGTTCTTCCACAACAGGCTCTTCGTGGACGTCCGCGGCAACGGGTTCAGTTGCAAAAGTCGCCTCAATCTCGGCAATTGCCGCGTCGATCTTTTGCATCTGACGGGCAACGAGGTCTTCCGACGGGGGCGGATTCATAGCGTTAAGCTGGCGCTGAACGGCAGCTTTTGCCTTCTCATAAACTTTAACACGCATTTCGGGCGACTTGTCTGAGAGACCGTCTACTGCGCGTTGGATGACCGCTGTGAAATCCGCCATATTCTTACTTTTCTTTTTCTACCCCCGACATTCTTGTCCGCTTATTAACCATTGTGCAAGCTGAGTAAACGCAAAAGCTGTTAATCTTCAAAAGGATCAGTGACCAGGATGGTGTCCTCACGCTCCGGGCTGGTGGAGAGAAGGGCAACCGGCGCGCCGATCAGTTCCTCGATCTGACGAACATATTTGATCGCCTGGGCGGGCAGATCGGCCCATTTGCGGGCACCGACGGTGGAGTCTTTCCAGCCTTCCAGCGTGATGTAAACCGGCTCCACGCGGGCCTGCGCACCCTGGCTTGCCGGCAGATGCTCGATTTCCTGGCCGTCGAGCTTGTAACCGACGCAGATCTTGATTTCATCGAGACCGTCCAGCACATCGAGCTTTGTCAGCGCAATGCCGGTGATGCCGTTGGTTGCCACAGACTGGCGCACGAGGGCTGCGTCAAACCAGCCACAGCGGCGCTTGCGGCCGGTGACGGTTCCGAATTCACGACCACGTTCGCCGAGGAACTGGCCGATTTCATCATGAAGTTCGGTGGGGAAGGGGCCTTCGCCAACACGTGTCGTATAGGCTTTGGTGATGCCGAGAATATAGCCAAGTGCGCCCGGCCCCATGCCGGAGCCGGCTGCGGCCTGGCCCGCTACCGTATTGGACGATGTCACGAACGGATAGGTGCCGTGGTCGATGTCCAGCAGCGTGCCCTGAGCGCCTTCGAAGAGAATGCGCGCACCAGCACGGCGGTTCTTATCGAGATAGGCCCAGACCGTATCCATGTATGGAATCACGCGTTCGCGAACTTCCGTCAGTTCGTTCATGATCGTGGCGTGCTCGATTTCTGCGACCCCGAAACCGCGACGCAGCGCATTGTGGTGGGTCAGCAGGCGATCCACCTTGGCCGGCAGGGTTTCCAGATTGACCAGATCCATGACGCGGATGGCGCGGCGGCCTACCTTGTCCTCATAGGCCGGGCCGATGCCGCGGCGTGTCGTGCCGATCTTGGTACCGGAATTGGAGGCTGCATCTTCGCGCATGCCGTCAAGTTCGCGGTGCAGCGAGAGAATCAGCGTGGCATTGTCTGCGATTTTCAGGTTTTCAGGCGAAATCGCCACGCCCTGGCCGGCCAATTTGTCGATTTCGGCCACTAGTGCATGGGGGTCAACGACAACGCCGTTGCCGATCACCGCCATTTTACCCTGCCGCACGACGCCTGAAGGAAGCAGGGAAAGCTTGTAGCTGACACCGTCGATGACCAGGGTGTGACCCGCATTGTGGCCGCCCTGATAGCGCACCACGATATCGGCGCGCTCTGACAGCCAATCGACAATTTTGCCTTTTCCTTCGTCACCCCATTGTGACCCGACGACAACGACATTCGTCATACGATTTTCTTATCCTGTTTACTGGCGCGGCGGCCTCAAAAACCTGCCACGCGGACCTCAAACCCGCGCATCTATACTGTGTTCATTTTGTAAAAGCGACCCCGCCCGCAGCATGTATCAAGGATTTTCACGTGACAATTCGCTCCACCGGGCGTTATCAACCCGCATATTTTACACGAAACGGAATGCAGAGAGGAAATGTTGATGTCAGAGAGAGCCCAATCTGCGGCTAAAGCCTATATATTGCTGACAACGACAGCTCTTATATGGGGTGGTAATTCGGTGGCCGGCAAGCTGGCCGTCGGACATATCAGCCCGCTTCTGCTGACCAATTTCCGTTGGATTATCGCCTTCATCATCATCCTCACGGTCTCAACGGCTCAGATCAAGCGGGACTGGCCGGTACTTCGGCGAAAATGGTATATTCCCGTGCTTCTGGGTATTGTCGGCTATTCGGTGTTTAACGGCTTTCTCTATTCCGGCCTTCACTACACGTCGGCGATCAACGCGGTGATTCTTCAGGCCGGTGTTCCTGCCATCATCTTCATCATCAATTTTGTATTCTTCCGTGTGCGGGTGTTCTCCGCCCAGATTGCAGGGTTCATGATCACCCTCTGCGGGGTCTTGTTGACTGCGGCGCGCGGAGACCCGGCTACGCTTTTTGGCCTGTCGCTCAACAAGGGCGACCTGCTTATTCTGGGGGCCGTTCTCGTCTATGCGTTTTATACCGTCGGTCTTCGCTGGAAGCCGGACGTTCACTGGAAAAGCATGATCACATTCGCCTTTGCTGGTGCAGTGCTTGCCTCGCTGCCGATGGGGATCGTCGAGTATCAAAGCGGGAATATGCTATTTCCCGACTTTACCGGCTGGATGATCGTTGCCTATGCGGGGCTCTTCCCGTCGCTTGTTTCGCAGACGTTTTATGTTCGTGGTGTGGAGATGATCGGGCCTAACCGGGCCGGGCTCTTTATCAATCTGGTGCCTATTTTCGGCACGATCCTTTCCATCATCCTGGTTGGTGAAACGTTCCATCTTTATCACCTTATCGCGCTCACATTGGCGCTGGGTGGCATCTGGCTGGCTGAACGGACCGCGCGCCGATGAACTTTTTGCTGGCAGTTCTTCTGGTGTTCGGACCCTTTTCCTTCGCACTCGGAATAACCTTGCCGCTGGTGCGCTTTGAGAAACTCTATTTCTTTTCCGAAACGCCTTCGCTGATCGATATCGTGCGCGCACTCTGGGCTGGCGGAAATGCTGCCCTGGCGACGCTCGTGGTGCTGGTGTCGATCCTGTTTCCGCTGGCGAAACTGCTCACCGTGGCCATTGAGGCGGGCGGCGGTGCGCTGGCGGGCCATCTGCAGCGTGTGCTGCCGGTTCTCGCCAAATGGTCGATGATGGATGTGTTGCTGGTGGCGCTCGCCATCGTTGCGGCGAAGACATCGGGCTTTGCCAGCGCGCTGACCCAGCCGGGCCTGTGGTTCTATGCGGGCTCCGCCGTCAGCGTCAGCATTCTGCACGCGCTGATCCGCCGCCAGACCTGAGGTCTGCGGCGGATAAAGTTGCCTCAATAGAAGCGCGGCCTAGTGGCGATATTGCTGAATGCGCGTGGTGCGCAGGCCGGCAAGACCATGATCGTTGATGGAGGCCTGCCAGGAGAGGAACTCTTCCACGGTCAGCGCATAACGCTCGCAGGCCTCTTCCAGGCTCAGCAACCCACCCCGCACAGCGGCGACGACTTCCGCCTTGCGGCGGATTACCCATCGGCGTGTATTGGCTGGCGGCAGGTCGGCTATTGTCAGCGGACTGCCATCGGGGCCGATGACATATTTAACTCTTGGACGCATTACTTCGGTCATTGGACTCTCTACACACACTAAAGACCATTGGTGAGAGAATAGACCCGCGAGTTTTAAAATTTGCCTAAACAGCTTGAAACCATTTGTTCATTTTTTGAACTCTGCACTTTGCAAGCCCGCGATATGCCTTGTTTTTCGGGGCTTGGGCTTGCGGGCGCGGCTGCGAGATTTTATATGGAAACCACATTTTTTTGACGAATTGTCGTAATATCGGCCTTTGCCGAACAACGAAAACAGCCGGAAATGACCGTGAACAGCTTAGGGTTTGACAAGCGACCGGAAGATACGCGCGTGGTGGTGGCCATGTCGGGAGGTGTGGATTCCTCCGTCGTGGCCGGCATATTGAAGCGCGAGGGCTATGATGTGCTCGGCATCACGCTGCAGCTTTATGATCATGGTGCTGCCGTGCACCGGGCAGGCTCCTGCTGTGCCGGTCAGGACATTGACGATGCGCGCCGGGCCTGCGACATGCTGGGCATTCCCCATTATGTGCTTGATTATGAAGCCCGCTTTCGCGAAACGGTGATCAATCCCTTTGCCGAAAGCTATGTGGCGGGCGAAACGCCGATCCCCTGTGTTGCCTGCAACCAGACGGTCAAATTTGCCGATCTTCTCAAAACGGCCAAGGAGCTCGGCGCGGATGCGTTGGCGACCGGCCATTATATCCGCTCCGAACCCAATCCGATGGGCAATCATCCTGAACGGCGGGCGCTTTATCGCCCGGCCGATGCGGCGCGCGACCAGAGCTATTTCCTCTTTGCCACCACGCAGGAGCAGATCGACTATCTGCGTTTTCCGCTGGGTGCACTCACCAAGGCCGAAACGCGTGAACTGGCCGCCGAAATGGGCCTGTCTGTGGCCGACAAGCCGGACAGCCAGGATATCTGTTTCGTGCCGCAGGGCAAATATTCCGATGTGATCAGCAAACTGAGGCCCGATGCGGCGCTCGGCGGCGATATCGTGCATCTGGATGGCCGGATACTCGGTCAGCACGACGGCATCCTGCATTACACGATCGGCCAGCGCAAAGGCCTGGGCGTGGCAACCGGCGAACCGCTTTATGTGATCTATCTCGACGCCCGCTCCAAGCGGGTGATCGTGGGGCCGAAGGAGGCGCTCGAAACGCACCGGATTTATCTGCGCGATGTCAACTGGCTGGGCGATGAAGCGCTGGAAGCGGCTGCTGCCCATGGGTTTGAATGTTACGCCAAGGTGCGCTCCACCCGGCCACCACGCCCGGCAACCCTTTATGCCGATGCTGACGGTGTGCGCGTTGAACTCGCGGAAGGCGAAGACGGCATTGCATCGGGTCAGGCCTGCGTTCTCTACTCGGCCCCCGGCGAAATGGCCCGCGTTTATGGCGGCGGTTTCATTGATCGTTCCGAACGCTCGGTTGACGCCGAAGCGGCGCTGAAGCGCGTGCTGAGCCAGCCCGCTGCCGCCTGAAAAGCCCGCTTGGGTGGGGCTTTGTCGGGGCGGGCAAAAGACAATTGGGTTTGAAGAGTTTTTTGCCCTTTTCACGCTTGACACAAAAGCCCGCCCCGCCCTATAAGCCGCACACCTGAAGGCCATGCGCTTCGACCCCGAGGCGCTTTTGTCGGGCTTGCGCCCGAAGCCTGACCCGGCGGAGTAGCTCAGTAGGTTAGAGCAGAGGAATCATAATCCTTGTGTCGGGGGTTCAAATCCCTCCTCCGCTACCATCAATCCACACACCCGTTTTACGCCATTGGGATAGGCACGGTCACCGAGGACGGTGTTCAGTCGTCCCGACACTTCGATTTGCACCGCGCCTGGTGTGGAAGGGTCTCGGTAGACTGTAACGGTTTCGACAAGCTCCCGGATCGCTTCGGCGCATTCACGGTCACCCGATCGTACCCCTTCACTAAGCGCTGTCTGAAGGGACTCAAGCTGTTGTTCATAGCGCTTCAGAATAGCAGGATGTAGCGTCACTACGTCGACTGGTGGCGGCACTTCAGCCAGTTTTGCGAGGATTTCCTCGCGCTGATGGTGGAGTTCAGTTGACCGGGGTCCCAGTACATGCGGGTCGCCAACGCCTTTCGCGAGATGATCCACAAGCCGGTCGATTTCATTCTTGAGTTGATCAGCTTTGCGTTCCAGCCGAACACGATTGGAATTCGCCTCGGCGGACAAACGCTTGCGCTCTTCATGATAGGTTTTCACATATTCGGCAAGGACCTTGGGGCTTTGCAGCTCGGCTCGTAGTCCATCTAGAACTGTGGCTTCCACTGTTTCGAGGTAAAAGGTTTTCGGGTCGGGACATGAACCGCTTTCGGTCGCGGCAGAGCAGCGAATTCGAATGCGTCCGGATTTGTCTTTGCCGTTGGTCGACATCCCCGAACCGCAAGCTCCGCAGCGCAGGAGCCCAGACAGCATATGCCGGGGTCTGCGATGATGATGTGGCAGATCCAGACTACGTTCACGTTTGCGTGCCTGAACTTGCTGAAAAAGTTCTTGGTCAATAATTGCCAGTTCGGGGACATCGACCGATTGCCACTCTGCCTTCGGGTTGGGACGAGATACCCGGCGGCCGGTGTCAGGGTCTTTCACCATTCGAACCTTGTTCCAGACAAGTCGACCGCCGTAGAGTTCATTTTGCAAGATACCGGTGCCGCGCTGCAAATTGCCGTTGATCGTTGAGGCGTTCCAATTCGATCCACGTGGTGCTGGAATGCTATCCCGATTCAGATCGCGTGCGATGTCGCGGGGTGTTCGGCCGGCCACATACTCTTTGAAAATACGGCGGACCGCTTCCGCCTCTTCTTCCACGATTTGTCGCTTACCCGGTTCGCCTGGAACCGCGGCATAACCGTAGGTAATGCCTCCCGCGGCGAGACCCTGACCGACACGTCCGGCCTGTCCGCGACGAACCTTATGCGCGTTGTCTTCGCGATACAGTTGGCCGACCAAACCTCTGAGGCCAACAAGAACAGTGTTTGCAACGCCATCATGTACCGCGCGAATTTCGATATTCATGAACGAAAGGCGTTTGTGAATACCAGCCAAATCCTCCATGTCACGCGATAGCCTGTCGAGGGCTTCTATAACAACGACGTCAAATGCCTCATCGCGGGCCGCATCCATGAGGCGCAGCAAACCATCTCTACCGAAGACCGAAGCGCCGGAGCGCGCTTTGTCTTCGTATGTCGCAACGACGGTGAGGTCGTGCTGTTCTGCATGTTTTCGGCAAAGTGTAATCTGGTCCTCAACAGATCGTTCATTTTGTAGATCGGTCGAGAATCTTGCGTAGATTGCGGCGCGTTTCGACATAATATGCGCTCCCGGCTTGTTGGCGCGCATGGTCTTTTCTGGCAGCCTGACGTGCAAGCGCCCGCGCGATTTTCAGAATTGCATCATCGACAACGACAGGCAAGTTCTTATATCTGGGCGGTTGGGTTTCACAGCAACTGTTTGACTCAGAAGAGAGAACTGGACGCACCTGACTTGGGACACCAGCACGACGTTCGTTCGTGCTTGCTCTATTCACTTCGATATCTTGATATTGGCCATCGGGATTGTCCATACCCACGAATCTGCGCCAACACCCTCAGACAATAAAGGCGACCGTTTGCCAAATCGCGTAGAAAGAAATTGCGGCGTGCAAATCGGTCGGGCTTATCTGACATTCGCACACTTGGATGTGGTTTCGCGTTCGGGTGAGGTTCCATTACGGTCGGTGCAATTTGGCTTTCGCTGTCGAGAATTGAGCGGTTCAGATCAACGATCCAGCAATTGATTTCAAAAATAGGCCATTGAGCTCATTATTAAGTGTTCATTTGCAGCAGCGGGTTTGGTTTTTTTTGAACTGCGCCGGCGATAGGCCTGAAAGTTCGCGAAAGGCTCGCGAAAATGCACTTGTCTCGCTGAAGCCCAAAACAAAGGCGGCCTCCGTCACAGAATATCGATTATCGGACAAAAGAAGCCTTGCGCTATCTAGCAGCACCGAGTTTTTCAGTTCGCGAAATTTCGCTCCATGCGCAGCGAGCTGTCTGTGCAGTGTGCGTGCACTTATGCCGAGTTGACGCGCGACATAAGGTGCAGTGACTTTTTCGAAGTCACCAGAGCTGCCTGCATGCTTCAACAACTCTACGACCATACTCACGATGTCGTTCCTCGAGCCCATGTGCCGAAGATCGTCGAATACGCGTTCTGCAAAAATCCCGTAGAGATAAGCGTCTTTGAACCTACCCGGACGGTCCAAAGAATTCCGTTTTACATAGATAGCGTTGCGGGTCGAATTGGGTCGAAAATCCGTTCCGAGCCAAGCAGGAACTGCGTCTCGTTCCCAATTGGGTTGGTGTTCAAGATCGATACGGCATACGTCAGAAATGCTGCCGCCGCCTCGGATTGCAGCACCAAGCATTGTCACCGAGAATTCAGCGTCTGGGCTCTTCTCTTCCGGCGTTCCCGACCGGACCGAGTATGTTATGCGCGCCAAGTCGCCGTGTGTCTCGACTCCAATTTCAGTGTTTTCTTGTAGGAGTTCAAAGGCCGCGCAGAAATCCTTCAACGCAGTACCCATGTCCGGAGCGAGTTCGAACAGGTAGCCAATCGCTCCGAAGGACCTTGGATCGAAAGCTTCAGCGAATTCGATGCTGAAGGTCGGTCGCTTAGTTTCTGCCGCAGCTGCGCGCAACAGCGACGAGAAGGCAGACAGTGTGATTTCGGAGGTTTGCATCACGGGTTGAATTCTGTGCTGCAATCCTGACGATTCGATGACTCGTGCAGGATCACCGCCATGTCGCCTCACGATTTCGTCAAAGCCAATTGTGACACCTGCGTGAACCATGCCCATATGGCCTACGGTTGGAGGCTGAGGTGGCCTGCTGCGAGCTGGTTCCAATTTGATACCCTCACCAGTGGTTACGGTCCTTGTATGTGGACATCGCAAAAATATCACAAAACTGAAGCATTAACGCAATCTTTTGGCAAAAACTGTCAAAAACCGCGTCCGACTTTGTCAAGCATGTTTTCTTTGGATTGGGCAGATTTTGTTTATCTCTAAAGGGGGACATATTTAAATGTCGGATAAATCAACTCAGGTGGGCCTCAAGCCCGAAGCGCTCGGCATGGCGAGCATAGTTTTCTTTGTTGTTGCTGCGGCTGCCCCGCTCACTGCCGTGGTGGGGGCAGCACCGCTGGCTTTCGGAATTGGTAACGGTGCTGGCGCTCCAGCTGCCTACATCATGGCTGGCCTTGTCTATTTGATCTTTGCCGCTGGTTTTACAGCCATGAGCCGTCACGTCGGTAGCGCTGGAGCATTTTATGTCTTTGTGTCTAAAGGACTGGGAAAATCGTGGGGAGGTGCAGCCGGTGCAATCACCTTGCTCACCTATGTCGAAATTCAGATCGCTGTTTATGCATTCATCGGCATCGTCATGTCGGGTATCGGGGAATCTGCTGGCTTGAGCCTACCGTGGTGGGCATGGGCGGGTGTCTGTATGATCGTGGTTGACTTCTTCGCCACACGGCACATTGAGTTCTCTGGGAAGGTGCTTGGTATCTGCATGCTTGGCGAGGTTGCGGTCCTGCTTATCCTGGATATTGCAATCCTCCTGCAAGGTGGCGGCCCTGAGGGCATTTCGTTTGCGTCCTTTACGCCGGGTGCAGTGTTCTCAACCGGTCTGGGCATTAGTCTGTTGTTCGCCGTGGCATCGTTTATCGGCTTCGAGGCGACCGTCATTTTCGCCGAGGAGGCCAAGAATCCTCGTCGCACGATCCCGGCAGCAACCTATGTGGCGGTTATCGCAATAACGATCTTCTACGCCTTCTCGGCCTGGTGCATGGTCGTTGCATATGGGCCGTCCAGCATCAAGGAGGTCGCCAACGGCGATCTCTCAGATTTATTTATGAACACTGCCGGCGCTCGGGTCGGCAACTGGCTCAAGGTTGCGATGACGGCCTTGCTCATCACCAGCCTGTTCGCTGCGGCTCTGTCATTTCAGAACACGATCAGCCGTTATCTCTTTGCGCTGGGCCGCGACGGTTTACTGCCGAAGGCGCTTGGTAATGCCCATCCGGTGCATCGGTCGCCCAAGTTTGCAAGCCATTCCTATACCGTTGTGGCGGTCGTCTTCGTGGGTATTTCGGCAGTCCTCAGCCTGGATCCCTACACGATCCTCTACTCTTGGCTGGCGGCGGCAGCGGCGCTTAGCATTCTCATCGTCCAAATATTGGTCTGCTTTGCTATTTTGCGCTTCTTCAATGCCGATCAGCGCGGCGCGACCTTGTGGCAAAGCCGTCTTTCTCCCATCCTCGCTATTGCAGGGCTTGGTGGCTTTACGTTGATCGCTCTCTCCAACCTCTCACTTCTGACAGGAGATGAATCATGGAGGGTTTGGCTGGTCCCGCTCGCTATCGTAATCCTCGGGGTAATCGGCTGGTGGCGGTCTTCGCAGGTCGAGACGGACGCTACCAATTCCTTGGCATCGCAAGTCGGTGAGTAAGGAGCGGACCATGCATTACGATCTTGAGCAGGTGGTACTGCCTGATGGGAACGTCATGGAATATGTGCGTCGGCCAAATGGAGACCAGCCGATCATCCTGATCCACGGGTATGCTGACAGCTGGTATTCGTTCAAAGGGGTTCTGGACTACCTGCCACAGAAGTTCGCAGCTTATGCGCCAACTCTCTTGGGTCACGGCAGATCCTCGAAGCCAAAGCAGGCCTACTCAATACCGGGATATGCTGCCAATGTCGTGAAATTTATGAATCTGATGGGCATCGAACGAGCGGCAATCGTGGGGCATTCCATGGGAAGCTTTGTCGCGCAGAGTATTGCGCTTAGCGATCCGGACAGGGTTTCCAGCCTTGTCCTGATCGGAAGTGCGATTACTGCCGACAATCCTGTGCTTCGAAGTGTCCACGAAGAAGCGCTTGAATTCGCGGACCCGGTTCCTTCCGACTTTGTTTGGGAGTTTCAGGGAGGCACCTGTGTTGGTCCAGTCGACGCCTCCATGTCGATGGAGGATATCGTCAAGGAAAGCAGTCAGCTTCCCACGCATGTTTGGGAAGCCGCGGTCAAGGGGTTGATAGATTATCGACCCGCCGACTTTGACGGCATGGCGCTACATTCGCTTGTAACACCGACACTTGTGCTTGGAGGGACGAAGGATGAAATCTTCGTTGAGGACGCGCAAAGGCAACTTGCGGACATATTGCCCAATGCAGAAATCCTGCTCAACCCGGATGTCGGCCATTCTCCGAATTGGGAGAAATCGGAACGGACTGCCTTGCAGATAGCGGAATTTGTCGGAAGACATCGCTGAACCGCTTCTCGAGCGAGGCGTTCTTAAGTGCCTTTCGATCCATACATACGGCTCACAACGGATCTTTGGACAGGTTTTGCGGCACTTGTTCGGTTCCAATGTGGGCCAGGTTGCGCGGGAAGCGGTGCGGTTCAGCGGCGGAAGTTTGGCATTTGGCCTCGCGGCAGGTGATACCGCTGAGGTGCTGAACCTCCAGTAGAGTTTATAACGATAATCGAGTGACGTACATGACCAATATAGCTTTCGATGTTCAAGACGAGCAGGCCCCGGCGGACGAGTTGATTAATCAGGCTCTTGTGCTGTGGGCGCTACCCTCGGGCTCCCGGGCGCATCTGATCAACATATCGGAAAATGCGACCTACCTGGTTCGCTCTCCGAACGGCAAACGCAATGTTCTGCGCGTGCATCGTGAAAACTATCACACACATCGCGCAATCGAATGCGAATTGGCATGGGCAAAAGCCCTGCGGGAGGAAGGTTCCGTCCAGACGCCGAATTATCTTGTGGGGAGGAATGGTGACCCTATCCAGATATTGGAAATGGGCGCCGGTTTCGCTCCACGTTACATGGTGATGTTCGAATTCGTCGAAGGCAAGGAGCCTAACCCGGACGAAGATCTGATCGGGCTTTTCGAGCACTTGGGTGAAATGGCGGCCCATACCCATAATCATTCCCTGGAATGGGAAAGGCCTAACGACTTCGAGCGAATGCAGTGGACGACCGAAACCGTATTTGGACCAGATGCGACTTGGGGTGATTGGCGCAATGGGCCGAATGTTGGCACCCAAGACGGCGAGGTGCTTGAAGAGCTTGAGCTGGTCATCAAGCACAGGCTCGATGCTTTCGGTCGCAGCAAGGGCCGTTTTGGACTGATCCACGCGGATATGCGCCTAGCTAACCTCCTGATCGACGGCGATACCACTTATGTCATTGATTTCGATGACTGTGGGTTGGGCTGGTATCTTTATGATTTTGCCGCCGGCATATCGTTTATGGAAGAACATCCCCAAGTTCCGGCTTTGAAAGAAGCCTGGGTCAAGGGATACCGCAAAGTGCGGAATCTTCCGAACGCCGACTACGACGAGTTGGATACTTTTGTGATGTTGCGCCGTGTGGCTCTGCTCGCCTGGATGGGCACCCACCCGGAAGTGGAGGTCGTCAAAGAGCTTTCGGGCGATTTCTGCAAAAACACGGTACGTCTCGCCAAGGAATATCTGGAAAGCATGCGGGGATGAACAAGGTTTTCGGGACTGTGAGGGCGCGCGGAAAGTCATACGGCGTGTTCGTTGATCTGAGCCATCTGCTTTATCCGCTTTGGATGTCTTACGGCAGCACTAGGGCCGTGCCGGCCTTTTTCAGCACTGCATCAAGTTCGCTTTCGGGGCTTGTGTCCGTTATCACCGAGACATTGGCCTGCCAGCGTGCGTAACAGAACAGAGCCTCCTTGTTGAACTTGCTGCTATCGGCCAGAACATATGTATGGAGCGCCCTCTCCATCATGGTCTGGTAAAGCCGGCCTGCTGGAATAGCCGCATCACTGGGGCCCTCCTCAGAAAGGCCGGATGCACCGAGAAATGCCTTTGTCGCACGATAGCGGCTGAGCGCCTCGATCGTGTCCGCTCCCTGGACAAGACCCTCGTGGCCATTGACCTCGCCGGGCAGCATATGAACCGAGATATTGTCGCATGTCCCCAATGCAAGCGCGACGTGGAACGAAGGCGTGACCACCGTGAGCGGACCTTTGAACAGCGCCAAAGCCTTGGCGAAGTAGCGCGTTGTGATGCCGCCGCCAATCATCAGCACGTCGCTGGGCTCGACGACGTCTACCGCCATCCGTGCAATTAGCTCGCGCTCGGCAACCTGGATGTGTTCGCGCTCGCTGACCGCCGGTTCGTGAGAAATGATGCGTAGCGCGCCGCCATAGGTCCTGTTGATCAGGCCGCGGTCGGTGAGTGCCGACAGATCCCGCCTGATTGTTTCCGATGAAACGTCATAACGCCGTGCCAGCTCGTTCACGCGAAGCGCCGGCTCACGGCTGAGGTCTTCTATGATTGTTGTTTGCCGTTCAATTTTGTCCATTGGTTCCCCCGGGACACGCCGTTTCTGGAGATTTACTGCATAACCGCAACAGATCGCAAGCCGCACCGTTGTGTTGCAAGTCACACATCTGCGTGTGGCAAATCACAACTACAAAAGTGACCGAAATTCAACATTTTCTTCAAAATTCGCGAAAATTATCCAGTTTTGGGTGAAATCGTGCTTCTGAATTTTCCTACTTGTGCCCGACTTAAAAACATGTATGTTGGAAGTCAGTCAAAGGAAAGTATTCATGTTCGATTACAGCGCATTCTCATTCGAGGACAAGGAGCAGCTCTACGCCAAGGCGAGAGCGTTCTGGAATCCCGGCAAGGTGGATTTCTGGCGCGGCGAGGGCATCGACCTCGTTATCGACAAGCGGCAGGGCTATTATCTCTACGATATCGAAGGCCGCCGGCTTATCGATCTGCACATCAATGGCGGAACGTTCAATTTCGGCCATCGTCATCCCGAACTCGTCGAAACGCTGAAACTGGCGCTTGATCACTTCGATATCGGCAATCACTGGTTTCCCTCGGCGGCCCGCACGGCCTTCGCCGAGGAATTCCTGAAGACTGCACCCGGCATGGACTTCTGCGTTTTCGGCGCCGGCGGTGCCGAAGCCGTCGAGCTGGCAATCAAGAGCGCGCGCTATGCAACCAAGCGCCGCCGGATCGTTTCCATCATCAAGGGCTATCACGGCCATTCCGGGCTTTCCGTTGCCACAGGCGATGCCCGGTTCAGTAAGATCTTCCTCGCAGACCGCCCCGAGGAATTCACGCAGGTGCCGTTCCGCGATCTCGGCGCACTCGAAGCGGAACTGAAAAAGGGCGATGTGGCTGCCTTCATCCTCGAAACCATTCCGGCGACCTATGGGTTTCCGATGCCTTCGGTCGAATATCTGCGCGGCTGTGTAGACCTCTGCCGCAAATATGATGTGATGTATATCGCCGATGAAGTGCAGACGGGGCTGATGCGCACCGGCCACATGTGGGGCTGGCAGGCCTACGGCATTCAGCCGGATATCTTCGTTTCGGCAAAGGGCATAAGCGGGGGCATCTATCCGATAAGCGTTGCCTGCATGACCGAACGCTGCGCTGCATGGCAGCGCGAAGACGGCGCAGCGCACATCACCACTGCCGGCGGCTCCGAGCTTGGCTGCGTTGTCGGTCTCAAGGTTCTTGAAATGCTGCAACGGCCCGAAGTCGTTGTCAATGTACATGCCGTGGCACAGTTCTTCGCTGAAGGGTTGGCCGAAATACAGTCCCGGAACAGCGACATTTTTGGCGGTATTCGCCAGAAGGGTGTCATTCTCGGACTTGAGTTCGAGCATCCCGAAGGCGCCGTCTACGCCTCACGCGCGCTCTATGAAAACGGCATCTGGGCGATTTTCTCGTCACTCGACAAGCGCGTCCTGCAATTCAAACCAGGCGTCCTGCTTGATGCGCCTTTGTGTCAGGAAATTTTAGATCGCTTCAATGCAGCCATGCCTCTGCTGCGCCAGAGGCTGGCAAAGGCGTCGCGGAACTAAGGCGGGAGATTTGATTATGCCAGAACAGAATTCTGCACCAAGAATGCTGACGCCCGATGTTGCCGCTGCGCGCGCCGGGCAAATGCTGAATACCGCGCGCTGGGCGGTGGACCGATTTTCCAAAACCGACGCACAAATCGTCAAAGCTATCGTCAAAGCGATGGCAGATGCGGCTTTCGCGAAGGCGGGAGAATATGCCGAGCGTGCGGTCCGTGAAACGGGATATGGACGCGTCGAGCACAAGATCATCAAGAACCAGGGTTGCTCGCGCGGTATCTATGACAAATACGCTGATCTCGATTTCGTAACCCCGCGGATCGATCATGCGAAGAAGACGGTCGAGCTTGCGCGGCCAGCAGGTGTCGTGTTCGCGCTGACGCCTGTTACCAACCCCGTGGCGACGGTCTACTTCAAGACCATTCTCGCTATACTCACCCGCAATGCGATCATCGTATCGCCGCATCCGGGTGCAAAGAAGGTTTGCGCCGACGCCGTGCGCACCCTGTCGGTTGCCGCCCAGGCAGCTGGTGCGCCTCCCGGCCTGATCCAGATCGTCGAAGAGCCAACCATTCCGCTGATCGACCACTTCATGAAGAGCGATGAGGTGGACCTGATCGTTGCAACCGGCGGTCCCGCGGTCGTCAAGGCGGCCTACCGTTCCGGCAATCCGGCCATTGGCGTTGGTTCCGGCAATGCGCCGGTGCTGGTGGACGACACCTGCGATCTGCGCAAGACGGCGCAATATATTGTCGGCTCCAAGGGCTTCGACAATTCGGTTCTATGTACCAACGAAAGTACCATTCTTGCCTTTGAATCGGTAGCCGACCGGCTGTTGCAGCAACTCAAGCAGGCCAAGGCCCATATCTGCAAGCCGGATGAGGTTAAGGCTCTGCGCAAGCTGCTCTTCACAGAGAAGGGCTTCAACGTCGAAATGATCGGCAAGGACGCCAGTGTGATTGCCGAGGCGGCGGGCTTCCGCGCGCAAAATGCTGAGATCCTGGTGGCGCCTGTCGATCTGATCCAGCCTGAGGAACCGCTGGTTCGTGAAAAGCTCTGCCCGGTCCTCGCTTTTGGCCGCGTTGCCGACTTCCATCAGGGCCTGGCGGCTGCGCGATCGGTGATGCGCAAATCCGGCAAGGGGCATTCCGCCGTCATTCACTCCACGGATGAACGCCGTATATTGGCTTACGCCAATGCCGTTCCGGCACTGCGTATCGTCGTCAATGTGGGTTGCTCACTTGGTGCTTCCGGTTTTGAAACCAACCTTGGCCCCAGCATGACGATCGGAACCGGGTTTGCGGGCGGGTCTTCGGTTGGCGAAAACCTCAAGCCTGACAATTTCATCAACTTGGCGCGTATCGCCTATAACAGCTCGGCGTCGGAACCTTTCGGGGTTTTCGAGGGCCTCGAGCGCGATACGCTGCCACCTCCCACACCATCCATCCATACCTTCCCCGTCAGCACAGTTTCCGCGCCAGAGGATGGCCAGGACGTGCGGGCCGAACTGCGCAAGCTCATCCAGGAAGAGCTTAAAGCAATTCTAGTTGCTTGAGGTCATAATGCCCGATTTACGTTCTTTTATCTTCATCGATCAGCTTCAGCCACAAACGCTCGCTTACGTGGCGACGTGGATGCGCGGCAGCCTGCCGCGCGCCAGAATGGCGGCGCAGATTGTCGAAATCGCACCGGGTCTCGACATCGAAGCGCTGACCGATATTGCTCTCAAGAGCGCGGATGTGAAAGCCGGCCTTCTCGTCGTCGAGCGGCAGTTCGGCACATTGGAATTTCACTCCAGATCCACCTCAGAGGTGCAGGCTGCGGCAGACGCTGTGTTGCAGGCCCTCGATGCGAGGATCGAAGACGTTGCGCCGCCAAAGATCCTGGCCTCCAAGATCGTGACCCGTGTCGATGATCAGCATGCCTTTCTGATGAACCGTAATCGCATGGGCTCGATGATCCTTGGCGGCGACAGCCTTTACCTGCTGGAATGCCAATCGGCTTCCTATGCCATGCTCGCCTGCAACGAGGCGGAGAAGGAGGCCAATATCAAAGTCATCGACTATCGGATGATCGGCCCCAATGGCCGTCTCTATCTGGCCGGTGATGAAGCCGAAGTGAGAAATGCGCGCAATGCCGCTGAATCGGCGCTGCGTGCGGCGGGGGCGAATTGATGGACGATATCCGTTCCATGATCCGTCAGATCCTCTCTGAGGAAATCCAGGCGCTCAAGAGCAGCCTGGGTGGCAGTCAGAAGACTGTTCATGAGCGGGTCGATTTCTACGGCGACGGTGATCTCAATGCATTTGTGAAACGCATTCTGGATCTCGGTCGGGACCCCCAGAAATACAACGATATCATGAGCGGCAGGCATACGTTTTCACTTGGCGCCTGCGGTCATCCACCGGCGCAGCACTATGCCCCTTCAGTCCAGTATCACGCCCCGCCGGTTCCGAAATTTGAGCCCGTGGCTTCGCCGGTCCCGGTTCAGCAGAAGGCACCGCAGCCGTCCGCGCGTCAGGAGTTTGGCAAGAACCTGATGACCGAGAGGGACGTCGACAACCTTCCGGAAGGAACGCGGGTCGTAATGCTTGGCCATACCGCGCGTCTGACGCCCCTGGCGCGTGATGAACTGCGGCGCCTGAACATACGCATCGAAAGGAAAGCGGCATGATCCAAGGCAAAGTTACAGGTCAGGTCTGGTCATCCAGGCATATCAAATCTCTTCCCAAAGGCGCCCTTCTCGAAGTGGAGGTCGCAGGCAACAAGATCATCGCTTTTGATCCGCTCGGTTGCGCTGTGGGAGAAGACGTCTTGATTACACAAGGCTCGGTTGCTGCCGGCCATTTCACTGAGATCAAGGCACCCATCGATGCGCTGATCATCGGCTCCATCGATGGCAAGTAACCGGGCGACGCCCAAACCCTAATGAAGGAGAACTGAAATGGCTAATCAAGCTATTGGTATGATTGAAACTAAAGGCTACGTCGCCGCGATGACCGCTGCCGACGCTATGGTCAAGGCTGCGAACGTTGAAATCGTTGGCAAAAATGAAGTTGGCGGCGGCCTCGTGTCCGTCATCGTCAAGGGCGATGTCGGCGCGGTCAAGAGCGCGTCCGAAGCCGGCGCGGAAGCTGCCAGCAATGTCGGCGAAGTTGTCTCGGTCCATGTGATCCCGCGTCCACATGAAGACCTCGGCAAGTATTTCGAAGCTGCCAAGCTGAAGTAAGTATCCAACAGGCAAGAAGGCCGAAATAATGACTCAACTCCGTGTGTATTTGCCGGTCCGTGATCTGCAGCCACAATTTGCGGCCTACCTCGCCACGCCCACACGCGCCCGGGGCTATCCCCCATTTCGTGGTCAGCACAGTCTGATTATCGAAGTGGCCCCGGCGCTCTCCATTCATCGTATCGTCGATTTGGCGCTCAAGGAACGTCCCGATCTGGAACCGGGGATTTTGTTCACCGAGCGCAATTTCGGCCTGCTTGAGCTGCATGCCGACAATATGGACGATCTGGATAAGGCAGGGCAGGCGATCCTCAAGGGGATCGGCGCCAAGCCTGAAGATCAGTTGACGCCGGAAACACTGTTTCATGATATCATCGAAGACCTGTCCGACCAGCATGCGATCATTCTCAACCGCTCGCGCGATGCCTCCATTCTGGTTCCCGGCGTATCTCTACTCATCTATGAAATGCAGCCGGCGCTTTTTGCCTGCGTCGCCGCTAATGAAGCCGAACGGGCGGCACCCAATGCCGCAATCAACGACGTGCAGATGATGGGGGCAACGGGTCGCATTTTCATGTCTGGCACGACCTCGGATATGGAGGAGGCCAGAGACGCGATTACGGCATGTCTGCAGGCTGTGAAGGGCAGGGCAAAGTAAAATTATATCGCGATTGCAATGCGGTTGAATTATCTAGGGCGAAGCTCGCAGGATCGGCAATAGGTCAAGGGTCGCGACAGCTTGACCAAAATTGTATTAAGCGCTTCCAGAAAAAACGCACCTATTGCACCAATACCGGATGTTCTTAAATCGGTGGAAAATCGATTGTGCCCCAACTTTCAGAAATCCGCTATTTCGTAGCCGCCGCTGAGAATGGAAGCCTGAGACAGGCGGCTGAGGCGCTTGGCATCGGGCAGTCTTGCATCAGCCGGTCCCTCATGCGGCTGGAGGACAGGCTTGGTGTTTCGCTTTTTGAGCGAAGCAATACAGGTGTCCGGCTTACCAATGCGGGAAGGCGTTTTCTGGAAGACGTGCGGCCTGCACTGCAGCAACTGGATCAGGCTCGACGATCAGCCTGCGCCGCTGGCCGTACCGAATCTGGTGCCATTCGTGTGGGTCTATTGACCTCACTTGCTGGAGGGTTTCTTCGTCGTCTTATTATGTCTTATCAACGCGAATATCCAAAGGTGCGGGTTGATCTTCGCGACGGTGGACGTGATGAGCATGTCGCTTCCTTACGCGCTCGGGACCTCGATATTGTATTTCTGCCATGTTCGACCCCGGTCCGAAACTGCGAATGCGCGGAGTTATGGTGTGAGCAGATACATATTGCTCTTTGCAAGGGACACAGGTTGGCGGGTAAGGCTAAACTTGATTGGCCGGATCTTTGCGAAGAAGAGTTCATCACCAGTTGTCATGCGATTGGGCCGGAATTGCATGACTACATCGCCCATAGACTTGCGGAACATGCGCCATTGCCAAAGGTCGAAATTCGTTGCGCCTGTTTCGAAACCTTGATGAATCTGGTCAGTCTGGGGCAGGGGATTACGGCAACGTCTTCCGCTTGGACAGACGTGAAGTTTCCGGATCTTATTCTCCGCCCTTTGTCCGATCCCAGGGATGTTCTGCGTTTCAGTGCGATCTGGCTTGCCGAGAACGACAATCCGGCGCTGCGCTGCCTGGTCAGCACCGCGCACGTTCTGGCGGGAAGGGTGCGGCGCGGCAATTCGGATTGGCTGCCACGCCAAGTCAGTTCTGATTAGGCGACCGGTTCGATTTCCGCAGGCGTGCGAACACGCGATCGGTCGCCATGAATCGTTGCAGCATCGGCGCGATCAGCCGGGCCGGCTCCGGTGCGGCGTCACCGGTTTCGCGGGCCATTACCTCGGCGTAGGCGACGAGATCGCGATGGATATCGGCAGGCAGCTCGACGGTAAGTTTGACGGGCTTGTCGTCGGGAATAGTGGAGAGCTTCAGTTTCGTGGTCATGGTTCAGCCTCGATAGGGTTCGAGGACGAGATCGCGGGTGACGATGACGCGCATCGGGAATCCGGGTCGGATCGTCAGTGTGGGCGAAACTTGCAATTGGCGCTGGATGATCTGCTGTCCCGCGTCGTTGATCGTATCCTGCGCGCCCTCGCGGATCGCCTGGACCAGGCGGTCGTCATCATCCATCGTCAATTCAGCGCCGACCGCTAGCAGCGTCGACAAGCCTGCGGCCTTTGCCAGATCCCACCAGTGATGATCGACACCGTCTTCCAGGCCGGCATAGCCTTCAGTGTCGGCGCCTGGCTGACGTTCGAGGACGATGGAGCGACCGTTTGGGAAGATCAGACGGTTCCAGACGAGCAGCACACGACGCTGGCCGAAGCCGACATCGTTGGAATATTCGCCGATGATCCGTGTGCCCTGAGGAATGAGCAGAATTTGGCCTGACGGGCTGTCGTAGATGTGCTGTGTGACCTGGGCGGTTATGAGACCGGGCAGGTCGGACCGAATACCGGTGATGAGCGCGGCGGGAATCACCGATCCGGCCTGGAGGACATAGGGAGAGGCAGGCGGCGCGACGCGATCAGGCGCGACGGTTTGCCGGTCGGCTGCCGCATTGAGGAACGCGTGTTGGCGATCCTGGGAGGTGGTGGCAGCCGCCTGTCCGGCGAGATCGAGACCGAACGAGCCCGGAGCCGCGGCATTAGCGGGCGTGTTCTGAGCGACCGCGCCAGTCTGGAAGAAGACGCGGCTGGTCCGCGCTGCTTCCGCTTCGGCGAGACGGCGTTGTTCCTCGGGGTCGGTGGCGGGCGTTGCAATGACCGGCGGCGCAACCGGTTTTCCCTTTTGCTGCGCGTCGAGGATAGGCCGGCCGAGATCGCCGGGCAGGGGCGGGCCGAGTATCGGGCCGGTATAGTCGCGTGGGAGGTTTTCGAGGCCATCGGCCGTGCGTCGGTTGTCCGTCGTATAAAGCTCTTCTCCACCGGAATCCCGGTCCGCCGGCCGGAGCGCATAGATCAAAGCACCTCCTATTGCGAGCGAGACGACCAGACCGGCTGTAGCCAGCGCTTTCCGCGACAAGCGGGTGACCTGTGGCGGTTTGGCGCGCAGTCGCATCGCGGTTGCCGCATCGGTCGAAGAATCCCGTTTCTTCACGTCCTGTGATCCACTTTTATTAGGATTCACGGCTTTGGCCTCCCATCGGTTCTGACGATCCTCACGACCTGCTGCTTTCTGCCGCTGCCGAGACGTAGTTCGGCGGCCGCGAAGACACGGTCGACAATCAGGATGTTTTGATAAATACGGCTGTTGACGATTTGTGCTTCGCCGTCGGAGCCGATCACGAAGAGAGGCGGCATTTCGCCCTGAACGATGCCGCGCGGGAACTGGATGTAGACATGGCGTCCGTCGTCGAAGACGGAGACCGGCCGCCAGGGCGGGGTGTCGCCGGTCAGGCCGTAGCGGTAATGGCGCGCGTTTATGGCTGGTATCGTTGGCCGGACGGGTGTGGCCCGCCGCTGTGCGGTCGTCCGTGCCGGATAGGCCCAGGCGACGGCGGGCATGTAAGGCTCTTCGCCGGCGCGCAGTTCGAGCATATAGACACGCCGATCCGTGCTGATGACGAGGTTGGTCGTGATGTCGGGGCGTGTCGGCTTGACGAGGATATGGACGCGGCGCGCAGTGCCGTTGCCGCTTTCGGTACTGCCGATGATCCAGCGCGCGGTATCGCCGGCGGCGATCGGTCCGCCGCCGGTCAGGCTCTCGCCGGGTTCGAGCGCGATGTTGGTGATCTGGCCCGGCGCGGCATAGACCTGATAGAGCGCGCCCTCGCTCCAGGGATAGATCTGGATGGCGTTGAAATACCCCTCGCGCCTTGGTTCGATCCGGGCGGCGGCATTGGCGTTTTCGACCCGACCGGTCGACGTGTCAGCTTTTTTGCCACCATGAGCGGGTATCCATGCCGGGGGAACGTGAAGCGGTTTTGGATTTTCTTCGGTTACCGCCGCCGGCACCGGGGGCAATGGCGGTACGTCGCTGTCGTAGCTGATTTCCGGGGGCTTGAAGGTGGCGCAGCCGGACAGTGCGGATACGGAAAGCAGGAGAACCACAAAAGAGGCTTTATAAAAAACCGCCCCTCCGGCTTTATGAGAAAACGGCACTATCATTGTCCGAGCTCCTTGGACCAGTTGATGGCGTTGACGTAGATGCCGAGCGGGTTCTTGCGCAGGCGTTCGGCGTTGCGCGGCGGCTGGATGACGATCGTCAGGATCGCGGTCCAGCGCTCTGTCACGGACAACTGACCGTTCTCATAGTGGCGCTCCGTCCAGGCGACGCGGAAGCTATTCGGCGACGCGCGAATAACGCTCGAGACCTCGACGGCCACTTGTTGCTTGCCGACCTTGGTGAAGGGATCGTTGGCACGAGCATAGTCGTTGAGCGCCGATGCTCCATGGTCGGTGGTGAAGTCGTAGGCGCGGAGCCAGTTCTGGCGTACGATGATCGGATCGGCAGGAATGGCCCGGACGTTCTCGATGAATCGGGCGAGGTGGAAGGCGAGCTGCGGGTCGGTCGGTTCATAGTCGGTCGCGGCCGGCGCAACCGCCTGCGCCTCGCCGCGCGCGTCGACCTGAACCACCCAGGGCACCACCGTGCCGCGGGTCGATTGCCAGACGAGTGCCGATGCAAAGCCGGTCGTCAGGATCAGGCAGCCGAAGGCCATGAGCCGCCAGTTCTTGGCCTGCACACGGGCAGAACCGATGCGCTCGTCCCAGACCTGCGCGGCCTTCTGATAGGGGGTCTCGGGTTCCGGCGTCCTGCCGTAATGGGCTGCTGGTCGTTTGAACATTAGCGGTCACCTTCTGAGAGATCGATTGTGGAGCCGCCGCCATGGGCGTCTCCGGAACGGATGGAATGAGCGGCGGCGGAGGCACCGTGGCTGACGCGCTGGGCGCGTTTCATGCGGTGCGCCCAGGTGGGCATGTCGGCTTGGGTGCCGGCAGTCGCAACGGGAGAGCTGTTATTGACGGAGCCTCCAGCGGCTTCGATGGCGGCGCGTCCACCATCGGCATAGCTCTGCTTCATGCCGGTAGCGGCACGGCGAAGCGGCGATGTTATGGCTCCGCCTGCTGCCTTCGCGACACCGCCGATACCGCCTGCGACACCGGGGACTCCTGATTGTCCAGCAGAGGCGAGCGAATAGGATGTTGCCGCACCACCTGCCAGAGCGGCGCTGCCTCGGGCCGCTCCAGAACCGGCTGTGAGTGCTGCGGATCCACCTCTTGAAGCAAGGGCACCACCGGCTACCATCATGCCTCCCGCGGCAAGACTGGTTCCGACGGCGGACCCGGCACCCAGCTGCGGGCCGCCGGAGACGATGCCGCCGGCGATGCCCGGCCCGAAGATGCCGAGGCCAAGAAGCGAGAGTGCCGCGAGGACGATGGCCATGGCCTCGTCGATGGTCGGCTGGTCGCCGCCGAAACCGCCTGTGAATTCGGAGAACAGGGTCGAGCCGATGCCGATGATGACGGCGAGCACCAGCACCTTGATGCCGGAGGAAATGACATGACCGAGCACGCGCTCGGCCATGAAGGCCGATTTGCCGAAGAGACCAAAAGGAATGAGCACGAAGCCTGCGAGCGTCGTCAGCTTGAACTCGATCAGCGTAACAAAAAGCTGAATGGCGAGGATGAAGAAGGCGAGGAGGACCAGCACCCAGGCGAACAGCAGGCACGCGATCTGGATGAAATTCTCGAAAAAGGCCCAGTAGCCCATCAGGTCGGAGATGGATTCCAGCAATGGCCGGCCGGCTTCGAGCCCGGTCTCGGCCACCTTGCCCGGCCGCAGAAGATCGGACGCGGAAAACCCGGTGCCGCTTGCCAGAAGACCGAGGCCAGCGAAGCTCTCGAAGATGATGCGGGCGAGGTTGTTCCAGTTGGAGATGATATAGGCGAAGGCGCCGACGAAGAGCGTCTTCTTGACCAAACGCGCGATGATGTCGTCGTCCGCGCCCCAGGACCAGAACAGCGCCGCCAGCGTCACGTCGATGACGATCAGGGTCGTCGCGATGAACGCCACCTCGCCACCGAGCAGGCCGAAGCCGGAATCGATGTAGGCGGTGAAGACTTGCAGGAAATGGTCGATGACGCCGGTATCGCCCATGGCCCTCTTACCTTTCCGTTTCGGTGCCGAGGAAGCGCTGCCGGTTCTCCGACCAGGCCGCGAGACAATCCCGGTCGCGGGTTGCCGCCTCGCCGAGCTGCTGGCAGCGCCGGAGTTCCGTGCGCGCCGGATCGTCATTCGACAGGCCGGCTGGCGCCGGTGCGGAAATGGCGTTTGATTGTGGCTTCGGTTCGCGGGTCACTTCGAGCACGGTCGCCGTGATGGCGACCGCGACGAAGACGATGGCGCCGATGCGTGCGAGGGTCTTGCCGTCCATCTCATGCGCCTCAATTGCCGCCATTGAACATCCGGGCGTTGCCCGGCTGGTAGCCCGATCCCGGTGCGAGGAAACGGCGGCGTTGCTCGCGCCCCTGTTCGGCCGCGGCGGCCCGTTCGGCATCGGCAAGCGCCTGTGCCCGTCCGTTGGCGGCGACGACGGCGGTGAGATCGGCGAGCTGCTGGCCCTGCAGGGCGAGAAGCTGATTGCCGGCCTGGGCTGCCTGCAAGGCCCCGGTCGCGCCCTGGCTGCGGCCGATCAGCTCGCTCATCTGGGTGCGATTGGTGTCGATATTGCCGATGACACCGGCCTGCACGCGCATCGCGTCCTGAAGGCCGGCAACGGTGTTTTCCCAGCGCTCGCGGGCGCCGGTTATCAGATCCTGGTCGGAGGCCGAGAGTGGGGCCTCGCCGTAAGTGGTCTGAAACGCCTGATCGATCTGCTGGACGTCGAAGGCGATGCGCCGGGCTTCGTTCAGAAGTTGCTGCGTGCGCTGAACGGATTGCTGAAGCGACTGCAGCGCTGAGTAGGGTAGGCTCGTCAGGTTACGCGCCTGGTTGATCAGCATCTGCGCCTCGTTTTGCAGCGAGGTGATCTGGTTGTTGATCTGCTCGAGCGTTCGCGCGGCGGTCAGGACGTTTTGTACATAGTTGCTCGGGTCGAAGACGATGCCACCGAAGCCGAAGAGCGCATAGGCGGGCGGTGCTGTCAGCGGCGACAGGGCAACGGGCAAGGAAAGGGCGGATGCGGCGATCAGGGCCACGCTGGTGCGACGGAGGGTCATGATGGGGTCTCCATATTGGTGAGGTTGGGAATGAGGTCTGCTGCCCAGCCGATATCGCGTGTACGCAGCCAGGCTTCCGTGAGTTGCTCACGGCCGTGTTCGGCGAGAAGTTTTGCCAGGGCGGCGTGATCAGCTTTCGATGAGGCACCGCAGAAGGCGAGCGCGACTTCACCGAGCGCGAGTTCGAACAGGCGGTTGCCGGCGCGGGACTGGCAGTAATAATCGCGCTTCGGCGTCGCGCGGGCGAGGATCTCGATCTGCCGGTCGTTGAGGCCGAAGCGCCTGTAGATCGCGGTGATCTGCGGTTCAATGGCGCGCTCGTTCGGCAGCAAAACCCTTGTCTGGCAGCTCTCGATGATCGCGGGCGCGATCGGGGAATTGTCGATGTCGGAGAGCGACTGCGTGGCGAAGACCACGGAAGCGTTCTTCTTGCGGAGCGTCTTCAGCCATTCGCGAAGTTGGCCGGCGAAACCTTCGTCGTCGAGCGCTAGCCAGCCCTCGTCGATGATCAAAAGGGTCGGTCGCCCATCGAGTTGCGCCTCGATACGATGAAAGAGATAGGCGAGGACGGCGGGCGCCGCACCGGTTCCGATCAGGTCCTCGGTCTCGAAAGCCTGGACCGGCGCATGGCCGAGGTGTTCGCTCTCCGCGTCGAGCAGACGGCCATAGGGACCGCCAACGCAATAGGGCTGGAGGGCGCGCTTCAGGTCCTGCGACTGCAACAGGACCGAGAGTCCCGTCATGCTGCGCTCTTCGACAGGAGCGGAGGCGAACGAGGTGAGCGCGGCCCAGAGATGCTCGCGGGCCTGGGGATCGATCGTCACGCCCTCCCGGCGCAGGATGTTGGCGATCCAGTCGCCGGCCCACGCGCGTTCGGGAACATCGTGGATGCGCGCCAGCGGCTGCAGGGCAACACTGTCCTCGATGCCATCCGTCAATCCGCCACCGAGATCGTGCCAGTCGCCGCCCATGGCAAGCGTGGCGATCCTGATCGATCCCCCGAAATCGAAGGCGAAGATCTGGGCCTGCGCGTAGCGGCGGAACTGCAGCGCCATCAGTGCCAGCAATACGGATTTCCCGGCGCCGGTCGGGCCGACCACCATGGTGTGACCGACATCGCCGACATGAAGGGAAAACCGGAACGGGGTCGAGCCTTCGGTCTTGCCGAAGAGCAGAGGGGGCGCCGCAAGATGCTCGTCCCGTTCCGGCCCCGCCCACACCGCCGAGAGCGGGATCATGTGGGCAAGGTTCAAAGTGGAGATTGGCGGTTGCCGGACATTGGCGTAGGCATGGCCGGGAAGGCTGCCGAGCCATGCTTCCACCGCATTGACGGTTTCCGGCATTGCCGTGAAGTCGCGCCCCTGGATCACCTTCTCGGCGAGCCGCAGTTTCTCGTCGGCAATGCGCGGATCCTTGTCCCACACCGTCAGCGTCGCGGTCACATAGGCCTGTCCGGCGACGTCCGCGCCGAGTTCCTGCAAGGCCTCGTCGGCGTCCGCGGCCTTGTTCGCGGCGTCGGTGTCGACCAGCACGGAGGCCTCGTTCGTCATCACCTCCTTGAGGATGGCGGCGATCGACTTGCGCTTGGCGAACCATTGGCGGCGGATACGCGTGAGAAGCCGGGTGGCATCGACCTTGTCGAGCAGGATGGCACGGGTCGACCAGCGACAGGGGAAGGCGAGCCGGTTGAGTTCGTCGAGAATGCCTGGTGTCGTCTCGCTCGGGAAACCGACGACGGTCAGAACGCGCAGATGGGCGTCTCCCAGCATTGGCTCGAGGCCGCCGGTGAGCGGCTGATCGGAGAGCAGTGCGTCGAGATAGATCGGGGTTTCGGGCACACGGACGCGGTGCCGATTGGTTGATACCGTCGCATGCAGATAGGTCAGGGTCTCGGCGTCATCAAGCCAGGTGCATTCGGGCATGAAGCCGTCGAGCAGCGCCAGAACGCGCGCTGTTTGGTCGATGAAATCCAGAAGCTGCTCGCGGGCATTGGCATCGCCACCCCGTTCTCGGCCCTCATAGAGGAACCGTTCCGAGCGTGATGCATCTTCCACCGGCGGGAGATAGAGAAAGGTCAGGTAGTAGCGCGACTCATAGTGTCCGCCTTCCTCTTCGAACATCGCCCTGCGCTCGGCATCGACGAGTGCCGATGCCGGGTCGGGAAAGGTGCTTTCCGGATAATCGCGGGCGGGCGTGCGCATGGCCTCGACGAAGATCGCCCAGCCGGAACCGAGGCGGCGGAAGGCGTTGTTCAGCCGTCGCGCGACCGCGACCAGTTCGGCCTGAACGGCGCTGTCAAGATCAGGTCCCCGGAACCGGGCGGTGCGCTGGAACGAGCCATCCTTGTTGAGGACGACGCCTTCGCCGACCAATGCCGCCCAGGGGAGGTAGTCGGCGAGCCGGGTGGAGGTGCGGCGATATTCGGTGAGATTCATCATGGGGATTGTCAGACGCTCAGATGGGAGGGAATGCGCAGATGCCGTCGGCCGACATCGGCGAAAAGCGGATCGCGCCTCGCGGCCCAAATGGCGGCGGCGTGTCCGACAGCCCAAAGGATGAGTCCGATCAGCCAGAGGCGCAGACCGAGGCCGAGCGCGGCGGCAAGCGTGCCGTTCAAAATCGCGATCGCACGTGGCGCACCGCCGAGGAGAATGTGCTCGGTCAGGGCACGGTGGACAGGGACGATGAAGCCAGGAACGCCACTCATCAGATGAGCGCCCCGCCGCCGAAGGAGAAGAAGGACAGGAAGAAGCTCGATGCGGCGAAGGCGATCGACAGGCCGAAGACGATCTGGATCAGACGACGGAAGCCGCCGGAGGTATCACCGAAGGCGAGCGTCAGACCGGTGACGATAATGATGATCACCGCGATGATCTTGGCGACCGGTCCCTCGATGGATTCGAGGATGGACTGGAGCGGCGCTTCCCAGGGCATGGATGAACCAGCGGCGTGGGCGGCAGGCGCCATCATCACGGTGATGGCGAGTGTCGAAACGGCGATGGCGATCTGGCGGCGAGGGCGGGAGACGGGACGGATCATGCGGTGGTTCCTTCCGGGGTTTGGGTGACTGCTGTGAGGTGGTAATCGCCGCCGGGTGTGAGGCCGGTAACGGCGGAGAGTTCAGCGAGACGGCGTTCGGAACCGCGGCCCGAGAGGACGGCGACGAGATCGATGGTCTCGGCGATCAGCGCGCGGGGAACCGTGACGACGATTTCCTGGATCAGTTGTTCAAGCCGGCGCAGCGCCCCGATGGCCGTTCCGGCATGGATTGTGCCAATGCCGCCCGGATGCCCGGTGCCCCAGGCCTTCAGGAGGTCGAGTGCTTCGGGACCGCGCACCTCGCCGATGGGTATGCGGTCGGGGCGGAGGCGAAGCGACGAGCGGACGAGATCGGAGAGCGTGGCGACGCCATCCTTGGTGCGCATGGCGATGAGGTTGGGCGCGGCGCATTGCAGTTCCCGCGTGTCCTCGATGATGACGACGCGATCGGCGCTCTTCGCCACTTCGGCGAGTAGCGCGTTGGTCAGTGTGGTCTTGCCGGTCGAGGTGCCGCCGGCGACAAGGATGTTCTTTCGACTGGCGACCGCCGTGCGAAGGGCATCGGCCTGGCCAACGTCCATGATGCCGCCGGCGACGTAGTCGTCGAGCGAGAAGACGGCGATGGCGGGCTTGCGGATGGCGAAGGTCGGGGCTGTGACAACGGGCGGCAGCAGGCCCTCGAAACGCTCTCCTGTTTCCGGTAGTTCCGCCGAAACACGCGGGCTTCCGGCATGAACCTCGGCGCCGACATGGTGCGCGACGAGCCGGATGATCCGCTCGCCGTCGGCGGGGACGACCAGTGCACCGGTGTCCGAAAGTCCGTCGGACAGCCGATCGATCCAGAGCCGTCCGTCCGGATTAAGCATCACCTCGACGATGCCGGGCTCTTCGAGGAAGCGCGCGATGGTCGGCCCGAGCGCGGTGCGCAGCATGCGTGCGCCGCGCGAGGATGTTTCCGATTTGTGAAAGGTCGCCGACATCTCGCCCCCGATTTTGGTTGGGATCGCGACGGCGATCCCGGTTCGGGGATGAGTAAGAGAGGCAGAAAATGGCCTCGCGCAACAGCTTCAAGGGCGTAGTAGGGGCGTGGCGTGAAAAGACAGGGAAACGGCGAGACAGCGATGCGCACTCCTTCGTGTCGCGGTGCAGCTAAACCTATTCCGGCATGTCGTGAGGCGGAGCCTGTGCTTCCGAGACGTCCACATCATTCGGTATTTCCCTCAAGAAGCTCTGGCCCTTTTGCAACCGTCGGCCAAGCGTCTCGACAAAGCCTTCGAAACGTTCGCGGCCCTTGATCTGAGCGGATGATTTTGCGTCTTCGGGAAGTGGTGGCGTGATCGTGAGCCAGAAGCGGATAAAGAGCGCCAATGTCTCCGCACTGATGCCGATGTCCCGTTCCAACCGCTGGACCTGTCGTGTGAGCCGGTCGAGCCTGCGTGTGAAAGCTGCCTCCATCCGATCGGATCCATCGGGAGAGAGAAACGACGCCACGGCCGCCTCAACGATCGCGGAACGGGACAGGCCCTTGCGGTAAGCGAGATCGGCGATCTGCTTCAGCATCTCTGGCGGGAAATAGACATTCATCCGGCTGCGCATGATCGACTCCTCATAAATCTATGCCGTCATTGGGATCCAAGGTTGCCTGGCGGGCGATTTGACGGCTCTGCCGACGAAATGTCCGGGCCTGTTTCGCTGGCTCGTCGGCGTCGTCCTCGAGCATGTCGAATTCCGTTGATGGCGTCGGCTCCTCGGACTGCAATACGATCTCCTCATGCTCGGGGAGGTCTGGCTCACGTCGGATACCGCCATCAACGGCATCTTCGGCTTCATGTTGATCCTCGGAGACTGGACTTCCGGGCACGCCGACAATACGAGCTGTCCAGCAATCATCGTTTACGTGTGGTTCGAATCTTGCCGGATCAGGTGGGGGCATGATCCTTTCGGTAAATCTTGGATCTTCGTAGTAGCGCGCTTTCTTCGCCCGGATCGGCGGCAGTCCGGCGAACATGACGATTTCTTCATCCGCCGGTAGTTGCATTACTTCGCCAGGCGTGAGCAATTGCCTTGCTGTCTCCTGCCGCGAAACCATCAGATGCCCGAGCCAGGGTGCGAGCCTATGGCCGGCATAGTTCTTCATGACCCTCATTTCGGTCGCCGAACCGAGCGCGTCCGAAACCCGTTTCGCGGTGCGCTCGTCATTGGTGGCAAAACTCACGCGAACATGGCAATTATCGAGGATCGCATTGTTTGGACCATAGGCTTTCTCGATCTGGTTGAGAGATTGCGCGATGAGAAAGGCCTTGAGTCCATAGCCCGCCATGAAGGCGAGGGCACTCTCGAAGAAATCCAGCCGACCGAGTGCCGGGAATTCGTCCAGCATCAGCAACACGCGCTGGCGCCGGTTCGTTGCTTGCAGATCTTCCGTCAGTCGGCGTCCGATCTGGTTCAGCACCAATCGTATGAGAGGTTTGGTGCGCGATATGTCCGAGGGTGGCACGACGAGATAGAGGGTGACCGGCTGTTCTCCGTCGATCAGATCGGCGATGCGCCAGTCGCACTGCCGGGTCACCCGTGCGACGACGGGATCGCGGTAGAGCCCGAGGAACGACATGGCGGTGGAGAGAACGCCGGAGCGTTCGTTGTCAGCCTTGTTCAGAAGTTCCCGTGCTGCGGACGCGACAACCGGATGGGGACCCTTGTCGCCCAGATGCGGTGTTGTCATCATTGCCTTGAGCGTAGCCTCGATCGGCCGCTTCGGATCGGAGAGGAACGCGGCGACGCCCGCGAGTGTCTTGTCCAGTTCGGCATAAAGGACATGCAGGATGGTGCCGACCAGAAGCGAGTGGCCGGTCTTTTCCCAATGACTGCGTCGTTCGAGCGACCCCTCGGGATCGACGAGAATGTCGGCGACGTTCTGCACGTCACGCACCTCCCAGTCACCGCGGCGGACTTCGAGCAGGGGATTGTAGGGGGACGATTTTGGGTCGGTCGGATCGAAGAGCAGCACGCGGCCGTGTTTGGCGCGAAAGCCGGCGGTCAGATCCCAGTTCTCGCCTTTGATGTCGTGGACGATGGCTGAGCCGGGCCAGGTCAGGAGCGAGGGAACCACTAGGCCGACGCCTTTGCCCGACCGCGTTGGTGCAAAGCAAAGCACATGCTCCGGTCCGTTATGACGCAGGTAGTGTTCCTCGAAATTGCCGAGGACGACGCCATCCGATCCAAGCAAGCCGCTCTTGGCAATTTCCTGCGGTTCGGCCCAACGTGCGGAACCGTAGGTAATGACGTCTTTGGCTTCCCGCGCGCGCCAAACCGACATCGTGATGGCCACGCCGATCGACATAAATCCTCCCGAAGCTGCAATGATTGCCCCCTCGACGAAGATCGGAGGAGCGTAGGCCTCATAAGAATACCACCACCAGAAGAAGGCTGGCGGATAGTAGAAGGGGAAATCCGCCAGATTGAACCACGGCATTCCAAGCTGCGGCTGGAAACCAAGCCGCCAGGCAACCCATTCCGTCGCGCCCCACGTGGTTGTGAGGACGATCAGGAAGACAACGGCAATCTGGCCCCAGAGGATTTTGGTTGCGGACATTCGGCCACAAACGCCTCTGGCAGTTTAGTTATCAAGTGCCGTTGTGAGGTAATTGAGTAAACGGTTACAGTTGAGCGTAAAAAGGACGATCAGCCCCACTTGATCGATTGAATAGCGCCGTTGAATTACCACCTAATCAGGGGCGTCGCTCTATTTTGGCAAAGCGCGCAACGGTTCAAGGCATTTTCCTAAGCAGTCGATATAGTTGAAATAGATGACATTTCCAGCAATGGAGTGGGCGAGTTAAGGATTGTTTGTGAACGCCGATTGAGATGAGGCGAAAACTACGCTGAGGTTTAACGAGAGCATCTCCTAGTTGTTTTTTGTTGACGACGAGAATGGTTAATGTTTGATTACTAGCAGTTGCAAGAGGAAGACATATGTACGAAGTAGACAAAGATGAAGCGGTGTTCGCCATCCTCGAAAGAGATACCGGCACGTCCACAAAAAAAAGCACTGCAGATGTCAATGAACTGGACGTCCTTTTGGACAGAATTGCAAAGGTAAAAAACCTTCACAAGGCTGACATTGTCACGGTGAAGTGGGGCAAGAACCACCGTGTTGAAATTGATAACGACATTTGTGTTATAGATTTTAATGCAGCGGGGCAAAAGCGAATTGCCAAATGCCACTTCTTTGCGAAAAAACCAGGAACGCAAAAAGATGGTGATCTCTTCAAGCTAACGGTGACTAACGGTAAAATAACTGAAGAAAGAATCCGTATCGCGTGAGCAGATTTGAGATTTGGACTCTGGCTTTATATGGAATTCAGGCAGGCGCTGCTGTTGCAACGCTTGTGGTAGCTTTGGCAGCTTTGACCACTTGGAAGCGCCAAATTGATTATGCCACTAGAAGTGAGGTGGTAATTCGAACTCAAAAGCTTCTAACAAAATCACTTGATGTTCTGAGCGAAGCGCGCGACGCCGATTTTTTTACTTTCCTTGATGAAAGGTGCAAAGCCGGTTATTTCGTCAATGAAGACGACGAGCCATTTTTTTGGGCTATTTACAGCACCTATTATATTCTGAACGAGGCTTCAATCGTATTTGGAAATTTGGATCAAGCCACGAGTGAGCTTGAATTTCTATGTGGAGTTGATATTTCCACTGAAGTCAGAGAACTGAAATCTATTAGACACAAATTGATGACAGCTTCGCTGAAAGCTGCGAGGTTACGTTTCAGGGCCACCAGCCTGTCCGAGGTTGAAACAGACGAGTTGGAAATGCATCAGGCCATCATATTCTCCAGTCCCAGCGATAATTTTGGATGTGATATGGAGCGTCTCTCAAATGAGATTTCCCGAAAGCTCAGGTCGGCTTTTATTCGGCCCTTGGCTAAATAATAAATTATCTCAAATTTTGGCTGCAGCCCGGTCGCCTTGGTAAGGTTGACGCGGAAGCGGCGCAAGCCGCCCGCAAAGCCGTCCAACGGCACGGCCGCGATCGCGCAAGCCCCGAAGTGTGCGGCGATTTGGCGTAACCAGCATGGCAATCAGCTCTTCCGGCAGGATGGCCTCTTTCTGATGAGGCGGTGCTGCGTGGCTGTTGCGGATGCCGGCGAGAACGGTGGCGATATGGCGGTCTTTGCGGTCGAACTGAAGCCCACGCTGGCTATAGTTCCAGGAAAGAGCCGACAAACGCCGCTCGATGGTCGAGGCAGATGTGTATCTGCGACCGGATGGTCCTCTGTCGGACGCGAGCGCGGTAATGTAAAGCCCCACCGTTTCAGGTTCAGGGGGTGGGGGAGATCACCCCTGGCGCCGCCACCATCCGACAAAATGCCTCCAGTCGGCGGCATATGCACGACGCGTATTGGCCGAAGACGAGGCCTCGACATAGGCGCGGCCGCGCTCGACCAACGGCGCGAGGCCTAGGGAGCCGCTGACCTATTTGCTGCTCGACACCCAGGAAACCGCCGAATGTTCAATTTCGTGTGGCTCGAGAGACGGAGCGGAATGCGGATTGATATCATTTTCGGGCATTTCCGCCGTGGTCGTCGGAGCTTTCGTAGCGGCATCTGTAAGCATCCGCGCGCGAGCTAGCGCCTCAAAAGCCAGCGTCTTCGAATGCTGAGTTCTACAGGGCTAAGCCTTGCCTCCTACCGGAACTCCAATCGACCCCGCCACTGCTACGCATCAACCCGGAGACCTCTTGCCCTAATTTCTTTTCGAGCGGCGGCGACCACGGCACGAGCTGGAAGCCGAGACCATTGTCGATCATGGCAAAGCGACCAGAGGACAACGTTAGCCTTTGGCGGTAGGTGCCGGTGAGGTGCTCACCCGTCGCGGATTTCACATGGGGCAATCCGGTTTCATCGGCGAGTTTTGCGGCTGCGGTGTCCAACTCGCGACGTCGCAACGTGTTGAGCAGGTCGCGCTGCAGAATGATGCGCTGTCCTTGCCGTTGCGCGAACCCTTCATCAGCGAGGTGTTCCGCGCGTTCCTTCAACGCTTCGTTGACCTCACCACCGAACCCGCCCGTCGAGAGCGGCATGGGAGCGCGTTCGACCAGCCGGTGATCGAGCCAGGTGGCGCCGTGCGCAACGATTTGACCATTGAGATCGAGATCCGACCGTAGAGCCAGCACGAGAGTGGGTCGTCGGTTCTCGGTCCCGCGGAACCTCCGCACTTCGACGATGCCGCCGAGGGGCGGCGCGTGCTCGAAGGCCTCGATGCCCCGGAGGCGGACATGATGGGCGCGACCGTCGGTGCCATCGATCACGGCATAGGCCTCGCCAGTCAACTCGTCATGCAGGCCGCGATCCACGAGCCGGCCGATAATCGGTGATCCTTCTTCTCCGGTCTCGATCGCGAAGTCACTGATGCCCCGGTCCTGGCCACGCTCAACAAAGGCGCGGTGCATGGTCTTGATGATATCGCCACGCGTGCCAAGATCGCGCAGCTTGCGTTCGGCCTCGAGGCCGACCATCCATTCGCTGGGACCGGCGGGGGCGGCGAGGCCCATCTTCTCCAGATGTTGCAGGCGGCCGATCATCAACCGGCGAGGTTCGCTGTCGCTCAAGTCACCAGCATCCAGGCGGAGATCGATATGCCCCGTATCGTCGGCGGCAAAACGGATTTCGCGGTCGAGGCTCGTCCAGCGCTCAGCGGTGATCTCCTTTTCGAGCGTTGCGCGGATTTCGTGTTCCTGCTTCGGGCCGAGTTCCAGCGAGACCAGTTCCTCACCGCGCGAGCGCAGACCACGGCTGATATAGTCGCGGGAGATGACGAGATCGACGCCGGTTTGGTCGACGCCGCGGACCAGCAAATGGACATGTGGATTGTCGGTGTTCCAATGATTGACGGCGATCCAGTCGAGTCTCGTGCCGAGATCGGATTCCATCTGCCGAGCGAGATCGCGTGTGAACGCCTTCATATCCGGCATGTCTGCGGCGTCCTCGGGTGAGACGATGAAGCGGAAATGATGCCGGTCGTCCTCGCAGCGTTCGGCGAAAGCGCGGTCGTTAGCGTTATCGCTCGCCGCATCGAACATGACACCGCGCTCGCCATCGCGCGTGACGCCCTCGCGTTTCAGATAGGCGACATGGGCGGTGAGAGGCGCGGAGCGAAAAGCGCGGCCCTTGTGACGGACGACGCGGGCCTTGACGACGACGCGCCTGGATGGGCTGAACAGACGAGCGCGGGCGAAGCGCGTGCGGCCTCGGCCGAAGCTCGATCGGCCGTATCCAGAACTGCGGCCACCGCCTCCCGAGCTTGAGACATGCCCGGACTTCTTGGCGGCACGGATCACCTGGTTGATGAAGCTCTTCTGGCGCGGAACCCGTTTGTCAATGATGCGGCCGGGGCGGATACGGAAGTCGCGGTCGTCGCTGCTCATCGCGTTCCTTCCTCATACCGGAATCTAGCCGCGGTGCCGCAAACAGCTTTGAAATCACATGACAATTCATTGGCGGCGGCACGCGGCCCGACCGACCGGCACGCCGGAACCCATGTCATTTCAATGACTTGTGGTTCGAGCGGCGTGCGCCTTTTATCTCGCCGTCCCTTGGTCGTGTCTTTCCTATTAGTATGCATTTCCACCGTCTTTTTGCGGAGGCTCGCTTCTCTTCGCCATGATACACTTGAAGTCATTGGCGAGCGCTCGCTTGCGATGAAGTGACGAATAGCCCGCTATCGCGAGGTTTGAGACCCACGTCGCTGCTGTCAGCCTGTGGTTCTGGCCTGGTCTTAGGCTGCACAGAAGATGTCAGCGGAACAGCTGCCGTACCGTCTTCGGCTTGCGCGGCGAAGAGCGGCGAATTTGTCCAGTCGCTGCGACTGATCTGCATCGGGATTGCTGCGAGGGAAGTGGCGGAGGCATCGACATAGGGCGCAAGAACCGCAACATAGTTGCGCGTTTCGAGAGGCAACGGACGGCCTCCGACGAGATACTCTTCGTAGCGTGTAGGGCCGGCGTTGTAGGCGGCCAGGCATCCCGGCGATCCGTATTTTTCGTGGAGTTCGTGCAGATAGGCTGCGCCCGCGAGGATGTTGTCGCGCGGATCAAATGGATCGTTGCCGAGGCGATATCTGGCGCTCAGCTCGATCCAGGTGTCGGGCATGATCTGCATCAGACCCATCGCGCCCTTTGGTGAGATCGCACGCACGATCCCATCGCTTTCGGCCATCATGAGCGCATAGAGCAAACGCTTGGAAAGTCCGAAGCGATGCGACGCTTCAGTGACATATGTGTCATATGGATCTGTCACCGACCGTGTCTTTGCTGTCGCGGGCTGCGCAATAACCCGTTCCGGGAAAACGGGCAGAATAATGCTGAAGGCCAGCAAACCGGTAAGGAGGCGGAGATACGGGTGAGGGGGAGGGGGAGGGGGAGGGAACCTCTCCCTTGCAGGCGTGATTTGTCCTATATCCATCATCGTTCGGTGTCATTCTGGGTGGTGGGAATAGAATTGGAGTTACCAGAGCGATGTGCTCGCGCAGCCGAAGCCCGCCATTCAAATTGGCCGGTTCCCGTTTCTTCGGTGAGCAAGGGGACTACACGACCGATGATCGTGCTTTGCGGTAGTGGCCCGAAATACCGACCATCCAAACTGTCGGGATGCCGCCAATTGAGAAGAAAGATATCGCCATCGCCGATGCGTCTGCATCCCTCCCAGGCGGGCAGGGCCCGGCCAAGCCGATCCCGCTCTTGCGCTTCCGCCATTTCAATCCCATCGACGGTTATTTGGAGACCATGACGGCAGACCGACTGTGGTGGCAACGCAACGACGCGCTTGATCAGCGGCACACCGAGAGGAAGATAGCCGCGCTGATCGAGCATGCGGGCGAGGGGTTCCGGCGGCATGACGGCAACGAAATCCGAAACCGCAAGGTGTCCCGCCCGTTGCACTGAATAGAGGCCGATCGGCGCGCTGGCTGAAGCGTTCCAAATCAGCTTCGGCGCTGCCGGAACGAATGTCGGGGCCCCAACCGCAAGCGCACCAAGTGTGCTGACTAGTATGTAACCAAGCCGGGTCATTGTTGCGACCTTTGTCGCAGCCGCCAGGCGTGATGCTGAGCCCGGCTGTAGCCGCGCGGCTCGTGTCCAACGATCAGGCGGCTGTGGACGTGGCGCCAATAGTCTGGCGCGGCGTCAGCGGGATCGATGCCGAGTGCTTCAATCGCGTCGATTGTTTGAAGGACGCGCTCGACCTTTGGCCAACCGGTGATCTTGAGCAGGATATCACCACCGGGGCGCACGAAAGGAAGGGTCTGATATGGCGCGCCCGGTTCGACCGCGCTGACAATATCGATGCGTGAGATGATGGTGCCATAGTCGTTCGCCGCCCAGCGGACGAACGCGAAGATGCTTCCGGGCGCGAAGCCCACCACCCGCCGCTTACGGTCGAGAACTTGTTCTTCGGCAACATTACCGAAGCGAATCCAATGTTCGATGCGCTTTTCGATCCATGTGAGTTCGACGCGCGTCATATGGTCGACACGATCTTCTTTGACGCCTGGCCTGGGCGGCACTGAACTGCCTGTCATGGCTGATCTCCTGTGATTTCCGGGAATTCCCGTGCGAGTAAATCGCGCAGCATGTCGGCGACCGTGACGCCGCGTTCGAAAGCCGCGATCTTGATGCGTCCGCGCAATTCGGGGGTGATGTCGATGGTCAGCCGCGCGGTATAGTCCGGGCGTTTCGCTTCGGACCGATTTGCCGATTTGATCCAGCCCTCGGGATCGCTCGGGCGTGCCGCGAAACCGCGCCTGGTGGAGTGATCCGTCATGGTATGAGCTCCCGAATTTCGGCAGCCAACGTGGCGATCTCATTGGCCGCTTGGCTGTCCCCGTCGATCTCGAAGGCGAGCCGACCGATCTGCGCGGCAGTTGCGTAGACGACGCGCTGTCCAATGGTTGTGCGCATTGCCGGCGGATCCTGATCGCTCAAGGCTTGCGATGTTTCGCGGGCAATGATCGTGCGCGTGGCACAGCGATTGAGAACGAAGCGCACGATGAGCTGTGGTCGAAAGATGCGGGCTTCCTCGATCAGACGCAGGATTTCCGCTGAAGCCCAGCCGTCGAAGGGTGACGGTTGTACCGGGATGAGGACGAGATCGGCGGAAAGCAGAGCCGAGCGCATAAGCCCGGCCACACGGGGCGGTCCATCGATGACGATATGATCTACAGTTCGGGCAAGTTCCGGTACCTCTCGATGGAGCGTATCGCGCGCAAGACCGATCGTGCCGAAACGACGGGGCAGATCTTCCCGGGCGCGTTGCTCCGACCAGTCGAGAGCCGAACCTTGAGGATCGGCATCCACGAGGGTGACACGGTCACCGCGTCGCGCCCATTCGCCGGCGAGATGGAGGGCAAGCGTAGTCTTGCCAACGCCGCCCTTCTGATTGAGGAGCGCGACGATCATGACGCATCTCCGCGATTTTGCGCACTCGGAGTGTCGTCAGCAGGTTCCGGGACGTCGTTCTGATCCGGGTTTTCCCCAAAACGGTCGCCTCTTAAAAAGTTAGATTCTTTGTTAGAGTCTAAGTTAAGAGAGCGATTACCCCTGTGATTGTCAGCATTTAACCTTGGTTCGGGTTCCCGATAGCACGAGGTGCCGGTTCCCGATGGCACGATAGTTTGGGTTCCCGATAGCACGACGGCGTCCACAGCTTGTCCACAGGTCGTCCGTTCGAAGGCGAGCAACGTGCGGCGCGCGTCAAATTCGAGGAAAAGACGATAGCCCGGCAGTGGTTGCCGCTTGACCGTGGTTCTGAGTTCAAAGGCAAAGCGCTTGAAGGGTGAGAGGCTGCCGGACTTGAGATAGAGATGGCGGAAATCGAAGCGCCAGCCACCGGGCTGCTTGCCGCCATGCTTGCGCACGATCCGGTAAAGCCAGCGATCAAGTCCACCCGTCAGTCGGAAATACGCCCTGTCGATCGTGAGGATGAGCGCGTCATCCAGAACGGCCCTGTAGAACCAGTCCGGCACGATAAGCTCTATGCCTTCGGGAATGCCTCGGTTATCGCTGCGTTCCGTCCACTCATTGATCCAGGAAAAGCGATGCATCCGTGATGATGATCTGTCTCCAGGGCCGGATCGTGCACGTGGATTGCGCGGAGGTTGGCGCAATGTCGTTGCAACCGTGGTCGATTGCAGGCGATCGAGCGCTGCCTTGAGGCGCTGATAGTCGCGTGCGCTGGTGCCGCGCCCGATGAAGGTCAGGATCTGATAGGGCGTTGCTGCCATGAGACGGGAGGTGCGAAGCCCACTGTCCCTGGCTTCGACGATCTGGCTTGCCGCCCAGATGAGGATGTCGGCGTCCCAGATCGTCGCCATGCCATGTTCTGGCACCGCCTCGACCCTGATGGCCACCGGACCGGACCGATAATCGATCGGCGTGGTGCGTGGTGATTTCGACAGGCTGAAAAACGGATAAGCCATGAGGTCCTGTGCATCACGGGGGGCAAAGTCGCTGGGGAGTGCCAGAAACAATTCGAGCTGCTGCCGCTCTGATTTGGATGATCGCGTCATGCTGATGGATCAGCGGCCGTTTGAGCTTGAAGGCCGATTGGCATGTGGCTTGGCGGGCAGGATGGTGCCGACGCCCGGATCGGAGGTCGATATCTTGGCGCCACGATTTGCCCAGGCCTGCAGGTCTTCGACAGAATAGACGACCCGACCGCCGAGTTTGCGATAGGCAGGGCCTGTTCCGTAGGTCCGGTGTTTTTCCAGGGTGCGCCCGGAAAGACCAAGAAAGCGCGCGGCTTCGGGGGTTCTGAGAAAGCGTGGCGGCAAGCCGGGTTGCGTCGCGGACATGATCGTGCCTCCGTGATTAACTTGGAGACCGCCGGATATCGGCGGCTTCATGCGAGCACGATGGAGAAGAAAGGCCGGCGAGGGGGAGTGCGAAGAATTGACGGCGCTTTCGCACCCTGTTTGAAGTCAGAACGTGGATCGACTTTGAAACAGAAGTTCACGATAGCCGCCGGCGACAAGTTTCCGGCCTTCGCGGAACCGGCGCATGACTGTATCGCGCTCGGGCATGGTCTTCCATTGCGCGGCTGTGACAATGCCGGTGTTGAACATGACCTCCGCGATCTTTCGATAGGAGGCGCCAGCGCCGTGACCGTCGAGAACCTGGAGCATTTGCCGGAGATTGCGTGTGCGATAGGGGGTTATTCGAGGATCTGGCAGCGCTCGTCGTTTCCAATAAGCTGCGGCGAAACGATGAATCGTATCGGTACGGAGCTGCATCGAATGGTTGAAAGGCGTGATGGCGACCACGGGACCGTCTGGGGGCGTGCTTTCCAGAAACAGGGCAGGGAAGCGCTGTCCCGCTAACTGGATATCGAGATAATGCCCTTCGGGCGCTTCGCGCGTTGCCTGCTCTTGCAGAACAATAGCGGGATTATTAGGGGATGCGAGGACCGGCGATTGCGACGTCAGGATGAGCATTCCAGGATCGGATTGCGGTGTGAAGAAGATATCCGTGTCGATCGAGCGCATGTTCGGGCAAACCGGGAAATCGAAGCCCCCACTGTTCGCTCAAGTCGTCGCTGGCGGTTTCGCGCTTCTGCTCCGGAATTTTATCGTAGTCTTTTTGATAGTCGGGATTCCGGCGTAGAAATTCCCATGCCAATTGAGCAGGGTCGAGTTGCTCGACGTAATCATAAGCTTTTGAGTGCCGCCAATTGGAATGGTCCGCCATGGATATGCCTCCACCTAAAGCTCAAGAGTGCTCCGGGCGGAATTGATCGCGTTCTGATTGCATCTTGGCTAGTCCCCGTTTAGGCAAGGCGTGTTGTCTAAAACGCATCACGGAACTAATGCGCGCTTCCGTTCATGAGATCGCGGTATCCCCGCTCGGTCATCCAACGTGCCCGGGCGAGGTGGGAGGAATGGATACGTGACGCCCGCTCGCCATCCTCATCCGGGTCGATCCCGAAAATGATCTGCACCGCTTCCTTCCAATCCGCACCATCAGCGTCCGCGTCGAGGAGCCGCAGATAGGTCTTCAACTGGGACCGGTCATAATCCGTAACCCGATCCTCGGCGGGTGGTTCGTCAAGATAATCCCGGTTGGCCATATATCGTCCCGTTGCGGCGGATCTTAAAATCCCACCTATTCCATTAACACAATTTGAACACATTTGCACAAGGTCCGGCAATCCGTTACCTACGAGAAGCCGAAAGTGCTGGAAAACGAACTTTTAAACCTTGCCGGGAATGCAGATCACAATTGGCCCCATAACGTCAAAAACAAACAAAGTTGCGAATTACATACTATAGTTGATAAACTTAAAGTGTGTAAATCGCAATCTTCCTGCGCATGGATATGCGCAAACTGGTCGGTCGGAACTTCGCCCGCCTTCGTCGGGAAAAAGGCCTGACGCAGGAAGAAGTCGAAGCGCGTTCCGGATTCAGCCAGCAATATCTCAGTAGTCTGGAGCGCGGTCGCAGGAATCCAACCGTTATCACTCTTTACGAGCTGGCCCAGGCTCTTGGCGTCGATCATGTCAAATTAGTCGAACCGGACGAGCAGTCTTAAGTGCTCGTGAAGAGGTACATAAGGTAATGGTCCGCCCGGGCTAGCCGGGCGGAGGTCTTCAATCGGATCACTCGCCGTTGCGCCGGCTGGGGCGAGACCAGATGAGCGAATATCCGTCGCCGTCTTCATCGCTGAAGAGATTGGCGTAGATCGGTGCGGTGAAGCTTGGATCGTCGAGCTTGAGGCCGAGATAGTCACGACCTTCGTTGGACTGCTTGGACCAGGCAGCTCCGATTTCGGCACGGCCGACCAGTACGCGGTGGCTGGGAGCGTTTTCGCTGGTTTGGCTTGCCTCGGGGACGATGCGGACATTCTTTGCCTGGACGTTGAGGGTGACGATTTCGCCGGTGAATTCGTTGCCGGATTTCTTGAAGGTGCCAATGGTCGCCATGATGATATCTCCTTGATCTTTGGTTTCGATCCCGCACCATTGCGGCCTCGATGGCGATCGGAGAGGCCGGAGGCGATCGACGGCGCATCGCTTGCGACCGCAGCGTCAGCGGAGGATGGCGATCCGGCGGGTTTATTGCCTCGCGAGGAATGGCGGCGCAGCCGGCAGGGGAAGAAACTTGACGGGCGCCATTGAGCTACAGGCGATCGAGGCGCAGCCGGCCTTCGGCCAGATCAGCCCATTGAAGAGGCCGTTTGGAGCGGTCGGCTCAAAGGGATCGTGCAAGGAGAGATTGGCAATACCGAACACCCCGGTTTAAGCCCGGCGAAGGCACGGAAATCGTCTTCGGCCCTGCAGGCCAGTCCGCTTCATACCCAGCGATGCCACCTGATGCGGAAACAAGCCGCTCTGCGTCCGTCGCCGGTCGCGCGTTTCGGGGCAACTCACGCCATGCCGTCCGGGAGCGCCGGCGCTCAACCGAAATCGTCGATCCGTCCGATACCACGCCCCACATTGCTCAACCTTCGATACGGGCGCGGCAACAGACCTCAACCCCTGTCTCGGCTTCGCGTGCAAGTGCGTTCAGATGCTGGCGGGGGTCCGCTCGGTAAGTCTGGGCGGGGCCATGGAGGTCACGCGCACGAAGGACGTGATGCCGACCGCCACCGCGCCGATCACGGAGAAGACAGTCTGCCAGGTTTCCATCGGTATCAGATGTTTCACGATGCCATGGGTGGCGAAATAGCCGGCGATCGCAGCGGGCGCGACGAAAGCGAGCGCTACGACCATCTTCATCCACATAGGGCGGACAACAATGATGAGAAAATACCAGATGCCGGACACGAGGCCGGCGCAGCCGATGCCTGCGACGAGACTTCCCGGAAGGCCGGCGCCGGACTGATAGGCCCACGTTCCGGTAGCCAGGCCGGCGAAAGCTGGTAGTGCGAAGGTCGCGAGCGTGAACAGCAACCAGCAGAGGGCGCCAATTGCAGCAAGGGATGCAATGATTGCCAAGATGATCATGGTGGTGTCTCCGTAAGATGAGGTCCGAACGGTCGCGCTTCCACCACCACCATGACGCCACGGATATTTATCACATCGACGCTTGAATGGCGAGATGAGGGCCTAGTTCGTGCGTAAGATATTGAGACTTGCTCTTAGAAACGGTGCGACACCGGGCGCGAAAATGCTGTATGCATATCGGAGCGAAATGTACTGCATCGCCACAGATTGCAATCGCCAGACGTGCGACCCTGCGCGTTGCCTGGAAGTCACGGATTTGTATATTGAAGTTCAAATACGAGGATCGTGATCGTTCAGTCCCGTAACTTGTCAGGATATTCGGAAATGGGGAAAGTGGAAGCATATGAGCATCGAGGATCGCGCTACCGTTCTTTGAAGACAGAAACTCGGCTTCAAGCACAGGGGGTGCTTCGACTTTTTTACGATGAGAAAGATATATGGCTGAAAAAGCTTTTGGCAATGAAGCTCAGAGACCAGAACGCGTTGGAGATCGGTGAATCCGATCAGGCCCTCATTTCGGAGGCTCTTAAGTGCCGAATAAATTCATAGTGAGTGCTATCCGTAAGTCACGTTCATTGTTTGAGTTGGTGAGGCAAGGGGCATTCAACTACACGTTGATAGACCAGTTCGGATCAGAAATCAGTCCTTTTGATATTCATTACTCGGTGGATATAAGAAATCCTGAACAAATAAGGCTAAGTCGATCCTGCCGACTTCAACCAGGGGTGATCTTGAATGGTCGATCTAGTCTGAGGGACTTCGGCATCAGTTTTGGACCTGAAACATATCTAAAAGAGAACTGCTACTTCGACGCTTACGGCGGATTCATTAACGTCGAGGGACAATGCGCCTTTGCACAAAATACCATAATCCATGGTGGGGGAGGGGTCAGCATTGGACAGTACACCATAGTTGGTGCCAACTGCTACATTATCGCCAGCAACCATGCGTTCGGAAGTCGCGAGTTGCCCACCATGCTCCAGGGAGATGTCCGGAAAGGAATAAGTATCGGAAGCAATGTTTGGGTGGGCGGAAACGTAACGATCCTTGATGGGGTCAATATAGGTAGCAACTGCGTCATTGGGGCAGGTACTCTTGTGGCAAAATCTGTTCCCGAGAATACAGTTGTCTTCAATGCTATCGAACCGATAACACGAAAGGTCTACGATGACTGAAACAATTCAAGGAAATCTCGCGCTACCCGATAGAATCGTTCACGGCCAGGTGGTTATCCGTGACGGTAGGATAAGCAAAATCATCGATACTGAAAGCTCATTTGTGGATGGTGCGACGCGGATTCCTGATGACCATTTGATTGCGCCTGGCTTCATTGACGTTCAAATCAACGGGGCATTTGGTAAGGAGTTCAAGTCTGATGCGGACGCCATCCCTGTTGTGTGCCAAGGGCTTCCGAAGTTTGGAACAACATCGTTTTGTCCAACTGTTACGACGAAACCATTTTTAGAGTATCCCAGTCACCTGAGGCAGTTGAAAGCCGCCGCCGCTGGTGCTGGGGGTGCCAAGTGGATTGGATTTCACCTTGAAGGCCCGTTTTTAAACCCTGGAAAAGTTGGGGCTCAAGCCGCCGATCTAATGATGGAGCCAATTGATTGCGATTTATCATCGTATGTAAATGATGACGTTCGCATAGTTACGTTTTCACCAGAACTTGATGGTGGCGAGCAGTTCATTAAAGACTTGGTCGACCGAGGACTCCGAGTTGGGGTCGGACATTCATTAATATCGTACGAAGATCTTGTTGGTGTGTTTGATGCTTCTCGAATGATGATCGTACATGTCTACAATGCAATGTCTGATCTTAATTCAAGAAACCCGGGTGTCCTAGGCGCGGCTCTGGATAGGGATGACTACTTCTGCTCGATTATAGCTGACGGTATTCATGTAAGCCCGCCATCTGTTCGTGTTTTCTGGAAGTGCAAGCAAGACAAGTCAAAAGTCATGTTTATCACGGACGGCTCTGCGGTCGCTGGCCTTGATGAAGGAATTCACCAGATCGGAACACGGTCGATCGAAAAAAGACCGGACCGCGCAGTTCTCGAAGGAACTGAGACTTTGGTTGGAAGCATCCTTACGCTGAACGTAGCTGTACGGAACATGATCGAGTTCACAGGATGCCCCACTTATGAAGCAATTAACTGTGCGTCTCGTAATCCAGCGCAGTATCTGGGTCTTTCTGAAGAAACAGGCGAGTTACGCGAAGGCCTCGCGGCTGATATTGCGATCCTGGATTCAGATTTCAACGTCACTCGGACCTACGTGAACGGAAAACAAGTTTGGGGTTAAAGCGATTCTTCCAAAAGGATTGGCAAAATGAAACATCTCAAAGTGTTTATGGGAGCGACTATTGCTGCATTCGCCTTCTTTTTCGGAGTTTTGCAGGCACATGATTACTTCGGCCTAACCTTTCTTACCAACACCACGTTACCCTACCTGAAGGCATCCCTTCTTGTAACATCAAGTGTGGCGGCGGGCTCAGTGACAACTATGCTTTCTGTTTTTGGCGCGCTTCCATTTCAGTCTCGACCTGAGCCGTCAGAAGCCTTCGAAGACAGCCTTCTGGGGACCCTTAGAGAAGCTCTTCGAGGTAAAAATTACGTAGAGGTAATAAGAATTGGTGAGGCGCTCAGCCGCCCATTGTTTGAGTCCGGAAGCTTTTCAACCCGCTTAAAAATCGGAAGAGTTGTTGAAGAGGCAGCCGCTCGATCCGAGAGAGTGGACAAGCAGATATCTGCATTAATTGATTCTGTCGGTTGGTCACTTGTCGAACTAGGACGATACGATGAGGCAAAGCGTCCAATTATCCACGGGATGGAGCTGAGCCAGGATACAGGAAATGCGTTTTACGAGGCGAAGGGACTTCGCCATTTAGGGGTCATCGAACGTAGAACAAAGAACTATCCTGAAGCCGAGAAATATTACAAAAAATCTCTCGAGATCGCCGAGAAAATAACGGATGAGAACGACAAGGAGGTAATGATTGCTGGTTTGAACTATGCACTTGCATCACTATATTTTTATACTAGCGCGTTGGAAAAAGCGGACAAGTATATCGAGCTTTCGATATCATGTTTTAAGAGATTAAATGACGAATATAGATTAAATATGTGCCTTGTAATGAAGGGTGACATTCAGTTTAAGAGGGGAGAAAGCGACAAAGCGAGGGATACATATCGAAAAGTTCTTCGCCTTGCAGACAGGAATACAGAAAAACTGCAAGTCAGCCGATCTCTATTAGGGCTTGCGGAGATTTATATCTCAGATAACCGGTGGGCTGAAGCCAATGAAACGGCTGTCATGCTGGAAGATGTAGATCTCAAAGAATTTAGGGCTGAAGGTGAGCGACTGGAGGCAATCCGTCGTAAGCTTCCTGACTACTCAGCAAGGGAGTAAGTTTCTGCTGCTGTGAATCATGCGGAATGCAGCGTTTACGTCAAGATTTGCAAGGATTCTGCGCGTCTTAATACGATGCGTCGCGGCATCAAGGGGCTTCAACGTAAAAAGAGTAACCGAATCAATATTTGTTTCTGTTTCGCCTCCTGAAGATTTTGCGCCATAACGCCTGTAGGGGTGAGCAAAAGAGATTTGTGCGATGGCGATTCCACCCGACGGGGCCGGTAGCTAGGTGGTTCATCCGAACCGCCAAACCGGAATACCGAGCTTCCTAGCCTTGTCAGCGAGGTTCTCCTGAATGCCGGTGCCGGGGAACACCATGACTCCGATCGGCAGGACATCGAGCATCTGATCGTTGCGTTTGAAGGGCGCGGCGCGGCCGTGCTTGGTCCAGTCCGGCGCGAAGCCGATCTGGGTGACGTTGCGATGATCGGCCCAGCGGGCGGCGATCTTCTCGGCGCCTTTCGGCGACTTGCCATGCATCAGCACCATGTCCGGATGTTTGGCGTGCACCTGATCGAGCTTGTCCCAGATCAGCTTGTGATCGTTGTAATCGGCGCCTCCGGAGACCGCGACCTTCGGACCGGCGGGCAACAACACTTCGCGGTTGGCGCGTTTGCGTTCGGCGATGAAGTCCCGACTGTCGATCATCGCCGATGTCAGTCCGCGGTGGTTGACCTTTGAGCCGGTGCGCGGCGACCAGGGCGATCCGGTGGTGCGCAGATAGTGCTCGGCGGCGCTGTCGCGGAAAACCTCCAGGCTGTCGCGCCACTCGATGAGACCTTGTCCGGTCTCGATGAGCCGTTCGAGCTCGACGGCCTTGATTTCAGAGCCGTCCTGCTCGCGCTGCCCGCGCTTTTGGGCCTGCTCGTTGTCGTCGAGCTTGCGTTCGAGCCGGTCGGCGGCGCGATGGAACATGTTGACGGTCGACCAGAGCAGTTCGTCGAGTTCGCCATCGAGGGCGGTATCCGCCATGGTGGCGATCAGGGCGTCGAAGATGTCGGAGACGGCACCTGCGATGACGTTGTCCTCCGGGACCAGGCGTGGGTCCGGTCCGTGCCCGTCGTGGCGGTAGCCATGGAGTTCCAGTTCGTTCAGCGCGTGCTCGGTCGGCGAGGATTCGTGATGGGGTTCGAAGGTGTCGTCGTCGAGTGTCATCGTGTGGCTCCCTTTGTCGGTTGGCCGCGCCCGCCGCGGCCTTCATAGGCAGACAAGACGGCGGGCGGACCGGGCCTGCATCCTGGAGCGTCAGCGCAAGGACCGAAGCGGCAGCGGAGGATGGCGGAGGCCGGCGATTTTGTTTCGCGATGGAAAGGCCCGAAGGGCCGAGGGAAAATCGTTGGCCGCAGCCATTGCCGGACCGGGCCGTCTACTGTCCGGTCGCCCTCTGAAGAAGGCCGGGCGCGGCCCTCTGCGACATCCACGGGGAGCCGTTGACGAAGGCTGCGACGTCATCGCCATACTCCGCACCGATCTCTCCCGGTCAGGCGGACAGAACGGCCTCCATGAACCTGGCGACATCCTGCGGCGCGAGTTGGACCCGGATCGAGGCCCGGAAGGCGTCGATGCCACGAAGGCGCAGATCCTCGTTGAGATCGCCCAGAATTGGCGAGAGTGGCAGCGCCTCTATGCCGAGCGCATCTGCCCTTTCGACGAGCGTGTCCCCTGCGCCGTCGCCCGCCGGATCGTCGTCTCGCACGATGTAGAGCCGGCGCAGCGTGTCGGGGAACAGGATAGCGGCAAGATGGGCTGCGGAGAGCGCAGCCGCCATTGGCATCTCGGGCAATACGCATCGTAGCGATAGCATGGTCTCGATCCCTTCGCCGACCGCCATGACCTCTCCGGCCACGCCGAAGCGCACCGCGTGGCCGAGCAGGTCACCCATCGCCCGTCGCGGCGTCTCGATCGGAGCCTTGCCGAGAGACGCCGCGCTGAAGCTGTTCGGGTTGAGCCAGGTTCGGTGTGCGCCGGTCTGGTGACCGTTTAGATCGGTGACCGACGCGATTAGCGCGGGCCAGATTTCTGTCGGTCTGTGCTCGTCGGGCCGGTAATAGCAGCGCGGATGAAACCGCAGCGATCCGGTTCCGTGCAATGCCTTAATGCCGCGTTTGCGCAAATACGTTTCCGCGAGCGTGCCGGCAATGGGCCCTGACATCGCGAACAGCCGCTTCGCCGCCCGTGGCGAACCCATTGGTGCCGGTGACACTCGATCACGATGCACCACCGGCTTTGGATCGGGCTGGGGCAATGCCAGGAAGCGCCGCGCTTCGTCAGCGGTTTCCTTGAAGCTGGTAAGCCCCCGGCTTTCACGAATGATGTCGAGTAGATCGCCATGTTCACCGGTCGCGGCGTCCGTCCATTTGCCAGCAGTCCCTTTCGCGCTCGGGACCAGCCGCACATACATGGATCTACCGGGCATGTTCCGGACGTCTCCGACGACCCAGTAGCGTCCGGTTTTACGGCCATTGGACAAATAGGACCGGCAGACCGCCTCGGCGTTTTGGGCGAGCCGCTCCGCGAGATCACCTGCTGTTTCTGTCATGATCAAGGCCTCCAAAGAAAAAGGCCCGCGCGAAGGCGGGCCAGGATTGCCGGTTCGGATGCCGCTCTATTCGGCGGCTTCCACGTGAGATGTTGGTTCGGCTTGGTCATTGTCCTCCGGGATGTCGTCCGCGCCCATGGCCGTTTCACCGTCTTCTGCCGTCGTTTCCACGACGGGTGTTTCAGACGTCGCGGGATCATCGGCATTTCCGGCTTCATCGGCATCCGCTTCCGGCTCAACAGAAGTGCGCAGTGGCTCCGGCAACCAGCCCGTATCGGCGAGCAGGGTCTCTGCTTCCTTCGCCATGTCACCCTTCTTCAGATGGGCGATACGGTCGGCGGCACGCTCTCCTTTCGCTTCGCTGACCGCTTGCAGGATGCGCGCCTTGGTGACGCGGCCGAGGAAGGTGTCCACCCTCGGACGCCAACCGGCGGCAGCCATATCGAGTCCGACAGACCGCGCGAGCACATCGGCATCGGCAAGCGCACGCGGACGCCTGTTCCAGGGTTCGGCCACGGCATTGACCGAGAGGCTGATCATATGGCCAAAGAGCTGGCGCCGATCTTCGTTGCTCCACAGAAGAAGCGTATCCCAAAGGTCATCAGATTCTTTCGGCAAGCGTTTGGACCAGTCCTCGTGCCGAGTTTCGGCGACCTCGACCATCGCGCTGTCGTTCAGCCCCGGCGTCTGGGTGCTGAACCCAACCCGCTTCAGACCAAGTTCCAGGCAACTGTCCGATCCGCGATGATAGAAGACCGAGAGCGCCAAGGCGTGCAAGGCCGCGATAAAGGCGATCTCGGGATGTTCGGCGAGTGCATTGCGCAGGCCGAGCGTGCGATGCGTGGTGAGTTCGGCCATCAGGCGATCGGAGATCGGCGCGAGCGCGTCCTCTTCTTCACCCTCGGTCGGCTCCGGAGCACCGGTGCCGGCATCGCCGCCGCTGCTGCCCTCCGTATCCGGCTGGCCACCGTCCGTTTCATCCGTGTCCACGGTCTCCGCGTTAGGTTCGGATACGATCTCGTCCTCGGGCCGCACGAAACCGCGTTCGACACGCAGGCTGCCGTCATGGGCGATGCTGAGGAAAGCGCCGGCCCGGGCCATCTCGTCGGGATCGAATTTGACCGGGCGTTGCTCGAAGGCCTCAAGGTCCGTCTCGATCTCGCCAAGGCGCTCGTCGACCGCGTCCGGCAGTTCATCGGCCTCGGCGTGGTCCGCCTCAAGCTGATCGAATTCCGCCGTCAGCGCGTCGCGCGCGGCTTCTTCTTGCGGCGTGAGCGGGATTTCCGCGCCGCGTAACTGCCGCAGACCAAATGTGTGGCCGTAGGGAAAGTCGGGCGCGGCATCGATCCATTTCCAGCCTTCGCCGACAATGGTCTCGGCTTCCCGCCGCAGTCTGTCGGTCACCATTTCCTCGACAAGGGGAACATCCTGCAGCCAGCCACCATCGTCCTGCTGGAAGAGATCACGCAGGACGGTGCCGCCGGCCTCGACATAGGCATCGAGGCCGATGAATTGCACACGCTTGTCGGAGGCGCGCACCGCGCCTTCGGTCAGCATGCGCCGGATGGCATAGGGCTGCTTGTCATAGGATTGCTGGAGCCGCTCGAAGACCTGCTCCTGGCGTTCATGATCGCCGGAGACAGTGAAGGCCATCAGCTGATCGAGCGTCAGGCCGTCCTCGGCATAGATGTCGAGGAGTCTGTGCGAGACGGCGGCGAGCTTCAAACGCTGCTTGACCACATTGACCGAGACGAAGAAGGTCGCGGCGATTTCCTCCTCGGACTGGCCTTTCTCCTTCAGCGTCAGGAAGGCGCGGAACTGGTCGAGTGGATGCAGCGGTGCGCGCTGGACATTTTCCGCAAGCGAATCTTCCTCGGCGATACCATCCTCGCGCAGGATGCAAGGGACCAGCGCGGTCTTGGCGAGACGCTTGCGTTTCACGAGAAGCTCGAGCGCCCGGTAACGCCGGCCACCGGCGGGGATCTCGAACATGCCGGTCTCGGTTCCGGCCTCGTCGGTGACGGGCCGAACGCTGAGCCCCTGGAGGAGGCCACGCCGGGCGATATCCTCGGCGAGTTCCTCGATCGAGACGCCGGCCTTGATGCGCCGGACATTCGACTGGGAGAGCAGAAGCTTGTTGAAGGGAATGTCGCGCGAGGACGACAGGGTGATTTTCTGGGGCGCGGTTGCCATGATGTTTACTCCGCGACGGGCGCCGAGAGTCTCTCTCTCGACTTCCAACCCGTCACGGACAAGGGCGCAGCCCTCTCACTCTCCTGATGCCGATCCACTGCAGAGCCGCGTTTGGGGCAGGGATATCAGCGGCGGGCCTTGCGCCTGGCCGCGGCGGCATCAAGGCTCCGCCTGTCCTCGACAATGCAGCGGGCATGGCGCGCCGCCTCGGCATAGACCGAGAGCGGAACATCGGCCTCGAACAGGAAATCGCGCTCGATCCCGAGGCCGAAGGGCAGGCGTACGGAGGCCAGTTCCAACAGGCTGAAGGAACCAAGCTCCGGGCAACCGAAACCGAGATCGGCGAGGCCGAACAGTGTATCCTTGTCTTCATCCAGTTCCGTGGCGATCCAGGTGGCGGCGCCCAGCGGATTGAAGAATTTGACCACGGGGATATGGTCGGTATCTGGTTGCTTGCCATTTTCGAGCAGGCGGGCGCGCAGAGTATCGGTCAGGAGTTTCATGCCACCCTCCTGTCTCTGGAGGCCCACGTCTCGTCGCCTTGCATCATGCGTTCCGGCAAAAAGGCGAGCAGCCAATCGGCGGCCTTGCTCGCTTGACTGGCGGCGCGAACGATGGCGCGATTGTCCTCGCGCAGGATCTCCAGCCAGGAACCAATATAATCGGCGTGACGCACGGTCGGCACGATGCCGAGCGCGGCACAGGAGAAGGCCGCGCTGATCTCGGCAATCAATTCCTCAAAGGCATAGCGTTTGGAGCCGAATGAACCGGTCATGTTACGATCGAGACGGGAGGCATGACCACTTGCGTGTCCAAGTTCATGCAATGCGGTCCGATGCCAGTTGATCGGCTCGAAATAGGCCTGCGGCGGTGGAACCTGCACGTAGTCATGGGCTGGCGCATAGAAGGCGCGATTGCCACCGATCCGAAAATCGACGCCCGTCGCCTTGATCAGCGCCTCGACCCTTGGCTCGATCATGCCTTGAGGCACAGGCGGCGCGGCGGTCGCGATCGCCTCGGGGAGGTTTTCGCATTGATCCGTGTTGAACACTGTGAAGCGTTTCAAGAAGGGTATGGTCCGGGCGTCCTCGCCGGTCTCCAGGGCGCGACGTTTTTCATCATCCGGCACGAAGCGATCAGCATAGACGACGGTGGTGCCGCGCTCGCCCTTGCGGACATTGCCGCCGAGCGCCAGTGCCTGACGAAAGGTCAGCCAGCCCTGGCCGGAATAACCGCGCTCGATGACGGCGCCCCATAAAAGCAGCACATTGATCCCGGAATAAAGGCGGGCGGTGGCGGCATTCCTTGGGAGGCCAAGCGGCGCATTCGCCGCCGCCGTCCCCCAAGGCTGGACCCAGGGCAGGCGGCCTTCCTCCAGCTCGGCGATGATCTTGTCGGTGATTTCGGAATAGAGATTGATCCGGTCACCCCTGGCGCCGGATTTGCGGTTCTTGCTGGACATCGCGGTTCTCCGCGACGGGCGCCAAGAGCCTCTCTCTCGACTTCCAACCCGTCACGGCACCCCTGTCCGCGCTCTCACTCTTGGGAGGGTCACGGAGAAATCCACGTCGCTTTGCACGCCCGTTTTTCATCACTCTTTCGGTTCGGAATTTGAGTTCTCTGTTGAGTTTGATGAAAAAATGTTGACTTCCAAGCAAACTTCCACAAACTTCCACCAACTCAAGGATGATCACCCATGAACAATTTCTATTCTTTTTCGGCTATTCGCGGAACCCAAGCGGGCTACCCATATTTTACTGTTATGATCCCGCTCGGCCAAGTGCCACGTATCTTTAGTTTTGACGACGAAACTTTGCCGCCTGACTTACGTGCTCAGCGTGTTTTGTCCAAGGCGCGAGTGCCGCAAATTGCAGAATATCTTTTTACAAACTGGGATAACTATATTCTTTCCTCGCTGTGTGCATCTGTGGATGGCGAGTTAAGCTTCAGGTCAGCGTCAGACGATCTTGGACTTAGGAATGTCGGGATTTTAACGGTCTCAATGGACGCAAGAATACTGATCAATGATGGGCAGCATAGGAGAGCTGCTATTGAGGAAGCCCTTAAAATAAGGCCTGAATTGGAAAATGAGACTATCTCCGTTGTTTTATTCGCCGACCGTGGGCTTGAACGCAGCCAGCAAATGTTTGCTGATCTGAACAAAAATGCCGTGCGACCATCGGGTTCGTTGAATGTGTTATTTGACCGTCGTAGCCCGCTATCTCAGCTGTCTTCCGGTATTCTGAATAAGATTGAATTTTTCAGACGTTTTACAGATTTGGAGCGCAGCTCAATTCCAAATCGCGGCACTGCACTTTACACCTTGTCGAGCCTAAACCGGGCAAATGAATGGTTGGCGGGAAAAGACGCAAATCGGTTCGGCGAGAGCACTGTTGACTTGGCTGTTGAATACTGGAGTGCCCTCTTTGACGTCATGCTTGATTGGCAGCGATTGGATGCCGGCACGCTGAAATCCTGTGATCTTCGCCAAGGTACCGTTCATGCCCACGGGGTTCTTTTGCAGGCGCTTGGACTTTTAGGTGGGAGGCTTCTCGCCGAAAAACCGAAAGATTGGCGGACGCATGTCAGGAAACTGGAGTCTGTTGATTGGTCGCGAAGGAACGCTGACCTTTGGGAAGGTCGTGTTATGAACGGTGCGCGGATGAATGGTCAGAAACGCGCTGTCCAACTTGGTGCTAACGTTCTTTGCACTGCAGTCGAGCTGCCGCTCGATGAGCGGGGTCGTCATGCTGAGAATTCTTTCCTTGAGATGGAGGCAGCTTGACATGAATACTCTGTTTGACGCCCAAAATGAAATGCATGAACACGAGAGCCCCAACCATACGGTGAAGGGAGTCCTCGAAGAAATTCGGGCGATTTATGAAAGGGACAATCGACCTTGGGTGATTGGATATAGCGGCGGCAAGGACTCGACTTGCGCGTTGCAGTTGATTTGGTCAGCATTGAGAGAGCTGCCTAACTCCAAACGGAAGAAACCGGTTTATGTCTTGAGTTCTGACACGCTCGTCGAAACCCCGGTAATTGTCGACTATATTGATCAAGCATTGATGAACCTCAATGAGGCAGCGCGAGCGCAATCGATGCCGATTGAGGCGCGCAAAGTCGTGCCAGACGTTAAGGATAGTTTTTGGGTGAACCTTCTTGGGCGCGGTTACCCAGCTCCCTCAAAACGCTTTCGTTGGTGCACGGAGCGATTGAAGATTGATCCTGCAAACGCTTTTATCAAAGAAAAGGTAGCACTGTTTGGCGAGGTAGTAATGGTGCTGGGTGTACGCCGGGCGGAAAGCGCCACCCGGGCGCAGGTCATGTCGCTCCATCGGATCAAGAATAGTGCGCTCTCGCGGCATTCAACGCTGCCTGGGGCCTATGTCTACACCCCGATTGAGGCGTTTAGCACTGACGATGTTTGGAGTTATCTCCTTCAGAATGAAAGCCCTTGGGGCGGTGATAACCGCCAACTACTCGCGATGTATCGGAACGCGCAAGCGGGTGAATGCCCGCTCGTTGTCGATAAGAACACTGAAAGTTGCGGCAATTCGAGGTTTGGATGTTGGGTTTGTACCGTTGTGACCAAGGACAAAGCTATGGAAGCCATGATAGATAACGGTGAAACGTGGTTGGAGCCGTTGCTCGATTTACGTGACGAACTTGCAGCAACCCAAAATCCGGAAGAAAAGCCAAAAGTTCGAGACTTTCGTCGGCGTGATGGGCGTGTGGTCTTTAAGTCCGGCAGTAATGAAACCATTCCTGGTCCCTATACAATCGCATTTCGCAAGTCGTTTCTTAGAAAGCTTCTGAAGGCGCAGCTCGAGGTGAACAAGAATGCGCCACCAGGGGAAAAGACTATACTCATACACGATGAGGAGCTTCAGGAGATACGCCGACTATGGCGAACGGAAGCGGGCGACTGGGAGGACTCAGTCGCTGCCGTGGTACGCGACGTGCTTGGCCGTGAACTGCCGGTCGAAGATGACGGTGCATTCAATTTTGACGGCGAAGATGGTGTGATCTTGAAACATGTGTGTGCCGAGTACAATGTGCCGCCTGCATTGCTTGCCCAGCTTCTTGAAGTGGAAAGGTCTGTTCGTGGCTTGAAGCGTCGTGCGGCTGTTCACCAGAAAATAGGCGCAGTTATGGAGCGCGAGTGGCGGAATCGTGAGGAGGTGATTTCCCAACGGGATCAATGGGCCAGAAAGGCTGACAAATGATTCTAAAAGAACTCACACTTTGCAATTTTGGCCTCTACGGCGGCGAAAATCGGTTCGAACTTTCGCCTGCGTCTAACGAAGGTCGCCCTGTTATCCTTGTGCGTGGTCACAATGGGGGAGGCAAAACAACCTTTCTTGAAGCTGTGCGCCTCGCTCTTTATGGCAAACGCGCGCTTGGCGTACGCGTTGCACGTTCCGATTACGAAACCTATCTATTGCGCAGGATTAATGCCCTTGCGGCTGAAAGGTCAGCTTTCGTCGTACTTACTTTTACACGAAACGAAGAAGGATATCCGGTCGAGTACGAAGTTCGGCGAGCGTGGGCAGCTCGAGGGACGTCCGTGATTGAATCAATTGAGCTCAAAAGGAACGGTGCCCTCATAGAGGATATACCTCCTGAGGATTGGGACCATTACCTCGAAGATATGATTCCCTCGGGGATATCTCAGCTTTTCTTTTTCGATGGAGAAAAAATCCAGGATATTGCTGATGGAAGCTCAACTGATGGATTGAGGGATGCAATTCGCTCGCTGCTGGGCCTGGATCTAATTGGTCAGCTCCGGAGTGATCTTACCGTTTATATGTCGAGAAGGAATCCGTCAGGGTCGGTGGTGGATTTAGAATCCATCGAGCGCGACTTAAGCGGAGCAAAAGCAGACTTGGTGCTTTTGGAAGAAGATGCTGCGCAAGTTCGCGCCGACCGAGAAAAGGCTGATCGGCAAATTGCCAAAGCACAAAAGGCATTCGACGCAGAAGGAGGGGCTGCAGCCTTGGACCGAACGGCGCTCAGGCAGACTTTGAATGAAGTGGAAAAGCGCATCGACTGGCTGCAGGGTGATTTGAGGAGGCTTGCCGAGGGTCCGTTGCCCCTTGGACTCGCTTCAGCTCTTCTCGGTCGCTTGAGTGAAAAACTGGGCGAAGGCGGATTCATCGTAGGAAATGCTGCAATCAGGGATTTTCTTGACGCCTTTGAAAGCGGTGATAAGGCAATGACATCTAACCGTGTTGCTTGGACAAGCAGTCATTTTTCCGAGTTGAGGGCATTCCTTGCGAAAGCCACTGCTCAGGCCAGTAGCATCAAACTCGATGCAGAGCCGGCGTGGATCAAAGGCAGGATTGGCGCGGTCAACCAAGGTCTCAAAACCCAAGCTTTCGATCTTGGCAAGGAATTTGACAGCGCGCGGCTGCGTCAAGCCAAGCTCAAGAAACAACTACGGAATTTAGACGAGGGCGCAGCGAACGAGACGCTTGAGACTCTGAAATCTGCGGAATATGAACGTGGGCGAGCGGAGGCCCAGCTAGGGGAAAAAGAAAAGGCAATTAGCAGTTTACGGTATCGAATCGAACAACTCGAGAAGCATCGCGATCAGGCGCTTGAGGTCAAGTTTGACGCTGAACTTGCACTCCATAAGATGGAGCTTGGTGACCGAGCCCGCGCGGCTCTTGCTGCCTATGAGGTTCAGGTACTGGAGCGCCGCGTAACTTCCCTCTCGGAGCATTTCGTGAGTTGTTTTAATGGGTTGATCCGCAAAAAGCGGCTTCTTAGCAGTGTACGGATTGATCCCGACACTTTTGATATCGCTTTGGTTGGGGCCGATGGCGTCGAAATTCCGAAGGAAGCACTTTCAGCCGGAGAACGCCAGATTTTTGCGATTTCAATGCTTTGGGCACTCGGCAAGACGTCCGGTCGTGACTTGCCTATGATTATCGATACGCCACTCTCGCGGCTCGATAGAGCACACCGCAGGTCGCTTATGAGCGATTATGTACCTACGGCCAGCCAGCAGATCATCCTTCTATGTACGGATAGTGAATTGACGCCTGATCTCGATGAGCTCGTCTCACCCTTTGTGGCGCGCCGATACGAAATCGGAGTAGTACAAGGTGATTTGAAAACACAGGTTACGGCGCGGTTACCGGAGGTGATCTATGCACATTAGCAAATTCCGCGTGTCCGATGAGGCAACTGGCCGATTGCGTGTTCTGCGTCAGCGTGCAGCGCTGACTCCCAATCTTCTTTGCCGCATGGCAATGGCGATCTCGTTAGAAATGGGGAAGATCGGATCTGCAACAGACACTGAGGACGGGCAAGAGTTTAATGCATACACATTGTTTGGTGCCGATCAACCAATATATACTACACTTTTGCGTTGGGTGGAGACCGAGGATGGTGAAGAGCTCGATGAGCGCGAACTGATCCGCCGCCTACGTGCACATATTGACCGGGGGCTGACGGCTATTTCGGCGAGGGTAAAGTCCCCTGGCGATGCAGCCCGGTTACTGGCTGGAGATATTCTCGTCCGATGACCGGCCCTGTTTACCTCGACCATAATGCTTCAACACCTATCGATCCAGCTGTTATCGAGGTTATGATGGAAGCAATGCGAACCCATTACGCGAATCCGTCGAGTGGTGAGCATTTACCAGGAGCAACTGCTTCGGAGGCGATTGAGCGTGCACGCGAAATAATAGCGACAGCAATTGGCGCTCGCTCGTCAGAGATCATCTTCTGCGGCGGATCCACGGAAGCGAACAATCTTGCTTTGTTGGGGGCTTTTCCAGCGCTAAGAGAGTCAGGCAAGACGGAGATTATCACTTCGATGATTGAGCACCCGTCGGTTAAAGGGCCACTTGCTAGATTGGCGGCTGAACATGGTGCAAAAGTCATTCAAGTGCCGGTTGGAGAGCATGGTGCGGTGTACACTGATGCAGTTCGCGAAGCAGTCACTGATAAGACGGGCCTTGTGTCGATAATGGCGGCGAACAACGAAACTGGTATACTTCAACCCCTTGATGAAATTGGCGCGCTTTGCGCGGAAAAGGGTCTTGTTTTTCATACGGACTATTCGCAGGCGACCGCTTATCGCCCCCTTAACGTCAGCAATGCAAACGTGCACCTTGCAAGCTTCTCCGGACATAAAATGTATGGGCCGAAAGGTATAGGCGTTCTGTATAGGCGCTTGCGAAAGCCGCGCGTTGAGCTTGAGCCTGTTTTGTACGGGGGAGGACAGGAGCGGGGCCTTCGATCCGGCACGTTGAATACCCCAGCGATCATTGCGCTAGCCGCAGCGTTCGATCTTGTAATTCGAGGATACGAAAGAGACGTTGCAGAAATCGGAAGCCGTCGGGACCGTCTTGCGGAGGGGCTTCGGAAAATCGGAGGTGTGAGTCTCAATGGTGAGTTGTCAAATGCGCTACCCAATACTATTTCGGTATCAGTGGACGGCGTCGAACCACTAGCTTTGATGCGCCTTTTGAGAAGCGAGGTTGCTTTTTCGGCCTCGAGCGCCTGTTCCACCGACCGGGTAGAGACCTCTCCGGTGCTAAAGGCAATGTTTGGAGATACGCTGCGGGCTCGCCGAGCGTTCCGAATAGGGCTTGGCCGAGGCACAAGTGATCACGATATAGCGCGCGCGATTGTTGCATTTTCGCGCGGGATAAACCAGCTAAGGTCAGGCAGGCTGGCCTGAGTCTGGCTCGCTTTTAGCTTGCCAGAGATCGGCATACGCCACAAGGAAGTCGTCTACACTTCGAGGCGGCGCCATTGCGTCACGTAGAATTTCAAATCCTTTGGCGGCATAGCGGTTCATAAACCTAATCCCATCCTCGCTAAGCCCCAGTGGTGAATGCGGATCAAGCAACTTTACGGTCTCCTGCTCGATGAGATCCCGGTTTTTTGGATCTAGATTGCGTCGACGGATTTCCGCTTCCACAAGGAGGCCCAGCAGGTAGCTGTCGTAGGGCTGGTAAGCGTCTGGGTATTTGGCGCCTGCAGCAAGAAATGCTGGCATTAAAGAGGGATCGCTCGCTAGTTGCGCATATCGAAACCCTAACATCAGACACGCATAGAACTTGTCGATATCGAGAAACCTAACCCCCTTGATCGGCTGGGAGTCAATTTTGGAAAAGAAGGATGCAGCATCTTCAGTCAGGCGCAGGCTCATTCGGCTATTCCTTCACCAGACTGGCGTTTAAATTCGTCAAGCCCGTAGTGGGTCTCTATTCGGCCATCTGCCGTTTTGGACAACGTAACAAATCGTGTATCTTCGAGTTCATAGAAGCTCTCTGCAAACGCCGCTTGTTCGCTAGAGATCACGAAAAAAATCATTTGCTCGAAAAGAGTTGGGATGACCTTACTGACTTCTTTACGGACATCGAGATCCAATGACACCGCAGGGCTATCAACTATGAAAGGTAGCTCGAAGGGGGCCTTGGATAATAATGCCGTCAGAAAGGCGTAGGCGACTGAGAGGCTTTGTCCTTCGCTGACATCATCCTTGCTCGATGATTTGTCAGACTCCAGCTCGAGGGCGCCGTCAATGCGTTTAACGCGAAGCTGCTCCATTTTAACTAGTGTTTTCAAGCGATCATTGGTTTCGGTTCGGATAACTTCACGTAGCTCTGCTAGAGCTTTTTTTTCGATTCTTGAGAGTTGATCGAGCAGGCTATCTCGCTGGCGTGATAGCCGGAACGAAGCTTCCACTTCGTCAAGCGTAGCCTTGCATTCTCCCAAGTGCTTTTGTGCAAGCGGAATGTTTGTTTTCGCGGTACTTTGGTAAGAGCGCTGCTTGGCAGTATCTGCAGTTTCCAAGCGTTCAATGTCAATATTGAGCGCCGCCAGTTCAACATTGATCTCGCTTTCGCGTTCAGTTAATGGACCCATATCTTCATCGCCGCGTTCTTCAGCCTCTTGCTTCAGTCGGTCCATGGCCTTTTCGTTGGCTTGGCGATCTTCGAGTTTACCGTGGAGAGTGTCGCAGGTCGCTGAGAAGCTTGTTTCTGAAGTGGCGCTTGAATTCAGACGATCTTTCATAGCTGCAATGGCAGAAATTTGATCCTGAGCTAGATACTGTTCTTTCCGGTGCTTAAGGATTTCGCGTTCTGCGTCTCCAATCGGGCGACCGCAGATGCATTCCCCTTCATCTGCAATTTCATCAAAAAAATCCGAAGATACGCTTTTGGGAAGTCTTGCCTTCGTTAGAACGGTGCCGAGATTCGTAAGTCGTGATCGAATGGTTGGCGAAAGCGTTGCCGGGTTTCGATAAGCAATAAGAGCGGCCAAGGTAGTGGTTTGGATGTCGCTGGCTATGTCATTAGCATCCTTGGACAATTTTAGTCGTCGATCATTTAGATCGCCACTGCGAGCGATGTGCTCTTCGATCTGCGTGCGAACGCCTTCTTGCTCTCGTTTGAGTTTTGTGCGGGTGGACTTCTTTTCTGCCAACGCCTTTTTGAGGGTTGCCAACTGGCCTGCGGCTTCGTCGAAAATCTTTTGATGACGGGATACGCCTTTCTGAGTTCGGCCCGAGGTACGCTCGAGCGCTTCTTGGCGTTTGGATACCGCATCACGGATCCGCTGACGAAGTCTCGAAAGATCGTCGAGCTGGTACAACGTTCGAATAGCGTGATCTGCGGCGGCCTTGTTTAGATCCCGTATATCCCGTGCGAGTTCTCCGTCGAAAACGAACAGTTTAATGAATTCGGGCTTTAGGATGTGCTTGAGGTCTGACGGCAAAACGAGCCCAGGTTCATGGCCACCGCCGCGTTCTTCAGCTCGCAGTGTTGAATATCTGTAAGTGCCAGCTTTGAAGTCGAAGTCTGCTGTAAGGCGGTAATGCTTAGCCTGACCACCGCCGCGACCTTCGATCAATAGACCTAATTCAAAGGTGCCAGACTCGACGGTGTCGTTGGCGCGAAAACCACGCACTTTTTCGACGCTTAAGTCTTCTTCGCCGAGAACAGCGCGTATCAATGTCATAGTTGATGTCTTGCCAAGACCGTTGGGCATTTGAACAAGCGACCAACGTGCGGGAGGATCTCCAAGCTCGAAGACCTCAGTGCCTTCACCGATCCTGAGATTATCGCAGCGCCAGTCGGTGATCCTAATCTTCATCAGCTGGCTCCTCGACCTCGATCTTGTCGAGCAGGTCGTAAATGTCCGATGTATCGAGATTGTCCATCATGGTGTTTTCTATGAGCGTGGCGAGCGCTCGCTCATAGTCTTCGTTCATCCCGTCAACTTTGCAGACAGCTTTGACTGCTCGCCTTATAGCGTTGTCGATCATGGCATAGCCGCCCTTTCGCGCCGGATGGCCGCAAGTTTTTGAAACCACGCCCGCCGCCTTTCATCCGTGGATAGAGGCGCGTCTGGCGGGGGAAGTTCGTCGTCTTCGTCGGTTTTGATGAAGTCCACAATCGTTGCACGTTTGTTTGGATTTTTAGGGTCAATTCTTAGGCACCGTCCAACCCGTTGAACTGTTTCGATCGGTGCTTTGGCCGTTGCGAACAAGACAATATTGTGGACAGACTGAATGTCGATGCCTTCTGAAATCCTTTTGCATGCAATGAGACAGCTAAGATCACCACGGGCGAACCGTCTTAGGTTTTCGCGGTCATCATCCCCATAATAAGTATGAAATTTGACGCGTTCTCGCATCAAAATCGGTTGGAGCAATGCGCCGTAGTCTGCCTGCTCCACGAACAGGATGGTTCTTTGGAGAATGGCCGGATTTCGTGCAACGTAGTCCTCGAATAGAGGTATCTTCTCCGTGGATAGCTTCTTGATCTTTGCCAGCTCCATCCAAAGTTGCTTACGGTCAGTATCACCGTCCTCCTCGCGACTTCGCTGTTTCGCGAAGGCTGTTTGGACAGCGGCGCGGTCTTTTGGTGAGAACTGAAATTCGATCGGATGGTAGTCAAACTCACACAGAATGCCACGCCGGATAGCCTCTTGGATATCAAATCGAAAAATGACAGGGCCGATTTCCCTTTTGATAAAGTCGTTTCCATCATCGTCATACTCTCGACTGGGTGTTGCGCTCAGCCCGAGTCTATATGGAAATTTCTTAATTTGTCCGTCGAGTTCTGAAACTAGTCCTGGTTCACCAAACCCGTGCACTTCGTCGCAAATTATTAACGTCTGAGCGATCCGTTCTGGGGAAAGTCGTCGAATAACTTCGGCGAGCTTTCGCCGATTTACAATCAGGCATGCGGGCCGCTTTGAAAGTCGAAACTTGTCGGCGTCGTTATGGGAATCGTACTGCCGATAGATCAAGTCGACATAATCATGTCCAACAAGTGCACTATACCATTGATCTAGCAGGTCTGTTCCATACGCGGCAACGATAGTTGAGCTAATGAGATCTCGTTCCCGAAGCTCAGTGTCGATTTTCAGGGCTGTCCGGGTTTTTCCTGTGCCCGTGGCCATTCCGAGCACACCCGCGCGGGCCTTTAAGAATTCCGCTAGTGCTTCATCCTGATGGCGCCACTTATTGGTGATACCAATCTTTTTATGCCCACGAAGCGGGTAAGGGCGATTTGTCTTTCCCGCAAACCTTACCAGTCGTTTTTGAATGGCGGTTGGGAGTTCGAAACACCGAACATTTGGGTCGTGCTTGTTCCAGAGGCGATCGAAGGTGTTGGCGATGGACTTGGCATGTACTGCATCGCGGTCGTTGGTCCATCCCAGATGAATATGCAGCTTTTCAAAATTCTGAAAACCGCCAACAGTCTCATTTGGGGATCCGTTGAACGCAATGAAGTCTCCTTCCGCATCCTGGAATACGCCAATCTTAATATGAAAGTCTCCAGTTAGTTTTGCAGTGGGAATGGCGATCCGCAGATCGAGGAGACCATCAGCAATCAGCCATGCCAACACCGTGAGTGGCATAGATTTCGCTGCGCTTTCCAAGTCGTCAAGAACTTCATTTAGCGTTGCGAGGATTCGCGGGTCGTTTTTTGCGTCCTCGCCTTGCTTGACCGCTCCCCAATCCTCCGGCGAGAGGTGTGGGCTTGTAATGAGCCGCATTTTGCCACCGTTCGCGGCTAAAGCTGCAAGGCCCTCTGCTACGTAGCTGAGCCATCCAGACGTAAAGTAGCCTACGCCTCTGTCATACCGAGATGATGCACGCAACGCGGGTACATAGAGCCGCGCGACAATATCATCTTCAGAGGTATCTAGCGACTCAGGAAAGGTTACGCTCTGCAGGCGTAGGTCGCCATCTTGCTTGAAAGGGTGCCGTGAATCATTTGTTTCTGTTGTCATGTGCTGCCAAGGTGCCGCATTTTCAATATTCAGGCAATTGCCACGCATACTGATGTAAAATGTGATTTCCGACGATGGCCTTCTCAAATAGGCTCGGACAATCTTTTGCGTCGGCTTTAATTGATGTGTTCTGTGCCCTAGGCTTGTTGCTACTGTGTTTTTGAATGGCTCGTAAGGTGCTATTCATATTACTTCGTTGCGGCTTTGATGACTTGTTCGATGTCGTCTCGTTGTTCGGTTGTTAGAGTTTCGTCAAGATTAATCTTATGGAAGATGACACGGCGGATTTGCGTGCGTCCCTGCCCAGAGGCTTGCTGAAAGGCTTCGTTGGTAAAGTCAATTTCGCCAAGGGGACGCAGTTTTTCTGCAAACCAGTCACGTGAGAAGTCTTTTGCTTCAAGTGCGGCCGGCGCCAACTTTCGCAGTGTGTCGAACAAAGCCTGTACACCGACAGTCTTTGTGAGATAGGAACCGGCGGGCAACTCTGGACCACACACGTCTAGTACTGCCAGGAAGAAATTCGAAACGGCGCCCAGCAAGACTTTGTCTCGGGTGTTTATGTAAAGTTCGCGCAACGGGGCTTTGTCTCCTGAACGCTCGTCAGCGAGCTTTAAACGAGTCTTTTCCCGCCCAGTGCGTAACGTATCGGCGTCTTTTTTGGGTGAGGTTGAAATCAATCGGGTAATCCCGTCGACGACCGTTGCAGTTGAAATCATCCACCGATTCTCGGCTTTTGCCTCTGCACGGGAGATTGCGAAGTCGTTCTCTGCTGCAACTAGAACGCGCTGATAGAGAGGGCTCTCGATGTCGGTGTTAAGCTTGCGAGTAAGAAAGACAGCCAACTTTTCGGGTGACCATAGTTCTGGCTGTTCCTCCTCAATGTTGTACCCAAACAATTCGTAAGTCTGACTTCGATCGACTGGCTTTTGTGTTGAGTTGATTGTTGCAAAGAGATAGGCTTGATAAGGGCGTGGGAGGTCCAGAAAGATGGAGCAGAGTACCGGTGTATCAAGTCGAGCATCACTGGCGTAGGCGAAGCCAAACAGCCGGTGCTGTCCGTCGATAATCGGAGCAAGGCGTTCCTTGGACGGGATGACAAGCTCAAGGCACCCACCATCTGTGGTGTGCGATTCAATACGCCACCTGATTGCGTCATCTTGGACGCTGAGCCCCGTGCTGGCTGAATAATTTGCTGCCAAAATGACGGAATTCGGAAATGCGGCCTCTCTCGTTTCAATGTAGCGTCCGATAACTTTTAGACGTGGTTCATTGATCAGACGCTGGGAACCTTCGAGTCGGTAGCTGTCCCCCTCTGTAATCGCACGCAGTCTGTCTGTGTAGCAGACTTCTAGGAGCTTCCTTGCGGGAATGGCGGCAGCGTAAAACTCACCTAGCGGTTGTTCTACTCTGATAGCGGGTACTTTGATGAAAGGTCTACCTTCTTCTCGGCCAGTCATAGCGCGTAACCCTCAGTGTCGCCCGCAGGGGCAGTCTCAGTATCGCCACCAAGTGGATCCAGAGATGAATTTTGAGAATATTTCTCGTCGTCCCAGTTTGCTAACCACCAAGTGACAATTGCTAGGGCTGTGCCGGTTGCCAGAAAAGGATATCCCTCACCGGAGCCGCGGTTCTCCAGCAGCGCAGCTACTACAGCTAAGATAATAAATGTAATAAGCAATAGGGAGAGTAACGCGCGCAAATTCTTTTGTTTGTCCTCGACGACTATGACCTGAATACAGGACAACGAGCCGAGGCCTGCAAAGAAAGTTAGAATCGATTTGAAGACGCTGGGATCAGCCCAAATTGATCCCGGCGGAGTTTGCCCTTGTGTCGAGATCCAAGCTTCGGCAATTGATACCCAGATACCTGTGGCGCCAATTATCATGGAGACAACAAAAAAAAATACATATGCCGGCTGACAAAATGGAAGCAGCAGTCTTCTTAGAAGAGATCTTACGAGTACCCCCCATTCCGATGCGCTGGGGCCCTCATTTGTTTTTCTTTTTTTCCAGAACCTCATTAGCCTCTCCCGTCGATCCTGTACCAAGAGTACCTACGCTAGGACCTTAAGAGATTCTGAACTTGGCGCATAGCGGTCTCATCGCACAATAACTCGGGTGTGATTTTCTGCAGCCCGCAATTTAATGAGCCTCTTTTGAATGTTCCAGGGCGCTACTTGCACTTCCTCTGATAGTCCCGCTTGTCAGTTATTTGGACGGATAAAAGGTGAATGTGCATGCGAAAACGAAATATCTCTCGTGAAGAGTTATTTGCATTGGTTTGGGAAAAGCCCACCCAAGAGGTAGCGAAAGAACTCGCTGTATCAGACGTGGCGATTGCCAAGTTATGCGCTCGGCTTCAGGTTCCTAAGCCGGCGCGCGGTTATTGGGCCAGAGTCAGATCGGGACAGGTGCTCCGACGTCCCCCGTTGGCTGCCTTTAAAGATGAGGTTGATCGCAGGCGACGTGAAGCTGTGCGAGCCAAGTCTGCAAAGGTGCTGTCAAAGCTCCAGCAACAGTTTTACCAAGCTGCTCTGTCGGACCTAAAACGCCAGGGTGTTGCTATCAATCAGGCTGAAATTCGGGCGCGACGATTGCCAGATCTCGATGCTGACATCGCTTCTCAGATTTTGCTCCTTGTTCAGAGCCGAGGGCATGTCTGGGTCAAGAATGGGACCGTGGCAACGCGATGGAACCAATCCGTCCAGGCAAGTGCATCGAAGCTCGTCGAAAAACTCATGCCGATGGCCCGCGCGCAGCTGTTGATGTTCGAAAGCGAAACCAGTCAAAGGTGGCATAGGGCCACAGGCCCGGCGGTTCTGGTGCGTTTGACAGCGCCGTTGCAGGAAAGGATCGCTTCCCTCGTCCGCGTTGTCCGGGAATGCAGTCTGTCTCATGTCGTTTTACCGCTGATGACGGGCGATCACGCGTGGTCCGTCCGTCATGTTCATGGCCCCGAAGCACGTCTCTTTCTGGAGAGTTTGTTGTGCATCTCAAAAACTGAGTTGTGGGTTGAAGCTACCCGAAATTCATGGCGCGAAGATGAGCCTGCGGAGCGCTTCGTGACGAGTCGATTAAGTTTGCGGGAAATCATGCCCATTGATTACATGATATTACGGGATGTGCCGCTGTCGCCCCAGATTTCCAGCGCCGCTGTCAAGCCATACCGGGAGCGCCTCAAAGCTTTGATGGAACTTGATCAAGTCTATGACATGATTTCGAATACCGCTTATGGAATGGAGCGAGAAATGCCCGGTCAGACACTAGCGTTGGCAGATAGCATCTGGTTCGGCAAGGAAGGTCGGTTTCGAGTCGCGCGAGATGCCTGGGCGCATGTGCAGGATGAGATGGAACGATGGGAGACTGAGCTGGAGGCAGAGCGATCTGCCTTGGCTCGATCCATCCTCGGGGTTGAAGCCGGAGATATCGTGGTAGCGGAAAACCGGGGGCGCCTTCTTCGTTTGTCGGTAAGTGAGGTCAGCCTTTATGGGAGTGATAAGGGTGTGACCTTTATCATCAATGGCACGAGGTTTCGTAAGGATGGGACCCTTGGAAAACAGCGGGATACACAGACCCTCCATTTTGAAGGTGATATTTGATGCCAACTTCTGCCACTCTGCAACCCAATATACGCAGAGATTTCGCAGGCTAAATCTGAGGTCTGTCCGCTTCGCTTTAACATAAGATTGCTAGGCTGATAGACGTCGAGAGAATAATTGAAGACGATAGCGTATTTCCGGCAGGTGTGTGGATCGGCGGTAGCGCTCCTCCGCTACCAAAAATCTTTAAATAATTCAGATGTTTATGTCTTTTTCGAAGGCGGTAAATCTGTGCGCGGATTGGCCGGGGTGTCATTCTGGGTGTCAGGTTGATATTGTTGGTCGGTCGTCAGGCGTTCATTTGATGGATGGAGGACGGAATCCAAGATTCATAAACTAGCGATCGATCGAAATGCCATCCACACAGGGGATTAAATTCCCGATATAGTCAAGGGGAATGGCCATATGGGGAAATATACTGAACATGCGGCTGCTGTTTATCTCAAAGCAGATGTTGCGGTTACCCAGCTTGAGGATGCCATTAGCCTTTTTATTTCGGGGAGGTATTTATCAGCTATTACACTCGCCGGCGCCGCCGACGCGATATTCTGTGGAGTGATAGAGGCCAATGGTGGTCAAGTGCCCGCGGACCGCACTTGGGCAGAAATTGAAGCTGTCAGGCAAAAGGGTATACTATTGGCTGACAACATCACTAGAAAAGAAGCATTTAAGACCTGGAACTTTACTCGTAACCGCCTGAAGCATCACGACGTGGGTCGCGATTGTAACTCGCTCGAGGTCTTCGAAATTGACGAAGCATATGAATGGATCGAACGCGCACGAAACAGTGGCAAGGAGCTAGGTCTGGAGCCGAAAAATTGCGATGAATTTGAAAGCTATGTAGTTCCTTGGTTTTTCCTCTCTGGCTGAACTATCTTGGCCATTGCCGACAGGTCCGCGCGCAAAGGACTTGGATGCCATTCTGGGTGTCGATTGCATCCGATGAATTTGGTTTCGTGTAGCGGGGTTCGCAATATGCTAGAGTTGCATAAATGCTACCGAAGCTTTCGCTCAAGCAGAGCTTTCCGCGTCTCCCAATCAGGCATAATTGTTGCCAACAAGTCTCGCCACTCAAATCCATGGTCCCCATGGAACGCGTGCGCGAGCTCGTGACAGATCACGTAGTCGAGCAAGTCAGGTGCGGCGCGGATAAGGTCAAGGTTGAGCACGATGCGCCCGGAAGCCGTATAGCTTCCCCAACGCTTTGACATCGCCCTGATGACTAAGTGTGGACGTTCAAGACCTTTGCGCTCGAAAGGTGGAAGCATGGCCGCCAGACGAGCAGGAAACACATCTCTCGCTTGAAGGCGATAGAAGCCTAGGAGCACGCGCCGGCAGTGAGAGCCGTCATTTGGGTTCCGAGCAAACAGGATCATTCGGTCGCCATCAAGCCGGACATGCGGGTCATTCGAGGGTTCTAGCGCTAGTCGATATTGCTTTCCCTGAAATAGGTGGCTTTCGCCGGAAACGTAACGACGAACCGGTGTAACCGAGGGGCGTCCCGCAATTTTGTCCAGCTCACGAAAAACCCATTCGCCTTTTCGCGACGCCCGCTTTGCTATCTCAGGCGCACCAGCGTCCTCTGGAGCGGTGACAACTACGTGCCCAGTTGGTATGACCTCGATTTTCAGATAGCGCCGTGTGGAGCGTCTGAGGATCGCCTGCGTCGAACGCTCGCCCCATCTGATTTCAATCTCGGGTGACATGGGTTCGCTCATTGCGCCATACGGACCCGCGCTGAAGCCAGTACATCGTCGACAACGGTGTCGAGTATCTTCGGATCGACCATCAGCCCACGCTTGTCTCGGAGCTCCTCGAAGAAGAAATCATCGATATCGTTACGAATGGCGTTCTCGATGTCCCGGTCATTCTGCCATCCGACCTTTCGACGTTTGGTGATGATCGTGCTGATCTCCAATGCTATATCGGCGGCAAGTTCGGGATCGTCCAGTCCGGCTGACACTAAATCGCGTCGTGCCAATCCCCAAAATACGGTCGCATGGCTGTCTTCGTGCAATCTTTCGGGAGGAGAGTCTCCGTCGTCTTCACGTTGTTGAACTTTGTCCCTGATGCCTCGAATTTTCGCGAGGTACGTCAGTTCCTCTATGCGGCCCTTGTGGAAGTCGTCGATAGTTTCGCGAATGAGCTTGGAAAACTTCTCGAAGAAAATAGGGTCTTCGTCCCATTTTTCCTCGATCGATCGGGTGAGCTGGTGAGCGATCGTGTCAGCGATCGACGCATCCGTTTCCTGTTTTTCCGCGCGCCGTTCGTCGATCGCGATGTCATCGAAGATGTTCAAGGGTTCGACGAGCTGGACGACTTCCCCCGCGTTCACATGTCGGTCAAGCAACTGGCGGATGCGCTTTTCATAGTCCTTCCAGTCGACCCGTTCCGCGTACCTTAGGCTGACAGATGCCCTTAGAGAGGTGAAGCGCTTCAGGTCATTCTGCCATCTTTGCAACTCGCTCGGCTTTGCGTTTTCGACAAAACTGGGAGAGGCAAGCGCTATCATAAACGTGCGCGAGAATGCGGAAAGGTGCCGATAGAATTCGGCGCGCACGTCTTCTTCCGCAAGAAGCCGGGCGTATGCTTCGGCGTCGAAGGTGTTGGAGACGGATTTGAAGATATCAAGAAGCGCTGCATGCGCACCCGGCAGCTTTTCGGCTTCTTCCCTGATCGCCACCACGCTCTGGGCGATTTCAGCGTCTTCGAAATTCTCCAATGCGTCGTAGCTCGCCAGAGCCTCGCCGAGGTCTTTGAGAATGCCGTTGTAATCTATGATAAAGCCGAACGGCTTCTCAGGTGCATCCTCGTCGTCGAACACGCGATTGACGCGGGCTATGGCCTGGAGGAGCCCATGTTCCTTCAATTTCCGAGCAAGATAGAGAACAGTGTTCCTTGGCGCATCGAAGCCTGTAAGCAGCTTGTCGACCACAATGATGATATCCGGATCGCCAGGGCCCTTGAACTGTTCAACAATCGACTTGTTGTAGGCTTCTTCGCCGCTATAGCGATCCATCATTTTGCGCCAGAAGCTGCGGACCAGATCATCGTCAGCCTCGTCGATCTCGTCGTCGCTTTCGCGCATTTCCGGTGGCGAAATGACAACCTCCGTTGTGACCAGACCGAATGTGTCCATCAGCTTCTTGAGCTGAATCGCAGCGCGCTTCGAGGGCGCCGCAAGCTGCCCCTTGAGTCCTGTCCCTTTGAAATTGGCCGCAAAGTGCTGACTGACGTCTAGCGCAATAGACTGTAATCGAGACTCAATACCTTCAATCTCACGCGTTCGGCTCATCTTGCGTTTGATGTCGGCTAACCTTCCGCCTCGCATCCCATCAGGAAGGATTTGATTTCGGTATCGGACAGCCATCGTTCGCGGGCGACTTCCTTGATGAGCGGTTTCAGACCGGCCACGGGCGATATTTCGACAACGCCTTGATCGATGCACCATGAATACAGTTTTTTGATTGCAGCCAGTCCACGGTTTGCCCGTGTGCCTCTTCCACCATTGTCCTCAATGTCAGATATCAGGCGTTCAAGCTCGCGAATGACATCGGCACGTTTGATAGCGTCGATCTTCAGCCCATGAAGCTTGTTTATGCGCAGCAATACGCTTTCGGTTCCCTTCCAGTCCTTGGTGTGCCGTTTGGCGTGCTTTTCGATGAACTGAGGGATGACGTCGCCAAGCGTCAAGGATTTCGGCGCTGGCTCATCCTCGCGCTTCTGAAACAATCCCAATTGAATATCGCGCAGGATCATTTGCGCCTTTTCACGCGCATCCTTCAGCGACAGGATTGGCCACGACCCAAGCTTGATGCGCCGGGACCGGCCATCGATGCGCGTTGCCAGATACCAGACCTTTGCACCTGTGGCTGAGACACGAAGCAACAGCCCGGTCAGCAATTCATCGCGGACCTCGTAGCGCTTGCCAGACGCAGGCGGCAAATGTTCAATCAGTTTGGGCGTCAGGTTTTTCTTCATGACGCGCAAAATAAGATTGCAACGTCCGATTGTCAGGGTATGGTTTGAGAGGGTTTTGTCGCTGTCTAGCTTGTTTACTTAGAACGCTCTCTTTTCAAAACCTCGCGAATCTATGACTTGACGCGTCCCGCCGCATACATGGTCGTCAGTACCGTTCTTCCCAAGATTGAACCCTGTTTTAGCCTCATTTGATAAGCGAAGTAGCAAAAAAGGCCAGAAATAAAAGTTACTGTAAGTACATGCTGGCGGACATGATCGTTTGAGGGGTGTGACACGGTTTGAATCAAGAAATAGACAACAGCGAGCGATATTATCATATTACCGATAGTTGCTATCCCAGTTAGTGATAAATACTTGTATATCGCTGTGTTGCTTTTGCTCTTCACCGAAATGAAAATGTAAATAGATCCGAGTATTGCTCCTGGCAAAGCAATTGGGATTACAAAAAACGATGGTATGAAGCTAAACAGAAAACCCAAGAGGGCCCCAAATGGTCCAATCAATTTGCTAAAGAAATACAGGTATTTTATCTCGTTAGTTTTTCTGAGGTAGTAGAAGAATTCCCTGTTGAGCCCGTATATGATGGACACCCAAATGTACTGTGTAAAAGCAGTTGGGATAAACATATATGTTGCGGTTTCTGGTGGAAACACGATCCCCGGATACACTCCCGAAAAATAGTCATTTATAGGCAGCAGCAAGTTGAATGCCTGTTCGGGAAACGCAATTCTCCAAAAATAGACGATTGCAAAAAACCATAATAGCAGGGTTTCCGGCAAGCCAATGTCAATACTGCCATTTTCGTCTCTACGAGCAAAATTCAGAAAGGGAGACACGTAATCTAAGGATGTGAATGCCGGTTTTTCGGAAGAGGATCGATCTACTATTTGCTCGATCGCGATTCTTTGCTCGGGTGGCAAAAATCTAGGTTCTCTAGCCATGAGGTGGTCCATAAGGAGGTCGTGTACCAACCTGAGCCTGTGATCCTCTATATCTCTTTCATCGAAGACTTTTTTGTCCCTGAGAAACTGAATGCATCTCTCACACTTGGATTCGGGTAGGTGACTTATATGTGTCAAGTCTTTGATGTTAAGGGCAGAGTTCTTGCGCTTGTTGAAGCTTGCAACGCAGAAAAGTATGTTCTCGAGATCTGCGGACTTTAGATGATCATGTTGTACGTAGCCGAATTCGTCTAGCAGCGAGCCGATATAGGCCTCGAGAAACATCTTCTCTCCCGAATACAGACGTCCGCCAATTGCTTTTATTTTCTTTATTCCTATGCTTTCAATTAAGTATCCGGCGAGTTGGAAAATAAATGCGTTTATTGTACCTTTTTCAGTAAGATTATCTAAAATCCAGGTTGTATCGGTGTCATTTACTTGAAGCTTATTAAGCTTTATCTTAATCCGCTCTGCGAGGCCTAGATCATCCTCTGCGTCAAAACCCTCTACAAAAAATATCTCGAAGCCGCGTTCACCTAACATCGAGATTAGGCCATCAATCCTGTCCGATCTTATGGTGAATATCGTCTTGCAGAATTCGCTTTCTTTCAGCTTTTCCAAAAGCTCGGTTGTTCTCTTCCGATCCTTTTTAGAGAGACTTTGAAACGAGGGGCTAAGCCGTTCTGATTGGTCGAAGATCAAAATTGTTGGTTCTTCGAACAGGAGACCAACCAGCCTATCGATTGCTGATTTGAGATTAGCCTCACCATTTGAAATAATTTCAGTAACTAAGCTCTGCGCTTGAACGTTATCGCTTTTTCCAACCTTGGCGAGAATTGCATCAATAACTTCTACAAAGCCAGCAGAGTTCGATTCTAATTCTATGATCTTTTTTTCTCTATTTCTGGCCTTGAAATTTTCTTTGAGCGTGGATTTTCCGGCGCCGCTTTCTCCTATTATAATAAGATGCGTTTTCTGTAGTGAGATAATCTTGTTTTCGAGATCATTTAGAAGACCAATTCGATTTAGTAAGAATTTCTCGCGCTCTTCATGCGTGATATTTGATAGAAAAGGATAAAAGTGACGGCATGAAATATGACTTAGAAGCTCTACTGGCGACACCTTTTTCCAAGCAAGGATGACAACCAACAGCGTAATTATGCAGGATCCAATTAATACCCATGGCCATTTCTGATCTTGGTAGGCGCTGTAGAAATCTGCTGCACCGAACAATCCGAGGATCGGCAGCAGCAGCTGGACATAGCGATGGTGATAACAGAAATCCCAGAAATTATTTGTGGTAGAATTTTCCCTGACATCTGCGTTGAATTCGTTAAATTTCACAGCTAAAACCCCGGCCAAGTGCTTTAGAGAGGCTACAACCTGCCATGGAAAAATCAACACAAAACAAGATAGCAATGATCCTCGGGGATGGAGGGATAAAGGCTGGTTTTATTGCCGGTGCGGCCGATGAGGTGCTGCGTGAATTTCCAAATTTTGCCAATGATCTGGATTACATGGTTGGAGCGTCAGCGAGCGCCGGTAACGTTGTCTACTATCTCGCCATGGGGGATCACCATCCTGGCAAAGAAATGTGGACGACGCTTCTTACTGATCCACGATTTATGAATTTCAAAGGCGTTGGTGACCTCTATCGAGACCAACCCCTCTATGATTTGGATTTCATGGTCGAGACAATATTTAAGAAAGAGACCCCAATCGATCAAAGCAAAGTGAAGCACCATAAAATTCAGTGCTTTTTGCCCGTTCAAGATTCGGAATCAGAACAGATTGTCTATTTCACTAATCGACCGGTATCAGATGATACACGCCGGGATTTGCGTGAGGTGGAGAAGCTCGATTTGTACGAAGTGATTAAGGCTGCCAGTGCTGCGCCACTAATCTTTGACTCGGTCGTGCCACTTGAAAGCAAAACATATTTGGATGCGGCGGCTCTAGATCCGCTACCTATTGATATACCTGAAATTCTTTCCTCAAAAAAGGTGATTATCCTCACGAAAGGGAAGGCAAACCTTCTAAAGAAGTTTAGGTATGTTTTGGTTTCTTTGCTGTTTTTAGTTTTCGTATTTCCATTCAAGAGACGTAAGCTAAGTGCATCAAAATATATTCAATACGCCCTAAAGCCTTTTAAATTGAATCGACTGATTGATATAGCAATCAACGAAGAGCAGGCTGGTCGTGCAGTTATTATTTGGCCTACAGAGAAAATCGGTGGCCTGCTAGACAATTCCTCTGAAACTCTTGCAAAGACCTACGATCATGGTCAAGCGGCAGCAAGAGCAAAATTTGATGACATCAAGAAGATGTTGCTGGAGGGGGTGTAGTCAAACAGTCGCAAAATGCTCGGTTGTGTGTGGTTACTCTAACTTGGGTGCCACAGGGGAGCTAAAATCGCTGCGCTTGAATGAACGCATTTGAAAATACTCGGGATAGATCGGAAAGCCCGACTTCAACCAATTCAATGATCTACCGAAACAAGCTGCTAACACCTGAACCACATCGCGCAGACACCTTGGCCAAATCATAATCCTTGTGTCGGGGGTTCAAATCCCTCCTCCGCTACCAAAAACATTTAAATATTTCAGATGCTTACGTCTTTTTCTGCGACGGGAAACCCATGCGTAGATGGGCCGGGTGCCATTCTGGGTGTCAGGTGTGAAACTGGCCTAACCGATGTTCCTCGTCTAGGTTTGGATCAGTAGCGTCTTCGGTTCGACCATTCTGGTTCCTCTTCTATCATTTTGTTGTCTTTGATTGTGAGAAGAACGAGTACCTCATCACTGTTGATGCGCTTCGCCTGTTCAAAAATCTCGTAGCGCTGCGCTTCATTCCGATCAAACCATGCATCAGCGCCTATAAGCTGCCGGACACTACCCCCTTCAGACTTACCAAATAATGTGTCAAATGCTGAGGATTGTGCGTCCAGTTCGTCACGTGGGAACCAACGCCTATGAAACATAGGTGCTTGAGTAAACCAACGTCGACCTGTCCGAGTGTGGCACACCAGCATACAGGGCCAAATGTCGGCCTCAACTAAGCGAATTGCTGTCGCGGGCAAGCTTGTGTGAAAGTCCCTGGCGAATTCTTCGATGACTTTGAAATTGAGTTGTTTTCGGTCTCGCGCTCTTGGCAAGACAAGGTAATGCGGAAGCAATAGGGACGCAGCATAACCATTTGCCACTCGCTCGGCCTGTATTTTTTGCTTAGGCTGATATTCTTCTATTCGGCATTGCAGTCTTTTGCCACGGTGGTAATGCCAATGCCCCAGTTCATGCGCGATTGAAAATCGCTTACGTTGAGGTGCCTTATTTTCATCAACTGAAATGATTGCTCTGTTTTTATAGCCGAGAATGTCGGCTTCACATCCGCATAGATTGCAATATCGCACCTCGGCACCCTGATCGTAGGCGATGGCTTCCAGATCAATTTCAGCGGGCTCGGTGACACCGAGCGACTTCAAAAGCCGCTCGGCAGGATTAATTACCTTCATGTGTCGCCGTCGCTTTCTGGATCGATTACACCCAGGCGAATTAGATCATTGTATTTTCGTAGAACCTCCTCATCGGTCAACTCATTTTCCGTTTCATTTCGTGCGGCCATAGATACCCCCTCTTGCGACAATGCATTACGCAGTCTTTGTCGTGCGACGGCGATATCTGTGTTTCGCTCGGTACGGTGGTGCTGTTCGGCGGAGCGAAGTCGAGCTTTTGCAGCCTTCATGCGCTCCTTGCCTGCGAGTATTGAAGCTTCGCTGAATTTTACTCTCATCTCATCAGCGACTATTTTGGGGTCTAGCCCAGCCTCCCTGACTTCGGCGATGATTTCTTCATCTGACATAGAGAAGAGGTCGTCGAAGAGTGCGTCGGCGAGCGACACCAACTTCCTTCTTTCGTCGTATCTCTTGTCTGTCATAGCGTGAACCCGTTCTGTCTTGCGTCATTCAATTTCCGCCTTATGTAACGCCGTTTAGTGTTGAAACTGGTTTGGTCTAGCCCCGTTGCCAACCGCAGTTCCGCTCCTTCAGAACCGGTCAACATGCCGATGACAATGAGCTGTGCTTCTTCGTCTCCATCGAATAGGTCCAGCAGTCTGTTTTCTGTGCCACGAACTGTTTCATTTGTGATCATCCTTTCCTCTGCGGTTGGACTCGGTTCCTTGAGCGTAAGCGCCACCGAGTTTTGTAATTCTTCGTCCTGCAGCGAAATCTCTTCGCGCTGGTTTTCGATCTTTTGAAGTTCATTGTGAGCTATGCTGCGCATCGCTTCCGCGATAAATTTTACTACTCTCACATTTCTTGGACAGCTTCTGGTCCCGGCCAAGGCCCGACAATACGCTTCTTGTAGAAGCTCTTCCGGTTCAACGGGATAGTGCGCGTAAAGCTGGGACACCTTTTTGAGGCGAAGCAAATCCGCGTCTGAAAACTCGTTGATTGCTTCCTCGAGTTCTTGAGGCGTCAAGGCGCCGGTCTTTTCTATGCTGTCCATTTGCTCAACACCTTTTCTCGAAGTCCTATGCTGAAAAAAAACCTTCGCACGGACAGACGGCATGTCCGAGCCGCGACATTTTTTCAGCATGGGAAGTTAAGGCCGAAGACTTGGCTGATCGCATACCTTGAGGAATACCATGATCTACTCAGTTAACTACGACTTGAACCGTCCCGGGCAAAATTACAGCGATCTTCATGATGCAATCAAGAGCTGTGGCGCCTGGTGGCACTATCTCGACTCTTATTGGTTGGTTGACACCAGCCTCACGGCCAAGGGCATTTGGGACAAGATTGCTCCATTTGCAGATGGCAACGACAATTTCTTCATTGTGGGAATTACCCGTGACTATAGCGGTTGGCTGCCTCAACCGGCTTGGGATTGGATCAATTCTCGCACTGATAAGATGGCTGCTTAGAAAGGAGCGCGGAATGACCGGTAAAAATCAATATGTCGTCAAGAATGGCGAAGGTTGGGGTGTACGCGGCGAGGGTAATGAACGTCTCACGAAGGCGTTTGATACTCAACGTGAAGCCATTGAATATGGCCGCGACATTGCTCGCAATCAGGGTGCGGAGTTCCGCATTCAAGGCCAAGACGCCAAGTTTCGCGAGGCTTGGAGCTATGGCAATGATCCTTATCCACCGAAAGGCTGACCTATGATCAAGATGAAATTCAATGGAAGAACCTTTACCAACGGGCGCTCGTTGGCCGACGCGATGGTTCGTGACATGAACCAAAAGATCGAACGCAATTTACGTCAGGCAGCGTCGTCGTCGGGCGTTCGCATTAAAAAGACTAGTCAGGGCTTTGAATTTGAAGGTAGCCCTGAAAATATTAGTCGCCTGCAAAAGCGATTGGAAAAATAAAGCTCTTAACTGAGTGCCTTCTCAAAAAAATAGCGCGGCTTGATTATCGCCGCGCCTTTTTCGTTCTTTCCTGAAATTCACTTCCCGACAAACAGCCCTCTCGCTTCCTTCTCGCCTGCACCCATTGCCAAAGGCTGCTGGATTTGCAGCGCCTGCAAGTACTATGACGCCCTCGCAAATCAGCGAGACAATTCCCATGATGGTCACTCCACCCAAAATTCCCTATCCCGGCGATGAGGCATTCGCGGCGTTCCTCGAAAAATACGATTGCCCCATGACTTTGCAGTCGGTCAAGTTTCGCATGTGGGGGCAGATCACGACAATCGCCTTGGGCGTTTCACCCATTCAGGAAATCAAATCCATGTGGGACGACGAATTTCCGGAATTCGAAGGCGAGGACGCACCGAACGATTTTTTGGGGATGATCATGTCGCTGTGGAATACGCTTGCGCAGATGAATATGGAAGGCAAGCGACTCAACCTCTCGCAGCGCACGGGGCTTGGCGATATTGAAGGGCTCAAGCAAATGGTGGAGCGCCGGCTGGATGAACTAGATGATGGGTTTCTCTGTGGCTTTGTGGCCGATATGCGTGGCTTTGACGCCGGTGATCTGGCGGTCGACAAAGCCTTGAGCAAGATCAGCGATATGATCGAGGAATTGGAATTCATCGAAGAAGAGCTTGAAGAAACGCCTGCACTCTATGACAAGATGCGCACGCGCTTTGTAAGGCTGGACGGAAAGGCCCAGCAAAGGCTTGATGCTGTCGTCAAAGCCGCAAATGTCGCTAGAGGGGTGAGCGCCAGGACTGCAGGCATCCATTGACGCTGGTCAGCTTTTGAAACGGCTACGCTCTTTCTGTATGACCGAGACGCTCATACGAAACGCCCCTTGATTGCATTCCAGGCAGCCTCTGTAAATTTCAAGAGCTGAAGGATGGCTTGCGTGTTCTGCTAAGCCCCCCTCACGGTCCCCGGTCCGGGTTTACCGATTGGCGCCATTGTTCGATGAAAGTGCGTTTCTTTTCCTGGTCGAGGGGGACGAGGAGGGCGGGGGTGAGGGCTATGGGGCGCAGGGAGTCTATGCCGCCGGTGAGTTGGTCTTTCAGGCCTTCTGCGCCGCGCAGGGATGAGGTGAAGTTCATCTTGTCTTCGAGGATCGACTGGCCTTCGCGAGAGAGGACAAAATCGATGAAGAGCTTGGCGGCGGCCTTGGCTTTGGCGGTCTTGGGGATGAAGGCGGTGCGGCTCATCACCAATGTGTAGTCCGACGGCATGATGATGCCGAGGCGGTTGTCCTTGCGCATGCGCTCCAGCGCATAGGAGCCAAGCACATTATAGCCGAAGAGGAGCCTTCCGTCGGCGACGCGATCGAGAATTTCGCCCGTGCAGCAGAAGAGTTTCACCCGGTTGCGGCCAAAACTTTCCAGGAGCCGGCCCCAGGTGCTGGCCTGTTCGGAATCTTCAAAGGCAAAGAAATAGCCGACGCCTGAGCGTTCGATATCGTAGGTTCCGACCTTGCCGTTATAGGTGTTCGAGCTGCGCAGCAGGTCGATGAGGTCGAAGCGGTTGCGGGGGACCTTGTCCGGCGGGATTGCAGCCTTGTTGTAGACAATCACGGCGGGCTCATAGGTCAGGCCGTTGATCTCGTTTCGCCATTGCGCCCAGTTTGGCAGGCCGCCTTGCGCGACCTCATCGATCGGCTCGGCACAGCCTTCGTTGACGAACCAGATCTGCCGGGGCAGGGAGGAGGAGATGACGAGATCGGCAAAGTCTTTCTCCTCCAGGCAGGCCTTTTCCAGCACAACGTCCAGTGTGTCGGATGTGCTTTCCTCATAGGAGATGGCGATATCCGGATAGCGGCTTTGGAAGGCGTCGATCATCGGGCGGAAAACCGGCAGGTCGGTGACCGACGCGATCCTGAGCGTTGCGCCCTTGCTTTCGCGCCTGGCGGGAAATTCGGTCGTGGCGGCATGAGACAGGGTGGGCGCGAGCAGCATTGCCGCGATTGCGATGTTACTTAGCGCAGATTTCATGCGTCAGCCCCCTCCTTTGCCAGCGGCAGACGAAAGCCAAGCCACAGCGCGCTATCCTCGGCGCGCCAGGTGAACAGTTCGCCCTGATGCGAATTCAGAACCTGGCGGACAATGGAGATGCCGAGGCCTGCGCTTTCGGGTTTGTCTTCGTTGCGAATGTAGCGGTCACCGGCTTTCTCGGTAATTTCGGCGCTCAGGCCCGGTCCGCGATCCGACACTTTCAGGAGCGCGAAGCCGTCCTTAATTTCCACCTTCAGCGTCACTGGCGGCTGACCGTGGGTGAAGGCATTGGCAAGCAGGTTCTTGATCGCTTCGCGCAGGCTGAAGGGGTCGCACATGACCGGCACATTGTCCTCGGGAAAGTCGAGTTCTATGCCGTCGCCCTGTTTGAGCGACGATGTGCGGTATTCGCGCTCGGCTTCGAGCGCAATGCGACGCAGGTCCGTTTTGGACAGCGGCACGGTGTCGGAGCGGTGGATCACCAGCGCCTGGCTGAGAAGCTGTTCCATCAAGCGGCTCACGCCCACCGCACGGCGGCGGATTTTAATGAGCGTGGCTTTCAGCCGCTGCGGATTGTCTTCTTCGAGCGCAAGCTCGGTTTGGGCGCGCATGGCGGTAATTGGCGTGCGCATCTGGTGGGCAGTGTCTGCCACGAAATCCTGCATGTCGCGCACCCGGCTGTCGAGCCTGCCCATGAAATGGTTGATTGCGGCAACCAGCGCCTCGATTTCACGCGGTGCCTTGCCGGTGAAGGGGCTGAGATCGGTAGGGTCGCGCGCCTTGATGGAGGTTTCGATACGGTCCAGCGGTTTCAGCGCAAAGCGGGTGGCCCAGAATGTGATGAGAATGATGACGAGTGTGGCAAGCGCCACTGCAGCCATCGCCTTTGCGGCAATATCGCGTGCAAGGCCGGCGCGCGCATCCATCGTGTGTGCCACGATAACTGCGGTCTGGCCGGAAATGGATTGTTCGGCCAGCCTGCGCCGCACCTCGACTGCGCGCACCGGAACACCGCGATAGGCGGTTTCATAGATGATCTTATTGCCGGTTGTCTCGGCTGTCGGCAGGGGGAGCGCGTCAAAACCGGTGAGCGTGTTGCCCCTGGGGCCAACCACCCGATAAAAGACCCGGTCATCAGGGGCAAGCGAAAGCAATTCAAAGGCCGAAAGCGGCAGATCGACAACCGTTCGCCCATCATCGACGGATATGCGTTCGGCAATCTGCAGCGCCGCGCCGGTCAAGAGGCGGTCGAATGCCTGATCAGCTGCTGCCCGTCCGTAGCTGTAGGCAGCATAAACGCCGGCACAGGCGGCCAGCGCCAGAAAGCCCGTGACCACGATCACGAGACGGAAGGCGACCGAGGACGAAATGAGACTGAGCCTGATCATTGTCTCTCCGCCAGCCGTGCCTGATAGCCAAGCCCACGCAATGTCCTGATCTCCAGGTCGCTGCCTTCGATCTTGCGGCGCAGTCGCCCGACATAAAGCTCAACGGCATTGGCATTGCTTTCGGCTTCAAGGCCGAAGAGTTTGGTCAAAAGTTCGCTCTTGTCCAGAACGCGCCCTTTATGGGTCAGAAAAATTTCAAGCAGTATCTGCTCGCGCCGGGTCAGTTCACGGGGTTCACCGTCCACTGTTACGCTGCGGTCAGCCATGTCGAAACGCAGGTTGCCGGCCTCCAGCACCGGCGTCGTGTTGCCGGCCTTGCGGCGCAGGATGGCGCGGGTGCGCGCTTCGAGTTCACCGAGATCAAAGGGTTTGACCATGTAGTCGTCTGCGCCGAGATCGAGCGCGCCGATCCTGTCGTCGACGGCGAGCCTGGCTGTCAGCACCAACACCGGCACACCACTGCGCCGGGTACGCAACCGCTTCAAAAGATCCAACCCGATCCCGTCCGGCAGGTTCACGTCGAGAATGATGAGATCATAGTCGTTGAAATCGCAAAGCTGTTCTGCGTCGGACAAATTGCCTGCAAGCTCAACCACATGGCCGGCCTTTGAAAACCGCTCGGCGATGGCTTCGGCGACATCGCCCGTATCTTCCACAAGCAAAAAACGCATCTGAGAAATGAATCCCCGCACTTTGACAGGTTAATGACAGGTTACGCTTCTAGCACAAGCAAGTCATGGCTGTGGAGGCAGCCCATCCCATCAGGAGGATAATATGAAAAAAATTCTCGCTCAGGCTGCTGCTGCAGCCGTTGTCGTCATGGCGTTTTCTGCGCCGTCCTTTGCTTTTGAACCGGAAGCCACCGAATGTATCGCGCCAGCGAATCCGGGTGGCGGTTGGGACTTTACCTGCCGTCAGGTTGGCAAGACCCTCCAGGATCTGAAGCTGGTTCCCGGCACGATGCAGGTCACCAATATGGCCGGCGGTGGTGGCGGTGTTGCCTATGCCGCTGTTGTCAACAAGCGCAATGACAGCAATGATCTTATTGTGGCGGCCTCGTCTGCCACGTCCACCCGTCTGGCCCAAGGCGCTTTTCCGGGCAACACGATGGATCAGGTGCGCTGGGTTGCCAGCGTTGGTGCCGATTACGGTATCATCGCCGTTGCTAAAGATTCACCGATCAATACGCTGCCGGAACTCATGGAAAAGCTGAAGGCTGATCCGGCTTCCGCGCCGATCGCAGGTGGTTCTGCGGTGGGTGGCTGGGACCATCTGAAGGTTCTCATGGCGGCCAAGAAGGCCGGTATCGATGACGTGCGCACGGTCAAGTATGTTGCATTCGATGGCGGTGGCGAGGCTGTGACCCAGCTTCTGGCGGGCTCTGTTGCAGCCTTCACAGGCGATGCATCGGAAGCCAAGGGCTTTGTTGATTCCGGCGACATCAAGGTGATTGCGGTTCTGGCACCTGAGCGTCTGGAAGGCGATTTTGCATCCTTCCCGACGGCAAAGGAGCAGGGCATTGATGTGATCGGTGCCAACTGGCGTGGCTTTTATGCCCCCGGCGGCATGAGCGACGATGCCTATAACTATTGGGTGGATGCTATCGGCAAGGTCTATGATTCTGCCGAGTGGAAAGAGACCATGGCTGCCAACGGCCTTGCACCGCTCGACAAGCGCGGCGCTGACTTCCAGGCATTTGTTCAGGAGTCAGTCTCCGACATCCAGGCGATTTCCAAGGAAATCGGTATCCTGAAATAAACCTCACATATTTGACATAAACCGCGGACGGTTAGCTCTGTCCGCGGCCTTTTCTGTTCTGCGCATCGCGCGAAGGGGGAGATATGAGCGACCGTATTCTCGGCGGCATAGGGCTGCTGGTTGCTGCCTTTTACATATGGCAATCGACATTGGTTGAGCTGAGCTTCATCACCGATCCGGTGGGGCCTAAAACCTTTCCGATCATGATTGGTATCGTTTTGGCGCTGGCAAGCCTTGCCATGATTTTTTCACCGGATGCCAATCCGCATTGGCCGCAGGCTGCGAAGCTTCTGGAAATCGGAATTTCGGCAGCTGTGATGGTTGCCTATGTTTATCTCCTGCCTGCTGCCGGTTTCGTGATCGCGACCGCGCTTGCGGCTGCCTTCCTGTCCTGGCGTCTTGGCGCAGAGCCCCTGAGAGGCGTCATTGCCGGTGTGGCGATTTCGGTTGGCATTTATGTCGTTTTCCATCTGATCCTTGGCCTTTCGCTCGCCAAGGGACCACTTGGATTTTAAGGGAGGCTGATCGATGGATACTTTGGCAAATCTTGGCGATGGCTTTCTCATCGCGCTCACATGGCAGAACCTTGCTCTGGCGCTGCTCGGCTGTTTTCTCGGCACCATCATCGGTGCCTTGCCGGGGCTTGGGCCGTCGAACGGCGTGGCGATCCTCATTCCGCTTGCCTTCACGCTCGGCCTTCCCGCCACCTCTGCGCTGATCCTTCTGACGTCGGTCTATTACGGGGCGATGTATGGTGGACGTATCTCGTCCATTCTGCTTGGCATTCCAGGTGACGAACCGGCGATGATGACCACGCTCGACGGCTATCCGATGGCCAGGAACGGGCAGGCCGGCGAGGCGCTTGCGCTTTCGGGCATTGCCTCGTTTGTGGGCGCATTCGTTGCCACCTGGGGCCTGGTCTTTCTGGCACCGCAGCTCGTCAACGTGGCGTTGCTTTTTGGACCTGCGGAATATTTCGCGCTCTACTTCCTGGCCTTTGCGACCCTCGGCGGTGTGGCAAGCCGCAACCAGGGCAAGGCCGCTTTTGCCGCCGCTCTTGGTCTCGGCATTGCCATGATCGGGGTTGACGGTCAGACGGGCGTGCCGCGTCTTACCTTCGGGGAAGTCCACCTCTATGATGGTATCGACTTCCTGATCGCCATTGTTGGTCTTTTTGCGCTGTCGGAAGTTTTTGTCTTTCTTGAGCATCGTGGCGACAATGACGGCGCGAGCGAAGGAAAGATGCAGCTTGGCCGGGTTACGCCGCCGGCTTCCATGTTGAAGGAAACATCCGGCAGCATGGGTCGGGGAACGATCATCGGTTTTATTGCCGGTGTCTTGCCCGGTGCCGGTGCATCGCTCGGTTCGTTCCTGGCCTATGCTTTTGAAAAGCGGCTGAACGACAAGAAGGGCACATTCGGCAAGGGCGATCCGCGCGGCGTCGCGGCACCGGAGGCCGGTAATAACGCCGCTGCCGGTGGCGCGCTGGTGCCGATGCTGGCACTCGGCGTTCCGGGCTCTGGAACGACAGCTGTTCTGCTTGCCATGCTGATGGCGCTCAATATTACGCCTGGCCCGCTGCTTTTCACCCAGCAGCCGGATGTGGTCTGGGGCCTCATTGCAGCGCTCTTCATCGGCAATGTCATGCTTCTGGTGCTGAACCTGCCGATGGTTTCGATCTTCGTGCGTGTTCTGCTGATCCCGACAAAATATCTCATGCCGACGGTGGCGATGATTTCCTTTGTCGGCATTTACGGCATCTCCGGATCGACGTTTGATTTGATCGTGATGATCCTGTTTGGCCTGCTTGGCTGGGTCTTGCGCAAGTATGATGTTCCGCTGGTGCCGGTCATCATGGGCGTGCTGCTCGGCAATGCGATGGAAGTGAACCTTCGCCGTGCGATCACGATTTCGGATGGCGACTGGTCGGTCCTGGTGGGTTCACCCTTGGCAATCGGCCTTTGGGCGCTCGGTATTGCGGGCTTCGTCCTGCCGATCATTGTCGGCCGTTATTTCCGCCCTGTACCTCAAGTCAACGATGAAGTGGCAGAGGGTGACTGAGCACAGCTGCGCATGCAGATGTGCTTGAAGCAACGCTTCGGGTGTGCGTTTGGGCATAACAGTCCGCCGCACACCTTTTTTTTTATCTTCAGATCAGGTTGCGGCGGATGGTAAGGGCGACAGCCTGAATCTTGTTGCTGGCACCGAGTTTCCGGCAGGCATTGGTGATGTGATAATTGACCGCCGATGCTGTCAGTCCAAGACGGGCGGCGACCGCTTCACTGGAATAACCATCTGCCGTCCACGACAGAACTTCCTTTTCCCGTTTCGTCAGTTCAGGCGCTTCGCGGCGCTCCTGCCCGAAAGCCAGGCGAATTGCGGCGTCGTGAAATTGGGCTGAGAAAAGCTGCAAACGCGCTGTTTCCTCTTCCACCACATCGTGAACCAGATTACGGTTGGAAAGCGTGACGGAAAATATGCCGGCGTCGCCCTCCGGTCCCGCTGCCGGAATGCCATAACCTTCCAGAATTCTGTACTCGCTCGCTTCGTGAAAAACGTGACGCTCGGCTTTTCTGTACGGGCGAAGGAAACCGCGCTCGCCCCAGAAGAAGGGCAGGCGCGACCGACGCGATATCGTCACCACCGGATCATAGAACTTGTAGCTGCGGGCGCGGTAGCGATCCAGCCACTCATCCGGGTAGTTGCTGATGAAAATGTCTTCGTCCGGCGTCCGCCCGTCGGGCAGGCGGGTGATCAGGTAGCCGAAATAGTCGCAACCCATTTTGCGCGTGAAAGTTGAGGCCAGCGAAAGCAGCTCGCCCATGGATTCGGCTGCCGTCGGATCGTCGGTCATGCTCAGGCTTGTCATTTTCGTTCCCACACGGCCAAAACGGGCCATTTTTATAAAGTTTGATAGTTCTAACCCCGAATTTTGCTCCCTTACAATAGACCGATAATTGCAGACAGGGGATCAAAATGGCTGTGACGTTCAAATTTTCGCAATCTCTCATCGGCCTTGCAGGGGGAACAGTGCTTTCTGTTCTGGCCGCCAGCGCCAGTTATGCCGAGACGATCAAGATCGGTGTGCTGGCTCCTTTGACCGGGCCGAGTGCTTCCGACGGCCAGGAATTCGTCAATGGCGTGACCTGGGCGGTGGAAGAGGCCAATGCTGCCGGTGGGGTCGCCGGATACACATTCGAAGTGATGACGGCGGACGTCAAAGACGGCTCTGCGGCCAATGTGACCAGCGCGGTCGAGCGTCTGGCCGGCACTGACGGCGTTGAAGTGGTGCTGACCGGCTATGCAAACCTCTCCATGTTCGAGGTCGATCTCTTCAAGGAATATGGCATTCCTTATCTCTCGGCAGGGCCTTCGCCGGCCGTTGCAGCGATCGTTAGCCAGGCGCCGGAAGACTATTGGTGCTGCTGGTCCTACACCGCAGATTTTGCAGGATACGTGACCGATCTTCTGCCGGTGGTGAAGGAATTTGCCGCAGACGGAAAGGCGGATATTTCCGACAAGACGGTTGCCATCATTTCTTCCGACAACCCGTATTCCAAGGGCATTTCGGAAGGCATGAAGCAGGTGTTTGCGGCGGACGGCTGGAACATCACCGTGGATGAAATCGTGCCGTTTGGCGAAGTGTCCGACTGGCGCTCCATCCTCACCAAGGTACGCGAGACCAAGCCGAACCTGGTGATCAATACAGACTATCTGCCGGGCAATTCCGCACTCTTCCTCAAGCAGTTCCTGGAAGACCCGACCAACAGCATCATGTTCCTGCAATATGCGCCGTCCGTGCCGGAATTCTTGACGCTGACGGGTGAGCAGTCCAACGGTGTTCTCTACAACCTAATCGGCGGTCCGCTGGATAGCCCGAAATGGCCGCGTGCGCAGAAGCTGCTTGCCGAATACAAGGACAAGTTCGGCATCGAAAGCGGTGCTTATGGTGTTGGCCTTTATGAAATGGCGAACATGTATTTCGACGCGCTGAAGCAGGTGGGCGATGCAAGCGACCACGAAGCCATCGGCAAGGCGATTGGTGCGATGGAAAAGGAAACCGTTGCCGGTATCGTGAAGTTCGACCCCAAGACGCATATCGCTTTGATCGGCAATGACTATGTGCCGACCTCTTTCTGGCAGATCGAAGACGGCAAACGCATTCTCGTTGGCCCGGCAAAATATGCCAACGGTTCCTTCACGCCGCCGCCGTGGATCAAGAAGTAACCGTTTGCCAACATGAGAGGCCACGCAGTTTCACCCACGGAATTGCGTGGCCAACGCTTGATCTGTCACGGAGATTTTCGTTGTCGGCCTTTTTTGAAGTTCAAGGCTTGTCGAAGTCGTTCGGCGGTATTCATGCGGTCAAAAATCTCAGCCTCACGGTGGATGAGGGGAAGATTTTGGGCATTGCGGGACCGAACGGCAGCGGCAAGAGCACATTTTTCAACATCGTGACCAAGGTGCCTTTCGGCGCGGACAAGGGAACGGCGCTTCTTCAGGGCAGGAACATCCTGACCATGAAGCCGCACGAAATCGCCCGCAATGGTGTGGCGCGCACCTTTCAGCGCGAGAATGTCTTTGCATCGCTGAGTGCCATCGACAATGTGCTGGTGACGACCGAAAACGCGCGTACGGCACGCGGCTTTACCGATAATGTGAAGGCTGCGGAAGAGGCGCTGGAACTGGCCGATTTTCCCGCAACGCTTCACAACACGCCTGCCGGTGCGCTGCCTGTTTTCCTGCGCAAGCTGGTGATGATTGCCTCCGCTCTAGCGCTGAAGCCAAAGGTTTTGCTGCTGGACGAGCCCGCCTCCAGCCTCACGCCGCATGAGATTGCGCGCATCCAGTCCCTGATCCTGAAGCTGAAGGGTGCAGGTATGACGATCCTGCTGATTGAGCATGTCTTGCCGCTGCTGACGGCGGTTTCCGACAGGCTTGCCGTTCTCAATCAGGGCGAACTGATCGCCAACGGCCTGCCCGACGAGGTGATTGCCAATCCACTGGTTGTGGAAGCCTATCTGGGGAAGAAACAATGACCGCACTTCTGGACGTCATCGGCTTGAGCGGCGGTTATGAACCTGTGCAGATTTTCAAGGATGTGACCTTGAGCGTTGAGCGTGGGGCCTGTGTTGGCTTTTTCGGGCCGAATGGGCATGGAAAGACCACGCTGATGAAGACGCTGAGCGGCATTATCGATCCCTGGGCCGGACGCATCGTGTTTGAAGGTGAGGATCTGGCTGCAGAAGGCGAGCGCAAGACGCGGCGCTCACGCAATCTCAATTATGATGTGCTGGTGCGGCGGCGCATGGACCCGAAGCGGGTGGCGCGCGCCGGCCTCATTCATGTGGCGCAGGGCTCCACCTTGTTTCCCGATATGACGGTTGCCGAAATCCTCTCGATTGCGCCGGCCCCTGCCTTGGCTGGCGGACGTGAATCGGATGAGGGGTCCGTGTTGCAGCTCTTTCCCCGGTTGAAGGAGCGCATGCATTCCAAGTCCCGCTTTCTCTCCGGCGGTGAACGGCAAATGCTTTCCATGGCCTGCGGATTGTTGGCAGCGCCGAAGCTTCTCATTCTGGATGAGCCGACGCTCGGGCTTTCGCCGAAATTGCGGCTGGAGCTGGCCGGTGCGGTTCATACGATCCGTGAAAGCGGTGTGCCAATCATCCTCGTTGATCAGGATGTGGAATTTCTGCGCGATCTTGTCGGCACGCTCAATGTGTTCGACCACGGATCAATCTCGCGTCGGCTCAGCCAATCGGACATTCCCGATCATGAAACGCTGATGGCCGAACTGTTTGGCAGGAGGGTGCAGTGATGATGGATGCGTCCACCTTCGTTTCGGTTCTTACTGGCGGGCTGGTTCTCGGCGTCTTGTATTCGTTGATGGCTTTTGGTCTGGCGCTGGTCTGGACAACGCTCGGCATTTTCAATTTTGCGCATGGCGCTTTCATTGTGATGGGCGCCTATATTGCCTGGCAGGTCGGCAATCCCGATGGTTTTGGCTTGGGGTTCTGGGCCGGTGCCATTGTGGCGGTCCTGGGCATGTTCGTGCTTGGCGTGGTCTTCCAGTTCCTGCTGATCAAGCCGTTTGAGCGCAAGCCCAATATCGTGCTCCTGACCGTCATCACGACGCTCGCTGGAGCGACTATCCTTGTGAACGTCATTAATGTCATCTGGGGGCCGCGTTCCAAGCAGATATCGCTGCCGGTGAGCGGTGATATCGCGTTCGGCCTTTTCCGCATCAGCGCCAATGAAGCCGTTATGGTTGTTGTTGTTGCGGCAGCGCTTGCCGGGCTTGGCTGGTTTTTATTGCGCTCGCCGCTTGGCCGCTCCATGCGGGCGGTGGCGCAAAACCGTGAAGCCGCCCAGCTGATGGGGCTCAATGTGCCACTGCTTTATGCGGCCACTTTCGGTCTTGCGGCGTCTCTGGCCGGGCTTGCAGGTGTGTTCATCGGCTCCATTCGGTTCATGACGCCGAACCTTGGCGACGATCCGCTGCAAAAGGCGTTGGTGGTGGTTATTCTGGGCGGCGTGGCGCGGTTTACCTCGCCCATCTATGCGGCCTTCCTTGTGGGCCTCATCGAGGCGTTCGCGACCTATTATGTGGGCCTCTACTGGACGCCTGCCGTTCTCTTCATTCTCATGATTGCCGTTCTGGTCGCCAAGCCTGAAGGGCTGTTTGGCCGGCGGCAAAGGTCTGTCTGATGCGTTACGATCCTCCCTTTCACCGCACCAATGGCCTGTGGCCGACGCTCATTCTCATTGCGCTGGCCGCTGTTGCGCCTTTCGTGATCAGTGACAGTTACACGCGTCATCTGCTCATTCTGGCTTTCATGTATGCCATCGTGGCGTCCAGCTGGGATTTCAGCCTGGGCTTTGGCGGTCTCTTCAATTTCGCGCATGGCGCACTCTTTGCGGTCGGTCTTTATACCTATGCCCTGACGACGAAGTTTCTCGCGGTTTCGCCCTGGCTTGCGCTGGTGCTGGCGGGCGCGGCGGCGATTATTCTGGCCGTTGCCATTGCATTGCCGGTTCTACGGCTTGACGGGATCTACGTCATCCTCGTCACCATTGCCGTCAGTCAGCTACTCTACCAGATCACGGTCAGTCAGTCGGATTTCACCGGTGGCACATCGGGCGTCGTCTCTCTTCCGGGTCTGAAAATCGGCAAATACCCGTTCATCCGTGACGGCAAGATCGGGTATTATTATACGGCGCTTGCGCTTCTCGTCATCTCGACAGCGTTTCTCTATGCAATCACGCGCTCGCGTCTCGGGCGAGCAGCTGTTGCTCTTCGCGACAACAAGTTCTTCGCCATCGCCCGCGGTGTCTCCGAAGCCCGCACGCGCGTTCTCACTCTGGCGGCGAGCGCGCTTTTCACTGGAATTGCTGGGGGATTCTACGGTTCCTATGTGCGCGTTGCGTCGCCTGATGTTTATGGCACCGGGTTTCTGACGACCATTCTGTCCATTCTTCTCGTTGGCGGAGCTGCAACCTTGTGGGGGCCGATTGCCGCGGCCTTCTTGATCACCTTTCTTTCCGAACTGCTTGTTGATCTCGGACCCTGGCGCGAAATCATCATGGGCCTCATCATCATACTCGTGGTGGTGTTTTATCCAGGTGGGCTGTGGGCTTTTATTCAGGAGCTGCGCGAGAAGGTCGATGGGGTGAGAACCGGTGTCACGGCGACCTACCGGCGAAAGCGGGGCAAGACGGCGCGCGAAGCCATGATGAGCGGCGCGAAAGAGAGCTATATCCGGACCCTGCATGGCCTGACGGCGATCTCCGACAGCGGCGGCAATCTGCCGGCGCTTCTGCTGATCCACGGCAATTCGGCTTGCAAGGAAGCATTCTACAAACAGTATGCCGCGTTGAAGGATCGCTTCCGACTGATTGCGTTTGACCTTCCCGGTCACGGTGTCTCTTCCAATGCCGATCCCGAGACCACCTATAATGCAGTGGCCTATGCTGAAGTGGCCGAATCCGTGCTGGCCGACAGGGGTGTTTCGCAGGCCTATGTTTTCGGCTGGTCGCTTGGCGGCTATGTGGCGCTTGAGCTGGCGGCGCGGGAGAATGTCAAAATTCTGGGACTTGCGATTGCTGGCACGTCACCGCTGACTGTCGTGCCGGATGATTTCGCAGATGGGTATGATGCGAGTTCGCACCTTATTCTGTCGGGCAAACAGTTTTTCACTGCGCAGGAGAGTTATGATTATGCGAGTTCGGCGACAGCGCCGAAGTCGGCTGAAAGTGCCTTCATGCATCGCAACCTGCCGCGCACGGACGGGCGTGCACGGGCCTATATGATGACCAAGCTTGCCATCGTGAACTGGCCCCGCCAGATGCGTCGTCTTTGGGAGAATGCGTTTCCATTTGCCATCGTCAATGGCGACAACGACCCGTTCCTCAATCACGATTACATTCGCCGCCTCTCATCGGCTGAAGACTGGCCGCATGTTCTGATCGAGATCGAGGATGGCAAACATGCGCCGTTCTTCAACAAGCCGGACGAATTCAACAAGGCGATTGTTTCCCTTTTCGCCGGAGCTTGAGCAAAAATGCGAAATTTTGCGCGTGGCAGGTGACATCGCCACCGGCATATGCTCCTACAGGTTCAGGCATTTTGCAGGAAGCGCGCGGAGGAGGTTTCGATGCGCGGCTTGCAAAATGATGATCCTGAAAATGACGATGAGAGAAGCACGATGAACAGAATTGAGGCGCTGAACCTTGAGAATTTGGCGGTGGAGATGGAGGAGAACGTCGCGCTGGTGACGCTGAACCGTCCCGAAAAGCGCAATGCTTTGAATGCCGACACAATCGAAGAGCTGATTGCGCTGTTTTCGCTCTTGCCACGTTCAGGCGTGGGCGCCGTTGTTCTCAGAGCTGCGGGCGACCACTTCTGTGCCGGGCTGGACCTGATCGAGCATTATCAGGAAGACCGCAGTGCCGCCGATTTCATGCATGTGTGTCTGCGCTGGCACGAGGCGTTCAACAAGATGGAATATTCCGGCGTTCCGGTGATTGCAGCGCTGCATGGCGCTGTGGTTGGCGGCGGGCTGGAGCTTGCCTCGTCCGCGCATATCCGCGTTGCGGATCACTCGACTTATTTTGCGCTTCCCGAAGGTCAACGCGGTCTGTTTACCGGGGGAGGGGCCACCATCCGTGTGGCTGACCTCATCGGTAAGGCCCGGATGATCGACATGATGCTGACGGGTCGCATCTACAAGGGCGAGGAGGCGATGCAGGTCGGGCTTTGCCAATATCTCGTCGATGGCAGCAGTGAGGACAAGGCGCTGGAACTTGCGAAGGCCGCTGCACAGAACCCGCCGCTTTCCAATTTCGCCATCTGCTCGGCGATTTCTCATATGCAGAACATGTCGGCTCTGGATGCCTCTTATGCGGAGGCTGTCGTTGCAGGTATTGTCAACACGCAGCCTGCTTCGCGTGGCCGGTTGGAGGCCTTTGCCAATAAGACAGCGGCGCGCGTAAAGCCGAAGGCATAATTGTTTTTGCCGGCCCCGGAAATTGTCCGGGACCGGCTTTGATATTTACCAGCCGAATTTCTTCGACAGGCTGACCTTGAAGGTGCGGCCCTTCGAGTAATCGTTGTTCAGGAACTCCTTGTAGTTCTGATTGAACACGTTATCGATGCCGAACTGTGCCTGCCAGCCCTTCATCTGCCCCTGGCTTGGGGTCCAGGTCAGGAAGATATCCTGGGTGTTGAACGGCCTGGAGAAGCGGCTTGATGATCCGCCTGTGCAAGAGACCGTCGTTGTGGCGTTGCGGCACGCATCCTGCGGTCCGGCAATGAAGCGGGATTTGATGCCGAATTCGAGATCGTAATCCGGGACGCGACCACCGAGCGTCAGCGCCAGCTCATCAGGAGCGACTGACGGCAGGAAGCTGTTGTCGGAAAGATTCTTGCCGATGATGTGGGTGTAGGCGGCAGACGCGAACACATAGTCCGAATCATAGGCTGCCTCAACTTCGATGCCGTAGAAGCGTGCCCGGTCAAGGTTGACGTAACCTTGAACACCGCGGTTGTAACCTGACTTGAGTGCCGGGTTAAGTGCAATCAGGTTCTTCACGTTGTTGTGGAAGAACGTGGTCTTCAACTGCGCGCTGTCGTTGGTCTGCAGAAGGTCGTTGCCCGACAGTGCAAAGCCGAGTTCCCAGTTGTCCGACTTTTCCTTCTTCAACCCGAGGCTGGGGTCGAATGTGGAGCGGCTTGCACCGGTGGAGAATACTTCGTCGATGGTCGGGAAGCGTTCTGTGTGCGCAAAGGAGCCGAACAGCGCGAAGTTGTCCGTGATCTTGTAGTGGGCCGCAATCTTTGGCGAAAAGGCCGTGTCGTTGAAATCGGATTTCAAACCGGTGGAGGATGCCGGCGAAAGCGTTCTCCAGTCGAAACGTGCGCCCGGGATGACGGTGAACACATCGTTCCAGACAAATTCGTTCTGCACGAAAATGCCGTTTCTGAGGTCGGTTCCCTCCGGGTGGAAGTTCACGCCGCTCGTCGATGTCAGGATGTCGGCAGTGCGGGTCTGGTGCGCAAACTGCCAACCATAGGTGAGATAGTTATCCCAACCGTCGCCATGGGTCTCAGACGTGTTCTGGATGTTGAGCTGAAACGCCTTGTAGCCGTAATCGGAATCGCAGAAGAGCGTGCTGGTTGCGCAGGTCAGACGCGCTGTGGGATTGCCGCTAGCATCGCGCTGCTTGTTCAGCGTGTTGGAATAAGACGCAGACACTTTCAGGTCGAGCAGATCGCTGTCGGTGAAAGGATTTTCATACGAGACGATAAAGGTGTCGTCGATGATGTGCCGGTCGACAGTGCCGAAGCTCTCACTGGTTCCGGTCTGGGCATAATCCTGATCGTTGGCATCGGAATCCCAATGCTGATAGGAGACGCCCAATTTTCCTTCATCGCCCACATTCGCGGTCACTTTCGCAAGGCCCGACCAGGTGTTGTAGAAGGAGGAGCGGACAACGGTGCCGTCGCCGGTGTGATAGTTGTTGGCCTTGCGGTAATTGCCGCTGAAGAGCACATCGACATCAGGGCTGATTTTCTGGACCAGCACGAAGTTTTCCAGAATGGCGTTGCCGTTGGAGGAATAGGTGCTCTTGAGCTTCAGGGCACCTTGTTCATCGCCTTCGAGAAAATCAGAAGCATCCTTTGTGGCGAAGTTTATGACACCGCCCAATGCACCGGAGCCGTAGAGTGTGGACGATGCCGGTCCACGAAGCACTTCCACCTGCTTGTAGAGTTCGGGGTCTGAGAAGAAGCTGCCAAGGCGATATTGCTCGTAGAATTTGCTGACGCCATCGACATTGACGATGATCCGGCCTTCTTCACCAGCGCTTTCGGGCGCGCCAATGCCGCGAATATTGAAGCTCTGGCCGAACATGCGGTCCGAGCCGCTGGTGTTGACGCCCGGAATGTTCCTGATGATGTCGCCCACGGTTTCAGGCTGTATGGTGTCGATTTCCTGCTGGTCGATAACGCTGACCGATTGCGGCGTATCGATAGCCACTTTCTCCACGCCTGCACCCACGACGATGCGTTCGAGCTGCGTGACGCGTCCCTTTTTCTGTGATGCGTTAGAATTGTCCACGGCATCCTGTGCCAGCGCCCCGCCGGCAGCCACAAATGCAACGCACGCCAGCAGAACCTTCTGCCGGGATTTAACAAGCCCCATTTTACTCTCCTATCCCATATAAGCGCTGGCTGGCAGAGGAGGCTGGCTTGCACGTTCTAAACATGATTTTTTAACTCATGTATTGCGTCTCCTATTTAATATGAATATAGCAGTCAAGTATTGAATTTAAAACGCCAAGCCAGCTCCGGCAAGCCAGGCAATCGGAAAAGCAAAGTCCCTTATTTGCGATGGCAAACGAGATCGAAAAGTCGCAGGCGCTGGAGCCAGTCATGAAGGTTGAAGGTTCGGTTCTCTCCAGTATGTCCCTGTTCAAAGGCCGAAAGGAAATCGTCATTGAACACAATGGCGAATTCTATCGGCTGAAGATCACGCGACAGGGCAAGCTTATCCTTAATAAATAGGAGAGCCTTTCTATGACCGCCGCTATGGTGAACGCCGAACATATCCGTCAGTTCAAGCTCGATAATCCGAAGATGCGTGAGCGCGAAATTGCCAAGCATTTCGGCATATCCGAAGCTGAATATGTCGCCGCTTGGCTTGGACATGGTGCCACGCGGATCGCGACGGATTTCGAGCTGATCTTCCCGCGTCTGGAAGCTCTCGGGGAGGTGCTGGCTTTGACCCGCAACGAGAGTGCCGTTCATGAGAAAATCGGCGTTTATGACCGCTATATTCAGGGCAAGCATGCAGCCATGATGCTGGGCGAGTTGATCGACATGCGCATGTTCCCCAAACATTGGGTTTTCGGTTTTGCTGTAGAGATGGCAGCCGGTGATGCCGTCAAGCGCAGTTTTCAGTTCTTCGATGCTGCGGGCGATGCCGTTCACAAGATCCATCTTCGCCCGGCCAGCAATGTTGAGGCATGGCGTGCGCTGGCCGGTGAACTTGCGCTGGCAAATCAATCGAGTTCTCTTCAGACATCAGCATCCGTGCTGGAGGTTTATGAAAACGACGCTGCCGTTCCGCACACCGAATTGCGCGAGCGCTGGGAGGCCATGACGGATACGCACCAGTTCGTGGGCATTCTCCGCAAGCTCAAGATCTCGCGTTTGGCGGCTCTATCGACCATCGGTGATGATTTCGCATGGCGGCTCGATCACGACGCTGTCGCGCTTCTGATGGAGCAGGTCGCCGAGATTGCCGTTCCGATCATGTGCTTTATCGGTAACCAGGGCTGCATTCAAATTCACTCCGGACCGATCAAGACGACCAAGGCCATGGGGCCGTGGTTGAATGTGATGGACGAGACATTCCACATGCATTTGCGCAACGACCGGTTGGCTGAAATATGGGCGGTGCGCAAGCCAACGGACAAGGGGCATGTTACCTCCCTGGAAGCTTATGATGCGGATGGAAATCTCGTCATTCAGTTTTTCGGCAAGCGGATCGAAGGGCAGGACGAGCGGGTCGAGTGGCGTGCAATCGTCGAGAACCTTCCGCGCCTTGCCACGTCCAAGGCAGCGTGAGGGCATGATGATGAGGTTCACCAAACTCGCAATCACAATTGCAGCGTTTCTATTGACCATGCCTGCCGCATTTGCGGAGGGAAACAAGGATGCCCAACGCATTGTTGCTGTTGGTGGCTCGGTTACCGAGATTGTCTATGCGCTCGGTGAAGAGGGGCGGCTGATTGGGCGTGATTCCACCAGCATCTATCCGCCGGAGGCGCTGAAGCTGCCGGATACCGGCTATATCCGTGCGCTCTCGCCGGAGGGCATTCTGTCTCTCAATCCCGACCTCATCCTCAGCCTGGAGGGTGCCGGGCCGCCTGATGCCCTTGAAACGCTGAAATCTGCCGGTGTTCCTTTTGTCGAAATACCCGAGGGCTTTGATCGGGATGCGATCGTGCGGAAAATCGAGGCTGTGGGGACCGCGCTTGGTGTTGAAGCCAAGGCAGAATCCCTTGCCGCGAAGGTGAAGACTGATCTCGACCGTGCGATGGAAGCCGCTTCTGCAGAAGGCGCCAAAACACGGGTCCTGTTTATCCTCTCGCTTCAGAACGGCCGGATCATGGCCGCCGGTCGCGACACGCATGCTGACGGGATTATCAAGCTCGCGGGCGGCGAGAACGTGATGGCCTCGCTTTCCGGCTATAAGCCGGTAAGCAATGAAGCCGTGATTGAAGCCGCCCCCGACGTGATCCTGATGATGAATGGCAGGGGCGATCATTCGCTTCCCGACGAGGCGATCCTTGCCAATGCCGCCGTGTCCGAAACGCCAGCCGGCAAGGCGGGCCGACTCATTCGCATGGATGGCATGTATCTTCTGGGATTCGGACCCCGCACGGCCGATGCGATTGCAACGCTGCACGAGAAATTTGCGATGCAATCAACCGAGGCCAATCCATGAGCGGTGTGGTCGAGACCGGAGAAGGCTCAATGCTCGGCGGGTTTATATCGCGCGAGGCAGTCGCTGTTCTCACGCTCTGCGGCCTCGGCGTTCTGCTTGTCATCGGCATGGGCATGTCGCTGACGGCGGGCGCGTCGAGCGCCTCAGTCGGCAATGTCATTCGCTATTGGCTGGGCCTGTCGGGAAGTGATGCGGTTGCGCCGCGGGAAATCCTCATCATCCAGCAAATTCGTCTGCCGCGCGTCGTCATGGGCGCGCTGGTGGGAGCATGCCTTGCCGTTTCAGGCGCTGTCATGCAGGGCATATTCCGCAATCCGCTTGCTGATCCTGGGTTGGCCGGGGTCTCAGCCGGCTCGGGTCTCGGTGCTGCCACCATCATCGTCCTGGGCGGGGCGATTGCGCTGCCGCAGATTGTGACGGCTAATTTCCTGGCGCTGCCGCTCGCGGCCTTTATTGGCGGTCTTTTGACGACCGGGCTTCTTTATCAACTGGCGACACGAAAGGGTCGTACCTCAATTGCCACCATGCTGTTGGCGGGCATTGCTTTGGGTGCGCTTGCGCAGTCTGCCACCGGCATACTCTTCTTCATGGCCGATGACCGGCAGCTGCGCGATCTGAATTTCTGGCTGCTCGGTTCGCTGGGCGGTGCCAATTGGCTGAAGATTGCAACACTGGCTGGCGTGCTGGCCGTCTCGATGACCGTGCTGCCGTTCATGGCTGCCGGGCTCAACGCGCTTGCGCTTGGTGAGGCGGCTGCCGGGCATATGGGCGTTCCGGTCGAGCGCATGAAGGCGACGGCGGTCGTCATCGTTGCAGCAATGACTGGTACGGCAGTGGCGGTGAGTGGCGGTATCGGTTTTGTCGGGATCGTCGTGCCGCATATTCTCAGGCTTTCCATCGGACCGGATCATCGGTTCCTGCTGCCGGGCGCAGCGCTTCTCGGCGCCATTCTGCTGGTGCTCGCCGATGCCGTGGCGCGGACGCTGCTCGCGCCCGCCGAATTGCCGATTGGCATCATCACGGCACTTGGCGGTGCGCCCTTCTTCTTGTGGATCCTGTTGCGGCGGCGCAGCGTTCTCGACTTTTGAAAGGAAGATCGATGCATATGATAACGGCAAAGGGTCTGAACGTCCGGCATGGCCAGAAAGCCATTCTTCATGGCGTGGATTTTCAGGCCAGAAGCGGGGAGATCACCGTGGTCGCCGGGCCGAACGGTTCCGGAAAATCGACGCTCGTTCGTGCCATCTCCGGTGAACTTGCGTTTGAAGGAAGCGTGACGATCAACGGGGTGGATGCATCCGCAATGAAAGCCTGGGAAATGGCAGCGGTCCGTGCGGTGCTCCCGCAGGAAACGCTCGTTACCTTTCCCTTTACGGCAGGCGAGGTTGTTCGTCTCGGTTTAACCACGGGTATCTTCTCCAACAGAGCCGTACGTAATCAGATGGTGGAAGCCGCGCTGGAACGGGTCGGGCTGGCAGGTTTTTCCCGCCGTATCGTGCACGAGCTTTCGGGCGGCGAACGCCAGCGGGTCCAGCTTGCGCGCGTGCTGTGCCAGATATGGGAGCCGGTTGGTGAAGAGGGACCGCGCTGGCTGATCATGGATGAGCCGGTTTCCAGTCTTGATGTTCGCCATCAGCTCGCGGTCATGGAGCTTGCGCGCGACTATGCGGCGGGCGGTGGTGGTGTCATCGCGGTCATGCACGATCTCAATTTGAGCGCGCTATATGCCGACCACATTGCGTTCATGAAGGACGGCCGCTTCGTCGCAGAAGGCACCCCTGCCGAGGTGGTGACTGCTGAGGTGCTTGAAGCGGTGTTCGATTGTGCCCTGAAACCGGGATTGCCGCCACGGGACGGAATTTTCGTGCTGCCGCAGTCTGCTGCGTCGCAGCCGACGAACTTGAGCCTGGCGGCCGAGTGACAAAGGAGAAAGCCATGTCATTTTCAAGATTTATCATCGCTAGCCTTGCTGCAGCCGTGTTTGGCGCCGGTGCTGCCGCGGCAGAAGACAAGCCTTCCATTCGCCTGGAGCTGAACAATCTGGAGGATCTGTCTGCCGGTTGTCGGTTTACCTTCGTCTCTGCAAACAGCGCCGGACACGATATCGAGAAGGCTGCCTTCGAGGTTGCATTCTTCAATGCCGACGGTCTTGTGGACAAGCTTACGACACTCAATTTCGGGCAATTGCAGGACGGTCGCACGGTGGTGCGTCAGTTTGAAATTCCTGGCAGTAAGTGTGACGGCTATTCGCGCGTTCTCATCAACGCAGTCAAATCCTGCGACGGGTTTCCCGGTGGCGTTGACGCATGTGAAGCCGCACTTGCGACGGCCAACAAGAGCAAAATCGAATTTGGAGCATAGTCATGCAAGCTGCGTTTGATACGATCAAGTCTTTCCTGGCATTGGGCGGCCCAGTGGTGGCCATTCTTTTGGCTGTTTCCGTTTTGGCGCTGGCTCTGGTGATCTTAAAACTCTGGCAGTTTATCACTTGCTCGACCGGCAATGGGCGGGTTGCCCAACGCTTTGTCGCGCGTCTGAAAGCGGACCGGGTTCCAGCTGACCTTATGGCGTATCAGAAACAGAAGAGTGCGGCTTGCGGTGCAGTGGCGCTTGCCTATTCGCTGAAGGCGCGGGGCGACATGGACAAGGCCGCGATCGAGGAAGAGGTCGGCCAATATGCAGCAACCCGGCTTCACGAGCTTCAGAGCGGTTTTCGTCTCCTGGATGCGATTGCACAACTGGCCCCTCTGCTTGGCCTTTTCGGGACGGTGCTCGGCATGATCGATGCGTTCCAGCAGCTTCAGGGCGCGGGGTCCAATGTCGATCCTTCGCTTCTTGCCGGCGGCATCTGGGTGGCGCTTCTGACCACGGCGGCCGGTCTTGCCGTTGCCATGCCGGTTTCGTTGATCCTGACCCTTCTCGAAACGCGTATCGAGAACGAACGCATGATCATTGAAACGCAGGTCGGCGCGTTGCTCTCGCCACGGGCGGAGCGCGGTGCGGTTGAAGCTTCAACCGCGCACGGGCGTGTGCGAGCCGCCTATGCTGGTTAAAGCGCCTCGACATCAGCGGCGGCGGCTTTCGATGACATCGCTGATTGATGTGGTCTTTTTGCTGCTGCTCTTTTTCATGCTGACCTCCACCTTCTCCCGTTTTGCGCAAACAGAGATTACACCTCCGGTTCAGCGTGGCGGTACCGCCTCTCAAAGCCCGGCCGTCTTGGCCAAGCCCTTGAGTGATGGCTGGCTGATCAACGGTGTGGCGGTCAGCAACGAGGCTTTGACGGAGACGATGAAGACCTACAAGGACAAGGGTGCCGAGCGCGTGCTGCTCGGTGTCGATAGCGCACTGGACTCCCAGCGGCTGGTCGAAGCGCTGGAAAGCCTCCGTGTGATGGGTCTGAAGGTGAGCATTTCGAGGTAATGTAATGTTGCGCATGGAGCGACCGTCTAAGCCACGGCAAATGGAAAATACGATCACGCTGATCAATATCGTTTTCCTGATGCTGATCTTCTTTTTGATTGCCGGCACAATTGCACCAACTGCGGCCCCCGAGGTCGAGGCGATCAAGACCAGTGAAGCCGAAGAGGCACAGCAGGAGAAGATGTTGGGCATTCGCGTTGATGGCACGATGATCTACGAGGGGCGGGAAACCACTGCCGAGGCCTATCTTGCGGCGCTGAACGCCGAGGCTACGGACGCAGGGGAAGAGCCGGTCATTCGCCTGTTGCCCGACCGGGCGCTTCCTGCAACCGAGCTTCTGGACATTGTTTCCACACTGCATGAAGCGGGCGGCGGCAAGATCGTCGTCTTCAGCGAACGAGCGCAACCATGAAGCTTGGCGCAAAACACTGGCTTGCCGCCTTGGTCTTGTCGGTTGGTCTGCATTTTTCCGTTCCGTACGTGATGCAGGGCGACAAGGATGCCATGTTGATCGAGGGTGCTACCGGCGGTGGTGAGATCATTCTTCTGGGACAGAGCGAGTTCGATGCCGTTGCAGCCGGTGCCGAAACCGAGGTTCAGGAGGCTTCGGAAACATCCGAAATCGAGCCGGTGCCGACTGAGGCCGTGCAGGCTGAGGAGAGCGAGGAACTGACACCGCAAGAAACCGAGGCCGAACAGGTTGCCGATACGCAGGCGATAGAGCCTGCCAATAGCCAGGCGTATGCACCAAGTGAGACGAACCCGGTGATCGAACCATCGCAGACGGCGGCGCTTTCCGAGCCGCTGGAGGCGGTTGAGGAAATGCAGCCTGTCATCAACCCGCCGACGCCGCAACCGAGACCGGAGCCTCCGAAACCGGCTCAGCCGAAAAAGACCGTTGTACAGAAAGCAAAGCCCAAGGCCGGCGCCGGAGGCACGGCCAATGCCAATGCACGGCGGGCCGAGTCTCAAGGCAATCAGAAACGTTCCAACAGTTCCGCTGGCAATGCCGCTGTTTCCAACTATCCAGGCACGGTGGCGCGCCGGCTGCGTCGCGCGTTGCGCTACCCGAAAAGTGCTGCACGGCAGGCGAAAGGCGGGCAGGCCCAGGTGGGCTTTACCGTTACGGCAAGCGGGCAGGCCGTGTCCATTCGCATCGTTGCTAGCTCGGGATCACCGGTTCTCGACCAGGCCGCACTTGATGCCGTGCGCCGCGCCTCGCCGTTTCCCGCCATTCCCCCGGAGGCGGGGCGAAGCCAGTGGCCGTTCGTCGTGCCGATGATCTTCGCGCGCTGATCGACAACGATTGTACGTCCCCATCATAGTCCTACGGGCGTGACCTCCAAAAAGACTGGAGACTCTCAATCCTTCGAGGTGGGGGCGTGCAACGCTTGAAAAAATTGTGTTACCTGTGCAAACGGGAGAACAACAAGCGGCGTGCGGCGGAGGAGACTATGGACGCATTTACCTTCAATACATCCAAATCCATTCAGTTCGGTGTTGGTGCGCTCGGCAGGATCGGGGAACTTGTCCGGCAGCAGATCGGTGATTGCGTGATGCTGGTCACCGATCCGGGCATGATGGCAACGGGCATTGTGGAGAAGGCGTTGCAGCCGCTGCAGGATGCCGGGGTGACGGTGGAACTCTTCGCCGACGTGGAAGCAGACCCGCCCGAGCGGGTGGTGTTGAAGGCCACGGAGCACGCCATTTCTGTGGGGGTCAGCGGCGTGATCGGGCTTGGCGGCGGTTCCTCGCTGGATGTGGCCAAGCTGGTGGCGCTTCTCGCGCGTGGCGAAGAACAGTTGATGGATATTTATGGCGTCGGCAATGCCAAGGGTCCGCGGCTGCCGCTCATTCTGGTTCCGACAACAGCCGGAACCGGTTCGGAAGTTACGCCGATTTCCATTGTCACGACGGGCAAGAACGAGAAGATGGGTGTGGTCTCGCCGGTTCTTCTTCCGGATATCGCGCTACTCGACCCGGAACTGACCTATGGTTTGCCGCCCCATATTACGGCGGCCACCGGAATTGATGCCATGGTGCATGCAATCGAGGCTTATGCGTCTGCCAGCCCGAACAACAATCCGGTGTCCCGCATGCTCGCGGTTCAGGCGCTCACGCTGATGGGGCGGTCCATCCTGAAAGCGGTCCATGAGGGCAAGAATGTCGAGGCGCGCTCGGATATGCTGTTGGGTTCCATGCTTGCGGGGCAGGCTTTTGCCAATTCACCCGTTGCTGCCGTTCATGCCCTGGCCTATCCGCTGGGCGGTCATTTCCACATCCCGCACGGGCTTTCCAATGCGCTGGTGCTACCGCATGTGCTGCGCTTCAATGCCGTCACAGCTCCGCAACCCTATGCAGAACTGGCACCTTACGTTTTCCCTAATCTGGCTGACATGGAAGGGCAGGAGCGGGCAGCAGCGTTTTGCGACCGGCTGGCTGATCTGTCGCTTGCCTGCGGGCTGCAGCCGAATTTGCGCGCGATGAATATCCCGGAAGATTTTCTTCCCAGGCTTGCCTCTGATGCGATGAACCAGACGCGGCTGCTTGTGAACAATCCGCGTCCGGTCTCGGAGGCTGATGCGTTGGCGATCTACCGCGCGGCCTTCTGACTGCGTTTTGGCTCAAACATGGCAAACCAGTAGCCGGCAGCGGCGGCGGTGGCGGTGATTGCAGCGCCCCAGATCATATCGACAACCGTGACAATCAACGGCCAGTCAGACATGGTCGCCATGTTCGTGAGGTCATAGGTGCCATAGGCAACAAGGCCCATGAGCGCGCCGGAAAAGGCCGCACTGGCCATGGTTCCGCGAATGATCGCCGGAGCGACGGCAAAGTAGAGAATGCCGCCGAGATAGAGGACGTAGAACACGGCCGCGGCCACGAGGTTCGGTTCCTCAGCGAGATGGCTGCCGATATGCGTGCGATAAAAGCCAATCGATATCTGAGAAAGCCAGATGAAGTCGATGACGAGAAACACCAGCGACAATCCAATTGCGGCTTTGACATAAGCTTTCATAATTGCCTCTTTTTGTCTTTGAGGCTGGGCAAATCATATGCCCAGCAGCGGCTGAATGATGCGTACGATGCGGCTCTTGAACTTCAAGGGCGCGTCCGTAACGGCAAGGCAGATGCAATCCTCGCCCGGATCGGCCACCGGCTGATGTTCGATGTCATCATCGGTTTCCTCGAAGTCGCCCGGACCGAAGCGTCCGTTTGCGTCGCTGAACGAACCGCTCAGCACCAGCGTCAGCTCCCGCCCGCCATGGCCGTGTTCGGGCACAGGCTTGCCTGCGGGGATACGCAACAGGCGTACCGATGTCGATTTGTCGCCGAGCTTGACCGGGAAATGATAGGCACCCAGCCCCAGCGAACGCCATTTGATCTCATCCGGGTTTCCGCCAAGATAGGAATAGAGCGGCTCGGGAACAGTACGTTCCTTCCTGGGCTCATACCTGATCGGTTTCTCGCCCGATGTTTCCTGATCAACGGTGTCAATGCGCTCGGAAAGCAGGGACCAGGACATCTCGTCGGTTTCCGTGGTCGGTGGCGGTTCGATGCCTTCCATCAGTTGCGCACCGGTCGCTTCCATTGCAGCAAGCCGCGCCCGGCAATGGGGACACATGGCCAGATGGGTTGCCACAGCAACGCTCCAGCCTTCGCTCAGCGCGCCGGTTGCATATTCCAAAAGCAGTTCGTCGCCGATATGGTGGGAGATGTTCATGGACGTTCTCCCAAGGCATCGCGCAGCTTGGCAAAGGCGAGCCGAATGCGCGACTTCACCGTGCCGAGCGGCAGGTTGAGTTTTTCGGCAATGGCGCTGTGCGAAGCCTCTTCATAAAAGGCAAGCTTCAAAAGCTGCAATTGCTCGGGCGGGAGGACTTCCATGGCGCTGCGTACGCGCTCGGCAGATTGTCCCATCTGAACCACTTCGTCCGCCGGGATGACTTCGTCCGGCACGAAGGCCGGGTCATTGGGGTCGAACTCGGGGCGGTTCGTCTTGCGATAGGCGTCGATGCGCACGTTCCGCGCGATGGTGAAAATCCAGCTGGATGCATTGCCGCGCGCGGGATCAAAAAGAGCCGCTTTTTTCCACACGGTGATCATTGTTTCCTGCATTAGTTCTTCGGCCTGTTGCCGATCAGCATTTCTCTTGAGCATGAAAGCGCGGATTCGCGGTCCGTAGTGCCTGAAGAGCACTTCAAATGCCTGCTTGTCCTGACGGGCGCCAACTGCCTCAATCTTCTTAGCAAAGTCCGGTGCTGTCGCACCGTCTGCGTTATCATCCATGCGGCTTCTTGCGTCCTTTGTTTTGCCGGGAACAGCCGCTCGGCCCGCCAAAAGCGTTGGCGGCGGCGGTGTTCTGGCAATGGTCCCGTTTTCCATGGCGATCTGCATGACAAGCGATACGGGGCCGATTTTATGCCGGATCACAGGATGGGAAAAAATTCGAAACTTTTCAATCCATCCTTCGTCTTTCTGCGTAATGCCTCACAACAAACAGGGAGCTTTGCGTCACATGCTGAAGAGGTTGGACAGGTTCGAGGATCGTCATTTGCGTCGTGTCGCGGTGATTGGCTCGGGGATCAGCGGGCTATCGGCTGCCTGGCTGTTGTCTTACAGCGCCGATGTGACCCTGTTCGAGGCCGAGGACAGGCCGGGCGGACATTCCAACACGTTCGATATCCCGACAGCAGGCGGCCCGGTTCCGGTGGATACAGGCTTCATTGTCTACAATGAGATCAATTACCCCAATCTGACGGCTCTCTTCCAATATCTCGATGTCCCGACGGATGCCTCCGACATGTCCTTTGCGGCGTCGCTGCGTGGCGGGAGCTTTGAATATTCGGGAACCAACCTTGCGACCATGCTGGGACAGCGTTCCAATATCGTCAATTTGCGGTTCTGGATGATGCTCCGTGATATCGTGCGTTTTTACCGGAACGCGCAGCAGATGGAACATTCCAGCCTGCCGCATGAATTGACGCTTGGTGATTATCTTTCCACGCAAAACTACTCGCGCTCGTTCATTGATGATCACATTCTGCCCATGGGGGCGGCGATCTGGTCCACGACGGCGCCTGAAATGCGCAACTATCCGCTTGCGGCCTTTATTTCCTTTTTCAAGAACCATGGCCTCGTCAATCTGGGTGAACGCCCGGCATGGCGTACCGTTCATGGTGGAAGCCGGGAATATGTGACGCGTCTTCTGGCCGATTTTGATGGCGACGTGCGGCTTGGAAGCCCGGTTGTCCGTGTGGAGCGTCTTCCCGGTGCCGTGGAGGTGCAGGTAAAGGGGCAAGAGCCGGAATTGTTCGATCACGTGGTGATTGCCGCGCATGCCAATCAGGCCTTGCGTATGCTCAAGGGCGGCTTTGACGACGAGCGCCGACTTCTCGGTGCTTTCGGCTACACGAAAAACGAGGCGGTTCTGCATTCCGATCCCGGCCTGATGCCCCGCCGCAAACGCGTGTGGGCAAGCTGGAACTATGTCAGCGACAGCGTAGGCGAAGATGAAAGCCAGCTTTGCGTCACTTACTGGATGAATAGGCTGCAGCAGCTTCAGACCGCCGATCCGGTTTTCGTCACGCTCAATCCGATCCGGGCGATTGCCGAAGACAAGGTCCATGCCCGGTTCAGTTACGAACATCCTCTCTTCGACCGAAAGGCAATGGAGGCGCAAAGGCAGATGTGGCGTGTGCAGGGCCGTGGCGGGCTCTGGTATTGCGGTGCGCATTTCGGCAGCGGCTTCCATGAAGACGGCATACAGGCCGGACTTGCGGTTGCCGAAGCCATCAGCGGCATCAAACGTCCCTGGCGTGTGGAGAACGAATCGGGACGCATTCATCTCGAACCAGCAATGGTCGCTGCGGAATGACGTTGCGTTCCGCCATATATCGCGGCGAGGTGGTGCATACGCGCCATCGACCGAAGCAGCATAAGCTGAAGTACCGTGTCTTTTCGCTGCTCCTCGATATTGATGAAATTGGCAGAATGGACCGGGGGCTTCGCCTTTTCGGACATAACCGGTTTTCGCTTTTCAGCTTTTTCGACCAGGATCATGGCCCGCTGGACGGGGGAAATCTCAAGGAATGGGTGTTGAACCACGCCCGCTCGGCTGGGGTTGAAGACAAAGACCTTCGGATATCCATCCTCGTTTATCCGCGCATCCTGGGTTATGTATTCAATCCGCTGACGGTCTATTTTCTGACCCGGCCAGATGGGTCCACGGCGCTGGTGCTTTATGAAGTCTGCAACACATTTCATGAGCGCCACACCTATGTCATCCCTGCCGTAACAAGGGACGGAACGATCCGCCATTCGGCGAACAAGGAACTTTATGTTTCCCCCTTCATTCCCATGGAGTGCCGGTATGACTTCCGGCTTGTGCCGCCCGCAGAGGCGGTCAGCATCGTGATCAATGAAGAGGACGAGAGCGGGCCGCTACTGTTTGCTGGCTTTACCGGGAAACGCACCAAGCTGAACGACAGAGAACTCATGAAGGCGTTTTTTGCCTATCCGCTTATGACATTGAAAATTATGGCTGGAATCCATTTTGAGGCGTTGCGCATATGGCTGAAGGGTATGAAAGTATTCCGGCACGTGCCTGCCAGACAAAGGGTCGCGAGTACGCTGGTGGATGTGGACAATACGGGGGCGAAAGCGTCATGACCGAGATCTCTTATTCTGACGATTATGCGGTGCCGGTGCGGTTGAAAATGTGGCAGAGATTCATTCTCAGGATTGTGCAGAAAATTGACGTCGGATCGCTCGAACTGCGCTTTGGTCACAGTGAGCCGATCCGCATAGCGGGTACCAAGCCTGGCCCCGATGCAGCACTCACCATCTGGAATGCGCGCCCGCTGTGGCAGCTTCTCAGATCCGGCGATCTGGGCTTTGCACGCTCTTACATCGATGGGGACTGGGATACGCCGGATCTCGGCGCATTTCTGGCCTTCGGTCTGGCGAATGAGGCAGCGCTCGCATCTGTTGCTTCGCAGTCCTCAGGCGCGCTGAGACTTGCAGATTATCTTCGCCACAAGCTGCGCGGAAACTCGCGCAAGGGCAGCCGGCGCAATATCGCCTATCACTATGATCTCGGGAACGATTTTTACGGCCATTGGCTGGATGAAACCATGACCTATTCGTCGGCGCTCTATGTCGAGCCCGACATGGACCTGGCGGCCGCGCAAACGGCCAAATATGCGCGTATTGTGGATGAACTTGGCATTACAGCGGATGATCATGTCCTTGAAATCGGCTGCGGCTGGGGCGGGTTCGCCGAATATGCGATCGCGAAGACGGGCTGCAAGGTTACGGGCCTGACGCTTTCCAAGGAGCAGGCTGCTTTTGCGCGCGAGCGTCTGCAGCGCGCCGGTCTGGCTGAGCGGAGCGACATTCGCCTCGAGGATTATCGCGATTGTCAGGGGCATTTCGACAAGATCGTTTCCATTGAGATGTTCGAGGCAGTGGGCGAGGAACATTGGCCGACCTATTTCGAGCGTGTTTTTGCACGGCTCAAGGCGGGTGGCGAGGCGATGATACAGTCGATTACCATCGATGAGACGCGCTTTGATGCTTATCGGCGCAATGCAGACTTCATTCAGGCCTATATCTTTCCGGGCGGCATGCTGCCCTCGGTGACGGCGTTTCGCAAATCGGTTGTTGAGGCAGGACTGTCGTTGAAAGACAGTTTTGCATTCGGGCTGGATTATGCGCGCACCTTGCGCAAGTGGGATGTGGACTTCGTTGCCAAGTGGGATGAGATCCGGAAACTCGGCTTTGACGACCGCTTCTATCGTATGTGGCGCTATTACCTGCATTATTGCGCAACGGGTTTCGACAGTCGCAACATCGATGTTTACCAGTTCAGGCTGGCCAAGGCGGCCTGATCAGGGCCGCTTCATTCTTGGAAAGCGCAGGACGATAAAGGCCGCAAGCGATGCTGCACCGACGGCGTTGACGGCAAACAGGGCCGTTGTCTGCTCGACTGGTATCTCACCGGCAATTGCATAGTCTTTCAGGTAAAAGATCATCAGGAAGGCGACGTAGCCAAAGGCAGCTGCGATACGCGCGGGCCATTTCTCGTGCTCGTAAAACAAACCATGCGCCAGCATGAAACACGGGAGCAGAAACATCCAGGCGCCGGTTTCAAATCCAAGCGCGAAGCTGATGAAGGTTGTGTCGATCATGCCGATCGCGACGATGCCTGCCCTTGCCGCAAATCCACTTTTGCGGGCTATGAAGGGCAGGGCGGCAAACAGCGGCAGTGATAGCGCTGTCAGAAGCGAGACGCGGAAATAGTCTTCGGCGAGAAACCACACGTAAGCCGGATAGACTGGCTTGTTCAAAGCGATAATCCACGCGACGCTGGTGGCTGAAGCCACCAGCGTATCGCGCGTTTTGATGTTTTCGCTCGTCATGCAGGCGTCAGCCGGTAATGCGATACACCCCAGACCTGCCCTTTATCGTGGCCGAAGAGGCCGGCGGTTGCCAGGAAAAAAAGCCGCCAGCGGCGTTCCCATGTTTCGGCGTTGTTGCCGTAAACCGATTTCAGGATCGGGCGGATGGCGTCGATATTGCGGTCGAAATTCTCCAGCCAATCATGGGCGGTTTTTTCGTAATGCTGGCCCGACCAGCGCCATTCTTCTTCAACCTGATAAAGGTCGGGGAAACGGCGGAGCAGGTCATGGGCGGGCATGATGCCGCCGGTGAAGAAATGCTGGGCTATCCAATCGGCCTTGTCCTCGTGGTCGAAACGGTAGGAGCGGTTCTTGTGCGTGAAGACATGCAGGAAGAGCTTGCCTTCCGGATTGAGCCAATTGCGCGTGCGCTCCAGCAGACCTGGCCAGTTTGACATGTGTTCGAACATTTCCACCGAGACAATGCGGTCAAACGTGTCGCCCGGTTCGAAATCCACCATGTTGGCGGTTCTGACCTGGAGATTGGTGATGCCTTCAGCGCGCGCCTTTTCCTCGATGAAGGCGCGCTGTGATGCGGAGTTTGAGACTGATACGACGCGTGCATTGGGAAAACGCTTTGCCATGAACAGCGAAAGCGAGCCCCAGCCGCAGCCGAGTTCGAGAATGCTCTGTCCATCTTTCAGGTCGGCATGTTCAACGGTTTCGGTCAAGGCCAGCGTTTCTGCTTCGGCAAGGGTCGTCTGGGCACCATCGTAAAGGCAGCAGGAATATTTCTTCTGCGGCCCGAGGCACAGTGCAAAGAATTCGGCTGGCAGTTCATAATGCTGCTCATTTGCCTCTTCGGTGTGAACGGCAATGGGAAAATTGCGCATGGCTTTCGCAAATGCGTCTTCTTCCTGATCCTCAGTGCGGGCCAGTTTACGCTTGGTCCTGCCCACCAGAAATTCGACACCGCTCAGCGTTAGCCAATCGGGAAGATTGACCTTTTCAACCGCGGTAATGGCATTTTGAATGATCGTCATCCTGCTCTCCTCAAATATCAGGCGTTGGTGCTGCGCGGGCCGGGGAAAAAGGCGTTGACCCTTTCCTGATAGGCCTTGAAGGTCTCGCCGCGCGAATTCAGCATGTGTTTTTCAAGCGGGGGAATGCCGGAAACATGAACCAGCAGCCAATACATCATCGCCGGCGCGCCGAGTGCGAGCAGGACATAAAACGGCGTTTGCAAAAGGCCGCTCAGCGCCAGAACCGGCCAGCTGCACCAGAACAACCATTCGAAAAAGTAGTTGGGGTGGCGTGAATATTTCCAAAGGCCTATTTCGCAGACCGCACCCTTGACCGTGTTGGTTTTGCGGAAGTGTGTGAGTTGGCGGTCGGCCAGTGTCTCACCGCCGATGGCAATGACAGCAATTGCCAGTGCCAGCCAATCGGTTCCTTGCGGAAAGGGCGCGTTGATGCTGACAGCGGAAAGCGGGGCAAGCGCCAGAACGAAGGCGGCGGCGGCCTGGATTTGCAAAAACCAGAAGAGACGGGAGGCGCGCTTTTCGCCCCACTCTTCCATCAGTGCGGCGTAACGCGGGTCTTCTGAAGCGCCTGCGCTGCGGCTGGCGATATGGCTTGCAAGCCTCAAAGACCAGATCAGGATGATGGCGGCGGCGATCCATTGGCGCTCAACCTGTGCGCCGGCTGCATAATAGATGCCGATCAACGCACCGATGCCCGCCGACAGGGACCACATCGTGTCAATCCAGCCGCTGTTGCCGGTCAATCGTTGGATGGCCCATGCGCCAGCCAGAAGGACCGACAGCACGATCGCGATCGAAATCAGAAGAGCCAGTGTCATGGGTTCTTTCCGTTTGTTTGCTGTTAGAAGGGCATTACGGAGCAGTTGCCCAAGCGGATTACCGACAAGTGAACCAAAAGCTGTATTGCAGCGTTATCGGAGCATGATCTTTGGACAGGAGGATGCTGCCATGTTTCGATATGCTGCTTTCAGTGCCGCCGTTCTGGCTGGCGTTTCATCTACATATGCACAAGCCAACACCATGGATGGTGTTTGGGCGCGTGGCGATGGCAAAGCCAGGGTGCGTATTGAAGACTGCGGTTCCAACACATGTGCCGTCAACGTCTGGATCAAGCCTGGCACCAAGGGCGAGAAGGTCGGTGACCGCCTGATCATGGATCTTGAACAAACCGGAACGGGGAAATTCGAGGGCGAGGCGCGCGACCCGCAGCGCGGTCTGACCTATGATATCTCCGTTGATGTGAACGGTGACAGCATGACGACGCGCGGCTGCGTGCTGGCCAAGATTGTCTGCAAGTCAGTGGGTTGGACAAAGCAGTAGGCGTTTAGAGCGCGCTGCTTCTGTTGGCCTCGTCGTTGCAAGGGTCGAGCCCGGAAAAATCGTCTCTAACGGGTCGATGAATTTTGCACATGCGAAGAAAATGACCTTGCGGCGCGCAATCGCTTTTGTATGTTAGCTTTTTCCAAATGGTTCAGTTTTTCGAACCCGCATATGAGAGGCCAACATGATCGAGACTCCCTATCTTCTTTTCCTGGGCGATGCGCCTGACCCATTGGCAGCAAAGGTGGCACAGGGAATCAAGGATTGGCGGCCGGAATTTGCGGTTGGGCAGCTTCGGCTCGCAGGTTGCAATGCGGATATGAAACTGCCCGATCTGACGATTGCCGAGGCTGTTGAAAAGGGCGTCAAAACGCTTGTAATCGGCGTGGCGAACCGCGGCGGCATTATCTCTCCGGCATGGAAGACGGTGTTGATCGAGGCGCTGGAAGCCGGCCTCGACATTGCTTCAGGCCTGCACAATCTGCTGCGCAATGAAGCCGATCTTGCTGCCAAGGCCAAGGAACTCGGCCGCACGCTGCACGATGTGCGCATTCCCTCCGTGCAGTATCCGATCGCCAATGGCAAAAAGCGCGCTGGCAAGCGCATGCTGGCCGTCGGCACGGATTGCTCGGTTGGCAAGATGTATACTGCGCTTTGCGTGGAAAAGGCCATGAAGGCGAAGGGCATGAAGGCAAGCTTCCGCGCCACCGGCCAGACCGGCATTCTCATTACCGGTGATGGCGTGCCGCTGGATGCCGTGATTGCCGACTTCATGGCCGGTTCCATAGAATATCTCACACCGGACAATGATGCCGACCATTGGGACCTCATTGAAGGGCAGGGCAGCCTTTTCCATGCATCCTATTCCGGCGTGACGCTGGCGCTGGTCCATGGCGGCCAGCCGGATGCGCTGGTGCTTTGCCATGAGCCGAACCGCCCGCATATGCGCGGCCTTCCCGATTACCAGCTCCCGAGCCTGGAGGCGCTTCGCGAACTGGCGCTTACCATGGCGCATATCGTCAATCCGGATTGCAAGGTTGTCGGCATTTCTCTCAACACATCGGCCATGTCGGATGAGGAGTCGCTTGCCTATTGCGCCGAGGTTGAAAAGCGCATGGGCCTTCCGACCGTTGATCCGTTCCGCCATGGGGCCGAGCGTCTGGCGGATGCGCTGGCAGCGCTATGACCAGCCTCACGCTGAATGTTTGCGAGGAGGTCTTCCCGATTGCGGGGACCTTCACCATTTCGCGCGGGTCGCGGACTGAAATTCGCGTCGTGACGGTTGAGATTTCGGATGGCGTGTTTACCGGTCGCGGTGAGTGTGTGCCTTATGCGCGCTACAACGAGACCGTCGATAGCGTGATCGGCTTGATCCGCTCGCTGGAAGGTGAGCTGGCGTCCGGACTTGACCGGCAGGGTTTGCAAACGCGCCTGCCTGCCGGGGCCGCCCGCAATGCGCTCGATTGCGCGATGTGGGACATCGAAGCCAAGCGGGCCGGAAAACAGGTTTGGCAACTTGCCGGTCTTGCCGCACCGCAGACACTGACGACAGCCTATACGCTCTCGCTGGCAACGCCTGAAAAGATGCAGGCACAGGCTGCCGAGAACGCGCATCGTCCGCTCCTGAAGGTCAAGCTTGGCGCGGATGGCGATCTCGAGCGTATTGAGGCCGTGCGTGCCGGTGCGCCCAATTCCACCATCATCGTCGATGCCAATGAGGGTTGGACGGCGGACTATTACCGTGAACTCGCGCCGCAATTCGTTCGTCTCGGTGTCGCCATGGTGGAGCAGCCATTGCCGGCTGGCGAAGATGAGGCGCTGAAGCATCTGGAGCGCCCGCTGCCCGTCTGCGCTGACGAGAGCTGCCATGACCGGGCGTCGCTTGCCAAGCTTGCTGGCAAGTATGACCTTATCAACATCAAGATCGACAAGACCGGGGGTCTCACGGAGGCATTGGCCTTGAAGGCTGAGGCCGAGGCGATGGGCTTTGGCATCATGGTTGGCTGCATGCTCGGCACTTCGCTTGCCATGGCACCGGCCACCCTGGTGGCGCAGAATGTCGCCTATGTCGATCTCGACGGCCCGCTGCTTCTCGCGGCGGACCGCGACCCGCCACTTCATTTCAAAGGATCGCTGATCGATCCGCCGCAACCAGAACTTTGGGGCTAATTTCATGCGTATAGTCTATGTGAACGGCCATTATGTGCCGGAAAACGAAGCCAGCGTTTCGGTCTTCGACCGCGGTTTTCTCTTTGCAGATGCGGTTTATGAAGTGACGTCGGTGCTGGATGGCAAACTGCTTGATTTCAAGGGGCATTATGAGCGTTTAAAGCGTTCTCTGAATGAACTCGACATGCCGTTTTCCATGACGGAAGAGGAGCTTCTGGCGGCGCACCGCAAACTGGTTGCCGAAAACAATATCGACGAGGGGCTGGTTTACCTGCAGGTTACGCGTGGCGCTGCCGACCGCGATTTTGTCTATCCGGATGCATCCACGCCCAATACGGTCGTTATGTTCACCCAGTCGAAATCCCTGACCGGAAAGCCAATTGAAGAGCTGTCCATGAAGGTGATCACGGTGGATGATCTGCGCTGGCAGCGCTGCGATATCAAGACAGTCCAGCTTCTCTATCCTTCCATCGTCAAGAATATGGCCAAGAAGCAAGGTGCGGATGATGGCTGGCTGGTGCGCGATGGCGTGATTACCGAAGGGTCGTCGAACAATGCCTATATCGTGACGGAAGAGGGAACGATTGTGACGCGCGATCTTTCGCACAGCATTCTGGCGGGGATCACCCGCGCATCCGTATTGGAATGTGCACGCCAGTTGCAGATGAAAGTGGAAGAGCGGCCCTTTACCGTGGAAGAGGCCAAGGCGGCGAAGGAGGCTTTTGTGTCTTCGGCGACGACCTTCGTCTATCCGGTCGTCCAGATTGATGAGGCTGTGATCGGCACAGGCAAGCCGGGTCCGGTTGCGGCAAAACTGCGCGAAATCTACATCGAAAACAGCCGCGCAACGGCGATCTGATTTTTTTAAGTTTTCACACCTGAAATATGAAGCCGGGCGAGAGGATCCTCGCCCGGCTTTTTCACGTTCAGCCTTGGGAAGCTATTCGGCAGCTTTCAGCTTGGCGACGTTGGATGCTGCGTCCTCTTCCTCCATGTGGTGCTTTTCATCCACCGGCTTGACGAGGAAGTTTGCCACCAGTGCAATCGCCAACAGACCGGCCATGGCATACATGGTGGTGTTGTAAAGGCTGGGGGTTGGGTCAACCGTGCCAGCGGGTGCAATTTCCATCAGGCGTGCGACCGTCACGGTTTTTGCCGCAACGAGCTGATCGAGCTGATCGATGCCTGCGCCGAACTTCGCCTGGAAGGCTGCCGGATCGACCTTTGCAGCCAGATCCTTGATGGAGCTGATCAACGAAGCGCTACGCAGCTGGGTGATGGCCAGCGGGCCCAGAACACCTGCCGTTGACCATGCGGTGAGCAGACGACCATGGATGCCGCCGACATATTTCGTGCCGAAGATATCGGCGAGATAGGCCGGGATCGTGGCAAAACCACCGCCATACATGGTGAAGATGATCATCGTGGCTGCATAGAACATGACGAGCCATGTGACTGCCGGGTTGGCGCTCACCTGCTGCGCTGCATACGGGATCGAGAGATAGAGTACGATGCCCAGTACGAAGAAGCAGTGGTAGGTATTCTTTCTGCCGATGTAATCCGAAATGGACGCCCAGAAGAAACGGCCACACATGTTGAAGACCGAGATCATCAAGACGTAGGTGGCAGCGAAGGCCGAGTTGACGATCAGCGGCAGGGTGGTGCCGAAGATTTCCGTCATCATGGTTTTTGCCACGCCAATCACGCCGATACCGGCGGTCACGTTGAAGCAGAGCACAATCCACAAGAGATAGAATTGCGGTGTCTTCAGGGCCTGGTCGATGTGAACGTGGTTCTGGGTGATCATCTTGGCCTTGGCGGCATCGGCTGCAGGCGGGTTCCAGCCAGCCGGCTTCCAGCCTTCGCGCGGAACGCGATAGGAGAAGGACGCGATGATCATCACGATGAAATAGACAATGCCGAGCGTGAAGAAGGTTGATGCAGCACCGGTATTGCCTGTGCCGACGGCATAAACGCCGGGCTCCAACGGTACTGGAGCGCCCGCCACCTGTTTGGCGCTGGCAACGACAACTTCAACCATCTGGCCGTTCAGTTCAGCCATGCGCTTGCCGCCTTCGGTAACGAGATTGACGGCACCTTCGGCACCTAAAAATGTCGGTGCCTTGTAATAAAGCCCGAGCAGATATTCCTTGATGGGGGCTGCAATCATGGCACCGCCGCCAAAGCCCATAATGGCCATGCCGGTTGCCATGCCGCGGCGGTCGGGGAACCATCTGATGAGCGTGGACACCGGCGATACATAGCCGAGACCGAGGCCACAGCCGCCAATGACGCCATAACCGAGATAAACCAGCCAGAGCTGATGTATCATGATGCCAAATCCGCCGATGATGAAGCCACCGCCCCAGCAGAGTGCGGCCACCACGCCAACCATGCGCGGGCCGACTTCTTCCAGCCATTTGCCGCCAAAGGCTGCAGCCAGACCGAGGAAAACAATCGCCACGGAGAAAATCCAGACAACGGAATCGAGACCCCAGTCACCCGATGATGCCGCAACCACACCAAATTCCTTGGTCAGCGGCGGATTGAAGATGCTCCATGCGTAAACGGAGCCGATGCAAAGGTGAATAGCAATTGATGCCGGCGGTACCAGCCAGCGGTTAAATCCATCGCCTGCGACGATGTGTTGTTTCTTGAGGCTGTCAAACAATTGAATGTCCCTCCCGTTTGAACCCTGCCGGCGTCGGTGGCTGGTGCGGACAGCGCAATTTTCCTCCTCGCGCATCCTGACCCGCCTCCCACCGGTCAAGCTAGGAACAAACAAGTTTCATGCCACTATGGAAAGTTGATGAAATTCAATTGTTTATGGTTTTCCGATTTTTCGAATTGGACAAAATGTCCATGTCCTGGCCCATTCTGTCCTTTCGGTTTGGACAAAATGTCGCAGCCGCCCGCTCAGTTTGCTTCCGGCAACCAGATGGAAAATGTGGTGCCTTCGCCAGGTTTGCTTTTCACCGAGATCCGGCCTGACTGGCGGGCGATCAACTGTTGGCTGATGGAAAGGCCAAGGCCGGTACCTTCGCTCTTCTTGGTGGTGAAGAAGGGGTCGAAGATGCGTGCCTGCGTGGTCTCGTCCATGCCGATGCCGGTGTCCTCGACCTCGATCAGGACGCCATCCTTGCCGTTTTCAATATGATCGCGATCCTTAAGCGTCAGCGTCCCGCCATTCGGCATGGCGTGCAGCGCATTGACGATCAGATTGACGAGAATTTGCTGCAGCTCGGTGCGGTTCATCAGGATCAACCGATCCGAATGATGTTCGAGTTTGACCTCGATATCTGCCTTGTTGAGGAGATGCTGAACGAGCGGGATGCAGTCTGCCACGACATCGGCAGCGGAATGCCGGTCAACGGAGCCGGCATATTCTTCAGGGCGCGCAAACTGCAGAAGCTTGGTGACGATCAGGTGAATGCGGTTGATCTGTTCGTCGATCAGCGCAATCTCCGTCTTCACCTCCTTGGCATTTTCACCGAGCGTGGAGCGCAGCACATCAAGATTGCCCTGCATGACGGCGATGGGGTTGTTGATTTCATGGGCCACGCCTGCTGTGATTTCACCGATGGCGGCGAGTTTTTCGGAGAGGATCAGCTGGCGGGTTGCAGCTTCCAACTGGTCGTTGGCGCGGCGCAGTTCGCGGGTGCGCTCTTCCACGCGGTCGTTCAGCGCTTCATTCCATTCCCGCAACGCCTTGTCGCGGCTCTGGATCTGGTCGAGCAGCTCGTCGAGATGAAAGGCCACACGGGCGATTTCATCGTCTGAACGTTCAATTGCGGTGCGGGCCGAAAGATCGCCGCCTTCCACGCGGCCAATCGTTGCGGTCATGCGCTCCAATGGAAGGAAGATACCGCTTGCCCAGCGCAGAAAGATGGGAATTGAAATGGCCGCCGCGATCACAAAGGCGGCTGCGATAAAGACAATCGTGGTCAGCTTTGTTTCGCGAAAAGGGGCCTCCAGAAAGCCCACATAGAGCATGCCGACGCGCTTGCCGAAACTGTCGGTGATGGGCTCATAGGCGGAGATGTACCAGTCGTTGACCACAAAGGCGCGGTTCAGCCAGACCCTGCCTTCGCCCAGCACCGTTTCGCGCACGGCGCGTGAGACGCGGGTTCCGAGTGCGCGCCGATTTTCAAACAGGCGCACATTGGTGCTGACACGCACATCGTCGAGAAAGAGCGTTGCCGTTCCCTGGCTTCCGGCGGGCAGGCTTGCCTGCTTGTAAACGAGGTCGTTGATCGTATCGATAAAGGCAAGGTTCCCATTCAACAGCGTGCCGCCGACGAGTGCCGCAGGTCTGCCGCCGGGCAGGATGACCGGGCTTGCGGAATGAATGACCATGCCGCGATTTTCGACCTTGCGCTCTGTTGGTACTGCGTTTGGCGTGTCGATGAGGTCGAAGCTTGCCTGCTCGGCCAATGCTGGTGAAATTGCGGCCAGATCTTCATGGCTGAAGATGTCGATGACTGTCTCCGGTGTGCCTGAAAGGGCAGCTTCAATCGCTGGCCACCGTACCGGATCAATCGGTCTGGCGCTGGCGGGCGCAGCGTTGGAGACATCACGCCCCGGCTGATAGATGTAGAGGAAATCGAGCCCCAACTGCTTGCGCTTGTCTTCCAGAAGCGCATCCATGTCGGAACCGATCGTCAGTGCGTCGCGAAATTCCGCTGAACGGCCCAGCGCATTGATGCGTTCGCCGGTGTTGTCGAGGATCTGCGTGAAATATTGATGTGCAATCGTCAGGTCGGAATTGACCTTGGTGATCAGTAGCGTGTCGAACTTGCCGTTCCAGCGCAGCATGGTGATGCCGAGCAGCAGCGGCACGATGAAAAGCATCGGCAGAAGCGCAATTGCCAGAAGGCGGAAGCGCACCGAACGTTCCTTGCGCGGCTCCGCAGCTGATGTCGGCTGATCTTCAGACATTCCAGACTGCGCATTTGCGGTCGATGGTCTTTCGCGAGATGCCGAGCCTGCGCGCCGCCTCTGCGCGGTTGCCGCCACAGTCGTCCAGCACCTTCAAAATATGCTGACGTTCCAGCGCCTCCAGCGTGCCTTCGGCGGGGGTGGTTTCATCGCCTTTGTGCCGCATCTCATCAGGGAAGGAACCCAGGATCAGGGTTCGTTCAATCAGGTTTCGCAGTTCGCGCACATTTCCCGGCCAGCGGTAGGCCTGCAGGCCATTGCTGATTTCATCATCGATTGCCACAGCCGGCATGCCCAGCTGGCGGGACAGACGATCCATGAAGAGGTGGGCGAGTTCCACCACATCGCCGCCGCGCTCACGCAGGGGTGGCATTTGCAGCTGCATCACGTTGATGCGGTAATAGAGGTCGGGACGGAAGCTGCCGTCTTCCACCTTCCTTTCCAGGTCCACATTCGTGGCGAAGACAAAGCGCAGGTCAACGGGGATTTCACGCTCGGACCCGACGGGCCGGATGCGGCGGCCTTCAATGGCGCGCAGGAGTTTGCTTTGGGTGGCAAGCGGCAGCTCGCCGACCTCATCGAGAAAAAGCGTTCCGCCTTGCGCATGCAGGAAAAGCCCATCTCTGGCATTTTCCGCGCCCGTGAACGCGCCTTTCAGGTGGCCGAAAAACTCGGCCTCGATCATGTCATGGGGAATGGCGGCACAGTTGACCGGCACAAAGGGCTTGTCGGCGCGGTCGGACAGTGCGTGGATGGAGCGGGCTGCCACTTCCTTGCCGGTGCCGGACTCGCCGGTAATCAGGATCGAGGTGGGCAGGGGCGCGACACGGGCAATGGTTTCGCGCACACGCTCAATGCCAGCCGAGGTGCCAACCAGATTATCGCGCAGGCGCAGGTGGTCGGATGCTTCACGCAGCTCGTGGCGCAACACGAAGTTCTCGCTTTGCAGCCGGCGTCTGTCGAGACAGCGCGAGACGGCGTTGAGGATCTGATTGGAGCGGAAGGGCTTGAGCACAAAATCGACCGCGCCGGCCCGCAGCGCCATGATCGCAGTATCGAGATCGGCGTAAGCCGTCATCAAAATGGCGTTGGAGAAAAAGCCGATTTCCCGCTGCTCCGCCAGCCACTCGACACCGTTCTTGCCGGGCATGATATTGTCGAGGATAACGACGTCGAAATGCTGCTGGTCAAGCTTTTGCGAGGCTTCCTGTGCGTTGGAAGCCTCCTCAATATGGCGACAGCGCGGGCCCAGGGTGCGCGCGAGGAAGTTGCGCATGCCGGGTTCGTCATCGACGATCAGGATGGATGATTGCGCAAGCCAGGGACCGAATTCCGGGCTTGCCTGCTGCTGGTTCAGCTGTTTTTTCGCCTGGCCCAAATGTTCTCCCCCCATATGTGGCTTCGTCAGAATACCGGGTTCAAGCCTGGCTGTGAACTTGCTTTTGTTGTCAGGCGGTTTTTCTACGGATCATGTCGGCAGCCTTTTCGGCGATCATCACGACGGGCGAGGCGGTGTTGCCGGAGACGATCTTGGGCATGATGGAGGCATCGACCACCCGCAATCCCTCCAAGCCATGGACCTTGAGGTCAGGCGCGACGACGGCATTTTCGTCATGGCCCATCTTGCAGGTGCCGACCGGGTGAAAGATCGTTGTCGCAATGTTACCGACTTCACGCACCAAGTCTTCATGGTTCTGGATGGCGGGGCCGGGAAGAAACTCTTCAGGTTCATATTTCTTCAGCGCGTTTGCCGTCATGATCTGTCGGGCCTGCTGGACGGATTTGACCGCAATCTCACGGTCGCGTTCGGTGGAGAGATAGTTCAGCTTGATCTCCGGTTGCGGCTCGGGATTGCTGCTTGTTGCGTGGCTCGAACCCACGCTTTCCGGTCTGAGATTGCACACCGAGACGGTGATCGCCGGGAAGGGGTGAAGGGGTTCACCCAGGCGATTGGTCGACAGTGGCTGGACGTGATATTCAAGGTCGGGCGTTTCCATGGATGGATCGGATTTGGTGAACATGCCGAACTGGCTGGGTGCCATGGACAGAGGGCCACTTCGGCTGAGCGCATATTCCAGGCCCATCTGCGCTTTGCCAATGAGCGAATTGGCATAGGTGTTGAGCGTTTTGGCATTCTTGACCTTGTAGGCGGTGCGGATTTGTAGGTGGTCCTGCAGGTTTTCACCCACACCTTTGCTCTCGTGCACAAGTTCAATACCGAGGGACTGCAGCCGATCCGGTTGGCCGACGCCGGACAATTCGAGCAGTTTGGGCGAGTTGATGGCGCCTGCCGTCAGCAGCACTTCGGAGCCCGCGCGTGCTTCATATTCGGTGCCCTGCCAGCGGAAGCTTACGCCAACGGCACACTTGCCTTCGAAGATAACCTTGTCGGTAGTGGCATTTGTGAGCACCCGCAGATTGGGGCGCTTCATGGCCGGGCGCAGGAAGCCCTTCGCCGTGTTCCAGCGCACACCATTGTTCTGGTTGACCTCGAAGAAGCCCGAGCCTTCATTGTTGCCGTCGTTGAAGTCGGCGCGGGGCTCTATGCCGAATTCCCGTGCGCCGCGCTGCACGGCTTCCAGAATGTCCCATTTCAGGCGTTGTTTGGAGACTTTCCAATTGCCGCCCTGGCTGTGGAACGCGTTGCTTCCGGCATGATGGTCTTCGGATTTCAGGAAGTAGGGCAGAACGTCGTCCCAACCCCAGCCCGTATTGCCAAGCTGGCGCCAGTGGTCGTAATCAGCGGCCTGACCGCGCATATAGATCATGCCGTTGATGGACGTACAGCCGCCCAGAACCTTGCCGCGCGGATAGACCAGCGAGCGCCCGTTGAGACCCGGTTCCGGGGCGGTTTTCATCATCCAGTCGGTGCGCGGGTTGCCGATACAGAAGAGATAGCCGACGGGTATGTGCACCCAATGATAGTTGTCGGAGTCGCCGGCCTCGAGCAGAAGCACGCGGGTTTTCGGGTCTTCCGTCAGGCGGTTTGCAAGCACGCAGCCCGCCGTTCCCGCACCAACGATGATGTAATCAAAATCCCCTTCAAACCGGCGTACTTCAGCCATCATTCTTTTCCTCCACCAAGAGTGGTGTAGTAAGCGCAAAACCGGCCCTTGGACAAGGGCTCAAGTCATGCGCCTTTCGTCGCGTCCTCCTCGTTGTCCGCGTTTTTCTGCCTCATGCCGCGGCCTGTTTGATCAAGTCGGCAGCCCGCTCGGCGATCATGATCGTCGGTGCGTTGGTATTGCCGCCGATGAGCGTGGGCATGACGGAGGCATCCACCACGCGCAAGCCTTCGAGACCGCGAACGCGCAACTCCGGATCGACGACCGACATATCGTCAGTGCCCATCTTGCAGGTTCCCACCGGGTGATAGATGGTGTCGGACCGGGCGCGGATCAGTGCTTCCCAATCGGCATCCGTCATACCGTCCTTGACGCCGAAAAGCTCCTTGTAGCGGTATTTCGCCAACGGCTCCGCCATCATGATATTGCGTGTGGCCTTGGCTCCTGCAATCAGGGTTTTCAGGTCCCGTTCGTCAGAAAGATATTTCGGATCAATGGCCGGATCAGCCAATGGATCGGCCGATTGCAATGTCACCTCGCCGCGCGAATAGGGACGCAGCGCGCAGACATGGCAGGAATAGCCATAACCGGGGTGAAGCTTGCGTGCGTGATCGTCAACAATGGAAATGACGAAATGCAGCTGAACGTCGGGTAGGGCGAGCGCCGGATTTGTCTTGAAGAAGCCTGCTCCCTCGGCAAAGGGTGTCGCGATCATGCCCGAGCCATCCTTGCGCCAGCGCAGAATATGTTTGATCAGGTTGACCGTTCCCTTCACGCCGATCCCGAAATTGTCGGTATCCTTGGATTTATATCCCATAACGAAATCGAGATGGTCCTGCAGGTTCTGCCCGACACCTGGCAATTCGTGCAGCATTTCAATGTCATGCGGTCTGATATCCTGGGGGCGCCCGATGCCGGAAAGCTGGAGCAACTGTGGTGATCCGAATGCCCCGCCGCAAACGAGAACCTCGCGCTTTGCCTTGGCGATCTTATCCTCTCTGCCCTGGCGGTATTCGACGCCGGTTGCGCGCTTGCCATCGAAGACAATGCGTTTGGCGCGCGCTTTGGTGATGATGTTCAGATTTTTGCGGCTTTCCATGATCGGGTGCAAATAGGCTGCAGCCGCTGAGCAACGTTCGCCCCGGCGTTTGGCATCGTGAAACTGCGTCACCTGATAGAGGCCGAAACCTTCGTTGTCGCCGGCGTTGAAATCTTCAGTCCGACGGTATTGCAGTGTTTGGGCGGCCTCAATGAAAGCTTCGGTGACAGGACGGGGCTCGCGCTGGTTGCTGACCTGCAAGGGGCCGCTTGCGCCATGAAAGTCATCGCTGCCGCGCTCGTTGCTTTCAGACCGCTTGAAATAGGGCAGGACCGACTCCCAGTCCCAGCCTGTGCAGCCAAGTTCGGCCCAATGATCGTAGTCGGCGCGGTGGCCGCGGACGTAAAGCATTGCGTTGATGGCAGATGATCCGCCAAGGGCGCGACCGCGTGGCTGATAGCCTCTGCGACCATTCAAACCAGGTTGCGGTACAGTGTTGAATGCCCAGTTGTTAATCTTGCCGTGACCGGGCAACATGGCCACGACACCGGCTGGCGCGCGGATCAAAATATCATCGCCGCGCCCTCCCGCCTCGATCAGGCAAACGGTGATATTCGGATCCTCGCTCAAGCGAGCAGCAAGCGTTGCACCGGCAGACCCGCCACCGGCAATGACGTAATCGAACTCCATCCTCTCCTCCCAAAGATGTTCAACGTTGATCATTGAACAACAATTTTGAAGCTTTGCCCAGAGGTTCTTTTTTGACCCCAGGGGGTGAATGGTGTAATCCGATAAGCGCTTGATCTCGTTTCAGAGATTGGCGCCTGCGCCCGCCGCACTTTCAGCGGCACATCAATTGCAATAGCAAAAGACGAGGGCAATTTAAGCGAATGTATGCCTCTCACGGTTTTCTGAGGTCTGATATCGGCGATGTGGACGTCGTTTATCACGATGGTCTCTATCACCTTTTCCATCTTGTTCTGCCGAACCACGATTTCATCGCGCATGCGGTGAGCGAGGACGGCATGTCCTGGCGGCGTGTCAAGAATGCGCTTTTTGTCGGCGATCCCGGCGAATGGGACGACGACATGTTGTGGACCATGCATGTGACACCCGATCCGGACAGGCCTGGCGAGTGGCGCATGTTTTATACGGGGCTTGCGCGCTCGGAATTCGGCCGTATCCAAAGAGTGGGGCTTGCCCGCTCGAGGGACCTCTACCGGTGGGAACGCTGCAATCACGGCAAATACCCGTTGGAGATTTCCGGCGACCTCTATGAAACCGGCATTGACGAGGGACGCCATTGGGTGAGCTTTCGCGATCCGTTTTTCTTTCATGACGCGGAAAGTGGTGAGCGGCTGCTCTTGAGTGCTGCGCGCGTGAAAGAGGGCCCCATTATCCGGCGTGGTTGTGTTGGGCTCGCACGCGAAGTGGAAACCGACAGGTTCGAGTTTGAAGCGCCGCTGCATCATCCCTTCATCTACGATGATGTCGAGGTGCCGAACCTCTTCAAGCTGGATGGCCGTTATTACCTTCTCGGCTCGATCCGCGAGGACATCAAGATCCACTATTGGTATGCGGACAAGATCGAAGGGCCTTACGAGAACTATTTCGATAACGTTCTGTTGCCGCATGGCAATTATGCGGGGCGTATCTGCCGCGACAATGGCCGTCTTCTGCTGTTCAACTTTTTCACCAAGACCGAAACGATCAATGGCCGCGAGGTTGTGAAAAAGTTGCTGCCGCCGCCCAAGGAACTGAAACGCGGCCCCACCGGACGCTTGAAGGCAAAGTCGTTCAGCGGCTTTGACAAGCTGGTGACCAGCACAACAATGGCAAGCTCGGCGGATTCCTATGGCCGCCTCTACGGCAATCCGCATGCTAAGGCCACGGATCGCGGCGGCGAGCTGCATCTGAAATGCGACAGTGGCTATGAGGCCTTTCTGCTGGCCGACGACTATGTGGATTTTCGCCTGCGCTGTCAGTTCAGGCTGGAAGGGCTCGGCAAATGCGGCTTCGTCATTCGCACGAATGAGGAGGGCGATGGCTATTATCTCTCGCTGGATCTCATCAATGGCATGGCGCAGATGCGGGCCTGGGGTGCCAACCCGACGCCCGAATTCGAGCATGCATTCCGCTATGAGCAGCTGCAGGAAGCGAGCTTTAGGGGCAATCCTGAAGGGAGCTGGGACATCGAGGTTCTGGCGCACGGTGCCTATATCGAGGTCTCGATTGGTGGTTATGTGGTTTTGAGCCTGGTGGATGAAAATTATCTGAGCGGCAAAATCGGCTTTTATGTCGAGTCTGCCGCTGTCGGCGTGCAGAATGTGGTCGTCGAAACGCTCAGCATGCCGGTGACCGAACTCGGGTCAGAGCTGATTTACGAGGCAACCCACACCCTGCTGGTGGACGAGGAGGGTGTAAGTTGATGGGATCGGGTGCGGACGGTCAGTGGCTTCTGGTGAGCGACGTGGATGACACGCTCACCGGTGATCAGGACGCTCTTGCGCGCCTGTGTGAGGCGATTGAGGAAACCGACGGCCGGGTCCGGTTTGCCCTCAATTCCAGCCGGCCTTCGGCAAGCGTCGATGCCACGGTCGCCGATTATTTTCCGGCGGGCTTCGCACCCGACGCGATTATTACCGGACTAGGAACTGAAATACGCGTCGATGGTGAATGGTTGCCGGGCTGGCGGGAGCGTTTTGCCGATTGGCCGCGGGGAAAAATTGCCGCTATTGTCGAGGGCATGGGGTTTGAGACGCATGCGAGCGAATTTCAGACCCCCGGCAAGGCGAGCTTCAACGTGCCGGGGCGCGAAGACGCGGAGCGTGTTTTTGCGGTACTCGATGAGGCGGGCTTGCCCTATCAGGCGATCTATTCAGGCAAAAGCGATCTCGACCTGATTGCCCCCGGCACCGGCAAGGATGCTGCCATGCGCTATCTGGCGGAGCATTTTGCGATCGGTATCGACAACACCGTCGCTGCCGGTGATTCCGGCAATGACCTTGCCATGTTCGAGGCTGCAGGCGTGGCCATTGCGGTTGGGAATGCGCGTGCGGAACTTCTTGCGGTCATGCCGCGTTTCAAGACGTATCACGCCAGAGCCAACTACGCCGGCGGCGTGTTGGAGGGGCTCTTGGCGCATGGCGTCTTATCTGAATGAGAAATTGAAACCTAAAATGTGAAATTGAAACCTAAAAGGAGTGTTTGTTTCGCCTCTGGCGATGCGGAAAATAAAGATGGAAAAAACAAATAGCGGTTCGTTGTTGATGATCTCCCTGCATGGCTATGTTGCCGGTTCGCCCGAACTCGGCAAGCCGGATACGGGAGGTCAGGTTGTATTCGTTCTGGAATTGGCAAAGCGGTTTGCAAGGCTGGGTTACAAAGTGGACGTGATGACACGTCAGTTTGAAGACCAGCCGGCGGAAGATGTCATCAACGATAATCTGCGCGTTGTGCGCATCCCGTTTGGCGGCAAAGATTTTATTCGAAAAGAAGATATGCACGATTGGTACGGCGATTTCGTTACCAATGCGCTGGCGGCTATTCGCGCCCGCAATCTGAGCTACGATGTGGTCAACAGCCATTACTGGGATGCCGGTGTCAGCGGCCAGAAGATAGCCGAAGAATTGCAAATTCCCCATGTTCACACCCCGCATTCGCTGGGCTGGTGGAAACAGCATGATATGCAGGGTGCCGATGAAGATGAAATTGCCGGATACCGATTTGAAGAACGTATTCAGAAGGAATTCATTCTTTATCGAAACTGCGATCACGTGATTGCCACGAGCGAGCAGCAGGCGGAGTTGATCGCCGAACACTATCAGCTTCCCACAGATCATATCACATTCATTCCGCCTGGTATCGACGAAGGCCGTTTTACGCCGACCACGCCTGATAAGGTTGAGGCTGCGCGCAGACGTCTGGACCTTGGGCCGAACGATGTCTTCATGATGGGCCGTGCAGCCGAAAACAAGGGTTATGACCTGATGATCCAGGCGATGGTGCATCTGCGCAATATGCAGCCGGATGCACGCCTTGTGCTGGCGGCGGGTGCAAATTCCGACAGCGATATTGCCCTTCTCGATCAGTATAAACAGATTGCGTCAGAAGCCGGTGTAATGGACCTGATCAGTTGGCGCGGTTATGTCGAAGACGCAGACCTTGCCGACAGCTATCGCGCGCCGGGTGTTTTTGCACTGCCCTCACGTTATGAACCCTTCGGCATGACGGCGGTGGAGGCGATGGCTTGCGGCACGCCAACCGTGGTGACGGTTCATGGCGGACTTTACGAGCAGATCGAGTTCGGGCGTCATGCGCTTGTGGCTGACCCGAGGCGGCCGGAAGAGTTTGCGGCGATGGTGAACCTGCCGATGCAATATCCATGGCTGCGCGATACGCTTGCCGTCGAAGGAGCCCGCTTTGCCCGCCGCGCTTTCGGCTGGACCGGCATTGCGCGGCGCACGCTGCAGATTTTTGAGCATTTCAAAGGCCGTTACGACGCTTATCAAGCCGATGATGTGATTTGAGGTTGAAGCCTGAAGCTGCCGTGCTGTGGTTCAGTTGAGAAAAGGCCTGCCGGGTTCGCAATGCGCATCCCGGCAGGCTTTTTTTGTTTTAAAGCACGCTATCAACTGCTTTCTTGAAGGCTGAGACCACATGGTCGACTTCGCTTTCGCTGATGCAAAGTGGCGGGGCAAAGCCGATAATGTCACCTTGCGGCATGGCGCGTCCGATCACGCCTTCCTTTAGAAGGGCAGCAGCCAGCGCATAGCCGATCTTCTTCGACGGATCAAAGAATTTGCGGTCACTGCGGTCTTCGACAAATTCAACTGCGCAGAGCAGGCCTTCGCCGCGAATATCGCCGACATTGGCATGTTCGCCGAGCGCGTCCTTCAGTGCGTTCTTGAGATACGCGCCCGTCTTGCCCGCGTTGTCAACGAGGCCGAGACTATCGACCAGCTTGAGGTTGGCGATACCGGCAGCAGCTCCAATCGGGTGGGCCGAATAGGTCCAGCCATGACCGATGGCGCCGAATTCGTCGGTTCCCTGTTCCAGCACCTTCCAGACGCGGTCCGACACGATGGAGCCGGAGAGCGGCGCATATGCAGACGTCAGGCCTTTGGCGATGGTGATGAAATCGGGTTCGATATCGTAGTGCAGGGAGCCGAACATGGAGCCGAGACGGCCGAAGCCGGTGACGACTTCATCGGCAATGAGCAGGATGTCGTATTTCTTGAGAACCTTCTGGATGGCGGCCCAATAGCCAGCAGGTGGCGGGGTGAGGCCGCCGGTGCCGAGGGCGGGTTCGCCGATAAAGGCGGCAATCGTGTCAGGCCCTTCGCGAGTGATCAGCGCTTCCAGTTCGTCGGCGCAATGGGCGACAAAATCGGCTTCCGACATGGAAAGGTCGTCGCGGCGGAAATAATCCGGTGCGATTGTGTGGTGAACCTTGTCCAGCGGCAGGTCGAACTTCTTGTGGAACAGCTCAAGTCCGGTCAGCGAGCCGGTCATAAGGCCAGACCCGTGGTAACCGCGCCAGCGGGAGATGATCTTCTTCTTTTCCGGGCGGCCGAGAATGTTGTTGTAGTACCAGACGAGCTTGATGTTGGTTTCGTTGGCATCCGAACCACCGAGGCCGAAATAGACCTTGGACATGTTTTTCGGCGCGCGTTCCATCACCATCTTGGCAAGGGTTATCGATGCTTCCGTGCCATGGCCGACATAGGCGTGGTAATAGGCGAGTTCCTTGGCCTGTTCGGCAATGGCGTCTGAAATCTCCGTGCGGCCATAACCGACATTGACGCAATAAAGACCGGCGAATGCGTCGAGCAGCTTGTTGCCGTCGCGATCCTCGATGAAGACGCCGGAGCCGCCGGTGACGATGCGGTTCGGGCTTTCGCCGCGCGCATGCTGGGCAAGGTGGGTGGAGGGATGGAAAAAGTTCTCGCGGTCCCATTTATCAAGCTGGTCGTTGGTCAGCATGGCAATCTCACTTTCTGTTCAATCGTGGTTCGTAATCTGTTGCCGGGTTTCTCCGGCTCGTTTGAATTCCGGCTTAGCCCCAGTCGCGGCAGACATATTTGACCTCGGTAAAGGCCTCCATGCCGAGGCGTGCGCCTTCGCGACCAATGCCGCTCTGTTTCATGCCGCCAAAGGGAATGGGCGCACCGGTGACCTTGGTGCGGTTGACCGCGACCATGCCGAACTGAAGGGCGCGGCTGATGCGGTAGATGCGGCCAGGGTCGCGGGTGTGGAGATAGGCGACGAGCCCATATTCGGTATTATTGGCGCGTCTTACGACCTCAGCCTCGTCGTCGAAGGGGGCAATGCCGGCCACAGGGCCGAAGGTTTCCTCGTTGAAGATCAGCGCGTCGTCGCTCACGTCTTTCAAGACGGTTGGCTCGTAGAAGAGCGCGCCTGCTGCATGGCGCTTGCCGCCCGTGAGGAGTTTCGCGCCTTTTTGAACGGCGTCTTCCACATGCTCTGCCTGTTTGGTAAAGGCGGATTTGTTCATCAGCGGGCCGATGTCGCAGTCATTCATGCCGGGGCCGACCGTTAGTGCTGAGGTGCGTTCGGCAAAGGCCTTGCAGAAGGCATCGTAAACGGGACGCTGAACATAAAAGCGGTTGGCGGCAAGGCAATCCTGGCCGGATGTGGCGAATTTTGCTGCAATGGCTTGGTCGACGGCCTTTTCGATATCGGCGTCGGAAAAGACGATGAATGGGGCATGGCCGCCGAGTTCGAGGACCAGCCGTTTGACCGTGTCTGCTCCTTGAGAATAGAGAAGGCGGCCAATGCCGGTGGAGCCGGTAAACGACACGGCGCGCACGCGATTGTCTTTCATCCACGCACCGACGATTTCCGGGGCTGAGCCGGTGATAACATTGAAGACACCTGCAGGGATACCGGCCTTGTCTGCGAGTTCGGCCAAGGCAAGGGCGCTATAGGGTGTTTCAGCGCTTGGATGGACCACGACAGTGCAGCCTGCCGCCAGAGCTGCTGCGGCCTTGCGCGTGATCATGGCGCAGGGGAAATTCCACGGCGTGACCAGGGCTGCCACACCGACCGGCTCGCGCCAGACTTCCATTTCCGCATCCGGCAGATGCGAGGTCACGCTTTCGATGTTCGGGCGCTTGGCTTCTTCGGCGTAGAATTCCACGAAGGAAGCGGCATAGTCGATCTCGCCACGTGCTTCCGACAAAGGTTTTCCCTGTTCGCGGGTCATGATGCGGGCGAGGTCTTCGCGATTTTCGAGGATCAGAGCGTGCCATTTTTTCAGGTGCAGGGCGCGGGCCTGCGGCAGCAGGCGCGACCATGCGGCAAAGGCTTCGTCAGCGCTATCGACGGCTTGCCTTGCCTGCGTGGCTGTCAATTTGGCCACGTCGCCAATCCAGCTTTCGTCTGCGGGATCGCTCACGGCAAAAGTTGTGCTGTCCTCTGCATCGACCCAGCGTCCACCCATATAACCAAAGCTGCGGATCAGGTGTTTGTTGCCGATCTGCGCGAAAAGCGAATTGGCGAGGGGCGCGCCTTCAATTGCGTTTGTCTGCATGGTTTCTTGCTCCGTTCATTGCCTGGTATTGTGCAGGGAAAGACGGGAACGAAACGAGCAAGATTGGGCGAAAGAAATGCGATTTCTTTCTTAATCCTCGTCGATTGCAGACGGATCATTCGTCAGGAAGCCATCGAGAAGCTGTTTCAAGGGCGGGCCACTCGATTTGACCGCCTTGGTGACGATATAGGTGAAATAGCGTTCGACACCCAGATCACTGTCGAGCAGACGATCAATCAGCCGCTGGTAGCTGTCGATATCGCGGGCGGTGATCTGCATGAGATAATCAACACCGCCGCCAAGCGCCCAGCAGCCTGTCACCTGTTCGATATCGCGGATGAAGCGCTCGAACTTCTGGAAATATTCCGTGCGGTGATGCTTCAGCTCAATCGTGACGAAAACGATGACATGCGGGGCGAGCTTCTTCAGGCTCACCTCGGCGCGATAACCTTCAATCACGCCCGCCTTTTCCAGCCGCTCCAACCGTTTCCAGCAGGGGCTGGGACTTAGATTGATGCGTTTGGCGAGGTCGGCCTTGGAAATGCGGGCTTCACTCGCCAGCACTCTCAGGATTTCGAGGTCACGGTCGTCTAGTCTCAGCATGTGGCAGAATTTCCAGTTACCAACATATCAGGCCGTGATGGCCGAACCGGCATTTGCCTCGGTTGCCTTTTTAAGGGCCAGCGTGGCAATGGCCGTGTCCTGCACGCCCGTGCCGGTGAGGTCGCAGATGGTAATATCGTTTTCGCTGACGCGGCCTGCCTTCTTGCCCGCAATGATATCGCCGATTTCAACGACATGTTCGGTGCCTTGAAGCGTCCCGGCCTCCAGCGCCGATCTCAATTCGCCCAGCAATTCGCATTGTGAAATGCGGTCGCAGATCACCTTGCTTGCCTCTGCGAAAAGCCCAGGCGCAATTTCGTTCTTGCCCTCCTGATCGGAGCCCATGGCGGTGATGTGCAGGCCGGGATGAAGCCCGGCTTCGGTGAGAATGGGGCTTGTGGCAGGTGTCGTCGTCACCACAAGCTGGCTTTGTGTGAGAAGGTGGATCGGGTCGTGGGTGGGTCGCGCCACAAGGCCGAGTTCTTCTGATATTTCACCTGCCAGCATGGTTGCCTTGGTAACATCACGGCCCCAGATCAGCACGTTTTCTGCCGGTCGGACAAGGAGTGCGGCCTCAAGCTGCAGACGCGCTTGGACGCCGGTGCCCATGATTCCGATTGTTTCTACATGTGCGGGTGCCAGGTGTTTGGCGGCGACCGCACCGGCTGCTGCGGTTCGGATATCGGTGAGATAGCCGTTGTCGAGAAAGATGGCCTCGACCAGGCCGGTCTTTGCCGAAAGCAGGATCATCAGGCCGTTGAGGCTTGGCAGGCCGAGGGCGGGATTGTTGAAGAAGCCGGGGCTCACCTTGATGGCAAAACCGTCGAAACCCGGCACATAGGCCGTTTTCACATCCACCTCTGCATTGATGTCGTGCAGGGCCATGGACAGGACCGGCGGCATGACAACCTTGCCGGTGGCGAGCGCTGCGAAGGCTGCCTCCACGCAATCGACGACTTCCATGTCGAGGCGGATCACCTTGCGCAGTTCGGTTTCCGTCAGAAGTCTGATGTCATGGGGCATAGGGCCGGCCTTTCAGATGATCGTTTCCAAGCGTGATATCTTCGCCTGCGATGATACGGGTGAAGTCGCCCATGTCGAGGTTGCGACCTGTTATAATTGTGCCGATAGGACCGTTTATTATTGGCAACTTGCCTGCCAGCAGTGCGGCAATGCCAACAACGGAGGCGCCTTCGGCAACCTGCGCTTCCTCATAATAAAGCGCTTGCTGCGCGTGGTAGATTTCATCTTCCGAGACGAGAATGATGTCGTCCAGAAGATCGCGGCACATGGTGAAGGTCAGTTGATTGTCGAGCCCGATACCGCCACCGAGCGAATCGGCAAGGCTTGCCACTTCCTCCACCTCCACGGGGCGGCCTGCCTGAACAGAGGCAAACATGGCTGCACCGCGCTCCATCGTAATGCCGATGACCTTGATCTTCGGGTTTATGGATTTTGCAGCCAGTGCAACACCTGCAGCCAGTCCGCCGCCCGACAGCGGGACGAGGATGGCAGCCATATCCGGCTGGTCTTCCAGCATTTCGAGGCCTATGGTTCCTTGTCCGGCAATGACGAGAGGGTGATCAAAGGGAGGGATCTCGTAGACGCCTTCGCTTTGGCTCAATCTGCGGCATTCTGCCAGTGCCTCGTCCTGGCTCCTGCCTTTGATATGTGCTTGCGCACCCAGCGCGATGATGCCGTCCACCTTGGCCTTTGGAACGAGCGATGACATGCAAATGGTGGCTTGCAGGCCGAGTGTGTGGGCGGCATGGGCAACAGCGCGGCCATGGTTTCCGGTTGAGCAGCAGGTCAGTTTGGTGGTTCCCTCAGGTGCGTTCAATGCGGCATTTGTGGCACCGCGCAGTTTGAACGCGCCTGTCGGCTGCATTGTTTCCATCTTCATGAAGAAAGGCGCGCCGGCTCTCTCGGAGAAATAGCGAGAGGGCAGAAGCGGCGCGCGTATCACCTTGCCGGAAATTGTCTTTCTGGCGGCCAGAATATCGGACATGGAAAGCGTCATGGCCACCTCGCATCGTTATTTGTGTACGACATGAATATTGAAGAGGAAATTTAGGGTCTCTACAAAGATAATTCTTGCATTTTTGAATGCTCTCGTAAACAGTTGTGTACAAATATATCCGTTGGAGGTTTTTTGAAATGCCTGGTGCCGATCTCCCTTTCAGCTCTGCCGAATATCAGCGACGCCTTGAACTTGTGCGCGCGGATATGTCCAGACGGGGCATTGATGTTCTGTTTATCGAAGATCCCTCCAATATGGCCTGGCTTACAGGTTATGACGGCTGGTCTTTCTATGTTCACCAGGGCGTCATTGTTTTTCATGACGAAGACCCGATCTGGTGGGGCAGGCGGCAGGATGCCAATGGCGCCAAGCGCACCGTGTGGATGGATGACAGCCGGGTTGAATTCTACGTGGACAACTACGTGCAATCGACCGAGCGTCACCCGATGCAGGTGCTCGCCTCCATTCTTTCCGGAAAGGGCTACGCGTCCAAGAAGATCGGCGTGGAACTCGAAAACTACTATTTTTCCGCCAAGGCCTATCTGACGCTGACCGAAACCCTGCCGAATGCGAAGTTCATTGATGCGACGGGTCTGGTGAACTGGCAGCGTGCCGTGAAGTCGGATGAGGAAATCGTCTTCATGCGCAAGGCGGCGCGGATTTCGGAAAAGATCATTGACGGCGTGTTCGAACGCTCCAAGCCGGGGGTCAGGAAAGCCGATCTGGTCGCGGAAATCTATGGCGACGCCATTCGCGGTCTTGACGATGCGTGGGGGGATTATCCCGCCATCGTGCCGCTTTTGCCGAGTGGGGCGGATGCCTCTGCGCCGCACCTGACGTGGGATGCGCGTTTCATGGAAGAGGGCGAGGCGACCTTCTTTGAAATCTCCGGCTGCTTCCGCCGTTACCATGCGCCTTTCTGCCGGACTGTCTTTCTCGGCAAGCCGCCGCAGTTTCTTCTAGATGCGGAAAAGGCGCTGGTTGAAGGGCTTGAGGCGGGGCTGGAAGCGGCAAAGGCCGGCAATATGGCCGGCGATATCTATCGTGCGCTGGCCAAGCCGCTGGAGGCCGCAGGCATTGAACGCGGCGCGCGAGCGGGCTACCCGATCGGTATTTCCTATCCGCCGGATTGGGGCGAGCGCACCATCTCCATCCGCGACGAGGATACGACCCTGCTGAAGCCGGGCATGACTTTCCACTTCATGCCGGGTCTGTGGATGGACGGCTGGGGACTGGAAATCACCGAAAGCATCCTCATCAAGGAAAGCGGTCCGGCTGAGTGTTTCTGCAACCGTCCGCGTGCGCTCTATGTGAAGGATTGAGCCGGTGTCGAACACGCTGTTTGATGAAACCGTCGCAATCCTGGAACGGTTGATTGCTTTCCCGACTGTTTCGTCGGACGGCAATCTGGCCTTGATCACCTATGCGGCCAAGGTTTTGAGTGACCTTGGCGCACGGCTGACCATTTCCAACGACATATCGGGGCAAAAGGCCAATCTTTTTGCCTCCATCGGGCCGGATGTGCCGGGCGGCATTGTGCTTTCCGGTCATACGGATGTCGTGCCTGTCGATCCGAGCGAGTGGACCAGTGATCCTTTTGAATTGCGGGAGGCGGACGGGCTTTATTACGGTCGTGGCACCTGCGACATGAAAGGTTTTATCGCCGCAGTGCTGGCCATCCTGCCGGACTATGCAAAGCTTGATCTTGCGCGCCCCGTGCATATCGCACTCACCTATGATGAAGAGGTGGGATGCCTGGGTGCGCGCCAGCTGGCCGACGAATTGCGTCAGGGCGATGTGAAGCCGTCTGTCTGCATTATCGGCGAACCGACCATGATGCGGGTTATTGAAGGGCACAAGGGTTGCTATGAATATACGACCTGTTTTCACGGCACGGACGGTCACGGTTCCGAACCCGACAAGGGTGTGAACGCCATCCATTATGCCGCCAAGTTTATGAACCGGCTTCTGGTTCTGGGCGAGGAACTGAAGAAGGCGCCGCATGCTGCGGGCAACCGTTTTTCGCCGCCATGGACCACGGTTCAGGTGGGGCGGATCGAAGGCGGCTCGGCGCGCAATGTGATTGCACGGCGCTGCGAAGTGGAATGGGAAATGCGGCCCGTTCGACCTGAGGATGGCGATTGGGTGAAGGCGGAGCTGGAGCAGTTTTGCCGCGAAGAGCTTCTGCCGGGCATGCAGGCGGTTTTCGAAGAGGCTGATATCACCACGGAAATCATCGGCGAGGTCGAAGGGCTGCAGGTGGCAGATCGCAATGAGGCGCGCGATATCGTGACGGCTTTGACCGGTGACAGGCTGTGCGATGTCGTGGCCTTCGGCACAGAAGCAGGTTTGTTTCAATCGCTTGGCATGTCGGTCGTGGTTTGCGGGCCGGGGTCGATTTCGCAGGCGCATCAGCCCGATGAATTCATTTCGGGCGAACAGTTGCAGGCCTGTCTTAATATGCTAGAGGGTTTGAAATCCTATCTGGTAAAGGCGGCATGACTGTTGAGGAAAAAGACGGCGCCATCGTTGGGCTGATTGCCACACTGGAACATGCCAGCAATGCGCAGGCGCGCTTCGAGATCATGTATTCCACCTTGCGGGACCGCATTTCCATGCTGGTCTATCATCCCGGCATGCGCTTGAGCGAGGAGGCGCTGGCGGCGGAATTCGGTGTCAGCCGTTCGCCCTTGCGCAAGGCGCTCAAGATTTTGGAAGCTGATGGGCTGTTGCGGTCCGCGCATGGCGTGGGCACCATCGTGACGGATGTCGATATCGACAAACTGGGCCAGGTCTATCAGTTGCGGATGGAGCTGAATGAGCTGGTGGGCAAGCTTATGCCGCGCACCCCAGACCGGGATGTGCAGAGCCTGTTCGAGACCATGCGGCGACGTGCTGAAGACCTACAGCGGGAGCCCAGTCTTGACGGCTTCGCGCGGCTCAATATCGACTTCTTTCATGCGTTTCAGTCTCTCACCGAAAATGAGCCACTGAAAGAAGTGTCCGAGAAGCTGTTCTATCAGACCTGCCGTATCTGGCTGACCCTTGTTCCGGCCGATAATCTCGCGAATGAGGTTGCTGTGTTCTGCAGTGAGGTGATCGGCATCGTCAATGCCGTGCGGATCGGTGATATAAAGGCGGCGGCACTTCTGCGCCGCGCGCACCTTTCCATGGGTTATACCCGCCTGCAGGATTATGCCCGAACGGGCGTCTGAGGTTTGTTCCGGCAAAAATTGTATACATTTTGCTTGACTGTCACGCCAAGTCAGGGTCATTTCGCGAGCGGAAAAACCAAGGTCGTTTTTGAGGAGGCGACTTTTCTGGTCTTGACTAGATTAGCGAGATCGCAAACGGGGCAGCGCCTCGGGAAACATTGGGAGCGAGCAGAAGAATGAAAAGTTATGTTTTGACCGTTAAATGCAAGTCCACCCGCGGCATTGTTGCTGCGATTTCGGGCTATCTTGCAGATAACGAATGCAACATTGTCGATAGCTCCCAGTTCGATGACCTGGATACCGGTATGTTCTTTACACGCGTTTCCTTCATCTCCGAGGGCGGTGTTTCGCTTGATGATCTATCGGCTGGCTTTGAGCCGATCGCCGAGAAATTCGGGATGGAGCAGCAGTTTTACGACAGCGCCGACCGGATGAAGGTTCTCCTGATGGTCTCCAATTTCGGCCACTGCCTGAACGATCTGCTCTATCGCTGGAAGATCGGGGCGCTGCCGATCGATATTGTGGGCGTCGTTTCCAACCACATGACCTATCAGAAGATTGTCGTGAACCACGATCTACCCTTCCACCACATCAAGGTGACGAAGGAAAACAAGCCGCAGGCCGAAGCGCAGCTGATGCAGATTGTGGAAGATTCCGGTGCCGAGCTGGTGGTTCTCGCCCGCTATATGCAGATCCTTTCGGATGCGCTTTGCAAGAAGATGTCAGGCCGGATCATCAACATTCACCACTCGTTCCTGCCCTCCTTCAAGGGCGCAAACCCTTATAAGCAGGCTTATGAGCGCGGTGTAAAGCTGATTGGCGCCACTGCGCATTATGTGACGGCTGATCTCGACGAAGGTCCGATCATTGAGCAGGACGTTGCCCGCATCACGCACGCGCAGTCGGCAGACGATTACGTATCGATTGGCCGTGATGTGGAAAGCCAGGTTCTGGCGCGCGCCATCCATGCGCATATCCATCACTCGACCTTCATCAACGGCAATCGCACGGTGGTGTTCCCGCCGAGCCCGGGCTCCTATAAGTCCGAGCGTATGGGCTGATTTGAGTTGGGCTCGATCTCTGGATCGGGCCCAATCCACTAAGGCTGGTATTAGTTGCCTGCTGTACGCTTGTAGTCGTCGTTGGCACTGCGCAATTCCTGCGGCGTGACAACACCGTCGATGTTTTTGTCGATTTTCTTGAATGCGTAATTGTAGAGGCCCATGAGCCGAATGGTCAGGGCCTTGGTTTCACCGTCTTCTGCCATCTTGTCGACAAATGCCTTGAACTCCTCGGCGGTCAGCGTGATCGATTTATCGAGGTCTGCCGCCACGAATGCGGCAATCTCGCTTTTCGTGGCTTTGACGGGTGACTTTATCTCTTCTGCGAAGGTGGCTGTAGCCGAGAGCGTTGCGAGCGATATCCAGAAGGCGTGATGAAGCAGGTTTGCGGGCATGTGACTGTTTGATTTCATGTTCTGGCTGCAAAATGCTGCCTGTCTGAATGCATTCTCGAGCAACTTTGATCCCCTCCCGAATCGCCGCGTGATCGTTCGATTTGAGGGATTGATAGCAAAGAATTGCGGCGGGAGATTGATCCCGTCACAAAAGCAACATGAAAATTGCGGGTGGCCTTAGTCCCGCTTGCCGTAACCGCCGCCGGTCGGGGTGATGATGGTGATGGATTCCCCGGCTTTCAGCAATGTGTGGGCGCAGCCGTCCAAAATCTCGGATTTTCCGGTGTTGCGGCGGACGAGATTTTGACCGCATTCGCCCGGCTCGCCGCCGTTCAGGCCAAAAGGTCTGATCTTTCGGTGGCCGGAAAGGATCGAGCAATCCATTTCCGCGCGGAAGCGGATGGTGCGGCTGGTGCCGTCGCCCGCATGCCACTTGCCCTTGCCACCGGACCCTTTGCGGATATGAAAATCCTCCAGCACAACGGGATAGCGCAATTCCAGGATTTCCGGGTCGGTGAGGCGCGAATTGGTCATATGCGTGTGAACGGCATCGGCCCCGCTGAAACCGGGCCCTGCGGGTGCGCCGGAGCAGATGGTCTCGTAATATTGGTAGGTGTCGTTGCCAAAGGTGAGATTGTTCATCGTCCCTTGGGCTGACGAGAGTGCACCCAATGCACCGAAAAGGCAGTTTGTGACGGCCTGGCTGACCTCCACATTGCCGGCCACCACGGCAGCCGGATATTGTGGCGACAGCATCGTGCCGTCCGGTACAACGATTTCGATGGGGCGCAGGCAGCCTGCATTCATGGGGATTGCGCCATCAACGATCATGCGGAAAACATAGAGAACGGCGGCGCGGGTCACCGGTTCTGGCGCATTGAAATTGTCGTTGCGCTGCGGTGATGTGCCGGTGAAATCCACCTTTGCCGAACGGGCGTTGCGATCAACCGTGATCCTGACGTGGATTTTGCAGCCCTGATCCATTTCATAGCTGAATTCGCAGTCCTGCAGCTTGCTCAAGGCGCGGCGAACACTTTCTTCGGCATTGTCCTGAACATGCCCCATATAGGCGCTGACCACATCGAGGCCGAAGCCGGAAATGGCCTTTTTCATTTCGGTCACGCCGCGGTTGTTGGCGGCAATCTGTGCTTTCAGGTCGGCGACGTTCTGGGTGACATTGCGGACCGGGTAACGTGCACCCGTCAACAGATCGCGCAGTTCGGTCTCGCGGAAGCGGCCTTTGTCGACAAGCTTGAAATTGTCGATATAAACGCCTTCTTCTTCGATGTTGCGCGCATCCGGTGACATGGAGCCGGGGGCAATGCCTCCGATATCGGCATGGTGTCCGCGTGAAGCGACCCAGAAGAGGATCTGGCTTTCGTCTTCAGCAAAAACGGGCGTGCAGACTGTGATATCGGGCAGGTGCGTGCCACCGTTATAAGGCGCGTTGATGGCGTAGACGTCGCCCGGCTTGATCTCGGCATTGTTGCGGATGATGGATTGCACCGAGCGATCCATGGAGCCGAGGTGCACGGGCATATGCGGTGCGTTCGCGACCAGATTTCCGTCCGTGTCGAAAACGGCGCAGGAAAAGTCCAGACGCTCCTTGATGTTGACCGAATAGGCAGTGTTTTGCAGCGTCAGCCCCATCTGTTCGGCAATTGACATGAAGAGATTGTTGAAAATCTCCAGCATCACCGGGTCGGCCTTTGTGCCTGCCGCATGGTGGGCGGGCAGTGCGACGACACGTTCGAGAACGATATTGTCTGCGGCTGTCAATTTGGCCTGCCAGCCGGGTTCGATCACCAGCGTCTGGTTGGCTTCGATCAGCAGTGCCGGACCGTTCATGATGTTGCCAGGGTTTAAGTCTTCGCGTCGATAGACAGGTGCATCCTGCCATGTGCCTTGGGAAAAGAAGCGCCTACGTACTGATGCCGCAGCTTCGCTTGCTGCCTTCTCGGTTTCGTTTCTCGTACTGTCCTGACTGGCGCCGCCCACCGCTTCGACGGCAACCGCCTCCACGACAAGTGTCTTGCTTTCATCGATGAAGCCGAAACGGGCAGCATGGGCAGCCTCAAACTCGGCCTTCATTTTGTCCGCTGAGGTGCCTGAAATGGCTTCGGCGTGATTGTCGGTTGCCGGCATCGTGCAGACGGCAATTTCCAGTGTCGTGTCGGTGCCAGCATAGCGAACGAGTGCGTTGACGTTGATCTCGACCCGTTCGGCGGTCAGCCCCTGGATTGCCAGCTCATCAACAACCTCGTTGCAGAGTGGGGTCGCTGCAGTGGCGATGGCGGCAATTGCCTCCTTCAGATCTTTCTCGATTGCGCCCTGTCGCAAGGCGCGGACGTCGGCGAGGCCCATTCCATAGGCGGACAAGAGGCCCGAGAAGGGGTGAATGAGTACTTTTTTCATGCCGAGCGCGTCGGCAACAAGGCAGGCATGCTGGCCGCTTGCACCACCAAAGGCGTTGAGTGCGTAGCGGGTGACATCATAACCGCGCGCGACCGAGATTTTCTTCACGGCTTCGGCCATATTGGCGACGGCAATCTTCAGGAAGCCTTCGGCCACCTCTTCGGCGCTGCGGCCGTCGCCGATCTTGGCGGCGAGATCGGTAAAGGCCAAGCGCACGGCCTCAACATCAAGCCGCTCGTTCTGATCGGGACCGAAAATGGCCGGGAAAAGATCCGGGTTCAGCTTGCCGGTCATGACGTTTGCATCTGTGACGGTCAGCGGGCCGCCGCGGCGATAACATTTGGGGCCGGGATTGGCGCCGGCGGAATCGGGGCCAACTGTAAAGCGGGCGCCATCGAAGTGCAGAATGGAGCCGCCGCCGGCGGCGACCGTGTGGATCTGCATCATGGGTGCACGGATGCGCACACCCGCCACTTCCGTCTCAAAGGCGCGTTCATAGTCGCCGGCGTAATGGGCAACGTCGGTGGATGTGCCGCCCATATCGAAGCCGATGACATTCGGGAAACCGGCAGCAAGGCCGGTTTGTGCCAGGGCAACAACGCCGCCAGCGGGGCCTGACAGAATGGCATCCTTGCCTTGAAAGAGATTGGCGGCGGTAAGACCGCCCGAGGACATCATGAAGAGAAGGCGAATGCCGGTGCGCTCCAGGTCCAGTTCTTCGGCAACTTGAGCCACGTATCGGCTGAGAATGGGAGAGAGGTAAGCGTCCACCACGGTGGTATCGCCCCGCCCGACGAATTTCACGAGTGGCGAAATTTCGTGGCTGACGGAAATCTGAGAAAAGCCCATCTGGCGAGCCATATCGGCAACGCGGGTTTCGTGATCGGGATAGCGGTAGGCGTGCATGAAGACGATGGAAATGGCATCATAACCCTCTGCCTTCAGTGCTTCGAGTGATTGCCGGACCTCTTGCTCATCAAGTGGCATTTCGACCGTTCCATCGGTCAGAACGCGTTCGTCCAGTTCGACCAACTTGTCGTAGAGCGCCTCGGGCTTTTGGATGTTGCGGGCGAAAATATCCGGGCGGGCCTGATAGCCAATGGCAAGTGCGTCGCGGAAGCCGCGTGTGGTGATGAGCGCGACGCGTGCGCCCTTTCGTTCAAGAAGTGCATTTGTGGCAACGGTGGTTCCCATGCGCACCTCGTTGACGAGGTCGGCGGGAACAGGTTGACCGTTTGCCAGTCCCAAAAGGCCGCGAATACCGGCAACGGCAGCATCGCGATAAGCTTCGGGATTTTCCGACAGCATCTTGCGGGCATGGAGATGTCCTTCAGGGTCGCGGCCGATAATGTCGGTGAATGTGCCGCCACGGTCGATCCAGAAGTCCCATTTCTTTTCCATTGAGGTTTTCTCCGGTCGCTCGTTAAATACAATTTATCGATAAATTATTGACAAAGTGTCGTCAAGTTGAGATCAGTGATGTCTGAAACGAATTCATGTTCGGGAGTAGCGCGGTGATGGAAAGCGATGAAGGCGGCGATAAGGTTGCAATTGGGCCAATCGTGTCATCTGGACATCTTGCCAGCGGGTCGCTGCCTGCGCTTTCGGAGGTCGAATTTGGTCTGATCATGCTGGGTCACGCCTTCAATCGCTGGATGGTGCGCGGAATGGCGGCTGCGGGTGTTCCCGATCTTTCGCCGCTCGATGTCCTTGTTCTTCATAACATCAACCACCGCGGCAAGGGTAAGACGCTGGCCGACATCTGTCTGGTTCTCAATATCGAGGACACGCATACAGTTGCCTACTCGCTCAAGAAGCTGGAGCGTTTGAAGCTGATTCAAAGTGCGAAACGAGGCAAGGAGAAGCTGGTTGCGGTAACAGGCAAGGGGCAGAATGTCTGCGCGCGCTATGCGGCCATTCGCGAGGAGTTGCTGGTGAAGTCGGTTCTGGCGACAGAGGTTTCGCCGGAAGCGCTTTCGCAGATTGCCACGCGCATGCGGGCTCTTTCCGGGCATTATGATCAGGCCACGCGGGCAGCGGCATCGCTTTAGCGCATTGTAAATACATGTGGAATTGCGTTCGAATGTCTGCACAAAATTTGTTCATATGATTTTTCGTTTAAAACTTGTGCAGTTTCCTCTTCTGCTATATAAGCTCTTCCTAGTCCGCAACGACGCGGCATGACTATCTTAAAAAATGGCCGAAAAGGCCGGGCAGCAACGGCGCTGTGTGAATGCAACCTGATCGTGTTGCATTCATGCGGCGCCGTTTTCGTTTTTAGCGATCACGCCCAAAGACAATTGAGGAAACACATAAACGGCCGTTCGCGGTCGCCAAGGAGCGAGAATTTCACCTGTTTCTAATGTGCCTTACAAGGGGGAACCAACATGGCATATCTAGCACCATCTGAATTCGTTCCGAAAATGATCGATGCAGGCGAGTCCAAAATCTTCATGTCTACGAAGGACACGCTGATCAGGGCCTATATGGCCGGGGCAATCCTTGCTCTGGCGGCCGCATTTGCGGTGACCATCACAGTCAATACGGGGCAGCCTCTTGTGGGTGCGCTTCTCTTTCCGGTTGGCTTCTGTACGCTTTATCTTCTCGGCTTCGACCTGTTGACCGGCGTTTTCACGCTGGCGCCGCTCGCTGTCTTTGCCAAGCGCCCGGGCTGCACCTGGGGTGGGGTCATGCGCAACTGGGGGCTCGTATTTATCGGCAACTTTGCCGGCGCGCTCACCGTTGCGCTGTTCATGGCCATTATCTTCACCATGGGCTTTACGCAGGCACCCAATGCGGTGGGCGAAAAGATCGGCCATATCGGTGAAGGGCGCACGCTTGGTTATGCTGCGGCAGGTGCGGGCGGTATGCTGACGCTCTTCATTCGCGCTGTCATGTGCAACTGGATGGTGTCGACCGGCGTTGTCGCGGCGATGATGTCGACTTCCGTTCCGGGTAAGGTCATTGCCATGTGGATGCCGATCCTGATCTTCTTCTACATGGGCTTCGAGCACTCCATCGTGAACATGTTCCTCTTCCCGTCGGGCATCATTCTGGGCGGCCAGTTCACCTGGGGTGACTATTTCCTCTACAACGAAATCCCGACCGTTATCGGCAACCTTGTTGGTGGCCTGACCTTTGTCGGTCTGACGCTCTATGCCACCCACTACAAGACGTCTCCGAAGCGCGGCCCTGCCGTCAGCGCGAAGGTTGCTCCCGCCGAATAAACGCGGCGCATTTCTCCGCCCCTCACCGTTGGGGCGGAGGCTTTCAGGGGGTGAGGTGTTTCATGGGTGCCGGTCTTGCCGTTTCCATCGGCCAGTTTTCCGACAAGGGCGTGAAGGCGATCAATCAGGATTTCCACGGTGCGCTTGTTCCGCAAGAGCCGGAGCGCTCCATGAAAGGCATTGCGGTTGCGATTGCTGACGGTATTTCATCCAGCGCAGTCAGCCACATCGCCGCAGAAACCGCAGTCAAAAGCTTTCTCACCGACTATTACTGCACCTCTGAAGCCTGGACGGTGAAGCTTGCCGCCGAGCGTGTGATTTCCGCCACCAATGCTTGGCTCTATTCCCAAAGCCGGCAGAGCCAGCATGCCCACGACCAGGACAAGGGCTATGTGACGACCTTCACTGTCGTGGTGTTCAAGGCGGCGTCGGCGCATATTTTTCACATTGGCGATACACGGGTCTACAGGGTTTCCGGGCGCTCGCTGGAGCAGTTGACGGTCGATCACCGGACGGTCGTTTCTTCCTCGCAGGCCTATCTCGCCCGCGCCATGGGTGTGAACCCCGATGTGGAGATCGATTGCCGGGTGGAACGGCTTGTTCCCGGCGATGTCTATATTCTGGCAAGCGATGGGGTCTATGAATTCGTTGACGGCAAGCTGATCGCCGATGCGGTCGCGGCCAATGACAACAATCTCGATGCTGCTGCCGAGCGGATCGTGGAGGCCGCACTTGCCAATGGCAGCAGCGATAATCTGACGGTGCAGGTGGTTCGGCTCGACCACGTTCCAGCCTCGGGTGACGCCGCTGATCTGGCAAGCGAGGCCGTGCGCCTTCCCTTGCCGCCGGTGCTTGCACCGCGTGCAGATTTTGACGGATACACAATCCTGCGCTCGCTTTATGCATCGTCGCGTAGCCATGTCTATCTGGCAGAAGACCGGGAAAGCGGCGCGCGCGTCGTGATCAAAGTGCCATCCATCGATATGGTCTCCGATGAGGGCCATATGCGGCGCTTCATGATGGAAGACTGGATCGCCCGGCGCATCAATTCGGCCCATGTGCTGAAGGCCTATGCGCGGACAAGGCCACCCAACTACCTCTACACGGTCACTGAATTCATTGAGGGTCGGTCGCTGACACAGTGGATGATCGACAATCCTCGCCCCACACTTGATCAGGTGCGCGATATCACCGCGCAAATTATCAAAGGCTTGCGCGCTTTCCACCGTATGGAAATGGTGCATCAGGATTTGCGGCCTGAGAACATCCTCATCGACAATGCAAGCACGGTGAAAATCATCGATTTCGGCTCCACGCGTGTGGCCGGTGTCGTGGAAGCCAATCCGCTCGGTGACGATGGCGATATTCTCGGCACGCTGCAGTTTACCGCGCCTGAACATTTCTACGGAGAGACGGGCACAGAGCGGGCGGACTTCTTTTCGCTCGGCGTCATCGTTTATCACATGCTCACCGGCAAGCTGCCCTATGGCGCATCGGTGTCGAAGATCAGGACACGGCAGCAGGCGCGCAAGCTGCGCTATCATTCAGCCAGTCTTTATAATGAAAGCGTTCCGGACTGGATCGACGGGGCCTTGAAGCGCGCGGTGCATCCCGATCCATGGAAGCGTTATCAGGCGCTTTCCGAATTCGAGTTCGACCTGAAAAATCCCAATCCCGCTTTTCTGGGGCAGGGTGCCCAGGTTTCTTTCGTCGAGCGCCATCCGCTGATTGTCTGGCAAATGCTGACGCTTTTCTTTGCGGCACTCAGTTTTGCGCTCGCTCTTCGTCTTTATTCCTGAAAACACAACCCTGAAAGGACAGGCCATGAACAAGTTGGACGTCACCGAAATGATTTTTGAGCGCAAGCGCGCAACCGGCATGAAGTGGTCTGAAATTGCCGATGCGATCGGCATGTCGGAGGTCTTTACCACATCGGCGTGTCTCGGCATGAACTCGCTGCCACGCGACAAGGCCGATACGCTGGTCAAGACACTCGGCCTGCCGCAGGAGGCTGCCGTGGTGCTGGCCGAATATCCCAACAAGGTCTTTTCGCAGACCGTGCCGACCGATCCGCTGATCTACCGCTTCTACGAAATCATCGGCGTCTACGGCCAAACGCTCAAAGAACTCATCCACGAAAAAGGCGGCGACGGCATCATGTCCGCCATCGATTTCGACATGAGCGTCGACAAGGTGCCCTACGAAAAAGGCGACCGCATCGTGGTGACGATGAGCGGGAAGTTTTTGTCTTATAATCAGTGGTAAGATTGCTTTGACGGGGCAAGCAACGCTTGCCCTAATCTATTGCATCTTGAATTTGTTTCTCAGGCCGAGAAGCAAGAGAAAGAGCAAAACGATGCCGATAAGCTGCTGAAAAAAGGCGACAAAGTCGATGATTTCGTATGCTGCAGGGCTTTGTTCGTAGACGCGGTCGAGTGCGGCTTGGAACCAGGATTTGTAGTTTTCGTCTGTTGGCTCGGGTGCAAATCGGAACAGTGTGTTGACGAAAGGGAATGTATTGCGAAGCGAGTAGTAAAAAGCAAAGCTTGGTGAGTTTCCCAGCGGCAGGGCTGAAAGCAGGATAAAAGAATAAACAAGACTGAAACCAAATAGAGATATTCCAAAGCCGCATATCGGGCGCTTGATGCTTTGTCCATAAAAGCTCAGAACCGCATAAATGGAATCGATTGCAAGTTCAAAACGGTCTGTTTTTTCGATTCCACGTTTCGCAGCCATCTCGCGAGCGAAAAAATAGCCATCCCGCTCGTGGTCGCTTGCGGCAATCGCCATTGCTTTAAGCTTCCGATACTTCGCAACATCGTCATCGTTTGCCGCAAGGCTAATTATCCCATGCCTTTCCATTGCCGGGAGCGGCACTTGCATACCTGCGACTTCGGGAGGTCGTTCAAATTTTGCATCGCGAAAATCTGGAATCTTTTCGAATTCGCACTGGTGGAAAATGGCGCTTCCGCCTACTGAAAGACGACGGAAGCTTGTGTTTCTCGGGAAGCTTCCAGAGACAACGAAGTTGCCAAGGCAACTTAGATCCGTGAAATCAACTTCTGTCGATATAAGGTTCAATGGGGTAAATGCCATACCCCCGGTATCTAGCTTAACGCCGCTGAAATTCAGCCAACAATGTTCAAAGCTTGCTGTTCGAAAATCAATTTCCTGCTTTCCAAATGTCGAATTGCAGAAGTTGATTCTGCTGAATTCCTCACTCGGAGACGTGAAGGAAGCGCCACCAAAGACGACTCTTGAATCGAAAAAATTGGTGCTGTCGAAGCCCAAGAGTTCTGTAACGAATTTTGCGTTCTGGAATATGAGTGCGCCGCAGTCGAAGTGTGCAAAATCAAAACAAATGTCGCAATCCTCGAACTCTGCAGAATCAAAGAATACATCTCCATTCGCGAATTGCGCGTTCTCAAATGCGATATTGCCTCCAGTGGCACGCATTCTGTCAAACGAGACGTCCCCACCGCGAAATGAGGCTTCGGAGAAGTTGACTTCATTATCGGCAAAAACTGTATCAATGAATGATACACTGCATGGGAAAGTGTAGCCTCTTAAATCAATAGTCCGGTCTGCGTTCTTGCCAAAGTCGAATCCATCAAACCTGATGCAATATGTTCGGGCATGACTCGCGATTCTCTTCCATCGTTTGACTTCATCAGGTACGCGGAATTCCGCGCCGATTATGTGCCTTATGAAACGCTCAACCTTATTGTCCCAATGCCCCCTTTTCCCCAGCAACAGCTTTGCGTTTCTTTCGACAATCGCTTTTTGCTCGACACTTAGTTCTTTCCCTTCCCAAGGCTCGGGCCATTTTCCTGCAGGGCCTTCGATTAGCCAATCTTCGAATTCTGACGCCGGATTGTCGTTCATTCTTCCGCCACGGATTTACCAGTTCAATGTCAGTAGAAGGCGCTTTGAGCAATATATCAATAGGTACACAGGTGTAGCGCACCAGCATTCCCTCAAATCTAACACAACCTATTAACGAAATTTTTTCCTTCTCTGTCAGCCCGATCTTAACAGGCTTGCGGTACATCTTTGCCTTAGTTTGCCAGCGCGTTGTAGCGGAACGGCACAGAATGATTGGCTAGGAGATGAAAAATGAAGGAACAAATCAGGGACCTGTTGTCCAAACATGGTACACTTCCGGTTGCTGTCAGTGACATTGCTGACGATGCCGATCTCTATGCGGCGGGGCTTTCCTCCTTCGCGTCCGTTCAGCTGATGCTGGGCCTGGAAGAAGCATTCGACATCGAATTCCCGGATCACCTTTTGAATCGCAAGTCGTTCTCCTCCATTCAGGCCATTGAAGATACGCTGAAGGTTATCCTTGAAGAGGAGGCCGCATAAATGAACGTTCTGGCTGAAGTTCAGGGCAAAAGCCTGGTTGAACGTGCGCGCCAAGCCGCCGCCGTTGCCGGTCAGTTTGCCGATGACGTCGACAGGGAAGGGCGCTTTCCCCATGAAGCCGTTGCGGCCATGAAGGAAGCGCGTCTTCTCGGCATTCAGGTGCCTGTGCATCTGGGTGGCGAAGGTGCATCGATTGCCGATATCGCGGAAATTTCCTCGATCATCAGCCAGGAATGCGCATCGTCTTCGATGATTTTTGCCATGCACCACATCAAGCTTTCGAGCGAAGTGGAGCACGGTATTGGCGATGCGTGGCATGAAGGTTTCATGCGCCGCGTGGCCGACGAACAGCTTTTGATTGCCTCTTCCACAACGGAAGCCGGCATCGGCGGCAACCTGCGCAATTCCATCTGTGGCATCGAGGTTGAAGGTGATATCTGCCGCCTGACCAAGGAAGCGACTGTGATTTCCTACGGGGAGCAGGCTGACGCTATCCTCATCACCTCCCGTGCACATCCTGATGCGGCCATGACCGATCAGGTGATGACCGTGTTCCTGAAGGGCCAGTATACGCTGGAAAAAACCCATGACTGGGACACAATGGGCATGCGCGGCACGCGCTCTGAAGGTTTTCTGTTCAAGGGCGAAGCGCCGAAGGAACAGATCCTGCCGCAGCCATTTGCCGAAATTGCTGCTGAATCGATGCTCGCTGTCTGCCACATCCTGTGGTCCGGTGTCTGGTATGGCATTGCCGTCAATGCGGTTGCCCGTGCACAGGATTTTGTGCGCAAGGCTGCCAAGGCAAATCCCGGCTCCATGCCGCCTGGTGCGCTACGCCTGGCAGAGGTGTCCAGCAAGCTTCAGCTGATCAAGTCGAATGTGATCGCTGGCCTGCAGAAATATGACGAGGCCAAGGCCAATCCGGCGAGCCTGACTTCGATGGGCTTTCTGGTGGCGATGAACAACATCAAGCTCGCTTCCTCGCAGGGCGTGCTCGACGTGATCAACCACTGCATGCTGATTGCCGGTATTGCGGCCTATAAGAACAACACGCCTTATAGCCTGAGCCGTCACCTTCGTGACGCGCATTCCGCGCAGATCATGATTTCCAACGACCGCATTTTGAGCAACACGTCGAACCTGTTGCTCGCACATAAGCAGAATACAAGCCTGCTGGGCTGAGGAGACCCTGAACATGGATATGCAAGTTTCTTATCTGGATCGTCTGTTTGATGCAGGCATCCTCATGGATATGGGCGTTGACGGGCTTTATGCGCGTTCGGGCCTGTTCGAAGACGTCGTTTCAGGCATTGAGGCGATGGTGTCCAGGGTTGGCCGCGCAGATGGCGCTGAAACCATGCGCTTTCCGCCGGGAATGTATATGAAGCACTTCGAGAAGTCCGGCTATATGGGCAATTTCCCGCAACTGGCCGGCACGATCCATTCCTTCTGCGGCTGCGAAGCCGATCACATGAGCCTCATCCAGTGCCTGCAGGCCGGTGAGGACTGGACGAAGGACCAGAAGGCAACCGATCTCGCCTACACGCCGGCGGCTTGCTATCCGCTTTATCCGATCGTTGCTGCACGTGGTGAGCTGCCTGTCGAAGGCGGTGTTTATGACATCGAATCCTACTGCTTCCGCCACGAGCCTTCCAAGGACCCGGCGCGTCAGCAGCTTTTCCGCCAGCGCGAATTCGTGTGGATGGGCAAGGCTGAAAATGTGCAGGGCTTCCGTCAGAAGTGGATGGACCGCGCCCAGGCAATCATGACCGAACTGCAGCTTCCCCATGAAATCGAAGTGGCGAACGATCCCTTCTTCGGTCGCGCTGGCCGCATGATGAAGAACACGCAGCGCGAGCAGACATTGAAGTTCGAGCTGGTGATCCCGATCACCTCGACCTCGAACCCGACTGCCTGCTGCAGCTTCAACTATCACACCGACAAGTTCGGCCAGACCTTCGGCCTGAAGACCGCTGACGGTGAGGTGGCGCATACGGGCTGCGTCGGCTTCGGTCTGGAGCGCATCACACTGGCGCTCTTCCATCACCATGGCCTTGATGCCAAGCTTTGGCCGGAAGGCGTTCGCAAGGCGCTCTGGGGCTGAGCCCGATGACGCAATTGCTGAACATCAAGCCGCAAGGCTGGCAGATCCATGCGCTCCACGATCCGGAGCGCATGTGGCCGCAGACCAATTGCTATACGGATGTGTGGGTTGAAGTGCTTTCAGCACTGAACCTGCCGCCGGAGGCAACGCTTGGTTTTACGCTCACGCAAGACTTTGAGGGCGACCATTTCACCTTCTTCAAGGTGCCGCTGGAAGATCTCGAGACCCTGTTCGGTATCGTGGTTAGCGAGCTTGCGATCTACGACCGTGTGGAAAACCACGTGGAAAACCAGCTGAAACGCGGGCGCTATTCGCTGGTAGAGGTCGACAGCTATTATCTGCCGGACACCCATGGTGTGGGTTATCATTCCGAGCACGGCAAATCGACTGTTGCGATCAACCGGATCGACATTGCCGGTCGCTCGATGGACTATTTCCACAATGAGGGTTTCTTCCATCTGGAAGGTGACGATTTCGACGGGTTGTTCCATCGCAATGCACCGGCGGATGCACTTCCGTTTTTGCCCTATTGCGAGTTCGTGAAACTTCCCGAGACCTATCCGGATGAAGCGGCCATTCGCGCCGAGGCGATCAGGCTCTGCGGCCATCATTTCAAGCGCGCGCCCAAGGTCAATCCGATCCGCACCTTTGCCGGTGTTTTTGTTGATCAGGCAGAAAGCGTGGGCCAGCGCGAGTTTGGCTTCTTCCACAAATATGCGTTCAACACGCTTCGTCAGGCAGGTGCGAATTTCGAACTGGCGGCCAGCTATCTGAAATGGCTGGGGGGCGATTTCGAAGCGGCTGGCGATGATGCGCTGAAGATTTCGGAAGTGATGAAGACATCGCAGTTTCATCTGGCCCGCGCCGTTGCCCGCAGCAATTTTGCCAAGCTGGACGGCGTGATCGATCCCGCAGCAGATGCCTGGGACAGCCTCATGGCCAAGATCGCCAAGACAGTCGGCTGAAGAACAATGGACGCAATCTCTTCGTGGAAGCCATCGTCTGATCATTTGCCTGGCCGCAAGGTCCGTCAGCTCGATCGCGATTGGCGCATGGTGGTCACGGAGACGGGGGCATTTGATGCGCCAGGAGAGGCGTTCAAGTCCAATCACCTGCTTGACGCGCCTGTGCCGGGAACTGTTGCCGCGGCTCTTGAAGCTGCCGGGCAATTTGACCGGGATAACCCTCCGTCGCTCGATGAAAAGGATGTCTGGTATTTTCGGGCAATCGAGGAGGGGACGGGCAGGGCAACGCTGCGGCTTGAAGGATTGGCCGGCATTGCCGATGTCTATTGGAATGGCGTGCTTGTCCTGCAATCGAAGAGCATGTTCCTTGCTCACGATGTTGAGGTTGCGCTTTCGGGCAAAGACGAACTTGCCTTTTGCTTCAAGGCGATGGGGCCTGAGCTGAAGAAAAAGATTCCGCGGGCGCGTTGGCGTCCGCAAATGATTACGCCGGCCAATATCCGGGGTCACCGGCAAACCTTGCTTGGCCGCATGCCGGGCTGGTGTCCGGAGGTTCATGCTGTCGGCCCGTGGCGGCCTGTAAGCCTTGTTCTGGACGATGCTATTGGTGATGTGAAGATTGTTCCGACGCTGGGTGAGGATGGCGTTGGGCATTTGCAGGTTTCAATCTCGGGGGAGGTGGACAATGCCGCCGTTCTTTGCGCGGGTGTGAAAGCACCGTTGCGCAATGGAACGGCGGTTCTGGCCATTCCCGGCGTCGCCCCATGGTGGCCGCACACGCATGGCCAACCGGTGCTTCACGATATTGAACTGGAAATCGAAGGCCGTTGTTATCTCATCGGGCGCACGGGTTTCCGTCGCGCAGAGGTGGATCATGGTGCGGGCGGCCAAGGTTTCGCGCTGAAGATCAATGGCACATCGGTCTTCTGCCGCGGTGCCGTTTGGACCAATGCGGATATCGTCAGCCTGCCGGGTGGTGTTGAAGACTATCGCCCGTGGCTGGAGCGCGCGGCAGAGGCCGGCATGAACATGATCCGCGTCAGCGGCACGATGGTGTATGAAGCGGAGGCCTTTTACCGCCTCTGCGACGAGCTCGGCCTGATGGTCTGGCAGGAGGCGATGCTGGCCAATTTCGACTATCCGGTGAAGGATGAGGAATGGGTTTCGCTCCTTGGCCAAGAGATCGAGCAGTTTCTGGAGCGAACCGCCGCATCACCGTCCATCACCGTTTTTTGTGGCGGGTCTGAAATGCATCAGCAGGCGGCCATGCTGGGCCTGCCGAAAGAGACCTATGAAGGTCCGCTGACGCAGGAGATCATTCCCCAAATTGTCTCGCGTATCCGGCCCGATTGCGTCTATGTTCCGAACTCGCCCCATGGCGGAGCGATGCCGTTTTCGCCGAATGCGGGCGTCACGCATTATTATGGCGTGGGCGCCTATTGCCGTCCGCTGGATGATGCGCGGCGCGCCAATGTGCGTTTTGCCGCCGAGTGCCTGGCCTTTGCGAATGTTCCCGAGCAGGCCACGCTGGACACGCATCTGCCGGTGCCGCCGGTGCATGATCCGCGCTGGAAGGCGCGCGTGCCGAGGGATCGTGGGGCAGGTTGGGATTTCGACGATGTGCGCGATCACTATCTGAAGCTTCTCTATGATGTCGAACCGGCCAAGCTGCGCCATGAAGATATGGCGCGCTATCTCGACCTGTCGCGTGCCGTGACGGGCGAGGTGGTTGAGGCGACTTATGCGGAATGGCGGAAACCCGGTTCGTCCTGCGCCGGTGCCTTGATGTGGACCTATCAGGATTTGATGGCCGGGCCCGGCTGGGGGCTGGTGGATGCGACCGGCTTGCCGAAACCCGTCTGGCATGCGGCGCGGCGCGCCTTTCGTCCGTTGCAGATCACACTCACAGACGAGGGCACCAACGGGCTTGATGTGAATCTGATCAATGAGTTGAGCCACGATGTTGCGGTGATCGCTGAAATCACCTGCCTGAAGGATGGCAAGGTTCCGGTCGTTTCGGGACGCAAGGACATGATGCTTGGTTCACGCTCCGGCGTAACCCTTCCGGCAACGGATTTCTTCGGCGCATTCTTTGACACGACCTATGCATTTCGCTTTGGCCCGCCGTCACATGATGTTGTCGTAGCGCGTCTCTTGTTGGCGGAGACCGGTGAAGACATAGCTTCCGCATTTCATTTCCCGCTGGGCCGTGCTGCCGCCAGGCATGCATGCGAGCTGCGAGCCGAACTGAGTGATGCGGACGGTTGGACCCTCAGGGTTGCCACTGACCGGCTCGCGCAAAATGTGATTATCGAAGCTCCCGGTTTCCTTGCTTCGGACAATTGGTTTCATCTAGCGCCTGGTCAGGAGCGTGTGATCCGGCTTTCTCCGCTGGACAATGCAATAGATAAGAAGCCGACCGGAACCCTCCGTTTGCCGGGTGGTCAACCGTCAGCGCAGTTCTGAGCAAGTTGAATCTTCAATTCTTCCCAAGCCACTGTTTATACATCAGAACTTCAGTTTCTTGTCGCGGAGGCGGCAGCTTGCCGGCTTGCGCGCAAAGTGATTCACATTGGCGCTGTAAGCCTTTGTTGCGGAGTCACAATTTTCCGCCCCTTCACCTTACTTCCGAGGGACAGCGAGGGAATGCGCCAGCCGGCTGATTTCTTCGACAACGGCGGCGTTGGCATGCGCCGGGGTCATGTTGTGATCGGCGTCAGATACTAACCTGAAACGCACGTTGGCGGCTGGCGGATTATCGACCACCTGATTGCCGAAGGTGAGCTGCAGCTGTTCAAGGCCAACATCATTATCGGCATAGATGAGCGTCAGCGGCAGGTCTCTTTGGGCGAGCATGTTGAAGGCTGCCGCAATGCGCGCATTGTGCCGGTTTTCTGCGGCAAGGGAACCGAGAAAGGGCGTGATCTTTGAGGCGACGCGCTTGGCCACGGACCTCAGCATATTGCGGGCGGCCGCCGGAATATCGACTTCGCCCCGCAGAATTCGCTTCAAGGTTTCCGGGTCGCGGGCGCGGGCGGAATATTCCTCCAGCGGTCGCGCCACCTTGGTCACATCTTCGACCAGTTCCTTCGTCGGGTCGCGAACGAAGATGATATTGTTGACGAGTACGAGACCGGCAACACGGCTATCTGTGAGTGCCAGTTGAAACGACGCATAACTTCCGCTGCAGCGGCCCGAAAGTACGAACGGCCCCATGTTGCGCTCTTCCAGCGTCGAAACGGCTGATTTCAGATCGGCAACCTGAAGGTCTGTGTAAAGGACGCGCGGCGATGCCTCAGGCAGGGGAGCACTGTCGGCAACATTGGTACTGTCAAACCGGAATGTGGCGATACCCTCAGCGGCGAGTTTGCGTGCAGCCTCGACCGTGGAGCGAGCCCAGCCGGTGGACCGCTCATAGGAGGTGCTGTGGATGATGACCGTCGCACCGGTGCGCGGCCCCACTGGTTCGCAGAGAATACCGGTCAGGCGATTGTTTTTGCCGAAGCGCAGACCTGTTTCGGTGAAACCGCCAGTGGTGAGCGCAGCTGCAGCCGGAACGGATGGCGTCTTCTGCGGCTTCTCGACGGGTGCGGCTTTTCGAATTTTGTCGGCGATCTCGGTGATCACGTCGTTTGGAATTTTCTGCACCAGCGGGTTGGCGATCAGTGCTTCGTGGCCCTTGAAGGCGATGCTTGCCACATTGCAGCCTGCAGCACGCATCTCCTCGGCGAACACGGTATCGTTTTCCCGGCCCGGGCGGCAAGCGAAGATGACGCTCTTATCTGCCGGGATCATGTCCGCGGTCAATTTCGTCGCCTTGATGTCCTTGGTGGTTTCAGGCGCGAGCGTCAGTCCTGCAATGGTCAGGCTGCCGTCTTCCGGCTGGGTTCCGGAAATACCGAGATCTGTGGCGATGATTTTCCACCAGAGGCCCGTCTCGCGCGCCCACAGCCGGCCGGAATAGACAGGCGCGAGAAGGGCAAGCCCGGTGACACCATCAGGAAGGCGCGGCAAGGCCTTGGCGGCCAGCGTTGCACCCAATCCGTGGCCTGCGAGAATAATCTTTTCACAGCCCGAACGCGTCTTCAGCGCTTGTGTGGCTTGCGTGATGGCATTCAGCCACGTTTCGAGTTCGGATATGTCGCGCGGCGCGTCCAGACTGTTGCCGGCTCCGGGAAAGTCGAAACGCAGGCTTGGTACACCGCGTGCGGCCAGTTCATCGGCGAGTTGGCGATGGAACTTGCGCAGGCAAACGTCTTCAAAGCCCCACGGGCTGACGATGAGCACCGCTGTGCCAGATGGCGGAGCAGCGTCCTGCGCCGGCATGAAGAAGCCTGCGCAAACGCCGAAGCAGATCGGTTCGGCTGCATGCGCGGGCAATGCGATCTTTGAAGGCTCATGGTTGGAGGCAAGGTGCATATTCAAGGCTTAAGCTCCCTTGACGCTGCCGGGTCCGGCACTTTTTGGAATCGCATACCGCAAGACCGCCTCGACAAATGGCCGCAGCCGGCGCGGCGCACGGTTGGCCACGGGCCCCAAAAGTTGGCCGTCTTCTGCGGTAGTAGCACCGAAGACGCGAAGTCCAGGAATGTAGACAAGCATGCCGGCAACAATCGCCAGAACCACGCCGCCCAACCCGCCAAGCGTATGGGCGACCAGATAGGCGGTCATGCCGGTCATCGAGGCTGCTGCGGTGATGCGCAGGACAGGCAGCAGCATGGCGGACACACCTTCTGCCAGTCGCATGTTCATCACCATGTAGATGCACATCAGAACAAAAACGATGTTGCGTGAAATGGCTGCGCCCTCACCGCCAAAATAGGGAATTGTGAGAAGGCTGCCGCCGGCCAGAAGCACTGAGCCGCCGATCGCCACCTTCAGGCGTATGGCAGGCCGGTCCAGCGCGAACACATAGAGCGTGCACAGTTGCAGAAAAACGTTTGCCGGTGCGCCGAGTGCCAGAATGGCCACGATGACGCCGCTGGTTGCAAACGGTTCTCCATAGATGCCGACGACGAGAGGCTGTGCCACGGCGGCCAGTCCAAAGGACATCGGCATGGCCAGAAGCGCAAAGTTGCGCACCACGGTGGTGAAAACACCTCTCGGTATCTCGCCGCCATTGGCCGTGCGGTGGGATGCAAAATACGGCATGAGACTGCCGGAGAGCTGAATGGGAAGCTGCAGCGCAAGGTTTGCCAGGGATATGGCGATGGCATAATAACCGACCGTTTCAACGTCAGTCAGCTGCTGCAGAAACAGGATTTCCGGGCGGTTGAGGAAAATGGCCGTGACGATGAATTCGGCGATGACGATGCTGGAGGAATTGATCAGTCCGCGCAGTTCCACGCCGCAGTTCTGCGGTTTGTTGCTCAGGAGTTTCAACGTGTGGCCGAAGAGACCCAATTGGCCAACAAGATAACCGAGGATTGCGCCAGTAATGCCATAGAAATAGGCACCAAGTGCGACCACAAGCAGCTGCAACACGGCGCTGACAACGGAAATCTTGAAAAACGTTCCGAGGCGCTGCTCGCCAATCAGGAAGTTCTTGGAAAACGAGCCAATCGACTGAACAATAAAGAGAAAGGCCGTGATGATGGTGATCTGCGGAGCAGATGCCAGCCAGTGGGCATCGTCTGCGGCCCATATGAACAGACCGTATCCGAGTGCGATCATGAGGGTTGTAAACGTGACAGCGCGTGCGAGCCATGAACCAAAGCCTCTGCGCGCCTCTGCGTCATAACCGGAGGCGTGTAATTGCGGCAGCAGGCGCAGAAGCGAAACCCCGGTGCCAAGTTCGGCTACAAGGCCGCCGGTGGTGGCAAGCCAGACGGCAAAGGCGATCGCACCATTGGCTTCAGGCCCCAACAGGCGCGCAATAACCACCGATGAGGCGAAACCGGTGAGAAGCATGGCCATGCCGGCGGCTGCGTTGAGCGCAGAATTGCGCATGATTGGTACGCGGGCATTGGTCTTCCGGGGCTCAGCATTCATGTGTTCGAGCACCTTTGAGATTGGTTGCGGAAACGGGCTGGCCTTCCCATGAGCGCCAGCCATCCAGCCGCCCTTGCAGAATGCGCCGCGAGCGCTTCGCCATACCGCTTCTGCCCGTCAATGAATAGATCAGCATGCCAGCGGTCGGGCGCAGGATTGCAGGCGCCATGTCCACCCAGGTAAAACCATGGCGGCGCATGACGAAACCGTAGCCGACACTGTAGGCATACATCTTCTGGATCGACGCCGGTGTGGTCTGGCTTTCCAGATGTTCGGGATGATAGCCGTGCAGTTGACGCCTGAAGAGGCCGCGTGCGCCCCGAGACAGGCAACGCAGCACAAGGTCCTGCCCTTCCCCTGAGCTCCACATGGTGCCGGCGCCGACGCCGAGATTTTCATCGAAACCACCTGCCGCCCGGAAGACGTCGGCGCGCAAGACAATGACCCACTCAATAAGGACCTGCCAGATATTCTGACGCGAAATCTCCGCATCTTCCTGGAGGAAACGCACCATGATTTCCTTGCCGTCGGCATTGAGCGAGCGTCCTGAATAGATGTCGGCGGGTTCGCTCACGATGAGATAGCGCAGCTTCTTCAGGAAGTCTGCCGGATACCAGCTATCGTCGTCGGGAAAAAGAAGCCAATCGCCGCGGGCATGTGCCGCGCCAAGGTTGCGGCCTCGGTCCAGCCCTTTCAAGTCAGTCTGGATGCGGGTGATTGGAAACTTGTCCTTGAAGGGCGCGATCACCGGCAGCAAGCGGTCGTCTGCATTCTGGTCCACAATGATCAGCTCGAAATGATCATCGCCCTGAGCCGCCAAGCTTTCCAGAAGCAATGACAGTTCCGTGTCGCGACCTAGAGTGGAGGCGACCATCGAGATGAATGGCGGTGAATTTTCGGGCGGCATCTTCATGTCCGGCTTTTTTTTCTGTTGCCGGCAACCCTAGGCGCTCGCCTTTAATATTGATTGAAGTCAGCGCCAATTTGACACGCCTTCGTGCCGAATTCTGCGACAAAACGCGTCTATGGTTGACCGATTGTTAATGATGCTTTGCCACACTGGCGACCGCGGAAGCTGTCTTCGGACGGCCTCTTTGCCTGTGGCATGTTGCAGTAGACTGGTTGGTTAGTAATGAGCATCGACATTTTTCAATTGTCCGGAATTCTGTGGCAGCGCTGGTATTATGCGGTCGCAGGCATGTTTCTGGGCATATTGATGGGCGTTGCTGCACTGCTTTACTACACGCCGCTCTATTTTGCCTCAGGACAGCTCATTATCGATCCGGCAAAGCTGAATGCACCCATTGCTGCACCCGTTGGATCGGCTGCAGCGACCGAGCCCAGCCGCGAATTGGCGGACAGCCAGGCCTACCTGATGGGTTCGCGTGAGTTGCGGGGCGAGGTGGTCGATCGGCTGCATCTGGAAAATGACGAATTCATCATCTCCCGTGATGGCGTCATGGCTGCGCCTTTATCGGCAACTATCGAAGAGCGACGCAATGCGGCGATTGCAGGTCTCATGAAGGTCATGACGGTGGAGCGTGAAAACCAGTCTTTGGTTTTTACCATTGGTGCCAAGCACCCCGTTTCCAAGACAGCGGCCGATCTGGTGAATACGCTTGCCGATGTCTATCTCGAACACAGCCGGAATTACCGTCTGCAAACGGCGGAACGCTCTGCCTCCACCATGCATCAGCAGGCCGAGAATATGCGCAAGCGGCTGAATGCGGCAAAACAGGCTGTTGAGGATTTCAAGGCTGAGCACGGCCTGTTTTCCACCGGCGGCAGAGGTCTTTTGCAGGATCAGTCGCTTGAAGCATTGAACACCCAGCTTGCGGCAGCACGTGAGGACGCCGCGTCCAAACAGGCAGTCTATGATGAAGCTCGCAAGCTCTCGGTCGAGGATGTGGAAGCGGGCACCGTTGCCGGCGTTGTCCAGTCGACCGCGCTGGACTCGCTGCGCGCACGCTACGCCCAGTTTCTCGATACCCAGGCTCAGCTGAGTGCGAATCTCGGGGCAAACCATCCGCGGCTGAAAGCTGCTGCCTCGCAGGCCACCAGCATGCGGCGCTCCATTGAGTCCGAACTGTCGCGCGTTCGTGAGAGCCTGAAGAACGATTATCTCGTTGCCAGGTCAAAAGTCGCAGCATTGGAAAAGGAATTCGATGCAGCGAGCAAGGCAGCCGGCGATTCTGCGGAGCTGAAGACGCAACTGGCAGAACTGGAAAGCCAGGCAACGGCGCTTGAAACGCTGTACCAGTCAACACTTTCCGGGGCTGAGGGGCTGAGCCAGCAGGAAGAGAGCGACGTGGGAACCGCCCGCATCATCTCAGCGGCGGTACCGCCGCGGGAGCCGAAGAACCTGCCAAAGGGGATCGTGCTGGCTGCTGCGGCCATGTTCGGCTTTGCTGCCGGCTGCGGGCTCGCAATTCTGCAATATCTCGTTGCGAGTTTGTCCGCCGTCCGCCGCGCATCTCCTGCATCAAACGTTGCCGACCAGCGTTATGCCGGGGCAGCCATACCGGTGGTGGCGCGCATCAAGGCGGATATCGAGCCCGGACCTGCCAGCAATCTGGTGCGCTTCCCCAGGCAGGCGAATGGCCGCAAGGCTGGTCAGGCCCAGCACCTGCGCGATATGTCGATCATGCGCATTGCCTATATTCTTGAAACAGCGGCAACAGAAGCCGAAGCGTTTGAAGAAGCCTATCGTATTCTGTTCATATCGCTTGCGGGTGGTCATATCGCGGGTTTTGACCTTCGCGGCATTGCATCGGCGCTATCCGCCCGGGCTGATGTGTGGATTTCCGACGATCAGGTAATGGCGGCTGCCAAGCCTGCGATTGCGCGCTCCGGCGGGGTGAAAATCAGTCTTCAAAGCGCGCCGGTTGCAGTCCATGATGAGTGGCAGGGTGTCAGCCTCCCGTTCGAGCAGATCCATGACGGCTATTTTGAAAACACTGACCGCTTTACCCCTGCGATCGCCATGGTCGATGCCTGTGGTACGCGGGCGGAGAAAATGATGCCCGTGCTGCTACGTTCCTGCGATGCGGTTGTCGTCGTTGCCGATCAGGCCGGTGCAACCGGTGCAGCGCTGAACGAGATGGGTCAGCTTCTGGAACCGTGGCAGGACAAGGTGCTTGGCTGCGTTGTCGTGGAGCCTTCGTAAACAAAGATGCGTGTGGCACCCAGCGACATTGCAGCACGCTTTGCGCTTTCGGCGCCACAGCCTGTGTCGGAGGCACAAATCCTGCCGACAGCGGTGTCAGCGCAGGAGGAGGGCAAGTCTTATCAACGCCTTCTTTCCATTTGTGCCTTTTGCTCCATTTTCGGCGCGCTGATTTTCAACTTCCTGCTGACCTATGTGAATACCCGGCTCTTTCCGGTCACTGCGCAAATGGTCATCCTGTGCGAGTTGACGCTGATCAGCCTTGCCCTTTTTGCAGCCGCCGGACGTGGCATGGGGCTTTATGTGGTTCTCGGCGTTTTCATCAGCTACATGCTGTTCTTGATGGTGGTGCAGGGATCGAGTGATCCCAAGCCGATCCGTGACGCGCTGATTCCGATCGTCTTCATTTTCGCGGGTTTGCGGCTGGCCAGTCCGCGCCTTGCCAATCTGCTCGTTATCGTTGCGGTGCCGCTGACCATTGCCATTGGCTTGTTCGAATATCTCGATACGGATCGTTATCTCGACTATTTCAACGTTCTCGGCTTTTACCTTGCAAAGGGTGCGGTGCAGCTGGATGAAGTGTTCGGACAGACCCGCGGCCTTTTCATCTCGGGTATGCGACCGGAGCCTAGAACGATTTTGCCCTTTCTGGGCCAGCACCGCGTTTCGTCGATTTTCCTTGAGCCGGTATCGGCAGGCAATTTCGGCGCGATTGCCTATGCCTGGGCGCTTTTCAGCACGAAAATGCGTTTCCGTTATCTCGTCATGGCCGGAGCGCTGGCGATTGTCAGTTTCGCCGATGCCCGTTTCGGGCTCTTGACCTGCATCGTCGTGACGGTCGGCTACCCGTTCTATCATATGGTGCCGCGGCAGATTTGGCTTCTTGTGCCGTTCATCATTCTGGCGGCTTTCGTTACGTTCGGTATTGCAACCGGCGCTGATGGCGGTGACAACGGCGTTGCCGGACGTTTGTCCGTCACCTCGGCTCTTCTGATAAAACTACCGATCAATGTGGTTCTCGGCCTCGAGACGACCGATCAATTTGTGGCCGATTCCGGCTTTGCCTATACGCTGACGCAGTTCGGTATTTTTGGCTTTATCGGGCTGTGGGCCGCATTTGTGTTTATCCCTTCAAAGAGCAGGCGAGGATGGATATTCCATTCGATGATCATCATCTACTTCCTGATGCTGCTTCTGATTTCGAATTCCGGCTATTCGATCAAGACCGGCGCTCTCATGTGGTTCCTGCTTGGAACGGCACTCGGCACGCCCTATGACGACGAGAACCGGGATGCGCCTAAGGCTCGCCGCAGCTTGTCGCCTCAAGACCCGGACGCAACAGAGACGTGATCTGGGGACGGTCCTTGCCGTCATGGGGTTGGATGTTCAGCGGTTCGGAGGCCGGCCACCAGTCGCCGCCGGCCCAATAGGTCCAGCCGAGCCAGACCGACTTTTCCCGGTTCACATAATCCACCATGGCCGCCATGCCCTTGAGGCAGGCCGCGTCGCTGCTGCCGCCGAATTCGCCGAGGAAACCCCGTTTGCCGTTTTCCTTCAGCCATGCGGTGACGTTTTCGAGCGCTGAAACTGCGTCCGTCGCTCGCGGGCAATTGTCATGCGTCCCTGAAAAGTTGCTGTCCAGATATTGGTGGAACTCGTAGGCGAAATTGTTTCCCGGATCGACAATGTTGATCATCGTTTCGGCGTTGTTGCCCACCTCGGTTGTGGCAAACCAGCTGTGCGCGCCAGTCCAGATGGTTCCCGGAACCAGAACGAGATTCTTCGCGCCGGTTTTGCGAATGGCCGCAATGGCTTGATTGGATGCATCCAGCCAAGTCTCAGCTTCAATATCATGCGGCTCGTTCATGAGGCCGAAACTGATATCGGGCTGATTGGCGAACTCTTTTGCAAGCCGCGCCCAGAGATCGGCAAAATCTGCGACGGTGGTGCTGTGTGAGCCGATCATGGACCCGGCGAAATAGGCGTAGTTGTGAACATCCAGGATGATATTGAGATGTTCTGCTCTGGCCGCATCGACGGTTTCCCGCAGACGCTTCAGTTCGTCCTGGTCGAAGTCCGAGCCGAGGATCGGTTGCAAGCGTTCCCAGAGGAAAGGCAGTCTGATGGTGTTGAGGCCCTTGTCGGCAAAATAGCGGATCGTTTCCTTCGACGGATAGATATAGTTCTGACCATAGGTGCCACCCAGATCGCCGAATTCAGCGCCAGCCAGGTTGACGCCGCGGAAACAGGTCGCAGACGCGCTTGAGGTTGCCAAGGTCAGGCAAAGACCTGCGATGGCACTTTTGTGCAGTGTCCTGATCGTCGTCATGGGCGTTTCTCACTTCCGCTCGGTCTTGAGAATTCGGTCGTAGATGGCCGTGTACTGGGCGGCGGCATTCTGCCACGAATAGCCTAGAGCAGCATCCATCGCTTGCTGCCTGATTGCATCCGGCTGTTGTGTTGCAGATTGAAGGGTTTCCTTGATCGCTGCTGCGGCATGGGTGGGCTTGGTGAAGTCAGCCAAGCGGATAAAGGGGTGAGCGGCTGCCAGATCGCGATAGGCGTCGTTGGGCTGGAGCACCGGGAAAAGCCCGGCGCTCATCGCCTCGATGGCAACGAGGCCGAAGCCTTCATAGTTCGATGCGGATACGAAGAGGCTCGTATTTCCCATTAATTCTTTGATTTCCGCATTCGACGCGCCGATATGCAGGCTGACATTTTTCTCAATTCCGAGGGCGGCAATGCGGTCTCTCAGATCTGTCTCGGTGAGGTCGGACGGCACGCCGCAGATATCGAGATGCCAGGCGGGATTTTCCCGCGCAAGAGCCTCGACCGTCTCCAAAAGATTGCCCAATTGCTTGTTGGCGGAAAACCGTCCGATGGTGATCATGCGGGGAAGAGCGCTCGGTGAGGCGGCACCTGCAAATTTCTCCACGGCCGCGGCGTTTTCGATCAGCACGGTTTTGCCAGGGGCGATACGGTTGAAGAGCCGGACATCGGCCTTGCTGCATCCGATGACATTGCGATAGGCGAGCGCCGAAGCGCGGGTAATCGTGTTGAACCAAACAGTCTTCAGCCGAGAATGGGCTGCCGTGTGGAAGAAGCCGCCATGGGTGGTCACCACCATCGGCTTGCGGTGCGCCAGAAAACCCCAGGCGAGTGCATCGTAGAAAAAATCGATGGCGTGAACGTGGACGATATCGGCGTCGCGGAGATGGGCGAAGACCGATGGTGCAACCGGATAGCGGGTGGAGCCGCGCCAGGGAATGCGCACGACCTCGATGCCATCAATGCTTTCATGGTGGGGAAGTGTCTCGTGCGGGTTGGAAAACAGGCGATCAAGGGTGACCACGCGCACGCGATAATCCTGTGCGATCAGTTCGCGGCAGAGGTTTGAGACAACATCCTCCAGCCCGCCACGGTTCGGCAGGAACTGTCTGACAACATGCGTTATCAGCGGTCTTTTATCGTCTGTTTTCATGATCGCGGATTATGGCGGAGAGTTATGTTTTTTAATTTAATACGCTTTCAAAAATTGAAATGGCTTTCCTAATGATTTGTTTTTGGGTTATTCCGCGCCGTGCCCGCGTTAACCGGAGTGGGCCATAAGGGGGCGTCTTGGAGATTTTCTATGATCCGGCATTCTTGATCACAGCCGTTATTGCGGTTGCTCTGGCCGGACTTTCAAAGGGTGGTTTTGCGGGCGTTGCAACGCTTTCGACACCGCTGCTGGCGCTGACCATCTCGCCTCTTCATGCCGCCGCGATCATGCTGCCCATTCTGTTGCTCCAGGATGCTTTCAGCCTCGTCGCCTATCGTCGGCATATCGATTGGACCAATATTCTGATCCTGCTGCCAAGCGCCGTTATCGGCATTGTGATCGGTTATTTTCAGGCCGAATACCTGCCTGAAGAGTGGGCAAGCGGCATGATCGGGCTGATTTCGATCGTCTTTGGTTTGCGCAGCCTGTTTTCCAAGGCTGTTGCCAATGCGCCTGCCAAAAAGGCGGAGGTTGGGCCGGGCATCTTCTGGGGCATGGTCGGCGGGTTCACGAGCATGATCCTGCATGCCGGTAGCCCGCCTTTTCAGATCTACGTCATGCCGCAGCGGCTTTCGCGCGACCTCTATGTCGGCACCAGCGTCTTCTTCTTTGCCGCTGTCAACTGGATCAAGGTTCCGCCTTATCTCATGCTCGGAGAACTCAATTGGGAGACGTTGAAGATATCGCTGGCGCTGTTTCCGCTGGCTGGCCTATCGACGCTTGCGGGTATCTGGCTTGTCCGCCGCTTTTCGACGGAAGATTTCTACAAGGTCATCAACGTGTTGCTGGTGCTGGTGGGGCTCAAGCTCCTCTGGCCGGCGGTCACCTTTCTGCTCTAAACCAGAAGCGCCGTCAGGCTTGTGCCGCCGGCGATTTCGGCACTTCCGGAGTGGAGGAAGGTGAGCGTATCGCCGGCTGAGAGCGTGGCCATCGTGGTTGCTGAGAATGTCCGATAACCGCTTTCGCTCATGTCGGAGGAGACGGAGGTCAGAACCGTTGAACCCTTGGCGACCAGTTGCATGGCAAAGGCGGCTGTGGGGTGAATTTTTGCGTTGAGTGACAATAGGTAAGTGCCTGCAGCCGGTATGACCAGTTTGGAGCCGTTGCCGCTTGCCAAGGCCGCACCCAATGTCATGCCGCCCTGGCTCAAGGACAGTGTATCAAAACCGCTTTGGGAGCCGTCTGCCGGGGTGAAGGCTGCGCCTGTCTTGTCAGCTTTTGCCATTGGCCGCTGTGGCATCGTGACGATGCCGCTGCCGCTGATCTGCAGGGCCGTTTTCCAGCTTGCGCCGTCAGGGCTCATTTTGAAGGTGAAATCGTCGCTGCCTGCCGTTCCCATTTCCGCGCGGCCCGACCATGCGGTCTGAAAGAGCAGCGACGCGGTATCACCGGCGCTTGCCTTGTTCACCTTGATCTGGTGGCCGTTGCCTGCATTGTTGAAAAGCGAGGCTGCGGCGGAGAGCGAAAGGCGATTGGTTTCATCCGGCGCGGCGTTGATGCCCAGCATATCGAGGTTGCCGGTGGAAAGCGGATTAACCCAGGCCGTGCCGTCGAAAACCAGGATTTGGTTGTTTGTCTTGAACCATGCGGTCCAGCCGGCCTTTGGTGTGAAGTATTGCCATGTGCTATCAACAAAGTTGGCAATCTGGCCATCTTTTCCTGCCCAGTCTCCGTCTGCGGAGGGGGCGATGAGAAAGGTTTCGCCCTCTGCCGGTGAGGCTGGCGGTGATGGGAGCGTGTTCGAGATCGTGAGCGCAATCAGTCCGTCCAGTTGGCGCAAAGCTTCGTTGTGGGTGATGTGCTTCTGGGCCTGAGAGGCCAGAATATAGGGAAGGGCAAGATTGGGTGTGTTGTCGGTCATGGCGTCCTCTCAAGCAGGGTGATGCTCTTTTCTTTGACGCCAATGCTAGATGGACCGGTTTCGGCGGGGATGAAATTCTACCGGTTTGCTGAATTCATTGCGGAAATTGCGATGCACGTCCCCGGGCGGATCAGCCTTCGTGGAGAACCGATGCCGCCTTGACGGCTGCGGATGCCCGGTTTTCCACGCCGAGCTTCACATAGATCTGCTCCAGATGTTTGTTCACCGTGCGCGCTGAAAGCCCGAGAATTTCGCCGATATCACGATTGGACTTGCCCTTTGCAATCCATGCCAGAACTTCGGATTCGCGGGCGGTGAGAGCAAAATGCTGGCGCAATATCTCGTCGTCTGGCGCCTTGTTGGCGGGGGTGAGGCGCAGGAGAAACTCGTCCTGACCGATTGCACTCAGATAATTCAGATGCAGCGCTGCCTTGCCACCCGCAGCAACGGTCAGCGGTTCTGTGCTGCCGTGCCGGTTGGCGATCCATTGGGCAATGTCGCGGGCGATGCGGTTCAGCCCATCGTCGCTGCCGGTGGCGGCGTTGACGAGCTGTGTTGCCTGCGGTGTGGACCACTGTGCATGCCCGTCCGCGCTGACCGCCAAAAGATGCCGACCGGCAGCGTCGAGGGCGACACGGGCATTCTGCGCCGAACGGGCATTGGTGAGGTGAACGCGGATGCGCGCGCGCAGCTCGTCGATATTGATCGGCTTGGTGAGATAATCGACGCCGCCGGATTCCAGCGCATGGACAATATGTTCTGTTTCGCTGAGCCCGGTCATGAAAATCACGGGAACAGGTGAAACGGCGGCGTTTGCCTTCAGGCGGGTACAGGTTTCAAAGCCATCCATGCCGGGCATGACGGCATCCATGAGAATAATATCGGGTGTGATGCGTTCGGCGATGTTCAGGGCTGCCTGGCCGGAGGTTGCAATGAGTACGGAGAAGCCGGATTGCTCCAGAGCATCCGTCAGAAAGCCAAGAGCTTCGGGCGAGTCATCGACGATGAGAACAATGTCGCGTGGCTTTGCAGGTGCTGTCACTGCGTCTCCGTATCCCTGTAGGTTTCGAGGAAGCGGGCATAACCGCTCAAGTCGAATGCCTGAACATAGGCGCGAAGCGGTTTGGTGAAGGGCAGGTGTGCGCTGTCGCGCTCCAGGTCCGTCAATTTCGCTTCAATACCACGGACATAACCAATTTCTCCAAGTTGAATCAACTCTTCAACGTGGTTTGCGCCGGGGCTTTTGATGATTGCCTCGTCGGTTGAAGACTTTGCTTCCGTGTCATTGTCATAGGTCCAGCGAAGCTTCAGGTGGTTTTCCAGCTTGTCGAACAGCTGTTTCATGTCGAAGGGTTTGGCGATGGCGTCATTATAGCCAGGCTTGGCATTGCTGCCGGTGGCACCGTCTCCGATATTGGCCGAAAGCATGATGATGGGCGCTGTGGTTCCCCGGTCCCGCAGCTTTTCCACCAGCTGCCAGCCCGACATGCCCGGCATCGAGATATCAACAAAAAACAGATCGGGCTCGGCCCCTTCAATCAAGACCAGACATTCCGGTCCGCTGCCTGCCACCAGCACAATAAACCCGAGCGGGCTCAAAACCTCCACCATCAGATCCCGGTGGTCGGCATTGTCGTCCACCACGACGAGCGTTCGCGGCCTTCCCTCATAACCCGTGATGCGGCGTTCTGCGGCCTGCTGTCTTTCGGAGCGGTTGATGACGGGCATGCCGAGGCGAACCTGAAACCGGGTGCCTTCGTTGTGTTTACTGGTCACGGAAATCTCGCCACCCAGCATGTGGGATAGAAGCTGGGTGATCGTCAGGCCAAGACCAAGGCCCGGCATGGGGCGGATGTCTTCGGCCTCGCCGCGTTGGAAGGGCTCAAAAATATGCGGCAGGTTTTCTTCGGAAATGCCGCGTCCCGTGTCGGCAATGGTGAAGGTCGCCACCTGGCTGCGATATTCGGCCTTGAAGGTCACGGTTCCTTCATCAGTGAATTTGACCGCGTTAGAGATGAGGTTGACCAGGATCTGGCGCATGCGTTTTTCATCGATGCGGACATAGCGGGGAAAATTATCCGAACGGACGAATACAAACTCCAGTCCCTTGGCCTGCGCCTGCGGGCGGAACATATCGACGATCTGGTCGAGGAAGTCATAGGTGTTGACCTCGCCGGGATAGACCTGCAGGCGTCCGGCCTCGATCTTCGAGATATCGAGAAGTCCGTCGATAAGGCCGGAGAGATGTTCTGCGGACCGCTTGATCACCTTGATGGCTGATTGTCTCGGCTGCGGAATTGTTTCGTCGCGTTCAAGAATTTGCGCATAACCCAGAACGGCGTTCAGCGGTGTGCGCAACTCGTGGCTCAAACCGACAACGTAGCGGCTTTTTGCCTGGTTGGCGGCTTCGGCAATTTCCTTGGCCTTTTGAAGTTCAGCATCGGTTTTTTCGTGGGCGGCGATTTCTTTCAAGAGTGCCGTATTCTGGCGGCGGGATTCCTCCTCGGCGACGACGCGGCTGTCATGCGCCAGAACGAAGAACCATGCGGCAATGCCGGTGATGATGGAAAAGACAAAGAAGACCGCCAGCACAATGTCGTCCACAGTTGCCGACGTCTGCGGCGAGACATGGCTTGCGCGCTCTGCCACCAGCCAGAGGATGATGCCAAGTGCGGCAATGGCGGTCGTTGCCGTCAGGATATAGCGGCCAAGACGGGTCGAGAGCTTTTCGATGGCACTTTGCGGGAGCACGGAAGCGGCCGCTTCCGTGACCTGATATTTCAGCCGGGCTTTGGGCTTGCACAGATCATGGCAACGGCTGTCGAGCGAGCAACAGAGAGAGCAGATCGGAGCCGCATAGGCCGGGCACCAGGCCATGTCTTCGGGCTCGAACGGGTGTTCGCAGATCGAGCAGGTGATGGAGGAGAGGTCTTTCCACTGCGGTCTCGGTTTGCGCGCGAGGTAATATTTGCCTTTGGTGAGGATCGCGATGGTGGGCGCTGCGATGAAAGCCACAACAGGTGCAATGTAGATGGCCATGGAGGCTGCAAACGGGCCGAATGCGCCAAAATGTGCGGCCAGGGCAATGGCGGCGGTGATCAGCATCGAGCCGGTGCCGACCGGATTGATGTCGTAGAGATGGGCGCGTTTGAATTCGATACCCGGCGGGGCGAGACCAAGCGGCTTGTTGATGAAGAGGTCTGCCGAGATTGTGCAGAGCCAGGCCGCGGCAATGATGGAGAATACGCCCAGCGTTTCTTCCAGCAAGCGGTAGATGCCCATTTCCATCAAGAGAAGCGCAATCGCAACATTGAAGAACAGCCACACCACGCGGCCTGGATGGCTGTGGGTGAGGCGGGAGAAGAAATTGGACCAGGCAAGCGAGCCCGCATAGGCGTTCATGACGTTGATCTTGAGCTGCGAAACCACCACAAAGGCAGCCGTGAGGATCAGCGCCAGCGTGTGGTTCGGCACCATGTAGCCGAAGGCGGTGACATACATGTGTGCCGGGTCGGCTGCCTGTCCCGCCGGTATGCCGGTCGATAGTGCCAGAACCGCCAGAAACGAGCCGGCCAGCAGCTTTGGTGCTCCAACCACAATCCAGCCCGGACCGGCCAAGAAGCGGGCGACACGCTGGCCAATCGTTTGCGGCTTTCCGTCGGCGGGCAGGAAACGCAGAAAGTCCACCTGCTCACCGATCTGGGCCATGAGGGCCAGAATGACGGCTGAAGCGGCCCCGAATTGCGCCAGGTCAAAGGGCGCGATCGTGCCAAGTTCGCCCGACTGCCGCCCATGACCGGCAAAGCCCAGCCAGAGATCGACTTTTTCCCAGTCCAGAAAGGCGATGAAGATGAAGGGCAGGATGTTGAGAACGATCCAGATGGGCTGGGTGAGCAACTGGAATCTGGAAATCAGACGGACGCCATGGGTGACCAGCGGAATGACGGCGATGGCCGAGATGATGTAGCCCAGCCAGAGCGGAATGCCGAGCGCCAGCTCCAGCGCGCCGGTCATGATCGATGCTTCGATGGCAAAGAGGATGAAGGTGAAGCTCGCATAGATCAGTGACGTGATCGTCGAACCGATATAGCCGAAGCCGGCACCGCGCGTTAACAGGTCGATATCGACGCCATGGCGGATCGCGTAGCGGCTGATCGGGATGCCGATGGCCAGAAGCAGAATGGAGGCGGCAATCACGGCGTAGATGGCATTCGTCGTGCCATAAGCCATGGTGATGGTGCCGCCAACGGCTTCCAGCGCCAGAAAAGAGATCGCGCCGATGGCGGTCTGCGAGATGCGGGCGGGGCTATATTGGCGTGCACTCTTGGCGGTGAAACGCAGCGCGTAGTCTTCCAGCGTCTGGTTTGCGACCCAGCGGTTATATTCGCGGCGTATGGGAACGATGCGCTGGCGTGCGGTGCTCATGGGTGTGTGCACTCAATTTTCATGCGGCATTTTCCGCTCAATCCCGGATGGCCTGGTTTCACTGATGATCAGAAAGCACGGGGTTCCTCAGGGTTCAAGCGCAAACATGGGGCATCTGGGCCGCGTCTACGTCAAATGACGTAGTACGGCTTGCGATATCCTGTATTTCCCCCTTTCCCCCGCCACCTACGTAATTTGACGTATATCGCAATGCACAATGACGTCAGATAGTCCCTCCAGTCTCACGGTCACAGGGAGGCCGGGACAAAAACAAGAGGGGTTCCACGACATGAATTTCAAGTCAAAGCTGACAGGTCTGGCGCTTGCCGCCGCCATGTCCACCACCGCGCTTTCCGGCGCCTTTGCTGCAGATGACACGATCAAGATCGGCATTCTTCATTCGCTTTCGGGCACGATGGCGATTTCCGAAACCACGCTGAAAGACGCCATGCTGATGCTCATCGACGAGCAGAACAAGAAGGGTGGCGTGCTCGGCAAGAAACTCGAAGCCGTTGTTGTTGACCCGGCGTCTGACTGGCCGCTGTTTGCTGAAAAGGCACGCGAGCTGATCGAGAAAGACAAGGTTTCTGCCGTTTTCGGTTGCTGGACGTCGGTGTCGCGCAAGTCCGTTCTGCCGGTGTTCAAGGAGCTGAACAACATTCTGTTCTATCCGGTTCAGTATGAGGGTGAAGAGTCCGAGCGCAACGTGTTCTACACAGGTGCTGCTCCCAACCAGCAGGCCATTCCGGCTGTCGACTATCTGATGAACGAAGAAGGGGTTGAGCGCTGGGTTCTGGAAGGCACCGACTACGTTTATCCGCAGACGACCAACAAGATCCTCAAAGCCTATCTGATGTCGAAGGGCGTTGCCGAAGAAGACATCATGGTCAACTACACACCATTCGGCTTCTCCGACTGGCAGGCTGAAGTATCCGCCATCAAGAATTTTGGTTCTGCAGGCAAGAAGACTGCCGTGGTTTCCACCGTCAACGGTGACGCCAACGTTCCCTTCTACAAGGAACTCGGCAACCAGGGCATCAAGGCTGAAGACATTCCCGTCGTTGCCTTCTCGGTCGGTGAAGAAGAGCTTGCCGGTATCGATACCGCACCGCTCGTTGGTCATTTGGCTGCCTGGAACTACTTCGAATCCGTCGATACCGAAGCCAATGGCGAGTTCATCGAGCAGTGGCACGCGTTCACCGGTAACGACAAGCGCGTGACCAACGACCCGATGGAAGCCCATTATATTGGCTTCAACATGTGGGTTAAGGCGGTTGAGGCTGCCGGGACGACCGATCCGGACGCTGTTATCGATGCTCTGCCAGGCATTGCGGTTCCGAACCTTTCGGGCGGCTATTCGGCCATGATGCCGAACCATCACATCACCAAGCCGGTTCTGATCGGTGAAATCCAGGAAGACGGTCAATTCGACATCGTGTCCCAGACGCCGGGCCTCGTTCCGGGAGATGCATGGTCGGATTATCTGCCGGACTCCAAGGTGCTGATCTCCGATTGGCGCGCGCCGATGTCTTGCGGCAACTTCAATGTCGAAACCGGCAAGTGCGGCGGCAAGGGCTCCTAATTCTTCCCCAGCCAACTGGTGGACGGGTGCTTGAAGCGCCCGTCCTTTTTTCCTCTTCTTTCCTGGTGCAAGCCGATGCTTAAAGCGATCCAGCTTTTCCTCGTTGCTGTCTCCTTGGCTGTTGCCTTTGTGGCGACGGACTTGAGAGCGCAAGACGCAACGCCCGAAATGATCAACGAACTTGCACTCGGCAGTTACGATCAGACCGAAGAAACGATCAAGAAGCTCGCTGCGACAGGAGACACGGCCATCGTGCCTGCACTCGAGGCGCTTTCGGAGGGTGATCTCTATGTCCGCAAAGCCGATGGTCAGGTTTTTATCGTCAAGAAATCGGGCAAGAACTACAAGCTGACTGATCCGCTTTCCGGTGAGGTCGCCGGTGAAGAACCCACCCGGAATTTCGAAAAGATCAAGGTCAAGAACAGTCTGCGCCGGCAGATTCGTTCGGTGGTCGGAGGTTTGACGCTGCAGGCAAAGGATGCCTCGACGCGTCTGGCTGCGGCCAATACGATTATCAAAACACCGGACGAGGACGCCATCGATGCGCTGAATGCGGCCATCGAAAAGGAACAGAATGCCAATGTGCTGGCAGCTCTGGAGCAGGCACGTGCGGCATCCATCATTATTTCGTCGCGCGCGCCGGAGGAAAAAGTCGAGGCGATCACCCGCATCAAGAATATGGGCGGGCGCGAGGCGCTGTCCTTGCTCCTCGGTTTTCAAGGCCAAGCGGATGAAAGTCTGAAACCGCAGATTGACGCTGCCATTGAAAGTATCAATTCCGATCTCGCCATGTGGGATGCGGCGCAGAATATCTGGTACGGCATTTCTCTTGGGTCTGTTCTGCTGCTGGCCGCCATCGGCCTTGCCATCACCTTCGGCGTGATGGGCATTATCAACATGGCGCATGGCGAAATGGTGATGCTGGGTGCTTATTCCACCTATGTGGTGCAGGAGATTATCCGCAATTCGGCACCGCATCTGTTCGACTGGTCGCTGGCGATTGCCCTGCCGATTGCCTTTGTCGTCTCTGGTGCTGTCGGACTTGTGATCGAACGGCTGGTCATCCGCTTTCTTTATGGACGACCGTTGGAAACGCTGCTTGCGACCTGGGGTATTTCGCTCATCCTGCAGCAGGCAGTGCGCACAATCTTTGGGCCGACCAACAAGGAAGTGGGCAATCCGAGCTGGATGTCGGGCGCGTTCGAACTGGGTGGTCTGACGATTACCTGGAACCGCATGTGGATCGTCGTTTTCACCATCGGTGTTTTCTTCGCGCTGCTTGCACTTCTGAAGCGTTCGCCGATCGGGTTGCAGATGCGCGCGGTTACGCAGAACCGCCGCATGGCCTCGTCCATGGGCATTCGCACGCCTTGGGTGGATGCGGCGACCTTTGCCCTGGGCTCGGGCATTGCCGGTATTGCCGGCGTGGCACTTTCGCAGATCGACAACGTCTCACCCAACCTCGGCCAAGGCTACATTATCGACAGTTTCATGGTCGTGGTGTTCGGTGGTGTGGGCAATCTTTGGGGAACGCTGGTCGGGGCTCTGTCCCTCGGCGTGCTCAACAAGTTCCTGGAGCCCTATGCGGGTGCTGTTCTCGGCAAGATCATCGTTCTGGTTCTCATCATTCTCTTCATTCAGAAACGTCCGCGTGGCCTCTTCGCGCTCAAGGGAAGGGCAGTCGAATCATGATTTCAGCATTTCTTTTCAGGGCGATGGATCGAAAGATCGTTGTTGCGATTGCGATCCTTGTCGCCGTTGGCATTTTCATCCCCGTATCCAGCGTCTTTCTGCCGGAAAGCAGCCCGCTGCATGTGCCGACCTATATCATGCAGCTTTTCGGAAAATATCTCACCTATGCATTGCTGGCGCTGGCGCTGGATCTCGTCTGGGGCTTCTGCGGCATTCTCTCGCTTGGTCATGCGGCGTTTTTTGCACTCGGTGGTTATGCGATGGGCATGTATCTGATGCGCCAGATCGGTACGCGCGGCGTCTACGGCGATCCGGTCCTGCCCGATTTCATGGTGTTTCTGAACTGGAAAGAACTGCCGTGGTTCTGGTACGGGTTCGACATGTTCTGGTTTGCCATGATCATGGTGCTTCTCGTGCCGGGGCTGCTTGCCTTTGTTTTCGGCTGGTTTGCCTTCCGCTCGCGCGTCAACGGCGTTTATCTCTCCATCATCACACAGGCGATGACCTATGCGCTGCTCCTGGCCTTCTTCCGCAACGACATGGGCTTTGGCGGCAACAATGGGCTGACCGATTTCAAGGATATTATGGGCTATTCCGTGCAGGCGGATGGAACGCGTGGCATTCTCTTCATGCTTTCGGCCTTCATGCTGGCGCTGGCACTTCTCTTCTCGTCCGCCGTCGTCCGCTCCAAATACGGCAAGGTGCTGGTGGGCGTGCGCGATGCGGAAAGCCGGACGCGCTTTCTCGGCTACCGCGTTGAACGCATCAAGCTCTTCATCTTCACCGTTTCGGCCATGATGGCGGGTATTGCCGGTGCGCTTTATGTGCCGCAGGTTGGCATCATCAATCCGGGTGAGTTTGCACCGGCCAATTCCATCGAAGTCGTGATCTGGACCGCGGTGGGCGGACGCGGAACGCTGATCGGGCCGATTATCGGGGCCATATTGGTCAATGGCGGCAAATCGATCTTCACGGCGGCCTGGCCCGACTATTGGCTCTTCGCGCTCGGTGCTCTTTTTGTCGGTTCGACACTGTTTCTGCCCAAGGGCATTGTCGGAACGGTTCAGGAATTTCTCGCGAAACGCAAAGAGAAGTCTGCGGCAAAGGCCGAACAGGTTGCTGAAGACGAAGCGGCAACAGCCGGGGAGGCTGCGTAATGGCCACGGATATGAAGCATTATAAATCCAACAGCATGCTTTACCTCGACGGTGTGTCGGTCTCTTTCGACGGGTTCAAAGCGTTGAATTCTCTTTCCTTTGTGGTGGAGCCCGGTGAGTTGCGCGCCATTATCGGTCCCAACGGGGCGGGAAAGACCACGATGATGGATATCATTACCGGCAAGACGAGGCCCGATTCCGGCGATGTCTTCTTCAACGGCGTGATTGACCTGACGAAGAAGGATGAGGCGGATATTGCCCAGCTTGGTATTGGACGCAAATTCCAGAAACCGACCGTCTTCGAAAGTCACACTGTCTGGGACAATCTGGAACTGGCGCTCGACCGCAAGCGCACGGTGTTCGGAACGCTGTTCTATCAGCTGTCCGGTGAGGACCGCGACCGGATCGAGGACATTCTGGAAACGGTTCGCTTGACGGCGCGCAAGGATGATTTTGCGGCCAATCTCTCGCATGGTCAAAAGCAGTGGCTCGAAATCGGCATGCTGTTGGCGCAGGACCCGAAGCTTCTGCTGGTCGATGAGCCGGTGGCCGGCATGACGGACGCAGAAACGGCGGAAACGGCCATTCTCTTGCGCAAAATTGCCGAGACGCGTTCGGTCGTCGTTGTGGAGCACGACATGGGATTCATCCGTGATCTCGGCGTGAAAGTGACCTGCCTGGCGGAAGGGTCGGTCCTTGCGGAAGGGTCCATCGATTTTGTTTCCAACGATCCGGCTGTGATCGAAAACTATCTGGGGCGCTGATATGCTGACGGTCAAAGACGTAAATCTGCACTATGGCGCAGCGCAGGCTCTGCGCGGCGTGAATATCCAGGCGGAAATGGGCAAGATCACATGCGTTCTCGGTCGCAACGGGGTCGGCAAGACCTCGCTGTTGCGGGCAGTCACCGGCCAGCATCCGACCAGCGCCGGTGAAATTGCCTTTGATGGTAAGACGCTTGACGGCATGGCACCCTATGCGCGCGCCAAGCAGGGCATCGGCTTCGTGCCACAGGGGCGCGAGATCTTTCCGCTCTTGACGGTGCGGGAAAATCTGGAAACGGGCTATGCGCCGCTGAAGCGCGCCGACCGCTCAATCCCGGATGACATTTTCAATCTGTTTCCGGTGTTGCGATCCATGCTGTCGCGGCGTGGCGGTGATCTTTCCGGTGGTCAGCAGCAGCAATTGGCGATCGGCCGGGCGATGGTCACGCGTCCGAAAATCATGGTGCTCGATGAGCCGACGGAAGGCATTCAGCCATCCATCATCAAGGATATTGGCCGGGCACTGCAATATCTGCGCGATTCCACCGGCATGGCGATCTTGCTCGTTGAGCAGTATCTAGACTTCTGCCGTGAGCTGGCTGACTATGTTTACATCATGGATCGCGGCGAGATTGTGCATCAGGGGACGGCGGAAACGCTGGATACGGAGGAGGCGCGCCGCCATCTGACGGTTTGATGCGCCGCGTTTGTCAAATTGGTGTAAAACTTGCTTTCTATTCGTCGGAACTGCTTTTGAATGACTTGCGGCATTGACGAGGAATGAAACCATGGTCTTGAGGGACGCGCTTGCGCCGGTGCATCAGCGCGCAAAAGGTGCGGGACGTTTGGCGGTGAAACGGTCGGGAGACCGCACCCGCATCGATACGCTGTTTCAGGAAGGCTGCGGCAAGATACGAATGCCGGACTCTTTCGATGCATCCCTTGAGGCCGTGCTGATCAACACATCCGGCGGTTTGACTGGCGGCGACCGGATGACGTGGGAGATCGAGGCGGGTGCTGACACCGATCTTGTGGTGACCACGCAGGCCTGCGAAAAGATATACAAGGCCAGCAGCGGCGTTGCCGAGGTGGAAACGCAGTTGCGGGTGGGCGATGGCGCGAAGCTCGCCTGGCTGCCGCAGGAAACCATTCTCTATGACAATGGCCATCTGACGCGGCGGCTGGATGTCGATCTGGCAAAGGACGCCGAATTTGTCGGTGTTGAAGCTGTGATACTCGGACGGACGGCTATGGGTGAAGCCGTGGAGCGGGGGCTCTTCCGTGATCGATGGCGGGTGCGTCGCGAGGGGCGTCTCTTGCATGCAGAAGAGATGCGTCTTGATGGCGATCTCTCCGCCTTGACGGCGGTGGGCGCGGTTCTCGGCGGGGACATAGCTTTTGCGACCCTCATTTATTGTGGTGCCTATGCCGATGCCCATTTGCCTAAAATTCGGGCATTGGTGGAGAAGGCAGGCGGCGGGGCGAGCCATTGGGATGGCAAGCTTCTCGTGCGCATGACGGCAAAAGACGGTTTTGAATTGAGAAAACTGCTGATTCCGGTCATTTCGGTCTTGCGCAACGGTGCGTCAGTCCCGAAAGTCTGGACTCTGTGAGGGAAGAATAACGGGCGAAACATGATCCTGACACCACGTGAAAAAGACAAGCTTCTGATTTCCATGGCAGCCATGGTGGCGCGCCGCCGGCTGGAGCGGGGCGTGAAACTGAACCATCCCGAAGCCATCGCGCTGATCACCGACTTTGTGGTGGAAGGGGCGCGTGACGGGCGTGCTGTCGCTGATCTCATGGAGGCGGGCGCGCATGTGATTACCCGCGATCAGGTGATGGAAGGTGTCGCCGAAATGATCCATGATGTGCAGGTGGAAGCGACGTTCCCGGATGGAACGAAGCTCGTCACCGTGCATGAACCCATCCGTTAAACGCCCAGGAGATTGTTGAATGATTCCCGGTGAAGTGATTGCCGCAGAGGGCGAGATCGAACTCAATGCAGGGCTTGAGGCCATACAGATCGATGTTTCGAATTCCGGCGACCGGCCGGTTCAGGTCGGGTCTCATTATCATTTTTTCGAGACCAATCCCGGCTTGAAATTCGAGCGCGAAAAAGCGCGCGGCATGCGGCTGGATATTCCGGCTGGCACTGCGGTTCGCTTCGAGCCCGGACAGACCCGCACAGTGAGCCTCATTCCCATGCAGGGCAAACGTGAGGTTTATGGCTTCCGTCAGGATGTGATGGGCAAACTTTGAGGAGTTTTCGCATGAAGATGCGTCTTGCCTTCTTCCCGCTTTTGGCTTGCCTTGCCCTTTCAGCGCCAGCTTATGGCGACGATGACGATGACGGCTTCAAGTGCAATCCGGACGGCAATCAGCAGGAGTTGAACACCTGCGCCTATGACGATTGGGAAAAGGCGGACGAAGAGCTGAATGCCGTTTACAAGGATGCCGTTGCTTTTGCCAAGAAAGAGGATGCTTTTTTCGACGACAATCCCTCAATGAAGGGAGCGCTCGAAGCCTTGAAAAAGGGGCAGCGTGCCTGGATCGATTACCGCGACGGAACCTGCGATCTTGAAGGCTTCAATGCACGTGGTGGTTCCATGGAACCGCTGTTGATCTTCAGCTGTCAGGCGGAACTGACGCGCAAGCGCACGCGCGAACTGAAAGAGATCATGGCCTGGCCTGAGGAACTGCCTGCTGACGAAGAGAGCAAGTAAGGGATGGGGCAGCGGATTGCGATATTCGGCAATGGTGCGCTGGGGCAGGCGGCGATGCTTGCCTATGAGGTCGATCTGGTGATCCGCTTCAATGATTGCCGCTCGGCCGGCGCAGATGCGAAGCGAACCGATGTCGTTGCCGTGTGCAACACCGGGCGACCGGCGAAAGCCATGGTTCTCAATGCTGCATGGCGCGAAAGTGAGGCGGTGCGCGCGGCCAAAGAGATTTACTGTGTGCGTCCGCCCGAGCGCTACGAGCGCATGCGCGCAAGCCTTGCCATAACGCACCCGGAGCTTGACGATTTCTGCGACGACTATACCGAGGCATTCGAAGCCTTCGCGCGCGAAACCGGAAAGACGTTCAGGACTGGCTCACTCGAACTGCACCAACGGTTGGAAGATGAGCTCACCCAGCTGGGTGCTGCAAATTTCGTATCACCTTCCAGTGGTCTGCTTTTGATGGCCGATGTACTGGAAAACCGGGCTCAGCCCGGCGATGACGTCGTTCTTGGCGGGTTCTCGCATGAGGGGTGGGATCTGCACCCCTGGGATGCCGAACGGCGCTGGGTCGATGCCCATGCGGCCAATGGGCGTCTGCGGCGCGCCGATCCTTTCTATCCTATTCCCACGTATCAGGAGCCCGAAATCCATGCCCTATAAGATGTCCCGCGCAGCCTATGCCGGAATGTTCGGCCCGACCACCGGCGACAAGGTGCGGCTTGCCGATACGGAGCTGTTTATCGAGGTCGAGAAGGATTTCACGACCTATGGCTCTGAGGTGAAATTCGGTGGCGGCAAGGTTATCCGCGACGGCATGGGCCAGAGCCAGGTGACATGCGCCGATGGTGCGGTCGATACGGTGATCACCAATGCGCTGATCGTTGACCATTGGGGCATTGTGAAAGCCGATATCGGTCTGAAAGACGGGCGCATTGTTGCAATCGGCAAGGCGGGCAACCCCGATACGCAGCCGGACGTCGATATTATCGTCGGCCCCGGCACCGAGGCGATTGCCGCAGAAGGCAAGATCATTACGGCTGGCGGCATGGATGCGCATATACACTTCATCTGCCCGCAGCAGATTGAAGACGCGTTGATGAGCGGGCTGACCACGATGCTCGGCGGTGGCACGGGACCGGCCCATGGCACGCTTGCCACCACCTGCACGCCCGGCCCATGGCACATTGCCCGCATGATCGAGGCAGCTGACGCCTTCCCGATGAACCTTGCCTTTGCCGGCAAGGGAAATGCCTCGCTGCCCGGCGCGTTGAAGGAAATGGTTCTCGGTGGTGCTTCCTCGCTGAAGCTGCATGAGGACTGGGGGACGACGCCGGCTGCCATTGATTGCTGCCTGTCGGTTGCCGATGATTACGATGTGCAGGTGATGATCCACACAGACACGCTGAATGAAAGCGGCTTCGTGGAAGACACGGTTGGCGCACTCAAAGGCCGCACTATCCATGCCTTCCACACGGAGGGGGCAGGCGGCGGGCATGCGCCGGACATCATCAAGGTTTGCGGGCAATCCAATGTGATCCCGTCTTCCACCAACCCGACACGACCCTACACGCAGAACACGATTGCCGAGCATCTCGACATGCTGATGGTGTGCCACCACCTTTCGGCATCCATTCCTGAAGATATCGCTTTTGCCGAAAGCCGCATCCGCAAGGAAACGATTGCGGCGGAAGATATTCTGCACGACATGGGTGCCTTCTCCATTATCTCCTCCGACAGCCAGGCCATGGGGCGTGTCGGCGAGGTTGCGATCCGCACATGGCAGACCGCCGACAAGATGAAAAAGCAGCGAGGTCGCCTGCCGGAAGAAAGCGGCGACAATGATAATTTCCGCGTGAAGCGCTATATCGCCAAATACACGATCAACCCGGCCATCGCGCATGGTATCAGCCATGAGATTGGCTCGGTGGAAGTGGGCAAACGCGCCGATCTGGTCATGTGGTCGCCGGCTTTCTTCGGTGTAAAACCGGATATGGTGCTGCTTGGCGGAACGATTGCTGCGGCCCCCATGGGTGATCCGAACGCGTCGATCCCGACACCGCAGCCGGTGCACTATCGTCATATGTTCGGAGCCTATGGCAAGGCACGCACGAATTGCTCTGTGACCTTCGTTTCGCAGGCCTCGCTGGATGCCGGGCTTGCCGGCAAACTCGGTGTGGCCAAGGAACTGGTGGCGGTGAAGAATACGCGCGGCGGCATTGGAAAAGCCTCGATGATCCACAATGCGCTGATGCCGCAGATCGAGGTCGACCCGGAAACCTATGAGGTGCGGGCCAATGGCGAGTTGCTGACCTGCGAACCGGCAACCGTGTTGCCGATGGCTCAGCGGTATTTCTTGTTCTGAGCCTCAAGAAGCGATGGCCCGCCTGAGCACTTTCTTGCGCTTCGGCATGGTTCTTGTCGGGCTCGTTGTTCTGGCCGGGCTGGCGGGGATGTTGATCCCGCGGCCCTTTCAGTTTGCAGGCGGTGCGGGTGAAGCGGGCGGTGGTCTGGAAATACTGGTTATCTCCAACCCCATCCATACGGACATTGCTATTCCTGTAACGGACGAAACGAAGGCGTATTTCGCAGATTTGCGCGACGCCGGGGTTCTCATCGATCATCCAGCGGCTGAGTGGATCGTCTTCGGTTGGGGCGGGCGGTCCTTTTATCTGGAAACGCCGACATGGTCGGAATTGAAGCCCATGCCTGTGATGCGCGCGCTGACTCTTGATCGCTCCGTGATGCATGTTGATGTTGCGGGTCAAATCGACATTGCCTCGCCTGCTGTGCAAAGCTTTCGTATCAGCACAAGCGGGTATAAGGCCTTGCTGGCGCGTATCCGGGAGAGTTTTGTGCTTGAACGCGGAGTGCCGGTCCTCGTTGAAGGCGCGGGCTATGGGTTTTCCGATCAGTTTTTCGAAGCGCACGGTTCATTCAATGCATTGATCGGCTGCAATACCTGGACGGCGCATGCCCTGAGATCGGCTGGCTTGCGGACTGGATGGTGGAACCCATTGCCATTTTCGCTTTCGACGTCATTGCGTTTGTTCAATTGACCTGCCCGGCAATTGCGCTCTAAATCGCCGTATTCGTCTATTCGTTTTCGAGGCTCTCATGATCGCCTGGTCACTTTTCATTCCCGCCTGCTTTCTTCTCAACATCGTGCCGGGGCCAAACAATATGCTGGCCTTTTCCAATGGGGCGCGTCTTGGTGTGCAGCGTGCGTTTTTGGGCGGCATGGGGCGCATGCCGGCATTTGCCTTTCTGATTTTTCTGACGGTGGTGGGGCTCGGCGCATTGCTGGCGGCGTCGTCTGATGCGCTGGGCGTTATTCGCATTGCCGGTGCGATTTACCTCGTCTATGTCGGCGTCAAGATTTTCCTCAGCGCGCGCAAACTGGCTGAGGCGCAGTCGCGTGATGATGGCATTGGTGCCCTCATGCGGCGCGATTTCACCATTGCGATCGCCAATCCAAAAGCGATTGCAGTCTTCACAGCCTTCTTTCCGCAGTTTCTCGATCCGAGTGCTGCTGCCTGGCCGCAACTCTTGGCCATGGGTGCGGCATTCCTTGCCATGGAGGTCGTTGCCGTGTTGCTTTACGTTCTCGGCGGAAAGCTGTTGAGCAGGCTGATCAAATCAGATGGCGTCTTTGTCCTGCTCAATCGGGCTGTTGGCGCGGCTTTGGTGGCGGCTGGCGGCTCCATGGCCTTGTCCAAACAATAGCCGCACCGGCTATGTCGCCGCCCATTTTTCCGGTTTCCACATCTGTATACATTTCAGGACTGGATGGCCTGCGCCATAAATGCTAGTTCCTGGTTGCATTGCACAATATCAATCTTATCTAAGAGTGGTCCTCCCAAGACTTGACTCGAATAAAGGAGAATTCACATGCTAGGCAGACGTGTCCCAGACGTAACGTTCCGCACACGCGTTCGCGACGAGTCCATTGAAGGACCGAATCCGTTCCGCTGGCAGGAAATGACCTCTGACGACTATTTCAAGGGCAAGAAGGTTGTTCTCTTCTCTTTGCCGGGCGCTTTCACGCCCACGTGCTCGACCTACCAGCTGCCCGACTTCGAGAAGCTTTTTCCCGAATTTCAGGCTGAAGGCATTGATGAAATCTACTGCATCTCCGTCAATGATGCGTTCGTGATGAATGCCTGGGGCAAGAGCCAGAACCTTGAAAACGTGAAGCTTATTCCCGATGGTTCCGGCGAATTCACCCGCAAGATGGGCATGCTCGTTGCCAAGGACAATCTCGGTTTCGGTATGCGTTCGTGGCGCTATGCCGCCGTTATCAACGACGGCTTTGTGGAACAGTGGTTCGAAGAAGAAGGCTTCTCCGACAACTGCGATACCGATCCCTATGGCGTTTCTTCGCCGCAGAACATTCTGGAAAAGCTGACTGAAAAGAAGGCTGCTTAACAGACCATCGCTTGCGAATTGCATTCAGCCCCGGTGTCGCGCCGGGGCTTTTTGTTTGCCGGTAAGACGGACGATTGTTCCTACGTCAAACGCCGTAATTCGTTCCCTTGAAAACGCTTGATTTTTTGCGGTGCAGCGTGTTTGCTTGCTTCTCACCCTGGGGGAAGCATGATCTACGCAACATCGGTCCTGAGGCCTGACGATGCGCCCGGCGAATTGTTCGGTCGGGTGACACTTGCGCATGATGAGCGCCATCTTCGGCGCAAGCTGCTGCATCTTGAAGACGGGCGCATGGTGATGCTCGACTTGAAGGAGGCGGTGATGCTGGCCGGCGGCGATGTGCTGGCGCTCGACAATGGCGGGCATGTTCTGATCGACGCCAAGCCGGAAGCGTTGATGGAGGTTCGTGCACGCGACGGTTTGCACCTCATTGAACTGGCCTGGCATCTCGGCAATCGCCACCTTGCCGCGCAAGTTGAAAAGGACCGTATTCTGATTCTGCGCGACCACGTTATCCGCGATATGCTGGAGCGCCTTGGCGCATCCGTTTGCGATGTCGAGGAACCCTTCCAGCCGGTCCGCGGCGCTTATCACTCACAGGCACATGGGCATGGGCATCATCACCACGATTGAGCCTACAGATCCGGCTGCGCTCGTGCGGTTGATGACATGGCTTTCTCCCGCGTTTCCGGTGGGCGCATTCGCTTATTCGGGTGGATTGGAGAAGGTCATTGAGGACGGGCGTGTCTTAGACGGGTCTACGCTCAATGATTGGCTCGCGAGCCTGTTAAGCCATGGTTTTCTAAAGACGGATGCTATTTTATTCTCCCTCAGTTATCGTGCCGGCGATAGCGGGACATTGATAGAGCTGAGTAATCTCGCAGCAGCCCTGGCGGGGTCTGCAGAGCGGCAAAAGGAAACCATGGCGCTCGGTGGCGCGTTCCTGACGGCGGCCTCAGCCTGGCCGTGCCAGGCTGTCGATTGGCTGGGTGCGCGTGCGGCGTATCCCGTGGCGGCGGGTGCCGTGGCGGGCTCCCACAATGTCGGCCTTGAAGCGGCGCTTTCGGCCTATCTGCATGCGGCAATCAGCCAGCTTGTTTCGGTCGCCATTCGTTGCGGTGTGATTGGGCAAAGCCAGGGGGTCGGCCTGCTGGCGAGCCTTGAAAAGCCTATTCTGGAAGCCGCATCTACGGCTTGCGGTGCTACGTTGGATGATCTTGGCAGCGCAACCATTCGGGCCGATATTGCCTCCATGCGGCATGAGACGCAGGTGACACGGCTTTTCCGTTCGTGATCGAAATTGAAAGAAACAGGGTGAATGTGATGGCATCGGCAAATGGGCCTTTACGCGTGGGGATAGGAGGGCCTGTCGGCTCCGGCAAGACGGCTTTGACGGCTGCGCTCTGCAAGGCAATGAGCAAGGATTATTCGGTCGCGGTGGTCACAAATGACATTTACACCAAGGAAGACGCCGATGCGCTGGTGCGCATGCAGGCTCTGCCGTCCGAGCGTATTTCAGGCGTGGAAACGGGCGGCTGTCCGCACACGGCCATTCGCGAGGATGCATCGATCAATCTGCAGGCGATTGCCGAACTCAACGAAAGGTTTCCCGATCTCGACGTCGTTTTCATCGAGTCGGGCGGCGACAACCTGGCGGCAACCTTTTCACCCGATCTGGCCGATCTGACGATCTATGTGATTTCCGTCTGTCAGGGCGAGGAAATTCCACGCAAGGGCGGGCCGGGTATCACCCGATCAGACCTGCTGGTGATCAACAAGGCGGATCTGGCGCCCTATGTCGAAGTCGATCTTACCGTCATGGAGCGTGATGCGCGCAAGCAGCGCCTCGAGAAGCCATTCCTCTTCACCAATATGAAGAAGGCGGAAGGTGCAGAGTCAGTGATCGAATTCTTGAAAATGCAAGGTGGTCTCTAGACTGTTTCAGTTTTTGACTGAAACAGTCTACATTTTTTCGCTCACGCCAATTGCGCTTTGCGCAATGCTCCACTGGGGCGGCGCATGAGCGCCGGGCCACGCTTGTGGCCTTGAGCGCTTCAGTTAAGAGCTGAACCGCTCTAACGCTGCGAAAGAGACCACCCCGCCGGCCGCACCAGTCCCCGTGAAGACAGGTTTTCAAAAACGTCGCAATGCGCTGACGTCGTTAATCTCGATAACGCGTCCATGGACGGAAACGCCCGCCGATTTCAGCGATGAGAAAGCTCGCGACAAAGCCTCCGGCGCGAGGCCGAGCTTGCCTGCCAAAAGGCTCTTCTGGAAAGGCAGGCGGAAGCGGGCTGATTGCGCGCTTTCAGGGCAGTGCTTGAGGATGAAGTTTGCCACCCGCTGCGGCGCAGTGTGGAGACGATCATCGGCGACGCATTCCAGTGCATTTTTCAAATTGCACGAAAGCGTGGTCATTAATGCAAAAGCAATTTCCGGGCTTTCAGTCACCAGCTTGCGCACGCTTTCGGTTTCGAAGCGGGCGAGCGTAATCCCTTCGGCGGCCTGTGCGTTGAAGCCGTAGGCATCGGAATTGAAGATTCCGGTTTCGGCAAAGGTATCGCCGGGCCCATAGACCGCGATATCCGCCTCACGGCCTTCACGGTTGAGACGATAGGCGCGCACGAAGCCGGTCAGCACTGTGTAAAAATATTCCGGGCTGTCACCTTCGCGGAAGATGAGGTCCTTGGCTTCAAAAGACGACACGGCCACATGCTCTATGACCTTGCTGAAGCCTTGCTGGCTCATCCCCTTGAACAAAGGTGAGGTCGCCAGAATATCTCGGTCACGACCGTTCAATTTCAGGATCTTGTTCACCACCGTTGGCCTCCGCGCCCCGAACGTTTACCGCTGTGAAACAGCATTTCATGGGGAGCAGTCATACCCCGCACTTGGCAATTGAGGTTTGATCGAAATCAAAACGCAGCGCACAAAGAAAAAAGCCGGGCTGGGGGCCCGGCTTTTCTCGTTGTTTCTGGCAGTTTTATTCGGCGGCCAGTGAATTGAGGTTCACGACATTTGAACCTTTCTTCTTGCCCTCGAGCTTGCTGATGCGCTCTTCAAGCGAGTCGACACTCCTGGCGGTGTGGAGCACGGTTTCCTGCAGCTCTTCGCCGCTCAATTCCACATCATCCTCATCCTTCTTGCCGATGAAGCGGCCAAATATCCAGCCGAGGCCGCGCGAGAGATCGTCCATGATAAGGAAGAATGCCGGTACCACCACAAGGCTGAGCACGGTCGATACGATAATGCCACCGATAACGGCTATGGCCATCGGGGAGCGGAACGAACCACCTTCGCCAACGCCCAGTGCAGAGGGCAGCATGCCCGCCGACATGGCAATCGAGGTCATGACGATCGGACGCGCACGCTTGCGCCCAGCTTCGACCATCGCCTGCAGACGGGGCATGCCCTGGTTGCGCATTTCGATGGCGAAGTCGATCAACAGGATCGCGTTCTTCGTCACAATGCCCATCAGCATGAGGATACCGATCAGCACCGGCATGGAGAGCGCATTGTTGGTGATGATCAGGGCTGCAGCCACGCCACCAATTGCCAGCGGCAACGACAGCAGGATGGTGAAAGGCTGAATAACGTCCTTGAAGAGCAGGATCAGCACCATCAGCACCAGAAGCAAACCAAGGATCATGGCGTTGACGAAGCTTTGCTGCATCTCGGCCTGGATCTTGGCATCACCGCTTTCAACGAAGCGAACGCCTTCGGGCAGATTGGATTTGGCGGCCTGGAAGCGAGCCGTTGCGGTATCAAGCGCAACACCACGCGGCAGGTCAGCGCCAATGGTCACCACGCGGTTCCGGTCCTGCCGCTTGATGGTGGCGGGCCCTTCCGCATAGTAGATTTTCGCAACGCTGGAGAGCGGCACGGAGGCGCCCGTATTGGTTCTCACCCGCAGCGATTTGATGGCTGCCGGATCCTTGCGCATGTTCGTGCTGAGCATCACGCGAATGGGGATCTGACGACCGTCAAGCGACATCTTTGCAAGCGATGCATCCGTGTCACCGATTGTGGCCACGCGGACGGTTTCCGAGATCTGCTGAACCGTAATGCCCAGGCGGGCGATCAGGTCATCGTTGGGCTCAATGCGCAACTCGGAACGGGGCAGGGCTCCTTCAGAGGAAACGTTGGCAAGAAGAGGTTCCTTGCGCAGCGTCGATTCCATGATGGCCGTGCCCTCGTTCAGCTTTTCGTCGGTATCGGCAAGCAGGCTGAAGGAGAGGTCGCGTTCACCACGGTCATTGAGTTTGAGAAGGCGAATATCGGGAATGTCGGCAAGCTTGGAGAAGACTTCCGCCTCGATATCCCACTGCGGCCGGGTGCGCCCTTCCGTCTTGACCTTGGGCAGATATGGCCCGATCAGGGGGATGCTTCCGCCCAGATCATTGACGAGCGCCGTCGCGAGCGAGGATTCCTTGTGTTCGAGCAACAGTGTCACCGATGCGCGGCTGATGGCCAGATCGCCCTTTGGTGAAGAACCGCCCAGCACGAACACATCCTTTACCCCGTTTATGTCTTTCACGCGGTTGTAAATCTCTGTCGTCGTCTCGCCGGTTTCTTCCAAAGAGGCATTGGGCGGCAGCTCCAGCGAAAGGATGATGCGGCCTGCATCTTCCGGCGGCATGAAGCTGCCGGGAACCTGCATCAACAGCATCACTGAGGCGACGAGGAAGCCGATGGCCCCAAGCAGTGTCGCAAAGCGTGAATACCAATGACCCGTGGTTGTGCGCACGACCTTCGTATAGGCCCGCATGATCCAGCCGTCGGCGGCTTCGTGGTCTTCAGCGATATCGCCTGCCTTCATCAGATAGGCGGCCATCATGGGCGTTATCAATCGCGCCACCATGAGCGAGAAGAACACCGAGAAGGCCACCGTCAAGCCGAACTGGATGAAGTACTGGCCGGGAATGCCGGGCATGAAGGAAACCGGGGCGAACACGGCGATAATCGTGAAGGTGGTGGCAATCACTGCAAGACCAATTTCATCGGCCGCCTCAATGGCTGCACGATAAGGCGTCTTGCCCATATGGATATGCCGGGCAATGTTTTCGATTTCCACGATCGCGTCGTCCACGAGGATACCGGTCGCCAGCGTCAAGGCCAGGAAGCTGACGAGGTTGAGCGAGAAGCCCATCATATCCATGATCCAGAACGTGGGGATCGCGGAAAGCGGCAGGGCCACAGCGGCAATCAGCGTTGCGCGCCAATTGCGAAGGAAAAGGAACACCACGATAACAGCCAGAATCGCACCTTCAATCAGGGTGTGAATGGCGGCTTCGTAGTTGCCGTAGGTAAAGTATACGGCATCGTCGATCAGCTTGATGTTGACATTGGGGTGTGCAGCACGCAGGTCCTTGAGAGCTTCGGTCACACCTTCCGCAACGGTGACTTCACTGGCACCCTTCGAGCGGAAGACGGCAAATGTCACGACGGGGTCACCATCGAAGCGCGAGAAGGATTTCTGCTCCTCGTAGGTATCCTTGATCGTGCCGAGATCGGCAAGTTTCACAAACCGTCCCGAACCGAGTGAGATGGTGGTGTTTGCCAGCCGCTCAACCGAGTGAGCATCACCAAGCGTGCGGATCGTCTGTTCGCCACCGCCGATCTGGCTTCGACCCGAACCGATGTCCACATTGGTCAGGCGGAGCTGGGCGTTCACGTCGGAGGCTGAAATGCCAAACGACTTGAGCTTGAGCGGGTCGAGCGAAATGCGCACCTCACGGTCCGCGCCGCCAAAGCGGTCAATACGGCCGACACCCGGCTGGCCCTGCAGAGCGCGCTTGACCGTATCGTCCACAAACCATGACAACTCTTCAAGCGTCATGTTGGGGGAGGACACGGCATAGGTCTGGATTGCCTGACCTTCAACGTCGATCTTTGAAACAGTCGGTTCGTCGATGGAGGCAGGCAGAGAGGTCCGGATGCGGTCGACGGCATCCTTCACATCCTGAAGCGCCTGATTGGTTACCACATCCACGTCGAAGAGAATAACGGTTTGCGAGGAGCCATCACTGATGGTCGAGTTGATCGTGTCGACCCCGTTGATGCCTGCAACGGCATCTTCGACTTCCTTCGTCACCTGGCTTTCCAGATCGCTCGGTGTCGCACCGCTTTGCGTTACGGTAACCGCGATAACAGGTACGTCAATATTCGGAAAACGGGTGATCGGCAGCGAATAGAAAGACTGGATGCCCAAGACCAAGAGAAGGAAGAACGCCAGGAGCGGCGCGACGGGATTCCTGATTGCCCATGCGGAAAAGTTCATATCCTAGACCCTATCTAGTTCGTTGCCTGGTCAAGATCGCGCACCGGATTGATCCTGTCGCCATCGCGCACATAAGCGCCCGCTTTTGCAATAACCTCGTCACCGGCCTGGAGCCCACTGGTGATTTCGATGTAATCGCCATCCTGAATGCCGGTCTCCACTGTCGTCAACTTGACGACGCCATCTTCAACCTTGCGGGCCATGTTTTCGCCGTCTTCGCTCGTGACAGCGGTGAGCGGGAGGGACGGTGCAGAATGCTCGTCGATCGTGATGGAGGCCTGGGCGTACATTCCCGAGCGGGCTTCATCCGGGTTGAGAATGTCAATGAGCACCGAGCCCAGACGGGTTGTCGGGTCAACGGTCGGTTCAACGCGCGCGACCTTGCCATCCACCGGCTTCACGTTTGCCGTGGTGGTGATCTTGACATTCTGACCCTTCTTGACCTTCAGCACATCGCTTTCGGCAAGATCAGCCTTAAGTTGAAGTTTGCCGTCGCGGATGATGGTAAAGAGCGGCTGGGCGCCGGCACCCACCGCAATCGCGCCGATTTTTGCGTTTCGCGCCGAGATCACGCCACTGGCAGTGGCTTTGACTTCAGCGCGGGCAAGCTTCAGATCGATTTCGGCAATCTGTGTATCGATCACCTTCATGTCTGCGTCGTTGCTCTTGAGTGCTTCTTCAGAGGCTGTCTGCTGCGCCAGCGCAGCATCGGCCGCGGCCTTTGCCTGGTCGGCCTGGGCGGTGGAGACGGTTCCGCTTTTGACAAGCTTGGCGAGCCGCTCGCTCTGGCGCACGGCTTCTGCGGTGTTGGCCTTCACCTGGGCAAGTTGCGCTTCAAGCTGGGCGCGGGTCGCCGCAACTTTGGCCTTGTTGGCCTCAAGCTGACCCTTCTGGAGAATGAGCGTATCGGTCGACAGAACGGCAAGCACATCGCCTTCCTTGACCGTGTCGCCCACGTCAACATTCAGTGTCTTGATCGGCTGGCCGTCTACCAGCGGAAGCACGAAGACCTCTTCGGCAGGCTGGATTGTGCCAGAGGCGACAACCCGATCGACAAGGTCGCGAACCTCAACGGGGGTGACGATAATCGCAGGCAGAGAAACCTTCGGCTCAGCGCCTTCGGTGTCGGCAGCCAGACTCGGCGATGCGGCGGCTGTCATCAAAAAAAGCGCGCAAATTACCCGTAGTTTGTTTCTTGTCATTTCCCGACTTTCTGAACTTTAAACCCTGCCGCCGCGACAAATCGCAGCGATGCCCCTCCAGATGCCGCGCAAACTCACATTGCGGCGAATTGGGCTGCATGTGGTGGTCACACTAGAGAAGCGCAAGTATGCCCCTGCAAAATCTAAATAAGTGTAACCTTTTGCACTGCACAATACAACGATCCCTGATATCGTCTAGTACGAAAGTTTTGAGATTTGGTTCAAAGAAAAACGCGCGGAAGAGAATTTCCGCGCGTTCTGACGTTCAATCTTTCGAGATGGCTTACTTGACAGCTTCGTCCGTGATGTCGTGTGTCCACGCACCTTCGGGCTTCTTGGTGATGATGCCTTGGTCCAGAACGGCCTTTTCCGTCCGCTCGTAAGCGGCTTCATCCAGCACGCCGGTGGCGTCGCCCAGCAACTTGGCCACTTCGCCCATCATGTAGACCTGATGTTCCTTTGTTTGGGCACCGGTTGTATCGTTGTCGAGCACGATGTCAGCGGCTTCTTCCGGATTTTCCTTGGCATAGGCCCAGCCCTTCATTGACGCGCGCACGAACTTCACCATGTTTTCCTTGAAGGCCGGGTCGGCAAGCTTGTCTTCAAGAACATAAAGGCCGTCTTCGAGGAGGTTGGCGTCCATGTCGGTGTAGTTGAAGACAGTCAGCTTATCGAGCGTGTAACCAGCGTCGATGGCCTGGCCGAGTTCGTTATAGGTCATGACGTGGATGCAGTCGGCCTGCTTCTGGATCAGCGGCTGAACGTCGAAGCTCTGCTGCAGAACCTTCACATCTTCGGGACCCTCACCAGCGGTCAAGCCTTCGCGGTTCATGAGGGCGAAGAAGGGAACTTCGTTGCCGTAGAACCAGACGCCAATCGTGTGGCCCTTGAAGTCGGCAACGGTTTTGATCGGTCCATCAGCCGGGCAAATGATTTCAAGGCCTGCTGCCTGATAAGGCTGTGCAATATTGACCAGCGGCACGCCTTTTTCGCGCGCTGCAAGGGCCGCGCCCATCCAGTCGACGATCACGTCGGCGCCGCCGCCTGCAATCACCTGTTCAGGCGCGATGTTGGGGCCGCCAGGCTTGATTTCCACATCAAGGCCTTCTTCTTCATAGAAGCCCTTGTCCTTAGCAACGTAATAACCGGCAAACTGCGCCTGGGTGACCCATTTCAGCTGCAGCGTCACATCTGCCGCGTGGGCGGCAAAAGCCGAGAGCGCAACCGCGCTTGCGGCGAGAAGCGATGTCATTGTCTTTTTCATCTGTTCAACCCTCTTTCGTTTTTTATCCCCGTCCCCCACGGACGGATGGATGCCAGAACGTGACCTTACGCTCGATCAGCGCAACGATCCCGTAAAACAGCGATCCTGCAATGGCGGCGGCCAAAATTTCCGCCCAAACCATTGCAGTGTTCATTCGGCCCATTTCGACCGAAATGCGAAAGCCCATGCCATAGGATGGCGAGCCAAAAAATTCTGCCACAATGGCGCCGATCATTGCGAGCGTGGAATTGATCTTCAATGCGTTGAAAATGAAGGGCCAGGCCGCTGGCAGGCGCAGCCGTGTCATCGTTTGCCACCAGCTTGCGGCATAGGTGCGCATGAGGTCGCGCTCCATGTGGCCGCTGGCATTGAGACCGGCTATGGTGTTCACCAGTTGTGGGAAGAAGACCATGGTGACAATGACGGCCGCCTTGGAATGCCAGTCAAAGCCGAACCACATGACCATGATCGGGGCAAGGCCGACAATGGGGAGGGCGGAGATGAGGTTTCCGAGCGGCAGAAGGCCGTTTTTCAGGAAAGTCGACCGGTCGATCAGGAGTGCCAGGCCAATACCCGCGCCGCAACCGATCACATAGCCGGTCAACACTTCCATGAAGAAGGTCTGCTGAAAATCGAGCCAGATTGTAGGCAGGGAGGAAAATGCCGTGGCAATGATCTTCGAAGGGGCAGGCAGAAGGATTTCCGGCACCCCGAAACCGCGGGTGATGAGTTCCCAGAGAACGAGCAGGGTTATGCCGAAAATGGCGGGAACCGCAAGGTCGATATTGCGCGCGGATGCCGGTCCGGACGGTTGGATGCGCACGAGATATTCGTTGAGCAACCAGGAGGCTGCCCATATGCCGACGATGAGAAAGAGGATCACCAGGTTCATACTCTAGCCTCCGGTTTCACGCCCATCAGGCGGTTGACGACGCGCTCGGTTGCACCGACTGCAAAAACCAGGGCGCCAGCCAGGAAGGCGGAAACGAAGAGCGCCGACCAGATCTGGATCGTCTGCCCGTAATAGGAACCGGAGAGCAGGCGTGCGCCGAGTCCGGCAACCGCACCTGTCGGCAATTCACCTACAATGGCCCCGATCAACGAAATTGCAACGCCGACCTTAAGCGATGCAAAGAGGAAGGGAACAGAGGCTGGAAAGCGCAGCTTCCAGAAAATCTGGGTCTTGTTGGCATTATAGGTATGCATCAGATCAAGCTGAATGACCTCCGGCGAGCGCAACCCCTTCACCATGCCGACAACCACGGGGAAGAAGGAAAGGTAGGTGGAGATCAGTGCTTTGGGCAACAGGCCGGAAATGCCGATGGCGTTCAAAACCACGATCAGCATCGGGGCGACAGCGAGAATGGGAATTGTCTGGCTGGCAATCACCCAGGGCATAAGCGACTTGTCCATGGCCTTGTTGTGCACGATGCCAACGGCCAACAGGATGCCAGTGGCCGTGCCGATTGCAAAACCCAGCAATGTCGCAGAGAGCGTCACCCATGCATGATAGACAAGGCTGCGCTTGGAGGTCACCTTCATCTCTGCCGTCGTTTTCCAGATTTCCACGCCGATCTGATCGGGGGTTGGCAAAAGCGGCTTCTTGAGCGTGAAGGACTTCATCCATAGCTCGCTGCTCGTCAGGTTTTCGCCTTTCAACTCAGCTTCGTTGACCGCTACGGAGCGGTTCATGAAGAGTGCGGCGACGTACCAGAGCGCGATGATAACGATCAAAACTGCAACAACTGGCCAGACCCTTGTGCGCAAAGTTTCAGTCATCATAGCTATGCCCTGCGGCAAGGCCCTCGCGAACACGGTGGGCGATTGCCAGGAATTCAGGTGTTTCGCGGATGTCGAGCGGACGTTCGCGGGGTAGGGTGGACTCGATGATATCGGTCACACGACCGGGGCGCGGGCTCATCACCACGATCTTGGTGGAAAGATAGACGGCTTCGGGAATGGAGTGGGTGACGAAGCAGATGGTCTTGTTGGTGCGCGCCCAGAGTTCCAGAAGCTGCTGGTTCAAGTGGTCGCGGACGATTTCGTCGAGCGCGCCGAAAGGTTCGTCCATCAGCAAAAGATCGGCATCGAAGGCCAAGGCGCGGGCAATCGATGCACGCTGCTGCATGCCGCCGGAAAGCTGCCAGGGGAATTTCTTCTCAAACCCTGTGAGGTTCACCAGTTCCATGGTGCGGGCAATGCGCGCCTGTTGCTCCTGGGCAGAATAGCCCATGATTTCCAGCGGCAGGGCGATGTTCTTTTCAATGGTGCGCCAGGGATAAAGGGCTGCGGCCTGGAAGACGTAGCCATAAGCGCGATTCTTGCGGGCGTCCTCCGGCGTTGTCCCGTTGACGCGCAATTCGCCTTCGGTTGCCTTCTCCAGATCGGCAATGGCGCGCAGGAAGGTGGTCTTGCCGCAGCCGGAAGGACCGATGAAGGAGACGAAGTCGCCTTTCTTCACTTCAAGGTTCACGCCGGTCAGCGCAACGACTGGCCCGTCATTGGTTTGAAACGTGAGGCCGAGATTTTTCGCCGAAACGACGCTTGACTGATTTTCCGCCATATTTACCCAGTTGATTTTTCAAATTGTTCCCGGGCGTTTTCGCCTCTTTTTTGATGGGACGCATGTTCACCTCAGCCGCTTATTCAGCGCAAGAGGAAAAGCGAGCCGCGCATTCTTTCCAAGGCGCGGCTCGCATGTTGAAGTTTAGACGCCTGACGCAGGAATGCCGCTGCGCTGCACCTTCCGGGGCGCGGTGACTTCCTTCCAGGTGGAGAGGGCCGAGGAGACCGCCGGGAAGGGGTCGCGGGCAACAAATTCGCCGTGGCCTTCGCGGGTCTTCACCGTTGATTCCTCGATTGCTACGTAGCCGCGGGTCAGCGTGTAACGCGGCAGGCCCTTCACCTCCTTGCCTTCGAAGACGTTGTAGTCGATGGCCGACTGCTGGTTGGAGCCGGAGATTGTCTTTTCGCGGTTCGGGTCCCAGACAACGATATCGGCGTCAGCGCCCACAAGAATTGCGCCCTTCCTCGGATAGATGTTGAGGATCTTGGCAATATTCGTGGAGGTGACGGCCACGAACTCGTTCATGGTGATGCGGCCAGTTGCAACGCCGTAGGTCCACAGCATCGGCAGGCGGTCTTCGAGGCCACCGGTACCGTTCGGGATCTTGGTGAAGTCGCCAACACCGTAGCGCTTCTGTTCGGTGGTGAAAGCGCAGTGGTCGGTGGCAACCACCTGCAGCGAACCGGCAGACAAGCCAGCCCAGAGCGAATCCTGATGCTTCTTGTCACGGAAGGGGGGCGACATGACGCGACGTGCGGCATGGTCCCAATCGGCATTCTTGTATTCTGAATCGTCGAGCGTGAGATGCTGGATCAGCGGCTCGCCGTAAACGCGCATGCCGTTCTGGCGGGCGCGGCGGATGGCTTCGTGCGCCTCATCGCAGGAGGTGTGCACCACATAAAGCGGCACGCCCGCCATATCGGCGATGATGATGGCGCGGTTGGTGGCTTCGCCTTCAACAGAGGTCGGACGCGAATAGGCATGACCTTCGGGGCCGTTATTGCCTTCGGCGAGAAGCTTGGCCTGCATCTGCGCGACGATATCGCCGTTTTCGGCGTGAACCAGCGGCATGGCGCCAAGCGCTGCACAACGCTGGAAGGATGAGAACATCTCGTCGTCATCCACCATCAGCGCGCCCTTATAGGCCATGAAGTGCTTGAAGGTGTTGATACCCTTCTCTTTTACGATGGTTTCCATCTCGTTGAAAACCTGCTCGCCCCACCAGGTGATTGCCATATGGAAGGAATAATCCGCATTGGCGCGGGTGGACTTGTTGTCCCAGCGCTTCAGGGCATCCAGAAGAGACTGGTTCGGATCAGGCAGGCAGAAATCGACAACCATGGTCGTGCCGCCGGCAAGACCTGCGCGCGTGCCGCTTTCGAAGTCGTCTGAGGAGTAAGTGCCCATGAAGGGCATTTCCAGGTGAACGTGCGGATCAATGCCGCCCGGCATCACATAGCAGCCGGTCGCATCCAGTGTTTCGTCGCCGGAAAGGTTCGGCCCGATCTCGACAATCTTGCCGCCTTCGATCTTGACGTCGGCTTTGTACGTGAGGTCGGCGGTAACGATGGTGCCGCCCTTGATGACTTTGCTGCTCATTTTATTCACTCTCCACCTTGTAACCCAGTTCCCTCATGCCATTGTCGTAGCATTGCAGCCTTTGCGCTTGTGCCTTGATTTCTGCGCAGTGCGCAAAGGCTTCGTCAACGGCAACGATGCCAGCATTTTCAATATCTCGCTCTGAATATTCGATAGGCGGTTCGTCACGATCTTCGTCAATCGACCATGACGCGGCAACAGCCGAGGCGTGTATAGCTAAGACAAGAAACGCTGAAAAAGCGAATGCCGGTAATTTGTTGAGAAATTCAGACCTCGACGAGTTCAAGCCTGCGCTCGACCCTCTCCAAGCGCTCGTCAATGCGGTCGATGCGTCTCGAAATGCTCGCGTATTGTTGTTCAATGAAGCCGAGACGCTCTTTTGTCTCGAGGTGGTATTGCGTGTGCAGGGCGAGCGTCTCCTGCATTCGCTTGAGCGTTTCATAGATGAGCTCGTTCGTGACCTTGTCGGACATGATGTCACCTCGTTATGCCTTGAACATAGTGCGATTGCGCTCACTCCACAATCCCCGCCGTCTCAACAACCGCGCGCATCAACACATCAGCGCCCGCCGCCGCCCATTCCTTGGAAATCTCTTCGGCTTCGTTGTGGCTGAGGCCGCCGACGCAAGGGCACATGACCATGGTGGCGGGGGCGACCTTGGCGGCCCAGCAGGCGTCGTGGCCCGCACCGGAAATCAGGTCCATGTGGCTGTAGCCGAGGTCTTCTGCTGCTTTGCGGACGGAAGCGACCAGCGTCGGGTCGAAGGTTACGGGGTCGAAGTGGCCGATGGCCTCGATTGAGCATTTGACGCCGAGTTCGTCACAGATTTTTGGAGCCGCTGCCTCAATGGCGGCACGCATGCCGTTCAGCTTTTTCTCGTCCGGCGAGCGGATGTCGACGGTGAAGACGACTTTGCCGGGCAGCACGTTGCGCGAATTCGGGGTGAAGAACATCTGGCCGACGCCGCCCACAGCGCCCGGTTGGGCATCCATGGCCACGCCCTGAACCATTTCGAGAATACGAGCCATGGCAAGGCCTGCGTTCACGCGCATGTTCATCGGGGTGGAGCCGGTATGGGCTTCCTTGCCGGTGAGGGTAAATTCAAGCCACCAGAGGCCCTGGCAATGGGTCACGACGCCGATGGACTTTTCTTCGGCTTCCAGGATCGGGCCCTGCTCGATGTGGTATTCGAAATAGGCGTGCATCTTGCGCGCGCCGACCTCTTCGTCGCCGACCCAGCCGATGCGCTTCAGTTCGTCGCCGAATTTCTTGCCTTCGGGGTCGGTGCGCTCATAGGCCCAGTCGAGTTCGTGCATGCCGGCGAAAACGCCTGAGGCCAGCATGGCGGGCGCAAAGCGTGCGCCTTCTTCATTGGTCCAGTTGGTGACGACGATTGGATGCTTGGTCTTGATGTTAAGGTCATTCATGGAGCGCACGACTTCGAGGGCGCCGAGCACACCCAGAACACCGTCATACTTGCCGCCCGTCGGCTGTGTGTCGAGGTGAGAGCCGACATATACGGGGAGCGCATCGGGGTCTTCGCCGGGGCGGGTGGCAAACATGTTGCCGATCTTGTCGACGCCCATGGTCATGCCGGCGGCCTCGCACCATTTCTGGAAGAGTGCACGGCCTTCAGCGTCGGCGTCAGTCAGCGTCTGGCGGTTGTTGCCACCCGCGATACCCGGGCCGATCTTGGCCATTTCCATCAGGGAATCCCACAGGCGGTCGCCGTTGATCCGCATGTTTTCGCCAGGTGCCGCCATCGTGCTTACTCCTCAGTTTTTGAAGGCTTTTTCATATGCTGAAAAGCCTTTTTCATTGTTCCCGAGGTCAAACTTCGCTTTATTGATTTTTGTTATTGCGTTTCATCAGCGCTTGTCTGATAATTTGACCGATTGGTAAACAATACAATTTCTGAGGCGTCACTCAAGAAGAAAAATCGGGGTGCTGCACATTTTTCTTGCAGCGCCTTAATGATCGGCACTGTATGCGGTAGCGCCAAAGGTGTTTTTAAAAACGGGGGATCGTTCATGCCTGTACCCAGAGCCGCGAAAACGCAGCGCCGGACGCGCATTCAGGAAGAAAAAGAACAGATCATTCTCGAAGCCGCTCTCGACGTTTTTTCGCTCCATGGTTTCAAGGGTTCGACAATCGATCAGATTGCGGAAGTGGCAGGCATGTCGAAGCCGAATCTGCTTTATTATTTCCGCACCAAGGAGGCGATACACCGCGCACTTCTGGATCAGGTACTGGACACCTGGCTTGATCCCTTGAGGGAACTGGATGCCGAGGGCGATCCCGTCGCGGAAATCAGAAGCTATGTGCGCCGCAAGCTGGAAATGTCGCGGGACTACCCGCGTGAAAGCCGGCTTTTTGCCAACGAGGTTTTGCGCGGCGCACCCTCGATTCAGGAGGAACTGGCGGATTTGAAAGCGCTGGTGGATGAGAAGGCGCAGGTGATCCGAGCCTGGATCAAGGCCGGCAAGATTGCGCGTTGCGACCCTTACCATCTGATCTTTTCTATTTGGGCGACGACGCAGCACTATGCCGATTTTGATGCGCAGGTGCGTGCTGTGCTGGGTCCGGATAAGAGCGGAGAAGGGCGGTTTGAAGATGCCGCCCGATTCCTGGAGCAGTTTTATATCGGCGGGCTTCAGCTTCGCTGAAACCGAAGCCGCCGAATTTACTCTGCGTGGCAGATCTTAGTAAGGCAGGCCCACGTAGTTTTCCGCCATTGCTGTCTGTGCAGCGGTTGAGCTGGAGAGGTAGTCGAGTTCTGATTCCTGCACCTTTTGTCCAAAAGCGCCTTCATCGGGGAAGCGGTGCATGAGCATGGTCATGGACCAGGAGAAGCGTTCTGCCTTCCAGATGCGGCGCAGTGCACGTTCCGAATAGACATCGAGGCCGCTCCACTTCTTGTCGCTGTAAAACTCCTGCAGCCCCTCAAAGAGATAGTGAACGTCGGATGCTGCAAGGTTCAGGCCTTTTGCGCCCGTAGGCGGCACGATGTGGGCGGCATCGCCCACGAGGAAGAGCCGGCCAAAACGCAAGGGTTCGGCAACGAAGGAGCGAAGCGGCGCAATGGACTTCTCAATCGAGGGGCCCGTGACGACCTTTTCAGCCACATCGGCGGGGAGGCGGGCGCGCAGCTCGTCCCAGAATGCATCATCCGACCAGCCTTCAACTTCATCGGAAAGCGGCACCTGCACATAATAGCGGCTTCGCTCTTTTGAACGCTGCGAGCAGAGTGCAAAACCGCGCTCGTGGTTGGCGTAGATCAGCTCGTGATGGACCGGGGGAACATCTGCAAGAAGGCCAAGCCAGCCGAAGGGGTAGACCTTTTCGAAATTCTGCACGCCCTTGTCCTGAACGCTGGCGCGGCACACACCGTGGAAGCCGTCACAGCCGGCAATTAGATCGCAATCGATGCGGTGCGTTACGCCGTCCTTTTCGTAAGTCACATAGGGGCTGTCGCCATCGAAATCATGCGGTGTGACACCGCTGGCATTGTAGATGGTGACGCCACCGGTTGCCGCACGGTGATCCATCAGGTCGGCGGTCAGTTCGGTCTGACCGTAGACCATGACGCGCTTGCCGCCGGTCAGTTTGTTCATGTCGATGCGGGTCATGCGCCCGGAAAAGGAAAGCGAAAAGCCATCGTGGGGCAGGCCTTCCTTGTGCATGCGTGCACCGGCACCTGTACGATCCATCAGATCGACCATGCCCTGTTCAAGAACACCGGCGCGAATTCGGCCAAGAATATAGTCGCGGTCCACGCGATCCAGAATGATATTGTCGATGCCGGCATTGGTCAGCAACTGACCGAGCATCAGGCCAGACGGCCCCGAACCAATGATAGCGACCTGCGTGCGCATCCGCTTTCCTCCCATATGTTGATAGTGCGGCAATCATAGCGACGGGCCGCTTCCCAACAATGTAGAAAGCAATCAATTACTGGTACTTTTCATTCGTTTTGGGCAAAGGATTGCCGCTGGGTTCTGGACGAATTATCCATGGCCGATGGTATTAATGTTTCGGCCTTGGCTTGGTGCTGCATTTTACCCGTCAGACATTGCCCTCGTTGGGGATGTTCAAAACCGTGCCGCAATGCTTGCAGTGGATGGCGTCGCGTTCGTGATGGGAGAGGCCGCAGTTGGGGCAGGGATAGCGCACGCGCGACGGCCTGAAAATCGTCTGAATGAGACGCAGGAAAAGCGAAACGCCAAAGACCATGATGAGGATCGACAACAGTCGCCCGCTCTGTCCCTGCAGGGTTATGTCACCAAAGCCGGTGGTGGTCAGTGTGGTGATGGTGAAATACATCGCATCGAGAAAGTTCTTCACGTTTTCGTTGACGGCAAATTGGGAGACGAAAACGGCTTCTGTCATCACGAAGATGAAGATGAACAGATTGACGGCAGAAAGAATGACATCCTGATTGCGTTTGAAATAGGGGAAATCCTGTCCGAGTTTTTGTTGCAGACGATAAGACCGCAGGAGCCGAAGTACACGCAGGCTGCGCAGAAACGAGAAGTCTGCGCCCAGAACCGGCGCGAGAAACGAAATCATGGCAACAAGATCGGCCAGATTCAGCGGATGAAGAAAGAAGCCCAGTCTCTGTGGTGAAATCCAGAGTCGGGCCAGCAAATCGATCAGCAGGTAAGCGCCGAAAATCGCATCGATCTTTTCGGTCACCATTGAACCGTAGAAGAAGGTGGAGACGACCAGATAGACGATGGTCAGCACGTCCAGCGCGAGCAAGGCATAGCGGAATGTGTGCGCGGCATTGCTTTCACCTTCGTAGAGTTCCTCCAGCCGTGCCTTCAAATTTGCCACACAATTCTCCTTCCACTCGATGCCGCCTACTGATACTGGATTTTGCCTGCACGTGAAACCGGCTTGCACACAACATCAAGGCCTGAGGAAAACCTGTCCACATGAACGCGTCGACTGTGACCCACAATACGCACGCCAAAGGCATAGAAAAGGTGAAGGCCCATCTTGCGGTGCTGCTTTTTGCCTTGCTGATTTCCGGCTCCTTCTCACTCGGCGGCATGGCGGCGAAATATATCCCGTCGGCAGCAATCAACGTGCCGCGCTATGCTGTCGCTGTTTTGGCGATGTGGCTTTATGCCAGCCGCGTTCAAGGTGTCTCACTGACGTTTCCAAAATCGCCATGGCGCTTTGCCGTGCTGGGACTTCTCATGGCTATCTACATGTTCACCATGTTTGTGGCGCTGGAGTTCACCTCTCCGGTTGCCACCGGGGCGGTCTTTACGCTCATGCCGCTTCTGTCGGCTGTCTTTGCCTGGATATTAATGCGCCAGCGAAGCAAGCCAGCTGTCATTCTCAGCCTTATTGTTGCGGCAAGCGGAGCGATATGGGTCATTTTCCGCGGCAATGTCGAGGCGCTGCTTGCTTTTAATGTCGGCCGTGGTGAGATGATCTATTTTGTCGGCGTTGTTGCGCATGCCGCCTATGCGCCGTTGCTGCGTCTTTATAATCGCGGTGAGGATGCCGCATTTGTGGGTTTCTGGGCAGTGGCGGCAACCGGCCTGTGGCTGCTGATCCCCGGCATCCCAAGCCTGTTGCAGATCAATCTTCTGGCGATGCCGCCGATTGTCTGGGTGACGATCTTGTATCTTGGCATCATTACAACCGCGTTGACCTATATGCTGCTGCAATATGCGACGCTACGCCTGCCGACTTCCAAGACCTTGGCCTATGGCTATCTCATCCCGACGTTCGTGATCGTTCTGGAGGGGCTGATCGGTCACGGTTGGGTGGATATCTCCATTTGGGCCGGCGCATTGGTCACGGCCACGGCGCTTGCAATCGCGGCACTTTTGCCGGACTAGGTCCGTGACTTAAGGCGTGCTATTCCCAGGTGTGTAGCGCACGGAGCGTCGGGGTCTTCTTGAAGACGTGTCCATCCATGCGCGCCAAAAGCGTGTCGAGAAGGGTCACGGCTTCGCCGACGGCGGGTCCCTTGTTCAGCATCACGCATTCAGCGCGCGAGGCCATTGCGGCGTCGGTCATTTCTCCGCGGGAGGGCAGGCCGGTCTTTACCAGATCTTCGAGAACCTGTGTCGCCCAGATGACGGGGATGGATGCCGCTTCGCAGATCCACAGGATTTCCTCCTGCATTTCCGCCAGCCTTTCAAAGCCGATTTCGGCCGCCAGATCACCACGCGCGATCATGACGGCGAATGGCCGGTTCTGCCGCCGTGCTTCCAGGATCAGGGCCGGCAGATTGCGCAGCGCCTGCGGTTGTTCGATCTTGGCGACCAACCCGAGCGGTGCGCCGAGATATCCGATTTCGGCCAGTGCCTCATCAAGCAACGGGATGTCTTTTGGCTCGCTGACAAAGGAATAGCCGATCATGTCCGCGATAACGGATACGGCTTCGAGGTCGCTCTTGTCCTTGGAGGTCAGCGGCGAAAGACCGAGGGCCGTGTCAGGCAGGTTGAGGCCCTTTTCAGGCTTCAGTTTGACACCGCCTGCTTTCGCGTGTGTTACTTTCACAATCACTTCATTTTGACCTGTGGCGATGGCCTCGCCTTCAAGTTTGCCATCGTCGTAGCGGATACGGTGTCCAAGTTCCAGGCGCGTCACAATCTCGGGCAAGGACGCCCGCGCGCTGGCTTTGACATCGTCGGCGAGATGCGGTTCACCCTCTGCAACCAGCCGCAGGAGATCGCCGCGCTTGAGCCGGGCCTTTTTCTGCATCAAGACGTCTTCGGTCCTGATTTTGGGGCCGGCAATGTCCATCAATATCTTGACCGGGCGACCTGCGGCATTGGCTGCGGCGCGCACATTTTCAGCGATTTTGTTCCAGCATTCCTTGTCGTCATGGGCGCAGTTGATGCGGGCAATGTCCATTCCACGCGCCACAAGGTCGGATACGAAATTGGTGTCGTCGGCAGCGGTGGAGGGCATCGTCACCATGATACGCCCGCGGCGGCTTGCGCGCGGCGCTCCAAACAGCTCATCGGCTGCCTGGATCAACGCTGTCTCGCCGGCGAAAAATAAGGCGCTGTCATAGGGCTGTTTTTCAGTGCTCGTGCCATTGATGGCCGAGAGTGCATTCAGCGTTGCCTCAAGGGTCGGCATAACGCGACTTTCAAGCCGCCCGAGCGAGGAGAGGCCCAACACCATCAGCCTGCGTTGAAGTGGGCGAATGTCATGGCGGCGCAGCGCGAGATAGTGGCAGAGATTCTCCACTCTTTGTCGATAAGCTCCCTCCAGTGGCGTATCGTCCTCTAGACGGCTGAGAATGGCAGCACCCTCGACTGCGACTGCGTCTTTCAGAGCACGCAGTTCTGCCTCGAGGTTTGCAGCTTCATTGGCGAGGGTGGTTTCGGTGAGTTCGAACATGACATACCTGACATTTTTTCGTTCATTCCAGCTAACCCGCTATTTCTAAGGCATTATGACAGTGGTGGAGATTGCTGCATTCCCGGCAGCCAAAGGCACGAACGTCCTCTCGAAATTAATATGAGTTGGATTGTCATGTTTATACTTTACTCGAATACTCAAGTTATATAACGTCACCACCAATCACAGGATTGGAGGTGAGACAATGGGGAAAAAGAAGAATCGCAAACCGCAGCAGGAAGCGTCGTTTGAGGTGGGCTCGAGCCCTGCTGAAAACGGTGCGGGCGTTCGCAGCTTTCTCTATGTCGGCGGACGGGATTGTCAGGTTGCCCATCTGCGCAAGATTGCGCAATCACATGGTGCCGAATTGATCCACCACGATGGCGGTCTTCGTGAGGCGGTGAGCCGCATTGATACCGTTCTTCCCTCTGTCGATTGTGTTTTCTGCCCGATCGACTGTATCAGCCATGATGCGTGTTCGCGCGTGAAGTCAGGCTGCAAGAAACATGGAAAGCGTTTCATTCCGTTGCGCAACGGTTCCAAATCCAGCCTGGCGCGGGCGCTTGACGAACTCTCCGGAAGGTAAATCTCAAAGTGAAAGACAGTGACGACAGGCGGTTTGACAGCGGTCAGCCGCTCTTCAGGCTGCATGATATGGCAGCCCAACGCGGCGATGGGCTGATCCCTCAACTGCGCGATCTTTTCATGGGCGAAATAGAGCGGCGACCAACCGGAGACAACATTGTTGTTTTTCCTGCCGTTGAGCGTGACACTTCGCTCAAATTTCCCGATGCCGCGGAGGTGGTTGACCTCACGGCCCGCCGGGTCAAAGATTAAACGAAAGACAGGAGTGACAACGATGTTCGTTGCGATGAACCGTTTCAAGGTCGCCAAGGGGTCCGAAGAGCGATTTGAAGAAATCTGGCGCAGCCGCGATTCGAAACTGAAGGAAAATCCCGGTTTCGTGCAGTTCCACCTTTTGCGCGGCAAGACATTTGATGAAGAAGGCTACACGCTCTTCGCATCTCATACGATCTGGGAGCGTGCTGAAGATTTCGAGGCATGGACGAAATCGGAGCATTTTCGCGAGGCGCACAAGAATGCGGGTCAGCACCGGGAAATCTATATGGGGCCCCCGGTTTTTGAAGGCTTCAGTTCTGTTGAGGGGATCAGTTGAGCATCCATCCCGATGAAATGGCTGTGGAGGCGCTGCCGGTGCTTCCGTCGCTGGATATCGCCGAGACGCAGGACTTTTATGCCGGCAAGCTCGGCTTTTCCAATGTCATTTATCGCGATGATACCTATCTCATTTTGAAGCGTGACATCATGGAGCTGCATTTCTGGCTCTGTGATAACCGCACGATCTGCGAGAACACCTCAGTCTATCTGCGCGGTGGTGGAATCGATCAGCTTTACGAAGAATTCTGTCGCGCCGATATTGAGCGCCTGAGCGATTTCACCGTGCGGCCCTGGCGGATGAAAGAATTCTACATCCACGATCCGCACGGCAATCTATTGCGTTTTGGCCGAAATGCTTAAGGGGCGTTTGAAAAACGCTCCAATTGCCACAACAAGCCAGCCACCCATCATCAGGAAACCGCCTGTCGGGGCCGACATGGGGAAAAAGCCGGTGCCGACGACGTGGCGGTTGACAAGGTCTCCGGCAAAGAGAAGTGTCCCGGCAAGCAGAAGGACACCTGCGGGTGCGGCGGTTTTCAGCTTGTCATAGGCAAGGGCAAGTGCAAGCAGAGCCGGCGCATGTGCAAGGCACATGGTTGACGCCCCGCCCAGAAGCCGTTCATCGCCCATATGCGAGGCTGCTGCAGCGAGAGCGACACCAGCCAGTCCGAAAAGCCCTGAAAAGAGGATGAAGAGGCGCTGCCAATTTGCATCAGCCTTCATGCGCGTCTTCCTTGTTTTGCATGTGATAGGCCAATCGCTCGATTGGCTCCCAGATGATTTCACGCAGCTTGGGATGTTCAACCGTGTCGTCTAGAGCGCCACGGAAGCACAAGAGCCATTCATCGACCTCCCGCTTGGTGATCGGCGCATGGAGATGTCGTGCGCGCAGGCGCGGATGGCCGTATTTTTCCACGAAGAGCGGTGGGCCACCGAGATAGCCTGTCAGGTATTCGTAGAGCTTTGTTTCTGCATTTTGGAGGCTTGGCGGATGGATGGCACGCGCATTTTGCGCTTCCGGCAAGGTCTCCATCAATTCGTAGAAACGACGCACCAGTTTGCGCACCGTATCGTCAGCACCGATGGCCTCGTAAAGGGTGATCGTTTCCTTGTCTTCGGACGTCTCCACGGACAAATTCCTTCGGATCGATTTCGCTTGTTTCCAGCGGCTTATGACATGATTGTATGCAACCGACAACGCGGCGAAACGGCGCTCCTAATCTTCGTGAGCGGAGATAACGGCAAGGAAATCATCGCCGTAGCGCTCCATCTTGGCTTGCCCCACACCTGATATGCCCAAAAGCGCGTCTTGCGAGGTTGGGCGTTCCGTGGCCATGGCGACCAGTGTGGTGTCGGGAAAAACCACATAAGGCGGGACGCCGTTTTCCTTGGCAATCTCCATACGCCTGGCGCGCAGTTCTTCAAACAGCGCCTGATCGGCCTCGGCCAAGGCAGATTTTGCCTTTGATGCACTGGCCGAACTGCTTTTGGTCTTTTTGCCTGCAGCAGGGCGGTCCTTGCGGAAATGGATGTCGCGCTCGCGTTTGAAAACGGCGCGCGCCTCTGGCTCAAGCTTCAAGGCACCAAACGCGTCATGATCGACGCGAACGAGGCCCATGGCGAGAAGCTGGCGGAAGACCGATTGCCATGTCTTTGCCGGAATATCCTTGCCAGCGCCGAAGACCGGCATATCGGCATGGCCGAAGCGCTGTGTCTTTTCGTTATCATTGCCGGTGATCACATCAATGACGTGGCCTGCACCGAACCGCTCGCCGGTGCGGTAGATGGCGGCAAGCGCAATGATAGCGGCTTCTGTGCCATTCCAGGTTTCCACTGGTTTCAGGCAGGTATCGCAATTGCCGCAATGACCCGGATGCGCCTCGCCGAAATGGGCAAGAATGGCCTGCCGTCTGCAACCTGCCGTCTCGCATATTCCGAGAAGCGCGTTCAGCTTGGCGCGTTCTACCCGCTTGATCTCCGGGCTTGCGTCTCCCTCCTCAATCATGCGGGTGCGGCTTACCACGTCGGTCATGCCATAGGCCATCCAGGCTTCCGAGGGCAGGCCGTCGCGTCCGGCGCGTCCGGTTTCCTGATAATAGGCTTCCACCGAGCCGGGCAGGTCGAGATGGGCAACATAACGCACATTAGGCTTGTCGATCCCCATGCCAAATGCGACCGTTGCTACCAGGCAAAGCTCTTCTTCTTTCAGAAAAGCGTCCTGATTGGCGTCGCGCACGGCTCTATCCATACCTGCGTGATAGGCGAGTGCCCGAATACCCTGACCGTTCAGCCATTCTGCCGTGTCCTCCACCTTGGCGCGGGACAAGCAATAAACGATGCCGCTTTGCCCCTTGTGGCGGCTCAAAAACTGCAGAAGCTGCTGGCGGGCCTGCTGGCGCTCGACGATTTCATAGGCGATGTTCTTGCGGTCGAAGGAGGTGGTAAAAACCTCTGCCGACTGCAGGTTCAACCGCTCAATAATGTCATCGCGTGTGTGCGGATCTGCTGTTGCCGTCAAGGCCATGCGCGGCACGCCGGGATAATCGTCTTTCAGGGACCCCAGCGCCCGGTATTCGGGGCGGAAATCATGGCCCCATTGAGACACACAGTGGGCTTCGTCGATGGCAATCAGTGCGATCTTCGTGCGACCGATCATGTCCTTGAATGCCGGTGTGACAATGCGCTCCGGCGTGACATAGAGGAGGTCCAGGCTGCCGGAGGAAAGGGCATTCCGGACTGCGGCAAACTCGTCCTGCGACAGGGACGAGTTCAAGGCCGCCGCCCGCACGCCAAGCTGCTTCAACGCTTCCACCTGGTCACGCATCAGGGCAATCAGTGGTGACACGACAATGCCGATGCCATCACGGCACAGCGCCGGGATCTGATAGCAGAGAGATTTACCTGCCCCTGTTGGAAAAAGCACCACGGCATCCCGCCCGGACACGACGCGCTGGACAACCGCTTGCTGCTTGCCGCGGAAGGCAGGATAGCCATAGACGCGTTTGAGAACGGCGAGGGGATTTTGAGCGCCCTGATCTTCAAATACCGGATCAATGCGCTCCGACAGATTTGGCATGGAATCGCTTTCCTTCAACTGGATTGACTATGGCACAGGCCGCTCCGGACATGCCAGCCGTTCACAACACCTGTAGGAATCTTTTGCGCTCCAATCCTTTATTGCGAAGGGCTTCAGCCTGTGGACAGGCGAAACATATCGATCAGTCTATGTCGCAATTGGAACATCTATTTTGACAGCGACACATTTTCACCACTACAGTGTCTTGTGAGAAGACAGAAATGGAGGGGCGGATGTTCAAGAAAATCATGGTCCCCGTCGATTTGGCGCATGCCGAGAAGTTATCAAGGGCGCTTTCAGCGGCGGGTGAATTGTCAAAGCTCTATGGTGCGCCAATCGTCTATGTGGGTGTCACCGCCGAGACGCCGGGCGCGATGGCCCATAATATCACCGAATATGGTGAGAAGCTGAAGGCTTTTGCGGCGCAGGAGGCTGCGAAATACGGTTTGGAAGCTACCTCTCACAGCGTCGCCAGCCATGATCCGGCGGTGGATCTGGACCAAGCGCTTGTAAAGGCTGTTGGCGACACGGGAAGTGATCTGATCGTGATGGCGACGCATATACCCAATGTTGCCGACCACATCTGGCCCTCCCATGGAGGCAAACTGGCGACGCATACGAATGCATCCGTATTTCTCGTGCGCTCCTAAGTCGAAATAAGGGGACATCGGCTTTGGGATCGCCGGGCTGATCAGAACATAAAAATCAGGAGAGACCCATGACGGACACAGGAATTCCGGCACCGGAAGGGCCAACCGACATAATTGAAACCGATTATGAAATCGGTCAGGACAATATCACCGCTTCAATCGGGCCTTTCGGCCTCGACGTTCACAATCCGGTCTTCATGGTGTCCGGTTTGACCATTGTCGCGTTCGTTCTGCTGACGCTCGCATTTCAGGAGCAGGCCGGATCGATGTTCAACAGTTTGCGCGATTGGCTGACGGCGACATTCGATTGGTTTTTCCTCCTGTCGGCAAATGTGTTCGTCCTTCTTTGCTTCTTCCTGATCGTTTCGCCCTACGGCAAGGTTCGCATCGGCGGCAAGGAAGCGACACCGGACTATTCCTATTCCGGCTGGTTTGCGATGTTGTTTGCCGCCGGCATGGGCATCGGGCTGATGTTTTACGGCGTGTCTGAGCCGATTTCGCATTTCTCCTCATCGGTTGCCGAAAATGCTGGGTCGCCGGAAAGCTGGGCGCCGCTCGGCGGTGCTGCTGGCAACAATGAAGAGGCGCATAATCTCGGTATGGCTGCGACCATCTTCCACTGGAGCCTGCATCCATGGGCAATTTATGCCATCGTGGCGCTGGCGCTGGCGATCTTCTCCTATAACAAGGGCCTTCCACTGACCATGCGCTCGGTTTTCTATCCGATTTTCGGTGAGCGCGTGTGGGGCTGGACAGGGCATGTGATCGATATCCTGGCTGTTTTTGCAACATTGTTCGGTCTTGCCACGTCGCTGGGCTTTGGTGCCGAACAGGCCAATGCCGGTCTCAATCACATTTTTGGACTGCCGGTCAGCGATGTTTCCAAGGTGCTGCTGATCGTGGCGATTACTGCGGTTGCACTTACCTCGGTGGTTGCGGGCCTTGATGCCGGCGTCAAGCGGCTCTCAGAGATCAACATGATGCTTGCAGCCCTTCTGCTGCTGTTTGTTTTGTTTGTCGGGCCGACGCTTGCCATCATCTCCGGCTTCTTCACCAACCTTTATGAATACGCCCGCTATCTGCCTGAGCTTTCCAATCCCTTCGGTCGAACGGACGATAATTTCCGCGATGGCTGGACGGCGTTTTATTGGGCGTGGTGGATTTCCTGGTCGCCGTTTGTGGGCATGTTCATTGCCCGCGTCTCACGTGGCCGCACGGTGCGCGAGTTCATCACCTGCGTTCTGATCATTCCGTCGCTCGTTTCGGTATTATGGATGACAGCCTTTGGTGGTACCGCAATCGACCAGATCGTCAATGATGGTTATCAGGCCGTGGCCAACGCGCCGCTTGAACTGAAGCTGTTTTCGATGCTGGAGGCATTGCCGCTGCAGCAGATCACGTCCTTCATCGCCATCGTTCTGGTCATCGTGTTCTTCGTCACCTCATCCGACTCCGGTTCGCTGGTGATCGATACGATCACGGCCGGCGGCAAGGTGGATGCGCCTGTTCCGCAGCGCGTGTTCTGGGCAAGCTTCGAGGGCATTGTGGCAATTGCGCTGCTGCTCGGTGGCGGTCTTGGTGCATTGCAGGCGATGGCCGTTTCGACCGGCTTTCCCTTCACCATCGTGCTGCTTCTGGCGTGTTATGCCATTGTGAAAGGGCTTGCGAGCGAGCCTCGGTAAAAGCGGCATTCAGATTGAAGCTTGAGGGACCCCGGTGCCATGCGCCGGGGTTTGTGCTTTTTTTCGCCATGTGCGGTCTGTGGAGCCTGGCGCTTCAGCGGGCATTTCAGAATTCATAATCCTGTTTTGATTTAGAATTGGACACGATTCATGATCAATGCTTATAAATGGGAATGCCTATTTCTCATCTCACATTGCGGCAGCTTCAGGCGATCAGAGCCGTCTATGAAACGGGCCGTATTTCCGCGGCGGCAGAGCGGCTGAATGTCAGTCAGTCGGCGGCGAGCGTTTTGTTGTCCCAGGCCGAGGCAGCGCTCGGAAACCGATTGTTCGACCGCACCACGCGCCATATCGCGCCCACGGAAGCTGCAGAGCTGACCATTGGAACGATCACGCGCATTCTCGACGATGTGCAGGCGCTCGGGGTTCTGACCGATGATTTGCGCAATCTTGACCGTGGACGCATTCGCATTGCTGCGACACCGGCCACAGGCATTGCGCTGCTTCCGACGACAGTTCGGCGCTTCAAGACGAAATACCCGAATGTCGAACTGTCGATGAACGATTGCGCGCCCGACCAGTTCTTCTCCATCATCCGCGATGAGAAGGTGGATTTCGGGCTGGGCATCGCTTCGGTAGATCGCGGTGAATTCGATGTGCAGGTGGTCCATTCCGACCCGCTCTGCCTGTTGTGCAATGTCGATCACCGGCTGGCGAAGCAGTCAACGGTCAGCTGGGCAGACTTGAAGGGTGAACCGATGATTATCTCGCGGCGCGACTATGGTGTACGCGCCGTGGTAGAGCATCATCTGCGCAATGCTGGTGCCGGTCTCGAGATCGCCAATGAAATCGGCTTTCTCTACAGCGCGGAGTGGATGGTGACTTGCGATATGGGGGTGAGCGTGTTCCCAAGCCGGTTGGCAGAGGAGATCAGGAGTCGTGACGTTTGCAAGGTTCCGATTGTCGAGCCTGTCGCCACGCGTGACATCGGTATCGTCACCAAGAAGGGGCGTTCCCTGCCTGAGGCAGCGGCAAAATTTGCCGAGATGCTGGTCGAGGACCTGCGTTGATTGGTAAAGTCAGCTGCGGGTTTCGCGTCATTCATAAAGGGGCTTCATTAATCTCTTTCATAATTTCGCTTTTTTATTGAGTGGTTCCTGTGCACATTGAGGGCTCTTCAGGGAGTAGAGTGGCTTTGGATGTTGAGGAGCATTGAAAGTCGCCACCGAAAGTCCGGACAATAACAAACGGACTGGCCGCCCGGCCAAAATCTCCTTTATCATGCCGTGCTTTTTGAAACGGCGTCTGGATGATTTGACCGAGTATAGAACCGACTTGCGCGCGCGCCTTAATGTCGGTGGCACAAGACCTCTCTGCAGTTAACCTGGGTGGCGGTGGGCTGCCCGACAAAATGGGAGGATGACGTGAAGAAATCATTTGTTGCTGCACTCGCTGTTGGGCTCGCGATTGCCGGTGGTCCGGCTCTGGCGCTCGATCGGCTGACGATTGGTACTGGGCCAAGCGGCGCACTTTACAACCAGATCGGAACCACACTTTCGGCTCTCTTTCAGAAGGAAACCGGAAAGCCTGGAACCGCCCAGCCCTTCACCGGAACAACCAGCTATATGCCCATGGTGCATCTGGGTGAAATCGAAGCTGGCATTCTGGGCGGTCTGGAGTCCAGCGATGCTTATCTCGGCAAGGGCAATTATCCGCAGGCAATGGACAATATTCGCGCCCTGATGGTGGTTTCGCGTCCGGCCTTTCAGTTCTTCGCCCGTGCATCGGATGGCATGACGTCGGTCGCAGATCTCGCGGGCAAAACCGTGGTGACACGCTACAAGGCATTGGCTGGCTTTGATCAGGTGATCATGGCGGGTCTTGCCACTGCAGGTTTGACGGAAAAGGATGTCAAAGCCGTTGAAATGGGCGGTATTGTCGAAGCCATCGACGCTGTGCAGGATGGCCGTATTGATTCTGCCATGGTGGCACTCGGTATCGTGCCGTTGCGGCAGGCTGATGCCTCGATCAGCGGTGGCGTGCGCATGCTGACGCTGGGCGACAATCTCGACGTTGTGGACGAGGTGCCGGACCTTCAGGCTGTCGATATTGAGCCCTCGCCGGCGCAGATCGGCGTGCCGGAGCCGATCAAGGCCCTGTCCTTCAACACATTCCTTGATGTCGGCGCGTCCATGTCCGACGATGATGCCTACAATCTCGTCAAGGTCATCTACACCCACTGGGCGGATGCTCAGGCTGCCTTGCCGGCCTTGAAAGGCATGAAGCAGGAGTGGATGGTTCCGCCGCGTCTGGCATTCCCCTTCCATCCGGGCGCCATCCGGTTCTTCAAGGAAGTCGGCTTGTGGACACCGGAACACGACGCGCAGCAAGCCGCGTTCCTGAACTGATCCGGGCATAGAGAGTGTTGATGATGAAGCGCGTTTCCAAAAGCTTGTTGAACCTCTATCTGGCGGTGCTGTTTGTGGCCGGGATCGCGTGGATCATCAACCTTCCCGAACGTCTGGGTGTGTCGCTTATTCAATATGAATGGCTGGCGACCTACTTGGGTGTGGCGGTGGCAGCGGTTCACCTTGCCTATCCCTATGGCAAGAAGACCGCTTGGCTCGATATCGCTGTCGGTCTTCTGGGGCTTGCAGCCTGGACCTGGTCTGCGGTGCATACCGAAGCCTGGATGTTTTCAATCACGGGCAAGTCTCCGGACAAGATTATTCCGGGTGCGATTGCTCTCATCGCTCTGATGGAGGGGTTGCGCAAATCCTGCGGTCTCTCCATCACCATCCTCGTTTGGGCAATGATCGTTTATGGTCTCTTCGGTTATCATCTTCCGCAGCCCGTTCAGGCTAACTATACGAACCTGAACAGTCTGATTTATTATCTTTATACGGACTCGAACGCCGTGGTCGGGGCGATCCTTTCCATTGTCGCCACGCTCGTTCTTGCCTTTCTCGTTTTCGGGCGCATGCTCGATGTTTCCGGCGCCACACGGTTTTTCACCGACATTTGCCTTGCCTTTATCGGGCATCGTCGGGGCGGGCCAGCCAAGGTGGCGGTGGTGGCATCGGGCCTTTTCGGCTCTGTCTCATCCTCGCCAGTCGGCAACATCATGTCGACCGGGGTGGTGACGATACCGCTCATGCAGAAGTCGGGGTTTCGTGCCTATCAGGCGGCGGCCATTGAGGCTGTGGCCTCAACCGGGGGGCAGATTGCGCCGCCAGTGATGGGCGCAACGGCGTTCCTGATCGCCGAATTCCTGCAGATATCCTATGTCGACGTGGTCAAGGCCGCTCTTATCCCGGCACTGTTTTACTATCTCTGCCTGTTTTTCCACGTGGATGCGCTGGCGCGCCGTGAAAAGGTTGTTGGTCTTTCAAAGGCTGATCTTCCTTCCGCGCTTGCCGTGCTGCGCACTGGCTGGATTTTTCTCTTTCCGCTCGCTTGGCTGATTTACCTGCTGTTCTGGGCCGGAACCCAGCCAGCGATGGCCGCGCTTTGGTCCGCGCTCGTCCTTCTCGCGTTTGCTCTGGTCAAGGGCCGTTTCCTGAACCTGGAAGACTGGAAGCAGCTGGTCCTTGAAGGCGGCGCCAACATGCTGCCGATCCTGATGATTGCAGGTGGGGCGGGCATTGTGGTCGGCGTGATGAATGTGAGTGGGCTGGCGCAATCGCTGTCCTTCCTGCTGACACAGGTGGGCGAGTCCTATGGCCTGTTTACCGTACTCTTCCTGACCGCTGTTCTCTGCGTGATCCTGGGCATGGGCATGCCGTCGACCGCCATTTATGTGGTTCTGGCAACGCTGATCGGGCCGACCTTGACGGAGCTGGGGGTGCCGCCGCTCGCATCACACCTCTTCATTTTCTATTTCGGCGTGATGTCCTTCCTGACGCCGCCGGTTGCCGTTGCTTCTTATGTGGCGGCGGGCCTTGCCAAGACCAGCATGTGGCTCACCAGCGCGCTTGCTCTGAGGGCCGCACTTGCCGCCTTCGTTCTCCCCTTCATCTGGTGCTATCGGCCGGAGATCCTGCTCATGGGATCGCCCATCGACATAGCGCTCGTTTCGATCACCACGCTCATTGCATTGTGGCTCTATGCAGAAGCCAGTGCGGCAGTCTCTTTTGCCATGCGGGCTGGCTTGACGGGCATCTGCGCGATCATGTTGCTTGTGCCGGTGGTGACCGGACCGCAGTCACCCTGGATTTTCGCGACCGCTGTCGTCGGTGCCATTCTGGTGTTTCTGGTGCGCCGGTCTGAGCCTGAAACCTTGAATACCAGCCGGGAAAGCGCATGACAGAAACACGAATTCCAGCCGGCTCGGCTATTTTTCCACGACTGAAAGCGCTCGGTGTCGACTACGTCTTTTGCAATTCCGGAACCGATTTTCCACCCATTATCGAGGGTCTGGCAACCGCAAAAGCGCGCGGTGAGGCGTTGCCTGAGGCTGTGGTTATTCCCCATGAGAGTGCGGCACTCGGTATGGCGCATGGTTATACGCTGATGACCGGGCGCGCGCAGGCGGTGATGATGCACACCAATGTGGGTCTGGCCAATGGCGCTATGGGCGCGATCAATGCCGCTGCCGAGCAGATACCGGTTATTCTCATGTCCGGCCGCACACCGACGCTCGAAGCCGGGCGGTTGGGCGCGCGCACGGTGCCGATCGGCTGGGGCCAGGAGATGCGGGACCAGCACGCCCTGGTGCGCGAGGCAACAAAATGGGATTACGAGCTGCGGTTCCCCGAGCAGATCACCGAGCTTCTCGACCGCGCGCATGCGATTGCCAGCTCTACGCCGAAGGGGCCTGTCTATCTGTCCCTGCCGCGTGAGGTTCTTTGCGAGGAAATCGTCTTTGACGATCTCACCGCTGAGCCATCAATTGCACCGGCAACGGGGGCTGCGGATCAGGCAAGCATTGAAAAGCTGGCGGCCATGCTGGCAACGGCCAAGTCCCCTCTGATCATCGCTCAGCGCGGCGTTGGTGATGCGGACGGTTTTGCTGCTTTTGCCCGGTGGGCGGAAGAATGGGGCATTGCGGTGTCATCCTGGTGGGTCAATCAATTGGCGATAGCAACAGATCATCCGTGTCATGTCGGCCCCAATCCCGGCCCATGGATGGCCGAGGCAGATGTGGTGTTGGCAATAGACTGCCTTGCGCCCTGGATGCCGGAAGCACACGCGTTGAAACAAGATGCAAAGGTTGTGCATCTGGGGCCTGACCCGCTTTATGCCCGTTTTCCGGTGCGCAATTTTCCGTCTCATCTTTCTCTCGCAGGTGATACGGGCGCGACCCTGACGGCGCTGTTCAAGGCGATGCAATTGCATGCCCGCGATGAGGGGATGATTGCAGAACGCCGCAAACGGATAGCGCAGGCCAATCAAAGCTGGCGGGATGACGTGTCGCGCGTCAGCACCCCTGTCACCGGCCAGACACTGACCAAACCGCAATTGAGCCGGGCGCTTTCTGACGCACTCAAAGGCAGGAAATCGACCGTCTTTTGCGAATTGGGGGCAGTGCTGGGGCCGATGGAGCGCAGCGAAGCGCATAGCTGGTTCGACACGCCGCATTCCGGCGGGCTCGGGTGGTCGTTTCCGGCTGCCATGGGCGCGCAGCTTGCCGATCCTGATCGGCTTTGCGTCGCGGTGATGGGCGACGGCTCCTATATGTTTGCAAACCCCACGGTCTGCCATCAAATCGCCGAGGCAATGCAGCTTCCCATCCTCATCGTGATTGCCAACAATAGCGAGTGGGACGCGGTGCGTCGCTCGGTGACGTCGATCTATCCCGAGGGCCATGCGGCCAAATCCAACCAGATGCCGCTGGTGGAGCTCAAGCCGTCACCGGATTTCTGCAAGACGGCGGAAGCCAGCCGCGCCTTTGCGCGCCGGGTGGAAAAGCCTGAAGAGCTTTCGGATGCGATTGAGGCAGCGCTCAAGGCTATCGAGACTGAAGGCCGTTGTGCGGTGCTGGATGTGAAAATCCGCTGATTGCGTTCGCATGCAGGCTTTGTAAGGGTCCGAAGCGCTGCTGTTTCATCTCGGAATACCAACGCAGAAGGGGCGGCCCGTCTGGACCGCCCCTTTGGTTATTCTATGCGTGGATTGTTTCAGATTTTGAAGACCTTGCGGGCTGTATCTTCGAAGAATGCCTTCTTCGTCTTGTCGTCCACATCCATATGATCGAAGACGCCGACTTCGCCCTGGACGAACTGCCAGGGGTAGTCCATCGCATACATCATGCGGTCGGGGCCGATGACGTCCATCACGTATTTGACCGGCGGGGTCCAGCCAACGCCCGAGGATGTGTAATAAAAATTGTCGATGAGGTAGTCCCAGGCTCGGCGCTTGAGCGGCTGCACGTTCGGATAGCGGCCGGTCTTCGAAATATGGCCGTGCATATAGTCGATGCGGTAGAGCCAGTAGGGCAGGGCCTCGCCGCAATGGCCCAGCACGATGTTGAGCTTGGGGAAGCGGTCGAAGAGGCCGGAAACCACAAGCCGCAGCGCGTGCAGGCCGGTTTCGCAGGCAAAGCCGTAGACGGCTGCATCCAGCCCGCGAGGCAGGAAAGGATCGATCATATCGGCCGGGGGCGTGTTGGGGTGCAGATAGATCGGCACGTTGAGCGCTTCGGCGGCTTCAAACAGACCCCAGTATTTCTCGTCATCCAGATAGACGCCCAGCGTGTGCGAATTCAGGATGCCGCCGCGAAGCCCGAGTTTGGTGACACCACGCTCCAGCTCCTTTTCCGCTGCACCGATATCGAGTGGCGAGAAGGCGGCGAGCCCCACGAAGCGGTCGGGATGGTTGGCTATGCCTTCGGCGAGCATGTCGTTCGCCATTACGGCAAGTGATGTGGCCTGAGCGGGCTCAAAGACCTGTACGCCGGGAGACGAAAGCGCCAGAACCGCCATATCGATGCCGCTCTCGTCCATGTCTTTCAAGCGTTCGCCGTCGAGCGAGGTGATGCGCCGGTTATGGGCGCGCGCCTTTTCGGTGGTGGATTTGCCGAAGAAGCCCCAGAGGCTGCGAAAGCCCGGATCGCTGATAGAACCGTCATCGAGCCCCTTGATGTACATGTCCATGATTTCCTGCGGGAGCCATGCCTCTTCGGTGGCAATCCGCTTGTAAGGCGGGTTCGGGTTGCGCTCCGGCATGGGCGGATAACGTTCACTCATAGATTTCTCCTCCTTGATTACGAATGAAGTGTGTTTTTGAGATTGTGCCTTTGCCAAAATGCGCCTGATTGCGGGTTTGCTGCCCGCGTTCTCCCGGCGTCAATACGGCGACAACGCGCCTCAAAGTTGATGGATGCTTTTTGTGACGAGGCAGGCGGCAACACCTTCTGGACCGTCCTCAGAGCCGTGACCTGACTGTTTCACACCCTGGAAGGGGCTGTCGGGGGCTGCCAGCACGACTGCGTTGATGCCAACCATGCCGCTCTCCAGCGCGGCGCCGATCCGGTTGGCGGTGCGGGCGTTTTCGGTGAAGGCATAAGCGGCGAGGCCGAAGGGCAGGCGGTTTGCCTCTTCCACGACCTGATCGAACTCGCGAAAGCTCTGCGTTGCCGCCACCGGCCCGAAAGGCTCCTCGTTCATGATACGCATGTCGTTGCTGACATTGGTCAGCACGGTTGGCTGAAAGAAGAAGCCTTCGTTTCCGATCCGCTCGCCGCCGGTCAAAATGCGCCCGCCGCGGCTCATGGCGTTCTGCAGGAAACCTTCGATGGCCTCGGGTCGGCGGCTGTTGGCCATTGGTCCCATCTGCACGTCCGGATCCAGACCGTTGCCCACCTTGAGGGCCGCCATGCGTTCGCTGAGTGCTGAAACGAAGCGGTCGTGAATGTTTTCGTGAATGTAATAGCGGGTGGGGGCCACGCACACCTGGCCGGCATTGCGGGCTTTCGCCGTGGTCAGAAGCTGGATCGTCTTGTCGAAATCGCAGTCATCAAACACGATCACCGGTGCATGGCCGCCCAGCTCCATTGTGGTGCGCAGCGCATTGTCGGCGGCCAGTTTCATCAGATGTTTGCCAACCACCGTGGAACCGGTGAAGCTGACCTTGCGGATGATCGGCGAGGCCAGAAGATGCGTCGAGACCTCGTTTGGAACGCCGAACACCAGTTGGCAGACGCCAGCAGGAAGGCCGCTTTCAACGAGCGCTTCGACAATGGCTATGGCAGAGGCCGGTGCTTCTTCTGCAGGTTTCAGAATAACCGAGCAGCCTGCAGCAATGGGCGCACCGAGCTTGCGGCCCGGGTTTGCAATAGGGAAGTTCCAGGGCGCAAATGCTGCAACAGGGCCGACCGGCTCTTTCATGACGATTGAACGTGCACCATCTGGCCGCACGAGAACCCGGCCATAAATGCGCTTGGCCTCGCCCGCGTAAAACTCGAAAAGCCCGGCCGTTGCCAACACCTCTATGCGGGTTTCTGCAACGGTCTTGCCTTCTTCCAGGGTGGCGTTGCGGGCAATCACATCAATGCGCTCGCGCAAGAGGCGGGCGGCACCGTTCAACACGGCGGCGCGCTCTTCGGGTGACGAATTGCGCCAGATCTTGAAGCCTCTTTGGGCTGCATCCAACGCGCGGTCGAGGTCTGCAGCGTCGACCAGGGGGAGGGCTGCCAGAACAGAACCGGTTGCCGGATTGACGACGTCAAAGGTGCGGCGGTCGCCGGCCTCCACCCACTCGCCATCAATATGCATTCTGAGTGCCGGATAGGTCTCGGCAGAGTGGATGGACGTGTTCATAGTTTTCCTCCCGACACGTGTGCCGACTTCCCCCATGAACGCGGTACATTGCCTCGCATGAGAGGCCGCCATCGAACAGGCATCGGCTTTTTCTATACGTCATGGCCCGGCTCCAATTGCCCGCACTCCTCGCCTGTGGGGCAGGCCACGGCCATGACGCTCCATCATACTGGCGGCAAACAACTCAACAAAAAAGCGAAATCATCGGCACGATTGATGAAGTCGCTTTATGAATGAGATGCGCGGATTTCGAGTGGAGGTGCCCGCGAGGCCATCTGCACTGCGGTGTTCTCCAGTTTCCCCAAACGTTGCGTGAATTCGCGCGATCGACACGCGAAAGTTCACTGTACGCAAATCGAGTCGAGAATGGGCCGTAAAGGGAAATCTGATAAATGGCGCGCCCGACAGGATTCGAACCTGTGACCTTTGGAATCGGAATCCAACACTCTATCCAGCTGAGCTACGGGCGCACTGGAACGGGACTTGCGAGATTCGCTCTAGCACCGTTCGAGAGCGGTCTTAGCGCAGAGACGCGTTTGCTTCAATCTTAAAAACGCGTCTCTTTGTTGTTTCGGGCTGAAAGCCTCTCTGTTTAAGAGAAGTTGGGCTGGCGCTTTTCCAGGAAAGCGTTCAGCCCTTCGCGGGCGTCGGGGCCGGTCTGGGTCAGGGCGGCCGTCAGGCTTTCGGTGTAGAGGCCGTCTGCGCGGCTCATGTCGTTGATGCGCGAAATGCCCTGGATCACCATATTGTTGATGAGCGTGGAGTTGGAGGCGATGTTTTCGGCCAGTTCTCTCGCCTTGGCGAGCGCTTCGCCTTCGCCGACGCAATAGTGGGCGAGGCCAATTCTCTGGCCCTCTTCGCCGCTATAGATACGGCCGGTGAGCATCATTTCGGTCATGCGGTCGGGGCCGATGATGCGGGAGATGCGCGCTGTTGCGCCACCGCCGACATAGATGCCGCGCTTGCCCTCGGGGAGCTGGAACTTCACGGAGGGTTCGGCAATGCGCACATGGGTTGCCGCGGCGATTTCAAGGCCGCCGCCCATAACCGCACCCTGCATGGCAGCCACAATCGGCAGGCCGCCGAACTGCATCATTTCCATCACCGCGTGCCAGCTGCGCGAATGTTTAAACACATCGACGGATTCACGGTGGACGGCTTCGGAGAGGTCGAGGCCGGCAGAAAAATGACCGCCTTCGCCATGCATGATCACACAGCGAACACCTTCGGGCGGATTGGAGAAGAAGGACCGCAGTTCATCCAGGGTTCTGTCGTTGATGGCGTTGCGTTTTTCCGGACGGCAGAATGTGAGAATTGCAAGCTTGCCTTCCACACTCACACGAATATTCTGTTTGTCGTCCTGCATCAGCGCTTTCCTCCCGTTGAGTTGAGGCACAACTCGAATTGATATAAGGTGATTTTGTTATATAGTATAACTTTATCGACGTTCGGGCAAGCGCTTCATCTTTGCTTTTGAGGTTTGTGCCGGCGTCGCGGGGGGTATGGATGTCGGGGGACAGGACGATCATCAATTATTCGGTACTGGACGAGGCGATCGGTTATCACCTGCGGCGGGCTCAGCTTGCGGTGTTTCAGGATTTTACGGAAACATTTTCAGAACTTGGCCTGAGGCCGGCGGATTTCTCCGTCCTGTTGATCATCGCGCATAATCCGGGTCTCAAGCAAAGCGAGGTGGCCGAGGCGCTGGGCATTCAGCGCGCCAATTTCGTGGCGATTATCGATGGGCTTCAGGCGCGCGGGCTGGCTGAAAGGCGCAAGTCGGAAGAGGACAGGCGCGTGCAGGCGCTTCACCTGACCGCGCAAGGCGAAGCCTTTGCCAAAACTATGATGACGCGCTGGGCCGAGCATGAAAAACGCTTTGTCGACAAATTGGGCGGCGAGGATGCGCGCGACCAGCTTGTCCAGTTGCTGGCAAGGTTGATGGGGTAAGAGTAAAGGCGGGCGGGGCCTTCAATGGCCTGAAGATATACATATCTGCGAGCGGTTTTATCGATGCGAAGACGTCTGGCGCGCTTTTTCACCTTCGTATTCATTACAACAATGGTTCCGGTTAGTGCCGAGGCGGCGGATTACAAGCTTCTGCTTCTGGAAGGCAGGGCAGTGAAGTGGGGCGAGGCTGATTACAGCCGTCCTGCAGTCGTTCGCTACGCCTTTGCCAAGGACCACTATGCTGATCCCGGCGCGCGCAATTGCGCCAGCATTTCGGGCATAGAGCCCCTTGCCGAGCGCGCGAGGGTTTCGACCGAGGTGGTGGAAGAGGAGGCCGCAGCGGCCTTTGCTGCCTGGGAAGCTGTGGCCAATCTCCGGTTTATAAAATCGGACGACGTAGAGCATGCCGATATCGTGATCGGCGCGCAGACGAAACCGCGCGGTTTTGCCTATACCAATGTCAGGCCGGTCGCTCCCGGCCTGATTGGGCAATCGGCAGCAAAGCGCGGTGAGCGTGCATTCAGTATACCCGATTCTCAGTTGCAAAAACCCGAGGGGCATGTTCGTGCGCCGGTTTCTCCCATCGCCAAGGCATTGATCTGCTTCAATCCGGAAAAGCATTGGAAGGTCGGGCTGGATGGCGATCTCAATGTTTATGACTTGCGATACACATTCATGCACGAAATCGGCCACGCCATCGGGCTTGATCACGTTGGGCAGCGGGGCTTTCTGATGAACTTCCGATATACCGAAGACTTCACGAAGCCTCAGCCAGGTGATGTTGCCGGCGCAATCGTACTTTATGGTCCTGCTGTTCCGGCCGACAAATAAAAGAGCCGCATTGCCCAAATATTTCCGTCTAAAGTCCTCAATTTTGGCGCGAAAACGCCGGTTTTTCGTTCTCTGATAGATTGGGCATTCAGCACTTATTGAAATTCTACATACGAGGCGCTGAGTGAAACATCGAGAGGAGAACGTCATGCTTACGGGAAAACTACTCGCGACCAATGCGTTGCTGTTGACGATGGTAACACCTGTTTTTGCACAGGAAGCTCCACAGGTCGATCCGATCGCGCCAACGGGCGGCACAATGGAGATGAATGATGGAGCAGCACCTGCGACAAGCCCAGGCGATACGGCTGGCGCACAGACCGATGGTGGATTTATTGCCGCGCAGGCTGAAGGTCAGTGGCTTGCCAGCGATTACATCGGCCAGAATGTCATGTCTTCAGGCGGCGAGACTGTTGCCGAAATCAATGATGTGATCGTCGATCAGGACGGCACGGTCTCCGGTTTCACGCTTTCTGTTGGTGGTTTCCTGGGCATGGGCGACCGCACGGTTGCTGTCCCGGCTGATGCCATTCAGACCTCGACCGATGAAAACGGGGCGAAGACCATGATGCTCAATACATCTGTCGAGCAGGTGGAAGCCGCGCCAGAGTTTGTGACGCTCAAGGCCGCCAAGCTGGAAGAAGAGCGCGCAAAGGCCGTTCAGGAGAGCGAACAGATGAATTCTGTGCCGGCTGCGCCTTTGGAGCCGGCAAATTAGAGGCCGTTCGAATAACCTCAAGGGAGACTTGCCGCGCGGCTATTTCAACCGCGCGGCTTTTTGTTATTTCGGCTGCATGCGCAGTGCACCGTCGAGACGGATCACTTCGCCGTTGATATAGGGATTCTCGATGAGCGATTGCGCCAGATGGGCGAAATCGTCCGGCGTGCCGAGACGTGAAGGGAAGGGGATGGAGTTGGCCAGTCCCTGTTGAATGTCTTCAGGCAGTTCATCCATGAGCGGGGTCTTGAAAAGGCCCGGTGCGATGGTGAGAACGCGGATCCCGATTTTCGTGAACTCACGGGCGGCGGGAAGCGTCAGCGCCACGATGCCGCCCTTTGAGGCAGCATAGGCGGCCTGGCCAATCTGGCCCTCGAAGGCTGCGACGGAGGCCGTGGAAATGATCACGCCGCGCTCGCCGAATTCGCCGGGTTCGAGCTTCTGCATGCGGTCGGCGGCAAGCCGCATCATGTTGAACGTGCCGATGAGATTGACGCGGATGACCCGTTCGAAGGCTGAAAGGTCCATGGGGCCATTGCGGCCGACAATGCGTGATGCGGTGCCGATGCCGGCGCAATTGACCAACACGCTTGCCGTTCCGTGAGCGGCTTCGAGCTTGTCCAGCGCGGCTGTTGCACTTTCTTCACTGGCCACATCACATTTGGCAAAAGTGCCACCGATCTCTGCCGCGATGGCTTCGCCTGCCGTTTCATTCAGGTCGAGAATGCCGACCTTAGCCCCTTGTGCGGCCAGCCGGCGGGCAACGCCAGCACCCAGTCCCGACGCGCCGCCGGTGATGGCGACTGCCTTTCCCTTGATATCCATGTCGAAGCCTCCCTATTTGCCCTTTTTATCGGCGACGAGAACATGTGCGGGAATGGTGTCCGCGTAGAGGTCGTCGCATTCCTGTTTTCTGTTGGCCATGACGGCGCGCTGGTTGATCGATCCCTTGTCGGTGATTTCGCTGGCATCGGGGGAAGGGGGTGTTTCCAGAATGATAACGCGGCTGACAAGCGTCGATGAGCCTGTGGCCTGGCGTGCAAGCGCGTTGATCCCCGACTGAATGCGTTCCACCAGCGCAGGATGACGGGCAATCACACCGGGGTCTTCCTCGCCGGCGAGCTCGGGAAATTCCGTCCGGCAGGCGTCGTAATCGAGAAACAGCAGGGCACCGATATGCGGCAGGTCCAGGCCGGTCAGCACCATGTCGCGCACCAGCGGGGCAAGACCGCGGATGGTGGCGGCGCGAACGCCGGCCATGTTCACCCAGGTTCCCGTATTCAGCTTGAAGTCTTCCGTGACACGACCGTCGAAGAGCAATCCTTTGGACGGGTCTTCCGGATCGTGGAATTTCAGGGCATCCTGCATGAGATAGTAGCCCTCTTCGTCGAAGGCTTCCTTGGTCTTGTCGCTCTGTCGCCAGTAGCCAGGCGTAATGGAAGCGCCCTTGACGCGCACTTCCAGCTTCTCGCCATTGGGCACGAGCTTCATCTCCGAGCCTGGAACGGGCAGGCCAATTTCTCCCGGGCGTCCCACAGGCCACGTGGTGGTTGCCAGGAATGGCCCGGTTTCCGTCGAGCCGTAGCCCGTGATGATCATCACTTTCTTGCCAATCGTCTGCTCGCTCATTTCTTCGAGCGCCTGGAAAACGTGATCTGCAAGGCTGGCACCGGCATATTGGAGGACGTTCAGGCGGGAGTAGAAGCGCTCACGCAGCGTCTTGTTCTGGCGCAGGTGCTCCACCAGCATTTCATAGCCCTTCGGCACGTTGAAATAGAGGGTTGGGGCAATGTCGAGCAGGTTGTGGACGGTTTTGTGTATGCCAATCGGCGTCGGGCTGCCGTCATCAACATAGAGCGTGCCGCCGTTGAAAATCGTAATGCCGACATTGTGATTGCCACCAGCGGTGTGGTTCCAGGGCAACCAGTCAACGAGCACAGGCGGCTCGTCCTTGAGGAAGGCGAGCGTGTCACGGATCATGACCTGGTTGGCGCAGAGCATGCGCTGCGTGTTGATGACTGCTTTCGGCTTTCCAGTCGAGCCGGAGGTGAAGAGAAATTTCGCAATCGTGTCAGGGCCGACTTCCGACAAGGCGAAATCGACATCTGTGGTTGCCTCACGCGTCATGATTTCAGACAGGTCATGGGCTTCATGGACCGTTGACAGGTCGCCCGTTCCGAAGACCGGTACGCTTTCCAGAACCACGGCCTTGATGGCATCTTCGTAGAGTTCGATATGTTCTGCGAAGACTAGACCCGGTGTGATCAGATCGAACACATGATGAAGCTTGTCGAAATCCTTCGATTTCGTTGAATAGGCAGGCGCAATCGGCGCATGGGGAACGCCGGCCATCATGGAGCCAAGCGCCACGAGCGCGTGGTTGACCGAATTGCCTGAAAGGATTGCTACAGGGCGATCCACCGATAGGCCCTGATCAATGATGAACTGAGCGACGGAGCGCGCGTATTTGCGCGCTTCGCCGTAGGTCACCTTTCGCCACTCGCCGTTCGGCAGACGGTCGGCAATGAAGAGGCGATCCGGGGTCTTTTCTGCCCATTCTTCCAGCTTGGCGATCATGGAAACCGGGACTTCGCTCAATTGATCCTTGGGGCGAATGTACATGACGCCGTCTTTGCCCTTATCAAGCGTGACAGACAGATCACCCATGTTGACTGGCCGGATGCCCGGCATATTCACCACTGGCATGTTTCTCCTCCCAAAGACAATGTGATGCCGAAATTAGTTATGTTGTATAACAAACTTTGGAGTCCGACAAGGGGAAGTTTGAAGCCGTTTCGGGAAATATGATCAGCAGAATTGAAATGATTTTCAATAAACCTGAACATAATGGAATTCGGCTTGATTCCGATAGCTTCGCAAATCATGGTGCTGGCTCGCTTTCAGAAAGTATAGAAGCCATGACCTCCACTGAGACACCGGCCGGGAAGCCCAAGTTTTCCGGACTGGAAATTATTGCGACAACCGCACCCTATATTTTCCTTCTTCTTTGGGGTTCGGGATTTGGTGTGGCCAAGGTCGGGCTTCAGCATGTTGAACCGTTGACGTTCCTGACCTTGCGGTTCGGGATCATCGTTGTTGTCGTCACACCGCTGTTCTTTATTATGCGGCCTTCGAAGCCAACGAACTTCAAGGACTGGTTTCATATCGCTTTTGTCGGCGTCATGATGCAGGCGGTTTATTTCGGCGCGGCCTTTACCGGTATGAGCCTGGGTGTCTCTGTCGGCGCGGCCGCCGTGATTGCCTCAACCCAACCGTTGATCGTTGCGCTGGCGTCTCCCTTCGTCACCGGCGAGCGTTTGAGCGGGCTCAAATGGCTGGGGCTTCTGATTGGTGCGGCGGGTGCGGTTACGGTTGTTGTGGCCGGAACGCGCTTTGATGGGACGATCGATTATGGGCTGGCTTTCAGTGTGCTGTCAGCGCTCGGCATGTCGGCAGGGACGCTCTATCAGAAGCGTTTCCCGGTCGTCGCCCATCCGGTGACGGTCAATTTCGTGCATTATTGGGTCGGCCTTCTCGGCGTGCTTCCGCTGGCGCTTATGTTGGAGACCATGCAGGTGGAATGGGCGGGCGAGCTGATTGCCGCATTGAGCTGGCTGGTGGTGGCAAACTCTATCGTTGCCATTTCGCTGTTGCTGTTCATGATCCGCAGGTCAGACGCGTCGCGGGTTTCTGCTCTATTCTTCCTCGTGCCACCGGTATCGGCGGTTTATGGATGGGCGCTGCTGGGTGAGGTGCTCACCGCGGGTTCACTTGCCGGGATGGGCCTGACTGTTTTCGGTGTCTGGCTTGTCTCCCGGCATTGAGCTTCATTGTATCAATAGAGCATACGCACCAGAACCAGGCTGATTGCCGGGAACATGGTCAGAATGATGATGCGCAACAGATCGGCGCTGATGAAGGGCACGATACCGGCATAGGTTTCCCGTGTCGGCGTATCTTTCGCCAGCGCATTGATGATGAATAGATTGAGCCCCACAGGTGGCGTTATCAACCCGATCTCAGCCACCATCAGGATGAGAATGCCGAACCAAAGGGCGAATTCTTCCGGTGGCAGGCCGAAGTCCATGGCCGTGACGATGGGGAAGAAGATCGGCACCGTCAGCAGGATCATCGACATGGAATCCATGATGCAGCCAAAGATGATGTAGAGCAGCAGAATGATGCTGAGCACCAGCATGGGGGAGAAGCCCTGGGTGACCACCCATTCCGCGCCAATCTGCGGCAGGCGCGAAAAGGCGAGGAAGGCATTGTAGGTGCCGGCACCGAGAACGATGAAGAAAATCATGCCGGTGGACACAGCCGTCTCCTTGAAGCAGGCGATCAGTTCCCTGCGGTTCAGGCCACCCTTTGCCCAGGCGATCAGGCCCGTGCCTGCCGAACCGATGGCGGCTGCTTCTGTCGGGGTAAACCAGCCCAGATAGATACCGCCGACAACCAGAATGAAGATTGCCATGACCGGCCAGACGTCGAGAATGACGGGTATGCGCTCACGCCACGGCATACGGTCGCGATGACCTGCGCTTTCAGGCTTCAGGCGAACATAGATTGCTATCACCACCATGTAGGAGACGGCTGCCAGCATGCCGGGTATGAATGCGGCCATGAACAGCTTGGCGATATTCTGCTCGGCAAGGATTGCGTAAATGACGAGAACGACGGATGGCGGAATGAGAATGCCAAGCGTGCCGCCGGCTGCCAGTGCGGCAGTGGAAATGCCGCCTGCATAGCCATATTTGCGCAGTTCCGGCAGGGCCGCCTGCGCCATGGTTGCCGCGGTGGCGAGCGAGGAGCCGCAGATGGCACCAAAGCCCGCACAAGCGCCCACTGCGGCCATGGCAACGCCGCCTTTGCGGTGGCCAAGAAATGCTTGTGCGGCCTTGAACAGTGCAGTCGACATGCCGCCGCGGGCCGCAAACTGCCCCATGAGCAGGAAGAGCGGAATGATGGACAGCGAATAGCTGGAAAAGGTGCTCCACGTGTCCGTTTTCAGCTTGGACAGAACGACGACCCAGCGGCCGGTGACCTCATAGGTGCCGACAATACCGACGAGCAGCATCGCAGCCCCGATTGGAATGCGCAGGAAGATCAGCGCGATGAGGATAGGGAAGGACCAGAGCCCGATTTCAAAGCTGCTCATCAGTGTCCCCCGGAGCCGACTTCAAGAGTGGTGTTGGTGCGCAGATCATGGATGTCGCGCCATACGGTGAAGAGCGTCACGATGCACAGGAGAACCATGATCACAGCGGAAAAGGCAAACCCCCACCAGATGGGAAAGGCCAGAATGAAGCTTGTTTCGCCTGAATCGTATTTGTCGATGGCACCCAGAATGTGCCGCCAGGTCAGAAGAAGTGTGAGACCGGCGATCACGAGGTCGCCCAGAAGCTGTGTCAGGAGCATCGCCCGGTTGCCAAACGGCATGATGAAGAGATCGACGCCGACATGGCCGCGCGCCAGCTGGCAATAGGGCAGAAAACCGAAAACGGCGAGGCCGACAAACGTTTCCACCAGCTCGTAGTCGCCGGGAATTGAGGACAGACCCAAGGGAATGGCCAAGCGGCCGGCAATGCTCAATGAGGTGATGATGACGGCGATGAGCAGAAAAACACCGCTCAAGAGTGCCAGCCAAAGAGCAAGCGAACCCATCGCCTTCTCAGCCTTGGCATAAAAGCTACCGTTCAATGGAATCCCCCGGTTTATTTTTGTTTACGCGCTTCTTTGCAAGAAGATCGCGGGGAAGGGTCCCCGCGATCCTTTTCACATCAGATAAAAGGCACAATTGTGCGAATTACATCGCTGTGTACTTGGCCACCAGGTCCTGGGCGTCCTTGTAAAGGCCGGTTCCATCGAGACCCTTGTCGTCCATTTCCTTGACCCAGTCCTGGCTGACCTTGTCGGCAACTTCCTGCCAGCGTGCTGTTTCTTCTTCAGAAAGCGTCACGATTTCGTTGTTGTCCTTTTCGGCAATCGCAAGACCAGCTGCATCGCCGTCGGCCATGGCCTGACCGAATGCCTTGGCAACTTCCATGCCGGTATTGTCATCGATAACCTTTTTCAGGTCATCCGGCAGGTTGTCGTAGGTGTCCTTGTTCATCGCAAAAAGGAAGGTTGCGGTGTAGAGCGCCTTGCCGCCGGAGAACTGGGTATGGTGGGGAGCAAGCTCTGACACTTTCACCGTCGGGGTTACTTCCCACGGAATAACCGTGCCATCGATAACGCCCTTGGAGAGGGCTTCCGGAACAGCGGGAACCGGCATGCCGATGGCGCTGGCGCCAAGCGTGGTCAACATGCTGTTCACCACGCGCGATGTGCCGCGCAGCTTCTTGCCGTTCAGGTCTTCCATCTTGGTGATGGCAGCTTCACGCATATGGATGAGGCCAGGGCCATGCACATGCACGGCAATGACGTGATAGTCCTTGAACTCGTCCGTGAGGTGCTTTTCGTAATATTCCTGAAATGCCATGGAAGAGGCGACAGGGTTGGTCACCATGAACGGAAGCTCAAAGGCTTCTGTCTTGGGGAAGCGGCCTGGTGTGTAGCCGATCACTGTCCAGATCAAGTCCACAACGCCGTCCTTGACCTGATCCACCAGATCAGATGGCTTTCCACCGAGCTGCATGGCCGGGTAATGCTCGATGGCGATACGCCCGCCAGATTCATCCTGAACCTTCTTGATCCAAGGGTCGATCGCCTTGGCGGGAATCGTCGCCTGTGGCGGCAGCATCTGGTGAAGGCGCAATGTAACGTCGGCTGCGAAGGCGCTGCCCGTCATCGCCAGCATTGCTGCACCCGTAAGGGCAGCCTTAAGCATCTTGTTTAACATATATTATTCCTCCCTGAAGGCGGCCCGTGTGGTGCCGCAAGTTCTCCCTCAAGCTAAAACGGGGTGAGTTTTAACCGCAAATGCCCCGGCTCCCCCCTTTAGCACTGACAGCCAAATTAGCATTGTTTTCCCAAGCTAAAAAGGCTGTCCGCGAAAAAGATGCTATAACGTATAACTTTTCTATATTGGACTTTGGTAGGGGGTGAAAACCAAACCGCCTTTGCCCATCGGCTTCAGTTACCGCGCTTTGGACATCCCGCTTGCAGATTTCTGCAACTTCATCGCTTCGTCGATCAGCAGATTGGCAATTTTCATGCGCATATTGGCCTTTTCGCGCCACTCCGGCGGCACCCTGTCCGGGTGATTGATGCGGGCGAATTGACGGCGGCTTTCAATCAGCTTGGCGGTGGTGTCTTTGTCGGATATTCCGAGGTCGTGGGCGATTTCCTCGAGACTGAGGCGCTCAAACGGTGCCGGATCGAAGTCCGAGGCTGCGGATGAGCTTTCCCTCGTCGCATCCGCTGTCATTTCATCATCGACAAGATCGAAATAGGCTTTGCCGAGCATATTCGAGACGCCGGGGTCTTCGCGCAGCGTGGATGTCAATAGGAAGCTGGAGCCGAGCCCGCGCGCACCTGTCCAGGCTTGCTGATGGGTTTGAGCACCGCCTTCGCCACGCTCTTCCCACTCTTCCTCCAAACGTGCCATTACGGCATCGAAAATGCTTTGACCGATGATCATGTTTCGCGCCGTTGTCGGTTTCCGATCGTTGATTGAGACAAATCACGGAAGCATTTCGCGAAACTTGTGGGCAGGCTTCATTGAAATGTCATGTTGACGCACTATATAGAAATCATACGAAGCTTTGGAGCCACGGATGTACTGGCGCGAAGACTTCGTTCGAAGGAAGGTCAGGCAAATGGTTGCTTGGCCTTTTTTGTTTTTTGCGCCGCTCTCGATAGGTGGTTTAATCCAGCGTCACGATCCCCATTGAGGCGAGAATATTTTCGTGCTGGTCGCTGCTGACAACCACCCTGCGGTGAGAACCCATGGCGGCGAAATCGATCTGGTCGAAACTCGCATGCGCCAGAATTGCGCCATCCAGAACGGCCTCGCTGAAATCAGCATTGTTCAGCGCCGAACCGCGCAGACTTGCATGACTGAGACCACAGCCGGCAAAATTGGCGTCGCGAAGGTCGCAGCTTTCCAGGCGGCTTTCCGTCAGGTCCATTGATGAGAAGTCGGCATATTGCAGCTTGCATTTTTCCGCGGTCAGGCCACCGAACATCGTTTTGGTGGCGATTTTGCGGTGAACGTTCAGGTCGAACTTGACGCCCTGGGCCGAACAATCCTCCAGCGTCAAACCATAGGCCTCGCAGCCGATGAACTTGTTGAGCGAAATGTTGCAGCGCCGGAAGCTTGCCTTGGAGAGCTCGCAATAGCGCCAGACCGAGCCCGTTTCGTCTTCGCAGAAATGGCAATCTTCGAAAACCGCTTCCTTGAATGAACAGCCTTTGAAATCGCAGTTGATGAAGTTGCAACGTTGGAACGTTGAGAGTTCGAGAACGCAGTCGCAAAATCGGCTGTTCCGAAATGTCTTGTCCGCAACAAGCGCATCTTCCCGATCTTTCTTATCGAGCACAGCATCACTGATTAGCGCGCTACCGGGTATTAACCAGGTGGGCAGTTGGTTGGACACGGTCGGTTTCTGGTCGGCGCTCAACTTTGGCTCTGGCTCTGGCTTTGCCCCTGTTCTTCGACCTTGATCGTCACCTTCATATCCTCGCCGGAAATGCCGGTGACCATGCCTGAAATCGGGCCTGCATCCCGGTAATCAAGGCCGCTGGCGATCCGCACATAATGCTCGTCGGGACAAATATTGTTTGCCGGATCGAAGCCAACCCAGCCCAGACCCTCCAGGTGCACCTCGGCCCAGGCATGACTTGCTGTCTGCTCCTGCTGTTCCGGCATCATCAGGTATCCGGACACATAGCGGGCCGGCAGACCCAGACTACGCGCTGCCGAAATGAAGATGTGCGCGTGATCCTGGCAAACGCCGGATTTCTGTTCCAGCGCCTGTTCTGCCGATGTTGCCGAGGTCGTGGTGCCTGGCACATAGGCCACCTTTTCGTGGATGGCGGCCATCAGGGAGTGCATGCGGGCGAGCTCGTCACCCGGCTCCAGTGTCTTTACAAGATCGCGCACCAGCTTGCCGGCTTTCGTCAGCGGCGTTTCGCGGCGGAAAAGCCACAACGGGGCGAAAGATTTATGCTGGCCGAAAACGCCACTGCGATCAAGCGTTTCCACCTCGCCATTTGCTGTGATGCGGATGACGTGCTGGTCGCCGTTGGTGGAGACCAGTTCAGTGCGATTGCCGTATTGGTCGATGTAGAAAACCTCCGGCTCGGCCCCTTCAACCTTGGTCTCCCAGGAGATCACATTCTGGGTCGGTCCGGTTTCCGGTGTCAGGCGCAGGCGTTGCAGCGAGTGCTGGACCGGTTCACTGTAAACATATTCCGTCGTGTGGCTGATTTTCAGTCGCATCGCTTCAAGGTCCGTCGTTCTCAGTAAAAGCGATAGCCTTCGGAAATTTCCAGGCCAAGCTTGTTGTTGTGGTGGATGAATTCTTCGATGAATTCGTGCAAGCCCTGATCCATGATTTCTTCAATCGAACCCTTTTGCAGCGATTTCAAGGTCGCGGCCGCGGTGTCATGGGCTTTAATCGTCTGGCCATATTGTTTGGCCAGATAGCCGAGGTTTGAGCACATCTTTTCATAACAATAAGCCAGCGAGCGCGGCATCTGGCTGTTCAGGATGAGAAAATCGGCGATATGGGCCGGGGTAATTTCGCCATCATAGGCCCAGCCGAAAGCGCGGTAGGCCGAGACCGACCGCAGGATCGATTCCCACTGAACGTTGTCCAGCGACGAGCCGATATGGGAGAGCGAGGGCAGGAGCACGTAATATTTCACATCGAGAATACGTGCCGTGTTGTCAGCCCGCTCGATGAACGTTCCCATGCGGGCGAAATTATAGCCGTCGTTTCGAAGCGTGGTGCCGTGAAACGCGCCACGCACGAGGCCGGCCCGCTGCTTGATGCTGCCGATCACGGCGGGCAGATCCTGCTGGCGAACCCGGCGCGCCAGCAGTTGCTTCATGTCGATCCAGAATTCGTTCGTGGCTTCCCAGCATTCGCGGGTCAGCGCAGTGCGCACCATGCGGCCGTTGCTGCGCGCCGAATCGATGCAGTGCATGATGCTGGACGGGTTGTTCTTGCCCCTCAGCATGAAATCAACAGCATCCACGCTCGTCACGTCGTCATAGGACTCGCTATAGGCGGTGTGCATGCCTGCACTTTGCAGCACGCCCTCCCAATCACCCTGTTCTCCGGATGAATGGGTCAGTGACATTCTCAGGCCCGCATCCAGAAGACGGGCGATATTTTCGGCTCTCTCGATATAGCGGAACATCCAGTAGAGGCCGTTTGCAGTTCTTCCCAGCATGTGTCAGCCTCTCATCAATCTTCCAGAACCCAGGTGTCCTTCGTGCCGCCGCCTTGCGAGGAGTTGACGACGAGCGACCCCTCCTTCAACGCGACACGGGTCAGGCCACCAGGGATGATCTGAATGTTTTTCGAGACCAGCACGAAGGGGCGCAGATCGACATGGCGTGGTGCGATCCCGTTTTTCACCAGGATTGGCACCGTAGATAGCGACAGCGTTGGCTGGGCAATGTAGTTGTTGGGCTTGGCGGCGAGCTTGGCGGCAAAGTCAGAACGTTCCTTCTTCGTGGCCGTGGGGCCAACCAGCATTCCGTAACCACCTGAACCATGCACTTCCTTCACCACCAGCTCTTCGAGGTGTTCCAGCACATATTTCAGACTGTCGGGCTCCGAACAGCGCCAGGTCGGCACGTTTTCCAGGAGGGCCTTGCGGCCGGTGTAGAACTCGACGATTTCGGGCATGTAGGAATAGATGGCCTTATCGTCGGCAATGCCGGTGCCGGGCGCATTGGCAATGGTGATATTGCCGGCGCGGTAGACATCCATGATGCCGGGAATGCCAAGCGCGGAATCTGGGCGGAAGGTGAGCGGATCAAGGAAGTCGTCATCCACACGGCGATAGAGAACGTCGATCGTCTTGTAGCCCAATGTCGTGCGCATACAGACCTTGCCGTCGATCACGCGCAAGTCGGAGCCTTCAACCAGTTCCACACCCATCTGATCGGCCAGAAAGGCATGCTCGTAAAAGGCGGAATTGTAGATGCCGGGTGTGAGAACGGCGACGCGCGGCCTGCCGTCGCAACCGGGTGGTGCCAGTGATTCCAGGCTTTGGCGTAAGAGGGCGGGATAATCTTCCACCGGGCGCACCCGGTTCCGCTGGAACAGATCGGGGAACATCTGCATCATCGTTTCCCGGTTTTCCAGCATATAGGAAACGCCGGACGGCGTGCGCGCATTGTCTTCCAGAACGTAGAACTGGTCTTCGCCAGTGCGCACGATATCGGTACCGACGATGTGCGTATAGACGCCGCCAGGCGGGCGCATGCCGATCATTTCGGGCAGGAACGCGTCGTTTCTTTCGATCAGTTCGCGGGGCAGGCGGCCTGCCTTGATGATTTCCTGCTTGTGGTAGATGTCATCCAGAAAAGCATTCAGCGCCATCACGCGCTGTTCGATGCCTTGGGCCAGTTTTCGCCATTCATTGGCTGCGATGATCCGGGGGATGAGATCGAAGGGGATGAGTTTCTCGGAGGAATCTTCGTGTCCGTAGACTGCGAAGGTTATGCCGGTCTTGCGAAAGATGTTTTCGGCATCTCTCGATTTGACCATCAGGCTACCGGGTTCCTGTGCGGAATACCATTCGTAATAGTTTTTGTATGGTTCCCTGGGCGCGGATCCCGCATTCAACATTTCATCGAATGCCAATGCTTTGTTCCCTCTGTTTTTTTCATTTGAATACAACACGAGAGGGAATGCAAGAAGCATGCACAGTTTTAGCGGAAAACGTATGCTTCGATTAAGCCACTGATATAAATAGTAAATTTAGATACTCATATCGCTTCTGGCAAAAAATGATGAAAAAAAAGCCTGCTTTGTGGCAGGCCCTGTTACACGTTTGGCTTTGCTGCGTAAAATTTGGGCAGTCCGTTAGGTGCGTTCATCCTTGCAGCCGGGAAGCGCCGGTCAGCATCAGGCTGCCCGGCGCTTTTTCTGTCAGTTCGCGCCGGACTGGCGGCGCTCGGCGTTGCGGTTCGGCCGGCGGCGATTTGTATTGTTGTTGCCGCCTGCGTTTGCACGCCGTTTGTTCTTGTTGCGTGCAGGGCGCTGTTGACCGGGTGCGCGTTCGCCGCCCTCGCTCTTGGCCTGCTGTCCGCCACGTCCACGACGGCGTGCAGGTTGTGCGGATTTGGCCGGGCGTTCGTTTGCCGGTGGCTCGCCGCTTGCAACAGTCAGTGCGATGCCGGTAAGCTTTTCGATATCGCGCAGCAGCTTGATGTCGTCCGGTGCGCAGAATGCGATGGCAATGCCGTCGCGACCGGCGCGCGCGGTGCGACCGATGCGGTGAACATAGGCGTCCGGCACCGTGGGCAGGTCGTAGTTGTAAACGTGGGTAACGCCTGGAATATCGATCCCGCGGGCTGCAACATCGGTTGCCACCAGCACGCGTGCCTCACCGTCCTTGAACGCCTTCAATGCCCGTTCGCGCTGGCCCTGGCTTTTGTTGCCGTGGATGGAGGCAGCGGCAAAGCCGATATTAATCAGGTGCTTGGACAGCTTTTCAGCACTGTGCTTGGTGCGCAGGAAAACGATCGAGCGGCCGTCGGGATTTTCCTTTAGCGTGTCGCGCAGAATTTGCGCCTTCTGGTCGCGTCCAGCCACGAAATGGACGAACTGCTCAACCTTGTCGGCAGCCTTGCCGGGCGGGTTGACTTCCACCTTTGCCGGATCGGTCAGATAGTCTGCGGCCAGATCGGCTATGGCTTTCGGCATTGTGGCCGAGAACAGCATGGTCTGGCGCTTCTTCGGCACCAGTCTGACGATCTTGCGCAGGTCGTGGATGAAGCCGAGGTCGAGCATCTGATCGGCTTCGTCCAGGACGAGGTAACGCGTGGCCGTCAGGTTCAAGGCGCGGCGTTCGGTCAGGTCGATCAGACGTCCAGGCGTTGCCACCAGAATGTCGGTGCCGCGTGCCAGCACTTCGGTCTGGCGGTTGATGGAGGCGCCGCCGACAACGATGTTGACCTTGAGTTTCGTCTGGCGCACGAGCGCCTTCAGGTTGGTCGCAATCTGGGTCACGAGTTCGCGCGTCGGAGCCAGGATCAGCGCACGGACAGCCTTCGGCTCGCGCTGTGCTTCGTCGCGCAGCAGGTGTTCAATCAGCGGCAGGCCGAAAGCGGCGGTCTTGCCGGTGCCGGTCTGGGCGAGGCCGATCAGGTCGCGGCCAGAGAGAACGACAGGAATGGCTTGTTTCTGGATGGGGGTGGGTTCGGAGAAGTTCAGCGCTTCAAGAGCTGCCAGGTTTTTCGGGCCGAGGCCCAAATCGGAAAACTTCGTCAAAATATATACCTTTCGAGGCGTGCGCAAAACAGCAAATGCCGGAAGCCCAGGGTTTGGTTTCCGGTTGCGTTCAGCGTCAAGAACCCCGCGTGAAATGGGAACTTGTGAGTTTCAAGATTTGCTTAGAGGCGCGTGCCGTATTCGGTTTCTTACGCGCCTGGTTCAATTGCCGTTTTTTGTTGGACGGCGGCCCGCTCACGCTGCGGCCTGCAATAGATAAGCTGGCCAGCTTGTCCTATTAATCGCGCCGTTTGTCAAGCATTTCCTTTCGCTTGCATCGGCGCTGTCCAATCCTGTTGAGCTTTGGCAGCCGGCAGGCTAACCTTTACGGATTGAGAATAAAGACAAAGGCATTTCAATGGTTTCTTCGCTCGAGCGCCGGATTGATCAGGGTACTGGTCGCCAGAAAGCGGATATTGTTCTCAAAGGCGGACAGTTTTTCGATCTCGTGACCGGTGCGCTTGTCGCTTCCGATATTGCCATCTGCGGCGACACCGTCGTTGGCACATGTGGTGACTACGAAGGGGAAACCGAAATCGACGTATCGGGGCGGATCGTGGTTCCCGGCTTCATTGATACGCATCTGCATATTGAAAGCTCACTCGTGACACCGCACGAGTTCGACCGCTGTGTTTTGCCCTATGGCGTGACCACTGCGATTTGCGATCCGCATGAAATTGCCAATGTGCTGGGGGCAACGGGCATTGAGTATTTCCTGAACTCAGCACTCGAAACCATCATGGATATTCGCGTTCAGCTTTCCTCCTGCGTTCCGGCGACCCATCTGGAAACATCCGGAGCCGATCTGCCGGTCGAAAAGCTGCTGCCATATCGGGGCCATCCCAAGGTTATCGGCCTTGCGGAGTTCATGAATTTTCCAGGCGTCGTCCACAAGGACCCGATCTGCATGGCCAAGCTCGAGGCCTTCCAAGGCGGGCATATTGATGGGCATGCACCGCTCTTGAGCGGCTATGACCTCAACGGCTATCTATCTGCCGGGGTGCGCACTGAGCATGAGACGACCAATGTCCCCGAAGCGATGGAGAAGATCCGCAAGGGGATGCATATCCTTGTGCGCGAGGGCTCGGTTTCCAAAGACCTTGAAGCGCTGATTCCCATCATTACCGAGCGGCTGTCGCCCTTTCTGGCGCTTTGCACCGACGACCGCAATCCGCTCGATATCGCGGAGCAGGGCCATCTCGATTACCTGATCCGAACGGCGATTGCGCGCGGCGTGGAGCCGCTGGCGATTTATCGGGCGGCCTCAATCTCTGCGGCAAGGGCGTTCGGTCTTCGTGATCGCGGGCTTGTAGCGCCCGGCTGGCGAGCCGATCTGGTGGTGATCGACAGTCTTGAGGGGTGCCATGCTGATATGGTGTTTGCTGCCGGGCGACTGGTCACCGATGCGCTTTTTGCCAGCCGCAAATCTGTGGCTCCTGTGGGATTGGAAAGTGTCAAGGCCCGCGAAGTGCAGGCCGCTGATTTCGTGATCCCCGCAACGGAGGGCGAGAGTTCGGTCATCGGGGTCATGCCCGGCAAGATCATCACCGAACACAGGCGTTACCGCCTGCCGGTGGTGGGCAATGAGACAACAGCGGACTTTGAGCGGGATATTCTCAAAGTTGCCGTGGTTGAGCGTCATGGCAAGAACGGAAATCACGCGAACGGCTTCGTTCAGGGTTTTGGTCTGAAGAGGGGAGCGATTGCCTCAACGGTTGGACATGACAGCCACAATATCTGCGTGGTGGGGGCAAGCGATGAGGATATGGCTGTCGCCGTCAACCGTCTGTCCGATATCAATGGCGGTTTTGTCGTGGTGGAAAATGGCAAGGTGACAGGCGAGATCGCCTTGCCAATTGCGGGTCTGATGAGTCTGGAACCTTACGAAACGGTTCGCGATATCCTCAAAGATTTGAGAAAGGCGGCCTTCAATCTCGGCGCGACGCTGGATGAACCGTTCCTGCAACTGGCCTTTCTGCCGCTGCCGGTCATCCCGCATCTGAAGATTTCGGATCGCGGTCTGGTGGATGTGGATCAGTTTGCCATTATCGGCTGACGGGTGCGCGGCCAGAGCATCGGGCGATAATATTAAGCCATTCTGCGGCAAGGAATTTCCGTCAGGATCGAGGACTTTACCGAAGGCTGTACCCGCAGGTACAGTCGAGGTGAAGGCCGACGATGATGGCGGAAATTGGTGCCGCCCGAAGGGTTGGCCGAAACCGGCCCGCCACAGCGTCGAAGGGTTTGACTGTAGCTTTGGCTACAGCCTGCACCCTTCTCCTCGTGGAACGAACCGGTTTGGGCCAACAGAATGGATCAATATTATCGCCCGTTGCTCTATCAGGCCTGTTTGCGGCTCTCGCCGGCGGGCATCCAGCGGCGCAATTTGTCCTGCAGACGTTCGGGGCTGATGGGTTTCGACATATAGTCATCCATGCCGGCAGCAAGGCACAATTCCTTGTCGCTTTCCTGCGCATGCGCTGTCACACCGATAATCGGTGTGCGCGGGAGCGAAAGCTCCTCCTCGAGCGCCCTTATTTTTCGGGTTGTCTCATGGCCGTTCATGATGGGCATCGAGACATCCATCAGGATAAGCGACGGGTGGTGCTTTTTCCAGAACTCGAAAGCGTCCAGGCCGTTCGGTGCAATGTGAAATTTATAGCGTGTCTGTTGCAGAAACTGCGTGAAGACAATCTGATTGACTTCATTGTCCTCGGCGACCAGCAGGTCCACGTAAGCGCCGCCAACGGCAGGCGCTTCGCCTTCCTGTGATGCAGGACTTGTCTCGGCATGTTCCGCAGAGCCTGTGGCGGACTTGGCGATCGGGCTGCTGAGAACCTCGGAAATGGTTGTTTTCAAAAGCTGAGCCCGAGCCGGCTTCATGAGATGGGCCTGAACGTTCAAATTTGCAAACCGCTGCTCATCTGCCGCCATGTCCATTGACGTCAAAAACATGATGGGCATGTCATCGAACCACGCGTTCTGGCGGATTGCACGTGCCAGTTCCACACCATTCATGCCGGGCATGTGATAGTCCAGGATAGCCAGATGGACCGGCACTTGAAGTCCCTGTGCGGCGTCCAGAACCGCGAGCCCCTGGGGACCGTCTTCGGCCGCGCAGGCATCGTAGCCCCAGCTGTTCAATTGCTCGATCAGGATGGTCCGGTTCACCTCATTATCATCAACGACAAGAATGCGGGCGCCTGGATGCCCGATTGAGGTTTTGCGTAGCCTTGCACCTTCCGCAGCTTTCAGGGGAAGCCGGGTGGAAAATGTGGTCCCTGAACCCATCTTGCTTGTGACATCAATGGTGCCTCCGAACAGATTGATGAGGGCCGCCGTGATGGCGAGGCCGAGACCGGTTCCCTCGTGCCGGCGCGTGGACGATCCGTCGACCTGTGAAAACTTTTCGAAAATATCGCCGAGCTTGTTTTCAGGGATACCGATGCCGGTGTCGTTGACATCCAACTTCAGCATGGGCTCGCCGTCTTGTTCTTCGCATGAGAGAACAATCAGAACATGGCCTTTTTCGGTGAATTTCACGGCATTGCCGACCAGGTTGGTGACGATCTGGCGGAACCGGCCGGCGTCGCCGTGAATTCTCTCCGGCAGATCGGGACTGCTTTTGATGATCAGCTCGACATCTTTTTCGGCGGCCGCAGCGGACAGCAGCGTGGCCACATCTTCGACAGCTTCAAGAGGATCGAACACGCCTTCGCGCAGTTTCATCTGACCGGCATCGATCTTGGAAAAATCCAGAATGTCGTTGATGATCGTCAGCAGTGCATTGCCGGATTTCACGATCACATCGGTGAAGGTCTTCTGCTTGTTGTCCATCTCCGATTTCGCCAGCAGTTCAGCCATGCCGAGAATGCCGTTCATCGGGGTTCTGATTTCGTGGCTCATATTGGCCAGGAATTCGGATTTGGCCCGGTCGGCGGTTTCAGCGCGGGCGACCAGCTGTTCCAGGTTCTTCTGGCGCTCCCGCTCTTCGGTAATGTCCGTCATGGTGATAACACGCAAATCGTCGGGCGAGGCCTTGATTTCGAGGCGCACCCATCGCTGGTTATCGACCTGGGCGACCATATGCATTGGTACGCTGCTCGCGCGGCACTCGCGCCAACGCTCGGTCAATTCTTCCATGCTTTCAGTGAAATAACCCTGCCCAACGCAATACTCCATGAGATCCGTCCATTTGTGGCCTGGATCGGTCAGTCCGTCGGGCAGGGAGAGCATCTTCTGGGCCGCTCCATTGCTTACGAGGATGCGCATACGAGAATCGGCGACGACAAAGCCCTGTTGCATGGAGGACAGTGCCTCGTTCATCAGCTTCCCGGTTTCCGAAAGTTTAGCGCGCGCTGAAATGATCTCCACTTCGCGCTGGCGCAATTCGGAAATATCATTGTAGGTGAGCATGAAACGATTTTCACCGATCGGCTTGCCCTTCACGATGAAATGTTTGCCATTGTTTGGCTGAATGAGCTTTTCCGGCATTTCGCTGTTCTGGCGGATGTCTTCCAACCAGTTTGCTTTGTAGGCTGCGAATTCCTGTTCGGTGAAATTGTATCGGCCGACTTTAAAATTGTAGTCCAGAAGCTCGACGAAGGTTCGGCTTTCCAGTTCGCCTAGCTCCGCGGCGGCCCAGTTTTCGTTGATCGCGTTGTTGGCCATCTCGATCTGGAATGTTTCCTGGTTGATGACGAGAATGCCGAAATTGACCGCATCCATCACCGCTTCAAGTCTTTGCTCGGCCATTTCCGCGCGCCGTCTGGCTGCTTCGGCTTCGGCCTCGCGCTCCTTGATTGTTGAAATATCGGTCATTGAGCCGGTCATGATCCGCCTGCCGTCGGCAAGGGTAAGCCACATCAGCTTTTTGATGACGTCGGTCTGTTTGCCTCCGGCGCACGGGATCGTCTCCTCGCCCGTCCAGACGCCGCCGTTCCGGGCCAGGCTCTCATTGGATCGGCGGTATTTGTCAGCCTCTTCGCCAAAGAGATCCTCAAGTGTGGTGCCGACAAGCTCCTCGGCCGATCTTCCTACGATCTTGCAATAAGTCTCGTTGACGTAAATCATGCGGTGATTTTCGTCGCGGGCAAAGGTGGCGACCGGAACATTGTCGAGGAAAGTCTTGAAAAGGCTGAGTTCGGTGTAGCTTTCGCTCAAAAGTGCTTCGCGTTCTGCACTTTCGGTGACGTCAATCCTCACCGCGACCAGATATCCGTTTGCCATTCGGTGATTGGTTGCACGGATGTGCCGGCCGCCGCTCAGCTTGATGATGCTTTCCGAATGGGTCTGATTCAGGTCGTCGAGCCGCCTCTCCACCCAGTCGTCGATTTCGTCTGGTGTCGATGGGCAACCGTCCTTGCCGGCATGTTCATGGGCGAGGGTGATAAGGGCATCGCGTATTGAGATGCCGACCTCGGTGGGAAAGTGATCTTCCTTTGCAAGTGCCTTGAAAGCATCGTTCGCGTAGATCAGGCGATTATCGGGTGACAGAATGAACAGCGCGACATCAATCCCATCCGCCGCATCCTTGATCACACGCAAGAGATACTCTTCGCTCTCGTTTGTCGGCGTGCGCCTGGGTGCCACGTAGGTATCATTTGCGGCCTGTATTGCGGGCGCGCTTTCCAGCGGTTCCATATATTCGAACAGGAATATCCCGCCATGTTCCGTGACGAACTGCTCCGCGATAATGTCATATTCCGTTTCGGCTGTGCCGACCTTGGCCCTGGTGCGTGTCTCCTCACCGAAGACGATGCAGCGGCGCTCGGCTATTTCCCGCTCGCTGCCGACGAAAGCTGCATCAAAAAAACCGATCCGTTTTCCGGGAAAGGCTTGCGGTGATTGGCCGAACAGTCGGGCATAGGCTGTGTTGACCTCGATATGAACGAGCTCCGAGCTCTTGATGCAGGCCGGCTTGTCAAGCCTGTGGATGCGCTCGCATGCAAGTTCCAGCAATTTCTCTCTCTGGTTCACGCGCTCTTCCCTCGGGTGTCACCGGTATGCGGTAATGTGGATCATGCTTAGCGCCAATCCTTAACACTACGCACGATAACGAAGGGTTAACCATGCAAGCGGAAGTGCGTTCAGAGGATGAAAAGTTTGTTTTTGCAACCTGGATGCGATGCTTGATATTGGGCGGTCTTTTGGCAGCCTGCCTATTGCCATCCAAAATGAACAGGTCCGGACAAGTTTGTCATGTCATCAAAGCGACACAAGCCGCTTTCCAAAGCTTGTTGCTTTGGATGGCGAATAATGAATATTGACCTGCTACAGCGGCTGAAAGCACCAATCGAAGGGCAAAACAGATTGGCTTTCATATGTTTCTAACGACCGGCGGCAGAGTTGGCCTGTGTCATCTTTTAAGATGGCACAGGCCACTTCTTTTTCAGGAACCTCGAAAAGAACACGGCTTTTCACGCGGCAGACTTGCCGCAGGAACCCTTCTCGAAGATACCGTTCAGTGTCTGCAGCATTTCGTGAACGCGCTCGTCAGTGCACGAGTAATAGATGGTTTGCGCATCGCGACGGGTCGCGACAAGATCCATGGCTCTGAGTTTTGATAGGTGCTGAGAAAGTGCCGATTGGCTGAGACCAATCTTGTCGGCAAGCGCCCCCACCGTGATCTCTGCCTCAACAAGATTGCATAAAATCAGAAGTCTTTTTGCGTTGGCCATTGCGGAGAGGAACTCCGAGGCCGGGTCTGTATTATCGTGTAGAAATTTCAAGTCCATATGTACCGATTCCCTCACATCTATAATGTGTGGGACTTTCCAGCAAACTTTACAAAAAATTGGCAAAAAAATCCCCGCCCGAGAATAACCCAAGTATGTAAAATTGTATATCGGCAAACTTATGTATAATCGGCGAAAAAGCCGCTTTTCAGGATGTTTTTCACACCTTCTGTTTTCATGGTTTTTTGAAAAGCCAACCGTAAGAACTGACTGCCGCGCCTCAGGTCAAATCCTTCCGGATCAAGAGAGCAGACGACATAGTTCCCTAGTCGCGAATCTTCGTGGTCGCGATTTTTCCAGTCGCGATTTGCAATTTCCAGAAGTTTGTCCTGGTAATCAGCCATCATGGTCGTCGCATCGGAGTCGATTGCCAGGTCGTTTTCAGTCAAAGCGTAGGCCTTCCCGAAACCGCCGTTGAGGCTGGCTCTTAATGGTCGTAGTCGCATGAAGAGGAAGTCTGCGAAATCGGCGTATAGCGCGGCCTTCTTGTGACGTCTCAGGAACCGGGCGCGAATGGTGCGGTCATCTTCGCTCTGCCGGGCCACGGGAAGAGCATCGCACTGGATGGTCAGCCTTGGCGAGGCGAGGGGATCGCCCTTGCCGGGTTCTCCCACCAAGAGTGAGGCGCGAGCATCGGAAAGCAGCGCCTTTGTGTGCGCCGATAGCCGTGAGATGAGTATGACAGGCATGCCGTCGGGAGCGGTGCCAAGCAAAACCCGGCTGCAATTGGGATATCCGGTTTCAGGATCAAGAGCAGCAATCGACCCGAAGGGTGAACCGCGCAAGAGAAGCCGAGCTTGCCGGCGCGCGTCTTCATCTGTTTCCCTTATCGGATTGATCTTCTCACTCATGCCTCTCGCCGTTTGTGTTTTGTCAGTCCGGCGACAATGTCCTGAGCCGAAATCGTACCGATAATCTTGCCGTTATCGACAATGCCCACATCGCCCGGCTTATCGGCCATCGCGCCCAATATATCCTCCAGCGGCGTGTTAGACCTGGCCGTTGCCGAGACCGGGCCGTCAGAGGGACCAGGGCGCATGATATCTGCTGCCGAAAGCATGGCGATCGGATTCATGTTCTGCACGAACTCGGCGACATACTGGTTGGCGGGGTTCTTGACGATTTCCTGAGGCGTGCCGCACTGAACAATGCGTCCGCCTTCCATGATCGCAATGCGATTTCCGATGCGGAAGGCTTCGTCGAGATCGTGGCTCACGAAGATGATGGTCTTTTTCAGTCTGCTCTGGAATTCGATCAACTCGTCCTGAAGCCTGGTTCGGATCAGCGGGTCGAGAGCCGAAAAAGGCTCATCCATCAAGAGAATTGGCGCGCCGGTCGCAAATGCGCGAGCAAGGCCCACGCGCTGCTGCATGCCGCCGGAAAGCTCGTTGACCTTGCGGTCTTTCCATTGCGAAAGATTGACGAGTTCAAGCTGTTCGGCGACCTGCTTTTCACGTTCTTTTTCAGAAACGCCGGCCAGTTCCAGACCGAAGCCGACATTGTCGGCCACGGTTCGCCAGGGCAGGAGGCCGAATTGCTGAAACACCATCGACACGGTGTGCATGCGAAGGTTGCGCAAGGCCTTTGCGCCTGATGTGTAGGGATTGACCGGGCCGTCTTTGGTTTGCACCTCCACGCTGCCTCTAACCACAGGTGCAAGTCCGTTGACGGCGCGCAGCAGGGTCGACTTGCCAGAGCCGGAAAGGCCCATGAGCACGACGATTTCGCCTTCCTCAATTGTCAGGTCCGCGTCGGCGACGCCCAGAACCAAGCCGGTCTCGGCGCTGATCTCATCGCGGTTTTTCCCCTCGTCGGCCAATGCAAGGGCGCGCTCCGGACGGTCGCCGAAGACGATGCTGACATTCTTAAAAACGACCGCGGTCATGCACCTTCTCCTTCGCCGGAAACCTTGAAGAGGCGATCAAGAATGATGGCCAATATAACAATGCACAGGCCTGCTTCGAAGCCTTTGGCAATGTTGACGGTGTTGAGAGCGCGGACAACGGGAACGCCAAGTCCGTTGGCTCCCACGAGGGCCGCGATGACGACCATGGAGAGCGAGAGCATGATGGTTTGGGTGAGGCCAGCCATGATTTGAGGCAGGGCAAAGGGAAGTTCCACTTTGCGCAGCACCTGCGATGGAGTTGCGCCAAACGCCTCGGCCGCCTCGACCAAGGAGCCTGGCGTGGATATGATGCCAAGCCGCGTGAGCCGCACCGGCGCGGGGATGGCGAAGATAACGGTCGCGATCAGACCGGGGACCATGCCGAGACCAAAGAGAATCAAAGCCGGGATGAGATAAACGAAGGTCGGGATCGTCTGCATGAGATCCAGTATGGGCCGGAGGATTGCGTAAACCCAGGGCCGGCGCGCAGCAGCAATGCCCAGCGGCACACCGATCAACATGCACACGGCAGTTGCGGCCAAAACCAGCGCCAGAGTGTCCGTCGTTTCTTCCCAGTATCCCTGATTGACGATCAGCAGGAGACCAAGCGCCGTCAGAACGACAACAGAAACGGAGCGTCGCATGAACCAGGCGAGTGCCGAAATCAGAACGATGACAAACAGAGCGTAATATATTTCTCCATTCGCGCTTCGGGTGACGAATTCGGGACCTTGGAGAACAAGAAGAAGCGCATCGATAACGACGCGTAAGAACGACGAAAGCGCATCAAAAAACCAGCCCGCGCTGTCTGTGAGCCAGTCTACGGCCCATTGAGCCCACTTGCCGATCGGCACCTTGTTGTCGGTCAGAAAATCCACCTTTGTCGCCCCTGAGAGAAATTGTTTTTTGCGCAATGAGGAAGGGCGGGATTAATCCCGCCCTCTTGTGTTTGGCCTGATCAGCTGCCAAGCGCCGACTTGACGGCTTCTGCTGCATTTCCACCGTCTTTGGTCGTAACACCCTCCAGCCATGAGGCGTAGGCATCGGGATGGGCCTTGAGCCATTCGGTGGCGGCCACCTTGGCATCCTCGCCGTCATCGAGAATTTTGCCCATGATGACGTTTTCCATGTCCAGGGTGAATTTCAGGTTCTTGAGGAATTGCCCGACATTGGGGCATTCTTCGAGATAGCCTTGACGAACATTGGTGTGCACTGTCGCCGCGCCAAAACCGCTGTCGCCCATTCCGTCCAGATAGGCGATATCCATAGCCCCCATGATGGGGTGGGGTGTCCAGCCGAGGAAGGCCACCCATTCGCCGTTTTTCATAACCTTTTGTGCCTGAGAGATCATGCCGGCTTCCGAAGATTCCACCAGTTCGAAATTCGCCAGCGAACCATCCTTGATCCAGTCGAGAATGATACGGTTGCCGTCGTTTCCGGGCTCAATCCCGTAGATCTTTCCATCAAACTTGTCGGCATTCGCTTCGAGGTCTGAAAGCGACTTGACGCCAGCATCGAAAGCATCCTGCGACACGACAATGCCGTAGCCTGCGCCAGTGAGGTTTTCGGTGATGGATTCAACGGACTTGTCGTCGAGGAAAGGCTGAACGTCAGCGGCCATGGAAGGCATCCAGTTGCCGAGGAAGACGTCGATGTCCTTGTTCTTCAGGGACGTGTAGGTTACCGGCACAGAGAGCAACTCGGTTTTTGTTTCGTAGCCGAGAGCTTCAAGAACGACTGATGTTGCTGCCGTTGTTGCCGTGATATCGGTCCAGCCGACATCGGAGAAGCGAACGGTGCCACAGCTTTCCGGCTCTGCTGCATTGGCAGAGGCAATGCTCAGCACAAGGACGGAAGCGGCGGCTGCCAGAGCGGATTTTCCAGCGAATTTCATGAACATTTGATTGTTCTCCCTCTTTGAAGTTGGCTTAACGAAACATCAATGCCCGGTAATATCAAGGGCTTTTTGGCAACTGTTAAGGTGCATTTCGCAAATGATGCAGTTTCTGTCGCATTGAGGTTGTCGATGCAAATTGCTGTGGTTTTTCGAGGTGCGCGCTTGGCTTTTCGCACGGATGGCCGCATGGAAAAGGGGAGGTGAACCATGGCCAAACTCTACTTTTCCTATGCCGCAATGAACGCCGGCAAGTCAACAAACCTGCTGCAGGCGTCCTATAACTATCGGGAACGGGGCATGCGGACGGTGATTCTCATTGCTGCCATCGACGAAAGGGCGGGCAAGGGAACGGTTTCCTCGCGTATCGGCCTTTCATCCGACGCGATTGCTTTTGACAACGGCGACGATCTTTTTTCGATGATCGCGCGCATGCATGCTGAGGGTGAAATTGCCTGTGTCTTTGTGGATGAAGCGCAGTTTCTCACTGCTGAACAAGTCTGGCAGTTGGCACGCGTTGCAGACCGGTTGAAAATTCCCGTCATGGCCTATGGTCTCAGAACCGATTTTCAGGGCAAGCTTTTCCCGGGCTCACGGGAGTTGTTGGCGATTGCCGACGAGTTGCGTGAGGTGCGCACGATCTGCCACTGCGGGCGCAAAGCGACAATGGTCGCCAGGCTTGATGAAAATGGAAATGTCATCAAGGAAGGCGCGCAGATCGATATCGGTGGAAACGAAAAATATGTGTCGTTTTGTCGCCGCCACTGGGAAGACAAAATGCGCTGCGATTGATTTCCGTCAAGGCGCAGTTGCAATTCGAGCTTTAGTAGCAACGGTATGATAGCAGTTTTGTGATACAGGCTGCTTATGCCAATGATTGTGCCTTGGCAATCATGATTGAAACCTGGAAAGGGGAATTGATGCTGAAGAAAATTCTTATCACGTTTGGCTGTCTCGCGCTGTCTGCCGGCGTATCTCAAGCCGCTGGCGATGCTGCAGCAGGCGAGAAGGTGGCGAAGAAATGTGTTGCCTGTCATACGTTCGAGCAGGATGGCAAGAACAAGGTTGGCCCCAATCTGTTCGGCGTTGTCGGACGCACTGTTGGTGCCGTGGATGGCTACAAGTATGACGAGTCTTACACAAAGCTCGGCGAACAGGGCGCTGTCTGGAGCGAAGAAGAACTTGCTGCATATCTGAAGGACCCGAAGGCCTATATCAAGGACAAGGTCGAGGGCGGCAAGACAAAGATGACCTTCAAGCTGACAAAGGACGAGGACGTTCAAAACGTGATCGCCTATCTGGCGACGTTGAAATAAGCCAGCCGAATTCCAAGGTAAAGAAAGCCGCCCAGGACATTCCGGGCGGCTTTTTCATTTGTATGGTGGATGCTCTACCGGTCGAGCACGTCGCGGATTTCAGTGATGTTGGCGCGCACGCGCAGAATGTAAAAGCCCATTGTGGCGAGGTGGGTCGGCATGATCCAGCCGTCTTCACTGCCGTTGGAGATAATGGCGGGCTGAATTCTCAAGGCAGACTGAAACTGCTTGTCCAGGCGATCCCAAAGAGAGCCGACATTGCGTTCACGCACGACATTGGAGAAGTCGGAACGGGCAGCCTCGAGAATGCCGTAATAGGCGTAAAGCTGGCCGTAGGCGAACCAGAAGCGGTCATCAGCGCGTGTGTCGAACCAGCCGGAGCTGTAGTTTTCGGACCGTTCGCGCAGAATGTCGGAGGTCGAGCCCAGGTCGTTGGCAATGCGATCAAGGAAGCTCATCAGGTTATCGGCGCGACCATCAAATACGGCATCGCAATTTTCAAGCGATGAATTGAACTTGCGCAGATCCTTCATGGCCGAGCGGTAGAAGCTCGGTGAGGGGGTCTTGGGTCCGAAGGGGCTCAAACCAAAATACCAGGTATATTCATCGAACTGCAGATTGCCGCGGGCGTTCTGAAGGTCGCTGTTGACCGCCGATGTGCCGCGCACACGGCCGAGCGTATCCACCAGTTCGACAGCTGTGCGGCGAAGCGCCTGGTTGATGCCGCGCTGGAAGCTTGCCTTGTTGTCGAGGAAGGGCGTGTCGTCCCAGTCGAGACCGAAGAGCCCCATCTTGTAGGCAATCATGGAGGAGATCCAGGCGTTCTGATTGACGTTGAAATCGATAAGATCCGCCGTTACTGCCACGATGCCTGAATTTTCACACTTCCTGCCGGAAGCGTCGCCTGTCAGCTGCTCCCCGGCAGAAGCTGTACGTTTTGAAAATTCATATTTATCGGGATAGGCGGCGTTGAAGTTCGTCCAGCTTTCCGCCTGCACGATAAAGTAGCCGTACAGTAGCGCGAGGCCGATCAGCACCAGCGCAATGGGTCCCTTGATCACCCAATGGCGACCGCGAAACCAGCGGGTGATGGCAACAAAGGGCCAGGCAAGCCAGCTTATGAAGATGCCGAAGGCACGGCCGATGCGCAGAAACATCCCTTCGAAAAACATGATGATGGGATCAAGCATGGGTAGGGCCTCCAATACCGTATAGCCGCTGGCGGAATGTTTTCTTGTCTTTCAGATATGTGTCTGCGAGCGTGCTGACAACATGTTCCCTGAACATTTCGCCGAAGTGCTCATAGCTATCGTAGAAGCCCTGCTTGTCAAACACAAAGCGTGATACATAGTCGCGCGGTGTCAGCTGCGCAATCAGGCGACCGACAAGCCAGAAATCGGGATGATCGGGCTTTGCGCGCACGGCGAGAAAACGCCATTTGTGTGGAATGTCGTTGATATTGGCCTGACCGGTCTGCGCGAGTTTGCGGCTAAGATCCTGAAGGAACGGGTAGGAGCCTTCCTCCGCGACCAATCCGACGTGGCGCGAGAGCCATGTCTGGCGCCAGATCGGATCGCTGGCCTTGAAGTCTGCGTCGGCCACGGTCTCGCGGATCAGCCCTTCCAGCGTCATGTTGGCACGGTGCTGCAAAAGGCCGGTGGCTGCCGCCCAGGAGCCGCGCGGCAGTTCTATGCGGCCCGAACGCATGAGGAATTCAAAGACGCGCTTATGATCGTCGATGGGGATATAGCTCACCTGCCACGGGCGCGAGCGCCGGAAGCCGGGCGCATCCTTGTCGCAGATCACGGTCGCGTCGCGGCCTTCGTGGAAAATGTAAACGCCACCGAAGTGGTTGGCCCAGTAGCTTTCGTGACGGAAGACGAGCTGGTCGGGGACCAGCTTGTTTTCGCGTATGTCGCCGGTCTTTTTGGCCAGCTCCACCATGCGGTTCAGCATGGCATCGTCGCGCCATGCATCCGGTTCGGCCTTCAGCCGATCGACGAGACCCCGCAACTCCGCGGCCCGGCTCAAAATGTCTTCTGCAGAGAGGACACGAAAAGAGACTTCATTGATCTTGAGTAGGTCTTCAAGTGTATCGACCTTGGCGACGCTATCCTCGATCTCGCCATAGAGCGCATCGCGGATGGTGACTGCGGAAATCGCTCGCGCATTGGCCTCGTAAAATTCGTGCATCAGGCCGGCGGTGTTGGAAAAACTCGTATGCACCACCGGCAGGTTCTCCTGATCCGGGGTCATGATGATGAAACGGCGGTTCACCTTGAGCGGGTCAAGATAGTCCTTGTCGTTGAGCTCGGACGCCACTTGCGGCGAAAAGCCGGTCATGTCGATTTCGAATTCGCTGAGCCTGGTTTCCGGCAGGCCAAAGCCTTTCATCGCCTTGTTATAACGCTCGACAAGATGCGGCTCGGAAATGGTGAGCAGGCGTCCATAAATCAGTTCGGCTTCCAGGAGGCGCTGCATGCTACTCTTCACTCGGTCCTTTTTCTTCGCGATTCCAGTACAGGTCGTCGAGGTCGAGTTTCAAGACATCCGCGATCGATTTCAACGCGGCAATGCTGCCGTCTTTCTTGCCGGTTTCGATTTCTGAGAGATATGCGGGGCTCAGTCCTGCCTTCGCCGCCAGTTCCTTTGCCGTCAGCCCGCGAAAGTCGCGCCACACGCGCACAGGGCTCTCGCCATCAATCATGCGGCTGACGTATTCGGCGGGGACAAGTTCCTCTTCACCTGCCGCAACGCGCGCCTCATGGCGGCGGATTGCTTCCATGTCCTCCAGATCTTCGATCCGCTCAATCAAGGCGTCATATTGTGCTCTGGTCAAAACGATCAATTCCTCGCCACCTGGCGAGACGAAAGAAACTGCCTTATTCATAGGTCTATTCCCTTATAAACGTCGCCGCGGGGCGCAACCCGGACAACATCGACCACAGTGCCGTCTTCCTTGAAAATCACCCGCCAGTCACCGATACGCAGCCTGTAATAATATCCGCCCTGAAGCTTCTTGATATTGTTGGCAAGCGATGCCGGGTCATTGGCGTATTGTGCCATTTTCGATCTGATGCGTTTTGCGTCATTGGCTGGCATCCTGCTCAGGTTTTTGCTGGCTTCCCGACTATATATAATAGTTTTCTGCACTATAGCCGCTCCAGCAAGACTTTCAATATAATTCGCTAAAAGCGAATTTCTGCTACACCTGCCACCTCCCATCCTTCTTCATGGTCTCGATTTCGCGGATGGCCTTCTCGCGCTGGCGTTCGCGGCGGATGATCTCTGAGACTGCTGCGTCGTCTGACTTATCTGTGTAGCGGAATTCGCTGTCAGCGTAGCGGTTGATTTCCTGCAGCACGATATCGATGGTGATCGGTCCGCGCAGCGCCTCGATCATGGCCTTCTTCTCATCGTAGGGTTTGTGCATAAAGGATTCCGGGGTTTCGAACCATTCGTCCGGTAATTCCACATCCATGGTGCGCATCTTGATGGCATCGGTGATGTTCTTGATGGCGCGACCGGTGAAGCGTGGCTCGGCCTGTTTGATGCGATGGAGATAGGTGCCGATATCGGCAAGCGTCTTGACCGCGCCGATTTCCTTCTCGAAAGTATCCCAGACGGCGCGTAAGCCTTCTTCCTGCGGGCGCGTGTAGCTCGAATAGGCTTCCGACACCGCCTTTTGAATTTGCTGAGCGGCAAAAAGTTCATGATCGCCCAGCGGAATCCTGTGGTTCTTGCCGGCAAGCAGGGCGAATATGTCAATATAGTCGTCGCGTGTTTGCGGGCCGTCCACCAGCCAGCGGGCACCTGCGCGCTGGCGCAGCGCATCATCGACATTTTCGGGATAGTTGGAGAACATGCCGAAAGAGCAATTGCCGCGCACAACGGTGGATGCACCGGCGAAACTCTCCATCAGCACTGCGGTTACTTCCTGCTGACCGGCAGAGGCGCGGTCGTCGGAGCGTTTGGCGGCCACCTGGTCGATATCGTCAATCGTGCCGAAGCCGATGGCGCGCGGGCTCATTACATTGTTGATGAATTCCTTGGCGTTCTGACCGGATTTTCCCTGATAGGAAGAAATCTGGTCGACGCCGAAATTTTCATAATGGAAAGCATAGCCCGCGACCTCACAATAATCGTTCAGCAGGCCCGCGATCATCTGGATCAGGATCGTCTTGCCGGTTCCCGGATTACCGTCGCCGATGAAGGTGAAGAGGAAGCCACCGAGCTCGACAAACGGGTTCATCTGCCGGTCGAAATCGTAGGCCATCAGCATCTTGGCAAGCTTGAGCGCCTGATATTTGGCGATGTGATTGCCGATGATTTCGTTCGGTTTCTTGAAGCTCATCACCAGCGGCTTGCGCTTGGTGCCGGGTGCGACATCGAAGCCGTTCAGATCGAAATCATCCTGATCGATGCGAATATGGGTGTTTTCGAAGCTCGCCAGACTGGTGAAGCGCGCCTTGCGGGAAATCAGTCCCTCAAGGGCCTCACGCACGAAGGCTTTGGCGCGGGCCGTCATGGCGGTTTCGTCGGGCGAACCGGCAATAGCCTTGTCGAGGCCGGAGATCAGCGATTTCAGCGCATCCTGCGGCGTGTCGAACAGGAAATCCGGCTCATGCGTGTCGTTGACCGGCTCCGTTTCGCCATCGATTTTAACACCGAGATAGGCACTAAAGGTGAAGGCTGCGATATAGGCGGATGCGGCCAGGAGTGACTTGAACCGTGTTGCCTCATCCCCGGCGAGTGGAGCTGATGCATTGCGGCTTTTGAGCGTTTCCAGATCGGTCTGTTCGGCGAAGACATCGGCTATGGCCAGCGCAATCTGCAGGCCACGCCGGGCGCGATAGAGCAGCGTGTGCTGCGCAATGGTCATCAACGGATCGCCGGGGGGAATGGACTGGATTGTCCGGGCGAGTTCCACCTCGCGGGTGCGGCGCGTTGGCGTGGAAGACACAGTGGAAATGAAACGGCGACCTGTGCCGGCAAGCGCACTTTTCGCGCCCGGATCATCCGCTTCAATGATCACCATGCGCGTCACCAGCGATTGTGCGGCTGCCTGATGTTTGGCGATATCGTCTTCGTGGATCGTGGTGAGGCCTGCATTGAGCGCCATGATTTTCTCCTCACACCTGGCTGACGATATTGTGGCCCGAAATCACGTGGACCTTGTAGCCTGCAAAGATGTTGTCGGCCTCGCCCTCGGCATAGAGCGCCTGATAGGCATCGTGGGGAACGAGGGCATGTTTTTCATAAAGGCTGACGCCTTGCCGGGTGGCTTCCAGATCGTCGGTATTGATGTGGAATTCTTCTTCCGCCGGTGTGGATGAAAACCAGCCGCTTTTGGCCGGCTTCTCGTTTTTGGAAAAGACTTCCTGCACGGTCCAGGTCAGAACCCAGGCGTTTTCGGGCTTGCGCACCTTGGAAATGATATCGTTCACGCGGGCATTGTTTTCCGTAATACCGGCTGAATAGAAGGGGCCGAGAATGGCGCGCTGCAGGCGCTTGGGATGCAGGTCGGCAAAATCCCGGTCGAGGTTCCGGGCGATTGTCAGTGGTGACAGGCCGTAGGCGCTGTTCTTTTCAGCAAACGCGTCGAAGGGTTTGGCAAGCTCGGGGTTTAAAAGTCCTCCAACGGGCAACTGGATCTCGACATCCTCATTCAGCGTGCCATCTTTCGTCACCAGAATGTCGGCGATTTTCGGAGACGAATCCTCTGTCACCAGCGCGTAGATGATTGGCAGCATCTGCGAGCCGTCAAACGTTGCCCACCGCACCCCATAGGCAGGGCGACGCGTCTTGGTGTTGACGTCGACATTCACCGTTTCGGGCAGGATGAAGGGCGAAAAAAGCTGGCCTTTACCGATTTCCTCAAGGTAGAGCCGCTCGGCCATGCGGGCTTGCAGATCGGATGGGAAGGACTTCTGGCGCAGAATGAAATCGGCCATCTCCTCGCGCAGCAGGTCGGCTGCGGGAATGGCGGAGAGGCGTTCGGGGGCGGTTTTGCGGTCGTTTTCCAATTCCAGCAGGTTCTGGAAAACCGGAAAACCGCTTTCTGCGCGGGAAATGCGGAACTGCTCCATAAAGCCGAGGCGATTGCGCCAGCAGGCAAAGGAGGTTGCCAATCGCTCCACATAAGGCCCCATGATCCGGCTCGCCCGGTTCACCTCGGTGTCCATCGAAAGAAACCGCTGCAAACCATCGAGCGCGGCTTCCATCGACTGGAAATAGTGTGCAGCGGTGGGGGACTGTTCGTTCATTTCAGATGCCGAAGACCTTATTTCTGCACGTAGTCAGCGGCGTTGTGCTTATCCATCACGTCCTTGAAGCGGCGGGCAAAAGCATCGTCTGCGAGCTTCTTGCGGCGTTGAATATCCTGGGTGGAGAGCATGTTCTTCTCATGCATTTCCAAGAGGTCGCCAATGTGGCTCTGGGCAGCGGCGCCAATACCGGCCATGGTCTCTTCAGCGGCCGTGTCCACCTGGCTGCCGAGCGTGTTGATGCGGTGGGCAACGTCCTGCTGGGCTGCGGTTTTCAGCGAGTCTTCCAGCGCCTTGTACAGCACGATGCGCTGCTCGGTATCGATGGTCAGCTTGTTGATCAGCGTGTTTTGCGCGGCAATCTGGTTGTTCAGCGAATCCACGAAGGTCTGGAACATTGAGGTGTAGCGCTCCAGCGTCTGGCTTTCGGCCAGAAGCTCCTGCTCTTTGGCCTGCATCTGGTTATATTCGGTCGCCATGGCCGAGCGCTCGCTTTCCAGGTCTGCGCGGGTCTGCTGGTCGGTGGAGGAGGCGATCTTGTTTTCAATGTCCATGAGCATTGGATTGAGTTCTTCAATGCGCTTTTGCGTCTGTTCAAGTGCGTCCAAGGTTGACTTGCGGCGCTCGATCACCTGTTTCAGGCTGGTTTCGGAATTGGCGTAGCGCTCTTCGAGTACGCTTTTCTGCTCGCGCAGAATGCCGACGATCGTGTCTGACTTGGCAAGCAATTCCTGCAGGTTACCGGCCAGCGACATGTTGCGCACACGGTCGGTGCGCATGCGCTGGGCGCGCTGCTTTGAGAAAATGCCGACGAACTTCTCATAACCGGAGAAGGTCTTCATGCTTTCGAATTCTTCGCCGAAGACGTTGGTCGCATCTTCCAGCCCGATGATCAGGTCGGCAATATTGGCCTCCATCACCTTCTGCTGTTTCAGCACATCCTGAATGCGGGCGTTTTCGATATCGAAATTGGCATCGCCGATTTTCGTTTCGGCCTTGGAAAATTCGTCGAGAACCTTGCCGGATTGTTCGAGCTTGCCGCGCATCTCGCTGACAACAGAACGGGTCTTTTCGATTTCGGAATCGAGCGATTGAAGCGTTGCCATATTGCGTCCCCTGAAAAATCTGACTGGCGCGAGATTAGCGGATGTGGTGGAGGTGACAAACTCCCAATCGCGCAATCCCCGGAAGTTTATTTGGATACGCCGGAGCAACGTTCAAGAGGTGGACTTTATTCCCTTGCTGGCGGGGGTCTCAGCGGCAGTAGCGATATCCGCGCGACCGCTCCAGAATATCGATATGGAAGTGCGTTTTGTGCGCATCGTCGCTGCCGGGCCCGAGAACCGTGGTGAAATAGAGGCAGGCGGTGGCTCTGGCGGCCCGCTGGAACGCCCCTTGAAGGGTCGAATCGGTGTCGCGCGCTTCAACATCAAGACGCTTTCCGCTGGCAAAGCGGAAGCCGCCAATGTCGATTGCATTGCCATGGGCATGTTCGGATATTTTGCCCGTCTTGGCATTGTTGCGTTTGCGGCAAACGTAGTCGGAGGCGTTTTCAATCACCGTCAGCTTGTCGCCGGAGAGGGCGACTTTCGCAGCGGGCAAGACGCTGTCTTTGGTCCACCGGGAAAGCTGGAGTGCGGTCTGGCAGCGCAGTTTTGCCTCCGGTATCACCTTGATGCCGGGCAGCACTTCACTGAGGATGATCGGCTTGTCGATCCCGCAACCGTCCCCGTCGTCGATCTGTTCAGCCGTTTTGAACGCCGCACCTTCAGCCCTGAGATCGCTCAGGCATTGGGCGAGCTCTTTTAGGTCTTCTTTTTCAAGTTTTGCGACAGGTGCCTTCGGCTCTTCCGTCTCTTGATCGGTGCTTTCGGGCGAGGGCTTATCTGTGCTTTCCGAACTCGGCGATGTGGGGGTCGGGACTGGGAGCGAGGCAGGTGCTGGCGTTTCCAACTTCGGCCTTTCCTGCGGGATCGGAATATCCTCAGCCGCTGCCCCTTGAGCCAGTGCCAGTGCCGTGACGGCTATCAATATCCACTTTGTCATCGCCATTCCTTCTCGGGCCTTCGTGGAATGGAAATGAAGCGGGAGCGGGATTGTTCGTTTCAAAAAATGTTACGGTCATAAATAAAAGAGGCCAAGGTGAAGGCTTTCACCAGCCTTGCAGGGCGCGGCACCTGAATTTTCCCCAAGGCTCTTGCGATTTCAACAAAGCCACGCTAACACTTTTCGCCATGATCAAGACGCTGAACATTGCTAACTGGTGGTGGGCTCGCTAAAGGCGGCCGTGACCAGTCATGTGAAGCGTTAAGCTACAAGCCGCCCCGAGAACCTCAGGCGGCTTTTTTTGTGTCTGGCTGCCTGAGGAAGGGGCCAGATAAGGAAGAGGGACTATGAGTACGCGGGTTTTGGACGACGGTTCGGAGGCATATGTCACAAAGGGTGGCGTGACAGTCGTCCGCCAGCGGCGCGAGGTCGACTATAGCGATGCGCTTTCCAGCTATATCGACATGCTGGATGAGCGCCGCGGCGCGGCTTTGTCGTCCAATTATGAATATCCCGGCCGTTACACCCGCTGGGATACGGCCATCGTCGATCCGCCGGTCGGTATTTCCTCTTTCGGACGCAATGTCTGGGTGGAAGCCTATAATGAGCGCGGCGAGGTCATTCTTGACTTTATAGCCGGTGCGCTTGCCAAGGTCGGCGAGTTGACGATGGGAGAGCGAACCGCTCGTCGGCTTGATCTGAGCGTCAACGAGCCTGATCGGACATTCACGGAAGAAGAACGGTCGAAAATGCCGACGGTCTTCACCGCCATTCGTGCCATCACCGAGCTTTTCCATTCCAAGGAAGATGCCAGCATCGGCCTTTACGGCGCTTTCGGCTATGATCTCGCCTTCCAGTTCGATGCCATCAAACTGCAGCTCGAGCGGCCCAAGGATCAGCGCGACATGGTGCTTTTCCTTCCCGACGAAGTGCTGGTGGTGGATAACTATTCGGCGCGCGCCTGGGTCGACCGTTACGATTTCGAGATGGGCGGCAAGACCACCAAAGGCAAGGCGGGCGACATTCCGGCAGAGCCGTTCAAACAAACGGACTCCATTCCGCCGCGCAGCGACCATCAGGTCGGCGAATATGCAAAACTGGTGGTGAAGGCCAAGGAGAGTTTCCGCAAGGGTGATCTTTTCGAAGTGGTGCCGGGGCAGAAGTTCATGGAGCGCTGCGAAAGCAAGCCATCGCAGATTTCCCGGCGGCTGAAGGAAATCAACCCGTCGCCCTATTCCTTCTTCATCAATCTCGGAAACCAGGAATATCTGGTTGGTGCCTCGCCTGAAATGTTTGTGCGTGTGACCGGCCGGCGCATCGAAACATGCCCGATCTCCGGGACGATCAAACGCGGTGAAGATGCCATTGCCGATAGCGAGCAGATCCTGAAGCTGCTCAATTCGAAGAAAGATGAGTCCGAACTGACCATGTGTTCGGATGTGGACCGCAACGACAAGTCGCGTGTTTGCGAGCCGGGTTCGGTGAAGGTGATCGGCCGTCGCCAGATCGAGATGTATTCGCGCCTCATCCACACTGTGGACCATATCGAGGGGCGGCTGCGGGAAGATATGGACGCCTTTGACGGTTTCCTCTCGCATGCCTGGGCGGTGACAGTGACGGGTGCGCCGAAACTGTGGGCCATGCGGTTTATCGAAAATCATGAAAAGAGCCCGCGCGCCTGGTATGGCGGGGCCATTGGCATGGTGGGCTTTAATGGTGATATGAATACCGGCCTGACGCTGCGCACCGTTCGCATCAAGAACGGCATTGCCGAGGTGCGTGCGGGTGCCACGCTTCTCAATGATTCCAATCCGGAAGAGGAAGAAGCAGAAACGGAACTGAAAGCTTCAGCCATGATTTCAGCCATTCGCGATGCCGGTGCCGGCAATTCTTCAAAAGCCTCTCGCGAGGCGGCGAAGGTGGGCAGCGGAGTGAAAATCCTGTTGGTGGATCACGAGGATTCCTTCGTGCATACGCTTGCCAACTATTTCCGCCAGACCGGCGCGACGGTCACGACCGTACGCTCACCGGTGGCCGATGATGTGTTTGATCGGATTGATCCTGATCTTGTTGTGCTGTCGCCGGGGCCGGGCTCTCCGCAGGATTTCGATACCAAGACGACGATCAAGAAGGCGCGGTCACGCTCGCTTCCAATCTTCGGCGTCTGCCTCGGGCTTCAGGCGCTTGCCGAGGCCTATGGCGGTGAGCTGCGCCAACTTGCCATTCCCATGCATGGAAAGCCGTCGCGGATCCGGGTGCTGGAGCAGGGGACTGTATTTTCGGGTCTTTCGAAAGATATCACCGTTGGACGGTATCACTCCATTTTCGCCGATCCTTCGACCCTGCACCCCGATTTCATGATCACGGCAGAAAGCGAAGACGGAACGATCATGGGGATTGAGCATTCCAAAGAGCCGGTTGCCGCCGTTCAGTTCCATCCCGAATCCATCATGACACTCGGTCAGGACGCCGGCATGCGCATGATTGAAAACGTGGTGGCGCATCTGTCCAAACGGGCGCGCGTGAAAGCGGCTTAAGCGCATTCAAACTATGCTGAGTGGGCAGCGGTGCCGTTCAACACCGCTGCCCTTTTTGATCAATGATGATGATGCGCCGGCTCTGTCACCATCAGCAAGGGAGCGGGATGTTTTAGCGCGTGCGGATCCTCTCCATCCTTGGCGATTTCATTCCATTCAAGTTTTTCATCTCCGCATGTTTGGGTGACGATGAAGGGCAGGGCCGTTCCGGCTTCAATGCCTGTGACTTTCCCTTGCATGGTAAATACATCGTAGAAGTCGTCCGGCAGGCTGCCGTCCTTCCAGATGATTTCCACAGGTCCCGATTTTACCTCAGTACCGTGATTTTCGTAGGTCTTTTGATAGTCGCCCTTGATGATCTCCAAAGTCCAGCCTGCCTTTGGCATCGGCTTGGCGAGAATGAAACCCTCCGGCATTTTCACTGAAACCGCGTTGGTATCCTTGCCGTCGCAGCCATGCGGGATTTGCACTTGCGCCACGAAATAGCTTTCAGCAGCTGCTTCGCGTGTGACCAATGTTGAGTGGGCGAGAGCCTGTGTGGATGAAATCGCGGCAAGGCCAAGGGTGATCGTCATCAATTTGTTGAAGTTCATCGCATTTCTCCAAGGCGCACGGGTTCTTTGACAGCCGTGGCCAAAAATCTGTTGAAGTTTGATTTGTTTCGAGATTCAGCCGATGAACGGTGGCGCACGGGACCGCGGCCTTGCTATCGCGGTCTTCTGCTCAGGTCCTTCGTACTTCCGGGAAAGCAGGCGTTTCCCGGCAATAGTAGATGGAAGGTATGTCTCGTAGTTGCAATTTTGACTGAACAGAGAGTGGGAAAGTGTGCAGAATTCACAAGGATGCGACTGGTGTTCCGGCGCGCCGGGTTCCTGCCCTTGTGCACAAAGCGACGCAAAGCTTCCATCTGGAAGTTGATAGGCGACGTCATAATTGCCGGCGTGAACAAGCGGTGGCCTGTACGTGAAGCCAGCAAGCATCAGCGCAACAATAAACAGAAGTCTTATGACATGACCCCGGCGCATGAAATGCCGTCATTCCTTTAAAAGTTTACCGTCGCAGTTAGCTTATTTATCTGCCATTAACAACTGGCATTTTGCCCCGTCTCGCACTTGCCAATCAGTCACCTGCAATGGGACGAAATCTGCCTTCAAAACCGCACCGGGCGCAGCGGCTCCACGTCAATCAGCGTTTGTTGTCCCGCGATATTCTGCGCGACGAGATAGCCGGTCAGAGCACCCAGCGTCAGGCCGATATGGCCGTGGCCGAATGCGTAGGTCACATTGGGTGATTTGGGCGAGGGGCCGATGACGGGCAGCGAGTCCGGCATGGAGGGACGAAAACCCATCCACTCGTCGGTTGCGGTTCCCACATTGGGGAGCAATTTGGGTGTCGCATTGCGCAGCATGGCGGTGCGTTTGGGATTGAGCGGCCTTTTGAGCCCGCCGAATTCAACGGTGCCGACGGTGCGAATGCCATTCTGCATCGGCACCATGTAAAATCCGTGTTCAGGGTAGCAGACGGGCCGGTTCAGAAGATCGCGACCTTCCGGGAAAAGGACGTGATAGCCGCGTTCGGTGTCAAGCAGGACCTTGTCGCCCAACTGCGCACAAAACCGCTTGGAATGCGCACCGGCGGCGATAACAATATGACCGGCCTCGACGGGATCGCCGCTTGTGTGAACTTTGCCGCCGGTTTCGTTGGCCTCAACGTTCAGGGCTTCCTGCCTGACGAATGTGCCGCCTGCCGCCTCGAAGGCGCGGGCAAGCGCTTGGGCGAGTTGCAGCGGGCTCCAAAGATTGAACGAGTCCCTGTAAAGCGCGCCGCGCTCATAAACCGGGGCAAGATTGGGCTCCAGGTCGCGGATTTCATCGCGGCTGACCTCATCGATCGCCACGCCATATTTGGCGCGCAGCCGGTCGTTTTGCTCGGCAGAGCGGTAATCGGCTTCGCTCTTGTAGAGATAAAGGCAGCCGTTTTCGCGGCGCAGATGCATGCTTTCGGATTGCTGCATCAGCGGCAACCAGGCAGCATCGGCATGATAGAGCATCTGGCCCAATACGGAGGAAATACGTTCGACCTCTTTTGTTCGGCTGGCAGAGAGAAACGCGATCAGCCAAGGAGCCAATTGCGGCAGATAGCGCCAGATGATCGAGAGTGGTGCGTCTGCGCGCAGGAGCATGCGGGGGACATCCCAGACAATGCCCGGCGTTCCAACCGGCAGCACCGCGTGGGCTGCAATCGTGCAGGCGTTCCCATAGGAGCAGGCGTTGCGATAGGACACGTTGCCGGTCGGCGGCTCAGGATCGATGATCGTCACTTTGTGACCTGCACGCTGCAGCCAGAGGGCCGAGCATAGTCCCACGAAGCCTGCGCCGATGACGGCAATGGTCTGTCGCTGGTTTTCCGCAAGCGGAGCGATTTCGAGAGGGGTTTGGTTCAATGCAGTCATTGGGCAGTCACCGAGGCAGTCATGCAGGTCTCGAAGGCTTTCAATGGGGTTGGCCTTTGGCCAAGCACTATATGATTTGGGGTGGTTGTTCCACGACAATTCATCGGCAAAGCTTCCGGTGTATTTTTTCAAACATGCCTTGCCCTCGTCATAGGTCGGGTCTATCCCACGCTGAGATTTGAACGGGGACCGGCAACGATGCCGACTTTTTCGCCAATCGTGCGGCGCTTAGCATTCTGGACCATTCCGGTCGCTTTCGGCGTCATGGGGCTGAAGGCGCTTGCCTGGTATGTGACGGGTTCGGTGGCGCTACTTTCGGATGCGCTGGAATCAACCGTCAACGTGATTGCGGCCATCGTCGCCTATGCCGCAATTCGATATTCGCAGAAGCCCGCCGACCACGACCATCAGTTCGGACACTATAAGGCTGAATATCTTTCGGCGGTCATCGAGGGCGTGATGATTGTCGTGGCCGCGCTGTTGATTGTTCGCCAGGCCAGTGCTGATCTCCTGGCGCCCGAACTGCCGCAGGCGCCGGTGCTCGGTCTTTCGATCAATCTTGCCGCAGCGGCCATCAATGCCATTTGGGCATGGGCTTTGATCAGGGCCGGCAAGGCAAACCATTCTCCGGCGCTGACTGCGGACGGTCGTCATATTCTCTCCGACGTTGTCACATCGGGTGGGGTCCTTGTTGGTTTGTTGCTGGTTTTGGCGACCGGCTATGCCATTCTCGATCCGATCATGGCGCTGATTGTTGCCGTAAACATTCTCTTCCAGGGCTGGAAAGTCATTTCGCATTCGCTGGATGGTTTGATGGACCGGGCGGTGACGCCGGAAGAGGAAACCGATATCAAACAGGCAATCGCCGACCACGCGACGGGTTCTATCGGGGTGCATGATTTGAGAACGCGTCGTGCGGGGCCAGCCGTCTTTATCGATTTCCACCTCGTTGTGCCGAAGAACATGGCTGTCGGCGATGCACATGCGATTTGTGACCGGCTTGAAGACGCGATCCATGCCATCATTTCCGGTGCCAGCATCGCAATTCATGTTGAACCGGAAGGTGAAAAGGCGCATGGCAGGCGCGTCAAAATCTGAACGGAGAGACGCACATGTCCAAGACCGATGTTTCCGGGCTGACGCAGCTTGGTGCGAATACACAGGCGCCAACGTCGCCTGAGGAAGCCGTGCTTGAGCGCGTTCCCAACAGCAATGCGGGAACCCAGTATGTCACGCGGTTTACGGCACCTGAATTTACCTCGCTTTGCCCGATGACAGGGCAGCCGGATTTCGCCCATATCGTTATCGATTATGTGCCGGGTGAATGGCTGGTGGAATCCAAGTCTCTGAAGCTCTTTCTGTTTTCCTTCCGCAACCATGGGGCCTTTCACGAGGATTGCTCGGTCTATATCGCCAAGCGGCTGGTTGCGCTTCTTGACCCTGAATGGTTGAGGATCGGTGCCTACTGGTATCCGCGCGGGGGCATTCCGATTGATGTGTTCTGGCAGACCGGCGCGCCGCCGGAAGGTTTGTGGCTGCCGGATCAGGGCGTGCCGACCTATCGAGGCCGGGGATAACAAAAAAGGCGGACTGCAAAGCCCGCCTTTTTTCAATGCGTGTTTTGATGGTTCAGCCGAGCATCAAAGCAAGGCCGGCAACTGCGGTGCCTGCGCCGAGGAAGCGGGCGACGTTTTCGTAGCGGCCAAGCGCAACACCAAGACCCACGCCGGCAGCGTGCAGGAGGATTGTTGCTGCGACAAAGCCAAGGCCAAACTGCATGGCACCGGCAGCACCGAGCTCAGAACCGTGCGCATAGCCGTGGAAGAGGGCAAAAACGGCAACCACTGCGGCAGAGGCACCCAATGGGAAACGCACAGCCATGGCCACCAGCAGGCCCAGCGCGACGATGGAGGCCATGATCGCGGGTTCGACAAAAGGAAGTGCAACGCCGTAAAGTGCCAGTGCGAAGCCGACGGCCATCGTTGTGACAAATGCCGCTGGAACCGCGATCTTCGCTTTGCCGCCGATCATAGCCGCCCAAAGGCCGACCGACACCATAGCCAGAATGTGGTCAAGGCCTGTGAAGGGGTGGGAGAGACCAGCCATGAAAGAACCATGCTCGGCAGGGTTCAGGTGGGCGAAGGCCGGTGTTGCGGCTGCAAAGGCGATGGTGGAAAGCGAAATTTTCTTGAACATTATGTCCCTCTTTCTGGTCAACAAGGCACCCCGGATTGGGTCGTGCCGATTCCGATTGAATATCCTTCAATGTTAGGAGAAGTTCGGACGCGCTGTCCATTGAAATTTTGACGTGCATAGTTCCAATTGCGACTGCACAGACTTTTTTGTCCGAACGGAACGGACGTGCCGATCAAAAGTTACCATGAAAATGATGCTGTTCAATCAGGAGTGAGAAAAGATGGAAAACGTGAAAGTCGCTGTTCTTGTCGGTAGCCTGCGCGAGGGTTCGCTGAACCGTAAGCTCGCTAAAGCGCTGGAGCGGGTGGCACCCGAGAATCTGGCCTTTTCCTTTGTGGAAATCGGCGATCTGCCGTTTTACAATTCCGATCTTGAAGATGAAGCGCCTGCAGCCTGGAAGGATTTCCGTTCTTCCATCACCGCCTGCGATGCGGTCCTCTTCGTTACGCCGGAATATAACCGCTCGCTGCCAGCGTCGCTGAAAAATGCGCTCGATGTCGGCTCGCGGCCGATGGGTTCGAGTGTCTGGAACGGGAAGCCGGGTGCGGTGGTTACCGGCTCACCCGGTGCGATAGGCGGCTTTGGTGCGAACCATCATCTTCGCCAGTCGCTGGTTTTCCTCAATGTGCCGGCCATGGCGCAGCCTGAGGCTTATATTGGTGGTCTTGGTAATCTGTTCGATGACAGCGGAAACGTGACCAACGAGAACACAAAGACGTTTCTCGAAACGTTCATGAAGGCGTTTGCGGCATGGATCGACAAGCATCGTTAGGCACATGCCTTTCTAAAGATCAGGTATGAATTGAGGCTCAGCCGCAGGCGGGCCGGGCATTCCGGCCCTGTCCATTTTAGCGCCCTTTTAAGCCTGTCTTAAATGTTGCATTGTTTTCTCATCCGAGTCGCCTTATCTCAAGGAGAATTCGAATGGAATATTCTGGAGTTTGCGGAATGCGCATGGAAGAAGACGACGAGAAGACGAAAGAAGCGCCGTTGGGCAAGGATGCGGAGGCAGCACTTTTCAAGTCGCGCTCCATCTTCATCTATGGTGGCATTACGCAGGAACTGGCCAACAAGGTTTGCGCGCAGCTTGTGGCACTGGCCGCTGCTGGTGACGAAGACATCCGCATCTTTGTGAATTCTCCTGGCGGTCATGTGGAATCGGGTGATTCCATCCATGACATGATCAAGTTCATCAAGCCGAAGGTCTGGATGATCGGCACGGGCTGGGTCGCTTCCGCCGGTGCGTTGATTTACGTCTCGGTCCCCAAGGAGCGCCGTGTTTGCCTGGCCAATACCCGCTTCCTGCTGCACCAACCCTCCGGTGGTACGCGCGGCATGGCATCCGATATCGAGATTCAGGCCCGCGAGATCATCAAGATGAACGAGCGCCTGAACAAGATTTTCTCCGAGGCCACCGGCCAGCCGGTTGAGAAAATCGCCAAGGACACCGACCGCGACTACTGGCTCTCTGCCGAAGACGCCAAGGAATATGGTCTCGTTTCGAAGATCATCACCTCGCAGGACGAAATCGGCTGATTTACAGCCGCTGCCGTCGACTTTTGAAGGCCCGCCCGGTTCACCCGGCGGGCCTTTCGATTTTCATCGCACCGGCTGGATTTGAGATGCAACAATCGCTATGCAAAATTGCTTGAGGCAATTTGGAATTTTAAAAGGCATATGTTCAAAGATATTTCCGCGCAGTCTTTCTTCATGGGCATTCTGGTGGCTTTCGCCGGTTTTGCGAGTTCTTTTGCTGTCGTCCTGCAGGGGCTTGAAGGGGTTGGCGCAACGCCTGCACAGGCGGCATCAGGTCTGGCCGCGCTTTCCATTGCCATGGGGCTATGCGGGATCGTGCTGTCGCTCTGGTCCAAAATGCCGATTTCGGTTGCCTGGTCGACGCCGGGAGCTGCACTACTGGCCGGCACGGGTGTCGTCGAAGGTGGCTTTTCAGCAGCGGTCGGGGCATTCCTGATATCATCGGCATTGATTGTTGCAGCCGGTCTATTCAGACCGTTCGGGCGGGCCGTGGCCTCCATTCCGCCGTCGCTCTCCAATGCCATGCTGGCGGGCATCGTGCTGCCGCTTTGCCTGGCTCCCGTGACTGCAGTCGGCATTGATCCTCTGGGCGGTATCCTGATTTTTGCAGCCTGGGCGGTTGTCGGTGTCTTCAAGCGCCTCTGGGCGCTACCTGCAGCTCTGGCCGTCTTTGTCGGTCTCACTGCCTACCATCTGAATGGCTCGTTTGATCCCTCGAGCATGCCGGGGCTAGGGGCAGGGCTGGTCTTTGTCTCACCCGAATTTAATCTGCAGGCCCTGATTTCCATCGCACTGCCGCTCTTCATCGTCACCATGGCGTCTCAGAATATTCCTGGTGTGGCTGTCTTGAAGGTCAATGGTTATGAGCCGGCTCCGGGACCGCTTTTTGCCAGTACAGGTGTTTTCTCGCTGCTTTCGGCGCCGTTCGGCGGGTTGGCCGTCAATCTGGCCGCAATCACGGCGGCCATGTGTGCGGGGGCGGATGCGCATCCCGATACGACAAAACGCTATTGGGCGGCGGCCTTTGGCGGGCTTTTCTATATCCTCTTCGGATTGGCAACTGGCGTGATCACCTGGTTTGTCTCGCTTTCTGATCCTGTCTATATCAAGGCCGTGGCAGGTCTTGCGTTGATTGGCGCGCTGACGGGGGCCGCAACGGCGGCCTTCAGCGATCCGCGCACACGCGAGGCGGCGGGCGTTACCTTTCTGGTCACAGCCTCCGGGCTCTCGTTCGGTGGGGTGTCGGGCGCATTCTGGGGCCTCATTGCCGGTGGCGCGGTGCTGGCGATGAATGCCGTTTTTCGCAAGGACTTGCCATAATCCAAATGCCGGGCTATACGGCTTGCCATGAAGACACGGTTCGAAAAACAGACGACGACGATTTCGCGGGAGCGCAATGCTTCCGGTATCATCGCGCGCACCGTAAACTCGCTTCTTCTCCTCGGCCTTACACGCGGTTGCCGGGTCTGAGGAAAGAGCGCCCGGCGGCCGAAAACCGCCTGAGGCAAAAGCGCTCTTTCAAAATCACCCTATAACTTGAATTTCAGGCGTAAAGATTGCGCCGATGTGTGTCGCCAAAGCTTCTTTGATGGGCTAAAAGCGCGGCACAAGGGAAGAGACGAGACGACAATGATCAAGCAAGTTTATCATCCGCAAAACGGCATGCCGGCTGCCGGCGTGAAATATCAGGCCTATCCGCAGGTGGGTTTGAGCGACCGCACATGGCCTTCGAAACAGATTGAAAAGCCGCCGATCTGGTGCTCGGTCGATCTGCGTGATGGCAATCAGGCTCTCATCAATCCGATGGGGCATGATCGCAAGGCACGCATGTTTCAGTTGCTGCTCGACATGGGTTTCAAGGAAATCGAGATCGGCTTTCCTTCAGCCTCTCAGACCGACTTCGATTTTGCCCGCTGGTGCATCGAAGAAGGCGGCGTACCCGATGATGTGTCCTTGCAGGTGCTGGTTCAGTGCCGCCCGGAACTGATCACCCGCACTTTCGAGTCGCTGGAAGGCGCCAACAAGCCGATTGTGCATTTCTACAATTCCACCTCGGAATTGCAGCGCCGCGTGGTGTTTGGCAAGGACGTGCAGGGCATCAAGCAGATTGCCGTTGATGCCGCCAAGATGATCCGCGACATGGCGGAGAAGGCGGGCGGTGGTTACCGGTTCGAATATTCGCCGGAAAGCTTTACCGGCACGGAACTGGATGTTGCGCTGGAAATCTCCAATGCGGTGATTGAAGTGATGCAGCCGACGGCGGACAACAAGCTGATCCTGAACCTGCCGGCGACGGTGGAAATGTCCACACCGAACATCTATGCCGACCAGATCGAGTGGATGTGCCGCAACATCGAAAACCGCGAAAATGTGATCGTGTCCCTGCATCCGCACAATGACCGGGGGACCGGCATTGCGGCAACCGAGATGGGCTTGCTGGCTGGTGCTGATCGTGTGGAAGGAACGCTGTTCGGCAATGGCGAGCGGACCGGCAACGTGGATATCGTCACTCTGGCGCTGAACATGTTCACCCAAGGGGTCGATCCGAAGCTCGATTGCTCCGACATCGAGCGCATCAAGGCGGTCTATGAATATTCCAACGAATTGAAGATCCCCGAGCGTCATCCCTATGTGGGTGAGCTGGTTTACACAGCCTTTTCCGGCTCGCACCAGGACGCCATCAACAAGGGCATGAAGGCGATCAAGACGGCCAACAAGCCGCTCTGGGAAGTGCCTTACCTGCCGATTGATCCGCAGGATGTGGGACGCACGTATGAGGCGATTATCCGCATCAACTCGCAGTCGGGCAAGGGCGGCATCGCCTACATCATGGCCGAGGATTACGGGATCAACCTGCCACGCAAATTGCAGGTGGAGTTCCGCGAAGAGATTCAGCGCATTACCGACGAAGAGGGCGTGGAGCTTCCGCCGAAGCGCATCTATGAACGTTTCATGGAGCGCTATGTAGAGCAGCCTGGCGCGCGCCTGAAGTTCCTTGACCACCATTCCCACACCGACCCGAATCGTCCGGGCTATCGCATCGTTGCCGCTGAAATCATCGACAATGGCGAGAAGAAGCGGATCGAGGGCAAGGGTTCCGGTCCCGTGGCAGGGTTTGTTGATGCACTGTCGAAATATCTGGGCATTGATCTGAGTGTGAACGATTATTCCGAACACTCGTTGCAGCATGGTTCGGATGCTTCCGCCATCTGCTATATGGAAATCGATGCAGCGGGCAAGACGGTCCATGGTGTTGGGATCAACGCCAATATCGTGGCGGCATCCCTTGAGGCGATCGTTTCCGCAGCGAACCTGATTGGCCGCTGATTGCTCGCAACAGCGATTTGACCTTGTAGAAAAGGGCGTCTTTGCGGCGCCCTTTTTGATTCCATCGCGGGTCGTTTGCTTTAAATGTTGCCGGTCAATGGTTAGCCTGCACGCTCTAGATGTGATTCTTCCATGAGGTTGCCATGCGTCAGCGCGTTATTCTGTGCCCCCTGATCCAAAACCAGGGTGCTTATCTGCTTTGCAAAATGCCTTCAGACCGCGGGGTATTCCCGGGGCAATGGGCATTGTCGGGTGGTGGGCAGGAGCCTGATGAGACGATTGAAGAGGGGCTTCGGCGCGAAATTCGTGAAGAGCTGGGCGAGGCGCTCGTTATTGAGAAAGTCGAGCCGTGGACGTTCCGGGATGAGCGCCGGGTAAAGACTTATGCCGATGGCACGACGGAAGAGATCTATATGATCTATCTGATTTTCGACTGCCATGCGGGCAATCGCGATGTAAAGATCAATGACGAGTTTGAAGACTTTGCCTGGGTGTTGCCAGAGGATTTGGGTTCGTATGATCTGAACGAGGCAACCCGGTTTACGCTTGTCCAGAAGGGGCTTTTGCAAGGGTAGTGGACTGCCGTTGCGCGCTTGCGTTTTCCGTTGTCGGGGCGTTTCGTCTTTGGCATAGTGACACAATCCATCTTCAACCGCCGGGGATATTGATGGCTATCGAAAGTGATTTTTGCCGCGCAGCCCTGTTTGCGGCTTTCTTTTTCTGTGCCGGGTCCGTTTTCGCGGACCCTTCGTTTGATTGCGCGAAAGCAAATGCCCCGGAGGAGAAGGCGATTTGCGGCGACGATGTTCTTTCCGAACTCGATGTAATGGTGTCGAAAGCCTATGAGGGTTTCGAGGCCTATCATCAGCCGAAGAAGGACGTCGCACGGGCCCTGTTGCAGGACCGGGCAAAATGTGGAGCGGACAAGGCTTGCCTTGCCTCCGTGCTTGCCTATTCACTTTCCACATTCGGGGCGCAATCATCGTCCTGGCCGCAGGACTATGCCCGTGCGCTTGTTGGGCGCAAGGCAGGGCAATTTGCCGCGCAGGAACCTTCTGAAAGCGACGAACTGCCAAGCGTGCCAGCCCAGTGCGTGATGTCCCATGTGACGGAGGTGATGACGCGATTTGGCGAGCCTTTGAGCTACGACAATTCAGAATCCGGCACCGTCTTCCAGTTCGCCAACGGGCTCTACCAGGTTTCCTATGATCGCGAGTGGCCGATGAACGAGGTGAAGGCGGGGCATAAGGTGGTTCTCTGCCTGACGCAAATTCCCCATGATTGCCCGGATGGCGATAATCGCGGTTATTTCTATTATGGGCTGGATACCGAGACACACGGCAGCTGGATCATGCCGGATTCGCAGCATATGTGCGGCGGTGCCTGAGGCTTGAACCCTCGACCCTCGTCAACACCGTTCACGAAAATGTCAGGAGCGATCCGTTTGCTCCAGGCCTGCGTAGTCCCCAAATAGATTATGTGCGGGGTTCTTGCACGAGCCCCTCCGATGACATCAAAAACATGGAGAGGAACATGCAGCTTACACGACGTGGAACTTTGAAACTCGGCGCAGCCGGGCTGATCGGCCTGCAGGCATCCATCATCATGCCGTTTGCAGCACGCGCCGCAGGCGGCGACACCTATGCGGTGGAGGGCGGCGAGGTCGTCGTTCACCCGGTGCAGCACGCCTCATTTGTGATGGAGACCCCGTCGATGGTGATCTACAACGATCCGGTTGGTGGCGCAGCACTCTATGAAAACATGCCGAAGCCTGACCTCGTTCTCATCACCCACGAACATAGCGACCACTACAATGTCGAGACGCTGAATGCCATCGTCGGCGAGAACACCAAGCTGGTGACCAACCCAGCTGTCTACGACATGCTGCCCGAGGACTTGAAGGCGAAGGCGACCGCGATCGCCAATGGTGAAAGCGCGACGGTGAAGGGCATGAGCATCGATGCAATTGCGGCCTACAACACCACCGAGGAGCGCCTGCAGTATCACCCCAAGGGGCGCGATAATGGCTATATCCTGACCATTGGTGGCAAACGCTTCTATATTGCCGGCGATACGGAAGACACTGCGGAAATGCGGGCGCTGGAAGATATCTATGTTGCCTTCGTGCCGATGAACCTGCCTTACACAATGGATGTGGAGCAGGCGAGCGCGGGTGTTGCGGCGTTCGCACCGGAATATGTTTACCCCTATCACTACAAGGGCAGCGACATTGATGCCTTTGCCAAGATGGTGACCGACGCTGGTGTCGAAACCAACGTGGTGAAAGGCCCGTGGTACGGCTGAACGGTTGGTTTTGCCCCATGAATTCGGCTCCGCCGGTTGCTAAATGACCGGCGGGCGCTTAAATTGTTTATACCGATCATCGATTTGTTCCATCGTTTCGAGCCGCCTTGGCTTTGATGGAGCTTGTTCAGGAGCAGACATACCTGCTCTTTCCGGGGCATCTTGCTTCGGCTCGGCGTTTGAAACGCCTTTCGATCCTCAGCTTTGAGTGATTTTGCGCGATGAACGGTCAGAGGCGTTTTACCGTTCGTTGCGGCGGTTGCGTATGCGTGTGACTTGGCCGTTTGGCTGGCCGATCATTGCGTGGTGATTTTAACCGAAGTGGAGCGAAAGCTCCCCTGAAAGGAGAGAAATTTGCAGATTTATGTGCGAGACAACAATGTGGAAAAGGCAATCCGGACACTGAAGAAGAAAATGCAGCGTGAAGGGCTTTATCGCGAGATGAAGGCACGCAAGGCTTATGAAAAGCCTTCCGAAAAGCGCGCGCGTCAGAAGAATGAAGCCATTCGCCGCCGCCGCAAGGCAGAGCGCAAGATGTTGCAGCGCGAAGGCTTGCTACCGCGCAAGGGTGGCCGCCGCTAGAGCCGGGGCCGCATGAGGAACGATCAATGGGGCGCGGTTCAGCGCCCTTTTTGATTCTCATCAAGGTAGATGCGCACCGCATTCTGGACATGACGGAAACGGTCGCCCCCCAGATGTTTGCCGCCATACCAGCGCGTTACCACAACGATATGATTTTCAAGCTTTTCCCGCTCCAGCATCTTCAGGATAATCATGCCTGCACCGCTCTCGCCGTCGTCATTCTTGATCTGGCCTTCTGAGCAGATCAACGCCCAGGTGTTGTGGGTCGCCTTGGCGAATTTCTTTGTCTTTTTCAGTTCCTCAAGGAAGACTTTTGCCGCCTCGGCAGAGTTGCAAGGGCCGCCGGACACGGCATATTTCGATCCACGGTCGGAAATGATGTTTTCGAGCGTCAGCATGGTGGAAGCGAATAAGCCCTCTCGTGCTGCCGATCAAGGTCTGCCATAGTTGGGGCAAACAAGGGGGGATTTTGATGCGGCTTTATGCGGAGTTGTTCGGGGACCACACGGCACAGACACCGATGGTTTTGATCCATGGGTTTGGGGGAAGTGCTGCGGCTTGGAATTCGGTGCGCAGCTTTTTGCCGGCCACCATGCCGCTGATTGTCTATGACCTTCCGGGGCATCGTCATTCCGTGAATGCGGAAGGATCAGGTGGGGCAGGGCGCATGGCAAAGGCGCTTCTGGCCGATCTCGATGCGCGTGGAATAGGCCAGTTTCATCTTGCCGGCCATTCCATGGGCGGCGCGGTTGCGACGCTGATTGCATTGCGGGCCGGCGATAGGGTGGGTTCCCTAACCCTTTTTGCGCCGGGGGGAATGGGACCGGAAATCGATGCTGCCGGGCTGAAGGCCTTCGCACGGGCTGAGACGGCAGAGGCCATTCGTGCTGAAATGCAGACGATGGTCGCCAATGGTTTCCATGTACCTGAAGAGCTCATCAATTCGATTGTCGCGGAGCGTCAGCAGGTGGGTGCGAAAGAGGCTCTGCTTTCCGTTTATGCGGCGATGTTCGCTTCGGAAGGCGCGGCGGAACAAGGCGCGATCCCGCGCGATATGCTGGCAAGCATTACCAAGCCCGCGGCGGTCTATTGGGGCGATCTGGACCCCACGCTTCCGGTGAGCCAGATGGCGCGTATGCCTGAAAACTTCGAAAAAACGACCATTTCCGGTGTGGGGCATATGTTGCTCGATGAGTGCCCGGAGCGGGTGGCCCATGCGCTGATTTCGGCGTTCGGACGGTAGTGTTTTGCATCCTCAACGTTGATCAGACGTCTTGTGTCAGTTTGGCAGCAATACCTTGCCCACGCCGGATAGCGCGGGCGAAGGTCAGCGGAACCGGTTCCTTCAACAAGGCCGCAAACAGCAGATTTCCCAATGCACTCCCGCTACGCAGGCTATCCAGCGCGCACTGCAGCGCCGGTTCCTTTTGTAGGCGCAGAGAGAGCCGGCGGGCCAAGGGCTCCGGCAGCTCCTCGTCAAGATAGGCAGATAGTTGGACGTTTACGGGGAGCTGGTCAAACATGTCAGCGTTCGTTTTCAAATCATGCCCTTTTCTTCATGGGTTGTCCGACCATCTCAGCAAGGCGCAGACGGGCGGTGGAGAGGCGGCTCATGACGGTGCCGATCGGAATTCCCAGGATATCGGCGGCCTCGCGATAGCTGTGTCCTTCGACGTTGACGAGGAGGAATACGGAAGCGAGCCCTTCCGGCATCGACTGGATCATCTCCTTGACCTGCGCAATATAGATCGCGTCCTCGCCTGATGGGCTGACATTGAGCTCGTCCTGCTCGGAGAAATCCACGTTGCCCTTGCCGAGCCGGACCTTGCGCTTCCGCACCTCGTCGATCCACATGTTGCGCATCATGGTGTAAACCCAGCTTTCAAATCCTGCCTGCGGCGGGCGCAGGTGCGCCTTTGTGATCGTCTTCTCGCATGCTTCCTGCACCAGATCGTCAGCATCGTTGGCATTGCGTGTCAACGTGATGGCAAATCGGCGCATGCGCGGTAGAAAACGAACCAGCTCCGCACTTTCGTTGCGGCTAACGCTTGCTTCAAACATTTCACTTCCCCGGTAATACGTTCCTATTGGCGCCTTTATTCGACGTTTTGCAGCTGGCCGCTGTTTCCGGGGGAACAGGGGCGGACTAACCATTCCGAAAGCCATTGACATTTAATCAATCGATTGATTAAATTGATGTGAATTACAGGCGAGGCAAAAAAGTGAATATCGAGAAACCGATTTCAGGTGCGGAAATCACACGAAAGGCACTGGTCGAAGCGGCCCTCAGGCTGTTTGGGGAAAAGGGCTATGAGGCGGTCTCCACACGCGAGATTGCGGATCATGCGGCAGCCAATATTGGGTCGATTGCCTATCATTTCGGCGGCAAGCCCGGATTGCGGCTTGCCTGTGCGGATTATGTCATGGGGCGGATACGCTCCTTCATCGGCCCGGCCTTTGCCGGTCCGTTGCCGAAACTGTCACCGGCTGAGGCCGTATCCGTGCTGGAATGGCAAGTGGAGCAATTCGGCCGGTTTGTTGCCACTTCAGGCGAAGCCAAGCTGCTTGCAACGTTCATATTGCGTGAGGTCATGCAGCCGGGGGAGGTCTTCCAGACCGTCTACAGCCAGCTTTTCAAGCCGGTTCATGAGCGGATGTGCGAGATTTTTGCAATGGCGACCGGCCAGGATGCGGAGGCGGAAGAGGTGCGTCTGGCCACCTTCTGCATGCTTGGGCAAACCATCTACTTCCGTATCGGCAGGCCCGCGATCATGCAGCGCATGAACTGGGAAGACATACGTGAAGAGGAAGCTGACAAGATTGTCGCCGTGTTGAAAACGAACCTGCGCGGGCTGATTGCAGCCTACAAGAAGGACTAGGCCATGTTTGAAGGCTTGCTTTGCGCCATACCGATTGTCAGCTCGCTTTTGAGTGCCTGTGCGCCGGACAAGCCGCTGGCGACGGGCTATGTGGAAGGCGAATATGTGCGCCTTGCGCCCATTGATCAGGCGCGCATCGAGACGCTGAAAGTGAAGCGTGGAGACCGCGTAGCCGCTGGCAGCCTGGTGGCGGAACTGGAAAGCGAAGATGCGGTCTATTCCGTCAATCAGGCAACGGCGGCGCTTGGGCAGGCCAGGTCTCAACTGGCCAACCTGCAGGTGGGATCGCGACCGGAAGAGGTGGCGGTCATCCAGGCCAATCTGGCATCGGCGATTGCCCAGTCGGAGGAGGCGCAGCGCACGCTGAAGCGCACGGCAGACCTGCTCAAACGCGGCATTGCCGCTCAATCGGACTATGACAAGGCGCAGACCGCCGCCGAACTCGCCAATGCTTCGGTGCAGCAGATGCAGGCCAATCTTGCCGTGTCGCAATTGCCGGCGCGCAAACAGCAGATCGAGGCCGCAAAAGAGGCGGTGAAACAGGCCGAGGCATCTTTGGAACTGGCGCAGTTCCGGCTGCAGCGCCGTTCGCTCAAGGCACCGGCAGATGGTGTGGTCGACGATGTGATCCGCCGTGTCGGCGAGCTTTCGGGGCCGTCGCAGCCGGTGGTCTCCATTTTGCCGGATGGTGCGGTGAAGCTGCGCATTTATGTGCCTGAGAAATATCTCGCCTCCATCGCTTATGGAAAGGTTCTGGCGGTGCATTGCGATGGCTGTTCGGGCAAAGACAAGGCGCGCATCACCTATATTTCCGACGGTCCGGAGTTTACCCCGCCGGTGATTTATTCGCTCGATAACCGGCAGAAGCTCGTTTATCTCGTCGAGGCGCGGCCGGAGCCTGGCAGTGCGGCGTTGAAGCCCGGTCAGATTGTCGATGTGGCACTGGAAGGTGCTGATCCATGACCAATGCGATTGAGGTCAGCGGGCTCACCAAGCGCTTCGGCGAGAAGACTGTTGTCAATGATGTCAGCATGTCAGTGGCCGAGGGTGAAATTGCCGGCTTTCTCGGGCCGAACGGTTCGGGCAAGACCACCACGATCCGCATGATGTGCGGTCTGCTGACGCCGGATGAGGGCGAGGGGCAGGTACTCGGTTTCGATCTGCGCAAGGATGGTCTGAAGATCAAGCGCGAGGTGGGCTACATGACCCAGCGTTTTTCCTTTTACGAAGATCTGTCCATTGAAGAAAATCTCATGTTTGTCGCGCGGCTTTATGAGCTGAAACCTGCGGCGCAGAATGTTCGCGATACGCTTGAGGATCTGGGGCTGACGGCGCGGCGCAAGCAGATGGCCGGTACGCTTTCGGGCGGCTGGAAACAGCGGCTGGCGCTGGCTGCCTGCATCATGCACAAGCCGAAACTGCTTTTGCTGGATGAGCCGACGGCTGGCGTGGACCCGAAGGCTCGGCGCGAATTCTGGGATGAGATCCACCAGCGCGCGGCCGACGGCCTGACGGTGCTGGTTTCCACCCATTACATGGACGAAGCCGAACGCTGTCACCGCATCAACTACATTTCCTATGGTCGCCTGCTGGCCAGCGGCACTGTGGAAGAGGTGGTTTCCAATGCCGGCCTTACGACCTTTGTTGTTCATGGCAAGAACATTGCCGGACTGGCTGAAGAGTTGAGGGGTAGAGAAGGCATTTCACAGGTGGCGCCCTTCGGCGCAACGCTGCATGTGGTCGGCGAGGATCGCGCGGCGCTTGAAACCGCACTTGCCGATATTCGCAACCGACCCGGCGTTGAGGTCAACAGGGGGCAGACCAGTCTCGAAGATGTCTTTATCGAGTTTATGGCGCACTCCACGGACAATATGTTATGAGCGGCTTTTTCTCCTTCCAGCGGCTCGGGGCTCTGCTTGCCAAGGAATTCATCCAGATGCGGCGCGACCGCATCACCTTTGGCATGATGCTGGGCGTGCCGTTGATGCAGCTTCTGCTTTTTGGTTTTGCAATCAATAGCGACCCCAAGGACCTGCCTGCCGTTCTGGTCTCCACCAAGCCTGACCATTATGTTCGCGCCATGGTGTCGGCGCTGGAACTGACGGGCTATTACCGTTTCATCAAGGTTGGCGCTTCTGCGGAAGAGGCAGAGCAGATGATTGCGGAAGGAACGGTGTCCTTCGTCGTCACCATTCCCTCCGATTTTGCCGCCCGTGTTGATCGCGGTGATCGGCCGCAGCTTCTCATCGAGGCGGACGCAACTGATCCGTCGGTTGCTTCAGGCGCCATTTCAACGCTCTCAACAGTCACTGCGCAGGCGCTTCTGCGCGAGCAGGGGCTGGAGGCTCAAGCGCAGCAATCGGCTGAAAATCAGATCGAGGTGGTGGTGCACAAGCGCTATAATCCGGAAGGCGTGACGCAATACAACATCGTTCCGGGGCTTCTGGGTGTCATTCTGCAGATGACCATGATGATGATGACATCGATGGCGCTGACGCGGGAGATTGAGCGCGGCACGATGGAGAACCTGCTTGCCATGCCGGCAAATCCGGCGGAAATCATGCTCGGAAAGGTCATGCCCTTCATGGCGGTGGGCGCTATGCAGGTGGTTGTGGTACTCGTCGCCGCCAAGCTCCTGTTCGGTGTTCCCTTTGTCGGCTCCATGACGCTTCTGCTGGCGGCAATCCTGGTTTTCGTGCTGGCGCTGGTTCTTCTGGGCTATGTATTTTCCACCGCCGCCAGAAACCAGATGCAGGCCATGCAGCTGACCTTCTTCTTCTTCCTGCCGTCGATCCTGCTGTCGGGTTTCATGTTCCCTTATCGCGGCATGCCGGAATGGGCGCAGATGCTGGGTGAGATTTTTCCGCTCACGCATTTCCTGCGTGTCATTCGCGCCGTCATGCTGAAAGGTGCAGACTGGAATGCGGTTTCGTTTGAAATCCACGTGCTCATCGGCTTTATCGCGGTCTATGTTCTGATTGCGCTCACACGCTTCCGCAGAACGCTTGATTAGAAGGGGTTAGAGCTTGTCGCTCTGCGCGAGGATGAAGGCTCCATCGTCGCCCTCCATGGCGAAGCGCTCGCGGGTGAGTTGCCAATTGCCTGCCTCGCCAGAGATGGAAAAGAGATTATAGCCTGCCGGCGGTTTCCGTCCGCCCTGACCTTGCGATGCCGATGCGATGCCAACGACAGGAACAGGCCCATCGCGTCCTTCCAGATGGTAGACTGTGTTGAGATGGGTATGGCCGTGCAGCACCAGCTCTGCACCGACCTCCCTCAACATCTTTCCAAAACGGCGAATGCCGGTCATGCGCTTGTAGTTTGAGGCTGCACCGCGAACGGGGGGGTGATGGATCAGCACGACGCGGAACAGGCCGCGTTCGCCTGCTTCCTTCAGCAGTTGTCTTGTGCGTTCTGCCTGGTTTGGGCCGAAGGTGCCGTTTGCCGAGAAGGGCGGCGTGGCATGCGCCGTCGAACAACCGATCAGGGCAACGGGGCCGCGTACCCTCAGGTAGGGAAATTGGGGTGTTTCGGAAAGTGGAGCGCCGTCGGCGGTCAGAAACGGCCTCCAGGCCTTTAAAGATCGGCTTAACGCGCGCGGCACGTAAGCATCATGGTTGCCCGGCACCACCGAAATTTCCTGTGGGTCGCCGAGGTTTTCGAGCCACATCTGGGCCTTATCGATTTCCGTGCGCGCCGCGAGGTTGACTAAGTCACCCGTAATTGCCAAATGGTCCGGCGCTTGGGCGCGTATATGCTCGATCAGCCGCGTTAACGTATCGCCGAAAAGGTGTTTCTTGCGATTGCGCTGCCAATTGACATAGCCGGTAATTCGCTTGGACATGAGCTCGCGCATGGTAATGGCTGGCAGCGGTCCGAGGTGGACATCAGAGATGTGGGCAAGTTTGAACATAGGCGGGTTTTATCCGCGCGTTTTTAGGTGAGCAAGACAATGAGTGAAGAAAACGCCCCGGAAGTCAGCAGCAAATGGATGCTCTTTCTGGCCAGGATCCTGCATATATGGTTTTTGCTCAGCCGCGGAATGACGCTCGGCGTGCGCGCTGCCTGTTTTGATGGGCAAGGCCGCGTCTTTCTGGTCAAGCACGGCTATATGCCAGGCTGGTATCTTCCCGGTGGCGGTGTTGAATGGGGTGAAACCATGCTGACAGCGCTTGCCAAGGAAATTCGCGAAGAGGGCAACCTTGTTCTCACCGAACCGGCGCAATCCTTCGGGCTTTATCTGAACCGCAACGTGACACCGCGCGACCATGTGCAGCTTTATGTCTGCCGCAATGTCGAGCAGACGGCTCCGCGTGAGCCGGACAAGGAAATCATCGAGTGTGGCTTCTTCGAAATCGGCAATCTGCCGGAAGATACCACACCGGCCACCCGCCGCCGTCTTGCCGAGATCATGGGCGAGGCCCCGATCTCGGAAGAGTGGTAAGACGGTCTAAAGGTTGTCCCGCCCGTGCGGGGCTTCAAGGTCCTGGGCAGGCCCGACGGGCACGATTGCGGTCGGGTTGATCATCGTGTGGCTTGCATAATAGTGCGACTTGATGTGGTGGAAATTCACCGTCTCTTTCACGCCCGGCCACTGGTAAAGCTCGCGCATATAGGCTGAGAGGTTCGGATAGTCGGCAATGCGGCGGATGTTGCATTTGAAATGGCCGACATAGACCGGGTCGAAGCGGATGAGCGTCGTAAAGAGCCGCCAGTCGGCCTCCGTCAAACGGTCGCCCATCAGATAGCGGTTCGAAGACAGCCGTTCTTCCAGCATGTCGAGTGTTTCAAACAGCGGGAAGACGTTTTCCCCATAGGCTTCCTGCGTGGTGGCAAAGCCGCTCTTGTAGACGCCGTTGTTGACCGTGTCGTAGACGCGCGCGTTGATTTCTTCGATACCGTCGCGCAGGTCCTCAGGGTAGAAATCCTGCTCATCCCCGGTCAGATCGTTGAAGGCGGAGTTGAACATGCGGATGATTTCGGCGGATTCGTTCGAGACAATCGTGTTCTGCTTCTTGTCCCACAGAACCGGCACGGTCACGCGGCCCGAATAATCCGGTTTGGCGCGGGTATAAAGCTGCCAGAGATAATCCAGACCATAGAGCGCATCGCCGGTTGCGCCATCGCGCTTCTTGAACTCCCAGCCGTTCTCGCGCATCAGATAATCGACAACCGAAACGGATATGATGTCTTCGAGCTTCTTCAGCTTGCGGAAAATGAGCGTGCGGTGCGCCCAGGGGCAGGCCAGGGACACATAGAGGTGATAGCGTCCTGCTTCTGCCTTGAAGCCACCGTCGCCAGTCGGCCCCGGTGAACCATCTGCCGTCACGAAGTTACGGAATGCGCTTTCGGAGCGCTTGAACTTCCCTTCGTTTTCCTTCGTGTCGTACCAGACATCCTTCCAGATGCCATCAACCAGCTTACCCATTATCAATCTCCTTTCGTATGGAGATAGTGGCAAGGAATCAGAAAATGAACCGTAAATGCGTTGAACGGTCCGTTTTGCTATTGGCGACGCTCAAAAATACTGCTATCGGCGTTCCTACTTTTTGGGGAATGTGCATCCGATGTTTGCGAACAACCTGCGACGACGCTGAAGATCTTTTTGAAAACGCGCATTTGCGCGACCGGTCTTTTATGCAGTTTATCGCGGTTTGAACATCCATGAAAAAGCACGACGTCCTCTTCCTGACCGAAGACGCCACCCACGACGACATTATCGAAATCATCAATGACGAAGCGTTCGGCCCAGGCCGGTTCGCCAAGGCTGCCCAGCGCATCCGTGAGCAGGGGCCGCATGACCGCGCGCTGTCCTTCGTGGCAACCGACAATGGTGCCGTTATCGCATCTGTGCGCATGACGCCGGTGCTGGCGGGCAGTGTGAACGGCCATCTCCTTGGCCCGCTCGCCGTGCGCCCCTCCCACAAGAACCTCGGCATTGGTCGCGAGCTTGTCCGCATCGCGGTGGAAGGCGCGCGCAAAAAAGGCTCCGAAGGCGTCATCCTCGTCGGCGACCCACCCTATTACGGCCCGCTCGGTTTCGAAAAGGTGGCCTATAATGCACTGGAATTTCCCGGCCCGGTCGATCCGGCACGCGTGCTTGTGGTGCCGATGGCGGATGATACGCATGCGCGGCTGAAAGGTGTGATTGGCTGGCGGGGGTGAGGGGCACGAGGCTGCGGGGAGGGTCGGTTTGCGCTGTGATCAGCGATATGGATATGGCCTCAGGGCTCCTCGCCGCGTCGGGTGTGCAAGAACCGTGCGAATATCATCGTGCCCGTTCAAAGTTCCTGTCCTTCGTTGGTTTTTCATGCGCATCGACGGACAGGAATTTATTTCAGGTGTTGGTCATTCAAACCGACTGCAAACTCACCCGCTTCTCAAGCCTGGCTGCTTCTTCCTTCCGCTCGCTGTATCGGTCGGTGAGATAGGCGGCGCAATCACGGGTCAGCAGGGTGAACTTCATTAGCTCCTCGCAGACGTCAACGACACGGTCGTAATAAGACGAGGGCTTCATCCGCCCATTCGCGTCGAATTCCTGCCATGCCTTGGCAACGCTGCTCTGGTTCGGAATTGTGATCATACGCATCCAGCGCCCGAGTAGGCGGAGCGCGTTGACGGCGTTGAAGCTCTGTGATCCGCCTGAAACCTGCATGACCGCGAGCGTCTTTCCCTGTGTTGGGCGGATTGCGCCGATGGACAACGGAATCCAGTCGATCTGTGCCTTCATGATACCCGTAATCTGGCCATGCCGCTCGGGACTGACCCAGACCTGCCCTTCAGACCATTCAGACAGTTGCCGCAGTTCTTGAACCTTTGGATGTTCTACCGGCGCATCATCGGGCAGTGGCAGCCCGGATGGGTCGAAGAAGCGGACTTCTGCTCCGAGTTCGGTCAGCAACCGGCCTGCTTCTTCGGCCAAAAGGCGGCTGTAGGAGACCTGCCGCAGTGAGCCATAGAGGATCATAATTCGCGGTGGATGGCTCGAAAAGGCAGGACGCAGGGCGTCAAGATCAGGCTTTGCGAGATGTTGCGGCTCGGCGGCGGGAAAATCAGCCAATACGTTTGCCTCCTTCACCCAAGATGGCCTCTCCGTCCTCCTTGACGAATGGTGCCTTGAAAGCGTCTGCGGGCAGAATGTCGAGGACCACTTCGGACGGGCGCGATAGGCGCGTTCCCATCGCAGTGACGACGAAAGGCCGGTTGATCAGGATCGGCTCGGCCAACATGGCATCAAGAAGCGCATCGTCAGATAGGGCCGGATTATCAAGCCCCAGTTCGGTGTAGGGCGTACCCTTCTGACGAATGGCTTCGCGGACTGTCAGACCCGCATCTGCAATCATGCTGACCAGTTTTTCGCGGCTCGGTGGTGTGTTTAAGTATTCGATAACAGTGGGTTCGATGCCCGCATGCCGGATAAGCTCGAGCGTGTTGCGCGACGTCCCGCAGGCTGGATTGTGGTAGATCGTGACGTCCATGATCAGGATTCCTTGACCGCAGTGGTATTGCGGGCCACAGCGGGGGCGCTTTCGTACCACCCTTTGGAGTGGTTCACGATCCAGACAACCGAGAGCATCACGGGAACCTCGATGAGAACGCCAACTACAGTCGCAAGCGCTGCGCCGGAGTTGAAGCCGAACAGGCTGATAGCGGCTGCCACGGCGAGTTCAAAGAAGTTCGAGGCACCGATCAGCGCAGAGGGTCCCGCGACACAATGCTGCTCGCCCGACCAGCGGTTCAAAAGGTAGGCAAGCCCGGAGTTGAAATAAACCTGGATGAGGATGGGAACAGCAAGCAACGCGATGACGCCGGGCTGAGCAATGATCTGTTCTCCCTGGAAGCCGAACAAAAGAATGAGGGTTGCAAGCAGGGCAACAAGGGACAGAGGCTGCAATCTGCCAAGCAGGCTTTCGAGCCGGGTCGTCGAACCGTTCGTTATAAGCGCGCGGCGGATAAGCTGGGAAACGATCACTGGGATGACGATGTAGAGCACAACCGACAGAATGAGCGTGTTCCACGGGACGGTGATCGCGGAAAGGCCGAGCAGCAGAGCAACAATGGGTGCAAAAGCGACGACCATGATTGAATCGTTGAGTGCTACCTGGCTCAATGTGAAATGTGGTTCACCCTTTGTGAGGTTGGACCAGACGAAGACCATCGCCGTACAGGGCGCGGCTGCCAGGATGATCAGTCCGGCGATGTAGCTGTCGATCTGTGTTTCCGGCAGCAGGGGGCGAAACAGCCAACCGATGAACAGCCAGCCGAGCAGAGCCATCGAAAACGGCTTGACGGCCCAATTGACCAGCAAGGTCACGCCGATGCCGCGCCAATGTCTTCCCACCTCGGATAGTGCTGCAAAATCGATCTTCAGCAGCATCGGAATGACCATCAGCCAAATCAGAACGGCGACGGGCAGATTGACCTGCTCGACTTCCATAGAGCCGACTGCATGGAAAAGGCCGGGGAATGCGTGACCGAGCGCGATACCGGCAACAATGCATAGAGCTACCCAGACTGTGAGATAGCGTTCAAATGTGGACATGCTCAGGCGACCTTTCCGTCGGGATTGGTTGAACCTTCCATGGTGCCAATCTGTTTAAGCTTCGTCTCAAGCGCCATCTTGTCGATTGATGCGAGAGGCAGGTTGGTGAATGCGACGATGCGGTTCTTCAAATAGCGTGCAGCTTCTGCAAAGGCTCGTTCCTGTTCGAAAGCTGTACCTTCCACAGCCGCGGGGTCCTCGACACCCCAATGGGCAGTCATCGGATGGCCGATCCATAAAGGGCAAGTCTCACCGGCGGCATTGTCGCAGACCGTGAAAACGAAGTCGAACTCCGGAGCGCCGGGTTCGGCGAATTCGTCCCAGCTCTTTGATCGGAAACCCTCATGCGGATAACCGAGCGCGGAAAGCGTCTTCAGCGAAAGCGGATGGACTTCACCCTTGGGGTGACTTCCTGCAGAATAGGCATTGAAATGCCCTCCGCCTTCCTTTTGCAGTATGGATTCGGCCAGAATGGAACGGGCAGAATTGCCCGTGCAAAGAAACAGAACATTATAAACTTTGTCGGACATGACGGTGTTCTCTCTGGTTAGGCATCTACCTGCGGTCGTGTGTTTGGTGGACAACAGGGGCTGAGCTCATCAATGAGCGGGGCGCAGAGACTTGCGTTGCCGCCACAGCAGTCCTTGAGAAGGTACAGAGTGACGTCTCGCAGCACATCAAGGTCAGCGCGATAGATAATCGATCTGCTATGGCGCTCGCCTTTAACCAAGCCTGCTTGCGACAGGGTGGAAAGATGCGCCGACATCGTGTTCGACGGCACGCCGATCAAACGCGCGAGCTCTCCGGCGGCTATCCCATCGGGTTCGTTAGATACCAACAGCCGAAAGGTCTCGAGCCTTGTCGCCTGCGCAAGAGCGGCCAGTGCCGCGATAGTTTTTGTATTATCCATATATCCAGAATAATGGAAATTAGTTTGTTGTCAATGTCGGGTCGCTCCGATCTGCGAAAGAACATGTATGCGGCCGTGGCGCGCATCCTGGCGTTCATGATCGGAGAGCTGCCGCGCGCATTTCCTCGATGCCTTGCTCCCAAGTGACCACTGGAGTGTATCCCAGTTCGTTTTGGGCGCGGCGGTCGGACATGGTGAAGTCGTAGCCGACCAGTCGCAGCATCTGGCGCGTCAGCGGCGGCTCCCCCCTGAGGCGGAAGGTGCGCCACGCCGCTTCCATGATGGTCGCCATGAACCACGCGACACCGAGGGGGGCAGATCTGTCGCCCGGATCAACGCCTTGTGTGGCAAGCAAGGTGCCCATCACCTCCCGCAGGCTTCGGTCCTGACCGTCGGTGACGAAATAGGCGCGGCCACCGGTGGTAGAGTTTTCAGCCGCAAGCACTGCGGCATGGCACACGTTCTCGACATGCGCGGTGGACATCAGACTTTTGCCGCCGCCCGGCCACCTGAACCTCCCGGCATTCACATTGTGGATTGTCTCGCGGATCATGGGCATGCCGGCACCCCAGATCATGGGGGGAAGAATGATCGCCGTGCGCATGCCCGCAGGGTCGTCGGCTTCGATCAGAAGCTGCTGCGCGCGCCCCTTGCTGGCAATGTAAGGCGCCCAATGGGGGAAAGAGAGCGGTGCGTCTTCGGTAACGTCGCGCATGGATTTTCCCGGCCCCATGACAACGGCACCCGCGCCGATCTGAATGAAGCGTTTGACCCCTTGTGCCTTTGCGGCCTTCAGAACATTGCGTGTTCCGTCGACATTCGCCCGCTCGAAGGCTTCTGCCGTCCCCCACAGCTTGAACATGGCGGCTGCGTGGAACACCACTTCAGCATCACCGATCCCGCGTGACAGCGCATCCACGCTGTCGAGGTCGCCCAGTACCGGCACGGCACCCAATGCTTGCAGTTTCGCCGCATCACCAGGTGATCGGTGCAAGGCGCGCACCTGCCAGCCTCTGTTCACGAGCATCTTGATCAGTCGGCCACCGAGAAAGCCGGTGCCACCTGTTACGAAGGCCTTGGTCATTTTGCTACCTTTTAGTCTGATCTCAGTAACAAGTTACAAAATACGTATATTGTAACTTGTTGACAAGGGGTGGCGGCGTGCGTATTTTCCGCCCATGCCGGAAAAGCAAAATCTCATCTCGCCTGCGACGATCCTTGAAGCCGCGACTGCCCTTGTCCGCAGGCTGGGCGAAGGCAAGACGAATATGGTGGATATCGGCAGAGCGCTCGGGGTCAGCCATGCTGCGCTCTATCGGTTCTTTCCTTCCAAGGCCGCGGTTATGGACGCCATCGTTCAGGAAGCCATGGATGAAGAAGAGGAACTTGCCCGTAGGTGGTTGGAGGCGGATGGCACCGCGGCCGAACGTCTGCTGCAAATGGTGCTCGACATTCATCATCGCAAGCGTGCGCGGTTCTCAGGCGACAGGGAGATCCATGAACTTTTTCGGCGCATTCTGGTCGAGCGCCAGGACATGATCGTCGCTTATGCGCAGCGCATGACCCGGCTGATCGAGAAGCTGATCGCCCAGGGTGTTGAGCGGGGAGAGTGGCACGTGAATGACGTTTCCATAGCGGCAGCCGTGGTGCGCGACGCTGTCACGGTCTTCGTTCATCCCCAACTGCTTGCGCAGGCCATTGAGATGAACGCGCCTGTTGAGCCTCAGCTACGCGCCACGGTGGCAACCTTAACACGAGCCTTCGAGGCCGGCGTTGACTATGGCCTGCATCCCTCTGCGGATTAGGCGGTCCAGTGCCTTATCGCCCCTCACGCCACCACATCGCGCTGACCGCCATCAAAAGCGCCGCCAATCCCAAAAGCCCCGTAAACAGCGGCAGCGTATTGATGCCCTTCAGGACCGTTTCGTCGGTGAGGCGGAAGACCATGCGGTTGCCGCTGTCGATGCGGACCTGGCCGCGGACGGGAAGGATTTGCGGCAGTTTGATACCGTCACCGTCGGCCAGCCTCTGGACGATGCCGTGGGAGGCACTGGCGATGTTTTGGAGTGTTTCGGTCGTCGAGACTTCGGCCTTGAATTCCGGTGCATCCACAGCGCCCAGGTGAAGCAGTGTGGTCAGGTCGCCGTTTTGAATGTGCAGGAGGCCGGTTTCTTCGGCCGTGAAGCGGCCCCGGTAGAGGCCGGGCTCTTCACGGGTCAGCGGCACCTGCACACTCTCGCCCGAGGGCAGTTTCACTGTTGCGGGCTCGGCAGAGTCGGCGAGCGTCTGGCGGGTGATTTCGACCGTCAGCCCTTGTGATGTGGCGGTCAGCGCCTCTTCTTCAAGCTCCGGTTCTTTCATCAACCAATGGGCGATGCGCCGGTAAAGCGCCACATGCGGGCCGCCTTCATTGTAGCCGCGTTCCCAGAGCCAGCCCTGATCGGATAACAGCATGGCCACGCGGCCTTCGCCCTCGTGGTTCAGCACCAGAAGCGGGTCTTCGTTGGCACCCACCATCACCGTTTCGCCTGATGGCCGGTTCACATCGACGGTGCGGAACCAACGGTCCCAGGCGGGTGGTTCGCTGTCGGCCCCGCGCAGTCCCCGTGTGACGGGATGCTTGCGGCCAATATCGGAGAGGCGGGGATAATAGGGTTCATTGTCCACGTTGCCGGTTGGCAGCGCGGGCAGAATGTCGGCAAGCGGCGTGTCGGCGATCGTGTGGGTGCTGGCATATTCGGGGCCTGCGGCGACTAAAAGCGCGCCGCCATTGCGCACATATTCGCCGATATAGTCATAATAGAGGATCGGCAGAACACCGCGGTGCTGATAGCGGTCGAAAATGATCAGGTCGAAATCGTTGATCTTGTCGACAAACAGTTCGCGCGTCGGAAAGGCAATCAGCGACAGTTCGTTGATCGGCGTGCCATCCTGTTTTTCCGGCGGGCGCAGAATGGTGAAATGCACGAGGTCGACGGAGGTGTCGGATTTTAAAAGATTGCGCCAGGCGCGCTCACCCATATGCGGTGCGCCCGATACGAGCAGAACGCGCAGGTTCTGGCGTATGCCGTCAATGACGTGAACGGCGGTGTTGTTGGTGGCGGTCACTTCGCCCGGCAGTGCGGCGACCTGCAGTTCGAGAACGTTTTCGCCGCCCTTGTCGAGGGTGAACTGCATGGTCTGCTCGCGTCCGGGGACAGCGCGCACCTTGCCGAATTCCTCGCCGTTCAGCCGCACGGTCACCAGCGCTTCACCGCCGGGGCTCTTGCCATCATCAACCACGCGGAAGGTCAGTTCCTGGGGTTCTTTCACGAGGCCGAAGCGCGGCGCTTTGACCACCTCGACGCGACGGTCGAACTCGTCTTCACGCCCGGTAATCAGCGCGTGAACCGGTGCGTTGAAGCCCAGCTGGTCGATATTGTCTGGAATATCGTGCACCTGACCGTCCGTCACCAGAACAGCACCGCCAATGCGGGTGGGCGGCAGGTCGGAAAGTGCGGATGTGAGGGCGGTGAAAAGCTGTGTAGAGGGCGAATTGTTATCGCTCTTGTTGCGCACCTCGATCACGCGCGGCTCAATGCCGGAGAGTTTTGAAAGGCGCTCCTGCAAGGCTGTTACGGCCATATCCGTCTGCGCCTGCCGCTCAGGCAGTTGCTGGCTCTGGCTCTTGTCCACCACGATGGCGACAATGGATGAGAGCGGATCGCGGATTTCGGAAACAAAAGAGGGGTTGCAGATGGCCAGCAGCAGAAGCACCAATGCGGTGGCGCGCAGCCATGCGCCGCGCAGACGTGCCCGCAAGCCGATTGCAATCAGAACGGCGGCAACGAAAGCACCGGCTGCAATTACAGGCCATGGCAAAAGCGGCGCAAAGCTGATCGAACTCATTGGCCGAGCCTTTCGAGAAGGGCAGGCACATGCACCTGATCGCTCTTATAATTGCCGGTTAGCATATACATGATGATGTTCACGCCGGTGCGGTAGGCCATTTCGCGTTGGTTTCCGTCCGAGGCAGACATCGGCAGCAGCGGATAGCCCTGATCATCCACCGCCCAGGCACCGGCAAAATCGTTGCCCGTTATGAGGATCGAGGACACGCCATCGGCCTGGCGTGCGCCGCTAGGGGAGGCGTCGCCGGCAGCTTCAACCCATAGCGGGCTACCCGTATAGCGGCCCGGAAAGTCCTGCAAAAGGTAAAAGGATTTTGTCAGCACATGGTCGGCAGGCACGGGCTCAAGCGGCGGGATATCCAGATTGGAGAGAATGTCCTGAAGCCGTCTGCCATTTGCGCCCGTGGTGCCGTCAAGAACGGCATATTGGTCGCGGGTGTCAAAGATCACCGTGCCGCCCGAGCGCATATAGGCACCGATGCGGCTGATGGCCTCCGGCGAGGGCACGGGCGCGGTGGAGGTTACGGGCCAGTAGATGAACGGGTAAAACACGAGATCGTCCGTCTCGGGGTTCACGCCGATCGGTTCACCCGGTTCGAGTGCGGTGCGATAGCTGATGAATTCGGACAGCCCCTGCAAACCCGCATGCGAAACATCGTCCACTGTGTTTTCGCCGGTCAGCACATAGGCGAAATGGGTCTCATCGACCGCGGCCATGATCTTTTCGTCGCCCGGCATGCGATCATCGGCGCGGGCATCATGGAAAGCGCTCATGCCGAACATGATGGCCAAAACAACTGCCGCGCTCGTGGAGATCGACCGGCGGGGACGCGGGATCGCATCATTGGTCACCAGGACTGCGATACTGTCTGCAATCAAGAGCAGGAATGCGGCGATCAGCAGATAGCTGCGCAGCGAAACCTGATCGGAGCCGGTAAAGCCCATCTGCCTGAGGGCGGGAAGCCCTGTGAGATCGAGCGGCTTCAGTTCTGCCCCCGCGCTGAAGAGGTTGAGCGCGCGGAAGCCGTCTTCGGACCCATAAAGGCCGGGCGGGTTGTCGATGCTGACGCTGGTTTGCGTGATATCGCCGCCCGGCAGCGCCTTGGCTGCGCCTGTCTGTGTTGTGAGCTGACCGTTTGCATCGAGAAGGCGATAAGGGGGCAGGGCGCCCTGCTGCTGAGTTGCGCCGCCGGTGGAGGATGAGAGCTGCACCAGCCGGCGCAGCATTTCAACGAAACTGCCCGAAAGTGTCAGGTTCGACCATGTGGCTTCCGCACTTGTGTGGAAGAGAATGATATTGCCCGAACCCACCTTCTTGCCGGTCACAAACGGTGTTCCGTCAGCAAGGCTTGCCCATGTGTTCTGCTCAAGATCGGGTGAGGGTTCAGCAAGAACCTGACGGTTGATCAATACGTCCTTGGGCGTTGGCAAACCGAAGAAAGGGCTTGTGCGGGTGAACGGGGCGAGCGGCTGCGGCTCGCTCCAAGACATGGCACCTGAGAGTGTGCGCTCGCCCTGGCGCAGGCGAATGGGAACGAGCGGGTCATCCGTCGGTGCGGAGGCCAGGCGCGGACCGGCAAAGCGTATGAGCGTGCCGCCATTTTCAATCCAGTTCTCCAGTGGCGGATAGGCTTCGTCCGGCAGGCGACCGATGTCGGCCATCACGATCACGGAGGGCTTTTCTTCAATCAGGCGCGGGATGACCTTGAGGAAATCACTGCCGTCCGGCTCGCTGATATCGGCATAGGGCGAAAGGGCCACGCGGATGTAATAAAGTGGCGACAGAAGCGGCTGGGCGAGATCGCGTGCCTCGCCGCTCAGGAGGCCGACACGTCTGCGCTTGAAGGCGTCGTCCAGAAGGTATGTGGTTGCCGCACTCGGTTCGGCGCGCAGGACAACGCGGGCAAAGTCGTTGCGCAACTCGAAGGGGGCTTCAATGCTGCCGGTCGTCTCCGTCGATCCGGCGCCAAAGCTGAGTGTGCCGGAGGCAATCACACGACCTTTTGTGTCCAGCGCATCGGCCTGAAATGTCTGCGCCTCGGCAGAAGAAAGCCGGGCAGCGTTGATTTCGATACTGTTTGCCGTGTTGCGGACCGATGTCAGAGCAACCGTGCTTGCTGCATCGCCTTCGATCAGGAGCGTATCCTGCGGCTTCAGCGCTGCAATGGCTTCACCAACACCCTCATCCTGTGCCGCGACACCGGAACTGACGAATGCAAAGGTGCCCGGCTCAGTGCCGCCAAGCGCCTCACTGATGGCCTTGATGGCGGTTTCGCGTTTTGCCGGTAGCGGCTGCGGTCTTGCTGCGTCGAGCTTTTCGATTGCTGCGCGGGCATCGCCTGCGGTCGCATCGTTTTGTGCGTTGGCGGTGAAGGCTACGGACACGGGGATGTCCTTGTCCTCAGCCTCGGCGACCAGAGCCTTTGCGGTTTCGATCCTCTGTTCCCATTCCGGTGCTGAGGCCCAGTCATTGTCGACGAGCAAAACAAGCGGGCCGGTGGACGACAGCGTGCTTTCGTTTGGATTGAGCACCGGGCCGGCCATGGCCAGAATGGCCAGCGTGGCCAAGAGCATGCGCAGCAAGGTCAACCACCATGGGCTGGTGGCGGGCGTTTCCTCAGGCTTCAACACGCCTGAGAGAATGGCAAGCGGCGGGAAAACCTCGCGGCGCGGTCGCGGTGGCGTCAACCGAAGCAAAAGCCAGATCGCCGGAATGGCAATGAGGGCGACCAGAAGCCAGGGGGCCGTGAATGCAAAAGCCCCCATCACGCCCCACCTGACGCTTCGCCGGGACGGCCGGAAAGATACATGTGAATCTTGACCAGCGCTTCGGAGGCCAGTCTTCCGGTGGAATGTGGCGTGAAGGTCCAGCCAAGCTGGCGCAGGCCTTCGCCCAGGCTCTCACGGCGTGCAAAATAGGCGGTGCGATAATCGTCCCGCAATGTTTCGGCGCGTCCCGCGGTGATTCTTACGCCGGTTTCGGGGTCGGAGAACTCGGTTCTGCCGGAATAGGGAAAATCTTCCTCCGCGGGGTCTGCCACTTCGATCACATGGCCGCGAAAACCGCGTCTTGCCAGCGGCCTAATGCGGTTCATGATCGTTTCGGCGGGATCGAGAAAATCACCGATCAGAACGATATCGCTGCGCGAGCGGATCATGGATGTGTCGGGCAAACCGCCGGTTTGATCGGAATGCAGAAGTGCGACAGCCAGCCGTTCGGAGGCGTTGCGTGCCGCCACCGGCTCCATAACACCCGGGCAGCCGATGCGCTCGCCGGACCTTGCCAGGATCTCGGCCAACGCCAGCATGAGCACCAAGGCCCGGCTCTCTTTCGAGACCTGCCCGAGCGAGGACTTGTACATCATGGACGGCGACATGTCGGCCCAGAGCCAGATCGTGTGGGCGGCTTCCCATTCCTGATCGCGCACATAGGTGTGATCATCACGGGCAGAGCGCCGCCAGTCGATGCGGGCGAGATTTTCACCCTGCGCATAGGGGCGGAACTGCCAGAAATTTTCACCAATCCCGCGTTTGCGGCGGCCGTGCCAGCCGCTGATCACCGTATTGGCGACGCGTTGTGCTTCGACAAGGCAGTCGGGGATGAGGGCGGCGCGCGCCTGCGCCCGGGCCAGCGCTTCGCTGCCCGCAACCGGTTCAACGCTTTGTCCGATTGCCGCCATCCAATAACGTCCTATTGTTCTGTGAGGCCGGCAATGACCTGTTTGACACTCATACCCTCGGCACGGGCTGCGAAGGTGAGCGCCATGCGGTGTTGCAGCACGGCTTCGGCACTTGCCATTACATCGTCCACGGAAGGGGCGAGCCTGCCTTCGTAAAGCGCGCGAGCGCGGGTCACCAGCATCAAGGCCTGACCGGCGCGGGGGCCGGGACCCCAGGCCACATTCTTGTCGGTCATCTCATTGCCGTGACCGGGACGGGCTGACCGCACGAGATCAAGAATGGCGTCCACCACCTTCTCGCTCACCGGCATCTGGCGGATGAGCCTTTGAATTTCCATGAGCCTTTCGGTGGTGATGACAGGCTCAGCGGTGCGTTCCGAAACGCCAGTGGTTTCGAGAAGGATCTGCCGCTCGGCTTCGAGTTCCGGATAGGGAACATCGATTTGCAAAAGGAAGCGGTCGAGCTGGGCTTCGGGGAGCGGATAGGTGCCTTCCTGTTCCAGCGGGTTCTGTGTGGCCAGAACGTGGAAGGGTTGGGGCAGGTCGTTGCGCTGGCCGGCAACGGTCACGTGATATTCCTGCATGGCCTGCAAGAGTGCCGACTGGGTGCGCGGTGAGGCGCGGTTGATTTCGTCGGCCATCAGAAGCTGCGTGAAAATCGGTCCGCGGATAAAGCGGAAAGACCGACGGCCTTCAGCATCCTGATCCATGACTTCAGAGCCCAGAATATCGGGCGGCATCAGATCGGGGGTAAACTGGACGCGGCGGGAATCAAGCCCGAGAACGGTTCCAAGCGTTGTCACCAGCTTGGTCTTGGCCAGCCCCGGCACGCCCACCAGCAGTGCGTGGCCGCTGGAAAGGATGGCCAGAAGTGCCTGTTCCACCACCGCTTCCTGGCCGTAGATCACCTTGCCGATCTCAGCCTTGATGGTGGCGATATCCACAAGCGCTTTTTCCGCTTCAGCAACGATTGCTGCTTCGTCCATGGCATCCTCGAAACTGGCTGGTGCGCTCATGTTGGCCTCCTTGAAACCGGATTTTGCCGAATCGCGGAGAAACGGTCCCCGCTTGCGTAATGTCAGCTTATTCGCCTGTGACGGGCTGACAAGCGCTTTTCAAATCACTATTTCATGAATGACTGGAAGAAAGACAAAAGAATGGCAGACGGTAAACTCGATCAGGCTTCGGATGCGGCAGGACTGGCGGCGATGATATCGCGGGCGGCAAAATCAGGACGTGGCTTGCCGCCTGTGGATAAGTGGGAACCGCCGTTTTGCGGTGATCTCGATATGGAAATCCGGGCGGACGGAACGTGGTTTTACCTCGGAACACCGATTGGCCGCGAGGCGCTGGTTCGGCTGTTCTCCACCGTCTTGCGCAAGGACGAGGATGGCAAGACCTATCTGGTGACCCCTGTGGAAAAGGTGGGAATAAAGGTCGAGGATGCACCATTCCTGGCAGTCGAGATGCGCCGGACCGAGCGTGACGGTCAGCCGCTTTTGACCTTCCGCACCAATGTGGGCGATCTTGTTGAGGCGGGTCCGGAACATGAACTGCGTTTTGTCATTCATGGCGACAACAACGAGTTAAAGCCATACCTTCACGTTCGCGGGCGGCTGGAGGCGCTTGTTTCACGGGCTGTCATGTACGATCTGGTGGAATTGGGCGAGACTGTTGTCATTGATGGCGTTGAGATGTTCTGCGTGCGCTCCGGCGGTGCAACATTCCCGATCATGCCAATGGCCGAGCTGGAATCGCTGAGCGAATGACGCGTGAACGGTTCAGTATCGAGGAGTTCAAGCGGCGGGCGCTTAAGCAGGTGGGCGAGCCGGACCATCTCGATTGGGAAGATCATGCCGATGTTTTGCTCAATCCGGGACTTGCCGAGACGTTGACGCAAGTTCATCTGCGCGACGCAGCAGTGTTGATACCGGTGATTGATGATGACGGTGATCCGCGCGTTATTTTTACCCGGCGCACGTCCAATCTGCGTAAACATTCAGGGCAGGTGGCTTTCCCTGGTGGCGCAGTTGATGCGGGCGATGTGTCGGTTGAGTCAGCGGCCCTTCGCGAGGCGGAAGAAGAAATCGGACTGGCGCCTGAATATGTCGATGTGATTGCGCGGCTGCCAGACTATTCCACAATGACAGGTTTCAAGATCGCCCCGGTCATTGCCTCCGTGCGCCCCGGCTTTGTGATTGAGCCGAACCCGGACGAGGTGGATTACGTGTTCGAGGTCCCGCTGGCTTTCTTGATGAATGAGGGTAACCATCGTCTCGAGAGCCGCGTCTGGGAAGGACGCGAGCGCTATTATTATTCCATGACTTATGGTGAGCATTACATTTGGGGTGTGACGGCCGGAATTCTGCGCACACTCTACGAAAGGCTATACGGATGGTGAGTGTCGCTCAGGAAGACTGGTTCAACGAACCGCGGCTGAAGCGGGTGATGGACCTCCTCAACGGTGATGGTGGCGAGGCGCGCGTGGCGGGCGGTGCGGTGCGAAACGCGCTGATGGGCCTGCCGATCTCTGACGTTGATATTGCAACGACACTGCTTCCCCAGGATGTGGTGGCGCGGGCTGAAGATGCCGGTCTAAAGGCTGTGCCAACCGGAATAGAACATGGCACCGTGACGCTGGTGGTGGAAGGCCGTGGCTTTGAGGTGACGACCCTGCGGCGTGACGTGGAGACCTTTGGGCGCCATGCCGAGGTGGCTTTCGGTACGGACTGGAGGCAAGATGCCGAGCGTCGCGATCTGACGATGAACGCCCTCTATGCGGACGCGGAAGGCCAGGTGATCGACCTTGTCGATGGCATTGCCGATGTCGAAACCCGCACAGTGCGCTTCATCGGTGAGGCTGAAGATCGTATTCGCGAAGATTATCTGCGGATTCTCCGCTTCTTTCGCTTCTTCGCTCATTACGGGTCCGGCAGGCCCGATGCCAGCGCCCTGAAGGCGATTGCACGCACGAAAGAGGGTATTTCCAAACTCTCGGCGGAGCGCGTGTGGCAGGAGCTCAAAAAACTTCTGGCCGCTGAGGATCCTGGTCGGGCGCTCTTGTGGATGCGCACGACCGGTGTTTTGACGCTGGTTCTGCCGGAAAGCGAAAAATGGGGGATCGACGAGGTGCCTGCGCTGGTGGACGCGGGCAGAGCCTTTGGCTGGAAGCCTGATCCGCTGTTTCGGCTGGCCGGCATGGTGCCGCCGGACAGCGCGCGGTTGAGCGCCATGGCCGAACGGTTGCGCATGTCGAAGGCCGAGGCGGGCTTCTTCGAGCGCTGGGCCGCAGCGCCGGAGATTGCCGATGATCTTGCCGGGACAGCGCTTGACCGGATGCTTTACCGGTATGGTCCCGACGGCATTCTGACCCGGCTTCGCATCAAGCTTGCTATTGCGCGCGCCAAGAGTGGTGGCGATATCGATATGACGGCAAAGGTTGCGCGGCTGAGTGAACTTGTGCGGCGGGCTGAAAACTGGTCTCGACCGCAATTTCCCATCAGCGGTGCCGATATGATTGCGCTTGGCGTTACACCGGGTCCGCAGATCGGAGAGATACTGGGCAAGGTCGAAGATGCCTGGGTCGAGCGTAATTTCTCCGGCGATCGGGATATGCTGCTTGAGCGCGCCAAAGCGCTGTTGGCTAAGCCGGATTAACGTCCGGCCATAACCGAACCTCAGTCTGCTGCTGAAAGCGGTGTGCCGCGCGAGATCTTGCGGCTTACACGATCATCAGCAAGGCCGATGCGTTTCTCGCCATCTTTTTCGACAATCTTGTGAAGGCGCTGGGCGGGTGAGAAGACCACCAGCTTGTCACGTCCACTTTCCTTGGCGATATAGAGCGCGCAGTCGGCTGCGGCAACCAGCAGGTCGAAACCATTGCCTGCCTTTTCAACTGTGGCCATGCCGATGCTGACTGTCAGCTTGATTTCCACGTTATGAAACTGAATGCTTCTGGCAGCAACGTGCTGGCGCAATAGTTCGAGTGTCTGTTCTGCCTGATCGGCAGACTGCGGCAGATAGATGCCGAATTCTTCACCGCCCAATCGTCCGAACAAGGCAGATGGCGGCAGCTTTTCACTTACCAAGTGCGCAAATTTTATCAGCGCGTGGTCGCCGGCCTGGTGACCATATTGGTCATTGATCAGTTTGAAGTGATCGACATCGATGATGGCAAGTGCAGCACTGTCATTGGCGTCTTCCAGCAGGCGTTCGGTGTCTTTTACGAAGGCCCGGCGATTGGATATGCCTGTCAGCGCGTCGGTTTCGGATGCAATGCGATGCTGTTCTTCTGAACGATCCTTGATGAGAATGACGCAGGAGATCGCAACGAAGACGGTGTGGATGAACGACTCCAGCATGAAGAGCTTCCACAACGCGTTGTTGATATGCGTAACCACGCTAGGTGAGGGGTTGGTGAGGGCAAAAACGACCTGAGCGAAAATGACAACGACGTGGGCAACAAGAAATACCAATAGCGGAAACGCCATGGGGAGGCGGCGGTTGAGCGGATTGCCATAAAGTGTATAGGCCGACAACAATGTTATCGCACCCGTGATCCCGCCATGCAGCGCGATTTGCAGATATGTATCATGGCGTAGCTGCGGCCAGAGCAAATAGATTGCCAGCCAAACTGTCGGTGTCAGCCAAATAGGCCATTTCGGCACCGCTTGATTGCTGAACGCACGAAAGCCGGCCCAAAAAAGCATGTAGGCCGAGAATGATATAACGGAGTGCGTGGCGGCTAAAAGGACGATATGCTCCGGAAAGATCGAGCGCACGGACACGACGAGCGGAGCGATGGCACCGAGCAGAAAGCACAAAAACCAATAGCCAGCAGCGCTCTCCCGACGGTCGTTTAATGCGACAACGCCCATTGCAACGCTGGCCGTGACCATCGAAATAAACGCACAAATGAAAATTGTCGGTATGCTGATCAGCGCCACTTAACGCTCCCCTTTTCAACGAGGGGAGCCTAGGTGCAAAGCTTAAATATACTGATAACGCGGAGGCAGATAACAGGCGCAATCTGCCAACTGTCAATTTAAGCCGCTTTGGACGTGTCTCTGATCCGGGCTTTGATCTCTTCGACCATATTTTCGCGGATATATGTCTCGCCGTGGGTGTGACGCAGGTGTTCCACCGCGCGGCGAACCACTTCGGCACTATCGTCTGCGCGGGTGTGCCAGTCACACCCGGGGACCAGGCTACCACATTCAAAGGTTTTCATCGTTTCCTCCTTTCGCCGGCATGCGTTTTGTCACGCAGTGCAATTTCCATGGGGAGGACGCCGCCGTTCTTGTCGCGCATCTCGGCGATTGAACGGAGGCGTGCATGTTTAATCCCGCCTGCTAGTGCGTTTCGCGCAGGTGTTCCGGCATTGCCCATGAATTGTAGGCGTCGCTGGATGCCGGCCCGTGGTTTACCGTATCCGAAGGCTTATCTTCGAGCTGGATCACCTTTGTCCATTCGGTATTCTTGAAACGCTTGGACGGAATGCGATTGACATCTGACGCCGCCGAACCGGGGGCATCTTGCTTGTATGCAGGATTACGAAACTCAGTCATGCTTCTATCCTCCTCCAATGATGTAAAAAGAGGATAACACGAATTGTGCACTTGGGAATCCCAAAATCCCAAGATCACAAAATTGCCCCATTTGGATCAGGCCCGCTCAGGGCCAACGCACGACCGGCGGCATGGACGACAGAATGGATTCGACATTCCCGCCTGTTTTCAGGCCGAAGATCGTTCCGCGGTCGTAAAGCAGGTTGAACTCGACATAGCGTCCGCGGCGGATCAGCTGTTCGTTGCGATCCTCCTCGCTCCAGGGATTGTTGAAGTTGGTGCGCACGATCTTCGGATAAACGAGTGCGAAGGTGCGCCCGACATCCTGTGTGAAGGCAAAATCGGCATTCCAGCCGCCCGCTTCACCTTCAGAATGCAGCCAGTCATAGAAAATGCCGCCGATGCCGCGTGCTTCATTGCGGTGGGGCAGGAAAAAATACTGGTCGCACCATTCTTTCAGCCGCTCATAATCGGCAACGTGAGCGTGGCGGTTGCAGGCAATCTGCATGGCGCGGTGAAAGAGGCGGCTGTCGGGATCATCCTGCGTGCGGCGGCGATTAAGAACCGGCGTCAGGTCAGCGCCGCCGCCAAACCAGCGGGAGGTCGTCACCACCATGCGGGTGTTCATATGCACCGCAGGCACATTGGGGTTGACCGGATGGGCAATCAGCGAAATGCCCGAGGCCCAGAAACGCGGGTCTTCCTTGGCGCCTGGCATCTGGGCGCGGAAATCGTCTGAAAACTCGCCATAGACGGTCGAGGTGTGCACGCCGACTTTTTCAAAAACGCGGCCCTCCATCATCGACATGCGTCCGCCGCCGCCTTTTCCCTCGTCTCGCTGCCAGTCTTTGGCGGTGAAACGCCCGGCGGGAAAATCGGACAGCGGGCCTGTCAACTCATCTTCGAGCTTTTCAAATTCCGCGCAGATATGGTCGCGCAGGCTTTCAAACCAGGCTTTCGCTGCAGCTTTCTTGTCTTCGATATCGGATGGAAGCCCCTTCGGCAGGTCCGGCCGTTCCATGTATTGCCCCGTTCAATTCGCATATTTTTGGCGATGCGCCCTCATCGCGTTCATACTCCTGCTCTAGAACATGTGACGGGTAAAGAAAACCACGTGATTTCAGGGTGCGCGCAAATGTTGCGACTTATTGACTCTTTTCCTGCCAGGTCCCATGTTTTTCAGGCATCGAACGTCGGGCAAAAGTGATGGCGCGTATTCCAAGGCCACCCAATCTGGATGGATTGAAGCAGCAGATCGCCAGGCATCGGCAGCAAAATGCCGGGCGGCGCGATGGGCAGTTCGTGCGTGAAACCTTCTGTTTGCCGCGCGAGGCAGCGCGCGTGAAAGCGCGTGAATGGTTCGATGCCTTTCCCAAAGCCGCCTATTGGACAACCGTGGAAAGCTGGCGGCAGACCGACACCGGCGATATCGAATTCACCATGCGACGGCTTCCGACAGCCGATTAGAATTTTCCGCTTCTGATTACCGCAGACATTTCCTTTGCGGACCACGTTCTCCGTCCGCCTGCTTCGGCTTCCTTGACCATGCGCACGATGGCGGTGTTGACCGGGCAGGCGATGTTGTGGCGGGACGCTACATCAACGACAGCGCCGTTCAAATAGTCGATCTCGGTTTTGCGATTGGCGGCAAAATCGCTCGACATGGAGGAGCGTGCGTCGCGCGTCACGCCCAGCATGCGCAGGCCGAGCGTGTTGAAAATGACATTTGGTGTGCTGAGGAAGGCGGGAAGAGAACGCGGTGGAAGAGGCGTGAACTGTACAGGTTCTATCCCTTCCGCATCCATCACCGCAAAGGCCTCGCGCTGTGCGGCCACCAGAATTTTGCGCCATTGCCGGTTGGAAAATTCGGCGTGAATGGTTTCGCCTGAAAGCGCATTGAGCGCATTGTTCAGATTGAGCAACAGCTTGCTCCACAAGACTGCGCGCATGTTGCCGTGAAACCGGACGTCGAATTCGGTTCTGCTCAACGGTTCCAGAAAGTGCTTGAGTTTTGGATGATCGGCAAGGATCACCTTGCCATTCATTGTCTTCTTCCATTGGGCCGGACCAGTCTTGATCACATTGAACGGCGTCATGCCCTCCACAACGTCGAAACCCGGCAGCCAGGCGCGGAGCCTCTCGGCATTTCCAACGCCATTCTGCAGGGCAACGATCAGGCTGCCCGGTTTGGCATTGGCCCTGATTTCATCGGCTGCGGTTTCGTTGCCGGTTGCCTTCACCGCAAGAAAAATGATCTCGCTTTCGCGCAGGATATCCGGCGTCGTGCCATAGGTGATTTTTTCTGCGGAAATGTGCCGATTGCCAAAAGGGCCAGTGATCGTGCCGCCATGCTCTTTCAGTTCCGTGCCTGTGTTCGGTCGACCGAGAAAGGCAATGTCGAGATTTTCCGACAGCCATGAGAGCCCGTTGAAACAACCGATTGCTCCGGCTCCGAATATCACCGCACGCGCCATACCATTTTCTCCTCGAAACGCTTTTCACGAAAAATGCAGCATTGTTAAACTTTTAGCAATCTTTTCAAACGCCGCGAAAGACATTGCTGTCATTGTGGCATGTGGAGCAGTCTGCTTGGCGTCTATCAACCGCCGGCAGCGGCATGATGCCGATCTGTCTTGGCCGGAGAGCCGGCATGCAATGGAAATCAAACGGAGAATACCCACTATGTCCGGTATCTCGATTAATGCCACTGCTGCATCAGCTGTCGCCCTTCTCACGGGCTCGACCTCGGCGCTGGAAAGAACAAACAAGGTGGTTGCCTCCGGTAAAGAGGTCAACGCCGCCCAGGATAATGCCGCCTATTGGTCGATTGCCAAATCGATGTCGTCGAACAGCACCTCCATGAGCGCGGCAATGGATGCTTCGGGCCTTGCGCAGGCCACAGCCGATACGGCAGCACTTGGCATGGAGCAGGCGACCAATCTGGTTTCTGATATTCGCAACAAGCTGATCCTGGCGAAATCCGTCAGCGGAACGCAGCGCGATGCGGTGAATGCGGAAATTTCGCAGCTGAAAGAACAGCTTTCATCGGTTTCTGAATCGACGAGCTTTTCCGGCCAGAACTGGCTTTCAACGGGCGCAGCCGAAAAGCCGGGTACAACCTCGCTGGTTGCAGGCGTCTCGGCCAATGAAGACAGCTCGATCAACGTCGAAACGCTGGATTTCGATACCAATACCACCAATCTCGTCGCCAAGGGTGACGCAGCCGACGGCCTTCTGACCAAGTCCTATACCGGCACGACGCCAGCGGGCAACGCCTATGATTACAAGCTGCTTGATGCAGGCTCCACCACGCCATCGTCAGGTCAGGAAATTTCGGTTTCCGCCAACACGACCAATGATGAGCTGGACGGCATGATTTCGGCCATGGACGGTATGCTGAGTTCCATGACGGATGCCGGTGCAAAACTGGGCGCCACGCAAAGCCGCATCACCATGAATACCGATTTCATGCAGCGCATGCAGGATGTGACCGACCGCAGCGTCGCGCGCCTGGTGGATGCCAATATGGAAGAGCAGGCGGTGAACATGGCTGCACAAAAAGTGCAGGTGCAGCTCCAGACCACAGCCCTCAACATCGCCAACCAGCAGCCGCAAAACATGCTCATGCTGTTTGCCTGATCGGGCGGAGGCTATGCATTTCGGTTCAGCATCTAGGGGAAGCCTGCATTCAGCAGCGCTTCCCCGTTTTATTTGGTTGGTCAAACACGGGCCGCTTGCATTCCCTAGTCAAAAATACGTTTGGTTGAACATTGAATCGTGCAAAATTGGCATTTCGTGTCTGACGAAGACAATCGGTTTCAGCAGCAGTCCAAAGGTGATCCGACTTGAAGTCACTGCGTTTTACGGCCCGCATCATCTCGATTTTTCTGATTACAATTTTTCTTTCCGGCTGCGGCCAGGATTGGTCATGGCACCAAAAGCTGACGGTCAGTGTGGAAACACCTGAGGGGTTGAAAGAGGGGAGCGCTGTCTCAGAGATCGAAGTCTCGCTTCTGTCGGAAAATGTCGGGCTTGGTGACTTCAGGGGAAGTTCGTCAAGTTCACTGAAGGGAGAGGCCGTCGTCGTTGACCTTGGGGGCGGCCGTTACCTGTTTGCCCTGTTGAAGGGGTATGGCCATGAGACTGCGCTGCACGCATTTGCCGACGCCGGTTTCGTGCCTCAACCGAAAGGGCGTGAGGCGCTTGAAAAAATCTATGGTGCCTTCGAAACACTGCACGCGACGACAGAGCTTTCCTCTGATCGCTATCCGCTTCTGGTGACCTTTGACGACATTGATGACCCGGCGAGCGTGAAGCGTGTCGATCCCAATGATTTCGCCGCCACATTCGGTCTCGGCTATCACCTTCAATCCATCACGTTATCCATCACAGATGAGCCGGTGACCAAGGGCAAGGTGGAAGCGGTGTTGAGATGGTTGGGCCTCCAAAGCGGCAGAATAAAGCCAACTTACAAGAAATTTGCAGATGAACTGGCAGTTGAAGAAACCCTGTACGCAATAGATTTTAAGACGAGGTGACTGGCAATGTCTATTTCCCCCGAATTGATGATGGCGATCCTGTCGATGGATTCCTATAATAGAGGATACAACGCTGGCATTGAAGACGAGGTACTCGACGGCGCAGGCACCGCTGACGGGCTTGGCGAAGCGGGGATTATTGGGAATGCTAGAATTCTGGCCCGACCAAATAACATTGATGTAGCCGACTGGAAAGGAGCGGGCTTCTACGCGGTCGCCTATGCCTGGAACGGCCAAACAATAATCTCATATCGGGGGACGGATAATCCTACCCTGGAGCTCAGCAGAACCAATGACATCTTGTCGGGCTGGACGACAGGTGCCGGGTATATGGGCTCGGGAACGCAGGCGGAATATGCCTTCGCTTTCCGTTAACAGCTTACCGGTTAGTCGATTTGGGTCGGCAAGCCTTCAGGCAAAACCTGTCTGCCGCAGCGCTTCCCCTGAGATCATGGCGGCGGATAATGCCACGTTGATAGAGCGTTGGCCTTCTGCCATGGGGATCAGGATGCGGGCGTCGGTTCCGTTGTGGACGTGATCGGGGACGCCTGCGCTTTCGCGTCCGAAGAGCAGGATATCATCGTCTCTGAATTCAAAATCCGTATAGGGCACGGCTGCCTTGGTGCTGGCAAGTACCAGTCTGCGGCCGGTTTGCTTGCGCCATGTCTCGAAGTGCTCGAAATTGATGTGGCGGGTCATGGTGACTGAGGCGATATAGTCCATGCCGGCGCGGCGCAGGTTCTTGTCGGAGAGAATGAAGCCTGCCGGTTCGATGATTTCAACCGATAGGCCCATGCAGGCGGCAAAGCGCAGGATGGTTCCCGTATTGCCCGGAATATCAGGCTGGTAGAGTGCGATTTTTAAATTCGGCATGAGGCGCAGCGCTATCGCAAATGTTGCCGGGGGGCAACAAGCTTTGCAATGCGAGCGGGCGGGATGCACAATTTGCGCGCCATGTGGGTGGTCAAATCTCAAAGACTCGGCTAGCTTGCCGCCATCTTTAAAACCCGCAAGCAGGAGGCGATCATGGCAGAACCGATGATTTGGTGCATTCGCCCCACTGTGCTGAGGCTGCTTGATTAGCGGGTTCTTCTCTATCTGAAATCGTTATCGGGCTGCGGGCTTTTCCCAAGGGCGTTTTTGCGCGCCCCTTTTCGCAGCTTTTCAATACTTACATCTCCCCTCCATGGGATTTTCAAAGGAGACCGCCATGTTTGGCTGGTTTGAAAGACGCCTCAATCCGTATCCTGCAAAGGAACCCGGCCAGCCGCCGGCGACATTCTTTGCGTTTTGTCTGCATTATTCGCGCGAGGCGCTGCCCTGGCTTCTTCTCATGGCGGTGCTGACAGCGGCGATCAGTGTTGGCGAAGTCGCGCTTTACAGCTTCCTTGGCCATGTCGTCGATTGGCTCAGTGCGGCCAATCGCGAGACCTTTGTGGCCGATGAAGGCTGGAAGCTTGTCGGCATGGGGGCCTTCATATTGGTCGGTCTGCCGCTGATCGTTCTGGCGCAATCGCTGGTCATGCATCAGGTGCTGCTCGGCAATTACCCGATGATTGCCCGCTGGCAGATGCACCGCTATCTGCTGCGCCAGAGTGTGAGCTTTTTCTCCAACGAATTTGCCGGGCGCGTTGCCACCAAGGTGATGCAGACCTCGCTGGCGGTGCGTGAAGTGGCGATGAAGATGCTCGACGTGATGGTTTATGTCGGCGTCTATTTCGTCTCGGTTTTTGCGCTTGTCGGTTCGGCGGATTGGCGGCTTGTGGCACCGCTGGTGCTTTGGCTGGTGGTTTATGTCTCGCTGCTTTTCTATTTCGTTCCGCGTCTGCGGCGGATCTCAGAGGAGCAGGCCGATGCGCGCTCCATGATGACGGGCCGGATTGTCGATAGCTACACCAACATCTCAACGGTGAAGCTGTTTTCGCATGCAAGCCGTGAGGAAAGCTACGCCCGCGAGAGCATGAATGCGTTTCTGAAACCCGTTCACGGGCAGATGCGTCTCGTCACCATGCTGTTCTTCTGCGTTTACCTGAACAACGGTATTGCGCTGGCTTTCATCATGGGGCTTTCCATCTGGTTCTGGTTGTCTGGCACGATTGCTGTCGGCACGGTGGCCATTGCTGCGGCCGTGGTCATGCGTCTGCAGGGCATGTCGCAGTGGATCATGTGGGAAGTGTCGGCGCTGTTTGAAAATATCGGCACGGTCTATGATGGCATGAACATGCTGTCCAGGCCGCGTGAGGTTAATGATGCGGCCAATGCAGCGCCCATCGGGCCGACCAAAGGCGACATCAAGTTCGAGAACATCCGCTTTCATTATGGCAAGGAAGGCGGCGTGATCGACAACCTGTCGCTGGAGGTCAAGCCGGGTGAAAAGCTCGGTCTTGTTGGCCGTTCGGGTGCGGGCAAGACCACGATCATGAACCTCTTGTTGCGGTTTTACGATCTGGAGGCGGGTGCGATCCGCATCGACGGGAAGGATATCTCGACCTTCACCCAGGACAGTCTTCGCAGCCAGATCGGCGTGGTGACGCAGGATACCTCTCTGCTGCATCGCTCCATTCGCGACAATATCGCTTATGGCCGTCCGGATGCGAGCGATGAGGAGATCATTGCAGCGGCAAAACGCGCCAATGCCTGGGATTTCATTCAGAACCTCACCGACCAGAAGGGCCGGATTGGGCTTGATGCCCATGTGGGCGAGCGTGGGGTGAAGCTTTCCGGTGGTCAGCGCCAGCGTATTGCCATTGCGCGGGTGTTCCTGAAGGATGCGCCGATCCTCATTCTGGATGAGGCAACCTCCGCGCTCGATTCCGAAGTCGAGGCGGCCATTCAGGAAAACCTGTTTGCACTGATGGAGGGCAAGACGGTGATTGCCATTGCCCACCGCCTCTCGACGCTCACCGGCATGGATCGCCTCGTGGTGCTGGACAAGGGCCGCATTGCCGAAATGGGCAAGCACGACGATCTCGTTGCCCAAAACGGGCTTTATGCATCGCTTTGGGCGCGCCAGTCTGGCGGGTTCATTGATGCGCAGCTTGAGGAACAGGCGGCGGAATAGTCTTTCGATTGCTGCCAGATTTTGGCGGCTATTGGATTTTAGAAGGTCATGCGGCGGAGGGTGCAGCCTGCATCTTCCGCCTCTTTTTGCTGAATTGCGGGTGCATTCATGTCGTTTGCAGATTTCATATTTCGCCCTTTTGAGGGACTTGTGAAGCCGCTCGACATGCCAGTTGAGCCGCTTCCCGCCAGCGGACCGGTGGCGGTTCTCTTGCATTTCATGAAACGCTTTCGCGGCGTTCTGATCCTGATCGCCATTTTGAGCATTGTTATGGAATGCATCAACCTGTCGACAGTGTGGGGGCTTTCCTTCCTTATCGACGGTATTGCCAGTGGCAGTGTCGACGTTTTCCTGGGCATGCACTGGCCGACGCTGGTAACGCTCGGTGTCTTGATCTTTCCGGTTGGTCCGGCGCTTGGTTTTGTCAATCGAACGGTGGTCTCGCAGTCCCTTGGTGTTGCATTGCCTGCCGCCATTCTCTGGCAGGGGCACAAGGCGGTTGAACGTCAGGATATCGCGTTTTTCCACGAGCTTTTTGCAGGGCAGGTGGCGAGCCGTATTTCGCAGGTCACCAATGCGGTGCAGAGCCAGCTATCGCTTGCCTTTCAGGACATGCCGCATTTCGTCGTGCAGTTTTTCGGCTCGCTCATCCTTTTGGCGGCCCTGTCATGGCCGCTTGCCATGCCGGTTCTGGTCTGGACCGTGCTGAACGGTATTCTCACCTGGCGCGTTGTGCCGCTTTATGCCAGCCGCTCGGGACGCGTTGCGCGCTCGTCTAGCCTTGTCGTTGGCGCGATGACGGATATTTACAGCAATATTCAGATGGTCAAGCAGTTTGCCGCTGAAGACAGCGAGGCCGGTCAGATCCGCAAGGCCATCGGCACCTCGATTGAAAGCCAGCATCAGGAGCGGCGTGTGTTCATCTCGTCGAACATGATTCTGATTGCCTTGAATGCGCTGCTTTATCTGGCGACATTTGTGGTCGGCATTTTCGGGTTGCGCGGCGGCTTCGTCTCCATTGGCGAATTTGTGGCCGCTGTGGCCGCCGTACAGCGACTTGCGGCCAATGGTCAGGCCTTCCAGAGCATGGGACAACAGATCTTCCGCACCATTGGCACGTTGAGAGACGCTATGCCGGTGCTGACCACGCCGCCGACCATTCTGGACGCACCGAAGGCGGGAACGCTGACGGTGGAACGCGGCGAAATCCGTTTTGACAACATCACCTTCGCCTATCGCGCTGGGCAGCCGGTGGTCGATCAGCTTTCGCTCACCATCAAACCGGGCGAAAAGGTTGGGCTCGTCGGTGTTTCCGGCGCGGGCAAATCGACACTGGTGTCGCTGCTCCTGCGCTTTTTCGACCTGCAGTCGGGGCAAATTCTCATCGACGGACAAAGCGTCAGCTCTGTCACTCAATCCTCCCTGCGCGACAATATCGGGGTTATTGCGCAGGATGTCTCGCTGTTGCACCGCTCGGTGGGCGACAATATTCGCTATGGTCGGCCTGATGCGAGCGAGGACGAGGTGCGTGCTGCCGCCAGGATGGCCAATGCCGACGAGTTCATTTCCGGCCTTGCCGATAGCGAAGGGCGCAAGGGATATGAGGCCTATGTCGGCGAACGCGGGGTGAAACTTTCCGGCGGTCAGCGCCAGCGTGTGGCCATTGCGCGGGTGCTCTTGAAGGATGCGCCGATCCTCATTCTCGATGAGGCGACATCTGCGCTGGATTCAGAGGCCGAGGCGGTTATCCAGGCAAATCTGACGAAGCTCATGGAAAAGAAAACAGTGCTGGCAATTGCCCATCGGCTTTCGACCATTGCCGCGCTTGATCGTTTGGTCGTTATGGATAAGGGCCGTATTGTGGAAATGGGAACGCACGACGAATTGGTCGCCAAGGGTGGGCTTTATGCGGCACTCTGGGCGCGCCAGTCTGGTGGATTCATCGCCGCACAATTTGATGATGCGGCTGCAGAGTAGGTCCGTCGCCGGGCAGGCTTTCGATCCGCTGCAAAACGGTAACTTGCGCGCAGCGGCAATTCACCTATACACGAGGCCATGTTCATCAAGCCTCTTGTTCGCCTCTTTGAAAACTGGATAGACCCTTACGAACCGCGTGGCGATATTCGCCCGCCAAGCGATGTCATCGGGTTTGTGTGGTTCTATATCCGGCAGGCCAAGGGGCCGTTTGTGGCCATGCTGATCCTCGGCGGACTGGTTGGCTTGCTTGAAGCCTCTCTTTTCTGGTTTGTCGGACAACTCGTCGATATTTTCGACACGCTGCCGACGGGGGCAGGGTGGAGCGAACTTCTCTCCGCTCATGGTTCCGCGCTTTTCGGTATGCTGGCTGTTGTGCTTGTCGGGCGCTTTATGGTGACGTCGCTCGGCGCGCTGGTGGAAGAGCAGACGGTGGTTGCGCGCTTTTTCAATATGGTGCGCTGGCAGTCCTATCTGCATGTGTCGCGCCAGCCGCTCAGCTTTTTCCAGAACGATTTTGCAGGCCGCATCGTCTCCAAGGTTCTCAATGCTGGGCAGGCCTCGGGCGATCTTGTCATCTCGGTGCTGCAGGTTGCCTGGTTCATCGTCATCTACACCGTTTCGACCATGGTGCTGGTAGCGCAGCTTGATTGGCGGCTTTCCTGTCTTGTGGCGCTGTGGGTGGTCCTTTTCGGTTTCACGGCGCGCTTCTTCGTGCCGCGGGTGCGAAAATATGCGCGCGACACAGCCGAAGCCAGTTCCATGCTGAACGGGCGGGTGGTGGATGCCTTTTCCAATATCCAGACGCTCAAGCTTTTCGGGCGCAGCGAAGACCATGACCAGCATATCCGCGATGGGTTTGCGCGATTTGAAAAGGCGATTTTTCCCTTTACCCGGGTGCTGACTGCGGTGCGCGCCACGCTGGCGTTGCTTTCCGGCATCATGATTTCCGCCTTCGGCGTGCTTTCGATCCATCTTTGGCTGCAGGGGGAGGTGACGGCTGGTGGTGTTGCCTTCACGCTCGGCCTCGTTCTGCGCCTCAACATGCTGCTGGGGCGACTGATGACGCAGCTCAACGCGATGATGCGCAATTTCGGCACGATCCAGAATTCCGCCGAACTGATCTCGCGTCCAATCAGCCTTCTCGACAAGCCGAATGCGACTGCGTTGAAAATGACCGAACCGACGATCCGTTTCGAGCATATCCGGTTTCACTACGGTAAGGGCAGTGGTGTCATAGACGATCTGTCTTTTGAAATCTGCGCCGGTGAAAAGATCGGGATTGTCGGGCGATCGGGTGCCGGCAAATCCACGCTGGTGAACCTTCTGTTGCGGTTTTACGATCTGGAAGGCGGGCGCATTACCATTGGCGGACAGAATATTGCCGATGTGACACAGGAATCGCTGCGCGGGCAGATCGGCATGGTCATGCAGGATACGGCCCTGCTGCATCGCTCGATCCGCGACAATATCCTGATCGGCAGACCGGATGCGAGCGAAGCCGAGCTGATTGATGCCTGCCGGCGGGCCGAAGCGCTGGAATTCATCGAAACACTGAAAGACCAGCGCGGGCGTGAACGTTTCGACGCCCATGTGGGCGAGCGCGGGGTGAAGCTTTCCGGTGGGCAGCGCCAGCGCGTGGCGATTGCGCGGGTGATGCTGAAAAACGCGCCCATTCTGGTTCTGGATGAGGCCACGTCTGCACTTGATTCCGAAGTCGAGGCGGCCATCCAGTCCAATCTCTACAGGCTCATGGAAGGCAAGACCGTGCTGGCGATCGCGCACCGGCTTTCCACCATTGCCGCGCTCGACCGCCTGATCGTTATGGACAAAGGGGCGATCGTTGAAATGGGAACCCATGACGAACTTTTGAGCCGGGAGGGGCTTTATGCCGAACTTTGGGCGCGGCAATCCGGCGGTTTCATCGCCGGTGAACCGGCTGAGAGCGTCTGAGTCGCCTCAATTCTGCGTCAGGGCAATCGTCGCGCGCAGGCCGTAATGGTTGGAACCGTAGTTGTCGTCAAGCGGGACAAGCGAGGTGACCTCAAGAGGTTCGCGGGCAAAAACATGATCGATGCCGATCCCGAAGCGGTCGAGTTCCACCGGCCAAGTGGCAGGCTCGCCATGGAAGGTGTTCAACCCGCTATGCTTCACGAAACGCGTCATATCCGGTGCCAGAATTGAAGAGTTGAAGTCCCCGGCCAAGACCAGCGGTCCTTTCAGCCGGGAAAGTCGCCTGCCCAGAACACTGAGTTCTTCGGTGTGATAGTCGTCAAAGTAGGGTTTTGTCAGGTGTGCGGCCACAAGCGTCAGCCGCTTTCCGTCGATTTCGAGTTCGGCGCGGGCAAAACGGTGCCGGCGCAAGTCGCTCAGATTATCGACACGTGTGTTTTCCAGCGGATATCGCGACAAAATCATCAGGTCGCAGGTGTCTGTGCCTTCGCCACATCCCAGCCGGTAGGGGAATCGCTCGGAAAGACGGTCCAGATAGGGGGCCAGCGGGCCGGATTCGAGGATGACGGCGGCATCAATATCGGCGCTTTCCAACAAAGCCGCAATTTCTGCAGCGCCTTCGGTGTTGTCGCCGAGGACGTTGAACTCGAGCAGGTGAAATTCCGGCGTGCCGGCTGCGATATCGGGTGAAGGTTGGAAATAGCCTTTCAGATAAAGCGAATGAACTCCCAGCCCGATGGCGGCAATGAAAAGCGGGATGGCAAGTCCGGGGCGCTTCCGTGCAATGAGAAATGGCACGCAGACGAGCGCCACCAAAATGCTGATATGCGTTTGAAAACTATAGATAAAGGAGAACAGCCAGAAACCGGTAACGTAGCGCAGCGCGGAAAAGAACAGCAAAATTGCTGCAGAATGCAAAATGAATGTCGCCATGGATGCTGAAATTTCGAGAAAACCAGATGAAACCTGCAATGACCGGACAATGCAGCCAAATGATGTCCGGAAGCAAGGCAATAATGGCGCTTTTCCGCCCTTGAGGCAACGCATGGCAGCCAATGTTAACCTGTGTAGAAATAAAGCGAATTGCAAAATTCCCGCGACATTGTGCCTCCTCGGTCTTGCCAAGGCTGGACATAATTTGCGATCAAGCATAGAACGCGCCGGATTGGAGGGGAATCTGTGGCCGTATTGCGGCTGCAAATGACCAATTCATCGGGCCCTAGACTTTAGAACTTCCTGTGCAGGGGATGATTGAGCTGTGAGCGAACACGAGACCACAAGCGAAGCGAGCGGCGAGCCTACTCGTCGCGACTTTCTTTACCTGACGACCGGCATGGCAGGCGCGGTAGGCGCCGTTGCTGCTGCATGGCCGTTTATCGATCAGATGCGCCCGGATGCTTCGACGCTGGCGCTGGCTTCCATTGAAGTCGATGTTTCGGCTCTGGAGCCGGGCATGTCCTTGACCGTCAAATGGCGCGGCAAGCCGGTTTTCATCCGCAACCGTACCGACAAGGAAGTCGAGGAAGCCAACGGCGTTCCGATGGACGAGTTGAAGGATCCGATTGCGCGTAACGCAAACCTTCCTGCCGATGCGCCCGCAACCGGCGTTGACCGTTCAGCCGGCGAGGGCAAGGTAAACTGGATCGTGATGATCGGATCGTGCACCCATCTGGGCTGCATTCCGCTTGGTCAGGCCGGTGAATATGGTGGCTGGTTCTGTCCGTGCCACGGCTCCGTCTATGACACCGCCGGCCGCATCCGCAAGGGTCCGGCACCGGAGAACCTCCACATGCCGGAGTTCTCTTTTGTCAACGACACGACGATCAAGATCGGTTGAGGGGATAACTGATTATGAGTGGTGGACATTCTTCCTACGAACCAAAAACCGGTATTGAAAAATGGGTTGACGCGCGCCTTCCGCTGCCGCGTATGGTCTATGACAGCTTTGTCGCTTACCCGGTTCCGCGTAACCTGAATTACGCATATACATTCGGCGCAATGCTCTCGGTCATGCTGGTTGTCCAGATCCTGACCGGTGTCGTTCTGGCGATGCATTATACCGACCACATCGATATGGCTTTCAATTCCGTTGAAGGCATCATGCGTGATGTGAACCATGGCTGGCTGTTGCGCTACATGCATGCCAACGGCGCGTCATTCTTCTTTATCGCAGTTTATCTGCATATTGCCCGCGGCCTCTATTACGGCTCTTACAAGGCGCCGCGCGAAATCCTCTGGATTTTGGGCGTTGTCATCTACCTTCTGATGATGGCGACCGGCTTTATGGGCTATGTTCTTCCCTGGGGTCAGATGTCCTTCTGGGGCGCGACGGTTATCACCGGCTTCTTCTCGGCCTTCCCATGGGTGGGCGAGTGGATCCAGAACTTCCTGCTGGGCGGCTTCGCCGTTGGAAACCCGACGCTGAACCGCTTCTTCTCGCTTCATTATCTGCTGCCGTTCATGATTGCAGGCGTCGTTATCCTGCACGTATGGGCGCTGCACGTCACGGGCCAGACCAACCCGACCGGCGTTGAAGTGAAGTCCAAGACCGATACGGTTCCCTTCACGCCTTATGCGACGCTGAAGGATGCTCTCGGTCTGAGCGTGTTCCTGCTGGTGTTCGCATGGTTCATCTTCTACATGCCGAACTATCTGGGCCACCCGGACAACTATATCGAAGCCAACCCGCTGAAGACGCCGGCGCACATTGTTCCTGAATGGTACTACCTGCCGTTCTACGCGATGCTGCGTGCGATCACCTTCAACATCGGCCCGATCGACTCCAAGCTTGGCGGCGTTCTGGTGATGTTCGGTTCGATCATCATCCTGTTCTTCCTGCCCTGGCTCGATACGTCAAAGGTTCGCTCTGCGGTTTATCGTCCGTGGTACAAGCTGTTCTTCTGGCTCTTTGTGGCCAATGCCATCATGCTTGGCTGGCTCGGCTCACAGCCGGCAGAAGGCACCTACACGCTGATGGCACAGCTTGGTACGGCCTACTACTTCGGCTTCTTCATCATCATCATGCCGTTGCTCGGTCTTTTCGAGACCCCGAAGCGCATTCCGAATTCGATTACGGAAGCGGTTCTGGAAAAGAGCGGCAAAGCCTGATTTGAGCGGCGAAAGGATAAAAACGATGAAAAAGCTTGTAACGAGCATTGTCTTTGCCGCAGCCGTGACCAGTTTCGGTCTGGCCCAGGCAGCAGAAGAAGGCGGCGAGGCGCATGGCCTCGCAGCTGAAGTCACCCACGCGATTGCAAACAGCCACTTTCCGGTTTTAAAGCCGAAGGAAATGGATTGGTCCTTTGCCGGTCCCTTTGGTCACTATGACAAGGCCCAGCTTCAGCGTGGTCTCAAGGTCTACACGGAAGTGTGCTCGGCCTGTCACTCCATGAACCTGGTTGCTTTCCGTACGCTGGAAGATCTGGGCTATTCAGAGGCGCAGGTGAAGGCATTCGCGGCCAATTACGAAGTTGAAGATGGCCCGAACGGCGACGGTGACATGTTCACCCGCAAGGCTGTTCCTTCTGACCATTTCCCGTCACCGTTCGCGAACCCGGAAGCGGCTGCAGCGTCCAATGGCGGTGCGGCTCCGCCGGACATGTCCCTGCTGGCCAAGGCCCGTGGTGTCACCCGTGGTTTTCCGACCTTCGTCTTCGATATCTTCACGCAGTATCAGGAAGGTGGTCCGGACTATATTCACGCACTCCTGACCGGCTACCAGGATCCTCCGGAAGGTATCAAGAACATCGACGGTTCGGATTGGGAACTGCCGGAAGGCACCCACTTCAATCCTTACTTTGCCGGTTCTCCGTCGCTTGCCATGGCACCGCCGATTTCCGACGATCAGGTGACCTATGATGACGGTTCGCCGCAGACGGTGGATCAGTATTCCCAGGACGTAGCTGCTTTCCTCATGTGGGCTGCAGAGCCGCATCTCGAAGAGCGCAAGCACACTGGCTTTATGGTCATGGTATTCCTGGCGATCTTCACCGCGTTGATCTATCTGACGAAGAAGTCGGTTTACGCCAACAAGGAACATTGATCCTTTCAGGCAATCATAGTTGCAGAGGGCGGCTCATCGGGCCGCCCTTTTTCATTCCACGTCCTGGCGAAATGTGCTGGGTGTCACGCCGGTTTCGCGGCGGAAGAAGCGGGTGAAATAGGCTGGATCGCGAAAGCCGAGTTCATAGGCCACTTCCGCCGATGTGGCCGAGGTGTATGTGAGCAGGCGCTGGGCCTCGAGCACCACGCGGGCATGTATGATTTCCTGTGCCGGTTTTCCCGCCACGGACTTGCAAAGCCGATTGAGCCGCGCAGCGCTCATGGCCATTTTATCGGCATAGTCCTGCACCGTCAGATGGCTGCGGTAGTGATCTTCCACCAGTTTAAGAAAGTCCGAGAAGCGCTCCCGTGCCGGTCCTCTGCGTCCCGCTGCATTTTCGGTCATCGCCACCTGCCGCGCGACCGTCAGCAGGATCGACCGCAGCAGCCAGTCGAGCATTGAACTGCGACCGGGCATGGCCTGGCTGAATTCCTGCAGCATGCCGACGAACAGATTCTCGGCGAATGCGGCGGTCTGTGGGCTGCCATGAAATTCGACACTCTTTGGTTCGCTGAGAAGTGGCTCGATCAACGGGCGGGACCGGATGAAGCGGGCGTCGAGAAGCAATGTGTCTGCTGCTGTCAGCACGTAGCCCACAGTTTCGGGTTGGAATGCAAAGCTGTGAACGGCACCGGGTGGTATCGTGATGGCGCATGGCCCTTTGATTTTGGAGGCTTTTCCCTCCATGCGCATCGCTACGCCGCCGCTGGCGATGTAAATGATCTGGAACATTCTGTTATGAGCATGGGTGGAGATGCGCCATTCGTAGAGCCGGGAGCGGCTCTTGATGTCTTCAATGTGGATAAATTCCGGATCCTGGATGGAGCCCTCTTCCTCGCCGAAGAGAGCGTAGATCGTGACGCCAATGCCCCTTCCTTCCATCGTCTCCTCCATGTGAACGAAAAGTGCAATCCTGCATGCCAAAACCGGCAGTCTTGTTTCATAGCATGAAGGATTTGTGCAGTCATTGATTTGGGCCAAGCTACCCCTTATCGGAGCATCGGTATTGCTTATGCACAAGGGAGGCCAAAGCTTGACGGTCTTTCATTCTGCTGCAACAACGTTGCGCGTGTGGGTTTTCGGCAGCCAGTTATGAGCAGGTAATTTTATGACGAGTGAAATGCGATCTGACGTTTTGATTATCGGGGCAGGGCAGGCAGCGCTGGAATGTGCAGCAAGCCTTCGCAAGAACGGTTATGAGGGCACGATCACCCTGATCGGCGAGGAAGTGCACCCGCCCTACCAACGTCCGCCGTTATCGAAAGCCTATCTGCTGGGTGAAATGGATGCTGCACGGCTGGAACTGCGCGGGCGCGACTTCTACACAAACGGCGCAATTACGTTGTTGACCGGGCGTCAGGCGGTGGCGATCGACCGCACGGCGAAAACCGTGAAGGATGATCAAGGCACGGTTTATCACTATGGCGATCTTGTGCTGGCAACGGGCGCGCGGGTCCGCAAATTGCCGGTTCCGGGCGCGGACCTTGCTGGCGTCTTTTACCTGCGCACGCTGACCGATATCGATCTGATCGGTCCGTCGCTCGCCCAGGCGCAGAATGTTGCGGTGATCGGGGCCGGGTTTATCGGACTGGAATTTGCCGCTGTTGCCCGCAAGCAGGGCAAGAACGTCACCATTATCGAAGCCGCCGACCGGGTGATGGGGCGTGCCGTCACTGAGGACATCTCGCGCTATTTTGAAGGTCTCCACCGCAAGCACGGTTCAACCGTGCTGACGGGCACGGGTGTGAGCGGGCTTGTCGGGCAGAATGACAAACTTCAAGGCGTGACACTTGCCAATGGCGAGGTGATTGCGACTGATCTTGCATTGGTCGGTATCGGCGTGATTGCCAATTGTGAGCTGGCGGTTGAGGCAGGGCTTGATTGCGGCAATGGCATTGTTGTCGACGAGCATGGGCTGACAAGTGATCCGCATATCTATGCCGCCGGCGACTGCGTTCTTTATCATCATCCCTTTGCCGGCGAGCCGGTGCGGCTGGAATCGGTGCAGAACGCAATCGATCAGGCCAAGAGCGTTGCCGCCGCCATCAGCGGTACGCCACAGCCTTATCATGCCGTGCCGTGGTTCTGGTCCGATCAGTTTGATATCAAGCTGCAGATTGCGGGTCTAAGCACCGGCACGGATACGCATGTGGTGCGCGGCAATGTGGATGAAGATAAGTTCTCCATTTTCCATTTCCGCAACGGTGACCTGCGTGCCGTGGACAGCATCAACAGCGCCGGTGATCATATGGTTGCGCGACGTCTTCTGGCATCGGGCAAGCCGATCACCCCGGAACAGGCAGGCGATCCCAATCTCGTTCTCAAGACGCTCCTGGTATAAGGTTTCCGGAACCGGCGCACCTCGCGCCTTTCCATCCTTCATAACTTGCTCTAAGAGATTCTCGACCTTTTGAGGGAAGACGCATGACGACGACACTGCAACAGGAACTTATTGCCGCAATCCGCAATATTCCGGATTATCCCAAGCCCGGCATCATGTTTCGCGATATCACCACTTTGCTGGGAAACCCGCGTGCGTTTCGCCGCTCCGTCGATGAGCTGGTGCATCCCTATGCCGGTACAAAGATCGACAAGGTCGCCGGCATGGAGGCGCGAGGCTTCATCCTCGGCGGTGCCGTCGCGCACCAGCTTTCCTCGGGCTTTGTGCCGATCCGCAAGAAGGGCAAGCTGCCGCATGAGACGGTGCGGATCGCCTACAGCCTGGAATATGGCGTGGATGAGATGGAAGTGCACAAAGACGCCATCCAGCCCGGCGAGAAGGTTATTCTGGTCGATGACCTGATTGCGACCGGCGGAACCGCTGAAGGTGCCGTGAAGCTCTTGCAGCAGATCGGTGCCGATATCGTCGCAGCCTGCTTCATCATCGACCTGCCGGAGCTGGGTGGTCGCAAGAAGCTGGAAGCGCTGGGTGTTGATGTGCGCGCGCTTGTTGAATTCGAAGGGCATTGATCCGCATGGCTGCTGAACTTCGCGAGGTTCTCAAAAAGGCGTCAGACACAGGTCTGGTCGCGCCCGACAAGATCGAACCGCTTTCGGTCTATCTGGATCAACAGGGCGTTGGCTTCGTTTCCGCCTCCGCGCCGGCCTATGATGCTGATTTCGTCAATCCGGATGAGGAGAGCGAGATGCCGCGCTTCATCCGCGGTTACCACGATGTGTTGATCACTATTGGTGTTCTCGTCACGCTTGTCGCCATTGCTGGCCTTTGGTCATTTTATGCCATGCTGGCCGCCGTGATTGTTCTCTCGGAGATTTTTGTAAAACGGCAGCGACTTGCCCTGCCGTCCTTCGTGCTGGCCGTTGCCTGCCTGATTGCCGGCACCTTGTGCGTGGTTGCGGTGGTGGATTCCATCGATTCCGGTTTGATGGATGACATAAAGGCGTCTTCACCGGAATGGATCAACATTATATCCAGTGCCGTCGTTTTTGTACTGATCGGCCTCTATTATTGGCGCTATCGCGTTCCGGTCGCCTTTGCCGGGCTGCTGATTGCCGGCGTTGCCGCTATACTGGGAACGCTTGGCCTGCTTCTCTTTCCGCACAATGTCGAAAACGCGATGTATTTCGTGCTTTTGACGAGTGGCGTCGTTTTGACTGTTGCCGCCATCGTTCTGGATATTTCGGACCCGGTGCGGGTAACCCGCCGTTCCGACATTGCCTTCTGGCTTTACCTGGTGGCGGTGCCGGCAATCCTGAAGACGGTTTTCGATGCTTTGAACCCGGGTGCAGGCACGGCCAATGCTGTGGCCATGGTGGTTGCCGTCGCGCTGATGATGCTGCTTGGTCTTGTTCTTGATCGCCGTGCTTTCGTGACGGCGGGTCTCGTCTATCTGGGATATGCGTTCAGCACGCTGCTGCAGCAGGGTGGCGGCAACTGGTTTGCGAACCTCGAAGGCGATGCGCGTTTCATGTCCATGCTGCTTGCGGTCGGCATCGTGGTTCTGGGCTTTGGCCTTGGCTGGCGTCTGTGGCGCCGGCTCATTATCACGCATTTTCCTGATCGGGTGCTCGCCCGCCTGCCGCAAATCCGCTGACTGGCCGCAATCAGCCCAGCAACGCCACAATATCTTTCTCAATCGCCTCCGGCTTGGTCGGCGGGCCATAGCGTTGGACGGGTTTGCCGTCGCGGTCGATGAGAAATTTGGTGAAGTTCCATTTGATTTTCTGCGATCCGAGAAGACCGGGCAAAGCTTTCTTCAGATATTGATAGAGCGGGTGGGCTTCAGGTCCGTTCACGTCGATCTTTTCGAACAGCGGAAAGGTCACGTTGAAACGCAGATCACAGAAATCCTTGATCTCCGCACTGTCGCCCTTTTCCTGCTCGCCGAACTGGTTGCAGGGAAAAGCCAGAACAACGAGGTCGTCCTTGTATTTTTCATAAAGCGTTTCGAGACCCGCATATTGGGGCGTAAAACCGCAGGCGCTGGCCGTGTTGACGATCAGCATGATCTTGCCCCTGAACTCTGCAAGTTTGCGAGGCTTGCCGGAAATATCCACGGCTTCAAAATCGTATATGGACATGGGGAACCTGCCTATTTGAATTCGACGACGCGCGGGATAAAGGAAATCACCTTTTCACCGCGCTGATTGACGCCCTCACAGAGTATCTCGTTGATGACACGATCTTCCCGCGCAGGTGCATCTGTCTGGCTCAGAAACGTGTTGCTGTAGGTGACAGTGTCGCCGGCATAAACGGGCTTCAGCCATTTCAGGTCACGGAATCCCATGGCCGGACCCATTTTGGGCGGGGCCTTGCCGGCAGCTGCCAGTTTTGCAAATTCGGCAAAGAGAAATTTCAAGTTGACCTGCATCCAGGCGCTGCAAACATGCCAGCCGGAAGCGCATAGACCGCCTAGGACGGACTCCTTGGCGCGCTCCGGGTCTGTGTGAAAATATTGCGGGTCGAATTTCCGGGCGAAACGCACGATGTCGGCTTCACTGAATGTGTAGCTGCCGATGACGACAGGCTCGCCGACCGGTGTCATATCCTTCATCATCATTGTGGCAGTCCTCCGTTGCGCATACGAACCATGAGAGAGCATTCCAGCCGCATGACCGTCTGATTGCGATCATTGGTGATTTTCTGCTCAATGCCCAACATGCCGATACCTGGGCGGGACTTGAGTTCGCGCGTGGACTTGATTTCGGTGGTCAGGCGAATCGTGTCGCCGGCCAGAAGCGGGCGTCGCCACTCGACGATGTCGATGCCGGGGGAACCTTCACCGGCTGCTCTGGAAAGGATGCTGTCGAAGAAAAGCGACATGCTCAGCGAGCAGATATGCCAACCGGATGCGGAGAGGCCACCGAGAATACTGGCCTTGCCGGCGGCTTCGTCGAGATGCATCGGCTGGGGGTCAAATTCGCTTGCAAATTCAATGATCTCGTCAGCTGTAACGGTCCGTTCATCTGACTCGAAAATAGCACCTGGTGCGAAGTCCTCGTACATGAGTTGCGCGTCTGGCATGTATCGTTCCTGTGTTTGAAATCGCGTCGGAATGGAGCGCTCGACAGTGGACGCATTTGCAGGAAAGTTCAACCGTGAACATATCGAACAAAAAGCTTTACAGTTTTGTGAACAGAGTGTGAAATCAAATGCGTCATTCGGCTATGGAAATCACATTCGCGCATAACTATCTAGCTGCCATATAATATATGACACAAGGATTGGCATTATGTTCAATTTGAATCTGGGTACCAGTGACCGCGCGCTGCGTGCCGCAATCGGTCTTTCAATGCTGGTCGTTTTCCTGACCTTGCCGGCTGGCGGCTGGCAGGCAAAAGTTGCGCTTGCGGCTGGTATTTTCGCGCTGGCGACAAGCGTGATTTCAATGTGCCCCTTCTACGCGCTGTTTGGTATTTCCACCTGCAAGCGCCGTGCAAAAGACAAGTCGACCACTCTGCCGGAATAAGACAATCCGTTGCGGTTTGCAGGGTGACGACCATTCTGCAGGACATTGAGACAGAAAAAGGCCGGGCGGGATTTGCGGACCGCCCGGCCTTTTATATCAACGGTCAGCTGACCCAGCCAAGATAGAACATGGCAAAGAGTGCCGCGCCGAAAATGATGCGGTAGACGGCGAAGACCGTGAAGCGGTGGACCTGAATATAACCCAAGAGCCATTTGACCGCGACGAAGGCGGTGATGGTCGAGGCAATGAAGGCAATCGCCAGCGAGGTCAGATCCTCATTGGCCAGACCGCCCGCCCTGAAAGACTTCAAAAGCTCGTAGCCGCTGGCTGCATACATGGTGGGAATGCCGACGAGGAAGGCAAACTCGGTTGCTGCAACCCGGCTTCCGGTGCCGAAGAGCAGGGCGGCGAAGATGGTCGCAGCCGAACGCGAGGTGCCAGGGAAGACGGCGGCGACAATTTGCGCCAGGCCGACCACGATCGCCACCGTCCAGGTGATTTCGCTGCTGGGTTTGGCACGTGCGGCCATGCGCTCGGCAAAGATAATCCAGAAACCGCCGATGATCAGCGCCCAGGCAATGGGGATGACGCTGTCAGGCAGTGTGAAGCCAAGCTTGGTGATGACAAAGCCGAGAACCGCTGTGATGAGAAATGAGACGGCAAGCTTGGCGGCATATTTGAAATTCTGCGGATCGCGGAGGCCGGTGGCAAGTGCCCAGATGCGTTTCCAGTAAATGACTGTCACGGCAAGGATGGCACCGGCCTGGATGACGATGTTGAACATGTCCGATCTCTGCCCAAGCCACTGCTCGGCGATGATCAGGTGGCCGGTCGACGAAATCGGCAGAAATTCCGTAATGCCTTCGATAATACCTAAAAGAATAGCGTTCAAATATTCCATGCAGTGCTCTTTCCCAAATTATGCTTTGGCGAACCAAAGGCAAAGGCTGCTGAATTCATCCGTTCGAAAACCCCGGTGCGGCGCGAATAACGCTTTGTGGGCAGAATCGCAGCCGCAATGATCAATAGCAGGCCATCTGTCATTTGTTCAGATGCGCGCGCGAAATTGCCGGCCTGCGATGCCGATGTTTGAAAAGAAGGTAAATGCCGCGCCGCCTGTCAGACTGACATAGGCGCGCGGCACGGGCTTTGGCTGATGTCTTGGGAAAGTCAGGTGTTGAAGCGGAAGTGGATGACATCGCCGTCATGAACCACGTATTCCTTGCCTTCGTCACGCGCCTTGCCGGCATCCTTTGCACCCACTTCCCCGCCATAGGCGATGTAGTCGTCATAGGCGATGGTGTTGGCGCGGATGAAGCCGCGTTCGAAATCCGTGTGGATGACGCCTGCGGCCTGTGGCGCCTTGGTGCCGCGGACGACCGTCCACGCACGCGTTTCCTTCGGGCCAACCGTGAAATAGGTGATCAGGTCGAGCAGCTTATAGCCGGCGCGGATCAGACGGTCGAGACCGGCTTCTTCAAGACCGAGTGCGGAGAGGAATTCGGTTGCCTCCTCATCGGGGAGCTGCGCGACTTCTGCCTCGATTGCAGCAGAAATGACAACAGACTCAGCGCCTTGCTCTTCTGCCATCTTCGCAACGGCTTCAGATTTGGAATTGCCGTTGGCAGCATCTTCTTCGGCTACGTTGCAGACATAAAGAACCGGCTTGGAGGTCAGAAGGTTCAGACCGCGCAGGACTTTCAGGTCTTCAGCGGCAATGTCCTTGAGAAGATGACGGACCGGTTTGCCTTCCTGCAACAGCTTCAGCGCTGCTTCCATCATGGGAAGAACAAGGACGGCCTCCTTGTCCTTGCCGGTGGCGCGCTTGCGGGTCTGGTCCACACGGCGTTCCAGGCTTTCCAGATCGGCAAGCATCAGCTCGGTTTCAATCGTCTCGGCATCGGCGACCGGGTCGATCTTGCCTTCCACATGGGTGATGTCGTCGTCTTCAAAGCAGCGCAGCACATGAACGATGGCGTCTACTTCGCGGATATTGGCGAGGAACTGGTTGCCGAGACCTTCGCCCTTGGAGGCTCCGCGCACCAGGCCGGCAATGTCTACAAAGGAAATGCGGGTCGGGATGATTTCCTTCGACTTGGCCGCATCCGCCAGTTTGCGCATGCGCGCATCGGGCACGGCCACTTCGCCGGTATTCGGCTCGATTGTGCAGAAGGGATAGTTGGCGGCCTGCGCTGCAGCCGTGCGTGTCAACGCGTTGAAGAGTGTGGACTTGCCAACATTGGGAAGTCCGACGATACCACATTTAAAGCCCATGGTTTTTGAAAACCCGCTGTTTCTTGAATTTGTCTGGAGTGGCTATGCGGCAAGAGGCCGTCAAAGGTCAAGGGGCAGAGGGGCATGTTTGGTTTGGAGGTCGCGGCCGATGCGTGTATAATCGTGTGATACCGACAGATTTACATGAATTCAGCCGCAAATACCTTTGTGTGGGAGCCTTTTCATGGCCAAGCCAGACACGATCATCAAACCGAACACCGTCACCAAGCCAAAGATCGAGAAGCCGAAGCTTTACAAGGTGATCCTGATCAACGACGACTACACGCCGCGTGAGTTTGTTGTGCTGATCCTGAACTACGTCTTCCGCATGGGCGAAAGTGCTGCCAATCATGTGATGCTGACGGCCCATATGAAAGGGTCCTGCGTGGTTGCCGTCTACACGCGCGATATTGCGGAAACCAAGGCGAGCGAAGCGATCGACATGGCCAAGGAAAGCGGTTTCCCGCTGATGTTCGAGACAGAGCCGGAAGAATAGGTCCTGACCCTAGAGCTTCGGGCGATAATATTCAGCCCTTGCCGAACATCTTCTTCAGCATTTCGGCCATGGGGCCGGTTTCGGGAATATTCGGCTTGGCGTTGCGGGCCTGATGAATATGCGACTTCGGCTTTGCGGCCGGCTTTGGCTCAGGCTTTTTCTTGTGGTCTGCAGGACCTGCAAGCTTGTTCATGAACTTTGAGCCATCACCTTCCAGAAGCAGGCCCACATTCAACGCAATGTCGTCCAGCAACGGATCGAGCCAGGCTTGATCCGCCTTCGAGAAATCACCCAGCACGTGGTTGTGCACCAGTTCTTTGGCACCCGGATGTCCGATGCCGAGGCGCAGGCGTTTGTAGTCCTTGCCGCAATGCGCATCGAGCGACTTCAGGCCGTTATGTCCGCCATGGCCGCCACCTGTCTTGATGCGCACTTTGCCGGGCGGCAAATCCAGCTCGTCGTGGATGGCAATGATGTCTGCCGGCGAGAGCTTGTAAAAGCGCATGGCCTCACCAACGGCTTCTCCGGAGAGGTTCATGAAGGTGTCCGGCTTCATCAGCAGCACTTTCTCGCCGTCGACTTCGCCTTCTGCGATTTCCGCCTTGAACTTTCGCGACCAACTTCCAAACGGTCCCTTGCGGTGGATCGCATCGACGGCCATGAAGCCGATATTGTGGCGGTTGCCAGCGTATTTTGCGCCCGGATTGCCGAGCCCTGCAATAATCTTCATCTGCTTCTGACCGTTTTAGAGTATCGGGCGATAATATTGAGCCATTCTGTTGGCCCAAACCGGTTCGTTCCACGAGGAGAAGGGTGCAGGCTGTAGCCATAGCTACAGTCAAACCCTTCGACGCTGTGGCGGGCCGGTTTCGGCCAACCCGTCGGGCGGCACGAATTTCCGCCATCATCGTCGGCCTTCACCTCGACTGTACCTAAGGGTACAGCCTTCGGTAAAGTCCTCGATCCTGACGGAAATTCCTTGCCGCAGAATGGCTCAATATTATCGCTCGATGCTCTAGACCGCGTTTATCGCCGAAAAGCAGCAATACCACCGCGTCTGTCAAGTCGTCAGGCAGTATTGAGGCTGTTAAAAGTTATCGTGTGAGAAGCCGTATTTGTCGAAAATAGCGGCCTTGGTACCGTTTGCCGTTATCCTGTCGAGGCTTGCCTGCATTTTGGCAATGACGTCATCGGACATGTCCTTGTTGCAAGCGACACTGTTGATGACTTTGGTCAAGACCAGCATCGGTTCGATGGGAATGCCTGCAGCCTGTTTTTCTTTCAACATGGCATCGGCCATTGGCATGAGGTCAATACGGCCCTTGATGAGTTTGTTGAGCGTCAAATCGATTTCCGATGTGATATCCAAACGTTCGAAGCCCTTGCTCTTCAACACATCGACCGTGTAGTCGCCAAGCTGTGAGCCGACCAGGTATTGAGTGGCTTCCTCTATGGTTTCGGCGTGGACGTCGCTGCCTGTCCATTTCGTCAGATAATTTCTGGCCGTGACGAGCGGCTCGACCCATTTGAAACGTTTATCGCGTTCGCTGGTATGAACGGTTGCAAACACGCAGTGGTCGGCCTTGTTTTCCGCCAGCGCAATAGCGCGCGCCCAAGGCATGATATGCATATCGTATTCGAGACCGGCGTCGTTCATGACGGCCTCGACCAGTTCGACTGTCAGTCCTTTCAGGACGCCGTTTTCGGAATAGTTGAACGGTGCATATTGTTCTGTCACCAGATGAATCTTTTCGGCGGCAAGAGTTGGACTGTGCCCCGCGCACAAGGCCGTGAAGCCGATCAATGCAGCGAATGTGGTGGCGTATTTACATTTGCGCTTCATCATCATTCGATCGCCATCCCATATTTCTTGAGAATTTGCTCCTGCGTGCCGTCGGCTATCAGACTGTCCAAGGCGGTCTGCATCTTAGTAATCACCTCGTCGGGAACCTTCTTTCCGCAGGCGATGGAGTTGATCTGCTGGCTCAAGACGAATGCGATCTCGATGTCGGCACCGTTTTCCTTTGCATCCCGGAAAAAGCCGTCGGATGCGACCATGAGGTCAATCCGCCCGGCCAGCAGCTTCTTGAGTGTCATGTCAAAATTTGCGGCAATGTCTATTTTCGGAAAGCCGAACGATACCAGCAGGTCATAGGTCACATCCGCACGCTGGGTGCCGACCGTATATTGCCAGGCGTCTTCCACCCGCAGGGGGTGAATATCCGATCCGGCCTTGGCAATCAGCACGGAACTTGTGACCACGAGCGGTTCAACCCATTTGAACTTGGCGTTGCGCTCATCTGTGTGTGCTGTGCTGTAGAGGCAATTGTTTTTTTCGTTCTGTGTCAGGGCGTAGCCGCGCGCCCAGGGCACCATTTCGAGCGAATAATCAATCTTCGCACGTTCGAGCAGCAGCTCCACCTGTTCGGTGGAGGCACCAACGATCTTGCCATCGCGCAGAAAGTTCATCGGCGCGTAATCTTCCGTCAGAATCTGCAGCTTGTCGTCTGCATGGCCTTGTGTTGCCGACACCAATGATACCGCGCAGAAAACGGCTGTCTTCAAGCCAAATATGGATTTCATTTTCATGTGTGGTTCCATCTTTGCTGCAGGCGGCGGAATTCTTGAATATCCCGTTCGGCCCGCGGTTGCTGGATGTTTTCTGCGCCATTTATGGGGACGAGCGGTTTCCGGCGTCCATTCATGGCGATGCGGTTCTTCGATGCCAGGCGAAGACGGCGTGGAGGAAAATTCCTTGTCTGCACCCGTCTTCATTCGGCCATCCCTCTTAATTTGCGGCTATGTGACGCTGCTTCTCAGACCCATAGATGTTTTCGACATCACCAATGCTCATCGGTTTGGCAAAGTGAAAGCCCTGCACAAAATCGATGCCCATCTTTGCAAGAAGGTCGGCTATTGCTGCATCCTCTATCCCTTCGGCTACAACATCACAGTCGATCTGATGCGCAATCGTGCAAATGCCTTCCAGCAAGAGATAGCTTTTGTCGCGCAGTATTGCGCTTTCGGGGGTCAATGCCCTTATGAACGATTTGTCGATCTTGACCACGTTGACCGGGAAGCGGTGCAGATAACTGAGCGATGAATAACCGGTTCCAAAGTCGTCGAGGGCGAGGTTCATACCTGAGTCGCGCAGGATATCGAGCACACGGAAGATTTCCGGGTTTTCCTGCATCAGCACCGCCTCGGTGATTTCCAGCACGATGGAGCTCGGTGCAACATTATGTTTCATGAGGTATGCCGAAAACTTGGCCGGCAGGTCAGGGGTTATCTGCAAGGGCGAGATATTGATACCTGTGCGGCACTTCTCGAAACCGGGCATCTTGTGTATTCGGGCAATGTATTCCACCGCCTTTTCCATAATCCTGTCGCCGATCGCGTGGATGGTGCCGTTCTCTTCGGCGGCGACAATGATATCGGCCGGCGGGAGAACGCCGCGCATGGGATGGCAAAGCCGCATGAGCGCCTCGAAGCCGACAACCTGGCCGGTCTTCAGGCTCACGATCGGCTGCATCCACGGTTCAAACCAATCGTTTTCGAGCGCATCGGAAATATCGCGTTCAAGCTCTGAGCGTACGCGAGCCATGTCGGACAAGGTGTCGGAGAAAAACTGGGTGCCGTTCTTGCCGTTGCGTTTGCGTTCATACATCGCCATGTCCGACTTCTGCAGAAGTTCGGCGGCATTCTTTGCATGGGCGGGATAAAGCGCAATGCCGACGCTGCCGCTGAGGCTCGCGACATTGTTTTCCAGCACATACGGCTCTTCGAGAGCATCGATTATACGTTCGGCTATGTTGCTCGCCGCTGCCTTGACATCGCGGGCGGGGACCAGAATTGCAAATTCGTCGCCGCCGATCCTTGCAACCGTGTCGGTGGGACGGATCTGATTGGTGATACGTTTGCAGACTTCGCGCAGCACTGCGTCACCGGCGGCATGTCCCAGATTGTCGTTGACCCATTTGAAGCGGTCGAGGTCAATGAAGAGGCAGGCCAGTTCCTCGTTTTTCTGGTCGGTTTCGGCGATTTTTTCGTCCAGCGTGATCTCAAAACCCTGGCGGTTCAAAAGCCCTGTCAGATGGTCGGTGATGGCTTGCCGGTGATTGCGGTTTTCCGCTTCCTTCAGCTCCGTCACATCGGTCATGACCGAGAGAGACTGAAATTGGCCGTTTTCCGAAAGTGCAGCTGTTTCGCGGATCAGAACGTCGATCGTCTCGCCATTGGCACAGAGGAAGGACACGGTGACGCCGGGTGTCGCACCGGCACCAATGGCCGGTTTGGCACGACGGCGGTAGGCGCTCAGGGCTTTCTTGGCAACGAAGTCCTGGAAGGGGCGGCCTATGACCTCGTGGCGCTGGTAACCGGTTGCGAGAATCCAATAATCCGAGACGGCGGATATGTCGCCGGCTGCGTCCAGAGAATAGAGCATGGCTGGGGTCTGATTGTAGACGCTTTGAACGAGAGCATGGGCAGAGCGAAGCTGCATTTCCTCGCGCTCGAGTTCTGTCTGCATATCATTGAAATTTTTCGCCAAAACGCCCATCTCGTCGGATGAGTCCCAATCGACACGGTGGCGAGAGCCCAGATGCCGCGTTGCGCTGATGGCTTCTGTGAGCTTCAAAAGCGGACGTATGATCGTGATCCGGTTGGCGATGATTGCGGCGGCAGAAAGGATCACCACGGCAAATGCGAAGATGCCCATGAAGGCCAGTTCGCGGAAGTGGATCAGCGACAGAAAGCCGCCGGCACCAATCGTGATTTTCAGAAAGCCGACATGTTTGGTGCCATCAATGGAGGCGTACTGAATATCCGTCTGCAGGACCCGGATTTCGCCTGCATCGGCCACATCCACGGTTTCGGGCAGCTGGACATCGATACCGCCAGAGTTGTCGATGACGCGCACAGCCAGAATGTCGTTGTCGGAAACAATGGAGGCGGCGATCTTGTTGACGCTCTCCACGTCGAAATCCCAAAGCGGTTTGCCGAGTGCCTGGGCGTTTGCCATCATGGTGACTTCGGCGCGGTTGACGCGCTCGCTTAAGGCGCGTTCTGCGGTCAGGAAGTAAAACAGGGCAAACAGAGGTGCGACGAACACGAACAATGCCGCGAGCACGATTATGATAAATCGATTTTCAACCGAGTGTGTCTGCATCGCTGGCATCAGGGGCTTCAGTTCCGATTCGTGCTTTTATGCGACGGTAATATGACAGTTTTTTCTTAAATGAAGCTGAAGAGAGCCTTTTTTCGGGTGCTCTGTTGTCTCGTGGTTAAGCCAAACTTTACCCAAGCGTCGTGAGTGTAACAAAAAAAGCCCGCACTGACGTACGGGCTTTCGATGATGAGCTGAGCCGAGAAGCTATTATTCTTCGGTCTCGGTTGTGACTTCTTCCTCTTCCTTGACGCCGCCAGCAGGGGTAGCAATCGTAGCAATGGTGAAGTCACGGTCGGTGATGACCGGCGTTACGCCCTTCGGCAGCTTGATGTGCGAAATGTGAATACCTTCGCCGATCTTGAAGCCTTCCAAGTCTGCTTCGATGAATTCCGGAATGGAATTGGCCGGGCAGTGGAACTCCACTTCGTGGCGGACGATGTTCAGCACGCCGCCGATCTTGATGCCGGGGCACTTTTCTTCGTTGATGAAGTGAACCGGAACAGCAACCGTTACCTGTGTGTTTGCAGAAACGCGCAGGAAGTCGACATGCATGGTAAAGTCGCGAACCGGATCAAGCTGGTAGCTCTTCGGCAGAACCGAGATCTTTTCGCCATCAACGTCGATCGTCGCGATCGTCGTCATGAAGCCACCATTGTGGATCTTCAGCGTCACGTCCTTGTAGGGAAGGGTGATGGAAAGGGGGTCTTTCTTGTCACCGTAGATAACTGCAGGGATACGGCCGTTGCGGCGAAGTTCGCGGGAGGACCCCTTACCAACCCGTTCGCGCTTTTCGGCCTTGAGCTCGTATGATGCGTGGCTCATGGTCTTTCCTTTCGAATGTACTGGAGAAACCGGCCAATTTGCAGTCTTGCGTTCCACAAAATGAGCCGATTTGAAGCAAGAGAATACACTCTGCTTGACCGCCTTGCCTCCAAGGGTGTCCAGACGGATGCGGGCTCATAACGCAGTCGTCCGGTTTTTGCAAGCGCTCAAAGCGTCTGAAAATGCGCAATCTCAAGGGGTGTAGCCCCGTATGCTCATCTTGGTGAAGCGATTTCCGTGGCGACGAGACGAAACTTTTGTGACGGATGGCTGCAGTTTTTGGTCGAAACTGTCGCATTTTTGATCCGGGTCAAGTTTCGGTGGGCAGATTGCGCTAAAGTATCATTCTGCAAAAAGCACAGTCGATGGTATTTGTAAGTCTATCCGGGTTGTTTTCGCTCAGTGTGTTTAACCGGATGGGTATTCTCCATTGCTTTGGGAGGAGCAAATGTTGGATTCAGAAAAACATGCCGATCGCGTTTACTCCACAGCGGAGCATTCGTCTGCTGCTGCGAGCTCGCCAATTGCCGCATCTTGGCGGCGCTGTGTCAGCCAGCACAAACTGGCGCCCGAAGTGGCGCGCGAGCCTCAGCGGCTGGGCGAAAGCGAGTTTCATCATGTGCGTGAGCGTTCGTCATTCGTGATTGAAGAGGCGACAGGTGAAATGGATCGTCTCTTCTCAATGACCGCGCAATCCGGCTTCTGCGTGTTGTTGACGGATGAAAACGGCGTTGTTCTGGATCGGCGCGGCGCAATCGGCGACGATAAGGATTTTCGCGACTTCGGTCTGTGGTCGGGCACGCTCTGGAGCGAGGAAAGCGTCGGCACCAACGGGATCGGAACGGCCCTTGCCGACCAGCGGGCATCGACTATTTACCGAGACCAACACTTTCTTTCGTCAAATATCAATCTCAGCTGTGCAGGCGCACCGATCCGCGACCACAATGGCCGCATACGAGCAGCGCTTGATATCTCCACCTGTCGTGACGACACGGTGGAAGCCACCATGTCCATCCTGTCCAGCGCGGTGCGGGATTGTGCAATGCGCATTGAAACCAACCTGTTTCGCCGGGCTTTTCCGCATGCGCGCATCGTGATGGTCAGTCATTCCGGCCCTAACGCACTGATTGCCGTTGACCGGCACGACATTGTGCTTGGTGCAAACCGGGCGGCGCGACTTGCCTTGAAACTGGACGATTCGCGAATTTCCGCGGGTCTTCCGGCGGCTGATCTTCTGGGCGAGGTGGCGAGCGACGATGCTGAGGGGCTGGAGGATGCAGAGCGCGCCGCCATCCGCCAGGCACTGTCGCGGGCAAACGGCAATGTGTCACGTGCTGCCGTCAAACTCGGTATCAGCCGCGCCACCATGCACCGCAAGATCAGACGGCTGGGCCTGAATTAGGTCCTGCCCCCCCAAAGGCATTTTCAAAACCACTTCTCCTCCCATCTTGATGCTCCCCCGGCGTGGGGAGCTTTTTTTTGCGCTGCTGGATGATGTCGCGTGTCGCTTAAATTGTATCAGCCTTGCGACAGATTAAATTCCGGCTTCATTCGCCCCACTTTTGTTTTTCTGCGCGACCTTCAAATTGGGCGCCAGTTCAATTGTGAGCTCTTTGAGGAGGAAAGACATGCTTCACCAGAAGATCGTGGAAACACCATTCAAGCTTCGTTACGGCAACTTCATCGGTGGCGAGTGGCGCGAACCTGTCGCTGGTCGTTACTTCGAGAATACAACACCGGTGAATGGCGGACTGTTGTGCGAAGTTGCCCGCTCGGATGAAAAGGATATCGAGCTGGCGCTTGATGCGGCCCATGCTGCAAAGGTGGCCTGGGGGCGGACGTCCACCACCGAACGCGCCCGCATTCTGAACCGGATTGCGGACCGCATGGAGGAAAATCTCGAAATCATTGCGCAGGCTGAAACCTGGGACAACGGCAAGCCGATCCGCGAAACGATGGCCGCTGATATTCCGCTGGCGATTGATCATTTCCGCTATTTTGCCGCTGCGATCCGCGCGCAGGAAGGTACAATCGGCGAAGTCGACCACGACACCATCGCCTATCACTTCCATGAGCCGCTCGGTGTGGTCGGCCAGATTATCCCTTGGAACTTCCCGATCCTGATGGCTGCCTGGAAGGTTGCGCCCGCACTTGCCGCCGGCAATTGCATCGTTCTGAAACCTGCCGAACAGACGCCGGCCTCCATCCTTGTGCTGATGGATATCATCGCGGACCTGCTGCCGGCCGGTGTTCTCAACATCGTCAACGGTTTCGGCCTTGAAGCCGGCAAGCCGCTGGCCTCCAGCCCGCGTATTGCCAAGATCGCATTTACGGGTGAGACCTCCACCGGTCGGCTGATCATGCAATATGCATCGCAGAACCTCATACCGGTGACGCTGGAGCTGGGTGGCAAATCGCCCAACATCTTCTTCTCCGATGTCATGGCGGAAGATGATGACTATCTGGACAAGGCGCTGGAAGGTTTTGCCATGTTCGCGCTCAACCAGGGCGAGGTTTGCACCTGCCCGAGCCGTGCGCTGGTTCATGAAAAGATCTACGATCGCTTCATGGAAAAGGCGCTTGCACGCGTCAATGCCATCGTTCAGGGCAATCCGCTGGATGCGTCAACGATGATTGGCGCACAGGCGTCTTCCGAACAGCTGCACAAGATCCTCTCCTATATCGAAGTTGGCAAAGGCGAGGGGGCCGAACTGCTGACCGGTGGTGAGCGCAATGTGCTTGAGGGCGATCTGGCGGAAGGTTTCTATGTGAAACCGACCGTGTTTAGCGGCCATAACAAGATGCGCATCTTCCAGGAGGAAATCTTCGGCCCGGTTCTCTCCGTCACCACATTCAAGGACGATGCAGAGGCGCTGCAGATTGCCAATGATACGCTCTATGGTCTGGGAGCCGGTGTGTGGAGCCGCGATGCGAACCGCTGCTACAATTTTGGACGCAACATTGAAGCGGGTCGTGTGTGGGTGAACAACTATCATGCCTATCCTGCCCACGCCGCGTTTGGCGGTTACAAGCAATCCGGCATCGGTCGCGAAACCCACAAGATGATGCTCGATCATTACCAGCAGACCAAGAACATGCTGGTCAGCTATAGCGCGAAACCGCTGGGCTTCTTCTAAGCGCTGAGGAGAAATCGCTTCTGAGTGGTTTCTATCTGGCCAACAAAAAACCGGGCCGCTGGGGCCCGGTTTGCATTTCAAACTGACAGTTGGGTTCAGGCTGCATGCTGCCTGTAGCTTGCGTTGCCCGTGACAGAAAAGCGCGAGACGAGTTCGGCAAGGTTTGAGGCTTCGCCATCGAGGCTGTGTGCGGAAGCGGTCGTTTCTTCCACCATGGCAGCGTTCTGCTGGGTCACCTGGTCAAGCGCGTTGACGGTAGAGTTGATTTCGCCCAGTCGAGCAGACTGATCACGCGATGCTTCGACAATGGCGCCGATATGGCCACTGATGGCCTTCACGTTTTCTTCGATCTCGCCGAGGCTTTCACCCGTCTTGAGGACGAGGCCAACGCCGTTGGAGATTTCGGAAGCCGAATTCTCGATGATCGAGTTGATGTTCTTTGCCGCTTCCGCGCTGCGCTGTGCGAGTTCGCGCACTTCCTGTGCCACGACCGCAAAACCCTTACCGGCATCGCCTGCGCGGGCCGCTTCCACACCGGCATTGAGCGCCAGAAGGTTGGTCTGGAAGGCGATCTGATCAATCACGTCGATGATCTTGCGGATTTCAGCGGACGATTCTTCAATGCGCTGCATGGCGGAGATGGCATCCTTGACCACAACGCCGGAGGCCAAAGTGCCTTCCAGTGTCTGGCCGGTCATCTGGTTTGCCGTTTCGCAGCGGTTGAGGGTGTTGCGCAGCGAATCCGTCATTTCGGCCAGTGCAGCCGCTGCTTCTTCAAGCGATGCTGCCTGACGTTCGGTGCGGTCGGAAAGGTCTTGCGAGGCGCTGCGCAGGTCACCCGAGCCGGCCCGGATGGTATCGACGGACGCGCCGATCGAGCGGATCGTCTCTTCCAAGGTCTTGACGGAATTGTTGAAATCGAGGCGAAGCTGATCGAGCTGTGCCACGAACGGCGTTTCGATCTGGATGTCGAGCTTGCCGGAAGAAAGTGCCTTCAAGGCGGTGCCGAGTGCGGAGACGGCGGCCTGCAGTTCTTCGGCGCTGCGGGCTTTTTCGATTTCGCGGTTCTTGCGTTCGGATTCAACACGCTGGCTTGTTTCTTCGGCCTCGTGCTCCATGCGGTCCTTGTCGACCGCGCTTTGTCGGAAGCTTTCGAGCGCACGGGCCATGGTGCCGATTTCGTCGCTTCGCTCGGTTCCGTCGACCTCAATCGCCTTGTCGCCTTCGTTGAGGCGGTTCATCAGCGCAGCCAGCTTGGTCAGCGGGCGGGTGAGGCGGGAGGCGACGAATACGCCAATCAGACCCATGATGACAAGAATAGCAAGCGTGGCCGAAAATGCCAGCTTTGCCAGATCCTGGGCGGCGGCGAGAACCTTGTCCTCGGTCTGTCCGACGGCCAGAAGATGTTGTTCGCCCACCAATTCAACGGGAAGATAGGAGAAGAAGACGTTGCCTTCTGAGGTTTCGGCGAATTCTGTGCCGGTTTCGCCTGCCTTGGCAGCTGTTTCGATCGCTGCTGGAGCGGTTTTGTCACCGGCCTTGTCAATCTGGCCTGCCAGCAGAGTTCCATCTGCGCCGAGAATGAAGGCGCTGTCGAGTGCCTCCCCGCCGTCTTCGCCGCCTATGACATTTGCAAGCTTGTCGGCATCGATCCGCACGACCATTGTGCCGAGCCGCTTCTGCTGACCCCATTCCGAAACAACGAGGGGACGGGAAACGAATGCCGAAACCTTGCCGTTTGGCTGCAGCGAAAAGCCGCTCTTGTGCACGTCTTCAAGGCCACCCGCATTGGCGGCGTCAACCACCGCCTTGATGCTTGCGTTTGCCGGATCGTTCACCGAGGTCAGGAAGTCAGCACCTTTGGTGATCGTGAAGAAGATCGTTCCCTCAGGCTCGATAACGTAGATTTCAGACAGATTGGCGTTTTTCCAAGCGTTGTAGAGTGTGCCGTGAATTGCCGCATGCTGTGTTGCATAGAGCAGCTTCAGGGACGCGCCGCTAAACGCTGCGCGCTCTTCTTCATTCATAGCCGGGTCTTGAAAAGCCTTCAAAACGTCGTCACGCTCATATTGCATGGAGGTGGGGATAGATTTTGCTGCATCGCCGATCGATGCGTTCTGCGAAATCTCCGCCAGAACCTGTTCCAGGCGCCTGTCGAAACTTTTCAGATCCTTGACCTTCGTCTGGGCTTCCGTCTCCAGCCGCAACTGGCTTGCAGAGATCAGGCCGAGCCGGCCTTCATAGTAGCTGATTGCGCCGACGCTCAAACACGAGACCAGCGTTGCGCCAATCACAAGCCCGGCAAACTTTGCCTTGACCGAGTGCGGCATCAACTTGCTAAACTGAGTTGCTTTCGTAGTCATATTCCAAATCCCCCACGATGCTGCAGCATCACAATGACGAAAAACTCCGTATTGCGACCAAATGGGGTTCAAAACACTAATTTTAGGTTATCAGAATTCAACGACAGAGAGCGCCAGGGTTGCATAGCAACCGCCGAAAAATTGGCATCAGCGGAATTTCCAGATAAAAAACAATGGGCTGCGAGCATGCTGCTCCAGCCCAATGTATTTTTGTCGATTTTTTACTAATTTTAATCGAAGAGGCTCGAGACGGACGATTCCATTGCGGTACGGTTGATTGCTTCGCCGAGCAGGTTCGCAGTGGAGATCACGCGGATATTGTGGGCCGACTGCACAGCCGTGGTGGGCTGAATGGAATCTGTTATCACCAGTTCCTTCAACTTGGAGCTGGAAACGCGGGCTACGGCACCGCCGGAAAGAACTCCGTGGGTGATGTAGGCGGTCACGCTGGTGGCGCCATTGGCGAGCAACGCATCGGCCGCGTTGCAAAGCGTGCCGCCAGAATCCACGATGTCATCGATCAGAATACAGTCCTTGCCGGTGACATCGCCGATAATGTTCATGACTTCGGATTCACCTGGTCGGTCACGGCGCTTGTCGACGATGGCCAGGAGAGAGTCGATGCGTTTGGCAAGCGCGCGTGCACGCACAACGCCGCCAACGTCGGGTGAAACAACCATGACGTTTTTCAGGTCATAGTGTTCCTTGACGTCACGCGCCAATACGGGGGCTGCAAACAGGTTGTCCGTCGGGATATCGAAGAAGCCCTGGATCTGGCCTGCGTGAAGGTCGAGGGTCAGAACGCGGTCAGCACCGGCTTCGGTGATCAGGTTGGCGACCAGTTTGGCTGAGATCGGCGTGCGGCCGGAGGCTCTGCGGTCCTGTCGGGCATAGCCAAAATAGGGAAGAACCGCTGTAATGCGCCGTGCCGAGGAACGGCGAAGCGCATCGATGATAATCAGCAGTTCCATGAGATGGTCATTCGTCGGGAAGGAGGTCGACTGAACGACGAAAACGTCTTCACCGCGGACATTTTCCTGAATCTCAACGAAAATTTCCTGATCGGCGAAACGCCGGACGCTGGCTTTCCCCAAGGGGACTTCAAGATAGTTACAGATCGATTCCGCCAGAAGCCGGTTCGAATTGCCTGCGAAAACTTTCATTTTCGGCCGCCTGTGTTCGTGCTGGATGCGCGCTTTTTAGCGTCCTTCATCGCGATTGCAAGGGGCAAAAGCCTTGCGCCCGAAATTTCCGTTGGATTGATGCGGCCGCAGGGTTCACAGGTGGTTTCACCCACCGGCATTTTGACGCCACGCGATATAGGCGCTGATTGTTTCGTTGGCGATCTTTTGCATTGTCGTGGCAGGCACGATCGACCAGTTGTCGGCAGAGGTCCCGCTGACCTTTTCCTGTCCCTGAATGCGGTGAAGACGTGTGCCGGCTCCGTCGAGTATGTCCCACACGTAAACAATCGTGGTCATGCCGCCATCGGCAAAGGCGGAGAAATAGCCCTTCAGCATATGGTCTGCGGAGTTGTCGCTGGAGCTTTTCAGCGTCAGGCCGCGCGCCCGCGCTGCCGTGCCCAATTGCTGCGAAAGCGGTGTGACGGCCTCAATGGGTGCGCCAATGACGGGCAGGAAGCGTATTGAGCCGGAGACCGTTGCGGCCTGCCCGGCGGGTGCCTGGAAAATCGAGCGGTTGGTCGCCGAGATGCCGCCCGGCGTGCCAAGGACGGGGCTGGTATTTTGCGGTTGCTGGTCGATAGGCTGCTCTTGCTGCTCAGGGGCCGCCGGAAACTGGCTTTCGTCCATCGAGGTCTGCTGCATCGGCTGACTGGCGGGAAATTGCTGAGCGGTGTCAGGCGCGCTGCTGCTGCCGATATCGGCAGGTGGCGTCAGCGTTTCGGACGTGCTGCACGCCGTTGCCATCGCTGCAATTAAAAGCGGTGCGATGAGCTTTTGGATCATTTTGCCAATTTGCACGTGGACGCCCCCGGGTTGGGCAAATTTTTGGTGCCTTGGCTGGCTCGTGTCAATGCTTTGACGGCAAAACCCACATGTTCGGGCGGGCGGGTTGGGCGTTCAAGCGTTTCCAGACCTATTCCTTAAGCATGATTGCCGATATCTGGCGGCCGTAATCAGGCTCCTTCCGGTGTGTGGTACGGCGGTAGGAAAAGAATCGTTCTTCATCTGAATAGGTGCAATGACCGGTCTTCTCAGCCGTCACGCCGGCATCGGCCAGTCTTGCGAGTGTCAGCGCGGGCAGGTCAAACATGGCGTGCCCCGCTCTGCGGGATGGGGCAAAAAAACGCTCGTATGTCGGATCCTGCGCAATGAAGCGTTCCACGAATTCAGGGCCGACTTCATAATTGTCGACGCTGATGGACGGGCCGAGAACGGCACGGATGTTTTCCCGCTTCGCGCCAAGGCGCTCCATCGCCTCGACCGTGCTCTCGAGAACGCCGGTGAGTGCACCTTTCCAGCCTGCGTGGGTTGCGCCTGCAACGCGGGCTTCAGGATCGAGAAAGAGGATGGGCCCGCAATCAGCTGTCAGAATGCCAATCACCACGCCAGGCGTTGCGGTTACCATGGCGTCGGCCTTCGGGCGGTCCCCATCGTATGCGTCATCGACCGTCACCACGTCGGGCGAGTGGACCTGATGCACGGTTGCGAGCTTTTCCGGCGCGGCACCAAACCATGCGGCGACGCGCGCGCGGTTTTGTGCCACGTTCTGCCTGTCATCTTCGGAGCCGAGGCCGACATTGAGACCGCTATAGATGCCGGCGGAGACACCGCCTTTACGTGTGAAAAAGCCATGCAGCGCCACGTCGCCTTCGTTCAGCAGCGCAGTTTGCAAGGGGGCAGGGCTCTGATCGGTCATCGTGTCGTGTCTCCCCATGTCAATGCGATCCTTGGCGGCGCGCCATCGCACGCATGAAGGGTCCTATCAGGCATTTATGTCAAGAGTTGGCGGGCGGCACAAAGGGTGCAAGCGCCATCGGCGGATGGGACACAGCCATGACCTTGAACAATGATCCCATCTGGCCATCTGCTTGTCCGGCAAGACGTTCGAGCGCGGAGCGCAGTGTGTCCTGCGTTTGCTGGTCCTGCCCGCGGCCCAAGGCTTCGGCCCTTTCCGCAATGCCCATGCCGATCAGAAAGTCGCCCTGTTCCGTCAACCCGTTGACGTGAATACCCGTTTTTGCAGCCGTCAGCAGCAGCTCTTCAAAATTGACGTGGCTCGTCAGATCGGCAAGGCCTGGGCGGGCAAGTGGTGGGTCGAACGCATGAGCGTGAAGCGCCTGCAAAGTATCCCCGAAGCCCGATTCCACATAGCCGTAATCGATTGCCAACGCCACACCGCCATGGAGCATCAGATGCTGGCAGATGGCTTGCATGACAGCGCAGCGCGCCGGGGCGATTTCGAGGATTGTGCCGATGGGCTGGTTTGCAGCGGGGCCGGGGAGAAGTGCAGGATCGAGTTTGGCAATGCCGGGCGTGAAGGTTAGCGCGTCGTCGCTATCCAGTCCCACCATGCGTTCGCGAAAGCCGGTTTCGGTCTTGACGAACTGGCGGATCGGGATCGCGTCGAACAGTTCGTTGGCGGCCAATAGAAGAGGGCCGTCCGGTATGCCGTCAAAGCCATCGTGCCATTCGATCTTGTCGACCTTCGGGGCCAGGGTCTCGGCCTGTATCCGGCGAAGGCGCGGGCTGGTCTCCACCAGATGGACAGAGGCCGCGTCGAACATATCTGGCGAGAGCTTTTCGATCACCCGCAGCATGTCGCTCATCATGGTGCCGCGGCCGGGGCCAATTTCGGCGAGATTGAAGCGTGGCGGCTTGTTCATCGCGTGCCAGGCCTGAACCATGAAAACACCGACCATTTCGCCAAAGAGCTGGCTGATCTCCGGTGCGGTGGTGAAATCGCCTTCGCGGCCAAAGGGCTCGCGGGTCTTGTAATAGCCGTGTTCCGGGTCAGCGAGACACAGGGCGAAATAGTCCGTGACGCTGATCGGGCCACCGCTTTTGATAAGGGCTTTGATTTTTTCGCCAAGTGGCGTCGTCATCAAACGGGTCCATTCATTCATTAGGGGCAGCTTTCAGCGCGCGAACGGCGGCCCAAAGGCCGACAAGCAGCATGGGCAGCGACAAGACCATTCCCATGGTCAGCCAGCCGCCATAAAGGAAGCCCAATTGCTGATCCGGCTCGCGGAAGAATTCGATGAAGATGCGGAAGGAGGCGTAGCCGGTCACGAATATGCCGGTGAGCAGGCCGGGCTTCCTGAAGGCCTTTGCGATGAAAATGCTCACCGCGAGGATGATGAACAGCGTAATGCCCTCAAGGCCCGCCTCATAAAGCTGGTTGGGGTGGCGGGTGAACGGACCACCGGTCGGAAAGACCATAGCCCATGGTACATCGGTGATGCGGCCCCACAGTTCGCCATTGATGAAATTGGCCATGCGGCCGAAGAAAAGGCCGATGGGTGCCTGCGCCGCGATGATATCGAAAAGGCTCCACAGCGGGATGGCGTGGCGGCGGGCGAACCAGATCATGGCAATGGTGGTGCCGAGGAAACCGCCATGGAATGACATGCCGCCCTGGTTGACTGCGAATATCCAGAGCGGATTTTCCAGCACCTTTCCGGGCTCATAGAAGATGACATATCCCAGACGTCCGCCCACCACGATGCCGATGGCTGCATAGAAGACAAAGTCGTCCAGTTGCTGCAGGGTAATGGGCGAGGTGTTGTTCGGCCAGAGGTTATCGCGCGCGGCAAGCTTGCGGGCATAGTACCAGCCGATCAGAATACCGGCCACATAGGCAAGCCCGTACCAGCGGACATCAAGCGGCCCTATGGAAAATGCAATCGGGTTGATTTCCGGATATGCGATCGCCGCCAATGTACTCAATACAGCTTCCACTTACGTCGTCCTTTCATGGAACCAGCGGAAAATGCAGAGAGATCGCCCAATGGTCAAGTGTTGAAGCGCCCCAGAGCGGCAACAAGTGCTGGATTGTATGCTTGCAAAATGCCCCCATAAATCCTAACTGAAAGCGAGTGTTTCAATAACCGTCCGCACGCACGCGAGGAGGCTGTCATGTCCACAGGACCGAACCGGATTTTCGATGATTTCGCCAAGCTGATGACGGATGCAGCAGGTGCCGCCCAAGGCGTGCGCCAGGAAATGGAAACAGCTTTCAAGGCGCAGGCCGAGCGCTGGTTGAATTCCATGGACCTGGTCAAGCGTGAAGAGTTTGAAGCCGTTCGTGAAATGGCCATCAAGGCGCGCGACGAGAACGAAAAGCTTGAGGCCCGCATTGCCGCACTCGAAGAGAAGCTGGCGAAAAGCTGAGTCGTTTCAATCTCGTTGGCCGCATGTCCTGCAGTTTGTTGTGAACGGGCAGGAAGCACTCTTTGTCTGCGGGCATTTGTTTTTGGAAATGCGCGCCTGCCTTATGGTGGGCGCTTTTTTGTATTTCGCTTGAAGTATTAACCAGGGTCGATCTGCAGAAACGCAACGCGCCGACTGTTGTTGTTCGAAGTCTCATTCTGGCAGCGCGTTTTTTTCGACGTGAATCACCGTTGAAGGGCAACGCATTAGCCGGCTTTCTATTCAACATTATTTTTCGATATTTTTTTTGGTCCTGTGGATGTTCCCAAAAAGCGTTTTTGAAAGAGTCATTTATCCCGCTCTTTTGAAAAAGTGAATCCGGGCCTGTCCACAGATTCGCCGGCAAATTCGTAAGACCGGGGCTGGCGCGCTCATATCGCCATTATACACTGATTTTACATGACGATTCGAAGCGAGCCGCAAGTTTCGGACAGGGCGCACACTCTAGCGTTTTGAAAGGCGGTTCGTTCTCTCGGATCCGAACCAAAATGAAGATCGATCGTGTGCTTTTGCACGCACCGGAAGGACATTTCATGGGCCTGGCTCAATTCGACTACGCACGGCAATCTCATCCTGTTGATGTGATCGAGTTCGTTGCTTGCAACAATGATTGGACGTTCGAGCGCGCCGGCGACGATGAAATTGCCATGACAGTGGCCGGTGTATGGGCCGATTACCACATCTCCTTTTCGTGGATGGAAGATCTGGAAGCGCTGCATCTTGCCTGCGCCTTCGATATCAAGGTGCCGGAAAGCCGCGTCAATGAAGTGATCCGCCTGCTGTCGCATGTCAACGGTCAGACCCTGATGGGGCATTTTGATCTGTGGCGTCAGGAAGATGTGGTGATCTTTCGCCAATCGCTGCTGCTGGCAGGCGGGGTTGAGCCGACAGGCGCGCAGGTCGAGGTTCTGCTTTCCAATGCGCTGGAAGCGTGCGAAGCTTATTTTCAGGCATTTCAGTTTGTGGTCTGGTCCGGAATGGACGCTGCCAGCGCTGTTGATGCCGTGATGTTTGAAACGGCCGGGGAGGCATAATGACGGTATCTCCAACTTCACCGCTCGTACTCATCGGAGCCGGCAATATGGGGGGCGCAATGCTCTCCGGCTGGCTGAAGAGCGGGCTGGAAGGTGGCTCTGTACTCGTCATTGATCCGGGCGTTTCGCCACATATGGCCGAGCTTTGCGCAGCGCATGGCGTTCGCGTTGAAAAGGCCGCGCCCGAAGGGCTCAAAGCCGGTATTCTGTTTCTGGCGGTCAAGCCGCAGATGATGGAGACGGTTTTGCCGCCTCTGAAAGGGCTGGTCGGGTCCGATACGGTTATCGTTTCTGTTGCAGCGGGCAAGACGCTTGCATTTCTCGAGACACATCTTGGTAAAGCCGGCATGGTGCGTGCCATGCCCAATACGCCGGCCATGGTCGGGCGCGGCATTACCGGGGCTTTCGCGACGCCTGACATTACAGATGCGCAGCGCGCAGAGGTTCATGATCTGCTCAAGGTGAGCGGCCCGGTGGAATGGGTCGGTACCGAGGGCGAAATCGATGCGGTCACCGCCGTTTCCGGCAGTGGGCCTGCCTATGTCTTCTATCTCGTGGAATGTATGGCGGAGGCGGGCCGAAAAGCCGGCCTGCAGGCGGACCTCGCCATGCGCTTGGCACGGGAAACGGTCTCGGGGGCTGGTGAAATGCTCTACCAGTCCCCGGAGACTGCTTCAAAATTGCGCGAGAATGTGACGTCACCTGGCGGCACCACTTTTGCCGCGCTGCAGGTGCTGATGGCGGAAGAGGGGATGCAGCCGCTGTTTGACGCAGCGATTGCCGCCGCCAAGGCGCGCGCCCAGGAACTTGCAGACTGAAGCGGACAATCATGACCGATACGATCAGCTACGACGATTTCGCCAAGGTGGATATCCGTTTGGGAACGGTCATTTCCGCTGAGCCTTTCCCGGAGGCACGCAAGCCCGCGATCAAGATGGTGGTGGATTTTGGCCCGGAGATCGGAACCCGCAAATCGTCGGCGCAGGTGACCGTGCACTATACGCCGGAAACGCTTGTCGGGCGTCGCGTCATGGGTGTCGTCAACTTCCCGCCGCGGCAAATCGGGCCTTTCATGTCGGAGGTTCTCGTGCTTGGCTTCATGGACGAGGCCGGCGCTGTCGTTCTCGGTGGGGTAGAGCTGCCGGTACCGGACGGCTCAAGACTCTGCTGAGAAAAACGCTGAAGCGCCATTCGACCTCAATGAATCAGGTCGGCACTCTAGAGTATCGCCCGATACTCTAACCGTTTATTTCTAAAGCTTAATGTGATCGATCCTCGTTTCACTCCGGTCGAATTATGCTCCAACGATCTTCGCAAGCCGGTCTTTTGCCGTATTTGACGCGCACACTTCCGCTCAGGGACTATCTGATATTCTCTGGGGGAAATGATGCCTTTAAGCCTGCTCGGCGAGCGGTTTCGGGTCAGTTGTTTGCCAAACGCGGCGGATGTGGCGCGTCGGTGGCGGGCCAGTCATGTCATTTCGCTTCTCGATCCTGAGCTGCCTGATCATCTTTTGCCGATCATTCAAAACGGCGAGCACATCATTGCCCGGTTGCGCGATCAGGAAAACCTGAAGGATACGAGCCGGTTTCCCGATATTGTGGTCAGCCTGTTCGAGACGGTGCGACCTGCTGCCGAGAACCGTTCTTCGCGCATCCTCGTTCACTGCCACATGGGTGTCAGCCGCTCGACGGCCTTTGCCTATTCCATGATTGCCTATCGCGCCGGACCGGGAAACGAATATGATGCTTTCAACGCGTTTCTGAGCATTGTGAACAAGCCCTGGCCGAACCGTCGGATTGTCGAAATTCTGGATCAATATCTTGGCCGGGGAGGGCGTCTGGTCGCGCCGCTGGATGAGATGCGTGCGCGCATGCCCTTTCGGCTCGAAGCCTACCGCCGGCTCAACAGCCGGCGCGGACTGCCAGAGGGCAGCGGAGTTTACGAGCGCTGATGTTTCATGCGGGAATGCGCACGGTCACGCGCAGGCCGCCCAGTGCACTATCGGAGAGTGCGACACTGCCACCGTGACCGCGGGCAATATCACGGACAATGGCAAGCCCGAGCCCGGTTCCCGATGCATTCAGATTGCGCGCTTCATCGAGGCGGAAGAAGGGTTTGAAGACGTCTTCGCGCCGGTCCTCGGGAATGCCGGGGCCGTTGTCATCGAAAGTCAATGTCAGCCATTTGGCGCTGTGGCGGGCGCTCACTTCCAGTGTGTCGGCATGGCGCCAGGCATTCGAGCTGAGGTTGGAGACCAGACGGTTGAAAGCATTGGGACGGACTTTGAGCTCGTCATCCCCGTCAAATTCGCCGCGGAAGGACTTGCCCTGCAATTCAGCTTCCATTTCCAGCCGCTGGAAAAGCTCTTTCAGGCTCACTTCGCCGTAATCTTCTTCGCTTTCGCCGCGGGCGAAGTCGAGATAGCCCTGCAGCATCATCTGCATGTCTTCGACATCCTTGTTCAGCGCGTCGAATTCGGGATTGTCGCCGGCCAGCGCCAGCTGCAGCTTGAAGCGCGTGAGGATTGTTCTCAGATCATGACTGACGCCCGACAGCATGGCCGTACGCTGCTCGATCTGCCGCTCGATACGTTCACGCATCAGAATGAAGGCGAGACTTGCCTTGCGCACTTCATCGGCTCCGCGCGGCGCAAAACCTTCCGGCATTTTCTGGCCCTTGCCAAAGCTTTCCGCCGCCTTTGCCAGCGCCAGAATTGGCCTAATCTGGTTTCTCAGGAACAGAATGGCGATGCCGATCAGCACCAGCGAGGTGCCGGTCATCCACATCAGGAATATGCCACTGTTGGAGGCATAAGCGGCGCTGCGCGGGGCAAAGACCCGCAACACCTTGCCTTCGAGCAGAATGCGGATTTCCACCAGCTGGGAGTTGCCCACGGTGTCGATCCAGAAGGGGCGCTGTATCTGGTTTGCGATCTCCTGGCTAAGCGTCTGGTCAAGCAGCGAGAAAAACGGCTTGGGGCCGGGCGGGGGAAGCTTGTCGTCCTGTTCGATGGTGATATTCAGGTCAAGCTGATCGCGGGCAATGCGCACGATGTCGCCATAGGTGCTATCCTGCGGGTAGGTCTGCACAATCTCGATGATGGCTGCGATGTCGCGGGTTACCGATTCTGAAAGGCGCTGGGTGACGAGCTGCCAGTGGCGCTCCATGAATACATAGCCCACAACCGCCTGCAGGATTACCATCGGCAGGATGATAATCAAAAGCGTGCGCGCATAAAGCCCCGTGGGAAGCTGCCTGCGCAGCCAACGGATGAAGTTGCGCAAGCGCGACTTGGAGGGCTTGTCATTGTCGCCGCGTATGGTTTCGAATACGGTCATTCGCTGCGGGTTTCCCCTCGCTTCGGATCTGAATAGATCATTCTATACTGAGCTTGTAGCCGATGCCACGTACTGTCTGCAGCCAGACCGGGTTTGCCGGATCGTCCTCGATCTTGCGGCGCAGTCGGTTGATCTGCACGTCGATGGAGCGCTCGCCTGCTTCGTTGTCGCTCAGGCTGTAGCGGGGCACGGTCTCGCCGGCATTTTCTGCAAAAACCAGCATGATTTCCTGTTCGCGGTCTGTCAGCTTGACCAACTCTGCACCGCGCTTCAATTCGCGCTTGGTCAGCGAGAAGGTGAATGGGCCGAACATGATCTGTTCGATCTTCATCGGCTGGTCGGTGAAGGCGCGGCGCAGGATGTTGTTGATGCGCAGCACAAGTTCGCGCGGTTCGAACGGTTTGCCGAGATAGTCGTCAGCACCGGCTTCCAGTCCGGAAATACGCGATTCCGCCTCCGTCAGCGCTGTCAGGAGAATGACGGGTATATTGCGGATTTCCTTCAGCGATTTCGTCAGCGAAAGGCCGCTTTCGCCCGGCATCATGATGTCTGCGATAATCAGGTCATACTCCAGGCCTTCAAGCTTGCGGCGTGCCTCGGCTCCGCTTTCGGCCGCCGTTACGCGAAAACCCTGCTCCTGGAGATAGCGGTTCAGAAGGGCGAGAATGCGCACATCGTCATCGACCACCAAAAGGTGGGGTGCATCATCCGGCAGCGGCTTCTTTTCAGGCATGGCTCAGACCTCACCTTTGGAATTGAGCATGTTGGTCAGGAAACGCACGACAGTTGCCCGTTCTGAAGGTGCGGCGTCGGCAAGCGCCTTTTCAATGCGTTCAGACTGTGGCTTGGCAAGGGCAAGGGCGAGATCACGCCCGCTTTTTGTGGGGTAGAGCCGACGCTGACGACGATCCTGCGGGCCGACAACCTGGGCAATATAGCCTGAATCGATGAGCGTCTTGAGAACACGTGACAGGCTTTGCTTGGTGATTTTGAGCGTGTCGAGAAGATCGGCAACCGTCATGCCCGGCTGCCGGTTGACGAAGTGGATCACGCGATGGTGGGCGCGCCCCATGCCGCTGCTTTCAAGTGCTGCATCCGCGTCTGAGGTGAAATCCCGGTAGGCGAAAAACAAGAGCTCGATGATTTCCAAATCGACGCCATCGGCGGCGGTGATGGGTTGATCCAGGGGCTCTGCCCTGTTCTGTTTGCCTGCCACGAAGCCTTTCCCCTTATGATGCCAGTCATTTTTGGCGTTTTCTTTGGTCGAGAAGGTAGCTTTGGCAGGGTATTACCGCAAGCGGGAAGCCACCTCGCAGCTTCCCGTATACACACAGTTGATGTGCTTGTGTGGGAAAAGGTTATCGCTTTTTGGGGAAAATGGGGGCCATGACGGCACCTGCGATTGCGGTCAGGATCGCGCCGCCGAATGCACCTGTGTAAATGTCGACAAGCGGGCCTGTCACAGTGCCGTTTCCATTGAGCGCGCCGAAGAAAATGAAGCCGATTATTCCGCCGCCGGCACCGAAAACGGTGCGCCAGACGAAATTGATGCTGTCCTGCTTCATGGCAGCGCTGAGAATGTTGCCCGCCAAAACGCCGGCAATCAGCGCGATCGTGATAGAAATAGGATCCAAGATGTGCCTCCTTCAAATCATGGTTCATACCCAGATTGGGCGGGTGCGACATTTTGTCAATGGTTCTGTGGCCGATATTTGCCGCAAACAGTGCACAAAGTGATGTTGTCTTGACGATTGGCATTTTTCTCACGTGCGTTCCCCAGGGAACCGTGGGCAGGGAACCATTGCGCTATTGGTGCATTCATTCATCGTGAATAAGGACGAGCACCATGAAAACGCAGACAGACAATTCCACCAGCAATTCCAATCCCCTCCGCCCTGTAGTGTTTGTTTATGCGGCGGCCAACGTCTTTGCGTTTCTCGTGATGATTTCCTCCGTCGTGTTCACGACGTTTCCAGCCGGCTAAATCCGAAAGAGAACGCTCTCCGGCGGTTGCGTGCACGGTCAAAGCGACTATGTTACCGCCGCAAACGGAGATTTCTCATGGGTATGCTTCAGGCCGGGATTATTCCCGTCACTCCCTTCGAACAAAACTGTACGGTGCTTTTCGACCAGGACACCAAGGAAGGCGTGATCGTCGATCCCGGCGGCGACGTCGACGTGATCCTGCAGACGATCAGGGAAAACGGCATCAAGCTTCATGCGATCTGGCTCACGCATGGTCATCTCGACCATGCCGGCGGCGCCATGGAACTGAAAGAGGCGCTGGGGCTCGATATCATTGGACCGCACAAGGACGATGAACCGCTTCTCAGCGCGCTTGAAGCACAGGCGCAGCGTTTTGGAGCACAGATGACGGTTCGCAATGCGGTTCCCGACCGGTGGTTGGAGGAGGGCGAGACACTCTCCTTCGGAGATCATGAATTCGAGGTCTTCCACACGCCGGGACACGCGCCGGGCCATGTGATCTTTTTCAATGCCAAGCAGAAATTCGCGCATCTGGGCGATGTGCTGTTTTCCGGCTCCATCGGGCGCACCGACCTTCCCGGCGGCAATCACCAACAGCTTCTCGATTCCATCAAGAACAAGGTTCTTCCGCTTGGCGACGATATCGGGTTTATCTGTGGCCACGGTCCCGGCGGACAGATCGGCAATGAACGCCGAACCAATCCATTTCTGACTGGTATTTAAACGCAAAAAGAGCCGCGCGAAGCGGCTCCTTTCGTGTGTTTCTCTGCTCTGCTTAAGCGTTCAGCCAGCGGTGCAGAAGTGGGTGCGTCCGTCGTAGCCGTTATAGGTGCCGGTGCGCGGATTGAAGCTTCTGTAGCGATCCGAGCAATAATCGAACCATTCGCGTGTCCACGGTTCCAGCGTGCTGTTTACGTAGCGCGGGCGGGGAGGTTGCGCATAGTGCGGTTGGTAGCTGCGCTCGTAGCGGGGCGCCGGTGGGGCGGGATAGTAGCCGGGCTCGACTGGGGGGTCGATGTAGACGCGGCCTGAAGGCGCGGAGTTGGACGTCACAACGGATGAGGCAAGCACGCCTGCGGCCAATCCCAGAACACCGATCGTTGCGATGTCGCCGCCGCTCAGTCCGCCACCACGGCTTTCACTTTCGTGATGATGATGGTGCCAGCGCTCGCCTGCATTGGCTGCGGGAATGGTCGAAATCGTGGTTGCAGCAACTGCTGTGGTCAAAACGATGATTTTCGTGAGCCTGTTCATGTTCTTCATCCCTTGTTCAAGCCGTTCTTTCGGCTGTTGAGGTTGAAGATAGTCGGCCCAACCTGAATGCAAGCTGAACGAAAAACCCGGCCCGATACTCTGATGGGCCGGGTTGAAAAAAGAATTTCAGATCGGTTAGTCGGAGACGGAGAGGTTGACGGCCTTGGGACCCTTGCCGCGGCGATCCGGCTCGGTATCGAAGCTGACCTTCTGGTTTTCCGTAAGCGCGGTCAGGCCAGATGCCTGAACGGCAGAGATGTGGACGAAAATATCTGCTCCACCCTCATCAGGCTTGATAAAACCATAACCCTTCTCAGAATTGAAAAATTTAACAGTGCCGGTTGAGGCCATGTTCAAGTCCTTTCATGTGCCCATGCCACTATGGGCTTCTTCAATAAGTGCCTTTTCAGGGGCGCGCGGCAGGCAGTTCTCGAATGAAGAGGAAAGGTCCTTGATTTTTACCGCGGTCTCATGCCTCGCTGGCCCGGCCAGTGTTGGAATTGCCCCGCCCGGAACTTTTTTGCGTCTCCGGCGCGCTGAATTATGAGGTCTTCCCGTGTTCGTAAAATGCCCGAACAGAGTCAAGATTGCTGCAGTTCTCGCAAATTGGCAAGTGAAAGTTTTGCGATGCGAAGAAAACGCAACCTCACGCACGCGCCGTCTTGGGCTTGGTGAGTTCCGGAACGAGTTCGACGGCGATCATGGCGATAAAGATGCAGGCGCAACCCAGATAGCCGATCGCCGGTATCTCTTCTCCCAGCAACGTGATGCCGAAGAGGGCTGCAAAGAGGGACTCCGAGGAGAGGAAAATCGCGGCTTGAGCGGAGGTTGTGTAACGCTGGCCGATCACCTGCAGCGAGAAGGCGATGCCGGAGGAGACGACGCCTCCGTAGACAATTTCCAGGCTGGCCCCTGTGATACCCTCGAGGGTGACGGGTTCGAGCGCTGCAGCAAATACCAGTGATATGACTGCTGTAATGGCGAATTGCCAGAGCGAGAGCGTGATCGGTCTGCCGCTGTCTGCTGCAAAAATACCGATGAGAAAGACTTGAACCGCCCAGAAAAATGCACAGAGTACCGTCAGCCAGTCGCCGCTTGAAAAGCCCTCGAGCTTTCCACCGCTCAGGAGAAAGATGCCGACGAAGCTGAGAAGCGAAGCCGGCCAGATGATCCAGTGCGGCGCACGCCGCAACAGGATGACGACGAGCAGGGGAACGAAGATAACATAGAGACCGGTCAGGAAGCCGGAATTGGTCACGCTCGTGGTCAAGAGCCCGTATTGCTGCGATACGATGCCGGCGCATAGTGCAAGGCCAACGCCTGTGAAACCGAGCTTGTGGCGGCGGGTCAGGGCTGTTTCTGCTCGTCTGGATTCCCAGATTGCGAAAGGAAGAATGGTCAGGCTTGCAGCCAGGAAGCGAAATGCGACAAACCAGAGTGGGCCGATAGTCTCCATCGCCGTTGATTGTGCGACAAAGCCGGCGCCCCATATTGCGCCTGCCAATAGGAGCACAAGGTTTGCCTGAATGCGTGTCATTGTCTGTCTCTTTTTAAGTCGAAGGCCTGTTCTTGCCTCGGCACTATCAGGCCAAAAGCTTGGCGACAAGGCGCGATTGCCATAATGATAGCTGACTTAAACGTGGGGGCGTGGATGAGAATGCTGCGGAGATTATGGCAGGAAAACAGGCTGTTGCTGATTGCCTTCTCAGTGGCGGCGGCGCTGACACTGCTGTTTGCGCTGCGCTTTGTCTTCGCAGCGCTCTATTGGCACGATCCCTCACACCGCAACCAGCCACTCGAGCCGTGGATGACGCTTCGTTATGTGGCGCATTCCTGGAATGTGCCGGTTGAAGCGCTTGTCCAAGCGCTCGACATTGATCCTGATCAGCGTGGCGGTTTGCGGCGCAGACCCATCGAGGACATCGCTGACGGTGCAGGTGTTTCCTATGAGACGTTCAAGCAGGAGGTTGATGCGGCCGTTCAGCAATTGCTGAAGGAGCAAGAGGCAAGATGATCGATGGCGTACTCAGCCTTGCAACAGAGTATGGCTTGCCGTTCCTGGCCTTGATCACCTTTCTCAGCTGCCTTGCGCTACCGGTTCCAGTGTCAATCGCAATGATTTTAAGCGGATCACTGGTCGCCTCCGGTGATCTTTCCCTGTGGCAGGTCTTTCTGGCAGCGTATGTCGCGGCCATGGCAGGCGATCAGATGGGTTACGCAACCGGGCGAGGGGCTGGTATCGCCATTCTCAAATGGATATCGCGTGATAAAAGACGCGCCAATATGCTGGAAAAGGCGAAACTGCAGTTGGACAGCCATGGTGGGCTTGCGGTGTTTTTTTCCCGCTGGCTTTTCAGTCCGCTGGGGCCGTATGTGAATTTCATCGGTGGCGCGGCGTCCATGAACTGGCTTGTATTCACTATTGCGGGCGCGGCAGGCGAATTCGTCTGGGTGGGGCTTTATGTGGGGCTCGGCTTTTTCTTTTCCAGCAACATTTCCGCCGTCGCTGATCTTGCGGAAAATGCCAGCGGTTTTCTGGCCGCAGGCGCGGTTGCCGGTCTTCTTGGCTGGCGTCTTGTCGTTGCGCTGCGCAGCGAAGCAAAGCGGCGGTGATTACTCCGACGAGGCGATATTGACTGGATCGTCAATCAGTTCCGCATCGAGAATATAGCGCAACGGGCCGCGTGTTTTCGCATCAAAGGGCCAGCAGGTGGCAAGGGCCAGGTGGGTGCCGAAGGCTGCGGCATTGATGCCGTTGTTTTCCCAGTCGGCGACCCGGCTGCCATTGACGCGGAAGGTTCTGTCAATGCCGTCGGGCGTTTCGACGTTGATCAGGTCGCCCACCTGCAGATCCTTCAGCCATGCAAAATGCGTGTCGCGATGGGCTGCTATCACGGAGGTTCCGGGCGCGCCGGGTTCGGGCGTTCCGTTCACGAGCGCGGGGCCGAAGGCCAGCGTCTGGCCGGTTGCGCCTTCCAGCACGATTTCGGAAATGTTCAGGCGCGGCACGGATATTCTGGCTGCAACGGTAAAATCCGCCCAGGGCCAAGGCCGGGCATCGGTGTCGCCTGCCAGACGCGCGGCAAAGCTCTGTTGCAGCAAATATTGCGACAGGCGCGCCTTGGCCTTGATGTAAAGACCGCTGCAGATGAGGGCCGTGCCGGCAATGCCGACCAGCGCAAGCACGATAATGGTCACGCGGGTGAGGGCGCTCTGGCTCTCCCAGCCGCCCCCACGTTTCCTGTTACTCATCTCGCCAACCCCATGCCTTTGCGTAGGTTTTCAGGCCGCTGCGGCTCAAGAAGAGCAGGCAGCCACCCATCAGGGCAAAGGCGAGCATCATCAGACCCAAGAGGATATCACGATCTGCCAGTGTTGACGTTTGCGGCAGCGCCACACTTTTCGTGCGCGTTGCAACAATGCTCGCGGCTTCTGCGGTGGGTGCCTGAGCGACCGAATTGGCTGCCATTTTGGCGATGTTCTGCACCTGCGCCAGCGTAATGCCACGGCTCTTGTCGGCGGGTGCGGGCGCAGAGACCTCACCATAGACCTTGTCGAAGTCCCAGCCGGCGGGCAGGTTCAGCGGCATTTTGGTGCGGTCCAGCTGCTCATCGTCGGGGCGCGACTTCGACACGTCGACGGCGACGAGGCTTGTCATGCGTGAGACGAGATGATGTTCGAGCGCCACCTTCTCGATTTCGGCATCGACATTCTGGCGACCGTCATCGGTGTAAGGGGTTGCTTCAAGATCGGCGATCTTGCGGCGCGCCCACAATTTGCCAATGCCGCTGCCTTTTGCGGCTTTGGACAGATCAAGGCTTGTGCGCCACGGCTGACCATTTGCCTGGCCGGTGATATTCAGTTCGCCATTTTCACCTGTCGGGATCACAGCGGTTAGAACAATAGGCTCGCCTGCGTAGAGGTCGGGAACCGGGTCGGGTGTGATTTCAGCATCCGAGCCGCTTTCAAGCCTGGCGGTGATATCGGTCATGACCGGATTTTCAAGCTTGTTGAAAAGCGCGATCATGCGCTCGGAAATCTGATCCTCCGAACCGATATGGGTATAGGTGCCGCGGCCGATCTCGGCGGCCTTGGTCATGAAATAACTGTTGGGCGCAGAACCGATGCCGACGGTGAAGACGCGGGCGTCGTCGCGGTTTCTGGCGATTTCGCCGAACAGGTCGGATTCGTTGCCGATAGCGCCATCGGTGAGGAAGATCACCTGCCGCAATGCGCCGTCGGCAACCGGACCCTGCGTGGACAGCGCCGCTTTCAGTGCGGGCAGCATTTCGGTTCCGCCCTCCGCTTGCAGTGAACGCACATAGGCAATGGCGTCCTGCTTGTGCTGGTCATCAGCGGCCTCAAGCTGCGGGAAGTAGACTGTCATCGTATCGTCGAAGCGGATGACGTTGAAACGATCTTCAGGTTTCAGTGCTGCGATGGCGAGCTCCAGGCTTGCCTTGGCCTGTTTGATCGATTCTCCGCCCATGGAGCCGGAATTGTCGATGATGAAGATCGCCTCGCGCTTGGGTGCGGGTGCATTGTCATCCTTCAGCGATGGCGGCGTGACGAAGGCCAGAAGATAGTCCTTGCCGTTAGGGCCCTGTTCGCGGAAGAGACCGGCGGCGGGTGTTTTGCCGGGGGCTGCTTTCCAGGTCAGTTCGAAATCCTGATCTGCCGGCACTTCGTCGGTGTTCAGCGTTATGGTTTTGCCGTCCAGCCCGTCAGCGCTGATGTTGATCTTGTGGTGAGGAGAGGTGACGTCGCCGAGGGCAAAGCCCGCGTTCAGATTGACGGTCAGCGTAACCGGGTTGATCTTGGCATTGTCGCGCGGATCGAGCACAGGGGCGGTGATCTTGTCGAGGTCCTTGATACTATCTTCGGCAACGGCAAAGCCGCTTTCGTCGCCAAAGCGCACATTCTGCACCACGGGCATGGGCGAATAGCGCGGCGCGACAACCATAGGGAAGCGGAAGGAAAATTCGCCGTTCGTCTGGTGCACGGTCTCTTGATATTCGATCTGCACAACGATGGTTTCGCCGGGCCCAATATTGGCCACCTGGTTGGTGAAAATATTGGGACGCTGCTGTTCCAGAAGAGCGGCCTTGGTACCTTCGCGCTTGGCCTGCTCGTAAATCTCGCGGGCTTCTTCGCGCGGCTTTATCTTGCCTTCGATGAAACGGTCGCCAATCTGCATGCGCAGCGAATCGACGGCTGAATCTTCGGGCAGGGGAAAGACATAGGTGCCTTCGACCCAGCCTTTGCCCGGGTTCTGGAAACGCTGGGTGACCTTGGCGCGCAGGATCGGTCCGGTCACGTCGATTTGCACATCCGCCTTGAGACGCGGGGCTTCGACATAATAGCCGGGCTCTTGCGAGGGCAGGAGCAGCGAACCCATATTCACGCCATTCGGTGTCAAAAGCGGTGAAATCTTTTCGCCGGCCAGCGCCGAATGCGCCAGACTGGTCAGGGTGATGAAGACGCCGAGAACTGCGATCAAGGCCACTGAAATGAGCGGTTTGAGCGATGAGCGGCGGGTTTTGGCAAAAGCAATTTCGTCATCGAGAAACATGTGAACCCCCATAAAGATCGGATGCGTAGGCTAAAATGCCTATTGCACCGGGCGCGCGTTGCATGTTCCCGAGGGAACAGAGCGTCACATTGGAATGGAGCGTGAGATGGCTTCCAGATCAGGAAGACCGCTAACCTTCGTTCCCTGCCCAGTCTTCATCTTGCATCAGAAGGCGACCGGGAAAGGGCCAGATTGTGGCAAAGACGGGCCATGCCCGCGGCTTTTTTAGGCCGTGAAAAGCGGCGAAAACAGGCGTCTAGGCATCGGACCTGATGTGGATTGTGAGGCCCTGGGGGGGCTGTGTCAGGACTGGCGTTTCCCGAAGGCTGTCTGGCGGCGCGCCATGGCGGCACCCGCAAGCGAACGTCCAGCAGGTGAACTGTGTGAACCGCCATTGCCTGCGCTTAAGGGCAGATATTGCTCGGGGTATTCCTGATTGAAATTCGTCGGCGCAATTTGCGGACGCGCCAAGACATAGCCCTGCATTAGCGGCACGTTGAGTTCCTGGCAGATCTCCACCTGCTCGATTTCTTCCAATGCTTCGAAGATGGTTTCGATGCCGCGTTCGCTGAACTGCTGCACCATCATCTTCAGCAGTGCAGAGCCAGTGGGGTTATCCAGGAATTCCAGCACCCAACTGGCCTCGAATTTCACATAATCGGGGCGAAGGCTGTCGACGCGCTGGGCATCGCTTTCGTCTTCGCCATATTCGTCGATGGCGATGCGGAAGCCGAGTTGGCGCAGGCGTTCGACCAGCAGGGCTTCGTTTTCGGCATTGGCCGCATTGGCGCGGGCGATTTCGCAGACAATGCGATCAGGTGTGAGGCCAGCCTCATAGGTGGCAAGCGAAATACGGTCCACTTCGTGGCGAATATCGTGTGGCGTGACGAAGACGCCGGGGTGAAAGTTCACGAAAAGCTTTGCCTGTCGCCGCTGCATGAGGCCGAGATTGAGAATGTGCAGCGTGCGGCAAAGGCTATCCACATCCTGCATCTCAGCCCGCGAGAGGCTTTCGAAGAAGACGCCGGGCGAAACGGGTTCGCCGTTGCGGTTTGCGCGCACGAGCCCTTCGAATGCCCGCAGTTCCAATCGACCGGCGCTATTGGTCCCGAAAATCGGCTGGAATGCGCTCCGCAGCTCAAAATCGCCATGCGACGTCGTATAGGTACCGTCATTTTGGCGGGCGATATTTTTCAGGATGGAACTCGATTGCATGGCTTTCAGCCTGTTTTCTGGTCGCGGATTTACAGGCTGCAAAAATACCACACAATAAGTTACCCCTACCTTAAGCATGAATGGTGCCGAGGGACACGTCTGTCGGCGGCACGGTTCAAGCTGCAAGGCAGTCCGCATTTTTCGGCGAATCCGTCGGCGGTTTCGGCTTTTGACTTGAATCTCACCGGCAATTTCGACATAGACCATTGGACAGCGTGGCGCTGTCTTCCAACACAGTTCAAACCTTCAAGGACATAATGATGGCCTTCATCGCTGATGCTCTCTCCCGCGTAAAACCCTCGGCTACTATCGGTATGGCTCAGAAAGCCCGTGAACTGAAAGCCAAAGGCCGCGATGTGATCAGCCTTTCCGCCGGCGAGCCCGACTTCGACACGCCGGACAATATCAAGCAGGCGGCGATTGACGCGATGAACCGCGGTGAGACCAAATACTCGCCGATTTCCGGTATTCCCGAGCTGCGCCAGGCCATTGCCGACAAGTTCAAGCGCGAAAACGGTCTTGAATACACCGCAGCCCAGGTGATCGTCGGTACGGGTGGAAAGCAGATTCTTTTCAACGGCCTGATGGCGACGCTTAACCCCGGCGATGAAGTGATCATTCCGGCCCCTTACTGGGTGTCCTATCCGGAAATGGTCGCCATTTGCGGCGGCACCTCGGTCTTCGTCCCGACCACGACCGAAAACAATTTCAAGCTTCAGGCGGAAGACCTTGAAAAGGCGATCACGCCGAAGACCAAATGGTTCATCTTCAACTCGCCGTCCAATCCTTCGGGCGCAGCCTATACGGAAGCTGAACTGAAGGCGCTGACGGATGTTCTTCTGCGGCATCCCCATGTGTGGGTCATGACAGACGACATGTACGAGCATCTCTGCTTCGACAACTTCAAGTTCACCACACCTGCTCAGGTGGAGCCGAAGCTTTATGACCGCACATTGACCATCAACGGCGTGTCCAAGGCCTATGCCATGACCGGCTGGCGCATCGGCTATGCAGCTGGTCCGCTCGAGCTGATCAAGGCCATGGACATGATCCAGGGACAGCAGACGTCGGGCACCAACACAATTGCCCAGTGGGCCGCTGTTGAAGCGTTGAACGGTCCGCAGGACTTTATCGAGAAGAACAAGGCGATCTTCCAGGGCCGCCGTGATCTGGTTGTTTCCATGCTGAACCAGGCAACCGGTATTTCCTGCCCGACACCGGAAGGTGCGTTCTATGTCTATCCATCCTGCGCCGGTCTCATCGGCAAGACTGCGCCGTCCGGCAAGGTCATCGAAACGGATGAGGATTTCGCAACCGAGCTTCTGGAAGCAGAGGGCGTGGCCGTCGTGCACGGCACTGCATTCGGCCTCAGCCCCAACTTCCGCATTTCCTACGCGACATCTGAAGCGATCCTCGAAGACGCCTGCAGCCGCATCCAGCGCTTCTGCGCAGCTTGCAAATAAAGCGGCTTCAGTGATTGAGTTGGAAAGGGCTGCGGCGCAATCCGCGGCCCTTTTTTTGTGCGGCGTGACTTTACAAATGGTGGATGCTGCAGCTGATGGGCTTTTAAGACGCTTTCTGTATCAGATAATTTGTCCAGCCCTCCAGAGAGCCCTTGTTGCTTTCGCGGATGATGTTTCTGTCAACCAGTGTGTCGACGGCTGTTCTGACCTCCGGGGAATGCTTATCGTCCTTATAGTCATCGATCACCATCCAGCCGCCTGGCTTGAGGAAGTGGTAATAGATCAGGATATCGCGGCATGCGTCCATAAATGTGTGTGAACCGTCGATGTGGACAATATCAAAGCTTTGTCCGGCATCGAAAATGGGCTTCGGGATGGAGTGAGATGGGCCGACAAGCAACTCTGCTCGTGCCACAAGGTCCTGCCGCGCAATCACAAACTTGGCCTCCAGAAGCTGGTTTTCGAACTGAAAGACATCCAGTCCCACTGCGGTGCTTGCCGGACCTGTCTTCTTGAGGAAATAGGTCAAGGTGGCTGCCTTCCACACGCCGATTTCCAGAAGCTTTATGTTGTCATGCCCCAATGAATTCCCCAGTGCGGCGACAACAGAGGCGTCGGCATGGAAGCCTGCGTTGCGCCGCTGCATTCTATGCTGTTCAGGAATGGTATCGATCAGTGCCTGACAATTGGCGAGATGTTGCGCATATTCTTCGCGCATTGTCTCCAGCATACCGAGGTCTGGAACTTTGAGGGACATTAAAGGAGCCTTATCTTCTGTCAGAATCGTTTCTGAGCATTAGATTAAGCGACGAAAGGTGGTGCGAAGCTGTCTGATTGTATAGACGCGGGACTCGCGGGTTTCGACATTCTGCAAGGCAAAAAAAAGAGGGCCGCAAGATTGCTCTCGGGCCCTTATGAGTTGTGAAGGTAAATAAACCTCCAGAGGGGAACAGTTATTGCAGCGGCACTGGGAAGAACCGCCATGCGCAATAACTGAGCTGGATATGGTGCTTTATTGGGCAAGGTGCAACTCATGTGAGCGCATGTCAGTTATGCGCGAACTGCATGGCTTGCTGTATCCTTGCCTAAATCGTTGGTATACATACGAAATTACCCGCCGCTCATCTCGACGCTTCGAAAACAAAAACGTGAACTTTCCCGAGTGTTGCTTAAAAGTTCCAGCTGCGCGCCTTGGAGACGATAAAATCGCGGAAGGCTTTGAGCTTGGCAGCGTTCTTGATCTCTTCAGGATAGCAGAAATAGGTGTCGAAAGAGGGAATGTCGGCGTTGGTCACAAGCTGCACGAGACCCGGGTCGCGGCCGACAATGTAGTCGGGCAGCATGGAGATGCCGATCCCTTTCAGGCAGGCCTGTTTGATCGCAATCAGCGAATTGATCTGAAGTTGCGGTATACGCGGATTATCCGGGCTGCGACCGGCAATTTCGAGCCAGTTCACATTCAACAGATAGTTTGGCGCTGGCTCGCCGAAGGTGATGATCTTGTGGTTGTCGAGATCCTGCAGCGATTGCGGTTCGCCATAGCGGTTTAGATAAGACGGCGAGGCATAGACATGCATATGCACCGTGAAGAGCTTGCGCTGAATGAGATCGGATTGCTGGGGTTGGCGCAGGCGGATGGCGCAATCGGCCTGGCGCATGTTTACATCCAGCTCTTCATTGTCGAGAAGAAGCTGTACCTGCATGTCCGGGTAGAGGTTCAGGAATTCCTGCAGCTTGTCGTTCAGCCAGCCTTGTCCAAGCGCAACCGTGGTGGTGACGCGCAGCTTGCCGCTCGGCTTCTCGGTGGTTTCGGTAAGCTGCATGCGCACATGCTCAAGCTTCATCAAGACGTCGTGCGCGGTCTGATAGAGCAGCTCGCCTTGTTCCGTGAGGATGAGGCCGCGTGCGTGGCGGTGAAAAAGCTTCGTGCCGACATCTGCTTCGAGTGAAGACACCTGGCGGCTGATGGCCGACTGTGACAGATGCAGAATTTCTGCCGCATGCGTGAACGAACCCGCTTCCGCAGCTGCATGAAAAATGCGCAATTTGTCCCAGTCCAATGGTCCCGGCATGCCTGTTCCCCTCAGGTTGTCGATTTGGGTCGCGGCCTTTTTATGCCTGCGACCCTGGGCCGAATTGGATGGCTATTCCGCCGCCTGCTGCATGCTTGCGTGGCCAGCCAGATAGCGTTCTGCTTCAAGCGCTGCCATGCATCCCATGCCAGCTGCGGTGACGGCCTGACGATAGATGTCGTCCGTCACGTCGCCTGCGGCAAATACGCCTTCAATACTTGTGGCAGTGGAATCCGGCGCTGTCCATAGATAGCCATTCGGTTTCAACTGCAATTTGCCGTGGAACAGCTCGGTTGCAGGCGCATGACCGATTGCAATGAACACGCCGTCGGTTGCCATTTCTGTGATTTCGCCGGTCTGTGAATCGCGCAGTTTCACCCCGGTTACGGAGCGGGGCGCATTGTCGCCGGTAATTTCGTCGATCTGTGCATTCCAGACAACCTTCACATTGTCCTTGGCCAACAGGCGCTCCTGCAGGATCTTTTCTGCACGGAAGAAGTCGCGGCGGTGAACGACTGTGACGGATTTGGCGAGATTGGAGAGATAAAGCGCTTCCTCAACGGCAGAATTGCCGCCGCCCACCACGATCACATCCTTGCCACGATAGAAGAAGCCGTCGCAGGTTGCGCAGGCCGAGACGCCGAAGCCCTGGAAGGTCTGTTCCGATTCCAGGCCCAGCCACTTGGCGCGCGCGCCGGTGGCGATGATCACCGTGTCGGCCGTCCATGTGACGCCGGAATCTGTCTTCACCACGAAGGGGCGCTTGGTCACGTCCACATCGCTGACGATGTCGTTAATGACTTCGGTGCCGACATGTTTTGCCTGATTGAGCATCTGTTCCATCAGCCATGGGCCTTGGATCGGATCGGCAAAGCCCGGATAGTTTTCCACGTCCGTGGTAATCATCAGCTGGCCGCCCTGATCGAGACCGGCAATCAGAACCGGTTCCAGCATGGCGCGGGCGGCATAGATGGCGGCAGTATAGCCGGCGGGGCCGGAGCCGATGATGAGCACTTTGGTGTGACGGTCGCTCATGGCGTTTTCCTTCCATATCCGGCGCGCGAAGGCCGGACCGATATCCGTTAATTTGGCAACAATTTAGGTGTTGCCGGCCTGTGTCTCAAGATGCCGAACGGGTTACCAACAGAAGTCCGTGACTGCGAGGCATAAAATACCAAGAAAGGCTGGAAGCTTGTGCAAATCTACTCTTATAGTATGACTTGGCTCAGGACCTGCGACGGGAATCGCTTTTTTCATGTTTCGTGCTTCGCTTGATGCGATCGATATCAAAATTTTAAAAGAACTGCAGGCCGATGGCCGTATGACGAATGTCGAACTCGCACAGCGCGTGGGCATTTCCGCACCACCCTGTCTGCGGCGGGTGCGGCGGCTGGAGGAAACCGGCGTCATCGAAGGCTACCACGCGATTCTGAATGCGCCGCAACTGGGTCTTGATCTGGTGGCCTTTTGCATGATCGGGCTGCAGCACCAGTCTGACCCCTATCTGAAAGCCTTTGCGGCTGCGACGCAGAAATGGCCGCTTGTGCGAGAAGCGTGGATGGTGTCTGGCGAGAGCGATTTTCTGCTGCGCTGCGTGGCTGAAAACCTCAGCGTCTTTCAGGAATTTGTCATCGAGACCCTGACGGCGGATGAGAATGTCGATACGGTGCGCACCATGCTGACCATCCGGCAGGTGAAGAAGCTCAATCTGGTTGAATTCTAGGCGGCGGCCGCCCCGATACCGGCACGCGGTCGACAAGCTTGAGCATTCGCGCTATTGGGCGCGCAACGAAGCTGCTTACGAAAGCTGGAACTTGAAATGATACAGATCGCCTGCGTGAAATGGGGCACCCGTTACAGTGCGGGGGAGGTGAACTTCATGTTCGACTCCATCCGTAAATATGCAACCGAAGAGGTTCGCTTCTGCTGCATTACCGATGATGTCGATGGTCAATTCGATCCGCAAATCCGCATCGAACGCTTTCCCGACTTCCCCCAGCCGATGAACGTGATGACCGATGGCTGCGTGGCGAAACTGGCGATCTACCAGAAAGGCCTTTTCGAGCCCGGCGTTCCGGTCATCTTCTTCGATCTTGATACGATGATCCGCGGAGATGTGGCGCGCCTTGCCAAGGTGGTGCGCAAGCGTCGCGGCATCAACATGATGCCGAACCATCATATCCAATTCTGGAAAATCCAGAACTACGTTCGCCCCATTCTGCGCGGCAAATACTATTTTGCGAATTCCTCGCTGATGGGCTTTTTTCCGGAAGATGCCTGGTTCGTGTATGATGAGATGATGCGGATTTATGCTGAGCCGATGGAGGTCCGTCCGAAGAAATATGCCTCCGATGAGCGCTTCGTGTCGTCACAGGCAACACATCTTGTGAAAGTCTTTCCCGATACGCTTGCGGTCAAGTTCGCAGACGAGTTCATTTTCACGCGATGGACGTTTTTGGAAAAGCTCCGCAACCACGTGCCATGGGTTGCCCGCCGTCGCAAAGGGCTTGTTGCGGTTACCTTCGTCTCGGATTCCTTGAAGCCGCAGAAGGTTGCGGCGCTGAAAAAGGACGACATTGTCTATTACAAGGATCGCCCGCATGTCTGGCGTGAGCTGGAATATTCAGATTACTGGCGTCAGGCGCTCGAGCGGGGCAATGCAGGGGCTTGAGGCGCTTTTACGCTTCAAGCAAACCCTTGTAAATTTCGCCCAACGCACCGGCTTCGCGTGAGAGCTCGAAGTGCTCGGTCACATGTGCACGGCCTGCAGTGCCTGCTGCGTCTGTGCGCTGCGGATCGGCCAAAAACACCTCAATGGCGTTTCGCAATGCTTCACCATCACCGGCTGGAACCACAAGGCCGGTTTTTTCCGGCTCGATCATCTCCGCATAAGCGCCTGCGTCGCTTGCCACCACGGCAGCACCGGACGCCATGGCCTCAAGCGGCGTCAGTCCGAAACCTTCATTGCGGGATGGGGCCACACAAAGGGAGACGGAGCGGAACCACGGCTTGATATCGTCGACTTCGCCGATAAAGACGATGCGGTCGGAGAGGCCGGCCTTGTCGATTTCGGCTTTCAGTTCATCGGCAAAGGCTTGATGCTGCTGGGTGGTGCGTCCCGAAATCACGGCCACCCAATCGGGATATTTGGGAAGCAGCGCGATCATCGCGCGCACATAAAGGTCGGTCCCTTTCTGCGCACGCACGCGGCCAAAGCAGCCGGCGATCCGCTTTCCGGGAAACCGGTCGGCGATTTCTGTTTCGGGACGGATCTCTGCGGGTTTGAAAAGCTCTGTATCGACCCCGTGCATGACCACCGTGTGGTCGACCTTCAGGAATGAGCCTGAGCGACCGCTTGTGGCGACAACCCTATCCATCTTCGAGATCAGCCAGCGGGTATAGCCAGTGTGGTGGCGCTGGGCGGCGGAGGTGAAGAGCAGCTTCAGCGGCATGCGCAGAACATCGCGCAGCACAATGCCGGCCAGCATTTCGGTGTTGCGGCGCGCATGCCAGACGCGACGTTTCTGCCCCTTTGGTTTCAGCCAGAGTTTCCAAAGGTCGCGTTTTCGGATGCGGGGCAGGGACGTGGGCAGGCCGGGGCCGATGACGGCCACACGTTGCCCGAGCCGGTTTTGCACCGGCACGAGCTGAACGATGGTGGAGGTCACGCCGGAAAGACGGCGTTTGAAATTGGGGGCGATGATATCGACGTGAGAGGGATCAGTATAAGGCATCGCGTGATCTATCCGACCCACTGGGGCTCAGCCCCAGTTTACAGCCAGAATTTCGTATGCGCGCGAACCGCCGGGTGCGTTCACTTCGATGCTGTCGCCGACTTCCTTGCCGATCAATGCGCGGGCGATCGGTGAAGAGATGGAGATGCGGCCCTGCTTCACGTCGGCTTCCTGATCGCCGACGATCTGGTAGGTCTTTTCCTCTTCCGTGTCTTCGTCAACCAGTTTCACGGTTGCGCCGAATTTGATTGTGGCGCCGGACATCTTTGTCAGATCGATGACCTCTGCGCGGGCAACGAGATCTTCCAACTCGCCAATGCGGCCTTCGTTGAGGCTCTGCGCTTCCTTGGCAGCGTGATATTCAGCGTTTTCGGACAGGTCGCCATGGGCGCGCGCTTCGGCAATCGCCTCAATGATGCGTGGGCGCTCTTCCTGTTGACGCCAGCGAAGCTCTTCGGAGAGCTGCGCGAATCCGTTTGGGGTCATCGGGACTTTTTCAACCATTTTGTTTCCTTCCCCTGTTGGCCCGCTTTTCCGCCGCAGGCACAAAATAAAACGGCCCCGGAAGCGGTATGCGACAGGACCGTTGCAAATCGATTGCGCTTTTATGGCAGAAAATGTGGCAAAAAGCGAGAATTTTTTAACTGGGAGCAAAGGTGCGGGCTGGTGGTCAAATGATGCGGCACGCCCTTGGCAACACGTCGTTCAATCCTGCAGCCAGTTGGAATCATGAACATTTCCCGGCTCCTTGCTCAGTCGTGGTGATGCGCGTGGGCGTCGTGGTCGCTGTGGTCATGGTGGTCGTGATGCATCGGGTTTTTGTGGTTCAGCCAGAAGAGCCAGATGGCGCCGGCGCCAAAGATCAGGTTGAGCCAGAAGGTGTAGTCGATGCTGAATTGGGTCAGTTCCTGTTTGATATCCAGGCCGCCTTGCGGAACGAGGCCGAGACCTTCAAAGGCAAGTTCCATGATGATCGCCGCAATCACCATTGTAACGAAGAAGACACCACCGATATAGGCGGCCATGCGCCAGCCGAAATAGCGGCGATAGGCGTCCAGCAGCGGCAGAATGATGAGATCGGCGTAGATGAAGGCGAGAACGCCGCCAAAGGATGCGCCTCCTGAAAAGAGGATTGCGGCCAGCGGCACATTGCCGACAGAACAGACGAAGGTGAAAATTGCGATGATGGGGCCGATCATGGCGTTTCCAATCACCTGAATCCAGGGCGCGGCATCTTTGAGAAAAAGGGCCTGCCAGAAACTGTCGGGTACGAATGTGCCCAAGAGGCCTGCAACGACGAAGCCGATGAGGATATCCTTCCACAACATGGACCATTCCATGACGAAGTTCTGGGCAATCCTGACAGGGGCTTTCGGGTTTTTGAGCCGTTCCGTCCAGGTGTCGCCTTCCAGAACCATGCTGCCATGTTCGTGGCCTTTGGATTCTTCTTCGTGCCTGCGCGCTTCCTCCACCAGTTTGGACGGATAGGTGAGCTTCACGATGATCACCATAATCGTGATCAGCACGATCCCGCCGATCCACTCCCCAACCATGAACTGCCAGCCCATGATCAGGAGAAGAATGACGCCAAGCTCAATCACAAGGTTGGTGGAGGCGAAGAGAAAGGCGAGCGCGTTGACGAGCGCAGCACCTTTCTTGAAGAGGGTGCGCATGATGGCGGCAGATGCATAGGAACAGCTGGAACTTGCCGCACCGGCTGCCGTTGCAATGGCGATCTCCTTCGGGGTGCCTTTGCCCAGCACGTCGCGCAATTTGTCGGAGGCAACGATGGATTGCATGATCGCCGAAATCATGAAGCCGAGGGACAGCGACCAACCCGTTTTCCAGGCCATGCCCAGTATCATTGTCAGCGCTTCGAGCAATTTCGGTCCGAATTCTTGCATGATCTTTCCCCTGTCATCAATCAAACGCAGTCGATTTGAAAAGGTTCCAAATCCCTGCTAAACGGCAACAAAATCATTTTATTTCAAAAGTTTAGCGTGATCTTTGCGAAAACTGAATCAGAGATCATGAGCACTACCGGCTATATCGCGGAAGGAACGATATGATGGTGTTTGCCGTCGATCGTGGTTAGGTGTGAGATGCGAAGCAGTAGAGCGAACAGCGCATTTTTATTTTTCAAAGCATTTACTTGGAAAATTAAAAATGCATTTATGGCCGCCTCATGATAATGGAAGGGCTGGGGGAGGATTCTCGTGTTGCAGACTGACGAAAAAAAGGTTGCCGCATGGTCCGGCCTGGTGACGCCGGAGCGGCGCGTTTCGACGTTTCTCTTGTCCATCACCACGATGATTTTCGCCTTCAGTGAGTTCTTCGTCTCTGCTGCGATGCCAGCTGCGGCCGATGAATTTGCAAGTCCGTGGCTCTTGCCGTGGTCCTTTATCCTCTTTCTGGTGGCGTCGGTCACCACAGGTGCTGCGGCATCGGCGATCCGCGGTCGCTTCGGGCTGCGCTGGCCGCTGGTGCTTGCCAATCTGGTGCTGATGGCTGGATCTCTTTTGGGATATCTTGCAGATGATCCGCAAATCCTGCTTGCCGGGCGGGCGCTGCAGGGAGTGGCTGAAGGTGCAGCGATCGGGCTTGCCTATATGCTGATCCCACAGGTTTATACCGGTGGCCTGATTGCCCGTGTGTTCGGCCTGGAATCGCTGGTCTGGGCTGCAGCGGCCTTCATAGCGCCGGCACTTGCGGGAGCGCTGACGCAATATGTGTCCTGGCGCGCGCCGTTTGCGCTCACTATCCCCGTGGCAGCGCTTGCGCTCCTGCTCTCGCTTTATGTTCCCGAAGGGGAGAAGCGAGGCGAAGGCGGCGCGGGTGCACCCTGGTTGCAATTGATGTTTCTTGCCGGTGCCGTGCTGTTGATGTCTGCCGCCTCGCTGGTCGAGATCGGGCCGGCCTTCATTTTCCTTCTGGCCTCGGCTGGCATTATCGGGCTGTTTTTCTGGATCGATCAACGCGGACAGACCCGCATTCTCCCCCATAGCGCTTTCTCCTCCAACTCGATCATCGGAAACGGCGTCTGGCTGACTTTCTTGATGCCGGTGACAGCGGCGGCTGGCTCCGTCTATTTCATTTACGCCCTGATCGAGATTGCCGGACTGGAAACACTTGCCGCCAGTCTGGTGCGGTCGCTGCTGGCCATCTGCTGGAGCCTCGTTGCTTTCTGGGTTTCAAACCGCGATGCACAGGCACGCGAACGTTGCGCTGCTTTCGGCGGTCCGCTCATTGCCGCTGGCTACGGCCTGATGCTGGTTGCATTTGCGTCGGGCAGCGTTGTTCTCGCGGGGCTGGGGCAGGTCTTTGTCGGGTTTGCATTCGGCCTGACATGGGGCCCGCTCAGCCAGATTCTTCTGGAAAAGGCGAGTGACAATGATCGTGATCGCATGGCAGCGCTTCTGCCGCTGTTGCAGTCGATCGGATTTGCAATCGGCGGCGCATTTTTCGGCTTCGTCGCCAATGCCTCCGGCATCCGGGAGGGGGCTCTGCCGGATGCCGTTCAGGCTGGTATTGTCACGATTTTTGCGTTTGCGCTCGCCGTCGCCTGTCTGGCCGTTTTCTTCAATCTGCGGCTCACCAAGCGTTTGCGTCGGGAACCTGCGGTCAAGGCTCCCGCCGTGGCGTCTCCGGCAGAAAGCTGATGGATCTGATGGCGCGCCGCTGATCGAACGGCGCGCTCATTTTTTATCGCTTAAAAATAGCTCTGCAGCGGCTTTACTTCGAGCTGGCCGCCCTTCAGCGCCGCAATGGCTTCAGCCGCAGCAAGCGAGCCCGCCATCGTGGTGTAATAGGGCACTTTCTGCATCAGCGCTGCACGGCGGAGCGACTTGGAGTCGGAGATCGCCTTGTTGCCGTCCGTCGTGTTGATCACCAGCTGGACCTGACGGTTTCTGATGGCGTCCTCGATATGCGGGCGGCCTTCCAGAACCTTGTTGATCTTGGTCGCCTGTATGCCATGTTCAGCGAGGAAGCGCTGCGTGCCGCCGGTTGCCATGACACCGAAGCCGGCGTCAGCCAGAATGCGGATGGCGGGCAGAATGCGCTCCTTGTCGCTGTCGCGCACGGAGACGAAGACCGTTCCGTCGCGGGGCAGGTCGACACCAGCGCCAAGCTGCGACTTTGCAAAGGCCAGTGCGTAATCGGTATCGAGGCCGATCACTTCGCCGGTGGAGCGCATTTCCGGACCGAGCAGCGTATCGACGCCGGGGAAACGGGCAAACGGGAACACGGCTTCCTTGACGGCAATATGCTTCAGGCTGCGCGGGTCCGGCTTCTTGCCATAAGCGGCAATGGTCGGATCGAGCTTTTCGCCAGCCATGATGCGGGCTGCGATCTTGGCAATCGGCGCGCCGATGGTCTTGGCGACGAAAGGCACGGTGCGCGAGGCGCGCGGGTTGACTTCCAGAACGTAGATCACGCCGTCCTTGATGGCGTATTGTACGTTCATCAGGCCACCCACGTTCAGCGCCTTTGCCAAAGCCTTGGTCTGGCGCTCCAGCTCGTCGAGCATCTCGGAAGACAGTGTGTGGACGGGCAGGGTGCAGGCTGAGTCACCGGAGTGAATGCCGGCTTCCTCGATATGCTCCATGATCCCGGATACGAAAACGTCGTCGCCGTCGCACAGGCAATCCACGTCCACCTCGATTGCATTTGTCAGGTAGCTGTCGAAGAGGAGCGGGTTCTTGCCGAGCAGGGTGTTGATCTGGCCGGTCTTGTCGTTCGGATAGCGCGCCTTGATATCTTCCGGCACCAGTTCGGGAACGGTGTCGAGAAGGTAGGACTGCAGCTGGCTTTCGGCATGGATGATCTGCATGGCGCGGCCACCCAGAACGTAGGAGGGACGAACCACCAGCGGGAAGCCGATTTCGCTCGCCACAAGGCGGGCCTGCTCAACCGAATAGGCAATGCCGTTGCGCGGCTGGGTGAGGTCGAGCTTCTGCAGCAGTTTTTGGAAGCGGTCGCGGTCTTCGGCAAGGTCGATCATGTCGGGCGCGGTGCCGAGGATCGGGATGCCGTTCTTTTCCAGCGCTTCTGCGAGCTTCAGCGGGGTCTGGCCGCCGAACTGCACGATCACGCCGTGCAGCGTGCCGTTTTCCTGTTCGGCTTTCAGGATTTCGATTACATCTTCAGCCGTCAGCGGCTCGAAATAGAGCCGGTCGGATGTGTCGTAGTCGGTGGAAACCGTTTCCGGGTTGCAGTTGATCATGATCGATTCATAACCGGCGTCGCCAAGCGCAAAGGCGGCGTGGCAGCAGCAATAGTCGAATTCGATCCCCTGGCCGATACGGTTCGGGCCGCCGCCGAGGATGACGACTTTCTTCTTGTCAGAAATCTGCGCTTCGGAGCGCGTCTCACCGGCAAACGGCACTTCATAGGTCGAGTACATGTAAGCGGTCGGCGAAGCGAATTCTGCCGCACAGGTGTCGATGCGCTTGAAGACCGGGCGCACGTTCAATTGATTGCGCAATTGAGCGACTTCCTTGGCCGTCTTGCCGGTCAGTGAGGCAAGGCGCGCGTCGGAAAAGCCCATGGCCTTGAGCTTGCGCAGGTTCGTTGCATCCGTCGGCAGTCCATGCTCGCGAATGCGGGCTTCCGTATCGATGATGGCCTTGAACTGGGCGATAAACCACGGGTCGATCTTACAGCCCTGATGCACTTCTTCTTCCGTCATGCCCATGCGCAGCGCCTGTGCCACATGGCGGATACGGTTCGGCGTCGGCGTGCCGATGGCCGAGCGCAGCGCATTATGGTCGTCGCCTTCGCCGAGACCCGGAATTTCGATTTCGTCGAGGCCGGTGAGGCCGGTTTCGAGGCCGCGCAGCGCTTTCTGGAAGGATTCAGCAAAGGTGCGGCCGATGGCCATCACTTCGCCAACCGATTTCATGGCAGTCGTCAGAACCGGGCTTGCGCCGGGGAATTTTTCAAAGGCGAAGCGCGGAATTTTCGTGACCACGTAGTCGATGGAGGGTTCGAACGAGGCTGGCGTTGCGCCGCCGGTGATGTCGTTGTCCAGTTCGTCAAGCGTGTAGCCGACAGCAAGCTTGGCCGCGACCTTGGCAATCGGGAAGCCGGTGGCCTTGGAGGCAAGCGCAGACGAGCGCGATACGCGCGGGTTCATTTCGATCACCACGAGGCGGCCGTTGTCCGGGTTGACCGCGAACTGAACGTTGGAGCCGCCGGTTTCCACACCGATCTCACGCAGCACCGCAAGCGATGCGTTCCGCATGATCTGATATTCCTTGTCGGTCAGCGTAAGCGCCGGGGCAACGGTGATGGAATCGCCGGTGTGAACGCCCATTGGGTCGATGTTCTCAATCGAGCAGATGATGATGCAGTTGTCCGCCTTGTCGCGGACCACTTCCATTTCATACTCTTTCCAGCCAAGCACGCTTTCTTCGATCAGTACTTCCGTGGTTGGCGAGGCATCAAGACCGGACGAGACGATTTCGAAGAATTCGCTTTCATTGTAGGCAATGCCGCCGCCCGTGCCGCCGAGCGTGAAAGAGGGGCGGATGATGGTCGGCAGGCCGATTTCGTCGAGCGCCTGGGCAGCGATTGCCATGGCGTGGCGCATGTAGCGCTGTTTGCGGTCGCCTTCGCCGAGGTTCCACTGGTTTTCAAGCTCATCGAGCGCCTTGTCGAGGGCGTCACCGGAAAGCTTGGCCCGCAATTCATCGCGCGCTATCTCGTGTTTCTTGCGGTCGGCATCCTTGATCTCTGTGGCATTGGCCAACATCGATTTCGGCGTTTCAAGGCCGATCTTGGCCATGGCTTCGCGAAAGAGGGCGCGGTCTTCGGCCTTGTCGATGGCTTCCGGCTTGGCGCCGATCATTTCCACATTGTAGCGGTCGAGAATGCCCATGCGCTTCAAGGACAGCGCCGTGTTCAGTGCCGTCTGGCCACCCATGGTGGGCAGCAGCGCGTCGGGACGTTCCTTGGCGATGATCTTGGCGACCACTTCGGGCGTGATCGGCTCGACATAGGTCGCGTCCGCCAGACCGGGATCGGTCATGATGGTAGCGGGGTTGGAGTTGACCAGGATGACGCGGAAGCCTTCTTCCTTCAGCGCCTTGACGGCCTGTGTGCCGGAGTAGTCGAACTCGCAGGCCTGACCGATGACAATCGGCCCCGCACCGATGATGAGAATTGATTTCAAATCCTGGCGTTTCGGCACGGGCAACTCCGTTTTGTTGTTTTGCCGCATGATCTTCACCGAAAACCACCATTGCGCTTTTCGGCATTCATGCGGTGCTCGCATGAAAAACCGGCAGCGGTGGAACCGGGCCGGATGCGGGCGTGTCTTTATCTAGGCTAGGAGGGCCTTATAGGGAAAAGAAATACAGAAACCAACCCCGAAAATGCGTGAACGCTGGGGAAATCTTAATGCTCTGTCGGGCTGTGGAAACGGCTTGCCGCCTCAGTCACACGTGTCGCTTTTTGCTGTCATATTGGCGTTGGGTTCGCCGGCTAGGTTTCGGGTCCTATTTGGCCAATGAGAACAGGGGTATATCGCGATGCTCAACACGCTGCCGGACACGCTCAAGGAATTTTCCGAAACGCTCAGTTCCGAACCCATCCGGCATCTCGGTACGCGGTATAATGAACAGGGGCAGTTTCTGCGCGAGCCGGGAAACACGGTTGTCTGCCATCTGGTGAAAGGGTCACTCAGCGAGGCCGCGGTTCTGGATGCACGCAGGCGCATGATGGCGCTGCCGGAATCGGAGAAACTGCTCTTCACGCCGGAATCCAGCCTGCACATGACCCTCTTTCAGGGCATTATCGAGTATCGTCGGCGGCTTCCGTACTGGCCGGAGGATTTGCCGCTCGAAACACCGATTGATGACATGACCGCTTTCTATCTTGAGCGTTTGAAGGGTTTTCAGCCTTGCGAGCCCTTCAAGATTGGCGTTGTCAACGCCACGCCCAACGGGCTCGGTGTCGAGGGGCTGGGCGAGGCCGATCGTGCAGCAATGCAAGCCTGGCGCGACCGGCTGGCAGACGTCTTCGGCTATCGTCATCCCGATCATGATCGCTATAGTTTCCACATCACCTTCGCCTATCTGATGGAAAAATTCTCCGATGAGGCGCTTTTGGCGTGGAGGCGTGGTCTTGACGAGATCGTGGAGGAACTGCGCGAACGCAGCCCCGTTATCGAGCTCATGCCGCCGGCATTTTGTGCATTCGAAGATATGAAACATTTCGAGGAACGTCTGGTCCTCGACTGATTCTCACTTGCGAACCGGCATTTGAATGTCTTTCAGGCTCAATGCTGCGATCAGTCCGATCAAGGCCAGGCCTGCTGCGGCAAAGTAGAGCGGCTGGGTGGCGCTGTGATAGGCGGCGGCAATCATGTCCTGCGTGTGGGCGGGAAGGGCGGCCTTGGCTTCTGCGGTCAGTGTCGCGAGGTTGTCGACGCCCGGAATGGTTCCGGAAAGACCTGAAAGCCCGAAGGCAATGAGGGCACCATAGACCGATATGGCAATGGATGCACCGCCCATGCGGGTCAGCGTTGCGGTGCCGGTGGCAACGCCGACATCACGGAAGGGGGCTGCATTTTGAATGCCGACAACCGGCACCTGCTGTCCGATCCCGATACCGATACCATTGGCTGAAATGATCAGCGCAACCAGCCAAATGGGTGTTTCCGGGCCGATCTGGGAAATCAGGAGGACGGTCAGGAGATTGGAAATCATCGAAATGACCGAGAAGATCTTGTATCGTCCCGTGTTGAAGATGATCCGGCCGGCGGAGAGCGCGCCGACGGCAATTCCCGCTGTGCAGGGAATGAACAAGAGGCCAGCCATCATCGGACTCATGCCCAATGTCGTCTGCATGGTGAAGGCCAGATAGTTCACCAGACCGATGCCGAGCGCTCCACTGGTGGCCGAGACGACGAGCAATTTCGAGATCGTGGCATTTGAAAACAGGTTGAGCGGGACGACGGGCTCTTCCACCCGCTTTTCCACCATCACCCACAAGATGCCGAAGACGAGCGCCGAAGCAATGACCAGCAGGCCTGCCGGCGACAAAAGCCCACCGAGAACCTCGGCGCCATCGGCCCACAGCACGATGCTGGTGATCGCGCAGGCCAGAAGCAGCGCTCCCAGATAGTCGATTTTCGGTTTACGGTCGGGCTTCTTATAGGGCAGCAGAAGCGCAATCCCAGTCAGCACCACAATGCCCACTGGGAGATTGATGAGAAAGATCGAGCGCCATCCGAAGAGTTCGCTCAGGGTGCCGCCGAGCACCGGCCCGACAAAGCCCGACGCCATCAGCATGAGGCTTGAATAGCTTTGATATTTTGCGCGCTCATGCGGTGCGAAGAGGTCGGCATTGATGGAGAAGATCGTGACCATGATGCCGCCGCCGCCGAGAGCCTGAAGAACACGGGCGAGAATGAGCGTGTCCATGGAAACAGCCAGGCCGCAGGTCAGCGAACCGAAGAGAAAGAGCGAAATGGCCGCCATGATCACATATTTGCGGCCAAACAGATCACCGAGTTTGCCATAGATCGGCATAACGGCGCAGGAACCGAGAAGATAGGCCGAGCCCACCCAGCCATAACGTTCGATATGTCCGAACTCGGCAACGATGGTCGGCAGGGCTGTGGCAATCACCTGCACGTCGAGCGTTGACATGAAAACGCCGATCAGCAGGCAAGCAAAGGCCAGATGCCGGCGGCGGGAGTCGGGGATCAGGGATTCATGCTGTGAAAATGCGTGGCCGGCGGCCGGCGATTCAACGGGCTTGTCCATGGAAAACCAATAATTGAGAATAAGAAACGATCTGTTCTTGAATTTATGTGTCTTTAGCATATAAATGTCAATGGCATGTATTTGATTTTTGCACATAATGGGCGGCGAGGAAATGACAGTTGAAGAATTGACGGCTGAAACGATCGGCGGGCGGGACGTAGAGGCGATCTCGGATGCCATGACCCGCTGGCGCATTCTGGTAGGGCGGCGCATCATCAGCCGCATTGCGCTGGAAAAGCTCGATGGCCGGCTGGATCTTTCGCATGCCGATGTCATCAAAACCGTCAACTGGATTGCGCGGGACGGGGAGGTGACGGTTGGTGCGATTGCCGATGTTCTGCGCATTGACCCATCGCGCAGCAGCCGGGTAGTTGCAGAGTTGGTAGAAAAGGGAATGCTGCGCCGCGCCGTGTCCCAGCAGGATGCCAGACGGGCTGTCGTCGAACTCACCGATGAGGCAAAGATTTACTTCGAAAAAGCCGAGCAAGCCAAGCAGGAGGCGATCAATGACGTCACCGCTGATTGGAGCGATGCAGACAAGGCCGCTTTTGCTGCACTGTTTTCCCGCTTTGTGTCCGGACTGGAGGATGTCGCAAGATCGCGCGGTTTCTGATCGGGTCAGGCAAGCGAACAGACTGATTCAGTATTTTGCCTCAAGGCATTGATTTCAAAGTCTATGGCGCGTGGGCGGGCGCTGTTTGTGCGCCAGTTTCGCCTCAGCTCAGGCGTTCGCGCACGGTTGCGGAAAAACTACGGCTTACGGGGACTTGGCGACCATCCTTGAGAAGGAGAATCAATTTTCCGTTCTCACGGACGAGTTTTTCCACATGCTCTATCGCGACCCAATGGGAGCGATGAACCTGCAAACCGTCTTCGCCATCAAGTTCTGAAAGTGCATCGGAAAAGCGGATGAGAACCAGTTCGTGCCCGCGAGAGGTTGTCACGGCTGTATAATGGTCTTCTGCCGTGAGAGTGAGGATATTTCCGCGGTTCTCAGTTTTCAGCCTGTTTAAGAGACTGGAACGGATGATCGGGGCGGGCATATCCGCGGCGGCAGGCACTGGTTCCAATGTTTTTCGCATAACCAGAAAACAGATGCCGGCAAGCACGATTGTCAGGGGCAGGGCCGACAGGGTTTCTTCGCCGAATTTCGCCCAGCTGGGTTCGGAATTTCCCCAGCCCCAATTGACCAGCACAACGACCAGCCCGACGAAAGGCGTTGCGGCCAAGGCGCCAACGAAGACGCGGGCTATGCTGTTGGCGATGATGCCTTCCAGCCAGACGAGGCCGGCAATGCAGCCGGTGACACCCATGAGCCATGTGCCGGCGTGGATGCTGAGCCAGAAAGCGAAGCGCGGTATGACGGGCATCGTTTCGTTGGTGCCGTAGGGGCCGGTTATCGTGAAGAGCAGAACGATGGCTGCAAAGGTCAGCCAGAAGGGAATGGATGTCGCGAATTCATGCAATTCACGAAGCGCCAATTGCAATTTGTCACCGCTCACGAACTTGATCCCCCATCCACGCAACCCAAATTGCCTATCAAATTTCAATGGCCGATCAGGTTTCCAAGTTCAACAGCGAGAAACCAAAATGTCATTTGATCCCCTTCTTTCGGCGCCGCTTGCCATTCAACTGCATGTCTTCACTGTCGTTCCGGCTGCATTTCTCGGTGCTTATATCTTCACCCATCGCAAGGGCACGCCGCTTCACAGGCTGCTTGGCAAAATCTGGATCGCCCTGATGGTTGTCGGCGCATTGTCCTCGTTCTTCATTCACACGATCCGCGTCTGGGGCGATTTCAGCCCGATCCATATTTTGTCTGTCTTTGTGCTCCTCGCTTCCGTCAAAGCCGTTTATTCTGCGCGCAAAGGCAATATCAAGGCCCATCGCGGCGTGGTCACGAGCATGTATCTCGGTGGCATCGTCGGTGCCGGGCTGTTTACCTTTCTGCCGGGCCGACTGATGAATGCGGTGTTTCTGGGCGGATATGATTTCAGCACTGTTCCAAGTGCTGCAGCCCTTGCGCCTGCAGTGCTGATTGTCGCACTCTTCATCTTCGGCGGACAGGCGGCATGGCGTGCGCGCTAGAGACAAGCATTGTCTGGCGGCGAAAACAAAACAAGAGACTGTTCATCCGGTGCAGGACTTGCTGCGTATTGAAGAATATATGTTTTAAACAGCGCAATGGTGGTTCATACATTGCCGACGAGAACGCAAAGCGGAGATTTCTTTTGATTACCGTCCATCTACTCAATCTATCCCGTGCCGAACGTCTGATCTGGCTTCTCGAGGAACTCGAACTACCCTACGAAATCAAACACTATAAGCGCACCGCTGCCTATCTGGCACCGAAGGAACTGAAGGCGGTGCACCCGCTCGGCAAATCGCCGGTCATTGAGGATGATGGCAAGGTGATCGCCGAAAGCGGTGCAATCTTCGAATACATTTTGGAGAAATATGGCAATGGACGGCTGGTGCCGCCGGCGGGCAGTGATGAGAAGCTGCGTTACACCTATTTCATGCACTATACAGAAGGCAGCGCCATGCCGCTTCTGGTGATGAAATTGATTTTCATGAAGATACCGGATCGGGTTCCCTTCCTGATCAAGCCCATCGCAAAGCTCATCAGCAAAGGTGCCACGGATAGTCTGATCGATCCGCAGCTTCGCGACCATATCGCATTCTGGGAAAGCGAGCTTTCGCGCGATGGCTGGTTTGCCGGCAAGGACTTCACCGCCGCCGACATCATGATGAGCTTTCCGCTTGAGAATATTGGAGTGCGGTTTCCGCAGGCGCGCGAAAGCCGCGCCATACAGGCCTATCTCGATGCAATCGCGGCGCGTCCGGCTTATAAAAGGGCGAAGGAAAAGGCGTGAGGGGGAACATTCTTGCGCTTAACTTCTTCTTGCGTTGTGCTATTTCAAGATGATGAAATGCCTGCGGGAGAAAAGCCATGGAATGGAAAGGCCGTCGCCAGTCGAGCAACGTTGAAGATGTGCGCGGGCGCTCCAGCGGCGGATCAAACCCGTTCGGGCGTTCCGGCATGGGTTTTCCCTCCGGACGGCGCATTCCGATAGGCCGCGGCGGTTTTTCTTTCAAAACCATCCTGGTCTTCATCGTCGTCGGCCTTGTCCTGCAGTTCATGGGCGTGGATGTGCTTGGCATGCTCACGGGCGGTCAGCAGGGCTCCACGGTCTCGCAGAGCAGTTCCAATTACACCCCCTCGGCCAATGATGAGGAGCGCAAGGCCTTCGTTGCCACCGTGCTGGCCGAGACGGAAGATGTCTGGGGCGGCATCTTCAAGGCCAGCGGTGAAACCTATCAAGAGCCGAAGCTCGTCCTCTTTTCCGGCGGCTATCCGTCAGCCTGTGGCCAGGCGAGTGCTGCCACTGGCCCCTTCTATTGCCCCACCGACCGCAAGGTCTATCTCGACACCGATTTCTTCGATGAAATGCAGAACAAGCTGGGCGCTGGCGGCGATTTCGCCTTTGCCTATGTCGTCGCCCATGAAGTCGGCCACCATGTGCAGAACCTGACCGGCGTGCTTCCGAAGTTCAACCGCGCCCGCCAGTCGATGAGCCAGGCAGATGCCAACGCCATGTCCGTGCGCGTCGAATTGCAGGCCGATTGTTACGCCGGCGTGTGGGGTCACTATACCCGCCAGGAAGGCCTTCTGGAATCCGGCGACCTCGAAGAAGCCATGAACGCCGCCCACCAGATCGGCGACGACGAGTTGCAGAAATCCGCCCAAGGCTACGTCGTCCCCGACAGCTTCACCCACGGCACGTCTGCCCAGCGCATGAAATGGTTCAAGCGCGGGTTTGACAGTGGCAAACCGGGGGAATGCGATACGTTTAGTGGGAATATTTGAGGTCAGGCGTTCTTGGAGGTCACAGCCCCCAGCCGCACCAGCACTTCGCCCGGTATACCCATCTCGCGGATAATCAGCCGGTGGTCGCGCAGGCCGCAGAGTTCGCGTTGGACGAAATAGGACCAGACGGCGTCGGCGGCGTGGTTGAGGGCGGCGGAGCGTTTGTCGGTGGTCGCCTCTTTCAGGGCGGCGAGGGCTTTTTCGACCTTGGTGCCGTGATAGCCGAGTGAGGATGCGCTTTCGGCCAGCGCTTCTGTCTCAATGACCGAAAGGTTGTTCACCGTCGCGCCGCTGCGCGACAGGCGGGTCAGGTCTCTCGGCATGCGAACGGACATGAGGTTCACGCACTCCTCAGCTTGTCATCCCGCAACGATATCGCAATTGCCCGGTGATGCAAACCGGGGAGGATCAGACGCCGGCCGTGCGGCAGAGCGTCAGTCTCAGGCCAAGCACGACCCACGGCGTGCCGTGCAGCAGAAGGTCGAAAATGTCGATGGGGCGGGTCAGCGTGCCGTTTGCCAGCATCTTCAACTTCTCCCACAGATGCGGCTCCGGCACGAAGGGGGCGAGCCCCAGCGTCAGGCAGATGAGGATGAGATAGTGCAGGGGAATGCCCGCGATGGCATTGCAGAGATATTGCATGGTGGCCCGTCAGCTTCATTTATATATTAATAATTATATATATAGGCATGAAGGCGGTGAGGCAACTCAGTTTGACGGCAGGCCGCGTTTTGCCCATTCGGCGCGCGGGATTGGATCGCCGATCTCATAGGCAAAGCTGGTGATTTTGGTGCCGTCCTTGTTGATCTCGCAGCGAAAGCGGATGTTGTACCAGCCTTCCGCATTGCGGAACGCACCCCTGTTGACCTGCAGAACGTTGCCTTCGGGAAAGCGATAGGTGGGCAATATTTCCGGATTGTAGGGCGTTGCCGCGTGGCGCAGTTGCTCGCGCAGTTCGGTTGCGCAAAGCTGGCCGCCGCGAATGCCGCGCGGCAGGTTTGCCATGGCGGTCACGGCCTCCTTGTTGCCACCGCCCGTTTCGGAATAGATGGTGGCGACCTTTTTCAGATCATCCTTTTGCTCTTCCGGTTTTTCGTCCACCGTTTCGGGCTGTTTCTCTTTCTCGGTTTTGGTGTCTTCAATGATTTCCGCAATGGCCGTGTTACCGGCATCCGCCGTCAATTCGGGCGGTGATGGAAGAGGGGCCGTCGGTTCGGGCGGAGCTTCTTCTTCGGTCACATCGGCGGGCGGCTCTTCATCCGGCGCGTCCTTGACCTCGCCCTCGGATGCATTGCCGTTTTGCGAGACTTCCGGTCCGCTTGCCTCTTCACCAAACTCGAACACCGGCTTCAGCGGTTCGATGGTTTGTTGGGCAGCTTCCTCTGTCTGATTTTCTGCGGGTGGGGATGGCGGCGGAGGTGGGGGCGGTTCAGGCGCTGGCTCTTCTTCCGCTGGCTGCTCTTCCTCAGGCTCCGGTGCGGGCGGCGGCTCCGGCTCTGCCTGCTCGTCCTTTGCCTGTTCTTCGGGCGGCTGCACAATTTCCACCGAAACAGCCTCTTCCTGTTCTGGCTGGTGCGTTTCGAAATTCCAGTTGATCAGCAGTGCAGCAAAAATCGCCACATGCACGAGCACGGACGCAATCAAACCCACCGAAAATTCGTCGCGCAGTTTTGCGCCCAGCTTCTTCATGCGATTCTCTTTAGGCGGCAATCGTCGCCTTATCGAGATGTTTATCAGGTGATACGGCGAAATGATGCACTGAAGGCGGGACTACCGGTTCAAATCGCCGTTATCCAGCCTCACCAAAAGCTGCGGCATAGTGGATTTCGCCTTCCGGTTCGTCGTCGGTAAAGGCTATATATTGGATGAAGGCTTGATCGATATCCGCATAAGTGAGTTTGCCGTTGCTGACAAAGCCGTGGCGCGCATAGTAGCCCGGATCGCCAACCAGCACGCAGCCTTTGCCGCCTGCGGCCCTCAGCCTGTCCAGCCCTTGGGCAATGAGCGCTTTACCAACCCCCTTGCGCTGCATGTTCGGGGCAACGGAAATCGGGCCGAGGCCGAACCAACCTTCGCTCGAACCGACCGTTACAGGAGAGAATGCGACGTGGCCGATGATGGCCTCACCAGCGTCCTGGCCAGCGATTGCAACGAGGGAATAGGCAAGATCACCATCCGCGCGCAGGCGGTTGACAATAAAGCCTTCCGAACCGTCGCTGTAGGGCATGGTTTCAAATGCCGTCTGTGTCAAAATGAAAATGGCCTCCTCGTCACCCGGTTTTTCGTTGCGAATGACAAAGGAGGCCATTGGATATCTTCCCGACGCGATCAGCTGTCGAGGAACGAACGCAGCTTGCGCGAACGGCTCGGATGCTTGAGCTTGCGCAGCGCCTTGGCTTCGATCTGACGGATACGTTCGCGGGTCACCGAGAACTGCTGGCCAACTTCTTCCAGCGTGTGGTCGGTGTTCATGCCGATGCCGAAGCGCATGCGCAGCACGCGCTCTTCACGCGGGGTGAGCGAGGCCAGAACGCGGGTCGTCGTCTCACGCAGGTTTGCCTGAATGGCAGCGTCGATCGGCAGAAGCGCGTTCTTGTCCTCGATGAAGTCGCCGAGGTGTGAATCTTCTTCGTCACCCACGGGCGTTTCGAGCGAGATCGGCTCCTTGGCGATTTTCAGCACCTTGCGCACTTTTTCGAGTGGCATGGCAAGCTTTTCGGCCAGCTCTTCCGGCGTCGGCTCGCGGCCGATTTCATGCAGCATCTGGCGGCTAGTACGAACGATCTTGTTGATCGTTTCGATCATGTGAACCGGAATACGGATCGTGCGGGCCTGGTCGGCAATCGAACGGGTGATTGCCTGCCGGATCCACCATGTTGCATAGGTGGAGAACTTGTAGCCGCGGCGATACTCGAACTTGTCCACCGCCTTCATCAGGCCAATATTGCCTTCCTGAATCAAATCAAGGAACTGCAGGCCGCGGTTCGTGTACTTCTTCGCAATCGAAATCACCAGACGAAGGTTGGCTTCCACCATTTCCTTCTTGGCGATGCGGGCTTCGCGTTCACCCTTCTGCACCATATGAACGATGCGGCGGAATTCGGTGATGGCGATACCGGTTTCGGTCGCCAGATCCTGAATTTCGTTGCGCAGCTTCTTGATGCCGGCATTTTCCTGGGCGGCAAATTCCTTCCAGCCCTTGGTGCCGAGATTGGCAATCGACTTCATCCAGTTGGGATCAAGTTCAGCACCATGGTAATGCTGCAGGAAGTCGTCGCGCTTGACGCCATAGGATTCAGCCAGACGCAAGAGCTTGCCTTCGTTCTGCACGAGGCGCTTGTTGATGTCGTAGAGCTGTTCCACCAGCGCGTCGATACGGTTCTGATTGAGCGAGAGCGACTTCACAGCCGTGATCAGCTCGTCCTTCAGTTCCTTGTAGCGGCGCTCCTGCGAGGTCGACAGCGAGCCGGTCGCAGCAAGGCGGGCTTCCACCTGCTGGTCCTGCAGCTTGCGCAGCTTCTTGTAGGTCTCGGCGATCAGGTCGAGCGTTTCCATCACCTGCGGGCGAAGCTCAGCTTCCATGGCTGCCAGCGACAGGTTGGACTCGTCCTCGTCTTCCTCTTCTTCTTCCACCGGCGCATCTTCGCCGCCGACATTGGTGATGTCGTCGTCGGAAGAGCGCACCTTGCGCGCCTTTTCCTTTTCTTCAGCCGCCTTGCGGTCGGCTTCGATCTTTTCCGGGCTCTGGAACTGCGGTGCAGCCTTGGCCTCGGGACCGGAATAGGTGGTCTCAAGGTCGATGATTTCGCGCAGCAGCGTGGAACCTTCATTCAGTTCGTCGCGCCAGATAATCAGTGCCTGGAAGGTCAGCGGGCTCTCACAGAGGCCCTGAATCATCGTTTCGCGACCGGCCTCGATGCGCTTGGCAATGGCGATTTCGCCTTCGCGAGAGAGCAGTTCCACCGAGCCCATTTCGCGCAGATACATGCGCACCGGGTCGTCGGTACGGTCGGTCGGCTCTTTCTTCTTGGCTGTTGCCAGTGCCGTGCTGCCGGTAGAGGTCAGCGCGCCGCCTTCATTGTCGTCGTCGTCGTTTGAGGTATCGTTGTTGGTTTCGTCGACCTCGTCGTCTTCCACAACATTGATGCCCATGTCAGAAAGCATGGCCATCGTGTCTTCGATCTGCTCAGACGTCACTTCTTCTGAAGGGAGAACGGCGTTCAGTTCGTCCATCGTCACATAGCCGCGCTTCTTGGCGAGCTTGATCATCTTCTTGACAGCGTCATCAGAAAGGTCGAGAAGCGGCCCATCGCTCGCGTTGTCGCGTTCAGATTCGGCTTCTTCGTTTTCCTTGGCTTTTGCTACCATTTATCCGTCGCTTTCCCTGACAGTTGTGCCTCGTCTTGGGCGGCTCAATATTGTTCTCATTCTCCCTGCGCATCGCACGCGAATCAGTGCGAGGAGGGCGTCATCCGAATTGAGCTACAGGAAGACCTTTAATCCCTGATTAACCGTAAAAGACCCTTCCACGAATCCGGTCTTCTTTGAAAGTCCGGAAAACGTAAGGCGGTCTTCTCTTTTTGATTGATCCAATATCAACATCCTAGCCAAAGCAGGTGATTCCCTTAAAATGCCTTCCAGTCAAGCATTTCCACCAAAAAATTGATGAAAAAGGCCCAATTCTGGCAGCATATATTCCTAGGGACTGTTTATTTAGGAAGCGACTTGCAGTTTAACAAGAGGTCAGCCGGGGACAGCGCCCTTTACACGCCCTGACATGACGCCGAAGCCATCGATAATGGCCTCCTGGTTTTCCAGTCTGGATACCTCGAGTTTGACTTCGCGCAGCGTGCTCATCAGCGGTCCGAAACTTTCTTCATCGCCCTCTTCGACAGCGGTTGCAATCTCGCGTTCCAGTTCGGCAATCTGTCGCTTGAGTGCTCGTGCGCGCTTGTCGAGTGCCAGCGCCTGGGTGAAGGCTTCACGCGCATCTTCAAAGGCGGCCTGCGGCGTTGCCGTCCAGAGGCGGGCGTTGCGCACCTGTTGGTTCAGCAGCGTCAGAACATTGCCAAAGCCTTGACTTTCCAACCGTTCTGTCAGTGATTCACGCGAAAGTTCGGCAGGCGGCACGGCGGACATCTGCGACAGGAGAAGCGGCCAGAGCTTCTGCAGGTCGCGGTTTTCGAACTTCACTGCGGAGACACTGTCATATTCTTCCGTCAGAAGCTGCGGGTGGTTGATCACAGTCATCACCATCACGGCTTCGCGCAGCGCCGGCAGTTCTTCGGTACCGCGCACCAGAGCCGAGCGCGCGAGGTTGCCTGAGAGGTCTCTGCCGCCACCGGCATGCCGCTGGTTATTTTGCTGGTATCGACCCTTGCCGCCGCCGCGTTGCTGGCCATTCCAATTGCTCTGACGAGCTGGGGCGAAAAAGGCATTCAGCTTCTCGCGCATAACCTGTTGATAATGTCGGCGCACGCTCTCATCCTGGATGACGGAGACCGTCTGGCGCAGCTTTGCCTCCAGTTCTGCGCGCTTTTCAGGCGTTTCAAAACCGCCAGTGGCTGATTCGCGCTGCCATATCATCTCGGCGAGCGGCTTTGCCTCGAGCAAAACCTTGTCGAAAGGCGCACGCCCATCTTCACGCACAAGGTCGTCCGGGTCCTTGCCATCGGGGAGCAGCGCAAAGGCCACAGAACGGCCGGGGCGGATGTGGGGCAGGGCGAGATCGGCGGCCCGGTTGGCCGCACGCAAGCCCGCACCATCGCCGTCGAAGCAGAGCGTCGGCACCGGGGTCATTTTCCACAAGAGTTCAAGCTGGTTTTCGGTCAGCGCGGTGCCGAGCGGCGCAACGGCATTTTCAATGCCCGCCTGGTGCAGCGCAATCACGTCCATATAGCCTTCCACGGCAATGACTGTGGAGGCTCCATCTGCACCGCCCAAGGCGCGGCGTGCGCGGGCAAAGTTATAAAGCACGTTGCCCTTGTGAAAGAGTTCCGTATCGTTCGAGTTGAGATATTTCGCCATCGCATCGGGCGCCATGGCGCGGCCGCCAAAGGCGATTACCCGTTCGCGCGAGGAGAGAATGGGAAACATGATGCGGTCGCGGAAACGGTCGTAGGAGACCGGGATATCGGGCCCGTGCACCACCAGCCCGCAGGCTTCGATCTGATCTTTCGGGATACCCTTGCCGGCCAGATATTCCTTCAGCGCATTGCGGCTTTCAGGCGCGTAGCCCAGCCGGAATGTTTCGATCGTGCGGCCTGAAAGGCCGCGGTCGCGCAGATAGGCGCGCGCCTTTGCACCGGCCGCCGATTGCAGCTGCTCCTGGAAAAACAGCGTTGCAAGCTCCATCACATCCAGAAGCGTGGTGCGCAGTTCCTCGCGCTTGGCTTCTGCCGGATCGGGCTTGGGCATGGGCACGCCCGCCAGATTGGCGATCTGCTCCACCGCTTCGGGAAAACTCATGCCGTCGAGATCTGTGAGAAAGCGGAAATGATCCCCCGATACCCCACAACCGAAACAATGGTAGCGGCCCTTGCGGTCCTCGCAGTGAAAGCTCGGTGTCTTTTCGCCGTGGAAGGGGCAGCAGGCCCAATAATCGCCCTTCGGCGCATTGGTTTTCTTGCGGTCCCAGGACACACGACGTCCGATCACGGCCGAAATCGGCACGCGATCACGTATCTCGTCGAGAAAATGGTTGGAAAACCGCATGTTTCAAAAACCTCTGTGGGGGTCATATAAACACTTCGAGGCCTAAGCGCCAACGATGATGACTTTCCCACAGCAATTCACAGGGGCTGGACTGTTGTTACAAGTGTATATACAATCATGAAAAGCGCAGGATGTGCTCACGGAGATCAACTGGACGACATCCTATGCGCGTTGTGAAGAAAGAGTTTTCCTCGTTCGAATGGGACGAGGGTAAACGTCTAAGTAATATAGAGAAACACGGAATCGACTTTCTGACTGCTGCAGTTGCCCTGATGCAGCCTCATTTGGAAAGCCGTACCGACAGAAACGGAGAAGTTCGTATTCTGGCGATCTGTTCGGAAAGCGCCCGCATCATTGTTGTCATTTACACAATGCGTGCGGATACCTGCAGGATCATATCAGCCAGAGCGGCACGAAAACATGAGCGGGAAAGTTACAGCCAGGTTTTCACTCGACGAGATTCGTGAAAAGCGCGCCCGTGGTGAAGACAAGACAGATTGGTCTGTCGTCGATTCGATGGACGACGACAGCATTGAGCGGGCTATACAAAGCGACCCAGATTGGGCGGATATGAATGCCGTAGACTGGTCAAAAGCCGATATCGTCGTCCCTATGGGGAAGCGGTCTATCTCAATCAGGCTTGACGCCGATGTGATCGCCTTCTTCAAGGCAGGCGGGAAAGGCTATCAGACGCGCATCAATGCGGTTTTGCGGCACTATATGAAAGAAAGCGGCAGCTCAGGTCGCTGAGCTGCCTCCAATATTATTTCAAAATTTCCTTCACGATGCCTGAGGCTTTGGCGAAGTCCATCTGGCCGGGGTAGCGCTCTTTCAGCGCGTTCATGCATTTGCCCATGTCGCGAAGACCGGCGGAGCCGGTTTCGGAGACGACCTTGCCACAGGCTTCCTTCATCTTTTCTTCGCTCATCTGGGCCGGCATGAATTCGCGGATCACTGCCATTTCCTCGCGCTCCTGCTGGGCGAGGTCGGTGCGGCCTGCTTCTTCATAGGTCTTGGATGATTCTTCGCGCTGCTTGATCATCTTGGCGAGGATCAGCAGAATTTCTTCATCGCTCACGCGCTCCTGTCCGGGCGCACGGGTTGCGATGTCACGATCCTTGATAGCCGCCATGATCAGCCGAATCGTCGAAAGGCGTCGGTTATCCTTCGCCTTCATTGCCTCTTTCATGGCATTGGCGAGCTTGTCGCGCATTTTAGAAAATCCCTGTTTCACACGGGCGTCGTTAAGCCCGAAATTCGCTTTTGACGGCAACACATAGTTTGCTGCATCGCACCGTTCAAGGCCACATTTTGTAACCAATTCTTAGACCTATTGTGGGGGGTGGATCAATCATAATGATCAATTCATTGAAATTGCTGATTTTTTAATTCAAAACTTTCCACAGTTGGCGATTGACGGGGCGGGTTCGCCTGTCTATTTTCCCGGGCCTAGCACAGATAAAAGAAACACGGGATGTCCGCGCGCGGGAAAACTGCGGCGCGGTTTTTGCCGCGAACAGAATGAAGAGGTCTCCCCATGACTGTTACCGCTCCCTGGACAGAAGAAAAGCCGACAGCATTGCTGGTTCTTGCCGATGGCACCGTCATTGAAGGCAAGGGGATCGGCGCCGAAGGCCAGGTGCAGGCTGAAGTCTGCTTCAATACGGCACTGACGGGTTACGAGGAAATCCTCACCGACCCGTCCTATCTCGGCCAGATCGTGACCTTCACCTTTCCGCATATCGGCAATGTCGGCACCAACGAAGAAGACATCGAGGACCTGACGCCGGCAGCGCGCAATGGCGCAGTCGGCGTCATCTTCAAGGCCGATATCACCGAGCCATCCAACTACCGTGCCACCAGGCATCTAGACGCCTGGCTGAAGGCGCGGGGCATGATCGGTCTTGCCGGCATTGATACGCGTGCGCTAACCGCCTGGATCCGCGAAAACGGTGCGCCCAACGCCGTGATTGCGCATGATCCGTCTGGCAATTTCGATATCGAAAAGCTCAAGGCCGATGCCAAGGCGTGGAGCGGGCTCGAAGGTCTCGATCTCGCCATCAAGGCCACCACGGGCCAGTCGGTTCGCTGGACCGAAACACCATGGGCATGGGACAAGGGAACGTCGACGCTGGGCGAGGCGGATGCGAAATATCACATTGTCGCACTCGATTACGGCGTGAAGCGCAACATCCTGCGTCTCTTCGCCGGCCTTGATTGCCGCGTGACAGTGATGCCTGCAACCTCAACTGCGGAAGATGTTCTGGCGCACAAGCCTGATGGCATCTTCCTTTCCAACGGCCCCGGCGATCCGGCAGCCACTGGCGAATATGCCGTTCCCGTCATCAAGCAACTGGTTGAATCCGGCATCCCGGTTTTCGGCATTTGCCTGGGACACCAGATGCTGGCGCTGGCGCTCGGCGGCACCACGATGAAAATGCATCAGGGCCACCACGGCGCGAACCACCCGGTGAAGGATTACACGACCGGCAAGGTGGAGATCGTTTCGATGAACCACGGCTTTGCCGTTGATTCAAAAAGCCTGCCCAAGGGTGTTGAAGAAACTCATGTTTCTCTCTTTGATGGGACCAATTGCGGCCTGCGCCTGGACGGCAAGCCGGTCTTTTCCGTGCAGCATCACCCGGAAGCCTCGCCGGGTCCGCAGGACAGCCACTATCTCTTCCGCCGCTTCCTCAATCTGGTGCGCGAACACAAGGGCGAGCCGGCACTGGCTGAGCGTTGATTGGCGCAACCTACTTTCTTTTGAGTTCCAACACGAGTGGGCAGTGGTCGGATACTTCAGGCTGCCGCACGATTTCGAAGGGTGCCGCTTCAAGCGCTTTGCTGACGAACATGTAGTCGGCGAATTTCCCCGGCTTTGGGTAGAGGGATGTCCTGGTGCCGGGCAGGTTACGCGCCGTCACCAGTTCGGTCAGCCCAATTGACTGCAGTTCCGCAAATGTGATGCTCTCCGGCAGGACATTGAAATCGCCGCAGACCACAACGTTCCGATCATCCTGGCTTATGGATCGCGTGAGGGCGATGAGCCGCTTGGCCTGTTGCCGGCGTTCGGGGGTGTCATGTTTGCCTTGCGGATTGCGCAAACCATGCAGGTGAACAATGGTGGCCGGCATGTCGCAGTCATAGTCATAGACACGAATGGCATGAGCATTGCGCGCGCGGGGATGATCGCCATAGCCGTGGGCTGAATATTCGCCATGCACAAAGGCCTGAGCTTGCGCGATTACCGGAATATCCTTGCGGACAAAGGTCGCGAGACCCCATTGCGATGCGTGGCGTTGTGTTCCGTCCCACAGGTCGCCTTGTGCTGCCGGGCAAAACGTGCCGTTGTGGTTGGGCAGGGCGGCACATATCTCTTCAAAGAGCCGTGCACGTTGGGGAAGTTCGGTTGCGCCGTCGACATAGGTCAGCCAATCCTTTTCGGCATTGGGCGTGTGAATGACTTCCTGTAGGCACAGAATGTCGGCCTGCGTATCTCTCAAATAATCGATGAGCGCACGATGCTCCCTGCCACCCCAGCAATTGAGCGTCAGGATTTTCATCTGCTGGCCTTTTTGAGCTGTGCGAAAAACCGAAGGTTCATCAAAATAGCGGCAGCGAAGAGACCGCCGAGAAAACCGAACCAGATGCCATTGCCGCCAACCTCGAGCGGGAAGGCGAGGATATAGGCTGCGGGAAAGCCGATGGCCCAATAGCTGATGAGGGCGAGGATCATGGGGACTGTGGAATCCTTCAGGCCGCGCGCCAGACCGGCGCCGATCGCCTGCAGTCCATCGAAGAGCTGAAAAATACCGGCAATGACGATGAAAGGTCCGGCTATGGCAATGACTGCGGCAGCGTCCGGGTCGGTATTGTCGACATAAAGCGATGCCAGATTGTTGTGCTGGAAAAGATAAAGCATCGCACCCAGAAGGGCGACTGCGGCGGCCAGAACGAGGGCTGCAATCGCGGCGCGCCGGACAGCCTCATATTCGCCCCGACCGGCAGCAATGCCGACGCGCACGGTTGCGGCCTGCGAAAGACCAAGCGGGATCATGAAGGCCATGGAGGCATATTGAAGGGCAATGCCGTGGGCTGCCAGTTCGTTCGTTCCGATCCAGCCCATCATCAGCGAGGCGACCGTGAAAAGGCTCACCTCCGCCAGTATCGAAATCGATATCGGCAGGCCAAGGCGGATCACATCGAAGAAAGCTTCCCAATCGGGGCGCCAGAAGCGCACGAACAGCTCATAGGCGCTGAGTTTCCGATTGGTGTAGATCACCATGATGATGAGTGCAAAACACTGAGCGGCAATCGCGACCATGGCGGCACCGGCCAAACCCAGGCTTGGCGCGCCGAAACGGCCGAGCACGAATATATAGGCAAAAATGGCATTGAAGATCAGCATCGCAATGGTGGTCAAAAGGATCTCGCGGGCGCGTTCCAGCGCACTCAGGAATGATCTGAGGCACATGACCATCAGCGCCGGGAACATGCCGATACCGATAATATGGAGATATTCGGTGGCGAGGCTCGCCACGTCGGGCTTCTGACCGAGGAAGAGCAGGATCGGTTCGGAATAGATGAACAGCGGCATGACCAGCACGGCATAAAGAAGCGAAACCCACATACCCATGCGGATGGCGCGCCGTACGGTGGTCTTGTCGCCGCGACCTTCGGCCTGAGCGGCAAGCGGAATAGAGGCTGCCGAAAAGCCCGAGCCGAAGATGAACAGGGTAAAGAAATATTGCGCTGACAGCACTATGGCCGCCAGTTCGACAGTGCCCAGCTGGCCGACAATCAGCACGTCGGTGGTGTGGATCAGGTATTGCGCAAGCTGCGCGCCAACCAGCGGCAGGCCAAGCGTCAGCGTACCCACAAAGTGCGAGCGCCAGCTTGTGCTGCTTGCCATCTTGATCTGCGCTGCGGTGTCCATCTTGTGCCGTCTCTCTTTCCGTCTAAGGGCGAGCGGTCCCTCTTATCCGAAATCAGAGTTTACGACACGCGCAAACTGGCAAGGCTTACATCAATATTTCTGAACCACTGATCACGCAAAGCAATGCGGCCGCTGGTGGTATGCCAACCGCCTTGCAAAAGATGCGTGATAGGCCTGATCCTCAGGCCCACTCGCCCTTGCGGAAAACCGGCACCTTGGAGCCATCGGGGGCAATGCCATCAATATCGATCGCGTTTGAACCGATCATCCAGTCGATATGGATCAGCGAGGCGTTGCCGCCCTGTTGCTTGATCTGTTCCGGTGTCAGATTGGCGCCATTGATGAAGCACTTCGAATAGCACTGGCCGAGCGCGATGTGGCAAGCGGCATTCTCGTCAAAAAGCGTGTTGTAGAACAACAGTCCGCTGGCCGAAATCGGTGAGGAATGCGGCACCAGCGCCACTTCGCCGATACGGCGTGCGCCTTCATCGGTGTCGAGCACTTTCAAAAGCACGGCCTCACCCTTCGAGGCTTTCGCATCGACAATCTTGCCGCCTTCAAAGCGCATCTGGATATTGTCGATCAGCGTGCCCTGATGCGAGAGCGGCTTGGTGGAGGAGACGGTGCCTTCAACCTTCCAGGCATGCGGGGTGGTGAACACTTCCTCGGTCGGAATATTCGGATTGCAGGTCACACCGTTTTTCGCCACCGACGCCCCGCCATGCCATTCGTGGCCATCTGCCAGACCGACTTTCAGATCGGTGCCGGGACCGGTAAAATGCAGGGCGGAAAAGCGCATGTCGTTCAACCATTTCGAACGCTTGGCCAGTTCTGCATTATGCGTTGTCCACGCGGCCACCGGGTCGTCCAGATCAACGCGGGAGGCGGCAAAAATGGCATCCGCCAGCTTTTTCACGGCCTCGTCTTCGCTCAGATCAGGAAACATCTGGCGCGCCCAGGAGGCATTCGGATAAGAAACGATGTTCCAGTTGATATCGAAATTGGCGATCTTCTCCAGTGCGGGCTTATAGGCGGTGGAAAGCGCACGGTTGGCACGGGCGACCTTTGCCGGGTCTTCGTTGGACAGGAGCATGGGATTGTCGCCGGAAACGGCGAGCCTTGCAGCACCCGCTTCATAAGCCTTGGCCATGCCCTCATAAAGCCAGGATGCCGCCTTGTCGAAATTGCCGTCGCTGGCATAGCGATAGCGGGCGAGCGTCGTTTCCTCATCGGTATAAAAGGGCGTGACAATGCCGCCGCCAGCCAGATAGGCGTGTTTGGTGATCAGCCGCACGAGCGGGGCTGCCGCAAAGGGTGCCGTGATCACAAGGTCCTGATCCTTCTGCAGCTGCAGGCCGATTTTCACGGCCACTTCGGCGAGCTTTTCAAGCTTTACCGGATCGATCACGGAATTCGTCATGTCATGTCCAATCTGTCAGTTTGTTATGCTGGCGGCCTTGCCGCCCAACGCTTTCAACGCCGCTTGTGGCGTCATGCGCACCTGCAGGCCGCGCTGCCCGCCATTCATATAGACATAGGGTTCGCTCAGTGCAGCCTCTTCGAGCACGGTCGGAACCGTCTTTTTTTGGCCGAAAGGTGATATGCCGCCGACAAAATAGCCGGTGAGCTTTTCCGCCTGCGCCGGTTTCATCATATTGGCCGATTTTCCGCCAAGTGCTGCGGCAAGCTTTTTCATCGAGACCTCCTTGTCGGAGGGAAGAACAACGCAGACCGGCTTGCCATCCAGTTCGGCCATCAGGCTTTTCAGGACCCGTGAGGGCGGCTCGCCGAGCGCGGCAGCTGCGGCAAGCCCGATACTGTCAGCATCAGGGTCATATTCATAAGTGTGAACGGTGAAATCGACGCCTTCCTTGGCGAGAAACTGCGTCGCGCGCGTTGCCTTTGCCATTGTTATGCCTTGAAAAAATCAGCGTAGAGTTCCGGCTTGAAGCCCGCCATCAGCGCGCCATCCTTGTCGGTGATCGGGCGCTTGATCATGGAGGGATTGGCTGCCATCAGCTGAATGGCCTTGGCTTCGTCGAGGTCGGTCTTGTCCTCGTCCGGTAGCTTCTTGAACGTCGTTCCAGCCTTGTTGAGCACCTTTTCCCAGCCAATTGCAGCACACCAGGTTTTCAGCGATTGCTCATCAATGCCCGATTTCTTGTAGTCGTGGAAATCATAGGCAACGCCCTGGTCGTTGAGCCAGGTGAACGCCTTTTTCATCGTGTCGCAATTCTTGATGCCGTAAATTGTCACGCTCAAAACGCAAACTCCAAATGGTCATTGGTCTAAAATCAGGCGTTGTTTTTAGCATGCAGGCCCGAAAAATAAAGCACCGTCGCAAGCATGAGAGCCGGTCCGATATATCGTTTTCTACATGGCTTTTCTCATGAACAGAATGTATTTTTCGAAGTATATCTCGTCCCTACATTTAAGGATTGGCGAATCGGTCGTATTTCAAAATAATTCAACCCGAAACTGCCGAATGCAGTAAAAGCCTGATTTCCGCATTTTACTTTCTGGAGGGGGGAGATGAACTTTGCGAGCATGGCTATGAACTCTTTTCATGTCCGCCCGTTCTCTCTTCTGGTGGTCGATGACGATGAGGGCGACCGCATGCAGATCAGGCGTATGATCAAGAAAGCCGGGTTGGACTGCCAAATCAGCGAGGCTATGAGCATCGACGAAGCGGTCTCGGCCTGCGAAACAGATATCTTTGAGTGCGCGCTTGTCGATTATCATCTTCCCGGCCACGATGGTCTGTCCGGTCTTGCCAAATTGCGCAAGCGTGCGCCGGACATGAGCGTGATTATTTCCACTGGCCAGGGCGATGAGCTTCTGGCGGCTGAGGCGATGCGGCGCGGGGCGGTCAATTATATCCCGAAAAAGGCGATCAACGAATATACCGTCGTCACACTGTTTCAGCAGACGCTGGAGCGCCACGATCTTGACCGCGAAATGCGCGAACACCGCCAGGCCCTGGAATCCTTCGCCTTCATTCTGGCGCAGGATGTGCGCACGCCGCTGCGCAATATCGGCATCAATGTTGAAAAGGCCATCGAGGGCATTCAAAAGGGATGGACTGACGAGGCGGTCGACCATTGCCATTCGATCCGCAAATCTGTCGGCATGATGAACGAGCTGGTCGACGCGCTCCAGGATTACAATCGGCAGACGCTCGAAGACGTCGTCCACGAATTGCGGCCCTTCGCGACGATCATCGATGATGTCGCCTTTCTGCTCAGAGAGGCACTGACCGAAGCCAATGCGGAAATTCGATGCGCCCCGCTGCCGGACGTTCGCGGCCATATTCCCCAGTTGCGTCTTCTCATGCAGAACCTCATCGAAAACGCGCTGAAATTCCGTTCCGCCCGGCGCCTGCAAATTGCGATCGGCGTCGAAGAGCGGGCAGGGCGCAAATGCTATTTCGTCCGCGACAACGGGATCGGGATTGCGGAAGAACACCAGGAAATCATCTTCAACCCCTTCCGCCGGCTTGCCACTGCCAGCGAGACCGAAGGCACCGGCCTCGGCCTCGCCACCTGCCGCAAAATCGTCGAACGCCACCGAGGCGAAATCTGGTGCGAATCCAAACCGGGCGAAGGCTCGACGTTTTTCTTCACGCTCGGCAATGGGCATTAGGCGGCGGGTTGGATGGAAGCTAAATGGTGGGCCTGGAGGGACTCGAACCCCCAACCAAGCGGTTATGAGCCGCCGGCTCTAACCATTGAGCTACAGGCCCTGCCGCGCGAAGCGGCGCGTTCGCGGGTCAATGGCAAGCCGCGGCGCGGAACAAGCCTCTAAACCAAATTCATCTGAGCGTAAAGCGTTTGCCGTAATTGTCCCACAATGGGCAGCGATCTATGGTGCGGGTCATTGTAGCAATCTCATTTACGGAGGAATTTTATGAAAAACTGGCTCTTTGCGGGTGTGGTTCTGGCCGTTGCGACAGCCACGTCAGTGCCTGCCATTGCCGATGAGGCGCAGCCGGGGCAGATCACGGTCTCGGGCCACGGCGAAATCTCGGCGAAGCCGGATATGGCGGTTGTGCAGTTCGGGGTGCAGAAAGTTGAGGCAACGGCGCGGGCAGCCCTTGATGCCAATAACGAAGCCATGACGAAAGTGATCGCGCTTCTGAAAGAGGCTGGTGTCGAGGAGAAGAACATCCAGACGAGCGGCTTTTCGATCTCCCCGCAGATGGACTACCGGTCCGATTCCAGTACGCCCGGCAAGATCACCGGCTATCAGGTGCGAAATTCCGTCACCGTCAAGGTCACCGATCTCGCCTCCATCGGCAAGCTTCTCGACAGTGCCGTCGATGCGGGGCTGAATGAAGGCGGGCAGATTGCCTTTACCAACCAGGATATGCGCAAGCTGACCCGTCAGGCCGAGACGCGGGCGGTCAAGGATGCTTTGGAAAAGGCTAAACTTCTGGCCGAAGCCGCTGGCGTGAAACCCGGCAAGATCATCTCGATCAATGAAAGCGGTGGTGCCATGCCCTATGCTCCGAAGATGGAGCGTATGGCATTTGATGCTGCGCCCTCTGCAGTGCCGGTCGAAAGCGGCGAAAACACCTATGAAGCCAATGTCAATGTGACGATTGCCATCGATCAATAACGTCAATCGGGCGGCAATGATAAAAACATGCCGCCCTCCGGGCGGGGGTGAACGGAGGGCGGTCTTTATCCGGCGCGCGGGGGAGTGGCCGGAACTGTTATCCAGGTTTAGAAGCGGATGACCGGGCAGCCGCGAACATTGGCGAAGGTGATCCGGTCAGTGCGGTGGTGGCGGCTACCTTCGACGACCACGCGGTGGCGGCTTTCATAGGCGACACGGGCGCGGTGGAGGCCATAGTAGCGGGCCTTGTGCACGGCTTCGTAGCCGGAGCATCCGCGGCGGCTTTCCCAACGATCGTGGCGGTCATGGCGATCATAACCGTGATGACGGCTGCCATCGTGAATTCGAACGCCGGAGCGGCCATCGCTTCCGAAGTAGAGATCGATGCCGGCTGCCGAGGCGGTGGCGGGAATGCTGCCAAGCGCTGTCAGGCTGACAAGTGCGGCAATGGCGGCTTTCTTCAGGGAAATGATCATCTTCGTGTCTCCTCAATCTTTGAGCTTTGTCCAAGTTTTCAATCACTCGTCCCAAGCGATTGAGTGGAGACTAATCGTTGCCGACTGAACGCTATCAGAACCGCTCGTTCATCTGCGGTTCATGTTTCGGTTTTCTGTTTAAGGCGCTGAAAACAAATATTAAAACATGAGGCTGAATTGCCGTCTCTTTCGCTTCTATGCCAGATGCAGCACGATTTGCCGTGTATGCGGGCGGCTTCTGTGTTCGAAGAGGTAGAGGCCCTGCCAGGTGCCGAGCAACAGTTTGCCGTCCTTGGCGGGTATGGAAATGGAGGTCTTCGTCAAGGCGGCCTTTATGTGGGCCGGCATGTCGTCAGGCCCTTCCAGTGTGTGGATCATCCAGCGCATGGAAGGGTGGTTGGCAGGCGGAACCAGCCGGCGGAAAAATTCATTCAGGTCGCGCTGCACATCGGGATCGGCGTTTTCCTGCACGATCAGCGAGCAGGAGGTGTGGCGCACAAAGATAGTGAGCAGCGCTTCGTCGTGTCCATTGGCGGCCACGAAACGTTCGGCCTCATGGGTGAATTCATAGAGGCCGGCACCTTTGGTTGATAGCTGCAGGATCGTTTGCGGCATTGTCGTCCCCGTTTTTCTCTAGGGCGAGCCAAGCTCTTCAAAGCCTTAGAACAGGCTTCCCTGTTGCGGTTTCGTTGGCTGCTGGCTTTTGGCGGCTTTTTTCTTCGGTATGGGCGATGCCGGTTCGTCGCCATCATCGGCCGTTGCATTCACACGGCCATCTGCGAATTCGATGGTCAGACGGTCGCCGCCGGTCACGAGATGGGCCGCAGAAATCACCGCATCGTCCTCGTTGCGAATCACGGCGTAACCGCGTTTGAGCACATTTTTATAGGAGAGCGAATCCAGCATGCGGTTTTGCGCGACAAGGGCCGAGCGCTGGCGCGACAGCATGGCGTTCACGGCAATATCGGATCGTGCAGAAAGCGTCGAAAGGCGCTCCAGCGTGCGGCTGATTTCGCGTTTCAATTGATGCGGCAGGGCGCGCAGGCTGGTTTCGGCATTGGCAATGCGTGACCTGCTGCGGTCGATCAGCCTTTCAACCTGCCGGTCGGCGCGCAACATCTGTTCACCCACCCGCTGACGGTGTTGGGAAATGCGGTTCTGCAAGACATCGGGGCGCAATTTGTAGGCCGTGTTGTCGAATGTCCGGCGTTTGTTCAGCGTGTTCAGTTGCAGGCCGCGGCCAAGGCCTGCTGCTGCCTCGTCGAAGCGGCGACGGGGCATGGCCAGAATCTGGTCCAGCGAGGGCAGGGCGCGCGCCAGCGAACGCAGGTTCTGACGGGAGCGGTCCAGGTTGCGGGTCATCGAGCCTTTGAGCCGCGCATCAAGCGAGGCCACCTGCGCTTCGAGTTCCGCCTTCACCGGCACGGCCATTTCGGCAGCCCCTGTTGGCGTTGGCGCGCGCATATCGGCGGCATAGTCGATCAGCGTCCAGTCGGTTTCGTGGCCGACTGCCGAAATCAGCGGAATTGCGGAGTCGGCTGCTGCGCGCACAACGGCCTCATCGTTGAAGCCCCACAGGTCTTCCAGCGAGCCACCGCCACGGGCGACAATCAGCACGTCCGGGCGGCGGATATCGCCTTCCGGTTCAAGCGCATTAAAGCCGCGAATGGCATTGGCCACCTCATCGCCCGAGCCTTCGCCTTGAACGCGCACTGGCCAGACGATCACGTGAACGGGAAAGCGGTCGGAGATCCGGTGCAGGATATCGCGGATCACCGCGCCTGTCGGCGATGTGACCACGCCGATCACCCGCGGCATGAAGGGCAGCAATTGCTTGCGCGCTTCATCGAAGAGGCCTTCGGCTCCGAGTTTGCGCTTGCGCTCTTCCAGAAGCGCCATCAGCGCGCCAGCGCCGGCAGGCTCCAGATTTTCGATCACGATCTGATATTTGGAGGAGCCTGGGAAGGTCGTGACCTTGCCGGTGGCAATCACTTCCATGCCTTCTTCGGGGCGGAATTTCAGCCGTCCGAAAACGCCTTTCCAGATCACGGCATCAATGCGGGCGCGGTCATCCTTCAGCGCAAAATAGGCGTGACCGGACGAATGCGGGCCGCGATAGCCGGAAATTTCACCGCGCAGGCGCACATGTTCGAAGGCGTTCTCCACCGTCCGCTTAATGGAGCCGGAGATCTCCGAAACGGTATACTCATAGAGATTGCTGCTCGGCGAATCGCCATCGAATAGATTGCTCATGGGTCCATCTATACAGTCTTCAGCCGCGTTCGCAAAAAGAGCGCGCGGTGTCTGCAGGCGATGCGGCGATCTTTTGCGACTTGTCCAGTGGTTTGTTTCGTCAGACAGGTCTGCGTTGGTGCCTGTGATGGCGTTTAGCGGGGAAAATTGAAGGCGATATTTTGTCTTTCCTGCTATCGCTCTTCTCTTTAACGGTTTGGAATAAAATCGGTATTCCGAACGATGCCATTTGAAAACCGAATTTTTCGGTGCATCTTTTTCCCCGCTTCTGAAGGGAGGATCAAAATCAGGGCGACGCTTTATTTTGATGAAAGGACGCGCCATGACAGATCGTTTTGCCCACACGGCTCCATCCATAGACGGCCCCGCAGCCCACGCATTTTCGGTCACGCCCGATGACAATACCGACCTTGAGGAAGTCACACGCGGCCTTTATTGCGGCACTGCCGGCGATATCGCGCTTCGCATGCAGTCGGGTGCCGAGGTCGTCTTTACCAATGTTGCGGAAGGCAGTTTCCTTCCCGTTCGCGCATCGCGCATTCTGGCAACCGGCACCACCGCTGCCGCCATCGTGGGGCTTGTCTGATGCTGGGCTATAAAATCGCACTATCGGGCCGAAGTGATCCGCCGCGCTGGTATCGTGCGTCGGCCTATAAAGTCCCCGATGCGGCAGGCGGGGCCGAACTTGGCCCGGCCGCCATTCTGGATTTTACCCGCAACCGCTACGCATTGACCGGCCTTGGCGAAGGGCAGATTGCGGAGGCATCGGCACCCGAACTCGCGTCCATGAAGGCTGCGGACTTCGATGATCTCATCACATTCAGCCGGCCATCGACTGCGGGCTTTTTCACGGAGGGAAATGTCTACAGCGTCGCTGCAGCAAATGTGGCCCGTTTCGACAGTTCTTCAGGCAGCACTCGCCTGCTCGCCGAGCCGGCGAGCGTCAACTATTTCAAGAATGCGAAGTTTGAAAACGCCGTCGTCGGCGGCTCCTGCCCGAATTTGACCCTCAATGGGGCTGACGGGGTCAATATCACGATTGCCGCAAAGGGGCAGGAAGAGGGGCTGAGTTATATTGATGTCAAATTTGCCGGCACGGCCGCAGCAGGGTTGAGCTATCCGCATATCCGGCTTGCCGCCTCCGATTGTCCGGTTGCCGCCGCTGGGCAATACTGGACCTACAGCGCCTTTTACAAGCGAATTTCCGGTACCGTTCCGAGCAGCCTTTCGGCTGTCGTGCAGGAACGTCAGGGGGCGAATTTTCTCAACGGGAACTCGCTGGATATTTCCGGTGTGTCCGCTCAGCGCAGCCGCTTTCAGGTCGGTTATCTCACCACCGATGCCAATACGGACAATGTCTGGCCGCTCCTGCGTTTCGTGACCGAGGCTGGTGTTTCCTACAACTTCACGCTCAGGCTCTATGCGCCACAGTTCGAAAAGCACCAATATGCCACATCGCCGATCCTTTCCGGGCAGAACGCCACGGCAACGCGGGCGGCAGACCAGTTGCTGCTCGACGCAAAAGTGCAGGCCTTGCTGCGGCGGGACAAGAGCACCATCGTCGTCCGTTACAGAACGCTTGCCGATCCCGATGGTCGTGATGCAATTCGCTATCTCATGTCTGGACGGGATACGGGAAACAGCCGCATTTGCATCCGCGCCTCTTCGCCGCTTTCATCCGGCGGACCCTTGGCGGTTGTCGGCAACGGCAGCGCGGTCTCCGTGCTGGCCCGCCCAAACGATATCGCAGCCAAACAGTCCGTGGCAGCAGCCTTCAGTCTTTCGCCATCGCAAAGCCGTTTTTTTGTCAATGGCGTGGCTTCATCTGGCAATCCGGGGATGGGTTTCGACCATGCCTCGAATGCAGCAACGTCGTTTTACCTGGCGTCCAGTCCTTCGGCTTCTGACGGAGAAATGGTGCTGCTTGATGCGCTGCTCATTTATCCGTTCGAGGTCGATGCCGCAGCGATGCCGGCCCTGACGGCTTAAGGTACCAAAACCCGCCGATTTTCGACCTGCCGGTGACGCCTGTATTTTTGCAGCACCGGCGGATCGTCCAGCTTCGCTTTTTTTGTTCGTTCCCGCACAGCCGCAAGCTTGCCGCATTCTGGCTGTATCAAAATGGTACAGATTCAGATGAACGTTTTTTTTACCGGCAAGTGCAATATTGAAAATACCACGAGGTATTTGAAATGATTTTTGCGACTTCATTTTTGCTAGGAATTTCGACCGCTGCGCTCAGGTCTGCCGCCGCCGTCATTTTTGTCGCTATCTTCATTGCGGTTGCCTTTGTTGCGGCCGCGATTGCCAGCCAGGGACATGTTTCCTTCCTGGAGCTCTTCTTCTCGGTGCTGGGCTATAATGCCGGCATTATCGGTCTCCTGGCCGGCGGTCTGGTCATCAAAGCGAAGGCTTCGTAAGGCCGGTTGCGCAAAGCGCCTTGGCCTCACTTCAGCGCAAAGACCTGCGTTATTCCATTCCAGCTTCCCGACAGCGGCACAAAGCCTTCGATCTGTTTGCCTGCCTTGAGCTTCGCAAAAAGGCCTTCAGGTGCCCGGCTTTCAAAGACTGAAGTTTCGTTGTCATCCTGACAGATCACAAGATAGTCAGCACCTGCCGCCTTCAGCCTCTTGTGGGCGTCCTCAGGTGTTTCCATTGCCGATTTCAGCACTGCCAACATGCCCGCCTGGTTGCGGTGATACGGGGCGGAGAGGACGCGGTGATCGGTAAAGCGCAGGATCGGCGCGCCGAAATTCGAGACAGCGGCAATTGTACCGGGGGGCAACGTTGCCAGAGCCTTGAAGTTTTCATCACTTTCGCAACTTTGCTGCTGAGCAACGGCGTCTTCCATCGCGTCTGCGCGATCGGCGTTTGCCAGGGCGTGTCCGGCGGCAAACCAGAAGGCCGGCAGACTTGCAATCGCCAAGACAACGAAAGCAAGCGTTGTGGTTTTCGCAGCATCCGGCTTTTGCGTGGCTGTTCGCAGGTCGGATATCGCCAGCGACAGCGGGAAAATGGCAAGCAGATTGGCAAACAGCGATCCGCGCAACTGAACGAAAGTGATCGCCCAGGCTGCAGCGATCATCAGCCCCAGCAGAATGTGGGCCTGTCTCTTTACGTTGCGCAGAATTCTGAACAGGCAAACGGCCAGCGCCAGCAGGGGAACAAGGTAGTGTCCGCTGATGACAGAGGGGTCGAGGGACCATTGACTTGAAAACGAACGGGCTTCGCTGACCGAACTCAGCCAGAGCTCGACAAGAAGCGGGTCGAGATTGGCATAGGGGCTGGCAAGGCATTCGGGCATGATGAATAGCGCAAGTGCGCCGGCTGCAGCGCCCAGTATAACGAGGACGAGGAGCCGGTTGGCAAAGGTTGCCGCGCGAGCAAAACGGGTCACGGAGAAAAGCCCGACACCGCCTGCGCAGGCCAGAGCGAGATAGCCGGCCGAAAATGTGTCGCAGGCCGTCATGAAATAGTTTGCCGGCGGCACGGTGGCGACATAGGCCAAAAGCGAAAATCCTGCAAAGGCGATCGCAAAGGCCTCTGTCAGTGCCGCGCATTTTTCGCCCACCATCGCCCAGCGAAAAGCCGCGGCTGCGGCTGCAATGGCAATCAGTGGTGTTGTCTCTGCGCCGATGGCAAGCGCCAATGCCGCGCAAAGCCCAGCACCGATGCCGCTTGCGCGGCGGTATCGCGGGTCGAGCAGGCATGCCGTCAAGCCGGCTATGAGAACCATCTGAACATTGTGATGGTCGATGGATCCAGGGGCAAAGCGTCCGGTGGCAAATGCATGCGACAGTCCGAAAAATGCGGCGATAAGGGCTGTCTGCCTGCCGCCCAGCCGATTGCCGGCCAAAGCGGTGAAATAGATCAACGGAAAGATCAGGCTCAACGGCCAGACAAATAGTGCAATCGCTTCCGCCGTTTGCGGGTCGCTGGTAAACAGGCCGGCAAGCCGGATCAGCAGCGCAATCGGCAGATCGATCAGCCGCGACCAGTGCATCAGCGTGCCCGGCGTCAAGCCGAGGCGGTACTGCATGTGATCGAACCAGCCCTGGCCGGCGATAAAGTCGCGCACGATGACGAGCCGCATGGCATCGTCATTGTCCGGACCGACATAATCGCCGCCGTGGACGATGAAATTGGTCAGATAGTAGATCACCAGGGATGCTGCCAATGCAGTGGCGATTTTCAGAAGCTGGCCTGCGTTGGCCTGCGTTGCGATGCTGCTTGTCTCATGGCTGGTGTCGGGCATCGGGCCTGTGGTCATGTCAGCCATGCATTTGCTCTTTCGAAACTGGTTCGGGGTTGTTTCACTTTAGTCTTGGCTCTATCAAGAAAAGGTAAAACGCAGGTTTATCGGCAGGTTTTGGGGGCAGGCGGCATGAGACGGCTTTTCTGGTTTGCCTTTGCCGGGGGGGCGGGCTTTGTTGTCGATGCCGGCATTCTGCAGCTTCTCCTGTCCTTCACGCCGCTTGGTCCTTTTGTTGCGCGGATCGTCTCGATTGCAACGGCCATGTCGTTTACCTGGTTTATCAATCGCACATTCACCTTCGGTCGTTCGAAGCGTCATCCGGCAGCGGAGGGCGCACGGTACGGCTTTATCGGCGGGCTTTCCGCGCTCGTGAATTATGGCCTTTATTCGCTTTGCCTTCTTTGCGTGCCAAGCATATGGCCAGTGATTGCGGTGGGCATCAGCTCATTGGGTGCTATGGTCTTTTCCTATCTCGGCTATTCACGCTTCGTCTTTTCGCGCTGAGCCAAATGTGACTTTTTTCTGCCCCCGTGCCGCATCAGTTTCACATTTGGCTGAGAAAAGAAGGCTTGCCGTCAATTTGCGGTCGGCGATGTTTCGCTTTAAAGTTCGGTCGCACCACGCTTCAAACGAAGCTTCCAGGCGGCAAGTTCCGTCATTCAAACGCCGAGGAAGATATGAAATCCATTTATTTCAAAAGCGCCCTTCTTGTGACACCCCTATTGCTTTCCAATGTTGCGAACGCACAGTTGGCTACGGTGACTGTGGCGCCCGGAGACTCGCTAACTCAACTTGCAAAGGAGCATCTGGGCGACGAAAACCTCTGGCTCAAGCTTTGCAATGCAAACCGGAAGATTGTCGGCAAAAATTGCAACACGATCGAACCCGGCATGGTCCTCAAGCTGCCTGGCGTGAAAGCTGCTGCATCTGAAACGAAGCCCGCTGCGTCAAAGGAAAAGACCGCGGAGGCAGCGCCTGCAGCGAAAACCACTGTCGCCGAGACAAGCTTCAGCGTCGATTTTTCCGGCGAAAGCAATGCTGTTTTCACCGGTGATGAGCCGCTCAAGGCTTCGCGTGCCGAGGGTGCCAATGCGGTGACACTCAGCGGAAATGTTGAAAAAGCCTCGCCGGGCGGCAAGCCGGGCCTTTCTGTTGCCGTCAGCCCCGGCTTTGAAAAAGCGGCCAGCGGCAAGAAGATCAAGGTCACGATCGATGTGACAGCCAAGGAAGACGGCACCATTTCTGCCGCCTACTCCACGGCGGATGTCGGAAACAGCGGCTGGCAGTCGCTGCCGGTGAAGGCTGGGGAAAACACCGTGTCCTTCGAATATGATGTTCCTGCCATGAAAAATGGCGGCGGTGACTATCTTGGCATTCTGCCCGACCCGGAAGGCAAGGGCCAAAGCATTGACGTAACGTCCGTCAAGTTCGACGTCGTTTCCTGAAGCGACACAGGATTTCGGGCCGCGCAAACCGTTGCGCGGCCCGTTTCAAAAAAAACGCAACTCGTCGTGTTGTGCGATCAGACCTTTTCCCAGCTGTCTTTTTCAGATGCGCGATAGATAGCGTCGATGAACTTCTGGTTCTTTTTTGAATATTCCAGCGTCACCAGTTCGGTATCGTCGCCTTTGACCGCCTTCGCAAAGGCTTCCGCCTCGCGTCGGTACTGGCGGGAATCGTTGAAACGAAGCACTTGAGTGACAGCATGTTTGCGGTCGCTGATCTCGACCACTTCCTCACCGTATATATTGGCGTTGAAGGGTGAGCGCACTTCTATGAAACCATCATCGCCATGGAACACCATCACCTGGCGGTGGCCCATCTGGGTGGAGACGTAAAAGCTCAGCTCGAATTCACCAAAATCGGCGCGCACCGAGGAATAGATATCCGTCTTGAATTCCGGATCGCGCCGGACTGTCGACTGGACCCGGATCGGCTCCTTTCCAGTCACGAAGCGGGTGGTGATCGTCGGGTAGACGCCGATATCTGGCAGTGCGCCGCCGCCAAGTTCGGGAATGTTGCGCATATTGCCGGGATCACGGTTGAAATAGGTGAAGGCACCCTGCACATGACGCAGTTTGCCGATCGCCCCATCATCCAGCAGTTGGCGCACCTTCCGCCACACCGGGGCATAGGTCACCATATAGGCTTCGGAAACAATAACCTTGTTGCGGTCGCGCGCGGCAATCACCTGATCGATCTCTTCGGCCTTCAGGGCAATGGGCTTTTCACAGAGTACATGTTTGCCGGCATCAGCGGCTTTCACCGCCCATTCAATATGCTGTGACGTGGGCAGCGGAATGTAAACGGCGTCGATCGTGTCGGACGCCAGCATCTCTTCATAGGAGCCGAAGGCGTTTTGAATGGCGAATCGCTCGGCGAAGCTTTTGGCCCGTTCAAGGTCACGGCTCGACACCGCTGCCACGACGCAATTGTCCGCGTCCTGCATGGCCGGCACAACGTGTTCGGCGGCAATTTTGGCGGTCGAAATGATTCCGAAACGCAGCATTGTTTTCCTCCTTGTGTTTTTTCTTTATTCTTTACAGCAAACCGCCTTTTTTCACAGCCCACCAGGCAAGAAGAACGGACACCAGCATCGCAGCACCCGCCATCACTGTTCCGGCTGCCCCATGTTCAAACGGCAGGCCGGAAGTATTCATGCCGAAAAAGCCGGTGACCAGCGTCGGCGGCATGATGAGGGCGGTGATGACCGACAGAATGTAGATATGCCGGTTGGTTTCGTCCTGGATTTCGGAATTGATATCTTCGTAAAGCAGCCGGGCGCGCTCGCGCAGCGCCTCCACTTCCAGCGTTCCGGCTTCAAGCCGGCTGTTGATGCGCGATATGGCCGTTTCAAATTCTTCCGGCATGTCGTCTTCGTCGGCGGCGGCCACGTGGCGCATGGCGGTCAGAAGCGTGCGCAGGTGGCGATAGAGCCGCACGATGCTGCGCCTGAGCGGTTGCAGCTCCTTCTTCTGGCGTTCCGGTGCGGCGTTGCGCACACCGTCCTCAATGTCGTTCAGATCTTCGGTCACGGCGGCAACAAGTTCGAACAACGAGCGTTGAAACTCGCGCACCAGATATTCAAAAACATCAATCGGGCTGTCGAATTTGCGCGGATTGTGCACGGCCGCGTTCTTCGTCAGCTCCACATTGGCCAGCGGGTGCAGGCGCGTGGTGATAATGATGCGGTCGGAGACTGCGAAGTGCAGGAAGTCCAATTCGCGGCTCTTGTGGTCGAATTCGCGCTGGAATCCCGAAAGCGTTCCAAAAAGCCATCCATCTTCGACGGTGGCCGAAGGGTGCATGTCGCGCGTCACCAGTGCAAGATAGACTGATTCCGGCAGCAGGTTCAGGCTCTCGAGAAAGGCTGGCAGGCGCGTGTCGGCGAGGCCGAAATGCAGCCACACGAAGCCCTGTGAAATCAGCGCGTCGGGCAATTGCTCATCATGCAACTGTCTTGCACCCGTGCCATCGCCGGGAAAATGATAGGCCCAGACGAGACCGGGAATTTCTGAAACCTGCAAATGCATGGAAGACCTGTGCGTGTGTTGCTGCGGCGGTTGGGTTTGCCGCGCTGCATGCCATCCCGGAACGGTGCATGTGTCAAGGTCCATACTTGTCAGACGCCGTTGTCGGCGGTTTTTACGCTGTGGCCGGATATGTCCCCATTTCGTCCGTGCTCTGTCTTTTATGCTTGTTTTTTAGGGTGCATTGTCATCTCATCATCCAACAACAGGAGACGAATATGTCCTTTGAAAAGAGTGCGCTGATTGTTATCGATGTTCAGGAGTCCTTTCGCCATATGCCTTATTGGTCGGATGAAGGGTTGGGCGGCTATCTTGCCCGCCAGCAGGCATTGATTGACGGTGCAGTGGCTGCCGGTATCCCGGTCGTGCAGATATTTCACACCCGTGCAGGATCGCCGTTTGATCCCGCAGGCGAATTCGTCGTGACAATGGAAGGGCTGCACATCAAGCCGGATGTCGTCTTTCACAAGCAACGCCATTCCGCCCTTGCCGGCACGGGGCTCGGTATCTGGCTCCGTCAGAACGGCATTTCGCGGCTGATCATATCCGGCATCCGCACAGAGCAATGCTGTGAAACGACAACGCGTGATGCGTCCGATCAGGGGTTTGATGTCGATTTCGTCAGCGACGCGACCTTCACTTTCCCGATGGTGCATGCATCGGGCCAGCGGTTCTCGCAGGATGATATCCGTGTGCGCACCGAACTGGTTCTGGCTGGCCGCTTTGCAAGGATTGTGAGTGTGGATGACTTGCTTGGCGCGTTTCCGGCAAAGGCAGCCGCGTGACCGAGCCATCGCATACCCGCATCATCCCGCTCTATGTCGTGTTGCCGCCCGACACGCTGCTTCTGGATGTTGCGGGGCCGATGGAGGTGTTTCGTCGCGCCAATCTCGAGCAGGAGAGGGTGCGTTTCGAATATCATTACATCTCGCCACGCAACACCCAGCGCACCTCGATTGGACTTCAGATCAGCGCGCTCGAAAGCTTGCCTGAGGTTCTTCCCGATGATGCATGGATCATGATCTCGGGCAGCCTGACGGCGAGCGCCTATTTGGAGACGTCATCCGTCGAGCGCGCTGAGATCGTGTCGTGGCTCGTGCGTGCATTTCGGCCCGGCATGACGCTCGTTACTATCTGTTCGGGTGCGCTTTTGGCCGGGGAGGCGGGTCTCTTTCATGGTCGTCAATGCACCACGCATGCCGAATGTATTGCTGCGTTGAGGCAAAAAGCGCCTGGCGCGCGGGTTCTCGATGACCGGCTGTTTGTCGAAGACGGTCCGGTTCTATCGAGTGCGGGCATTTCAACCGGCGTCGATCTGGCTTTTCACATCGTCGCCAACATCATGTCACCGGCGGTTGCCGTCAGGATTGCTCGGCAGATGGTGGTCTACATGCGCCGCAGCGGTTCCGACCCGCAGGTCTCGCCCTGGCTGGCCGGTCGCAACCATGTTCATCCTGCCATCCACCGGGCGCAGGATGCCATCATGCGGGAGCCGGCTGCAGAATGGTCGCTGGCGCGCGTTGCAGATACCGCTCATCTGAGCGAACGGCACCTGTCGCGCCTGTTTCGCGAAGAGACCGGCTTTGCGGTCAATGATTATGTGAACATGATCCGGGTCACGCTGGCGCGCGATATTATCAACGGCTCGAAGCTCAGCATGGAAGCGGTTGCCGAACGGGCGGGGTTTGCCTCCGCCCGCCATATGCGGCGCGTGTGGTCGAAGCATTTCAGCCATCCGCCGGGCCAGATCAAGGCTCAGAATTTCTGACCGTAGCCGCGTTCGCCAAGCTGCCTTTCCCCATGGATATAGGGATCGGGATCAACACGCATTCCGCCGGGCGGTGCACTGCTGCGGATGGAAACATTGCCCTCGGTGCATGTATAGACGCGTTCGGGCAGGCCGCGCCCGTAGCCGCGATTGTAGTCGAAACCCTCTTCCAGTGAGGTTGTGCAATTCGAATTCTTCTGCACGGGCGCGTTGAGCATGCCTTGCGGATAGACGCCGGGCAGGTTTTTCAGATTGAATTCCTGCGCGGCTGCGGGCATTGCCGCGCCCAGCGTCAGAATTCCGAAAATGATCGCGGGCAACCTTGCCATGGCGCATCTCCATACATGGTGGGCAAGCGATCATACTCGCCCTTTTCTTAAAAATATGCTGCATAGGCGGGGTTTTCAATTGCGTATCAATGGGTTTATTGACGGATCACATATCTTTGAGGAGAAAATCATGAGCGGCACGATCCGTTATCACGAGGGCGATATCACGGCGCAGGACGCCGCGCGCTACACCGGGGCCATTGCCATCGACACTGAAACGCTGGGCCTTGTTCCCCGCCGCGACCGGCTCTGCGTGGTTCAGCTTTCGCCGGGCGACGGGACTGCCGATGTGATCCGCATTGCTGCCGGCCAGACCGAAGCGCCAAACCTTGTCGCCATGCTGGCAGACCAGAGCCGCGAGAAGATTTTTCACTACGGACGCTTCGATATTGCCGTGCTCTTCCACACGTTCGGGGTGACGACGACGCCGGTCTTCTGCACCAAGATTGCCTCGCGGCTGACGCGTACCTATACCGACCGCCACGGCCTCAAAGACAATCTGCGGGAAATGCTGGATGTGGATGTTTCCAAGCAGCAGCAGCAGTCGGATTGGGCCGCAGAGACGCTTTCGCAGGCGCAGCTCGAATATGCCGCTTCCGATGTTCTTCATCTTCATGCGTTGAAGGAAAAGCTCATGGAGCGTCTGGTGCGGGACGGACGGCTGGAGCATGCAAATGCCTGTTTCGAATTCCTGCCCACCCGCGCCAAGCTCGACCTGCTCGGCTGGGAAGAAACGGACATTTTTGCGCATAGCTAAGTTTCATCGCGGTTGAGCGCGAAAATTGTGACGTCCGGCTGAAAGCCTATTGAAGTCAGCGGGCGCTCCATGCAAAGTATGCGCGATGGTTCTGCCCGTGAGAAAGCGCGGGCGGATGAAATGGGAACACGGTGAGGACGACCCAAGAGGGGCCGAAACCGTGGCTGCCCCCGCAACTGTAAGCGGAGAGCAAAGCCTGAAAACCACTGGACCGCCACGGTCTGGGAAGGTGGCATTTGCATCGACCCGCGAGCCAGGAGACCTGCCATCGTGAGCCGTCGCGCTTTGAGGCGCGGCACTGTCAATCCGCAGCGCACGGTGGGTGCGCAAGGGAGTTAGAAAATGCATATTGAACCCGGCATCGTCGATGGTGCCAAGATTGTCCTTTCCTACGCAACCGCAGCAGCATCCGCCGGTCTTCTCGGCAAGATGGCCATTGATACCATGCGCCGTGACGGGGGTGTTGCAGCCCTTGCGCTGCGCAGTGTCATCACGACCGGTCTGGTCTTTTCCTTCTTTCAGGTTCTGCCGCATCACGCGGTCGGCGTTTCGGAAGTACACCTCATTCTCGGCTCGACTTTGCTGTTGATGTTCGGTGCCGGTCCGGCGGCCATTGGTCTTGCGCTCGGCCTGCTCTTCCAGGGCATTTTCTTTGCCCCCTTCGATCTGCCGCAATATGGCATGAACGTTACCACGCTCATCGTTCCGCTCTTTGCCATCAGCGCACTTGCCAAGCGCATCATTGCGCCCGGTACGCGCTATGTGGATATTTCCTACATGCAGGCGCTCAAGCTTTCGACAGGCTATCAGGCCGGTATCGTCGGCTGGGTGGCTTTCTGGGCGTTTTACGGCCAGGGTTTCGGCGCTGAAAACCTCGTGTCGGTCGGCTCCTTCGGTCTGGCCTACATGTCGGTCATTCTCGTCGAGCCGCTGGTTGATCTCGGCGTTCTGGCGATTGCCAAGCTTCTTGCTTCGCCGCAAAATCGCACACTCTTCAGCCGTCGCCTGTTGAACGCTGCCTGAACGGGTAACCGTTTTTGCAGGAGCCTCATGATCATATTACGGGCCCCACGCTGGAGCCGCTTCGGCGGCTCATTCGTGCGGGGCTCGCCAGACTTCCGTGGTGGTTGTCGGAGTTTCTGCTTTTCGGGCTCAAACAGGCTTGGGCGTGTCTCTTTGCCGCCATCATGCTGGGCCTGCTGATCGGCACCAAGCTCATCTGGCATGATGATTGGGTCGTGCACCGCTATGATGTGCTTTTCGGCATGGCCATTCTGGTTCAGGCCGCCTTTCTCTATTTCAAGATGGAGAGCTTCGAAGAGCTCAAGGTGATCATGATCTATCATGTCACCGGAACGATCATGGAAATCTTCAAGGTGCATATGGGTTCGTGGATCTACCCCGAGCCCTCCATCTTCAACATTGCCGGTGTGCCGCTGTTTTCCGGCTTCATGTATGGCTCGGTCGGCAGCTACATGGCGCGCGTCATTCGTATCTTTGATATGCGGTTTTCGCGTTATCCGCCCTTCTGGGTCACGGTGGTCATGGCGGTTGCCATTTATGTGAATTTTTTCACGCATCACTTCATCATCGATTTGCGCTACGTGCTGATGTTCGCCACCCTTGTTATTTACGCCCGCGTCTGGGTCTATTTCACAACGGACATCACCACGCTGCGCCTGCCGCTTGCCGTCACCGCCTTTCTCACAGCCATTTTCATGTGGCTTGCGGAAAATGTAGGCACCTACACAGGCACCTGGCTTTATCCGTCAAGCGATGGCTTTCGTCTCGTCTCTTTCTCCAAATTCGGTTCGTGGTATCTTCTCCTTTATGTGAGCTTCGTCCTGGTGACGCTCGTGCTCAAGCCGCAACCGCCGGAAGGGGAGCGTGCCGATGGAAAGAACCTATATCGCGCTCCTGCGCGGGATTAACGTTTCGGGTACCAACAAGCTGCCGATGATGCAGCTGAAGGCGATTGCCGAGGGGCTCGGTCTCGACCACTGCCATACCTATATCCAGTCCGGAAATCTCGTCTTCAAGGCCGATGATGTCGGCGGTCTGGAGGCAAGACTGGCCGCAGCTATCGAGATAGAATGCGGTTTTCGCCCGCCTGTCATCTTACGCTCTCTTGCGCAATGGAAGGAGATCATCGCCCATTGCCCCTTCATGGCGGAGGCGGGTGATGCGCCGGCTAGCGTTCATGTGTACCTGCTTGGCGAAACACCGCAGCAAAAGCATCTCGATGATCTGACCTCGCGCAATTTCGGCACGGACCGCTGGCAGGTGGGTGAGGGCGCCGTCTATCTCCACCTTCCCGATGGCGTCGGACGTTCCAAACTGGCAAACTCGATCGAGCGCATTCTCAAAGTGCCGATGACCGGCCGCAACTGGCAGACGATGCAGGCTATCGAGGCGCTGGGAGAGAATGCGTGAAAGCCCTTCGATGGCCGCTTCATTCAAAAATGGTATTTTTTAACCATCTGATTTAGCACGTTCTTAAATTGATAAAGGGCAAGAAGGGAAGAGAATTGAGGACTTCCCATGCTTGATGTTGCACTTTGCCTGACACTCGATCACGATTTGCGCCTGGTTTTTCTGGCAGCCATTGTCTGCGCCACCGGCAGCTGGATCACCTTCAGGCTTTTCCGGCGCGGATTGGACGAAAAGGGGCTGTTCGCACTCGGCTGGCACTTCCTTGCAGCAACGGCTGCCGGATCGTCCATCTGGACCACGCATTTCATTTCCATGCTGGCCTATGAAATCAAGGCGCCGGTGGTCTTTGATCCGGTTTTGACGATTGTTTCGCTTCTGATTGCCATTTGCGGTTCGTTCATCGCCTTTTCGCTCACGTCTGTCATGGGGCGTTTCTCGTTCATCGCTGGGGGCATCGTTCTTGGTTTTTCAGCCGCCGCCATGCACTATGTCGGCATGTGGGGATACCACATCAGCGGCGTCGTTTCCTGGGACATGGGCTATGTCGCTGCCTCCGTCGGCATTTCAGTTTTCGCAGCATCGGCCGCGATCTACATCGTCACCAACACGGCGGGCCAATGGCGGATCGCGCAATCTGCAGGGGTCTTCCTTTGCGGTATCGTCGGTTTGCACTTCACCGGCATGACGGCTCTGCATGTGGCGGCACTTCTCATGCCCGCCGGCGGCGAGCATTCTGATTCCTATCTTGCGATGGCGCTTTCCGTTGCGCTCGGCTGCTTCGTCATGGCCGGTGCCGGGTTGACCTCTTTCCTGATTGAAAACCGCACCCGGCAGGATTCGTTTCGCAAGCTGCATACGCTCGCCTTCTACGATACGCTCACCGGCCTTGCCAACCGGCCAAACCTGCAGGCGCGCCTCGACGAGATGTGTCAGGCGGAGGGTGAGACGAAGCGGGAGTTTGCGTTCATCGGCATGGACCTCGACAAGTTCAAGGAGATCAACGATCTTCACGGCCATCAGGCTGGTGATCTCGTATTGCAGGCCATTGGTGACAGGCTGAAAGCGCTTCAAAACGCGTCAATCCATTTTGCGCGCCTTGGTGGCGATGAGTTTGCCGCGATCATGGAGATTTCCGATGAAAGCGCGCTCCTGAAGAAGATGATGGAGATCAAGCAGAGCCTTACTCAGCCGATCAAGCTGGACACGTTACAGCAAGTCTCTACCGGCGTGAGCCTTGGTGCCGCGCGCTACCCCTTCGATGCGGAGGAGCCGCAGGAACTGGTAAACCGCGCTGACCTTGCCATGTATCGTGCCAAGCATGATCCGCTTACATCTATCTGTTTTTATGATGCTGCCATGGATGAGGTGGTTCGCCGGCGCAAGGCTCTCACGGCCGATTTGCGGCAGGCGATTGCCCATGACGAGCTTGAGCTTCACTACCAGGTGCAAACCACGGTGGCGACAGGCGCCATTTCAGGCTTTGAGGTTCTGTTGCGCTGGAAACACCCGGAACGCGGCTATATTCCGCCATCTGAGTTCATCCCCCTTGCCGAGGCCAGCGGTTTCATCATGGAGCTTGGCCTTTGGGTTCTCAAGACCGCCTGCCGCCAGGCGGCGCAATGGCCAAATCTGCATAAGATTGCGGTCAACCTTTCGCCAATGCAGCTGGCTGATCCATTCCTGCCGGAGCGGGTTCAGGAATCGCTTGCCGAAAGCGGTCTTGCCGCCAGCAGGCTGGAGCTTGAACTGACCGAATCGGCCGTTGTCGAAAACCGCGAACGCACACTTGATCTGCTTTCGCGTATTAAAGCGCTCGGCGTCACCATTGCTCTGGATGATTTCGGCACCGGCTATTCATCGCTTGAAACATTGCGCAGCTTTCCCTTCGACAAGATCAAGCTCGACCGTTCTTTCATGCATGAGATTGAAGACAGTGCTGAATCGCGCGCCATTGTGCGGGCCGTGCTGGCTCTCGGGCGCAGCCTCAATGTTCCGGTGCTCGCCGAAGGGGTCGAAACACGTCATCAGCTCGACATCCTCAACAGTGAAGGCTGCGACGCGGCCCAAGGTTACTTCCTCGGACGCCCGACGCCCATTGCGCGTCTGTTGGAAAGCTTCCATGTTGCGGCAGATGCTTCCAGCATCGATTTTGATGTTGCCATATTGCAGTCTGTCGGCATGACACTGCGTGGAAGTAACGCACGCCGTGAAAGTAACGCAGCAACCATCAACGCACGGCAGCGCGGCGCACAGTCCTGATGACAGGGTTTTCCGCCAGAAGGCCGGTGATGACCCCATGCGGCCGGACACGCAGCGGTGAAATTTACACTCTGTTAATTTTTAGAAATTAATGTTATAACAACAGATAGAAGTGCATCAGCTGGCGCGATGAGCTGCGTTGCGGGCGATCAAAAGCCCGAAGGTGATGCGAGGGACGGCATGATCTCGCCGTATCCGGACCAAACCTGATTTCCGCGACAATTCATCTTCATGAGGCTGCCATGCTGTCTCCTGTACGTGCGTCACAATCTTCGGAATTCGTTCTGGCTTCGCAGCTTGCTCAAGACGGTGAGGCGGGTGCTTCGCCGCGCGACCTCAAGGCAGAGGCCGCACTTGCGCTTCTCAAAAGCATTTCCAGCAGCCAGGCCGGTGTCAAACTCGCCGGTTTGCTTGGCCATGCCGAATTGGGTTCAGGAGATGTGCTGACCAATCTGGCGCTCAATTTTGCAAAATCGTTGAACCTGCAGCCACAGCCGAATGAGAGCCTCAAGGCATTTACCGCGCGGATTGCGGAAACCATTCTTTCGCTCTCCGCCCTTGAGCGTGTGGCCGCGGAAAGCAAATCCGGACTGATGGCCCTTGGCATCAGCGCCTCTTCACTGGCTGCGGCGCTGAAAAATCCGACCTCTGCGGATGCGGCCCGGCTGGTGGCACTGATTGAAACCAAACTGGAAAGTCCGCGCGATTCAGCCGTGAAGACGGCGATTTCCAACTATCAGGCTCTGGCAGGTCGCGAGCAGGGGCCGCGCAACATGCCGGGCAACGGCCAGCCGGTTCTGCCCGAAGCGCCACAGAGCCCGCCGCGCAATCCGGTTCCAAACGGGCGCGGGGTTGAGGTTCTACGGCTTTTGCAGGCCAACAAGGATTTGGCCAATGGCGCGCCTGCCGGTGCAACGCAGCAGCCTTCGCGTTCGCCGGTTCAAATCGGTGCTGCAACACCGGAACAGATCAAGGTGAGGGCGGCTGCAGCGGATATGCTTGCGCAGTCTCAGCCTGTTTCGGCCCGTGGCGCAAACATTGAGGTCCGTCAGCCGGTTGAAGAGGCGAAGGTTTCTGGCTTTATGGCGCGTGAGGCTGTGCTGGCTGCAAAATCCGGCAGCGCGATCCTGACCAATGCGGCCCCTGTCGTTGCCGGTCAGTCGGCGGCTCATCTTGCCACTCTGACCGCCAATCCCGCCCCGCAGAACGGGCGCTCGGCGCATGTCATCGATTTCGTTCGCGCGGTCATGGCGCGGGCTGAAAACCAGGAGGCGGTGACAGCGGCGGCTTACCGCGTGGCAGCGGCTCTGGCGAACCGCCAGATATTGCTCTTCACCGGTTCGGCACCCTCTGAAGGGACTGGTGAAGACCTCGAAAAACAGATCAGCCGCGCGCTTGGTGATGCCGCGCGCGCCAGCCAGGCGGCAGCCGCCGGTCTTGCCGCCGCCGACCACGCCCAGCAAAACCCGCTTGCCCAGCCGCATGTCGGCATTCCTTTTGCGCAGGTGCCTTATCCGCAGGCCGATACTGAAGAGGCCCGCCGCAAGGCGAAAGAGGACCAGCAAGAGGGTGAAGAGGGGCGCGAGGAAGACGACGCGCGCGGCGAGGGCAATGAGCAGTCCATGCAGGGCGAGGGCGAAGCGGGCGATGAGCCCAAACGCCGCCCACCGGAAGAGCCGGTCAACGACAATCCCTTCGCCGCCGACGAGCCGCTCGACCGTCATGCCAGCGACGCCGACCGCGCCTACCACATGTATCAGAAGTTCGGCGGTTTTTAGAGCGTTTCCCGCCTGATCGGTTCTGCCCTTCCGATCGACCCTTGAAACGCACCTCCCAAGCAAAAGCCCGCAAGGATCACTCCCTGCGGGCTTTCTTGTCTCAGTCGCTAATCGGTCAGGATTAGCTGTTGTCGCGGTTCTTCAGGGCAGCGCCCAGAATGTCGCCGAGCGAAGCGCCAGAGTCGGACGAACCGAACTGAGCAACGGCTTCCTTCTCTTCTGCGATTTCCAGAGCCTTGATCGACAGGCCAACCTTGCGGTCCTTCTTGGAGAAGGAGGTGACGCGGGCGTCGAGGACCTGACCGACGGAGAAACGCTCAGGGCGCTGCTCGTCACGGTCACGCGACAGGTCGGAACGGCGAATGAAGGCTTCCACGTCTTCGTGGTTGACCAGCTTCACTTCGATGCCACCGTCGTTCACGGCAACAACTTCGCACGATACGACAGCGTTCTTGCGCAGGTCGCCGGAAGCGGCTGCTTCGCCGAGTGCGTCCTTGCCGAGCTGCTTGATGCCGAGCGAGATACGCTCCTTGTCAACGTCAACGTCGAGAACAACAGCCTTGACCATGTCGCCCTTGTTGTACTCTTCGATCACCTGCTCGCCCGGACGGTTCCAGTCGAGGTCAGAGAGGTGAACCATGCCGTCCACGTCGCCTTCGAGGCCAATGAAGAGACCGAATTCGGTCTTGTTCTTGACTTCGCCTTCGACTTCGGCACCAGCCGGATAGCTGTGGGCAAATGCTTCCCACGGATTTTCCAGCGTCTGCTTCAGGCCGAGTGAGATGCGGCGCTTGGTCGGATCGACTTCGAGAACGACAACGTCAACTTCCTGGCTCGTGGACAGGATCTTGCCGGGGTGTACGTTCTTCTTGGTCCAGGACATTTCGGACACGTGGATGAGGCCTTCGATGCCCGGCTCCAGCTCAACGAATGCACCATAGTCGGTGATGTTGGTGACGGTACCGGAAATGCGCTTGCCAACCGGGTACTTCGTGCCGATGGATTCCCACGGATCGGACTCGAGCTGCTTCATGCCGAGCGAGATGCGGTGTGTTTCCTGGTTGATGCGAACGATCTGAACCTTGACCGTCTGACCAATGTTGAGGATTTCAGACGGATGGTTCACACGGCGCCATGCCATGTCGGTGACGTGCAGCAGGCCGTCGATGCCGCCGAGGTCAACGAATGCACCGTAATCGGTGATGTTCTTGACCACACCTTCAACAACCTGACCCTCTTCGAGGTTCTGAACGATTTCAGAACGCTGCTCGGCGCGGGACTCTTCCAGAACCGTGCGGCGGGATACAACGATGTTGCCGCGACGCTTGTCCATCTTGAGGATTTCGAAGGGCTGCGGGTTGTGCATGAGGGGGGTGACGTCGCGGATCGGGCGGATGTCCACCTGAGAGCGCGGAAGGAAGGCGACAGCGCCGTCGAGATCGACGGTGAAACCACCCTTGACCTGGTTGAAGATGATGCCTTCGACGCGTTCGCCGGCTTCGAACTTCTCTTCCAGGCGGCCCCAGCTTTCTTCGCGGCGAGCCTTCTCGCGCGAAAGAACGGCCTCACCAAGCGCGTTTTCGATGCGCTCGATGTAAACTTCGACTTCGTCGCCAACCTTGAGCGAACCGTCCTTGGCCTTGGCGCCGAATTCCTTCAGCGGCACGCGGCCTTCAACCTTGAGGCCGACGTCAACGATAGCAACGTCCTTCTCGATGGCTGTGATTGTGCCCTTGGCAACATAACCTTCAGCAAGGTCGTTCTGTGCAAAGGACTCTTCGAGGAGCGACGCAAAGTCCTCCGTCATAGCAGTAGCTGTCATTAAAACTCCAAATGTGCACTCATATCAGAGGCACTTTCAAGCACCGGCGGTTCGTGTTGATCACGACAAAAGCCCCATCCGGCCTCCGTCAAAAACGGGGCAAATTCCGGTGCGGGGAGGGAACCTTCGCCATTTCGGTTGCATGCAATGGGCAAAAACAGCCCGAAACGCCGCCTCTATACGCATTTCAGGCCCTCAGATCAAGCCCCAAAGGGCTTTGCAGGCTGCCGGTTTTACGCATGGGCGCGAGATGCGGTTGCGAAGCCGGTCTTCTCCCCTTGGGGATAATGTGGCCTGCCGGGTCTTGCCTGGAATAGATCAGCGCCGAATGAGGGGTTCTCAAATCTGCAGCGACAAAGGCGGACAACTGTGACCCAGGGGGAACCCCTCATCGCCTCGCCCGGCTCGGCACTTCTCCCCAAGGGGAGAAGAGGGCACCCAGCCGCTCCCAATCGTGAAAACGTCATCATCGGGAATGGTGGTGATTGGTGCGGTGGCAGCATCCTTGGTCTTCTCCCCTTGGGGAGAAGGTGGCCCAAAGGGCCGGATGAGGGGTTCTCAATGTCTTTTGATACCTACTTCAACACCTTGTCGATCATCGTCTTGGCCGCCTGAAAGGCTTCTTCGATGCTGAGGTTCGAGGTGTCGATCAGGTGGGCATCGTCGGCGGGTTTGAGCGGGCTGTCGGCGCGGCCCATGTCGCGCTCGTCACGCAATCGCACATCCGCCAGCACCTGCGCGTAATCGGCGTCCTTGCCCGAGGCGATGATCTCGTCATAGCGGCGCTTGGCGCGCACCTCGGGCGAGGCGATCACATAAAGCTTCACATCGGCGCCGGGGCAGACCACTGTGCCAATGTCGCGCCCGTCAAGCACGGTACCCGGCTGTTTGGCCGCAAATCGCCGCTGCGCCTCCACCAGCGCCTTCCTCACCGGCGTCATCACCGCAATTTTCGACGCCGCCTCGCCAATCTCATGGACGGCCAGCACGGAGCGGTCGAGCCCGGCCAGATCAACCTTCAGCGCCATCTCCGCCGCCACCGCTTCATCGTCCAAAGGCAGGCCAGCATCGAGCAGCGCCTTTGCGGTTGCGCGGTATGTGAGGCCGGTATCCAGATGATGCAGTCCATATTCGGCGGCAATGCGCTTTGACAGGGTGCCTTTGCCCGCTGCTGCTGGGCCGTCGATGGCGATGATGGGCATGGGGTGTCTCCGTGTTGGGGGAGGGGATAGCGCGAGGTGGGGGCGGGGGCAAAGCGTGTTTGGCGCCCGATGTGGTTTTGAGAGATCACAAGTGGTCTCGGCATTTGTCCTGAGTATGCGCGATCTATGCCAACCAGACAAATTGGATATTCACTTAGGGAATGGCTCGAGCTCAGAACTTTCGGAAGGCGTTTGTCTCGCTGAAGCAAAGCGAAATTTGAATACTTATGTCGTTGCACCATCAAGTAGCTTCGCCAACAAGCTCACAAATGCTATAAACTCCAGCGCACGTTCTGGGTCGTCTTGAATGAAACCGTGGGCTCTCGGATTTCGTAGGCCGGATACCGCGCCGGCGAACATTTGCATGAACCCCTTTTGCTCATCCTTGTCGGATTGGTTTTCCAACGTGTTGAACTTCAGGACCGGATTATTTGGGCTGAAGGCTCGTTCCATGAGAGTCGTCCCGTCAACTTCCAAACCGCTTCGTAGTCGCACCAGCCCATTTAGCGCTTTGACCGAAGCTTCTACTGCATTGGAGTAGTGCCCGTCGCTGTATAGGCGAGATGCCGCACGCGCAATTTCTGGATGTAGGTCGAGACTGTCGTAAGCGCGGATAGCGCGGGGGCTGCTGTCGTCATTTTCAGGTTCGAGGTTTTCTTCAAAAATTTCAATTAAGGTGCCCAGCATCCTTTGCCCGTTTGCGACCTTACTTCTCACTGTATCGATATTGCCCCTTAGGGACGTATCCATCCCCGAGTACCAGACGCTAAAAGTTGGCTTGAAAGTTTCTATATGATATTCTTCATACTCTAGAGTTTCTGCTCCAAACGTATCTCGCAATGTCGCGTTGATTTTTTGGGATAGAGAATCAAGAGTCTGTTTCCCAGTTTCCTCGGTCAGAGAACGCACATCTAACGCTTTCAGCTCCTCTAAGCGTTTTCTGAGCTTGGTTAACGAATTCGACATTTGCGCTGGGGAGAGATTCGCCGATGGCTTTCTCATTGTTGTTTTTGTGGCCATTTAGTAACTCCATTTTCGAGAAGTCATCATCGAAGTAAAAGCTTACTAAGCTCCCCTTTGTTAGGTCAACGCCTGTTTGGATGTTGGCTAGCTCCGGTCTTGCTTGATCCACTTGTAAATGCAGCGTGAGCGCTTTCACTGGTTCTTTTCAGTTGAGGCGCTATTCCGTTCTACATTGAGCTTCGGTCTTCAAGCCCGGGCATGACGGTGGCAGGGCAGGGCGCCTACCGCTCATTCACCCCCTTGCCCGCCAGAATCCGCTCCCGAAATTTTGCAATCCGGGCAATCCGCGTTTCGGCCTGCTTGGCCCCATTCAGGTTGATCACGTAGCTGCGCTGGCGGCCGGGGGTGAGGGTTTGGAAGGCTTCGGCGAGTTCGGGGTCGGCGTCGAGCGCGTCGAGCAGCTCGGCGGGCAGGTCGAGGTCGGTCTCTTCCTTTGGCGCGGTGATGCCGGTTTCGGCATAGGTCATCGCCTCCTTCAGATAGGCGCGGATGACCGGTTCCATGGTCGCTGGCTGATCGTTTCCGGTAAAGCGGATGATGCCGGGATGTTTCGTGTTGGGACCGTTCTTTTCCAGCGCGCCCTCGGGGTCTTTCATCCGCGCGGGGTTCATGAAGGAGAGGCGGAAGTCGTCGCGAAAGGCGGCAATCAGCGCGATATTGCGCTCGGCGTGCATATAACAGGGATGCGCCCATTTCACCGTTTCAACAAGGCCCATATCGACGCAGATGCGCCGCAAGTCCATCAGGCCGTCGATCCATTGGCGGGTGGAACAGTCAGGCGTTGCAAAGCGTGCGCAGCGCCCGCAGCCCTTGGTGAAAAAATCCTCCACATCGGTGATCATCTGTTCTCTCCCGTTTTGTGCGAGCCTAGCAGAATGGCCAGGGTGAAAGAATGGGCGAGGCTGCCGCTTGTTGGCCTTCTCCCCCCCCTGGGGAGAAGTGCTGAGCGCAGCGAGGCGATGAGGGGTTCTCACCGCGCCACCTTGAGAACCCCTCATCTGCCCTTCGGGCATCTTCTCCCCAAGGGGAGAAGAAGGGCGCTGCACCCGACCTTCGGCTCTTTCAGGGGGAGGGCGGGCCGTCCTGGGGTGCCTTTTGCACCTTAGGTCCGCTGGGGCGCGTCAGGATGAATGCGGCGGCGGCCATCAAGACGACGGCCTGCACGGCAAGGATTGTGGTGCCGACCTGCATGATGATGCTGAGGATGAAAGCGGCGGCCATCATGCTGACTGCGATCGCCTTGTAGCGCGGCGCAATGGCGCCATTGGCGCGCCAGTCGAGAATGATGGGCCCAAAAAAGGCGCTTTCCTCCAGCCGTTTCTGCAGGGCGGGCGAACTTTTGCCGAAGGCGAAAGCGGCGAGAATCACAAAGGGCGTTGTCGGCAAAAGCGGCAATATGGCCCCAACGGCGCCCAGCCCAAGCGCAATCAGGCCGGTCGCAAACCAGAAAAGCCGCATCGGCGCGTTCGCAAATGGCATCTTCATCCTGCACCACCGTTTCGCTTCGGATCTTGCAACCAGATAGGCATGCGCGGTGGATTTGCCAAAGAAAATTTTGTAGTGGTGCGCCCCTTTCTCCCCTTGGGGAGAAACGTCATGCGCAGCGTGGCAATAAGGGGGGCCTACAATCGTGCTTGAGAACCCCTCAGCTGACACATATTTTCTTGCGCTTGCCGCAGCCAAATCTTTCCACTTATGCGATTTGAGGCAGCAGGCAAGAGGCCGCCACGCACCGGCCTCGCCCCCTTGTGGGAGAGGATAGTAAGTCCGCGTGAAGCAATCGCTGAACGCTGGACGCACTTGGTGAGGGGTAAAGGCCAGAGTGCAAAATCAAATGCCCCTCACCAAGCGCGCCGACCAATCGCCTTTGGCTCTTGGGGCTTGCTATCCTCTCCCACAAGGGGAGAGGAAAAGGCCGCGACACCAACTCTCCTCCGTCATTCCGGCCTTGATCTTGCATGACGGCGGGCGAAGCGAAAGCTCCCTCCAGCCTCACCCTGAGGTGGGAGCGCAGCGACCCTCGAAGGGTCAGGCTGGCCCCCGATCGTACAAATATCCCGCCCTCGCCCTTCGAGACGCCGCCAAGGCGGCTCCTTGAGGCATGAGGGCTGACCATTGAGGCTGCCGCAAGCACGGCCTGGCTTTCTACCCTTGGGGAGAAATGTCATGCGCAGCATGACAATGAGGGGTTCCCAATGTGACTTCATGAGAACCCTCATCCGACCCTTCGGGCCACCTTCTCTCCAAGGGGAGAAGACCAGGGTCTACGCAACCATAAAGCCGCAAATGGCAACATGGGCAGAGATGCGGACGTCGCGGGATCAACTGCCGAAAGCGGGGCGCTTTGTGCGCATCATAACTAAAATACAATGTGGCGCACAAAACGCCCCATCCGCCCTCCTGTCAGGAGGGAACCCATCCGGGACGCCTTTTACGGCAACGCCGAGAAAGATCAGCGAGTCCCGGCAGAGAATGCGAATAACCCGGAAGCGGAAAGCTTGCCGGGGTTAAGGTGCGGGCGTTTCCATCAGACCGGCATTGAAGGCTGCGTGGGTTGCGTTTTGTCAGGGTGCAACGAAAGACAGGTTCACCATTGCAAAATTTCCAAAATCCTCTATACAGGCCGCATCGACCATTGCTTGTGATACCGGTCGTGGGTTTTGCCTGCCTCCGTCTTCCTTTCAACTAATCGATCCAATCCCGCAGGATATCGCGGGAACCACAACGATTACGAAGAAAGGAAATCGTTATGAATACTGGTACCGTTAAGTGGTTCAACTCAACCAAGGGCTACGGCTTCATCCAGCCTGACAACGGCGGCGCGGACGTTTTCGTTCACATCTCTGCTGTCGAGCGCGCTGGCATGACCACGCTCAACGATGGTCAGAAGGTCTCCTACGAGATCGTGCAGGACCGTAAGTCCGGCAAGAGCTCTGCTGGCAACCTGCAGGCTGCCTAATCGGCTTTGAGCGCTCTGTTGCGGGGTTTCCTGCACGTTGAGACGCAACGTTTTTGAAAGGTCGGGAGAAATCCCGGCCTTTTGTTTTGCGCGTGTTTATCGGTAAAAAGACGGCCGGTTCAGGCATCGACCTCTGCAGCCCAGGGGATCGCCGGTTGCGCGCCGGCCTTTGTGCAGGCAAGCGAGCCGGCAACGGCTGCGCGGCGCATGGCCTCCTTGAAGGGCATGCCGGCGTCCAGGCTTGCAGCGAGATAACCGCAGAATGTGTCGCCCGCACCCACCGTGTCGACGGGCACGACTTCGCGGGCCGGGACCTGCATCACTTCACCGCCGTGGACGGCGATCACGCCCTTGGAGCCCAGCGTGACGACCAGGGTCTGGCCGGTCTTTTCGTGCAGTTGCTCCATCACTTTCTGGCGGGACACAGCATCCAGCTTCGGCTCTTCGGCAAAGAGTTCGAATTCGGTCTCGTTGGCAATCACGATATCGGCCAGGCGGGCAATGCGGGCGCCATCAGCCGTCATCGGTGCGGTGTTGATCACCGTCTTGATGCGCTTGGCACGCGCCGAATAGATCGCCGACTCGACGCTCAGGGACGGTATTTCGAACTGAAACAGCATGTAGCTGCCGGGTGGCGTTGCGTCCACGGCGGCAATGGCATCCTTCTCCGTCAATTCGCCATTGGCACCCGGCACCACGGCAATCATGTTTTCGCCATCGCCGCCCACCAGGATCAGCGCCGTGCCGGTCGGACCGTTGGTGGTGCGCACAAGGCTCAGATCGGTTCCGGCATCGGCCAGAAGAGCGAGCGCATCCTTGGCAAATGAATCATTGCCCACGGCACCCGCCATCTTCACCTCGGCCCCGGCGCGGCGTGCGGCCAGCGCCTGGTTCGCGCCCTTGCCGCCGGCGGCCGTCGCGAAGGTTTTGCCGCCTACGGTTTCGCCGGGTTTGGGAAGCCGGTCGGTGGTTGCCGTCAGATCCATGTTGATGGAACCGAAAACTGTTATCATGGATGCCCCCCGCATTCCTTGGCCAAACTAGGCTGGCTGGCTTGGAACTGCACAAATTGAAGTAGAAGATTGCCCCTCGAAAACAGGAGATTGCACAGCTATCAGTCGTCGTCAACCACGCGAAGGTTTAGCATGCCGGTGCGGCTTTCAACCTGTTTGCTTGCGCCCGATTCACCGGCTTTTTCAGATGCTATTCTACCGGTCTCGAACTCCATCGCCTCGATCTTTTCGCCGCGCTTGATGAGCTTGCCGGTGGAGGTCAAAATCTGTTCGACATCCTTCTGGCTCATGTTGAAATGGTTCTGCAGCTTGCGCACCCGGTCGTCGAGCCGCGAAAGGTCTTCCATGAGGTTGATCACCTCGCTCTGGATGAGGTGCGCCTGCTCGCGCATGCGGGCATCCTTGAGTACCGACTGGATCACCTGAATGGACAGCATCAACAGGGAAGGGGAAACGATGACGACGCGGGCCTTGTGCGCCCGCTGGATCACACCTTCGAAATTCTCATGCAGCTCGGCGAAGATGGATTCGGATGGCACGAACATGAAGGCGGTGTCCTGGGTCTCGCCCTTGATCAGATATTTCTCTGAAATATCCTTGATGTGCACTTCCATGTCACGGCGAAAGGATTGGCCGGCCTGTTTGGCCGCCTCGGCATTGTCGGCGTCGCGGATCGCATTGAAAGCCTCCAGCGGAAACTTGGCATCAATCACCAGCGAGGGCTGGCCATTGGGCATCTTGACCGTGCAGTCGGGCCGCGAACCGTTCGACAATGTGGGCTGAAATGCGAAGGCGCCCATCGGCAGGCCATCGGAAATAATCGTTTCCATGCGCGACTGGCCGAAGGCACCGCGGGTCTGCTTGTTGGACAGGATGGCTTGAAGCCCGACCACATCCTTAGCGAGTGTCTGGATGTTGTTCTGCGCGTTGTCGATCACGGCCAGACGCTCCTGCAATTGCCGCAGGTTTTCGTGTGTCGATTTGGTCTGCTCGGTCATGGAGTTGCCCAGCCGCTGGGTCATGCCGTCCAGGCGTTCGTTGATGGCCTTGTTCAGTTCGGCCTGGCGGGTGCCGAAGATTTCCGCCATGGAGGCCATGCGTCCCTGCATCTCGGCCTGTGCCTTGAAAATCTCGGCCAGGCGCGCTTCGGCCTCCGCGGCCTGTCTGGCGGCTTCATCCCTTTGGCTTTGCGCGATATTCCTGGCGCGGCTGGCGAGAATGTAGATGAACGCCAGCGCGATGATCGCAGCGGCAATCAAAAGGGCGTCGCCAAGCGTGACGATACCGGAGCCGGTTTGAAAAAGCGCGTTTTCGAGAATCGTTTGTGTCTGCATGTGTGCAGACTAGCAGATTTTGTCCGCGGCGTGGATGCACGATGGAATGCAGCTGCCTTTCACCTGTTCTTAATGCGAATTCTGTTATGGTAAATTTCATGTTTGGTAACCATTGGTGTTCAAGTTTGGAAGGGACGAAAGGGTCCGGTTACAGGTGGGTGAAATGAATGAATACAACCATAAGGTGTCTTTGGAAGAAAGACTGAGGTTTATCAACCTTGATGCAGACGCGCTGAAGCAGCTGGCGGGAATGGGTGATGATGTTCGCGAGATTGTGGGACCATCTCTCGAGCATTTCTATTCTGTCGTTTCGACAATTCCGCATTTGAAGGCCTTTTTCTCCAATCCGCAGCATATGGAACACGCCAAGAATGCGCAGGAGAAGCATTGGGCCAAGCTGGTGGCGGGCTATCTCGACAACGACTATGTCAACGGTGTCGTAAAGGTCGGCGAAGCGCATGCGCGCATCGGACTGGAACCGAACTGGTATATTGGCGGCTATGCCGTTCTTCTGGAACAGATGATTACCAAGCTGATGGTCAAGCGTTGGCCGTCACGCTTTTCGCGCGGCGGTGCCGAACAGATGGGCGCCGAAATCAGCGCACTGGTGAAAGCCGCACTTCTCGATATGGATTATGCAATTTCGGTTTATCTCGACCGGTTGGAAGAAAAGCGGCGAGAGGCAGACGCCGAGCGCGAGCGTAACCGCCAGGAACAGGAAAGGGCGCTCAATGAGCTTCGCCGGGTTCTGGAGGCGCTGGCAGATCGTGATCTTGTTACACGGATGAGCGATGAGCTGCCGAATGCGTTTCGTGAAATGTCGAAACATTTCAACGGCAGTTCCGAAAGCCTGCGGGGTGCGGTCGATGGTGTCCGCGTGTCTGCCGAGCAAATTCTCGATGCGGCAGGCGCGATCACCAAGGTCTCCGAGGAGCTGTCGCAGCGCACCGAGCAGCAGGCTGCCGGTGTCGAAGAAAGTTCCGCGGCACTGACGCAGCTTTCGGAAAGCATTCGCCAGACCGCCACACGGGCATCCAACGCCTCTTCGACGGCAGGCGAGGCGCTGGCTGTTGCGCAGACATCCGGCACCGTTGTCACCGAAGCCGTGCAGGCGATGGGGGCAATTGAGAAGTCTTCGGATGACATTGCCAAGATCATCGGCGTGATTGATGAAATTGCCTTCCAGACCAACCTGCTGGCGCTGAATGCCGGGGTGGAGGCTGCGCGCGCTGGCGAAGCGGGCCGCGGTTTTGCCGTCGTTGCCCAGGAGGTTCGCGAGCTTGCCCAGCGCAGTGCGGCAGCAGCGCGCGAAATCAAGACGATCATTTCCAACAGCTCAAGTCAGGTTGCCACCGGCGTGGAGTTGGTGAACAAGTCCGGCCAATCCCTGGAAGAGATCGTTGAGAAGGTGCGGGCGCTCACGCAGCTTATTCAGGAGATTTCCACGGCGACGGCGGAACAGTCGGGCGGGCTTGGCGAGGTCAGTCAGGCGGTTTCCGATATGGATGTGATCACGCAGCGCAATGCCCATATGGCTGAGGAATGCAGCAGCCAGACCCAGCGGCTGACGGCTGAAGTTGAGAAGATGACCCAGTCGCTTCGCGGCTTCAAGACCCGCATGGAGAGCGGAAACCGATCGTCTTCAGGGGGCTCGGGACATGACAGCGCCACTGCCGCGCGCCAACGCATGGCAAGCTGACAGCAATAAGTCGGCAGTGCGGTCGCTTCCGATCGCTTGACTGAAAACGCCGGATGGGCAAACCTCCGGTGTCTTTTTCATGACTTAAGGGGATGGCGTTGTCATACAATCAGCCGCTGGGTGGAAACGAAATGCCGCGCTTTGCGGGGCCCGGCACGTTCATGCGTTTGCCGGCAGCCGAAAGCGCTGAGGGTCTCGATGTGGCCTTTATCGGGATTCCGATGGATATTGGCGCAAGCCACCGCTCTGGAACCCGTTTCGGGCCGCGCCAGATCCGGGCGGAAAGCACGATGCTGCGTCCCTATAATATGTGGACACGGGCCGCGCCGTTTGAATGCCTGCAGGTGGCCGATATCGGTGATGTGCCGATCAACACGTTTGACTTGAAAGACAGCGTGAAGCGGATTACCGCCTTTTACGACAAGGTGCTGGATGCCGGTGCGCTGCCGATGACGATGGGCGGGGACCATACGTTGACGCTTCCAATCTTGCGTTCCATTGCGAAGAAGCATGGACCCGTTGCGCTGATCCATGTGGATGCCCATGCCGATATTAACGAACATATGTTCGGCGAGGAAATTGCGCACGGAACGCCCTTCCGTCGCGCCTATGAAGAAGGGTTGATCGTGCCGGAGAAGACCTTCCAGATCGGATTGCGCGGCACAGGCTATGGTGCTGACGATTTCGATACGGCGCGGGGTTGGGGCTTCACGGTCATCCAGGCCGAAGAGCTTTGGCACAAATCGGCAGCGCCGCTGATTGCAGACATTCGCGAGAAGATTGGCGATACGCCCGTCTATCTCACATATGATATCGACAGCCTTGACCCGGCCTATGCGCCGGGAACGGGGACGGTGGAAATTGGCGGGCTGACAACCATGCAAGCGATGGAGATCATCCGCGGTTGCCGGGGGCTCAATCTGGTCGGCTGCGATCTCGTTGAAGTGTCGCCACCCTACGATCCGTCCGGCAATACGGCGCTGATTGCATCAAACCTGCTTTATGAAATGCTTTGCGTGCTGCCGGGTGTGTCGGGTGAGCTTCGCTAAAGGCTGTCACATAAGCGATGCAATCCAGTTGAAAGCAGCTGATTCATCGGTTACATGAGCGCCATGACGATCAAGCCACTTATCTATTTGCCCGACCCGTTGCTCAAGCAGGTTTCCAAGCCCATTGAGACGGTGAATGCAGACCTGCAGAAATTTGCCGACGACATGCTGGAGACCATGTATGACGCACCGGGCATTGGACTTGCCGCCATTCAGGTGGGCGAGCCCATCCGCATGCTCGTGCTCGACGTGTCGAAGGATGAGGAAGACAAGAAGCCGCAGGTTTTCATCAACCCGGAAATCCTTTCTTCGTCCGATATGCGCTCGACCTATGAAGAGGGCTGCCTGTCCATTCCCGGTTATTACGCGGAAGTGGAGCGTCCGGCGGAAATCAAGGTTCGTTATTTGGACCGTGACGGCAAACAGCAGGAGCTTGATGCCGAGGGCATTCTGGCCACCTGCCTGCAGCATGAAATTGACCATCTCGACGGTGTTCTCTTCATCGATCATATCTCGCGTCTGAAGCGTGACATGGTGGTCAAGAAGTTCACCAAGGCAAGCAAGACGGGCACGCTGCCGAAATTCTGAACGAAAACGGGCAGGGCAGGCCGATGGCACTACGCATCATTTTCATGGGAACGCCGGATTTTTCCGTTCCGGTTCTGCGCGCACTCCATGCGGCGGGCCACGAGATTGTGGCTGTTTATTCGCAACCGCCGCGCCCGGCGGGTCGCCGCGGGCTGGAGTTGAAAAAGTCGCCGGTGCATGAGGCCGCAGACGCGCTTGGCCTTGAGGTGCGCACGCCGCTCAACTTTAAAAACGAAGCCGACCGGGACGCATTTGCAGCGCTTCATGCCGATGTTGCTCTGGTGGTTGCCTATGGGCTTCTGCTGCCTGAAGCGATTTTGAACGGGACGCGGCTTGGCTGCTACAACGGCCATGCCTCGCTCTTGCCGCGCTGGCGGGGGGCTGCCCCCATTCAGCGGGCCATCATGGCGGGCGACGAAGAAACCGGCATGATGGTGATGAAGATGGACAAGGGGCTCGACACCGGCCCCGTGGCGCTGACGGTACGCATTCCGATCAGCGAGACGATGACGGCGGGTGACTTGCACGACAGGCTGTCGGCGGCCGGTGCTGATCTGATGGTGGAAGCCATGGCCAAACTCGAAGCGGGCGATCTGCCGCTGACACCGCAGCCGGAAGAAGGCGTGCTCTATGCGGCCAAGATCGACAAGGCCGAAACCCGGATCGATTTTTCCAAACCGGCGCGGGACGTTCACAACCATATTCGCGGATTGTCGCCCTTTCCCGGCGCATGGTTTGAGATGGAGATTGGCGGCAAGGCGGAGCGGGTGAAGGTGCTGGAAAGTTCGCCCGGCCTTGATGTTGGTGCTGCGGGCACAGTGATTGGCGATGGCGTCGTGGCTTGCGGTGAAGGCTCCGTGCGGCTCGAACGGTTGCAGAAGGCGGGCGGCAAGCCGTTGGCGCTTTCCGATTTTCTGCGCGGAACGGCCATGCCTGCGGGCATGAAGGTAGGCTGATGCCGCGCTATTTCCTCACGGTCGAATATGACGGCACACCCTATGTCGGCTGGCAGCGGCAGGCCAATGGCAAATCGGTGCAGGGCGTGCTGGAAAAGGCGATCTTTGATTCCAGCGGCGAGACCGTGACAGTGGGCGGCGCGGGGCGCACCGATTCCGGGGTGCATGCCTGCGGGCAGATCGCGCATTTCGACCTTTCCAAAACCTGGAAGCCCTATGTGCTGCGCAATGCGCTGAACGCGCATATGACGATGGCGGAAGAAGCGGTTTCGGTTCTTGAGGTCGCGGAAGTGCCGGATGAATATGATTCGCGCTTTTCCGCCGTCAAACGGCACTATCTCTACCGCATCATCAATCGGCCTTCGCCCATTCCGCTGCAGGCCAACCGGGCCTGGTGGGTGAAAAAACATCTGGACCACGAGGCCATGCATGAGGCCGCACAGCGGCTGGTGGGCCATCACGACTTTACCACCTTCCGCTCGTCGCACTGCCAGGCCAAGAGCCCGGTCAAGACGATGGAGTTTCTCTCCGTTTCACGCGATGGCGAAGTGGTGGAAATCCGCGCCTCGGCCCAGAGCTTCCTGCACAACCAGATCCGCTCCTTTGCCGGAACGCTGAAACTGGTGGGCGATGGCAGCTGGACACCGGATGATGTGACCGCCGCACTGGACGCCCGCGACCGCAAACGCTGCGGCCCCGTGGCGCCCCCCGGCGGGCTCTATTTCCTGCAGGTGGACTACAAGGACCCGCTGGATTTGAAGACGCCGGATTTACGGGGTGTTGGTGGGTGAGGGGTCGTTTGTTCTTAGTCGTTCCGTCTTGTTTAAAGATCGAATAGCTTTAAGAGGAAATTCTGCCTTGCGTCCCGTATGTGTAACGCAACCATATGCGTGGTTGCCCGAAGGCATACATCTTACGACAGTGGTGCCTTAACAGCACTTAGGAGATCATAATGTGGCGGGATAGGCTGGCTTCTTGCTCCGCGGAGGGGGCTTGACATCCGTGCCTACTCCACTCAATATTTTATTAGAGGTGGACTTTATCCCACCAACGGTGCAGCCAAAGTGTGTTTCCGGTCACTCCTGAAGGCTAATATCGGAAAAAAACCGGGTTAGAAGGCCGCGCTGTAAACGGCGCGGTCTTCAATCTAGAGCGATAAAATTAGCGCAGCGAACTGAAGTAAATCTTTCCAATTTCGGTAGCCGGTTTTGGCGCAAACGCTGTGTAGCCAGGACGCTTCACACCTCCCCTTGTCTTATCGTAATATACTGATAATATACCCGACAATATAAATTGAAATCCTTGATGTAATTCGCTGTCATTAAGCTCCACATACATGTATTTTGCAAAGCTATTTTTAGGGGTAAGATTAAGAGGTGGGCGCGTTTTGAATACATGCCAAGCGGAAAGATCGCCGATGAACCCTACCATGTCGTCGAAAACACTGTTGCTTCCGTATAGGATTTTAAGCTTTTCAAATAGTTTTTTCTCTTTCTTTTCTCGCTTGTCAGCAAGGTCAGAATCGGTTGCGACTAAGGCAAGAAAAGGCCCGCGGCGGCGAGCCTCCACATTGCTGTCGTCACAGCGGCAAGCCTTTGAAGCGTCTAGAAGTGCATTACATTCTGCGACGATCTCTGCATCTCGGAGAGTCTTTTTAATGGACAACACTGCTACTACGCCCTCAGGCGGAACAATAACGGTATCGACCATTCGTTGGAAGACGGGATAAATTCCAGAGTCATAGACAATTATATCAAGCTGGGTCGTGTGTAAGTCTTGTTCCCCTGATCTTGAGCGATCATTATTTCCCAGCTTAACCGCAGGCCGGAGGATAAAACCAGTCAGCACCTCGAGGTCTTTTGGTAGATACTTTTGAAGGTACGCGCGCACCAGTGTTTCCACATACCGACCGTCTTCGCCGCGATGCTCCGCCCCTGCTGCATTTGGATTCGGCAGTAAGGTCTCGAACTGCTTGTAGACAGCTAGGAGTGATTTGACCTCCTGATTCCAGAAAGCTTGTAATCGTTGACCGTCCATATGACCCTTCTCGGTGAACAGATGGTTGTGCTGGGCATACGCGTATTGAAGACGAGTAGTCCCGACAGTTCAACCAAAATCAATACGTCGAATGAAGGCATGTCCGTTTTGTGGGCTTTAGTCTGCTGCCGACTCAATCGGTCGAGCGTAAACATCTCCATTATAGCCGAACCTGGTAACTGCGGCGAGGTGAGACGGATTCCGCTCGGGCGTCACCACCACCGCGCCCTGCTAACAGCAATATCCGCAAAGCTCGGTTAGCGCGTGTTATCGATAAGAGCAACACAAGGAGCGCAGGAAGAGGCAGCACTGTTCCTGGTACGATTGATCGCGAGTAACTTACAGTTTTTACTGATCGCTGACGTCCGTACCACCACCTTGGATGCCTGTTTTTCTCAATGACCTTCTTCGCAGCTTTCATTCAGCTGGCGACCCCATTTCAGTTATTCACACCACAGCCCGATCTCGGCTCCAAAAACCTGTCAAAGCCCCACCCCAATCACCCCGGAATCTTCGACGCAATATACTGCGCAAATTCAAAATTCGGGCGTTCCAGGTGTGACAGTGCGCCGGGGCCGCCGAGTTTGGAGAGGAGGCCTTGGTAGACTTTTTCGGTGCAGCCCTTGTCTTCGTCGTTGACGGAGTCGAGGAGGGCTTTGACTTTGACGAAGTTTTCCTGGGCTTGCGGGTCGTTGACATAGTCGGGGTGCAGGCCGCCGCCGTAGAGGACCTTGACCTTGCCGGGGCCATCGGGATGCAGCGAGAGATACCAGAAATAGCCTGGTGTCAGCGTGATGAAGAGGGCGGGGTAGACGGAGATGAGCCAGGTCTTGGTGCGCTGATCGCCTGTCAGTGTCGTGTTGGCCGGATGGGCGTTGGTCAGCGGCGCATCGTCGGTCTTGAAGATGTAGTGGTAGTTGAAGGCCGGGAAGCCTTCAGGACAGGTCATCTTTTCCAGCGACACGAAACCGCCGATGGTGTCGGAATGACAGACGGGCAGGTGGTAGCTTTCCATGAAGTTTTCGCCGAGCACCTTCCAGTTGGTGTTCCAGTTCAGTTCTTCGCGGAAGGTCTCGGTGTAGCTTGCCATGTCGAGATAACCGACGAGATTATCAAGCTCTTTGAGATGTTCATGCGGTTCGGGCGCATCCGGGTTGAGCGTCACCATGATCCAGCCGTTCCAGTCGACACAGCGGATGGAGGGCAGGCTGATCTGGTCCTTGCAGAAGCCTTCGTTCAGCGTCATGCCCGGTGCGCCGCGAAGGGAGCCGTCCAGATTGTAGGTCCATGCGTGATAGGGACAGACGATGGCGCGGGCGCGGCCACGGCCTTCGAGCAGGGTGGACATGCGGTGGCGACAGACATTGGAAAGGGCGCGCAACTGGCCGTCGCGGTCGCGCAGAACGATCACCGGTTCGCCTGCAATGTCCATGGTGAGATAATCACCCGGTTCCTTCAGGGCGTCGGCACGTCCCGCGCAAAGCCATTCCTTGGCGAAGATGTGTTCCAGCTCCTGCGCGAGGAATTCCTCGGATGTGTAAACGCTCTTCGGCATGGCCGTGGCGCTGGAAAAGGGGACGGAAACGTTGGCGCGCAACTGTTCGGCGGGGGAAAGCTCAGCATTATGGACATTCATGGACGTTCACCTCGACAATGCCATCTGTTGTGATCCCGATATCAAGGGACAGGAGGAGCCTAACTCATTTGTTTACGAATGAAAATAGTGCCTTTCGGATTTTGTGCGTTACAGCGATACGCCGAGATATGTCTGCAGAATGGGGGTGAGGATCAACGAGGTGAGGAGTGTGGTCACTGCAAGGCTGATGGCAGGGCCTGTCGTGATTCCGTTCATCATGCGGTAGATCGAGTATGATGCGTAAATGGCACCGGCGAGCCCGATATTCATCAATATCCACCACAGGACCACGCCGCCGGGTGCGAGCATCTGCAGCGCGGACAGGGTGCCGGAATAGATCGAGAAAGGCACCGATAGCCAATTTGTGGCAACCACCATGCTTTTGAAATGCTGCGCTTTTTTCATGTAGACGAGAAGGGCGGCAACGAAGATGATCTGCAACAGCCAAATGGTCAGATCCAGCACGGCCATGCGGAAGATGAAGAGCGCGCCGGTGTCGCCGACGCCGCCAAATTCGATATAGGTGCTGCGCCAGGAAAGCCAGGAAACCAGCATGCCAGGCAGGCTCCAGGCAATCGCCCAGAAGGAGCGGGAGACGCCACGCTCGGATATATCAAGATTGCGCCAGCCAGCGGGATTGTGGCGGATCAGTTGCAGAATGCCGCGAAGATAAAAGAGAACCTCTTCAAGTCCGGGCATCAGCAAACCAGCGTTCAATGAAGGTTTCGTAGATCTGTGTCAGTGTTTCCAGATCGGCAAGGGCAACGCGTTCGTCGACCATATGCATAGTCTGGCCAACAAGGCCGAACTCAACGACCGGGCAATAGTCCTTGATGAAACGGGCATCGGATGTGCCGCCGGTGGTCGAAAGCTTCGGGCGTTCACCGACAACGCTTTCCACAGCGCCAGCCAGCGAAGAAATCAGCTTGTCGTCACGGGTTAGAAACACATGGCTTGGGCGGATCGACCAGGCGATTTCATAGCGTACCGGCGGGCGCTCGCCGCGCAGATTGCCTGTGCGGGCTGCCTTGTCCAGCCGGGTGATGATTTCCTGCTTCACGCTGTCTGCCGTCCACAGATCGTTGAAGCGGATATTGAAGACGACCTTGGCGGCGGCGGGAATAACGTTGGTGGCGGCATTGCCCGTGTCGATGGAGGTGACTTCGAGATTGGTTGGTGGAAATTCATCCGTTCCCTGGTCGAACGGAACTTCCATCAGCGCGTTGGCAAGCTGCACCGCGCCGCGCAGCGGATTGTCGGCAAGATGCGGATAGGCGGCGTGGCCCTGCGTGCCGAAAACGGTGATCCAGCCGGAGATGGAACCGCGGCGGCCGATCTTGATCATCTCGCCGAGTTTATCCGGATTGGTCGGCTCGCCGACCAGGCAAGCGTCCCAGGTTTCGCCGGCCTTGGCCATGCGCTCCAGAAGCTTGATCGTGCCATTGACCGCATCGGCCTCTTCATCGCCGGTGATGAGGAAGGAGAGGGAGCCGGGAAGCTTGCCGTGTTTCTCGATATAGCGGGCAGCCGCGGCCACGAAGCAGGCAATGCCGCCTTTCATGTCCACCGCGCCGCGGCCATACATTTGCCCGTCGGCAATTTCGGCGGCAAACGGCGGATGGGTCCAGGCGGCCTCATCGCCCACCGGCACAACATCGGTGTGGCCGGCAAACATGAGATGCGGGCCTTCGCCGCCCAACCGGGCGTAGAGATTTTCAATATCGGGTGTGTTTTCGTCCGTCTCGGTTGAGCGCTCAACCTTGAAGCCAAGCGGGCTCAGCATTTCGGTGAGCGCGCCCAAGGCTCCGCCTTCGGCAGGCGTAACAGACGGGCATTTGATGAGAGCGGCGAGATTCGCCTTGGGATCAGTGACATTCATAATGGCAAGAGTTAGCCGATTGGCGCTCGCCTGTCACCGTTGATTTTGGGGTATCGGCTTCTGCCGAAAGCATCAGGATGGCCTGTTCGGCAACCTGCCATATTGATTTGCGCCATCCGTGCCGGGCCAGACCATGAGGGCGAAGACGGCGAGAATGGAGACGGCTGGAATGAAGGTGGAAAGCGCCAGTGGACCGGGAAGGCCGAGGTCGTGCAGGCGCTTGAAGGACAGGAAAAACAGGGAAAGCGCGGAGGCGACCGTCAAGACGAGCGTGGCAAGAAACCAGGTTGCTGCACCGGAATCGTTACCTTCCTGATCGGCAATGACGAGCTTTGTGATGGTGAAGGCCGAGAGCGCCACCCAGAAGAAAAAGGCCAATATATAGGGCTGACGCCCGATCCGCCCGGAGTGGCCGAAAAACAGCCATGTCATGCTCGGGGCGGAGGGGTCTTTGTTGGTCATCGTTGCCCTTAGTCGCGCAAGAGGTCGTTGATACCGGTCTTCGAGCGGGTCTTCTCGTCGACCGTCTTGACGATAACGGCGCAGTAAAGGTTCGGGCCGGGTTCACCGTTTGCCATCGGCTTGCCGGGCATGGTGCCTGCGACAACGACGGAATAGGGCGGCACTTCGCCATAGGAAATTTCACCAGTGGCGCGGTTCACGATCTTGGTGGACTTGCCGATGAAAACGCCCATGCCGAGCACGGAGCCTTCGCGGATGATGCAACCTTCGACGACTTCGGAGCGCGCGCCGATGAAGCAATTGTCTTCAATGATGGTGGGGCCTGCCTGCATGGGTTCGAGAACGCCGCCGATACCGACGCCGCCGGACAGGTGAACGTGCTTGCCGATTTGTGCGCAAGAGCCGACCGTTGCCCATGTATCGACCATGGTGCCTTCATCCACATAGGCGCCAAGATTGACGAAGGAAGGCATCAGAACGACGCCGGGGGCCACGAATGCCGAACGGCGAACGATGGCGCCTGGAACAGAGCGGAAACCGGCCTTTTCATATTCATGGGCCGTCCAGCCGTCGAACTTGGAAGGCACCTTGTCCCACCATGTTGCTTCGCCGGGGCCGTTCTTGATCACGTCCATGGGGTTCAGGCGGAAGGACAGCAGAACTGCCTTTTTCAGCCATTGATGGACGGTCCAGTTGCCGTCATCCCCGCGGGTGGCAACGCGCGCCTTGCCTGCGTCCAGCATGTTGAGTGCGGCCTCGACAGCGTCGCGTACTTCGCCTCTCGTTCCTGTATTGACCGCATCGCGGTTTTCCCAGGCGTTTTCAATGGCGGTTTCCAGTGCTGCAAGATCGGGTGCGGTCATGGGAATTCCTTAATGTTCATCGACTAGCCTCATCCGAAAAGACTACAAGGGTAGAACCGGACGCTTTGGAGGCATTTCCTAAGCGAGAGGTTCAGTCCCGTCAATCTGGAAGAGAGGTTTTGCATGGTTGAGCGCAACAAGAGGCCGGAGGCACATGCCGGGTGGGAGGCGCTTCGCGACAACCGCAGTGACCGCGAGCGTGCGGACATCATTCCAAAGACACCGCAATCAGCATCACCCTCCTATCGGCTTGCCTATGCTGACCAGGATTTCATGCATCGCGAAGAGCTGCGCCCTGTGCGCTTCCAGCTGGAGCTTTTGAAGGCCGGGCTGGTTCTGGAAGAACACGGTATTCGCTCCACCGTGGTGATTTTCGGCGGGGCGCGCATTCCTGAACCCGGCAAGGAAGCCTGGGCGGCGCGCAACGAGGTGCAGCGCAAAAATCTAGAGGCAGCATCGGTCTATTACGATGAGGCGCGCAAGTTTGCCCGCTATTGTTCAGAGCGTTCGGCGGAATACGATCACAAGGAATTCGTGGTTGTCACTGGCGGGGGACCGGGTGTGATGGAGGCTGGAAACCGCGGTGCGCATGATGTTGGCGCGCCAAGCGTGGGGCTCAATATCGTGTTGCCGCATGAGCAGGCACCTAATCCTTATGTGACGCCGGAACTGAGTTTGAACTTCCACTATTTCGCGATCCGCAAGATGCACTTTCTGATGCGGGCGAAGGCGGTCGCGATCTTTCCTGGCGGTTTTGGCACAATGGATGAGTTGTTCGAGACGGTGACACTGATCCAGACCCGGCGCATGGAGCATATTCCGCTCATTCTATTTGGCGAAAAATTCTGGCGGTCCATCATCAATTTCGAAGCTTTGGCGGAGTTTGGAACGATCGCGCCAGAAGACCTGAAGCTCTTGAACTTCGTCGAAACGGCCGATCAGGCCTGGGCGGTGGTTGAAGAGCATTACCGGCAATTGGGCAATGGCGGGGCCTGAGCGGGCAAAAGGGGAATTCACATTGTATTTTTGTGGCTATCTGACCGGCGCGGTTGCCGATGAAACACGCACGAACTGGGACGGTAACGGGCCGCGACCCATAACGTGGAGTGCATGGTTTCCAACGCACGCTGAACCGAATGATGCGAACCGGGCCAAGGATGGACGGCGGATATTTCTGCTTGGCGATATAGTCGAAGGTGCGTCACTGAGTGGCGACAAGCCGCAATGGCCGGTTGTCATGCTCTCGCATGGCACGGCGGGCTCTGCCGAGGAATTGGGCTGGATGGGACGCGAACTGGCCAGGCGCGGCTTTATTGCCATTGCGCCGAACCATCATGGCAACACCGCCCATGAGACGTTTCGGGAGGAAGGCTTCATCTGCTGGTGGGAGCGGGCGGTTGATCTGTCTGAACTGTTGACGCAGTTGAGTGCTGAAGGTCCGTTTGCCGGGCGGCTTGATCTGTCGCAGGTGACGGCTGCGGGATTTTCGATTGGCGGTTATACGGCGCTGGTGCTGGGTGGTGCGCGCACATCCGTCGAGCGGTTTTACGCTTGGCGGGCCACGACAGACAAGGCAGGGGGGAGCGGAATGGTGTTTTCGAACCTGGAAGCGCGCATTCCAGAGTTGCTGGTGACATCGGCCGCGTTTCGTGCTGCCTACGAACGGCAGGATCGTGATTTGAGCGATGCGCGCTTTGCATCCATCTTCGCGATGGCGCCTGCGCCGCCGGTGCGGGGGTTCTCAGAGGACAGCGTGGCGGCGTTTTCAGTTCCCGTCCATCTGGTGACCAGTGATGCGGATACGATCGCGCCGCGCGCAGAATGTGCGGACTGGCTAAAGGTCGTCAATCCCGCCTTCAAGCTGTCTTCGGTTGGGGAAGCCGTCGGGCATTTCAGCTATCTTGGTCTCGGCTCACCTGTCGGCAAACGATTGAGCCCGAGGGTATTTGCCGACAATGAGGGTGTTGATAGGGCAGCGGTGCATGCCCGCATTCTGGACGTCATGTTCGTCGATCTCGGCGCCTTTAAAGAAGCGCCTGCAGAAAACGTGTCAGGTCGTCGCTGACATAGTCGATGTGGTGATCGTCGGCGGAGACCTTTTCCCAGCGCTCCATGACCGTGCCGGTCATATCCTGGGGCACCAGCAGAACGGTTTTCATGCCGAGCGTTTTGGGGACCTGCAGGTTGCGGGGCAGGTCTTCAAACATCACCGCGTTTTTCGTCTCCACCCGGTGAAGTCCCATGAACTTGTTATAGGTCTCTCCGGCAGGCTTTGGCACATAGTCGGCAGCGACGATGTCGAAAATATCATCGAAATGATCGAGGATGCCGAGACGCCGGGCAGTGTCTTCGGCATGGGCGACGGTGCCATTGGTGAAGATGAACTTGCGACCGGGGAGCGCCTTGATCGCTTCGCCGAGTTCGGCGTTCTCCGGCACGACGGTGTAGTCGATCGCATGGGCGGCATTCAGGAAGGCGGTCGGGTCCGCCTTGTGATGCAGGATCAGGCCCTGCAGCGTCGTGCCATGCTCGTGATAATATTGCTTTTGAATGCGTTTGGCTTCCGCCGGCTCCACTTGAAGGAGCTCTGAGACATAGGCGGTCATGTTCTTGTCGATCTGCGCGAAGAGATCGACATGGTGGGGGTAAAGCGTATTGTCCAGATCGAACACCCATTCGGTGACGTGGTCGAAATCGGACTTCTGGGGGAGACTCGGTTTTTCTATCATGGGCTGGTTATGACACGGGGCTTGAACGGAGGGAATGGCATTATGCCACCGAGGTGAGACTGTTCCACACACCGGGCGTCATGCCATAGGCTTTCTTGAACTGGCGGGTGAAATGGCTCTGATCGGCAAAGCCTGTAGCAAAGGCGGTCTCGGTGAGCGGCATGCCGTCCAGCATCAGTTGGCGCGCCTTTTCCAGCCGCCGCATGATGAGATAGCGGTGGGGACTGGTGGCATAGAGGGCGCGGAAGTGCCGCGCGAGCGTGAAGCGATCCATGCCCGATGCAGCTTCGAGGTCGGCAGAGGTTACCGCGCGCTGCAGGTTTGCATTCAGGTAGGCGCGGGCAGCCTCTGTACCCTGGTGATTGAGTGTTGTGCGGGGGGTGGCTTTGCCGGTCGCATGTCGCGTCAGCCCATCGGCGATATCGGCCAGAAGCTGGCTTGTGGCGAGGTCGTCCATGTCGGTTTCGAGATCGGCGAGGGCAATCAGCAGCGCTTGCTTGAGTTTTTCGTCGGAAATGACCGGGTTGGCGACAAAGGGCAGCGGAGATGCATCGTTGCCAAGTGCCTGCCGCAGGGCCGAAGGCTCCAGGTAGAGCATTCGATAGACCAGCCCATCCTCGGTGCCCGCGCCACCATCGTGAAGCTCGTCAGGGTGCAGGATGATGAGGTTTCCGGGCGTGGAAAAGCGGGATACGCCGCGATAGCTGAAGGTCTGCACGCCGGAGACGGTAATGCCCAGCGAATAGGTGTCGTGGCGGTGCGGACTATAGGCCTTGCCGAAGAAATGTGCGCCGATGCGCGACATGCCGGGCGCGTCGCGTGCAGCCGTAATGCCGCTTGCCTGCGGGCTCTCGCACAAACGTCCAAGACCACTCAGAAAGGTTTCGTTTATCTCCGGTTTCATGCGGCGGAGCTTATCTGCCGAGGAAACAGGAGCCAATATGTTCGACACAAAAATCGTTATCGTCCTGCGCAATGATCTGGCCGAATGGCAGGCGCTCAATGTCACAGCGTTTCTCGCCACCGGCATTGCGGGCCATATGCCGGAGATCATCGGTGAAGATTATGTGGACCGCGATGGTTATGTCTATAATCCGATTTCGGTGCAGCCGATGATTATTCTGGAGGCTGACGGAGACTTGATGCGCAAGATCCATCGCCGCAGTCTGGAGCGCGGTGTCAGAAGCTCGCTTTATGTGGAGGAGATGTTTGCAACCGGCCATGATGCAGCCAACCGGGCCGTTTTTGCCGATTATGGACCTGACGACGCCAAAGTGGTGGGCATTGCCTTTCGTGCAGAGAAGAAGGCGGCCGACAAGATTACCAAGGGTGCGAAGATGCATCGGTGAAGGCCGATTGTCGCGCATTGTCTTTGGTGATAGAAGATCGACATGATCAAAACGGCTGATATTGGTGCGCATTTTGACGTGCAGGACAGGAAACTCCTGCCTGGCCGTTTTTTCATGGCACTCAGCGGTGCCGTTCTTACCCGCCTATCGTAATCCTCAAGCGGACAGCGCGTCCGCAATTTCCGACTTTTTCTTTATGTTGACGGGTGTGCGATGGACTGTTGGCACATCCGCGGAATGAAATGAGGGTTATATGCCTGTCTGGGTTGCCATCACAATCAGCGCTGCTTTTCTGCAGAATATCCGCTCGGTGCTGCAGAAGCATCTGAAGGGCGCGATGGGAACGACGGGGGCGACGTTTGTGCGTTTCGCCTTCGGTGTGCCGTTCGCCGTTTTCTATCTTTTCGTCTATCTCTGGCTGGCAGGGAAATCGCTGCCTTCGCTCTCGCTCGCCTTCGGGGTGTGGGTGGTGGTGGCAGCCCTGTCGCAGATTTTTGCACAGGCCTTGCTGGTGCATATGTTTTCGTTTCGCAATTTTGCCGTCGGCACTGCCTATTCGCGTACTGAACCGGCACAGGCGGCGATCTTTGCCTTTATCGTGCTTGGCGAGACGATCAGCGCTGCGGCCGTGGCCGCCATCGTCATTTCGGTGATCGGGGTGATGTTGATATCGGTTGCGCGCACCGCCTTTTCGCTGCGCACGCTGATTACCTCGACATTCAGCCGGACGGCGCTCCTCGGGCTTGCTTCCGGTGCGCTCTTTGGCGTGTCGGCCAATGGTTATCGCTCCGCGTCCCTGGCGCTGGCACCGGGGCTTGCCGAGCCGGACTTCATTCTGCAGGCGAGTTTCACGCTGGTTGTCGCTATCGCTTTTCAGACGGTGATCATGGCGATCTGGATTGCGCTGCGCGAGCCGCAGGAATTCGGCAATATCGCGCGGGCCTGGAAGCCGTCGCTGGCCACCGGCTTTGTTGGCGCGACGGCCTCCTTCGGCTGGTTCATGGCGATGACCTTGCAGAAGGCCGCCATTGTGAAGGCGCTGGCGCAGATCGAAATGTTGTTTACCTTCGCCTCGTCGGTGTTCATCTTCAAAGAAAAGATCAACCGGCTGGAAATTGCCGGCTGTGGTTTGATCGTTGCCGGGATTCTGGTTCTGCTTCTCGGGTAGTCAGCGAAACGGCGCGTCGTGGGCAGGCAGGGGCGGGACGTCGAAATGATCGGGCTCCTGGCCAGCCTGAAAGCGTTCCAACATCATTTCAAAGCCGCGTTCCAGGTGGCGGGTGAAGCGCTCGGTGTCGAAGAGGGGGGCGCGGAAGCGGTTGGCGATGATCTTGTTGCGCAGAGCCTGAAGCGTCTCCGGTTGCTGAGACAGGGCAACGGCTTTCTCGACGAAAGCGGAGGCGTTCTCAGTGATCAGTTCCTCCATGTCGGCGGCGCGCAAGAGGCTTTCTGAAACACGGGAGGCAAAATTGCTGCCCTTGAAGGTGAGAAGCGGCAGGCCCATCCAGAGCATATCGGATGTGGTGGTGTGGCCGTTATAGGGATAGCAGTCGAGGCCGAGATCGGCTGCGGGAATGCGCGCGAGATGATCGCGGTAGCCGGCGCGCGGCAGGAAGTGAAAGCGGTCGGGGCCGAGACCCTTCAATGCCATGGCGCTCAAGAAATTCTGCTTCTGCTTTTCGTGATTGTTGAAGAGTGCCAGCTTGCTTCCAACCACCTTCTGCAGAACCTCTGCCCAGAGGTCGATGATCTGCGGAGAGAGTTTGTTCATGCTGTTGAAAGAGGCGAAGAGGAATGTGTCCTCGGCGATGCCGAGCTCGGTCTTGCTCATTGGCGGCGGCAGGGGGCGGGCAAAGCCGTCGTTGCATTGATAGCTTTCCGGCAGGCGGCAGAACTTCTCGTGATAGAAGGGTTTGCTGCTATCGGGCGTCACGATCCGGTCGCTGATCACATAGTCGCAATCGATACCGGTACCGGAGCCGGGAAAGCCAAGCCAGGCGGCCTGTATGGGGGCTGCACCGATATTTAAGATGTCGGAGCGCGCATCACTTGTCGGACCTTTGAGATCGATCAGGATATCCGTGCCGCGCGCGCGGATGCGCTGTGCTGCTTCCTCGTCGCTCATATGTGTGATGGTCACCAGATTGGGCAGTGTTTTGCGGAAGGCACGGTCTGCATCGCTGAATTTATCCGGCGTATAACAATAGAGCGTGACATCGAACCTCTCCAGGTCGTGGGCCGCCAAGACGCCCTTGAAAAGGAGGGTGGTCGGATGTTCGGCATAAAGGTCTGCTGTCAGGTAACCGATGCGGATCTTCTTTGCCGGCTGGTGCGGGCGCTGACGACGCGCCTGACGGGAGGCGGCGGTGAATTTCGTCCGCAGTGCCGTATTTTGAATTTGCGCGTTCAGCCGCTCATCGGCGCACCAGCAGAGGTGACTGTGGAGAACCTCGTTGGTCCTCAAGAACGCGTCACTATTCTCGAGCCCCTTCAGGGCGTGGGCATTGTAGGCGCGCAGGTCTTCAATCGCGCAGGTCGTGTGCATGGCGTAACGATAGTAGCTCGATGCGTCCAAATTGCGCGGCTCAAGGCTGACGAGGCGTTTTGCCGCTTCGTAAGCAACATCCGGAAGGGCGCCTTTTTCGAGCAGGAGTTTACGAAACAGGGGAAGGGCAGCGTTGAGCAGTCTGGCCTGATGGGGGCTAGGCTGCAGCCCTGCAACGGCACGATAGTGGGCGGCCTTTTCGATATTGCCCAGCTTTTCGTGGCAGTCCGAGATCATCGCGACAATTGCGACGGGGAGATCGGTGATGGAACCGCTGGCAACCAGCGCGTCGAAGTCGTCCGTGGCTTGCCGGTATGTCTCTTTGCGATAGAGGGTAATCAGATTTTGGAGTGCAGGCTCGTGGGCGGGCCTGGCTGCCAGCATCTGTTCGACAATCGTGGTTGGTAGAATGTCTGCATCGCGCATCCCTTCACGCACGCCTGTAGCAGCACTTTCTGCGGCGAGCTTGAGAAATCTGTCCCTGTTGCTTGGTTGAAGATCGGCGAGGCGGGCATAGAGCGTGGCTGCGGCTTCGCCGTTGCCGAGCTTCACGTGGCATTGCGCTGCAATCAGAAGCGCCGCCTGGTCTAGGGTGTCGGCTTCAAGAACCGGGCCGAGCGCGTTGAGGCATTGCGCGAAATTGCCTGCCTGAAAAGCCTTGTAGGCTTGCTGAACCTTTGCGCTTCCCGTCATCGAACCCGTTTTCCATTCGACCTTCTTTTATCTGCAAGGAGCTTGAGCCAGCCTTGTTTGACGAAACATAGCCTTGCACCTTCTTCAGAAAGTGATTCATATGGCGGAAAAAGCGATTCAAGTTTTCAGGATAATGAACTGGGATTAAAGCGCTATCTCGCTTCTTCTGCGGCTGCGGCGACACGCTGTTTGACGCAGCGTTCACAAAAATTTCACGGCCTGAGAATTGACTCCAAACTCGAAATCAATCAACTGATTGATTGATGATGGAGCAACAGATCAAACATTTCAGCACCGACGAGCGTCGCAAAGAGATCGCGGCGGCGGCGACTGCGTTGATTGTGGAGAAGGGGATCGAGGCGTTGCGCACGCGTGAAGTGGCAGCGCGAGTCGGTATCAATATCGCAACGCTCCACTACCATGTGTCAACGAAGAACGCGCTTATTCACCTTGTCATCGACGCGCTGCGGGACTTTTTTGCGGAACAATACCAGGCTCATCCGCGTGATGGATTAAGTCCACTGCAGATGCTGCAGCTGGAAATTCAGGAATACAAGGAAATGATGGTCAGCAGGCCTGACCTGTTGCAACTGATGGACGAGATGTTCAACCGCGGCCGCGTGGATGTCGAAGTCGAGGCCAAAATGCGCGAGATGAAAATCCGATGGAATCGCCAATTCGTAGAAATTTTGAAGAAAGGCAAGCAAGAGGGGCAGTTTCGCGAAAATCTCGACCCGATAGCGGGTGCACATATGGTGACCGGCGCTCTTGTGGCCTTTCAATACAAGCCGAAGCATCTTTTTTCGATCTTCGACGCCGTCGCCGATGAAATTGTCAAAAGCTTTGTAAAATGAACGAGAGAAATTCCATGTCTGAAACACGTTTTCAAAAGTCTTATTCTGATGCCGATGAGCCGCATGAAAGCCGGTGGCTGGCGCTTTTCATCATTCTGCTTGCCTTGTTCATGAACCTGCTGGACGTGACGATCGTCAACGTCTCGCTTCCAACAATGCAGGCGGATCTTGGGGCGAGTTCGACGGAAATCGAGTGGGTTGTCGCTGGCTTCATCCTCACCTTTGCTCTCGGGCTCCTGCCATTCGGGCGGCTGGGCGATATAGTCGGGCGCAAGCGGATGTTCATGATCGGGGTCGGGTCTTTCACCATTGCATCCATTCTTTGTGGAATGGCCCCCAATATGAGCTTTCTGATTGTCGCGCGCCTCATCCAGGGGGCGGCGGGCGCTGTCATGACGCCGCAGGTGCTTTCCATCGCGCAAACCATTTTTCCGCCGCATGAACGCGCTGCCGCGTTTTCGCTCTTCGGGTTGACGGCGGGGCTTGCCACGGTCACGGGACCGGTTCTCGGCGGGCTGCTTCTTGGTGGTGATCTCTTCGGGCTGGAATGGCGTCCGATCTTTCTCATCAATGTGCCGGTCGGCATCTTCACGGTCATCGCCGCTGCCAAATTCATTCCGCCTATTCCCGGCAACATGTCGATCAAAAATGACTTCGGCGGCATTGCCATTGTCAGCGCCGCCATGTTTCTGATCATCTTCCCGCTGATCGAAGGGCGCAATTATGAGTGGGCGGCGTGGTGCTTTGCCATGATGGCCGCTTCCTTCGTCTTTTTCGTCGCCTTCGTTTTTTGGGAAAAGCGGCAGAAACGCGTTGGCGGCGCGGAGCTCTTGCCGATTGACCTGATGAAAAACGGCAATTTCATTATCGGCGCCATGATGTCGCTGGTCTTCTTTTCGGCCATGCCCTCGTTCTTCATGATCTTTGCACTTTACCTGCAACAGGGCTATGGGCTGACGCCGCTGTGGTCGGGTCTTACGACCATGCCGTTTTCCGTTGGCGTGCTTGTCGCCTCGGTCATTTCGGGCCGGATCGGTTTCAAATGGCAAAAGCAGCGCATTGCAGCTGGGCTGGTTCTGCTGTTTGCGGGCATGCTTTCGGTCCGTATTCTGGCAGCGGGCGAGAGCGATGTTCTGGACTCCATGTTTTATATCGCACCGCTGCTGTTTGGCGGAATTGGTCTCGGCGTTACCATTTCTCCGCTGTTCCAGACCATTCTGGCCGGGGTGCCGCAAAAGGATGCGGGTTCAGGATCAGGCGCGTTGCAGGCACTGCAGCAGGCGGGCGGTGCACTCGGTGTTGCTGTCGTCAGCGAAATTTTCTTCCGCAAGCTGGCGGCAGAAATGGCCACCGGCGCGACACCGCAGCTTGGCTTCAGCCATGCCCTGACGCAGGCGTTGACTTACAACCTCATCGCTTATGCAGTGGTGTTGGTTGGAGCATTTCTGCTGAAAAATCCTGAGCGGGTGGAGCGCAATCCCAACGCCCAACCCATTCCTGTCATGGATTAAACCTGCATGGCCGGTGGGCTCTGCGCCTGCCGGCCAAGGCCATTGCGGAACGTTTATTCATCCGCCGCTATCAGCGCACGATCAGCGTGCCTGCGCCACCTTCGGTCAGGATTTCCAGAAGCACGGAGTGAGGGGTTTTTCCGTTCAGGATAACGACCCCTTCGACGCCTTTTTCAATAGCCTCGATGCAGGTCTCTACCTTCGGGATCATGCCGCCTGAAATCGTGCCATCCTTGATGAGCGCGCGCGCTTCGGCGACCGAGAGTTCCTTGATCAGATTGCCCTGCTTGTCGAGTACGCCGGGTACGTCGGTGAGGAAAAGCAGGCGGGTGGCGTGCAGCGCCCCGGCAATGGCGCCAGCAAATGTATCGGCATTGATATTGTAGGTATGACCATCGCGGCCTGGTGCGACCGGCGCGATGACCGGGATCATTTCCGACTTGGCAAGCAGGTCGAGCAGCGTGCGGTCGACCTCCACGACTTCACCGACGAAGCCCAAATCCAGCACCTTTTCGATATTGGAATCCGGGTCGGTCATCGTCTTGTGAGCCTTTTCGGCAAAGACCATGTTGCCATCCTTGCCGCAAAGGCCGATCGCCCATTCGCCGGTCTGGTTGATCATGGCGACGATTTCCTTGTTGATGGAGCCTGCGAGCACCATTTCAACGATTTCCACCGTCTTTGCATCAGTGACGCGAAGGCCACCTTCAAAACGGCTTTCAATGCCCATCTTCTTGAGCATGGCGGCGATCTGCGGGCCGCCGCCGTGGACGACGATGGGATTGATGCCGGATTGTTTCAAAAGCGCGATATCGCCGGCAAACGCCTTGCCGAGTTCGGCGTCGCCCATGGCATGGCCGCCGTATTTTACGACCACGGTCTTGTCTTCATAGCGCTGCATATAGGGAAGCGCCTGGGCAAGTAGGCGGGCCTGAATTTCACTTTCGGATGCGGACATGGGCGGGGACCTCTGATTTTTGCAGGTGCCTTATTAGCGGAAGTTTTTCCCTGTGAAAACAGTGCAACTGATCCAAATTGGGCGGGGGCGCGTAAAGCCATGCAAAAGCGCCAGGGAAGGGGAACATCTTTTGTCTGACCAGGACCTTGCCGGCCTTATGTCCCGTGTTGCCCTTGGCGACCGCGGCGCATTTGGCAAACTCTATTCCGCGACCAGCCCGAAACTTTTTGCCGTCTGCATGCGTATGATGAGAGACAGGCATGAGGCGGAAGAGGCTTTGCAGGAGATTTTCATCCGCGTCTGGCAGAAAGCGCGCCAACAGGTGAGCGGTTCAAGCCCGCCTGAGGCTTGGCTGGTGACGGTTGCACGCAATCACTGCATTGACCGGTTGCGGGCCAAAAAGCCGTTTGCGGTGCCTGTCGATGAGGCATTTGATCTGGCTGACGATGCGCCGGGTCCAGAAAAATTGGCTGAGCGGCGTTCGGAGGCTGGAAGAATTGAAACATGTATGGAAGAATTAGACTTTGATCGCGCCGAGGCGGTGCGTGGTGCTTATCTGGACGGCCTGAGTTATCAGGAGCTGGCAGATAAATATTCCGTGCCGCTGAATACGATGCGGACCTGGTTGCGTCGAAGTCTTTTGAGATTGCGGGATTGCCTCGGGACCTGAGTGCAATCCGTTTTGGGAAACGTGGTTGCCATGAATACACCTGAGAACAAAAAGGGAGACCGCAGCCGCGACGAAGTGCTGGCCGGGGAATATGTGCTGGGTGTACTTCCGGCAGAGGAGCGGCGCGCCGTGGAGCAGCGCCTGGCCACCGACAAGGCATTTCGATTGATGGTGGACCGCTGGGAGAGCAATCTTGGCGGCTTCAACGATGGCTTTGGCCCAGAACTGACGCCTTCGCCGAAGGTTTATCAACGCATTGAGCGTGAACTTTTTGAAATTGGCGCACCGGCGGGTCCGGTTTCTGTCTGGAACTCTGTGGTGTTCTGGCGTGGCATGACGCTGGTATCTCTTGCTGCTGCACTCATATTGCTGGTTTCCGGCTCAACCGGCTTCTGGCTGCCGGACGATCCGGGACCGGTACGTCTGGCGTCGCTTTCTGCTGCAAATGGGGATATGGCGCTGGTTGCCTATTATGACACCGCCAGCGGGACATTGCAGCTGACGCCAGCGGCCAGTGGCGCGACCAACGACAAGTCGCTCGAACTTTGGATGATCGACGGCAACAAGGCACCTCAGTCGCTGGGGATCGTTCCGCTGCGCCGCGACGGTATCATTGTCGTACCGCGTGACTATCGTGAGCGGATCACCAAAGGTGTGACGCTTGCCGTGTCGCTGGAACCCTTTGGCGGTTCCAAGACGGGCAAGCCGACCGGGCCTGTGTTGATGACAGGCAAGGCAAATTCAATTTAAACACATAAAAACAAATAGTTATCATTTTTCTGCAAGGCGGCTGAAACTCATTCAGCTGCCTTTCGTCTTTTCTTGTGTCCCCAACAGGGAAATAACAATTGAGAGGAGCCACAACATGTTCAAGTTCATTACCCGCACGTCGCTTGCTGCCGCACTGGTCGTATCAGGCGCTACTTTGGCCTATGCCGCCAATCCGGAAGTCGGCGGTGCGCCGATGTACGAAAACAAGAACATTGTCGAAAACGCCGTGAATTCCAAGGATCACACCACGCTGGTGGCCGCAGTGAAGGCGGCAGGTCTGGTGGAGACGCTGCAGGGCGACGGTCCCTTTACGGTTTTTGCGCCCACCAATGAAGCCTTTGCCGAGTTGCCTGCTGGCACAGTCGACACACTGTTGAAGCCGGAAAACAAGGATCAGCTGACGAAAATTCTGACCTGCCATGTGGTGGCAGCCGATGCCATGTCTTCGGCCATCGAAAAGATGATCAAGGACGATGGCGGTGAGCATGATGTGAAAACCGTTGGCGGCTGCGTGCTGAAAGCCAAGGAAATGGACGGCAAGATCACGCTGACCGATGAAAAGGGCAATGTCGCCCATGTGACCATCGCCGATGTGAAGCAGTCGAATGGCGTGATCCACGTGATCGACAAGGTGCTTCTGCCCGCTGGCTAATCGGGTGCACTGAATCTACGTTACCCCCGCGAAGCGTCGTCCTGAAAAGGGCGGCGTTTTGCTTTTGCGGCAGTCAGCGGATCAGTTTGCGATGGCGAAGTTGATTGCGGCGCGCAAGTCATCCATGCCGAGGTTCTTCTCAGACGAAGTGGCCAGGATTTCCGGAAAGGCTGCGGGATGTTTGGCAATCTGTTTTGCGGTGGCTTCGAGAAGCTTGATCACGGCTGGTGGTTTGATCTTGTCGGTCTTGGTGAGCACGATCTGATAGGAGACGGCGGCCTTGTCGAGCAGGTCGAGGACTTCCTCGTCGTTCTTCTTGATGCCGTGGCGGCTGTCGATGAGAACATAAACCCGCTTCAGGGTCGCCCGGCCACGCAGATAGTCGAAAACCAGTTTTGTCCATGCGTCCACGGTTTCCTTCGGTGCCTTGGCATAGCCGTAGCCCGGCATGTCGACGATTGCGGCGGGCGGCAGGTCGTCGGCAGAGCCTGAATAACCGTCAGGCACGAAGTAGTTCAGTTCCTGCGTGCGGCCCGGGGTGTTGGATGTGCGGGCGAGCCCCTTGACGCCGGTCAGCGCATTGATGAGCGACGACTTGCCGACATTGGAGCGTCCGGCAAAAGCGATTTCGGCCGGACCTTCCGGAGGCAGAAACTTCAATGACGGCACGCCGCGGATGAAAATCCACGGTTTGGAAAAGAGAGGATCGGGCGCGCCTGTTGTGTTCATTGATGGTCTCCGGTGTTGCCTTGGGGATGGGGCAGGCGCGGGGCCTTGTCAAGGCTTTGGGCGTCGAACACGCGCTGTAAAGGAAAAGGGCTCCCGGAGGAGCCCTTTAGCCGCTCTATTTGAGCGTTATCTTTTTATCATCTTTGCTGCCCCTCTTGAACAACCCTTTCAGATTGCCCCAGAGCTCCACCTTGACGCCATGACGTTTCATGATGACGCTCTGCTGGATGATCGAGAGTGTGTTGTTCCATGCCCAGTAGATGACAAGACCTGCCGGGAAAGAGGCCAGCATGAACGTGAAGACCACCGGCATCCAGGTGAAGATCATGGCCTGCGCCGGGTCGGGTGGCGTCGGGTTCATGCGCATCTGCAAGAACATGGTGATGCCCATGATGATCGGCCATACGCCAAGATGCAGGAAGGTCGGCGCTTCGAAAGGCAGGAGACCGAACAGGTTGACAATGGTTGTCGGGTCGGGCGCAGACAGGTCCTTGATCCAGCCGAAGAAGGGCGCGTGACGCATTTCAATCGTCACGTAGATGACCTTGTAGAGCGAGAAGAAGACCGGAATCTGCAGCAGCACCGGCCAGCAGCCCGCGACAGGATTGATCTTTTCTTCCTTGTAAAGCTGCATGGTGGCCTGCTGAAGGGCCATGCGGTCGTCGCCATATTTCTGCTTCAGCTCTTCCATCTTTGGCTGCATACGCTTCATATTGGCCATGGAGGCATATTGCTTGCTGGCCAGCGGGAAGAAGATGCCCTTGATGATGATGGTGGTGGCAAGGATCGCCAGGCCGAAATTGCCAAGGAAGCGATAGAGGAAGTCCATCAGCTTGAACATTGGCTTGGTGAGGAAGTAGAACCAGCCCCAGTCGATCAGACGGTCGAAGCTTGGAATACGATAGTCTTCCGCGGCCACGGCGCTCTGGCTGGGAAAGAGCTGATCGAACCAGGATGTGCTGGCGGCATAGCCGTCAACAACGGGAACTTCCTTGGCGCCTGCAAATGCGAGGCTCTTGAATTCCACCGTTGCGCCCGGTGCCACATCAACGCCAGCCGTCTTGAAATCCGCCTGGAAGCGCGGCGTGCCGTCGTTGAAATGGGAGTAGCGCGCATCGTAGGTGAGATCCTGCGGCGGAATGATGGTTGCCGCCCAGTATTTGTCGGTAATGCCGAGCCAGCCGGTGGAAACGCCGTTGAAGGATGAGTTCTCATCTTCGGCGGAGGAATATTTGACTTCCTTCAGACCGTTTTCGCCGAGCCAGCCGGTGAAGCCTTCATGGATGACATAAGTGGAGGCATGGTCGGGCGCGCGGTAGCGCGTCACGCGGCCATATTCGGCAATGGAGGCAGCGGCTGAGCCGTTGTTCGTGACCTCATCGGCAAAGGAGAACATGTAATGCGCATCGACAGAAATGGTGCGCTTGAATGTAAGGCCTTCGCCATTGTCATAAGTGAGTGTGACCGGCGTGTCCGGCGTCAGCGTCGGGTTGCCTTCAACGGTCCAGACCGTATTCGGGCCGGGCATGTTGTTGGCGCCGACATAACCGAATTCCGCGAAATAACCGTCAGACGTTTTTGCCGGGTTGAGCAGCGTGATCAGTGGGCTCGTGGGATCCACTGTCTCGTGATAGTCCTTCAGGTGAAGGTCGTCGAGGCGGGCGCCGGTGAGATTGATCGAGCCGGAAAGCGACGGTGTGTCAATTTGAATGCGCTTGCCTTCGGCAATGGCCGCATCACGCGAGATCACGCTTGCAGAACCACTGGCCGACGGTGTGTCGCCGGAAACCTGCGCCGAACCGGCTGCTGGCGTCTGCGGGTTTGCTGTTGTGTCACCGGAGGCCTGCGTCTGCGCGGCCTGCTCAGATGCAGCGCGCTCGGCCTGCATTTTCGGCCCCATATAAAAATACTGCCAGCCAAATAGGATGATCACGGACAGCGCAATGGCAATGAAATAATTGCGGTTATTTTCCATCGGTCTTTCCCGGGCGGCCAACGTCTGGCCGTTTCTCTCTTTGTTTTCCGGCGATACGATCGGTAATCGTCCGGGTCAGGTCCTCGAATGAGGCGTTCAGGGCGTCTCTTCGCGCGACGACCACATAGTCATGTCCAGGCTTCATTGCAAACTGCGCAGAAAGACGCACGACCTCTTTCAGTCGTCGGCGCATGCGATTTCGTTCAACCGCATTGCCATGTTTCTTTGTGACGGTAAAGCCGACACGGGGAGGGGTTTGCGGTTCGCCGCGGTCGAGCACTTCAATCAGGACATAAGGCCCGCGAAGTTTGTAACCGCCGCGAACACGCAAAAACTCCGGCCGGCTTTTCAGCCGCCCGGCAGCTTTTGTGGTTTTTTCAGACGTCTTGAGCCCGCCATGTTGCATCGGGCCGGCCTGCCTTAGGCTGAAAGACGCTTGCGACCGCGTGTACGGCGAGCGGTGAGAACCTTGCGGCCACCCTTGGTTGCCATGCGGGAACGGAAGCCGTGACGGCGCTTGCGAACAAGCTTGGACGGCTGGTAGGTACGCTTCGTAGACATTTATTTTAACACCGCGGTGTGCGGCCCTTCTTGAATTCTGCAATTGATGCAGGGAGCGTTGATCCGTCATTTGAGGCCAGCGCTCATTCGCCAGCCCCCGGACTGCGCGGGTTCATAGGGGCAAGTGGTCAAAAAGTCAATCGGCGGGGCCGTGATCAAAGCCCTGCTTTTCTAAGAGAAAGCTTTCCAATAATCAGCAGAGTCTTTAAAACACTGCAAAGGCAATACGAATTCGAACAAGGACAGACGCGGCGTATGAGCGGCAGTGACTTGCATTCCGGCGCTAACGCTACCGTGCCACGCCGTATGGCCGGCTTTTTCGGCGGGCTTTCCGGAAAGCTCCTGAGCCTGACCATTCTGGCGGTGATGATTGCCGAAGTCGCCATTTTCGTGCCGTCGGTGGCCAACAAGCGCAATACATGGCTCAAGGAGCAGCTTCGCGTTGCCGCCGTTGCTTCCATTGTCATCGACGGTCTGCAGCACAGCAAACTGCCAGATGCGCTGCGCGATGACACGCTGATGGCGACAGGCGTGAAGGTGATTGTGCTCGAGCGGGACGGCACACGGCGTCTGATTGCCGCAACCGACATGCCGCCCGAGGTCGACAAACAATATGACCTCACCGAGATGAAGCCGCTGAACGCTATCCGGGCTGCCTTCGACGAGCTTCTGTTCGGCGGCGGGCGGGTGATCCGCGTTTTCGGCCCGGTCGACGGGACCGACATGCATGTCGAGGTCGTGATGACCGATGATGCGCTGCGCGATGCAATGCTAGTCTATTCGCGCAACGTGTTTCTCCTGTCGCTTGCCATATCGATCATCACGGGCTTTTTGATCTTTCTGGCCGTGAGCCGCCTGTTGATCCGTCCGATTCGCCGTTTAACCCGGTCGATGCAGGATTTTTCGGGACATCCCGACGAACCCGGCAGTATCTATCAGCCACAGGCCGGAGACGACGAGCTGGCGGTGGCGGGGCAGCATCTGGAATCGATGCAGAAAGAGCTGCAAAAGACCTTGCGGCAGCAACGCAATCTCGCCGAGCTTGGTCTGGCTGTCTCCAAGATCAATCACGATATGCGCAACATCCTGGCTTCCGCACAATTGATGTCCGACCGGTTGGGTGATCTCGATGATCCGATGGTCAAGCGTCTGGCGCCGAAGCTCTTGCGCGCAATCGACCGTGCTGTGGGTTATTCCAACTCTGTGCTCGCCTATGGCAAATCCGCAGAAGCAGCCCCCAGGCGGCGACTTGTCCATCTGAAACCGCTGGTGGTCGATGTGTCTGGTCTGCTCGGCATAGAGCCGGAGAGCGAGATCCAGTTTGAAATCCACATCGACGATGATCTCCAGGTGGATGCCGATCCCGAGCAGCTGTTTCGCGTGATCCACAATCTCTGTCGAAACGGCATGCAGGCGCTGGCAGGGATGGAGGCTGAAGGCGCGGGCGCGAGCCCCAAACGCATCAGCGTGTCAGCCCATCGCAGTGGCTCGGTGGTTTCCATAGCCGTGGATGACACGGGGCCCGGCATGCCGCAAAAGGCGCGGGAGCACCTGTTTTCCGCCTTCAAGGGTTCGGTGCGTTCTGGTGGGGCAGGTTTGGGCCTTGCGATTGCGCGCGAAATCGTTCTCTCGCATGGCGGCACGATCGCACTTGTGGAAAAGGCCCAGGCCGGAACGCTGTTCCGGTTCGATATTCCAGATCGCCCCGTGGTCATGGAAGAGATGAAATCAAACGCCGGTCAAAGCGCCGCGGAATAAACAATCGGTACAGGTGATTCCCAAACAAGCGCGTTTTGTTACCGTTTCCTGTGTGCGGAGAGCCTTGGCAATAGAGCTCTCACTTGAATCGTAAAAGCACAGAGCCTGCGAAACCGGGATGTTTGCAATCGTCCCGATTTTTTTCAATAATCCTCTTGCATTCAGGAAAAGGACGCTTTAGGAGAACGCCACACCGCCAGAGCGAACCGCTCAGCGGCCAAGCGCACCCGTAGCTCAGCTGGATAGAGCACCAGACTACGAATCTGGGGGTCAGGAGTTCGAATCTCTTCGGGTGCGCCATTTCGCTTTCTCCCTGAACTAAAACGCTATTTAACGGTTTGCATGCCGGTTGCCGGGACACCTATTCTCGTGGCTTTGCTGCGGATAAGGGATTTGAGAGCCGACGGCGAAACGATACTGAAAGCGTTTGTCGCCAGCATGCGATCCGGCGTATCCGCGTCTTGGCGTGTTGTCTTTACCCTCGTTAGCCGTTGTTAAAGTTGTCGGGCGAATCGGGTTCTTCCCATGGCCCGGCCACTACGCAGACGGCAAAAGCTTCAGGTCACATCGGCGATCCACGACTGGAGATCGAAGACCTCCTGGCTGTCGCCAGGCCGCGCAAGGCGACCGCGACTGCGAAGCTCGGCGGGCGTCACTCCGTATCGACGTTTGAACAGCCGGCTGAAGCTAGAATGGTCGTCGAAACCGCAAGCCGCCGCAATAATGCCAATACGTCTGATGTCGTGTGGATCGGTCAGAGCCTTGCGCGCGTGGGCAAGACGGCGGTCCGTGATGAAGGACTCGACGCCCCGATAGGGCTCGAACATCCGATAGAGAGAGGATCTGGATAGCCCCAATTCGCTGGCAAGTGACGCGATATCGATCTTGCCCGACCCGATGCGGTCATCAATGAAGCGACGCGCGCGCTGAAAAAGCGCCTCCCGGAATGGTTCGGTGCCTGCCTGTTGCAGTGCTTCTGCCGGATCCAGCGCAGCCTCATACATGGCCAGTGTTGCGGACGCCGCCGCAGCGCCGGCGCTCAAGGGCATGGTCGGAAGGCTCCGGGCGAGCGCAACAAGGTGGTCGGCCAGCAAGCCTCCAAGCGCTGCGCCGCGCAGCCCGACGTTCATATGCCCATGCGGAAACACGCGCGACTTCACCAGATCGCGCGGAATGAGGACAGTGATGTTGCTTGAGGCGAGGGAGACGGTCCGCGCCTCTCGGGCCATGTCGAGGGTCACCGGTTCCATCGGCTGCACGGTGATCGGGCGATCGTCCAGATGGCCGCTATATCCACCGGACGTATAGACCTGCACGAGCAGGTAATCGATGCCGTCTATCCGGGATTTCTCTCTGGAACGGGTAAAGGTTGTCGGCCCGAACGTGCCGAGCCCGACAAGCATGTCACCCAAATGGTAGGTGTCGTAGGTAGCTGCGAATGGCTGATCGGGATGGACCGGCGCAACGTCGAAGACCGGAGCGACTGCCGACCGCCAGCCATCAAAAGCTGCTTCAGGCGTCAGCCCCCGGGAGTCGAAAGATTGGTGCGGCAGGCCCGGTGTCTGCTCGCTGAAGATGTCTTTCTGCATCACCACTGTTCAATCCCGCGATGTTTGGTACTGGTGAACAAGAAATTGGATTCTGTACTCATCACCATTCTTTGCTGTCCTGCTATCGACCCCGGCTCGAACGGATATACCAACTCGGCAGGGGATAAAAGTATGAAAAGACGCGGGTTTTTCGGTTATTGTATTTTGGGTGCCGGATTGGCAATCGGTCAGAATTCGGTGGTGCTGGCTCAGTCCGCTTCCGATAGCGAGGCCTTTTGGCAAACGCCTGAATATCGTGCGGCCTACCACCTTTCTGCAATCGATGCTGCAAAGGCCTATGCTCTCGGCTTTACCGGTGAAGGTGTTCGGGTCGGCGTTCTCGATACAGGCATTGATGCGCGCCATCCCGAGTTCAATGGCCGGCTTCTGCCCGGCTTCGATCTCAACACGGGTGCCAGCATCATAAACGGCGCGAATTTCGAGAGCCCCGATTCCGGATCGCCATCAGGCCGTACCAGTCACGGAACCCATGTGAGCGGCATTATCGCCGCGAACCGCGATGGCTGGGGAATGCATGGCGTCGCGTTCGATTCCAAAATCATGATGAGCATCTATGATGGGCGTTCGGGCAATACTGACGACGTGTTCAACCAAAACTGGATGCGCCTCGTCGATAGCGGCGTGTCGATCATCAGCAACTCAAGCGGTGTCAACGATTGCAGCTATTCTATCAACCCGCCGTGCAATGTCACTGACTATACCAGCGCATCGATCACACAATCGCTGCCACAGACGATCGACGCCATGAAATACGCCGCCGACAATGACGTGCTGATGGTGTTTGCCACTGGCAATGAGTCGCAGCCTGCACCAGATGCGCTGGGCGGGATGCCTTATTGGGTTCCTGAGCTTCGCGACACCTTCATCGCAGTCGGTGCGGTTGATGCGAATGGCAATCTGGCGAGTTTCAGCAATGAATGCGGTGTGGCCTCTGCGTGGTGTCTGGTTGCGCCCGGCGTTGACGTGGTGTCGACTGTCCCGCTTGGCACAGGCCCCAGCGGCGGCGATTACGATGAGATGAGCGGCACGTCGATGGCAACGCCGGTCGTCAGCGGAGTGGCGGCGCTGGTCAAGCAGGCATTCCCATATTTTTCTGCCCACGACATCCAGCAGGTGCTTCTCACCACCGCAACCTCCATGGGGGACCGGCAGAAATACGGCTGGGGCATGGTCAATGCCGGACGGGCCGTACAAGGGTACGGGGCCTTCACCTCCAATACAGTCATCAACACGGGCGGCACAAACTCGACATTTTCCAACGCCATTGGCGGTACAGGTGGGCTCACCAAGGAAGGGCAGGGCACCCTGACACTTGCCGGCGCAAATACCTATTCCGGTGACACGATCGTCAACGCCGGACAGCTCTCGGTGAACGGTTCCGTTGCGTCCAATGTACGGATTGGCCAGAACGGGACGCTGCGCGGCATTGGCAAGATCGACGCCTCTCTTTACTCCGCTGGGCGCCTGGCGCCGGGCAATTCGCCCGGCACGCTGACTGTCGCCGGTCCAGTGACCATCGCAAGTGGTGCGACAACATCCTTCGACATTGACGGCATAGGGACAGGCACAGGCAGTGGTAGCTATTCGCGCCTTGTGACCACCGGTACCAATGGTACAATCGCAGTCGATGGCGTGATCGTTCCCACGCTCCGCGGCATAACGGCACCGGCAAGCAACACTTACGTTGCCCCGCTTGGCACCACTTTTGAGGTTATCCGATCAAGTGCAGGCGTGACCGGCGGCTTCACAGCCCTGACTCAGCCGGACGCATCGGCGCTTGCTCCGAGCAGCCGCATGGACACACTTTATGCGGACCGGACGGTCTCCCTGGTGGTGACACCGCAGCAGTATAGCAATCTTGCTGCAAACGGATTGACCTCAAGCGCCAATGCAAATGCTGTCGGCGCATCACTTGACGCCGTTCGTCCTGCGGCGGGGCCGCGAACCGGTGCCGTGTTCTCCTCGCTTTACGCCACATCACCTCAAGCGCTGCCGAATGCTCTCGATCAGGTTGCGGGCGAAATCCATTCTTCTGGTTCGGCTCTCGTTCTGGAGCATGCCGGACAGGTGCGGAGCGTCGTGAACGCGCGGACCAGCCGCTTGGCAAACAGCAATGCGGAAACCGGCTGGGTTTCGTTCAATGGCGCTGCAGGTGCCTTTTCCAGTGACCGTGCAGCCCGTATGAACTGGAGGGAACAGTCCGCCTATGCCGGTTTCGACGGCATTTCTCTCTACGGTTGGGATATCGGTACCATGGGTGGCCTTGGTATGAGCAGAGGCAGCATTGGTGCACAGAATGCGTCGGCGACCGCCTTGAATGCAGACTTTGCCGCCTATGCCGACGCGAATCTCGGCTTCCTGAGGGCGAATGTCGGCGCGGGTTTGACATTTTCTCACATCGACACGTCCCGTGCTTTGGACTTCGGCGGTGCCAACGCGACCGTCAGCACCGGTTACCATCGTGCATCTGGACAGGTGTTCGGCACTCTGGCCATGCCGCTCGATATGGGCAATGCGACGCTGGAGCCATTTGTTTCCGGCGCCTATATGGCAACATCTTCGGCGGCCTTCCGCGAGACCGGTTCACCGTTTGCCCTGTCAGGAACTGTTGACGCAAAAAATCTCGGTCTTGCGTTGCTGGGCTTTAACTTGTCCTCCGAAATTCCGGTTGGTGATACATACGTTTCGGTCAGCTCAACGGTCGGCTGGCAACATGTTTTCGGCAATAGTCTGGGTACCGCAACGCAATCTTTGGCAGGTGCTCCCGCCTTCAAAACAACAGGAGTAGGGCTTTCCCGCAACGCGCTAGTCCTCAATCTTGGACTTGGCTATGAGCTGGGGAACAGCATGGTCGCTAGTCTGAACTACTCGGGTCACTATGGATCGACCTCCAGTTCCAGTGCGCTGAAAGCAAAATTCAAGGTGTCGTTCTAGTGACTCCGCGCGACGTCTGCGATGATGTCGCGGAAAACGGAGCGAGAGAAATCATGCAATTCGGCCGATCTATTCGGGGTTCTATCCCTCAAAACGGTTGGGGTCTGTGGCGGTTGCGATGAAAGCCGCAGTCGATCTGTAAAAAATCTCTTTATTTCAGTGGTATAATGGTGCGCATCTTTTCACGGGTGCGCACCTATTTTTTATGCAAAACGCTGCCGGCCAACCCGACTTGCGTGGCGCAGCTTTAGCGGGCTTCCGGTTGTTTGGCTTGCAAAACATATATGTTAAACTATATGTTTTTGTAGCATTTTTCAGCGGCGGTTTTTCGTGATGATTCTTGAACCTTTTCAGTATGCGCTTGGAGCGGTTTCCGGTGGGCTTGTGGGGTTTACGCTTGGCTTGTTCGGGGGTGGGGGGTCGATCCTGGCGGTGCCGCTGATGATGTATGTTGTGGGCGTGCCGAGTGCGCATCTGGCGATTGGAACGAGCGCACTGGCGGTGGCTGCCAATGCCTTTGTCAATCTGATCGGGCATGCGCGGCTAGGCAATGTGAAGTGGCGGTGTGCCTCAATCTATAGTGTTGCTGGTGTCGTCGGTGCCTTTCTCGGGTCGACGGCAGGCAAGCTGGTGGATGGCCAGAAGCTTCTCATTCTCTTTGCGCTACTGATGCTGGTGGTGGGGGCCATGATGTTGCGCAAGCGCAATGCAGAGGGCAATCCCGGTGCGCAATGCTCGCGGGAAAACGCGCCCAAGGTGATCGGTTTCGGGGCGCTGACCGGCGTTTTCTCCGGCTTTTTCGGGATCGGCGGCGGGTTTTTGATCGTGCCGGGGCTGATTGCCGCCACCGGAATGCCAATCCTATTCGCCATCGGATCATCACTGGTGGCGGTGACGGCATTCGGTCTCACCACAGCGTTGAATTATGCCGTGTCCGGCTATGCCGATTTTCTGCTGGCAGCAATTTTTATCGGTGGCGGTGTTGTCGGCGGGTTGCTGGGCGCGTTTTCGGCCAATCATCTTTCTGAACGCAAAGGGGCTTTGAACACGCTTTTCGCCCTGATGATTTTTGCCGTGGCGTTCTACATGCTCTATCGTAGCGCCGACGCGCTTGGCCTCCTGACTGCATAAACGGCTTGTTCTTGCCGCAGGCGGGTGAACCGGTCTGCCCAAAGTCGCGTAGATGAGAGGGAACATCTTTTTAGAGGGTGCGTTTCAACTGGAATTCGAACAAGAACTTTGCAGAAGGAAAAGATGGAACAGCAAACCACAGAGGCCTATAATTTTCTCGTGAACCTGTTTGAGAGCAGCAAAGCCCTTTTTATCAGCTACGGCCTTTCCGTCGTCGGCGCTGTTGCCATTCTGATCGTCGGTTGGATTGTCGCCGGGGTTTTGAGCCGCACGACACTGAATGCGCTGAAGCGGGTTGAGCGGGTTGATCTCGCCGTTGCCGGTTTCTTTGCCACAGCCGTGCGTTGGGGCATATTGGTTATCGTTATCGTCATGGTGCTTGGCCAGTTCGGGGTGCAGACGACCTCGATCGTTGCTGCTCTCGGTGCTGCTGGTCTCGCCATTGGTCTTGCGCTGCAGGGCACGCTGCAGAACGTGGCTGCGGGTATCATGCTTCTGGTGCTGAAGCCGTTCCGTCTTGGCGATTTTGTCGACACCGGTTCGATTGCGGGCACCATTGAAGACATAGGTCTGTTTGCCACGCGGATGAAAAAAATCGACGGCCTTTACCTGCTGGTTCCGAATACGCTTCTGTGGAACGTTCCGATCACCAATTACAGCCGCAACACGCTGCGCCGTTACGATCTCACGATCGGGATCGGCTATGAGGACGATATCAGCAAGGCCGAGCAGATCATGCTTGATCTTGCCGGTGCCGATGAGCGGATATTGAAGGACCCAGAGCCCGGAACATTCGTGGCGGAGCTTGGCGACAGTGCGGTGAGCGTGACGCTGCGTTACTGGACAGCGTCGTCCGACTTCTGGATGACCAGCCGCGAGATGACCAAAAAGGCCAAGGTCGCCTTTGACGAAAACGGTATCAATATTCCTTATCCGCAGGTGACCTATAGCGGCAATTTTGCCCCGCCTGAAGACACTGAGACAAAGGACTGATGATCCCAAAACGAAGCGCCGACCTGGTTCACCCGGGTCGGCGCTTTTTTGCTTTTCGGCTGTTGGGGCGGCTTAGAGCCAGATCGGATTGGTCCAGGCGCGCTTGCCGGCAGCGTCGACGACGGTGAGGCGGATCCAGTCGGACGCGCCCTTGAAACGGTCGAGCGAGATGGAAGCCTCTGTCATCGAGTTGCCGTGTTTGGCAACGGCGGCAATGCCGGAGCCCTGGACGATGAAGGCGGAGGCTGCCGTGCAATTGACCGTGACTTCGGTGCCGGAAAGCGTGACGCCTCTGATTTCCGGGCCCTGGCTTGAATAGAAGTCGCCGCGCTTCAATGCTTCCAGAAGCAGATCCGGTGTGTTTGCCTCTGCCTTCACCATGACCCAACCGCCGAAATGGTCGGGTTCGGTGAAATGCGCGTCGTCGGTGGCAATCAGCGTCAGTTTGCGGCCTTCTGTCAGCAGCATGTCGGCAATGTAGGTGCCATCGGGGCGGTCACAGCCTATGGCGCAACCGTGGTTGTAGATTTCCACCGCATGAGCGGCTTCAACGCCGCGGGCTTCTTCGAGCGTCAGGCCAGACCATTGGGGGTGGGCGATGGCGACAAAGGCACCGGCTTCGCGCGCGCGTTTGGCCAGTTCCGGTCCGCTTTCCTGATCATCAATGGGCTTGAAGGTTGGCGTGTTCGAGGGCGCGAAATCCTCTGGCAGGCCAACGGCCAGAATGTGCCAGAGCTCGCCGTTCTGCATGGCACCGGAATGGAGTTCGGCACCGAGGATGGTGGTGAAGCGGTTGTCGCGGAATGGCTTGGTGTCGGCAATCGGGTAGTTGAAATGGCCGACGAAATGGTCGGTGAGGGCGATGAAATCATAGCCTTCGGCCTTGTAACGGCGGCAGACTTCCTCCGGGGTCAATACACCATCGGAAAGGTTGGAGTGGGTGTGGAGGTTGCCACGGTAAAACTGGCCGGGAGCGGTGAAGGCGGACAAGGGTTCTACAGATTGCCGGGTGTCGGACATGGGGATTCCTGTTGATTTGGTTGATTGCCGCCGGTCGCCTGTTCAGGCGGCCAGCACGAGGGCGTCAGCCGGCGAGAAATAAAGACGGATATTTTCGCCGACATTGGGCATGGTGAAATTGGCCTGGTTGAACATATCCACACAGATTGTCTGGTCGTTGACGGCGACCTTGGCACGGATGATGGAACCATGGAAACCAAAATGCTGAACGCGGCCTTCGAGCGCAATGTCGCCGGCTTGCTGTTCCTGCATGAAGAGCGCCTCGGGACGCAAGGCAAGGGTGATTGTTTCGCCATTGGTGAGGGCTGCACCATTGGTGGAGGGAACGGCGATATCACGACCGGCGAGGCTCAGACGATTTGTAGACGCATCCGTAACACGCGCCTCGAACATATTGAGTGTGCCGACGAACTCGGCAACGAAGCGGGTTTTCGGGCGGTTATAGATTTCAGCCGGTGTTCCAATCTGGTCGGCGCGGCCCTTGTTCATGACAATCACCCGGTCGGAAATCGACAAGGCTTCTTCCTGATCGTGGGTCACGAAGACAGTGGTGATGCCAAGCTCGCGCTGGATGTTGCGGATATCTTCGCGCAGCGAGACGCGGATTTTCGCGTCGAGCGCGGAGAGCGGCTCATCGAGCAGGAGGACCTGCGGCTGGGGGGCGAGTGCACGGGCAAGCGCCACGCGCTGCTGCTGACCACCGGACATCTGATAGGGGTAACGGTCGGCAAGATGACCGAGCGCAATCATGTCGAGCATGTCTTTCACGCGCCTGTCGATGGCAGATTTATCCATGCCGGAGATTTTCAGGCCAAATGCGACATTGTCGTAGACATTCATGTTGGGAAACAGGGCGTAGGCCTGAAAAACCATGCCGATGCGGCGCTTGTTGGCGGGCAGGCGGGTGACATCCTGACCGTCGATGGTGATTGCGCCGGCAGTCGGCGTTTCGAAGCCGGCCACCATGCGCAAAACAGTCGTCTTGCCGCAGCCCGATGGACCGAGAAAGGAAACGAACTCGCCCTTGCGGACGCCGAGGTTGAACTCCTTGACGACCGTGTTGGTGCCGAAGCTCTTGCTGACCTTTTCGAGTGTCAGGAAACTCATGGTTTTACGCTCCTTGGGGTGAAGGACGGGATGCGGGGGAAAAGCCGCTGGCCGGGTTTGCGGGTGGCGAAGAGTTGCATGAGCGCCATGGAGGCCCAGGTGACGCCGAAGGCCATGATGGCAAGAGCGGCGGGCTGGTAGGCATAGTCCTGACCCATCTGCACGAGATAGGGGCCGAAGGCCGGACGGTTCAACAGGCTCGCCATGACAAACTCACCCAGTGAAATGGAGAAGGTGAGGAAGGCTCCCGACATGATGGCCGAGCGCACATTGGGGAAAATCACCGTGCGAATGGTGCGCATGCGCGATGCGCCGAGACTTTCGGCTGCCTCTGTGAGTGTCGCAATATCAATGGCTGCCATGCCGTTGTCGACAGCCCGGAACATATAGGGCAGTGACAGGATCGTGTAACCGATGACCAGCAGCACATTCGTGCCGGGATCGGTTGTGGTCAGCGGCAGGAAAGAGTCGTTTCCGTAGATGCGCATATAACCAAACACCAGAACCACGGGCGGGATGATGAGCGGGAGAAGCGTCAGGAACTCCACCAGCGGGCGGACCTTGGGGAGTTTGAGACGGACCCAATAGGCCGTGGGGACGATGATCAGCGCGCCCAGCACAATGGCCACCAACGAAGCGATGGCCGAAAATGTCAGGGTTGCGATGAATGTATCGCTCTGGAAGACGTCACGGTAGGCGGCAAAGCTCAAGACCCCGCGCTCCATGCGTAGCGAAAAGTCGAAGGTCGCATAAAGCGGGACCAGGAAGTAGAGCGCCGCGACGATGACGATCAGCGTTGAGACAGCGGGAAAGCGCTTCATTTCTGCCACCTTTCAGCGCGGTTGCGCAGCACGAGATAAAGCAGGTTGGTGACGGCCATGATGACGACCATTCCCAGCGCCAACGCATAACCGAGGTTGGGATTGTAGAGCACATTGCCACGGATCTGGTTGTAGAGCATGATCGGCACGACGGAGTAGGACGAGCCGGTGAGCGCGATGACGGTCGCAAGCGTCCCGAAGGCGTTTGCAAATAGAAGCAGGAAGCAACCCAGCACCGATGGGGTGAGAACGGGCAGAGCCACGAGCCGCCAATATTGGGCGCGGCTCGCCCCGAGGCTTTCGGCGGCTTCGCGCCATTCTGCCTTCAGTCCTTCCATGGCAGGCGTCACCACCAGCAGCATCAATGGCAGCTGGAAATAAAGATAGGTGAGTGCCAGACCCCAGAAGGAAAAGAGGTTGAAGCCGACCGCATAGATATTGACGCCGAAGACGTCGCGGAAAATCAACGTGACAAGGCCGAGGCGGCCAAGCGTGGCAATGAAGGCGAAAGCAAGCGGCACGCCGGCAAAGTTGGAGGCGACACCGGAAAAGGTCGTGAACGCGTGACGGACCCAGTCGGGCAGGCCGCCGAGGATCACTGCGTAGGCGACAAGCAGGCCGGTCAGGGCACCGATGCCGGCTGAAACCAGGCTCAGGCGGATCGACAGCGAATAGGAGGAGACGATGTTATCGGAGCCGAGCGCTATGATATTTGCCAGCGTGTATTGGCCTTCCGCATTCTGAAAAGCGCCGTTGACCAGATAAAGAACCGGCGCGACGAGAAACAGTGCGACGAAGATGAGGAAGGGTAAGAGGCCGAGCCAATTCCAGTTGATGCCGGCAAAGGGTGGTTTTGAAGCCCTTTCGGCAGCGAAGGTGCCGCTGGCTTCGGTTGCTTGAATGTCTGTCATCGCGCAATGCCCCGCTTGAAAAACGACGGGATGCCGGCCTGAAAAGACCGGCACCCATTTCATATCTGAAGCCCTCGGCGGGTTACTGCACGCCCATTTCCTTGGCCCAGTTTTCAGCAACGGCTTCCTTGGCGGCAGCCTGCTCTTCGAGGGTCGGGAAGATGGCCTTGGCGTAGTTTTCAGCCGGCGGCAGCTTGTCCATCAGCTCCTGCGGGATCACACCGCGCTCGGCCATGTCGTTGAACAGGATCGGGTGGCAATAGCCCTTGAGCCACAGAAGCTGACCTTCGTCGGAATAGAGGTATTCCATCCACAGCTTGGCAGCGTTCGGGTGGGGGGCATAAGCGGAGATGCCCTGTACGTAAACGCCGGCGATAACGGCGTCAGAGGGAACGACAACATCCATCGGCGGGTTGCCGTTCAGCTTGTCGCGCATGGCCAGAAGGTTGTAGTCCCAGTCGAACAGAACAGGCGAAGTACCCTGAGCGAGGTTCTGGGCGGTGCCTTCAACCGGCACGAGATTGCCGTTTTCCTTCAGTTCCTTGAAGAATGCGATGCCAGCGTTGGCTGCATCGGCACCGGCTGCAGCACCGGTGGAAATGCCAGCGGCATAAACAGTCATCATGCGCGAGTTGCCCGTGCGCGGGTCGCCGCCAACGGTGACGCCATTGGCGTATTTGGCGTCTTTCAGGTCAGCGAAGGAGGTGGGTGATTCAGGGAAGATGTCCTTGTTCACGCCGATGGCCAGAACGCCGTAATAATCGCCATACCAGTAACCCTCAGGATCCTTGGCGGTTGCCGGGATCTTGTCCCAACCGGCGACCTTGTAAGGTTGAAGCAGACCGTCCTTGACGGCGGCAGGGCCGAAGGAAAGGCCGACGTCGACAACGTCAGGGGCCTGCGGGCCGGTGTTGCCCTTGTTGGCCTTGATGGCTTCGAGTTCGTCGCCCGAACCGGCATTGGGGTTCAGTTCGTTGACTTCAATGCCGTACTTGGCCTTGAAGCCTTCGATGACTTCACCGTAGCCGCACCAGCTGTGGGGAAGAGCGATCGTGGTGAGCGTACCTTCCTTCTTGGCAGCAGCGATGAGGTCATCCATGTTTTCAGCGTGAGACGCTGAAGAGGCGACGATTGCAATCGCGGCGGAAACCGACAATAGTTTGGTGAGTTTGGACAGCATTTGCTTCTCCTGTCGTTGAGCGTTGGCGGATTGTTGACGAAGCTCTAGCGACAATCGACGAACCTTTTATGACAGTTCGCCCAAAGCAAATTTTGATCAAATAATTTATATTTTACAGCGTTTTAGGTCGGCTTCTTCTTGCCGTTTTGCGCGCGCGTGCTCGCATCTTTTCCGTGGGGTTTCCGGAAAAGTCTGGTTGTATTGAACAAATCTTCCAATTCATGCATGCGCTCGCGCGTGCGGTCCCAACTGGCGTTTTGCACAGCCTCGATCAGCGCCTCGAGCAGAACCAGCGTGACGACCGACGAATCCCATGCGGATGGCACCTCGACATTCGCCCGGAAGGTGTGTTTTGCATATTTGGAGATCGGCGAGCCCCAATTGTCGGTAAAGAGAATAATGGATGCGCCGCGTTCGGAGGCCAGCCGGGCCAAAATCTCCATTTCGCGCTCATAGCGGCGAATATCGAACAGGATGAGCATATCGCCATCCTGCATGTTCAAGACATAGTGCGGCCAGGTCGAGCGATTGGTGGAGATCAGCGTGACGCCGGAGCGAATGACCTGAAGATGCGTGAAAAAATAGGTGGCCATCGCCTGCGTTATGCGGCCACCGGCGAGGTAGATCGGCTTCTTGCGATTCGACAGCTCGCTGGCAACCTTGTCGAAATCACTGCTGGCAATGTTTGACAGCGTGTTTCTGAGGTTGGTGTGAACCGCATCGGCAAAGCGGTTGAGAATGTGCGTACCCGGCGCGTTCGTTGCCCAGCGATCATGCTTGGCAATCGGATTGGAAATCGTTTCTTCGAGCTCTTCGTAGAGACGCGATTGAAAATGCGGGAAGCCGGAAAAGCCGAGTTTCTGGACCATGCGTACGACAGTTGGCGTGGAAACGCCTGCGTGTTCCGCAACGGTTGTGACCGAGCCCAATCCCGAGATTGGATAGTTCTCCAATAGATACTCTGCCAACAGTTTTTCGGAACGCGTGAGCCGTTCAAAGCTCTCGCTGATAATGTCAGATACAGTTTTCACGCTTAGTCGTCACTGATTGTTCGCCCTCGATCGTCTCACCGGCTGATCTCCGGCAGCCTTGAAACAAGAGTACATTGTCTAAGGCCTGTCCTGTCAATATGCGGGTGAAATTTATTTTTCAGATTGCAATTGACAGGAAATTTTTGCTGAAACATTCTCTTCAGCGGCTGGATGAATTGAAGAATATTATGTCGGTTTTGGAAAAATTGCTCGCTGCGGACGAGGGCGAGCCTGCCATTGTTGAGAACAAAGAAGGGCGTGGGCCCTTTGTGTTTGTTTGCGAGCATGCCTCAGCGCTGCTGCCGGTTTCACTGGGCACGCTTGGCCTGAACGGTGAGGCTCTGAAAAGCCATATTGCCTGGGATCCGGGAGCGCTTGCGGTGTCGCAGATTCTCTCTGGCCATTTTGATGCGCCGCTGGTTTATCAGCGCTATTCGAGGCTTGCCTATGACTGCAACCGGCCGCCGGAATCGCCTGCGGCCATGCCGGTCAAAAGCGAGATCTATGCGGTGCCCGGCAATGCGGCCATGACGCCGGCCAACCGGGATGCACGGATCAAAGAGATCTATGAGCCATTTCATGCTGCGATCCGCGAGGTCCTCAATGAAAGGCGCAATGCGGGTGTCAAAACCGTATTGGTGACGATGCATACGTTCACGCCGGTCTATTTCGGCAAGAAGCGGGATGTCGAAATCGGTATTTTGCATGATAGCGACGCCCGGATGGCCGACGCCATGATTGTCGCGGCTAGTACCGACGGCCCTTTCGACCTGCGCCGCAATGAACCCTACGGGCCGCAGGATGGGGTGACGCATACGCTGAAACTGCATGGTGTCGCCAACGGCTTGCAGAATGTCATGATCGAGATCCGTAACGACCGCGTTCGCGACGCGACAGAGCAGGGCGTTGCAGCCGACTATATAGCCGGTCTCTTGTTGCGTGCTGTGGGATAGAATTCGCAACACAAGGGAATAGAGTGAACGGAGTTCAGGTATTTTGGGGGACAGTAAACTGGGACAATTTTTCGTAAGAGCAGCCACCTCGCACAATGATGAGGTGAGTCCAGGGGTTTTTGCTTATGCCTGAATTCCTGAAGACATATGTCCGCGTTGTTGAAAAGTGCAACAGGTGGATCGGCCGCGCGACGATGTACCTGATTTTTGTGCTGATGGGCGTTCTGCTTTACTCGTCGGTCTCCAAAGTGTTTTTCTGGCCGGCCAATTGGACGCTGGAGATGGCCGAATTCATCATGGTGGCCTATTTCATCGTCGGTGGACCGTATTCGCTGCAGCTCGACAGCCATGTGCGCATGGACCTGCTTTACGGGCGCTGGTCACCGCGTACGAAGGCGCTGGTGGATTGCTTCACGGTGTTCCTGCTGATCGCCTATCTGATCTTCATGCTTTACGGCGGCATTTCATCGACAAGCTACGCACTGGAATATGGTGAAACGAGTTATTCCTCCTGGTCGCCCTATATGGCGCCGATCAAGATTGCCATGGTTGTGGGTATTTTCCTGATGCTGCTGCAGACCACTGCGATCCTGATCAAGGATATTGCCTTCGTCAAAGGGGAGGCGATCCAATGAGCTATGAATTGATCGCGATCTTCATGTTCTCCTCCATGATGATTTCCATGCTGACCGGGCAACGGGTTGTTGCCGCTATCGGCGTGGTGGGCGTCGTGGCTGCTGCGCTGCTTTGGGGGCCGGGTGGCATGGAACTCGGCTTTTCGGCAGGCATGAAACTGATGAAATGGTACGCGCTCGTGACGCTGCCACTGTTCATCTACATGGGTTACCTGCTTTCGGAATCCGGTCTGGCCGAAGATCTCTACAAGATGTTCCATGTCTGGCTTGGCGGGCTGCCTGGCGGTCTGGCTGTCGGCACGCTCGGCCTGATGGTGGTGATTTCGGCGATGAACGGCCTTTCGGTAGCCGGTATGGCGATTGGCGCGACGATTGCGCTGCCGGAACTGCTGCGTCGCGGCTATGACAAGGTGATGGTTTCGGGTGTCGTTCAGGCGGGATCATCGCTCGGCATTCTGGTGCCGCCGAGCGTCGTGCTGGTGCTTTACGGCATGATTGCCCGCCAGCCGGTCGGCAAACTGTGGCTTGCCGGCGTCTTTCCGGGCCTGCTCCTGGCGGCACTCTTCATCATTTACGTCATGGTTCGCTGCAAGCTTGATCCGTCGCTGGCGCCCGCACTTTCGAAGGAAGAGCGCGAGATGCCGCTCAGCGAGAAGCTGAAGCTTTTGCGGGCGGGTATTCTGCCGTTCCTCATTTTCTTCCTCATGATGGGGCTTTTCGTGATGGGCGTGACCAGCCTTGTGGAAAGCTCCGCCATCGGTGCTTTGTCGGCGCTTCTGGCTGTCTGGTACAAGGGCCGGCTGACAAAGGAAGTCTGGAACCGCACGCTGGAGCAGACGCTTGGAATTTCGGCGATGTTCATGTGGATCATCATGGCAGCGCTCTGCTTCGGTGCCGTGTTTGACGGACTGGGCGCGGTGAAGACGATCCAGTGGCTGTTTACCGAAGAGTGGGGCCTTGGCCCTTGGGAAATCCTCATTCTGATGCAGATTTCCTATATCATCATGGGGACGTTCCTCGATGATACGGCGATGCTGGTGATTGTCGCGCCGCTCTATATTCCGCTGGTGCGCGCGCTCGGCTTTGATCTCGTCTGGTATGGCGTGCTCTACACGATCACCTGCCAGATCGCCTATATGACGCCGCCATTCGGCTACAATCTCTTTTTGATGCGGGCTATGGCGCCGCCGGAAATCGGGCTGAACGACATCTACAAGTCCATTGTCCCGTTCGTCATCATCATGATTATCGGCTTGCTGATCGTGACGGCCTTTCCGCAGATTGCGCTGTGGCTGCCAAACCAGGTTTCGGTGCGGGGATAGAGATTTCGCGAGGTCTCCGTGAGAAGAGGCCCGATGATAAGACTGGAGAAAACAGCCGGTTGGTTTGAAACGCCGCTGGCAAAACTGAAAATCAAACTGAAAGAGGGAAACGACATGACCAATAGACGTGATTTCTTGAAGAAAGCCGGTGTTGCGGTTGCCGCCGCAGGTCCGGCAACGCTTGCAGCGCCCTATGTCAAAGCACAGGCGCCGATCAAATGGCGCTTGCAGACCTATGCGGGTGCAGCGCTCGCCGAAGAGGTGGTGAAGCCCTGCGTTGACAAGTTCAACAAGATCGCCGACGGCGAGATGGAAATCGAACTTTATACCGCAGACCAGCTGGTGCCGACGGGCGAGCTTTTCCGCGCCATGCAGCAGGGCACGATCGATGCCGTGCAATCCGACGACGATTCCATGAACTCGCCGGTCGATATCAAGGTGTTCGGCGGCTATTTCCCGTTCGCTTCCAAATTCTCGCTCGATGTGCCGACGCTTTTCTACAAATACGGTCTGGCAGACATCTGGGATGAGGCTTATTCGGAAGTCGGCGTGAAGTGGCTTTCTGCGGGCGCGTGGGACCCTTGCAACTTTTCCACCAACAAGCCGATCAAGTCGCTGGAAGACCTGAAGGGTCTGCGTGTCTTCACGTTCCCAACGGCCGGTCAGTTCCTGGAGCAGTTCGGGGTGATCCCGGTGACGGTGCCTTACGAAGATACGCCGGTTGCCATGCAGACGGGCGAAATCGACGCGGTTGCCTGGTCGGGCATTACAGAAGTTCACACGGTGGGTTGGGAAGATACGGTAAAATACTTCCTCACCAACAATATTTCCGGCGGCTGGTGCGGTTCGTTCTTTGCCAATATGGATCGCTGGAACGAGCTGCCTGAGAAGCTGCAGACGCTGTGGCGAGTTTGCATGGACTCCTCGCATTATCATCGCCTGCACTGGTATTGGGGCGGTGAGGCTGCCTTGCGCGCAGGCGAGTCGCCGCTGGAACTCACCACCATTCCGGCGGACGAGTGGAAGACGGTTGAAGACAAGGCGATGATCTTCTGGGACGAAATCGCTTCGACCAGCGAGCGCAACAAGAAGGTCGTGGACATTCTGAAGCAGTATCAGGCTGTGATGGCCAAGGCCGGCTCCCCCTATCGCGAGGGCTGATCCTGATCTAATACGCTTTTGGCGGTCCGGAGAGATATCCGGGCCGTCGCTAATTCAGGGACGATAACATCTGGCAGGTAGAAATGGCCGCGACATATACATTTGAAGAATTGAAGAAAGACGTGGCCGAGGGCCGGATCGATACGGTTTTGTCTGCGCAGGTTGATATGCAGGGGCGCTTGATGGGCAAGCGCTTTCACGCGCAGCACTTTGTCGACAGCGCCTGGGAAGAAACCCATTGCTGCAACTATCTGCTGGCAACCGACCTGGAGATGGAAACCGTCTCCGGTTACAAGTCGACAAGCTGGGAGGCTGGCTATGGCGACTATTCGGTGAAGCCCGACCTGTCGACGCTGAGACGCATTCCCTGGCTGGAAGGCACGGCCCTGGTGCTGTGCGATTTTTACGACCACCGCACGCATGAAGAAGTGCCGTTTTCACCGCGCAGCATTTTGAAGAAGCAGATCAAGCGGCTGGAAGCCATGGGCATGAAAGCTTTCATGGCGACAGAGCTGGAATGCTTCCTGTTTGAGGAAAGCTACGAGGCGGCCAGTGCCGCAGGCTACCGCGGGCTCAATCTGATCAGTGGTTATAACGAGGATTACCACATCTTCCAGACGACCAAGGAAGAGGATGTGATGCGGGCGATCCGCAACGGACTTGTTGGCGCTGGCGTGCCGGTGGAAAACACCAAGGGTGAAGCCTTTGCCGGTCAGGAAGAAATCAATGTGAAATATGCCGAAGCGCTTCTGGCAGCCGACAATCACGCGATCAGCAAGAACGGGGCAAAGGAAATCGCCTGGCAGAAGGGCAGGGCGCTGACCTTCCTTGCCAAATGGGCCTATGATGCCGCGGGCAATTCATCGCATGTGCATCAATCGCTCTGGAGCCTTGACGGCAAGCCGCTGTTTTATGATCCCGCGCGTCCTGCCGGCATGTCGGAATTGATGGAGCATTATATTGCCGGGCTTCTGGCGCATGCCGAAGAGATCACCTATTTCCTGGCGCCCTATATCAACTCCTATAAACGCTTCGTTGCGGGAACCTTCGCGCCAACCAAGATTGTCTGGTCGAAAGACAATCGCACCGCGGGCTTTCGTCTTTGCGGTGAGGGTGGCAAGGGTGTGCGCATCGAATGCCGCATTGGCGGAGCCGATCTGAACCCCTATCTTGCTTTCGCGGCGCTTCTAGCTGCGGGCATTGACGGCATTGAAAAGAAGATGGTGCTACAGCCGGAGAACACCGGCGATGCCTACGGTGCCACGGGTGTGCGGGAGGTACCCAAAACCCTGCGTGTAGCGATGGATGCATTGGATAAGTCTGCCATGCTGCGGTCCGCTTTTGGTGACGATGTGATCGACCATTACAAGCGTGCGGCGGAGTGGGAGCAGGAAGAATATGACCGGCGTGTCACCGATTGGGAAGTGAAGCGCGGGTTCGAGCGGGCGTAGCTGCCGATTTCTTGTTAATTTCGCAAAATTTTGCTAAAATCACAAATCTGCGAGGGAAGTGGTGATGGACAGCGAGTGGTTCTATTGGCAACTGGGCCGTGAAGGGCGGTCGCTCAGCGGTTTGGCCAAGGCGCTCGGGCTCGATCCCAGTGCTGTTTCGCGCATGTTGCGGGGTGAGCGCAAAATGAGCGCTGACGAGCAGGATGGAATTGCAGACTATCTCGGCGTTTCCTTGAATGCGGTGGCCGCGCGCCGGCGCGGCGATGCGGCGGGTTTCGCGGAAAAAGGTCAGGAGAGTTTTGAAATGGATATGGAGGGCGCTGACGTTGCGATGGCAGGCCGAAAGCCGAAGTCTGACACTTCAAAGAGCGCTTCGAAAGCGGAGATCGGTTTTCTCGAAAGGATCGGCAACAAGATGGCCGGAACGGTGACGATTCCGGCTGGCGTGGATATCACCGCACCTGCCGATCCTGACTGGGCCCGCGTCTATGACGAGGACTATGACTATCCGCTACATCTTTGACACCTGTTGCCTTTTGTTTCTCTCTCAGCCCGGTATTTCGATTGAGCCTGACGCTCGGCAGGCGCTTAAGGTGGCAGGTGGTGGGTTTCACGTTTCCGCCATCAGCGCATGGGAGATCGGATTGCTCGTCGCCAAGGGACGATTGAATCTGACCCGGCCGCCGCTTGAGTGGTTTAATATGTTTGTGGAGGATCGGAGTATGAATGTGCTGGAGGTGACGCCCTCGATACTTGTTGGGTCGTCCTTCCTGCCTGAGCCGCTGCACGGAGATCCCGCCGACCGTATCATCATCGCGACCGCGCGCGAATACGATTTGAAAATTATAACACGCGACAAAGCCATTCTGGCCTATGGCGCGGCAGGTCACGTCAAGACGCTGGCCTGTTAACTTGGAGAACCACATGACTATGATCAGATGCATTTCGCCGGTTGACGGCTCGGTTTATGCCGAGCGTCCGGCTTTGAGTTATGACGATGCCGCCACCGCTGTTGGGCGCGCGCGAAAGGCGCAGAAGGCATGGGCGGCGCGCCCGCTGGAAGAGCGTATTCAGCTGGTTTTGAAAGGCGTTGCGCGCCTGAATGAGATGGCCGATGTGGTCGTTGAGGAACTGGCCTGGCAGATGGGCCGTCCGGTGAAATATGGTGGCGAGTTCAAGGGCTTTAATGAGCGCTCGAACTATGTTTCAACCATCGCTGCTGACGCCTTGGCACCCATCATGGTGGAGAGCTCGGACAGTTTCGAACGCTATATTAAACGCGAGCCGCTGGGCGTGGTGTTTGTGATTGCGCCTTGGAACTATCCTTACATGACGGCGATCAACACGATTGCGCCGGCGTTGATGGCGGGCAACACGGTTGTGCTGAAGCATGCCAGCCAGACATTGCTGGTGGGTGAGCGCCTGGTGCAGGCTTTCAACGAAGCGGGCGTGCCGGAAGACGTGTTCATGAATGTGGTTCTGGATCACGATACGACCTCGGCGCTTCTCGGCAATGGCATGTTCAATTTCGTCAACTTCACCGGCTCTGTCGCTGGTGGGCGTGCCATTGAGCGTGCTGCTGCGGGCTCGTTTACTGGCATTGGCCTTGAACTCGGCGGCAAGGACCCCGGTTATGTGATGGAAGATGCCGATCTGGATGCGGCGGTCGATACGCTGATGGATGGTGCGACTTTCAATTCGGGCCAGTGCTGCTGCGGTATCGAGCGCATATATGTGAACGAAAATCTCTATGACGAGTTTGTCGAAAAGTCGGTGGCCTGGGTTTCCAATTACAAGCTCGGCAACCCGCTCGACCCGCAGACCTCGCTTGGCCCAATGGCCAATAAACGGTTTGCCGATACGGTGCGCGCACAGGTTTCGGATGCTATCTCCAAGGGTGCCAAGGCACTGATTGATCCGAAGCTCTTTCCCGAGGATGATGGCGGTGCCTATATCGCGCCGCAGATCCTTGTCGATGTCGACCATTCGATGGAGTTCATGCGCGAGGAGACCTTTGGTCCAGCCGTTGGCATCATGAAAGTGAAGAATGACGAAGAGGCGCTGGCGCTCATGAATGATTGCCAGTACGGCCTGACCGTTTCACTGTGGACTGGCGATGCGGAACGCGCCGCACGGCTGGGCGATCAGCTGGAAACCGGCACGGTGTTCATGAACCGGGCGGACTATGTCGACCCCGGCCTTTGCTGGACCGGCTGCAAGGATACGGGCCGTGGCGGTTCGCTTTCTATCATCGGCTTCCATAACCTCACCAGACCCAAATCATTCCACCTGAAAAAGGCACTTTAAGATGTCAATCACTGCAAACTGGAGCTATCCGACCGCGATCAAAATGGGCGCGGGGCGGATTGGCGAACTCGCCGAGCACTGCAAAGCCGTCGGCATGAAAAAGCCGATCCTGATTACCGACCGTGGTCTTGCCTCGATGGAGATCACGAAGAAGGCGCTCGACATTCTCGAAGCGGGCGGGCTTGGCCGGGCGATTTTCGCCGATGTCGATCCCAACCCCAATGAGAAGAACCTCGAAGCCGGGGTGAAGGCGTTCAAGGATGGGGGTCATGATGGCGTGGTCGCATTTGGCGGCGGTTCGGGGCTCGATCTTGGCAAATGCGTTGCCTTCATGGCGGGGCAGACACGGCCTGTCTGGGATTTCGAAGATGTCGGCGATTGGTGGACGCGCGCCTCTGTTGAAGGAATTGCGCCGATTATCGCTGTTCCGACCACAGCGGGTACGGGCTCGGAAGTGGGGCGCGCGTCCGTCATCACCAATTCGGTGACCGAGACCAAGAAGATCATCTTCCATCCGAAGTTCTTGCCCGCAGTCACGATCTGCGATCCGGAGCTGACTGTCGGCATGCCCAAGCACATCACGGCGGGCACCGGCATGGATGCTTTTGCGCATTGCCTGGAGGCCTATTCGTCACCTTTCTACCACCCGATGAGCCAGGGCATTGCGCTCGAAGGCATGCGGCTGGTGAAGGAATATCTGCCGCGCGCATATGCCGACGGTTCGGATATCGAAGCCCGCACGCATATGATGTCGGCTGCTGCGATGGGGGCGGTTGCTTTTCAGAAGGGGCTCGGTGCCATCCATTCGCTGTCGCATCCAGTCGGCGCGATCTACCACACGCATCACGGCACCACGAATGCTGTTGTGATGCCGCCGGTGTTGCGCTTCAACCGGCCTGCGGTTGAGGAGAGGCTTGCCGCTGCTGCAGCTTACCTTGGAATTTCCGGCGGTTTTGACGGGTTCTACGACTTTGTTCTGGAACTGCGTTCGACCCTTGGCATTCCCGACAAGCTGGCCGAGTTGGGTGTGAAGACTGACCGGATCGACGAGATGTCGAAAATGGCCGTTGCCGACCCATCAACCGGCGGCAATCCTGTGGAACTGACTGTAGAGGCAGCCAAAGAACTCTTTGAGCAGTGCATCTAAACGTCCGCAGAGATGTGATTACGGAAAGGCGCGGGAATTTTTCCGCGCTTTTTTTACTTTTCGGCCTCAAGTATGCCCGGCGCTTAACGCATAGTTAACCATAAGTTGCAAGTCTCCCAAACGCGCGATGTCGCTTTGCGCATGGGAGGGGCGAATGATTTTCTCGCCTTGTGGAAACGGTTTCTTCGGCTTCACCCCAAAAAATCATTTCCTCAAGGCGCTGCCTGTTTCAGAAGAGATTTGCCCCATGCCCGTTCTCGCATTTGCCAATTCCGTATCCGGTTCCGGAAAGACAACTTCGGCCTTGCTCGCCGCTTTCGAATTTGTCCATCGCGGCTATACCGTCGCCGTTTTGGATGCTGATCCCCGGAACACAGCTGGACAATGGGCGGCGACAGCCGGGGCCAAAGCCAAGCTGACGGTGATTTCAGATGTCACGGCATTGAATGTCGGAACGCTTGTTGCGCAAATGGCGGATCGTTTCGATATGATCATCATCGATCTGCCGAGCGATCTTTCGCCGGTCGTGAGTGCTGCCATCCTGTGCGCCAATCATGTGGTGGTGCCGGTGAAAAGCAGCGGGGCAAATGCGGCGGCGCGCGAGCCGGTTCTTGAGCTTATCAGCCGCCTGGAATGCGACCTTGGAGCAAAGATTTCGCATTCGGTCGTCTTCACATCGACACAAGGGGCAGGTCGCCCGCAGGCTCTGGACGCACCGAGCAGGCGGCTCAATGCTCAGGGTGTCCACGTACTCAAGCAAACCATTTCGAAATGCTCAGTCTTCCGCGCGATCCTGGAAGGCGGGGAGCCGATCGCAATATTCGACCCTGTCGCGCTTTTCGTTCACAAGGCCGAACGGGAAATGATGCGTGCCTATTCGTTGGAGCTCATGTGGCGTATGCCGACGCTGCGCCGCAGCGCTCAAGCCGTTCCGGTTGTTCCCGCTCGGGTCGATGAAAAGGTTGAGGCTGTTGCAGCCAGCCCGGTTGAGGCACGCCTGGTTGGCGCAAATCGCCTGCTTGAATATGCCCGCACGCGTGTTGCGGCTGCCTTCGCAGCTTAGAAACAGGTTCCCACGACCTGCGGCAGCTGATGGGATGCTTCAAATGCAGCTATTAATTCTCATCGAAAACATCTTGTAGGCGATATGTGTTGCGCCGGTCATGGCGGCATCTTGAATGATTGTGCCATCTTGTGCGCATATCCTTTCCAGCAAGCCTTTCAGCCCATTTTCGCTGGATGGCGTGCTATGATTTGCCTCGATAATTCAGAGCTTTGGCGGTTCTTCCTTCGGTTCCAGCTCACTATCGCCTTCGATTGCACTTAAGCCTTCGTTAACCATGTTTGTTCCAGATTTAAATCAATGCGCAATGGGGAGCGCAGGGGATGGGCAGATGCGAAAGAGCCCCGGAAGTAATCCGCGTCCCAATCAAGTTTTGGCGCCGACCGGCGGCGGTGGCGCGTTGGAGCAATGAATGTCAGTTATTACACTTGCGAACACGAAGGGCGGAGCAGGGAAAACAACCGCAGCGCTTCTTTTGGCAACGGAGTATGCCCGGCAGGGCTATAGGGTCGCGGTTCTCGATGCCGATCCGCAAAAATGGATTACCGCGTGGTCCGAGGCCAGTGGCGGGGCGGCCAATCTCGAAATCATCTCACAGGTCACTGCAACATCATTGCCGTCACTTATTCGAGAAATGCGTAATCGCATCGATTTCTTCATCGTCGATCTTGCAGGTGCGCGTAATGCCCTTCTGGGAACGGCGCTCGGCATATCAGACCATGTACTGATACCGGTTCAGGGCTGTGCGATGGATGCGCGTGGGGCTGCGCAAGTTCTGGAATTGCTGGAACAGCTGAAAATGCAGTGTGGTTTGGACATTGCCCATTCGGTGGTTCTCACCCGTGTCAGTTCACTGGTGACCACGCGTGCGCTGGCTGCTGTAAAGGCGATGCTCAACGCACGGGGCGTCAATGTCCTGGAAACACCCTTAAACGAGCGTTCCGCTTACCGGGACGTTTTCGAATATGGTGCAACCCTTTATAATGCGGATCCAATTGCGATCAGCAACCTGGACAAGGCGCGTGATAATGCGCGTACGTTTGCTGCAGAAGTGAAGGCGCTCCTGCCGCGCAAAGTAGGGCGGTCGATCCCTGGCTATAGCCTGCCAACTTGGCGAAGAATTCGGGCTGCCTGAGGCGTTGATCTCGCGAAATGCGAAAGCCGTTCGGCGGGGGCCGGGCGGCTTTTGACGTTTCATCGTTCAATAATTCATGCCATCTCGGCGGCGCGCCCGCACCCAAATTAAAGCCCGCGAAATCAGGGGCATGCGACCGGGAGCCGTAGGTAAATTTTAACAAAAGGATGACAGGCTAAACCGATTAAAGCGGTTAATGTGATGTTTCGGTCCAAAACTCTATTTCAGATTGTATTTTATTCTTTGTGCGCGTCTCTTTTTGCCGCAGTACCCGCTCGTGCAGCGTCCGAGGACGTTATAGCGTTCAACGCCGACATGACATGGATGCTGACTGCCGGCGCGCTTGTGATGTTCATGCAAGCCGGTTTCCTGCTCCTCGAAGCGGGTATGGTGCGCTCGAAGAACTCCATCAACGTCGCGCAGAAGAACCTGCTGGATTTCGTCTTTTCCGTCGCCGCGTTCGCGTGTGGCGGTTTCATGATCGCCTTTGGTTCTTCTTCGCCGCTGAGATTGGGTTTTGACACGGACTTTCTGTTTCTCAGCAACCTGACCGGCTTTGAGGCCGGATTTTTTGTTTTTCAGGTGATGTTTTGTGGAACAGCCGCCACCATCGTTTCAGGTGCGGTTGCCGAGCGTATGCGCCTGTCGGCCTATGTGGCCGGTTCGTTCTTTCTGTCCGTGATCATCTATCCCGCCTTTGCGCACTGGGCCTGGGGAGCCGCACTGGGACCCAATGAAGGGGCATTGCTGGGCAATATCGGATTTATCGACTTTGCGGGTTCCACTGTCGTGCATGCAACAGGTGGTTGGGTGGCGCTGGCGGCCTGTATGGTGCTTGGCACGCGCGAGGGCCGTTTTGACAAGGATGGCAAACCTTTGCGTATTGCCGGCCATAGCCCGGTGCTGGCGACGACCGGTGGGCTGTTGCTGTTCATCGGTTGGATCGGTTTTAACGGTGGTTCAACGCTGAAGGCCGGCGAAGACATGGCCCATATTGTGCTGAACACCATCCTTGCCGGCGGGTTCGGCGCCGTGGTGGGACATGTGCTCGGCTATTACAATGACGGCTACTATCTGCCTGAAAAGCCGGTCAACGGTATGCTTGGCGGGCTCGTTGCCATTACTGCTGGCTGCCACGTGCTGACGCCTGCGGGGGCGATTGTCATCGGAATTGTAGGCGGATTGATTGCTATTCATGCCAATGACGTCTTGGCGAAACGCTGGGGGATCGACGATGCCGTTGGTGCCATCGGGGTTCACGGCTTTGCCGGTGTTGCGGGCACAATCGGCTTGGCATTTCTGGCACCGAGCGAGCATCTGCCGGGCGGCCGCCTTTATCAGGTTTACGTTCAATGTTTCGGCTCGCTGCTCAACTTCTATTTTTGCTTTCTGATGGGATATGCCTTCTTCTGGGTTCTGAACCGGTTCAGGAATATCCGCATCAGCCATGAAGATGAAGTCATTGGTCTGAATATTACCGAACATGCCACCCGTATCGGCGTGGGCCACGTTGAGGATGCGCTTGAGAAGCTGCTGTCGGGCAGGAGCGAAGTCGGTTATCGCCTGGATGCGGTGGCCGGCGATGAAGCAGAGAAACTCACTGGGCTCTTCAACGACTTGATGGGCAAGCTGGAGACCGAGCATCGAGAAAAGGCGGAACTGGAAACACTGAGAATCCGCTCGGAAGAAGCCGAACGTGTCGCCGCCCTGTCGAATGCAACTTTTGAAGCCATTGTCATGCACAAGGATGGTCTCATTGTTGATTGCAACGAAGAATTGGGCCGTCTTCTCGGTTCGGATGTCGAGAGCTTGAGGGGCCGGCAGGCAGCAGACATCGTCACGCACGATTCGCTGATTGAAATTCGCAAGGCCATAGACACACATTCGGATGCTGTCCGCGAAATCATGCTCGTGTCAGCCAGTGGTGAGCACATACCGGTTGCCGTGCGGGCGCGTGTGATCAATTACAGGGGTGAAGACGTGCGGGTTGCCTGTATGGTGGACTTGCGCGAACGCAAGGCCGCAGAGCGTGATATGATACGTCTTGCCCAGCAGGATCCGCTCACCGGACTGGCGAACAGAGCTCAGTTCAACGAATGGCTGGAGATGGCTGTGCGCTCTGCTGCAAAGGGCAGCAGCACTGCCTTGATTCTTGTTGATCTGGACCGTTTCAAGAATGTGAACGACGTCCATGGCCACCAGGCAGGTGACAAGGTGATCAAGGAGGCCGCATCGCGGCTGATCGCTCTGGCGGGCAAACACGGCAGCGTGGCGCGGCTCGGTGGTGATGAATTTGCCATCATTCAGCATGATATCGATTTCACCAATCAGGCTGCCGATACAGGTTTGCGGATCGTTCAAGAGATGGCGCGCCCGATCGAACTCGATAATGGTGCCGTCGCGATGATTGGTGCCAGTGTCGGCATAGCTCTTTGGCCCGAACATAGCGACGATGCTGAAACGCTCATCGCGCGCGCCGACATAGCGCTTTATCATTCAAAGAACACCGGCCGCAGCGCATCCAACGTTTTCCGGCCGGGGCTCAACGAATTGATCGAGAAGCGACGCGCGCTCGAGGCCGATCTCGAACAGGCGCTGGAAAACGGTGAATTTGAGCTTTATTTCCAGCCACGGGTTGACGCGCAGACGCTCTCAATTCACGCCTATGAGGCGCTGATACGCTGGAACCACCCCGCGCGTGGGCTGGTCAGCCCTGCAGATTTCATTCCCGTTGCCGAGGCCTGCGGCAAGATCGTCGATATCGGGAAATGGGTTTTCCGCGCGGCCTGTGAAGCCGAACGGGGCGTGCTGAAGGGCGCGCGCATCAGCGTCAATGTCAGTCCTTTGCAGTTTCAGCAGAAGGATTTTGTCGCCGGTATTCAGGATACATTGACGGAAACCGGCGCAGATCCGGCCATGATAGAGCTTGAGCTGACAGAGAGCATGTTGATTGAGGATGACGCCCGTGGGCTTTCGGTCATGAAGATGCTGAAGTCGTTGGGCATTGAATTGGCGCTCGACGATTTCGGCACCGGTTACTCCTCGCTCTCTTACCTCTCCAAATATCCCTTCGACACGATCAAGATCGACCGTGGCTTTGTATCCGCTTTCAACACAGACGAAAATGCGATTGCCATTTTGAAGGCGATTATCGGGCTGGGCAGGGGGCTGGGCATGAAAATCGTGGCGGAAGGTGTTGAGACGGTGCAGGAGGCAGCCTTTCTTCGGCAGAACGGCTGTGATCAGTTGCAGGGTTATCTTCTCGGCAAGCCAACGGCAGTCGATGCCATCCTCCATGAAATTGATGCAGCAACAACAAGGCAGATCCGCGAATATGTGCCTTTCAGCGCCGGCGATGTTCAGGCGGACATGTTGCGCGAAGTCGGAAGCCGGTTGGAAAATGGCTTGCCCAGGAACATGCAGCAGCAAGTGCCCACGGCCGGATCGCGTGGGATCACCTGATCCTGGTCAATCCACGAACTGAACGATCACGCCGGGTTTGATCATCTTGGCCAGTTCGCGTGCATCCCAGTTGGTGAGACGAACGCAGCCATGGCTTGCGGTCTTTCCGATCTTGGAGGGATCGGGTGTGCCGTGAATGCCGTATGTCGGTTTGGAGAGTGCAATCCAGACATCGCCCACGGGACCGTTCGGGCCCGGTGGGATCGTGAGAACCGAGCGGTTTTCGCCCTGCTGGAAATTGATCTTGGGATTGTAGGTATAGTTCGGATCAAGCGCGATGCGTTCGACCGTCACCGTTCCAGACGGCGAAGGCGTGTCGCTTGAGCCGATGGTCGCGGGGTAGGCGGCAACCATATCGCCGTTTTCATCAAATGCCTGAACTTGCTTGATGCGTTTGTTCGCAACGATGCCGGTCACCTCGGCGCGCTTATTGGCGCCCGGATTGACGACCTTGATGACGGTGCCGGGTATGGAAAAATCAACGCCGGGGTTGATCGCCTTCAGATAGTCTTCATCCATATGGAATTGCTCTGCGAGCTTTTCAGATGTCGACGTGTAGGACAGGGCGGGCATTGCCGCCTTCTGTGCGTAATCGGAGGGAATTTCAGCAACATAGGGACCGGCGGCGTCGGCGGGCGTGATTTCATACTGCTTGAAGGGAAGGCCGCCGTCGAGGCTCAGTCGTTGCAGGATGGAATCAGGGTTGGAGACGTCCAGCGTTTCGCCACTGGCAGCTTCCCAGGCAGCCAGTGCCTTTTCAACATTGGAGCCCATCCTGCCGTCGATGACACCGGGGGAAAAGCCTTCACGGTCGAGCAACACCTGCAGTGCGGTCACCACCTCGCGGCTGAGTTTGGTTTTGGGGGTGGCGGCCGGCATATTTTCGCTCTGCTTTGTGCTGGGCAGTGCTGAAGGTTCTTCCCATTGCTCAGAACCATCTTCCAACGACGATGTGGCGGGACCTTCAGGCAAAGGCTGGCGTTCAACCGAGCGATTGGGTTCTAAGCGCGAGGAAGGTACAGTGCCTGTGATTGCGCCCCTATCGTCTTGCCCGCCCCAGCCGGGACGATCATAACCCCAGCCGCGATTGGGATCGTAGCGGCGCACTTGTTGCTGGTCATCATATTGCCGTGTTGCCGGTACCTCATAGGCAACGACTTCGCCGTAGCGGTTGATCAAAACGCGGCGTCCCTGGCGATCGTAGCGTAGGGTAACTTCACCGGCCTCCGGCACGTAGTCGAGGATTTCGCCCCGCGGGGTCACGAGCATGGTATCGCCTTGCTGGGCCAGCACGGGCTGTGCCGTGAGGAAAAGGGCTGATACAAGTGCCATAGATGCAGATGGAAAGCCTGATTTGCGCAAAGTGAATCACCAATAAATCTGTTTTGACCTAAGTACTCTATTTGATTGTCAAATTCAGGCTATTCTATGAATTGAACTGGATTGAAAGGGAAATTCGGGAGAGAAAATGCTGGAATTTTACGCGCAGCGCGGACCCAAGCTGATGCTGGACGAGACCTCGGTTTTCGATATCGGGGCGTGTTTTGTGCACGGCGTTGATATCGCGCCCGGTCCCGCCGTTCCGGACGATGGCGACGCGCGCATCAGACACTCGGTTCAGGGATTCCTGTTCACCTGCGGGCCGGACCACATTCGCCATCCCGAACCCATCAAGGGGCAGAACGATGAGAAATATCCATTGCATGGGTCTTTCTCCGCCTCACCGGCTCATGTGACGCTTTTCGAGCTAGGTGACCAGATGTCTCAAGCGGAGGCTGAGGTGCTTGTCACGCTTGCGGCCGGTGGTCGGGCGCTCTTGAAGCGCCGCTGGGTCATCGATGGGGATTCCGGGGTTGTAGCCCTCAGCGATGAACTGTCAAACATAGGTGCCGCGCCGTTTGCACCGATGTGGATGTATCACATGAACATTGGCGCGAAACATTTTGACGAGAAGGTCAAGCTTTCCGGTGCCATGTTTGAGCCGTCCGAAATGGATTGGACCTTCGGTGCGGGCGACGGACATGTATTTTGTGTTCCCGCAGGCAAGGGGCAGGCGAGACTAAGCCTGGGGCCGATGGCAGCTGTCAAAAACACCACGCTTCATGTTGGTTTCGATACGGCAGAACTGCCGTACTTGCAGATGTGGCGGAACCAGAAGCGCCCGGCGCATGTGCTGGGCATAGAGCCCGTCTCGCACGATTGGAAATCGCGGGGGGAACTTGCTGAAGACGGCGCCATGGGCCAGTTGCAGCCGGGAGAGATGCGTCGCTACGGTCTGCAGTTCAGCTTTTCGTGAATCAGGCGTTTTGGCGCATTGTCAAAGGAAGATTGACGCAAGCGTGCCGTGCGATTAGATAAAATTAGAGTTTACTTGCAGGAAGCGATTTATGGACATTCGTCAGATCAACGATGAATATTCGGTCAGCGGGCAGATCAGCGTTGACGATCTGGACACGATCAAGGCGATGGGATTCAAGTCCATTGTCTGCCATCGTCCTGACCATGAAGAGCCGGACCAGCCGGAATTTGCTGCTATAGCAGCCCGCGCTGACGAACTTGGTCTTCCGATTGCTCATATTCCTGTCGGCGGTGGGGGCGTGACAGCCGCAGCCGTTGAAATGATGGTTGATGCGCTGGATGAATTTCCGCGCCCGATGCTCGGCTATTGCCGGTCGGGTGCGCGTTCCACAGCTGTCTACCAGCAAACTGCGCATATCCGCGGTTGAGCCTCTTCAGGCTTCGTTAAGCGTATCTTCGTGTCCTTGTAGCTTGCGTCGGTAATTTGTGTTGTCCTAATGATGGCCCGATGCGGGCTGAATTGTTGGCATGATGCCGGCAATGAGGAGACAATGATGCTGTCGGTTGATACGGGACTAAGCTCCCAGTCTGCAGCGCTTTCGCAGACGCCATCTTCGCCGCTTGGTCCGGCCAAGCAGGATGAAGACAAGAAAAAGCAGTCGCATATACCGACGGTGGAAGTGTCTGCCGCGCAGGCGCAAGGTTTTTCGCCACGTGTGGGTGATTTCCTCGCAAACCAGACCAGCAAATCCTCCAGCGCTTCGAGCGGCACGAGTGCGGTTTCTCCGACAGGCGCTGACGGGTCAGCACCTGCAACATCCGTATCCACTGCTACGCCGCCGCCGCAGGAATCGGAAAATGACGGTTCCAGCACGGGTGGGCGCTCGGATCAGGCTGCCATGGCATTGTCGCTTTTGAAGAATGAAGCGGCAGAGGCTCCATTGCCTGGTGGCGACGGGGATATTCGGTTTGACGAAGAGCCACGCGAAGAAGAGGTTGATGGGGACGATTTGACCTATACGGCCTCTCAGCAGCCGGCGCGCAGCCCGCTTGAAGATATTCCGCCGGTGCCGCCGGCAAATGCGGGAACGATCGTCAATACAAACCAGGCGGTGCTTGCGCAGTCTGAAGGCGAGGATCAGGAACCTGAGTTCTCCGACGAGCAGCGCGGTGGTGACAACCGCGAAAGCGTTGAGGAGACCGGGGAGGCGAAGGAAAGCGCAAAACGCGATCAGAAGCCGGACCAAACTCCTTCAACCACCGCCGTCAAGAGCGGTGATTTCAGCCTCTATTTCGATGAGGCCGGTACCTATCAGATGGCCGCTGCCTGATTTTCTCTCCCAGAGAATGGCTCACCCAAATGCAGGTGAGCCAAAGCGCTTCGCCGATGCTGCTTAGGAACCTCTTATGTCCGAGAGCGTGCGCATCGGTGTGATGGCTTCCGGGTTTTGAATGATCTCGACGATGGCTGGTTTGCCACTCTCTTGAGCGCGCTTGAAAGCGGCTTCGAAATCTTCGGTTTTTTCCACCTTCTCGCCGTGGCCGCCATAGGCGCGGGCAAGGTCAGCAAAATCCGGATTGGTGAGGCCGGTACCGTTGACCCGGCCCGGATATTCGCGCTCCTGATGCATGCGGATCGTGCCGTATATGCCGTTGTTGATGAGGAGAATGATAATCGGAAGATTGTAGCGAATGGCGGTCGCAAATTCCTGCCCGTGCATCATGAAATCACCATCACCGGCAAAGCAGACGACTGTGCGCTCCGGATAAAGTGCCTTGGCGGCGACGGCGGCCGGCGGACCATAGCCCATGGAGCCTGACGTGGGGGCAGCTTGCGTTCCATAATTGCGGAAACGATGGAAACGGTGCAGCCATGTCGCGAAATTGCCGGCACCGTTTGTGTAGATCGCATCGTCCGGCAGGTTGGCCTCGATCCACTCCATGATCGCGCCCATATGGACGCCGTCCGGTCCGCTTGCGGGTGGTGTCGACCAGTTGCGATAGGCCGCATGCATGGCAATGGTGCGATCCGACCAGGCAGGTGGCGCATCAGGCACATGAGTGGCCAGCGCCGCAACAAAATCCGACGGTGCTGCGCAGATCGCCAGATCGGGTCGATAGACGCGGCCAAGCTCGTTTGGATCGGGATAGATGTGGATGAGCTTTTGGCTCGGATAGGGCACATCCATGAGCGTATAGCTTGAGGAGGGCATTTCCGAGAAGCGCCCGCCCAAGAGCACGATCAGGTCAGCCTGTTTGATCTCCTGGGCCAATGCGGGATTGATGCCGATGCCGACATCGCCTGCATAAGAGGGGTGCAGATGGTCAAACAGCATCTGCCGGCGGAAAGAGCAGCCGACCGGGATCGCCCATTTTTCCGCAAAGGTTTCAAACTGGCGAACGGACGCCTCATTCCACCGGCTGCCGCCCAGGATAAAGAGAGGGCGTTCGGCCTTTTGCAGTTCCGCGACGAAGTGCTTGATCTGCATTTCGCCGGGATAGGCCGGAACAGGGGTGTAGTGGCGGGCTTCCACTGTTTCCACCTCATCGCGCAGCATGTCTTCGGGAAGCGCAAGCACGACCGGGCCGGGACGTCCCGATGTGGCGACGGCAAAAGCGCGGGTGACCATTTCCGGGATGCGTCTTGCGTCATCGATTTCGGCCACCCATTTGGCAACTTCGGTGAAGGCGCGGCGATATTCGATCTCCTGAAAGGCTTCGCGCTCGCGGGCATCACGCTGCACCTGACCGATGAAAAGCACCATGGGAATGGCATCCTGCATGGCGATGTGCAGGCCGGCGGATGCGTTGGTCGCACCAGGACCGCGAGTGACAAAGCAGATGCCGGGCTCGCCGGTCAGCCGCCCCCAGCAATCGGCCATCATGGCTGCACCGCCTTCCTGCCGGCAGATGATCTGTTCGATCGGGCTGTCTGCAAGTGCATCAAGAACGGCGAGGAAGCTTTCACCGGGAACAAGGCTCAAGCGCTTTGTACCGTTGGCTTCCAACGCTTCAACGATCAGTTGTCCGCCTGTTTTTTTCATGTCTTTCATTCCAGATTTCTATTTCGAGTAAACGTTTTTCGGCCAAACCTGTTTCATCACGGTTTGAGCGTTTCCTGTTGGGAAACGATATCGGCGGAGACGCGGCGTTCGCGCCACACGATGTAAAGACCCGAGCCGATGATGATGAAGATGCCGACCCATTTGGTGGCATCGGGAAAGCCGCCGAACACCCACCAACCGAGCGCCGTGGCGGAAATGATTTCCATATATTGCATCGGCGCCAGTACGGAGGCAGGGGCGGCGCGGAACGCGTAGACGGCGAAAATGCCGGACAGCGATGAGGTGAGGCCGACGCCGGCCAGCCAGATGAGTGTTTTGCCAGAAGGCATTGAGGGTAGCAGAAAGCCGATGTCAGCGGCGTTGCCGACAGCCAGCAGGATGGTGGTGAACAGAACGCCCCACAACGCCATCTGAAACTGCATGGACCAGGGGTCTTCACGCTGGGAGATGACGCGTGTGATGAGGGCGAAGATGGCGATGCCGAGTGCGGTGAAGACCGGCAGGATGGCGATGTAGCCCACATCGGCGAAGCTTGGCCTGATGACGATAATCGCACCCATGAAACCGACGGCACAGGCTGTGTACCGGCGCCAGCCGATGGGTTCTTTCAGGAAGATGCTCGCGAGTACCGTCAGGATGATCGGCTCGACAAAGAAAATGGCAATGGCGTCTGCGATCTGCATGACGGCAAGGGTTGCGACGAAGCAGATCATGGCAATGACAATGACGCCGGCGCGCACCGCATGATAGAGCGTGTTCTCAAGCGACAGACGCCGCCAGGACGCGTTGTAGAGGAAAAAGGGCAGCATGAATGCGCCCTGGACCAGAAAGCGGGCAAGCGTGACCATGCCTGGCGACGTGGTGTCCGTCGCCAGCTTGGAAAAGACGTCAATTCCTGGCGCAATCAACGTTGAGATCACCATCAACCCCAGGCCGAGCGAGATGGGGGAGATGGTCGCACCTGGGAATGTGGACTTACCGATCATGAATTGGCTGCTTCAGCGAAGGCTGTCTGCGGGCGATTTTACCCGCAAATAACGTTGATCTGCCTGCATGTTATCCTCCGTATGCCTTCTTTTTGTCCTGTTGTTCGAGTGCCTCGAGCTCGGCCAGAATTTCGGCGGTGTGTTCGCCATGGCGTGGGCTTGGGCGTTCATAGCGCAGCGGTGTCTCCGACAGGATGACGGGATTGCGCACGCCGGGAATGACGTTGCCTTCGCTGTCTTCAAGCTCGATTTTGAGGCCGCGGGCCTTGACCTGCGGGTCGTCGAACATTTCGCTGATCGTGTTGATGGGACCCACCGGAACGGCGTTCGCCTCGCAGGCATGCAGCAGGTCCTGCTTTTTCCATTTGCAGGTTTCAGCCTGCAGAAGCGCGTTCATTTCCGCCCGATTTTGAAGTCTCGATGCGTTGTGCACGAAGCGCGGGTCGTCTGCCACTTCAGGGATGCCGAGAACGGCGCAGAGCCGGTGAAACTGCCCGTCGTTGCCGACAGCCAGAATCAGGTGGCCGTCGGACACCGGGAACACTTCATAGGGCGTGATATTGGGATTGGCATTGCCGAGGCGGACCGGGTTTTTGCCGGAGACCAGGAAATTGGCCAGATGGTTTTGCAGCACGGCAACCTGTGTGTCCAACAGTGCGAGATCCACATGTTGTCCCTGGCCGGTGCGCATGGCGTGAATGAGGGCGGCCTGAATGCCGGTGACGGCGTATATGCCGGTGAAAAGATCGGCTGTTGCAATGCCTGCCTTCATGGGCTGGCCACCCGGTTCGCCAGTAACGGACATGAAGCCGGACATGCCCTGGACGATAAAATCATAGCCGGCAAAGCCGGCATAGGGGCCGGTCTGCCCGAAGCCGGTGATGGAGCAATAGACGAGGCGGGGATTGACCTTGCGCAGGCTTTCATAATCCAGCCCATATTTGGCGAGACCACCGGTCTTGAAATTTTCGATCAGCACGTCGGCAGTGGCAACCAGCCGACGGATGATTTCCTGTCCGTGCGGGGATTTGATATCGACGGCGATGGAGCGCTTGTTGCGATTGGCCGAATGGTAATAGGCAGCCGACAGATCCTCGCCGTTCTTGTCGGTCACAAATGGAGGACCCCACTGGCGCGTATCGTCGCCGGTGTTGGGGTGTTCGATCTTGATGACATCGGCTCCCATATCGGCCAGCATCTGGCCAGCCCAGGGGCCTGCAAGCACGCGTGCCAACTCGATGACGCGGATGCCCTTCAGCGGGGGCGCGGATTTCAAATTACCGTTTGTTGCAATGGTCATGACGTTCAATATCCTTCATTCGGCAAATGTGTGGTTTCACTTGCCGAAGAGATAGCACGGTAATTTCTGCCGCTTTTTGACTTATGTCTAATCGGGCATGACCAAGGGGTATCACAAACATAGACCGGCGCAAGGCACCTGCGTGTGGTTGCGGCGATGATCTTTTTGCATGATCTTCATGCAGCCAAGGGCTTCAAGGCTGCGCGGTTACCTGATCGGCCCAATCGGCGAAGGCTTTCATTGCCGCGTCCCGGTCGAGGTCATTGAGGGTTTCGTGCCGAGCCTCGGGGAAGATGACTTCGGTTACCTTGGTAAACCCTGCCTCTTTCAGTTTGTCGCAGAGCCAGTCGGTGCCAAAAGCATAATTGGAGGCTGGGTCCTGTCCGCCGCCGAGCAGATGAAAGGGCTTATCTTTGGGGATTTGTGACCAGTTGGCGGGTTTCGCGCCGGTTTCGATGAACGCGGCAAGGTCGCGCCAGAGGCTGACCGTACAGGCAAAGCCGCATAGTGGGTCCTCGATATAGGCTGCGACCTCCATATCGTCATGGGAGAGCCAGTCGAAGGGTGTCTTGTGGCCAGGGATTTTTTCGCCCCAGGCATCGAATGTCAGCTTGTTGACCAGAGTTGCCGGCGTGTCCGAACCTTTGAACATCGCTGTGATTGCCAGCACGATTTTCAACGGCAACATGTTTTTTGCGCTTGAAAAATCGTTGTTCCAGACCGCAACGCCCGCGAAATCCTCAGGGTGGGCGATGGCCATGTTGAAGGCGATATAAGCGCCCATGGAATGGCCGAATAGGATAATGGGCAAGCCGGGGTGATTGGTGGCGGCAAAATTGCGCATGGCGATTGTGTCGGCTATGACCTTTTGCATGCCGTTCTTGACTGCGAATTGTCCGCGGATTGCATCTGCGGCGGTGGTTTCGCCGTGTCCGCGGTGGTCCCAGCCATAGGTGTGATAGCCGCGACCGGCCAGAAATTCGGCAAATGGTTTGTAGCGCTTGGAGTGTTCGGCCATGCCATGCGACAGCATAATGACGCCTCTGGCTTGTCCTTGTGCCGCTTCGTGATGCCAAGCCAGCTTGGCGCCGGTAGGGCTCTCCAGAAAATTTGTTTCAATATACATCAGAAAACCCCCAAAAAGTGGGGGGATTGATGCCCATTTCTGATATTATGTCAATTATTTCCTGTGCACTCTTTTATGGCCGTTTCGGCGCGGTTCTCAATCGGGCTGTCGGTGAGCGCGCGTCTATCGTGCGCGGCTTTTAACGCGCGGTCCTCCAAGCCCTGGAAGCCAGGGCGAATTGCCATGCATGGCGGAAATCAAACAGCGATGATGGGCCGGTGGCATTGCCCGATTGCGATAAATCGCCTACATAGGCGCCAATTTCCGAACACGACGAGAAGAGTAATTCAATGGCGCGCCAGTTTATCTACCATATGGCCGGACTCAACAAGTCCTACGGATCGAAGAAGATCCTCGAAAACATCCACCTGTCATTCTATCCCGATGCGAAGATCGGTATTCTCGGGCCAAACGGTGCCGGTAAGTCCACCGTGCTGCGCATCATGGCCGGGCTCGACAAGGAGTTTACCGGCGAGGCCTGGCTGGCGGAAGGTGCGACCCTCGGCTATCTGCCGCAGGAGCCGCAGCTCGACAGTTCCAAGACTGTTTTCGAAAACGTCATGGAAGGGGTTGCCGACAAGAAGGCCATCCTCGACCGTTATAATGAATTGATGATGAACTATTCCGACGAAACGGCGGAAGAGGGTGCTAAGCTGCAGGACATTATCGACAGCCAGAACCTGTGGGACCTCGACAGCCAGGTTGAAATGGCCATGGGTGCGCTGCGCTGCCCGCCCGGCGAAAGTGCGGTTGATAATCTTTCCGGTGGTGAGAAGCGCCGTGTTGCGCTCTGCCAGCTCCTGCTGCGCCAGCCCGATCTGCTGCTGCTCGACGAACCGACCAACCACCTGGATGCGGAAACCATTGCCTGGCTTGAAAAGCATCTGCGCGAATATCCCGGTTCCGTGCTGATGATCACCCACGACCGTTACTTCCTTGACAATGTAACCGGCTGGATTCTCGAACTCGACCGTGGCCGCGGGATTCCTTACGAGGGCAACTATACCGCCTATCTCGATGCCAAGGCCAAGCGCATGCAGCAGGAGGGTCGCGAAGAGGCGGCTCGCCAGCGTGCGCTCGCCCGTGAAAAGGAGTGGATGGGCCAGAGCCCGCAGGCTCGCCAGACCAAATCGAAAGCGCGTATCCGGGCCTATGACGAGCTGGTCAAGGCTGCTGCCGACCGTCGTCCGGGTGACGCACAGATCGTGATTCCGGCGGGCGAACGGCTCGGCCAGGTTGTCATCGACGTCGAAGGCGTCTCGAAGGGTTACGGCGATCGCCTGCTGATCGACAACCTGACCTTCAAGCTGCCGCCCGGCGGTATCGTCGGCGTTATCGGTCCGAACGGTGCGGGTAAATCGACACTCTTCAAGATGATCACGGGGCAGGAAAAGCCCGATAGCGGCGAAATCCGCATCGGCGAGACCGTTCACCTCGGTTATGTCGACCAGAGCCGCGATGCGCTGGACGGCAACAAGACCGTGTGGGAAGAAATCTCCGGCGGAAATGACATCATCAAGCTCGGCAAGCATGAAGTGAACAGCCGTGCCTATTGCGGCGCCTTCAACTTCAAGGGTGGCGACCAGCAGCAGAAGGTGGGAACGCTTTCGGGCGGTCAGCGCAACCGCGTGCATCTCGCCAAGATGCTGAAAGCCGGCGGCAACGTGATCCTGCTCGACGAGCCGACCAACGACCTCGACACCGAAACACTGGCGGCACTGGAAGACGCGCTCGAAAACTTCGCCGGTTGCGCTGTTATCATCTCGCACGACCGGATGTTCCTCGACCGCCTAGCCACCCACATTCTCGCCTTCGAAGGCGATAGCCATGTGGAATGGTTCGAAGGCAACTTCGAAGACTACGAAGCTGACAAGATCAGACGTCTGGGGCCTGATGCGGTCAACCCGAAGCGGGTGACGTATAAGCGGCTGACACGGTAACCACAAAGAGCCCGGCACGTCCGGGCTTTTTTATGTCCTATCGCATTACAGTCTTGACCGCATAAAGATATCTTTATATCTTGATCTCGTGTTTGATTTGAGGCGCGGTATATGCTGGGTTTGAGTGAGCTGGTTGAGGTTTTGAAGGCGGCGGGGGAGACGACGCGGTTGCGTCTTCTGGTGCTGCTTTCGCGGGCCGATCTGACGGTTTCCGATCTTACCGATATTCTCGGGCAATCACAGCCCCGTATTTCGCGGCATCTGAAGTTGCTTCTCGAAGCGCAGTTGATCGAGCGTTATCAGGAAGGGGCATGGGCCTATTTCAGGCTGGGACAAGACGGGAAGGCGGCAGCGCTTGCATCGACCATTTTGCAATCGGTCGCTGTTGATGATGCAACGCTATCGCATGACCAGACGCGCCTGAAGGCTGTCAAGGAGGCGCGGGCCAGGCGGGCAGGCGACTATTTTGCGCAAAACGCAGCAGAATGGGACGAAATTCGCTCTTTGCATGTGCCGGAGGCCAAGGTCGAGGCGGCGCTGACAACACTGATCGGTGAGCAGCCGATTGATTCCATGCTTGATCTCGGCACGGGAACGGGGCGGATATTGCAGCTGTTCAGCGGGCTATACCGCAAGGCGGTGGGCATTGATGCCAGCCGCGACATGTTGGCGGTCGCGCGCACCAATCTTGACAAGCTCGGCAGCGGCAAGGCGAGCGTGCGGCATGGCGATATCTTCAACCTGCCGCTGGACGGGCAGGATTTCGATCTCATCACCATTCATCAGGTTCTGCACTTTCTGAATGAACCGCAGGCGGCGATTGCAGAGGCGGCCCGCGTCTTGCGGCCCGGCGGGCGTCTGGTGATCATCGATTTTGCGCCGCATGCGCTGGAATATCTGCAGGAAAAACATGCACATATGCGCCTTGGTTTTTCGCATGAGGTGATCAGCGGCTGGCTGAAGAAGGCGGGTCTCGAGACCGAAAAGATTGTTGACCTCGAGCCCGGTGATGGTCGTACGGATGCGTTGACCGTGACGATCTGGCTTGCGCGCGATCCGCGCCTTCTCATTGCCTGACCAAAACATAAGAGAGAGGACATCCCTATGAGCGGCATCATCAAAGCCAATGCGGATACATCCGGTCTGACGCTGAGCTTCGAATTTTTCCCGCCCAAGACACCGGAGATGGAAAGCCAGCTTTGGGAAGCGGTTGACGATCTGGCAGGCTGGGCACCAAGCTTCGTGTCCGTCACCTATGGGGCCGGCGGGTCCACCAAGGCTCCGACGCTCTGCGCTGTCTCGCGCATCGCAAGCCAGACGACGTTGACGCCTGCGGCGCACCTGACATGCGTTGGTGCGGCGTGCGAGGAGGTGGATGCGGTTGTGGCCGAATTTGCGGCTGCGGGCGTCAAACATTTCGTGGCGCTGAGAGGCGACCCGGCCGGCGGGATCGGCACGGCCTATGTTCCGCATCCCAACGGCTACGCCAACGGTGCAGAGCTTGTTGCCGGGCTGAAACGTCTTGGTGATTATGAAATCAGCGTTTCCGCCTATCCGGAAAAACATCCCGAGAGCGCCGATGTGGACGCCGATATCGATATGCTCAAACGCAAGGTGGATAATGGCGCGACGCGGGCGCTGACGCAGTTTTTCTTCGATAACGACCACTACGAGCGATATCTGGAGCGCGTGCGGGCAGCTGGGATCGATATTCCCATCGTGCCGGGTATTCTTCCGGTTCACAATCTGGCGCAGGTGCGCAAGTTTGCGGGTATGGCGGGAGCCTCCGTTCCCGATTTCGTGGTTGCGCGGCTGGGTACGATTGATGATGATTCCGAGCGCCGCTTTGTCGCCGCCGCTGCCCTGGCTGCAGAGCAGGTGCAGGATTTGATCCGGCGGGGCGTGACCGAGTTTCACTTCTACACGATGAACCGTTCGGCGCTGGTTTCGGAAGTGCTGAGGCGTTCCGGCTTCAGGCGCACGGATGTTGCGGCATAAGGCCTGATGCGGCCCGAGCGAATTCCGAACAGGCTTCAATAGCGGCAGATAAAAAAGGGAACGCATGGTTCGGCAAGCCATGCGTTCCCTGTTTTCAAACTGTGACTGGTATTATTTCAAGTCCGGAGCCAATTCGGACATTGTTCACGCACTTTCTGAGGTGGGCCTCAGATGAACAGCATCGTTGCTACGAATAGAAACGCTGCACCGATTACAAGGACATTGAGCGATTGCGTAAGTCCCATATCGACCTCCTTCGCGTTAACAGGTGTGATGATATGCTGGAAATCGGCGTCTTCAAAGCAAATCTTTTGCTGCGCCGCAGAAGAAAGCGCAAACCGAGAACATTGTGCGCGGACTCAAGGGTATGAAATTTCTCCGCTTTCTCTCAGTGATACGGAGAGGTGAAAAAAATTTCCAACGCCTGGCCGTATTTTGGCCAATGTGCCATTTTGAAACAGTGTTAAGATTTTGAAAATCATACGCTTTACGCGGTTTTGCGTCGCTTTTGGGTTGAAAATCGTTGTGCGCCGCACGCAACCGAAAATCGGCACCTTGCGTGATCGGCGTCGCCGGTTAAGCTTACGGTGGACCTGACGCGCACCGAACAGAAACAACAAAAGCGCGCACCGAAGAGAAACAATAAAGGAGAGGAAGGCTGAGCAACGTTGCAGCGGTAAGCGCCACAGTGGAAGGCGCGTCGGCCCATACCGGCGAATTGATCTCGATTGCAGCGGTGATTGCCGTTGCGGCTTTGCTGGGTCTCGGCTTCATGCGGTTGCGGCAGCCGCCGCTTGTGGGTTTCATTCTGGCTGGTGTGGCGCTGGGGCCGACCGGAGCGGGGCTGATTGCCAATTCTTCCAATGTTTCGCTTTTGGCCGAGATGGGGGTCGTCGTTCTTCTGTTTTTCATCGGCATGGAACTGTCGATCAAGGCGTTTGTGCTGACGCTTCGCCAGGCGCTTCTGGTGACCGGCGGGCAGATTGGCGCTGCCATGGTGGCGGGCCTTCTCATCGTTCTCGTCACCGGAGCCAGCCTGAGTGAAGCCGTCATCATGGGCTTCATCATCGCGCTTTCCTCCACGGTCGTGGCCATGAAAATGCTGGAGGATATGAAGGTGCTGCGCGGAGAGCCGGGCAGGGTGGCCATCGGCGTTCTGATTGCGCAGGATATCGCCGTTGTGCCGATGCTGATTTTCGTGTCGAGCATGTCCGGCGACAGTACCGATTATGGTGCCGTCATTCTGCGCATGGCCGTGGCGGTCGGTTTGCTGGGTGGTTTGCTCTGGTGGTTCGGCCGGCACAGCAAGATACGTGTCCCCTATGCCAATGAGATTTCCGAGAAGATCGAGCTTCTGGCCCTTGGATCGCTGGCTGTCTGCTTCGCCGCCGCATCCATTTCCGGTCTCATGGGGCTTTCGCCGGTTTATGGTGCGTTTCTGGCGGGCATCGTGATCGGCAATTCGACCCTGCGTTCACGGGTCATTCCCGTCATCGAACCGATCCAGAGCATTCTGCTGGTGGTTTTCTTCCTTTCCATCGGGCTCCTGATCGATCTGGATTTCATCTGGGCGCATATCTGGCAGGTCTTGGCGGCCTCGATCATCGTTGTGGCGGCCAAGTCTATCCTGAACATTTTCCTGCTCAGGCGCACGGGCGCAAAGCCTGAGACGGCGCTGATTGCCGGGCTTTCCATGGCGCAGATCGGTGAGTTTTCATTCGTTCTCGCATCCGCCGGTTTTGCGTCGGGCGTGCTCGGCGGCGATCTCTACCGTCTATCGATTGCGGTCACTGCGGTTTCGCTTCTGATGTCGCCCTTGTGGGTCAGCATCATGCACCGGCTGGAAGGCATTGCTGCGAAGGGGCTGGAAAATTACCGTGAGGCGCTGTCTGAGGCCTATGCCGAAGAGCTGCAGGATATGCAGCGCGGGGGAGCGGCCCTTTTCAAGGTCAAGCACAGTGTGAACGTGCGCTATCGTGCCGTGCGCAAGGCAGCCTATCTTCGCCGCGCTGGTAAAAGCGCCAAAGCGGCGAGGCATGATGCGCCAAAAACAGAAGAGAAGCCTAGCGGAGCGCCCGTAGAATAGCCGGTGTTGCCCAACCGTCAGCCGGAACGCCGAGGCGCTGCTGTTCCTTTTGCAGGGCGGCGCGGGTGCCGGAACCGAGAATACCGTCAATCTCGCCGACATCATGGCCGCGCGCCTGAAGGATGGTCTGCAGCTCCTTCATCTGATTGTCGTTGAGACCGGGTTCAGGGTTGCCGCTGTCATAACGGTCTGCGCCGGCAAGCCTTGTTGCGAAGTATGCGGCGGAGGTGGTGTAGATGAACGACTTGTTCCATTCCAGATAGACGTTGAAATTGGGATAGGCGAGGAATGCCGGTCCCTTGCGCCCCTGAGGCAGAACAAGTGCGGCTGGAAGATTGGAAAATTTGGTGTCGCCGTTGCGCGGCTGCACGCCCATCTGGAACCAATCGCCTGCTGTCAATGTGCCGCCAAGTCCGGTCTTTTCAAACGGCAGGTTCTGCGGGATTTTGACCTCCTGCAGCCAGGGTTCGCCACGGCGGAAACCGAGGCTCTGAATGAACTTGGCTGCGGTCATGATGACATCGGGGGCGGATTCTTTCAGGCGAACGCGTCCGTCGCCATCGCCATCGGTGCCGTAGGTCAAGATGTCGCGCGGCAGCATTTGCACCTGTCCGATTTCGCCAGCCCAGGCACCTGTCGTTGTGGTTTCCACATCATCGAGTTCATAGAGCTTCAGGAACGCCAGGAGCTGCGGGCGGAAAAGTTCAGGTCTGCGGCAGTCATGGGAGAGGGTTGCGAGCGCGTTGCGCGTGTTGAAATCGCCCTGGACTGCGCCGAAATCCGTTTCCAGCGCCCAGAAAGCGGTGATGACGGGGGCCGGAACACCAAATTCAGCTTCGGCGCGGGCAAATGTGTCGGCATATTCCTTCATCTTCCGTTCGCCGATGGTGAGGCGTGCCTGGCTGACGACTCGGCTGGAAAAATCGAGGAAGGTCTGTTTGAACACGCCCTGTGCGCGGTCACGGCTGAGCACCTTGCGATCGATCGATGCGCCCTTCAACGCGCCCGCGGCAGCCTGTGGCGACACGCCGTTGGCAATGGCTTCCTGCTCAACACCTTTCAAAAAACTCGCGAAATCGCCGTCGCACTGCGCCTGGGCGGCTGCCAGTGCCGGAAACGATGCGGACAGGACGAGGCCGAAAAGCCAGGCGGACAGATTTCTTGAAGACATGAACATTCACTCCCGGGGATTGGTTTGACGCTATCGAGCCGCTTTTTCGGGCGGATTTACGGCATTCATTCGTGCTGGACTGTTTTATACGAGGCTGGTGTTTAAAATTGAAGGGGCAGCCATCATTCGAAGGCTGCCCCAAAGATCCCCGATAATGTCCGGCTATGTTCGCGCAGTTGAGCACTCAGTTTGCCGCAGCAACCCAGTTGTTCCAATTGTCGCGTGTGCCGGCGAAAACGTTGATATCCGTGTCACTGCCGATGCCGGGAACCCGGCCGGTGCTGGTATATTGCCAGAAGGCCCAGCGGCGGGTGTCATAGGTCTTTGAGGGCGGGGCGGCAACCGAGCGAACCCAGAAGTGATAGTCCTCAAAGTGGCCGACAAGATTGTCCTGATGGAAATCGACTGAGGTGTAGATGATCGGGCGTTTGCCGTAATAGGCCTCAATCCGGTCCATGAAGCGTTTGATCACCGATCGTGCCTGATCGGGAGACGGCTTAAATTTGCATGTCTTGGACGCGTGATTCCACTCAACATCAAGCACCGGAGGCAGGGTCATGGATTCTCTCGGCACGTTGCGAATGAACCAGTCTGCCTGATCGTCCGGCGACGAGCAGAAATAGTAGAAATGGTAGGGAGCATGCGCAAGACCAGCCCGTTGTGCGCCACGCCAATACTCGCCGAAGCGGGGATCGAGAACGTCCTTGCCTTCCGTCGCCTTGATGAAAGCAAAGGCCACACCCGAACGCTTCACCTGGCGCCAGTCGATATCGCCGTTCCATTTTGAAACGTCGATTCCATGGACCTCGCGCTTGTGGGGCGTGTCATAGCCGAAATCAATCGGGTCGGTGTCGTGAAAGCGCGACTTGATGGACGCTGTTTCCATCAAATCGTAATCATTGCCTGCGCATCCCGCGAGGAGCGCAAAAAGAGGTAGCGTTGCCAATAAGAGCTGGCGCATAATGACCTGGATCCCTAACGCAGAACATATATTTAACGGGAATAGGCCATTTGTAAATCGTGCCTATTCGGTCGTCCGGCCATTTCAACATACCAACGTTAAGAATGTGTTAGGACAATTTGCTACGAATTTGATTCAATATGTATCGAAAGCGCAGTTGCATGCTTGACCATTCGGACATCGCAACGGCTATATTGCAGTGCATCAATTCCTTTGAACCACTTCAGCCTGAAATGGGGGAACTACATTGGGCGAATACGATCTGATCGTCGTGGGAAGCGGCCCGGCGGGGCGACGCGGCGCCATTCAAGCCGCCAAACTGGGAAAAAACGTTCTCGTTGTGGAAAAGGGCAAACGGGTGGGGGGCGTGTCTGTCCACACCGGAACCATCCCTTCGAAGACATTGCGTGAAACGGCGCTGAACCTTTCGGGCTGGCGCGAGCGCGGCTTTTATGGTCGCTCCTACCGTGTGAAACAGGACATTACCGCCGGTGACCTGAGGCGCAGGCTTCTGATTACGCTTGATCATGAGGTCGAGGTTCTCGAACATCAGTTCGCGCGAAACCATGTTCAGCACATCCGTGCGCATGCGCGTTTCGTCGATGCCCATACGTTGGAAATCGAGAAGGACGATGGCGAGAAATCATTGGTCACGGGAAAGGCCATCCTGCTGGCCATCGGCACCAGACCGCATCGCCCCGACCACATTCCCTTCGACGGCAAGCTGGTGCATGACAGCGATGATATTCTCGAAATCGAGCATCTGCCGCGTTCGCTAACCGTGATCGGTGCCGGGGTTATCGGCGTTGAGTATGCGACGATTTTCAGTGCGCTCGATATTCCCGTGACGCTGGTTGAGCCGCGTGACGAGATATTGGGTTTCATCGACAAGGAAATTGTCGAGGACTTTATCTACGAAATGCGTGATCGCAACATGAAGATCCTGCTCGGTCACAAGGCGGAGGCGGTTGCGTGCGATCCGGCCACGCGTCGCTGTCAGGTGACGCTGTCCAATGGACGCGTCATCCAGTCGGAGATGGTGCTTTATACTGCGGGGCGCACCGGGGCGGTCGATACGCTGAATATCGAGGCGGCAGGCCTAAAGGCGGATTCGCGGGGACGGCTGGAGGTTGATCCCGAAACATTCCAGACGGAGGTTCCCAATATCTACGCCGCAGGCGACGTTGTCGGCTTTCCAAGCCTTGCCTCAACGTCCATGGAACAGGGGCGCATTGCAGCCCGCTATGCTGTCGGCGCACCGGCCAGTGAACCGCCGAACTATTTTCCCTACGGCATTTATGCCGTGCCGGAGATATCCACCTGTGGTCTCACGGAAGAAGAGGTCAATCAGCGCGGTATACCCTACGAATGCGGGGTCGGGCGCTTTCGGGAAACGTCGCGCGGTCACATTATGGGACTCAATACCGGGCTGTTGAAAATGATCTTCTCGACAAAAAGCCGCCGTTTGCTTGGCGTGCATATTATCGGCGAAGGGGCGACGGAGCTTATCCACATCGGGCAGGCGGTCTTGAACCTCAAGGGAACGGTCGATTATTTTGTCGAGAACACGTTCAACTATCCCACACTTGCCGAAGCCTACAAGATTGCAGGTCTCGATGCGTGGAATCGGATGGGTGAGAAGCCGCTGACGACCGAACATTCCGACGAATGAAGCTCAGGCGTCTGCGGGACGCCTGATTTCGATCTGCCAGGCATAACCGCCGTAAAGGGCTTTGAAGCGACACGTGCCGCCGATCGTTTGCGCTGCCTGCTCCGAGGCTTCCCTGAGGGTTGCTCTTGGGATCACATGAAAAGCTCTCAACCAGGCAAAGAGTGCGCGCGAGAAGATGTGCGGCAGTTTTTCCTGTTGGCCGAAATCGACGATGTGCAGCGTGCCACCCGGTGCGAGCGCTTGTGTGGCGCTCACGATTGTCTGCTCCCATTGCGGGATCATGGAGAGCGCGTAGGAGAGCAGTATGTGGTCGAAGTCTGCCTTTCCGAAGTCGCTGGGTTCGAAACGTGTGGCATCGCCCGCGACCAGCGTTGCATCGATTTTGCCACGTGCCAAGGTGCGGCGGGCAGAGATGAGCATTTCCTCGGAAATATCGAGACCCGCGAGATCAAGCTGCGGATAGGTCTTGGCGATCAGCTTCAGATTGCGACCGGTCCCGCAGCCCAATTCCAGCACCCGGTCGCCCGGCTTTGCGTGCATTTCGCGGATCGTTCTGTCGCGGGCCAACAGATAGTATTTGCGCGTCAGATCATAGATGTGACGCTGCACGCGATACATGCGGTCCATGCGTTTGGCATGGCTTGTGCTGCTTTCGATGAATGTCATGCCCGTTTCCGGTAAATGTGAAAGCCGCCATAGATGGCAGAGCGGTCCAGCTTGTGCAGTTCGGCGGAGCGTTCCTCGAGGTAGTCCCACTGCTCGAGCAACGGACTTGAAAGCTTGACGGGCAAGGGGCTTCGTGCACCGGCTGTGCGGAAAATCACACGGGCATCAGGCCGCGCCGTACGGCAGATTTCGGTCCACAAGGCATCCACCTGCGCCGGCGTCATCCAGTCTTGTGCGTCCAGCAGAACGAAGCGGTCAACGCTTTGTGCTGCCTTCAAGCCGAGCATTTCCGTCATGTTGCGGTGATGGACCTTTACGCGATCCGTATTTGCACAGATCTTCGGGTAATTTTCGGCCTTGAGATAGGTCGGTGGTGCGCCTTCGCCCAAAGTGGGATAGCGACGGGAGAAGGCCTGCCATGCGAAATAGTTTTCCGAGATCGGGAAATCGCAAGCCAGTTTCTTCAAGCGTTCGCGCAGCACCGAGGCGATGTGGCCATCGGATGCGCCTTCGGCCAACTCGACATATTGTTGCGGGGGAATTCCAAGCCCGAAGAGCGAACTTTTCTGAGCGGTTACCCATCGGATGAACTTTGTGTCGAAAAGCGGTGCGATGTCGCTTTCGAAAATCTCGCGCTGCTCGTGCAGACTGCGGGCGGTGGTCAAACGCTGCAGGTTTCGGCCCTTCAGTTTCGCCGCAAGGTGGCCGGCGCCGATGAAGCGGCCAAGCAGGCCGGTTTTGTAGATATCGCGATCGAAAATGGTGATGCGGCGGCGGCCACGCGCGTCTCTGCCGTTCCAGTATTTGAGGGTATCGGCGTCGAGAAAGGGAGCAATGAAGGTGTCAAAGCTGCGGCTGTTGGTCTTCACGCCGGTGAGTGCAAACATGCGCAGCACATCGGCGTGCGACGGCAGGTGTTTGAAAGCGGCGAGCTTCAGCCTGTTGAGCGCGATATGGTGATGGTTGAGATCGACAACATCAATCTGGCTGGGTTCTGCAGTCAGGTAGGCCAGCATGTTGCAGCCGCCGGAACCGATGGTCGCTATGGTCTGACCCGGTTCCATTTCCATGGCAGCGAGATCAACGTCGGGATCTTCCCAAATCTGTGGATAAACCAGACCGGAAAACAACAGGCCGAATAGCCGCTCGGAAAAGCCTTCCTTGCTCAATGCGCGGTGGCGGACAAAGGCGGATTTGAGCTGATTGTTCTTTAGATACCCGGTAATTGGCGCCATTCCGGTCATGCAAAATGCCTTTCTTTCGCAATCGATGGACTCACCCATGCGGCAAATCAATTGGCGCTCTCTAGTCCCGTTTCGCTACAGATTGATGACGGCTGGGCTGTTGAGCCCGATATCCGATAACAAGATTTTAAGAGTCCAGGCTCTAAAGTCTGCCTATCTACAAGGAGCCGTTAACATGATGTTAAGTGTGTTTCTGTCGGACATTAAGCGGCGCTATGCAATCGCCGGTTCGGCAGCCGGAGCTTTGCTCCCACTATCGTTTTATTCGCTTGATTTGGCAAAAGGCGGAAACCTTGATTTCCTAAGCTGGGCGCTTTCCTCTCCGTCGCAATTTACGCTTGCTGCCATGCCCGTCTGGTCCGGCCTGGTGGCCCTGCAGTTTGGCAGGGGGCGTACACTGCGCATGGCTGCCGAAAAGGCGCGCCGGGAAGAAGAGAAGCGCTTGCGCTATGCCGCAACGCATGATGCGTTGACGGGACTTGGAAATCGCGCGGCGCTCGAGGACGATGGAAAACGGCTTCTCAAAGGTGGCGCGTCACCAGCGTTGCTGCTGCTTGATCTCGATCGTTTCAAATTGGTCAACGACACGCTTGGACACGATGTCGGCGATGCCTTGCTGGTGGAGATTGCAAGCCAGTTCTTGCGTCTGAAAACCCGCGGCGTTCGTGTTTACCGGCTTGGCGGCGACGAGTTCGTGTTTCTGATTTCGCGTGTCTCCGGCAATGATGATGTTGAAGACTTGTGCAGCCAGATCAAGGCTATGTTTGCTGCTCCCTTCATTCTTGAGGCGGGACCTGTGCGAAGCGGTGTCAGCATTGGCGTCTCCTATGCAACACCGCAGACATCCTTTTCCACCGTCTTGAAGAGCGCCGATCTGGCGCTCTATAAGGCCAAGGAGATCGCCGGAAGCGCGCATGTGTTCTACGAACCGGAGATGGCCGAGGAAGCCTTGAAGCGCGCGCGGCTTGAGCGCGAACTCGTACAGGCAATTGAGACAAACCAGATCTATCTGGAGTTTCAACCGATTGTCGGCGTCGAGACGCGTGCAGTGCGTTCATTTGAGGCGCTGGCGCGCTGGCGGCACCCCACGGATGGGTGTTTGATGCCCAAGGACTTCATAGAGGTTGCCGAGCGCACTGGACTGATCATTCCGCTCGGACTTCGCATCTTGCAGCTTGCCTGCCGCGAGGCGGTGAAGTGGCCATCGCCGCTGGGTGTTTCCGTAAACATATCGGGCGTGCAGTTCAAAGACCCGCAATTCCCCGAGATGGTGCAGGAATGCCTGCAATACTACAATCTGGCGCCGGGGCGTTTGACGTTGGAAATTGCCGAATCGGTGTTTGCGCTGGAGCTTGACGAGATCAAGGCGTGCCTGGAAGAGCTTCGTATGATCGGCGTACGGATCGTGCTCGACGATTTTGGGGCAGGATTTTCCTCCGTCAACAACATGCGCCGCTTCCAGCTCGATCAGCTCAAGCTTGACCGCTCCTTCGCTGCTGCCATGCTTTCTGATGACGCGGGCAGTTCCGAATTGATGGATGTGATGATGCGCTTCGGTGCGACCATGAAGGTCTCAACTGCGATTGAGGGTATTGAAGACGAGCGGCAGATGGAATTCGTCAGCATTCGCGGGGCCTGCGAGGTGCAGGGATATCTGTTTTCAAGGCCGATTTCCGCCAACAAGGTTGGCGAGCTGATTGCACGTTCTGTCGGTGAGGGAGATATTGCAGCGGCCTGAGGCCGCCGGTCATATTTGCGTCCTGTCCGTGAGAACCGGCAAAATGCGTACCCTGCAACGACAGATCAGTGCAGGCCGTCGCTGTTGAGCAGCTCCAGTTCCCCAAGCTTGCCCTTGCTCTTGGCCTGATAATAGTAGCCGGTGCGATAGAGCCAGTCTGCGGCTTTCTTGTCCTTGTCCGCCACGATCCACGCATTGTGGAGATATTTGACCGCGTATTTGAGGTTTGTTTCCGCATCCAGAAGACCGGATGGTTTTCCCTGGTAACCAAGACCCTTTGCAGTGTTATAGCGAATTTGCATCAGGCCGTAATTGCCCTTGTGGAGGGCGGCGGGATTGTACGTGCTTTCGCGGTGCGCGACGTGGTGCACGAGGTCTTCCGGCACGCCGTAAATGCGCGAATATTTTTTGATGAGCGCTTCGATTTCAGGTGGGGGTGTTTCGCTACGCGTCTTAATCGTCACGGCAGCAAAGCGCTTTCCGGGAGCCGGCGGGAAAAATGCCGTCATGTCCTTGATGTTGGACGGGTCCACAAGCGCAAGGGGTGTGCTTTCCACGGTATTCGGGTCGGCGGTCGACGTCAGCTGCGTTGTGGCGGAGGCATCCGTTGCCGCTGCAGTCGCAGCACTGAGGGCAGGGTTGACGGCACCTGTGGTGGTGAATGCCGTAACGGACGAGGAGGCCGAAACATCCGCTGGTGATGTCGCCGCCGCCGGCGCGGTGGCCGCAACATCGGTTGCCTCTGCGACTTTCTGCTCGCTCGCTGGAAGCGGCTGACCGGTGCTGAGATCGACTTCTGCAGCTTCTGCCGTCTTGGCCGCGCCGGTTCCGTTTTTATCGAGCGATGCAAGTTCAGTCGACGTGCATGCGGACAGTGCAAGTCCACAGCTTATGGAGAGCGCGGCAACGCCGACTTTGTTCAACTGGGCCATCAACAATGTTGAACACCTTCTATTTTTCGATTTGCCTGATTCCTCTGTCCCGAGAGGGTCCACTCCGTTGAAGGTAGAATGAGGCAAATTTGCGGTCGCCTTTTGAATACTGGTTCAAGCAGCCAAGTCAAGCGGCGCGGCTATAGGCAGCGGTGACGGCTCCTGCGGAAATCAACAATGTGCCGCCAGTGCGGTTGACCGTGCGCTGGACAGAAGCCTTGCGAATGAAGCGGCGCGCCTTGTCTGCAAGCAAAGCATAGCCAATGGCATTGAGCGCGGCGAGGGTGACAAAGGTTGCTTCCATCACGATCATCTGCGGAAGGAACGGGCTGGCGTGATCAATGAACTGGGGAACAAAGGCCACGAAGAAGACGATGCTTTTCGGGTTCAGCGCTGTTACGATAAAGGCATGGCCCATGATGCGGTGCGGCTTGCGCTCAGGCAGATTGTCGTTGTCACTGATCGGCCCGGTCTGAACCGGTGCGCGCCACAGCTTGATGCCGAGATAGACGAGATACGCGCCCCCGATCCAGCGAAGCACGGTAAACAGGTCGGCGGAGGTTGCAAGCAATGCGCCAAGGCCGAGCATAGAGGCCGTCATCGCCACGAAATCGCCCATCGCAACACCGGCAGCCGTTGTCACGGCCGTTTTGCGGCCATAGCCGAGTGCATAGGAGATGACCAGCAGGATGGTTGGTCCCGGAATGGCCAGAATGACCATTGTTGCGCCGGTGAATGCGATCCAGGTTTCGAGCGACATTGCAGTATCCTTTCAACTGAGCCTACAAAGCCACCGAAACCCGTATCCTGTCAATCCGATTATCTATGGATGGATTTCCAGTCCTGACCGACGAAATCCATGACCTCGGAGAACCATTTCTGCTTCGTGTTGAAGGGTTTGCCGCCCTTGATACGCGGGAACTCGATGGTTCGAAGCTTTCCGCCCTGATCTTCATCATGGCCGATAACGCCGGAGACACCGTCGAGTGCGCTCTGCACGGCAGAATCGACCATGGAGTGGATCAGGTGGCGGTCTTCGGCATTGGAAGGAGCAGAGCGAGCGTAGTAACCCGACTTCTGGACCATGGCGCGTTCGGCCCCGATCAAGGCGCCAAACTGTTTGGAGAACCAGTTGCCGACATTGATGGAGTCGATCTTCACGTGGCCGAAGGCGTCGCGTGCGACCTTTTCACCGGAGGCTTCGCGTTCTGCAACGATGGCGTCGAGGCATGCGCCTTCGGAAACGAAGATCGTCACGAAGCCGGTCTTGTCCATGATCGCCTTCAGGCGCGCGGCTTCAGCGTCAAGATCGAAGGCGATTTCGGGCAGATAGATGCCGTCGATGTTCTTGAGTTCCGTGTTCATCATCAGACCTTCGACATATTCATTGTGACGGGTCTGCTGAATGTAGGCGCGCGCCGTGGCTGCCGTCAGCCAGCCGCAAGAGCGGCCCATGACCTCATGGACGACGAGGGTGCGTGGTGCTGCGCTCTGCTCGTTGGAAACGTGGTCGAAGAATTTTGCGCCGACTTCGGCGGCCGTCCATGCGCCCAATGTCTGGCGGATCGGATAAACGTCGTTATCGACGGTCTTGGGAAGGCCGACCACGGTCAGGTCGTAGCCGTTTGCACCGAGATAAGCTGCGAGGTCGGCCGCCGTGGTGTTGGTGTCGTCGCCGCCAATCGTGTGGAGGATTTTCACGCCATCCTTGGTCAAACGTTCTGCGGCAGCCTGAAGCGGATTGACGCCGGGCTTGACGAGACCGCGCTTTTCGCAGTCGGCAGCATTGGTCAGTTTGACGCGGCTGTTGCCGATCGGCGAGCCGCCCTGATGGTGCAGCAGGTAGGCGTTTTCGCGCATATTCTGGGTGATCGGAATGATGTCACCCAGGAGCAATCCGTGGTAGCCAGACCGGTAAGCAATCAGCTCATATTCGGGTGCAATGTCGGTGTAACGCTCGATCAGACCGCCGACGGCAGACGAAAGGCAGGGGGCAAGACCTCCGGCAGTGAGCATTGCGACTTTATGTTTGGACATCCAGACCTCCACTCGGAATAGAATTTTGCCGGAGGGTTGGAGGGTGAACACGCGTTTGTAAAGTGAAATTTTACTGACATGCCGGGCTTTTGCGGGATTTCCCGATATTAATCGATTCAAGCGCTTGGCGCGTCACAATGACGCCGCGTGTGGCGTTTACACACATTTTGTTGAACTGATCATTCAACGAAACTGACTTGCATTGGATTTCATTAGGTGATCAAGGTTTTTGTATGATTATTGATTTTGCATGTGAACAGGCGCTAGCCTTTCTCGACAGGGTTGCCGGTGCGGTGACAGACGCAGCGTCGAATGCGCTTGCGGGTCTGGTCGAGAGCGTGCGCACCGTGTTTGAAGGCGATCCGGATACGCGCCGAAAGGTGGCTTTTTCTGTTGCGATGATCGCGCTCTCTGCAAAGATGGCAAAGGCTGACGGCGTTGTGACGGAGAACGAGGTCAACGCTTTCCGCGATATTTTCGACATACCGGAATCCGAATTCAAGAATGTGGCGCGGCTCTACAATCTAGCCCGTCAGGATGTGGCCGGTTATGAGGCCTATGCGGAAAAGATGGCTGCGCTTTGCGGCACCTGCAAGGACAATTGCCCGATCCTGGAAGATATTCTCGACGGTCTCTTTCATATCGCCAAGGCCGATGGGCTGGTGCATGAAAACGAACTGAGCTTCCTTCGCCGCATTGCCGAAATATTTCATATCAGTGAAACGCATTTCGAGCGCATTCTCGCGCGTCATGTGCATGTGCATGGCCTGGATCCTTACAAGGTTCTCGGCGTGCATGAAGGCATGCCGCTGGCCGATATTCGCAAGCGCTATCGGGAACTGGTGGCCGAACACCATCCCGACAAGCTGATTGCTCGTGGTGTGCCTGCCGAATTCCACGGCATAGCGAACGAACGCATGTCAATGTTGAACAATGCCTGGTCCACGATCCAGAGGGAATTGCGGGCTGCATGAGTGATATACCGTCGGATTACGCCGGAGCGCGGGTGATCCCGTCGCCTAATCATGGCGAGCGAAAAGGCGGGCGGCGACCGGACATTATTCTTCTCCACTATACCGGCATGCCTGATGCGCATGGCGCTCTGGAATGGCTGCGAAACCCGGTGAGCGAAGTATCCAGCCATTATTTCGTTTACGAAGACGGGCGCGTGATCCAGATGGTACCGGAAGCACGGCGTGCCTGGCACGCAGGTGCCGGTTTCTGGAAGGGGGATAGCGATATCAACTCGGCCTCCATCGGGATTGAAATCGTCAATCCTGGACATCCGGGCGGTTTGCCGCCTTTTCCCGACGTGCAGATCAATTCGGTGATCAAGCTTTGCCAGGATATTGCCAAGCGTTGGGCTATACCGCCGGAGCGGGTTCTTGGCCATTCCGACATTGCGCCGCGCCGGAAGATTGATCCCGGCGAGAACTTCCCTTGGGGACTGCTCGCGGAGAACGGCGTCGGGCATTACGTCAGGCCAACCCCTTTGGGGGGCGGACGCTTTTTCCAGAAGGGGGAGGCAGGACCACCGGTCGAGGCGATCCAGTCCATGCTGGCGCTTTACGGATACGGTGTTCCCGTATCCGGTGAATTCTGTGAGAGAACCGAAGGCGTGGTGGAAGCCTTCCAACGGCATTTCCGGCCCGAAAAAGTGGATGGCGTGGCCGACGCTTCGACAATCGACACGCTGCACAGGCTGTTGAAGGCGCTGCCCGCGATCGGGTAAGCGTCGCGTAAAGCGTAACGATTGATTAACTTAATTTCATCTGCGTGCCTTATTTTTACCCAACTGAGGCCTATTTAGACCGGTTTAAGGGAGGGCGAGCGGTTGGATAGCTGCTGGGCAAAGGCTCGGACATTCCAATCAACTTATGTCCTGGGGCGCAAACGCGGAGCCATTGGGCGCGCTTGAAAAGCGTGTTCGCGGAGGGTTTTCCAGCGTCCCTGAAACGGAGTTAGAACCAAAATATGAAATGCAGATTTTACGCTGCGGCTGCCGTGTTCATGGCTATGAACATCGCCGCAAACGGGACCGCTTTTGCCGGAAGCAGAAGTGACGATGAAGAGCCGAAGGTGACATTGGTTTCCCTTCTTAGCACAAAGGGTGCAGGGGATATTGCTGAAGACGGCAAGTCGCTGACCAGCCCCTATTCCAAGCTCATCAAGACATATGCGAAGAAATATGGCGTTCCGGAGAGCCTCGCACATGCCGTCGTCAAGGTGGAAAGCAACTTCAATCCGAAGGCGCGCGGCAGAGCAGGGGAAATCGGTCTGATGCAGATCAAGCCGGCCACCGCTCGTGCAATCGGATATTCCGGTTCTTCCAAAGGTCTTTATGATCCTGAAACCAACATCCAGTTTGGCATGAAGTACCTCGCAATGGCGCAGGAACTCGGGGGCGGCGAGACCTGCAATACCATTTTGAAATACAATGCCGGACATGGTGCACGGCGGATGAACCCCGTCTCGGCTGCCTATTGTCAGAAGGTAAAAGCCATAATGGATTGAATTGTTCCTTCAGCCCTTGAGAAAAAGATTCAAGGGCTTGAAAGGGCGATTCAAATGGCCGTATCAATAGGCTGAAAACATTTTGAAAAAACAGGTTTCAGTCATGGTGCGGCATTTCCGATTTATCGTTATCGGCCGCGGGCTCATGGGGTCCGCAGCCGGAAAATATCTTGCAGAGAACACGGACGGCGTTGCGCTGGTTGGACCTGATGAACCACAGGGCGACTGGGCAAAACACGATGGCGTGTTCGCAAGTCACTATGACGAAGGGCGCATTACCCGGTCGATTGATCCGGACCCCCTTTGGGCGCGGCTTGCGGGGCGATCCATTGCTCGTTACCGCGACATTGAAGCGCGCTCCGGTGTTTCTTTCTACCAGGAAAAGGGCGCGTTGCTGACAGGTCCGGCGCATGGCGAGGGTGCCTATTACATCGAGAATGCCGAAGCCGTTGCCAGCAAACTTGGCCTTGATGTCGCCGTTGGCGGCGATGACATGCTTGCCGACCGTTTTCCCTATTTTTCGCTGCCTGAGGATACGGCGGCGATCTTTGAGCCGAAGGCTGCGGGTTACATCAGCCCGCGCAATCTGGTGAAGGCGCAAAATGTGCTTGCCCAGAAGGCAGGGGCGGACATCATACCAGCCGTTGCTGTTGCTGTTCGCGAACAGGCTGGCCGGGCGGTCGTGGACTTGGCGGACGGCGAGACGCTGACCGCCGACAAGGTGCTGGTGGCGACCGGCGGGTTTTCCATCATGAAAGGTCTGTTGCCGCAGCCTCTTGATATGACGGTTTATGCAAGGACCGTTGTTTTCTTCGAGCTTGGCGAGGCGGAAACTGAGCGGCTTGCGGGAATGCCCTCCATGATCAACAAGGCGTTGGAAGAGCATGAAAACACCTACATGCTGCCGCCGATCCGTTATCCCGACGGCAAGACCTACCTCAAGATCGGCGGTGACCCGGAGGATATTCCGCTCGCCGATGGAAAGGCTGTTGCGGAATGGTTCCGCACAGGTCCCAGCGGTGCTGTCGTGGATCACCTGGTTGGCCGAATGCGGGCGCTTGTGCGTGATTTGCGTGCGGCTTCGATATTCGCAAAACCTTGCGTGACCTCCTTTTCCGCCAATGGGTTTCCGATGATTGGCTGGACGGCGTCGCCGCATATCGCGGTTATGACCGCCGGTGCCGGCGCTTCAGCAAAAAGTTCAGATGAAATCGGGCGGCTGGGTGCTGAACTCATTCGCGATGGCCGGATCGTCTCGAGTGAATATGACGTGGATCTTTCGCCTGTATTCCGGTGATGCGCCGGTGGCCGGCGTTACCAGAGCAGGCTTGGTGCCACCGGCATCGAGTCTGCTTTGGCGTCAATAAAGCCGTCGGCGCTGAGTTGTGCGTTTTCCACCAGCCAATCGAAGAATATTTTCGCATGCGCGCCCAGTCTCGGGCGTTCGCTTGAGGGGCGCACGATCAGTCCGTCCTTGAAGACATGAAAATTATAGGGTGCGATCAAACGGCCCGTTTTCAGTTCGTTTTCGATGAGGAATTTTGGCGCGATCGCCGCACCCATGCCTCTTTCTGCGGCTTCGAAAACAAGAGGCAGGAGGTCGAAGGTGATCTCCCGGTCGTAAGCGATCCTGATGCCGGTCAGATGCGACCATTTGGGCCAAGCGGCTTCATTGCCCCGGCGGTGGATGATGGTTTGCAAACGCAATTCGGTCTTTTCTGCGCGATGCGGGTAATCGGCTGACAGAACCACCCCCATGTGCACATCGCCCAGCGATCTGGCGTCGGGATGTTCGATGTCCGAGCTGAGCAAGCGATCCCAGGAAAGAACCAGATCGACGGAATCCTCGAGCGAGCGCGATCCTTGAGGCCCGACAATACGGATCATGACTTCGATTTCCGGGTGATCATTATTGAAGCGGGCAATTGTCGGGATCGCCCATTGCTTGGCGAATGTGGAGCTGATGGCAAGCTTCACCGATTTATCGTCGGTGGGGCCACGCAGTTCCGTATAGGCTCGCCGCAAGTCGTCCATGTTGCGGGTCACCGATTGCGCAAATTTGAGGCCGGGGCGCGTCAGCTCCAGATGGAGACCGTTTTTCCTGAACAATGTGACGCCGGCGGTGTCCTGCAGCTGGTGAAGCTGTTTGCTGACGGCGCCATGGGTGCGGCCAAGCAGGCGGGCGGCACCCGCGACCGAGCCGCTGCGGTGAAAGGCGTCGAAGGCGGCTAGCGCGGTGAGAGGCGGCAGCTTTTCCATGGTGTAAACCTGAAGTGTGTGAGTTTTTCTCACATTGTTTACTCAATTTATTCGATTTTTTCCAACGGTATTTCACTGTATAGGCGGGTACTCACCCAAGGAGAGTGATCATGTCACCCAAGATCAATGGTTCTTACAGGCGCTATTCGAATGACGAGCTTCTTGCCCTGTTTGGGGCGGGTTCTCGACGCTCCGGACTGTTTGCACTGGTGGCGCTTTGGTCTCGTCGCTGGCGCATACGCCGGCAAATGGCGCGGGATCTTCCTTCCTTCAATGAAGCGGTGCTGGAAGACTTCGGGATGAGCAGACAAGAGGCTCTCGGCGAAATTGACAAACCTTTCTGGCGTGCCTGATTGAGTTTGGCCATCAAAGCGGCTATTTGAGCCCGACCAGTTGGCCGGGCAGCCGCGCTTTACCAATGCCGAAAGGCGGTAAGGTGAGGAAAGTCCGGGCTCCACGGAGACACGGTGCCGGATAACGTCCGGCGGGGGCGACCTCAGGGAAAGTGCCACAGAAAGCAAACCGCCTCTTGTTTCAAGAGGTAAGGGTGAAAGGGTGGGGTAAGAGCCCACCGCGTTTTTGGCAACAAGAACGGCACGGTAAACCCCACCGGGAGCAAAACCGAATAGGGATGACGCGGAGCTTTACGCTCCAGCCTGTTTCCGGGTCAGTCATCCGGGTGGGTTGCGTTGAGGCGGCGTGTAAACGCCGTCCCAGATGAATGGCTGCCACGTTCCGGTTCGCCGGAGCCATACAGAACCCGGCTTACAGGCCAACTGGTTATTTTTTCTCGAAAAATTAAACGTCCCAAATATCCTTGACTCTGAGGTTTTTCTCAGGGCTCCCGGGCGATTCTCAACACTTCATTAAGCTTGTGCTTATAAACTTTTTTAACCCCGAAATGCAGGGGAAATCCACGAGTTCCCATTGACGCCCATAGTGTCCCATGATATCCCAAAGACAGACCGTTAGAGGTGATTTGAAGGCCTCGAATTTGCAGGTGCAGGGTGCTCTGAATGAGCGTTTTTCGTGCCTGCAAACAGCCAATCGTGCGGTGAGTGGCTGGCGGCTTGGTCGGGGCTGGATGAGCCGGTCTCTTGTTCTGGAAACGGTTGTATTGCGTCATGATCCGCTTCCTGTCTCATTCTGTGAACCGTATCGACGCGAAGGGGCGCGTGTCTGTGCCTGCGGCGTTTCGTTCGGTTCTGGCGGAAGAGGGGGTGCAGGAGCTCTACTGTTTTCAGGATTTCGTGTTTCCGGCAATCAGCGTCGGCGGGCCTCAGCTTCTTGCGCGTTTCGAGCGTCAGATCGATGCGGCAGATCCGTTTTCTCCGGAAGCCAATCAGATGTCCCTCCTCATTCACGGTGGAGGGGTTTTTATGAAGCTCGATTCCGAGGGGCGTCTCATGGTCACGGATTTTATTCGCGACTTTACCGGGATTACCGATCAGGTGGCGTTTGTCGGGCGGGGCGAGTTTTTTCAATTGTGGCAGCCGCAGGCCTACGAGGACATGCAGGCGGCGGCGCGGGAAAGCCGGAAGCGCTAGGCGCAATGGTTTTTATGGTGCAGAGAGGTGGGGACATGTCGGATCATGGCGGAAGTGTTTCTGAAGCCGTTAGCGGACCGGTCCGTCATATCCCTGTCCTCCTGCCTGAGGTCCTGCAGGCTTTGTCGCCGAAGGCGGGGCAGGTGATCCTCGACGGTACGTTCGGCGCGGGTGGTTACACGTCGGCGATTATGGCGGCGGGTGCGGATGTGATTGCGCTTGATCGCGATCCGAGCGCGATTGCCGGTGGTCAGGCGCTTGTTGCATCATCTGGTGGCAAGCTGAGCCTTATTCATTCCAGGTTCTCCGATCTCGCCGACCATGCGCCAGAGGGCGGGCTTGATGGTGTCGTGCTCGATATCGGTGTTTCCTCCATGCAGATCGATGAGGCCGAGCGCGGTTTTTCCTTCCAGAAAAACGGGCCGCTCGACATGCGCATGTCGGTCGATGGGCCAACCGCGGCGGATGTCGTCAATCACATGAAGGTCGGTGATCTGATCCGCATCTTTTCCTTTCTGGGGGAGGAGAAGCAGCCCGGCCGCATTGCGCACGCCATCGAGAAGCGGCGCGCCGAAAAGCCCTTCGAAACAACGCGTGATCTGGCCGGCTTGATCGAGGTGGTCACGCCGCGCAAGGCCAAGGACAAGATCCATCCGGCAACGCGGGTATTTCAGGGCTTGCGCATTTTCGTCAATGATGAGCTTGGCGAATTGGCGCGTGCACTTTTTGCGGCCGAGCAGGTGCTCAAGCCGGGTGGTCGTCTCGTTGTGGTGACGTTTCACTCGCTGGAAGACCGGATCGTGAAGAAGTTTTTCGCTGACCGGTCCGGCAAGACCGGTGGCTCGCGGCATCTGCCGCAGGCTCATGAAAAGCCGGTCATATTTGAAACTGTCGGCAAGAACGCTGTTGCTGCAAGCGAAGCAGAGGCGGAGGCCAATCCGCGGGCGCGCTCTGCCAAATTGCGTGCGGGCATCCGCACGACGGCACCGGCGGGTCATGCCGATCTATCCATTTTCGATCTTCCCGATCTGGCAAAATTCAGGGGCTGATTTCATGTTGAGAACCTCCGATATCGTTATGGTCACAATCATGGTCGCGGCGGCGGCTGTGACCTATTCGATCAAGCACAGTGCTGAAAATGTGCTGGACGAGGTTCACAAACTCGATGCCCAGATCAAGCTGGAAGAGGACACCATCGATCTTCTGAAGGCCGATTGGGCGCTGCTGACCCAGCCGAACCGGCTGGCGGGCCTGACACAAACCTTCAACAGCGATCTCGGCCTGGAGCCGACCGACCCCACACAGATTATCCAGCCCAGTGAATTGCCCATGATGCGGCCAGAGCCCGAAGTGCCGGTTACGGCGCAAAATGAAACGGACCTGACCACAACCGGATCGGTGAAGCCCTGATGTCATTTCTTTCTCATGTCATGAATATGAAGAGCAGGTTGGATGTTTCGATAACGCCGGACGCGAACCTGCGGGAACGCAAGGTCTATTCCGAGTTCGACGGTCAGCGAAAACGCACGGGTTCCCAGGCCCGCAATCGTGTGGCTCTCGTTATGGTCGGGTTTGTGGGACTCTATGGCCTGGTTGGTGCGCGCATGGTGCAATATGGCATGGCCGAGCCGGAAATCGTTTCCAGCATCGGGCCTGCCGATAGTCTTCTGGCCTCGCGCCCTGACCTGACCGACCGCAACGGACAGGTGCTGGCGACCGACATTCGCACTGTCTCGCTTTATGCCGAGCCGCACAAGATTGTTGATCCGGATGAAGCGGTCGAATTGCTGGTGTCGGTGTTGCCTGACCTCGATCCCAAATCCGTTTATCGTAAACTCTCCTCAAAGAGCCGTTTCCAGTGGCTTCGCCGGCAACTGACGCCCAAGCAGCAGAGCCAAATTCTGGCGCTCGGCATTCCCGGCATCGGTTTTCGGCCTGAGAAGCGCCGCTTCTATCCCGGTGGCCCGACGGCGTCACACGTGGTTGGCCTGGTCAATATCGATAACCGCGGCATTGCCGGCATGGAGAAATATGTCGACGGGCAAGGGCTTGCCGATCTGGCAGCACTCGGCATGACCAATGATGCCAAGATGGCGCCGGTGAAGCTGTCGCTTGATCTGCGCGTTCAGAATATCCTGCGCGAAGAGCTGGTTGCCGGCAAGGAAAAGTTCAAGGCAATTGCTGCCGGCGGCGTCGTGCTGAATGTGCATACGGGCGAGGTGCTGGCGCTGTCATCCGTTCCCGACTATGACCCGAACGATCCTGTTGATGCCTTGCAGCCCGACCGCCTGAATCGGATGACGGCAGGCACCTATGAAATGGGTTCCACCTTCAAGGCTTTCACTGTTGCCATGGGTCTGGACAGTGGTCTGGTTCATATGGGCGATACGTTTGATGCTCGTAAGCCGCTTTATATCGGCGGCTTTACCATCCACGATTTTCACTCCACCCGCCGTATCCTGACGGTGACTGAAGTGTTTACCCATTCCTCCAATATCGGTTCGGCGAAAATGGCGGATGTTGTCGGGATTGATGGTCACAAAGAGTTTCTGACGCGCCTTGGTCTGTTGAGCCGGATGCAAACCGAGTTGCCGGAAGTGGCGACGCCGACGCAGCCGCGCGAGTGGAAGAAGATCAACTCCATGACGATCGCTTTCGGGCACGGGGTTTCAACGACACCGCTGCAGACGGCTGTGGCGGCGGCTGCGTTGATGAACGGTGGAAAACTGATACCGCCGACCTTCCTGCCGCGCAGCGAGGCTGATGCGGATGCTCTGGCCAAACAGGTCGTAAGCCCGCAGACGTCGGAAGAAATGCGCCAGCTTTTCCGTGCCAACGTGCTTGAGGGAAGTGGTAGTCATGCGGAAGTGGCTGGTTATGACGTGGGCGGAAAGACGGGAACGGCTGAAAAGGTTATCAATGGCCGCTATTCGAGTTCTGTGCGCTTCAATGCATTTCTGTCTGCGTTTCCGATCGACGATCCGCAATATGTGGTGCTCGTGGTTATCGACGAACCGAAGCCGGCCGACGAAGGCGGTGGTGCGACTGCCGGCTGGAATGCTGCGCCGATGGTGGGCGAGGTTATCCGCCGTTGTGCACCGCTTTTGGGTGTGCAGCCGAAATTTGGCCACGATGGCTCAGCATTGCTCGTATCGTATTGATGTCTTTAGTATCCAGACACATCCATCGATTCGCCGGTCAATGTGGGGCTATTGGAATTGGCAATAAAACTGAGTGATCTTTCCGGGACGGAATTTCCTGAACTGGACGCGCAGCTTTCCGGGGAGACCGGAGACATCGTGGTGACGTCACTGACGGCAGATAGCCGACAGGCAGCATTGGGCTCGCTTTTTGTTGCGCTGCATGGCAGCAAGGCGGATGGGGCGGCCTTCGTCAAGGATGCCGTCTCGAAGGGCGCTCGCGCTGTCGTCACCTCCGAGGACGTGGACGTTTCAGCTGATGTGCCTGTGCTGAAGGTCAAGAACCCCAGGCTCTTTCTTTCTAAAGGCGCTGCCCGCTTCTTCGGGCTTCAGCCTGAAGTGATGGTTGCGGTGACGGGTACGGCGGGAAAGACCTCCGTGGCTTCCTTCACGCGTCAGATCTGGGCGCATGCGGGGTTTGCCGCGGCGATGATCGGCACCACCGGGGTGGTATCACCGAGCCGCACCGAATATGGCTCGCTGACAACGCCCGATCCCGTGTCGCTGCACAAGCTGCTTGCAGAGCTTGCCCGCGAGGGTGTCACGCATGGCGCGATGGAGGCATCCAGCCATGGGCTTGATCAGTATCGGCTGGATGGCGTGAGGCTGAAGGCCGCCGCCTTTACCAATCTCGGGCGCGATCATATGGATTACCATCCGACGATCGAAAATTATCTTGATGCCAAGCTCAGGCTTTTCCGGGCGCTTTTGCCGAAAGGTGCACCGGCGGTCATTTTTGCCGACGACAAATATTCCGCGCGGGTGATTGCTGCGGCAAACGAGGCCGGCCTTGACGTTCGCACAGTGGGACGCAAGGGCGAATTCCTCACGCTGAAACGCGTGGAGCATTTCCGGCACAAGCAGACAGCGGAAATCCATTGCGAGGGTGAGATTTTTGAAGTCGATATTCCCCTGGCCGGCGATTTCCAGGTGGCCAATGCGCTTGTGGCTGCCGGCCTTGCCAAGGCCACGGGTGTGACGACACCCATGGTGATGGCAGCCCTGGAAAAGCTCACCGGTGCATCCGGGCGACTTCAATTGGTTGGACACACACAGGATGGTGCGCTCGCCTATGTGGATTATGCCCACAAGCCCGAAGCGCTGGAAAACGTTTTGACGTCCGTGCGCCCCTTTACGACGGGACGGGTGATTGTCGTTTTCGGCTGTGGTGGCGACCGTGACAAGGGTAAACGGCCGATCATGGGTGAAATTGCCTCGCGGCTTGCCGATATCGTGATTGTCACGGACGATAATCCGCGTTCGGAAGTGCCGGCGACGATCCGCGCGGAAATCATGGCTGCAGCGCCGGGTGCGCTCGAAATCGGAGACCGCGCAGAGGCCATCCGCCAGGCCTGTGAGATGCTGGAAACCGGTGACACGCTGATTGTTGCCGGCAAGGGCCACGAGGAAGGGCAGACGATTGGAGACAAGGTCTTGCCGTTCTCCGATCAAGCGGAAATCGAGAAGGCGCTGGCAACAGCAGGGGAGCATTGAGTTGAATTATCTGTGGGAGACAGATGCATTTTTGGCAGCCGTCGAGGGGCGTCCAGTTGGTGGTTCGCCTGCCGGTATTACCGGCATTTCCATCGACAGCCGGTCGATTACCAAGGGCGAGGCTTTTTTCGCTATCAAGGGTGATCGCGTCGACGGGCATGATTATGCATCCGTTGCCGCAGCCAATGGCGCATCTGTTCTGGTCGTGAGCGAGGCAAGGTTGCCAGCGCTTGGCCGGCTGACAGTCCCGCTGATTGTCGTTGACGACGTGCTCACCGCTATGGAGCGTCTTGGCCGTGCTGCGCGGGCGCGCGTTCGCGGCAAGGTGATCGGCATTACCGGGTCTGTTGGCAAGACGACCACCAAGGAGATGATGCGCCGGGCGCTCGAACCATCCGGCAAGGTGCATGCGTCCGTGGCCTCGTTCAACAATCATTGGGGCGTGCCGCTGACCCTGTCGCGCATGCCCGCAGATACCGATTTCGGCATCTTCGAAATCGGCATGAATCATCCCGGTGAAATCCGTTCGCTCGTTTCCATGGTGCGTCCGGATGTGGCTGTGATCACCACAGTCGCAGGGGCGCATCTTGGCCATTTTTCCGGCCTGGACGAGATCGCCGCGGCGAAAGCCGAAATCCTCGAAGGCATTGAGGTGGATGGCACGGCAATCCTCAATCGGGATATTGCTCAGTATGGAATTCTGGAGAAGGCGGCGCAGGAAAACCGGGTTTCTCATGTGGTCACCTTTGGAGCCGATGCGCGCGCAGATGTTCGCCTGGCTGAATATGATGCTGCGCCCGACCATTGCACGGTATGGGCTGTGATCGGTGGCCATATGCGCGAATTTACCATCGGTGCACCGGGGCGGCATATTGCAGACAATGCGCTTGCCGTCATAGCTGCTGTGCAGGCAGCCGGTGGCGATGTGAAAGCGGCCATGACTGCGCTTGAAGGCTTCAGCGCAGGCAAGGGACGTGGCGAGCGCCACCATTTGTCGCTGGGTGCAGGTGAGGGGTCGTTTACGCTCATCGATGAAAGTTACAATGCCAATCCGGCGTCCATGCGCGCTGCCATTTCGCTATTGGCAGCATCGCCAGTTGCCGGAAAAGGTCGCAGGATTGCCGTTCTTGGCGACATGCTGGAAATGGGTGACCATGCGCAGGCTGTGCATGCAGACCTTGCCGGGCCTTTGAAAGACGCCGGAATTGCCGATGTCTGGCTTGCAGGGCCTGACATGCGGGCGCTTGCCGAGGCTCTTGGCAACGACGCCAATGTAACATACAGAGCGGGCGCGCAGGAAATGGCCGAGTTCGCGATCAGCAATGTGCGCGATGGTGATGTGCTGGTTGTCAAATCATCGCTTGGAACCGGATTCGGCAAAATCACCGCGGCCTTGCTTGAAAAATACGCACCGGCGGACACCGCTGCCTGAGGCAGTGAAACGGATTGGGGATTGAATTTATGTTGATATGGCTTGTGGAATTGTCCGACCAATTCCAGTTTTTCAATCTCTTCCGCTATATCACGTTTCGAACGGGTGCTGCGCTCTTCACATCTGCGCTGTTTGTTTTTCTCTTCGGTCCGGCAATCATTTCCTCGCTGCGGGTGCGACAGGGCAAGGGCCAGCCAATCCGCGCCGATGGACCGCAGACCCATTTCAAGAAGGCGGGAACGCCCACAATGGGCGGGTTGATGATCTTGGCCGGCATGGTGGGCTCGGCCCTTCTCTGGGCCGATCTTTCCAACGTCTATGTGGTCGCGACGCTGTTGGTCACCCTCGGCTTCGGCGCAATCGGCTTTTACGATGATTATCTGAAAGTAACCAAGCAATCCGACAAGGGGTTTTCCAGCAAGGCGCGCCTTGGGATTGAATTCCTGATTGCTGCGATTGCCGTGTTTTTCATGATGCGGCATGCCGTCTCAACAGGCGCGCCGGGAACATCTATTGCCTTTCCCTTTTTCAAGGATTTTCTTGTCGACCTCGGCATCTTCTTCGCGCTGTTCGGCGCATTCGTGATTGTCGGTGCGGGAAATTCAGTGAATTTGACGGACGGGCTCGATGGATTGGCCATCGTGCCGGTGATGATTGCCGCAGGTTCCTTCGGCTTTATCTCCTATGTCGTCGGCAATGCGGTTTTTGCCAATTATCTGCAGATCAACTTCGTGCCTGGAACAGGTGAACTGGCTGTTGTGCTGGGTGCGGTTATCGGGGCGGGGCTTGGCTTCCTTTGGTTTAACGCACCGCCGGCTGCCATTTTCATGGGTGATACGGGCTCGCTTGCGCTGGGTGGTCTGATCGGCACGGTTGCTGTTGCGACAAAGCATGAAATCGTGATGGCCATTATCGGCGGTCTCTTCGTGATGGAGACACTCTCCGTCATCATCCAGGTTGGTTATTTCAAGCTGACCGGCAAGCGTGTGTTCCTGATGGCGCCGATCCACCACCATTTCGAGAAATTGGGTTGGACCGAGAGCCAGGTGGTGATCCGCTTCTGGATTATTGCCGTCGGCCTTGCACTGCTTGGCCTTTCAACGCTGAAACTGCGGTGAGACCATGATCCCGATTTCGACGCTTCAGGGAAAGCGCGTCGCGCTTTTCGGTCTCGGCGGGTCCGGTCTTGCGACAGCCAAAGCGCTGGTGGCTGGTGGTGCGATCGTGACTGCCTGGGATGATAATCCTGCAAGTGTTGAAAAGGCCAAGACAGAGGGTATCGATACCGCTGACTTGCGCGACATCGATTGGCAGGCACAGGATTGTTTCGTTCTTTCCCCCGGCGTTCCGCTAACGCATCCAAAGCCGCATTGGACGGTTGATCTGGCGCAAGAAGCCGGCGTTGAAATCATCGGGGACGTGGAGCTTTTCGTTCGGGAGCGCCGTGCGCTGGCACCTGACTGCCCCTTTATCGCGATCACCGGCACGAACGGCAAATCAACGACCACGGCGCTGATTGCCCATATCCTGAAGAATGCAGGTCGCGACACGCAGCTCGGTGGCAATATCGGCACGGCTGTCCTGACGCTCGATCCGCCGCAGGCAGAGCGCTTCTATGTTGTGGAATGCTCCTCTTATCAGATCGATCTTGCCCCATCGATCAACCCGTCCGCCGGTATTTTGCTCAACCTGACGCCGGATCACCTCGACCGGCATGGAACGATGCAGCATTACGCCGATGTGAAAGCGCGCCTGGTTGGTGGTGCCGACACGGCTATCATCGGCGCTGATGACAGTTATTGCGTCGAGATTGCCGAGCGCATTTCGCGTGGTGGCGGGACCGTTGTTCCAATTTCCCGCCGCAAGCGGCTTGAAAACGGCATTTATGCCGATGGCAGCCGGATATTGAAGGCCGACAACGGCAGTGTTTCGGAGCTTGCTGATTTGGCCGGTATTGAGACACTGCGCGGTAGCCACAATGCACAAAATGCCTGCGCAGCCATTGCGGCCTGCCTGTCGGTTGGCATCGACGTCGAAGATATCCGGGCAGGTTTGAAGAGCTTTCCGGGCCTCAAGCACCGCATGCAGCCGGTGGCGCGGCGTGGTGATGTGACCTTTGTGAATGATTCCAAGGCGACGAACGCGGAGGCTGCCGCGCCGGCGCTGTCGAGCTATGACCGTATCTACTGGATTGCGGGTGGCCTGCCCAAGGAGGGCGGCATCACGGCTTTGCGCCCGCTTTTCAAGAAAATTGCCAAAGCCTATCTGATCGGCGAGGCGGCACCGCAATTTGCTGCCACGCTTGGCAATGATGTTCCCTTTGAAATTTCTGGCACAATGGATGTGGCCATCGAGCATGCGGCGGCGGATGCAAATTTAGACGAAATTAAGCATGTTGTGGTTCTCTTATCTCCGTCTTGCGCAAGCTTCGACCAGTATAGAAACTTTGAGGTCAGGGGCGATGCATTCGTGAAGCGTGTGTCCATGCTGGAAGGCGTGACCATGCTGGTTGATACACCGAACGGAGAAAAATGATATGGTAAGCCGCGCGGAACGGGGCAGGGTTGCAGACTGGTTCTGGACCATAGACCGATATTTTCTCGTGGCTTTCGTGCTGCTTATGGGCATTGGCTTCATGCTCTCCTTTGCAGCCTCTCCGCCTGTCGCTGAACGGCTCGGGCTTGATACGTTTCATTTTGTGAAGAAGCATGCCGAGTTCATTCCGCTTGCTCTGGTCGTTCTGATCGGCATTTCATTCATGGAGCCGCGGATGGTGCGGCGCGCTTCGCTGATTATCCTCATTGCCTCACTGGCGATGATGGTGTTTGCGCTTTTCTTCGGAGTGGAAGTCAAAGGGTCGCGCCGCTGGGTGTCGATTGCTGGCCTTTCGATACAGCCATCGGAGTTCATGAAGCCGGCCTTCATCGTGGTCAGTGCGTGGCTTTTTGCCGAGCGTGCCCGCCATCCGGAAATCCCGGGCAATTTCTTCTCCATTCTGCTTTACGCCATTGTTGCAGCCCTTCTGGTGGCGCAGCCGGACCTGGGGCAGACCATTTTGACCTCTGCGGTGTGGGCGGGCATGTTCTTCATGGCCGGCATGCCATGGTTCTGGATCGTCGTGCTGGGTGGCCTTGCCGTTGCCGGTCTTGCCGGTGCCTACATGACGCTGCCACACGTGGCCGGGCGTATCGACCGGTTCCTGACCGGCGAGGGGGACACCTTCCAGGTGGATACGGCGCGTGAAGCGATCTTCCACGGCGGCTGGTTCGGTCAGGGTCCCGGAGAAGGCACGATCAAGCGCATCATTCCCGACAGCCATACCGACTTTATCTTTTCGGTTGCGGCGGAAGAATTCGGCATTCTCTTCTGCATGCTATTGGTAGCGATCTTCGCCTTCATCGTCGTGCGCGGTCTCATGCATGCGCGGCGTGAACGTGACGATTTCATCCGTCTGGCCGTCGCTGGTCTGGTGCTGCAGGTCGGCGCGCAATCCTTCATCAATGTGGGGGTCAATCTCGAACTTCTGCCGGCAAAGGGCATGACGCTGCCCTTCATTTCCTATGGCGGATCGTCGATGATTGCCATGTGCGTGACGGCAGGCTTTATTCTCGCGCTCACCCGCCACAGACCGGAAAAGCGCGCACGGGACAGAACGCTGTTCCGATTCAGTGCCGGAATTCCGGCGGAGTAACGTCATGAACGGCAAAGGTATTGTCATGTTGGCTGCGGGTGGAACCGGCGGCCATCTCTTTCCCGCAGAAGCTTTGTGCCACACATTGAAGGCGCGTGGTTACGAGGTTCATCTGGTGACGGATGAACGGGCGGAGCGCTATGCCGGCAAGTTTCCCGCCGATGCAATGCATATTGTTGCTTCCGCCACCATCGGCTCGAAAAGTCCGGTCAAAATTGCCCGCGCCTTGTGGACGCTGGGGCGTGGTATTTTGTCGGCCCGGCGGCTGATGAAGAGGATCAAGCCGGTCGGGGTGATCGGTTTCGGCGGTTATCCAACTGTGCCGCCGCTGATGGCCGCAAGCAATCTTGGGATCCCGACTGCCATTCATGAGCAGAATGCTGTGATGGGGCGGGCAAACCGGATGCTCGCAGGCCGGGTTGACGCTATCGCTGGTGGATTTTTGCCCGAGCGGGAAGGCGAATTTGCTGCCAAGACCGTGACGACCGGAAACCCGGTTCGTCCGGCGGTCATAAAGGCGGCGGAGCAACCGTACGCGGCGGCTCCTGCCGAAGGACCTTTCAATCTCGTCGTTTTCGGTGGAAGCCAGGGCGCGCAGTTCTTTGCATCTGCCATACCATCAGCCATTTGCCTGTTGGACGATGCCGATGCCAAGCGGCTGAATGTCACCCAGCAGGCACGACCGGAAGATCGCGAGGATGTTGAAGCGGCCTATGGGCGGCTTGGGCTGAAAGCCGAGATATCACCTTTCTTCGCCGATATGGCCGAACGCATCGCGGCAGCGCATCTGGTCATTTGCCGCTCAGGTGCGTCCACGGTCTCTGAAATTTCGGTGATTGGCCGACCGGCGCTTTTCGTACCTTATCCTTTTGCGCTTGATCATGATCAGGCTGCCAATGCGGCCATGCTGGTTGCCAAGGGTGGTGGCGAAGTGGTGGAGCAGAAGGCGCTTTCCAACGAGCGGCTTGCGGAGATCCTGCGGGCTGCTCTGCATGAGCCCGAGCGGCTTGCGGCCATGGCGGCGGCGGCCAAAACAGCGGGAAAACCCGATGCCGCCAGCTTGCTTGCAGACCTTGTTGAGGTTATTGCCTCCGGTCAATCCATACAAACATACAAAGGTGCGCGCACATGAAAATGCCGCAGACCATCGGTCTTGTTCACTTCATCGGTATTGGCGGCATTGGCATGAGCGGCATTGCCGAAGTGCTGCACAATCTTGGTTACAAGGTGCAGGGCTCCGACCAGGCCGACAGCGCCAATGTGCAGCGTCTGCGCGAAAAGGGCATTGAGGTTTTTGTTGGCCATAACGCGGATAATCTGGGCGATGCTGAAGTTGTTGTCGTCTCCACGGCCATCAAGAAGAACAATCCCGAACTGATTGCCGCGCGTGAGAAATTCCTGCCGATCGTGCGTCGGGCCGAGATGCTCGCCGAACTCATGCGTTTCCGCAACGCCATTGCGATTGGCGGCACACATGGCAAGACAACGACCACCTCGATGGTTGGTACTTTGCTGGAAGCTGGGGGACTTGATCCAACTGTTATCAATGGCGGTATTATCAATGCCTATGGCACCAACGCGCGCATGGGCGAGGGCGAGTGGATGGTGGTGGAAGCCGATGAATCCGACGGCACCTTCCTGAAACTTCCCGCCGATATTGCCATCGTCACGAATATCGACCCCGAACATCTCGATCATTACGGCAATTTTGACGCTGTGCGCGATGCATTCCGACAGTTCGTGCATAATGTGCCTTTCTATGGTTTTGGCGTGATGTGCCTTGATCATCCTGAAGTGCAGGCGCTTGTCAGCAGGATCGAAGACCGAAAGGTGATCACCTATGGCCAGAACCCGCAGGCAGACGTTCGATTTTCGAACGTGCGTCACGAGGGGGCTGTTTCGGTGTTTGATGTTGAAATACGCCGCCGCCGAACCGGTCAGCGCATTGCGATGAAGGACTTGCGACTGCCGATGCCTGGTCTGCATAACGTTTCGAACGCCACGGCTGCTATCGCTGTGGCGCAGCGCCTTGGCATCTCGACGGATGATATCCGCAAGGGCCTGGCGTCGTTCGGTGGCGTGAAGCGTCGATTTACCTTTGTCGGTGAATGGAACGGCGTGTCGGTTTACGACGATTACGGCCATCATCCGGTCGAAATCAAAGCGGTTTTGAAAGCGGCGCGCGAATCCTGCTCGGGCAAGGTGATCGCGGTTCATCAGCCGCATCGCTATACACGTCTCCACAGCCTCATGAGTGATTTTGCCGCCTGCTTCAACGACGCAGACACGATCATGATTTCACCGGTCTATGCAGCCGGTGAAGACCCCATTGAGGATGCGAACGCGGAAACGCTGGTTTCCCGTATCAAGTCAGGCGGTCACCGTGATGCACGCGTGGTGTCGGGGCCGGATGAGATTGCTGCCAATATTGTGAAAATTGCAGCCCCAGGTGACTTTATTCTCATGCTGGGTGCCGGTAATATTACCAGTTGGGCCGCCGCTTTGCCGGATGAGCTCGCGAAGATTTCGGATAAGGCTTAATGAAAACGGTTGATGGTGAAGGTCTGCTTGCCTCTCTTGGTGAAGGTGTAGAAAACATTCGGGGGCGGTTGACCCCCAATGCGCCGATGGACCGGGTAACTTGGTTTCGCGCAGGTGGACTTGCAGAGCTGATGTTTCAGCCGCATGACGTTGATGATCTTGTAACGTTTCTGGCCCTTGTGCCGGCAGAGGTGCCAATTACCGTCGTTGGTGTTGGTTCCAACCTGCTTGTGCGGGATGGCGGTATTCCGGGTGTGGTCATCCGTCCTTCCGCCAAGGGTTTTGGCGATGTCGAACTCATTGGCGAAAACCGGATTCGTGCCGGTGCGGTCTGCCCAGACAAGAATGTTGCGGCCATGGCGCTGGACCATGGGATCGGCGGTTTTGCGTTTTTCTACGGTATTCCAGGCTCCATCGGCGGTGCTATGCGCATGAATGCGGGTGCTAATGGAACCGAAACGAAGGATCGCCTTATTGAGGTCCATGCGGTCGACCGCAAGGGCGAGAAACACGTCCTCCGCAATTCGGATATGGGATACGGATACCGTCATTCCGAAGCCCCGGAGGGATTGATCTTTACCCATGGCGTCTTTGAAGGTTTCGCTCAGGACAAGGCGGACATCCGTGCGGAAATGGATGCCGTTCGCCAGCATCGAGAGACTGTGCAACCGATTCGGGAAAAGACCGGTGGTTCGACCTTCAAGAATCCCGAGGGTCATTCGGCATGGAAGCTGATTGATGAAGCAGGCGGCCGGGGGCTGATGAACGGTGGTGCGCAGATGTCGCCACTCCATTGCAATTTCATGATCAATACAGGGCAGGCAACCGCGCACGATCTCGAGTATCTCGGTGAAATGGTTCGTTCGCGTGTGCTCGACCACTCAGGCGTTCGGCTTGAGTGGGAAATCAAGCGCATTGGCAAGTTCATGCCAGGGCTGGAGATCAACCCATTTCTCGGGCGCTGAAATACAGTTTTCCCATTTTGTTTGTAGACCTACACTTTTTGAGGTTTTCTGTTGTTCAAAGAGCTATGAATAGAAGAATAGCGCTATTTTATAACGCCTTGAATTTGCACAGGTGTTTTTCTATTCAATATGTGTCGAATATAAGAGACTCGTCATTTGCATTACTAGATCTGGCACAGTCTATTAATGTTTCATTAGCGTTGACTGCAAGATAGTCACCTCGGGTTTCCCTTCGGTTGAGGGAATAGATTGGGTGATTGGAACATGTTTGGAATTAAGAACAGCACGCTAAGCGCCAAGGCGTCAGCGGTCGATGGGCTCAGTGCTCGCGTCATGATTGCTGATGCGAAATTGAACATTCTCTACATGAACGCTTCAGTGCGTGAACTTCTTGAAGATGCGGAGGCTGACCTCAAGAAGGAGCTCCCGAGCTTCAATGTGAAGACGCTGATCGGTAGCAATATTGATATCTTTCACAAGAATCCAAGCTATCAGCGCGGAATGCTGGCAAAGCTTACCACGCAACACAAGGCGACCATTCAGGTTGGAAAGTACAAATTCGACCTGATCGTGAACCCGATTTTCGAAGGTGGCAAGGTCACCGGCTTTGCGGTCGAATGGGCCAATGCTGAAGAACGGCTGCTGAACCTCGACTATCAGCACAAGATGGAAGCCATCTCACGTGTACAGGCGATTATCGAATTCACGCCGGACGGCACGATTGTCGACGCCAATGATAACTTCCTCAAATCAACTGGCTATACACGGGACGAGATTGTCGGCAAGCATCATAGCTTGTTTGTCGATCCCGCTTACGCGAAGACCCGCGACTACGAAGATTTTTGGACCGACCTTCGTTCCGGCGCCTTCCGGGCAGACGAATTTGAGCGTGTCGGCAAAGGCGGCCGAAAAGTCGTCCTCAATGCCTCCTACAATCCTATCCTGGATGAAAAGGGCAAGGTGGCAAAGGTCATCAAGTTCGCCACAGATGTCACCGAGCGCGTGTGGGCAGTGGAGCAGTTGGCGACCGGCCTGCGGGAGCTTGCTGACGGAAACCTGATCCAGGAGATCAAGGAGCGTTTTCCTGAAAACCTTGAACAGCTTCGAGGCGACTTCAACCTGTCAATCCAGCAGCTTCGTGAAGCTCTGAGTTCGGTTTCCGAAAATGCTGCCGCCATTGAATCCGGTGCGTCTGAAATTCGCAACGGGGCCAATGACCTGTCCAAGCGGACAGAGCAGCAGGCTGCTTCTGTGGAAGAAACGGCAGCGGCTGTGGAAGAGATCACAGCGACGGTCAAGGATTCAGCCCGCCGTGCCGAAGAAGCAGGCACCCTGGTTGAGCGCACCCGCAAGAACGCCGAACGTTCTGGCGAGATTGTCCATCAGGCCGTGTCGGCCATGGGTGCGATTGAAGAATCCTCCAGGCAGATTTCAAATATTATCGGCGTTATCGACGACATCGCCTTCCAGACCAACCTGTTGGCGCTAAATGCCGGTGTCGAGGCCGCGCGCGCCGGAGAGGCGGGTAAGGGCTTTGCGGTTGTGGCGCAAGAAGTTCGTGAACTGGCGCAGCGCTCAGCCAATGCGGCCAAGGAAATCAAGGATCTGATTTCCCATTCCGGTGAACAGGTCAAAGGCGGCGTTGCGCTCGTCGACCAGACCGGTGATGCCCTCAGGGAGATCGTCGAGCAGGTTCAGGAGGTCAGCGCCAATGTGGAAGCCATCGTCAAGGCTTCGCGTGAGCAGTCGACTGGCTTGAGTGAGGTCAATGCGGCGGTCAACAGCATGGATCAGGGTACGCAACAGAATGCGGCGCTTGTTGAGCAATCAACGGCTGCGAGCAATGCTCTGGCCGATGAGGTCGCCGCCTTGAACCAGCTTCTCTCGCGGTTCAAAACCGGTGCCACACATTCTGCCGGGCGGGTCAGGGTTGCTTCGCCTTCCGCCGATGTGTCGCGTGCGTCGCCGGCAAAGAAGATGATGGCGAAGGTTGCAAACGCATTTGGCAGCAGTGCGGCGGCGGCTTCAGACGATTGGCAGGAATTCTGATCAAAGCAATCATACGACTTGAGAGGCCGTTCGTTTGGGCGGCCTTTTTTGTTCGGCGGCTGTGGCTCAGGGTTTCTTTGCCGTTTCTGCAGTCATGGTTAATTCTGCTAGTGACAAGCCATGCGAAAATATTGCGTCAGAACGTTGATTTTAAAGCGTTAAATCCGATTTCTGCCGGTGTGTCTGTTTTGTATTCGATAAAATTTTGGGTGAAAGGTTAATAAAAGTAAACGCTTCATTAACTATTCCCGGTCCAATTTCAGTGTGTGCGTACGAAGCACGCGCCTCTACCGGAAGCCGCAGCTGAAAGCCATGAACAGGAGGGCTTGAGCGGTCGCTGGTATCAGTTCCGGGCAAGCTCGACGTGTCAGAATTTTCGAGAGTTTGGAGTTGTCAATGAAAGCAAAACACGTCGCTGTTCTTATGGGTGGGTTCTCCTCCGAACGCCCGGTCAGCCTTGCCTCGGGCAAGCCATGCGCGGATGCGCTGGAAGCCGAGGGCTATCAGGTGACCCGTGTGGATGTCGGCCGTGACGTGGCGCAGGTTCTGGCTGATTTGAAGCCGGACGTGGCCTTCAACGCCTTGCATGGTCCGTTTGGCGAAGATGGAAAGATTCAGGGCATTCTCGAATATCTGCAGATTCCCTACACGCATTCCGGCGTTCTGGCCTCTGCTCTTGCGATGGACAAGCAGCAGGCGAAAGCCGTTGCCAAAGCGGCGGGTGTTCCCGTCGCTGAAGCAAAGGTGATGAACCGTTTTGCCATAGGCAACGATCATCCGATGAAGCCGCCTTATGTGATCAAGCCGGTGGACGAGGGGTCGAGCTTTGGCGTTGTTCTGGTGAAGGAGGATCAGCCGGCGCCGCCGCAGATCGTTGGTTCGTCCGAGTGGGTTTACGGCGATCGGGTGATGGTTGAGCGCTTCATTCACGGGCGCGAGCTGACCTGCGCCGTGATGGGCGATGTCGCGCTTGGTGTGACTGAGGTCATCCCGCAAGGTCACGTATTTTACGACTATGATTCAAAATACGTCGAAGGCGGTTCAAAACACGTTTTGCCAGCGGAAATTTCACCAAATATTTACCATAAAATACAACAATTGGCCCTTAAGGCGCATCAAGCGATTGGGTGCCGTGGCGTGAGTCGGTCGGACTTTCGCTACGACGACCGTTTTTCCGAAAACGGTGAGATTGTCTGGCTCGAGGTGAACACTCAGCCCGGAATGACTCCAACCTCCTTGGTGCCTGAAATGGCTGCTCATGCAGGCCATACGTTTGGTGAGTTTGTGACCTGGATGGTGGAGGATGCCTCGTGTTTGCGTTGAAGGGCAATCGTAACAACGGTGCGGGAGAGGGCGGCTTTGCCGGCTCCGCCGGGCGCGTTGTGCTGCCCTGGCCGATGCGTCGGGCCGTCCGTGCGTTGGCGGCGCTTGCCAGTGGACGTGTCACGCTTCCTCGCTATTGCGGCACCGTTGCACTTGTCTCTTTTTTTGCCGCGACTGGCGTCTATGGCATGGTGCTTGGCGGTCATACTGCGAACACGGCAGAGGCGGTGACGTCTGCTGCGGGCTTTGGTTTGAACAATGTCAAGGTTTCGGGGAATCTCCAGACGTCTGAAATTGACATTCTGCAGCAGCTTGGCCTGAGTGGTTCATCTTCCACGCTCGGTTTGAGTGTAAGTGAAGCGCGTAGCCGCCTTCTCGGTCTTCCCTGGGTTCGCGACGCGGAAGTGCGCAAGGTTTATCCCGATACAATCGAGGTGAAGCTCGATGAGCGCACGGCATTCGCCATCTGGCAGCATGGCAGCGATCTTTCGCTGATCGAGGAAAATGGCAGCGTGATTGCGCCGCTGCATGACAGCAAGTTTTCGGTTTTGCCGCTCTTCGTTGGTCAGGATGCGGAAACGGATGCCGCGGAATTCGAGCGGCAGATTTCCAACTGGCCTGAGATCAAGTCGCGGGTGAAGGCCTTTATTCGGGTTTCCAGCCGTCGTTGGGACCTGAAGCTGGACAATGGCGTGCTGATCAAGCTGCCGGAAGACAATCTGGCGCGTGCCATGCATGTGCTTTCGACCCTGGAAGACGATCAGCAGCTTCTCGAGCGTGACATTGCCGCAGTTGATTTACGCCTGGAAGATCGCACCACCATTGAGTTGACCCCGGACGCTGCCGAGCGGCGCACGAAGGCCGTGGCTGAGCGGGCCAAAATGCTGAAGAATGCGGAGCGGAACATATGAGTATTTTCGGCTCCTCCCATTTCGGTCTGCCGCGGCTGAAGCCTCTCTCTTCAAAACGTTCTCAGGTTGTTTCGATTCTCGATATCGGCTCGACCAAGGTCGTGTGCATGATCGGACGTTTGACGCCGCGCGCCGAAAGCGAAATTCTCCCCGGCCGCACGCACAATATCGAGATCATCGGTATCGGCCATCACAGGTCACGCGGCGTCAAAGGCGGCGTGATCACGGATCTGGATGCTGCCGAAAGCGTGGTGCGCCTGGCCGTCGATACGGCTGAGCGCATGGCCGGGCTGACAATTGACAGCATGATCGTGAATGTTTCCTGCGGGCGGATCGGCAGCGACATTTACACGGCTACGATCGATCTTGGCGGCCAGGAAGTGGCTGAAGCCGATATCAACAAGGTTCTGATTGCAGCGTCTGAGCGCTCCATGATGCAGGATCGCGCGATCCTGCATTCGCTGCCGACGAGCTTCACACTGGACGGCGAAAAGGGCGTTCAGGACCCGATTTCCATGTTCGGCGAGATCTTGGGCGTGGACATGCATGTGGTCACGGCAGAGCGCCCGGCGCTGAAGAACCTGGAGCTTGCCATCAACCGCGCCCATCTTTCAGTCGAGGGCATGGTGGCAACGCCTTATGCGTCCGGTCTTGCTGTTCTGGTGGATGACGAAGCAGAGCTTGGGTGCGCTGCGATCGATATGGGCGGTGGAACGACCTCTATTTCGGTCTTTGCCGAAGGCAAGCTGGTTCACACCGATTCGATCGCACTTGGCGGACACCACATCACGACTGACCTGGCACGTGGACTTTCGACCCGCATCGAGGATGCCGAACGGCTGAAAGCGCTGCATGGGTCTGCCATGCCGGTATCTGATGATGACCGTGAGATGGTTTCTGTGCCCGGTATGGGTGCGGACGAGCATTCGCAGCCGGCACAGGTGCCGCGTGCGCTTTTGAACCGCATCGTTCGTGCACGCGCCGAAGAGACGCTGGAAATGATCCGCGACCGCATTCAGCGCTCCGGCTTCTCGCCGGTTGTTGGAAAACGAGTGGTGCTGACGGGTGGGGCAAGCCAGTTGACCGGCATGCAGGAAACGGCCCGCCGCATTCTTGCCCGCAATGTTCGGGTAGGGCGGCCTTTGGGTGTGTCGGGACTTTCGGCGGCTGCCAAGAGCCCGGCATTTGCCGCAGCGGTGGGATTGTTGATCTATCCGCAGGTGGCGGAATTGGAAACACATGCCTCACAGGGCGGGCTGTTGACGGCATTTGCAGGAAATTCAAGCCGGATGGCCCGTGTTGGCCAATGGCTGAAAGAGAGTTTTTGAGCGTCGCCAACGAACGATTGGGGCGCTCATAAGAGACAACAGAATTGGCCGGGTGGCGAAGCGGCCTGAACCAGGAAGGAACGAGTAAAATGACGATCAACTTGCAGAAGCCGGATATTACTGAGCTGAAGCCGCGCATCACCGTTTTCGGTGTCGGTGGCGGTGGCGGCAACGCTGTCAACAACATGATCACAGCCGGCTTGCAGGGTGTGGATTTCGTTGTTGCCAACACAGACGCCCAGGCGCTGACCATGACCAAGGCCGAGCGCATCATCCAGATGGGCGTGCAGGTCACCGAAGGTCTCGGCGCCGGTTCGCAGCCGGAAGTTGGCCGTGCAGCCGCTGAAGAGTGCCTTGACGAGATTATTGATCATCTGAACGGAACGCATATGTGCTTCGTGACGGCTGGCATGGGCGGTGGCACCGGCACGGGTGCAGCTCCCGTCGTTGCTCAGGCTGCTCGCAACAAGGGTATACTGACCGTCGGTGTCGTTACCAAGCCGTTCCACTTCGAAGGTCAGCGCCGCATGCGCCTTGCAGAGCAGGGTATTGAAGAACTGCAGAAATCCGTGGACACGCTGATCGTCATCCCCAACCAGAACCTCTTCCGCATCGCCAATGACAAGACCACCTTCGCCGACGCCTTTGCCATGGCTGACCAGGTTCTTTATTCCGGTGTTGCCTGCATCACCGACCTGATGGTCAAGGAAGGTCTGATCAACCTCGACTTCGCCGACGTTCGCTCCGTGATGCGCGAGATGGGTCGTGCCATGATGGGGACGGGCGAGGCTTCCGGCGAGGGCCGTGCAATGGCTGCTGCTGAAGCTGCAATTGCCAACCCGCTGCTCGACGAGACCTCCATGAAGGGCGCACAGGGCCTGTTGATCTCCATCACCGGTGGCCGCGACCTGACGCTGTTCGAAGTCGACGAAGCGGCAACCCGTATTCGCGAAGAAGTCGATCCGGATGCCAACATCATTCTCGGCGCGACCTTCGACGAAGAACTCGAAGGCATCATCCGCGTCTCCGTTGTTGCAACGGGCATCGACAAGGAACTCAATGGAGAGTTTGCCAGTCCAGCACCCAGCAGACCGGTAACGACCCGCCCTGTTTCCATCTCAACCAGCGCGCCTTCCACATCCGCGCCGGCAGCACCTGCTGCTTCACCGGCTGTTGCACCTTCGATGGCCGCACCTGTTGCCGCGCCGAAGATGGCTGCACCCGCAGCGCCTGCTGCTGCACCGGTTGCCAAGGCTGCCGATCCGGTCGCTGAAACCATCCGTACGGCTGAGGCAGAGTTGGAAAAGGAATTGGAAATCTCGCTCTCTCGACCGGCTGCTCCTGCAGAGGACGCCGTGACGGAGACATTCCGTCCGCAGAGCAAGATCTTTTCTGCTCCCGAACCCAAGATGGTACGCCCTGCAGCCGCTCCGGCGGCACCTATGGCTGCCCCGCGCGCAGAAGCACCCGCACCGCAGGCGCAGGCAAAGGTTCGCGAAGACATGGATGCTTCCATCAGCCTTGATCCGGAGCCCGTTCGCATGCCGCGTGTGGAAGATTTCCCGCCGGTTGTTCGTGCGGAAATCGAAAGCCGGGCGGCTGATCTTCATGGCGCCAATGACGAGCGTGGCCCCATGGGCCTTCTGAAGCGTCTGACCACCTCGCTTGGCCGCAAGGACGAAGAAGAGGCTGCCGCTTCCGACATGACCGGCTCCGCACCGCAGTCGCCGTCCACCCAGCGCCGTGCACTGTCGCCGGAAGCAAGCCTTTATGCGCCGCGCCGCGGCCAGCTTGACGACCATGGCCGTCAGCCGGTTTCGGTACGCTCCGCACAGGTTGAAGACGAGCTTGAAATCCCGGCCTTCCTGCGCCGCCAGACAAGCTAAATTTCAACGTTACAAAACGTGTGAGGATGCCCCGGAGAAATCCGGGGCATCTTTTTGTTTTTAAAGAATAAAGTGACTTGTAATAAAGATGAGCGATTCCGTTACAAAGCGTAAGAAACAGTGATTTGGATTGTGGGGGCGGGGCTTATATCTTGCAATCAATCGATTCAGCATCGGGCGGACAGGCCACGGATATCATATCGGATGCTGATGATTTCCAAGAACCCGGCTCGCCGGGTTCACATGTTGGCGGGGACGCTGACGAAATGTTTACAGCGTGCGGCCTGCTTGTTGCGGGTCAAAGCGTTTTAAATGAGATTGCAGGCGGATTTATGACTGTTGATTTTCTTGGGTTTCAGAACACGATTGCCAGACCTTTCACCTTGCATGGTGTTGGTGTGCATAGCGGCAGCGATGTGAGTGTAACCCTTTATCCGGCGGAAGCGGGCAGTGGCGTGGTTTTTCGCCGCGTTTATGAAGACGGTTCTCATACGGAGATGAAGGCTGCTGTTTCCGAAGTCGGTGGTACGGATCACTGCACGATGCTCGGCTTTTCTCCCGACACCTCCATTGCGATGATCGAGCATTTGATGGCTGCGCTTTATGCGCTTGCTATCGACAATGTTCTCGTTGAGGTAACAGGTGAGGAAGTGCCGGTTCTGGACGGCAGTTCGGCAGTCTATATTGATGAAATCGAAGCTGTTGGCATCCGTTCGCTCGGCGTCAAGCGCCGTTACATCCGTGTGAAACAGCGCGTGCGTGTTTCCGAAGGTGATTCCTGGGCGGAATTCCTACCCTATGATGGAACCCGCTTTGAGGTGGATGTCGATTACAAGACCCCGCTCATTGGACATCAGCACTGGGAAGGCAATCTCACCCCTTCGGTTTTCAAGCGTGAACTGTCGCGGGCCCGTACATTCGGTTTCATGGCGGATGTGGAGCGGCTCTGGGCTGCCGGTCTGGCGCTCGGTTCGTCACTGGAAAATTCCGTGGTCATTTCCGTCGATCACAAGGTCATCAATGTGGAAGGGCTGCGTTATCCCGGTGACGAATTTGTTCGCCACAAGGCACTCGACGCCGTTGGCGATCTGGCGCTTGCCGGCTCACAGTTTATCGGTTGCTTCCGCTCCTATCGCGGTGGGCATCGGATGAATGCGATGGCTCTGAAAGCGCTTTTGAACAACCGTTCTGCCTATGAAGTCGTGGAAGCGCCGGCTGCCAGCCCGAAGGTTGCCCCGCGTGAATTCATTGCGGTCAACGCGCCCGAATTTGCTCCCTGGATGGCCTGAGCGGCAACCCGGGGAGGTTTTTCCGCCTCAATTCTTCTTTATGTGCCATAAATTTGCGCCATTACGGCTCCATGGCGTTGCTCTCTGACATGGTTTAGAGATAGAAACGCCAACCGATCAGGTGCCGCAAAGGGCCTGAAGAACTGGAAAAGTTTATGGAATCAGCGCGGATGTTTGTCATGGGTAACGGAGTTCGGTCTATCTGCGTCGCGATTGTACTGGGCCTTATGGGGCTGACGCTGGCGGCGTGTAACTCTGATCCTGATCTCGATATCACCAAGCTCGGGTTGGATACGGATCCGCCGGACACGCTTTATAATCAGGGTCTTGCCAATTTGAATGCAGGAAAGCTCGGGGAGGCGGACGCCAAGTTTCAGGCGATCGACAAATACCACCCGTTTTCCGAATATTCGCGCAAGGGCCTGGTGATGAGCGCGTTCGTTCGTTACCGGATGGGACGTTATGACGATGCCATCAGTGCTTCGAAGCGGTATATGTCGCTTTATCCGCAGGCTGAAGACGCTGACTATGCGCTCTATCTGCAGGGACTTTCCTATTACAAGAAAATCCCCGATGTGACGCAGGATCAGGCCTATTCAGGCGAGACGATCCGGGCGATGTCCGAGCTTATCAAGGATTACCCCGATTCCGAGTATGTGCCGGATGCACGCGAGAAGATGCGTGCTGCGCGTGACCAGCTGGCCGGAAAGGAAATGCAGGTCGGGCGCTATTATCAGGAGCGCAAGGAATATCTGGCTGCCATTGCCCGTTACCGCAATGTGGTTGAGCATTATCAGCAGACAAACCAGATCGAAGAGGCTTTGGCCCGGCTGGTTGAATCTTACTATGCTCTCGGCCTCAACTCGGAGGCGCAGACGGCTGCGGCGGTTCTCGGTGCCAACTATCCCGACAGCCAGTGGTATGCTGATTCTTATAAGCTTCTGCAGAGCGGCGGTCTGGAGCCGCGTGAAAATCGCGGTTCGTGGATATCACGCGTGGCCAAGCAGTTGGTTCTTGGCGAAAAAACGCCCTGATTTTGAAATCGAACACTATTTGACCGTTGAAAATACACCCGGAATCTCCAAGTTCCGGGTGTAAGCCGTCTTCGGGCATGTTAAAGCAGGAATCATCTGCGTGCGGGCCGGGCTTGGAGGCGTTGGTGGTTCGCGCGGCAGTTTGTTGAACTCGTCATCTTGGTAGAACACTCATGCTCGCCCAGTTGTCGATCCGCGATATCGTTCTGATCGAGCGGCTTGACCTTGAATTCAGTCCAGGCCTTGCGGTGCTCACCGGTGAAACCGGTGCCGGCAAATCCATTCTGCTGGACAGCTTGTCGCTGGCGCTCGGCGGACGCGGCGATGGCGGTCTTGTGCGGCATGGGCAGGACAAGGGGCAGGTGACGGCGGTTTTCGATTTGCCGATGAACCATCCCGCGCGTGAACAGCTGCGGGAAAACGGCATTGACGACGATGGCGACCTCATTCTGCGCCGCGTGCAATCTGCCGATGGGCGCACCAAGGCTTATGTGAATGACCAGCCGGTGAGCGTGCAGATGATGCGCGCGCTCGGCAATCTGCTTGTGGAAATTCATGGGCAGCATGATGATCGCGCGCTTGTCGATCAGCATGCACACAGAATGCTGCTCGATGCATTTGCCGGCTTGACGGGCGAGGCAGAGGCTGTCTCCGCCGACTGGCGCGGCTGGAAGGATGCCGAACGAAAGCTCAAGGCGCATCGCGAAAAGGTTGAAGCGGCAGCACGCGAGGCTGATTTCCTGCGCTCGTCCGTGGAAGAACTTGAAATTCTCTCTCCCAGGGACGGCGAGGAAGAGGAACTCGCGGAGCGGCGCGTGACGATGCAGAAGGCCGAGCGGATTGCGGGTGATATTTCCGAAGCCTCCGATTATCTGAACGGCCAGAATTCGCCGGTTCCGGAGCTTGCCTCGCTGATGCGCCGGCTGGAGCGCAAGAGTGCCGAGGCACCGGGTCTTCTGGAGACGGTTGTCGAGCTGATTGATGGTGCCTTGAACCAGCTTTCCGACGCCCAGATGGAGGTTGAGGCTGCCCTTCGGCGTACCGAGTTCGACCCCCGCGAACTGGAGCAGACGGAAGAGCGGCTCTTTGCTTTGCGGGCGGCGTCTCGCAAATACAATGTCCCCGTTTCGGGCCTGCCGGCGCTGGCCGAGCGCATGATATCGGATCTTGCCGACCTTGATGCCGGGGAGGAGAAACTCGGCCTTCTGGAAAAGCAGGCCGAGGCTGCCAGGAAGACCTATTTTGACGCCGCGCGCGCGCTGTCTGAAAAGCGGCACAACGCGGCGGAAGCACTTTCGGATGCCGTGATGGCGGAATTGCCGGCGCTGAAGCTCGAGCGGGCGCGCTTCTTCGTCCATATTGAAAGCGACGAGGCCGGGGCTGCGGCAAGCGGGCTGGATGCGGTGGAATTTCACGTTCAGACCAACCCCGGAACGCGGCCGGGTTCCATCATGAAAGTGGCATCCGGTGGTGAGCTTTCGCGCTTCCTGTTGGCCCTGAAAGTGGCGTTGGCGGATCGCGGTTCGGCACCGACACTGGTGTTCGACGAGATCGATACAGGGGTGGGTGGGGCTGTGGCCGATGCGATCGGTCAGCGCTTGAAGCGCCTTTCGGAGACTGTGCAGGTTCTCTCCGTCACCCATGCGCCGCAGGTGGCTGCCCGTGCTTCCACCCATTTCCTGATTTCCAAGGGCCCGAGCGCCGACGACGACGGCAAAATTGCCACGCAGGTGACCACCATGAATGATGGTGACCGCCGCGAGGAGATTGCCCGGATGCTGGCCGGTGCGAAAGTGACCGAAGAGGCCAGGGCGGCGGCTGCCAGCCTGCTTGGCGGTTGAAAATCGCATTCTCGCATTGCCGGGGCTGCGATTGCGGTCTAAAAATCTGGTCTCATCTCATCGGATTAAGCCATGCCTGTTAGCAATACGCCCGTTTCAGAAATGACGCCTGAAGGCGCCGCTGGCGAACTCGAGTTTCTCGCAAAGGAGCTTGCCCGCCACGATGCGCTCTATCACGGCAAGGATGCACCGCAGATCTCCGATGCGGACTATGATGCATTAAAGCGCCGCAACGAAGAGATAGAGGCCGCTTTTCCCGACCTCGTGCGTGACGATAGCCCGTCAAAAAAGGTGGGTTCGGCACCGGCGGCAGGCTTTACGCAAATCACCCATGCGCGTCCCATGCTGTCGCTGGACAACGTGTTTTCCGATGAGGATGTGACGGACTTTGTGGCGAGCGTTTACCGCTTTCTCGGGCAGCTTCCGGATCAGTCGATTGCCTTTACCGCCGAGCCGAAAATCGACGGGCTTTCCATGTCGATCCGTTACGAAGGCGGCAAGATGGTGAGTGCGGCGACCCGCGGCGATGGCGCCGTTGGTGAAAATGTCACGGCCAATATCCGCACAATCGGCGAGGTGCCGCAGGTGCTGCCGGACGATGCGCCGGAAGTGGTCGAAGTGCGCGGCGAAGTCTATATGTCCAAGAGCGATTTTCTGGCGCTCAATGCGCAGATGGAAGCTGAGGGCAAGCAGACCTATGTGAACCCGCGCAATACGGCGGCGGGCTCGCTGCGGCAGCTCGATGCAAAGGTGACGGCCAGCCGCAAACTGCGCTTCTTTGCCTATGCCTGGGGCGAAACATCTGAGCCGATTGCAAAGACGCAATTTGAGGCCGTTAAGCGGCTGGAGACGTGGGGCTTTCCCGTTAACCCGCTCATGAAGCGATTCAATTCAGCCGACCAACTGATTGAGCATTATCGGCAAATCGGGCTTGAGCGTGCGGAGCTCGATTACGATATCGATGGCGTCGTCTACAAGGTCGACAGGCTGGACCTGCAGGAACGCTTAGGCTTCCGCTCGCGCAGTCCGCGCTGGGCAACGGCACATAAATTTCCCGCCGAACAGGCGGTCACCATATTGCACGGGATTGATATCCAGGTGGGCCGCACCGGCGCGCTGACCCCGGTTGCGCGGCTCGAGCCGATCACAGTTGGCGGCGTTGTCGTGACCAACGCGACGCTGCACAATGAAGACTATATCAAGGGGATCGGCAATTCCGGTGAACCGATCCGCGAGGGACGCGATATCCGTATCGGCGACACTGTGATTGTGCAGCGGGCAGGCGATGTGATCCCGCAGATTGTTGATGTCGTTCTGGAAAAGCGGGCGGATGATTCCAAGCCTTACGAATTTCCGAAAACCTGCCCGGTTTGCGGCAGCCATGCGGTGCGAGAAGATGGAGAGGCTGTTCGACGTTGCACTGGTGGGCTGATTTGTTCTGCCCAGCAAATTGAGAGGTTACGTCATTTTGTTTCAAGAGATGCCTTTGACATCGAGGGGTTCGGTGAAACCTACGTCGAGCTGTTTTTTAATGCCGGATTGTTGAAATCTCCTGCTGATATATTTCGTCTTCACCTCCGCCCCGAAGAGGTAAAGGCGGTTTTGGCGGAGTATCGCGAGCGGCTGCAAAGAGAAAGAGAGGAAAGAACCGGCAAAGCCAGAAAAAAAGTCACCGATGCCGACTCACGCTCATTTGAAGGCGTTGAGAAGCTATTTTATGCAATTGAGCAGAGGCGGAACATCGATTTTTATAGGTTTCTTTTCGCTCTAGGGATACGTAACATTGGCGAAGTCACCGCACGTACGTTGGCCAAACAGTACAAAGATCCCGCTAGCTTGATCAATGCAGTCAAAAATGCTGCAGCCGGTCGAGCTGGCAAAGCTTGGAACCTTGTCGCTTCTGTCGATGGAATTGGGGAGGTGGCGCTTGAAAAGCTTATGGCGTCGGTTGGGCCTGATGCCCCGGTAGGCTCCTCGCTCTCTGTTACCTCTTGGTTCTCGTCCCTAAATTTGAATAAGCGGCAAAAGAACTCGATGCTCGAAGCATTTGGGGACATCAGCTCCGTCCTTAGTGCTGTAAAGTGTGCATACAATGATGCGCCGAACAGTTTCTATATCGAGTTGGCTAAAACAAAAGATGTGGGGCCAGTCGCGACTGATTCCTTAATCGACTTCATAAGTGAAGACCATAATCGTGAGGCCTTGAATGATCTCCTGTCGGAGGTGGTAGTTATTGTCGCCCAAGCACAGGAAGAAAGCGGTATTTTTGCCGGGAAAACCCTTGTCTTTACTGGCAATTTGGAAAAAATGACGCGTAGTGAAGCGAAGGCTACTGCGGACAGGCTAGGCGCAAAAGTCTCCGGTTCGGTTTCAGCCAAGACTGACTTTGTAGTGGCAGGACCAGGTGCAGGTTCTAAATTGAAGGATGCGCAAAAGCACAAAGTCAGAATTCTGACCGAGGAGGAGTGGATGGAGATCGTTTCTTCGGTTATCAACTAATGGGCCGTAAACTCTCTATTTTAGAGGTGGCTAACCCAGTGGTCCTCCGACACTATAGAGATTGGAATTCCCCTGTCCCGGTATTCACAGGCAGCGAGTATTTTGTTTCCGAAAGATGAATGCCTCCATGAATCTGTCGCGTATGTTCCAATGACCAAGACGTTTGTTGAACGTGTAATATTTCTGCATACACCGCCGCCGCGAATCAGAATCGCATTTTCACAGTCTTTGCGTTGGCCAAAATTGAACGTGCCGGTGAAGCAATAGGTATGGCCTTGAAATTGCAGCGCTGGTGCGGGAATGCATAAAGGTAGTGTGGTTGCCTTTAAAGTTTCGCCAAGTTCAAAATCGCCATTTGATAGATTATTCAATGTCTCGAGTATTTCGATTTTTTCGTTTTCATCGAGCAAGCCATCGACAAGGACTTCACGGACCCTCTTGTATAATTGGCGGATGATTGGTTGATCGCTTAAAGCGCTGTTGGCGGCTAGCCATTTTTCGAGAAATTCGACCTCTCTTTGATTTATTACACCGTCGGCAACTAGACCTCGCGCCAAGCCAATAAGTTCATCGATTTGGCGACTTTCTATCCGTTGCGTCGCAAACTTGAGATATTTGCTGTCTTCGGTCATTGGCTTACCTATGTTGAGCTACCATTATTCCCGATAGGGTCGGTTCAATCTTTGGATGTTCTCATGTTGTTTGTTCTCGGCAAAGTGTTTTTATAGGGGTTGATATTTCGCGTGCTTCTGAGAAAAATATGATAGCAATGCAGCACCTCTAAGTCTAATGGAGGTTTTTGTGCGAAAACAACTAGATAAATGGTAGTATAGTACATTGAAAGCAATTGCTATCGACTTTGAAACCGCGAGTGAGGAGCGGGGGAGTGCCTGCTCCATCGGGCTCGCCTTCATCGAAAACGGTGAGGTCATTCGTGTTGAAGAGCGGTTGATCCGGCCGAAATCCATGCGCTTTTCGCCGATGAATATATCCATCCATGGTATTCGGCCTGAACATGTGGAGCATGCGCCGGAATTTCCCGAGATTCTCGACGAGTTTATCGATGATTTCCGCGGCGGGCTTTTGCTGGCGCACAATGCCGCATTCGATATGAGTGTCTTGCGCGGTGCCTGTGATACCTATCGCATGAGCTATCCCGAGCTTGGCTATCTGTGCACGGTGAAAATGTCGCAGAAAGTCTGGCCGCATCTGATATCGCACAAGCTGAATGTGCTGGCTGAACATATGCAATTGCGCTTCGTGCATCACAATGCGAAAGAAGACGCCATCGTTTGCGGGCTTGCGGCAATTTCGATGGCGCGTGAAATCGGGGCTCTTTCCTTTGCAGATGTTCCACCAAAGATCGGCATGCGGGTCGGGCGTCTGACCAAGCGGGGTTACGAGCCCTGTTCGATTGCGCGCTTTTGAACGGCATACGTTGTTCCCGCGGTAACAATGCGGCCTCGATCCGTATGCCATAAGACCTGTGCCGGTGGGCGGTGCTGACTTCAAAAGGGGCGCGGCGGATCGGCGACGCGGCCGGTTCTTGGCGGGGTATCGTCCCACTCCTGTCATGTCCGGTCGCGTTTTGAACTGCGCTGACGATCAATTCGTTCAAGACGCGATCGATCCGATGAGATTATTGTTGCTTCAAAGAAATTGAATTGTGCATTGCGGTGAGGCCGTTCTATTGAACATTCATGAGTGGACGAATGAGTGAATTCTGGCGCGGCGCGCGCCATTCGGTACCGATTGTGCTTTCAACGGCGCCTTTTGGCGCGCTGTTTGGCGCTATTGCAGTCGATAATGGTTTGACTGTGGGCGAAGCGACGCTGATGAGCATGAGCGTTTTCGCCGGCGCCAGCCAGATCGTGGGTATGGACCTATTCGGCAAGCACGTTCCGGGCTGGCTGATCGTCCTGTCGATTTTTGCAGTCAATTTTCGCCACGTGCTCTATTCTGCAGCTCTTGTTCGCTATGTGAGCCATTTCAGTGCGTTGCAGAGATATGTCTCCTTCTTCTTCATGACCGATCCGCAATTTGCGGAAACCGCTCGGGAAAGCCGTTCCAACCCGCCAGTCAGTTTCTGGTGGTATATGGGGATGGCTTTGACCATCTATATTCTTTGGGCGCTTTTCAGCTTCGTTGGCGCTTATCTCGGCGGCCTCATCGGCGATCCCAAGGCCATTGCACTCGACGTTCTGCTGCCGGTCTATTTCCTCGGTCTCGTTATGGGGTTTCGCAAGCAGCATGGCTGGCTGCCGATTGTCATTGCCAGCGCGGTGGGTTCCATGGTTGGCATGTATCTCTTCGGTTCGCCCTGGCATGTCACCTCCGGCGCACTTGTCGGTGTCGTGGTGGGCGCGCTTCTGCCACCTAAAAATCATGTCAAGCCTGTTGATCCGGCTGACCTGGCGGGCGAGGAGGTATGATGGAGCTTTTCCGCACCGATATCATCCTCATTATCCTGGCTGCCGGTGTGGCAACCTACCTGACCCGCATTGGCGGTTATCTGGTTCTGGCGCGGTTCAAGAATATTCCGCCGCGTGTGGAAGCGGCCCTGGATGCCGTGCCCGCAGCGGTCCTGACCTCCATCGTCGCCCCGGCTGCCATGACCGGCGGGTGGGAAGTGTCGGTGGTCATCCTGGCTGCCTTCGTGCTCGGTTTCAAGCTTTCCGGTTTGCGGCTGCTTTTCTTCGGCTGGGCGCTCGCCATGGTCTTGCGGCACGCGCCATTCTAATCAAATGATGCCGTTGCGCTTTCGAGCCAGGCTCTGATCTCCGGCGCATCGATAAAGGGCAGGAGATTTTCACGCGTTTGTGCGTGGTAGCTGTCCAGCCATTGCAATTCCTCGCGTGTGAGCAACTCCGTCATTACCAGACGGCGATCAATGGGGCACCAGGTCAGCGTTTCAAACCCGTGCATGGCAGTTTCGCCGCCTTCGATGGCTTCGGCCTCTGTCACCACGATCAGATTTTCAATGCGGATGCCGAAGGCACCGGGTCGATAATAGCCGGGCTCATTGGAGAGGATCATACCCGGATGCAGGATCTGCATCGCAGCCCTTGATATGCGCTGGGGGCCTTCGTGGACGGAGAGATAGGAACCCACGCCGTGGCCGGTTCCGTGGCCATAATCCGCACCGGCTTTCCACAGCGCAATGCGGGCGAGGGGATCGAGATCGACGCCGCGCGTGCCGACTGGAAAACGGGCCATGGAAATCGCGATCATGCCTTTCAGCACCAGTGTGAAGAAACGGCGCTCGTCTTCGCCCACTGCACCGATTGCTACCGTTCGGGTAATGTCGGTCGTGCCGTTCTGATATTGCCCGCCGGAATCAACAAGGTAGAGGCTGCCCGGTTCAAGCTTGCGGTTGGTGGCGGTGGTTACCCGGTAGTGGATGATTGCCCCGTTGCTGCCCGCGCCAGAAATCGTGTCGAAGGATATGTCCTTGAGCGGATTTTGGGCGCGCTCACCGACCGACTTGCGGCAGGCTTCCAGCTTTTGTGCGGCTTCAATCTCCGTAATGGTCGTGGGTGCCTGTTGATCCAGCCAATAGAGAAACTCGACCATCGCGGCCCCGTCCTGCAGATGCGCGCGGCGCGAACCTTCCTGTTCGGCCTTGGTCTTGATGGCGCGGGGCAGGGCGCAGGGGTCGTTGCCTTCCTTCAGTTTGCCACCGTTCTTCTCGATTTCTTCAACCAGCGCGTAGGGCGTGATGGCCGGATCGATCAGAATGGCTGCGCCGTTTTTCGCAAGGTTCTGCAGCGTCTCTTCGAGCGCTGAGGGCGGCAGGAGCGTTGCAATCTGGGTGAGGTATGCTTCTTCCTCTATGCCGAGTTTTGCCCTGTCGATGAAGAGTTCGGCGCTGCCATCGACGTTGACGATGGCGCGGGCCAGCGGATGAGGCGTGTGCGGCACATCGCTGCCGCGAATGTTGAATGCCCAGGCAACAGAGGAGGGATCGCAGATCAGCACGGCATCGAGCTTTTTCTCATGCAGATCGGCTGCGAGTTTGGCCAGCTTCTTTGTGGCCAGTTCACCGGCGAGATCGCTGGGCTGGATGGAGATGGCACCATTTGGAGGTGCCGGGCGGTCGTGCCAGATAAGATCAATCGGATTGTCCTTCAGGAGGATGACTTCGCCGCCTTTCTCTTCCAGAGCTTTCGAAAGTTTGCGGATTTCATCGGGCGTGTGCAGCCACGGATCAAGCCCCAGCCGGAAACCGCTCCGCGCATTGTCCTCCAGCCATTTGGCGGGGGGCTGATTTATCAGGTCACCCGCGGAGAAAATGGCGGGGTCGGTCTGTGCTGCAACCTGTGTCGTATAGCGTCCGTCAACAAAGACGATCGCCTGATCCTGGCAGATCAGCGCCACGCCCGCGGAACCGGTAAAGCCGGTGATCCAGGCCAGCCGTTCTGATGATGCCGGCACATATTCGCCCTGAAACTCATCGGCGCGTGGCACGAGAAGGCCATCAATGCCGAGGTCAGGCATGACCGCACGCAGGACTTTGATCCGCGGCGCAGCATTTTCAGGGGAGGCGGTCACATCATAGGACTGGAACATGGGCTTCTCTGCTGATCGAATATGTGTGATTCCTGTTTTAATGCGCTTAGGCCAACAGGCAAGCGCTGCCTGCAGAAATCCGATTCGCGATTTTTATCAGCCGGTCAATTATGCAAATGCTGCATAGCACATATGTTCAATGGGCGCTTTCGCACTGCAGCATATGTACCTATATTCAAATCAACACAACGGAACAGCGAATTTTAACCGAAAGGAATGAAGAGATGTCTCTCCTCGGTAACGCAATGAAGAACATTATCGCAGCTCGCGAACGTCAGGCACAGCGCTATGTAGCGCGCGTGATGCAGGAAATGGGCCAGGAAGACGCCCGCGTCATGGGCCGCACCCGCTCCGACATTCTCGGCGGCCGTTAATATATAAGAATTCGTTTCCGGAATTCTCGCGCCCTTCTCCTCCTCCCATGGGCCTTGGATTTCGGGTTCGGAGCATCTGCCTATCCTCCTCCTCCCGATGGCAGATGCGATCAGCCAAGCTGATCCAAGGGCGACGCTACCTCCTCCCAGCGTCGCCCTTAATTTTTTTCTCAAATCGAAATAAATTTGATGACAGTTCCGAGGCTCAGCCCTGCAGAACGATCGTTACCCAGCCGTTGCGCCAGATCGTTTTCACGTGTGCGAGTTTCTGCCCGTTATATGCTGACAGAACCTTCCAGCGCTGGCTTGCCAGGATGCCGGAGAGAATCACGGTTCCGCCGGGCGCGAGGTTCTGCACCAGCGCCGGTGCGAGCTTCATCAGCGGTTTTGCAAGGATGTTGGCGATAATGAGGTCAAAGGGGCCGTGTTGGGCAAATGAGCGGTGGTGAAAGCCGGGGGCTGCCGCGAAGGTGATTCCTGAAACAACGTGGTTTTTTCTGGCGTTTTCGCGGGCTACGCGGACGGCAACCGGGTCGATATCTGTTGCCAGAACCGGTATGCGCGCGACCTTGTGTGCGGCAATGGCCAGCACGCCGCTGCCGGTTCCGAGATCCAGTGCATTGCGTACCGTGCGCTTGCGCAATGTCAGGTCGATCATTTCCAGGCAGCCTGCGGTCGTGCCGTGGTGTCCGGTACCGAATGCCTGACCGGCATCGATTTCGATGGCGATATCGCCTGTCTTGCGCTCGTCTCTATCATGCGAGCCGTGGACGAGAAAACGCCCGGCGCGCACCGGCTTCAGGCCTTCAAGCGATTTGGCGACCCAGTCTATATCCGGCAGCTCTTCGCGCTCGATTTTCAGATCGGGGAAATCCGCATCGACAATTGCCTGAAAGGTGGCTCTGGCGGCCTCTTCGTCGGCCCGGGTGGTGTAGACCGAGGCTTCCCAGATATCCCGGTCCTCATCAATTTCCTGCGTGGCGATAGCATATTCGCTGTCCTCGAATGCAATCGTCAGGTGGTCGAGGATGGTTTCGCAGAGCCTTTCGCCGGCTTGCACATAGAGGCGGATTTCACTCAAAAACTTGCTCCCCATATGAGCGGGCGTCACGGGTTTTCGCGCCGCCCTTCAATATGAACAGCTCAGGCTCTACTATCCCTTGATCAGGTTTTCCAGCTTTTTCACCGCAACATCGGGGTCTTCGCCATAGGCAATCGTGCCCTTGAAACGGCCGCCGCGATTCAAAAGAAAGACCGAGGCCGTGTGGTCCATCGTGTAATCGCCATTCGGATCATTCTCGTCGATCGGCACCTTCTTGGCATAGATGCGGAAGCCTTTCACCATCTCCATGACCTTGTCTGGTTCGCCGGAAATGCCGGTGATGCGGTTTGAAACATTGGCAATGTACTGACCGAGAATTTCGGGTGTGTCGCGCTCGGGATCGACGGTCACAAAGAAGGCTTTCATCTTGGTGCCATCCGGGTCCACTTTCTTCAGCCAGCCGTCCAGCTCGAAAAGCGTCGTCGGGCAGACGTCCGGGCAGTGGGTGTAGCCGAAGAATAGGGCTGTCGGTTGTTCCTGCAAAGCGGCCTGCGTGATCTCCTGACCCGACTGATCCGTCAGCGCGAAGGGCACGCCGAAAGGCGCCTCGTCCAGCGATTCGCGGTTCTTGGTGAATTCGATTGTCAGCCATCCGGCCAACAGAGCCATCACAAATACGGCTCCCCAGATGATCAAGTTGCGGCTTTTCATGGATTTTCTTCTTTCTGCGAGCAGTTGCCCCAGTGTTGGGGCGTCTTTTTAGGGCTTCATTAATGTATTCGGCGCAATTTATAGCGAACAATGCGGCAAATCGCATCAACCGCGATCTGCTTTCAACACGTGGACGGGAAGTTCTGAAGATGACAGTGGCCAGCAGTCAGGGCGCATATCTTGAAATCGTCTCCTTTCATCTTGGTGATCAGGAGTTTTGTATCGATATCATGGCGATCCGCGAAATTCGCGGTTGGGCACCGGTGACGCCGATGCCGCATACGCCGGATTATGTTCTTGGCCTTATCAACCTGCGCGGTGCCGTGATCCCGGTTATCGACATGGCCTGCCGCCTTGGCATGAGCATGACCGAACCGTCCGAGCGTTCCGCCATTATCGTTACCGACATCAACGGCAAGCTTGTCGGTCTGCTGGTCGAGCAGGTTTCCGACATGATGACCATCAAATCCGAAGAGCTGCAGCCGCCGCCGGAAATTATTCCTGAAGAGCAGCGCGGGTTCTGCCGCGGCATCGTCGCGCTCGACAAGAACATGGTCTGCTTCCTCAATCTCGATACGGTCATTGCAGACGAGCTGGCCCAAGCCGCCTAATTCTTGGCCGCTCAATTTTCGAGACAGACAATTTCAAAACCCGTCTGCTGCAGGGCCGGCGGGTTTTTTCGTATGTGACGGTCGCGCGTCTTCTATTTTGGTGCGCCGTTTTTCCAGGTCACATCCTGATTGTAGAGCGGCACGGTGGAAATGGCCATCTTCGCCGATCCGTCGACAATCTCGCGGGAGTGGACAACGTAGATGAGCGTATTGTTCGGCTTGTCATAGACGCGGTTGACTACCAGCTTTTTCCAGATGAGCGAAAGTCCGGACTTGAAGACCTCTTCCCCGCCTTCGCCAAGGTCAATGTCGCCAATGGTAATCGGTCCTGTCTGGCGGCAGGCGATGGAACTGTTCGAGGGATCTTCAAACCAGTTGCCGTTTTTCAAACGGTCAATCACCGAGCGATCAAAATAGGTGATGTGGCAGGTAACGCCGTCCACTTCCGGATCCGCCACAGCATCGACCATGATATCGTTACCGATCCAGTCGACGCCGATCTTGCCGACGGTTTCAGCACCTGCCACGCCGGCAGAAAGCGACAGGGTGAGGGCGGCGAGCCCAACAAGCAGATTTTTCATTTGGACCTCATATGCGTTTTTACTGAGATAGGAGAGGCACGGAAATAAACAAGCCGCTCTCTATAGATATAAAAAACGCGATCTGTTTGTTCCAGATCAATGCCGATAAGGCGCACGAGCATAACCTCCAACTGAAACAGACACGTGATGGAGGTTTCCATGTTTCGTCTTGCAGCAGTTCTATGGGTTCTGGTTTCAACGGCTTTGGCTGGCGCGATCGTGACAGCGCTCTTGAGCCTGAACATGTTCGAGGGGACGAAGATTGCAGGCGGTGCACTCATTGGTGCCATCGTGGCGCTGCCGATTGCGTGGTTGCTCGGTAAAAAGCTCTACAACACGCTGAACGGAAGACCGGTCTAAAGCATTGCCCGGTGCCCTAAGCGGGCATCTGACAGGCTTGGCAGGATTCCAGCCCCGCGCCAGCCGCGCTTGGCATATTCCGCCTGTTCATTGGGGAAAGTGTCATGTCAGCATCGGCGGTCGGAAGCCGTTTACGATCCTTCTTTCTTGCGGCTATCGCCTTGTCAGCTTTGGCGGGTTGCACCGAGCATAAAGGGCCGGTGCTGGGCAATGCGCGCTATGAGCCCTGGATCCCGATCTTTCCCGACACAGGCTCCATGAACGCGCAGCGCTTTGGTGATGAGACCTATCCAGAGTTCTGGCGTGAGCCGGAGCCTGTGATACCCGAGCAGGATATCAAGACCTCGACCAAGCTCAAGACTGCGTTGTTCGGCTATCCGGTCAAGCAGGAAGAAGGGCTTGTGAGCCGTTATGCCGCCATGCTGGACGATGGACGGGCGGTCAATGCTATTCCTGCCGGGCGGGTGGACGCGCGTTTTTTTCGCCAGACCGTTGATTATCCAACGAATGAGAAGCCCGGCACGCTGGTCATCGATCGCGCGCGGAATTTTCTCTATCTGGTGGAGCCAGGTGGCAAGGCATTGCGCTACGGTGTGGGGCTCGGTCGGCAGGGTGTTTCCTGGAGCGGGCGCGGCGTTATCAAGTTCAAACGCAAATGGCCGCATTGGACGCCATCCGACAATATGGTGGACAATGATCCGGCGTTGAAAACCTTCTCGGCTGCCCGTGGCGGCCTTGTGGCCGGCACATACAATCCGCTTGGTGCGCGAGCGCTTTATATCTATCGCGACGGCAAGGACACGCTCTATCGTGTTCACGGCACGCCGGACTGGCAGTCCGTTGGAAAGAAGACCTCGTCGGGCTGTGTGCGCATGTTCAATCAGGATGTGATCGATCTTTATGATCGCGTGCGCGACGGCGCTGAAATTGTGGTGCTCTGAAGCACGGCATTCAGGAACGTTTTCACAGATGAAACGTTAGGTGGACGTCTCGAAGAGGAGTTTGCCATGACATTTCGCTATCGCCGATGGTCAATGCCCGTCATTGTTCTTTCTGATGAAGGTGTCGAATACTACATTCAGTCGCCCGAAGAGGCGCTGGAGCACATGCAGCGCGGCTGGACATTCAGGCCGGGCTCGCAATATCAGAAGGCCCGCCGGGCTCTGCTTTCAGCGATGCACGGCCAGATCGGTGCAGAAGAGGCGCGGGAAGCCTTTCTGGCCGCTGCCATCGAAGCCGGGAGAATTGTGATGTATCCTGCCTATGTCGACCGGCTGACTGCCGTCAGCGCTTGATCCATGCAGGCTCTACGCCGCGGCGTTGCTATCGTCCGCGGCGTTTTCAAGCGATTGGCGAAGTCGGATGAGCTCGTCGCGGAGTTCTCCGGCTTCCTCTGCAGTGCAGCCGGTTGCGGAATAAATGGCAGGGGCCACAAATTTTTCTGCCTCGCTCTGCAGGGCTTTCCCTTTTTCCGTCAGTGCAACGATGACTTTGCGTTCATCGTCCTCATCCCGCGACCGGCTGACGAGCTTTTGTTTTTCCAACCGTTTCAGCAGCGGGGAGAGCGTCCCCGAATCCAGGTGCAGGCGAGCCCCGAGCGATTTGACCGGCTGGCGATCGTCTTCCCATAAGGTCAACAACACGAGATATTGCGGGTAGGTGAGCTCAAGCCGGCTGAGCAACGGCTTATAAGCACGCGAAAAGGCATGCGAGGCCGAATAAATGGCAAAGCAAAGATGCTTGTCGAGGCTGAGCATAGGTAAACTCCTTCAATGACCCGCATGATAGACGATCGTGAAGAATTTTGCAAAATTATATTGTGCGCAAACTAATTGCGCGCTATATAGACAATGAACCAAACACCCACCACCAAGGAGAAAATCAATGTCCGTTCTTTACACTGCAAATGCGAAGGCTTTCGGTGGCCGTGCCGGTACCGCGAAATCCGATGACGGCAATCTGGAAGTGACGCTGACCATGCCCAAGGCACTCGGCGGCGATGGTGCACCCGGCACCAATCCCGAGCAGCTTTTTGCGGCCGGTTATGCGGCTTGCTTTCTCAGCGCGTTGAAATTCATTGCCGGGCAGGCGAAGGTGAAGCTGCCGGAAGATACGACCGTTTCAGCCAAGGTTGGCATTGGTCCGCGCGACGGCGGTTTTGAAATTCATCCGGAAATCTCTGTGTCTATCCCGGGGCTGGATCGCGAAGTGGGAGAAGATCTCGTTGCCAAGGCGCATCAGGTTTGCCCCTACAGCCATGCCCTGCGCACGACCAAGGAAGTTTCCGCGGTTCTCGCCTGAGGCATCGACAGTCTTCAGCGTTTCCTTAGAAAGGGGCAGTCTCCGGCTGCTCCTTTTTCTTTTCAGGTCTTGGCATCAGGCAATCGCGCGCAGGCCGGTTCGCAATATCTCGGCCATGTTGTCGGGCAGCTCGGCCTCCAGCTTTTCATGTTCTTCGATCCAGATCGGTAGCGCCTTTGAAAGAAGTGCCTTGCCGTCCTCTGTCAGGTGAAGCCGCCGGCTGCGTCGGTCTTTCTCGTCAGGTTTGATCGCCACAAGCCCATTCTTTTCCAAGGGCTTCAGTGCCGCCGTCAGTGTTGTGCGATCCATGGCCAGCAATTCGGCGACAGGCGCAATTGTTGGAGCCTCGGGGCGGTTTAGCGCCATCAGCAGGGAAAACTGCCCGTTATTGATGTTCAAGTGCCGGAAGGCGTTGTCGAACCGTCGTGCCAGCGCGCGTGCTGCACGCTGCGCATGGAGGCACAGGCAGTGGTCTTTGACGTGAAGCGTATCCGAATATTGAATTTTCGACTCGTTTGACATGAATCCCAATATATGTTGATATCAACTATATAGTCAAAACTGATTATGTGTCTTACGGGAGGAAGATATGGAAGGCGAGGGGAATTTCATCTGGTACGAGTTGATGACCGCCGACCCCGAAGCCGCCGGTGCTTTCTACGAGGCGGTTGTCGGCTGGACGTTGAGGCGCTCTGACAACACCACTGCCGGTGGTGAACCTTACTATCTCTTCAATATTCCCGGCTTCGAAATGCCGGCTGCCGGTATGATGAAGCTGACGCCGGAGATGATGTCCGGCGGTGCAAGGCCGGCCTGGATGGGCTATGTCTTCGTTGCCGATGTGGATGCAAAAGCTCAGGCCTTTGCGGACGCTGGCGGTTCGGTTCACATGCCGCCGACTGATGTTCCGCAAATCGGGCGTTTTGCCGTCGTTGCCGATCCTCATGGCGCGATCATCTACATTTTCCAGCCCAACATGCCTGATGGTCCGATGCCTGACATGCCGCAGCCCGGATCACCGGGAACCGTCGGCTGGAACGAGCTTTATGCGGGCGACGAGAAGGAGGCGACAGCCTTCTACACCAAGCTCTTCGGCTGGAAGACGTCTCAGGGCATGGATATGGGGCCGATGGGCACTTATCAGCTCTTTGCCAATGAAGAACGGGACATCGGCGGGATCATGACCAAGATGCCTGAGATGCCGGCCCCATTCTGGAACTTCTATTTTGTTGTGGACGCGCTGGATGCGGCCATCGACGAAGCCAAAGAGCGCGGCGCAACGGTTATCAACGGACCCATGGAAGTGCCTGGTGGCGCATGGGCCGTTTCCGCCATGGACCCGCAGGGTGCCGTCTTTTCACTCACCGCCGCAAAGCGCTGATCGTCTTTATCGGCGCAGGCTTCCCAATATGCCGCGCACGATCGCGCGACCGAGCGAGCTTGCAACGGAACGCGCTGCCGACTTCATGGCAGCCTCCAACACCGTCTGCCGCCCGGAACTGCGTGAGGATGTACGCCGCGTGGAGGTGCGGCGATCATCGTCGTCAGGCTCATCGCCAAAGCCGGGCAGGGTCCAGCGGGTTTCTTTCTCCTGCTCTTCAAGTTCGCGTTTTTCTTCGGCTTTCTGGCGCTCTTCCAGCTCCTTGGCTTTCTGGTTGAGGATTTCATAGGCCGATTGGCGATCGACATCCTCGTCGTAAATGCCGGCAACCGGGCTGAGTGCCAGAAGCTTCTGCCGTTCGCTGTCGGTGATCGGGCCGATGCGGGACGAGGGCGGGCGCATGAGTGTGCGTTCCACGACGGAGGGAATGCCCTTGCCTTCCAGCGTGGAGACAAGTGCTTCGCCGGTGCCGAGATTGGTAATCGTTTCTGCGGCGCTGAAGTCTGGATTGGGGCGGAACGTATCTGCGGCGGTGCGAACGGCCTTCTGCTCGCGCGGCGTATAGGCGCGCAGCGCATGCTGCACGCGATTGCCGAGCTGGGAAAGAACCGTTTCGGGTACATCCATCGGGTTCTGCGTGACGAAGAAGACACCGACGCCCTTGGAACGGATGAGGCGGACGACCTGTTCAACCCGCTCGACCAAGACGCGCGGCGCATCATTGAAGAGAAGGTGCGCTTCGTCGAAGAAGAACACGAGGCGCGGCTTTTCCGGGTCACCCACTTCGGGGAGCTCTTCGAAGAGCTCCGACAGGAGCCAGAGAAGGAAGGTGCCATAAAGGCGCGGGTTCATCATCAGCTTGTCGGCGGCCAGAACGGAAATCGCCCCGCGCCCATCGTTGGTGGTGCGCATCAGGTCGGAAATCTTCAGTGCCGGTTCGCCGAAAAATTGTTCCGCGCCCTGCTGCTCCAGCACCAGAAGATCGCGCTGAATGGCGGCAATGGAGGCGCTGGAAATGAGACCGAACTGCTTGGAAAGCTCCGAAGCGTTCTGCGCCATGTAATTCAGCATGGCTCTGAGGTCTTTGAGGTCCAGAAGCGGCAGGCCGCCTTCATCGGCGATCTTGAAGGCGATGTTGATGACGCCTTCCTGCGCATCGGTCGCATCCATCAGACGGGCGAGCAGAAGCGGTCCCATTTCGGTGATCGTGGTGCGCACGCGGTGACCCTTTTCACCAAAGAGGTCCCAGAAGATGACCGGAAATTCCTGGAAATCGTAATCGTCAAAGCCGATCGTCTTGGCCCGCTTTTCCAGAAAGTCCTTATATTCGCCCATCGCCGCGATGCCTGAGAGGTCGCCTTTGACATCGGCGCAGAACACCGGAACGCCGGCATTGGAGAAGCTTTCAGCGAGGATCTGCAGGCTGATGGTCTTGCCGGTTCCGGTTGCGCCTGTGATCAATCCGTGGCGGTTGCCGAATTTGAGTTCGAGATATTCCGGCTTGTTGATCGTGTCGTCCGGTTTGCGGCTGGTCCCAAGATAGAGTTTTCCATCGCTCAGCATGTTCATTGAGACTGCCCCCTCAAACTTTGATGTTTTCAGCGCCACGATCTTGCGCCGCTTCACTGAATCGTCTTCTCTTTGTTATACGGTCGGTTGCGGAAGGCGGCAACAACGCTTCTGTGCAGGCAGGAGCGTGTTTGTGTCGGCGTTTCAAATCACTTGAGTTTGGTTTTTGCATGTATTACGTTGACGTTCACGTCAATCAACGCGAGCGGGAGAGAAGACCCCATGAATGAACTGGTTTCCAAGGTTGCTGATAATGTCGGCATTGCGCCCGATGTGGCCGAAAAGGCTGTGGGCATGATGCTTGCCTTTCTACAGAAGGAGGGGGATGACGAAGCGGTTTCAGCAATGATTTCGTCTATTCCCGGAGCAGAAGAGCTTGTCGCTCAGCATTCCGGCGGTGGCGGCGGGTTCCTCAGCGGCCTGATGGGCGGTGGCGTGATGGCTCTTGGCCAGCAGCTGATGAGCCTTGGCCTTGGCATGGGCGAGATTACCGGTCTTGCACGCGAGACGATTGCTGTTGCCAAGCAATATGCCGGCGAAGACGTCGTCGACCAGGTGGTTGCATCCGTTCCCGGTCTCAGCCAGTTCGTTTAAGCGATCCGCATAAAATGCATTTATCCAAGGCCTGCCGGTTCCGGCGGGCCTATTTTTTGACCCCAACGACAAAGAGGCGGGGGAACTTCAGAAGCACGGAGCCGTCTTTCAATGGTCGGTATGCGTCTGCCACCCGTGCCGTATAATCGGCGATATAGGCGGGTCGGTCGGCCTCGTCGAGACGGTTGAGCCAGGGGCGAAGTCCTGTTCCCTTGACCCACTCGACAATTGCCTCGGCATTGGCGAGACGGTGATAATAAATCGTATGCCAGATATTGATCTTGTCGCTCTGCGGTGACAATGCCTCCATATAGGCCTCTGGCGGCGGCAGTGTGGCGCGCTTCACATCACCCTTTGAGAACCTGTCCTTCCAGGGGCCGGCAAGCGCGGTTTCTTCCATCAGGCGATGGGTTGGCTCCGTCAGGTTATCGGGCATCTGGATGGCCAGAACGCCGCCTGATCTGAGTTTTGTCATCAGATTTGAAATGAGGCTCAAATGATCGGGGAGCCACTGGAAAACCGCGTTCGAAAACAGAAGGTCAACGGGCTCTTCTGGCACCCAGCTTGTGAGGTCGGCTTTGAAAAAGGGAATGTGGGGCAGGCGCTTGCGTGCCGCTGCCAGCATGTCCTCATCCATATCCATGCCGGAAATCTGGGCACCGGGAAATCTTGCGTCCAGCAATTCGGTGGAGTTGCCGGGGCCACAGCCGAGGTCATAGACCGTTTCGGCCTGCGAAAGCGGAATTTGCGCCAGGAGATCGCGCGCGGGCCTCGTGCGTTCGTCTTCAAAGCGGAGATATTGGCTTGCGGACCATTCCATCATTGTGCTCCTCGGGCGTCGATATTGGACCATTGAGCGCTGCTTTTGTCGAGTGACATTACGGCGAAGAATAAGCCTCCATGAAGGCTGTATCCGCCCAAAAGGCATTATTCTATGGAAAAAGTCCTCGTTGAATTTGCGATTGCGCGCGCACGTGCTTTCGTGCAGTCAGTCTTTCGAGACCGAGCAAAAAAGGAGACGGCCATGTTGCCACGGGTTGACCTCATCAGAACGGGTGAGCTTGATTGGTTGCTGTTGAATTCACCGGACTTCATTTCGGCTTCGATCCGCAAGGACGGCTCATGGGGCGCTCTTGAAGGCCTGTTGGGAAAGGCATTCGTCAACGGTCGCAAAAACTGTGTGGTTATTGACGCAGGTGCCAATATCGGTGGTTTCACCCTGCCTGTTGCCAAGGCGCTGAGTGCTGCGGGGGGCAAGATATTTTCCTTCGAGCCGCAGCGGATTGCCTTTCAGCAGCTCTGTGCAAACGCGTTTTTGAACCGGCTGGACAATGTCTATTCCTACAATTTCGCGCTCGGCAATGCGTGCAAGACCATATCCATTCCGGAGCTGGATTTCAGCAGAAGCCAGAACATTGGCGGCTTTTCCATTGACGAAACCATCCGCAAGAATATGCGCGAGGAAGCAGAGCGCGGCCGCAACTTTTTCAATTATGAAACCGAGGCGCAGGCGCTGATCGAGGTCGAACAGAGAACGCTGGACAGTTTCAAAATCGGTGAAAACATCGCCTTCATGAAAATTGATGTAGAGGGCAACGAATTGGAGGTGTTTCAAGGCGCGGTCGAAACCATCGCGCGAAACTACTTCCCGCCCATTCTCTTCGAGGTCTGGCACGGAATGGAGTGGTTTGGAGAAAAGGCGAAGAAGACGACCGACTTCATCGGCCAGCTTGGCTACAAACTCGAGACATTTGGCGACGATATTCTGGCCCAGCACCCCAGACACCCGTTTCGCTGCGATATTCAGCGCGACGGCGACCGCATCGGCTTTGCGATCCGCTCAAACTGATGCGCAGAGGAAATCGCTTCTATTCAAGACCGTTCAATGTCGGAAGGATCATTGAGGGGCCGAGATCGGAATATTCGTCGGGCAGGCCGTTGCGGTTGATCCACACCGTGCGGAAGCCGAATTTTGTGGCGCCCGCCACATCCCAACGGTTTGACGACTGGAAAGAGACCGCGTCAGGATAGAGACGGTAGTTCGTGGTCACCAGGTCGTAGGTTTCCGGAGAGGTTTTGAACGTTTTCAACGCATCAACGGAGAATATGTCGTCCACAATCGTTTCGAGGGCAGAGTTCTTGACCGCCGATTGCAGCATCGCGGGCGAGCCGTTGGACAGGATGGCGATCTTTGCGCCGCCAGCCTTCAGGTTGCGAAGCACCATGGGAACTTCCGCATAACAGTCCAGCTTCCAATAGCTTTCAAGCAGCCGCTCACGAAGGGCGGGGTTTACATCGGGAAAACGGCGAAACGCATAATCGAGAGCCTGTTCCGTGAGCTGCCAGAAATCCTGATACGCACCCATCAGGGAACGCGTCCAGGAATATTCAAGTTGTTTCGCACGCCAAAGGTCCGAGAAAAGCTGCCCCTGTGGTCCGACATCGCCCGCATGGCGCCGCACGGCCGCGTGGACATCGAACAGGGTGCCGTAAGCATCGAAAACATAAGCTGCGTAGGACATCTAAAAAGCTTCCCGTTTCAAGGCGTTCGTCTGCGCCTTCTTCTTGTTTTTTGTGCGGCGCACAATGCCGCACCGGTTTCCCAAGGTCAATATGACAGCGACGCGCTTTTTGCGCCGATATTGCCTTGACCTTCCTTGCCCCTGCGGATTGACTGCGCCGCGCAAGGGAGAAGCAAGACATGGCACATGACAAAAAGCAAACGGCGCAAACATGGAATTTCATAGATGGTGAATGGCTGACGGGAAATCCGCCGGTTGCCGGGCCTTCGACCCATGCCATGTGGCTCGGCTCTTCGGTATTCGACGGCGCACGCTGGTTTGACGGATTGACGCCGGATCTCAACCTGCATTGTCAACGCGTCAATCGCTCCGCCGAGGCGATGGGAATGAAGCCCACCAAAACGCCTGAAGAGATCATGGAACTGGCGCTCGAGGGGATCGGCAAATTCAGCAATCCGGGTGCGCTCTATATCAAGCCGATGTATTGGGCAGAAGAGGGCGGTCTGGGTCTGGTACCCGTCGATGCTGATTCGACGCGGTTTGCGCTCGTTCTTTTTGAGGCTGCCATGCCGGAAAAGGATGCACCGGGCGTGACGCTGACGGTGTCGCCGTACCGTCGTCCAACGATTGAATCCATGCCAACGAACGCGAAAGCGGGCTGCCTTTATCCCAACAACAGCCGGATCATGCTGGAGGCGCGCTCGCGCGGATTTGCGAATGCTCTGGTGCGCGATATGCTCGGCAACGTTGCCGAGACCGGCTCTACGAACATTTTCATGGTCAAGGATGGCGTCGCCTTTACGCCCGCACCAAATCACACGTTTCTGGCTGGCATTACCCGCAACCGCGTCGCCGGATTGTTGCGCGCCGACGGTATTGAAGTGCGGGAGGAGACGCTGACCGTGGACGATTTCATGGCCGCTGATGAGGTGTTCATGACGGGGAACTATTCCAAGGTTCAACCCGTTTCCAAGCTCGATGAGCGCGAGTTTGAAAAGGGTGCTGTCACAAAGAAGGCATATGAACTCTATATGGATTGGGCTCTGAGCAACCGTTGATGGCGCAGGCCGCGCCATTGGTATAATTGGGAAAATTATGTCTGCGACCCGTTGCCAGCCCAGCAGGCGGCACCTATGTTCAGTTTGACGTACTATTCCCCACGAGGATACGAAAAGGAGAGAACACAATGGCTTTTGAACTTCCTGCATTGCCCTATGATTATGATGCGCTTGCGCCTTACATGTCGCGCGAGACGCTCGAATTTCACCATGACAAGCACCACAATGCCTATGTGACGACCGGCAACAAGCTGGCCGAAGAAGCGGGCATGAGTGACCTGTCTCTCGAGGAAATCGTCAAGAAGTCGCATGGCACGCATGCCGGTCTCTTCAACAATGCTGCCCAGCACTACAACCACGTTCACTTCTGGAACTGGATGAAGAAGGGCGGCGGCGGAACCTCGCTTCCTTCCAAGCTGCAGGCCGCTTTCGATTCTGATCTCGGCGGTTACGACAAGTTCAAGGCTGATTTTGTCAATGCCGGCATGACGCAGTTCGGTTCTGGCTGGGCATGGGTTGCTGTCAAGAACGGCAAGCTCGAAATCATGAAGACACCGAATGGTGAAAACCCGCTCGTACACGGTGCGTCTCCAATCCTGGGCGTCGACGTATGGGAACATTCCTACTACATCGATTATCGCAACCTGCGCCCGAAATATCTGGAAGCATTTGTCGATAACCTCATCAACTGGGACTATGTTCTGGAAATGTATGAGGCTGCTGCCTGATCGGTTGCCGCAAAGGCTTTTGAAGAAACAGGCGCTTCGTTTTTCGGAGCGCCTTTTTTGTCGCGAATCTGCCTTGTTTTCTTTGAAGATTTGCCCGGTCGCCATCCGGTCTTCACGGGAATGTTATTTTGAAAATTCCGGGGACTGTTTACGCTCCTGTGTGGTGGTGAAAACTGTCGTCCAATCCAAGTTCAAAAGGAGGTATTCATGAAATTGAGGCTCGCAGTGACAGCGTTGGCGCTGACGGCTTTCGGCTTTTCGGCCTTTGCAAACGAAACGTCTGAAATGCGTGAAAAGCTGATGAAGCAGGCCGGCGGTGCAATGGGAACGATCGGCGCGATGGCCAAGGGCGAAAAGCCGTTTGACCAGGACGCGGTCAAGACGGCGCTCGAAGCCATTGCTGAAACCGGACACAAATTCCCGGACTATTTCGGCGAGGGCACAGAGAATCTCGGCGATGAAGCAAGCCCGGCCATCTGGGAAAACATGGATGACTTCAAGGCAAGATCGGCAAAGCTTGCAGCCGACGCTGAAGCCCAGCTCGCTCAGCTTCCCGCTGACGCAGCAGGTCTCGGCGCTGTGATGGGTGCGATTGGACCCAATTGCAGCGGCTGTCATGAGAAATACCGCCTGAAAAAGCAGTAAATGCTGCGGTTGCGCTTTCCGCTCTAGCGCTTAACCTTGATAGGCCGCGCCATATGTCGTGGCGGGGCCTTTCATGCGAAGGGACAGGATAGACGCAGGTCAATAAAGACCGCATTCCCAAATCATATCGCGAGGAGTATTCCCATGGGCCGCTTTGGACGCGCATTGACAACGCTGGTAGTGATCGGAGCTGTTGGTGCTGGCGCATATTTGTATCTGACGCGGCCACAACCGTACACGGAGAGCGATTTCGCAGAGGCAGGCGAGCCGGATATCAAGAATGGCGAGATGATGTTCTGGGCCGGTGGGTGCGTGAGCTGTCATGCGTCTCCCGATGCGGAAGGGGATGCGCAACTGGTATTGTCCGGCGGGCTGGCGCTGAAGAGTCCCTTTGGAACCTTTTATCCGCCCAATATTTCGCCTGATCCCGATGCGGGGATCGGCAACTGGACATTGGCCGAATTCGCCTCAGCGATGAAGCGCGGCGTCGGACGCAATGGAGAGCACCTTTATCCCTCCTTGCCCTATACGTCCTATGTTCATATGTCTGACGCCGACATTCGCGATCTCTTTGCCTATATGAAGACCTTGCCGAAAAGCAGCAATGTCACCGCAGAACACGATCTGCCGTTTCCTTTCAACATCCGCCTTGCGTTGGGCGGCTGGAAATTCCTGTATTTCAACGACAATCCGCGTGTTGTGCTTTCGGATGCCAGCGAAGCGGTCAAACGCGGACAATATCTGGTCGAGGGGCCGGGACATTGCGGCGAATGTCATACGCCGCGCGATTTCCTGGGCGGCTGGAAGACTTCCGAGTGGCTGGCCGGCGCGCCCAATCCTGAAGGCGAGGGCGTGGTGCCGAACATCACGCCTGGAGGCGCAGAGGTCGGTGACTGGAGCGCCAAGGACATCGCCTACTATCTGGAAAGCGGCTTCACGCCCGATTTCGATTCCGTCGGTGGTTCGATGGTGGAGGTGCAGCGCAACATGGCGCACCTCACCGCAGAGGACCGTGAAGCGATCGCAGCCTATCTCAAAGCCATTCCGGCGCATTAGAGTGCCATTCGGCCTGATTGAATCAGGTCGGCACTCTAACCGTTTATTTGTAAAGCATAATCTTATCGATCCTCGTTTCACTCCGGTCGGATTATACTCGGAGTGGATTTGCCCGAAGCTTGGAGTCGATCTTCGGGCAATACGTGCTTTCGGCGATCACAGTGCTGCGTTGAATCGCATACCGGTGACAGGGCGGGCCTTGAAGCCGTGGCCCTCATAGAACTTGTAGGCCGCGAAGTTGCCTGTTGCCGCGCTGACGGACACATGAGCGCAGCCGGAGGCTGAGGCGAAGGCTTTCACTTTTGCCAGCAGATGGCGGCCGACGCCCGCCCCGCGATGTTGGGGCATCACATAGAGCTGGTGCAGGTCTATGCCGCGTTCGCCCTCTGTTGCGCGATAAACGGGATAGATGAGCGCATAACCGACGATTTCACCGGCCGTTTCGGCGACAAATGCCGTTGCCCACGGCATTTCGCCGAAAAGGTCGTTTTCGAGGCGTGCAGGATTGTTTGTGGCAGTATCGCCGTGATGCGCTGCGAGCGCGTTGATCAGTGCGTTGAGGGATTCGATGTCATGCCTGCGCGCCTTGCGCACAACCAGACGCACCGGCGCGGAAACGGGCACTGCGATGGTGAGTGCATTGTCGGGGTTCAACATTGGCTTCTTCCTTCTCCTTTGGAGCCTTCGGGAAGAGCCTGAAACAACAAAGCCGCCCCGAAGGCGGCTTTTGTCGATATGATCTATCGAAGGCCGCCCGTTACCGGTAGGCCCAAAAATAAACAGCAGTCATGTGCGTGTCCTTGATCATGAAAATCGCATTACGCCCAACCATAAAACCTGTCAAGCGGCTTTCTGCGCCTGTTGAAGCAGAAACAGGCGCAAGGGTTCGCGCACCGTGGTCAGCAGCCCCTTATAGGCCAGCTGCTCTGTCGTCATGTCGGCGAGCAAATCGGCCATGCTTTGAAACAGCTTTGCAGCATCGGGTTGCTGAGCAATCGCGGTTATCGGGTCTGCATAAACGCGGATGGTGAAGAGGATGTCGCCGGATCGGGGGAGGCGGCGCAATGTCTGGCGCTCCACGCGGACGAAGTTCTTCATGGCCTCGGCAGAGGCTGTCGCCGGGTCATCGTCGATATGTTTCGAGATCGGCTGGGGCAGGTTGCCATTGCCCTTGATCGACCAGTTGAGCCGGGTCACCATGCGGTCGGCGGCCAGCTTGTCGAACATGCGGTTGATCAGTTCGGCATTGCGGGTGCCGCCCTCAAAGCCAGGAACCTGCGCGTGAATGCCTTCCATCGCCTGACCAAACTTTTCCTGCACAGACCAGGACGAGGGAAAGGCAACGAAACCGGCGCTGAAATGCCATCCATCCGGCTTGCGCCGCATGATGACAAGATCGTCCTGGATCAGTAGACCGGCGCGGATAAGCGCGGGCATTGCGCCATCTTTGAGATCGACTGTTCGCCCGGCCATGTGCATCGCATCGCCACTGCGCTGATACTGACCGCCATGAAATCTCGGCAGATATTCCGACAGCAGGGAGAGAACCTCCTGTTGTGCATCCTCAGTGCCGGCTTCAGCCTGAAATGCGCCGTCGTGGTCGGCTTCCAAAATCTGTCGTTTCAGGTCGAGATAAAGACCGAGCTGGTCATCGGGTTCGATCCATTTTTCAAAATCGAGCTGGCTCAATCCGATGGTGAACGGCTTGGCTGATCCGTCATAGGGCGTATAGGCGATTTTTGTCGGCACGTCTTAATGCTCGCTTTCGCAAAGGGCATGATCGCTCAGCGCATGAAGCACGTTGCAATCGCGTACAGTCTCCGAGTCGTGAGGCTGTGTAATCCGCAGAAGTTCCTGTTCGAGTCGTTTCAGCTTTTCAATGCGAAACCGGATGTCGTCAAGCCGGCGCTCGGCGATCTCGTCGGCGGCGGCGCATGGCGCATCCGGGTCGGCTTGAAGGGAGAGCAGTTCGTGGACGGCGTCGACTGAAAATCCAAGCTCGCGCGCATGACGAATGAAGGTCAGCCGGTCGAGGTGAGCCTGCACGTAGCGACGCTGGTTTCCTTCGGTGCGCTCCGGCTCCGGCATAAGCCCGGTTTCTTCGTAGTAACGGATCGTCGGCACCTTGACGCCGGATTGCTCCGAAAGTCTCCCAATCGTCATCATTTTTGAAAGTAACCTCTTGAACCTCTAGCGACTAGAGGAAGTAGGGTGTCACCAATGACGCAAAAAAACAAGGAGAATCATATGAGTGCGGGATGCGGACATAGTCATGATTTTGATGGCGCTTCTCGGGATTACAAGAGACGGCTGATTGCGGTGATCGTTATCAACGCGGCCATGTTCGCCGTCGAAATGACGGCTGGCGAGGCGGCTGGATCACAAGCGTTGAAGGCCGATGCATTGGACTTCTTCGCCGATGCGCTGACCTACGGGATTTCGCTTGCCGTGATTGGTGCCAGTTTGAAACTGCGCGCCACGGCAGCGGCGGCGAAGGGGCTCAGCCTCTTGCTGATGGGGCTGTGGGTTGCGGGTTCAACCATCTACCAGTTCTTTGGGCCGGGTCTGCCGGAGGCGCCGGTTATGGGCGTCGTCGGTCTGATGGCGCTGTCGGCCAATATTGCCAGTGTGGTCATCCTCATGCGCTACAAGGATGGAGACGCCAACGTGCGTTCCGTGTGGCTTTGCTCCCGTAACGATGCGATCGGCAATATTGCCGTCATGGGCGCTTCTGCCGCCGTATGGCTGACGGCGACGCCATGGTCGGACCTGGCTGTTGCCGCTGTCATGGCCGGGCTGTTTTTGAGTTCTTCGGCGCAGATCCTGTGGCAATCCCTGAGGGAGTGGCGTCAGGGTGAGCCGGGCAAGCACCATGAAGAGCATCATGATCACGCCCACGGGCACACACACTGATTGCGCATCACGTGCCGCAAAATGTTCGCGGCACTTCCTCATGCGGCAAGGGTGCGGCCTGATAGCGCTCAAACTCCGGCCGGTCCGAATAAGGGTCGGCCAGAGCGGCATGCAGTGCCCCGAACAGTGAGAAATCGCCATCATCCTCGGCTGCACGAATGGCTTCTTCAATGCGGTGGTTGCGCGGTATGATGGCGGGGTTGGTATTTCGCATCTGTTCAGCGCGAACTGTGGGCTCGATGCTGTCTTCGGCGGTGCGGTCGCGCCAATCGTTCAGCCAGCTTTGGGCCTTCTGAGGATCGGCGAATTCGCTGCGGAATGCCGCATCCGCTGCGTCGGATTGCGCGACAGTGTAGAGCGCGCGGAACGTGCGCGTGAAGTCTGCCTGTCCTTCCTCCATCATGGAAAGGAGCGATTGGATGAGCGTGAGGTCGCTCTCCCTGGCCTCGCCAAGTCCGAGCTTCGCACGCATGACGGTCATCCATTCGTCCTGGAAGATTTCGCCGTAACCGGTGATCGCTGTATTGGCGGCGGCAACGGCTGCTTCCTGATCCTCGTTGATCAGCGGCAGCAATGCTTCTGCCAGACGCGCAAGATTCCATTGGCCGATGGCGGGCTGGTTTGCATAGGCATAGCGTCCGTTGCGGTCGATGGAGGAAAAGACTTTCCTGGCGCTGTAAACGTCCAGAAAGGCGCAGGGGCCGAAATCGATCGTCTCGCCGGAGATCGCCATATTGTCGGTGTTCATGACACCGTGGATGAAGCCGATGCCCATCCACTTGGCAATCAGCGCCGCCTGACGGCGAATAACGGCCTGCAGCAGACCAAGATAGGGATGTTCACGCCCTTCAAGCTCCGGATAATGGCGGGCAATGGCGTGATCGGCGAGCGCCTTGACGGCTTCGACATCTTGGCGCGCTGCAAAATACTGAAAGGTGCCGACGCGGATGTGGCTTGTTGCCACGCGCGTCACCACTGCGCCGGGCAGGGCGGTCTCGCGGTAGACGGCGTCGCCGGTCGCCACAGCTGCCAGTGACCGGGTTGTCGGTACGCCCAGAGCATGCATGGCCTCGGACACGATATATTCACGCATCACAGGCCCGAGTGCTGCCCGCCCGTCGCCGTTTCTGGAAAACAGGGTGGGGCCAGATCCTTTCAGCTGAATGTCGTATCGTCTGCCTTGGGGACTGACGACCTCGCCCAAGAGCATGGCGCGCCCATCACCCAGTTGCGGATTGAACTGGCCGAACTGATGGCCGGCATAGACCATCGCGATATTGGCCGCCCCTTCAGGCGATGTGCTCCCGGAAAAGATTGCCGCACCATTCTGTTCCAGCCAGGAAACATCAAGGCCAAGGTCTTCGGCTAGCTGACTGTTGAAGGCGAACATAAAGGGTTCGGACGCGCCAGCCGGTCTTGCCGGCGCAAAAAGCCGCTCTGGCAGGCGTGTATAGGAATTGTCGAATGCGAATGCAGGCATGAGAGGGGGCCCTTTCTTGCCTGAAAGGTAGGGACGATGGCCTGTAGGCGCAAGCGTTTCGCCTTGCCTTTGCTAGGGCGTTTCGCATTGCGGCTGCAAAATACTAGGGATTCGATGTGCGTGATTGTCTGCCGCTGCGCATCTTTTCGAAGTAAGCTGGCAGGTCGCTCTTAACCATTGGCCTTCCGAAATAGAACCCTTGAAAATTGTCGACGCCGAGATCCTTCAGGATTTCAACCTGTTCTGCCGTTTCGACACCCTCGACGATGACGGGAATGCCGAGGCGGTGGCTCAACAGAATCATTGAATCCAGGATTTTGATCGTCCGCGCGCGATTTTCCATCATGCCGATGACAAATGAGCGATCTATCTTGATTTTGTCGAAGCCGAAACGCCAGAGATAGCCAAGGCTGGAATAACCCGTGCCGAAGTCGTCGATGCTGATCGACACGCCCAGTTTGCGCAGTTGCGCAAGCTCGCGTTCGGCAGCTTCAGGCGCTTCGATAAGTTGGCTTTCCGTCACCTCCAGCACCAGTCTTGAGGCTGGCAACCCCACTTGAGCGAGTATTGTTGAGACGGTATCGACCAGAGCGTCGGTGTTGAATTGGCGGGCCGACAGATTGACTGAAACCGCAATGTCGTCAGACCACTGCTTTGCGGCCAGTGCTGCATTTCGCAAAACCCATTCACCGACTTTTTCGGCCAGGCCCATTTCTTCTACCAGCGGAATGAATTCGGCTGGCGAGATGATTTCGCCATGCGGCAGTTTCATCCGCAGGAGCGCTTCGAAGGCGATGCATTCAAGTGTCTGGGCGCTGACCAGGGGTTGGTACGTGAGGTAAAAATAGTCGTTTGCGAGCGCTCTAGTGAGTGCGTTTTCAATTTTCTTCCGACGCTGGGCCTTGGTCGCAAGTTCTGCGGAGAAATTGCGATAGGTTGAGCGACCGGATGTCTTGGCCTGGTAAAGCGCAAAATCCGCCATCTTCATGCGGTCTTCGAGGGATGGCGCATTTCCGGCTGAGAAATGGATGCCGATGCTCAGCGAGCCCGTAATATGGATACCCTGGACCATGGCCGGCTTCGTTGCCAATGTACAAAGCTTCGCCGCCATTTTCTCGGCGGCTTCTATGGTGTTGCAACGCATTGCCAGTGCGAACTCATCGCCGCCAAGCCGTCCGGCAAAGTCCTGTGGCCCGAGGCTGTTTGCGATCATATTGCCGACATGTTTGATAAACGCGTCTCCGGTGGAGTGGCTGTAGGCATCGTTTATCTGCTTGAAGTGATCGATATCGATGAAGAGAAGTGCACTTCCCGCCTCTTTGGGAATGTCGCGCCAGGCGTCGTTAAAGCCGTTTCGGTTGTAGAGGCTGGTCAATGGGTCATGGCGGGCGAGAAAATTCAGGCGCTCATGCGATACTTCCTCGCGCCGGTTGCTTCGCAACATCCGGACGAGAAAAAATGTCAGCATGGCCGTGAAAAGCAGTGTCAGGGCGATTGAGAGCTTCTGCGACTGATCTTTCAGGGTGGTGGCAAAACCGCCCTGGTCGATGAAGATTTTGCCAATTGTCGCGTCGTCGTTCTCGGAAACATTGAGTGTTCTGATGATTACCGCATAGCTGCTGGGATGCGTGCGGGCACTGACTTGATTGCCGAGTGTAATAACCTGTTCGCCCGCACGTGCCCGGGCCCATTCCTCTTTGGAAGGGGGGGCGTCGGTAGATGGGCTGACAATGCCGTTTTCATCGAATGTTGCGCTTTGCCGACCGTCGGCAGAGTAAATCGAGAAGCGAAACGTGTCGGTTTCATGCAGCAGTTCCTGCATGATCGCAAGCTGCGTCGGTGACGGTTTTCCAGACAACAACGCATCGCCGAATGCAGGCACCTGTTCTTGCAAGAGGTGAACCCAGCGTTCGGATTTCAGCCTGGCATCGGCTTCGACAGCGTGGTCGACAATCCAGAAGAAGCTGACATTGGCGCCGACCACCAACAGGATGATCGCGCCGAAAGCCGATATCGTCGAAATAAGCCGCCGCCGCAATTTAATCCCTCGCTTGTGCCGTCAGTACTTTCCTAGCTTTCTGCCGTAAAAGAAATATTACTTTTGTATTGAGCGACTTCTCCGAAGCCGATTTTCTTGACTGCGGTTAGCAAAGGATTACTCAAAGACACTTGTGCTTTATCTTACATCTTTCCTGCGATTTTGATAGCGAAAGCATATTCGAGTGCTATTTCCTCAAGCCGCTGGAAGCGGCCTGATGCGCCGCCGTGACCCGCCCCCATGTTGGTTTTGAGCAGTATTGGGGCCTTTCCGGTTGTCTTTTCCCGCAATTTGGCGACCCATTTGGCTGGCTCCCAATAGGTCACACGCGGGTCGGTCAGACCAGCAAGCGCGAGGATCGGCGGGTAGGGTTTCGCATCGACATTGTCATAGGGTGAATAGTCGGCGATGCGTGCGTAATCGGCCTGCGAGGTGATGGGGTTGCCCCATTCGGGCCATTCGGGCGGGGTCAAGGGAAGAGTGTCGTCGAGCATGGTTGTCAGCACGTCCACGAAGGGGACGGCGGCGATGAAACCGGCAAATTTTTCAGGTGCCATATTGGCGACAGCGCCCATCAGCATGCCGCCGGCTGAGCCGCCTTCGGCGACGATCTTGCCGTAGGATGTGAAGCCTTCCTTGACCAGGTGATCTGCGGAGGCGACAAAATCCTTGAATGTGTTGGTCTTGCCTTCCAGCTTGCCCGTTTCATACCAGTGATAACCCTTGTCCTTGCCGCCGCGAATGTGGGCAATGGCGTAGATGAAGCCGCGGTCAACGAGCGACAGCGCGTTGGTGGAGAAGCTGGCCGGAATGGTGACGCCGTAAGACCCATAGCCATAAAGAAGGCACGGCGCGGATCCATCGAGCGGCGTATCCTTGCGATAAAGGATGGAGACGGGAACAAGTTCACCGTCGGGTGCGGGTGCATGCAACCGGCGGGTGACATAATCATCCGGATTGTGGCCTGAGGGAACTTCCTGCGTCTTCAAAAGCGTCCGTTCGCGGGTTGCCATGTTATAGTCGAAGAGCTGGTTGGGTGTGGTCATGGAGGAATAGGAAAAGCGGATGACATCGGTGTCATATTCGGCAGCGCCGTACAGACCGAGAGAGTAGGCTTCCTCGGCAAATGCAATCGTGTGCTCTTCGCCGGAGGCGCGGTCGCGGATCATGATACGCGGCAGGCCGTCAAGGCGTTCGAGCCAGACAAGATGGCGGGCAAATGCCATGTGGGAGAGGATGAGACGGCCTTCTTGATGCGGCACGACTTCGCGCCAGTTTTCCTTTTCGGGAGCGTCGACCGGCGCGGACATGATCTTGAAATCCTTCGCGCCATCGGCATTGGTGAGGATGTAGAATATGTCGCCGCCTTCGCTCAGATCGTATTGAACCGTTGCCTCGCGCGGATGAACGATCTTCGGTTCGGCCATCAGATCGTCTGTCGGGATCAGCCGCACCTCTGTCGTATCGTGGTCGTGGATGGAAACGTAGATGAAATCGTCGAGAAGCGAGCCGCCGACACCCATGAACATACCGGTATCGGTTTCTTCATAAACGAGACGGTCCTGTGATTGCGGTTCACCCACGATGTGATGGAAAAGCTTGGACGGGCGATGGTTTTCGTCCTGTAATGTATAGAAGAAGCTCTTGCCATCGGGTGCCCAAACGCCACCGCCGGATGTCTTTTCAACAATGTCGTCGAGGTCTTCACCTGTCTCCAGATTGCGCACTTTCAGCGTGAAGAACTCGGACCCCTTGTCGTCGTATCCCCAGATTCCCCATTTGTGGTCCGACGAGTGGCTGAGACCGGCCATCCGGAAATAGTCCTTGCCTTCATTCTCTTTGTCGCCATCGAGAAGAACCGTTTTTTCGCCGCCCTCACGCGGGGTGCGGAAATAATGCGCCTGCTCGCCGCCGATGACATACATCGTGCCGTAGGCGAATGGCCCATCGGGCATGGGAACCGACGAATCGTCTTCCTTGATCCGTCCCTTCATTTCGACAAAGAGCGCCTTTTGCAGCTCTTCCGTATCGGCCATTGCAGCCTTCATATAGTCGTTTTCCGCCTCCAGATGCGCGCGCACTTCGGGGTCGAGAACAGACGTGTCGTGAAAGACGTCCTGCCAGTTGTCTACACGCAGCCAAGCATAGTCATCTGTGCGCGTAATACCGTGCCGGGTATCCAAAACCGGCTTCTTGGTGGCCACAGGTGCTTCAGGCAGGTCTTTGAAATAGGTCAAAGTCATCGTCTCCGGACAGTCATATAATGAAACTCAAGACATAGATTTGGAAAGGCGGCACCGCAAGCCGACATCCTTTCAAATTCGACTATCGTTCCATTTAAAAATATATTTCCTTTTATATATATAATATATTATATGTGAATTATAGCAGCCGCTACTTGGTTGTGCGGCTAACAGGAGGAGTGGAAATGGTGCATGTGGTGGTATTGGGTGCCGGTTTGGGCGGCACAATCATGGCGTACGAATTGAGAGACAATCTCTCTCGGCAGGACAAGGTGACCGTCATCAATCTGGGTGACAAATATTCCTTCGTACCCTCCAATCCGTGGGTTGCTGTTGGCTGGCGTGACCGGGCGGAAATTGAAATCGACTTGAAACCGGCTTTTGCAAAGCGGGACATTGTTTTGCGCCCCGAGGGAGCCGCGCGCGTGCATCCGGCGGAAAACCGGGTTGAGCTTACCACTGGTGAAAGCGTGTCTTATGATTATCTGGTCATCGCCACCGGGCCTGAACTCGCCTTCGATGAGATTGAGGGTTTTGGGCCTGAGGCCAATACGCAGTCCGTATGCCATATCGATCATGCGCTGGGTGCAAAGGGCGCTTTTGAAGCGCTGGTGAAGAATCCGGGGCCGGTTGTCGTTGGAGCCGTGCAGGGTGCGTCTTGCTTTGGACCCGCCTATGAGTTTGCCTTCATTCTGGAGAAGGCGCTGCGCGATGCGAAGGTGCGCGACAAGGTGCCGATGACCTTCGTGACATCGGAGCCCTATATCGGTCATCTCGGCCTCGACGGGGTTGGCGATACCAAGGGGCTTCTGGAAAGCGAGATGCGCGAGCATCACATCAAATGGATCACCAACGCCAAGGTCGAAAAATTCGAGCCCGGAAAGCTCTTTGTCGAAGAGGTCAATGATGATGGTTCGACAAAGAAGAAGCATGAGATTGATTTCGCGTATACGATGATGCTGCCGGCCTTCCGCGGCGTGGCCGCCGTGCGCGGGATCGAGGGTCTGACAAACCCGCGCGGTTTCGTGATCGTCGACAAGCATCAGCGCAATCCGACTTATCCCAATGTCTTTGGTATCGGTGTGGGGATTGCCATTCCGCCGACCGGGCCTACGCCGGTGCCGGTGGGTGTGCCGAAAACCGGTTTCATGATCGAATCCATGGTGACGGCAACCGCGCACAATATCGCTAACCTGGTGCGTGGCCAGAATCCCGATGCACAGGGTTCGTGGAACGCGGTCTGCCTTGCCGATTTTGGCGATGGCGGCATTGCCTTTGTGGCGCAGCCGCAGATACCGCCTCGCAACGTCAACTGGTCGTCGTCCGGCAAGTGGGTTCATCTTGCAAAAATCGGATTTGAGAAATATTTCCTGCGCAAAGTGAAGCAGGGCAAATCTGAACCGTTCTATGAAAAGCTTGCCTTGCAGGTCCTTGGCATCGATAAGCTCAAGGAGATCAAGTTTGACTGAGGTTTGCTCCCTTTAGAGCAGGTCCCCGGTCGGGGGTGCCGTGTACGAGGATGCGGCACCCTTTCGCGAAACGTACCAACGACCCGCCATCCAGGCGAATGTCAAAGGTCGTTGGCATAAGAATCTCGTCAATTTTTCCTCCCAAGGTGTATGATCTTTGCTCAGTGTGTGCTTCTTGATCACATAGAGTTGGGGGAGCGGAATATGCTGACTGTATCCAGCCTTGCCGAGGTGGAGCAGTGTTTGGCCGAAAAAGCCTGGCGTGGAAAATTCCCGCCAGCCATTGAAGCTGCCTACATGCAGCATAGTCGCAACCGACGCGCGCGGGGTTTCCGTCGTTTGTTGTTGCCTATTCTGGTAACCTATAACCTGTTTTTGATTGCCGACATCGTTATCCTGCCCGACACTTGGCATGTGGCAGCCTTGCTGCATTTTCTTGTCGTCAGCCCTGCGATGTTACTGTTTTGGCGCTTTTATGGCGGTATCAGAAGCAGCTTCTTGAGCGGTGTTGCCGAGGCCATGGTGCCGACCCTTATGTTTGCTCAGATCATGCTGATTTATATCCTCAATCCGAAGGCGGCTGACGGGCACTATCAATATTTTGCAATCGCAGTTCTCATGTTTGCGAATGTCAATATGCGACCGCGGCATATAGTTTCTCAGTGGATGACACTGTTGCTGGTCGGCAGTTTTTTTATCATCACTGCGCTGGCACCCAGTTCACTCGAAGCCAGGCTGGCCAGTCTGTCAATGATGCTTGCCACGGCCTATGTTTCACTGATGGCCAATCAGAGTTTCAATTGGGATAGCCGGCTTAATTTTCTAAGATCGCTGCAGGATCAACTTCGCTATGAAAACGTAGAAGCTGAGGCCCAGGTTGATCCGTTGACGGGCATGAAGAACCGCAGATTTCTCGATGAATTTGTCGCGAACGGTTTGACGCAAATCGCCGCGCGCTATTCCTGCAGTGGCATCATTATGGTGGATGTCGATAACTTCAAGATCTTCAACGACACTTACGGGCATCAGGCGGGCGACATCTGTCTGGCAAGCGTTGCAAGAGCCATCGCCGTTTCCGTGCGCGACGAAGCCGATCAGGTGGTTCGGTATGGGGGCGAGGAGTTTCTGGTGATCCTGCCTGGTGCCAACGAGATGGGCGCAATGAAGGTCGCCGAACGCATTCGTCGCGCAGTCATGGTGATGCAGCTGCCGCACGAGAAAAACGGTGCGCTCAATATTGTGACTGTCAGCCAAGGGGTGCGCTCAGCCTCCTTCAGCCGGGAGGGTTTCCAAGGGCTGATCGCACAGGCTGATACCGCACTCTATGAGGCCAAGTCACATGGAAAAAACTGTGTCTGTCTCTTCGACGATAAGCCGCAAGGGTCGAGTTCAGGTGCTGATCAGTCCTGATCGTCAGTGAATGTTGAGGATTCCAAGTCCTTCGAGGCCGCCCAGTACCGCATCGACAGCGATGGTGGAAAGAACGATACCCATTACACGGCTGACGACGCTGACGCCGCTATTGCCAATCAAGCGATAAATGTAGGTTGCTGCGAGCAGGGTGGCGAGTGTCACCAGAAGAACAAGAAACAGCAGAGCAGCGGTGATGGACTGTTCACCCACGGAATGACGATGGTTGTCGGTCAGAACCACGATGGCCAACATTGCACCGGGAGAGGCGATGGAGGGAATGGCCAGCGGAAAAACCGCGCCTTCCAGGTGGTCGCGTTCGGCCTCCTCGATCTCCCGGGCGGGTTTGGATTCGCCGAATATCATTGTGATCGCGAACATGAAGAGGATGATGCCGCCGGCGATCTGAAAGGACCCGAGGCGCAGCCCCAGCGTTTCCAGCAAATACTGACCGCCGATGAGAAAAATGAGAAGGACAATGCCTGCGATGGCAACCGCTCTGATGACGAAGATGCGGTGTAAATTGGCCGGCACGCGTGAAACGGCGAAAAGCATGACGGGAATGGAGCCGATTGGATCAATGACGACCAGTAGCGTTATGAATTCGCGGATCAGGCTGGTCCAATTCATCGAAGGCGTTTTCCTCTATGCAGTGCATTACGGATCAGTTGCAGGCGGATCAAAACAATATCAGAATAACATCTAGGCGCGTTCCACAAAGCCGTCCAGCACGCGTTTCTGTCCAGCCTTGTCGAAGTTCACCGTCAGCTTGTTGCCGTCGATGACCGCGATGTTGCCATTGCCGAATTTCAGATGAAAGACACGATCGCCGACGGCGAATTTCGATGGTGTATCGGTTGAGGATTTGGCAACAAGCTCGCCTTCGATCGTGCTGCCGCGTGGCCCGCTCTCTCCGTAACCAATACGTTCGACCGCGTGGCCGGAGCGGGTGCCCCAATTGTTGCGGGTGGCGTCGGATTTGTTAGCTTGCGCTCGTTTCCAGCCGGGCGTTGAATAGGTATTCTGGAACGGATCGGCGCGGTCGAAGCGGCTCTGGCCATATTGGTTGCGGCCATAGCCGCCATAATCGTTCGTGGCCTCGGCCACCTCCACATGCGCTTCCGGCAGTTCCTCGAGAAAACGCGAGGGCAAGGTGGATTGCCAAAGGCCGTGAATGCGGCGGTTCGAGACGAACCAGATATGGGCGTTGCGCTTGGCGCGGGTGAGGCCGACATAGGCGAGGCGGCGTTCCTCCTCAAGGCCTGAGCGTCCGCCTTCATCAAGCGCGCGCTGATGGGGGAAGAGGCCTTCCTCCCAGCCGGGTAAGAAAACGGTCTCGAATTCAAGGCCTTTGGCGGAGTGAAGCGTCATGATGTTCACGGCGTCGAGCTCCGCATTCTGCTCTGCATCCATGACCAGCGAAACGTGCTCGAGGAAATCGCGCATGGAGGCGTATTCCTCCATGGACCTGATGAGCTCCTTGAGGTTTTCCAGCCGTCCCGGCGCTTCGGCAGACTTGTCATTCTGCCACATGGCGGTATAGCCGCTTTCATCCAGTATCTGCTCGGCAAGTTCCGTGTGCGGCGTGTTTTCCAGCAGCGACTGCCAGCGATGGAAGTCGTTGACGACATCGCTCAGAGATTTCCGGGCCTTTGCCTTCAACTCTTCCGTATCGATAATCTCCGCTGCTGCGGCGAGCATGGGAATATCCCGGCTGCGGGCATGATCAATCACCGTTCGCACACTGGTGTCACCCAAACCGCGCTTCGGCGTATTGATAATACGCTCCAGCGCCAGATCGTCCGCCGGTTGGCAGACAAGGCGAAAATAAGCCAGCGCATCGCGGATTTCCATGCGCTCATAAAAGCGTGGGCCGCCGATGACGCGGTAGTTGAGGCCAAGCGTAACGAAGCGGTCTTCGAATTCGCGCATCTGGAAAGAGGCGCGAACCAGGATCGCCATGTCGTTCAGATTGTGCTTTTCCCGCTGAAGCTGTTCGATTTCCTCGCCAACCGCGCGGGCTTCTTCTTCCGAATCCCAGGCAGCATGTACCTGTACTTTGCCATCACCGGGATCGAGGCGATCAGTGAAGAGCGTCTTGCCGAGGCGACCTTCGTTATGAGCAATCAGATGGCCGGCGGCACCGAGAATATGGCCGGTCGAACGATAATTGCGTTCCAGCTTGATAACTTTTGCGCCTGGAAAGTCCTTCTCGAAGCGCAGAATGTTGTCAACTTCGGCACCACGCCAGCCGTAGATCGACTGGTCGTCATCGCCAACGCAGCAGATGTTGACTGCGGATTTGTTCTTCTCGCTGCCCGGACGCTGCGCCAGAAGCCGCAGCCACATATACTGCGCGGTGTTGGTGTCCTGATACTCGTCCACGAGAATGTAGCGGAAACGGTTGTGGTAGTCGGCCAGGATGTCCGGGTTGGTCTTGAACATGCGGATCGGGTGCAAGAGAAGGTCGCCGAAATCACAGGCATTCAGTGTCTTCAGGCGGTTCTGATAGGCGGCGTAAAGCTCGCGGCCCTTGCCGTTGGCGAATGCGCGGGCATCGCCTTCGGGGATTTGCGCGGGGTCAAGCCCCTTGTTCTTCCAGCCGTCGATCATGGCGGCGAACTGGCGGGCAGGCCAACGCTTGTCGTCGATGCTTTCGGCCTGCATCAACTGCTTGATCAGGCGAATGACGTCGTCGGTATCGAGAATGGTGAAGTCTGATTTCAGGCCCACCAGTTCGGCGTGACGGCGAAGGATCTTCACGCCGATGGAATGAAACGTGCCCAGCCATGGCATGCCTTCCACCGCGCCGCCGACCAGCATGCCGATGCGCTCTTTCATTTCGCGCGCGGCCTTGTTGGTGAAGGTCACGGCGAGGATTTGGCTTGGATAAGCCCGGCCTGTTGCCAGGATATGGGCAATGCGGGTCGTCAAGACGCGTGTTTTGCCTGTTCCGGCACCCGCCAGCACGAGAACGGGACCGTCCACGGTTTCAACGGCTTCGCGTTGCTCAGGGTTCAACCCGTCCAGATAGTCCGGCGCTCGCGCACTTTCGCGCGCGGCCATGGCCCGCGCGGCCAAACCTGCGGACGGTTGGGATGGGGCGCTTTCGGGCTCCTCATCGAAAAAGGGCATGTCTTTTACATTGGTCATTGTTGCTCAATGTAGTGATTCGGGTATGAAAGGCAAAATAAAGCGGAACAAAAAGGGGGTATAGTACCCATTTGGCGGCCTTATTGTCGCCTAATATGCCCATGATTACAAAATTGTAATTCGGCATTATGCGATTGCCAGCGCTGATCGCTTTCTAGATAATCGCAGCCAAGTTTTTCAGTAGGCATTTCCTACCAAAGATTCGGAGATCATATGCGCTTTTGGAAGCAGCTGTTTCTCAGCCTTGTCGTCGTCATCGTGGCCCTTGTTATTTGGGCCCGATTTGTCCCGGGATCGCGTGAGACGCTTGCAACTGTCGGAATGCCGGAATTTGTCGTCGGTCTGCTTACCCCGGAAGGCGCGGATACTGCCTCTGGCGAAAAGCCCTCCCGTGGCGGATTTGGTGGGATGCGCGGTTTTGGCGGTCCTGCGCAGGTGGTTGCGCAGCCTGTTGAATCTGCAGTTGCAAACGACAGGCTTGTTGCCATTGGCAATGGCGCTGCCATCCGTTCGGTCTCTGTATCTCCTGACGAATCCGGAAAGCTCGCTGAAATCCTCGTCCGTTCGGGTCAAAAGGTGGAGGCCGGCGATGTTCTTGCGCGTCTCGACAATCGCGAGCAGGTGATAGCGCGTGATCGCGCGCAGCTTGAATATCAGACCGCACAGGAGAAGGTGCAGCGTTATACAAGCCTGAAAGGTAACCTTTCCAAGGTCGAACTGGACGATGCTGTTGCCGCTGAAAAGACGGCCAAGCTGGCCTTGGAATCCGCAGAGCTGGCGCTGGAAAAGCGTGATATCGTCGCGCCTATTGATGGCGTTGCCGGCATTGTGGATGTCAATCTCGGAGATAACCTCACATCATCATCCACCGTGGTGACGATTGATGATCGCTCCTCCATCCTCATCGAGTTCTGGGCGCCGGAGCGCTTTTCCGGTTCGATTGAAACCGGCATGCCGATATCGGCCATTGCAATCGCGCAGCCGGGTGTCGTCCATGAAGGCAAGATCGCAGCAGTGGATTCGCGCGTCGATGAGGCCAGCAGGACCGTTCGCGTGCGCGCCGAGGTTCCCAATCAGGACGACACGTTGCGCGCGGGGATGTCTTTCAGGGTAACCCTGCATTTTGATGGTCAGAACTATGCGGCGGTCAATCCTGTCTCCATCCAGTGGGATTCTAAGGGCTCTTATGTATGGAAGGTTGTCGACGGCAAGGCGAACCGCAGCGGCGTGCGGATCATTCAGCGCAACCCCGAGAATGTTCTGGTCGAAGGCGAAGTCGAGCCAGGCGATATGATTGTCACCGAAGGTGTTCAGCGTGTTCGTCAGGGCGGCGATGTCAAATTGATTGGCGATGACGGTGCTGGCGATGGCAAAAGCGAGTCGAAGTCCGATGGAGCCACGTCATGAGTGCGCATTCCGAGGATGATCACCTTTCGGCGAGCGCGAGCTTTACGGCCATCTTCGTTCGCCGGCCCATTCTGGCGCTGGTGCTCAATGCGCTGATCGTGGTTGCCGGGCTTGCGGCCTATTATGGTGTCGAAGTGCGAGAGTTGCCGCAGGTGGACCGGCCGGTCGTCACCGTGCGCGCTGAATTTGCCGGTGCGTCGCCGGAAACCATGGACCGCGAGGTCACATCCATCATCGAGGGGGCGGTGGCGCGGGTGTCGGGCATTGCCGATGTTTCCTCGCGCTCCACCCAGGGCAACAGCCGGGTGACGATCGAATTCAATGACGATGTCGATATCTCCGTTGCCGCCAACGACGTGCGCGATGCCGTGGGGCGGATTGAAAACCAGCTGCCCGACGATGTCGATGCGCCGACAATTGTAAAGGCCGATGATGACAGTCAGCCGGTGATGCGCCTTGCGGTGACGTCCAGCACGTTGTCGATGGACGATCTGACCGTTCTCGTCGAAAACCAGATCGAAGATACGCTGGCGGCGGTCAATGGTGTTGCCGATGTGTCCGTTTATGGCGAGCAGGACAAGATTTTCCGCGTCGATGTCGATCAGGCAAAACTGGCAGGGCGAGGGCTGACCATTGCCGATCTCGGCAATGCACTTTCCACGGTGACGCTTGATGTTCCGGCGGGATCGCTGACAAACGCATCGCAGAACATTGTCGTTCGTGCCACGGCGCAGCTGACCGAGCCTGAAGAGTTCGAAAACCTGATCATCGCGAACCGGGTTCGGCTCGGCGATGTTGCCACTGTGACGGTCGGAGCCGCAGATGGCACGACGGCGCTTCGTTCGGATGGAAAGACCGGGATCGGCCTTGGCATCATCCGACAGGCCCAATCCAACACATTGGAGATTTCGAAAGGCATACACGCCGCGGTCGAGCGGATTCAGGCCAATCTGCCGGAAGGCACGCAGATTGTCGTTTCGAGCGATGACGCGGTTTTCATCCAGGGATCGCTGGATGAAGTGGTCAATGCGCTCGCCATCGCCGTGGTGATCGTTGTGGTCGTCATCTTCCTGTTCCTGCGGGATTGGAGGGCGACCATCATTCCGGCCGTGACCATGCCTGTCGCGTTGATCGGCACGCTGGCGGCGATCTATCTGGCTGGCTTTTCGATCAATATTCTCACCCTGCTTGCCATCGTTCTGGCGACGGGCATGGTGGTGGATGACGCGATTGTCGTTCTGGAAAATATCGTGCGCCGCAAATCCGAGGGGCTGGGTCTGCGCGCGGCAGCCGTGATCGGCACTCGGGAAGTGTTTTTCGCGGTCATTGCCACGACAGCGACGCTGGCCGCTGTGTTCGTGCCGATCTCGTTTCTGCCGGGGCAGACGGGTGGGCTGTTCCGCGAGTTCGGTTTCGTGCTGGCCTTTGCCGTCATGCTGTCTTCGTTTGTGGCTTTGACGCTTTGTCCCATGCTGGCGTCGCGTCTGCTCAAAAAAGGCCAGACGCAGCAAGACAGCGGACAGGAGGATGGCGGTTTCATCGGTCGCGCCTTTGCCGGCTTCTATGCCCGCACGTTGCGCGCCGTTCTTGATGTGCCGGTCGTGGTATTTGTCATCGCCATCATTTTCACGCTTGCGGCTTTTGGAACATTCGGGCTTCTGACGCGTGAAGTGACGCCGAGGGAGGACCGTTCGGTGGTGCTTGCCAGCATTACGACGCCGCCCGGCGTGAGCCTTGATTATACGCGCGAGCAAATCCGCCGTGTGGAGGAAAAGTTGCTGCCCATGCGCGATAACGGCGAATTGCGCCGCATCTTTTCCATCTCCGGATTCGGTGGCAGCACCAACCGCGCCTTCATGGTGATGACGCTGGCGCCCTGGGGCGAGCGTGAGCGCTCCCAAGACGACATCGTCAAGGACATCAACGCGCGACTGGCACAGGTTCCATCGGTTCAGGCATTTGCAATCCAGCCCAACAGTCTCGGTATTCGTGGCGGTGGACAGGGTCTGCAGCTTGCCATTCTCGGCAACAATTACGAGACCTTGAACGAAACGGCCACAAAGCTGATTGCCGCGCTGGAAGACAGCGGCAAATTCAACAGTATCCGGTTGAACAACGAGCCGACCCAGGCGCAGCTGTCGGTGTCTATCGATCGTGAACGCGCCGCTGATCTCGGAATTTCGATTTCCGGACTTTCGGTCGCAATCCAGGCCTTGCTGGATGGACGCAGTGTCGGCGATGTCTATGTCGATGGTCGGGCCTATCCCGTGACGCTTCTGTCCAGCACCAATCCGATCAATGATCCCGGCGATCTGGAGAATATATTCCTGAAGACCGAAGACGGGCGCATCGTGCCCATGTCGACCATTGCGACACTGCAGGAAAAGGCGATTTCGCCCACGTTGGAGCGGAACGACCAGATGCGGTCTGTGTCTTTGTCGATGAGCATGAATGAAGGTCTGTCGCTCGGTGGCGGGTTTGACGAGGCAACGCGGATTGCCGAGACAGTTCTGCCGCCGGGCTACCGGGTCATACCGCTTGCCGAAGCGGCAACGCTGCAGCAGAATTCGCAGAGCCTTGCCACGACCTTCGGCTTTGCCGTGGTGATCATCTTCCTCGTTCTGGCGGCGCAGTTTGAAAGCGTTGTCAGCGCGCTGATCATTATGGCGACCGTGCCGCTTGGGCTCGCCTGCGCCGTCTTTGCCATGTATCTGACCGGCAACAGCCTGAATGTTTACAGTCAGATCGGACTTGTCATGCTGGTAGGCATCATGGCGAAGAACGGTATTCTGATCGTCGAATTCGCCAATCAGTTGCGGGACCGGGGCGAGGATGTTCGCTCGGCCATCGAAAACGCCTGTCGAATCCGTCTTCGCCCGGTCATGATGACGATGATCTCCACTGTGCTTGGCGGTGTGCCGCTCATTCTGGCGCATGGCGCAGGTGCCGAAGCCCGTGTGGCGCTTGGCTGGGTGGTTGTCGGCGGTCTGGGGCTCGCGACCATCGTAACGCTCTATCTCACACCGGTTGCCTATCTTGCTTTCGCGCGCTTTTCCAAACCGCATGCCGATGAAGAGCGGCGTTTGCATGAGGAAATGCTGCTGGCAAGTCAGATGGCTGGAGAATAGGTCTCGACATCATCATTCTGCTGAGACATTGATGGCCGCGATCAGTTCGTGGAGGAAAACATGTCGCTGGAAGACGTTGTCGCCGGAAAACGCAATGAAGCCGGAATAGCTGCCGTACTCGGGATTTTGAAACAGCAGTTCGGCGAGCGTTTCCAAACAGGTGATTCCATTCGCGAGCAGCATGCGCACACGACAACCTATCTGCCGGCGCAATGGCCGGACGGCGTGGTGTTTGTTGAAACGTCGGATGATGTTCAATCGGTGGTCAAGGTCTGCGCCGAGCACAAGGTGCCGGTCATTGCTTTTGGCACCGGCTCTTCGTTGGAGGGACAGATCAACGCTGCATCGGGCGGCATTTCCATCGATTTTTCGCGCATGAACCGAATTCTCGAGGTGAATGCCGAAGACCTCGATTGCGTTGTTGAACCCGGCGTGACGCGTGAGCAGTTGAATGAATACCTGCGTGATACCGGGCTTTTCTTTCCGATCGATCCGGGTGCGAACGCGTCCATCGGCGGCATGGCGTCAACGCGGGCTTCGGGCACCAATGCGGTGCGCTACGGAACGATGAAGGATAATGTTCTGTCTCTGACCGCCGTGATGGCCGATGGCCGGGAAATCAGAACGGCGCGGCGGGCCCGCAAATCGTCAGCGGGCTATGATCTGACCCGGCTTCTGGTCGGGGCGGAAGGAACGCTTGGCATCCTCACATCCATAACACTGCGGCTGCAGGGGATTCCTGAAGTGATCGCGGGCGGTGTTTGCGGTTTTCCAACGCTGAAAGACGCAGCTGACGCGGTGATCATGACCATTCAGCTTGGTATTCCCGTTGCCCGTATTGAGCTGGTGAACGCCACACAAGTTGCCGCCTGCAACGCCTATTCCAAGTTAAACCTCAAGGTTCAGCCGACGCTTTTCGTGGAGTTTCATGGAAACGAGGAGAGTGTCGCCCTGCAATCGCGCCAGTTCGGGGAGGTCGTGGCGGAATTCGGTGGCGGGCCATTCGAGTGGACTGTGGACCCCGAAGAGCGGGCAAAACTGTGGAAAGCGCGGCATAACGTCTATTGGGCTGTGAAGGCGATGATCCCGGGCTATGAGGCGCTGGCGACCGATGTGTGTGTCCCGATTTCGAAGCTTGCCGAATGTGTGGCGCTCACCGAAGCGGATATTGAAGAGCATGGTTTGACGGCACCCATCGTCGGTCATGCGGGAGACGGCAATTTTCATGTGAGCATTCTCTTCGACGACAAGAAGCCGGAGGAGATCGCCAAGGTCGAGGCCTTTGTTGCGCGGCTGAACGAGCGGGCACTCGCCATGGATGGTACCTGCACTGGCGAACACGGTATAGGGCAGGGCAAGCAGGCTTTTCTGGTAGCCGAACTTGGTGATACCGTCGATTTCATGCGACAGATCAAGGCTGCCATGGACCCGCACAATATTTTGAACCCGGGCAAGATATTCAGGTTGGAATAATTGTTGTCGCCCTTGTATTTGCGTTTGTGGCGGCTAGCATAGCAGCCACTACGCCCATGTTCTGACAGGGAGAAATGCCAAGGTGCTGGGGCGCTTTCTCGTTTTTATCGCCGGTCTGCTTGTCGTTGCGCTGTTTTCTGCGCTTCTGGCACCCTATTTTATTGACTGGACCAATTTTCGGCAGGACTTCGAACGACAGGCGTCTTCGATCCTTGGCAAGAAAGTGGTGGTTTACGGCGATGTCAGCGCGAGAATCATCCCGTTTCCCTCCGTGACCATGAAAGATGTGCGCGTGGCGCAGGAGGGGGAGACCGAGCCGCTTGTCGCCGTCGAGCAGTTTTCGATGGATATGGAACTGGCACCGTTCCTGTCCGGCGAGGCGCGCATTTTCGAGATGCGTATCGTCAGGCCCAAGGTGCGCCTGCGGCTCAGCAAAGATGGGACGCTTGACTGGATCAGGACTGGCAATCCGACCATTCCGGCGAAGACCGTCGTTCTTGAAAATGTCCATATCATCGACGGGTCACTCAGTTTCGAAGATCAGCAGACCGGCCGCAATCGCGTTGTCAGCGACCTTGATATGGTCGCGTCCGCCAAGACGTTGCGTGGCCCTTGGCGGTTTGAAGGGGAAGGCGCTCTCGATGGTGTAGAGGGTCGCTTTTCGGCGGCGACCGGGGCTTATGATGGCGATGGGCAATTGCGGCTTGTTTCGCATGTATCTCCCGCCGAGACCCCTGTGGAGCTCGATCTTGAGGGCAGCCTGAAGATGGAAGCGCTGCGGCTTCGTTATGCGGGCAAGTTTTCGGCGCGCTACCGGCCGCCCGAGAACGATAATCAGGCTCGTCAGCCAGGGCCGCGCGCCAGCGGAAATTTCGAACTTGCAAATGATGCCGTCAGGCTGCCGGATTACCGGATTGAAGTGGGCGATCCCGCTGATCCTTATGTCATTACAGGCGAGGCGACGCTTGATACGGGTCTCAAACCGGAGTTTCTGTTGACGGCGGAAGGTCAACAGGTCGATATCAATCGCATCGGCGGTGAGGCTGCCAAGACGGGGCGGTATGTGGATGGTTCGGCGTGGATGCGGCTGCAGGCTTTGATGACGGTGATCGGGGATGTGCCAATCCCGACCGTGCCGGGACGGGCAACCATCAAGCTGCCTTCGATCGTGGCGGGAGATACGACCTACCGTAATATTGCCATCGACGCTGCGCCTGCCGGCACTGGCTGGACGATTACCAAGGCGACGGCGGAGCTGCCGGGGCGCACGGTGCTGGAAGCGAACGGCAATCTGAACGTCAAGGGTGGATTTGGCTTTGACGGTCAGCTGGTGATGGCCAGCAATCAGCCATCGGGTTTGGCGGCGTGGCTTTCAGGACGGGTGGACCCTGCCATCCGGGGTCTCAATCAGGCCGGCTTTTCCGCGTCCGTGAGCCTGCAGCCGGGCCTGCAGCGCTTTGAGGGTATGGAACTGGCCCTTGGCGGCGATATTCTGCGCGGTCGTGCCGAGCGACAGGCCCTTGGTGATCACAAACCCTCCATTTCGGTTGATCTGTCAGGCGGTGAACTCGATATCGACGCGTTGGAGGCGCTGGGCAATCTGGTTTTCGGTGGCGATGCTGCTCAAGGCGTGCTCAATCATTCGATTGCCGCGAAGCTGAGTTTCAAGGCGCTCAAGGCCTACGACACGGTCAGCAACGATGTTGCGACCACATTTTCGCTGCGGGACGGTGTGCTTGATCTCGACAATCTCAGCGTGGGCTCTGTTCTGGGAGCTTCACTGCAGGCCAGCGGACGCATTGAAGGCGCGCTGGACGAACCGAAAATTGCGCTGGATGGCACGGTCAAATCGGAAGACCCTTCAGCCCTTCTTGCCTATCTGCAGAAAAGGCTGCCTGATCACCCTGTGATGACGCGTCTAGCCGCCAGCAGTGGTTTTTTTGTCGATAGCGATCTGCGTTTTTCCGTCCATAGCGGCGCAGGGGGTGCCTGGCCTGTCAATCTCGATATTGACGGAGAGACGAATGGCACGAAACTGACCGGTCAGTTTGGCAGCGACATCCTCGGTGTCTCGGAAGACAGCGGGTTTTCGTTTGATATATCCGGGGAGAACAGCAATACGGCTACGCTTCTCGGACAGTTTGGATTGCAGCCGCTGCCGATTAACGAAGGGTCTGGCGGCATTGTCGGGCTGACGGTCAGCCGAAAGGCGGGAAAACCGGCGCAGATTGCGTTGAGTTTCACTGCTGATGATGGATCGCTGACGCTTTCGGGCGAGGGTGACATGGGTTCTGCGCATTTCCTCGACGGGCGCTATGCCATGACATTGGAAAGCGATGATCTTGAGCCGTATCTGATCATGACCGGGGTTGCCGTGCCGCAAATGGGTGCGGGGCTGCCAATATCGCTTTCTGCCTCCATTGCTATTGCGCCGGAGTCGATTGCCTTTTCCGAGGTGAAGGGAAAAGCCGATCAGAACGGTTTTTCAGGCGACCTGACGCTGAGCCGCGACGCTGTGCCGAAGGTCAACGGAGCGCTTTCTGTGGACACGCTTGACGTTGCGTGGCTGGCGGAGGCGGTGATTGGGCCCGTGACGGATGCGACCGGCGGCTGGAACAGCGACAATATCGCGCCGGCGCGTGATGCTGCGTTTAATGCGCAGATCGGCGTTCAGGTTGGAAAGCTTTGGACAGGCTACGCCTTGCCGGTCACGGCGTTCGATGGAACCTTGGTCTATGATGGGCGCTCGGTCGGATTGCAATCGGGCAAGGGTACCTTTGCCGGTGGCGCTGCGGAGGGCTCCGTTTCTGTCGCCAATGCGGACGGGCAGGCCTTTTTGAGAGCGCAGTTCAATGTGAAAAATGCAGCTTTTGCCAAGCTTTCCTGGAAATTTGGCGACATGCCGGTGCTGATGGGGCGGAGTGATTTCTCGGCTTTGCTGGAATCGTCCGGTCGATCTGTCGCCGACCTCGTGTCCCAGTTCAGCGGTTCGGGTGTTGTCGCGGTTGACCCGTTGACTGTAACGGGCCTTGATCTCGGCGTGCTGCCGTCCATTTTGAACAAGGTGGATGCCCTGGACGAAAAAGACCTGACCGCCGACACGGTGGCTCCGCTTGCTGCGGGCATCATTGGCAGCGGTTCGTCTACTCTCGGCAAGGTTCAGGTACCGTTTTCCGTGTCCGGCAGTGTCTTGCGGGCCAGCAATGTCGGGGCTGAAACAGACAATGCAAAATTGACATTCGAAGCGGATGCCAATTTGGCAGAACACTCAATCGACGGCTCGGTGCGCGTTGTCTTGAAGGCCGGCGATGAGGCGCTGGCCGGTGCTGAGCCTGCCGTGACGCTGAAAATTGGCGGTGAACTGTCTGCGCCTTCGGTCACACTGGATGTTTCCGAGCTTGCCGGGTTCCTGTCACTCAGAGCCTTTGAGCAGGAACGCCGACGGGTGGAGCTGTTGCAGGCCGACATCATGGAAAAGCAGCGTCTGAGACGGGAAAATGCCTATTACAAAGCGCTTGCGGAGGCGCGCGAGGCTGCTCGGCTGAAGGCTGAGGAAGAGGCGCGCAAGGCTCAAGAGGCTGAGGAAAAGCGCAAAGCCGAGCAGACGCTGCAGGAAGAGCAGAAAGCCGCCCAGCCCGATGCTGCGCCTTCAAACGACAATTCGCCTCAGCCGGCGGCCAGCGGCTCCAAGTCGTCCAACGATCCGTCTGGCGCCATTGACTGGAAACTTCTGCCAGCGCCGGGAAATTAGCGCTTTTCGGCCTGTGCCTTCAGGGCTTTCAGAACAAACAGCCGGATAGCCGAGGAGAAGTTTGTGTCTTCGTCGCGGTTCTCATCGATTCGCTGGAGAAGGGCACCTATCGGCAGGCCGGTGGTCTTGGCGATGCCGTTCAGTTCCGCCCAGAATTCATCTTCGAGGGAAAAGGAGGTTTTGTGACCTCTCAGATTGACGGAATGTTTGCGTATCAATCCTGTTCGTCCGTCTTGTCGGAAGAGGGAATACGGCGTCCCTGATCGTGATCTTTTTTGGCTTTTTCATTCAAGGCCGTTGTCAGGTTCTTTTCCGCCTTTGTGCGGCCGAAGGAAATGCGGTTTTGCTCGGCAGCCTTCTGCTTCTCGTCTCGCGCCTTGCGCTTGCGGAACTGTTTCAGGTTGACAACGTCTGAAGCCATGGGCGGGGATCCTGTCTTTTCCGCCTGAACCTATTTTTTGCGGAATGCATCCAATGAAACGACGGAAGCACCCTGCTTGTTGTCGCCGTCAGTGCCTTCTGCCGCAGTCTCTTCGTTGTCGGCTGCCGCATCCTGCATCGAATGGTCTGCCATTTCCACGTCTTCGGCAAAGTCTTCTGCAGACATGGCCACGTCGAATTCCAGCTCGAAATTCACTGAAGGATCGTAAAAGCCGCGAATGGCGTTGAAGGGAATCACCAGCTTCTCGGGCTTGTCGGAGAAGGAAAGGCCGATTTCGAATTGCGAATCGGTGACTTTCAGATCCCAGAACTGGTGCTGGATGACGATGGTCATCTGCTCGGCATATTTTTCCTTCAGATGCTGGGAAAGACGCACGCCCGGCGCATCTGTGAGAAAGGTGATGAAGAAGTGATGTTCGCCCGGGAGGACACCTGTCGCTGCAACCTCGCTCAACACTTTGCGGATAACGCCGCGAAGTGCGTCCTGCGCGAGAATGTCGTAGCGGATGTGATCCTGCCCCATGTGTGAACCTCGATTTCCCTCGTTATGCCGCAATTGAAAAACAGCGCGGTTAATAACCGCGATTACGATTCAATCCAAGAGAAATCTATATCTCAAGCGCGGCGGTGGCAAGGAAGTCCCCGTTGATGTATGGGGATGCCGATCATCTGTTACAGAGTGAAATCTTAATTGTGCAGAGGACGCTTGCTTAAATGCTCAACCGTTCATACCACACATTTGTGAAAATTTTATCTGTGGGTAGCGGTTTTGCGGCGAGGAATTGTGACGTTTGGAGCGTAAAGCTGAATTTCGTTTTGAAGTCGGCGGCGCTTATACAAGCGTTTTTGACCGGCCACCTGCTCATGGATTGCATTAAGGGTACGATAAATGAACCTAAGAACATCTCTAAGGGAACTCCCTGAAAACAAGCTTTTTCAGAAAGGCGACGTGTTTGTCCTGTTCGGTGAGCTTTTTGACCGGGGTTATGCAAATGGTCTGGTTGAGCAGGCCCGTGCAGCAGGCCTGGAGATCATTGGTTTCACCGTTGGCCGGCGTACCGAAAGCGGCGAGTTGCGGCCTTTGACAGACGAGGAACTGGCGACGGCTGAGGCGCGTCTTGGCGGGCGTATCATCAATGTGCCGCTGATGGCCGGTTTCGATCAGGATGCGCCTGCAGGCGGCCTGAAGCCACAGGAAATCATCGGCCAGCTGACGCTGGAGAATTGGAAAGACGCCAAGTTCGACTGGGATTATCTTGCCGAGTGCCGCAAGATCGGCGTTGACCGCTTCCGTTCTTCGGCGAAGGAGGCTTTTGCAAAGCTCGCCGACATGGTGCCGGAAGACAAGAATATCTATTTCGCCCATATCATGGCCGGCGGTGTTCCCAAGACAAAGGTTTTTCTGGCGCTTGCAAACCGGATATATAAGGGAACAGGCCCGCGTTTCCTCTCCTCGAACGACTTTATTGCCAGTGATCTCGGCAAGTTGGTTTTGCAGAATTTTGAGGAAGTGACCGCCAATACGTTTGACTGCCTGATTGAGGGCACGGCCGCAATCCGCGAGCGGGCCGAGAAAAATGGCAAGCAGGTGCGGTATTCGGCCTATGGCTATCACGGCACCGAGATTCTGATCAACGATGTCTATGAGTGGCAGACCTATTCAAACTACACGCAGGGCTACGCGAAGATCAAACTCGAGCAGATCGCTGAAGAGAACTGGGAGAAGGGGATCAAGGCAACGGTCTATAATTGCCCGGAAATCCGCACCAATTCCTCTGACATCTTTGTCGGCGTGGAATTGCCGCTGTTTTCACTTCTTCTGGCGATGAAGAAAGAGGGCGGTGGTGAATGGGTCGACAAGGCTTGGAACGTTTGCCGCGGACTTCTGCGTGAGGATGTATCGCTGGAAATGCTGTTGGAAAAGACGCAGACATTGAATGCCAGTGAAGTGTTCCTGAAAAACCGGGACTTTGCCGCCTGGCCGACGCCGAATGCGCCGGATCTGGCCGAAACTGTGATCGGAGTTTCGCGTGAGATCACCCAGCTGCACCAGTCGAACCATGCACTGATTACCGACAATCTCAGTGCGCTGGTGGTGAATGCTGCCGGTATGTTGATCTTCAAGGACATGTCAGAACCTGAAGGTCCGGTTGTGTGGCTGAACCACGATATTGTCGCCAAGCAGCTTATCGAATCCGCTCCCAAGGTCTCGCTCTGAGGCTTTGGCCCGTCGGGTGAAATGGCTGTTTTTGAAAAAGAAAGCGCGGGTGGGTGGAGGTTTCTGTTGCCAGGTACCTCCGAACCCCGCCTGAAGGGGCTAACCAACAGGGCTTAAGATCGGGTAACCCGCACCGCCATTAGGCAGCGAGAGCGTAACCCTTAGCGTTGTTGTCATTTGCAACTACACTTTTGACCCGATAACGGTGGTATCATGCCGAGCAAAAGTACGATCTTTACGCCCTTGTCGATCCTATTTCGCCCCCATCAAAAGCCGTCTTTACAAGCTTAAGGCGGTTTTTGGTGGAGGCGCCGGGTACCGCCCCCGGGTCCAATAGGTTTATTACATCGTCCGTTTATTGCCATAGCCGGATCAAGTCCGGCACGTGTCATATAGGTGTTATGAGCGGTCATGAAAAGGGGTAAGTTTGCGATGCGTACGGCATCGGCCTGGAATATCGTGCTGTTCAGAAAGCATTGGAAAACGCCAAGCTGACAATGGCGCCTGATAGCGGGCGGCGTGTAGACTGTTGCGAAAGTGGTGCAAGACGCACCTGCTTGAGTGTAAAATTCTCTCAATCGAATCGGCGGTGGGAAGCTCATGAAACAATATCTCGACTTACTTGCGCACGTGAAGGATACCGGTTCCGACCGCGGCGACCGAACGGGAACGGGTACGCGTTCCGTGTTCGGCTATCAGATGCGTTTCGATTTGTCGGAAGGCTTTCCGGTGACGACGACGAAGAAGCTGCACTTGCGCTCGATCATTCATGAGCTTTTGTGGTTTCTCAAGGGTGACACCAATATCGGATATCTGCGCGACAATGGCGTTACGATCTGGGATGAGTGGGCCGACGAGAACGGCGACCTCGGGCCGGTCTATGGTTCGCAGTGGCGCTCCTGGCCCGATTATAATGGCGGCCATATCGACCAGATCAAGCAACTGATCGAGGGGCTGAAGACCAATCCCAATTCACGCCGCCACATCGTGACAGCATGGAACCCGGCGCTGGTGGATGAAATGGCACTGCCGCCGTGCCATTGCCTGTTCCAGTTTTATGTGGCTGACGGCAAGCTCTCCTGCCAGCTTTATCAGCGCTCTGCCGATATCTTTCTCGGCGTGCCATTCAACATTGCGTCCTATGCGCTGCTGACCTTGATGATTGCGCAGGTGACCGGGCTCAAACCGGGGGATTTCGTGCATACGCTCGGTGATGCGCATCTTTATCACAATCATTTCGAACAGGCAGAACTGCAGCTCAGCCGGGCACCAAAGGCGCTTCCTACCATGCGCTTGAACCCGGACGTGAAAGACCTTTTTGCCTTTAAGTTTGAAGACTTTACGCTCGAGGGCTACGACGCTGATTCAAGCATCAGGGCGCCGATTGCGGTATGAACAAAATATCTTCGACTGCCTTGCAGTCTATGGGATCAAGAGATAAGCAACCCGGAATCTGCAATCCATTCGCTAGGTTTGCGAGCGACAGAAAGGTGGTTATCCTACCGTGGGTGAAGACCAAGAAAAAAAAGAGTTCAACAACCCTCGAGCCCACCGTGTAAAAAAAAGCGCACCGAGGGTGCGTATGCCCTCAGTCGCTTCAATTGTGGCACGAAGCTATCCCGACAAAATAATCGGCATAGAAAACACTTTGCCTTGGCATTTGCGCACGGATCTTCAGCTGTTCAAAAAACGAACGCAAGGTCACGCCGTTATAATGGGCCGAAAAACCTTCGAGTCTATAGGCCAACCATTACCGAAGAGAACCAATATCATTCTTTCTCGCGCTGAGCCAAATTATCTAACGGAATTTCCGGAATTACGCTGGGCTCCTAATCCTGAAACTGCATTGCTGTTAGCTGATATTGACTCAATCATATCCGGCAAGATGGAGTTCTTCGTCATTGGCGGAGATCAGATATATCAAATTTTTGAGGGTCGAATTAATCGTATTTTTGTAACCGACGTGTTTTGTGGTCACATAAACGGTGATGCAAAATTTGAAACAGATTTTGATGCAAAAACAAAGGGTAAGAAATCTGAGTGGTGGATCAAAAGCGAAGAAGACTTTCCTAGGTCAGATTTCGATGACTTTCCATTTAGGGTGACCGAATATCGAAGACGTGTTCCTTTTCATCGGTACAGGGTGAAGGAGGAGTTGATGGGCCGAGAGCCAACTCTTGACGCGTTTTGGGAGCAATATCAGTTTCGGTTAGAGGCAGAGGTTTCTGAAGAGCAGTTGCCGCTTTTTTAGCGATTTCTTGTGAGCTGAACGTCGCTTCAAACTCTTAATGTATCACTCAATTAGGGGCGAGCCATTGAAACGGAAGAACCTGATACCTATAAGAGGTCGATAAGGCCTTGGGCGGTTTAAAATCAGGAGTTTTTGGCAAAAGCGAGACGTTTGCCGGAGGCGGCCTCATTTTCAACCGAGCGAGTGTTAACAAAACAAGAGGATTTGATGCCCTGGAGCAATCAAAATGGCGGCGGCCCATGGGGCGGCGGCGGAGGAAACAATCAGGGACCCTGGGGGCAGGGACCACGCGGGCCGCAAGGCAACGGACCCCAGCCTGATCTCGATGAATTTATCAAGCGTAGCCAAGACCAGATGAAGCGCTTTCTGCCCGGTGGTGCGAATGGTGGCGTGTTCGTCATTGGTGCCGTGATCCTGGTTGTGTTCTGGCTTTTCCAGTCGATCTACACGGTGCAGCCGGATGAGCGCGGCGTGGAACTTCTGTTCGGCAAGCCGAAAAACGAAGTTTCCGAGCCCGGTCTGCACTTCCATTTCTGGCCGGTTGAAACCGTCGAAATGGTCAACATTACCGAGCAGCAGCAAAATATCGGCGCCACGTCTGGCAACGCTGATTCCGGGCTGATGCTGACAGGTGATCAGAACATCGTGAACGTTCAGTTCTCCGTTCTTTATGCGGTCACCGATCCGGCAGCCTATCTGTTCAAGGTCGAAGCGCCGCAGGATACGCTGCGCCAGGTGGCTGAGAGCGCGATGCGTGAAGTGGTCGGCTCGCGTCCGGCACAGGACATCTACCGCGACAATCGTCAGGCGGTTGCAGATGATGTGAAAAACACGATCCAGGCGACGCTCGACCAATACCAGGCCGGTATTTCGGTGACGACCGTTTCGATCGAGGACGCGGCACCGCCGCGCGAGGTGGCCGATGCCTTTGACGAGGTTCAGCGTGCCGAGCAGGATGAAGACCGCTTCGTAGAAGAGGCCAACCGTTACGCCAACCAGAAACTGGGTCGGGCGCGCGGTGAAGCCGCTCAGATCGGCGAAGAGGCGGCGGCCTATAAGGACCGCGTTGTCAAGGAAGCACAGGGTGAGGCCCAGCGCTTTGATGATATCTATGCCGAATATATCAAGGCTCCGGAAGTGACGCGCAAGCGCATGTATCTGGAAACCATGGAAGGTGTATTGAAGGACACGAAAAAAGTGATCTCGGATGAGGCTTCCGGCACCGGCACGGTTCCTTATCTGTCGTTGAACGAGCTTCTCAAGCGGAACGAGACAACGACGACGACGGGAGGCAACAACTGATGGAAAAGCGTCTTACAGCAATTCTCGTTGCCATCGCCGTCATCGCGTTCATCGCCTATTCTTCCGTATTCGTTGTCAACGAGCGGCAGCAGGCCCTGGTTATCCGGTTCGGTGAAATTCAGTCTGTGAAGGACGAGCCGGGACTTTACTTCAAACTGCCATTTGCATTTCTTGATGCTGATCGCGTTCAGTATATTCAGGATCAGGCCCTGCGCTTTGATCTTGACGATATCCGCGTTCAGGTTCGGGGCGGCAAGTTCTACGAAGTGGATGCCTTTGTGGTCTACAAGATCACTGACGCAAGGCTTTTCCGGCAGGCGGTGTCGGGTGATCGTGCCGTTGCGGAATCACGGTTGAGAACACGTCTCGATTCGGCACTTCGCCGGGTGTACGGTCTGCGCGGCTTTGAGGCTGCACTGTCGCAGGAGCGCAGTGCGATGATGCGTGAAGTTCAAAACGACTTGCGTAATGATGCCCAGACGCTCGGCCTCTCGATCATGGATGTGCGCATCAGACGCACGGACCTGACGAAGGAAGTGTCGCAGCAGACATACGAGCGTATGAAGGCTGAACGTCTGGCAGAGGCTGAACTGATCCGTGCACGCGGTAACGAAGAAAGCCAGCGGCGCAAGGCTGTTGCCGACCGTCAGGTTGTGGAAATCGTTGCTGAAGCGCGCCGTGATGCGGAAGTCACCCGCGGTGAGGGCGATGCCGAGCGCAACGCGATCTTCGCGGCTGCCTATGGCAAGGATCCGGAGTTCTTCGAGTTTTACCGCTCGATGAGCGCCTATTCGAATTCGCTGACGGGTGATGGAACGACGTTCCTGATCTCGCCGAATTCGGAATTCTTCCGCTTCTTCAACGAAGACAACGGATCGACACCACGTCAGTCGACCGCTCCGGCTGGCGGTAACTGATCAGGCATGTCTGACTTTTTTACAGGAATTGCATTTTTCCTGGTGATCAAGGGGCTGGTCTATGCACTGGCCCCTCGGCTTTTGAAGGAGATGGCGGCCATGATTCCGTCCATTCCTGAGGATATATTGCGGCGGTTCGGGGTTGGGGCGATTGCCGTTGGTGTTTTTTTGATTTGGCTTATTCGGGTATATCTGGCGTAAATTCGATTCGCCGGTCATTATCCGCGTGAAGACTGAGGAGACAGCCTTTTATGCTTCGCCGCCATGTAGTCAGCGTGAGTGCTGCACTCTCACTCGCCTTTAGCCTTGTTACGGTCGATGCCGGCTTTGCGCCAGTCATGGCGCGTGATCTTTCCAGGGGGCCTGCTTCCGTTGCTGAGCTTGCGGAAGGGCTGGCAGACACGGTGGTGAATATCGCCATTTCCCAGAAGGCTGAAGGCGGCGTTGACGATTCGCCGGCTCCGCTTGTCGATGAAGGTGCGCCGTTTCCTGAATATTTCCGCGATTTTTTCGACGACAAGGGCGGGCGTGACACCGGACGCAATATCAGTTCGCTCGGTTCAGGTTTTGTCATCGGGCCGGAAGGCTACATCGTCACCAACAATCATGTGATTGAGGGCGCAACCCAGATCACGGTGAACTTCGCCAATGGAAGCAAGCTTCCTGCAACGCTGGTCGGTACGGATAAGAAGACAGACCTTGCTCTATTGAAGGTCGAGCCGAAAGCCCCGTTGAAATTTGCGCGTTTTGGCGATTCCGACGAGATGCGCATCGGCGACTGGGTGATGGCGATCGGTAACCCGTTCGGTCTCGGCGGCACGGTGACGCTTGGCATTGTCTCCGCCCGTGGCCGCAACATCAATGCCGGTCCTTACGATGATTTTCTGCAGACCGACGCTGCCATTAACAAGGGTAATTCCGGCGGTCCGCTCTTCAATATGTATGGTGAGGTGATCGGCGTAAACACGGCCATCATCAGTCCATCCGGCGGCTCGATCGGCATCGGATTTGCCACACCGTCGGAACTCGCAGCCAATGTGGTCAGCCAGTTGAAAGAGTTTGGCGAGACGCGGCGTGGCTGGCTTGGCGTGCGCATTCAGCCGGTCGAGGCGGATGTCGCTGAAAGCCTGGGGCTTGATATGCCGCGCGGCGCGTTGATTGCCGGTATTATCGAGGGCGGGCCGGTGTCGGATGGACCGCTTCAGGCAGGCGACGTGGTGCTGACGTTCAACGGCAAGGAAATCTTGAATGCAAAGGCGTTGACGCGCGCCGTGGCGGAAAGTCCGGTCGACAAGGACCTGCCGGTGAAAATCATGCGCGATGGCAAGGAAATGGATGTCACGGTGCGGCTGGCGCTTGTGGAAGAGACAGCTGCTGACGAGCCCAGTGACGAAGAGACCGTCCAGCCGTTTGACGAAGACGAGATGACCTCGCCCGACGACGAAAGCGAGAATGGCGGCGAGATGTCGGAACAGTTGCTCGTGCTCGGAATGCTTCTCTCTCCGCTGGATGATGCAGCCCGTGAAGAATTCGGTATCGACGAAGCCGTTGACGGGGTTCTTGTGTCCGAAGTGGAGGAGGGCTCTGCTGCGGCTCAACAGGGCATCGTGCCGGGTGACGTGGTGGTCGAAGTCAGCCAGGAGTTTGTGGCCACGCCTGATGAGGTTGCAACAAGGGTTGGCAAGCTGCGGGAAGAGGGGCGGCGCAACGCGCAGGTGCTCGTTTCCAATGCGGCAGGCGATTTGCGTTTTCTGGCGCTGCGGCTGGAATAACGCGCAACGGCCACCGAAACGCGTTTGAATGATTGCATCAGAAACTTGAATGCGATTGGTGTCTGCTTTCGGGCTAGTGTCGAGCGCAGACACGTTCTTTTCTCAGAAAGATAGCGCCGATGCGCCCCGTACACATTGCCCTGGCTCTCATGGTCGCCCTTGTATGGGGCTTCAATTTTGTCGTGATACAGGTGGGGATCGATAATTTTCCGCCGATTTTTTTCTCTGCGCTGCGCTTCTTTCTCGCTGCTTTGCCACTTGCCTTGATCCTGCCGCGTCCCAACGTGCCTTACCGCATTATTTTCGGTATCGGCATGTTTCTCGGTGTCTTCAAATTTTCGCTGTTGTTCGTGGGCATGAAAATCGGTGTGCCGCCGGGGCTGGCGTCGCTGGTTCTGCAAATGCAGGCTTTCTTTACCGTCATACTTGCAGCGGTCCTGCTCAAGGAGCGTCCGACAAGCGTGCAAATTGTTGGCATTGCCATCGCTTTTGCGGGTATCGGGCTGATCATGTCCACGGTTGAAGGTGATGTTTCGCTGCTCGGCCTGTTCATGCTGATGGGGGCAGCGTTCTTCTGGGCCTGTTCGAACCTCTTGATGAAGAAGGCGGGCAGCGTCGATATGTTGCGGCTGATGGTGCATGTCAGCGTGGTTGCGCCGCTGCCGCTTCTTTTGATTTCGCTCGTTTTTGAAGGCTGGCAAGCCGACTACGCGGCGCTGATGTCGATGAACTGGCTTGGGTTTGGGGCGACGCTTTATATTGCTTATGGCGCGACCATTTTCGGATTTGCTGCCTGGGGCTTTCTCATCCGCACGTATGGTGCAGGCCAGGTCGCACCATTTTCATTGCTCGTTCCCATATTTGGCATGTCGTCAGCGGCCCTGGTTCTCGGCGAAGAGATCGGCACGATCAAGCTTGTTGCCGCAGTGCTGGTCATCGTTGGTCTTATGCTGGTGGTGATGAAGCGTTTGCCTGCCAGTCTTGCCGGGTTATCGCGTAAAGCGCGTGATGCTTAAAAGCTCAGGTTGCGGGGCAAACAGTTTCAGCGCAACTGCTTTCGTAGACGGCTGACGCACATTTCGATCTTCAGAACGTCATCCGGCAAAGTCGGACTTTCGGTACCCCTGAATATATAGAAGGCCCGTCAGGTCGGCGTGGTCGAGCCGCATGGCCGCTTCTGCTGCAACAGCCGGTTTGGCGTGCAGAGCGACACCGGAGCCTGCCAGATGCAGCATGCCGAGGTCATTGGCACCATCGCCAACTGCAATGGCATCGTCGGTATGGATGTTGAGCGTTTGAGATATTGCGTTGAGCGCATCCACCTTGGCCTGTTTGCCGAGGATCGGTTCGGCGACTTCGCCGGTCAACACGCCATCTTTTTCGAGAAGGATATTGGCGCGGTTTTCGTCGAAGCCGAGCGTGGCGGCGATGCGACTGGTGAATACGGTGAAGCCGCCGGAAACAAGCGCGGTGTAACCGCCATTGGCTTTCATTGTCGCGATCAGTTCACGGCCACCGGGTGTCAGCGTGATGCGCTTTTCGATCACCTCATCCACGACCGAAATGGGCAAACCTTTCAGAAGGGCGACGCGCTCACGCAATGCTGGTTCAAAGGCGATTTCACCGTTCATGGCGCGTGCTGTGATCAGCGAAACCTCGTCCTTGAGGCCCACTTCGGCAGCCAGCTCATCGATGCATTCCTGGCCGATCATGGTGGAATCCATATCAGCGATCAGCAGTTTCTTGCGGCGCGTTTCTGCATCCTGAATTACGAGATCGATCGGGTGGCTGCCGATGACCGCGCGGATGTTTTTTTCCGCCTCTTCAAGATCGGTGCCGTCGCGCAGCGCCAGATCGCATGCAATGCCATCGGCAAGCCAATAGAGACCGGAGGCCTTGACGCTTTCTGCGGCACGCTCGCCAATGGTGGCGGTGAGGATGGGGTTTGACGGATTGGCGATAAGCGTGGCAACAGAAGCCATGAACAAAATCCTGGATGAAAACACAGATGCGATCCTGATAACCGGGCCAACCGCCAGCGGCAAGTCCGCTTTGGCGCTCGAGTGGGCAAAACGGGTGGACGGGATTGTTATCAATGCCGACAGCATGCAGGTTTATGACACATTGCGTGTCTTGACGGCCCGCCCCAGCGAAGATGAGATGGCGGGCATAGAGCACCGGCTTTACGGCCATGTTCCTGCTGCGGAGACCTATTCGACTGGCGCGTGGCTGCGGGCGGCGCAAGCCGAGATGAAACGCTGCCGGGATTTGGGAAAGATGCCAGTGTTCGTTGGAGGGACAGGGCTTTACTTCAAGGCGCTGACCGGCGGTCTCTCGGACATGCCGAAGGTTCCAGATGAAATTCGAAACCGCCTCAGACAGCGTCTCACCGATAAAGGCGCTGAGGCCCTGCATGCCGAGCTTTCCACACGTGACGCCGGGGGAGCGGAGAGAATACGCGCGAATGACGGGCAGCGGATCGTGCGGGCGTTGGAGGTGCTGGAAGCAAGCGGCAAGCCGATATCATTCTTTCAGAACAAGACAGGTGAGGTGGTGGTCGATCCGGCACGGGCGCGCAAATTCGTTGTCTTGCCGGAACGCGCTTATCTTCACAGCCGCATCGATAAGCGGTTTGCGATGATGATGGATGAAGGGGCTGTCGAAGAGGTTGACGCGCTGCTGAGGCTGTCACCTCCGGCAGACGCACCCGTCATGAAAGCAATCGGGGTTATGCAGATTGCCGCCATGCTGAAGGGGCAAATGGGGCGCGATGAGGTGATCGAAAAATCATCGGCCGCAACGCGCCAATATGCCAAGCGGCAGATGACGTGGTTTCGCAACCAGATGGACGAGACCTGGGAGCGCCTTGGTTAGAAAGGGGCCTTCTGGTTCAGGAACATCGGTTGGAAAGCCTTTTCGATCGCATCGGCCATGGCACGAATGGCGGGGTTGATGGTGCGGGGGTTGCAGCGCATGACCACCCGGCTCGTATCAATCTGCGAGAATCCATCTTCTTCGGTGAGCTTGCGGCAATCCGGCGGTATGGCGCTTGCGGCGAGCGGCGCGATGGCAATTCCCGCGCTGGCAGCTGCGGTGAGTGCACCGGCGGTATCGCAGGAATAGGCTTGCCTGTAGGCGATCCCATGCTGCTTGAGGTTGGCGATAGCATAGTCACGGCACCAGGTTGACCGCCAGTAGATTGCAATCGGGATGGGTGATCTCAGATGCTGATTATGCGTGGTGGAGGTGACCCAGAAGGTCGGATCGACAGCAAGAAATGTCCCGTCCATCAGATCTTTCGGGTCGAAGAGGATGGCGATATCCAGCTCGTCCTTTTCCAAGGCCGCTGTCTGCTGGCTGGAATAGCCGCAATATGTCGTCACCTCGATGTCCGGGTAAAGCTCTGAAAATGCGGCGATCACGCGCGGAAGGATCGTGGTCGTATATTCGTGCGGAAATCCGATCCGCACTTGCCCCTCGAGTTTCACAGCGCGCATGACAGCTGCTGTTTCGTCGGTCATCCTCACGATACTTCTGGCATGCGGCAGAAGACGCTGGCCTTCTTTGGTCAATTCCACACCGCGCGGGCCGCGCGTGAAAAGGGATGTTTCGAGAATGGCTTCCAGCTTTTGAATCTGCATGCTGACAGCCGATTGCGTTCGCCTCACCCTGTCGGCTGCGCGGGTGAAGTTCCCCTGTTCGGCAACAAACAAGAAGGTGCGCAGGAGTTCACTGTCCAACGGATATGACATCGTTCTGGTCTCGCCCTCGACATTAGAAAATCTGATCTCAGCCATTATTGGAATTCGTTTGTCTAATGTCAAACGCGTCTTCAGACTGCAGGCAGATGGGAGATTGCGATGCTGGCCGGACGGTTGATAAAATGGCTCGCTATGAGCCGAAGGGTAATCTACGAACTGCGGCTTGCGAGACTGCAGCGAAAGGCGCTGAGTGATGTTTATGCACGCGGAAGCGTGCATCTCCTGCGTGATGTCGGGCTTGAAGCAACGGGGTTCGGCCATGGCATCGGCTATGGCTGCGATGTGCGCCCCAGGCGCTGGTTACCGTTTGTCTGATGGGCTCAGAAACCGTCCTTTTTCAGACTTGAGAGAGGGCGCTTCAAAATGCTTTCCCGCAGGGACATGCCGGGCTCTCTGCGAATGCTTGCGGGTTCGCGTTGCGGGTCGGTTGGAATGCGGGCGGCTGGCGGTTGATCCGATACAATCGCCCGCTCGACGCGGCTATATGGGCTTTGGGATGCGGCAGGTTCCGCTGGTCTTGACGCACCCGGCAACATGTCACGGCGATAAGCTTCCAGGTTTTCTGAACGGTGCGGCTGCGGTGTCGCTGCCGGGCGTTCGAACTCAAGGGCGACACTGGATTGCTGTTGGCGGACCGGCGAGATATGGGTTTCCTCATATCGCGGCAGATCAGAAGCGCGTTCAGGCCTGGTCGCGCCGTCCTCTTCACCGCGATCGGCGATGGAGGATTCGTACCGGTTCTGGAAGTCGGAAATATCAGGTTCGGTTCCAACGGCGCGCATGCGGCTGACGATGGTTCGAAGATCGATGCTGTCGAATTCGTCCGTCTCCTTGCCGTTGGTAACCATCTGTGCCTTGGGCAGGCGCTGCGGTGCGACGCGCTCAAAACGCATGCGCATCGGCACTGCCACAGCCTCACCGAAGGCAATGGCCTCACCATTGCCGATGGATGAGATGAAGCTCATCGTTGACGTCGATGAATTGGGAATGGCGGAACGGATGATTTCCTGGTCGCGTTCATTTGCAAGCCGCATGGCAAAGACGGTCGAGCACTGCGACAGGATCGTCTGGTCCAATTCGCCCGGCCGCTGGGTGATGATGCCGAGCGAGACGCCGTATTTTCGTCCTTCCTTGGCAATGCGTGCGATGGCATGGCGGGTCGGGAAAAAGCCGAGGTTGGGATCGGCAGGAACGTAGCGGTGCGCTTCTTCACAAACCACCAGCATATGGATAGCGCCGTTGGACCAAAGGCCGATTTCGAAGGCCATGCGCGTCAGCACCGAGGCGACGGAATTGACCACTTCGGAGGGAATGCCGGAAAGCTGGAATGTGGTGATCGGTTTGCCGTCGCCGGGGATCCGGAAGATGGTCTGGATTGTCTCCATGATGTTGTCGGAGATCGTGTTCGATGAGAACATGAAATGGTAGCGAGGATCATTGACCGCGGCCATGATGCGCAGTTTGAGCGAGCGCAGAAACGGTTTTTCGTTGCGGCCTTCGAGCTTGCCGATACGGTCGTCGATCAAGGCCAGAAGATCGGAGATACGATAGGGTACGGGTGTGTCGGCCGTAACGGCGGATTTTTCCGACTGGCGGCGCATGAAGGCGGATTCGCCGCGAAACGCGCGCTTGGCCTCGGGTATCATATCGCGGAGGAAATCCAGTTCCTCGGCAACGGCTGGTCGGCCGCGATAGACGACTTCTGCAAATTCTTCGAGCCGCATCAGCCAGAACGGCAGGTCAAGCGTTTCCGTATCGACGACTATGGCAAGATCCGGGAAGGCAGCAGCAAATTCGTTATGTGGGTCGAGAATGAGGACACGAAGCCTCGGATCGACGGCAACGGATTTGCGCAGAAGCAGGGAGACCGCCGTCGATTTGCCCACACCTGTGGAACCAACGACAGCAAAGTGTTTCGACAGCATGGAGGGAATGTGAATGGCCGCCTCAATGCTGGTATCCTGGGTGAGGGCACCTATGGCGCAATTGTTTTCTCTGCCGGTGTCATAAACACGGCGCAGGTCAGCCGAGCGAATGCGGTGCGCGATTGCGCCCAGATAAGGATAGTGGCTGATACCGGTCGAAAATTCTTCACTTCCATCATCATTCACACGCACCTCACCGAGAAGCTCGACTTCGATGTGGAAGTTGTTGTCTGCCTCTGCCTGCCAGCCATCATTTTCGGTGTGCATGGCGTTGACCAGTGCTACGACGCGGTTCTTGTCCACCGAGATGGAAATGAGACGACCGACAGACCAAAGCTCAGTCATGTCTGTGGCACCGTGTTCGGCGATGGCGGCAATCGTTGCGCGTGAGCCCGAGCACGCGACAACGCGACCCATGAGGCGATTGCCGGCTGGATAAAGGCCGCGCAGTTCCCGTCCGGGTTCGTTCTCCTCAGCTGATACAGCTTGGTTATTGAATTCGCTCATGCTGAACTTTCTCGGTGATCTGCCTGATATTTTAAGCATGCGGCATTAACGGGAGGTTTCCCTTTCATCGTATCTTCGCATTCGGGACGATTCTGTGTCGCCTTGCGGGACGACAAAATGCAGCCGTGGGTCGATTTGCATGTTGACGGAGTTTAAGAATGCCTCTAACAATCCGCCCCATGAAAAATCTATTTGTACTTATCGTGGTGGGACAGCGCATGGGCAGGATGGTGTAACCATCCGGCGAAAGCACCCATGCGCTACCGAGGCTCCTCAAAGGGGCCTTTTTTTATGTCTCCAATCAAGCTAAAGACGCAGCAAAATCGGGAATGAGAAGAAAGAGATGACGGGCAAAGACAATCAGATGACGGGCGCCGAAATTGTACTTCAGGCTTTGAGGGACAATGGCGTGGAGCATATTTTCGGTTATCCGGGTGGTGCCGTTCTGCCGATCTATGACGAGATTTTCCAGCAGGACGACATTCAGCATATCCTGGTTCGTCACGAACAGGGGGCAGGGCATGCTGCGGAAGGCTATGCCCGTTCGACCGGCAAACCGGGAGTCATGCTGGTAACCTCAGGCCCCGGTGCGACAAATGCGGTGACGCCGCTGCAGGACGCCCTGATGGATTCCATCCCGCTTGTCTGCATCTCCGGCCAGGTTCCCACCACGCTCATCGGCTCCGATGCTTTTCAGGAATGCGACACGGTTGGGATTACACGTCCCTGCACCAAGCACAACTGGCTGGTGAAGGACGTGAACGAGCTTGCCGGTGTCATTCATGAGGCTTTCCGGATCGCCACAAGTGGCCGGCCCGGTCCTGTTGTGATCGATGTGCCGAAGGATGTTCAGTTCGCCACCGGTACGTATGTTCCGAAATCCGCGGTCAAGGCCGAGCCGGCCTATGCGCCCAAAAAGCAGGGCGATCTGGAAAAAATACGCGAAGCCGTCAAGCTGATGGAGGGTGCGCGCCGTCCGATGATTTATTCCGGCGGCGGCGTTGTAAACTCGGGCTCCGAAGCGAGCCAGCTGCTGCGCGAACTTGTCGAACTGACCGGATTTCCGATCACATCCACACTGATGGGGCTTGGGTCCTATCCCGCATCCGGCGAGGCTTGGATGGGGATGCTGGGCATGCATGGCACCTATGAAGCCAATATGGCCATGCACGATTGCGACGTCATGCTGTGCATCGGCGCGCGTTTTGATGACCGTATTACGGGCCGTCTGGATGCGTTTTCGCCGAATTCGAAGAAGATCCATATCGATATCGATCCGTCTTCGATCAACAAGAATGTGCGTGTTGATGTGCCGATCATCGGCGATGTCGGCCTTGTTCTGGAAGACATGGTTCGTTTGTGGCGTGCAAGCTCCAAGCGTACTGACAAGGCACATCTGGCTGACTGGTGGGGTGAGATTGCAAAATGGCGGGCGCGCAAGTCGCTTTCCTATACGCATTCGAACGATGTCATCATGCCGCAATATGCCATCGAGCGGCTTTATGAGAAGACGAAGCATCTGGATACTTACCTCACGACCGAGGTCGGTCAGCACCAGATGTGGGCGGCACAGTTCTACGGTTTCGAACAGCCGAACCGCTGGATGACATCGGGCGGACTGGGGACCATGGGGTATGGCTTGCCGGCAGCGCTCGGCGTGCAGATTGCCCATCCGGAGAGCCTTGTTGTCAGTGTTGCCGGCGATGCATCGGTTCAGATGTGCATTCAGGAAATGTCATCTGCGATCCAGCACAATGCGCCTATCAAGATTTTCATTTTGAACAACCAGTATATGGGCATGGTGCGCCAGTGGCAGCAGCTGCTGCATGGCAACCGCCTGTCGAACTCCTATACTGAAGCCATGCCTGATTTCGTGAAGCTGGCGGAGGCCTACGGTGCCCATGGCATTCGTTGTGAAAAGCCGGGTGAACTGGATGCGGCCATTGATGAGATGATCAGCGTGAAGAAGCCGGTGATATTCGATTGCCGCGTGGCCAATCTGGCCAACTGTTTCCCGATGATCCCGTCCGGCAAGGCGCATAACGAGATGTTGTTGCCCGATGAGGCGACCGATGAGGTGGTGGCAAATGCCATCGACGCCAAAGGTCGCCAGCTTGTTTGATGAAAAGGTAGGACGCTTATGAACGCTCAACTTCAACCCACTGGCTCCGCCTATTTCATCGCCAAGGAAACGGAAGCCGCCGAAAATCACACGCTCTCGGTTCTCGTCAAAAACGAGCCGGGGGTGCTCGCCCGCGTGATCGGTCTGTTTTCCGGTCGGGGCTATAATATCGAAAGTCTCACGGTTTCGGAAACGGAGCATGAGGCGCACCTTTCGCGCATCACGATTGTCACGAATGGAACGCCGCATGTTCTGGAGCAGATCAAGGCGCAGCTTGAACGCATTGTGCCGGTTCACCGGGTGGTGGACCTCACCGTTCGCGCCCGTCAGTTTGGCCATGAACGCCCGCTGGAGCGGGAAGTAGCGCTGGTGAAGGTTGCTGGCTCGGAGAACTATCGTGTGGAAGCGCTTCGCCTTGCCGATGCATTCCATGCCAAGGTGGCCGATGCCACGGTGGAGCATTTCATCTTCGAAATCACCGGCAAACCTTCCAAGATCGATCAGTTCATCGCCATCATGAAGCCGCTCGGACTGATTGAAGTCTGCCGCACCGGCATTGCCGCCATGAACCGCGGCGCCCAGGGCATGTAAGAGCGTCGCGCTCTATAAGCTTTGAAGCCGTTCGTTTGCACGAGCGGCTTTTTTTATGCCTTCAGATGAACTTGTCACGGTAGCAATTTGAAACTGGAAATCTCTGCAAGGGTGGTCAATCTGAGATCTTGCTCGGAGCTATTTATGGATATTGAGACTTATTTGGCCTTGCTGGCGTTTGCACTGACTTCGTCGATTTCGCCTGGTCCCAATAATTTGATGCTCTTGGCTTCCGGTGTGAATTTCGGCTTTGTCCGGACGATCCCGCATATTGTCGGTATCGAAGCCGGTTTTAGCGGCCTGATCCTTGCTGTCGGGCTTGGGTTGGGTGTGCTTTTTGCCGTCGAACCACGTCTTTACATCGTCTTGAAGGTTATCGGCGGGTCCTATCTGCTGTGGATGGCGTGGAAGATTGCCACGACCCGTGAAATGGGCAGGGTACACGGCGAGGCAAAGCCATTTTCCTTCTGGCAGGCGGCGGGTTTTCAGTTCGTCAACCCGAAAGCCTGGGTCATGGCAATCGGTGCGAATACGGCATTTGCCGATCCAGAGCATTATGTCTTCACGACGGGTCTCGTTTGCCTCGCATTCCTGTCCGTCGGTTTTTTTACGACAGGACTTTGGACCGTATTCGGAACCACTTTGAAGGTGTTTCTCAGCGATTCACAGCGGCTGAAGTGGTTCAACATCACAATGGCCGTCCTGCTGGTGCTCAGCCTTTGGCCGATGTTGGCGTGAAATCCGCCAGGCGGAGGGCTGCCGGTCGCTTAAAAGGGCGGCTCATCCTTGGAACTGACGATAACAGGAATCTGCAAGCTGCCTCAGCGTCTCGCGACTGGTCTCTCCGGTGATGGCGAAAGCGAGTGGTCCGTCCATCCAATAAAGCGTTTGTATGGGCCCCCGTTTATCGAACATGAAGGCAGTCTCCTCGTTTTCCGGTATACGCGCCAGGAGAACGGTAAACCGCTCTCCGCTTTTGTCTTCATACATCAGCAGAGCGCCGGCGGAACCTTCGGCGGGAATGAGGCGGCCACCGACCAGTGAGAGGCCATCGGCCGAAAGGTCTGGTGCGGTGATTTTTGTGCCGAGCCGCTTCGATAGCCACTGAACCAGATGATCTTTCTCATCTGCCCAGACCTCGACGGGATGCCGTACCTCGGGAGCGTAAAGTGAATACGCTTCGCTTGCCTGCTCATAGATTGGCGTTGCCGTGGCCGCACTGCCGAGGAACGACGGGATAGACAGACCGGTCAAGGTTCCCAATATGAAAAGCGCTGCGGCAGCTGCGACCTGGCGAGATTTTGAAGCATTCAGGCGCTGTTTCCCGTGCCCGGCGTAAAGCAGTGCTTCGTCCTCAGACCTTGAAAGCGCATAGGGTTCATAAAGGTCCCGGATCGCGATGTTCTGCTCCTGCCAGCGACACACGCGTTCAGCGTCTTCTGGGTGGGCATCGAGCCACTGTTCAACCCGCACCATATCATCTGCGGCCAGTTGATCGTCGGCATAAGCGTGTAATTCATATTCGCTCACGGTTTTCGGTTTATCGTTCATTCGCTTCTCCGTAGCGGGATCACATTGCTCGATTGAAGCGCCTGCGCCAATTGACGGCGCGCCCGCGCCAGCCTTGACATCACTGTCCCTTCGGGAATTTGGAGAAGGTTTGCCGTTTCGCGGTAGCTCATGCCTTCCACCACCACCAACATGAGCACGGTTCTGAAATCCGGTGCAAGTCCATCCAGGGCTGCGGCGAGACGCCGTCGTTCCAGAGGGTCGCCGGGATAGGCGTTTTCCGCCGGTATCGAATCGGCGTCCTCAAAAGGCGCCAACGGCGCCCGTGCTGCTCGTTTGATGCCGTTGCGGTATAGATTTGTCATGATCGTGAAGGTCCAGGCTTTCAGGTTTGATCCCGACCATTGCGTTTGCCTTGAGAGCGCCTTTTCAACGCAATCCTGAAGCAGGTCCTCACCATCCGCATCTGACCGCGTCAGCGAGCGCGCATAACGCCTGAGCGACGGCATGAGTGAAAGCATGCCGTGCTCAAATTTCGTTTGTTCTCTCATCTCGAGAGTGTTGTCTTTTTCCCCATCAGGGCCGCGCGACATCCCAAACGCCTTTCACGCCATCGCCGGTTGTGTCGCCCTTCTTTTCGTCCTTGACCCAGAAGTAGAGCGGCATGCCGTCCTTTGCCCATTGCTTGGAGCCGTCCTTGCGTTCCACAAGCGTGTATGCGCCTTCAGCTTTTGCGCCGTCTTCTGCGATCAGCGGCGGCCAGTTCTGGGCGCAGGCATCATAGCAATTTGTAACGCCGGGCTGGTCGTTCTTGAAAGTATAGAGGGTCATTTCATTTTCACCGGCCAGGACATCCCCCTTATCGGTTTTCACCGTGATCGTGGGCTGAGCATAGGCGACAGAAACGCTTGCCAGAAGTATGAACGTCGCGGAAATTTGGGCCTTCATGTTGGTCTCCCATTTTTGAAGTTAAGACGGCTTTTGCCGGCTGTGAACATGGTTGAGACAATCGGGGTGCGCCTTTTATTCCCGCGCGCAGGATTATTTTGATACCGGCCTCACTATAATGGGCGATTTGATGATTTACCTTGCATGTGGCGGCCGAATCCTGCCACTCGAGTTTCATGGAATTCGCACCTCAACAGGATGACGCGCTCAAGGCGGTTTCGAAGTGGCTGAAGGAAGGGCGCTCGCCGCTTTTCCGGCTTTTTGGCTATGCGGGAACCGGCAAGACCACGCTTGCGCGCTATTTTGCTGAAAATGTGGATGGTGACGTCCTGTTTGCTGCGTTTACCGGCAAAGCGGCGCAAGTGTTGCGCTCGCGTGGGGCCACCAATGCCAGCACAATCCACTCGCTGATCTATCGTCCGCGCGGCGAGGAAGAGGTGGCGGATGAGGAAACCGGCAAAACCTCAGTGACGCCCATGTTTGCGCTCAACCGGCAAAGCCCGGTATCCAAAGCGGCCCTCATTGTCATCGATGAGTGCTCGATGGTTGATGAAACGCTTGGCCGCGATCTCATGAGTTTCGGCACGCCGATCCTTGTTTTGGGTGATCCGGGCCAGTTGCCGCCGGTGACGGGTGGTGGTTTCTTCACCGATGCGGAGCCGGATTTTCTGCTGACGGAAATTCATCGTCAGGCGCGCGACAACCCCATCATCGAGCTTGCCATGCATGTGCGTGAGGGCAAGGAGCTGATGTATGGCGACTGGGGGACCGCGCAGGTCATTTCCAGAAACGAGGTGGATCAGGATCTGGTGCTGGGCGCCGATCAGGTTCTTGTCGGCACCAACAAGACCCGGCGACGCTATAACAAGCGTTTGCGCGAGCTGAAGGGGTTCACCGCCGATTATCCGCAAGCCGGCGACAAGCTCGTATGTCTGCGTAACGATCCGCAAAAGGGGCTTTTAAACGGCTCGCTCTGGCAGGTGATGACCTCGTCTAAGGAGACGGTGAAGCCCGGGATCAACCTGCTGATCCGGCCTGAGGACGACGATATGGATCGGGGGGCTGCGAAGATCAAGCTGCTCAAGGCTGCCTTTGAGGAACTGGACACGGAAATACCGTGGTCGACGCGCAAGCGTTTTGACGAATTCGACTACGGCTATGCGCTCACCGTGCACAAGGCGCAGGGTTCGCAGTGGAATGAGGTCGTGTTGTTTGACGAGAGCTGGGCGTTCCGCGACAGCCGGGAGCGCTGGCTTTATACGGCTGTGACGCGCGCAGCCGAGCGCCTGACGATCGTGCGGTGAGGGCGGCAAACTCCAGCCCAAAATCAGGTTTCGACGATTCCCAGCATGATGGCCTTGGCAACGGCCTGGAACCTGTTGTTCGTCCCCAGTTTCGAGATGATGCCTGCTTCGAGCGCTGCAATCTCTGCGGGTGTCTTTTCCATGGCATGGGTCAGCCGTGTGCTCGAATAGCCTTCGGCGATCAGCGATATGCACTGCAGTTCAAGCTTGGTCAGGACTTCGTTCTGACGGTTATCGTTCGTCTCGTCCTCGTCGCCGTTCAATTGGCCGATCAGGCTGCCCAACTGCCCGATTTGCCGCAGAATGGTGGACTGCTCGGCCTGCAGTTCGCGCCGTCGAATCTCCAGGAAATGCTGAAAAATGCTGTCAGCTTCCCGCCTTGAAGAGGCCTTCGCAAGGTCTTTCATCAATTCCTGAATGATGATGATCGGCATCCCGGTTTCGCGGCAGGCATTGATAATCGCCATGCGCTGTGCCTGTTCGCGATCATAGACCCGCATCAGACCAATGCGGCCGGCTTTCAAAAGCCCTTTTTCTTCGTAAAAATGCAGCGTTCGATGCGTTACGCCGAAGGCGTCAGCCATGTCGGCAATGCCGATGGCGCCAGAAGGCAGCTGTTTTGGTAGCTCTATGGCCGGCAGAAACCCACTATCGGCGTCGGCCTCGTAGACCCCATTTTCGGCCTGTTGGCTTGCATGTGCTTCTTCTGACATGAAATATCCGCCTTCCAGTCAGGTGTGAAAATCTACAGGGTTGACCGACCACCTATCGAACCCGATTAGCTCCTTCCCCTATCGGCAGCATTCTGACCCTGCGTTAACATGTGAAGTTTTCACATGGTCAACATTCTACAACCGATTCGTTTCCATTGTAAGTCAAGAGAAATAGGGGATCGGAACTGTTCGTTGCCGGCAGGCAATTTCAGGCAATGTGCAACGCGAATATGCTGTTCTATATTGGTCGTTCGGGATTTCGTGCCTCTTCGTTTTATGAAATTTAATGATGCGATATCGCGCAAAACCATTGGCAAAAGCCGTTGTTCGGCAATAACTTCGCTTCGACGTGTTTTAAGAAAGCTGAATTGCCATGCCTGCAAAATTGTCTGTGAACCTGAACGCGATAGCCATGCTGAGGAACCGGCGTGATCTGCCCTGGCCGAGTGTCACCGGCCTTGGGCAAATTGCGTTGGAGGCGGGCGCGCATGGCTTGACGGTTCATCCGCGTCCCGACCAACGGCATATCCGGTTTTCAGACCTGCCTGAAATTCGCGCGCTGATAGACGATGCCTTTCCGCAGGCCGAATTCAATATGGAAGGCTATCCGACCGAGGAATTTCTTCAGCTGGTGGAAGCCCACCAGCCGGAGCAGGTGACGCTGGTTCCCGACGATCCGGCGCAGGCTACATCCGACCATGGCTGGGATTTCCGCAAACATCATGACGTGCTGCAGTCCGTCTGCATGAGACTGAAAGATGGCGGTTTTCGCATTTCGCTTTTTGCCGACGGCGATGCCGATCGCGAGGCACTTGAACTGGCCAAAGATGCCGGTGCCGATCGCATCGAGCTCTACACCGGACCCTATGGCGGGTGCTACGATGCGCCGAAGCACGCTGAAGAATTGTTGGAAATGCTGGGGCAAACGGCTGATATTGCGCACAAGTTGGGGCTTGGCGTGAATGCCGGTCACGACCTGACCGTCGAAAACCTGCCGCCGCTTGCCGCACGCATCCCCAATCTCGCCGAGGTCTCCATCGGACACGGCCTGACCGCTGATGCGCTGATTCATGGTATGGCGGAGACAGTGCGTCGTTTTCGTGGGGCTTGTGGCGATCTTTGAGGCGGCTCGGCTGCATGCCGCGCCACCTGTCTGGATTATTATATCAGGCCAGAGCTTTGTGAATATCTGCAGCCGTGGCTTCAGCTGACTGGTAGGCTCCACCCACTGTCATGACCAGATCTGCGCCCAGCGTATCGCCGGCAAAGAAGATGCGGTTTTCCATGGGTGCGCCGAAGTCGTCGCGTGGGCTGCCCGTGCCTGGAAGCACATGGGCATAACTTCCATGTGCGAAGGGGTCTGATCGCCACTCGCTCAACAGGCCACCGCGCACCTCACCAACGGCAGATGTGCCAGCAATGGCAGCCAGTACCGATTTTGCCTCATCCATTGCAGCGGCCTCGCCGGCGTCGATGACGGCACGTGCAGCATCGCCGCCAAGCATCAGGGTCACAACCTCTTCGCCCGGTGCATGGTGCAAAGCATGGAGTTCGCCGTTCAGGAAGCGGGCGCTATCGATGCTATAGATTGGCAGTTCATCCATCGGCTTTTCGGTTTTCAAAGTAACCTTGGTGAATACGCCCATCGGCAGCCGTTCGATGGCTGCCTGTTTGGCCGCTGGCAGGGCGGGGTGGAATTGAATTCCGGGGCTGGCAGCCAGCACTGCGGGCGGAACCGTGATCAGGCAGGTCTTTGCTCGAACCTTGCCGAATGCGCCCGAGACCTCAACGACGCCCGGCATGGACCAATCGATCTGATCGACCTGCGAACGCAGCTCGACTGGAATACCTGCGCCGAAGCGTTGGATGAACGCGCCCATACCGCCTTCGACTGTGAAATCGATGTTCTCGTCAGCCATCATGGCCACGTCGAGCGCTGCTATCTTGTCTGGCTCTTCGCCAATGGCAAAGGCAATGACTTCAGCCGATAGTGCGCTATCGCCCTTGGCGAAGTCCGCCAGTGAGGCGGTGGCGAGCTGCTGCTGGTTTTCATAAAACTGGGCGTAGAGGGCTTCAGTGCTTTGCGCCAAAACAGCCTCTGCACCCTCGGCAAAAACACCCGGGCCTTCAAAAAAGCGTCCCTCGGCGCGTGATGATGGCGTCAAGGCCAATTGTTCGCCGCGCGCAACTGGCACCATTGGATTGATATCTCCGTTGTGGAGCCAGTGCGCACCGCGGTCGACCGGAACACCCATGAAATCCTGCGTAAGGGTTCTGCCTCCGATGCGGTCACGTGCTTCCAGAACAATGAAACTGTGGCCAAGTGCGCCAAGACGGCGCGCCGCCGCGAGGCCGGCAACGCCAGCTCCGATGATAACGACGTCGTAATCTGTGCTGGCTGCGAAGGTCCGCCCGGCAAGTCCGAGCATGGCGGTGGTGGCAATAAAGCTTCGACGATTGAGCATTTGAAAGTTCCCCTCTTTTACGAGGATATTCTCACATTTGATTATACGAGGCAAGTCTCGTAAATTTGGAGCATGACAGCCAGAACGATTCGCCCGGGACGACAAGCGCGGGGGCAAGCGCATATTCAACGTATTCTCGATTCCGCAGCGGCCTTGATTGCTCAATCCGGTGTTGACGGTCTTACAATGTCGGCGATCGGGGAGGCTGCGGGCAGTGCGCCGGGTTCGCTCTATCAATTCTTCTCCAACCGCGAGGCCTTGATTGAAGCACTGGCAGAACGGGAGGCCGCAATTGTGGAAGCGTGTGTCCTATCGGCGCTTGAGTCCTGGAACAGTCGCCAATCCAAAACGCCCATGTCGCTGATGGATGCTTTGTTGCCGCCGCTTTTCGAAACATATCAGGCAAGGCCCGCTTGGGGAGAGCTGCTTCATGCTCTGGCGCGACGCGGAGCGCCAGGTGATGTGGAGCAGGCACTTGACGCAAGTATACAAATGCCTCTGGCGGCAGCGTTGTCGTTGCTTTGTCCTCAAGCGAGCGCTGATCGATGCATGCTGGCTGCCGCAATGTTGCTGAATTTCGGTCATGCCGGATTGTTGGCGGCCTGCGCAGATACCAGTGGTTCCGTATATGGCGAAGTGCGGCGTGCACTCAATGCCTATGTGACAGATTGGGCGCGCAACGAAGGCTGAGCGGGCCGCTCAGTGAGGCAAGCGGCGTTTTGTCCGATGAAAAAATGACGAGGCCGCCGGATGATTTCCAGCGGCCTCCTTTCATACAATCGAATACGCGATTACTTGACGACGATGCGTCCGTCGACCTTGGGGGATACGGCTCCCATTTCACGGACATAGACCATAACGTCGTTGGCCATAAGCTTGCCGTTGTTGCCGTCAACGATCACGTTGCTGCCGGTGAAGGCGGTGTAGCCATCGCCGCCGCCGAGCATGTAGTCATTGGTCGCGACTTTGTAGGTCTTCGCCGGATCGATTGGCTCGCCGTTGAAGGAGGCGGAAACGATACGGCTGCCCGGTGCTGCCTTGGAGTCAACTTCGATCTTGAGGCCTTCGGAGACCTGCGGGAAGCGGCCAGCGCCATCTTCGATCATCGAAACACCGTTTTCGAGGCCTTCGAGGATCTGCTTGCCGGTCATTTCAGCAACAACCGTCTTGTTGCCGAAGGGCAGTTCGGAGAGAATGTCGCGGCGTGTCAGTTCGGTGCCTGCGGCATATTCCTTGTCGCCACGAATGCCGCCACCGTTGATAATGGCGAAGTCTGCGCCTGAGGCCTTGACCATCGCGTCCGCGATCAGGTCGCCCATGGCGGTTTCCTGCGTGCGCACCATGTTGCGGCGGCTATCGAGTGCGGTTTCGGTCTTGCCGATCACCACATCAAGCTCCTTGCCGAGTTCTTCCTGGAACTGCTTGACCTTGGCTTCGGTTTCCGGGTCCGGGGTCACGTTTGCCGTGTCGATGAAGCGGAAGTTCGGCTCCCATGAGACGCGGCGTTTGCCGTCCTTCTCGCTGACATTGACGGTGATGTCGACCGGGATCATGTAGTTGGCGTCGATCGATGTGTCGACATAGGCGGTGATGCCGTTGTACTGGATCACGACATCGTGGTCGTCGCCCGAGAGGATGACGTCGAAGGCCTTGGAGGCCAGCATCAGCTGGTCATAAGAATGCGGTGCCTGAACAACGCCGACGACGAGGTCAGCACCTTCGTCACGGGCCTGTTTGGCAGCAGTGACGGCGGTTTCTACCGTTGATTCAAACTTCCAGTCGTCGGTGGTTGCGACCTCGGGGGAAGTGTCCTGCGCGACTGGAATGAGGGCAACCTTCACGCCTTCGATTTCCTTCCACATAACGCCGCCAAGACCTTCAATCGGCGATCCATCGGCATGCGTGATATTGATCGCGGCCCACGGATATTTGGAATCCTTCAGCTTGGCGATGAAGTTTTCCGTGCCGAAATCGAATTCGTGGTTGCCGGGAACGGCCAGGTCGAAGGGAACCATATTGGTGAGGTCGATCATGTTCTGGCCCTTGTCGAGGCCGGAAAGCAGAGACGGGGAGAGCATGTCGCCGTCGAACACGTAGATGGTGTTGGGGTTTGCGGCCTTTTCGGCCTTTGCAACGGCATTCATGCGCGCCAGACCACCACGGGTCTTGCCGCCGTCAAACTGGTACACGTCGCCGACGCCGAGAAAGGTGATCTTGACTGTTTCCGCCTGGGCCGCGGTGACAGCGGCGGAACAGAGCATGGATGTTGCGAGAAGAATGCCCGACATTCTGGAGAGTGCGCGTTTCATTGTGACCTACCTCTGAGGGTTCGATTTTATTATGTTTCAACCCGCCTTTTGCTTCAAAAAGGCAGGCGGTTTGGGAGCCATCATGCGCCAGGCGCCGGCACCTGCGCTCATTACTTCAAGTTTGTGAAAGCTTCGCAACAGAAATTTTTCCGAACAGTCAAAAAAACTGTCACAAATGAACTGTCATACTCATTTTGCGGCTCGTCTGAATGTTGCGTCAGGCGGCATAGGAAACGGGAATGGTGCGACCGCTTTTGAGCGTTTCCATGGAGATTGAGGCTGAAATCTCGAAAATGGAGACTTTGCTGACGAGCCTCTTGTAGACAGTATCATAGTGTTCGGCGTTCGGCAGGGCGATGGTGAGAATGTAGTCGTAAGAGCCCGTGACGCGATGCGCCTCGATGATTTCAGGGATATCAACGATTGCCCGGCGGAACTGCTCGAGCCATTCTTCGTCATGCCGCGCTGTCTTGATCAGCGCGATCAATGTGGTGGGGACGCCCATGCGGTTTCTGTCGAGCACCGCGCTGCGACTTGAAATATAGCCTTCTTCCTCCAGGCGCTGAACGCGCCTCGAACAGGCTGAGACGGAAAGGCTTACGGCTTCTGACAACTGCGTGAGGGGAATCGTTGCGTCCTGCTGCAGAAGTCTGAGTATCTTGCGGTCGCGGTCGTCAATCATCGTTTGGCTGCCATTTTTCTATGCTTGATTGCGAAAATTGGAGAACAGGCGCGAAAATTTTGCGCCATATTCGCCATTATCAACGAATAATGCAAGCCGAACGCGACAAGTCCGTTTTATCTTTGTGCATGTTGAAAACAATTTACATGATGGGGAAAGCCATGAAACGGATTGGCCTGATCGGCGGAATGAGCTTTGAAAGCTCGGCGGTTTATTACAAGCTTATCAACGAGATGGTCCGCGAGGCGCTGGGTGGGCTTTCGTCGGCGGATTTATTCCTGCATTCGGTCGATTTCGCAGAGATCGTCGCCATGCAGAAGGCCGGCAAGTGGGACGACGCAGCCAACAAACTGGCTGAAAGCGCGAAGATGCTGGAAAAGAGCGGGGCCGACTGCATACTCATCTGCACCAACACCATGCACAAGGTTGCAGACACTGTTGCTGCCAGCGTCGATATCCCGCTCATCAGCATCATTGACGAGACGGCCAAGGCCATCAAGTCTGCCGGTGCTTCCAAACCGCTGCTGCTGGCGACCCGTTACACGATGGAACACGGTTTCTATCAGCAGGTGATGGCGCGTCACGGACTGGAGATCATGGTACCGGAAGCCGCTGACCGCACCATGGTGCACGACATCATTTTCGAAGAACTATGTGCGGGCAAGGTAGACGACCAATCACGGCAACGGATGATGGCGATAGTGGATGCTGCCAAGGCAGACGGTGCCGACAGCGTTATCCTCGGATGCACGGAAATCTGCCTTCTGGTGGATGAGCATTGCCTTTCGCTTCCCGTATTCGATTCAACTGCCATTCACTGTGAAGCCGCACTTTCTTTCGCGCTTTCCGGTGAACCGGGAATGAAACAGGCGACAAAGGCTGCCTGAACCGTTGGGGGCGCAAAAAGCGTTGTCGCTTGCGTTCTTCTAGGCCACCCGATTTGGTTGGAGTGCCGGTGCCGGTGCCGGTGCGCCGCCCATCCCTTTGAGATGGTTGCCCCACACAACATCCTGATTGCGGCCCGAGATCTTCGCCCTATAAAGCGCGATATCGGCCGCTTTGATGCAGTTTGTGAGCGTCATGCCTGCGTCCGGTGCCTGCGCAATACCGGCTGAGAAGTTCAACGCAAAGTCTTCCAATCCCGGGATAACGAGTTTTGCAAATTCGCTGCGGATGTGTGCGGTTCGCTCCAGGGCATCTGCTGTTGAACATTGCGGAAGGACGATCAGGAATTCTTCTCCGCCTTGGCGCACTGCCATCTCGCCGGTCTTGAGGCTTGATTTCAAAAGGCCGGCGAAGGCCACCAGAACCTGGTCGCCGATATCGTGGCCGAAGCGATCGTTGATCTGTTTGAAGAAGTCGAGGTCGAACAGAATTAGCGATGTCGGCTCGTCTGGCGTCGCGCATTCGACAAGCGCTGTGGCCGCCGTGCTCGCGTGGCGGCGATTGTGCAGGCCTGTCAGATGGTCGCGCGTTGCCTCTTCTTCGAGGCGCTTCTGCAGAATAAGATTTTCTTCAAGACGGTGCTGCAGGTCTTCACCAACGGCCAGCAGTCTCTGCTTTGCGGTTTCACGTGCCGTGACATCACGCAAGACGAGCAGCCTGCATCCTTTGCGATCCCACTGTTCGAGCGATCTTTGGGACACTTCAAAGATAAGGGTGTTGTTGTTCAGATAAACCAGTTCCGGATGCGGGTGCTTGTTGGGCGTGCAGACCGAGAGGTTGTAAAGCGGATGATTGAGCGGCAGCGTTTTTCCAACCGGCTTGGCACCCAATTCGGCGTGACTTTCAGCCGCAGGATTAAGCTCCAGAATGACATTGTTCTCATCCAGCACGATGACCGGGTCGGGCAGAATTGAGAAGATGACGTCGCGCGCCACCGGCGGCAATGTAAAGAGCTTTGCCTTGCTTTGAAGCGCCAGCATGATGAACGAGGTGGCCGCAAAGGCAAATGGCGTCGGGTCGTCGTTGAGAATTCTGAACTCAAACAGGTTGAATGCTATGTTAGCGACCCACGGTAGCGCCATGGCGGCAAGTACGCCGACAAATTGCAGCTGGTGCAGGCCCGATGACCGCTTCAACTTGCGGATGGCGGCGACGGAGGCTGCGGCCAGTGCGACATAGATGATGGCCAGCAGAACGAAATAGAGCCAGCCATGAGAGAAACTGGGACGATGGATATTGGTTATGCCGGTGTAAATCGTCTGGTGATACTGGTTGGTCAAGGCGGCCACGCCACCAAAAGCAGTGATCATCAGCGCCATCGCGAAGTTCTTCGGCTGGCCTGCCTTTGTGTATCCAGCGTAATCCAGAAAGCCGATCGCCCAGAAAAGCGGTGTTCCGAGGATGCCGAACCAGGCCAGTTCGCAGAGCAGAACCTTGAGATTCAGGCTATCCACGTTCAAACGCACGATGACGACGGTAATCCACCAGATCGATGCAAGACCTGAAAGAACAAGAGCGAGCCGGCCGGGCGCGGCCGGCGAGCGCAAAATGCGGTAGAGCGTTAGCGCCGATACGAGAGCGGCGGCAATAAGGATTAGACCGGAACCAAGCACAAATAAGGCCTTATACTTCCTTCGATTGGCGTGGGGCACCGAAAGCGAAGGGGTGTCGAGCGGATTAACGTTTGCAGGCTAGCGATATTTCGCTAACGAATGTTTTCACTATCATTGATTGTGAAAACACGCGCCGCACTAGATGATATGTGGTTAAAAAAACGTAAGCCGGAGGTGCCAACGGCGCTCCAAAACACAGGATGTGACGACGGGCGCTGGAAAGCCAGAGAGAATGGGAATTTCTCTGGCTTGCAGATTGACAGCGCCGCGGCCAAACTCTAAAAGAACCGTACCGTACGGTACTATAAGAGTTGGAGGCACCGTGTCATTGGTATCGCAGACAGATGAATTTACGCCGCGCCAGAACGCTGTTCTGGAGGAGGCGTTGCGTCTGCTGATCAAGGGCGGAGAGAAGGCTCTGACGACCGCTGGTGTTGCCCGCGCTGCCAACTGCTCGAAGGAAAGCCTTTATAAGTGGTTTGGCGATCGCGACGGGTTGCTCGCCGCAATGATTTCCTATCAGGCGTCCAAGGTGCGGGCCTATGAACCCGCTGGTGAAAAACTGACCGAAGAAGACCTGCGTGCGCATTTGACCTCTTTCGTGCGCGATCTTCTGGAGGTTCTCTCCGGCGAGGTTTCGCTGGCGCTGAACCGGCTGGCTATCGGCCAGGCAAGCCGGGAAGGGGGCAAGTTGGGCCAGATGATGCTGGAGCGCGGGCGCGGACCCGTTGGCAAGCGTACCATTGCACTTTTGGAAGCAGGACGCCGTTCGGGACTTCTCGATTTCAGCGACGGCAATGAAGCTTATTTAAGCTTGTATGGCCTGGCTGTCGGGGATTTGCATGTTCGCATGCTTTTGGGGTTGCGGGCAGAGGATGCACGCAAGGAATTCGGTGTGCGGGCGGAAAAAGCAGTTGATGCTTTTTTGACGCTTTACGGCACCGATCGGAAATGGGAAGAGCCGCGCATCAGAAGCGTCTAGCTCTTCTTTTCAGGGACAATTCAGACAAGCACATTTAAAGGGAAGGAACCAAAATGCGCGTTTACTACGATCGTGATGCCGATCTCAACCTGATCAAGTCAAAGAAAGTTGCCATTGTCGGCTACGGTTCGCAGGGCCGCGCGCATGCGCTGAACCTGAAGGATTCGGGCGCCGAAAACGTGGCGATTGCGCTTCGCGCCGGTTCTGCGACGGCCAAGAAGGCTGAAGCCGACGGCTTCAAGGTGATGACGGTGGCTGAAGCAGCGGCCTGGGCAGACCTGATCATGATGGCCGCACCTGACGAATTGCAGGCCGGTATCTGGAAGAACGAAATTGCTGCCAACATCCGTGATGGCGCTGCAATTGCTTTCGCACACGGTCTCAACGTTCATTTCGGCCTGATCGAGCCGAAGGCCTCGCTTGACGTTGTCATGATCGCACCGAAGGGCCCGGGCCACACGGTTCGTGGTGAATATCAGAAGGGCGGCGGCGTGCCGTGCCTGGTTGCCGTTCACCAGAATGCGTCTGGCAATGCGCTTGAAGTTGCACTTTCCTATGCCTGCGGCGTTGGCGGCGGGCGTTCGGGCATCATCGAAACCACCTTCCAGGAAGAGTGCGAAACCGATCTGTTCGGCGAGCAGGCTGTTCTCTGCGGCGGCCTCGTTGAACTGATCCGCGCCGGCTTTGAAACGCTGGTCGAAGGCGGTTACGCTCCGGAAATGGCCTATTTCGAGTGCCTGCACGAAGTGAAGCTGATCGTGGATCTGATCTACGAAGGTGGTATCGCCAACATGAACTACTCCATCTCCAACACGGCTGAATGGGGTGAGTACGTAACCGGCCCGCGCATCATCACGGCTGAAACGAAGGCTGAAATGAAGCGCGTCCTCAAGGACATCCAGACCGGCAAGTTCACCTCCGAGTGGATGCAGGAATGGCATTCGGGTGCTGCTCGCTTCAAGGGTATCCGTCGCATGAACGACAAGCACCAGATCGAAGAAGTTGGCGAAAAGCTGCGCGGCATGATGCCCTGGATCAAGAAGGGCGCACTCGTCGACAAAGAGCGCAACTAAGCGCCTCAATCTTCAAGAAAACCAGGCCGGGGAGGGTGACTTCCCCGGCTTCTATTTTGTTTCAGTCTGTCGTCATTCGTCACGCGGCGATGGTGCCGCCCATATCGAAGATTGACTTTGCGTTGGCAAATTCGCGCACGCCGAGACCACCGTGTTCGCGACCGTAGCCTGAGTTTTTCACACCGCCGAAGGGCATGTTGGGCTGGGCCAGACTGTAGCCATTGATGAACACCATACCCGTGTCGAAGCAATCTGCGGCCAATTTGCGGGCGTGGTCGACATTCTTGGAAAAGATGCCACCGCCAAGGCCGAACTTGCTGTCATTGGCAAGCCGGAAGGCATCTTCATCATCTTTCGCGCGAATGAGCGAGGCGACCGGACCGAACAGTTCGTCGTCATAGGCCGGCTGCCCCGGCTGAACATTGTTCAGGACAGTTGCAGGATAGTAATAACCATCGCCGTCGGGAACTTCGCCGCCGATCAGGATCTGCGCGCCATTCTTCACGCTTTCCTGCACCTGCTCATGAAGCTTTTCGCGCAGGTCCTTGCGCGCCATCGGTCCCAGACGGGTGTCTTCCTTCATCGGGTCACCGGATTTGACCGCCTTCATGCGCTCCACGAAACGGGCCTGAAACTCTTCGTAAACGGAATCGACCACGATGAAGCGCTTGGCGGCAATGCAGGTTTCGGCATTGTTGGCCATGCGGCCTGCCACGCAACCTTCGACAGCAAGGTCCAGATCGGCATCGCTCATGACGATGAAGGCATCGTTTGAGCCAAGTTCGAGAACCGACTTCTTGACGTGTTTGGCCGCTTCAACGGCAACCTTGGCGCCACCTTCTGTGCTGCCAGTGAAGGTCACGCCACGAACGAGTTCGTGGGCAATGACGTCGTTTGACTGGTCGTGGTCGATCACCAACACGCGGAAGAGGTGTTCGGGAAGGCCGCCTTCGCGGAAGATTTCCTCCAGCAGCAGACCCGATCCGGTGACATTGGAGGCATGTTTAAGAAGAACGCCGTTGCCGGTCATAATGCTGGCGATGGCATAACGGATCACCTGATAGGCCGGGAAATTCCAGGGCTGAATGCCATAAACGATGCCGATGGGACTGTAATGGATGTAACCGGTTCTGCCGAGCTGAAGATCGCGCGCCTCCTCCTTGAGGAACTCCGGTCCGGTTTCAGCCGTGTAATCACAAATGCCGGTGCAGACATCGACTTCGGAATAACCGGTGGAAATCGGCTTGCCCATTTCCTCGCACATGATCTTTGCGAGTTTTTCCTTGTTGGCCTGAAGGGACCTACCGATATTGGCAACAACCTGAGCCCGCTTTTCAGCAGGTATGAGGCGCCAGTCGAGATGAGCCTCGTGGCACTTCTTGATGATGTCCTCGACCTCAGAGCGGCTCATGCGCTCGTAGGTCTTGAGTTCTTTACCGGTCGCAGGATTAATGGTGGTAATATGATCTGACATGAAATGCCTCCTTTTGTTTCAACAACGTGGTGGCATCCAAACTGTTCCGGGCGGGCGCGAAGCGTTATTGTTGTGGTCATACTTTCTTAATCCTGTTTCCAAGCTTTTGCGGTCAAAGTTGTAGGCTTTTCTTTTCATCAACCTCGCGGTGCTAAGACGCTGGGCAAGGACCAAGGTTGATGATGATGCAGACACAGCAACGCGAATTTTACTGGGATTTTGTGCGGGCAGTCTACTTGCTCCTGGGCGTGCCATTTCATGTCGCTGTTGCCTATTCCACCCATTTTGACTGGTCGGTGCCGTCACCAGAGCGAAGCCCTGTTCTGACATTTATTGCCGATATGCTGCACACCGCGCGCATGCCCGGCTTTTTTGTCATTGCCGGCTATTTCTCCTTCATGATCCTCAGCCGCAAAGGTGTGGGGGTGTTCTTCCAGGAGCGCATGGTCCGTCTGGGCGTGCCGCTTATCACCGCCACACTGACAATCCTGCCGCTGCAGATGGTCATCCAGACATATTTCGAGGTTTCCAACGGGACACTGGATGCCGATGCTTTCGGTTCAACACTCATCGCCCGCCTCACGCATTTTGATGAACCGTGGATTTCGCACCTCTGGTTTCTCTATATCCTCATTGGCTTGACGGTCGGTATTTCCATTCTTGCGCGTATCCTGCAGACCGGGCGGTTTGAAACGATCTATCGCAATATTGCTGAATTCGCGCTGCGCAACGGTGCGATGAGCATCCTGGTCGTTGCCTTTGTTTGCACGCAGCTTGCCGTGGCATTGCCGCGGTTGGAGGCGCTTGGCGGTTCCAAGCTGATGGCGCTTCTGAGCTATCTCCAATACACCCCTTATTTCCTGATCGGTGGGGCCATTTATCTCAGTCCCGTCGCCAAGGGCCGATATCTCGGGGTTGGTGTGCTGGCGGGCATTTCCGGGCTTGTGCTGGCCTATGTCGCGACATGGGAGGGGCAAACGGTCTGGAGCCGCACAGTCTTTCTGGTGTCAGGCTTTTTTGCCGCGCTGCTGGTTACGGGATTTGTGGCGAATATGGCGCAACGCCATTTCAACCGTGCAAACCGGACCATACGCAACATCGCGGATGCGTCCTTTTCGATTTATCTCTTCCATCATCCGATCATCTATGTGCTCGTCGGACTTTTCGCAAAGGTTGATCTGCCTCCGGTGCTGGAGTTTGTAATCATCACGCCGGTTACGGCCGTCCTGTCTTATCTGCTGCACAAGGCTGTGGCTGCAAACCGGATCACTGCGCTGCTCTTCAATGGTGTCCGTGCCAAAAAGGCCGCCCCGCAGCTTGAAACGGGTCAACGCGAAAAAGAGACGGTCGCGGCGTGAACCGTAAAAATATCCATTGGTGCGCTGTGGAGCAAGGGAGGCCCAAAGCGCCCCGTCTTCATGATTCTGAAACTTCGAACGGCGATACTGTTTATCGCCTCACGGGTTTACAAGGTCCGGTTTTTGTGAAGGCACCCTCGCGTCAGGGAGATGTTTGGAGGCAGAATAGACCATGAGATTTTCCGCCCTTGACGGCTGGCGCGGTCTCTTCGCGATTTTTGTCGTGCTCGGCCATTTCCCGGCTTTTCTTGTACTGGAAAATGGCCCGACAGTGGTTGCCGGTTCGGTAATGGTGGACATGTTCTTCATTCTGAGCGGCTTTGTGATCATGGTCGGCTATGAGGAACGCTTTGCTCAGGGGTATGATGTTCGTCGTTTCCTTCTGGGTCGGCTGGGACGCATTTACCCGATCCACCTCGCATTGCTGCTGGCCTTTGTCCTCACCGAAGTCGTGTTGGCATTCGTTACTGAACATATGAGTATCAATCAGAGGGTTCCGTTTACCGGTGACAGATCCATCTGGGCCATCTTTACCAATCTTGCGCTGATACAGAGCTTCAATATTCACGATACGCTCACCTGGAATTTTCCGGCCTGGAGCCTTTCAACAGAATGGGCCGCTTATCTTCTCTTTGCCCTGGCCATGCTTGTGCGGCCCGGCAAAACATTGCCATTTGCGGTTTTCGGTGCAGTCTTCGCCGCCGGTGTGCTCTACGTTGCCACGCCGCGCCCAATGCAGGCGACATATGACTTTGGTGTGTTTCGCTCGATCTACGGCTTCGCGCTGGGGGTCATTGGCTACTATATTTTCCGCTGCATTGAGAATCGCAACCTGCAGACAAAAGTGGGTCGTTCAACGTTTACGGCGCTTGAGATCGTGACGGTCTTTCTCACATTCGCCTTGCCGGCAATCACCGGGCCGACACGCTGGCAATTGTTCATTCCTCCGTTTTACATGTGCGCCATATTGCTTTTTGCGTTCCAGGGTGGCGTCGTGTCTTCGCTTTTGAGCACGCGCTTCATGGTCTATCTCGGAACAATCTCGCTCTCCATCTACGTCTGCCACATCTTCTTCATGTTTCGCCTCGTCAATGTTTTCGAAGTGCTCCAGAAGTGGACCGGAATGACCTTTATCGAAATTATCCATTTTGATGGGGGATCTGCAAAATTCCTGTCGCTGCATCCGCTTGTGCTTTATCCGCTGGCGGTTGCTTTCGTTGCGTTTATCATTGTTTTCAGTCACTTCACGCGTCAGTTCATTGAAATACCCGGCGGGCGCTGGTTCAGAAGCCTGGCCAACCGATTTCCAGCGCAGCAAGTGGTGGACGAGTCTCAGGTTCAGCCCGTTGGCGGTTTGACAAAGTAGGCCCATGCAGACATCTTCCCCTTGATCGAAAGGGAAGAAATGACTCTCAGGCTCGCCACCTTCAACGTCGAAAATCTGATGAACCGTTTCGACTTTTCCGGTCACCGGAATGACCTGCGTCGCGACCGGGTCTTGCAGCTCTTTGATATTCAAAGCAAGCAGGAATTCGAGCGGCTCGAGGAGGCGCGTTTCATCTCATCGACCGACGACACGCGGCAGATGACGGCGCAGGCAATCTTTGATGCGGATGCGGATATACTCTGCCTGCAGGAGGTGGACAATATCGAAGCGCTCAAGGCGTTCGAATATGGCTATCTCTTTCGGATGATGGGCGCGGGATACCGACAGAAATACCTGATCGAAGGCAACGATTCACGCGGGATCGATGTTGCGCTGATGATGCGCGACGAAACACGCACGGGCGAAAAGATTGAGCTCATTGATATTCGCAGCCATGCACGTGTGACCTATGATGAGCTTGGCCTTTTCAACCGGGATGTTGCCGTGGCCGGCGAGAAGCCTACAGATCAGGTTTTCAAGCGCGACTGCCTGGAGGCGGATATCCGCGTTGGTCGCCAGCGTCTTACGCTTTATATTGTCCATTTCAAATCCATTGGCGGTGCGCGCGGCGGCGGCGATCCGCGTTTGGCCACGATGGCAATCCGGCAGGCCGAGGCGCAGGCTGTGCGTCATATTATCTCCAAACGTTTCGGTTCAAACGTTTCCTCGAACATCAATTTTGCGATTTGCGGCGATATGAATGATTACGAGGAAAAGCTGATGATTTCCGGCGACAAGCGCAACGGCTATTCCTTTGCCTATGTAGAAGAGGAGACAAAGCCGTTTGCCGCCTTTTCCAGCGGCGGGTTTGCCGAGAACATCGTTCAGCGCCGGCCACGAGACGATCGGTGGACGCATTATCATGCGCGCGGGCCAGAAGAGCGTCATCTTTGCCAGCTTGATTATATCTGGCTTTCACCACACCTTGCGCGCACCAACCGGCAGGCGATACCGGAGATCATTCGTGCGGGGCAGGCCTATCGGACGATCTTTCCGCCGGGCCAGGAGGTGGAGCGCTATCCGCGCGTTGGTTGGGATAGGCCGAAGGCATCCGATCACTGCCCTGTAGTGGTGGAGTTGGCGCTGACATGAGCGGCTTTGCGGATGCGACTGTCCAATTGCCGCCGCAAGGCGTTGTGGTTTCCATCAGCGAACTTCAAATCAATCTGTCGGATGCCCCGCATCCGGTTGCGCAGCACTTTCCAGACGAAATCGAAGCGTGCTGGAAAGGCGAAAGCAAGGCCAACCCGGCCCTTTACGACGGTATCGTTCTGCTCGCCGGTAATGTCATATATTCACATGGCAGGCTGAACATCGATGTTCATCGCACCCGCTTTGCCACGCTTTTGTGGTGGCGGCGCAATTTCTACAGAACGCCTTATGTCCACATGTTCTGCATGGCCGTTCCCATGACGGTTGAAGGCAAGCTGGTTGCCATCAAAATGGCTGCCCATACCGCTAATCCAGGCCGTATCTATTGCGCGGCTGGTACATTGGATGAGGGCGATCTCGACGGGCGGACTGTGGATTATGACGCCAACATGCGGCGTGAACTGAAAGAAGAAACCGGTCTGGAAATTGCTGGCGTGCATGGCCTCCAGGCGCTTCATGAAAACGGGCGGCTGGTGATTTTCAGAGCCGTTGAACTCGGACTTACCGTCACGGAGGCAGAAGCGCGAATAAGAATGCATATGGCCGTCGATCATGAAAAGGAGATCGAAGGGCCGGTTTTTGTAGAAAACGGAAAAAGCCTGCCGGAAAACTTTGCATCTTTCATGGGACCCATTATCAATTGGGTATTGAACGAACAATTCAAGACAGAGGAAAGAGTGAATGGCACGATCTTACGCCATATATGACGTTTTTACCGGGTCGAAGCTTGCTGGCAATCCTCTGGCGGTCGTGTTCGACGGTGAGGGTCTCAATGACGACCAGATGCAGAAGATCGCGATCGAATTCAATTTATCCGAAACCGTTTTCGTCCTGCCGGCGCAAAAGCCGGCGCATACGGCCAGTCTGAGAATATTTACACCGGGCAAGGAATTGCCTTTCGCAGGGCACCCGACTGTGGGGACTGCCATTGCGCTGGCCGAAAGGAACGGTGAGGGCACAACCATGGATATGGTGTCCGTCCTTGAGGAAAAAGCCGGACCTGTGCGTTGCGCCATCAAGCTGAGAGAGGGCGAAACCTCATTTGCCGAGTTAGATCTGCCGAAAAAGGCCGAGCAGCACCCGCTGAAAGCGCAACTCGACAAGCAAGGCTTGGCCGATGCTCTGTCCATCAACATCAAGGATATTGGTTTCGAGAATTACGTTCCGCAGCTCTGGAGCGCGGGCGTGCCGTTTCTCATCGTGCCGATCAAGGATCTGGGCGTGCTTGGCGAAATCGATTTCGACCCTGCGGTCTGGGAGCGTATCGCGCCGATGGCCGATGGCAGCCTGGCCTCGGCCTATGCCGTTTGCCGCGGCCAGAATGGCATCAGCTTTCAGGCACGCATGTTCGCCAATGATATGGGCATCGTGGAGGACCCGGCAACCGGCTCTGCGGCCGCCGCCTTTTCCGGTATGATCCATCAGTTCGATGGGCTGGTTGACGGCCATCACGCATTCGCCATCGCCCAAGGCATCGAAATGGGACGTCCGTCTGCCATCCATCTGCATGTGGATGTGACAGGCGGCGAAATCAGCGGCGCGCGCATCGGTGGCGAGGCCGTTCGCATCGCCTCAGGCACATTAGAGCTCTAATAAAATCAACCATTTCGCGTTCAACCCTCTTTTTTTTGAATTCGGCGCTGGACAAGGGGGGCGTTCCCGTTTATACGCCCCGCAGAACGCTTCTGAAGCGCTTCTTTCCGGGTGATTAGCTCAGTTGGTAGAGCAGCTGACTCTTAATCAGCGGGTCCACGGTTCGAGCCCGTGATCACCCACCAAATTCTTCTCATAGAAGAGATTTAGGCAGTTTGAGATAGCGCGTGTGTCAGTTTTTGATGCGCGCGATTGTCTTTTCGCTTGTCAGTTCCCTCACTGCGTCGCGGCCGATCCAGCGTTCCGTTTTGTCCGTGCTGGCTGCCAGTTTTTCGGCGCATTTCAAAGCTTCCGCATGGCAGGCGCGGGATCGTTTGCCGATATTGCGCAAAGCCCAGTTGACGGCCTTTTTCACGAAGTTGCGGGAATCGCTGGCATAGGTTTCGATGATCGGCAGCCAGCTCAGAATGCGTTCGTCCGGCTCCTTCTTGAAATGCACCGCTCCCCACGCCATCATCGCGAAGGCCGTGCGGCGGACGAATTCGCGCTCGTCGGCGGCAAATTGTGGAATTGTTGCTTCCAGACGGGCCTCCATGAACAGGTCAGCAAAGCCATCGACGATTTCCCAGGAATTGAACGATTGTGCCCACTGCATTGCGTCGTCGGCTGTCAGAGTTTTCGGCTCTGCTGTGAAGGCTGCCAGAAGACGGGCTTCGCGAATGTTGCTGTCCCATAGCTCGTGCGCGCGGGCATGATCCTTGCCAACCTTACGCGCAATCTTTCGAAGCTCCGTGTTTGAAATGCCAAGCGCGGTGTCCGTGACGATGCCGTAGCGTGTCATGCCGGCAATATTGTCGGCATCGCTCAGCGTTTTCAAATGGGCAATGATCTCTGCGGCTGTTGAACGTCGTGTTAGCTCTTCCATCGCAAGATCACCGCCTCAAGTCGCTGCTACTTCTCCAGCCTTGCCAGCAGCGAAGACGTATCCCAGCGCTTGCCGCCCATGGCCTGGACTTCGGAATAGAACTGATCGACGACGGCTGTTACGGGCAGGTTTGCGCCGTTGCGGCGGGCTTCGGAGAGGACGATTGAAAGGTCCTTGCGCATCCAGTCCACTGCAAAGCCGAAATCATACTCGCCCTTGTTCATGGTCTTGTAGCGACTTTCCATTTGCCAGGAGCCGGCCGCGCCCTTGGAAATGACGTCGATAACCTTTTCGATATCAAGGCCAGCCTTCTTGCCGAAATGGATGCCCTCGGAAAGCCCCTGGACGAGGCCGGCGATGCAGATCTGGTTGACCATTTTGGTGAGCTGTCCGGAGCCGGCGGGGCCCATGAGGCCCACCATGCGGGCATAGGCGTCGATGACCGGTTTTGCCTTGGCAAAGGTTTCTTCCTCGCCTCCGCACATGACGGTTAGGACGCCATTTTCCGCGCCGGCCTGACCGCCTGATACGGGGGCATCGATGAAACCGCAGCCTTTGGCGGCGCAGGCTTCAGCCAGCTCGCGGGCGACTTCTGCCGAGGCCGTTGTGTTGTCGATGAGGATTGCGCCTTTCTTCATGCCGGAGAGCACGCCGTTTTCACCTGTCGTCACGGCGCGTAGATCATCGTCATTGCCGACGCAGCAGAACACGAAATCTGCGCCATCGGCGGCCTCGGCCGGTGTGCGGCGCATGCTGCCGCCATATTGCGCCACCCATTTTTCAGCCTTCTCGGCGGTACGGTTGTAGACGGTAACCTGATGTCCGCCCTTTTCCTTCAAGTGACCGGCCATGGGATATCCCATGACGCCAAGACCGATGAATGCGACATTTGCCATGCTTGTTCTCTCCCTGATTCCTGCGTTTGGCGGCAATTTAGAGCATCAGAGCGAGGAAGCAAATCAACTCGCATTCCAACAGCGGGGCGGCTCCAGGAGGAGGCGTTAGACTGGTTCCGAGGGACCGGGTTTGCGGGCAATGCATTCGCAGCGGCAGCGCAGATAAACGCAATCGGGTTCGTTGCCCCAATCGTCCCAGGCCTTGATGGCGCGGTCGATTTCTTCTTTCGTTGCCAATCCCTTGGCGATCAGGTCGTCGGACAGGCCGATCATATTGGCTTTGGCGTCTATGACGGACTGACGGCGGGTTTCCGGATCACTTGAGTGATTGTGGAAGCTTGCACCGCTCCAGACAGGCTCGAAACCGTGGGTGCGCAGAACATGGCCTTGACGGCGACCGAATTTCGGCCGGTCGGTGGCGGAATGACCGTACCAGCGCTGCCACAGGTTGAGCGACAGTTCGATATCCGGGTTTTCCGGATAAATCACATCGCCGCCAACATCGCTGTCTCGGATGGCGATGAGGCCGCCGGGCTTGAGCACGCGGTAGGCTTCCGACAGCGCCTTGTTCAGCGTTGCTTCATCGAGATGATAAAGGACGGCATGAAAGGTTACCGCGTCAAAGCGATTGTCTTCAAACGGCAGGGCCAGCATGGAACCATGAATGAAGCGCAGATTGTCGATATTCTGCCGCGCAGCAATCTCCTGCGCGGAGCGGATGGTTTCACCGTCAATATCGATGCCGATGGCTGTTTTGACATGCTGGGCCAGCACATTGGTGATGGAGCCCGGACCGCATCCGATATCCAGGAGATCCATTGTTTCATTCAGGAATGGTAGAACGTAACGGGTTGATTCAAAACCGCGTTTTCTTTGAAAGTCGACGATTGCACTGTTGTGCGACAAACCTTGAACGCCCATGGTTGGGTTTCCAATTCAATTCTATTGGTCAAAAGATCGTGGCCGCCGCGGAAGAGAGTGGGAGGATCGGTTCAACGAGCGACCGGCGCAGCCTTTTATTTCGCAAGTGCGAGATGGCTTCCTTGATGTCGATCAAGAGGCGGGTGTCGGCGTGTTGAAATCGGGCAGCGTTGTTTCTAGCCAAGCGGCGAATTTGCGTGCGGAGGGGGACAGTTTCTCGAAATTTCGCGCGACCAGCCAATAATTGCCGAATGGCAGCGTCAAATCAAACGGGCAGGTTAGGCGGCCCGATTCAATATCATCGCGGGCCAGAATGATGTCGGCGAGCGCCACACCGCTGCCGCGTACCGCATTTTGCAGCACCAATGTGTGGTCGCTGAAGAGGTGGCCCTTCAAAGGTGGCGTGACCGCGACACCTGCAGCCTGGAACCAAGCCATCCAGGTGTCGCGGCTGTCTTCATGGATCAAGGGAAATTGCAGCAGGTCTGCCGGCGCGGAAAGCGGAGAGACTTTTTTCAGCAAGGCAGGCGAGATGACTGGTATCATAATGACATTGGCCAGGTGCCGTTTGTGCCCGTCGCTCCAGGTGTCTTCATTGCGGCCATAGCGGATCGCCAGATCGGCGGGGTGGCTGCGCATGTCGACAAGCTGATTGTCGGAGTCCAGGAAAATATCGATATCCGGGTGCAGGCGATTGAACTCCGGCAGGCGCGGTCCCAGCCAGTTTGCGCTGAATGCGGCTTCTGCGCTTACAAAGACGTTTCTGCTCTGCTGCGGCTCTGAGATTTCAACGAATGTCTGGGTGATGGCGTCGAAGGCTGCCGTCACCGTATCCAGCAGCCGCTGGCCTTCCGCAGTCAAGGTCACCGAACGGTGATGCCTTTCGAATAAAGGCTTTCCAGTGCGCTCTTCGAGTTCACGGACTTGGCGGCTGATGGCGGATTGGGACACAAGCAGCTCATCGGCTGCGGCCTTGAAACTCAAGCGTCGCCCTGCTGCCTCAAAACTTCTCAGTGCCGTCAGCGGCAATCGTCCTCGTCTCATCTTCGCTTAACCTGAAGTCATCTGAAGCGAGAATAAACTCGTTTGAAGCGAATGCGCAACTGCAGGCATATGGCTTTCGAAAGGAGGCCGATATGGCAAAAATCATTCAATTGCTGCTCGATACGGTCGCCCTGATCAGCTTTCAGTGGTCGATCACATCCGGCGCGCGATCACGAGATGGCCGGGCGAGGGATTGCCGTTTTCCATACGAACATTGATGTCGGTTATGGAAAGCACATCAAAGCCGGCTTCCGCGAGAGATCTTCGGACATAGGTTTCCGAATGCACAAAGCGCTGGCTGGGGCCGACTTTGTAGCCTTTGGCTCCCGTAAAGGCATCGTCGCGGGTCTCTGATGAAAACGCAAAAAGGCCGCCGTCTTTGATATTGCCGGCAACACCAGCGAAAAGTGGCTCAAGTGCACCGATATAGGGCAGCACGTCGGCTGCCGTGATGATGTCGAAGGGGCCTTCCTCATTTTCATGCAGATAATCGACGCATTCGGCGACATAGAGGTTTTCGTAAAGCTCTTTTTCATAGGCAATCTCGACCATGTTTTCAGATAGGTCGAGGCCGGTGATCTCACCCGCGACAAGGTCGCGCAGTGCTCCGCCTGTGAGGCCGGTTCCGCAGCCGAGATCAAGCATGTTTTCAAAAGGGCCAAGTTCCAGCATCTGAAGCTGTTGGCGGATCAGCAGGGGAACGCAGTAACCCAGCGCATCGACGAGGATGTCCTCAAAGGCACCGGCATGCTGGTCGAAAAGTGTTTCGACATAAGCCTCCGGGGCCTTTTCCGGTGTCTCGCCTTTGCCGATCGCGGCAAGGCGCACGGCGGCACCGCCATGGTCGGCGGGGTCAAGCGCCAGAACCTGGGCATAGGCGAGCGCTGCCGCATCGAAGTCCCCGGACTTTTCCAGCGCGAGAGCCCTGTTATAGGCTTCCGCAAGGGCGTCTTCATCGAATTCGTTGTTAGTCTCGGTCATGCCCGGCTTCTATTACCGGGTATGATCGCGCGCAACTCAAATCTTGCGCTGCACTTCGCGCGCTGCACTGGGACGGCTGCGAATTACCCGCTTTACACCTTGATTCAATGAGGCGGGCTGCTATATACATATAAATAATTATATGTATGGAGCGCTGGTGTGGCAAATATCATTGTACTTGGATCGGGTTTCGGTGCACTCACAACGGTACGCGAACTGCGCCGTCAGAATGTGGAGGCGGACATTACCGTAATTTCGCCACGCGACCATCTGCATTACCTGCCAAGTACAATATGGCTTCCTGCCGGGTTGCGGCGCGGTGATAAGCTGAAAATTCCGCTCGCCGATTTTTTCGACAGTCACAGGGTCCATTTTATCAAGGCATCAGTTGTTGGGCTTGAAGATGGCGGTCGAACAGTGGTCACCGATCAGGGACACTACAGGAACGATCACCTTGTCATCGCGGCGGGCGGGCGCTTTATCAAAAAGCTTCCCGGCATTGAGAACGCCCTGATACCGTGTGACGGCATTGCCGTGGGCGAAGACTATGCCAGGCGACTGGAGTCCATGGATGGCGGTACGATTGCGTTTGGTTTTGGCTCCAATCCGAATGAGCAAAGTGCTGTTCGCGGCGGCCCGATGTTCGAGTTTCTCTTCATTACCGACACACTTTTGCGCAAGCAGGGCAGACGTGACAAATTCAAGCTGGTCTTTTTCAATCCGTCCCAGAAACCGGGCCAACGTCTGGGTGACAAGGCGGTTGAAAAATTGCTGGAAGAGATGAAGAAGCGCAGCATCGAAACGCATCTGGGTCACAAGATGGTTCGTTTCGAGAGCGACAAGGTCGTTACAGAAGGTGGTGAGTTTGCTGCTGATCTCATTCTCTTTATGCCGGGGCTGACAGGACCCGCCTGGCTTGCAGCTGCCGATTTGCCCCTCTCACCCGGCGGCATGATCCAAGCGGATGAGAAATGCCGGGTTCCCGGTCGAGACGGTGTTTGGGTGGTCGGTGATGCCGGCTCTTATCCAGGGCCTGACTGGCTGCCGAAGCAGGCACACCAGGCGGACTTGCAAGCCCTGGCAACAGCCAGAAACATTGCTGCAGTGCTGCGGGGGAAGACGCCGGACCATAATTTCAAGCCGGAACTGATATGTATCGTCGACACGCTTGATAAGGGGATTCTTATCTACCGAAGCGCAAAGCGGAACATCATGCTGCCCGGTTCCCGGCTGTTTCACTGGATGAAGCGCGCATTTGAAAACCATTACCTGCGCGCCTTCCGTTAACACAGTTAACGAATTCACCACACAGCGAGCAGCACTCGGAAGCGTAAATCAGCTTAGGATGGATGGATATAGCGCACGGAGTGAAGCGGGCTATCCAGCGTTTCCTGCCAGAACATCGTCCAGCGATCTTCCGACGGTGAACTGGTCAATGCCTTGCATTGCCGGTTCGGCTATATTGCTTTCATCCGGCACGGCATGGCCGATCACGGTTTTCACCGGGATGATGCCGGACCATGCCGGATAGTCCAGTTCATCGGGCGCGTTGCTCCCGCCGCCGGTTCGCACCTTTGCGGATGCATCTTCGATCTCCATTCGCACCACGCTGGTCGCCTTCATTTCCTGGGCTGTGTTCGGGCGCAATCCGGCCAGACGACCAGGGTAAAGACGCTCGACCATGGCGTCGAGTGCTGCGGCCTTCTCATCGTCATCTTCAATCAGACGCGCGGTTCCGAAACACATTGCACACCGGTAATTTGCCGTGTGGTGATAGGCAGAACGGGTGACCACCAGTCCATCCAGCAGCGAAACGGTCAGGCAGACAGGTGCACTGCCGCCATTGGCTTTCAGGAGCCTGTTGACCGACGAACCGTGCCAGAAAAGTGTTGTGCCATCGCGCCAATGGACCTTCGGCGTGCAGTAGGGCTGACCGTCAATCATGTAGGCGACATGGCTGAAAGGCGTTGCATCCAAAATGGCATGGACGGTTTCATAATCGTAATGGGCGCGGTGGTGCTCGCGCTTTACCCGATTACGCTGGTTGATTTCGTAAGCCGTGTCTTTCGCCTCATGCGATTCAGTCATTTTCTACTCCTGTTGGAAAGTGGAAATGCCATCGACAAGGTCGCCAGTATAAGCGGGCTTATAAACGGTGCCCGCCGGAAGACGGTGGCGTTGCCGACCTCTTGTGGTGCTGCATAGATTTCGCAGACCCGCACCCTCACTTTGCTCATTGCCGCGGTCCTTGTTGAATGGTCGTTGATGGAGGCAAATATGCGTGTATTATTGGACTAAAGAAGGTCCAATATTATGCAAAAAAATAAGTCCAATTTTCCGGATTGGTCCGGCTTGATCCCCATTCTGCCCGATGGTGGGCCGCGCCAGCGGGCGCTTTATGGCGAGTTGCGACGCCTGATCGAAACGCGCCGGCTGATGCCGGGCGAAAAATTGCCGCCCAGCCGCATGCTGTCTCAAGAGCTTGGTGTGTCGCGGGGGCTCGTTGTCGGTGCCTATGATCAGCTGATCGCAGAAGGTTACGCTGAAACCCTGCAGGGCTCGGGAACGTTTGTCGCGCGAGATGTTCCTCAGGCGAGCCATGCGCCTGCGGTCGCCAGAAGGCGTACGGTTGTGAAGGAGGTGCTGCCGGGTACGCTTGGCTGTGGCACCGCTGACGAGACGACGCTGAGAGCCTTCCGGCAGCTTTTCCGCAAGGTTTTGGAGCGGCCGCCTGAAACGCTCTTCACCTACGCGTCACCGCAAGGTGATATCGGCCTCCGACAGGAAGTCGCGTCATACTTGCGGTCGGCGCGCGGCATGCGGGTTGACCCGGATCAGGTGATGATCACCTCCGGTACCCAGGCCTCCCTTTATCTGATCGCCAATGCGGTTCTGAAGCGCGGCGATGAAGTGTGGATGGAAGATCCCGGCTACAAGAATGCTCGCCGCGCCTTGGACGAGGCGGGCATGCGGGTGGTTCCCGTGCCGGTTGACCGCGAAGGCCTCGACCCGGAGAAGGGGCGGGTGCTTGCAGACAATGCTCGGGCCGTCTATCTGACCCCGTCGCACCAGTTTCCTCTGGGTGTCACTTTGACAATGCCGCGCCGCAAGGCCTTGATCGAATGGGCGAGCCGGGTCGGCGCATGGATCATCGAAGACGATTACGATAGTGAGTTCCGTTACACCGGCGCACCGCTGGCGGCTCTCCAGGGGATGGATGGCGAGGGCCGCGTGATCTATCTCGGCACGTTTTCCAAGGTCGTCCTGCCGGGGTTGCGGCTAGGCTATGCCGTGGTGCCGGAGGCCCTGTTCGACAAAGTTCTGGATCTGCGCAAGCGGGTGGACCGCTCGCCCAATGCGCTTACCGAGGCCGTGATGGCGGGCTTCATGCGTGAGGGCCATTTTTCCTCCCATATTCGCCGTGCGCGCAAACGCGCGTCGAATGCGCGTGATGCCTTGGTGGAAGGGCTTTCACGCGGCCCCTTTGATATCAGATCACCCGATCAGGGTTTGCATCTGATCGCCGGTTTGAAGGATGCGGAAGAGGAGGGCCGAATGCTCAACGCGGCGGCAGAGGCGGGGCTTGGCGTGCAGGCGCTTTCCACCATGTATCGTGGCAATCGCATGGAGCACGGTCTGGTGATCGGCTTTTCAGGATTTGAACCGCAGGTTTTGCGGGCGGCTGCGCAGCGGCTAGTCGAGGCAATTTGAGGCCCGGCTCCTGAAATCCACGATCTTGCGATGACGTGGCTAGTTTATCACGAACTCACCGCTCAGTGACCGCCATTCCGAAGCCGAAATCAGCTTGCGGTGGACATAGCGCACCGAGTGAAGCGGGCCATCCAGCTTTTCCTGCCAGAACTTCAGGAAGCTTTTCATTTCGGGGAAATGCGGTGCCAGATCGTAGTGTTGCCACAGATATGTCTGGAGAAACGAGGGGTGATCGGGCAGGCGGTAGAGTATCTCTGCTGTGGTGAGACCGTAGCCCTTTAACTGCAATGCCATTTCTTCGTTCATGTTGACCTCGTCATGTCGTTCACAAGAAATGTATGTCCGATCATGACGCCAGAAGGCGGTTAACCGAACGTTAACGCCCTCCACGAGAAATGGTGCGACTCCCCAGTCGAGTTATTGTCTATGCAGCGAGATTGTCACCGATTCTCTTGTTTTTCAACGGAAAAAAAGCGGCTTGGATGAGGCTCAATCGCCCAACGCGACGGCGATGGCAGCCGCCAGACGCGCGTTGTTTTCCACCAGCGCGATATTCGTCTGCAGGCTGCGGCCATCGGTGAGACGGAAAAGGGTATCCAGCAGGTAGGGGGTAACCGCCTTGCCGGTGATCTCTTCCGCCTCGGCGTTGTCGAGCGCGCGGCGGATATAGATTTCCATTTCCTGCCGCGGAATTTCGGCATCTTCCGGCACTGGATTGGCCACCAGCATGCCGCCATTGAGGCCCAGAAGCTCGCGAGTCGTCTGGAAGTTTGCAATGGCTGCCGGGCTATTGAGCGAAAGCGGGCTTGGCAGGCCGGAAGAGCGCGACCAGAAGGCGGGGAACTCCACTGCGTCATAGGTGACCACGGGAACGCCGCGGGTTTCCAGCACTTCCAGTGTTTTGGGTACATCCAGAATGGCCTTGGCGCCAGCGCAGACGACAATGACGCCGGTGCGTGCCAGCTCTTCGAGGTCGGCGGAAATGTCAAAGCTTTCTTCTGCGCCGCGGTGGACGCCGCCGATACCGCCCGTGGCGAAGACCTTGATGCCGGCGCGTGCGGCTGCAATCATCGTCGCGGCAACGGTGGTTGCGCCCGTGCGACGCTCGGCAATTGCGAAGGCAATGTCGGCCCGCGACAGCTTCATCGCATGTGTGGTCAGCGCCAGAGCCTCCAGCTGCTCGGCTTCCAGGCCGATGTTCAATACCCCGTCGACGACGGCAATTGTCGCGGGAACGGCACCGGCCTCGCGGATGATGGCCTCCACGCTGCGCGCCATTTCCAGATTGCCTGGATAGGGCATGCCATGGGTGATGATTGTCGACTCAAGCGCGACAATCGGCACGCCGTCGCGCTTGGCGGCGGCAACTTCGTCGCTGTAGGACATATCGAGAAGCGGGGAGGCGGCATTGGTCATCGGTTTCTTCTCCGGTTCCGCGCAATCTGCGGCGCGCTGCATATGCTGGTCTTAGCGGCTGCGGCCGCATTTCCGCAAGGACCAAAGCGGGCCAATCATGAATTCTCCACTTCCCGCCTTGCGCGTTTTGCCATGTCCGTGCCGACCCAATCCGGCGCTTTCCTTCGAAGACCAATTTCCAGGTGCAAGGAGAGCGGGAATCACTGAGACAACGGAGCACAGATTGACGTGGCGATTCGCTTTTACGGCTGGGCGAACGAGACGCGGCTTGGCGTCATTCAGGGCGAAAACATAAAAAGAACAAATCGCAAATAAACGCAATTTTTCAATGCATTATACTGCACTTGCAAAAAGAGAACAAATGCGGTACAAAATTACCAGCGGCGGCCTTGTTGCCTCTCCAACATCAATAACCTAAAGGTGGATACCAATGGCACAAAACTCTTTACGGCTTGTAGAGGAAAAATCCGTGGACAAAAGCAAGGCCCTCGAAGCAGCTCTTTCACAGATCGAACGGTCCTTTGGTAAGGGCTCGATCATGAAACTCGGCTCGAACGAGAATGTGGTCGAGATTGAAACTGTTCCCACAGGCTCGCTCGGGCTTGATATCGCACTCGGTGTTGGCGGATTGCCCAAGGGGCGTATCGTTGAAATCTATGGGCCGGAAAGCTCCGGTAAGACCACGCTTGCGCTGCAGACCATTGCAGAATCGCAGAAGCGCGGCGGCATTTGCGCCTTTGTCGACGCCGAACATGCGCTGGATCCGGTTTATGCCCGCAAGCTGGGTGTTGACCTGGAAAATCTTCTCATTTCGCAGCCCGACACGGGTGAGCAGGCGCTGGAAATCACCGACACGCTGGTTCGCTCCGGAGCTATCGATGTTCTCGTCGTCGATTCCGTTGCCGCCTTGACGCCGCGCGCTGAAATCGAAGGTGAAATGGGCGACAGCCTTCCAGGCATGCAGGCCCGCCTGATGAGTCAGGCGCTTCGAAAACTGACCGCTTCCATCTCGCGTTCGAACTGCATGGTGATCTTCATCAACCAGATCCGCATGAAGATCGGTGTCATGTTCGGTTCGCCGGAGACGACGACAGGTGGTAACGCGCTGAAGTTTTATGCATCCGTTCGCCTCGATATCCGCCGTATTGGTGCGGTGAAGGATCGTGATGAGGTTGTCGGCAACCAGACCCGCGTCAAGGTCGTCAAGAACAAGATGGCGCCGCCCTTCAAGCAGGTTGAATTCGACATCATGTATGGCGAAGGCGTTTCCAAGACAGGTGAGCTGATCGATCTTGGCGTGAAGGCCGGTATTGTCGAGAAGTCGGGGGCATGGTTCTCGTATGATAGCCAGCGTCTGGGGCAGGGGCGTGAAAATGCCAAGCAGTTCCTGCGCGACAACCCCGAAACCGCCAATGAGATCGAGTTGGCATTGCGCCAGAATGCCGGTCTGATTGCCGAGAAGTTCCTTGAGAACGGTTCCGGCGACGACAGCGTGGATGACAGCGCTGCGGATGGCTGATTGAGGCGTTTGGTCGTACGAATGTTCAAGCCGGTCCGGTCGATGTCGATCCGGACCGGCTTTTCTTTTGTTGCTCGGATGCCGTCAGTCTGGACACATGGCGGAGCGGGTTATAAAAGCGCGTGGTTTTCTTGTGAAATCAGCACAGTTCAGGTGGCAAAGGGTAATCCATGAGTGGCGTCAACGAAATCCGGTCGGCATTTCTCGACTACTTCAAGAAAAATGGGCATGAGGTTGTTTCCTCCAGCCCCCTAGTGCCGCGCAATGATCCGACGCTGATGTTCACCAATGCGGGCATGGTGCAGTTCAAGAACGTGTTTACCGGTCTTGAGCAACGCCCCTATTCGCGGGCGGCGACGGCGCAGAAATGCGTGCGCGCCGGCGGCAAGCACAACGACCTCGACAATGTCGGTTATACGGCGCGCCACCATACGTTCTTCGAGATGCTCGGCAATTTTTCCTTCGGCGATTATTTCAAGGAAAATGCCATCGAGCTTGCCTGGAACCTGATCACCAAGGAATTCGGCATCGACCGCAACCGCCTGATGGTGACGGTTTATCATACTGACGACGAGGCCTTCGACCTTTGGAAGAAGATTGCCGGCCTGCCGGATGAGAAGATCGTTCGCATCCCGACCAGCGACAATTTCTGGGCGATGGGCGATACTGGCCCGTGCGGGCCGTGCTCGGAGATTTTCTATGATCACGGCGACCATATCTGGGGTGGACCTCCCGGCTCGCCGGATGAAGATGGGGACCGTTTTATCGAAATCTGGAACCTCGTCTTCATGCAGTACGAGCAGGTGACGAAGGAACAGCGTCTGGATTTGCCGCGTCCTTCGATCGATACCGGCATGGGTCTGGAGCGCATTGCAGCTCTTTTGCAGGGCAAGCATGACAATTACGATATCGACCTGTTCAGCGCCCTGATTGCGGCTTCGGTCGCCGCGACCGGTGTCGAGGCCGAGGGTAAAAACCGTGCGAGCCACCGTGTGATCGCCGATCACCTTCGTTCGTCCGCTTTCCTGATTGCAGACGGTGTTCTGCCGTCCAATGAGGGCCGCGGTTATGTGCTTCGTCGGATCATGCGCCGCGCCATGCGCCACGCGCAGCTTCTCGGCGCGCAGGACCCGCTGATGTACAAGCTGCTGCCATCGCTGGTGCGTGAAATGGGTCAGGCCTATCCGGAGCTGGTGCGGGCTGAAGCGCTGATTTCCGAAACCCTGAAGCTTGAGGAAACCCGTTTCCGCAAGACGCTGGAGCGTGGGCTTGGGCTGCTTTCCGATGCCACGGCGGATATGGTCGAGGGCGGTGAACTCGACGGTGAGACGGCCTTCAAGCTCTATGATACCTACGGCTTCCCGCTCGATTTGACGCAGGATGCGCTGCGCGCGCGCGGCATCTCCGTCGATACGGACGGTTTTTCGGCTGCCATGGAGCGGCAGAAGGCGGAAGCCCGGGCCAATTGGGCGGGTTCCGGCGAGGCTGCGACTGAAACGATCTGGTTCGAGATCAAGGACAAGCACGGTGCGACCGAATTTCTCGGTTACGATACTGAAACTGCGGAAGGCGTAGTGCAGGCGATCGTCAAGGATGGTGCTGCGGTCGATAGCGTCAAGGCCGGCGACGAGGTTCAGATCGTGGTCAACCAGACGCCGTTTTACGGTGAGTCGGGCGGCCAGATGGGCGACGCCGGTATAATCAGCCATGATGGTGTCAAGGTTTCCGTCCGCGATGTTCAGAAGAAGGGCGAGGGCGTGTTTGTCCATGTCGCCAAAGTCGCTAGCGGGACGCTGAAGGTTGGTGATGCTGTTCAGCTCGAGGTTGATCATGCCCGCCGCGGTCAATTGCGTGCCAATCACTCGGCAACGCACCTCATCCATGAGGCCTTGCGTGAAACCCTTGGGACGCATGTTGCGCAAAAGGGGTCGCTGGTGGCGCCCGAGCGGCTGCGTTTCGACATTTCCCATCCAAAACCCATCAGCGCGGAAGAGCTTGCCGTTGTCGAGGATATGGCAAACGAAATCGTGTTGCAGAATGCACCGGTAACGACCCGTTTGATGACCGTGGACGATGCAATTGCCGAAGGGGCGATGGCCCTATTTGGCGAGAAATATGGTGACGAGGTGCGCGTCGTTTCCATGGGCAACGGTGTTCGTGGCTCGAAGGCGGGCAAGTCTTACTCCGTCGAACTGTGCGGCGGCACGCATGTGCGCTCGACCGGTGATATCGGCCTGGTGCATATTCTGTCCGACAGCGCTGTGGGGGCCGGCGTTCGCCGTATCGAGGCGCTGACGGGCAATGCTGCGCGCGAATATCTCGATCAGCAGGATGAGCGTGTGAAGTCCATTGCGGGTCTGTTGAAGGTTCAGCCGGCGGATGTGCTCGGTCGTATCGAGACGCTACTTGATGAGCGCCGCAAGCTGGAGCGTGAGTTGAACGAGGCGCGCAAACAGCTGGCGCTTGGCGGCGGGGCTGGTGGCAATGCTGCTTCAGACATCCGCGATGCTGGGGGCGTGAAATATCTGGCGCGCACGCTGACTGGCGTTGAACCCCGCGACCTCAAGGGGCTTGTTGATGAAGGCAAGAAGAGCATCGGTTCCGGCGTGGTGACCTTCATTGCCGTTGCTGATGATGGCAAGGCCAGCGTGGTTGTTGGCGTCACCGACGATCTGACGGGCAAGGTGAGCGCTGTTGACCTTGTTCGCGCGGCGTCCGAAGCACTGGGCGGCAAAGGCGGCGGCGGTCGCCCAGACATGGCGCAGGCCGGCGGCCCGGATGGTGCGAAGGCAGATGCAGCGCTGGACGCGGTCGGGGCCGCAATCGCCGGATAACAGGCGTTAAAGCGGATCGCATTTTATCTGATTCAAATGCGATCCTGCTTTGTCCTTGTTTTGCCGCATGTACGTTGTCGCTTAATCGCGGGCGATTAAACGCGACATGCTTTAGCACTCTGTTACATTCAAGGGATTATCGACGGTCGGGCCTTTTGGGGTGGCGGCCGTTTTTATTGTGTCTCGCCTCTTTCAGCCGGCTTGAATTCGCCATTTTGCCATTCGAAAACCGCGTAAGGGCTGGTTTCGCGGATCTGGTCATTCCCGAATTTCACCGGGCCGATGGCAGTCGCGAAGGTTTGCGTCCGCAAGATTTCGGATGGCTTCTTGCCTTCTTTCTTCGCCTGCTCAGAAGCCTTGGCCGCGATGAAAGCGGCCGCGTGAGCTGGCAGAATGTAGCCTTCAACGATCACATTTTGCTCCGATAGAGCGCCCAGAACTGCGGAGGCTTGCGGCTGGTCGCGCCAGGGCTCGGGGAATACAGCAAGCACGCCGCTTGGCAGCGGCACGTTATCTTCGGCAGCCAGCAGCGCTTCTCCGCCCATGACCGTGATGTCTGGCTGTTCGGCCTTTGCGTCGCGGGCAATGATGGCAATATCGTTGCGGTCGCCGCTGATGAAAACATGGCTGACATTTGCCTTTTCAAGACGTCGTGCCACTTGTGTCTGTTTTTCCAATGCGGGGCGAAAAGCGTCAGCGAAGACTGGAACCACACCGACATCTTCCAGCCTCTGGCGAACGTGTTCGGCCAATTCGCGCGCGTGGATGGTGCCGTCATCAAGGATGGCGAAAGGCTCCTTTGCCCAGCGTTTGGCAATGATATCGGCAATGGCCTTCTCTTCCGCATCGGGTGCCGGAGCGAGCGAAAAGAGCGGCCATTGCTTCTTTGCCGCATCCTCAAAGAGGATCGGCGAGCGCACCGAGAGCGTGATTGCCGGAATGTCGGTCTGCGCAAGGGCTGGCAATGCACCCCAAAGCGATTGCGAGCATAAGAATCCGATGGCGGCTGCGGCATCGCCTGCGATCACCTTTGTGGCGATGGCCTCGCCGGCATTGTCTTCACAGGTCTCGTCGATGGCGAGCATTGTATTTCCGGCGGCCTCAATCTGGCTTTTTGCGCCTGTTATCACCTGTTGACCAAGAAGCGCGTAGGGGCCTGATTGCGGGGCGACAACGGCAATCGTCAGACCTGCCGCACATGCGAGCTTGGGAAGGGCAAGGAGTGCTGCAGACGTCAGAAATCTCAAATACATGTCCGGTTAACCTCGTCTGCAGTCTCTTTTTGCCCGATGCGCGGGCGTTAAGCCTTGGCGCACATAATCTTAACCACCATATGCTAGGTCAAGCATAAACCGGAGAGAAACCTTGTTGAGCAAACCGCATATTGACCCGCAAGAGTACCGAAACGCCATGGCACGCTATGCCGGCCATGTGCAGATCGTGACGACGGCCTTTGAGGGTGCGCTTCGCGGTGTGACGATTACGGCTGCGTGTTCGGTTTCAGACAGCCCGCCGATGGTTCTCGTTTGCCTCAACCATGGCAACCCGCACAACGACATCTTTTCGCAAAGCGGCATTTTTGCCTTGAACACGCTTGGTGAGGAGCATCAAACGCTTGCCAATCATTTCTCGGGGTTTTCCGGCCTGACCGAAGAAGAGCGTTTTGAGCAGGCCGAATGGGATGTGTTGGCCACCGGCGCACCTGTGCTGCGCGGTGCCATTGCGAATTACGATTGCCGTATCGTGGATGTGAAGCGGGCCTCCACCCACAATGTTTTCTTCGGCGAAGTTGCAGGTTTGCGCCTTGGCAATGGCTCAAAATCGCTTGTCTATATGGACCGGGGCTATCACGCGATATAGACTCTCTCTTCAAAAGCGATGCTCGCGGGAGAAGGCGGGCCGAAGGGAGTGAACAATGACCGACAGAGTGGACCTGCCAACGAGCATAGACGAAACCGTCAAAATGCTGGAGAGCCAGGACTATCTGGCGGGCAGGTCGCTGGCGACGGTGATCTTTCTTGCGCTCAAGATGGGGCGGCCGCTTTTCCTGGAAGGTGATGCCGGCGTTGGCAAGACCGAGGTTGCCAAAGTGCTCGCCAAGGCGCTGGGGCGGGATCTCATTCGCCTTCAGTGTTATGAAGGGCTCGACGTATCGTCCGCCGTTTATGAGTGGAACTATCCCGCGCAGATGCTGGAAATCCGTATGGCCGAAGCGACAGGTGTCGAGGATCGCGCCCGGCTTGAATCCGATATCTTCGCTGACAAATACCTGATCCGTCGCCCTGTGCTGCAGGCGCTGGAGCCGGGAAGCGGTGGCGCGCCGGTTTTCCTGATTGATGAGCTTGACCGGACCGATGAAGCTTTTGAGGCTTTTCTGCTCGAAGTGCTCTCCGATTTTCAGGTCACGATCCCGGAATTTGGCACGGTCAAGGCTGCGGAGCCGCCGATTGTCATCATTACAACGAACCGCACCCGCGAGGTGCATGATGCGCTGAAGCGCCGTTGTCTTTATCATTGGGTTGACTATCCGGCGGCCCACCAGGAGCTTGACATCATTTCCCGCAAGGTGCCTCATTGCAACGCACAACTGGCAAAGCAGGTCGTTGCCTATGTGCAAAAGCTTCGCACGGTCGATCTTTTCAAGAGCCCGGGTGTTGCCGAGACCATTGACTGGGCAACGGCGCTGACGGAACTTGATCGTGTGGCGCTCGACCCCGAGACGATTTCCGATACGCTTGGCACGCTGTTGAAATACCAGGACGACATTGCCCGTATCGAAGGCAGTGAAGGGCGTAAGCTCCTGGATGACGTGAAAGCGGAATTGCTGGCGGGCTGACCATGGAAACCGGCACGGAAGGCGATGGTTTTGTGATCCCACCCATGCCGCCGGGCGAGGGGCGGCTTGCCGATAATATTGTCTATTTCGCCCGCGCCCTGCGCAAGGCCGGGCTTCGCATCGGGCCGGGCGCGGTGGCGGATGCCATCATGGCGGTGGATGCCATCGGCATCGGCTCAAGAGAAGAGTTTTACACGGCGCTGTTTGCCGTTTTCGTCAAGCGGCATGAAGACAAGGCCGTTTTTGACGAAGCCTTCCGGTTGTTCTGGCGCAAGCGCGATCTCATCGAAAAGATGATCCAGATGATGTCGCCGCGCACTGCCGGCGCTGAGAAGGAGAAGCGCAAGGCTGGCGAAAAGCGGGCTACGGATGCTTTGGTGGCCGAGCAGGAAAACCGAAAACCGCCGAAGGAAGAGCCGGAACTCGAAATCGACTCGCGCTTTACCACATCGGCCAGTGAGGTGCTGCGCAAGATGGATTTTGCGCAGATGTCGTCTGCGGAACTGGCTGTTGCCCGCAAGGCGCTTTCGCAGTTGCAGATGCCATTCGATGAGGTGCGGACACGGCGCTACAGGCCAACCCCGCACCCGGTGAAGTTTGATCCGCGCCGCACCATGCGCCAGAGCCTGCGCACGGGTGGCGAATTGATCCTGCCGGCATTTCGTGCGCCGAAAACCATCCAGCCGCCACTTGTCATTCTTGCCGATATTTCCGGCTCCATGAGCCAATACACCCGAATCTTCCTGCATTTTCTGCATGCCATGACGGAGAAGCGGCGGCGCGTTCACACGTTTCTGTTCGGCACCCGGCTGACCAATGTTACGCGCCAGATGCGCAACAAGGACCCCGATGAGGCTGTGGATGAGTGCGCGTCCATGGTGACAGACTGGTCGGGTGGAACGCGCATCGGCGAAACCCTATATGAGTTCAACCGGCTCTGGGGCCGACGGGTTCTGGGTCAAGGTGCTGTGGTCCTCTTGATCACGGACGGGCTGGAACGGGATTCCATTGAGGAGCTTTCCACCGAGATGGACCGTCTGCACCGTTCCTGCCGCCGCCTCATCTGGCTGAATCCGTTGTTGCGTTTCGATGGCTTTGAAGCCCGCGCACGCGGGGTCAGAGCAATGCTGCCGCATGTGGACGAGTTTCGTCCCGTGCATAACCTGGAGGCGATCGGTGATCTGGTCGAGGCGCTGTCTGGCGCGAGCCGGAGCCGCGACACCGATCCACGCCGTTTTTTGGGAGGTCTTCATGCCTGAAGTGAGTGGTACGGACAATCCGCTTGATATTGCCGAGCGCTGGCGCGGCGAAGGCCGGGATGTGGCAATCGCCACGGTCATGGAAACATGGGGGTCTGCGCCGCGTCCGGTCGGCAGTCATCTTGTGATTGATGGCGACGGCAATTTCTTCGGCTCGGTTTCCGGCGGCTGCGTGGAGGGCGAGGTAATTACCGAGGCCATGGATGCGCTTGGCACCGGCAAGCCGAAAATGCTCGAATTTGGTGTTGCCGATGAAACGGCCTGGCGGGTCGGGCTTTCCTGCGGTGGGCGGATTCGTGTCTATGTGGAAAAGGTGTCCTGATGGATCTTGGCCTTTTGAAAGAGCTGAATACGTTGCGGGCTGCCCGCAAGGCGGCGATTCTCGTCAGCAACCTGTCGGGCGGTCCCGATCAGCTGGTGCGGGAGGGCCAGAGTGCAGAGGGCGTGCCGCAAGATGTAATCAACAAGGCTTTCCTGTCCGGCAAATCAGGCATTGTGGAGGGTGAGGGAAGCTCCTATTTCCTGAATGTGCAGGTGCCGCCGGCGCGCATCGTGGTGATTGGCGCGGTTCATATCTCGCAGGCGCTTGCAGCGATGGCCGGTATTGCCGGTTTCGATATCGAGATCATCGACCCCAGGACCGCATTTGCAACGCCGGAGCGCTTTGCCGGGATCAAGCTCACGGCAAACTGGCCTGAAGACGTGTTGAAGGAACGGCCTCTGGATACATTTACGGCGCTGGTCGCGGTCACGCATGATCCGAAAATCGATGATTACCCGCTGATTTCGGCGCTCAAGACCGGCTGCTTTTATGTCGGCGCGCTTGGCAGTCGAAAAACGCATGGCAAGCGGGTTGAGCGTCTGCAGGCTGCGGGCCTGTCAGGTGAACAGATCGGGCGTATTTCGGCACCGATCGGGCTTGATATCGGTGCGTCCTCGCCCGGTGAGATCGCCGTGGCAATTCTCGGCGACATTATTCAGGCCCTGCGTCGCAGAGGCCTCAGCGCATGAAGTTCGGCCCCGTTGCCGTTGGTGAGGCTGAAGGATCAATCCTCGCGCATGCTGTTACCGTAGGGGGAAAAAAATTACCTAAGGGGAGGCGGCTGACCGCTGAAGACGTGGCAGCGCTGCGTTCGTCGGGCATGGAAACAGTGGTGGCTGCGCGCCTGGAGAGAGGCGACATAGCTGAAGATGAGGCCGCACAACGCGTGGCGGATGCCCTTCAACTTGACGGGATCAAAGTGTCGCCGCCTGGAACCGGGCGGGTCAATTTTCATGCGTTGGATGCCGGACTTTTCCGGGTTGATCGTTCCTTGATCGATGCTGTCAACGCGATTGACCCGGCGCTCACCATTGCCACCCTGGAAGAACGCGCACCCGTCCATGCGGGTGACATGGTGGCAACGGTGAAGATCATTCCCTTTGCCGTTTCTTCCCGATCCGTCGATGCGGCAGTCGCCTTGCTGACCGGGGGTAAAGCGTTCCGGGTGGCCCCATACCAATCCCGGAAGGTGGGGTTGGTTGCCACCAAGCTGCCGCATCTGAAGCCTTCGGTGATGGACAAGACGCGCACGCTTCTGGAAAAACGTTTGCTGCCGAGCCAAAGCCGGCTGGGGGAAGAAGTGCGTGTCGATCACAGCGCCGAGGCTGTGGCCGCAGCGTTGCGAAAGCTTGCCGATACGCATGAGATGGTCGTTGTCTTTGGCGCCTCGGCGATGACAGATCCAGATGACGTTATTCCGGCCGCCATTCGCTTGGGCGGTGGCACAGTGACCATTACCGGCATGCCGGTCGATCCCGGCAACCTGCTTGTGCTTGGCTGGATGGGGGATACGCCGGTGATCGGCGCACCGGGTTGCGCGCGCAGTCCCAAGGAAAATGCGTTCGACTGGATATTGGCCCGACTTCTTACCGGCGAAAAGCCGGACCAGAGCGATGCGGCCAAGCTTGGTGTTGGCGGGCTTTTGATGGAGATACCGCTGAGGCCGCAACCGCGGGAAACGGTTCGCTCCAGGAAGGAAGAGATTTCGGTTGGTATTGCGCTTCTGGCCGCCGGCAAGGCAAGCCGCATGGGCGGTGCGCATCACAAATTGCTGGCGCGGTTTGGCACTCAGCCTCTGGTGCGGCTGAGCGCTGAGACAGCACGCGCAAGCACCGCCGACCGTGTCGTCGTGGTCACCGGTCACCGCCGTGACGAGATCGAGAAGGCTATAGCCGGTCTTGACGTGCAGTTGGAGCACAATGCGCAATTTGCAAGCGGCATGGCATCATCGATCCAAACCGGGCTCGCAGCACTTCAGAATATGGACGGATTCTGCATCATGCTGGCCGACATGCCGGGTGTCACCACCAAGGATATCGACATGCTGATTACGGCGTTCCGCGCTGCCGGCGGTCGGTCCGTGGTGCGTGCGGTCTCGTCGGGCAAACGTGGCAATCCAGTGATCGTGCCGAAGAGCCTTTACGGCGCCATTCGCCGGCTTGAAGGGGATATCGGCGCGCGGCACATTCTTGAGAAGAGCGAAGTCGATGTCATCGATGTCGAGATCGGCGAAGCCGCGCATCTGGACGTCGATACGCCGGCGGCCATTCTTGCGGCAGGCGGGCAACTGGGAGACTGACGATGGATCATGATGCCATTGAAGAGATGTTTCAATCGGTCGGCCCCGTTACGATCAAGCGCATGTTTGGCGGACAAGGCGTTTATGTCGATGGGCGTATCTTCGCCGTCCGCTTGCGCGGTGAAATGATGCTGAAGGGAGACGAGGAGGCTGGTGCGCTTTACGAGCAGGCCGGCAGTCGTCGCTGGGTATATACGCATAACAAGACCGGCAAGCCGGTGAAAATGCCCTACTGGTCGGTACCTGAAGATGCCTGGGATGATCCTGATGAGATGGCGCGCTGGGTGCGGGTGGCTGTGGACGCTGCCATGCGCGGGTGAGCGGATCAGTTGTAGAAGGCGTGAATTTTCACCGACGCCTCGCGCATCGCCTGGCGGAACTCCGGCGGCTCCAGGACCTCGATTTCGGCACCGAGACGCAGGAAGGTTGAAACGGACTCGTGCGTGGAGCCTGCCGGCAATTTGACGGTGCGCCAGCCGTCAGCTTCGTCGGGTTCGGAAACCTCCATGCGTGCCCGGGCAAAGGCGGGGCTGATGCCGGTGAGGATGCGGTAGCCCAGGTTCGACACGCGGACTTTTGCGATGTGCGGATGCATTTCGGCTTCCAGACGTTGGGCGCTTTCACGCCAATAGGTCTCCACATCGAAGCCCTTGGGTCGCTGAAAGGTTTCGTTCGTTACGTCCAGCGCCTGGATGCGCGACACACGATAGGTGCGGTTCTGCCCGTCGGTCAGGCCGATCAGGTACCAGGCACCGTTTTTCAAGACGAGCGACAGGGGTGCAGTCGTGCGTTCCTTCTCGGCCTGCCAGCTTCGATAGCGCATTTTCACCAGCCGATCGTTCCAGACGGCGCTCGATATGTCCTGAATGAACGCCGGTTCTTCCGGCTGGTCGAACCAGGCAGACGTATCGAGGTGAAACCGAGCCCGCATCCTTTCTGCGCTTTCCCGCAGCTTTTCGGGCAGGGCGACAGACAGTTTCTTTTGTGCCGCGGTCATGATGGAACCAAGGCCGAGGATCGTGGCAGGACCTGATAGGCCCGACAGGAACAGTGCTTCAGCTTCTTCCGGGGAGAGGCCGTTGAGGCGTACGCGGTAGCCTTCCAGCAGCCGGTAACCGCCCTCAGGGCCACGTTCGCTGTAGACGGGAATGCCTGCCGCTGCGAGCTCGTCAATGTCGCGATAAATGGTTCTCAAGGACACGCCGTTTTCCTCGGCCAGATCGCCGGCCGAGACAAGACCGCGGGCCTGGAGTGTCGTCAGAATATTGATCAGGCGTGTTGCGCGCACGAAAAAACTCTCATTTTTGCCGCTTCATTTTGTATATGACAAAAGCTGACAGGTATAGGGCGCTAGAGTGTTCTCATCGAAACGCCAAATCAAGGAGCTCTCCGGTGACCGATGATCGTATTACCCTCTATTACATGCCCCAAACCCGTGCATTCGGGACGCGGGTCATGCTCGAAACCCTTGGCGTGCCTTACGATGTTCATGTCATGAACATGAAGACAGGAGAGAACAGGCGTCCGGACTATCTGGCCCTCAATCCCCTGGGCAAAGTGCCGGCCATTGGCCATCGCGGACGTTTGGTCACCGAGCAGGTGGCCATTGCCATCTACCTTGGCGATCTCTTTCCTGAAGCCAAGCTGGCACCGGCTGCTGACGATCCCGATCGCGGGGTCTACCTTCGCTGGCTGGTCTATTACGCGGCCTGCTTTGAACCGGCACTGATGGACAAGGCGCTCGGCAATAATCCAGGCCCCATCAGCCAGTCTTTCTACGGTACTTATGACCTGATGCTCGATACGCTGGAAGGCGCATTGTCGAACGGTCCCTATATCCTCGGTGAGCGGATGAGCATGGCAGACATCCTGTGGGGCGTTGCCTTGAACTGGACGATGATGTTCGGCCTGGTGCCTGAGCGGCCCGCCTTTTCGCAACTCAAGGAGCGCATCATGGCGCTTCCGGCGGTCGCAAAGGTGCAGGCGGAAGAGGAAAAGCTCATTGCTCAGCAAGAGGCTGCCGCTGTCTGAAGCGCCTCTAGGCCAATTTGAGAATGAGCGCGCCGCAGGCAATTGTGACACCTGCGGCGTAGCGCCATTTGCTGGCTGGTTCCCGGAAGATGAAAATGGAAATCAGCAGCGCGAAGAGAATGGAGGTTTCGCGCAGTGCTGCCACCATGGCAACCGGTGCCTTCGTCATCGCCCAGAGTGCAAGACTGTAAGCGCCAACGGAGCCGCCGCCGCCAACAATGGCGCGCCACCAATTATGGCGAAGATGGTCGACGACCTCATGTCTGCCGCGTTTTAAAAAGGCATAGAGGTAGAGCGGTATCGGCGGGAAGATCGAAATCCAGAATGTGTATGCAACAGGGTCATTGGCAATACGTGCGCCATAACCGTCGACCATCGTGTAAGTGGCGATCACGCAGGCATTGGCAAGCGCAAAGAGTGCGGCGAGCGGACCGCCGCGGCGCGCTTCAAGCGCCATGACCAGAACGCCCGCACTGATGACGAAAATGCCCACAAGCGCACCACCATGCAGCGATTCGCCAAAGATCGTCATTCCGGCAAAGGTCACAATCAATGGAGCTGCCCCACGCATAAGCGGATAGACGAGCGCTATGCCGCCGTGGTGATAGCCCGCCGCGATGAGCTGATAATAGGCGAAGTGGATCAATGTTGAACCGATGACAAAGGGCCATATTTGCCAACCGGGGGCCGGCAGAAAGAAGAGGCCGATGATCGAAACCAGCGAAGCGCCGAGCGCAATCGCCGAGGAATCGAGCATCTTGTTGGAGCCATTTTTGACGATTGCGTTCCATGTTGCATGCAGGAGCGCGGAAAAAAGGACAAGGGCGACGACGTCAGGTGGCACCGGCAGTTCCCGTTTCAGGAGCAAAGCGTTCGCGAGGTTTCCGCTGGCAGAGAGGTGCGCTGATGCTGATCGGCCACCCGTGTGACGGAAATACCTGCAATGACGTAGCGAATTCGCGCGCCGAAATACAGCGCGTTTTTCTGCGCTTTCTGCGACGTGACCATTTCACTGAGCATCCTCAATATTAGATTTATCTGAAATACGGATGTACAAAAGCGGCACAAAGCAAAAACAATCTCTGATTTGTGGGTTTAGGCCTTTAAAACTTGGCATTCGTCAATATTGGAATTTTTTTAACGTTTTGAAATTTTAAATCTTTTGCCTGTTTGAGCGGCTCTTTCGTTATTGGTTTTTCAATTCGGATTGACGAGAGCGTGCGCATCACGCATAGCATGAACAAGAACAAAATAAGTACAAGCAGCACTAGGGAAAAGTCATGTCGATGGATCGGCGTATTTCATTGGTCACGCTGGGCGTGGAAGATGTTGCTCGCGCAACCGCATTTTACGAGCGGCTGGGCTGGGTTCGTTCCAGCGTCTCACAGGAGGCGGTGACCTTCATACAGTTGAAGGGCGTTGTGCTCGGCCTGTTTTCACGCGCGGCTCTTGCCGAAGATGCAGGGGTCGAAGATACGCAAAAAGGTTTCTCGGGCGTCACACTTGCCCACAACCTGTCTTCGCGCGCCGGCGTCGATGCCGTTTACAAATTTGCGCTTTCGTGCGGCGCAACGTCGGCCAAACCGCCCGAAAAGGTCTTCTGGGGCGGTTATTCCGGTTATTTTGCCGATCCGGACGGGCATCTCTGGGAGGTCGCTCACAACCCATTCTTTGAAATGAATGAAAGCGGGCACCTGGTTTTGCCCGACTAATGAGGGCTGCGGTCAATCGCAGCCCGGTGCCATAATGAAGAGATCGCAGCGATCCGGCTCGTCAATGCAGCGTAGAACAGGGCAACTGCCGTCCTTTGCCGGCACGTCCGTTCTCTGTGTCACTTCGTGCGGTCCGCAGGCATTCTGTCTGCCGACGTAGCGATCATAGAGTGTCAGACCGGGTGTGTGCTCGGATGGATAGCGCAAGATTGCGGCGCCCTCGCGGTCGAGGGCAGTCCTGATCTGGCCGCACGTCATCGACTGGGTTTCATATCGGGAAATGGCCAGGGCTTGCGAGGCGCAAAGCGCGGAAAAAAGAACGGCAATTATCAGGCGCATGATGGGCATCCATTTGAAATTGGCTTGCGAGAACTTATCTCAATTATCGCGCTAAACTCTAAAGCGAGATCAAGGCGCTTTGTTGACCTGCCGCTATCCATAGCCTGCAAGGCTTTTGCCAAAGAGAGGTTTTCCATGAACCACGATCATTACTCAGACGACTACATTACCGACATTCTGAAGACTGTGAAAACCATTGCGCTTGTTGGTGCCTCCCCAAAGGAGGAGCGGCCAAGCCATCGGGTCATGAAGTTTCTGCAGAGCAAAGGATACCGCGTCATTCCCGTCAATCCGGGCCAGGCCGGCAAGATGATTTTGGGCGAACCGGTACAGGCAACGCTTGGCGATGTGCACGAGCCGGTGGACATGGTGGACGTTTTTCGCGCACCGGAATATCTCAGCGCCGTCGTCGATGATGCACTGGCGATGACCGAGCGTCCCAGCGTTATCTGGGGCCAGCTTGAGATTCGCGACGATGCTGCCGCTGCCAAAGCGGAGGCGGCGGGTCTGAAGGTTGTGATGAACCGTTGCCCGGCGATCGAGATTCCGCGTTTGGGCTTGTGAAATCTCGCAGTTTAGCGTTTTGCGATGCGCGTTAGGGCGCAAGCATGTCGGGGTCCGCACGCAATGCGTTGAGACGGTCGGCATTGTTGCAATAGGAGAGATAGCGTTCCGATGCCGTGCCGTCACGGAGATCTGAACGGCAGCCGCCCTTGTTGGCACAGGTCGAGCAGGCGGCCTGCATGGATTTGAAAGCCTCGGGATCGTTTGTTTCCACGTCAACCGGGTCAATATTGAGCGCCTGCATCATGAAAGGCATTTCGTCGGCGTTTGATGGCTTCTGGTCTTCATTACCAGGAGTGACACCAGCGTGAGCGGCGATATTGTCAAGCGCAATGCGGTCTATTTCCCTCAGCGCGTTCTGTCCGTCGTTCTGGGCGAGCCAAGCCCTCCAGGGATCTTGAAGACACTCTGCCGGATTGGCCTTTTGCATTGACGCCTGTGCTCTCATATCCCCCGAACTTTCCTCATTTTTGGCCGCGGATTTGATTTATTGCATTTATCATTCTGCGGACGGCGTTGGATTGCTTTGATCTTGATCAATGGCCCTATCCGTTTACATGCGATGGGAGCGGAAAGCCGAGGGTGTTCTCGCGTGGGTGCACTTGCACTCTGCAGCAAACGCGTTCATCTGTTGGCAGCCAAGAGGAAGAGCCGAACCAACCCGGCCAGATTAGAGGAGACATGATCGTGAGCGACCAAAAAGGTTTCAGCACCAAGGCTATCCATGCCGGCACAGCGCCGGATCCGACGACGGGTGCCCGGGCGACCCCCATCTATCAAACGACCAGTTTCGTGTTCAAGGATACCGATCATGCGGCCGCGCTGTTCGGCCTTCAGGAATTCGGCAATATCTATACCCGCATCATGAACCCCACAACGGCGGTTCTGGAAGAGAAGGTGGCTGCGCTGGAAGGGGGCACAGCTGCTCTTGCAACGGCGTCGGGTCACGCCGCCCAGCTTCTGGTGTTCCACACGATCATGCAGCCGGGATGCAACTTCGTTGCGGCCAAGCGGCTTTATGGCGGTTCGATCAACCAGTTCGGACACGCGTTCAAAAGCTTTGACTGGCAGGTGCGCTGGGCCGATCCGGCAGACATGGGCGATATCGAAAAGCAGATCGATGAGAAGACGCGGGCGATCTTCATCGAAAGCCTCGCCAATCCTGGCGGCACCTTTGTCGACATCGCAGCCATTGCAGAGGTCGCGCACAAACATGGCCTCCCGCTCATCGTCGACAACACCATGGCCACACCCTATCTCGTGCGTCCGATCGAGCACGGTGCCGATATTGTCGTGCATTCGCTGACCAAGTTCATGGGCGGGCACGGAAACTCCATGGGCGGCATCATTGTTGATGGCGGTAAGTTCGACTGGTCGAAATCCGGTAATTACCCCATGCTTTCCGAACCGCGCCCGGAATATGCCGGCGTGGTCCTGCATCAGGCGCTGGGCGAAATCGCATTTGCCATTGCTGCGCGGGTTCTCGGGCTTCGCGATTTCGGTCCCGCTATCTCGCCGTTCAACGCGTTCATGATCCAGACCGGTATCGAAACCTTGCCGCTCAGAATGCAGAAACATTGCGACAATGCGCTCGAAGTGGCCCGCTGGTTGAAGCAGCATGACAAGGTTTCATGGGTTTCCTATTCGGCTCTGCCGGATGATGAAAACCATGCGCTGCAGCAGAAATATTCGCCCAAGGGTGGCGGCGCTGTCTTTACCTTCGGCCTGAAGGGCGGTTTTGAGGCCGGCAAGACCTTTGTCGAGAGCCTGGAAATGTTCTCCCATCTCGCCAATATCGGTGACACGCGGTCGCTCGTCATTCACCCGGCCTCCACAACGCACCGTCAGCTCTCCGAGGAGCAGCAGATCGCCGCTGGAGCGGGACCGGATGTCGTGCGTCTTTCCATCGGCATCGAGGACGCCAGCGACATCATTGCCGATCTGGAACAGGCGCTGGCCAAAGCCTGATTCTCTCATCTGCCGGCGCAGCATTGAATTTGCGCCGGCATGTCTCTATCCAGCACAAAGGGCCATCTAATACTGCGGTCCGAGTTGAGGCAATCGACTGCAAAGCTGCCGTTTTCATGAACTGGAAATGCTGTATTGTGGCTCGCGCGCAGTCGTCGGGATTTTCAGTGCCGTGAGGAGGCTTGATGCAAAACGATCAGATCGTTGATCCGGAGGCCGTTATCGAATTCTGGTTTTCGGAATTGAGTGAAGAGGACTGGTTCGTCAAGAACGAGGACTTGGACAGGCAGATCGAGAGGCGGTTCGGCGCAACGCACCGCGCGCTTCTGCGCTCTGTTGGCCCGGAATGGCATGAAAATGCCGAAACGCGCCTTGCGGCGATTATCGTGCTTGACCAGTTTTCCCGCAACATCTACCGCGACACGCCTTATGCCTTTGCCGCCGACCCGCTGGGGCTGCGTGAAGCGCGCCTTGCGCTTGAACTCGGTGCCGATGCGGAGGTCCATCCGCGCAAACGCCTGTTCTTCTATCTGCCCTTCGAGCACTCCGAGAATATGGACGACCAGAACACCGCGGTGCGCCTTTGTGAAGCACTTGGAAATGACACCTATCTTCGCTATGCGGAGGCGCATCGCGATGTGATTGCCGAATTTGGTCGGTTCCCGCATCGCAATTCCATTCTGGCTCGTCCTTCCACGAAAGAGGAGCTGGAATATCTGGCAAAACCGGATAGCGGCTTTTAATTTGCAAGGCGTCATGCAGGGACCGGCGGGATTTCATGAAGAAGATTTTGATCAGTTGTTTCGTCAGCCTGTTTTTCGCTCTTGGCGTCTTGGCCGCGCCCGCGCTCGCACAGAATGGTGCAGACGCATCCTCTGATGGGGCAAGCATTGCCGAGAGCGGCGACAGGCAGCTCAAGGCGGTCGCTGATCAACTGTCCGACCTGGCGGCAAAAATTGCGGAAAACAAAGAAAACGAATCGGAGTTGGCGGCTGCCCGTGCGAGCATTGAACAGCAAACGCAGCAGATTGCATCCGTCAAGAACAGCCTGCAGTCGCGGCTTAATGTCATAAACGACAGGCTGAAGGCGATTGGGGATGCTCCAGCTGAAGGTTCGGCTCCGGAAGACAGTATTATCACGCGCGAACGCACCAGCCTCCAATCAGAAAGTGCTGCCATCAATAGTGTTCTCGGCCGTGCTGAGGATCTCACCTCAACGGCTGCGCGGTTGAACAGTGAGGTATCGAATGCCCGCCAAAGCCTCTTCACCTCAACGCTGTTTAAACGAACGACCATAGATACATCGGCTTTGGATGAGGCGCGGGAGGCGTATTCCTCACAATCCAACACGCTGGTGAACGCGGTCAGCACCTGGCTTTCCTTCACCTGGAACTTCCGGCGGCTGCCACTGCTGGGCGCGATCTTCTTCTCTTGCCTCACGGCACTGATCTTCGTGGCTTTCGGCTACCGCGTCTTCGGGCCGTTTCTGGACCGCAGCCAGACCGACGAAGTCCCTTTTTACATCACCCGCCTGTCTGTCGCATTCTGGTCAACAGTGCTGCCGTCGGCGTCAACGGCGGCATTTGCGGCAAGCATCTACTTCTTCATGGATACATTCGGCCTGTTGCGGTTTGACATAGAACCCATTGTCGCCGTGATCCTGCGTCTGCTTGTTGTCCTCTTTTTCGTGGTCACGGTCACGCGCGCGGTACTGGAGCCCACCCGAGCGAGCTGGCGTCTGGTTACAGTGTCGAACCGCGGTGCTTGGAGCCTGTTTTTCTGCGCGCTTGCGCTGGCGCTGATCAATGCCGGCGATTATCTGATGGCGGGGATTTATTCGGCCCTCGGGGCGCCGCTCGTGCTCACCATTGCCAACAGTTTCCTGGCATCGCTTCTGGCGGGGCTCGTATTCATCTTCATGGCTTTCATCAAACCGCTGCCGAATACTGAAGATCCGCTTTTCGGCAAGGGGACAGCATGGCCGCCGAGCATTCGCTGGCTTCTCGTTGCAACAGGTCTTGCACTGATTGTCGCCGCGCTTTCAGGTTATGTGGGCCTTGCCCGCTTTGTCTCATCGCAGATTGTTCTGACCGGTGCCTTGCTGGTAACAATGTGGATCGGCTTCGTTTCCGGCAAGGCGGTTTCGCAGCGTGATGCGATTGCAGACACTGATTTCGGCAAGCGGCTTCAGGTACGGTTCAAACTCAGCGATGTTGCGCTCGATCAGCTTGGACTGGCTTTTGGCCTTGGCATCTATTTCCTGGTGCTCCTTTTGGGCATTCCTCTCATCATGCTGCAATGGGGCTTCTATGCCCAGGATATCTGGATTTATGCGCAGGCGATCACGTCCAATATTCAGATCGGCAGCATTCAGATCTCGCTGGTCAGCATTCTGGTCGGCATCCTGATTTTCCTGGTCGGTCTTTACTTCAGTAAATGGTTGCTCCGCTGGGTGGACAATAACGTTCTGGCCCGCTCGAACATGGATGCGGGGGTGCGCAATTCGGTCAGCACAGGGCTCAGTTATGTCGGTGCTGGCGTAGCCCTGCTGATCGGTGTGTCCGCGGCCGGCATCAACCTTTCCAATCTGGCTCTGGTTGCAGGTGCACTGTCTCTCGGTATCGGCTTTGGTTTGCAGAACATCGTCTCCAACTTCGTCTCGGGGCTCATCCTTCTCGTCGAACGACCCTTCAAGGTGGGTGACTGGGTGGTCACGGGAACAACAGAAGGCATCGTGAAACACATCTCCGTGCGCGCGACCGAAATCGAAACCTTCCAGAACCAGTCAATCATCGTGCCGAATTCAGAGCTCATCAATGCCTCGCTCGGCAACTGGACGCACCGCAACAAATTGGGGCGAACCGATGTGGCCGTCGGCGTCAGTTACGACTCCGATCCGGAACGCATCATCGAGATCCTGCTGGAGATTGGCCGCGCCCATCCGAAAGCGCTGAAGAACCCTGAACCCTCGGTGGAATTCGCCGGGTTCGGAGATTCTTCGCTCGATTTCACGCTGCGTATTCATCTCGCCAATGTGCTCGATGGGTTCAACGCCCGCAACGATCTGCGCCTTGCCGTGTTCAAGCGTTTCAAGGAAGAGGGTATCGAAATCCCGTTCCCGCAGCGCGATATCAACGTGCGGGTGGAAGAGCTGGAGAAGCTGCAGCCAGTGGCGCCGAAGAAAAAACCCGGGCCGAAGCTTAAAAATCCTGCGCGTGTGCCCGACAATATGGGCGGGCTGGACGAGCACGAAGGCGATGGCGACGGGGACGACGGCGATGCGCGGTAAGTTGCATTGTCGGCGGATAAACAGCGATTTTTGTACTTGTTTTTGAATAACACGCGGTTCTTTTGTAGTAATTTATCATATTCATATCGAATTTTAACGAAGTCTCAATTCGACCGGCCTAGAAATGGAGAAGTTATTTTTTTATTGGGTGGGCTATGAACTTTCTCGGCATGTCCGGAATGCAGTATTCCGGAGATTCTCTTGGTGATGCACGCGTCGTCGTTTGCGAAGACTCCAATGTTTTCACAAAAATGATCGCGCAGAACTTCAAGGAAAATTTCGATATTGATGTCGAGATCTGCCGGTCTTTCGAAGAGCTTCAGCAGGCTTATGAACTCAACGAAAACCCGATCACGCTGGCCATTACCAATATCAACCTTCCTGGCGCGGAAAATGGCGAGACGCTGAATTATCTCGTCGATCTGAGCGTTCCGATTGTGGTCTTCACCGGAACGCTGAAGGAAGAGGCCCGCGAGGGCCTGCTGGCCAAGGAAATTGTCGATTACATCATCAAGGACAATGTGTTTGCCGTCGATATGCTGGCTGAATCCGTGTGCCGGTTCCTGACCAACCAACGCCATCATGTTTTGATCGTCGATGACAGCCCAACGGCGCGCGCCTTGCTGACGACGCGCCTCAAGCGCTTCAATTTCCGAACAAGCGTGGCGGAAAGCGGCGCGAAGGCCATCGAGATCCTCAAATCCAGCCCGGATATCGGGCTTGTCATCACCGACTACAACATGCCCGATGTCGACGGTTTTGAATTGACCCGGCGCATCAGGGCCGTGCGCGGTTCACATGAGCTGCGTGTGATCGGTGTATCGTCCTCCGACAACCGTCATCTTTCGGCACGCTTTCTCAAGGCCGGCGGCAACGACTTCATGCTGCGCCCGTTCATCGACGAGGAATTCTACTGCCGTGTGAACCAGAACCTCGACACGCTGGTCCAGATCGCAGAGGCCAACGCCCGCATCAAGGGCAACAAGCGCCGCGCATCCTGACGCGATCGTGAAAATCAGCCAAATAGGCGGCCTTGTGTCGCCTATTTGTGTTTTTGGGCTTCCAGCATGATGCGGCTGAGCCGGTTAGCCCATATCCTTGCGCGGTGGCACACTGGCCTTGCGATCGGCGCGCTCCTGCTGTGGAGAGCGGTGATAGACTTCACGGTAGCATTTGGAAAAATGCGAGGCGGAGACGAAGCCGCATGCCACTGCCACCTCAACGACGGGCAGGGTGGACTGGGTGAGAAGGTGGCGGGCGCGGTCCAGGCGGATTTCCAGGTAGTAGCGCGCAGGCGATCTGCCCATTTCCTGGCGGAAAAGGCGCTCGATCTGCCGTCTTGAAAGGCCGGCATAATCGGCAATTTCCAGCAGCGACAAGGGTTCGGCAAGATTGGCTTCCATGAGCTCGATAATGGAAAGCACCTTGCTGTTTTGAACGCCGAGGCGGGCCCGCAGCGGCAGACGCTGCCGGTCATTCTGGCTGCGTACGCGGTCGGTCAGGGCCTGTTCGCACACCCGATTGACGAGCGTTTCACCGAAATCCTGGTCCATCAGGTGCAGCATCATATCGAGAGAGGCGGTGCCGCCGGCGCAGGTGTAAACATTGCGATCGACTTCATAGAGGTCGGCATAGACTTCCGCCTGTGGGTATTTTTCCTGAAAGCCCGGCAGGTTTTCCCAGTGGATCGTGCAGCGCCTGCCATTCAGCAAACCCGCCTGTGCCAGTACATAGGCGCCGGTGCACATGCTGCCGACCATGACATTGCGGTTATGTGCTTCGCGCAACCAGGCATAAAGCGTCTTGTTGGAATAGCTCTCCACCTCGGTGCCGGAACAGACGAGCGTCATGCCCGGGCGTTTTTCGCCCGTCAGGTAACGTCTTTCATCGGCAAGCGATGTATCGACGGCGATTTCGAGACCGCTGGAAGAGGTCACCGGTTCGCCGTCGGACGAACAGAGCCGCCAGTCATAGGCCTTATAGCCGAGCATCCTGTTGGCGATCCGCAGTGCGTCGAGCGCGCCCGCAAAGGGAAGAATGGTAAACTTGGGTACCAAAAAAAATACGAAAGTGCGTTTCGGCGCTGGCGTTTGGTTCATCTGCGAAACCTGTTGCTCCGCTGGTTGTACATGGGGCTTTATACCGCATTTGGACGATGTCGTCTTTAGAGCGGTTTTGTCATGCCGCGACATTGGCACGGAAGCGTTTCAAGGTGAAGAGATGGAAGGTCTTGATTTCATAAATAATTCACAGTCCGGTTGAACGGAACTGTCTGAAACGCCAATTCCGCCCACCGTTTATATTTGTGTATTGTTCAGTTATTTTCGTCACTGCGGCGTTTTCCGGTTCTGCAGCGACTGGCGCTGGTAGAATTCGGGGTAACCGATGTCGCGAAGCTGCCAGTCGTCGAGTGTCCGTAACGCACGTTCCGTTGCCCGCCGCTGCCGGCCGCTTTTGACGTGGTTGTGCCACCGAGCGATCAGTTGAACGAGCTTTGTCCAAAAGCGGCTCGAGATACCGGCATGCGGTTTGAAGCGCCTGCTTTCGCCAAGCCTGTATCCTGCAAGGGTGTTCATTGGACCGCCCCCGTCTTTTGGGACGGGGGGACCAGGGGCACAGCAGCAAAGAGTGTTCCGGCGAATATTCGCAGCAGGGGACCGGGCCGGTCGTTTTGAAGGGGCGGCCGGTCATCGTGATGCAATGTTGACATTGTGTTTCTCCTTGTCATTTCAAAAGCGACGGTCCGGATCGTCATGAAACAAGGATGGCAGGGTTTTCGGTTCAATCAAACGAAATGAAATGATTGAATCTTTCAGAAAAATTGATGATTAGCCTTGACCTGCTGAAAAATAAGGCGTTCAATCGTGTAGATACCAGAAGCTTTATCTATCAATTTCCTTGAAGGGAGCGAAGATGTCAATTTCAACCCGTCTTCCCATTCTTGATCTCGATGTCCTGAAGACCTTTGCGGCGATTGCCGATACCGGCAATTTTTCCACCGCTGCGGATCGGGTTTTGAGAACGCCGTCTGCGGTGTCGATGCAGATCAAGAAACTGGAAGAGATTCTGGGTGTCTCATTGTTCAAGCGGGATGCGCGCGCAGTGTCGCTCACTCATCATGGTGAAATCCTGCTCACCTATGCGCGGCGCATGCTGGCGCTGAACAACGAGGTGGTTTCGCAATTCATACAGCCTGAAATGGCGGGTGTGGTTCGACTTGGAGCGCCCGATGACATCGGGGGGATCGTGCTACCTGAGGTGCTCAAGCGTTTCAACGATGCGTTTCCTTCGGTCATGGTCAATGTGATGATTGAGAATTCCGAGACATTGCGGAAGGCGGTTGAAAGCGGCGAGCTTGATCTTGCCATCTTCAATTGCTCGACATCGGAGCTCCGTTCAGGAGAGGAAATACTCTTCCGCGATCGGATTATCTGGGCGGGCAAGAAGTGCGGAACGGCACATATGCGCACACCGCTCCCGGTTTCTGTTTGGGAGAGCAGCTGCATTTGGCGCACCAGCGCGATGCGGGCGCTGGAGAATAGCGGCCTGGATTACCGCATCGCTTATCAGAGCGGCAGCCATCTGGCCCAGCGTGTGGCGATCCATTCCGATCTTGCCATTGCGCCTCTCGGACCACTGCTTCTGGAAGACGATATGGTGGAGCTGGGGCCGGAGGCTGGTCTACCGGAAATCGGCGATTATGAGGTCGGGCTTGCCATTGGCGCATCCGGTAGCGAACCGGTCAGGGCGGTTGCAGACTTTGTGCGCAACGCGATAGCTGCTATTGGAAATCGCACTGAAATCGCAGCATAATTGGACGGACAATCACTCTATGAAACTGGAAGACTTTACGTTTCGCAGCTTTGACAAGCTTCGCTACGGCGACACTGATCGGCAGGGCCACATCAACAATGCCCGGTTTCTCACGTTTTTGGAGACCGGTCGAACGGAGGTCCTGCACGAAGCCGGAAACAAGAAGGCGGACGAGGGATGTTCGTTCGTGCTGGCACGTGTCACGCTCGATTTCCGCGCTGAGCTTCTGTGGCCCGGTACGGTGGAGATCGGAACACGGCTGGTCAAGGTCGGGAATTCATCCGCCACTTACGAACAGGCGCTTTTCCAAAATGGCAAGCTTGCGGCATTTTCTGAATCCATCGTCGTTCAGACCAATGATGTAACCCGCAAGTCGCAGCCGTTTTCGGAAGCGGCCAGAGCGCGCTTTGAGGCTATCATGGTGAAGCCGCAAGCCGCTCTCAGCTCATAATCCTTTCCTCGTCGCAATCTGGACTGTTTCAGTTTTTGACTGAAACTGTCCAGATTTTTTCGCTCACGCCAATTGCGCTTTGCGCAATGCTCCACTGGGGCGGCGCAGTAGCGCCGGGCCAGGCTTGTGACCTTGAGCGCTTCAGTTAAAAGTTGAACCGCTCTAGCGGGAACGCCTGCGCCGACGTCCACCTGCTTCGCCTGTCGCATCTTCCAGTACCTTGCGTACAGGCAGGGTGACGACCTTCTGCAGCTCGGGGAAATGGTCCACCTTGTTGGGCATGGCCATGGCGGCGACGAAATGGTCCTGGAATTTCGGTTCCAGTGCCGTCTCGATCTTTTCAATTCGACGCACCGTCTCTTCGATTTCGCGGCGATAGTCGCGATTGAGGAGGCTCATGCGGGCACCGGTGCCTGCAGCATTGCCGACAGCTTTGACCTTCTCGAGGTCGCAATCGGGTATCAGGCCAAGAACCATGGCGTATTTCGGATCGATGAAGGTGCCGAATGCACCTGCAAGGGCAATGCGATCCACATGGTCGATGCCGAGCTTGTCGGTGAGAAGCTTGATACCGGCATAAAGCGCGGCCTTGGCGAGCTGGATGGCGCGGATATCGTTCTGTGTAACGGTGATTTTCTGCGCGCCTTCATAGAGAAGATAAGAAAACGTCCTGCCGTTTTGCAGGATGCGCGGGCTTCTGGCCGCCATATTGCCATCCACCACGCCATCTTCGGAAATGATTCCAGTCAGATACATTTCAGCGACGACTTCGATGATCGCCGATCCGCAAATGCCGGTAATGCCGACTTTTGCAGCCTCTTCGGCGAAGCCTTCTTCGTCTGACCATTGATCGACACCGATGACACGGAAGCGCGGCTCTAAGGTCTCCTTGTCGATGCGCACACGTTCGATGGCGCCGGGTGCTGCGCGCTGACCGCAGGAGATTTCCGCGCCTTCGAAGGCTGGTCCTGTGGGAGACGAGGCGGCAACGGTGCGTGTGCTGTTGCCGAGCACGATTTCGGCATTGGTGCCGATGTCGACGAGGAGCATCTGCTCTTCCTGGCGGTGCGGGCCTTCGCACAGTGTCGCTGCGGCTGCGTCTGCGCCGACGTGTCCGGCGATGCAGGGCAGCATGTAGACGCGTGCGCCTTCATTGGCGGAAATTCCGATCTCGGCGGCCTTTGTATGGACGGCACCTGAAACGGCAAGGGCAAAGGGCGCGCCGCCGAGTTCTGTCGGATCAATGCCCAGAAACAGATGGTGCATGACGGGATTGCCGACGAAAACGAGGTCGAGAATGTCTTCGCGCGAAACCTCGCCCTGATCACAGACTTTGCCAATGAGCGTATTGATCGCCTCGCGAACGGCTTTGGTCATGGCCTCACGGCCATCCGGGTTCATCATCACGTAAGACACGCGGCTCATCAGGTCTTCGCCAAAACGAATCTGCGGGTTTGATGTGCCTGAAGAGGCAACGGTGCGACCGGACAGGAGCGACGATAGGTGGATGGCTATAGTTGTGGAGCCGATGTCGCAAGCCACACCATAGGCTTCGTTCTTCAGCCCGGGATAGAGGGCAATCAGGCGAGGGCGGGTGTCCTGGCTGTCATGATAGACGGCGGCCGTGACTTTCCATTCTCCGGCGCGCAAAATCTTCTGCACTTTGGGGATGAGATGAAAATCGACTTCGAGCTTTTCATAACCCCAGTCCCTTTCCAGTGCAGCCAATAGCCGGTCGAGATCGCCAAGCGGCTTCTCCATGTCCGGTTCTTCAACCTCGACATAACACATGCTGATTGCCGGGTTGCGCTCGATATGCCGCTGGTCGGCATCCTTGCGCACAACCTGGGCGTTGATCACCGTATCCTGCGGCACGTCGATCACAAGGTCGCCCTGAATCGTTGCGGAGCAGGAGAGGCGGCGGCCTTCGGGCAGGCCGCGCACCCGATCATAGCGTTGTTCTTTGGGGCCAACAGGCGAGATATGGTCGTTGGAAGAGGTGATCTTGTGTTTGGCGAATTGGCCTTCCTGCACCTCAATCTGGCAGCGACCGCATGTTGCGCGTCCGCCACAAACGCTTTCTACATAAACGCCGAGTTCGCGTGCGGCATCCAGGACAGGCGTGCCGGTGGCAAACCGACCGCGTTTTCCAGACGGCATGAAAAGAACAAGGTGGTCAGGGCTGGTCATGGGCGGTCATCCAGGCTGCGGTATTGATGTGTTCCGAAAGCTGCTGCTTTTTCGGCGCGATTTTACTTGCCGTTTCAGGCCAAAGAACCGCCGGCTTCCATGACGGCGGTTCTGATCGTTTTTCTGTGAAACAATCGTATATTCTACAAGTTCCAGTCCCTTTGTTTCATGCCCCGCCGCCAACGCGCGCAGCGCGGCCACCGCGGCGACCGCCACGCCCACCGGCTGCCGGAGCAGCAGCTGCTGCCGGTGTGGCACCGGCGGCTGCCGGCTGATGGTCGCGATAGGTCATGATCCAGGTCGAGCAGTTTTCATCCGTGCCATTCAGAACGTTGGCGCCGCGCACGGCTTCCATTTCCTGCGGGCGGCAGGGGTTCATGATGGCCGATGTCATGCCGGCACCGATCACCATCGGAATGAAGGCGGCGTTGATGCCGTGACGGTGCGGAAGACCGAATGAAATATTCGACAGGCCGCAGGTCGTGTTGACCTTCAATTCGTTGCGCAGACGGTAAAGCAGCGAGAAAACCTGGCGGCCTGCATCGCCCAGTGCGCCAATCGGCATGACGAGCGGATCAACGACCACGTCTTCGGGCTTGATGCCATGGTCCATGGCGCGCTCGACGATCTTTTTCGCCACGGCAAAACGCACGTCCGGGTCCATGGAGATGCCCGATTCGTCGTTGGAAATCGCCACCACCGGCACATCATATTTCTTGCAGAGAGGCAGAATGGCTTCGAGCTTTTCTTCCTCGCCGGTCACGGAGTTGACGAGCGGACGACCCTTGGCAACCTTCAGGGCAGCTTCGATGGCGGCTGTCACAGAGCTGTCGATGGAGAGCGGGACATCGACGAGACCTTGCACGATCTCCAGGGTCTGCACGAGCAGGTCCGGTTCGGTCGCGTTCGGGTCAACGGCGGTCACGCCTGCATTCACATCCAGCATGGTGGCGCCGGCTGCGACCTGTTCAAGCGCATCCTTTTTCACGGTTTCGAAATTGCCTTCGACCATTTCGGCGGCAAGCTTCTTTCTGCCGGTCGGGTTGATGCGTTCGCCAATGACGCAGAAGGGCTGGTCGAAGCCGATGTAGATTTCCCTTGTAGCGGAAGCAACGAGTGTGCGGGTCATGATTTTTCCTGTCTGTCCACCGAAGTCGGTCTGTTGGTTCGTCTTTGCCGAATACCGGACAAAGACCAATGTGTTTACGAGTTGCCTGCGGCCTCTCCAGCCATTTCCTGCGGCTTTTGCACTTCACCGCTTTGTATTGTGTCGTTGCGCGCAGCAGCGATGATATCGGCCTGGCTCATTTCGCGCTTCCAGGGTTTGCGGCCTTTCAGCACGCCCGATTCATGCACGATTTCAGCGACATATTCTTCCTGCCGGTAGGCCATGACGTGGACGCCGGAAACGCCTTCGATTTCCTTCACCTCGTTGATCATGTCGATGCAGATCTTCTTGCCTTCATCCTTCTGATTTTCAGCGCCTTCCAGGCGCTTGATGATATCGTCGGGAATATGGATGCCGGGAACATTGGCGCGGATCCACTTGGCCGTGCGGGCCGATGCCATGGGACCAACGCCGCCCAAGATGTAACATTTCTCATGCAGGCCCATATCGACCACGCGTTTCATATATTCCTTGAACATCGGAATATCGAAAATGTACTGGCTCTGCACGAACTGCGCGCCGGCTGCGATCTTCTTGGCGAGGCGGTGCGGACGGAAGTCGAACGGCGGCGCGAAGGGGTTGATGGCCGCACCCAGGAACACATTGGGTGGTGAGGTGATCTTGCGACCCGAAAGAAACTTTGATTCGTCCCGCATGGTGCGAATGATTTCGAGCATAGACATGCAGTCGACATCGAAGACGGGCTTGGCGCCCGGTTGATCGCCTGCCTGTACGCCGTCGCCGGTGAGGCAGAGGATGTTCTGCACACCCATGGCCGACGCGCCGAGAACGTCGCCCTGAATGGCGATCCTGTTTCGGTCGCGGGCTGATATCTGCATGATCGGTGCATAGCCCATGCGGGTCAGCAGCGCGCAGATGCCGACGGATGACATGTGGCAATTTGCGCCGGATGCATCCACCGCGTTGATACCGTCCACCCAGCCTTCGAAAATGGCCGCACGGTCGTAGACATCCTGCGGGTCGGCGCTGTCTGGCGGGTTCAGCTCGGTCGTAACCGCGAATTCGCCGCGGCGCAGAATGCGCTCCAGACGGCCGCGCGACGAGTGGCCGGGCAGGGGATCGAGCGGCGATCCGATATCGTTCGGGTTGACGTCAGCGGCATTCATTTGCTGGTTGCTCCTTCGCCTTCCTTGGCTGCTGCGGCATTGGCGGTCACGCGCAGCCAGGCTGAGGTTTCGCGAATGGACTGATCGACCGGCTTTTGAACGTTCAAGATCGCGTCCCCCTTCTTCATGTTGCGCGAGCCCTGCCAGGCCTGTACCCAAACGCAGGGCATGTCCGGCTCGACTTCACAGTGTCCATTTGCGCGCACGCCGCCGCATGGACCGTTGCGCAGCTGCTTGGGACAGTTCATCGGGCAGCTCATGCCTGTTGACGACAGGGCACACTGGCCGCACATGCGACAGTCAAACAGCAGGCCTTTGACCTGTGCCTCGACAAATTTGACCGGCGCTTCGACACGTTTGTAGCCAATGCCTTTCCAGACCGGATGCAGAAGCAGGAAGACGTTTGAAAAACGCTCATAGAACCACTCGAGCATGCGCGAGTTTCGCACCGACCAGAGCCGGATTGCAAAACGCCGACGCAGGCGACGCGATGGCGAAACGCCGGATGGAACGTAGGCGGTTGCTTCAGCCTTCTTGGCCATCGGTGCGTCCCCCTGTTTTGACGAGCGCAACCAGGCGCTCCTTGTCGTATTCGGCTTCGATTGCGGCGGCAGCCTTGTCGGCTTCCGCCTCCAGATCGTCGCTTACGCTTGTTGGTTCCCCCTTGCGCCATTCGGCCAGATAGTCGTCGGTTTCGGCAGCGCCGGAACGCATTGCGGCCATGTCGATGGCTTCGGTAAAGCGCAAAGAAAGCTCACGCTTGGCGTTGTTGCGGCCTTTCTTGACAATGACCTGCGCGGGTATGTCCCGCCAATAGACAATGATGCAATCTGCCATTCCTGCTCCCCCGCCGACCATTGTCGCGGCCATAGAATATGCAGATGAGAATGCACGCAGTCCGCCCCGTTCACTGCACTTGTCGCGACGTGCGCACAATTCAAAAGCGACGTGGGCGTCGCCTTGTGAAAACAATGATGATCGTGCAATGCGCCTGGTGCCCGTCAGCCGTTGGCTTTCGTCAATTCCGGTTCAAGGTCGCCGTAGCCGGTGAAGCGGTATTCGTATTGCAGACCCAGATAGTCGGCCGCCCACTTCGCTTTTGCTTGAAGCTCTTCGTCCACTGTCTGCGCCAGATAGACGAGCTTTTGGTAATTGCCGAAGAACATGCCGATCAGTTCCGGGTGTTTGTCGAGTTTCATCGGTTCGATGATAAAGGCCTCGAACTGTCTTGCGATGAGATCGGTAAGGTAAAAGGAGGTGATGTCGTCACCGCTTGTGTGCATGAATTTCTCAACGCCGGTGTAAAAGGCGTAACAGTGCGGGCCGGGCAGGCGGGCAATGCCTTCTTCGTCACATATCTTGTCGACTTCGCCCCTGGTGCCGCATTCCGCGTAACCGATATAGATGCGTTCAAAGCCGTCGCTGCGGGCCTCTGCAATCTTTTCGCGCAAACCCGGTGCAATCTTTTCCGGGCGGATATGCCAGATGGCCGGCAGACAGGTCAGGTCGATATGGTCCAGCCCCCGCTGGTCGCAGATGTCGACAATTTCCCGGGCGATTGCGCCACAGGCAATGACCTTGATTTTGTCGCTTTTGACCGGCTCTGCCATAATTTGGTCCATTCCGCGTGGCGTCCTTCAACTATAATTTAGAAATGGGATCGGGACACAGATGCAATCTTATCGCACGCTTTCCAAAATTGCAGTCGCTCTGGCTGCCGTGACACTGCTTTCTTCCTGCGGCAACACGATCCGCGGGATTGGCCGCGACACGTCAAACGCCGTTGAAGCGACCCGGCAAGCCGGCAACGATGTCGCCAACTCATTCTAAGCAATGAAAAAAGCGCGGTTTTAGAAGGCCGCGCTTTCTTTTTCTCTCAACCGTTCGTAGCTGCTCTCAGCGGCCCATGCTGTTGTGCTTGCGGGAAATGAAATCCTTTGCCGTTTCAACAGTGACCGCGGCATCGCGACAATAGGCGTCTGCACCGACAGCCTTGCCGAATTCTTCATTCAGCGGCGCGCCGCCGACGAGCACGATCAGATCGTCGCGGATCTGCTTTTCCTTCAGCGTGTCGATCACGACCTTCATATAGGGCATGGTGGTGGTGAGCAGGGCGGACATGCCGAGAATGTCGGGCTGTTCCTTCTCGATGGCTGCGAGATAGGCGTCGACGTCATTGTTGATGCCGAGGTCAACCACTTCAAAGCCTGCACCCTCCATCATCATGCCGACGAGGTTCTTGCCGATGTCGTGGATGTCGCCCTTGACGGTGCCGATGACCATCTTGCCCTGTTTGGGGGCGTCGGTTGCGGCCAGAAGCGGGCGCAGGATCGACATGCCGGCCTTCATAGCGTTGGCGGACAGCAGAACTTCCGGCACGAAGAGAATGCCATCGCGGAAGTCGATACCAACAATGCGCATGCCTTCAACCAGAGCTTCTGTCAGCACCTTGTAAGGGGCCCAGCCACGCTCAAGAAGGATATTGGTGCCTTCCTCGATTTCTTCTTTGAGGCCATCGTAAAGGTCATCATGCATCTGCTGCACGAGATCTTCGTCGGAAAGTTCGGAAAGGATGATTTCGTCGTCGGACATTGATGAATACCCTGGTTGATAGAGCTGGGACGATCCCGTGGATTCCCTTCCACGTTCATATAATAAGCCGTAATTTTGCGGAATGTTTGTTTTTGATTACGACGCGTGGCGACGTGAATGCGACGGGACGGCCCTTCACCCAAGTTTCGCTATCAGCGTCTCGTGTGGCGCAATTAGATCATGACAGCTTTCTGCTTTGGACTAGATTACGTGTGACACCGGTGAGGAGCCGGACCTTTTTCGTTTTGAGGACCGAGATGGATCAAGATAGCTCAATGCCAGAAATGGAATATGATGCCGGCATGGACAGCACGGGTGGCGGACGCAAGGCGCGCGCCGGTCGCGGTGCTGCAGCACGCCGTGCAACACGTGGCGCTGTGGGTCCGGGCCCGTCACTTCCCTTCATTACGCGCAAGATCAAGGAATACGAGGTTCTGGACGAGGAGGGCCTTTCCCTGATCGAGGCTAATGCCGATATCGTTCTGGAAGAGGTGGGTATTGAATTTCGCGACGACGAAGAAGCGCTTGCGCTTTGGAAAGAAGCCGGCGCGGATGTCAAAGGCCAGCGTGTACATTTTCCCAAAGGTCTCTGCCGCGAGCTGTTGAAAACGGCGCCTTCGAAATTCACCTGGCATGCCCGCAATCCGGAGCGTTCCGTTGAAATTGGTGGCAAGGGCACCGTGTTCGCGCCGGTTTATGGACCGCCCTTCGTCCGCGATCTCGATGGCAACCGCCGTTATGCGACGATTGAAGACTTTCGAAATTTCGTGAAGCTCGCCTACATGGCGCCCTCCATGCACTCCTCCGGCGGAACGGTTTGCGAGCCGGTCGATATTGCAGTGAACAAGCGTCACCTCGATATGGTCTACAGCCATATCCGCTATTCGGATAAGCCTTTCATGGGCTCGGTGACGGCACCTGAACGTGCAGAGGATTCCGTTGCCATGGCCAAATTGGTCTTTGGCGATGACTTCGTTGAAAACAACACGGTCATGCTGAACCTCATCAACGCCAACTCGCCGATGGTTTTCGACGAGACCATGCTGGGTGCATTGAAGGTCTATGCGCGCCACAATCAGGCGAGTGTTGTTTCGCCGTTCATTCTGGCCGGTGCCATGAGCCCGGTCACGGTTGCCGGCACGTTGACGCAGATCCTGGCCGAAGTTCTGGCGGGAGCCTCCTTCACCCAGCTGATCCGCAAGGGTTCGCCGGTTCTCTTCGGTACGTTTGCGGCCTCGATTTCCATGCAGTCGGGTGCGCCGACATTCGGAACGCCTGAGCCGTCATTGGTTTCCTACGGTGCGGCACAGCTTGCCCGTCGCCTTGGCCTGCCGTTCCGTACGGGCGGTGGGCTCTGCGGCTCGAAGGTCCCCGATGCGCAGGCCGCGTACGAATCGGCCAACACGCTGAACACGACATTGCTCGCGGGCACGAACTTCGTGCTACACGCGGCAGGTTGGCTGGAAGGTGGTCTGGTTGCGTCCTACGAGAAGTTCATGATGGATCAGGATCAGCTCGGCATGCTGCAGCGGATGGCCGAGGGCGTGAACCTCACTGCCGACGGTCAGGCGATGGATGCAATCCGCGAGGTCGGTCCGGGAAGCCACTATCTCGGTTGCGCGCATACGCAGGCCAATTTCCAGACGGCATTCTACCGTTCGGCGCTGATGGACAATAACTCGTTCGAACAGTGGGAAATCGAAGGCCAGAAGCGGATGGAAGATCGTGCCAATGCGCTTTGCAAGTCCTGGCTGGAAGCCTATGTCGCGCCTGAACTTGATCCGGCAATCGACGACGCTTTGCTGGCCTATATGGCAGAGAAGAAGGCTGCTGTTCCTGACGCTTTCTCCTGAAAGGGTCCCGAAGCCAGGGAGAGTGGCGGTCAGTCGGACGTTGCGGACTTGATCCAGAAAGACGTCTGGCGTCCTCATTACAAAGGGCGATAGAGTTGAATCTGTTGGCCTCGATTGAAGAACGATTGGCACCGCACGGCATATTGCTGCGCGGTGCCGTTTCCTTTGATGAAGGCGAGGGGCCGCCGGTCGGTGATGGCTTTGCCCGCATTGTCGTTCTGCTTGGTAATGTCGGTGGCTCTGTCTGGCAGCCGTTCAGTGCGTGGCGCAAAAGTCAGCCGGATGGGGGTGGGGTGCATCCGCTGGATAATTGGTCACGTGCCGTCATTCAGCCAATAGCCGATGCGTTTTCCGCTGCTGCCTATTATCCTTCAGACACGCCCTGGTGGCCGTTTCAACAATGGGCGGTCAAGGCAGAGGGGCTTCAGGCATCACCGCTTGGTTTATTGATCCATCCCGAATACGGGCTCTGGCACGGCTATCGCGGGGCGCTCGGTTTTGCAGAGCCATTGCGTGTATCGGCTGCCCATGTGCGTGATTTTCCCTGTGAAGGCTGCCTGGAAAAACCGTGCCTTAATAGCTGCCCGGTCGATGCCGTCGATCCAGCAAGTTTCGACGTGAAAGCCTGCCGGAGCTACCTTTCAAGCGCGGCAGGGCAATCCGGTTGCATGATAAAAGGCTGTCTGGCCCGCAACGCCTGCCCGGTCGGCGAAGCGTATCGCTATCCGACCGAGCAAATTGTTTTTCATATGCGGGCTTTGGATATCTGACCTGCAGTCAGATCGGCGATGGCGGAAAGGCACGGTCCATGCCGCCCGACTTCGACAGTCCCTCGCGAAATGCGGCATAGGCGGCGTGCTGGCTGGAACGGGCCGCTTCCATAATCCTGACCTGCAGCCGGTTAGGCGCGATGGAGCCCAGCCATTCGCCCGTCTGGCTGAGCTTCAGCGAATTCAAGAAACGCGCTTTGCTTTGCTGATCGAGGTAAAGCTGCAGCCCCTCCAGAAAGAGATCGTCCTGTTCGCCTTTTTCCAGCGCAGCGACGATCAGCGCTTTGTCGGCCTCTTCTAGGCTTGTCAGTTTGCTCGCAATGGTTTCCCGTCCGGGGAAAAGTGCCGGATTGGCGTTCATGCGCTGGCCCTCCGAATCGTGTTCCTTTCCCGCATCATAGGAAAACCGAGCCGGAAAGGGCTATGGTCAAATCGGCAAAAAGTTGCTCAGGCTTGGCAATCAGCCGCGGCGGCGCGAGCGGCGGCGTTCTGCTGCAGGGGCTCCATCGTCCGCCGCCTTGTTGCGCAGCGGGCCGAGACGCGTGACGACGTCATCCACCGTGGGGCGCGGGCCTGGCGTATGGCTGTCGATGGCCGCGCGGATCGATTTCAGGTGGTCGCAGGAGGTGCCGCAGCATCCGCCAATGATCTTTGCACCCGCATCAATCGCCAGATGCGCATATTCGGCCATCAGAGCCGGGGTGCCCGAATAGCGGATTTCCGCGCCGTGATATTCGGGAATGCCGCAATTGCCCTTCACGATTACCGTCGCGTCCGGGCTTGCAGCTGTCATGTCGATAAGTGAAGAGAGGATATCGGGTGCGCCAACGCCGCAATTGGCACCGAATGCCAGCGGCATTGAGGCCATATCATCAGCCACGGCACCCATGTCCTTGGGGTGAAGGCCCATCATGGTCTTGCCCGCTGTGTCGAACGAGCCTGTGTAGACATAGGGCATATCCACCGCGATGGCCGCTTCGGCAGCTGCACGGATTTCGTCGGGCGAGGACATGGTCTCGATCCAGATGACATCGACGCCACCGGCTTTCAGGCCTTCCATCTGCTCCTTGAAGGAAGAAACCGCATCTTCATAGGACATGGCACCGAGCGGGATGAGCAGTTCGCCGGTCGGTCCGACCGATCCGCCCACAATGACCTTGTGATCGGCCTTGTCCGCCACGCTGCGGGCGATTTCTCCCGCCTTCTTGTTCAGTTCGAAAACGCGATCTTCGGCCTTGTGCAGTTTCAGGCGATGACGCGTGCCGCCAAAGGAGTTGGTCAGAATGATATCGGCACCGGCATCAACAAAATCCTGATGCAGTTTGACGATGTTTTCAGGCTTATCTTCGTTCCAAAGTTCCGGCGGTTCGCCGGCTTCCAGCCCCATGTTGAACAGGTTTGTGCCTGTTGCACCGTCAGCCATCAATACGCCCTTTTCAGCAAGGAGTTCGCTCAGCGGGTTGGTCATGGTCATGGGTCTGCCTTTCAGAAAAAATCTAATCAAGTCACTGAAGGAATCTTTAAATGATTGCAATTGCGAATTTGGGTGCGTTGCTCCGGGCGATGCCGCACTGCAGAAAAAAATCGCGCGTTTACCCAAAAAAATCGCGTTTTCATTCTTCCTTAAGGTCTCAATAACCTCCCGGTAAGAATGTGTCGCTAATAGTAGTCCTCGCAGCGGGACAAACGCTGCCGACTTCCGGATCAGGTACTGCGTACCGGAAGATTGCGTGCTTCGGATCAGCGTATTTTCGACCGGAGTAGCCTGCGTTTTGGCAGACCGTGCAGCTTTGTTTGGCTGGCACGGTTTTCGCGCTTTCTAAAATGATTTCCCGATGATAACCAACCTTGCATGACAAAGACGATCATGTTGCAGGGAACCGGTTCTGATGTCGGCAAGACGGTGCTGGTGGCTGCCCTTTGCCGTATCGCTGCCAATCGCGGTCTCAAGGTTCGGCCCTTCAAACCACAGAACATGTCCAACAATGCCGCGGTCTCCGATGATGGCGGCGAGATCGGGCGGGCGCAGTGGCTGCAGGCGATGGCCTGCCGCGTGCCATCGTCCGTGCACATGAACCCGGTTCTATTGAAGCCGCAGACGGACAATGGCAGTCAGATCATCGTGCAGGGCCGGGTTTACGGTCAGGCAAAGGGTAAGGATTATCAGCGACTTAAGCCTGAGCTTCTTCAATTCGTCCTCGAAAGTTTCGAGGGCTTGAAGACGGACGCCGATCTGGTGGTTGTCGAAGGCGCGGGCTCACCGGCCGAAATCAACCTGCGCGCCGGCGATATAGCGAATATGGGCTTTGCGACGGCAGCTGACGTGCCTGTGGTTCTGGTGGGGGACATTGACCGCGGCGGCGTGATCGCGTCGCTCGTCGGCACGCATACGATCCTTCCTGACGAAGATCGCCAGATGGTGACCGGTTACATCATCAACAAGTTTCGCGGCGATGTTTCGCTGTTTGATGACGGTATTCGCCAGATTGAAGCTTTTACCGGCTGGAACTGTTTTGGCGTCGTACCGTGGTTAAAGGCAGCATCGCGTCTGCCGGCGGAGGATTCCGTGGTGCTGGAGCGGCTTGTCTCGAAAGGCAAGGCGGCGCTCAAGGTCGCGGTGCCCATGCTGCCGCGTATAGCCAATTTCGACGATCTCGATCCGCTTTCTGCTGAAGAGCAGGTGGAGCTAGAATTCGTCAAACCGGGCATGCCATTGCCTGCGGATGCGGGATTGGTTGTCATACCGGGTTCGAAGTCCACCATCGGGGACTTGAAGGCGCTGAGAGCCAATGGCTGGGATCGCGATCTTCAGGCCCATATGCGGCGCGGTGGGCGTGTGATTGGCATTTGCGGCGGTTATCAGATGCTGGGGCGGCGCGTAACTGATCCTTTGGGGCTTGAGGGCGAGGATCGCGACATCGAGGGGCTTGGTCTACTTGATATTGAAACCGAGATGGCGCGGGAGAAAACCGTGCGCAATTCGGTAGCGCGCTCGCTTCAATATGATGTGGCCCTGGAGGGGTATGAGATTCATCTTGGCGACACACGCGGTGCCGATTGCGCGCGGCCCTTTGCATTGATCGACAATCGTCCTGACGGAGCGATCTCACCTGATGGCCGGGTGATGGGGACGTATCTGCATGGTCTTTTCACCTCGGATGCCTACCGCGCAGCGCTGCTGGCCGATTTCGGCATTCAAGGCGGCGGTCAGTCCTATCGACAGGGCGTTGAGACGGCGCTGGATGAGGTCGCGACAGAACTTGAGGCGGTCTTGGACAAGGACTGGCTTTCAAGATTGATGGATTGACTTTGGCCGGTCGCAATGCCTATCTCTTTTGTCATGTGAATGGTTCCCGGCGGCTGATGGCCAACGGGATGAAAAGGGAATGCGACGGGCGTATCCATCAGGACGCTTAAATCGCAGCCGACCCCGCGACTGTAGAGTGGTGAGGACGGCCCGGCAGCTGGCTGGAAAAGAGATTTTCGCATGGTGCGGAAACCGGCCAACTGAAAAGCCACTGGCATGGTGCAGGGATCAGCAGGGGTTGGACGCCTCAATATCTACGAATCGTCCGCCTTTTCTCAAGCACCGTTGATGCCGGGAAGGTGAGGGCTGTCCGCTGGTCTTTTGAAAGACCGGATCCGCGAGCCAGGAGACCTGCCATTCGATTTTTGTTTTTGCGCTTGGCGAACACGGAGGTTGTTTTGGCGCGGGTTGAAGACAACTCCAGTTCTGGAGCCGGACGATGAGCCGCGTCACCCTCGTTTTGGGTGGCGCGCGGTCCGGCAAGTCCGCGTTTGCGGAACAGCTTGCCGTGCAATCCGGTCAGGCGCTTCATTATATTGCCACAGGCCAGGCCTGGGATGATGAAATGCGCGAGCGCATTGCCACCCACCGTCAGCGCCGTGGTGGGCTCTGGACAACGCACGAAGCGCCTGTCGAGCTTTCTGCGGCAATTGCCTCTCTCGACAATGCCAACAACACGATCCTGGTGGACTGCCTCACGCTTTGGGTCACCAACCTTATGATGGGTGAGAGCGATATGGATGCGGCTTTCGAAGCGCTTCTCAATCAGCTCAGCGGCGTTCGTGCGCATATTATTTTCGTTTCCAACGAAGTCGGGATGGGGATCGTGCCGGAAAATGCCATGGCGCGGCAGTTTCGCGATCTCGCCGGTTCACTCCACCAAAAAATCGCAGCGCAAGCCGAGGCGGTCTACCTCGTCGCCGCAGGCCTGCCGCTCAAGTTGAAGGGATAACAACATGCAGAAAATACCGGCTACGGTGATTACCGGCTTTCTCGGCGCGGGCAAGACAACGATGATCCGCAACTTGCTTGCCAATGCAAATGGCAAGAAGATCGCGCTGATCATCAACGAGTTCGGCGACCTGGGCGTCGATGGCGAAGTGTTGAAGGGCTGCGGGGCGGAAAACTGCACCGAGGACGATATTATCGAGCTGAACAATGGCTGTATCTGCTGCACGGTTGCCGATGATTTCATCCCCACGATGGAGCGCCTTCTGGAGCGTGAAAACCGGCCCGATCATATCGTCATCGAAACATCCGGCCTGGCGCTGCCCCAGCCGCTGGTTGCAGCCTTCAACTGGCCGGGCATCAAGACGCAGGTGACCGTTGATGGTGTGGTGACGGTGGTTGATAGCGCAGCTGTTGCCGCTGGTCGGTTTGCTGACGATCATGATGCGCTTGATGCGCAACGTGCCGCAGACGAAGAATTGGATCACGAGAGCCCGCTGGAAGAGCTCTTCGAAGACCAGCTGACGGCTGCCGACCTCATCATTCTCAATAAGGCCGATCTTCTCGACGAGAACGCGCTCTCCGGTGTTCGCAATACCGTTGCCAATGCCATTTCGCGTAAGCCGAAAATGGTGGAATCGCGCGGCGGCGACGTTCCAGCCTCGGTTCTTTTAGGTCTGGGGGTTGGCACGGAAGATGATATCGCCAACCGCAAATCGCATCATGAGCTTGAGCATGAGAATGGTGAAGCGCACGACCATGATCATGACGAATTCGAGAGCTTTGTCGTGGACTACGGCCCGGTTGCCGATCCGGCCGCGTTTGCAGACAGCCTGAAAGCGATCATCGACGAACATGACATTTTGCGCCTGAAAGGTTTTGCCGATGTGCCGGGCAAGCCCATGCGGCTTGTCATTCAGGCTGTTGGCAGCCGCATAGAGACGTATTTTGACCGACCTTGGGGTGCCAATGAAGTGCGTTCCACAAAGCTGGTTGTCATCGGCCTGCACGACGAGATGGATGATGTGGCAGTGCAGGCTGCGATCAAAGCCATTTGATTGACCGAATGGCAGGCGGTAAGCCGGGAGAAGACCATTGCACCTTCTGATGGCGCAAAAGGGAACGATTGCCGATGGCGGCGAGGCCGTGGACCTCGGCCAGTCGCCGGGCGATATTGTCTTTCTCTCAGCTGCCGATACGGAACTGTCTGCCATTGCTGCTGCGGCCAAGGGGCGCGAGGGTGCCTCACTCAGGCTTGCGAGCCTGATGAGCCTGCGTCATCCGATGTCGGTCGATACCTATGTCGAACGGACGCTCAAGCATGCGAAGCTCATCGTCGTGCGCGCGCTCGGCGGTGTCGGCTATTTCCAGTATCTTCTTGAAGCATTCCATGCGGCAGCGCAGAAAAACGGCCTGCAGATTGCCGTTTTGCCGGGCGATGACAAGCCCGATCCGCCGCTTGCCGACTATTCCACCGTCAGCGAAGCGGACCGCCAAGCGCTCTGGTCCTATCTGATCGAGGGCGGCGCGGCAAATGCCGGGCTGTTTCTCGATTATTGCGACGCATTGCTTGTCGAGACCGAAAAGCCTGCGCCCGCGCAGCCGCTTTTGAAGGCCGGAATCTGGTGGCCGGGCAGGGGTGTGATTGGTGTCGATGAGTGGCAGGGTCTTCTGTCTTCTCCCCTTGGGGAGAAGGTGCCCGAAGGGCGGATGAGGGGTTCTCAGGCAAGCGCAGTGGGAACCCCTCATCGCCTCGATTTGCTCGGCACTTCTCCCCAGGGGGAGAAGACCGGTTTGGCAGCCATCTGCTTCTACCGCGCGCTGGTTCAATCCGGCGCTACCGCACCTGTGCAGGCACTTATCGAGGCGCTTGAAGAGCGTGGCATTCGTGCTCTGCCGATATTCGTTTCCAGCCTCAAGGATCAGGTGTCGCAAGACACCGTGCGGCATGTTTTCGGCAAGGTTTCGCCCGATGTGGTGATCAATGCGACGGGCTTTGCGGTTTCGCCGCCGGGCGAAACGTACCAGCCGGGCGTATTGGATGAAGGTGGTGCATTGGTGCTGCAGGCTGTCTTTTCCTCATCGTCAAGGGAAGTGTGGGAAGGATCAACACAGGGGCTTTCTGCGCGCGATCTTGCCATGCATGTGGCACTGCCGGAGACAGATGGCCGGGTGATGACGCGTGCGGTCTCCTTCAAATCCGCTGCCGTTTATGACGAGCAGGTCGAAGCCAATATCGTTGCACTTCAGCCTGAAAAAGACCGGATTGCACATGTGGCCGAACTTGCTGCCAGATGGGCGTGGCTGCGGGCAAAAGCGGTGGGCGAACGCAATGTCGCGCTGGTGCTGGCCAACTATCCGAACCGAGACGGCAGGCTTGGAAACGGCGTCGGTCTTGATACACCGGCAGGCACGGTGGAAGTGCTGAAAGCGATGAAGGCGGCGGGCTACTCGGTAGGTGAAATTCCTGCAGACGGCGATGCCTTGATGGACTGGCTGATGGCCGGGCCGACCAATGCCGGTAATGACGGGCGCGAAATTCGCGAAACGCTTTCATTGAGTCATTACAAGGATTTCTTCGCGCGTCTTCCCAAAAGGATTCAAGATGAGGTGACGGGCAAATGGGGTTCGCCTGAGGATGATCCCTATTTCCGGGATGGGGCGTTTGCGCTGCCGCTTTCGACGATTGGAGAGGTTGCTATCGGCATCCAGCCTGCGCGCGGCTACAATATCGACCCGAAAGAAACTTACCATTCGCCGGACCTTGTGCCGCCACATGGCTATTTTGCCTTTTATGCCTGGCTGCGTGAGCAGTTCAATGCGGATGCCATCGTCCACATGGGCAAACATGGCAATCTGGAATGGTTGCCGGGCAAGGCGCTGGCGCTTTCGCAAGCCTGCTATCCGGAGGCCGTGTTTGGTGCGGTGCCGCAGCTTTATCCGTTCATCGTCAATGATCCCGGCGAGGGTACGCAGGCGAAACGCCGCACCTCCGCCGTCATCATTGATCACCTGACGCCGCCTCTGACGCGCGCGGAAAGTTACGGACCACTCAAGGATCTCGAAGCGCTGGTGGATGAATATTATCAGGCTGCCGGTGGGGATCCGCGGCGCTTGAAGCTCTTGTCGAAGAAGATACTGGAGCTGGTTGCCGACATTGGCCTCGACCATGACGCCGGCATTGAGAAATCCGACAATGAAGATGCCGCCCTGCAAAAACTGGACGCCTTGCTTTGCGATCTGAAGGAAATGCAGATCCGCGATGGCCTGCATGTGTTCGGTGTCGCGCCCGAGGGGCGGTTGCTGACCGATCTGTGCGTGGCGCTGGCGCGTGTGCCACGCTGGTTGGGCGAGGGCGGAAGTGCAAGCCTTCAGCGCGCCATTGCGCGCGATGTCTTTCAGCGTGCCGCACAACAGTGGAGCGTGGAATTCGATCCGCTCAATTGCGCGATGGCGGAGGTGTGGGCCGGTCCGAAGCCGCAAATGTTGTTGTCTGTTTCAAGTGATCCATGGCGCACAGCCGGTGATACGGTGGAGCGGATTGAGCTTTTGGCAGCGGCGCTGGTTGCCGGTGAAGCCGAATGTCCGGAAGGCTGGGGGCAGACACAGGCCGTGCTTTCAGAAATCGAAAGCCGCCTAAAGCCGAATGTAATTCAATCCGGCGCATGTGAAATTGAAGGGCTGCTGCGCGGTCTTTCCGGTCGCTTTGTCGCGCCGGGGCCCTCCGGTGCGCCAACGCGGGGGCGGCCTGATGTGTTGCCCACGGGGCGGAATTTTTACTCCGTAGACTGCCGTGCGGTGCCGACGCAGACGGCCTGGGAGCTTGGGCGAAAGTCAGCCGAACTTCTGGTGACGCGCTATGTGCAGGATCATGGCGATTGGCCGAAATCCTTCGCGCTGACTGCCTGGGGCACCTCCAATATGCGCACCGGCGGCGATGATATTGCCCAGGCTTTGGCCTTGATCGGTGCCAAGCCGGTCTGGGATTCGGCCTCGCTTCGGGTCACGGGCTACGAAATCGTGCCTGTGGCGAGCCTTGGGCGACCCCGCGTCGATCTCACCTTGCGCATTTCCGGCTTTTTCCGTGATGCCTTTCCCGATCAGATCGCGCTTTTCGATAAGGCGGTGCGCGCTGTGGGTGCGTTGGACGAAGAGGAAAGTGACAACCCCATTGCCGCGCGTATGCGCGCAGAGCAGTCCAGGCTGATCTTGGCGGGCGACGATGAGGCGGAGGCTGCACGCAAGGCAGGTTTTCGCGTCTTCGGCTCCAAGCCGGGGGCCTATGGTGCCGGCCTTCAGGCACTGATTGACGAAAAGGGCTGGGAGGATGCAGCCGATCTGGCCGAAAGCTATCTCGTCTGGGGTTCCTACGCCTATGGTGCGGGCGAAGAAGGGCGCGCTGAACGCGGGCTTTTCGAAACACGGCTCAAATCCGTCGAGGCCGTCATCCAGAACCAGGATAACCGCGAACACGATCTTCTCGACAGCGACGATTATTACCAGTTCGAAGGTGGTATGACGACGGCTGTGGAGCACCTGAAGGGCGAACGACCCGCTATCTATCACAACGACCATTCGCGGCCCGAGCGCCCGGTGATCCGTTCGCTGGAAGAGGAGATTTCGCGCGTCGTTCGCGGACGGGTGGTCAACCCGAAATGGATCGCCGGTGTCATGCGGCATGGCTATAAAGGTGCGTTCGAAATCACCGCGACGGTTGATTATATGTTTGCTTTTTCGGCAACCACCGGGGCTGTGCGAAGCCATCATTTCGAGGCCGCCTATCAGGCTTTCATCGCTGATGATGCGGTGCGTGAATTCATGGCGGACAAGAATGCGCCTGCGCTGAAAGAACTGGCAGAGCGCTTCATGGAGGCGGCTGATCGCGGCCTTTGGGAGCCGCGCTCGAATTCTGCCCGTTTCACGCTGGAGGACATTTCAAGGCCGGCCCGGACATAATCTTTGGAGAGGAGAAACGATGGGACAAGCAACAAATGACATCGTGATCACGTCCGTCAGCACTGAACCGGACGCGTTTGTCAAGGAAACAATCAAGCTGCTGGACGAAGCTTCGAAGGCGGTGGGACAGTCATTCCAAGACGAGCCGGTGAACTTTCGGGCGACCGACGGGGATGGAAATTTCGCGGGTGGTCTTTCCGGCGAGGTTCTGCAAGGCTGGCTATATATTCGGTTTCTGGCTGTCCGCCCGGATTTGCGCAGTTCCGGCATCGGTGCCAAGTTGCTGGAGAAGGCGCATGAACTTGCCAAATCGCGCCGTCTTGCGGGCGTCTATGTCGATACATTCGATTTTCAGGCACCCAAATTCTATCTGCGGGAAGGCTTTACCGAAATAGGCAGGCTTCCGTCCGTTAATGGCCTGCCGCAGCGCATTTGGTTTGTGAAAGTGAACGAAGACGCGGGGAGCGACAGATGAGCGAAAACACAGAAACAGGTAACGACGACGCCCGCCACGCGGCCAAAATGGCCAAGAAAAAAGCCGCGCGCGACAAGATCATGTCGACCAAGACCGATGAAAAGGGCCTGATCATCGTCCATACCGGCAAGGGCAAGGGCAAATCGACCGCAGCCTTCGGCATGATTTTCCGCCACATCGCCTATGGTATGCCCTGTGCCGTCGTGCAGTTCATCAAGGGCGGTATGGAAACGGGCGAGCGTGATCTCATCATGTCCCACTTCTCCGACATTTGCGAATTCCATACGATGGGCGAGGGCTTTACCTGGGAAACGCAGGACCGTTCGCGCGATGTGGCTGCCGCGCAGGCCGCCTGGGAAAAGGCCAAGGAGCTGATCGCATCCGGCGAAAAGTCCATGGTTTTGCTCGATGAAATCAATATTGCGATCCGCTACGACTATATCGATGTCAATGAGGTTGTGGATTTCCTGAAAGTGCAAAAGCCGGACATGACCCATGTCATCCTGACGGGGCGAAACGCCAAGGATGAAATCATCGAAATCGCCGATCTGGTGACGGAAATGGAACTGGTGAAACATCCTTTCCGCTCCGGCATCAAGGCGCAGAAGGGTGTTGAGTTTTAAACCACGGCTGCGAGGGCGTTTGCCAGCTCGAGCCTCGTTTCAAACACCCAGCCACATCCGCATTGGACCTGCCGGATCGCTCAACAGCTTCAGCGCCAGTGCGATGCAGGTGATGACCAGAAGCGGCTTGATGATTTTTGCGCCGTTTCTCATGGCCAGCCGTGAACCTGCCTGTGCGCCGAGGAATTGCGCAACGCCCATCATCAGGCCGATTTTCCAGAGGATGACGCCGTAAAAGGAAAACACGGCGAAAGCGCCGATGTTGGAGGCGAAGTTCAAAAGCTTCGTATGCGCGGTCGCCTTCAAAATGCCGAAGCCTGCCATGGTGACGAAGGCAAGCATGAAGAATGAGCCGGTGCCGGGGCCAAAAATCCCGTCATAAAAGCCGATCAGCGGCACGAAGGTGAGGCCGAACAGAAATGGTGTCATGCGGGCTGCGCGCGCGTCGTCATTCAGGTTTGGCTTGAGCGCGAAATAAAGCGCCACGGCAATGAGGATGACGGGCAGGGCGACCTTCAGCCACGCGCCCGGTACGTAGGCGGCAGCAAGCGCGCCAAGTGCTGATCCGCCGCAGGAAAATGCGGCCATCCAAAGCTGGTCTTTCAGGTTCACATGACCTTTGCGGGCATAGGCAAGCGTTGCCGATCCGGAGCCGAAAAGACCCTGCAATTTGTTGGTTCCAAGTGCTTCCAGCGGCGGAATTCCGGCAATCAGGAAGGCCGGAATGGTGATCAGCCCACCGCCGCCAGCAATGGAATCAACGAAGCCTGCGAGAAATGCTGCTGCAACGAGCAACAGGACGATATGGAGCGCGAGTTCGTGCAATGACGTTGCCTTTGAAATAACCTCAGCGGCTATTGCATCGGGTATTGAAAAACGCAAGTACAAAGGCTTGGCGCAATCGGTGTGTTTCGTGACGCAATCCGGTTTGACCCCTTGGCTCGCATCAGCTAACACCGAAGAGCAAAATGTACGACGGTGCCCCGTTGCGGGAGCTGAGCGAAATCTGGTGCGGCTGACCCAAAGAGGGGCCTTATCCGGAACTGTCGGGACAGCTTTGGTGCATGGCTTTTTAAGGCGTGCTCGACGCTTCGTGCATTCGGGAATGAAGCGGAGGCCAAAATGGCAGAAAAACTTGGAATCATGGTTTGCGGTCACGGAAGCCGCAATCAGAATGCAGCGCGCGAATTTTCGTCCATTGCCGAAGAGCTGCGCAAGCGCTACCCCGATCTTCCCGTTGAATACGGTTATCTTGAATTCTGCAATCCCGTGCTTAGCCATGGTCTGGACACGCTGAAAGCGGCAGGTGTGACGCGCATTCTGGCTGTGCCAGGCATGCTGTTTGCTGCCGGTCATGCCAAGAATGACATTCCTTCGGTTCTCAATACCTGGGCGGCACAAAATCCGGGCGTGACCGTCAATTACGGCCGCGAACTCGGGATCGATCTGAAGATGATCCGTGCTGCGGGCGACCGGATCCAGGAGGCGGTGGATGCCGCCAATGCCGAGCATGGCGAACTTTCTCTTCACGACACCATGCTGATGGTTGTGGGCCGTGGTGCGTCTGACCCCGATGCGAATTCGAATGTCGCCAAGGTCATGCGCATGCTCTGGGAAGGCATGGGGTTCGGCTGGGGCGAAACCTGCTATTCCGGCGTGACGTTTCCGCTCGTCGAGCCGGGTCTGACGCATGCCGCGCGCCTCGGTTACAAGCGCATTATCGTTTTCCCGTATTTCCTGTTCACCGGCGTGCTGGTGAAGCGCATTTATTCCGCCACAGACGAGGTGGCGGCCCGCCATCCGGATATCCAGTTCATAAAGGCGCCTTACCTCAACGATCACCCGCTGGTGCTTGATACATTTCAGGATCGCGTTTCGGAGATCCTTGAAGGCCAGGCGCTGATGAATTGCCAGATGTGCAAATACCGTGAGCAGGTTCTGGGCTTTGAGGATTCCGTCGGCATGCCGCAGGAAAGCCATCACCACCACGTGGAGGGCATCGGCGGTGGTCTGGAAAACTGTCCCTGCGGCGGCGATTGCGATGCGTCCTGCCGGGATGAGGATTTCTGCAAGAAGCACGGTCTGCCTTGGACGCCGGTTCACAGCCATGCCGAACCTGCGCCACTGGAACCCGCCTTTGATTATTCAGTCTCGATCACGCTTGGCGGCAAATATGCCAAGCTGGAAAATGTCGTGGCTGAAGAACTGAGCGAAGCGGACTACCAGCGCGACGAGCATGTGCACGGGCCGAACTGCGGATGCGGTCACGACGATGCGCATGACCATCACCATGATCACGGCCATCATCACGGTCATGGGCATGATCACGGCCATTCGCACGACCATGATCATCATCATCCGCCCTATCCGCATGCCGATCACCCGCTGGGGCCGAAGAGCCTGAAGAAGCCGTAACGTGAGCGCGGAATTCGACTATATCCGCGATCCTGCGGACATTTACCGGCAGTCCTTTGCGACCATCCGCGAAGAGGTGGATTTGTCGAATCTTTCCAAGGGAATGGAAGCTGTTTTTGTCAGATTGATTCATGCCTGCGGCATGGTCGATCTGATGCAGGATATAGCCTATTCGGAAGGTGCTTATGAGGCGGGGACGGAGGCTCTGCGCAGCGGCGCGCCCGTTTTCGTCGATGTGGAAATGGTGGCGCATGGCATTATCCGCCGCCTGCTGCCAGCCGGAAACGAGGTCATCTGCATGTTGAATGACACGCGGGTCCGCCCGCATGCTGCTGAGATCGGAAATACGCGCTCGGCAGCCCAGGTTGATTTCTGGAATGACCGGCTGGAGGGTGCGGTGGTTGCGATTGGCAATGCGCCGACAGCACTTTTCCGGTTGCTGGAAAATATCGCTGCCGGTGGCCCCAAGCCTGCGCTGATTCTTGGTTTCCCGGTTGGGTTTGTCGGTGCGGCGGAATCAAAGGAACTGCTGATCAGAAGCCGGACGGTCCCCTATATTGCAGTTCGCGGGCGGCGTGGCGGCTCGGCGATGGCGGCTGCAGCGGTGAATGCGCTTGGTGGAGGATTGGGCGCCAATGTCTGAAGAAAAGCCGGAACCATGGCTCACGATTATCGGCATTGGCGATAACGGTCTTTCCAGCCTTTCACCGTCGGCGCTTTCGCTGATCTGGCAGGCCGATACGATTGTCGTTTCCGAGCGGCTCGATACGGTGCTGGAAGGCATGCCGCCGAAAACCGTGCTCAATTGGGCAGAAGGCTTTCATGATGTTCTGGAAAAAGTGATTGCCCTTCGCGGGCGTCCCACCACGGTGCTGGCGACCGGCGATCCGATGCATTTCGGCATAGGCGCGACCCTGCGCCGTCATTTTGAAGCTGACGAGATGCGGATCATTCCGTCTCCATCGGCATTTTCTCTGGCCGCAAGCCGGCTCGGCTGGCCGTTGCAGGATGTCGACCAGATTTCGCTGCATGGGCGGTCTGTCGAAACGCTCGTGCGCTATCTTCAGCCAACAGCTCGTATTATTGCGCTGACCTCCGATGCCTCCACCATTCGCGAGGCTGCAGAATTGATACAGGCCCACGGTTTCAGCGGCTCGCATATTCATGTTCTCGAGCATATGGGGGGCGAGGCAGAGCGCAGCGGCCAATATACGGTCGAGGATATTCTCGAAGGCGAACACGACTTTTCCGATTTCAACACGATCGGCATTCGCTGCATCCGTGCACCGCATTTCCATCCGCTGATTGCCGGGTTGGACGACGATGCTTTCGAGCATGATGGCCAGCTGACGAAGAAGGAAGTTCGCGCGGTTACGCTCAGCCATCTGCGGCCTTACCGGAACGCGCTGCTATGGGATATTGGCGCAGGCTGTGGGTCGATTGCCATTGAGTGGATGCGGACCGGTGGGCGGGCTGTGGCTGTGGAAGCTGAAAGCCCGCGCGTCGAAATGATCCGCAACAATGCCGCGCGCCTCGGTGTGCCTGCCTTGCAGGTGGTGGAGGGTCGAGCGCCTGCCGCCCTGGACGGATTGAAGCGGCCGGATGCGGTCTTCATCGGCGGCGGCATGAGCGGCGAGGGTGTGTTTGAAGCCTGCTGGGAGGCCTTGAAGCCCGGCGGCAGAATGGTTGCCAACGCCGTGACGGTTGAGGGCGAGATGGCGCTTGCCTCGCTTCACGCTCAATTGGGCGGTGATCTGGTACGTATCGCCGTCTCGCGCGCGGAGCCGGTTGGTCGGTTCTCCGGTTGGAAGCCGCTGATGCCGGTGACCATCTGGTCTGTCGAAAAGGGTTGGGAATGAGCGGCAAACTTTATGGCCTCGGCCTTGGCCCTGGCGACCCTGAATTGGTCACGTTGAAGGCGCACCGCATTTTGACGTCTGTGCCGGTGATTGCCTATCCTGCACCCGATACGGGGCCGAGCTTTGCGCGTGAAATCGCCAGTCAATGGATCACCTCCGCCCAGCTTGAAATCGCCATGGTCATGCCCATGCGGGTGGAGCGCTATCCGGCGAAGGAAATCTATGACCAATCGGCCGAAGAGATTGCCCGGCATTTGCAGGCTGGCAGCGATGTCGCCGTGCTCTGCGAAGGCGATCCCTTCTTTTATGGCTCCTTCATGTATGTTTTTGAACGCCTGGCCGGTCGTTTTGAGATTGAAATCGTGCCGGGCGTCTCCTCCATCATGGCCGGTGCTGCCGCATTGAAACGCCCTATGACCTCGCGCAACGATGTGCTCGCCGTTATTCCCGGTCCGGTGGATACTGAAACGATGCGGGCGCGCATTGATGCAGCCGGTGCCGTTGCGATCATGAAAGTCGGGCGTCATTTTGCCCGTATCCGTGATCTGATTGCGGACATGGGGCTTATGGAAAGCGCCGGTTATCTCGAACGCATCAGCCTCGACAATGAGCGCATCATGCCGCTGAAGGCTGTGGCAGACGATGCTGCGCCTTATTTCTCGCTGATCCTGATCTACAAAGGGCAGGAGGACTGGATTGCCAGCCTGCCGATTGAAACGAAAGCATAAGACCATGACCAGACCGGTTATCATCATTCTTTCCGACTCCGCGCGGGAAACCGGACGCGCCATTGCCGATGCCATTGATGGCGAGCTTGTGGGCGCCAAGGCGCGCGTGAGTGACGCTGATCGTCTGTTTGAAAGCGCGGCGTCAGAAATCCGGTCTCTCTTTCGCGCCGGTCGCCCCATCATAGCCGTCATGGCGTCTGGTGCCGTCATTCGCATTCTCGCGCCGTTGCTCGATGACAAACATTCCGAGCCGCCGGTGATTGCGGTTGCCGAAGATGGTTCATCCGTCGTGCCGCTACTGGGTGGCCATCATGGGGCCAATGATTTGGCGCGGGATATCGCTGTTGCGATCAGCGGATTTGCTGCCGTGACGACCGCAGGTGATCTGCGTTTCGGCGTTGCGCTCGACGAACCGCCGGAAGGTTTGACGCTCGCCAACCCCGAAAACGCCAAGGCCGTGATGGCAGAACTGGTGGCCGGTGCGGATGTGAGGCTGCTCCTTCCTTCGCCCCTTGGGGAGAAGGTGCCCGAAGGGCGGATGAGGGGTTCTCAAACTGGTTCAGAGGGAATCCCTCATCGCCTCGCCATGCTCGGCACGTCTCCCCAAGGGGAGAAGACCGGTCTCGCGGACTGGTTTGTTGCATCCACGCTGCCGTTCTCGGATGCAGGGGCGGTGACGCTTACTGTCACTGTTAGGCCAAAACAGGCGGAGGGATTGGAGCTGGTCTATCACCCGGCAACATTGGCGCTTGGCATGGGCTGCGAGCGCGGCTGCGATATTGGCGAAGCCATCGCGCTTGCCGAAAAAGCCATTTCCGAAAGCGGTTATGCGCCGGAGAGCCTTGCCGCTGTTGTCTCCATCGATGTGAAGGCCGACGAGGCGGCCATTCAGGCTGTTGCAAACCATTTCGGCGTACCGGCACGGTTCTTCGATGCGGCCACGCTGGAGGCGGAAACACCGCGTCTTGCCAATCCATCGGATATCGTTTTTGCCGAGGTCGGGTGCCACGGTGTGGCCGAAGGGGCGGCTCTTGCGGCTGTCGGCAGCGGTGGCGCATTGGTTTTTCCGAAGATCAAATCGAAGGGCGCGACGGCCGCAATCGCGCGGGCCGATGATATTATCGATAGTTCGACGATTGGCCGTGCGCGCGGACGGCTCTTTGTCGTTGGCATCGGTCCGGGATCGGACGACTGGCGTTCGCCGGAAGTCTCCAAGATGGTCGAGACGGCGTCCGATCTCGTCGGCTATTCGCTCTATCTCGATTTGTTGGGTTCGCTTGCCAAAGGCAAGGTGCGGCACGATTTCGACCTCGGCAAGGAAGAGGCGCGCGTTGTGCATGCCATGGAACTGGCCGGGCAAGGCAAGGATGTGGCGCTTGTCTGCTCTGGGGATGCGGGCATTTATGCCATGGCGACGCTGGTGTTCGAACTCTTTGAAAAAGGTGGCATTTCTGATGCAGCGCGCCGCATCGAGGTTCAATGCTCGCCGGGCATTTCTGCGCTGCAGGGGGCTGCGGCCCGCATTGGCGCGCCTCTCGGCCACGACTTCTGCACCATATCGCTTTCGGATCTGCTCACCCCATGGGAGCATATTCAAAAGCGTGTGCGTGCTGCAGGCGAGGGTGACTTCGTGATTGCCTTTTACAATCCCGTGTCCATGAAGCGGCGCACGCAGCTTGCCTGGGCGCGCGATGAGCTCCTGAAATATCGCCCCGCCTCGTCGCCTGTGGTGCTGGCCACCAATCTTGGGCGAGACGGCGAGACCGTGCGGACCGTTCCGCTGGGCGAGTTGAATGTGGACGACGTGGATATGCTCACCGTCGTTGTCGTCGGCTCGTCTGAAAGCCGAACCGTGACGACCGGCGATGGCAAGACATGGGTTTATACGCCGCGCGGCTATTCGGGCAAGGCAGACACTGGAATGAAGAAGGAAGCGGCAGAATGACTGTCTATTTTATCGGCGCAGGGCCTGGCGCTCCTGACCTTATCACCGTGCGCGGATTGAAGCTTATTGAAAGCTGCCCGGTCTGCCTGTTTGCGGGTTCCCTTGTTCCGGAAGAGACGGTGAAATGTGCACCGGAGGGTGCTTTGGTCATGGACACGGCACCCATGCATCTCGATGACATTGTCGCCGAGATGGAAAAGGCGCATGCAGACGGCAAGGATGTGGCCCGCGTTCATTCCGGCGATCCGTCGATTTATGGCGCGACAGCTGAGCAGATGCGGCGTCTCGATGCCCTGAATATTCCTTACGAGGTGGTGCCGGGCGTTCCCGCTTTTGCGGCGGCGGCAGCCAAGCTCAAGGCTGAGCTGACGCTGCCGGAGATTGCCCAGACTGTCATCATCACGCGCACTGGCATGAAAGCATCCTCCATGCCGGAGTTCGAGACGCTTGAAATTCTTGGCAAGTCGCGGGCGACGCTGGCCATTCATCTGTCGATCCGCAACCTCAATTATGTGCGCGATGCACTGGTGCCGTATTACGGTGAAGACTGCCCGGTCATTATTGCCTATCGCGCCACATGGCCGGATGAGAAGTTCATCCACACCACGCTGGATGGCATGAAGGAGGAGGTGCGCAAGGAAAAGATCACCCGCACGGCCCTCATTCTCGTTGGCCGGGTTTTCGGTCAAAAGGAATTCCGCGACAGTGACCTCTACAATGCGGAATTTAGCCACGTCCTTCGCAATCGCGGCAAGAAGAAAGCGGCTGGCGCGGCCTGAAGAGGCGTGATAATCATCCCGCGCATTCGAATAAGAAGAACAAGTGAGATTGCGAATGCAAAAAGTGATTTACGATACGGACCCCGGCGTTGATGACGCCATGGCGCTCCTGTTCCTGGAAAACCATCCTGATATCGATCTGGTCGGCATTACCACTGTTTTCGGCAATGCCTATATCGAGGAAACCACCAATAACGCGCTCTTCCTGAAACGCGAATGGAATATTGCCGCCCCTGTTGCCAAAGGTGCTGGCCAGCATTTCGAGCCCAACCGGGTGAGCCATATTCCCCCGCGCGCCATTCACGGACCAACCGGGCTCGGCCCGATCATCAATCCCGATGTGACGGGTCTTGAAACCGATCCGCGCGATGCTCCGCAGTTCATCATCGACACCGTGCGCGCCCACCCGCATGAGATCGTCATCGTCGCCGTTGGCCGCATGACGAATCTGGCCAACGCGCTGTCGCGTGATCCGGGCATTGCTTCGCTGGTCAAGCAGGTCGTTGTCATGGGCGGTGCATTCGATCACCGCGGCAATGTCACGCCAGCCGCTGAGGCCAATATCCATGGTGATCCCGAAGCTGCCGACAAGGCTTTCACCGCCCCATGGCCAGTGGTGCTGATCGGGCTCAATATCACGCATCAAACCTCGATGACGCGGGCTGAACTGGCCTCCATTGCTGAAGCAACCGGCGCACGCGGCAAACTTTTGAACGACCTGAGCCAGGAATATTTCGATTTCTACGACCGCATCGGCGACGACAGTTTCGAAGGCATGATCGTGCATGACAGCTGCGCTGCCGTCTATGCTGCGGCACCTGAGCTTTTTGAAACCCGCTCCGGGCCGGTTCGTGTTGTTTGCGGTGGTATCGCCGACGGTCAGACGATCCAGATGGACGAGCGGATCGGTTTTGGCATGGCGGATGACTGGAGACCGTTCCCCAGCCAGAAGGTGGTGACGGGCATTGATGCTCCGGCCGTGTTGAAGGTGCTTCGCGAGACGCTGCTTCTCGTCAAAAGCTGATTGACGGCTTCAGCGGCCAATCATGATAACGGGCAGCCCCATCTCGCGGGCTGCCACAATTTTTGCATAGGCCCCTTTGCCACCGGAGTTGCGGCAAACGATGTGGGTGATATCGTTTTCGCTTAGGAGGGCAGCTTCTTCATTCGGGTTGCTCGATGGCTTTGCCGCTATCAGCCTGTAGCTTGAAAAGGGCAGCTCCGTTTCCGGCATGTCCACCATTCGGATTAAGAAGTGGCAATCGTTTCGTTTCGTGAAGGCGCCGATATATTGTCTGCCAAGGGCGAGAAAAACGCGGGCACCGGAGGGCAGAGCGTTGGCGGCTTCTTCCAGCGAGCCGACGTCGATCCATCGGTCGCCATCCTGTTTTCCCCATGGCGCGCGCATGCGCACTTCAAGCACAGTCCCTGTTTCCTGACAGGCGAAAGCCGCATTGGCTGAAATGGTTTTCGCGAAGGGATGGGTGACGTCGATAACCTTCTCAATCTCATTTGTGCGGATAAATTCAGCCAGCCCCTTTGCGCCGCCAAAGCCACCGATCCGCACTTTTCCGGCAAGGGGAGCAGGCTCCTTCGTGCGGCCGGCCAGTGAGGTCGTCACATCCCATTTGCCACTTTGTTCAAGTTCCGCAGCCAGTTCGGCGGCCTCGCGCGTGCCGCCGAGAATAAGCACCTTCTTAAGGGGCATGGGCGAGTATCTTTCCCTGCCGGTCGACAATCAGAATACCGGCGCGCACGGGTGCGTCGCGCAGCGTTGATTGGGCAAAGGCGCGTGCCTTTTCGGCAATCAATGGCGCGAGTTCGATGCCGGATTCGCGAGTCATTTCCAGAACTTCAAGCGCGGTGTTCGCATTTTGAATCCGCTCCTTCAGATTTTGATTCAAGATATCTGGCGAGACCAGTGAAATGAAGAAATCCATATCGACCTGACTGCGCCCTGAATGCAGATCAAGTGCACCTTGGGCAAGCTTCGATATCTTCGCAAATCCACCGGCGATCGTCAGCTTTTCGACCGGGTGCGCGCGGACATATTTTAGAAAGCCGCCAGCGAAATCACCCATATCGATCAGAGCGCCGTCCGGCAGTTCCAGATATTCCTGTGCAGTCTTTTCAGACGTCGCACCGGTGGAGCCCAGAAGGTGGTTCAGCCCTTCGGCGCGCGCCACATCCACACCCCGATGGATGGAGTGAATCCAGGCCGAACATGAGAAAGGCCTGACAATTCCGGTGGTGCCGAGGATCGACAATCCACCCACAATGCCAAGCCGCGGGTTCCAGGTCTTTTCGGCCAGTTCCTTGCCGCCAGGAATGGAGATCGTCACTTCCAGGTCCGCGGGCAATCCGGCTTCTGCACAGAGGGCAGTAAGCTCCGCCGTCAACATGGAGCGAGGAACGGGATTGATCGCTGCCTGCCCAGGTTCAATAGGCAGGCCTGCCTTGGTGACAGTGCCAACACCGTTGCCTGCCTTGAAGTGAATGCCGCTTGACGGTTTGAGCGGGCGCACGGCGGCAATGACAGTTGCCCCATGGGTTACATCGGGGTCGTCGCCTGCATCTTTCACCACGCCTGCCATGGCATAACCGTCGCCCAGCGTTTCGAAAGCCAGTGCAAATTCCGGTGTCTCCCCGCCGGGCAGCGTGATGGCGACGGGATCTGGGAATTCACCGGTGATCAGCGCGGCAAGGGCCGCCTTTGCGGCAGCGGTAGCGCAGGCACCGGTGGTCCAGCCGGTGCGCAGTGCTTGCTGGGACGGTTCGGCAATTTCGTCTTTGTCATTTTCGGTGCTGGCGTTCATGGCGCGAATATAGTCGGGCTTATGCGCCATGCAAATGCACTTTCATCCTCTTTGACTTTGGAAGCGGATGATTTTTTGGGCTGTTTTCCGCTTTTCGCGCCCCACAGATATGGTGCAATGTTGACGGTCAAAGGACCGCGCAAGTCGCGTTTGCGCGTTGCATTTTGCGGCGGGCGAAAATAAAGTTTTTGGATGATGGAAAAACTGTTTGCGACGCTTGCAGATCTTGAGCCAGGTACAGTGTGGCTGGCCGGTGCCGGTCCAGGCGATCCGGGGCTGTTGTCGTTGCTGGTCGTCAAGGCTTTGGGACAGGCCGATATTGTGGTGCATGACGCGCTGGTCAGCGATGCATGCCTTGGCCTGGTGCGTGATGATGCGGTGCTGGAATATGCCGGCAAGCGCGGCGGCAAGCCGTCCGCCAAGCAGCGCGATATCTCTTTGCGTCTCGTGGAACTGGCCAAGGATGGCAAGCGTGTCCTGCGGCTGAAGGGCGGAGACCCCTTCGTGTTCGGGCGTGGCGGCGAAGAGGCCATGACGCTGGTTGAGCATGGCGTTCCCTTCCGCATCGTGCCGGGAATCACTGCGGGAATCGGGGGGCTTGCCTATGCCGGCATTCCCGTCACGCACCGCGAGGTCAATCATGCGGTAACCTTTCTCACCGGTCATGATTCGTCAGGCATCATTCCAGACCGCATCAATTGGGAGGCGCTTGGGAAGGGCTCGCCGGTTCTCGTCATGTATATGGCGATGAAGCACATTGCGCAGATCAGTGCCAATTTGATTGCGGCGGGCCGCTCGCCGGATGAGCCGGTGGCCTTTGTCTGTAATGCCGCAACTTCAAAGCAGACTGTTCTCGAAACAACACTTTCCCAGGCCGAAGCCGATGTTGCCGCGTCGGGAATTGAACCGCCGGCCATCGTTGTCGTCGGCGAGGTCGTGCGTTTCCGAAAGGCCATGGACTGGCAAGGTGCGCTGGCCGGTCGCGAGCTGACCCTTGACGGGCTGATTTCAGAGGCAGTGAAGGCAGCGGAATGAGCGGGCTCCTGATTGCCGCGCCCTCGTCGGGGTCGGGCAAAACTTCCCTGACACTCGGGCTCTTGCGTGCGCTTCGCCGTCTCGGCATTGAGGCGGCCCCCGGCAAGGCGGGGCCGGACTATATCGACCCGGCCTTTCATGCTGCGGCATCTGGAACCGCCTGCCTCAATTTCGACCCATGGGCCATGCGCCCTGAATTCTTGCGCGTGCAGGCGGCTCAGCACGCCAAGGACAGGCCGCTCATCGTGGAAGCGATGATGGGTCTTTATGATGCTGCAGCGGATGGTTCGGGTTCGCCGGCCGATCTGGCGGCACTTCTGGGTCTGAATATCATCCTCGTCGTTGATTGCGCGCGTATGTCGCATTCTGTGGCGGCTCTCGTGCGCGGGTTCATGATCCACAGGCCCGATATCAACGTCGCCGGCGTGATCCTGAACCGGGTCGGCAGCGAACGCCATGAGGCCATGTTGCGTTCGGCGCTCGATGCAGCCGGTATTCGCGTCTTTGGCGCGGTGGTCAGCGATCCCGCCATGCAGCTGCCGGAGCGGCATCTGGGGCTTGTTCAGGCGGGCGAACACGCCGGTCTTGAGCGGTTTATCGAACATGCCGCAGACCTTGTCGAGCTTTCGGTGGATATGGATGCGCTGCTTGGCCTTGCCGGTGAACGTCACGCGTTCAAGACAGGTGATGCCGTGTCTTCAATTCCACCGCTTGGCAATCGCATTGCCGTTGCGCGGGATCTTGCCTTCGCCTTTTCCTATGAGCATCTCCTGCGAGGCTGGCGGAATGCCGGCGCTGAAATCACCTTTTTCTCGCCGCTCAGCGATCACGGCCCTGATGAACAGGCCGATGCGATTTATCTTCCGGGCGGTTACCCTGAGCTTCATGCGGGCCGTCTTGCCGCTGCCAGTCATTTCAAGGCAGGCATGCTGGCCGCTCACGAGCACAATACCCGCATCTATGGCGAGTGCGGGGGCTATATGGTGCTGGGGGAAGGGCTGATTTCCGCCGATGGCACGCGCCATGCCATGCTTGGTCTTCTGCCGGTGATCACGACATTTGCGGAGCGCAAGCGTCATCTCGGTTACCGCGTTGTCGAGCCGGTTTCGCATTCCTTCTTTGCTGAAACGATGACGGCGCATGAGTTTCATTATTCCACTGTGGTCGCAGAAGGTCCTGGCGAGCCTCTGTTTACGGCGCGCGATGCGGTGGGAACGTCGCTTGGAACATGCGGTCTGCGCCTGGGCAAGGTTGCCGGCTCCTATATGCATCTCGTCGACATTGCCGGGAGTGTTGAATGACCGGTTCGGGCGTCTTTCACGGCGGTGGCATCGATGCGGCGGCTGCGCGTTACGGTCGTCCGGTCGAGGAATGGCTCGATCTTTCGACGGGGATCAATCCTTGTGCGCCGCCGCTTCCGGACATCCCTGCTTCCGTCTGGCAGCGACTGCCCGATAGTGATCTGATCGCAGCGGCGCGTCACACTGCGGCGCGCTATTATGGTTCGGGCGCTATATTGCCGATTGCAGCGGGCGGGACGCAGATGCTCATTCGGGCCTTGGCGAACCGTGCTGATGTCAACCGACGGATTGCGGTTTTGGCGCCGACTTATGGCGAGTATCAGCAGGTTTTTGCCGATAGCGGTTTTGCGGTCGATTTTGTCAGCGTGGCGGACGCCATATCGCCGGCGCATGGTCTTGCCGTGATCGTGAACCCCAATAATCCTGACGGGCGAGTCTTTTCGCGGGACGAACTGCTCCGCCTTTGTGAACGGCTGTCTGAAACGGGCACGATCCTGGTTGTCGATGAGGCGTTCGCCGATCTGGAGCCGGCGTTGAGTATGGCCCGTGCAACGGAGCGTTTCTCCAATCTGGTGGTTCTGCGCTCTTTCGGCAAATTCTTCGGCTATGCGGGTTTGCGTCTGGCCTTTGCAATTTCCGGTGATGAACACGGCCCCGCAATTGAACGCATTTTGGGGCCCTGGCCGGTTTCCGGCCCGGCGCTTGTTATTGCCGATGCGCTGATGCGGCAGGACCATGAACAGCTGCGTCTGACCATCAGGGAAAGGCGGGCTGCGCTGGAAACGGTTCTGGAAGAGGCCGGTTTTCCTGTCATTGGCGGAACGGACCTCTTTGCGCTTATTGGCTGCCAAGATGCAAGGGCTGTTTTCGAACACCTGGCGGGTGAGGGGATTTTGACGCGTGCATTCGACTATCGTCCGGATTGGCTGCGTGTCGGTCTGTTTGCACGGGATGAGGACGGCCTGCGCCTTCTGTCCGCGTTGAAGGCGTTTGGCTGATCATGTTTGCATTTCGCTTCACCTGCCTTTTTCTGGCTTTGATGATCGACCGCGTGATCGGCGATCCGCATTGGCTGTGGTCGCGTTTGCCACATCCGGTCGTGGCGTTTGGAAAGGTGATCGACTTTTTCGATCACCACTTGAACATCAAGGGCAATACGCCCCAGAAGCTGAAGCTGGCTGGGGCCATCTCGATCGTTCTTGCCCTGACGAGTGCGTTTCTTGTCGGCTACGCCCTCGGGTCATTATTCTGGACACTCGGGCTTCTGGGGCTCGTGCTTGAAGCCATCGTTGTTTCGGTGTTTTTGGCGCAAAAGAGCCTTGCTGATCATGTCCGCGCCGTTGCCGATGCGCTTGAGGATGAAGGCCTGGAGGCGGGCCGCCGGGCCGTGTCCATGATCGTCGGGCGCGATCCGAACGTGCTCGACGAAGCGGCCGTCAGCCGCGCGGCGATAGAAAGCCTTGCGGAGAATTTCTCTGACGGTATTGCAGCGCCGGTATTCTGGTATGTCGTGCTCGGCCTGCCGGGGCTTTTGGCCTACAAGATGCTGAACACCGCCGATTCCATGATCGGCCACAGAAACGACAAATATCTCCATTTCGGCTGGGCCTCTGCGCGGCTCGATGATCTTGCAAACTGGCTGCCCGCCCGTCTTTCCATCCTCGCCATCGCCTTTGGGGCACTCACGACCGGGAAGGGCGCTATGGCATCGCTGCTAACGGCGTTGCGCGATCACCGCATCCACCGTTCGCCGAATGCGGGCTCGCCGGAAGGTGCCATGGCCGGAGCGCTTGGTATTCGTCTTGCCGGTCCGCGCATCTATGGCGGCGAGAGGGTCGATGAGCCCTTTATCAATGCTGAAGGCCGCGATGGAGCCTCCCCGGGGGATATCCGTTCGGGATTAAGGGTGTTCGGCGGCGCTTGCAGCATCCTTTCCATTGCAGCCGGCGTGCTGGCGCTGATCACGCTCTTGTGAATTCTTGTGGTTGATTTTTAGTCGGATTCGGGGAAACTGGCGTAAATGCGGCGGTTTTGTGACGTTTTTACGTGCTGATTAAACGTCATGAAACCAGTTTGGTGTATTGCACCATTCACACAAGTGGGACTGAACAAGTGTTTTCCGGAGGGAAGAATGCGTAAACTGGTACTTGTGGCTGCGGCCGCCATTGCTCTCGGGGTGTCGGCAGCGTCTGCCAATGCCGCCAATATCACTGCCCAGATCGATATTTCCGATCAGACAATGACGGTCTACAAAAACGGCTTTCGCCAGTACAAGTGGAAAGTGTCAACGGCACGCAAGGGCTATCACACGCCGACCGGCCAATACACGGTGAAGTGGCTTTCCAAAAACCATCGCTCGCGCAAATACAACAATGCGCCCATGCCCTATTCGCTGTTTTTCCACGGCGGTTATGCCGTGCACGGCACCACTGATTTGAAGCGGCTTGGCAGTCCGGCCTCACATGGCTGCGTTCGTCTCGACCCGAAGAATGCGGCGACGCTCTTCAGTCTCGCCGAGCAAAACGGACTGAAACAGACCAAGATTATTATCCGGGAATAGTCGTTTGCCATTCTGACAGCAAAACGCCCGGTTTTTCCGGGCGTTTGTTGCATAGCATTAAACTACCACTCGGGTGGAGGTCTCTGACTTTCTTAGTCGATATCGGCAGCATCGCGCAGGCGATCGAGACTGTGGCAGGTCAAATGCCGGTTGTTCTCAATCGTGATCACGCCGTCACGGCGCAGCTTCGTCATCTGCCGGCTGACGGTTTCAATTGTCAGGCCCAGGAAGTCGGCAATATCGGCGCGTGTGAGCGGGAGATCGAAGCTGAAGCTTTCCTCTTCCTCAGGGTTGATGTTGGAAACGATGAGGTAGAGGAAACTTGCGACCTTTTCGCGCGCCGTCTTGCGGCCAAGCGTCAGCATCCAGTCGCGTGCCTCATCGAGTTCTTTCAGCGCCTGCTGATGCAACTTGTGCTCGAGACCGGGTGATTCGGTAATCATCCGGTCGATCACGCCTTTCGGGATCGAACACAGTTCGGTGTCGACGGCTGCTTCCGCGCTGATCTGGCTTTCGCTCAGGAAAGGGCGGCCCAAGAAATCTGGCGCAAATTGCAGGCCGACGATCTGCTGGCGGCCGTCCGCCATCATCTTGGACAGTTTTACAACGCCATTCAGCACATTCGAATAAGAGGTGGTGGCTTCGCCCTGTCCGACAATTTCGCTGCCCGCCTTGATTCTGCGGCGTTTGGAGTGCTTGTTCAGTTCGATGAGCTGATCCACGTTCAAGGCGCCGCAAACGCCGCCGTGGCGGGCCTCGCAGGAGCGGCAAAGCGCGGGAATGTCCGAATTATGAATGTCCAGACGATTTGCCTGCATGTCATTTGCTACGGTCATTTTGTTCGGTATGGTCATTTGATCCATTTTCTCCCGGCCACGTTGATGGCGCTTTGCATCAGAAAATGACAGGCCACAGAAATTTGGCAATCGTCATTTCTGAGTTGTACAGGATCGCCTGCGCTTGGAATTGATCAGGATCAAATTCTTCCAGGCTTTTGTGTCATAAAACGCTCCCAAGGAGAATTTACATGCACAAAAGTCTTGTTGGGAAATATTCCGCCCCAGTGCCCCGTTACACCAGTTATCCTACCGCACCACACTTTGATGTTGCAATCGGAAATGGTGAATACGGCCAGTGGTTGGCTGAACTGTCGCAGGGAGCCAGCGTTTCGCTCTACATTCATGTTCCATATTGCGACAGACTCTGCTGGTTTTGTGCCTGTCACACCAAGCACACGCTGAAATACGAGCCCGTCGCCACGTATATTGAGGCTCTATTTCGCGAAATTGAGGCGGTTTCAAGTCGGCTGCGCGAGGGAGTGACTGTCTCCGCGCTGCATTTCGGCGGTGGATCGCCAACCATGATGACACCGGAAGACATCATTCGGCTGGGGGATCACCTGAAGTCCCATTTTTCTTTCCAGAAGGATGCGAAAATCAGTGTGGAAATGGATCCAAACGACATGGATGATGCCCGCTATGACGCATTGGCGGAAATCGGCATGACGCGCGCGAGCCTTGGCGTGCAGGATTTTGATCCCAAGGTGCAGAAGACGATCAATCGCATACAGACCTTTGATCATACCCGTTCGGTTGTCGAGGCGGTGAGGGCGCGCGGCGTTCATTCGGTCAATTGCGACCTGCTATACGGCCTTCCTTATCAGACGCTGGAAACGCTCGAAAATACGGTTTCGCAGATCACCTCGCTTGATCCCGACCGCATTGCGCTCTTCGGCTATGCGCATGTTCCGTGGATGAAAAAGCACCAAACGATGATTCCCGAAGCTGCGCTGCCGGATGTCAGTATGCGCTTTGAGCAGGCCCGTCTTGCTGCGCGTCTCTTGCAGGAGGCGGGCTATCAGACGATCGGGATTGATCATTTTGCAAAGCCGGACGACAGTCTGGCGGTTGCAGCGCGGGAAGGGCGTATGCGGCGCAATTTCCAAGGCTATACCGATGATGCAGCCGATGCCTTGATTGGGCTCGGTGCCTCGTCCATTGGTCAGTTTCCGCAAGGCTATGTGCAGAACATGACCGCAACCGGTGAATATCAACGCATGACGGAAGAAAGTGGATTGGCCGCGGTGCGCGGGATTGCGCTTTCCAGCGACGATGTGATGCGAGCCTATGTGATCGAGCGCATCATGTGCGATTTTCGCCTGTCTTTTGCTGATCTCGACAAGCGCTTCGGTGCGCTTGCCTCCGCGATCCGTTCAGAGGCGCGCCAGTTCGCTGTTGCCAACGATGACAATCTGGTCGAAATCCGCGATGATGAATGCGTCATCACCGAGCATGGAAAACCTTTCGCGCGGACCATTGCGGCAACGTTCGATGCCTATCTTTCCAACGGCAAGGGACGCCATTCGATTGCTGTCTGAGTCGCGTTGAAAAACCGCTTGGCGTGCCTATCTATTTCTCGCGCATGTTTCAATGTGCGTTCCCGCTGCAGGAATCTGCAGCTATTTGGTCACAAAGGCCAAACATATAGAGACAAAGGCATTGGCTTTTTGTAGCGATTTGACTATAGGTCGCTCCAATTTAAAGAATGTTAGAAGAGGTATGTGCGTGACAGACACATTCAATAAGGTCGCCGATATCATTGCAGAAACCAGTGAAATCGACCGCGACACCATTACGCCGGAAAGCCACACAATCGATGATCTGGGTATCGATAGCCTTGACTTCCTCGATATCGTTTTTGCGATCGACAAGGAATTCGGTATCAAGATCCCGCTTGAGCAGTGGACCCAGGAAGTCAATGACGGCAAGGCTTCGACGGAAGAATATTTCGTCATGAAAAACCTCTGCGCCAAGATTGACGAGTTGCGCGCAGCCAAGGGCTGACACTTTCCTGACTTGGTGACACGGGCATGCGGAATTAACCGCATGCCTTCTTTTTTGATGCAGGCGCTTTCCCATGCTGCTTGAATATTTCCAGATGATCGATGAGGTCACCGGTTTTAACCGCGACGCACTGACACTCACAGCACGATCAACCGTTCCCCAAAAAAGTCCTGTTTTCGAGGGGCATTTTCCCGGCATGCCTTTGGTTCCGGGTGTGCTTCTGATAGAAACGATGGCGCAGGCGTCCGGATTCCTGGTTCTCGGTGTTACCGATTTTGCCGCAATGCCGTTTCTGATGTCTGTGGATGGTGCCAAGATGCGCACATTCGTGGAGCCGAACCAGCCGCTGGAGATAGAAGCCTTTCTGGAGCATGAAGGTTCTGGCTTTGCAGTGACAAAGGCCAAGATCACTTCGAACGGCAAAAAGGTTTGCGATGCGCAGCTGAAATTGCGCACAATGCCCTTTGATCAGGTGCCGCTTGGCGATATCGTCCGCAACCGCGCAAAAGAACTCGGCCTGTTCAAGGCGATGGGTACAGAAGCCTGAGGGGGAGTAGAGATGGCAAATTCATCCAGTGATGTCGTAATTACCGGCGTTGGCATCGTTTCCTGCCTGGGTGTCGGGCGCGAGGCGCACGAAGAAGCGCTGTTTTCCACCACGGCGCCCACCGTGCGTGTGGAGACAGAGCGTTTTGCACCGTATCCTGTTCATCCGCTGCCTGAAATCGACTGGTCTGCCCAGATTCCCAAACGCGGTGATCAGCGGCAGATGGAAAACTGGCAGCGTCTCGGCGTATTTGCCGCCGGTCTCGCACTTGATGATGCCGGCATGAAAGACAATGCCGAGCTTTGCTCGACGATGGATATGATCGTTGCTGCCAGTGGTGGCGAGCGCGATATTCACGTCGATTCCATGATTGCCGACGAGGCGCTTACCCGCAACGACCGCGAAGAGCTTCTGAACGAGAAGCTCACTACCGAGCTTCGCCCGACGCTTTTTCTTGCGCAGTTGTCCAATCTGCTTGCCGGCAATATTTCGATTGTTCACAAGGTGACCGGTTCGTCGCGCACCTTCATGGGCGAAGAGGGAGCAGGTGTTTCGGCCGTTGAAACGGCTGCCGCCCGCATTCGTGCTGGCGAATCCACCCACGCATTGGTTGGTGGTGCGCTGAATGCGGAACGCCCTGACATTCTCTTGCAGGTGGAAGGCAGCAATTGCCATGCCACCGGTGGCTGGACGCCGCTCTGGTCGCGTGATCCGAATGCCGGCGGCGGGATGATGCTCGGCTCGCTTGGCGCATTTCTGGTTCTGGAATCGCGTGCGCACGCAGAAGCGCGTGGCGCTTCCATTTATGCAGTGCTTGAAAATGTCGAGGGCGACCGCGGCACGCGTGACGACGGCAAGATGGAGAGCCGTCTGGACCGTATGGCTGAAGGGCTGGAGACTGCACTGGTCTTTTCTGGTGCCACCGGCATGCATGGTCTTACAGGGCGTGAAAAAAGCTGGATTGAAAAGCGTTTCCCCAATGCTGCCCTTCGCGGGTTTGGTGGCGCTCTGGGCCATGGAATGGAAGCGCAGTTTCCTGCCGGTCTTGCGCTTGCCGCACTGGCGCTCGGCAAGGGCGCAAAGGTGGTGCCGCTGGACGCCGACAATGAAGCGGCCATGAACGAGCCGGTCAAGAATGCGGTTGTAACCACGGTCGGGCATCAGCGCGGTGAGGGGATTGCCTACCTCACGCAGTACAATTGAGGGAGGCGAACATGAGTTCATCCTATCGCGATCATCTTGGCCGTCCCATTGTCGCCGTCACCGGCATGGGCGTTATCACGTCTCTCGGGCAGGGGCTGGACGACAACTGGAAAGCGCTGACCAGCGGTGTTTCGGGAATTCACAACATCACCCGCTTCCCGGTGAATTCGCTCTCCACGCGTATTGCCGGCACTGTTGATTTCATCGACATTCCGGTGCCGAATGCAGTGGAACGGTCTTACGCTTTCGCGCGCGAAACGACGCTCGAAGCTTTGGCGCATGCGGGGCTTTCCGGTGATTTCGGTGGGCCGCTCTTTCTGGCGGCACCGCCTGTCGAAGCCGAGTGGCTGGCGCGCTTCGAGCTTGCCGACCGTTCAGGGCCGAAGGCTGCGGAAGACGATATTTACACCCGCTATCTTGCGGCGATGCGTGAGCGGCCTGATCCGGCTTTCCATGAAGCCGTCTTGTTTGGCTCAATTTCGGAGCGTCTGGCCGACAAGTTCGGCACACGCGGTCTGCCTGTCACGCTATCGACAGCTTGTGCATCGGGTGCAACAGCCATTCAGCTTGGTGTCGAGGCGATCCGCCAGGGCCGTACCGACCGTGCACTGACCGTTGCAACCGATGGCTCGCTGAGTGCCGAAGCGCTGATCCGCTTCTCGCTCTTGTCAGCGCTTTCCACACAGAACGATCCGCCTGAAAAGGCCTCAAAGCCGTTCAGCAAGGATCGTGACGGGTTCGTGATCGCTGAAGGGGCTGCAACGCTTGTTCTGGAATCGCTCGATGCTGCCATTGCGCGCGGCGCCAAGGTTTATGGCATTGTTCAGGGCTGCGGTGAAAAAGCGGATTCCTTCCATCGCACGCGCTCTTCGCCCGATGGCGGGCCTGCTATCGCGACGATCAGGGCGGCGCTTTCCGATGCCGGCCTCGACGAGAGCGGCATTGATTACATCAATGCGCATGGCACATCGACGCCGGAAAACGACAAGATGGAATATGGCTCCATGCATGCCGTCTTTGCCGATGCTCTGAAGTCGATCCCGGTTTCGTCCAACAAGTCGATGATCGGTCACACGCTGACGGCAGCAGGTGCTGTCGAAGCCGTTTTCTCGCTTCAGACGATCTTGACGGGAACGCTGCCGCCGACCATCAACTACAACAATCCGGACCCGGCCATCGAGCTTGATGTCGTGCCGAACGCGAAGCGCGAGAAGACGGTGAAAGCCGTTCTTTCGAACTCATTCGGCTTCGGTGGTCAGAATGCAAGCCTTGTGCTTGCGGCAGAACCGGTCTAGAGCAGCGCCAGAAACAAGAAGAACATTTTGGCGGAGTAAACTCGCATGCGCGCATTGCAACTGATCGAAGATCGCAAGCTTGAGGCTGTCGACATTCCTGAGCCGGACGCACCTGGTCCCGGTGAAGTGACATTGAGGGTCAAGGCGGTTGCACTGAACCATATCGATGTGTGGGGCTGGCGCGGTATGGCCTTTGCCAAGCGCAAGATGCCGCTCACCATCGGTGCAGAGGCTTCCGGCGTTGTGGAAGCCATTGGTCCTGGTGTTTCAAATGTCTTGCCCGGTCAGCTGGTTGCCATTTTTGGCGCACGTACCTGCGGCCTCTGTAAGCCGTGCCAGGAGGGGCGCGACAATCTTTGCGAACATGTGGGCGGCGTGCACGGCTTCCACCTCGACGGCTTTGCCCAGGAAAAGGTCAATATGCCAGCGCGCAATCTCATTCCGGCTCCGCCCGGTGTGGATGCGATTGGTGCAGCCCTTGCCCCCATTACCTTCGGCACTGTTGAGCATATGCTTTTCGACAATGCCAAGCTGGAGCCGGGCGAGACGATTCTTGTCCATGCTGGTGGATCGGGCATTGGTTCGGCGGCCATTCAGATCGCCAAGAAGATCGGCTGCACGGTGATTACCACTGTCGGTTCCGACGATAAAATCGAGAAGTCCAAGGCGCTTGGTGCCGATCATGTGATCAATTACCGCAAGGACCGCTTTGAAGGTGTGGTTCGCAAGATCACCAAGAAAAAAGGTGTCGACGTTGTGTTCGAACATGTCGGCAAGGACACCTGGGCCGGTTCCATGCTCTGCCTTAAGCGCGGCGGACGTCTGGTCACCTGCGGTTCCACATCCGGTGTTTCTACCGACGTGAACCTGATGATGCTGTTCCAGCAACAGCTCAAGCTGCTCGGTTCGTTCGGCTGCCGCATGGAAAACATGGCCAATGCCATGCAGAAGATGGGCCGCGGCCTCGTTCATCCCGTGATTGATACCGAGGTGACGTTTGATGATATCAGGCGTGCGCTGGAACGAATGGAATCGCGTTCCATCTTCGGCAAAATCGTTCTGAAGATGGACTGATTTGATGAAGGCAGGTCTTCTGCGTCTCATCATGGAGACGCGCAAGCGTCAGCAATTGATCTGGGCGTATCTCGTCTTTTTCTTCATGGCGTTTCTCAAGTTGCTGCCTGCGCGGTGGGCCATGAATTTCATGGATCGTTTTGCGCGCTTTATCGGGCCGAAGCTCAAGCGCCAGCGCCTGATGATGATCAACCTGCGGCGCGCTTTTCCTGAAAAGAGCGGGCAGGAACTTGCAGAAATCGCCTCGGACGCCTGGGGCGCGATGGGCCGCATGGCCGCCGAATATGTTTATCTCGACACGTTGTTCGATTTTGACGTGAACAATCCCAATGCGGGGCGCATCGAAGTCTCAGGGATTCCGATTTTCAAGGACCTTCTCGAAAATCCGCGGCCGTTCATCGTCTTTACCGGCCATACGGGCAATTTCGAGCTTCTGCCGGTTGCGGGTGCGGCCTACGGTCTTGATGTAACGGCGCTCTTTCGTCCGCCGAACAACCCTTACATCGCCGAAAAAATCCATGACCTGCGCGCGCGGAAGATGGGCAATCTCGTCCCTTCCCATGCAGGTTCGGGCTTTGCGCTAGCGCGTCAACTGGAAAAAGGCCTTGGGGTTGGCGTGCTCGTGGATCAGAAGTTTCACAAAGGGCTCGATACGACCTTTTTCGGACTGCCGGTCAAAACCAATCCGCTGGTGCCGAAGCTCGTTCGGCAGTTCAATTGCGATATCTTTCCAGCGCGCTGCGTGCGTCTTCCCGGTGGTCGCTTCAAGTTGGAGATGGAGCCGGCAGTTGAAGTGCCGCGCAAGGACGATGGCAGTCTTGATGTGCACCGTCTGACGCAGATGCTCAATGACAAGGTGGAAAGCTGGGTGCGCGAATATCCCGGCCAATGGCTGTGGTATCATGATCGCTGGAACATCAAGCATGAATTGGACGCGGTGGAAGCTGCGCTTGACGCAAAGTCCTGAGTTCGAACTGCGAGCTCTCGACATTTGCAGTGAGACTCTGCCATAATTTTTGCATTGCAACATGGAGAGGTGCATGTCGATCAGTGCGATCGTGCAGGATGTTTATGAGGAAATGCGGCCCCATTTTGGAGAGGGCAAGGTCGCTGACTATATTCCCGCCCTGGCGCGTGTTCCTCTGGATAAATTCGGGATTGCCGTTGTCACCACTGATGGCGAAACAGCCTTTGCAGGTGATGCCCTGGAACCTTTTTCCATTCAGAGTGTCTCCAAGGTCTTCACGCTGACGCTTGCGCTTGGACGCGTTGGGTCCGGGCTTTGGAAGCGCGTCGGTCGCGAGCCCTCGGGCGATCCCTTCAATTCGATTGTCCAGCTCGAACACGAGCACGGAATTCCCCGTAACCCTTTCATCAATGCCGGAGCAATTGTAACCGCCGATGTCCTGCTTGCCGGTCACCAGCCGCGCGAGACATTGGGCGAAATTCTGCAATTCATGCGTTACATATCGCAGGACGACACGGTTTACATGGACGAGGATGTGGCGCGTTCCGAACAGGCCACCGGCTTTCGCAATGCCGCCCTTGCCAACTATATGCGCGGCTACGGCAACATCACCAATCCGGTCGAGAAAACGCTTGGGGTCTATTTTCACCAGTGCTCGATTGCCATGTCATGCCTGCAACTCGCCTGGGCCGGGCAGTTTCTGGCCAATGGCGGCAAACTTCCAGGCAACGGCCCGCGGATCGTGAGTGCCGAGCGCGCGCGGCGCATCAATGCTTTGATGCTCACCTGCGGGCATTATGACGCCAGCGGTGATTTTGCGTTCCGGGTCGGTCTGCCGGGCAAAAGCGGCGTGGGCGGCGGGATCATGGCGGTGGCACCCGGCAAGGCGTCCATTGCGGTATGGTCGCCGGGCCTCAACGAGATCGGAAATTCGGCAGCCGGCACACGTGCGCTGGAGCTCTTTGCCAAGAAAACCGGATGGTCCGTTTTCGGCTGAGGCTCAATAGTAGCGCACGTTGACGACTTCCGTGCCAAGCGCAAAGTCGTGCAGAAGCCGGCTTTTATTGGTGAACAGCCCCACCAGCAGGATGAGCGGTGTCACGATGGCGTTCAAAATCCAGAACAGGACGAGATGGACGACCGCGGTCAGAAAGTCGATGTGTCCGCCATCCGTGCGCTGCATTTTCAGGCCCATGGCGCGCATTCCAGGGGTTGCCTGAAACGGCCCGGAAACCGAAAGGCCGAAATAGAGCCCTGCGACCACAAAGAAGAGTATCGGGTAAAGGAACCAGCCGATGCCGAGCGTTATGATCCCCAGGAAGAAGACCACAACGACCGCCGGTATGCACAGAAGTGCCACCGCGATATAGTCAGCAATGAATGCAATGCCGCGCCGGAAAAGCACGCCATCATATGCGCGGCTATCTTCCATCACTGCGGTTCCATTCATGTTGTCCATAGTTTTGCTCCTTTATCTTGCAAAACATATGGTGCGGTCTTGCGCCTACTTCAATGGGCTTATGATTTGGCAAGCAGTCTTGCGACATCCATGGCAAAATAGGACAGAATACCGTCACAGCCGGCGCGCTTGAAACAGAGCAGCTGTTCCATCATGACCTTTTCGCCATCGATCCAGCCATTGGCGGCAGCCGCCTTCACCATCGCGTATTCGCCGGAGACCTGATAGGCAAAAACCGGAAGTCCAAAGGCTTCCTTCAGGCGCCAGCAGATATCGAGATAGGGCAGGCCGGGTTTGACCATCAGCATGTCGGCACCTTCTTCGACATCGAGCGCTGCATCACGCACGGCCTCGGTGCCGTTGGCCGGATCGACATAATAGGTCTTCTTGTCGCCCTTGAGCAGCCCGCCGGTGGAAATGGCTTCGCGGTAGGGGCCGTAGTGGCCGGATGCAAATTTCGTGGCGTAGCTCATGATGCCGACATTCTGGTGACCGGCTGCATCAAGCGCCTGGCGGATTGCGCCGATGCGGCCATCCATCATTTCGGACGGCGCGATGATATCGGCACCGGCATCGGCCTGCATCACAGCAGCGCGGGTGACCAGATCCACGGTTTCGTCGTTCACGATCACGCCGTCGCGCAAGATGCCGTCATGGCCGTGGCTGGTGAACGGGTCGAGCGCCACGTCAGTGATCATCCCGATGTCGGGAACGGCTTTCTTGACTGCAGCGGTTGCCTGATTGATCAGGTTCTCGGCAAGCAGGATATTGGAGCCTGTCTCGTCGCGCAGATCCATTTCGATATTGGGAAAGGTGGCAATTGCTGGAATGCCGAGATCTGCGGCTTCCTTTGCGGCCTCCACCAGTTTGTCGACCGTCATGCGGTTGACGCCGGGCATGGCGGCGACCGGTTCAATGCGGTTGGTGCCGGGAATCACGAAAACCGGCCAGATCAGATCGTCCACCGTCAGCGCATTTTCCCGCACCATCCGGCGCGTCCAGTCGGCCTTTCGGTTGCGGCGCATGCGGCGGTGGCCGGTAATCAAATCAACGGCATGGGTCTTGTCGGTCATTTTCTGGCTTCCGGTTTCGATACGATGCTGGCTGATTAACATGGGACAATGGAGAACCAAACACTCAAATCGTTCAAAATGGCTGACACGACGACGCAGCCGTCCTATTGTGGCGCGTATGAAAGATGATTCAATCTGGCTCAGATCAGCCAAACCGACCGAGTTTCTGTTTACCGTTTTCATGCGGTTCGTTGCTGTGTCGTGCTTCTATTTCGGCCTTCACTATTGGGCGATGCTGATCGGCTATACGGACAATGGCGCCATGCGCTTCGATCTGATGTCCAGTCAGTGGCGGACGGTCGCGACCTGCCTTGCTGTCCTCTATCCCGTGGCAGCGCTCGGCCTTTGGAGCGGGGTTTCCTGGGGCGTGGTGCTGTGGGCGGCGGCAGCCGGTTACGAGACATTGATCCATGCGTTCTGGTATCTCATTTATGGGCGTAACGACCTCTTGATTATCATGCATCTCACAGTCGCAGCCGTCTTCGTCATTTTCATTGCTGTGATCTGGTATCAGCGGCGTGTGGCAAACCGTGCGGTAACGCTTGATTCACTCTGATTGCCGTTACGCATTGGGTAAGGTCTTGTTAAGCCTGCATTTTAAATAGAATTTTAGATGCATTCGATAGTGTCTCATACGAAGGCGGGAAAAGAAAAAACAACCGCCGCATAAAACAGTGAGGCAGAAAAATGAACGCTATAACAAAGAACATCAAAGCGTCTTCTGAAGTCGCAGTCGATGACACCATCCGTGATCTTTACATGGAATCGCTTCATCTGGTCGAGCGTCTGCACCGCCGTCTCCTCGACGTGGTCAAGGACGAGTTCGAGCGCCAGGGTCGCGCCGACGTCAACGCCGTCCAGGCATTGCTGCTCTTCAACATCGGCAATTCGGAACTGACAGCAGGCGAGCTGCGCTCGCGTGGCTACTATCTCGGTTCGAACGTGTCCTACAATGTGAAGAAGCTGGTCGACCTCGGTTTGATCAACCATTCGCGCTCACGTTCCGACCGTCGCGCCGTTCGTATCAGCCTGACAGACGAAGGCCGCGAGATCGCCGAAACGGTCGCATCGCTCTACAACCGGCACATTGGTTCGATTGAACAGGTGGGTGGTATCGGCGAAAGCGAGTTCTCGCAGATGAACAAGCTTCTACAGCGCCTCGATCGCTTCTGGAATGATACGATCCTTTACCGTCTGTAAAATCTACAGTAACATTTTTGCACTATTCATGGCTGGTCACCACAAGGTGGCCGGCCTCACGGTTTTTTGAAGTTGTAGAGCCGGATTGGCGACACGCTTTGGCCATATTGCTATGACACCGGAAGCTAATTCACTATTGTGGTCGCTCAGCGATTCAGATTTCACAGACAAAGCAGGTCCATCACGATGAAATATTCCCGTCGCGCGTTTCTGACAACGGCAGCTTTTGGAGGTCTCGGGGCGCTTGCTGCTCCTTCATTTGCAGACGAAATGCTGGATAGTGTGATCAATGCTCCGCGCAGAGGCAGCTGGGATGATCAGTTCGATGCGAAGGCTATCAGTTCTGCGTCCGCCGTTGCCTCCAACAACCCCATTTTCGGGTCGGATGCGGTACCCAATATTCAAATGGCTATTGATGCCTACCGGCAGATTGTTCTGAATGGCGGCTGGCCACAGGTGCTGCCAACGGTTGCCTTGCGTCTCGGTGTGACCGATCCGGCTGTTCGCAGCCTGCGCCAGCGTTTGATCATTTCCGGTGACTTGCCGCGTTCTGCGGGCATTTCCGATGTTTATGACTCGTTCGTGGATGGCGCGGTCAAGCGTTTTCAGGCACGTCACGGCCTGCCGCAGGATGGTTTGATGGGCAAATTCACGCTGGATGCGATGAATGTTCCCGCCGACGTGCGCCTCATGCAGCTGGAAAAGAACCTTGAGCGTCTGCAGGACATCAAGACGGACCTTGGCCAGCGTTATGTCATGGTCAATATTCCGGCCGCCTATATCGAGGCGGTTGAGAATGATCGCGTTGTGCAACGCCATACGGCAATCGTTGGGCGTTTGAGCCGACCCACACACATTATCGACTCCAATATCTATAGGGTGACGCTGAACCCTTACTGGACGGCTCCGCGTTCGATCATCCAGAAGGATATCGTTCCGCTGATGCGTGAAGATCCGCAATATCTGGCGAAGAACAATATCCGTCTGTTTGACGGCAATGGCAATGAAGTGGCACCGGAAACGGTGGACTGGAATGCCGAGAAGGCACCGAACCTGATGTTCCGTCAGGACCCGGGCAAGAACAACGCCATGGCCTCGACGAAGATCGAGTTCCACAATCCGAACGGCGAATATATGCATGACACGCCGCAGCAAGGCCTGTTCAACAAGCTTGCGCGCTTTGAATCCTCCGGTTGCGTGCGTGTGCAGAATGTTCGCGATCTTGTGGCCTGGCTTCTGCGCGACACGCCCGGTTGGGATCGCCCGCAAATCGAATCTGTCATCAAGAGCGGCGTGAACACACCTGTTCCACTGGAGCAGGAGGTGCCGGTTTACTTCAAATATATCACGGCATGGTCTGCCAAGGACCACGTCGTGCAGTTCCGCGACGATATCTATGCCATGGACGGTGCAGATCAGCTCGCGCTCCAGACCGGGTTGAACCAGGAACAAGCGGCAAACTGAGCCGTGCCATGAAACTGCCCTTTAGAAGCCGCATTCGACATGCGGCTTTTTTATTGGTGGTAAGGTGATGAACGCTTCCTCGCGCCAACCGGTTTTGGTCTTGCCGCAAAGCGCGCGCCGGCTCGCGCCGGATTTGCTGGTGTCAATCTTCTTGCATCTTTTGCTGCTGGCAGCGGCCCTTGCCCTCATCCCGCAGCCTGAAGCACCCGGCACTCCGCCTGAAAATGTCGTCAGCGTGAACATGTTGCCTTCGGTTCCCGAAAGGCCGTTTGAACTGCCTCCAATGTCTGCGCCGGATGTCCTGCGAACGCCTCCGAAAATTCCGTTGCCGGATGCTGGCTCCAGGACTGCGCCACCCGCGCAAAGCAGCCAGATGCAGGCGGCGACGAAACTGTTCGCTCGCGATGTTCTGCAAAAGCCCATCAATGCCAGGGCTGTGGCAGCGCTGGCCACGCTGGCGGAGCCGGAGCGTGTGGAGCAGCTTTGCGACGTGGAGGGGATGGAACAGATCGCGGCGGCAGACAAAGCGTTTGCGCCCGATCAGCTCGTGGCCTATGCCATGGCCAACACGCATGTTGAGGGCAGGGCGCTTATTGCCAATGGTGCAGCCTTTCGCAGTGGCGGGCAGTGGTATAATTTCAAGTTCCGCTGCGGGCTGAATGAGGATTTGTCGGAAGTGACGTCGTTTTCTTTCCAGATTGGCGCGCCAATCGGAAAGGAGCTGTGGGCCGATCATATGCTCACCGCGCATGATGACGCTGATGACGATGACTGATGTAGCACCCATATTTCGGAAAACGCAAAAACGGTGAACCGAAAGGGGGCTTCGGTCGTTCTAACCAGCAGTGGTTATCGGCATAAGGATGGGAGAAGACATTGACCAAGACAGGTTCTGGCACATCGCGTTCGCTGGCCGTATTGGCTGTTTTTCTGGTTGTGGTGTTGGGCGTTGGTTTTCTGATCGGCACCAGTTTTCGACCCGGCGAATGGTATGCAACGCTTGAAAAACCGCCATTCAACCCGCCGAATTGGGTTTTTGGTCCTGTCTGGTCGGTGATCTATGTGTTCATCGCTATTGCAGGATGGCGTGTTTACAAGGTTCTGGGTTCGAAGAGCCCGCAGATGCGGGTTTGGTGCGTGCAAATGGTGCTGAACTGGCTCTGGACGCCGATCTGGTTTGGTCTCAATGCGCCGTGGCCGGCTTTCGTCGTCATTGCCTTTCTCTGGTTTTCGATTGTCGTCTTCATCCGTCAGACCTGGCCCTATGCGCGCATCGCATCCGTGCTCTTCATTCCCTATCTGGCATGGGTGAGCTTTGCCGCCGTCCTCAATTTTTCGATTGCGGTGCTGAACTGAATTCAAATGCCGCAAGCTCCACAGCCGGAGGCGCAATCGCGTCTTGCTCTTCCAGGCTTGGGGCTTTAAGAGCTTGGCCTTCACCGGATCCCTTCTTCACGGATGAGAGAGACAGACATGAGTGCTACCCCCGGATTCTTCACCAATACGCTTGCTGAAACCGATCCCGAAATCTTCTCCGCTATCGAGAAAGAACTCGGCCGCCAGCGCCACGAGATCGAGTTGATTGCGTCTGAAAACATCGTTTCCCGCGCTGTGCTTGAAGCGCAGGGTTCGATCATGACCAACAAATATGCAGAAGGCTATCCGGGTAAGCGTTATTATGGCGGCTGCCAGTTTGTTGATATTGCTGAAGAACTCGCCATCGAGCGCGCCAAGAAGCTGTTCGGCGTGAACTTCGCCAACGTTCAGCCGAATTCCGGTTCGCAGATGAACCAGGCCGTTTTCCTGGCGCTTCTGCAGCCGGGTGACACGTTCATGGGTCTCGATCTGAACTCCGGGGGGCACCTGACCCATGGTTCGCCGGTCAACATGTCGGGCAAGTGGTTCAACGTCGTATCCTACGGCGTGCGTGAAGACGATCACCTTCTCGATATGGATTACGTGGCCGAGCAGGCTGAAAAGCACAAGCCGAAGCTCATCATTGCCGGCGGCACGGCCTATTCCCGCATCTGGGATTGGAAGCGTTTCCGCGAGATTGCCGATTCTGTCGGTGCTTATCTCATGGTCGATATGGCGCACATTGCCGGTCTCGTTGCCGGTGGCCAGCATCCGTCGCCATTCCCGCATTGCCACGTTGCCACGACCACGACTCACAAGTCGCTGCGTGGTCCGCGCGGCGGCATGATCCTCACCAATGACGAGGACATCGCCAAGAAGGTCAATTCCGCCGTCTTCCCCGGCCTGCAGGGCGGACCGCTCATGCATGTCATTGCCGGCAAGGCTGTTGCCTTCGGAGAAGCACTGAAGCCTGAATTCAAGGACTATGCAGCACAGGTCGTGAAGAACGCCAAGGCGCTCGCCCAGTCGCTCGTTGATGGCGGTCTGGATGTCGTTTCCGGCGGCACAGACAACCACCTGATGCTGGTTGACCTGCGCAAGAAGAATGCGACCGGCAAGCGCGCGGAAGCTGCTCTCGGCCGTGCCTACATCACCTGCAACAAGAACGGCATTCCGTTTGATCCGGAAAAACCCTTTGTCACCTCCGGTGTTCGCCTCGGCACGCCAGCCGGCACGACACGCGGGTTCAAGGAAGCCGAATTCCAGGAAATCGGCAAGCTGATCATCGAGGTTCTGGACGGTCTGCGTCAGGCCAATGACGATGAGGGCAATGCAACTGTTGAAGCTGGCGTGCGCGACAAGGTTGTCGGCTTGACCGAACGCTTCCCGATGTATCCATATATGTAACGGATACGGAGCGGTCTCAGCATGCGGTGCCCATTTTGCGGAAGTCCAGATACTCAGGTGAAGGATTCCCGTCCGGCGGAGGACAATACGGCCATCCGCCGGAGGCGCATATGCCCGGATTGCGCGGGCCGCTTCACAACATTCGAGCGCGTGCAGCTGCGCGAGCTCATGGTGGTCAAGAAAACCGGCCGCAAAGTGCCCTTCGACCGCGACAAACTGGTTCGTTCTTTCGAGATCGCCTTGCGCAAGCGTCCGGTTGATCGCGACCGGATCGAGCGTGCCGTTTCGGGCATCGTGCGGCGGCTGGAAAGTTCCGGCGAGACGGAAATTCCCTCCGAAGAGCTCGGCATTCAGGTTCTTGAAGCGCTCAAGGCGCTGGACGATGTGGGTTTTGTCCGTTATGCCTCGGTCTACCGCGACTTCACCCATATTGAAGATTTCTCGCAGGTTATTTCAGAGGTAAACGCGCGTATTGCGCGCGACATTACAAAAGACGAGTGAATTCATGTCATGACCAGGCTGGCCGATGAAAATTTCATGGCGAAAGCGCTGGACCTGTCGCACAGCCATCTCGGTCAGACGGCAAACAATCCTTCAGTCGGCTGCATCATCGTGAAAGACGGCGAAATCGTCGGTCGGGGTGTGACTGCCGTGGGCGGGCGGCCGCATGCCGAAACCATTGCCCTGGAAGAAGCGGGTGAGGCGGCCCACGGGGCAACGGCCTATATTACGCTCGAACCCTGCTCGCACCACGGCAAGACGCCACCGTGTGCGGATGCGCTGATCGAAGCCGGTATTGCGCGCGTTGTCGCAGCGATCGAAGACCCGGACAAGCGCGTCAGTGGTCAGGGACTTCAGCGCCTCAAGCAGGCGGGCATTGCTGTTGATACTGGCGTCCTGGCTGATAAGGCAGAGCGTGAATTGGCGGCTTACCTGACTGCCAAGCGCAAGGATCGTGCGCATGTTACCCTGAAAATGGCCGTGTCGCAGGATGGGATGATTGGTCTTCCCGGTGAGGGGCAGGTGTTTATTACTGGACCGGAAAGCCGCGACTTCGTGCATCAGTTGCGCGCCGAGAGCCATGCGATCCTCGTTGGTCTTGGCACGGTGCGTGCTGATGATCCCGAATTGACCTGCCGCCTTCCGGGTCTCTTTCACCGCTCGCCTATACGCATCGTTCTTGATCGTGCGCTTGATATTTCGCTCGATAGCAAACTGGTAAAAAGTGCACACGACGTGCCGCTGCTGGTTGTTGCGCATTCCGATGCGGATGAGGATCGGGCGTTTGCTCTGCAGGATGCCGGTGCAGAGGTTCTCTATGCCAAAAACAATGAAGAGCTGCTTCTGGCGCTTGCCACACGCGGCATTTATTCCGTCCTTGTGGAGGGTGGCGCACGCGTTGCGACCGCGCTCCTTGAAGATCAGCTTGTCGACCGCATATATCTGCTCACGGGCTCGAAGGTGGTCGGCGAAGGTGGCATTGCCGCGCCGCTCACGCCGGAGCATATGCCCGCCGGTTTTCGGCTGGTGCGCGAAGGCGATATCGGTGTCGATCACTTGAGAGAGTTTGAAAGAGAGGACTGAGGCTCCATGTTTACAGGCATAATCACTGATGTGGGAACCGTGCAGTCCGTCGCGCCGCTCGATCAGGGCATTCGTTTGCGTGTTGCGACCGATTATGATCCGGCAACCATTGATATGGGCGCTTCCATCGCCCATTCCGGCACATGCCTCACGGTGGTGACATTGCCTGAGCCGGGCTCGAACGAGCGCTGGTTTGAGGTCGAAGCCTGGGAAGAGGCGCTGCGGCTCACCACCATCGGCAGCTGGCAAGCCGGGCGTCGCGTCAATCTGGAGCGGTCCTTGAAAATCGGCGACGAGCTTGGCGGTCACATGGTGTCCGGCCATGTCGACGGCACCGCTGAGATACTCAGCATCGAGCCGGAGGGCGATGCCGTGCGTTTCCGCCTGCGCGCGCCGAGTGGTTTTGAAAAGTTCGTTGCGCCAAAGGGCTCCGTTGCTCTGGATGGAACGTCGCTGACGGTCAACTCCGTCAATGGTGCCGATTTCGATGTGCTCTTGATCCGCCATACATTGGAAGTGACCACCTGGGGCGATCGCAAGGCAGGTGACAGGGTCAATTTCGAGGTCGATACAATGGCGCGCTATGCCGCGCGGCTGGCCGAATTTTCCTGATCCAATAAATGATAATTGGTCATTGAAATGCCCCCCGGAAACGACAGTTCCCGGGGGCTTTTGTGTTTTCGCTTCCAGCTGATCAGGCCACGCCGGCAAGAACGGCCAGCAGGAGAAGTGCAACGATGTTGGTGATCTTGATCGCCGGGTTCACAGCAGGGCCCGCCGTATCCTTATAGGGGTCGCCAACGGTATCGCCGGTCACGGAGGCCTTGTGCGCTTCCGAGCCCTTCAGGTGTTTGACGCCGTCCTTGTCGGTGAAGCCGTCTTCAAAGGACTTCTTGGCGTTGTCCCACGCACCGCCGCCAGACGTCATCGAGATGGCGACGAAGAGGCCGTTCACGATCACACCCAGAAGCGAAGCGCCGAGTGCGGCGAAAGCCGAAGCCTTGTCGCCGGAAATCAGCAGCACACCGAAATAGACCACGATGGGGGCCAGAACCGGTAGAAGCGAGGGGATGATCATCTCACGGATGGCAGCCTTGGTCAGCATGTCCACCGCACGGCCATAATCGGGCTTTTCCGTCCCCTGCATGATGCCGGGCTTTTCACGGAACTGACGCCGTACTTCCTCAACGACTGCACCGCCAGCACGTCCCACAGCCGTCATGGCAATACCGCCAAAGAGGTAGGGAATGAGACCGCCGAAGATCAAGCCTGCAACCACGTAAGGATTGGAGAGCGAGAAGGAGATGTCACCCATATTGGCAAAGTAGGGATATTTGTCGCCATTGGCGGCAAAATACTGCAGGTCGTTGGAATAGGCCGCAAAGAGCACCAATGCACCGAGACCGGCAGAGCCAATAGCGTAGCCCTTTGTGACGGCCTTTGTCGTGTTGCCGACAGCATCGAGCGCGTCTGTTACCTTGCGGACGTCACCGGGAAGTTCCGACATTTCAGCAATGCCGCCGGCATTGTCTGTCACCGGGCCGAAGGCATCAAGTGCGACGATCATGCCGGCGATACCGAGCATGGCGGTGACCGCGATACCGGTGCCGAACAGGCCGCCCAGCTGGTAGGTGGCAATGATACCGCCAACGATGACGATTGCCGGCAGGGCGGTCGATTCCAGTGAAACGGCAAGCCCCTGGATCACGTTGGTGCCGTGGCCGGTCACCGAAGCCTGGCTGATCGAGTTCACCGGACGTTTGTCGGTGCCGGTGTAATATTCAGTGATCACCACGATCAGTGCCGTCACGATGAGGCCGACAATACCGGAAATGAACAGGTTTGTTCCGGTGACTTCCATGCCGTTGACGGTGCCAACCGGTCCCCAGCCGATGGTCAGAGAAGTTGCCGCCCCCAATGTCAGGATTGAAAGCACACCGGTCACGATAAGACCTTTGTAAAGCGCGCCCATGATGTTTTCGCTGGGGCCGAGCTTGACGAAGAAGGTACCGATGATCGAGGTAATGATGGAGCCCGCGCAAATGGCGAGCGGATAGATCATGGCGCTTTCGAGAATGTCTGCCCCGGCAAAGAAGATGGCGGCAAGAACCATGGTCGCCACAACCGAGACCGCATAGGTTTCGAAAAGGTCAGCTGCCATGCCTGCGCAGTCGCCGACATTGTCGCCCACGTTGTCGGCAATGGTGGCCGGATTGCGCGGATCGTCTTCCGGGATACCAGCTTCCACCTTGCCGACGAGATCGCCGCCCACGTCTGCGCCCTTGGTGAAGATGCCGCCGCCGAGACGCGCGAAAATGGAAATGAGCGATGCGCCGAAGCCGAGTGCGACAAGCGCGTCGATCACTTCGCGTGATCCGTTCTCATAGCCCATGCCGCCGGTCAGTACCCAGTAATAGACGGCCACACCTAGAAGGGCGAGGCCTGCCACCAGCATGCCGGTGATCGCACCGGATTTGAACGCGATATCGAGACCGCCTGCAAGGCTTTTCGACGACGCCTGCGCCGTGCGCACATTGGCGCGCACGGAAACATGCATGCCGATGAAGCCTGCGGCACCCGAAAGAACAGCGCCGATCAAGAAGCCGATTGCAGCTGCGACGGACAGCAGCAGCCAGGCTGCGATGAAAACGATGACGCCAACGATGGCGATGGTTCTGTACTGACGGGTGAGATACGCCTGCGCGCCTTCACGAATATAACCTGCAATTTCCTGCATACGCGCCGTCCCCTGGTCGGCAGCCAGCACCGACCGGGTTGCCCAGATGGCGTAAACCACCGAGAGCAGACCGCATAAAACAACACCAAATAGAATTGTCATGTGTATCTTTCCTCCTTAAGCCGTGCAGCCTCCCAACCGCACGGTCCCCGATTGAGAACCCTGAGACGCACGCCAGAATTGGCATGCCGTCCCATGACGTCGCGGTGAGAGTGCTTGGAGGAACCGACATCGTCAAGCCCTTCCAAAGCCGCATAACCGGGAATTTAGGAGGCTCAGGCCGTTATTGGGTTGCTTTGGATCAACCGGCCGAAGGTGTTAGCCAACTTTTACCGGATTCTTTCGCATCAGCGCGAACAGAAGGATCAGGCAGACGATGGCCACCGGCCAGACAACGAGATTCATCGCAAACCAGCCGTAAGCGTTGAACATCTTGCCGGCCCCGAATGAGGAAAGGGCCACGATGGTGAACAGGATGATATCGTGGAATCCCTGCACCTTGTCGGCTTCATTGGGCTTGTAGCTGGCGCTGACAATGGCAGTGGAGCCGATAAAACCGAAGTTCCAGCCGACGCCAAGCAGAACCAGCGCACCCCAGAAGTTCCAGACCGCGATGCCGGCCGCGGCCATGGCGGCACAGCCCATGAGAATCACGATGCCGGCGGCAACGATTTTTTCAACGCCGAAGCGCGATATCAACTGGCCCGTTACGAAGCTCGGCGCAAACATCGCCATTACGTGCCATTGAATGCCCAGCGTTGCGATGTCCGAGGAATAGCCGCAGCCGACCACCATGGCGAGCGGCGCGCCTGTCATCAGGAAGGACATGAGCGCATAAGATGAGATGCCGCAAATCATGCCGGTGATGAAACGCTGGTTGGCGACGATTTCGCTCAGCGGACGGGCAGGGGCGATCACCTGGCCATCGGCATGATCAACATGAGGCTTGAAGTGGACAAGCGTCATGATGATTGCACCAATGAGCGCAATAGGGATAATCGCCAGAAACGAACCTGCAAAGGTTACGGGTTCCAACAGGTCTTTTGCCAGAATGACGACCTGCGGGCCAACGACGGCCGAAACGATACCGCCGCCCAATATCCATGAAATGGCCTTGGGCTTGTAAAAGGATGGCGAAAGGTCGGCGGCTGCAAAGCGGATCTTCTGCACGAAACCGGCTGACAGGCCGAGAAACAGAAGGCCGAGCGCAAAGAGCCAGAAGTCGGCGCGCAACAGCGCAATGGCCGCCAGCACCCCGCCGGCCATGGACAGAACCGTGCCGAAGATGAAACGACCGCGGAGCCCAAGATAAGAGGAGATCAGGGCGATCAGAACCGCGCCAAGCGCAGTCCCGATATTGAAACCGGTCACCGGAGCGGTTGCCAGCGACTTGTCGGCGGCTAGAAGCTGATAGCCTGCCAGACCGCCTGTCGAAATCGCAATGGGTGCGATGGAGCCGAGAAATGCCTGTGCTGTCGCAAGTAGCCTGACATCGCGTTTTGCAGTCGATAGCGCCGTTGCCATGGCATCGGGTTGTGCGGCGACCATGCGTCACTCCATCTATAGGAACTTATCTCTTGTGTTTGTCTGCACGAACCTGCTTGGCGATGCGGTCAAGAACTGCATTCACGAGCTTGGGCTCTTCATCTTCGAAAAACGCCTGGGCGATCTCGACATATTCATTGACGATCACGGCGACGGGAACGTCCTTGCGCTCGATCAATTCGAATGTGCCGGAGCGCAAAATGGCGCGCACGGTGCTGTCAAGACGCGAAAGCGGCCAGTCGTCCTGCAGTGCTGCGCGAATAACCGGGTCAAGTTTGACCTGATCACGTACCACGCCCGAGACGATGGAACGGAACCAGGAGGCGTCCGCCTTCAAATACTGTTCGCCGTCCAGTTCCTGGCCGAGCCGGTGGTTTTCATATTCTGCGACGACGTCGAGCACGCCGGAACCCGCAATATCCATCTGGTAGAGCGCCTGCACGGCTGCGAGCCTTGCTGCGCCGCGCTGGTTGGCGGTTTTCACCGGCGATTCGTTTTTGTCTTTTGTCATTGTTGTTAACTGCCGAATTTCTTTTTCAAGGCGATCATGGTCAATGCCGCGCGTGCAGCAAAACCGCCCTTGTCCTTTTCGTCTTTTCTGGCGCGTGCCCAGGCCTGCGCCTCATTTTCTACCGTCATGATGCCGTTGCCGATGGCAATGGATTCCGAGACAGTCAGGTCCATCAGGGCGCGCGACGATTCGTTGGAAACGATATCGAAGTGATAGGTTTCGCCGCGGATGACCATGCCGAGCGCGACATAGCCGTCATAAAATGTGCCGCCGGCATCTGCGCCATCCATGGCCATGGCGATGGTGCCGGGGATTTCCAGCGCGCCGGGAACGGTCACGATCTCGTATGTTGCGCCTGCTTCGTCCAAGGCGGATGTTGCACCGTCCAGCAGGGCATCCGACAGGTCATCATAGAAGCGGGCCTCGATGATGAGAAGGTGCGGTTTTGCGTCCTGAGCGGCCATGGAATCCTCGGTCAAGTTCTGAAGGTGGGCGTGTGCGCTGGTAAAATCACGCTCCGCCTGCCTTGGCAAGCATTTTCGCCAACGCGCGTGCGTGACCTCGATGCTTAAACCTCCGGCTTTGTGGGCTCACGATGTTCAAAACGGGCTGACTGGATTTTGGAAATGCTGTCGAAATTTACCGCAATCTTGGTGGAATGATGGCATAAAAAGTGAAAGTTATTTAATGAAATAAATAGCTTATCCCGTTTGAATTTGTGTTTCGCCCACCTACATCAATCCATGCAAGACGCTTCCAGTCGTGCTGGCTTCAGCGCCTTTGCAGGTTCCACGTCTTCCTTGCATCTCATGGTGAGATGTAGCGCGGAATTTTCCAATGGACCGGGTGTCAGGCCCGTGGTCCTCAGATAATGGAGATATCCGATGAACAACAAGATTAATGGTATTCTTGCAGCATCTCTTGCAACACTTCTCGCATCAGGCGGCGTCATGGGCGTTGCGGCTCAGGCCAATGCGGCGTCTGCCGATATGTCCCAAACGATGGCAACTCAACATCAGGCGCTGCAGCCAGACGTCAAAAACGCTATTGAGAGCTCCAACGGCCGCAATTTCGAGATCCGGCGCGATTTCGATCTGACTGATCAGGAGCGGGCAAACCTGTCTGATTTGAAGACGGATACGCAGCATGTGGCAGCCATTCACTCCGCGATCGGTGCCAACCACGCCTTGGCGGAATCGCTCGCCAAACAGAATGTCGAACTCAGCTCGGTTGTTGACGTTCAGGCCGCTGCAGACGGTGGCCTCATCATCTACCAGTCATGAAGGGCAGAAGGCCCGGCGACAAGCCGGGCCTTCTCAAACCATTTGCGCGTCTGATTTGGCTGGCTCTAGGTTCCGCCGCTCAGCGCGTTGGCAATCGAGGCATTGCTCGGTCCACCGGAGAGAATCTGCTGGAGGAAGGTCATATCCTTGCCCGCCGTCGGCGTGGTTCTCGAAATCATGTCGAAAACCTTGCCGTCCTGGAGCGTATAGTGGCCGATGCGCTCAACGTTTCCATCGTTTCCGATGTAATAGGCAAGCACTGTCTGCTCCACCAGCTTCGGCTTCATGAAAGCGACCGGGCGGGTGCGCTTTTGTGAAACGTAATAGAGAACTTCGTTGTCGAACGTCGCTGTGGCGGATGGTGTGCCCAGCGACAACAGCACCTGCTCCTTGCTCGAACCGACCGGGGCGAGCGCCAGGGTTTCGTCGTCGGCGACGAAGCCGTTATAGATAACATCGCTGGTCTGGCAGGACGTCATGGCAAGCGACGTCATCGTCAGACTCACACCCAGTGCAGCGATGCGCAGAAATTTCGACCGGTTTGCAGCGATCCGTTGATTCAACGGGTGCCTCCCTCAATATCTAGGCAATGGTTGGCATGCTTTTTTGTCTGATTTCAGGCCTGCTGAAAAGATCAACAAGGTTAAATCAGGGGTATTGCGCATGCTTTGCCATTGCAATTCACAACGTTCTCGGTAAACCAGCTTCAGCCTTCATGCAACAAGGCGAAACCGCCGTTTGCTGCTTTTCATTAGATCGAACTCGGGCTTTTTCATGTTTTTCGGACTCTTCGGCAAAAAAAACAGCAACCGCGTTATCGTTGAGCGGCAATATGCGAATTTGACGGCGGGGGCGCGCCAGCCGGCATTTTATGCCAGCATGGACGTGCCCGACACGGTCATGGGGCGTTTCGAGATGCTTTCGCTTGCATTGATCCTTTATTTTCGGCGCACCGCAGAAGGATCGCGGAGCGGTCATGAGATCGCTCAGGAAATCGTCGATGCCTTCTTTGAGGATCTCGACCATTCGATTCGCGAGCTGGGCGTGGGCGATCTCAGCGTTCCCAAACGGATGAAAAAGCTTGCCTCCATGTTTTATGGTCGGCTGGAAGCTTATTCGAAAGCACTTGATGCGCAGGACGGCGAACTGCTAGCAGCAGCATTGAAGCGCAATTTTCATCCGCAAAACGATGCTGCACCGGCAATGGACAAGCTCGCGGCCTATGCCATCCATGCGGAGACACATTTAAAGACGCTCAGCGAGGATGTGATCGCCACCGGCGAGGCGCTTCTGCCTGAAGCGCAGTAGAAGAAAGGCTTTGAGCCATGGCAAACAAAGAAATCGCACCGTTTTCCTATAAGGTGAAAGTCGGCCACGTTTCGGCCAATCCGGTCACCGTGACCTTGAAGGCCAATGAGGCGGAGCGGGCAGGTCTCGCCTTGATCTGGGACGTTGAAGCGGTCAAGGAACTGGAGGCCGAGCTTCACATCGCGCGCTGGAAGAAGGACGGTGTGCGCCTGAAGGGTGAGGTCGCCGCGACAATTGTGCAGAAATGCGTTGTCACGCTGGCGCCGGTCGAATCGGAAATCCGCGAAACGGTGGATCAGGTCTATGTGCCGGAAGGCTCACGGCTTGCCCGTCATGTTTTCAACGAAAGCGGCGAAATGGTGCTGGACCCGGAGGGTGACGATATTCCCGAGACATTTAGCGGGGATGCGATCGACGCCGGTGTCGCGGTCAGTGAATTCGTGGCGCTTGCCATCGATCCCTATCCGCGGGCGCCGGGTGCAGAATTTGAGTCGCACATTGAAAGCGATGATGCGACTGACAAAAAACCGTCGCCATTTGCAGTGTTAAAAGAGTGGAAGAAGGACTGATCTGTCAGGCTTTCGTTTCGTACAGCATTGCTTTGTGGGATTTGCATATTTTGATCTGGAATGGGTAAATCCCGGAGAAACTGACAGAATTCAGTTGTAGCTTCTCTGAAAAGCGTTATTTTGGCCCGCAATCCGGGGTCGGAGACTAAAGGAAAAGAGAAGAGTGGTAACAATATCTCTTGACGCCATGGGTGGCGACTTCGGTCCGCGCGTTGTCATTCCGGGGGCCGCAAAGGCTCTGGAGCGCTATCCCGATATCAAGTTTGTCATTTATGGCGATGAAACAGAGTGTCTTTCGGCTCTGAATGAGTTTCCCAAGTTGGAAGCCAGTTGCGAATTCGTTGCTTGCGAGATTGCCATCGGCATGGACGAAAAGCCGAGCCAGGCGCTGCGTCGCGGGCGCTATAAATCCTCCATGTGGCAGGCGATCGATGCGGTCAAAGCCGGGCATGCGGACGCTGCGGTCTCTGCCGGCAATACGGGTGCCCTGATGGCGATGGCCCTGTTTTGCCTGCGCACGCTTGCCAATATCGAGCGGCCGGCACTGGCCGGTGTTTGGCCCACGTTGAAGGGCGAAAGCATCGTGCTTGACGTGGGTGCGACGATTGGTGCCGATGCCCAGCAACTCGTTGATTTTTCGATCATGGGTGCGGCCATGTCGCGTTCGCTGTTTGAATTGAAGCGGCCAAGCGTTGGGCTTCTCAATGTTGGCGTCGAAGAGGTCAAGGGCCTCGATGAAATCAGAGAGGCCGGTCGTCTCCTGCGCGAGGCCAATGTTGACACGCTGGATTATACCGGCTTCGTGGAAGGCGATGATATCGGCAAAGGGACGGTCGATGTGGTCGTGACCGAAGGGTTTACCGGCAATATCGCGCTGAAAACGGCCGAAGGTACGGCGCGCCAGTTTGCCGAACTGCTGCGTTCGGCCATGTCGCGCTCGCTGTTTGCCAAGATCGGCTATCTCTTCGCAAAGAGTGCATTCAACAGGCTTCGCGAAAAGACCGATCCGCGAAAGGTCAATGGTGCTGTCTTCCTCGGTCTGAACGGTATTGTGATTAAAAGTCACGGCGGTACGGATGCGGAAGGCATCGCGGCTGCGATTGCCGTTGCCTATGACATGGCGCGCAACAAACTGAATCAGAAGATCGAAGACGATCTGAAAAAATATCATGCCAAACGTGTTCCGCCGCCGGCAAACGTTCAGCATGAATCCGGAGTTGAATGAGCATGATCCGTTCTGTAGTGCGCGGCTTTGGTGCCGCTTTGCCCAAGCGCGCTGTCGCCAACCGCGACATGGAAGACAAGGTTGCAACCTCTGACGAGTGGATTGTTCAGCGTACCGGCATCCGCCAGCGTTACATTGCAGGCGAGGGGGAAACCACGGCGTCGCTAGGCGAGGCCGCGGCGCGTGCGGCGCTTGAAAATGCCGGCCTTGTGCCTGACGATATCGATCTGATCATTCTGGCGACATCGACGCCGGACAACACCTTTCCGGCAACCGCCGTCAACATTCAGGACCGGCTTGGTATCCGCCATGGGGCAGCGTTCGATTTGCAGGCGGTCTGTTCGGGTTTCGTCTACGCCGTCACCACGGCAGACCTCTACCTCAGGGGCGGCCAGGCCAAGCGCGCCTTGGTGATCGGGTCGGAAACATTTTCGCGCATTCTGGATTGGGAAGATCGCACCACCTGTGTCCTCTTTGGGGATGGTGCGGGTGCAATCGTTCTTGAAGCCGTCGAAAGCGAAGGAACGGTGGAGGATCGTGGCGTGTTGACTGCGCATCTGCGCTCGGATGGTGCTCACCGCGAGAAGCTTTATGTTGATGGTGGTCCCTCAACCACGGGTACAGTCGGTCACTTGCGCATGCAGGGGCGCGAAGTTTTCAAATATGCCGTTGGCATGATTACGGACGTCATCACCGATGCATTCGAGGCGGTAGACCTGCCGATCGAAAAACTGGATTGGCTCGTGCCGCATCAGGCCAATATCCGCATCATCGAAGGTTCGGCCAAGAAGCTCGGCATTCCGATGGAAAAGGTGGTTGTCACGGTCGACAAACACGGCAACACCTCGGCTGCGTCCATTCCTCTGGCGCTCAACGAAGCGGCGGCGGACGGGCGCATCAAGAAAGGCGATCTGGTGCTGCTCGAAGCGATGGGCGGCGGGTTTACCTGGGGTTCTGTCCTGCTACGCTGGTAAGGGCCGTTCAACCGGAAATGACAGCATGCTTTGCGTTTTTGGAATGAATTTGTACACACTCCTTGACCAGCGTTGACAAGCCCAATAGTCTTCGCCTTTGTGGGAGCATTAAAAATAAGAGTTTTCTAAATGAGCGGCAAAACTATTACGCGCGCCGATCTGGCTGAGGCGGTCTTTCGCAAGGTTGGCCTTTCTCGCGGCGAGTCCGCGGAGATGGTCGAAACCATTCTGGAAGAAATCTGCAAGGCGATCGTCAGGGGAGAGACGGTCAAGCTTTCGTCTTTCGCAACATTTCAGGTTCGGGAAAAAAATGAGCGCGTGGGGCGAAACCCCAAGACCGGCGAAGAAGTGCCGATCTCGCCACGCCGTGTCATGACGTTCAAGGCGTCCAATGTTCTCAAGCAGCGTATTTTGAAAGCGCACCAGAACCGCAGCAAGAAAAAGGCTGCAGCGTCTTAAAGGAAGCGTCTTTTCGCTCTTCTCTTCGCCCAGTCTCTGGAACGGGCGTCTTTCTTTGTCAATTTGTGAGATTTCCACAGCCTCGGTTCATTGCACGGGCCGGATGTGGATTTTTGCATCAAGTTTTCTCTACAATGATTTGAATTAGCCCATGATTCGATAAATGTTGGATGTGCTGGCCATATCCTGGAGGATGCGTTGGAAAAGAGCCCCGATGCTTTTCGCACCATTAGCGAGGTTGCAGACGATCTCGATCTGCCGCAGCACGTTCTTCGCTTCTGGGAAACACGGTTTCCGCAGATAAAACCGATGAAGCGCGGCGGCGGTCGCCGCTATTACCGTCCCGACGATGTCGATCTACTCAAGGGCATTCGGCATCTGCTCTACGACCACGGCTACACCATCAAGGGTGTTCAGAAGATGTTGAAGGCCAACGGCGTTCGCTTCGTGATTGCCGTTGGCAGCGGGGACCTTGAGGCCGCAGAAGCATTGGCAGCGTCCAATGCAGCGCAGGAAACCACGAAGGCACCGGAAAAGATCGAGGAAGACCATCTTGTCGGTCAGGCTAAAGCGCCGACCTCGCGCCGCTTTTTCGGCTTTGGCGGATCGTCCGCCGAGGCCCAGTCTGGTGTAAAGCCGCCGATTGGTGATGAAGACAAGACGCTTTTGCAGGAGGCGCTTTACGATCTTCTGGAGTGCAAGCGGCTTCTCGATCAGGTTCGCTAGACTGTTTCAGTTTTTGACTGAAACAGTCTAGATTTTTTCGCTCACGCCAATTGCGCTTTGCGCAATGCTCCACTGGGGCGGCGTATTAGCGCCGGGCGACGCTTGTGGCCTGGCGCGCTTCAATTAAAAGCTGAACCGCTCACCCGGACGATGCTCTAGAACATCGTCCGGGTGAGCGGCTTCATCCTGTTGGCGATCCTGGCAGTTGCGGACGCTGTTCCAGATCGACGTCCCAGTCGGCCCTGCTGTGACAGAAAATATGAGCATCGGGGGCTATCGCGACTTTGGTATCGAGGCTTCCGGCCGGCACCACCACCAGCGCCCCATTCATTTGCAAATTGGGCAAAGCCGAACCGCATCTGGAGCAGAAGCTCTTGTGATGTCGTGTGGAGGGAAGTTTGAATGTCGAGACGCTGCCCTCTCCGGAAATCCACGTCAGCTTGGCCTTGGTAGAAAACAGATTGGCCGCATGTGCCGATCCTGTGTCCTTCTGGCAATAGCTGCAATGGCAGAGAAAGAAATGTTCAAACTCTCCCTCAATCTCAAATTTTACGTGACCACAGAGACACGAGCCTGAATATTTCGCCGCCAATTTTGCATCCCGCCAAGATAGAATCGTCACCGATCGTCGCGCAATGGCGGTGGTACGTAAATGTCTTTTATCTATGGAAGAGGGGATAAATGGTCGGAGCGGCGGGATTCGAACCCACGACCCCTTGACCCCCAGTCAAGTGCGCTACCGGGCTGCGCTACGCTCCGACCTGCCTCGTTGCCAAGGCACGCACTCCATAGCCGGGAGATGTTCCATGCGCAAGGGGCAGGATGCAAGAATTTTGGGTGTATTCAAGCGCAGACGTGTTTTGGCGCAGACAGCTATTTTCTCATTTTGTCAGACCGCCGCCGAGCGTCGTAATGCGCGCTGGAAATTATGTTCCAGCGCCCTGCAGCCCCAGATGATTCCGTAGAGAAGGTAAAAGTGCCGCCAATGGTCGGTGTCGATCACATTGCCGATCAGCGCATGGCCGAGCAGCGTGATCCAGGCAATCATCAGAAATGGCTGCCATGGTCGGTTGCGCAGCATGTATTTGAAGCCGATGGAAAGCGTCCAGAACAGCATGGTGATATAGGTCACGAAGCCGAGCCAGCCGTAGGTCGTCAGCATTTTCAGCCAGGTATTGTGCTCATCTTCCCCGTAAATCTTGCCGAAGAGCAGGGGACCGATTCCGAGCGGGTGTTCCATGGACAACAGAAAGCCGATGCGGTGACGGTCGAAGCGCCCAAGATGACCGGCGTCATATGGTTTAACGAGCTGCGAGCGGTCGGCCAGCATGTCTGAGACCTGACTGAACTGTATGGCGATGGCAAACGCCGTCACCAGCAGCACAAAGCCCAGCATGGCAAGCACCAGCACCTTCAGCCGGAAGGCCGAGGTGCGCTCTTTCAGCAGCATGACCATCACCAGCATGACATTGGCAAAAGCATAGAGACCCCAGGCCGCACGGGAGAACGACAGAAGCACGGCCATGGCGAGGATCATCAGGGCAGTGCCCCGGACGAAGGTCATCAGCCCCAGTTTGTCTTTCAAAATGCCGTAGAGCAGATAAAGCGATGGTGCCACCAGAAAGGGACCGAAAACGTTGGGGTCCTGAAACGCGCCCTTGGCGCGATCATAAAGGGTGAAGACTTCCGCGCCGGGAAAGGCGTGGAAGTAACCCAGAATGCCCAGAGTGCCGGTGATGAGGGCCGCGAGCGTCCAGAAGTTGAAGATCAGCGTGAGACGGCTGTGACGTTCCTCGATGATTGCGGCGTAGAAGACCGCGGTCAGCGCCAGGAAGATGTTGACCGCCAGGTACATCGGCCCGTCGGAGAGTTCGCGCATCTGTGTCAACGACAGCATGCAGCCGATTTCCAGCACGATGAGCATGGTCAGAAGATAACTGGTGCTGCGCGAAATTTTCAGCCCGAGCAGAAACCAGAGGCCGACAAGGCCGGCCATGAACAGTTCATAAGGTGCGGGCTCGGAAATGACGAAACCGGACAGGAATATACCTGTGGCCACGGCGGCCGACCCCAAGAGGCTCAGTGTCGCCGCTTGTGGCCGGAAGGGTTGACCTGTCCCGGTTTCAAGCGTGCTCAATATGCGTTCTCCGAGTTCAACAGCCGGATGGGCGTGAGGAACAGGATTTTCAGATCAAGCCACAAGGACCAGTTCTCGATATAATAGAGGTCGTAGGCGGTGCGGAATTTGATCTTCTCGTCACTGTCGATCTCGCCGCGCCAGCCGTTGATCTGCGCCCAGCCGGTGACACCGGGTTTGACCTTGTGACGGGCAAAGTAGCTTTCCACGACATTCACGTATTTAAGGTCGGCGGTCTGTGCGGCAACAGCGTGCGGGCGCGGACCCACAAGCGACAGGTCGCCCTTGAGAACGTTGAAGAACTGCGGCAGCTCATCGAGCGAAGATTTGCGCAGGAAACGACCGACGCGCGTCACCCGCGGGTCGTTTTTGGTCACGGCCTGCTTGGCAGACGGGTCGCTCATGTCGGTATACATGGAGCGGAACTTGTAGACGTTGATTTCCTCGTTGTTGAAGCCATGGCGCTTCTGGACAAAAAGTGCCGGGCCCTTCGATGTCGCCTTCACAGCAATTGCGCAGACCAGCATGACGGGCCAGAGCAGGAAAATGGCAAGGGAAGCAAAGAAGATGTCGAATGCGCGCTTGGCAACCGAATCCCAGTCGGCAATCGGTTTGTCGAAGATATCCAGCATCGGAACCTTGCCGACATGGGAATAGGCGCGCGGGCGGAAACGAAGCTTGTTGGCATGGGCTGCAATACGAACGTCGACGGGGAGAACCCAGAGCCGCTTCATCAGGTCCATGATACGGTTTTCTGCCGTCAGCGGCAGCGAGATGATCATCATGTCAATCCGTGCGAGGCGGGCAAACTCGATCAGTTCATCAAAGGTGCCGAGTTTCAGATATCCGGCAATGAGGTCCGGTGAGCGCTTTGAATTGCGATCGTCGAAGATGCCGCAGATGCGAATGTCATTGTCAGGCTGTGCTTCGAGAGAACGGATGAGCGCCTTGGCCGGTTCGCCACCGCCAACAATGACCGCGCGCCGTTCCATGATGCCGTTGCGTCCCCATTTGCGCAGGGAAAAAGCAAGAACAGTGCGGGAGATCAACAGATAACCCAGAACGCCTGCAAACCAGCTGGCCAGGACGACGGGGTGAAATTCTGCATTCTGGTTGAGGGCAAGGATAGCGCCGGCAATGCCGATGAAGGTGAGCGCCCAGGTGAGGATTGCACGGCGAAGCCCGCGCGATACCGAACGCAGAATGGGCATCTGATAGCAATCGGCGAATTGCATCATCAGCGTGTTGATCAGCGCTGCGGCGAGGATGAGCGCAGTGTAGGGTATGAACTGGCTCCATTCGGGAACCAGGTAAAGGCGCACGATGACGTGGCCGATCAGTGCGAAGCTGGCGATATCGATCAGCCTCACAGTACCGGCGATCATCGATGGGGAAAAACTCTCCTCGGCGAACTGTTCAGCGATCTGGCGCGCCAGCGGGCTCAGCTCAGCGTGCTTGTCGCCGACGCCGGGCGCTGCGCTCTGCAACTGCGAGACCTTGTTGCGCAGTTTTTCGATGTCGAATTGTTCCTGTTGCCCTAGCTGGTTCATGTCCCTGGTGCCCTTTTTCACGGCTTTGCAGCCATGATGGGCTCAGAGATTGAATATTTTGATTAAAAAGGAGACTAAGTTCGGCAATCCTGAAACTATGGTTTTCAGAGCGTTAACAGCGCCGGATCAGGCCTGATCGGCGAGGATTTCGCGATAGATCGCCATGATATCGGAGGCCATATGTTCGCGCGAGAATTTTTGCCGGAAGAATTCGGGGTCCGGCATCATGCGCTTTGCCCAGTCGTCATGGTTGTGAACTGACTCGGCCATTACCTCGGCAAGTCGGTCCACATCGCCCGGCGGCACAAGACCGGGATTTCCGCGGCCCAGAATTTCAGGTACGCCGCCGACGCCGAAAGCAATGACAGGTAGACCGGCTGCAATGGCTTCAAGCACGATATAGGGCAGGGTATCGCCGCGCGAGGAGAGAACGACTGTGCGAACCTTTTCAAAGGCATCGCGCTGGCGCTGCGAAGGGAAAATGGGAATACGGCGGCCATAACCCTGATTGACCGCAAAGTCCCGGTATTTGGCCTCATCCGGTCCGTCGCCGATCATCAGTGCCGAGAGCGGGCGACCGGCCTTGCGTTCGGCCTCGGCGAAGGCGTTGATGAAGAGATCTGGTCCCTTCAGATCGCGCAGCATGCCGATGAAGAGAAAGTCGCGGCGGTCTGAAGCGGGCGTCACCGGCTCGAACTCTTCAGGCTTGAGGCCGTTATAGACGACGCGCATGCGGGCCGGTTTGCCGATCTGGCGGATGAAGACGTCGCGCTCATAGGCGCAGACGAAGACCATCGCATCGCCAAAACGCTTCAAGAGCCGTTCCAACGTGAAGACAACGGCGCCTTTGATGCCCTTGCCGACAAAATGCATGCTGCCGCCATGGGGGGAATAGAGGCGGGCTACGCGATACTTGTTTGCCCGCAAGGCTGAGCCGATGACGCGGGCCAGAGCGCCGCCCTTGGCGCCGTGGCCGTGCAGTACATCCGGCTGCAAGCTCTTGATTTGTTTATACGCGCTCCACAGGGCCGCGAGGTCGGAAGGGCCAACGGACCTGCCGATGGGAAGACGTGTGACGCCGAGTGCAAGATCGCCCTGGATCTCCTCGAAAAGCTTGTCTTCGAAGCTGCCGCCCGTGGTGCTGTCACACAGAATTCCAACCTGATGACCTGCGCGCGAATGCTCATAAACGAGATCGCGCACGTGGCGGAATATTCCACCAACAGGCGACCTGAAGCAGTGGATTATGCGGAGACTTTCACCATCCATGAATTAGAAAATCCGCTCGCGAACATAGATCGTATCACCGGCGAGAACGGGATCGGAAATCGGCACGCGACCGGAAATGACCTCACCGTTGATCTGGCGCGTCACGTCGGCGCTCGATTGGTTGGCGCGGCTGCTGAAGCCACCTGCGACGGCAATGGCATTTTGGATCGTCATGCCGGGAACATAGGAATATTGTCCTGGCTGACCCACTTCACCCATCACGAAGATCGAACGGTATCGCGCGACCTCGATCGTCACGTCCGGATCGCGCAGGTAACCCTGTTTGAGCTTGGCGGCGATAACGCCTTCCAGTTCCTGCAGGGTGCGACCGCGCGCGGGCACGGCACCGATGAGCGGAAAGGCAATGTAGCCAGCCTGGTCCACACTGTATGTATTCGTCAGGCTTGGCTGCTCAAAGACGGTAATGCGCAACTGGTCGCCGGAGCCCAGCCGGTAAGGGCCAATCGTTGCTTCGCTCATGGCGCGCGACGGCGGCTGATAGGATGCGCAGGAGCTGAGCGGAAGCGCCAGAACTGCGATGCCACCAAGGATCTGTCGACGGGTCGGGGAGAAGGCCATTGCTATCTCGTTCTTACATCATGAATTGTTCAACCGTTATCGATCCGTTAGGGTTAACATGCGGTAAAGCTTATAAAGGCTCGCCCATAAAATCGTGTGGCCAGGTGGTCATTGCCGGGCTTTGCATGTTTCCAGCGTCAATTAACCCTTGAGTTACCATGAACGATTAAAGTTTCGCTTCACAGTATTTGAGTTTGGAGCGTTTCATGTCCGGCGTAAATTCATCCCAGGATGTCGATATCGATCTCGGTCGTTTGTTTGGCGCATTATGGGAAAAGCGGCTGCGAATCGGCATTGTCACGGCAGGTGTTGCCGGTCTCGCCTTTCTGGCCACCGGGCTGATGTCGCCAGAGTATAAAAGCGAAGCACAGATCTTGATCGAGCTTCGCCAGCCGGAATATTCGGCCGGTGGGCAGGTGCAGGGTGGTGGCTCTGATCCTGTCCTTGATGAACTGGGGATATCCTCGCAGGTGCAGCTGCTCCAGTCGGTTGATCTGATCAAACAGGTTGCCCGCGAGATGAAGCTTTACGAGCTCGAGGAATTCGATCCCGATGCGCATCCCTCACTTCTAAAGACCCTGGCCATCAGCGCGGGTCTCGTCAAAAATCCTCTGGATGTCGCCCCTGAAGAACGCGTTCTCAACGAATTCCGCGAGAAGCTGCAAGTCTACCAGATCAGCAATTCGCGCGTGATCGGTGTTCAGTTTACCTCCGAAGACCCCAAACTGGCAGCAGCCATCCCGAACAAGATTGCGGAAGTCTATTTCTCGCTGCAAAGCGGCGCAAAACTCGATACCAACACTGAAGCGGCGCGCTGGTTGGAGCCTGAAATTGCCAATCTGCGCGAAAAGGTGCGTGAGGCGGAAGCAAAAGTGGCCGCTTATCGTGCATCGTCCGACTTGTTGCGCACCGGCACGGACCAGACGTTTGCCGGCCAGCAGCTCAATGATATTTCCGGCGAAATCACCCGTCTGCGCGGCGAAAAGGCCGACGCCGAGGCCAAGGCGCAGAGCGTTCGCAGCGCGCTCGCATCCGGCGGCAATGTGGATACGATCGCCGATGTTGTGGCCTCGCCGATGATCCAGCGTCTGAAGGAGCAGGAATCCAACATTCAGGCCCAGATTTCCGACCTGTCGACCTCGCTTCTCGAAGGACATCCGCGGCTGAAAGGTCTGCGTGGGCAGCTTTCCAGCGTGCAGGCGCAGCTGCAAAGTGAGACGAAAAAGATACTTCTCAGTCTCGAAAACGACGCCAAGGTTGCCGGCCTTCGGGAACAGCAATTGTTACAGCAGCTCAACACGTTGAAAGCAGATTCGGCGCGAGCGGACGAAGAAGAGGTGGGCCTGAATGCGTTGGAACGCGAAGCGGCAGCCCACCGCCAGCTTCTGGAGACCTATCTGTCGCGTTACCGCGAGGCGGCCTCGCGTGTGGGCAGCGATGCCACGCCGGCTGACGCACGTCTCGTATCGCGCGCAGTCGAGCCTCAGAATGTGAACTTCCCCAAGAAGATACCGATCACGATCATCGCAGCCCTTGCGACCTTCCTGATCTATAGTGTGATCATCATGCTGGGTGAGTTGTTCAGCGGTCGCGCCTGGAAGACCGAGGGCGAAGTCGCTCACGCGAACGACGCAATGTCCGCTCCCCGACCTGTGCGGCGGCCTGCAGCGGCAAGCGCCGAGGCTATGGGCGATGACGAGGGGGATATGGAACCTGTCCATACAGTATCGGCATCAGAGTCTGCCTCTGCACCCGCCAGACTGTCGAGCGCTGTCCGCAGCGCTGCGGAACGACTTGTTTCGCGTACGCCGACTACAGAGGACAAGGGCAGCGCGGACAATGAGACCGTTTCCCGCCCGGCGCTTATTGCCGATCCTGAAGAGGACCGTGCTTTTTCCGCCGCAGCCGTGGCGCGCCACATGGCAGAAGCCTTGGTGCCGGTTGCGATCTGCGTGTCGCCTTCCGGTGACAAAGGCTCGGCCCTGACCGTGGAGCTGGCGCGGCGCATTGCAGACAAGGGGCTTCACACCCTGCTGGTCGATATGACCGGCACGGGTTATCCTTCCAAGCTGATGACGCCGTCTGCGAAGCTGGCCGGGATCAGCAATATTCTGGCGGGCACAGCGCAAATTGCCGCCAGCATTCACCCGGATATGTATTCTGCGGCGCACATTATTCCGCGTGGTTACGCCGATATGGAGCAGGCTATGCGCGCGGCCGACCGCTTGCCGATGATTGTGGATGCGCTGAGCGAGGCTTATGACTGTGTCATCATTGAATGCGGACCGGCCGAGGCGCGCGGCATTGATCGCTTGAGCCGCCATCCGCAAACCGAGCTTATTCTGACAGCGCCTGATGAGAGCGAGGCTGAAATTGCGACCATCATGAGCGGCTTTTCTGCTGCGGGCTACAACGAGGTCATTCTCGTTGCTGGCGCACCCGAGAGCGCGTCTCCCAAGGGCCGCGGTCGCCGCTGGAAGGTTGCCTGATGCTCCAGCCAAACGAAAAGCATTGCTGCGGGGAGGGCGGAAACGCGCTCCCCGTTTTGATTTGGGTTTCAGCTATCGAGATTGTGTCGATCAAAGGGGAGCGCGTTCAGGCGGCGCGTCTGCTCTGAAGAAAACGATAGAGGCGGTCATTCTGTTTTATCCAGGCTTTGGCGCGCGTTGAAGCTGCGGCAAACGCCGCAGCCGGCATGCCGCGCAAAGCTGTGGGGATCAGAACGTCGTACTGCACGGTCTCGACCGGACACCAGCTTGATTTGTAGCGCATATAGCCAAGGCCAAAATCGAAAATTTCCACACCCGTGTCATGCGCGTCTTCGATCATGAAATGAAAGAGCAATTCTCCGGGGCTTGCCTCTGCGGTGAATGTCTCGTCGATGGAGGAGAACTGGCAGATGATGTGGTTGCCTTTGCGCGAGAGGCTGGCGACGGATGCAATATGGCCATCCTTTTTCAACCGAATCGCATGCAGCTTCAGGAGGTAGTTGTTATCTTCTTGGGGCAGATCGGCCAGGTTTTTGAAAAAGAATTTGATTTCCGGTTCCGCAAAGGCATCGGGAATGCCCGCGTCTTCGAAGCGCACACGCTTCTGCGCAAAGAACGTTTTCAGGAGTTCTGCCTTTTCTTCTGGCGTCGTGGCGATGATATGTTCAAAGCCGCCCATGTCGTCCATCAGTCGCGTGGATTTGCGGAATTTCTTGCGCCTGCGTTTGGCGTTGATCTGGGCCAGCGTCTCTTCGAAGGTCTTGCGAATCGGCAGTTGAAAAGCGTGATTTTGATTTTCGACCTTATAAGAGCCGGAAAAAGGGTTGGGCACACCTTGCCAGTGATCCGGCATGTTGGTCAGCGAAATCAGGCACACGTGGGCTTTCAAGGCGCGCTTGATGGCATTCACGATTTGCGTCTTCAACTCGAAGGAAGCGCTCTTTGCAAATTCCGGATCAATGAGGCCGGTGTTGATATTGGCATGGTTTGCGCCAATGAACTCGGCTACAGCGCCCAATGTGGTCTTGCGCTTTTCAAGCGGCAGCAGGATCACCGGCTTTCCCGCGAGCGACACAACGACCACCAGCGGTGTCGTTCCATGGGCTTTCAGCCATGCACGGCACCAATCGAAGCAATGATGCAGCGAATTGCTATCGTAGGCTTCCAGTTGTTTCCAGACATCGCGGATTGCATCAATATCGGTATAGACGCCAACGTGAATGGATGCAGATGCACTTTGGGCCGACGTCGATTGTCCGCTCGACAAAAAGCGGTCGAGATGCTCCGAGAAGCTTCTCTCTGCCGGCATGATCTGGAAATCTGCAATCACTGTCTGCACGCTATTCGTTCCCGCAAGTCTGGTGCTGCCTATGGGGCGATTGCGGCATAATCGTGCAAAATGCTGGATAAATCGTTAGTGTGCGGTCTCTTCTTCAAGAAAGAAGCTTGAAAATACAAGACCGCTCAATTCTTGGCCGGTTTTTCCATCCATTTGATGATGGCCATGGCGGGCAGGATCCATAAAATGCCTGAGAAGCAGAAATAGGCCAGATGGCCCCACCAGGGCGCTTCGGCCAGTTTTATCGCTGCGATGGTGACGGCAACAAGTGCGTAGACGAGCACGAGCACAATGAGTGCGACGGTGCCGATCAGTTTTCGAAGGCGCAGAGGCATGGTCAAACTCCAGTCCGCAACCAAAACCGTGCGGTGCGGCGCTTTGGCGCTTGATTAGCACCGGCTTTGCAGGCAAATCAACTGCGGCAATTTGAAAGGCATGACAAATGGCAAGTTCCGCAGCTGACCGCAACGAGGAAACCATCGACAAGAACCGGCGTGCTATCCGCATCTGGCTGGGGTTTGTCGTCTTTGCGCTTTTCTGTCTCGTGCTTGTGGGCGGAGCAACCCGGTTGACGGAATCCGGCTTGTCGATCACCCAGTGGAAGCCCATTCACGGTGTCATTCCGCCTCTGTCGGTTGAAGAGTGGCAGGAGGAATTCAAGCTTTATCAGCAGATACCGGAATATCAGCAGATCAATGCCGGCATGACGCTGGACGAATTCAAGGGCATTTTTTGGTGGGAATGGGCGCATCGGCTTCTGGCCCGGTCCATCGGGGTGATCTTCGCCGTGCCGCTTTTCTATTTCTGGGTGACGGGCCGCGTTGAAAAGCGTTTGCGTCTTCCGTTGCTCGGCATCTTCGCGCTCGGCGGTTTTCAGGGATTTGTCGGCTGGTGGATGGTCTCGTCCGGTCTGGTCGACCGCACGGATGTCAGCCAGTACCGACTTGCCACGCATCTGGTCATTGCCTGTCTGATCTTTTCAGCCTGTATCTGGATCATGCGCGGGCTCACGCCGCATTCGCCCGATGTGCCACCGAAGGGCGGGGCAAGGTTTGCCGCGATTGTCGCCTTTCTGGCGCTGTTCCAGATTTACCTTGGCGCACTGGTCGCCGGTCTTGATGCGGGTCTCACCTACAACACCTGGCCCTTGATGGACGGGTCGATCATTCCCGGCGGTCTGTTTGTCCAAAATCCGGCCTGGATCAATCTTTTCGAAAACCCCAAGACCGTTCAGTTCGTGCACCGTTGTGGCGCCTATCTTCTGTTTGCCGTGGCGCTGGCGCAGATGATCTGGCTTTTCAAGGTTTCGCGCGGCTCAACCCATTGCCGCCGGGGCGTCGTTTTCTTTGTGCTGGTGTTCATTCAGGCGGGGCTTGGCGTTGCAACACTGCTCACCCATGTTGATCTGCACACGGCGCTGACGCATCAGGGCGGGGCGCTGGTCGTGCTCGGTTTTGCCATTGCCCATTGGCGCGGTTTCATCGGTGCATATCCACGTTCACAAGTGTCATGATGCTGTGCTAAGACATCTTCGTACCAGAGGAGGACGGGGATGGACTGGTTTGCGCCGATTGATATTTATTGTGAACGAACAGCCGTCGGGTTCTGGAATGAGCCGCTGAATGCGATCAGCAATCTGGCCTTCATTCTCGCCGCGCTGTGGGGATTTTATGCGCTTTACAAGCGCAACATCTGGGCGCCGCCGCTGGTTCTCGTCACCGTGCTCGCCTTCCTGATCGGTATCGGGTCTTTCCTGTTTCACACCTTCGCCAACGGCTGGTCGGAACAGGCAGACGTGATCCCCATCTGGACCTTTGTCGCCGTCTATATCCTGATTTCCATTCACTATTTCGGCAATGTCAATTTCGGCAGGATCGGCCTTGGGCTAGCCATACTGATTGCACTTGGCTTTATCGCCTATTGGATCATGGGGGGTGGTGTCACCTCCGACACGGCAGCCCCCGTCGCGGTGGCCAAGCCTGATCCGCTCAACGGTTCAGGACAATATGCGCCTGCTGTTATTGCCTTCATCGTGATCGGCATTCTGTCCTATGTGCGCAAGGTTGATGTGCGCCACTGGATTGGAGCCGCCGGGGTCACGTTCTTTTTCTCGCTGGTGGCCCGTACAATTGATCAGGCCGTTTGCCCGGTTCTGCCGATTGGCACGCATTTCATTTGGCATACGCTCAACGGCCTGATGATCGGCCTGCTGCTGCAGGCGATCATCCGGCACGTATCGGCCAAGCGGGCGAGGACTGCTTAGTCCCAGCGGAAGGCGGAGTAGGGCTTGTCCATGACGGTGCCCTTGAAGATGCGTTTTCCCGCTGTGTCGCCACCGGCACCAGCTGCCACCATGATGGGCAGAAAATGTTCCGGCGTCGGATAGTGGCATGCCTGCGCATCGGGATTGTCCAACCAGTGTTCCAGCCGGGTGTCGCGTTCTTTCATGTCGCTGCTTTCCAGTGTTTGCTTCAGCCAGTCGTCGAAACGTTCGGCCTGCGCGACATGATCTGCGCTGCCATCGGCGAAGCGGCGCATGTTGTGATAGGTCAGGCCGCTGCCGAGGACCAGGATTCCCTCGTCACGCAGAGGTGCCAGCGCACGGCCAAAGGCGATGTGGAATGCCGGATCGAGGTCGTTGCGGATGGACATCTGCACGACCGGAATTTCAGCTTCGGGAAAGGCGACCATCAAAGGCACAAAAGTGCCGTGGTCAAAGCCGCGTTCACTGTCGGTGGTTGCCGGAATGCCCGCTGCTTCCAGGACGGCTTTGACACGCGCAGCCACGTCCGGGGCACCAGGGGCGGGGTATTTGATCTCGTAGGTGTGGGGCGGAAAGCCGTAATAGTCGTAATACATTCCAGGCTTTTCAGCCGACGAAATGGTCAAGATCGAGGGGTCGTCCCAATGGGCAGTGATCGCCAGAATAGCCTTCGGTTTTTCCGGCAGTTCACCCTGAAGCCCTTTCAGGAAGTGTTCCAGATCTTTCCATGCGCCGCCAAAGCGCGTGTCATCCATCACATGCCATGGGCCGCCGCCATGCGGAATAAAATAGGCCGGTTGTTTTGCCATCGTGCTGAACCTTTGTTGCTTGTCACCAAAATATAGGCCAGTTGACGTCAAATTCTATCATTCTTATTTGGAATAACCGTTCTCTATTTGTGAACGTCAGGGCGTTCATGCAGACAGTGAGCGGACGCATGAAGGAGTTATCGATGCTGTTTACCGACGCCAATATCGCAACCCGAAGCAAACGGCACAAGAGAATCTACGCCTATTATGAGTTGCTCTATACCCTGATCGACGTGCTGGCCGCCGTGCTTTTTATCATCGGTTCCATCATGTTCTTCTTTTCCGATTGGCAGTTTGCGGGAACATGGTGCTTTCTGGTCGGCTCGGTCTTCTTCGCGTGCAAGCCCACATTGCGCATTGTGCGCGAAATCCATCTCATGCGCCTCGGCGATTTTGACGATCTGGCGGAACGCTTCTGAATTTTGCATGTCATGAAAAAAGCGCGGCAGGGGCATGTCCACGCCGCGCTCTTGAATGTTTTTCATCTGCCGCTTCAGGCGGAGAGCATCAGATCCATGTTTTGAACCGCAGCACCTGAAGCACCCTTGCCGAGATTGTCGAGGAGGGCGACGAGATTGACGTGTTTTCCGTCCGCAGAGCCGAAAACAAAGAGCTTCATCGTATCCTTGCCGACGAGTTCGACGGCATCAATGCGCGCAAGGCTTGCCGATTGTTCCAGCGGAACGACCTCGACGATATCCTGTCCGGCATAATGTTCGACGAGTGCGGCGTGAATGCTTTCCTTCGTCTGGCTGCCTTCCAGGTCTTCAACAAAGAGCGGAACCTGAACGATCATACCCTGAGGGAAACGACCGACGGAGGGCGAGAAGAGCGGTGCGCGCGCCAGAAGCCCATGAATTTTCATTTCCGGCACGTGTTTGTGCGACAGCGAAAGACCATAGAGGAAGTTCGGCGCGGTGATGTGATCCTCACGCGTCTCGTCTTCCATTTGCGCAATCAGGCCCTTGCCGCCGCCGGTATAGCCGGAGACGGCGTTGACCGATACCGGGTAGGCTTCGGGCAGAATGCCAGCCGCGCGCAGCGGGCGGATCAGGCCGACGGCGCCGGTGGGGTAACAACCTGGATTGGAGACATGCCGGGCAGAGCGGATCTTGTCGGCCTGTTCCTTGTCCATCTCTGCAAAGCCATAAGCCCAATCGGGATGAACGCGGAAAGCGGTAGACGCATCCAAGAGACGCACATTGTTGTTGGCAGCCGTCATCTGCGCGGCTTCCTTCGATGCATCGTCCGGCAGGCAGAGAATGGCAATGTCAGCCGAATTCAACAGGTCTTCCCGCATGGCGGCGTTACGGCGCTCAGCTTCGGGAATGGACAAAAGCTCCAGATCGCGGCGCTCGGCCAGACGCTGCCTGATCTGCAAGCCTGTCGTGCCGTGTTCGCCATCGATGAAAATCTTCGGAGCCATTGTCCTCATCCTGTTGAAGTTTGTCATGGAAATTCAAAGCGCGGGTGGCAAGCCGCCCGGCGCGAAGGCTTGACTTATACATGGCAAGGCGCGCAGCTGCAATGGCGGTTATGTCACGATGACAACCCGCCAGTGCCGCGTGTTTGTTTCCAGGCCGGCTTGCTTCGTTTACGAGGCTTTCCGTTCGAAAGCCGGCGGATAATCGCCCAGCGTCTTGGCCTCGTCGATCCGCGCGCCGATGTCCTCCTCAATAATGGCTTCAAGCTGGGCGAAGCTGTCGATCACGTAGTAGATCGGCTGCACGATATCGATGCGGTAGGGTGTTCTGAGCACGTCCATCAGATTGAAGGGCCGGAATTCGCTTTCCGAAGGTTCCATAGCGGTGCGGGTTTCGCTGGGCGATGAGACGATGCCTGCACCAAAACAGCGCCGTCCTTGTGGTGTGTTGATGAGGCCGAATTCCACCGTAAACCAGAAGATGCGGAAAAGGTGCCAGGAATAGCCTTTCCCCAGTTTCACTGCCGTTTCGCCGAACCTGCGCACGAAATTGGCATAGCTCTGGTTGGTCAGGAGCGGGCAGTGGCCAAAGACTTCGTGGAAGATATCGGGCTCTTCGATATAGTCGATATGCTCGCGGCGTCGGATGAAGGTGGCAAGCGGAAACTTGCCCTGCGACAGGAGGTCGTAGAAACGTGATGGCGGTATCAGCGCCGGCACGCCTTCCACACCGAACCCGGTTGTTTCGTGCAAGCGCCGATTGACGTCTTTCAGTTGCGGCACCCGGTCGGATGTGAGGCCGAGCGCTTCAACACCATCGAGATATTCCTGGCAGGCTTTACCCTGCAGCAGCGTCATTTGCCGCTGATAGAGTTCGCCCCAGATGGCGTCCTCTTCCTGCGTATAGGGATAAGTGCCGTCGGGTTGCGGCAGTTTGGCTGTGTAGGTGCTTTCCTTCGCCATTTTTCTCTCTCCACTTGTGCCAGTCCTCCACCGGCAAAATCTCCATTTGCCATTCTATCCCTGTTTGGGTGATATTTTGTTCCGGAGTTGCCAGCTTGAGGCTTCTCGATGGGAGGAAATTTCAGAAATGGGCCAAGTCTTGAAGGATATCAGTCAGCAGCATTTGCATCTCTTGAACCTTGTACAGAGGGATTGCAGCCTGCCGGTCGGGGCGTTGGCGGAAAAAGCGGGCATGTCGCAAAGTTCCGCCTGGCGCAAAATTCAGGAGCTTGAGGCGGATGGGGTGATCCGCAAGCGCGTGGCCATTCTCGATCCGGCCCTTCTGGATTTGCGGCTGTGCGTGATGGCCCAGGTCACGCTGGAAGATCACCACGATGAGGCCATTGCATCCTTTTCAGCGCTCGTGCGTGATCGGCCCGAGATCATGGAGTGTTTCGCGCTTTCCGGCACATTCGATTATATGCTGAAAATCCGGGCGCGGGACGTGGAAAGCTACGACAATTTCATGACGCGCTATCTTCTGCGCAATCCGCACATCCGGAATGTTGTCTCGAGCTTTGTGCTGCGGGAATTGAAGTCAACGACGGAGCTCCCGATCTGAGCGCAGCGCCTATTTTTCAAAGGCGTAGGCGCGTTCCACCTTTGCCACGCGCAGCTCATAACATTTGTACCACCTCTCGCGGCCCATTTCCCGGGCGAGCGTGTGCTCGGCATTCTTCTTCCAGGCAATGATCGATGCCTCGTCCTTCCAGTAGGAGTTGGTGATGCCCAGGCCACCCGGTTCGCGAGCGCTTTCGATGCCGAGATAGCCGGGTTGCTGTTCGGCGAGCATTTCCATCTTTTCGGCCATTCCCGCATATCCGTCATCAACATCGGTACGTAGCGTAGAGAATATCACCACATAATAGGGCGGCGGTGGCAGTTTGGCTGGCGAGGACATTTCTGATGCTCCTGTTTTGACCAACCATAACAGATGCGGGCGGCCGATTTGCTCAATTCTATTGATCCGGCTCCAACAAATTGAGATCGATGCTATCTCAGCCAGTCGTCCGCGTCGCGCAATTGTTCGGGCGATGGGGACAAGCCGCAAAAGGCCGTCGTCATTTCGCGAATGCGCGGATCGGTGCGGAATTCCTCGAATGCCACCGTGAGATGGGAAACACCATTTTCCCGCAGATATTCAGATGCTGTAGTATAGATAACTTGAGCACCGCTTCGACCCAGCGTCGGGTGCCAGTTGCGGCGTTTACGGGTATTCTCGATCGATTCAAGCGCGCGGGTGGAGACAATCACCCTGCAATTGGCCATTCTCAGGATAGCGGGCAGAACAAAAACGAGCAGGGCGTGTTTCAGCACCACCACCTTGCAGCCGGCTTCGGTCGCCAGGCGTTGCTGCTCGGTGATCCACGGAGCAAAAAAGCGCACAAAATTTTCCGCGCTTCCCTTGGCCTGCAAGCTATATTCGTCGATACAGGCAACCAGTGCATCGCGCAGTTCCTCCGGTTCAAAGGCATTGGGTGTCTTCTCATCGACTGTGCGCAGATGTGGCGGGCAGGTGTAGCCGCCGCATTTGTCCAGATAACCGGCAACGGCGCTGGAGCCGGACCCCCAGGACGATAAGATCAGGACCACAGGAATGTCGTTCGCGCGCTGCAATTCAAGCTTCTCCGGTTCATTGCAGAACGATCGCAATTGAAGCTTTCGCGAGCCCGAACCTGCTGGTCATTTCTGCGTCTTTGTCATCCGCAGGGCAAGTTCCGCCTTGCCGCTGGTCTCCATCACATTGCGCACATTTTCACGATCAATGGGCGCACGGTTCTGGCTCAGTTTCGATGTGGCTTCGACACGGGTGATGGCAATTTCGAATGCAACGATGTTTTCCAGCATCATGGCCATGTAGTCGGCGGGTGCATCGGCCATTCTCCACGCTTCATCGCCATTGGTTTCGCGCTCGAAGCGGGTGGTGAGCCTGCCGACCGCCATGCGCTTGAACTTCTCCGAGTGATCGAACCGGATGGCACCATAGACATGCACTGCCTGATAATTCCAGGTCGGAACAAAGCGGTGGTGTTCCGGTTTGCTTGGGTACCAGTTGGGCGAGATATAGCTGCTTTCGCCGCTGAATATCGCCATGACCTCGGAACCATCGGGAACATCCTGATGCATTGTATTTTTCAAGGCGATATGGCCGATGATATGGGTGTCGCCTTGCTTGATGAGCGGCAGGTGGCTGGCAACGAGGCCGGTTGGCGTGTGGGCGACAAGTGCAGCCAGAGGGTGGCTGTCGATCAGCCTGTTTATCTCGTCCTGATCGGTTTCGTTGAAAAAGTCGGGTTTGTACATCAGGCTCTCGCGGATCGGTTTTTTGCTGGCATATTGCCGCAAAAGAAAAGGGCCCGCAAATGCGAGCCCTTCCAAATTCCGAAATTTCGTCCAGCGATTAACGCTTGGAGAACTGGAACGAACGGCGGGCCTTGGCCTTACCGTATTTCTTACGCTCAACCGTACGGCTGTCGCGGGTCAGGAAGCCACCCTTCTTGAGGACAGAGCGAAGCTCCGGCTCGAAATAGGTCAGTGCGCGGGAGATACCGTGACGAACGGCACCGGCCTGGCCGGAGAGACCACCACCGGTGACGGTCGCGACGATGTCGAACTGGCCTTGACGGGCAGCGGCAACGATCGGCTGCTGCAGAACCATCTGCAGAACCGGACGTGCGAAATAGGAATTGAATTCCTTGCCGTTGATGACGATCTTGCCGGAGCCGGCCTTGACCCATACGCGGGCAACTGCGTCCTTACGCTTGCCGGTCGCATAAGCGCGGCCCTGAGCGTCAACCTTGCGCACGTGAACCGGAGCCGATGCTTCGGTCTCGCCTGCGATTTCTTTCAGATCGGAGAGATCAGCCATGATCAGGCGCTCCTTTTGTTCTTGCTGTTCAGCGCGGCGACGTCGAGGACGGTCGGAGCCTGCGCTTCATGCGGATGCTCAGCGCCGGCGTATACACGCAGGTTCTTCATCTGGCGGCGGCCAAGCGGGCCACGCGGAACCATGCGCTCAACGGCCTTCTCGATGACGCGTTCCGGGAAACGGCCTTCGATGATCTGGCGCGCAGTGCGCTCCTTGATGCCGCCGGGGTAGCCGGTGTGCCAGTAATATTTCTTGTCGGAATACTTCTTGCCGGTGAGAACGCATTTTTCAGCGTTGATCACGATGACGTTGTCGCCATCATCGACGTGAGGGGTATAGGTTGCCTTGTGCTTGCCGCGCAGGCGGTTCGCAACGATGGTGGCGAGGCGGCCGACAACGATGCCTTCAGCATCGATCACGATCCACTTCTTTTCCACCTCGGCAGGCTTCTGCGAGAAGGTAGCCATTGGTTTCACTCTCTTGACTTAGACCCCGAAGAGGGGCGTTTCTTGTTGCTTGCGTTACCGTTTCCGATAACAGGAACGCGGCTCCGTTGGCCGGAACCGCGCTTCTGGGCGTGCTTATAGAGGCCGCGCTTGCTTTCGTCAAGCGCATGTTTTGGGCGTTTTTTATTTATTTAGTAGTGAAATCAAATGCTTACATAAACGGTAATATGATACCGCAAATAAATCCGCTGGTCTAATCGTGTTAAACTCCGAACAGCAACGGAACAGCACGCAGGACAGAAGATCGTGGAATGCGACATGAAGCTCCAGTTGAAGAAAAACTGAAGCTTCCTTCACACTCGCGCCTACAAGGCCGGTGCCGTGTTGCCGGCCTTTTCATTTGTCTCCAGCGGCGCGGAGAAGGTGGCCGTGGCCGAGGCGATGATCTGGCGCGTGTCGGTGCGCTCGATGAGGACGTCGATGACAGAGAGCTGTTTGCCGATCTTCAGGATCTTGCCGATCCCCTCAATCGGCACGGGCTCGGGGCGGTGCAGGAAATTGATGTTGAGATTGGCGGTGACGGCACCCACCACCGGGCCGATATGGGCAAGCAGCGTGACATAGGCCGTGACATCGGCAACGGCGAAGACGGCGGGGCCGTTGATCGTGCCGCCGGGGCGCAGGTGCGATTTGTCCGGCATAAAGCGGACCGTTGTTGTGCCGGGGCTGACATTCATAACTTCGAAGGTCGGAATCTCGTCGGTCCGGATTTGCGGAAATTCGCGGCTCAGAAATGAATTGATCATTTCCGCCGTTAGTATCGGTTTCATTCTTTATTCCTCCCGTTTAAATATGAATTACAGTTCACATGAAGTTTGTTCAACCTTAAACAAAAGATGCGGGAGGAAAACATGGCTGAGGTGGTGTCTCTAAAAGGCGACGATCTGGCCACGCCGTTGATCGTGGAAGAGGACGGTGGCGTCTTGAAGCTGACCTTGAACAGCCCGCCGGCCAATGCGCTTTCCATTGCGATGATGGAGGCGCTGCTTGCCGAGCTCAGACGGGCGGGCGCGGAGAAGTCTATTCGTGTGGTGACCATTTCGGCGCTGGGCAAAGTTTTTTCGGCGGGCCACGACCTGAAGGAAATGACGGCGCACCGGGCGGATGCGGATAAAGGGACGGCGTTTTTTCAGAAGACATTCGGGCTTTGCGCGGAGCTGATGCTGGCGATTACCCATTGTCCCAAGCCGGTGATGGCGGTTGTTGACGGGCTGGCGACGGCGGCGGGTTGCCAGTTGGTGGCGACCTGCGATCTCGCCATCTGTACCGATACGGCGACATTCTGCACGCCCGGCGTGAATATCGGGCTGTTCTGCTCGACGCCGATGGTGGCGGTGTCGCGGGCTGCCAACCGCAAACAGGCGATGGAAATGCTGCTGACGGGCGAGACGATCGATGCGGGGACGGCCAAGGAGTTTGGGCTCGTCAACCGGATCGTGCCGAAACAGTATCTGCAGCAGGTGGTCGACAAATATACGGCGACGCTGATGTCGAAATCGCCGGTGATCCTGAAGATCGGCAAGGAGGCGTTCTACCGGCAGGTGGAGATGCCGCTTGAAGAGGCCTATGCCTATACCGCGCAGGTGATGACGGAGAATATGCTGGAACGGCATGCCGAAGAGGGGGTGGGGGCTTTCCTGAACAAACGAATGCCGGAATGGAAGGACGACTGAGCCGTCGGCTGCGATGATGTCCAGCACCTCCAGACAGGCATAGGAAAACCCGCCGGTCCTTAAACCGACGGGCCTTCCGTGCTGATCTTCGGGGATGGACAGCCGGGGGCAGCTGCCATCACCCTCCGATCAATCAGCCTTCATATTCAGGCATCGCTTCAAGCGCTTCCTGGTTGTTGTCGATGTAGACGCGGAATTCCGAGCCGTCAGCATTCTTCTGAATGTTGACCTGGTCGACACCAACGGCGATGCGGTGTTCGCCGATACCGAGGAAGCCGCCGACATCGATCACGAGCTTTTCAACGGTCTTGCCGTCGGAGCCAAGAATGAGTTCGGCCACGTCGCCGACGTCTTCATCGCCGGAACCGTAAACGGTTGCACCCTGCAGGGCTTCGGCGGTGAGGTCTTCCGGCATGGTGTCGCCATAGCCTTCAACAGTTACGTCAGGGCGCTTCAGCATCATGTCGTTTTCAGCAACCTGCGTGTCATTGGCCGCCATGTTGTCAGACGTGTCCTGTGCGGTGGTTTCCTGAGCGACCTTGCCGTCCTTGTCCATCCGGTCCGTCATGCGGTCGGTGGCGGCCATTTCGGTCGTATCCGTTGCCGTGCCGTTTGCATCAGCCGTTTCGTTGGTCATGCCCGTGTCGTTCATGGCCTGACGGTTTTCCGGGGCCTTGTATTCCGGAGCGTCGGTCAGAACCTGCTTGTTGGCATTGATGACGAGGAAATAGTCGTCGGCATCTTCACCATCGCTGACGAAGTTGAGGTCCTTCATGGAAACGGCCACGTCCTTTTCGCCGATGCCGATAAAGCCGCCAACGCCGATCACAACAGCTTCCACTTCGCCGTCCTTGTTCATGATCACATCATTGACTTCGCCGACATCGTCCCAGTTCTTTTCGTCGCCAGCGTTCATGGCGGTGTCGGTGGAAACTTCGTTCTCGGTTGCATAGATGCGCGAGCCGATGAACTGCGAGGCGTTGATATCGCCGGGCTGGGTCTGATAGGTCGTATCGGCGCTCAGCATTGCGGCGCTGGCGCTGGATGCGACGAGGACGACACCGAGTGCCGTAGTGGTCAGAAATTTCTTCATGATCGTTACCTCCATGTTGATTCCGTTTGTTTTTTCCGCACGAAAACCGACTGAAAACAGACGTTTTCCGTGTGGCCGTCAGAGCATTTCTGCGTCTGGTGGCTAAATCGCTCGCGCGGCGAAATGTTCCGCAGGCGGATCAATTTTCTCAACAATCGGGCAGGAGGGGGCAGGCGCTGCGCGCGCCGGTGCATGTCATCAGGCGTGCATAGAGGATGCGGAAAAGGTGGTGGGCTCAGTCGCGCTGGATGGTGGCGAGCAGGTCCCACATGTCGGCGCCGGTTTCGAAGACGGCGGCATTGGCCTTGTAGGACAGTTCGGCTTCCATGACGTTCAGCATCTCGTCCGTCATATTGACATTGGAGCCGCCGTTCGGGTCCGGATTGCCGGAGGGGGCAACGCGCGCTTCCACGCCCGCCCCGCCGCCGGTGGCATTGAGCGTGGTTTCCAGCCGGTCGTAATTCGGCGTCTGCGCATTGGCGATGTTGTTGGCGCTGGCGGTTGCCCGGCGCTCCTGCGCCAGCATGCCGGACATGGCGGTGCTCATCACTGCGGAAAGAGACATGGTTTTTTCCTCGGTTCGTCCGGCAGCATAGCGGTTGCGCGTTAGCGCGGCGTGAAGCGGATAGATTGCATTTTAGGGAAATGGCGGTGGCTCTTTCCTGCACCTCAACCCCGGCAAGCACATCGCTTCCAGGTTATTGGCATTCTCTCGTTTCGACCCCGTTCAGGATCGGATGGGGCGTTTTGTGCGCCACATTGTTGTTAGTTTATGATGCGCACAAAGCGCCCCGCCTTCAGTTGTTTTTGAATTGCAAACTTGGTGATCAACGCCCGGTTCTCCCATTCGCGAGGCCTCCTTTTTTAAAAAGAGGGGCACAAACCGTGTCTTAGCTTATGCAGGCCAGGCCTGCACGTCGGAGGGGGCCGCCTTACCCTGATCTCCGCCGGGTCACCGCTTCTTGCAAAACCCCGGTGCGAACATTCCCGTTTGAATGTCCAATGGTCTCTTCGGCAAGAGCCCATATCCGAGGCCTGCGTCTGCCCCCGAACCCGGAACCGACCCCGCTCGCCACAGCGCCCTGTGGTGTATCCGTGCGGGATGGAGGTATTATGAGCATGCGCGGAGAGGGCGGGGATGAAAGGGCGCAAAATTTTCCTCCGTCATCCTCGGCCTTGAGCCGAGGAGTGAAGCGCAATCAAAGGCTTGTGTGTGGATGGTCGGCTCAAAGCCAACCTGACGGTGGGTTTTTTATCCCCGTTTTTGGGTGCGCGCGCAATGATCAGCCCTCATCCTGAGGAGCCGCCTTGGCGGCGTCTCGAAGGGCGAGGGCGGGTTGTGGCGCGGTATGTGGCCAGCCTGATCCTTCGAGGGTCGCTGCGCTCCCACCTCAGGATGAGGCCGGAGGGGGCCGTTGCGCCTGCATCCGTCATGCCAGACTTGGATACTGGCATCCAGCCACCGCGCGTTTGCGCGGTGAAAGGACCTTCTTTTCCGATATGGAAGAAAGAGTCTCTCGCGCGAAGGACTTCGCGCTGCTGGATCCTAGATCAAGTCTGGGGTGACGGACGAGAGCGTGGTGCCGCCCTGACCTCTCCCCCTGTGGGAGAGGATAGCAAGCCCCAAGAGCGCAGCGATTGGCCGGCGCGCTTGGTGAGGGGTAATCCTTCGATGCTCCGCTCTACCCCTCACCAAGTGCGTCCAGCGTTCAGCTGCCGCTTCACGCGGACTTACTATCCTCTCCCACAAGGGGCGAGGTGGGGGCGCGCCGCGCGCTCATGCCGGATGTCTCATATCGCATAAGTGGAACGGTTTGGCATCGGCAAGCGCGGCGCCTCTACCTCTCCCCCTTGCGGGAGAGGACGTGATTTCAACATTTTAGCCGCAGGCTAAGTGTTAGAAAACACTGATGAGGGGATTGGGCCACCGGATTCTCCGTCATGGTCGGGCTTGACCCGACCATCCATCCGCGCGCTTATGTTTGGATCCTCGGCTCAAGGCCGAGGATGACGTGGGGGCACAATCTCTCCACCCGTCATGCCGGACTTGATCCGGCATCCAGTGCGCCCAAGTCCTTGGGCGTGGGAGACTTACTTGTGGGTGGAGGCATTCACCGCGCCGACGCGCGGTGGCTGGATTCTAGATCAAGTCGGGGATGACGGAGGCGAATTGAGTGCTCAAGATGGCCACGTGCTATCTCGCGAAGGCCGGAGGCCACTTTTTGCATACATTTGAATATTCCTATTACTTCTGATGATTTTATGTCTGTGCAGAATTGGATAGCCATATAGTATAGTAGTGTACCGATTCATGGTTGCATGGAGCATGATTTGCACCTTCATAAGAACAGCTGGCCCAATACTGAGAACGCTACACGCTACAAACTATTCTCAGAGCTTGCGCTCGAGTTGGTGCACCGATCATCGTGGGAAAGTTATAAATGTCACGCGTTGTCGACATTGATGAAGGCGAAAGAACTTAGGGTCGCAATAGCTAAAGTTCGTCGTAGGGAAGTGCCCAAGCCTACTCTAGAACCTATAATTGAAGAGTTTTTGTATGCTACTAAGCGCGACCCAGTCATAGTTGAAATTCTAACTCAGAAGTCTATCCCCGCTGGAACTTTCGAGATTCGTAAGGCCGATTCCACAGAACGTCTTTTAAGTGTGGTCAGTCTTTTCATTGATCTCTTCGAGGGAAGTTATCAGAGTTTCTGTGAGGGTGAAATTAAGCGCATTTGTTCTGATCAAGGCTCCAAGGAAAGACTTATAAAGATCACGAAGCTTTACATCAGCCACTTGTTAAACGTCGGTTTTAGTGACGAGTATATTTATCACTGTGTCACAGGAGTTTTTTATAACTCCAATATCGGGCGGTGCACAATTGGATTACTTGATCGTTTTTTCAAGAATTTTGGAGTGAAAAAACAGGGCTTTGAAGTCGTTATTGCTGCTGACAAAAAGTTTCTAAGCTTTTTGGGTGCGCTGGGACTCGAAGTGTTTGACGATGCTGCTCAAATTCCAAATGCTGTTAGGTTGGGAATTCCCGGAAGTTATGGTGCTGGCGCTCGTAAACGAGTGATACGCTTTTCAAATATAGGTGCTAGGGACCCATTTTCGGCTATGGATTCTGTAGAACTTATTCTTTCTCTTTCACGTTCATTCCTTTTTATCCACACAGAAAGCGTAGAGCCTCGCTTAGAAAAGTATGCTTATGTTGTCGATAAGAAGGCTAAGCAGATAATGAGAGTTCGTTCGGGGGCTGATTTTAAGCCAAGAAGGGTGTCTGGTGGACGGCAGCCTGCGCAGGATTTGGCGAGGTTTGTGTTCTCTATGTTTGCCGAAAAATTTGGGGAAGGTACAGTAATTCAACGCCTGATCAGTTCCTTAAATTCCGCCACTCTTGCTTCAAAGACTGCTGATCCAGAGTCTCGATTGTTGTCTATTTGGGCTGCTTTTGAAGCGCTTCTGCCTGAGCCCTCTAAGGATGGTGAGGGTGGGGTTAGAATTACACATTATAGCTCCTGCATATTGCCAGCCATTGTGTTTAATTATCTACAAAACACATTTGTTGAATGCTACAGAAATTGTGTCAGTCAATTTGGTAACGCTTTTACAGATTGTCTTGAAATATATGGCATAGGCGATAGTGAAATAGAAAAATTCGTTAGCATATTCATTGGTGAGCAGGCCGGTAAGGCAGCTTTGTGTAATGTAGTTTCGGCAAGTCCCGTAATGCTTATGCGTTTCTTCAGGCTCGAGAAGTTGATTAATAGCCCTAAAGATTGCTTTAATTATCTCGTTGATCATGAGAAGCGGGTAGAATGGCAGATACATAGAATCTATCGAGAAAGAAACGGAATAGTTCACAAAGCTAGTAAGAGCAGCTTCTTAGACAAACTCGTTGAGAATTCCTACACCTACTATCGAAGTGTAATTCTTGCACTGGAAGCCATTAATAGAGAGTATGGAGTTTATCATCCTGATCAAGGTTTGGACCTTTTGAAGTCACTTTATTTTGAATATAAAGCTTCGATTGAGGAAATTTCCCAAGATAGAAAAATTGGGGAAAAAGATGCTAAAGAAAAACTTATTAAGCTCGTATTCTCTCAAAAGATAGCTTACTGATCTGGCGCTTTGATGTCTTTGAATACACAGTATTCATTCGTGCGCATCGTCAATGCCCAGGCTTCCCCGTCTTACCCTTCATGCGCCCGGCGCGCTTGGCGTCACCTTCATCCTCATAACTGCCCGCGCCGATCTTGCCGCGCACAAGCGGCTTGACGTCTTCCGGCTTGCTCGGGACCGCGCCGCGCACCGGCTTCTCGGTGCGGCCTACGGTCATTTCGTCGAGGGTGTTTTTGCGGAACAAACTCCCGCCCTCGTCCTTCGAGACGCCGCTTTGCGGCTCCTCAGGATGAGGGCTACCAGTTGCGCGGATGTTCGCTCCGGCCTCATCCTGAGGTGCAGGCGGAGCCTGCCTCGAAGGGTTAGGGCGGCCTTTGCCCTCCATGGCCTTTGACTCCTGCCGCGCCATCGGGTCGTCCATAACCGCCAGTTCGGCGGCCTTGAGGCGTTTGATTTCGTCGCGGAGTCTCGCGGCGGTTTCGAAGTCGAGGTCGGCGGCGGCGTCGCGCATTTGTTTTTCGAGCGCTTCGAGATGGGTCTTGAGATTGTTGCCGACGAGGTCCTTGGGGCTGTTTTTGGCGCCCTTGACGCCGATATCGGCGCGGACGTGGTCCTTCTCGTAGACCGAGTCCAGAATGTCGGAAATGCGGGCTTTCACCGATTCCGGCGTGATGCCGTGTTCGGCATTGTAGGCGAGCTGCTTTTCGCGGCGGCGGGTGGTTTCCTCCATGGCGCGGCTCATGGAGCCGGTGATGTTGTCGGCATAGAGGATGACCTTGCCGTCGACATTACGCGCGGCGCGGCCAATGGTCTGGATGAGCGAGGTTTCGGAGCGCAGGAAGCCCTCCTTGTCGGCATCCAGAATGGCAACGAAGCCGCATTCGGGGATATCCAGACCCTCGCGCAGCAGGTTGATGCCGACCAGCACGTCAAACGCGCCCAGGCGCAGATCGCGGATGATCTCGATGCGCTCCAGCGTGTCGATGTCGGAATGCATGTAGCGCACGCGGATGCCCTGTTCGTGCAGATATTCGGTGAGATCCTCGGCCATGCGCTTGGTGAGCACGGTGACCAGGGTGCGGTAGCCGGCAGCCGCCGTTTCGCGGATTTCGCCGAGCACATCGTCGACCTGGCTCTTGGCCGGGCGCACCTCGACGGGGGGATCGATGAGGCCGGTGGGGCGGATGACCTGTTCGGCAAACACGCCGCCGGCGGCTTCCATCTCCCAGCCGCCGGGCGTGGCAGACACGGCAATGGTGTCGGGGCGCATGGCGTCCCATTCCTCAAACCGCAGCGGGCGGTTGTCCATGCAGGAGGGCAGGCGGAAGCCGTATTCGGCGAGCGTCGCCTTGCGGCGGAAGTCGCCGCGATACATGCCGCCGATCTGCGGGATGGTGACGTGGCTCTCATCGATGAAAACGAGCGCATTGTCGGGGATATATTCAAACATGGTGGGCGGCGGCTCGCCGGGATTGCGCCCGGTGAGATAGCGCGAATAGTTTTCAATGCCGGCGCAGGAGCCGGTGGCTTCCAGCATTTCGATATCGTAGCGCGTGCGCTGTTCCAGGCGCTGGGCTTCCAGCAGACGACCGGCGGCTTCCAGCTCGGCGAGGCGATGCTTCAGCTCTTCCTTGATGGATTTGATCGCCTGGTTGAGCGTGGGGCGCGGGGTGACATAGTGCGAATTGGCGTAGATCTTGACCTGTTCGAGATCGCCAGTCTTGTGGCCCGTCAGCGGGTCGAACTCGGTGATGGAATCGATCTCGTCGCCGAACATGGAAATGCGCCAGGCGGCATCTTCCAGGTGGGCGGGGAAGATTTCGATCGTATCACCGCGCACGCGGAAGGAGCCGCGCTGGAAATCCATGTCGCGGCGCTTGTATTGCTGGGCGACGAGATCGGCGAGCAACTGGCGCTGGTCAAGCCGGTCGCCGACCTTCATCTGGAAGGTCATGGCGGTGTAGGTTTCGACCGAGCCGATACCGTAAATGCAGGAGACCGAGGCAACGATGATGCAATCGTCCCGCTCCAGGATCGCGCGCGTGGCGGCATGGCGCATGCGGTCGATCTGCTCGTTGATGGAGCTTTCCTTCTCGATATAGGTATCCGAGCGCGGCACATAGGCTTCGGGCTGGTAGTAATCGTAGTAGGAAACGAAATATTCCACCGCATTGTTGGGGAAGAAATTCTTGAACTCGGAATAGAGCTGGGCGGCCAGCGTCTTGTTGGGCGCGAGGATGAGCGCGGGGCGCTGGGTTTCCTCGATCACCTTGGCCATGGTGAAGGTCTTGCCCGAGCCGGTGACGCCGAGAAGGACCTGCGAGCGCTCGCCGGTGTTGAGGCCTTCGACGAGGTCCTTGATGGCGGTGGGCTGGTCGCCCGACGGCTTGTATTCGGTTTCCATCACCAGACGGATTCCGCCCTCGGATTTCTGCGGGCGCTCGGGCCGGTGCGGCGTCCAGATCTGGCCGTTCTTGTGCAGCGGGTTGCCGGACTCGATGAGCTTGGAGAGGGCGTCGACGGTGGCCGTTACCCCGGAGTTGGAGAGCTTCGATGCGTCTTCGAGAGAGATATCGACGCCTGCTACGGGATTAAGGCCTGCAGCGGCGCGCTCTTTGGGGTCGTTGGATGCGCCGATGGATGTGCCGCGGGAGGTGCGTTTTTCTCCGCTCGCGGCCGCACCGCCCTTCGGGCTGGCCTGCGCGGGACGCGCCGGACGACCGGCGGCGGACGATTGTCCGCTGCGCTGCGCTCTTTCTGCAGCAACCTCTTCAGCGTGTTTGCGCGCAGCGTTTTCCACCTTCTTGCGGTGCTTGCCTGCTTTGGAGGCGACGTCATGGCGGGTTTCGATGGTCTCGGCTTCGGCTTCGCGCTCAAGCTGTTTGACCCAGTCGGAGACGGAGCCTTCGAGCGGCGCACCTTCGAAATCGGCTTGGGGGGATTCGTCGAAACCGGGGGATTTTTTGGGGGATCTGGCCATGGGCGGGAATATGGGGCGAGTCAGGGGAAATTGGAAGGGGGTGACAGGTACAAAGCGGAAACGAAACGCGCGCTGCTGACAGAAACTGACAGTGTTTCGGCCGTTTTGCCGCATCGTCCTGAAAATGCCGCGCGCAAGCCACATTACAGACAGACAGTTTATCTATCGAAGCGGAATTGACGCGCGAATCGACAGCGGCAACAGGCGATTTGCGGGTTTGGTCTTCTTTTCTTTCAGCGAGGTTCCGTCAGTGACGAGCGAACGTGCGATTACCGCGCAGCGGCGCTTTGGATATGGTGTCGTGCCCGATGCGCCTGCGCGCGTCGTGCGTGATCCGCTTGGCTATGCCATCGGGCAATTGAACGACTATGAATACAAGGACCGGTCGGGGCTCGAATCCTCAAGCGCGCTTCTGACGCGCTTTAAAGTGATGCAAAGGAGCCGCCGTGAGTCGGACTCTGCCGATGCATTCAAAGCGGCCGGGGCGCTGGTCAAAGGGCAGATGCAGCAGGAGACGGGTTATCGTTTCAAGACCGCGGTCCAAAGCGGCAAGCCGCTTGTGGAGCGACTGGTTTCCTTCTGGTCGGACCATTTTTGCGTTTCCTGCGTGAAGGGGCCGCAGGTGCGGCTGATTGCCGGTGCCTATGAGAGGGAAGCGATCCGTCCACATGTCACCGGGCGGTTTCGGGATATGCTGGGCGCGGTGATGCATCATCCGGCCATGTTGATCTACCTGGACAATACATCCTCCGTAGGTCCGGATTCGCCGAAGGGGCGCAAGTTCAACCAAGGACTGAACGAAAATCTCGGTCGCGAACTTCTGGAACTGCACACGGTGGGGGTGGATGCCGGCTATAGTCAGACGGACGTGACGGAAGCGGCGCGCATTATCACCGGCTGGACGTATAATTCCTCGCCAGGAGACGAAACCGGTCATTTTCTCTTCGATGCGCGTAGCCATCAACCGGGACAGTTTACTGTGATGGGCGTTGTTTTCGATCAGAATGGCGAGGCGCAAGGCGATGCTCTGCTGGACATGCTTGCTGCGCATCCATCGACCGCACGCCATATTGCTGGAAAGCTGGTGCACTATTTCGTTGGGGACAATGCGGCTCCGGCGCTGACGGATGCTGTGGCTCAACGCTTCAGCGAAACAGACGGTGACTTGAAAGAGACAATGATTGCCCTGCTGCAGCGAGCGGAAAGCTGGGATGCTCCGGCGGCGAAGGTTTTGCCGCCTTTCGATATGCTGGTGGCCTTCAGCAGGCTGATTGGCGTCAAGCTCAAGAACGAAGAGGTTATAGCCATGAGCCGTTCTCTCGGTCAGCCTTTGTGGGAGCCGCGATCTCCGGCGGGATTTCCCAAAGGTGACGACGATTGGGCGACCTCGGGCGCTATGGTGGGTCGGCTGAAGCTGGCCATGAATATGGCGCGGCAAAGCGACTTGCAAGACGATCCGATGGGCCTGGCCAACGCAGCCCTCGGACGAAACGTGACGCAGCCGTTGGAAGATGCCATCAGCCGGGCGGCGACCCGGCCCGAAGCGACGGCAATGCTGCTTTTATCGCCGCAAATTCAATTGAGGTGATTGACATGACGTTTTTGCATCCAACACGGCGTGGTCTGCTGATCGGTGCTGGTATGGCCAGTGCCGGTGCCTTTGCGGGCTGGACGCACACACCTGCGCATTCCAGTCTGTCGGGTTCTCGTGACCCGCGCTTTCTGCAGGTGATCTTGCGCGGCGGCATGGACGGTTTGGCCGTTGCCGAACCAACATTCGAGCCGCGGCTGGAACAGCTGAGGCAAGGTATTCTGCTGGGCAATCTAGGCGAAGCGGCGCTGCCGCTGCAGGGCGGATTTGTGCTCAATCCGAAGCTGAAGAACCTGCATGAGATGTATTTGCGTGGTGAAGCGAGCATTTTCCATGCCGTCGCCAGCCCCTATAGAGGGCGCTCGCATTTCGATGGGCAGGACTTTCTTGAAAGCGGCGCGGCGGGCGGCAAGGCGCTGGAGACCGGATGGCTGAATCGAGCCCTCTCAGTCTTGCCGCAGAAGAACGGTCCGGCACGAGATGGTCTGGCTGTTTCCCTGACTGCACCGCTGATCATGCGCGGGAAAGCGCCGGTGATCACTTGGCGCGGCGGTGGTTTGCGAGCATTGCGACCGGAATCATTTAGCCGGCTAATGGAACTCTACAGTGCGGACGCACCGGGCCTCAAAAGCGCGTTTGAGAGCGGCTTGACGCTGACCAAACTGGCCGATGAACCGCCGAGCGGCGAGGGGTCACCCTTTGTTAACGGCATGCGTATGGCTGGACAATTTTTCAGTAAGCCAGAAGGCCCGCGCATCGGCATGATCGATTTGGATGGCTGGGATACGCATGCTGAAGAAGCCCCAGAAGGCAATAACCTGGGCAAGGCGCTGGCCGAGCTTGATGCAGGCCTTGCTGCCCTGAAGGACGCGCTTGGGGCGCACTGGAAGGACACCGTGGTTGCCGTGGCGACCGAGTTTGGCAGAACGGTGCGCATCAACGGGACCGAGGGTACAGACCACGGTACGGCGACTGTTGCCTTCTTGGTCGGCGGTGCGGTTCAAGGCGGGCGCGTGATCGCTGATTGGCCGGGCTTGCAGGACAACAACTTGTTTGAAAGCCGCGACCTCATGCCGACGATGGACATACGTTCGATCCTCAAGGGCGTGCTCAGCGATCACCTGGGGATCGCAGAGGGCGTTTTGAGCGATGTTGTCTTTCCTGACAGTCAAACGGTTAAGCCGTTCAGCTCGCTGCTGGTCTGATGCGCAGAAGAATTTTTGCATTGATACAGTGTGCGCCCGCCACGACTCCTGTGTCACGAGAATATCACGTTACTTGAGCCTGCTTTTGCGGTAGGTTGCGTCATCAGTGAATTGCTATCTTGAGTGATATTTATCCGTGGGAGGGGAACCTGTGGCCAAGAGCAATATGCGTGATCTGAGCTTTGCGACGTTCAACCTTTTGAACTTGCAGGTTCCCGGTGGCCTGACCTATTCGAACAAACCGCCTTTTCCCGATGATGCGGAAGGCCGCGCCGCTTATGAGATGAAAGTGGCCTGGATTGGCGCACAAATTCGTTTGCTTGATGCCGAGGTGATCGGGTTTCAGGAATTGTGGTCGCGTCAGGCGCTGGTGGATGCTTTCGACCGGGCCGGTCTGCAGGACGACTATGACATTGTGGCCCGGGATGCGCCGGGACGGGGCAGGCCGCAAGTGGCATTGGCGGTGAAGAAGGGCTCGAACGGCCAATCCCAGCTTCTTGACGGCGCTGGCTGGATCGAAAATTTTCCCGATGATTTCCGTTTCGACAATCTGCATGAGACGGATGGGGCAAGCGAAGAGATCAATATCACGATCACCAAGTTTTCGCGTCCGGTGCTGGCGGCGACGATCCAGCCGCAGGGCAAGTCTCCAACACCGCCCCCGGTGAAAATCTATGTGGCACATCTGAAATCGAAAGGCCCGGCGCGGCTGAGTTTTGCCGATCCAAAGCCAGTGGTGCTGCAACACCATGCCAAGATCACGCAATCCGCTGTGGCGCATATTCGCCGGATCATGGAAGCTGGCGCGATGCGGGCGATGCTGGATGCGGTGATGAAATCCACCGATGAGGTGAAGATCTCGCCGGTCGTGGTTCTCGGCGATCTCAATGATGACACGCTTTCGGTTTCGACGGAACTGCTGGCGGATCAGCCGACCTATCGGGTGATCCAGAAAAGCCGGGCAGGCGAGCAATCGGACAAGGGGCTTTATACCGGTGAACGGCTGCAGCAATATCGCTCCGCCCGCCATGTCTATTACACGCATATCTACAAGGACAAGCGGGAAAGCCTCGACCATATTCTGGTGTCGGAGGAATTCTACGATCATTCCCGCAAGCGGCTGTGGTCGTTCCGCGAGTTGGAGGTCTTCAACGACCACCTGAACCGCGAGTCCTTCGAAAAGATCGGGGCTTCGGACCACGGACTGGTGCGGGCCTATTTCGACTGGAACCCGATGCCGGAGGAAATTGCGCCTGAAGCCTGACAAGGCTGGCTGGCGCTTTCGGCCTCAAAGGAGAGGCGAGCGAAAGGTTTTTTCAATTCCTTCAGGCGCGCGCGCTTTCACGGAGATAGAGATAGAGGGGCAAGGCCAGTGACAGGCCAACGCAAATCCCTGTCGGCAGGACAAACCACCATTTGGTGACATTGGTTTGCCGCGCGTCGAAAAATGACCATACCCAGAAAACCACGGTCGCTATCAGGACATCGGCAGTGCTGCCGCTTGATGCGTCGTTGTCGAACAGGTCACGGACAAAGCCGATGATGTTTACGCCGTTGGCTGCAATATAGGACCCGAAGAATATCCAGGGGATGACCGTGCCGATGATGGCCATGGTGAGATAGAAGACGCGCATGCTTCTGCTCTGCTGGTATCTGTGAGAAAAACGAGCTCCGCACGATACGAACGGAGCTCAATTTCAAAGCTTTTTGCTTTATCAGAGCGTGATGCGGTATTTTGCGAAGCCTTCTGCGCCTTCGCCAGCATCTTCGATCTTAACGCTGGTGACGTCGGCGGCGTATTGCTTGCCCTTCGGGCCGGTTTCGAAGACGGCGGTGGTGCCTTCCATCGGCTTGAAGGTCCAGTTGCCGTCTGCCTTCGGATCGATCGTGCCCTTGTCGATGATATAGCGGACGATCACGTCGCGGTTCGTGTCCGGCGCGGTGAGAATGATCTTGTCTTCGCCGATTTCGGGGAAGTTGCCGCCGCCGCCAGCGCGGTAATTGTTGGTGGCAACCACGAATTTCTGCTCCGGGTCGATCGGCTTGCCGTCGAACTGAAGATTGACGATGCGGCCTTCGTCGGAGACCTTTTCGCCGTCCTTATTAAACATGGCGGGCTTGGAGAGATCGATCTCGTAGGTCACGCCGTCGATGACGTCAAAGTTGTAGGACGGGAAATCGGGGTTGAGGAGGGGCGCATCTTTCGCGCCCGGCTCGACCTGCAGGAACATGCCGGCCGACATTTCCAGCCAGTTCTTCACCTGCGCACCGTTGATCAAAACGGCGCGGACCGTGTTCGGATAAAGGTAAAGGTCGGCGACGTTCTTGATGGCGACGGCACCGGCTGCGACGTCGGTGTAATAATCCGGACCGCCGCGTCCGCCGGCCTTGAAGGGCGCGGCTGCCGACAGGATCGGATAATCCTTGTATTCGGTTTCCTTCAGCATGTCCTTCACATACCAGGTCTGTGCATTCGACACGATCTGGACCGAGGGATCATCGGCAACGAGCGCGAAATAGGAATAGAGCGGTGCGGAGGTCTTTCCAACCGGGGTGCGGACATAGGCAAGCGTTGCCTCATGCTCATCTTTGACGGAGGCCTCGATCTCGGGTTTGGAGGCGACATCGGCGATGACCTTGCGGTCTTCGGTGCGGTGATAGATCGGTCGCGCTTCGGTGGTGAAGTCAACGATCTTCCAGGCGTTGCCGTCTTTTTCCAGAAGCAGGTCGATGAGGCCCATATGCGAGCCCCAGAAACCGCCCATGACGGCGGGTTTGCCCTGCAGCGTGCCCTTGACCGGATCGACGCCAGCCATGCCGTCCCAGCTCTTGGGGCCGGGGAAGACGAGGTGCTGGTGACCGGTGAAGACGGCATCGATGCCCTCCACGCCGGCCAGATAGAGAGAGGCATTTTCCATGCGCTCGCTTTCGCCGGATGCGTCAATGCCGGAGTGGGAAAGGGCGATGACGATGTCGGCACCTGCCTCCTTCATGGCCGGTACCCAGGCTTTTGCCGCTTCGACGATATCGCGGGTCTGGGCCTTGCCTTCCAGGTTCTTGGCGTCCCAGACCATGATCTGCGGCGGCACGAAACCGATGAAGCCGACCTTGACCGGGCTCTCATTGCCAGCGCCATCCTTCACCATCTTTTCGATGATCGCATAGGGCTTGAAAAAGAGGTCGTCGGATTTGGGATCGGAGGCGAGCTCACCCTTGGTGAGGTTGGCGCAGACGACCGGGTAATTGGCACCGTTCATGGTGTTGAACATGAAGTCGAGGCCGTAGTTGAACTCGTGGTTGCCGAGCGTGCCGCAATCATAGTTCAGCACGTTCATGGCTTTCATGATCGGGTGCATGTCGCCGGCTTTCATGCCTTTTTCATAGGCCATGTAGTCGCCCATCGGATTGCCCTGCAGAAGGTCGCCATTGTCGATGAGCATGGAATTGCCGGCTTCGGCGCGGATGCTGTCGATGATGGTGGCGGTGCGGGCCAGGCCCAGCGTGTCGCTCGGGGTATCCGCGTAGTAGTCGTAGGGCATGATGTTCACATGGATATCGGTGGTTTCCATGATGCGTAAATGGGCCTGATTGGCCGAGGCATTGGCCGCGAACGGGTGGAGCAAAATGAGTGCTGCGCCGGAGGCCGCACCGCCAAGCAGCGTCCTGCGGGTGATCTGAAACTTGGAGTTCTGGGTCTTCATCGTCTTTTTCCACTCTGTTTATGGCCAATGAACGGTCTGCAATGCCGCCATTTCAGCTTGTTATGACTGCTTCACGACAGGATGATGTCAGTCAGAACGTATTTTTACCAGATGGAAAATTTACCCGCTGTTTTTTACTTCCGATGGCTTGCAAGTGACCCTGAATTGCGATTTGTGTCTATACTTCTCCAGGTTTTGCGTCAGATTCTTTGCCCAACGGGTTTCCTATGTATCAGAATGCATTACTGATTATTTTCGAGTGTATCGTCTATTTTGCTGCGATGGCAGCGCTTTTGCACTTTCGCCGCAAGCTCGGTTTGGGCGTTTTCATCTGCGTGCTCGGGGTCTTTCACTTTCTGGAGACTTACCTCGCTGCAAATCTTGAACTAGAGCTTCTTTTCGGTCTGGCCGCGGTCGGCTCCGTGCCGTTTTTTGCCGGCAAGCTGATGATGTTGCTGGCGCTTTATCTGGAAGAGGATGCTTCTGTTGTCCGCCAGCCGATCTACGGCTTGCTGATCGGAAACTTCCTGGTGGTGGGTGTTGCGGCGCTGTTGCGCCTTCATCTGGTGGTCGGCGAATCGCAGGTGGATTTTTCGTTCCTCGACCAGATGGGTGCCTTGATGGTGTGGGGAACGCTGCTTCTCTACATCGATGCGCTTGGTATCATTCTTCTCTACGAAAAGCTGCGGGCGATGGGCATTGGCGTGCGCATGCTGCGGATTTTCATTGCGGGCAGTGTGATGCTGGCCTTTGACCAGCTCGGGTTCTTTGCGCTGTTGAAATGGCTTTACGATGTCGGTCCTGAGGTTTTCTGGGGCGGATTGGTGGCCAAGATTTTCTGCGCCGGAATTTATGCCTTGATGCTCGGCGTCTTTTTCCACAGCAAGGTTCGTTTCCGGTTGAAGAAACCGCCGCAGGGCGTGGGTGACGTGTTTCAGGACCTGACCTTCCGCGAACGCTATGAGAGCCTGCTGGAACATTCCGGCCTTGATGGTCTGACGGGGGCGCTCAACCGCGACAGGCTGGACACGGACCTGCCCAGGTTCTTCGATGCCGTGGAGAAAAGCGGTGAGAGTGCCTGCGTGGCGATTATCGATATCGATTATTTCAAACAGGTCAACGACCGGCACGGCCATCTGGCCGGGGATGAGGTTTTGAAGACGTTCGCGGCGTTTTTCGTCGACCGTGAGCGGAACGACAATTTGCGGTTTTACCGTTATGGCGGCGAGGAGTTTGTGCTTGTGACGCGCGGCTACCGGCGCGGTACGGCCCATAACAGGCTGGATGCGCTGCGATTGGAACTTGCCGAAGCCGTGCGCGCACCCGATGGCAAGCCCGTGACCTTCAGCGCCGGCGTCGCCGAATATGGCGTCGATGGGCATGACGCCGTCTCGCTTCTGAAAGTGGCCGATATGCGGCTTTACACGGCCAAGTCGACCGGGCGCAACCGGGTGTGCTGAGGGCGGTGCTTTTCAGAGTGCGATATTCGGCCTGTCGATGATTTCACGCAGCGAGAAGGACGAGTTGATCTTCACCACATGGGGAAGGGCGGAAAGCCAGTCGCGGTGAATGCGCTCATAGTCCTCGAGGTCCTTGGCTGCGACGCGCAGGATGTAATCATATTCGCCCGACATGAGATAACAGACGACGATATTGGGGCAGCGTTTGACGGCCGCTTCAAACTCGGACAGCGTTTTGGCGAACTGGCCGGACAGCGAAATGTGCACGATGACCATCATCTTGTAGCCGATGGCCTTGTTGGAAAGGCGGGCGTGATAGCCTGAAATGATGCCGGATTTTTCGAGGATATCGAGGCGGCGGGAGCAGGCCGATGGCGACAGACCGACCTTCTCGGCAAGATCGGCATTGGAGATGCGCCCATTGTCCTGCAGCGTCTTGAGCATCAACATATCGATGCGGTCGAGATCGTTCATCGCAGTTCCTTCGAAAAATACACTCATCTACGCAAGATTATTCGAAAAGCGTGATGGTTGGAAGGGGCCTTTGCAAGGACATTTCGCGCGCTTTTCGGTCTAATCCGCGCATCTGAAGACGCTGTCCGCTGAAGAAGCGGCAATAAAGGAGAGGAACCTCATAAATGATCGTCGGCTGTCCCAAGGAAATCAAGAACCATGAATATCGCGTTGGCCTGACCCCCGGTTCGGTGCGCGAATATGTTGCCCACGGGCATACGGTGATCATCGAGACCGGCGCTGGTCTCGGCATTGGCGCGGATGACGCGGCCTATATGTCTGCAGGTGCCAAGATCGTTGCGAGCGCGGCGGATGTTTTTGCCAAGGCCGACATGGTGGTGAAGGTGAAGGAGCCGCAGCCGTCCGAATGGGTGCAGCTCAAGGAAGGCCAGATCCTTTATACCTATCTTCATCTGGCACCCGATGCCGAGCAGACCAAGGGTCTTGTTGAATCCGGCGTGACGGCGGTGGCCTATGAAACGGTGACGGACGAGCGCGGCGGGTTGCCACTTCTGGCACCCATGTCGGAAGTGGCCGGACGTCTGTCCATCCAGGCTGGCGCGACGGCGCTGCAGAAGGCCAATGGCGGCCTTGGCAAGCTACTGGGCGGTGTGCCGGGCGTTGGGCCGGGCAAGGTCGTTGTCATCGGCGGCGGTGTTGTGGGCCTCCATGCAGCCAAGATGGCTGTTGGGCTTGGTGCAGACGTCACCATTCTTGATCGCTCGCTGCCGCGTCTGCGTCAGCTGGACGATATTTTTGCCGGCCGCGTTCACACTCGTTACTCCTCCATCGAAGCGTTGGAATCGGAAGTCTTCTCCGCTGACATGGTGGTCGGTGCTGTTCTGATCCCCGGTGCGGCTGCGCCGAAGCTGGTGACCCGCGACATGCTGACGGGCATGAAGAAGGGCTCGGTCATCGTGGATGTGGCCATCGACCAGGGCGGATGCTTCGAGACTTCGCATGCGACGACGCATTCGGACCCGACTTTTGTGGTCAATGACGTGGTGCATTATTGCGTGGCCAATATGCCGGGCGCCGTGCCGGTGACGTCTGCGCATGCGCTGAACAATGCAACGCTGGTTCATGGTCTGGCGCTGGCTGACCGTGGCTTGTCGGCGATTGCCGAAGACGTGCACTTGCGCAATGGCCTCAACGTTCACAAGGGCCGGATCACCAACAAGGCCGTTGCTGAAGCCCTCGGCTACGACCTCCTGGCTGCAGACGCAGCGCTGAAAGCTGCCTGAGGAATTGGAAGAACCTGTAAAGCGTCTTCCACTGAACGGCCCGGGATATCCCATCCCCCGGGCCGTTTTTGTTTTTCGTCTGCCTTTCATATGCACCGCTTGTGACCTGCGTGCGATTACGGGCAAGGGCAAAATTCGACAAGGCGTGGATTGCGTGAAATGCTCGCAACGGGTGCTGCCCTAACACAATAAGCGAGGTTTACGATGTTCAGCCATATCATGATCGGTGCCAATGATGTTTCGATCATGGTGGCGTTCTATGACGTCGTTCTGAGCACACTGGGCCTGGTTCGCGACCCGCACGAACCGGCCAATAGTCCCGCCGGCCATATCTGGCAGCGCGGTGGAGAACGATGGCCGCAATTTGCACTCAGGCGGCCATTCGATGGCAGAGCGGCGACGGCGGGAAACGGCGTGCAAATCAGCTTCGCAGCGGCCACGCGGCAAGATGTTCGGACAGCTTGGCGTACCGCGATCAACAATGGCGGCACGGATGAAGGCGAACCCGGTCTTCGCCCTCAATATAACGAGGATTTTTTCGCAGCTTATTGCCGCGATCCCGAAGGCAACAAGCTGTGCTTTGTGCATGCCGGTGATTAGCCGCGATCAATGCGGGCCTGAAAGCAGTTGTTGCGCGCGGAGCGGACATGGACATAGGCGATGTCGCTGCGGGCAAGAAGCTCTTCGGCGCGGGCTTCCATCTTTTCAACAGGTGTGACGGCACCGGTGCCGTAAACGATGCGATCATCCAGACCGTAGCCGCGGAGAATGTAATCAGGGTTCGATTTCAGCACCGGCGGCTGTTCGTACTTTTTTGCGTAACGCGGGCATTCTTCCGCATGAATGAAAATCGGTCCGGTTTCCGCATAGGGCTGCGGGGCTGGAAAGGGGCGATGCGCCAGGATGAGATAGGGTTCGCCTTCGGCAATGAAATCGAGGCAGTGGCGACAGGGCAGGCCGGTACCGTCTGAAATGCGCCTTTCCGGTTTCATGCCATAGGCGTCGTTTCCACCTGATCTGTAACGGCTGGCGTCTTCCGAGGACATGGCCTCGTATCGGATTTTGGACATTGTGTGCTCCTTTCAGGATGCATCATTTGTCCAGAACCGATCGCTCAGCCACCCGTTTCCTGCCTTTGATGTTCCCCGGTCACTTTGAACGTTTCAGCCTTCGCCGGGTTGCGCCATTCCGTTGTCGCGCTTGGCGATGTCCAGGATTTCCTCATCGCTCAAGGGGCGCACGATTGCATCGCTCGTTTCAACGGGCGAAAAGCCGAACATCTGATAAAGCTGCAATGCGCGGGGATGATCGAGGTTGTTGGTGGTGACGGTGACCTTTTGCGGGCTGAAATCCCAGATCGCATAAACCGCCTGCTGCATGAACCACTTGCCAACACCAAGGCCAAGCGCATGTTCCATGAGGCCGAAATGGGTCAGTTCGATCATACCATCAGCCTGTTCGTGAAACTCGAAGAAGCCGGCAGGTGCGCCGTCGATGTAAAGAACATGAATGTGAGCCTCCGGCGCATGCAGGCGTGCGGAAAGTTCCTCATCCGTCATTCGCAACCGATCGACCCAATGCCAACGCGCCCCAACCTGTCGATAAAGAAAACGATAATAGGCGAGCGGGATCGCCTTCACGCGCATGACAGCGGTCTGGATATTGGCCGGGAAGGGCAGGCTTGTCTTGGGCCGGGCCGTCATTTCCAGATGCGTGATATGGGCCTTGAGAGCCTTCGGCTTGGCAGATTTCATGCGTTTATTCCTTGCCCGTTGCCACTGGTGTATCGTCGCGGCCGCCCCACTCGGACCACGAGCCGTCATAAAGCGTGTGATTCTCATGTCCGAGGCTTGTGAGTGCGAGCGAGATGATGGCTGCGGTGACGCCGGACCCGCAGGTGGTGACGACCGGCTTATTCAGGTCAATGCCGGCCGTCTCGATGGTTTCTTTCAGTTCCGACAAGGACTTAAACCTGCCATCGACAGAAAAGACGCCTGAGGGAAGATTTTTTGCACCTGGCATATGGCCTGAGCGCATACCCGCGCGCGGTTCGGGCTCTTCGCCGCTGAAGCGACCCGGCCCACGGGCATCGGCGATCTGCGCGCTGCGGGTCAGGACGATATCCTGCATGGCCTCGAAAGGGGTGATGCGTTCGGGCGAAAAGTGCAGTTCGAAACTTGCTGGCAAGGGTGAGGGCGTTTCATTTTCCAATGGTCTGCCATCGCGTTTCCAGCCGTCCATACCGCCATCCATGACATAGACCTCGCGGGCGCCGAAGAGATGAAAGAGCCACCAAACCCGAGGTGCGGTGAAAATGCCGGGACCATCGTAGACGACGATCGTGTCCTTGTCGCTGATACCGAGAGCCTCGACCTCCGACTTGAAGAATTCCGGCCTGGGGATCGAGTGGGGCAGGCCGGTGGAGTGATCGGCGATCCGATCCTGATCGAAGAACACGGCACCCGGCACGTGCGCCTGAGCATATTCCTGCTTGCCATCGCGCTTTTGGGCGGGGAGATACCAGGACGCATCAACGATTTTCACGCCGGGGCTGCCAAGGCGCTGCTCAACCCAATCGGGCGAGACTATGAAGGGGCTTCGTTCGCTCATGGGTGGCTATCCTCTCAATTTTCCGATTCTTCGGCTGTGCCGGTGCGGTGATGCCAGTCGGCAATCGACTCGTCGGGATAGCCATCGAAGGTTTTGTCATTGGGGCCGATGTCTGGAACGATCCAGCCGGGTTTGGACCCTAACATGATATGGGTTTTTTGTGGTGGCTTTGGCAGCTCGGTGTCAATGGCGGAGGCTTGCGGGTGGATCAGTTCAGGCCAGCGGCTGTCAAAGAGCCAGAGATGCGATCCGCACAGGCGGCAGAAGCGGCGTTCGGCCTGCGATACGCCATCTTCCATCTTTGCCTGATAGGTCGAGAGGTTTTCCGCGCCTTCGATTTCCAGCGTTTCGGCGCGCCCCATGATATTGATGGCATAGCCACCGCTGCCGGCTGTCTTGCGGCAGATCGAACAGTAGCAGCGCTGATAGGGGACGGGGTGGGGGCTGTCACAGGAAAATCGGACGGCTCCGCAATGGCATGATCCTTCAAGATGCATGATATTGTCTCCCTATGCGCAGCGGGTTCAATTGGCCGGCGCTTCGACGAAGCGGATACGGAAGCGGCGGTTTTCCTTGCCCTTCTTTTCGATCTTGCCGATATGGATGGCACCGACCTCCTGGGTTTCGGACACATGGGTGCCGCCACAGGGCTGGCTGTCGATGCTGGCATTTTCGCCAATGCAAACGAGGCTGATGCGCCCCATACCCGTCGGTGGGCGGACGTTTTTCGACTTCACGATGCCGGGATTGGCAGCCAGTTCCTCATCGGTGATCCACTGGACGTAAATCGGGTGGTTTTCGTTCACCAGCGCCATGAGTTTAGCTGTGATATCGGCCTTGTCGATGGTTTCGCTCATGTCGAAATCGACGCGGGAATCATCTTCGCTCACAGATGCGCCGGTGATGGGGTAAGGGCAGACCACGGAAAGAAGGTGGCAGGCCGTGTGCATGCGCATGAGCTTGTAGCGGCGCGGCCAATTGACATGACAGACGAGTTTTTCGCCGATTTCGGGGCGGGGCTCGCCTTCAAAGGGCATGTGGAGAATGACGGATTTGTCGGCGCCGGTGACAGTGACGTCGAGATTTATGCGGCTGCCGTCCTCGCGCTCAAGAAAGCCGTTATCGCCGGGCTGGCCGCCGGAGGTCGCATAAAAGCAGGTCTGGTCCAGCTCGATTGCACCGTTATCATGAACTGCCGTAACGTTTGCTTCGCAGGTTGAAAGATAAAAATCGTCTCGAAACAAAAGTTTGGTGGGCATTGCTAAACTCAGCCTGATGAGGCGGAAACCGGACGATGTCCGGTTTTCGCGCAGGCTGATGCCGCTTAATCCACCGGTTCGAACGGAACCGCGATTTGCGGATTCGTTGTCATCCACTGTGGCACAGGCAGGCCCTTTTCTTCAAGGAAAGCCGGATTGAAAAGTTTCGACTGATAGCGGTTGCCATAGTCGCAAAGGATCGTCACGATGGTGTGGCCGGGACCCATGTCCTTTGCCATGCGGATGGCACCGGCAATGTTGATGCCGGACGAGCCGCCAAGGCAGAGGCCTTCCTTCTGGACGAGATCAAAGATGACCGGCAGGGCTTCTGCATCCGGGATACGGTATGCGAAATCGGGTGAGAAATCCTTCAGGTTTGCCGTGATACGGCCCTGGCCGATGCCTTCGGTGATGGAGGAGCCCGGGGATTTGAATTCGCCATGGGTGTAATATTCAAAAAGGGCTGCACCCTCGGGATCGGCAAGGCCAATCTTGATCTTGCTGTTGAAGCGGCGAAGGCCCGCAGCAACGCCGGCCAGCGTGCCGCCTGAACCGACGGCGCAGATGAAACCATCGACCTTGCCATCGGTATCGTTCCAGATTTCAGGCGCGGTGGTGGCGATATGGGCGTCGCGGTTGGCGACATTGTCGAACTGGTTGGCCCAGATGGCGCCGTTCGGCTCGGTCTTGGCGAGTTCCTCGGCCAAACGCCCGGAAACCTTCACATAGTTGTTGGGGTTCTTGTAGGGAACGGCGGGCACTTCGACGAGTTCAGCGCCCAGAAGGCGCAAGGCGTCCTTCTTTTCCTGGCTCTGTGTTTCGGGAATGACGATCACGGTGCGGTAACCCAGCGCCTTGGCGACCATGGTAAGCCCGATGCCGGTGTTGCCGGCCGTGCCTTCGACAATGACGCCACCGGGTTTCAATAGCCCCTTTTCCTCCGCATCGCGGATGATGAAGAGGGCGGCGCGATCCTTGACCGATTGGCCGGGATTCAAGAACTCAGCCTTGCCGAGAATGGTGCAGCCGGTGGCCTCGGACGCGGATTTCAGCTTGATGAGCGGCGTGTTGCCGATTGCTTCTATGACGCTTGGAAAAACAGCCATTCTTTCTCGCCTTTATTCTCAAATCAAAATTCTGCGCGCAGTTTTGCGACTTCGTGCTGCCAGAGGCAAGCAATAGTGTTTCGCATTTGCGCGCAAAGAGGGCAAATTATCGCGACATATGGTGGTTTTTATATTTGTTGTGGGGTCTTGGTGCGGGCGACGGGACTCGAACCCGTACAGCCTTGGCCGAGGGATTTTAAGTCCCTTGTGTCTACCGATTCCACCACGCCCGCAGTCATCGGTTTGACTAACAAATCAATTCTGTGACGGCAATTGATTATGCGGTGTGGTGGCCGATTTATTGGTTATCAATCGCGCCAGAAGAGGGGGGTGAAGATGACGATGACGGTGAGGACTTCGAGGCGGCCGAGCAGCATGAGGAGCGAGAGCACGTAGAGGACCGTGTCGGGCATGGTGGAGAAGTTGCCGGCGGGGCCGACGATTTCGCCAAGACCGGGGCCGACGTTTGAGAGTGCGGTAATGGAGGCTGTCAGTGCGGTCGTGAGGTCGAAGCCGAAGGCGGAGATGACAGCGGCCCCCAGAAGCCAGAGGAAGAGATAGCTGCTCAGGAAGAGGAAGACCGAGCGCTGGACTTCTTCATCGATGGCGATGTGACCATAGCGGACGCGGTAGATGGCGTTCGGGTAGATCAGCATCTTGAAGCCGGCGCGGATCGTGTTGAAGATCACCACGAAACGATAGGCTTTGATGCCGCCTGCGGTGGAGCCTGAGCAGCCGCCGACGAAGGTTGCGGCGAAAACCAGCGTGACCATGAACGGTCCCCAAAGCGTGTAGTCGAGGCTTGCGTAACCTGTTGTCGACAGAAGCGAGGAAAAGTTGAAGGCCGAGTGTGTCAGTGCGTAGAAGAAATCGGTGCCGTTGGCGATGCGGGCATAAACGGCGGTGGCCACGACGAAGGCAGCCATATAGCCGAGGAACAAAACGATCTGCGGGTCGCGCAATGCATCAAGCCTGCGCCGGACGACGAACAGGATGAGGATCGAAAAGGGCAGGCTGGCCACCGTCATGAAAATGGTCGCAGCCCAGAGCAGGGGCACATTGTTGCCGAAAAAGCCGAAAGACGAATCGTGGGTGGAAAAGCCGCCGGTCGGCAGCGTTGTCAGCGCATGATTGATGGCGTCGAAATGTGACATGCCGAGCAGGTCGTAGGTGATGATGCACAGAACCGTAAGGGCGACATAGATGGCCACAAAGGCGCTTGTGAAGCTTGCAAGGCGGGCAAAGGGTTTGTCGTTGGTGTCGGAGGATTCCATCTTGAAGAAGGCAATGCCGCCGACACGCAGGAAGGGCAAAACGAAGAGGCCCAAAGCCACGATGCCGATACCGCCGAGCCATTGAAGCAGCGAACGCCACATCAAAATGCCTCTGGGCATATTGTCGAGCCCGACCATGACGGTGGAGCCGGTGGTGGTGACGGCGGAAACCGATTCAAAAAAAGCTTTTGCAAACGGCATCTTGGCGGCGATGACCAACGGCACGGCACCGGCCACGGAGAAGGTGAGCCAGAGCACATTGACGAGAAGAAAGCCCATGCGCTTGTTGAAGGCCGGCGGGCGGCCGCGGGTGGCAAGTCCCGCAGACAGCGAGATGCCACCGACGATAAAGGCGGAAAGCGCGAAATTCTGCCAATCGCGGTTGCCGTAATAAAGGTCTGTAATGGCCGGAATGAACATCGCCGTGGCCATGTAGAGGCCGCATAGCGAGGCAATGTAAACCACGGGTCTGATGAAGCTGGAATTCACCTGATTGTCTCTGTCCGGTTTTTCCGCCTACGCCTCGCGTCGCAGAATTTGCCAAAAACTTGTGGCCTGCCAGCCTTGCCTATGCAATAGCGGTCTATGACGACAAAGACAATCGAAGAGTGGTTTTTGTGAACAGGCAAGCCGTAGATCAGGCCGCAGCTGCCATGCGTGGTCTCTTTCCAGAAACGCCGCTGCAGCGCAACGAACATTTGAGCGCGCTTTATGGGGCCGATATCTGGCTGAAGCGTGAGGACTTATCGCCGGTTCGCTCCTACAAGATTCGCGGCGCATTCAATTTCTTCCGCAAGGCACTTGCTGTGGAGACGCCTGCGGAAATGTTCGTGTGCGCGTCAGCCGGAAACCATGCGCAGGGATTTGCCTTCGTGTGCAAGCATTTCGGCGTGCCGGGCGTGGTCTTCATGCCGGTGACCACGCCGCAGCAGAAGATCGCCAAAACACGGATGTTTGGCGGCGAATTCATTACCATCAAGCTGATCGGCGATTTTTTCGATCAATGCTACAAGGCTGCCCAGGATTTTGCCGCCGAAAAAGGTGCCTGCATGGTGCCGCCTTTCGACCATGCCGATATTATCGAGGGCCAGGCGACGATTGCCTCGGAGATCATGGCCCAGTTGCCGGGGAAAGGCTTGCCGGACCTGGTGATCATGCCGGTGGGTGGCGGCGGTCTTTCCTCCGGGCTGACGGGCTATCTGAGCGAGGACCTGCTTGCGGAGAATTTCCTCTTTTGCGAACCGGCGGGTGCACCCAGTCTGAAGCGGGCTCTCGAAGCCGGCGAGCCTGTGACGCTGCCGAAGGTGGATAATTTTGTCGACGGGGCGGCGGTTGCTCGGATTGGGTCGCTGAATTTCCAGGCGCTTTCTCGGTTTTCGGCGGACCAGGTGATGCTGATCGAGGAGAATGCGATCTGCGTTTCGATGATCGACATGTTGAATGTCGAGGGAATCGTGCTGGAGCCTGCCGGCGGACTTTCACTGGCTGCTCTGGAAAAGCTCGGGACTGACCGGTTGAAGGGCAAGACGGTCGTTGCCATCGTTTCGGGCGGTAATTTCGACTTCGAGCGGTTGCCGGATGTGAAGGAAAGGGCGATGCGCTTTTCCGGGCTGAAGAAATATTTCATTCTGCGGCTGCCGCAGAGACCGGGTGCGTTGAAAGACTTCCTGAACCTGCTGGGGCCGGAAGACGATATTGCGCGGTTTGAATATCTGAAGAAATCGGCGCGCAATTTCGGTTCGATCCTGATTGGTATCGAGACGCTGCATCGGGAAAATTTCGATGGTTTGAAAGCCCGGTTTGATGCGGGCGGTCTCGGCTATGAAGATATTACCGACAATGAAATTCTCTCAAGTCTGATTATCTGACCTGCGGTTTGAGCGTTTGCTGCAGCCAATCGGTGATTTTGTCGGCGATGGGCGCGGTCATCTGTGGATTGAGGATATCGCCAGCCAGGACATGCGTGCTTGCGCCTTTGGGATCGCCGACATCATGAAGCTGGTGCGGGCCACCCCAGCGCGCGGCGATCTGGCGGGTACGATCCGGGCGCACAACATCGTCATTTGACGAGATGATGAAGAAGGCCGGCGTAGCGATTTTTTCGACCGGCGTTCTCAGAGCCAGTTTGACCGATTGCGCCATGGGCAGAATGGCAGCGGTGGGATAGTCGTAGGTCCAGTGTCTTGCTTGAGCCTCATTGACAGGTTCAAAACCGCGCCGGGGGCCGAGCAAAACATGAGCCAAGCGTCGCGCCCATGGGCCGGTGAGCAGGAAACTTCCCTGCGCTTGAATGCCGTAATTGGGCGAGAGAAATATCGCCGCGGCCACATTTTTGCTGAGGTCGGGCTGGGAAAGCGCCCATGTGGCGATGGAGCCGCCTGTGGAGGTCGCCATGACGATCACCCTTTCACCGATCCGGTTGCCGATGGCGATTGCTTCGGCGTAGTCGTTGATCCAGCCGTTAAGGTTTGCTTCTTCCATGGCATCGGGGTCTTCGCGCCCATGACCGCGCAGTCGCGTGAAATAGAGATTGGCACCGAGGTTTTTTGCAATCAGATCGGGCAGGGGGCGGACTTCGGCGGCTGTGGCGGAAAATCCGTGAATGTAGATGATGGAATAGGGCGTCATGGTCTTCTCAGCCGGGTTGGCCCAGACGATCTGCTTTTGTGCGCCCGAAGCGATGTCCGACCATGCCGATTCTGTCTTTGAGAGGTATGTGTCGAGGTCATTGTCGAGCCTGTTCGCGCTGAAGTCGAGCGACAGGTCAATCGGCTCGCGCGGGCCGAGGTAATAGGCAACGAGCAGAATCACAATCAGACCGCAAAGTGCCAAGCTCATTCGTCTGATCCAGCGCAGAACATTCATCGTCTCCTCCAGGCGCATGAGATTGCGCCTGATGCTTGATATAGGCAAGGGATGATGTCAGTGAGGTGAAGGACGATTGGGGTTTCGGTTGTGCCGCATTGTCGCTAATGTTGTGCAAGGTTTCTGGAATTGGAGTGTATGATGGCGTCGTTCTTTTCCCGCTTGGGTTCTCTTTTTACCGGTCGTTCCACTGACGATGGTGGGTCTTCAGGAAAAGAGGCGGTGCGCGAGATCAACGGATTGACGGTTGTGGCCGCGCCGATCAAGGAGGGTGGAACCTACCGTATTGCCGGCCGCATCGAAAAAGAGGCCGAAGGCAAGGTTATGGTGCGCAGCTTTATCCGTGCGGATGTCTTCAACAGTCCCGATGAGGCCGTTGAGTTCACCTTCCGCAAGGCAGAGCAGATTATACAACAGAACGGGTCGACGCTTTTCCAGGACGGCGCAGAAGCGCGCAACGTTTGAAGGTTGCGCGTTTGCACAAAGCTCTGAGACCGCTCAGGCGGTCTCGCCCGGGGCTGTAAAAAGGCGGCCCTTTTCCGCAATCAGGACTGAGATGAAGGCGAGTGTGCCGAGCAGGGTGAAGCTCGCGGCCAGCGGGATCTGTGTATTGTCGAACATCTGGCCGACAATGAGGCCGATAATGGCGCCTGTCACCGTTTGCATGAAGCCGAAGGCGGAGGATGCGGTGCCGGCAACGCGGCCCAGTGGTTCCAGAGCCAGTGAGTTCATGTTGGAGGAACACCAGCCGAAGCAGAACATGATGGCTGCAAACAGGCCGAGGAAGACAGCAAAGGGTGGCGTGCCCTGCAGCGCGACCAAAAGCCAGATGCCGCTGAAGGACGTGAAGGCAATAAGGGCGCCCTGCGATAGCCGTCGCTGACCGAAGCGGCGCACGAAGCGGGCATTGAGGAAGGATGAGACGGCCATGAGGATGGCCACCGCCCCAAAGGCCAGCGGAAAGATATCGCCGAGACCATAAATATCGACATAGATCTGCTGGGCGCTGTTGATGAAGCCGAAAAGGCAGGACATCACGAAGGTAGCAGCCAGATTGTAGAAGAAGGCCGAGCGGCTGGACAGGACGATGATGAAGCCTTCACCAATGGCGGATGCGGTGAGAGGGCGTCTGTTTTCGGGGGTCAGGGTTTCGTCAAAGCGAAGCAGCGTCCAGACGAAGACGATGAGCGTGCCGATGCCCATGGCGATGAAAATCATATGCCAGCTGGCGACAAGCAGAATGAGTTGGCCAAGCCCCGGCGCAATGACCGGAATGGCCATGAACACCATGAAAATGAGCGACATGACCTCTGCCATTTCACGGGAGTGGTAGCGGTCGCGGATGGAGGCCTGAACGGAAATACGCGTGGAGGCGGCACCGAGGCCCTGCAGGAACCGCAGGGCGACAAGGGTGATGAAATCGGGTGCGAAAACACAGGCGACGCAGGTGACCAGGTAGAGCAGCAGACCCGCAACGAGCGGCGGCTTGCGCCCGAAACGGTCGGCAAGGGGCCCGAGGATGAGTTGCGCGATGCCGAAGCCGATCAGGTAGAAAGATATGACGAACTGACGCTCGTTTTCGCTCGCCACGCCAAGCTCAGCCGCCATGTCCGGCAAGGCCGGCAACATGATGTCGATGGCCATCGAATTGATCGAGAACAACGAAGCGCACAGAATGATGAATTCCCGCTTGGGGATCAGGGCTTTGCCCGGGTTTGCTACTATCATGATCTTACCGGAAATACCTTGCCGCGTTCTGCCCAGGCGACGACTAAAAGCGCGCCCGTGCTGCCGAGGAAAATGGACAAAGCCAAAGGCTGGATTGTGCCGTTATAGGATTGGCCGACGAAGCCACCAATGAGAGCCGCCAACATGGTGGACGAAGCGCCGACAATGGCCGCACCCATGCCTGCCATTTTGCCAAGTGGTTCGAGTGAAATGGCTATGGCGTTGCCCTGCATGATGCTGACCGAGCCGAGGGAAAGCGAGAGTACGGGGAAAAGCAGGGAGAAGCTGGGCGCCGACTGAAGGCTTGCAAGCAGAAGGACGAAACCGAGAATGGCATTGATGGCGATGGAAGTGTGAACAACCATGCGGGCGCCAAAGATGCGAATGAAGCGGGCGGAGGAAAGCGAAATGATGGCCGACACCATGGCCGTTCCTGCAAAGGCGACGGGAAAAAGTTCGCCCAGCGCGTATAGCTCGCCAAAGATTTGCTGAACCGACAGGATGAAAGCAAAAAGACCGGAAAAGGACAGGGTTGCGGCAACCGTGTAGCCGATGGTGAGGCGCGTGCTGATGACGGTTCTGAAACTCTGGGCCATGTCTTTCAACGCCAGGGTTCTCCTATCATCCGGATCGATGGTTTCGCGCAATCTGAATACGGTCCACAATGCAGCGAGGGAGGCGATGGAGGCGAGGAACCAGAAAATAGCATGCCAGCCCCAGAGACCGCCGATTGTCTGACCGACAAAGGGGGCTGCCATGGGCACAAGCATGAAAAGCGTCATGACAAAGGTCATGATCCGGCCCATGGCGTCGCCGGCAAAACAATCACGCACCATGGCTGAAACAACCGAACGCAAGGCAGCGCCGCCCAAACCCTGGATAAAGCGCCAGAGGAGCAGCTGTTCGAAAGAGCCGGCCAGCGCCGAGCCCGCAGAGCCGGCGATGTGAAAGGCAAGTCCGGTCAAAAGCAGTGCCTTGCGACCGAAGCGATCAGAAAGCGGCGCAAAAATAAGCTGCCCGCCCGCGAAGGCAAGCGAGAAGGCCAGAACCACAAACTGACGATCATTGGGGTCCTCGATTGCAAAGCTCTTGCCGATTTCCGGCAGCAGCGGCAGCATGATATCGATGGACATGGCACCCATGGATGTCAGCAAAGCTGCCAGCGCGATAAATTCCGCGACGGTGAGATTGGCGCGATCGACGAAGCCGTCGCGAGGTGCTTGCTTCAATACTTTCGGCATGGGTTTTTTGATTTGGCGTGGCGAGGCAAAAGAAAAAAACTTCCTCGACTCACACCTGTCATAGACACTTAATACATATTTCTGATTGTTATTCTAAATAACATTTATGGCAAAGCGCAAAGTTTTGATCAATCTGCGTGCCACAGGTGTAGCGGGAGGAAACAAGGGGCCTTAAAGCCCCTTGTTGCCGGTGCCTCAGGCCGCCCCGCGGACTTCAATGCCCGCCGACTTCAGGTGTTCCTGAAGTTCGCCTGCCTGGAACATTTCACGGATAATGTCGCAGCCGCCGACAAATTCGCCCTTGATGTAGAGCTGCGGGATGGTCGGCCAGTTGGAATATTCCTTGATGCCCTGGCGGATGTCGTCATCGGCCAGAACATTGATACCTTTGTAGTCGACGCCGACATAGTCCAGGATCTGGGCAACCTGGCCGGAGAAACCACATTGCGGAAACTGCGGGGTGCCCTTCATGAAAAGCACGACGTCGTTGGACTTGACTTCGTTGTCGATGAATTCGTTGACTGCGCTCATTTTTTCAATCCTTTCGCGGGTTCAAGTGCCCGGTGGTTTGATGACTGTTGTCTATAGATAGCACGGCTTTGGAATAATTCCAGAGTCGATGCCTCAGCTTTCACCGAAGACCCGATTGAAAATCGTGTCAACATGCTTTGTATGATAGCCGAGATCGAATTTCTCGCGGATGGTTTCCTCGGAGAGTGCGGCGCGGACTTCTTCATCGGCGAGCAGTTCTTCCAGGAAGTCCTTGCCCTGTTCCCACACTTTCATGGCGTTGCGCTGGACCAGACGGTAGGCATCCTCGCGCGAAACACCGGCCTGGGTGAGGGCCAGCAGTACGCGCTGCGAATGGACCAGACCTTTGAACTTGTTGAGGTTGGCCATCATGTTGTCGGGGTAGACGACGAGCTTTTCAATCACGCCGGCGAGACGATTGAGCGCGAAATCAAGCGTGATAGTGGTGTCCGGGCCGATGCCGCGCTCGACGGAGGAATGCGAGATATCGCGCTCATGCCACAGCGCCACGTTTTCGAGCGCCGGGATGACCGACATGCGAACCAGCCGGGCAAGGCCGGTGAGGTTTTCCGTCAGCACCGGATTGCGCTTGTGCGGCATGGCAGACGAGCCTTTCTGGCCCGGAGAGAAGAACTCTTCGGCTTCTAGAACTTCGGTGCGCTGCATGTGGCGGATTTCGATGGCGACGTTTTCGATGGAGGAGGCAATGACGCCGAGGGTGGCGAAGAACATGGCGTGACGATCACGCGGGATGACCTGCGTGGACACCGGCTCGGGCTTGAGGCCAAGGGCTTCGCAGACGTGTTCTTCAACACGCGGGTCGATATTGGCGAAGGTGCCGACAGCGCCGGAGATTGCGCCTGTGGCGATTTCTTCGCGCGCGGCTTCCAGACGCTTCCTGTTGCGCTCCATCTCGGCATAGAAACGCGCGAATGTGATGCCCATGGTGGTGGGCTCGGCATGGATGCCATGGCTGCGGCCGATGCGGATCGTGTCCTTGTGTTCGAAAGCGCGCTTCTTCAGGGCAGCCAGAAGCTTGTCCATGTCGGCAAGCAGGATGTCGGCTGCGCGGGTGAGCTGGACATTGAAACAGGTGTCGAGAACGTCTGATGAGGTCATGCCCTGATGGACGAAGCGGCTGTCAGGACCGATGAATTCGGCAAGGTGGGTGAGGAAGGCGATGACGTCGTGCTTGGTGACGGCTTCGATTGCGTCGATCTTGTCGACGTCGAATTCCGCGGCAGAGCCTTTTTCCCAGATGTTTTTGGCCGATTCTGTGGGGATGACGCCGAGTTCCGCCAGCGCGTTGCAGGCATGCGCCTCGATCTCGAACCAGATGCGGAACTTGGTGGCCTGAGACCAGATATCGACCATTTCGGGGCGGGAATAACGGGGGATCATGGGGCTCGCTTTCGGCTGTCACGGGAAGGTTGACCGCGCAATAGCAGACCTTTTCACCAATCTCAACGCATGCGACGGGCAAGCCACAGGCTGGCGATCACAAGCGCCAGAATTCCGACGGGAAAATAGAGCCGCACGCCGGCCACCAGGAACTGGAAAACGCCCGACGCAGAGGTTTCGGCAAACTGGTAAAGGCCGATTCGGGTGGTGATCGGCATATGCGTGTCGGCGAAAATCAGCCGGAACTGCTGGGAGAAGACAAAGGCGGTCATGGCGAGCGTGCAACCGGCAATAATGACAAGCGCAAGAACGAAGCGGACCGGCGGTGAACAACCAAGCGCCATGAAGCGCGTGACATAGAGGGCGAAAGGCCAGGCAAACAGGCCGCCAAGCAGGTAGATCGTGGCGAGCTCATATTCCTTGCCGGAAATGCCGCGAAAATAAAACCAGAGACCGGCCATCGCGGCGGCGAACATGGCAATTGCCCAGACGATTCCGCCGCGCCAGACATCGGCCCATGACGGCAATGCGCGCCGGAAGCGGTGAAAGAAGCCGGAACCGGCTTCGGGTGTTTCGGTGGTATCGGATTTCAATGCAGCGTCCTTACGGGAACCGCGATCCAGCGCAAATCGTAACCCTCGAAACCAAAGCTGCGCACCTGCACGAGCGCCATGTGGAGGCTGGTGTCGGTATCGCTCAGCGCTACACCGCCAAGGCGATAACCGCCGACGCAGCCGCGGCTTTCGGGAACGCGCGTATCGGCATAGACGGTGGCGTCGGTGGGTTTGCCATCCTGCTGGGTGAAACGCAGCTTGAAACCGCCAAATTGATCGCTCAGACCCTGGCAGCGTTCGGGCGTGGAAAAGGCGACCTGATCCAGCTTGAGCGTATAGGCGCCGGTGATCGGGCGGTCCAACTGTATCGTGTAATAGCTGATTTCATCGTCCGGCGGGCCGATCTCGCTGACCGGATTGAAAGCTGCGAGGAAACCGGGATTTTCCGCAATCTGGTATGTCTCGAGAAGCGCCTGTGCCGCCTTTGCGGAACGCGCGCGGGCTTCGGAGACGGGGGGAAGCGCGCCATCGGCTTCATCGTCGTTGAGGATCACGCGATAGGGGGTGCCGGGCAGGTAGGCATCCTTTACGGTGTCGATGACAAAGATGGTGGAATAGGGAAAGCCCGAGCCGTCCTGAACGCCGTATTCTTCGAAGGCAAAGACCTTGGCATCAGGCGAAAAGCCGAGAATGTCGATGCGCGACACATCTGCGCAGTACGCCGCGCCCGACGTGACAGTCAGGCTGATTGCGGCGGCAAGGCAGGCGGCAGCAGGTTTCAACGGGCGTCCTCAGCGGCTTTGCGGATAGATTGAATGTTTTGACGGTAAGCGTCAACGCTGCCGCCCTTGTAAACGGCGGAACCGGCGACGAAGGCATTGACACCGGCGGCTGCGGCAGCCGGTGCGGTTTCCGGCGTAATGCCGCCGTCGATTTCGAGATCAATCGGGCGATCGCCGATCATCTGGTTGATACGACGGGCCTTTTCGACAACAGCGGGAATGAATTTCTGGCCGCCGAAGCCGGGGTTCACGCTCATGACCAGCACGAGGTCCAGTTCATCCATGACATATTCGATAACCGATTCCGGCGTGCCGGGATTGATGGAAACACCCGCCTTTTTGCCAAGCGCGCGAATGGCCTGCAGCGAGCGGTGCAGGTGTGGACCGGCTTCGGCGTGAACGGTGATGATGTCGCAACCGGCTTTTGCAAAGGCTTCCAGGTATGGGTCAGCGGGCGAGATCATGAGGTGACAGTCGAAGGTCGCATCTGTGTGCGGGCGCAGCGCCTTGATGACGTCGGGGCCGTAGGAAATATTCGGCACGAAATGACCGTCCATGACATCGAGGTGAATCCAGTCGGCGCCGGCTTCAACCACATCGCGGACTTCCTGCCCAAGCTTGGAAAAATCAGAGGCCAGTATGGATGGAGCGATACGAATGGGGCGGGCCATGGGTGTTTCCTCAAAAGATGCGCTTTGCTGTGGCGCGCTCTAGCATGCAATGCAGCAAAGGCAAAGGTTTGGTGAAGTTAGCCCACAAGGTTACGAAGTGTTTGATCAGCTGATATTGTATTGTTGACGAAAACGCGCGGCCCATTGGCGGTTGGTCTCGTCGGCGAGTTTGGCGACGCCGGGGGTCACGCTATCGGCTGCGTCTGGATCGAGGCCAAGCTGTTTCAGGACGTGACGAAGCGTTGCGATGGGGTCTGCAGAAAGTGCCTCATAGGTCAGGCTGATGGGTTCGATCTTCTCGGCCTGGAACCAATTTTTCCATTTCCGGTCGTAATCGAGGAAGGTTTCGTAATGGCGGCGGATGGTTTCTCCGTCATAGCCAGGTTTGTCCGTGGGTTCCTCACGTTCGATCTCCGTGCCGTCAGGTGCCTTGTGCCACAAGCCTGTTTTTTCAGCGATGGTGATGGAGACAGCCTGCTCGACCTTGTCGAGACGAGTGAGATAGATGAAGCGCGTTCTGCCAAAGGCCATTTCGAAGATCTCACGGTCGCTCTTGGCGTCGGGATAAAGAATGGCGGACTTTTCGAGGAAGAAATCAAAACTGCGTCTCTGCTGACGCAAACCGAAAATGCCGGTGTCGAGGGTGCCTTTGGCAATCACGGTGCGGAAAATATATTCCAGCGTTTCGCGTTCACTGCCGCCTTGATCCTCAAGTTCCAGTTCATCCAGCCATTCGGCGACGGAGAGATCGTAAAAGTAGGATTTGGGATTGCCGCAAATGCCGGTGGCGGCGAGAAGCTTGCACAGAAGGGTGCTGCCGCTGCGAGGCGAGGTGCAGATGACGTAGGAATCGAAGTCCGCCATGTGGTGTTTTCCTCAATCCGTGGTCAGCATCAAACGCCGAGCATTATAGCTGACGTTCGATCTGCTTGGCCGCGACCCAAAGCTCTTCCATCCGCTCCAGCGTTGCCGTGTCGATATCTTCGCCGTTGGCATCAAGTGTCTTTTCAATATGGGAAAAGCGGCGGCGGAATTTTTCGTTGGTGCCTCGTAGCGCCATTTCCGGATCGGCTTTCACGTGGCGGCCGATATTGACGACGGCGAAGAGCAGGTCGCCGAGTTCGTCCTGAACGGCTGACCTGTTGCCGCTTGCAAGGGCTGCGCGCAATTCGCCGATTTCCTCTTCGATCTTGTCGAGGATCGGTTCTGGCTCGGACCAGTCAAAGCCCACCTTGGCGGCCTTTTCCTGGATTTTGATGGCCTCCGTCAGCGCCGGGAAGGAACGCTGGACAGAGGCGAGGAGGCCGGTTTCCTCTTCGACATAACCTGCGGCCCTGCGGCGTTCGGCGCGTTCGCGCTTTTCCTCCGCCTTGATTTCATCCCACTGGATTTTCACTGCACTTTCGTCTTTTGCATCGGAGACGGCAAAAACATGCGGATGGCGGCGGATCATCTTCTTAGTGATGGTCTCAACGACATCGCCAAAGGCAAAATCGCCGGCTTCCTCGGCCATGCGGGCGTGAAAGACGACCTGCAGAAGGAGGTCTCCCAGTTCCTCGCAGAGATCAACCATATCGGCGCGCTCAATGGCGTCCGCAACTTCATAGGCTTCCTCAAGCGTATAGGGTTTGATCGAAGCAAAATCCTGCTTGATATCCCAAGGGCAGCCGGTTTCAGGATCGCGCAGCGCGGCCATGATGTCGATGAGGCGGGAAATGTCTTTGGAGGCTTGCATGTTTCTTCAGTTCAGCGGAATGGAATTGCCGGATTTTGAATCCTGGTAGATGCCGGAGAGACGGTCATACTCGCGCTTGATGCGGGCAGTCTGTTCCTCGAGTGATGCGCGGTCTGCATCCGGCGTGGCTGCGACCAGATCGCCGATATAGAAGCTTTTCCAGAAGGCATTCTGGCGCCGGTATCCGCCGGGCTCCAGTCCATAAAGTTCCTTCATGATCTTCAGATCATGGGGAATGGCGAAAGCATCGCGGCTGTCCTCGTGGCTGTAGAAATAATAATAGTTGTCGAAACCCGCCCAGGTGATGGCCGACATGCACATGGTGCAGGGTTCGTGGGTGGACAGAAAGATCAGGTCCTTTGTTTCGGGGCGCTCCGGCATTTCGTAGAACTGTTTCAGCGTATGCACCTCGCCATGCCAGAGCGGGTTTTCCGTCTCGTTGTTGGTGCCGGCAATGACGAGTGAGAGATCGGATTTGCGCAGCAATGCGGCACCGAACACTTTCGCGCCGCCGGAGACGCCGCCTTTGGTGAGCGGGAGAATGTCTTTCTCTATGACGTCAAGCAGACGTGCCGGTGAGGCGGTTTCGGACAATTTGAGCTCCCGTGGCTGATTTGATTTGAACACAAGAGACGCCTGACCTGCGATGAAATCAAGTCAGAAGACGCTTTGTGCACGGCAAACCGTATCAACGGAAGGACTTGAGAAGGCTCATCAGCAAGGCCTTGTCCTCACTGAGCGACCGGCTGCCATAATAGACCTTATTGTAGAGCGTGACGTCATTTTCCAGGACCGCTTCTATGACTTCGCCGTCCACCATGCCTTGGACGGTGGTGCCTTTCCTGGACACAGGCTCTCCGCCGGTTGGGTCAATGATCTGGAGGCTTCCAGTGACCAACAGGTCGTCATGGCGGGCAAAGAAACTGTAGAACAATCCTCTGGTCTTGAATGGTGTTCCGGCTTTCGGTGGTATTTCGGCTTCGATCAGATAGGTTGTGTCGAAGCCCGGCACGGAAGCGGATTGGACCTGTGAGACATTCGCATATTCGCCCTTGGCGACCGTACCCTCACGGTAAATCTCAGCGGTTCGCTTGACGATCTTGTCAAGGTCCTCGCCGGTTCGATTGGTTCCATCCTTGCGGACGGAATGTCGGCAATCGACGAGAACATGGACCGCCGGCTGAAAGGTGACGGCATCGAAGGGACGCCGGACTACCTTGGGGTCGGAGGCGAAGGTATATGTGTATTTCATGACGCCGCCCGTCATCGATTTCGATGTACTCTCGGTGATCCATGTTTTGTCAGCACCGAAGGAAAAGCCGCATTCTGAAACGGGTTGTTGAGTGGGCTCATAATACACGATGTTGGGATCGTATTTTTCCGCCGCAATTGCCGTCGGATGCTGCTGTGCAAGCGCAAGAAAAGTCATGATGCAGACAATGAACATGTGGCGCATGGCAAGGCCTCGAAATTAATAGTTTGATCATGTAAAAACAGGTTCTCAGTATCGGTGCAACGATAGCCGTGGCGGGGTTGCGCGGCAAGCAAAAAAGACCCTCTCGGCGGGATGATGACCCGTGGTTTGCGCCCAACGCCCATTTGCTCGCATCCGCTGTTATTTGAGCAAAGAATTGTCCTTGTCGGACCTCATCGCGCATTTTTGTTTCTTTGTTTTGGCCATGCCGGAGGCGATACTGCGGGCATGATGACGAAAGCTGAATCAATGTCTGAGAAAAGCGAATTGCTGAATACTTTCCCGGCCTTTTTCCGCGTGGCGGAGCGGCATGTGACGGTATTCGGCGATGGTGAGGAAGCCTTTGCCAAGGTGCGGCTGTTGCTGAACACGAAAGCGGGCATTCGCGTTGTCGCCGATGCGCCGGAACTGTCGTTCTCGAAACTGATCGGACGCGAAAATATAGCCGTTTTTGCCGAAAGCGATGTCGAGGCAGCGCTTGATGGTGCCGTAATGGTTTTTGCGGCAACGGGTGATGCGGCGCGTGACCGGGCGATTGTTGATCGTGCGCGGGAATTGAAGATACCGGCCAATGCGGTTGACCAGCCGGACTATTGCGACTTTTACACGCCGGCTCTGGTGAACCGTGCGCCGGTGGCCGTCGCGATCGGCACTGAAGGCGCGGGGCCTGTTCTGGCGCAGATGATCCGTGCGCAGATCGATCAGCTGCTTTCTCCTTCCATGGGACGGCTGGCCCGGCTGGCGATCGACTATCGGTCAGCCGTTGAGCGGATGCGCGAAAAGGGCGCGCCGCGCCGCAGCTTCTGGCGGACCTTCTTTTCCGGCCCGATTGCGCGTGCCGTTGCCAATAACGACATCGTGGAAGCGCGCCGCGAGGCAACGCAGCTTCTTCTGAAGAAGGATAAGGCGTCCGCTGGCTATGTTTGGCTGGTGGGTGCCGGACCTGGCGCGGAAGACCTGCTGACCTTGAGGGCGCAGCGCGTAATGATGGAAGCCGATGTGCTGGTTTTCGATGCGCTGGTTCCCGAATCGATTGTGAATATGGGCCGCCGCGATGCGATCCGCATTTCGGTCGGCAAGCGCAAGGGATGCCATTCGAAATCGCAGGACGAGATCAATGACCTGCTGGTGGAACTGGCGCAGGATGGAAAGCGCGTTGTGCGGCTGAAGTCGGGCGATCCCTTGGTTTATGGCCGGGCGGCTGAAGAAATGGCGGCACTGCGCGAAGCCGGGATAGCTTACGAAATTGTTCCAGGCATCACCTCGGCCTTTGCGGCTGCGGCCGATTTCGAGCTTCCGCTGACGCTGCGTGGTGTGGCTTCGTCGCTCGTCTTTACGACAGGCCACGATATGAAGGGCGATATTTTGCCGGATTGGGCGCGTCTTGCGGTTTCCGGCGCGACGATTGCCGTCTATATGGGACGCACGGTTGCTGCCTCTGTCGCCGAACGGCTGATGGAGGGCGGTATGCCCAGTGAAACAACCGTGGCCGTGGTGGAAAACGCCAGCCGCGACGGACAACGCCTTTTGCATGGCACGCTGAAAGACCTTCCGGCGCTTGAGCACCGCGATGAACTGACCGGACCGGTGATGGTGATCATTGGCGAGGCGGTCGCGGGTGCCAATTTCGCCAGATCGACACCGCTGGCGCAGGGCGTCGGCAAACACGTATTTGAGGGAGTTAATTGATGACGGCCAAGGTTTTGACCGCCAACCGCCTGACCGATGGCATAGCCGTGTGGTGGAGCGCCAAGGGTGAATGGCAAACGGTGTTGCAGGGCGCACTTGTGGCCAACGATGATGAGGCTGCGGCTGCCCTGGAGGCGATCGGCAAGCGCGACCTTGCGGCCAACCTGGTTGTCGATGTGGCCCTGATTGACGTGAATGTGGTTGATGGCGTTTTGAAGCCTTTGCGCCTTCGCGAGCGCATTCGTGCGGACGGCCCGACCATTGAATATGCGCCGACCTGCCGCGCCAAAGAAGAAGCGGCCTGAGGATTTTTACAGATGTATCGTTACGATGAATTTGACCATGAATTTGTGCGCGAGCGCGTGGCGCAGTTTAGTGACCAGGTGGCGCGCCGGCTGGCGGGTGAGATCAGCGAGGATGCGTTCAAGCCGCTGCGCCTGATGAACGGCGTTTATCTGCAGCTGCATGCCTATATGCTGCGCGTGGCCATTCCATATGGCACGCTGAATTCAAAGCAGATGCGCATGCTTGGCCATATCGCGCGCAAGTATGACCGCGGTTACGGCCATTTCACCACGCGGCAGAACATCCAGTATAACTGGCCGAAGCTCTCCGACATTCCGGCGATCCTGGAAGACCTGGCCTCCGTTGAAATGCACGCGATCCAGACATCGGGCAACTGCATTCGCAACGTGACCTCGGATCAGTTTGCCGGTGCAGCGGCGGATGAAATTGCCGATCCGCGGCCTTATGCGGAAATTCTGCGCCAGTGGTCTTCCGTCCACCCGGAATTTTCCTTCCTGCCGCGCAAGTTCAAGATTGCCATTACCGGCGCGCCGAATGACCGTGCGGCCATTCAGGTGCATGATATTGGTCTGCAGCTGGTGACGAACGACAAGGGCGAAATCGGTTTTGCCGTCTATATCGGCGGCGGGCAGGGGCGTACGCCGCTTGTTGCCAAGAAGGTGCGTGACTTCCTGCCGGAAGAGGACCTGCTTTCCTATACGACCGCTATTGTGCGCGTTTACAACCTGCATGGCCGTCGCGATAACAAGTACAAGGCGCGCATCAAGATCCTCGTGCACGAAACCGGCATTGAAGAACTGAAGGCGCAGATCGAGGCTGAATTCGCGCATCTGAAGGATAGCGAGCTGAAGCTGCCGGAAGCCGATGTGGACGCGATTACCCGCTATTTTGCGATGCCCGATCTGCCTGAGCGTCCGGAAGGCTGGGCGCAGCTGGCTGCCTGGAAGAAGGCCGATGCGGAATTTGCGCGCTGGCTGACCCAGAACGTGCGCCCGCACAAGAACCCGGATTATGCATCGGTGACCATTTCGCTGAAGCCGATTGGCGGCATTCCGGGTGACGCCACGGATGAGCAGATGGAGCTGGTGGCTGATCTTGCCGAAGAATACGGCTTCGATGAGCTGCGCATCAGCCATGAGCAGAATATCATTCTGCCGCACGTGGCGATGGCCGACCTGGAAGCCGTTTACCGGGCGCTGAAATCAGGTGGGCTGGCAACGGGCAATATCGGCTTTATCACCGACATGATCGCCTGTCCGGGGCTCGACTATTGCGCGCTTGCCAATGCGCGCTCCATTCCGGTTGCCCAGGCGATTTCCGAGCGTTTCGGTTCGCCGGAGCGTCAGGCGGAGATCGGTGAGCTGAAAATCAAGATCTCCGGCTGCATCAATGCCTGCGGACACCACCATGTGGGCCATATCGGTCTGCTGGGCGTGGAAAAGAAGGGTGAAGAGCTCTACCAGATCACGCTTGGTGGTTCGGCGGATGAGAATACGTCCATCGGTGAAATCCTCGGCCGTGGCTTCGAGCCGGAAAAGGTAACGGATGCGATCGAAACGATTGTCGATACCTATCTGGCGATCCGCAAGGATCCGTCGGAGATCTTTATCGAAACCTATCGCCGGGTTGGCGCGCAGCCGTTCAAGGACGCGCTTTATCCTGCCAAAGCCGCCTGAGGTGTGACCATGACGAAAATCTGGAAAGAGAGCGGCTTTGTGGAGGGCGACAACTGGGTTGTCGAAACCGATGAGGTCAGTGCGTCTGAGGGCGAGCGTGCCTTGCTTGGGTTGCCGCAGTTCATCGAAAAGGCGGAAAACAGCAACGATGTCGGGCTTGGTGTGCTGATCCGCCCGGCTGACGATGTGCGTGAGTTGATGCCCTTTATCGACCGCATCGCGCTGGTCGCTGTCGATTTTCCGGCGTTCAATGACGGCCGCGCTTTCGGGCATGCATCACTGTTGCGCGAGCGGTTGCAGTACAAGGGTGAAATCCGGGCGATCGGCGATGTGCTGATCGACCAGATTCCGCTGATGTTGCGTTGCGGGATTGACAGTTTTGCTGTGAAGAACGAGACAGCTCTGAAGCGCCTCGAAGAAGGGCGACTTCCCGGTATTTCGCGGCACTACCAGCCAGCCGCCGGTCGTGAGACTGCCGAAGGCGGTTATAGCTGGCGGCGCAAGGCGCGCAGTGTGGCGTAATATTCATAAAACACGATGTATTGTGTTGCCGTTTGACAGAAGTCAATGAAGATTGCAGTGCAATGATGGCATTTTTGCTTGGCTCATACGCGGCGAGAATTACATGTGGGCGAAGGTCGTCGGGCGATTTTGGCGGGCCGATAAACAAATAGGGGTATTCCTTTTTCGCCCGAAATATATTATTGTTCGTGTGCGAACGATTTTTGAGAAGACATAAGGATCGAGAATCTGATGGATGCAGTTGCAGTGAAACAAGAGGACGTGGCGGCACTTCCCGCTGGCGTTTTTGCAGAGACCGTAACCGATGTTCAGCATTATACGGATCGGCTTTTCCGTTTCCGCATGACGCGTCCGGAAAGCTTCCGCTTCCGTTCGGGCGAGTTTGTCATGATCGGGCTGATGGTCGAAGGCAAGCCGTTGTTCCGCGCCTATTCCATCGCCAGCCCCGCCTGGGATGAAGAGCTTGAATTTTTCTCCATCAAGGTGCCGGACGGACCGCTGACCTCGCATCTGTGCGATATCAAGGTGGGCGACACCGTGCTGATGCGCAAGAAGCCGACAGGCACGCTGGTGCTGGACGCGCTGGTGCCGGGCAAGCGGCTTTACATGTTCTCCACCGGCACAGGCATTGCGCCTTTTGCCTCGCTGATCCGCGATCCGGAAACGTATGAGAAGTTCGAAGAAGTCATTCTGTGCCATACCTGCCGCGAAGTGGCCGAACTGAAATATGGCTTCGATCTGGTCGAGGAAATCAAGAACCACGAATTCCTTGCCGAACTCGTTGGCGACAAGCTGAAGCATTATGCGACGGTGACGCGTGAAGATTATCCGTTCAAGGGGCGCATTACCGACCTGATGGAAAGCGGAAAGCTCTATACCGATCTTGGCGTGCCGCCGATCAACCCGGAAATCGACCGCGGCATGATCTGCGGCTCGGCTGCGATGCTGAAGGACACCAAGGAACTGCTGGAAAAGGCAGGGCTGACGGAAGGTGCCAACAACAAGCCGGCGGAATTCGTGATCGAGCGTGCGTTTGTCGGCTGATCCTTTGATGGAATCAGTTATCTTCGAAGGGGCCCGATTGTGGCCCCTTTTTTATTGGGAGAAACCATGAGCGATGCGATAGATGCACTGGCGGCTGAGATTGCAGCCGAGGTTCGGCGGGCTGAAAGCCTGCATGCGCCGATGCACAGTCCACACGAAGGCTGGTCCATTATCTTTGAAGAACTGGAAGAGCTGCGCGAACATGTGCGCGCCGATACCGGGCGCAGCGAAGAGGCGCGCAAGGAAGCCATACAGATTGCAGCCATGGGTCTGCGATACGCTTTGAACCTTTGTGGAGACGTCGTTTAAGCAGTTGCCTGCAGTGCTTTGACGGCATCGGCGGCAAAACGCGACAGCGGCGTGGGGAGATCATCGAGATCAAACCAACCGAATTCGGGCAGCTTTTCAGGCTCAATCACACGCGGCTCGCCGGTGAAGTCGTCGGTCGTGTAAATGGTGGAAATCCAGTGGTGGCCGTCTTCGGGTATGATTTGTTCGGACAGGCAGAGAAAGCGGATATCGCCGATTTTCAGGCCTGTCTCTTCCTCGGCTTCGCGTTTGGCAGCGAGGCTTGAACGCTCCATGTGATCGACCTTGCCGCCGACGATGTTCCAATGGCCGGGTTCCGGTGCCTTGATGCGTTTATACAAGAGCACGCTCCGGCCACGCATAATTGCGAGGCCGGTTCCAAAGCCTGGGAAATCGATGCCGGGTTGGCCCATGGGGCGCAATTACGCCTTGGCGGCGATCAGCATGAAGGCCGGGATATCGTCGCCGAAACCAACGGGCGTCGGGCCGTCGTCGCGGTCTTCGCGGCGGTTGCGGCGCGAACGATTGTCATCATTGGCCGGCTGACGGTTGTTGCCGCGCTTGTTGCGGTTTTCCCGACGGTCTTCTTTCTTCGCAGCGTTCATGACTTCAGCCTTTTCGTCAGAGGACTCGTTTGCTTTTTCTACAGTTTCATTGTGAACGTCGGATGAACCGCTCTTGCGGTTGCGCGATTTGTTCTTCGAGCCACGGCGATTGTCTTCGCGTTCGTTGCTATCTGCGGCTGCTGGCAATGCGTTCAGATCGCCATCAAGCCATTCAATCGGCTGGTCGATCAGCTTCTCGATGGCATCGAGATATTTGCGGTCGCTCTTGCAGACCAGCGTGAAGGCAGCACCTTCGCGACCGGCACGACCGGTGCGACCGATGCGGTGGACATAGTCTTCCGCATGGATCGGGATGTCGTAGTTGAACACATGGCTGACGGCGGGAATATCAAGGCCGCGCGCTGCCACATCCGACGCAACCAGGAACTTGATATTGTTTTCCTTGAAATTGTGCAGCATGGTCATGCGCGAACGCTGATCCATATCGCCATGCAGAGCGCCCGCTGAAAAACCGTGGCGGTCGAGCGAGCGGAAAAGCGTGGCCACATCCTTCTTGCGGTTGCAGAAGATGATGGCGTTTTGAATATTGGTCTGCGATTCGATGATTTCACGCAGTTTGGCGCGCTTCTCGTAGTCCTTGGCATGGGACGCGACGAGGCGCTGTGTCACCGTCTTTGCCGTGGAGGAGGGCGGAGCGACCTCAACGCGGACAGGGTTTTGCAGAAACTGGTCTGCCAATCCCTGAATTTCCTTCGGCATGGTGGCGGAGAAAAACAGCGTCTGACGGGTAAACGGAATGAGCTTGGCGATGCGTTCGATATCGGGAATGAAACCCATGTCGAGCATGCGGTCGGCTTCGTCGATGACGAAGATTTCGACGGCAGACATCAAAAGCTTGCCACGCTCGAAGTGATCGAGCAGGCGGCCGGGTGTTGCAATGAGCACGTCAGCGCCACGCTCCAGCTTTCGATTCTGGTCCTCAAAGGACACACCGCCGATCAGCAGAGCGACGTTGAGCTTGTGATTCTTGCCGTATTTGTCGAAGTTTTCCGCAACCTGTGCCGCCAGTTCTCGGGTCGGTTCGAGGATGAGCGTGCGCGGCATGCGGGCACGGGCGCGACCGTTTTCCAGGAGCGTCAACATCGGCAGCACAAAACCCGCTGTCTTGCCAGTCCCCGTCTGCGCGATGCCCAGAATATCCTTGCGTTCCAAAGCGGGTGGGATAGCACCAGCCTGAATCGGAGTTGGGGTTGAATAGCCAGCGTCTTCGACAGCAGAGAGTACTTTCGGGCTTAGGCCCAGATCAGCGAATATGGTCAATGGAAGACTTTTTCCGTTCCTGTTCTTTCGAACGATGATGAATCACGACTTTGATTTCATTCTCATGTGCGGTGCGAAATAGTCCTAAACCCCGGTAAAGTCAACAAAACGGGGGGCTTTGGAACGGTAAAGGTTAAGAATTACGAGCAATTGACGCGAAATTTTGCCCGTGGCGGCCTATATCGCATGCGATATATCCATATTGAAGTGACTCAGGCCACGTATCCACTCAGAGATAGGTGTCCAGCTTCAGGCCCGCGTTGAGGAACTTGATGGGATTCACAGCCTTGCCGTTCAGGCGAACTTCATAATGCAGGTGCGGACCGGTGGAGCGACCGGTATTGCCGGACTTTGCGATAATGTCGCCAGCGTCAACCTGTTGCCCAACCTTGACAAGGGTCTGCGAGAGATGGCCGTAACGGGTGGTTACGCCGTTCTTGTGACGGATCTCGACCATGATGCCATAACCGCCGGCGCGGCCTGCGGTGATGACGGTTCCAGCGCCCGTTGAGCGCACCGGTGCGCCGACACGCTCACGGAAGTCGATGCCTGCATGCATGGCAAGCTTGTGGAAAAAGGGATCGACGCGGTTGCCAAAGCGGCTGGTGATCTGTGCGCCGGGTGCCGGATTGGCAAAGGGCAGATGGCGCGCCTGGGTCTTGACTTTCTCAAGGCGCTCAAGGGCGCTGTCGAGTGCGTCGAGCTGCTGGTTGAAAGGGTCGATCTCGTCGGGTGCATCCAGCGGTTCAGGCGCGAGGTAAGGGCCGCCGATGGCAGATGATTTGTCTTCAACATCGGCAATGTTGCTAAAGCCGGTTTCGGAGAGGATGTCCTGGATGGCGCTTGCCGTCTGTGTAGCGCCCACGGTGAGCGACTGGATGCGATAGAGCTGGTCGCGCTCGATGCTTTTCAGGGAACGCGTTACGCGCGAAAAGACCTGTTCGGCCTTGTCGGCATTGGTTTCGCGCAAGGGTGCATAGCCGAGCGGCGAGGTATAAGCCGAGACGGGGGCTTCGATGCGCTCGCGTTTCTTGCCGAGAAGCGTGTCGATGGCGTCGCCGGCCGACGCCTTGTCGTCCAGTTCGGACACACGGCGCGGATTATCTTCCGGGATCGGAACGTCGCTGTCGACGAGACCGGCGCGCTCAATGAGCGAATCGATGCGACCGTGGCGGTCGGACAATGCGTTTTGACGTTCCAGAAGCTTTTCGACCTTCTGTTCGACCACCTGCTGGTCAAGCAACTGGCGCGAGGTGATCTTGTCGACCTGAGCGCGCAGTGCGGCAATGCGGTCTTCATATTCGCGCTGCATGCGAGCCTGGCGGGTCAACGACGCGCCGATGAGCCCGTCGCGCACGACGAGATAGGAGGTTGCGGAAAGATAACCAATGGTGAAAACGCCGGCAAAGCAGAAGGCAATGGCTGCCATCCACGGCTTGACCGTCATGTGGCGAACCTTGTCACCGCTTGCCAGGATGAGAACGTGCTGTTTGGCCGGTTTACCGAATACGCCTTTGCCAGCTTGTCTTGCCACTGATCGCTCCTGCTTTTCCTAGCGGATCTCTCTTTTCGAGTCGTGGCGATTACACACTGTTAAGGTTAACAAAGCCTTGAATTCGGTTTCGTTCGTTAGGCGGAACTGGTGGAAACCAGCGCTCTGTAGAAAGAGGGCGTGAGACCGGCAGCGGCGCGGGCGAGGTCATTGAAAGGTGGTTTCAGAGGGCCGCGGAAGTGAGAGCGCACCAGTTCCTGAAAGGTTGTTGCGGGATTGAGCTTTTCGCGGGCACACAGAAAGCGGAACCATTTGGCACCGATGGCAACATGGCCTTTTTCGTCTTCGTAGATGACGGAAAGAACTGCGGCACTCTCGTGGTCGCCTGCCTCCTTCAGTTTTTCCTGGAGCGAGGGTGTAACATCGAGGCCGCGGGCCTCAAGGATCAGGGGTACGACCGCAAGCCGCGCTGTCAGGCTGTCACGGGTGCTGTGGGCTGCCTGCCAGAGACCGTCGTGGGCGTCCAGATCGCCGTAATCGCCGCCGAGTTCACGCAGGCGATTGCGCACCATAAGGAAGTGCTTGGATTCTTCGTCTGCGACCTGCATCCAGCCGTCGAAAAAGGAGCGCGGGACATTCTGCGTGGTGAAGCGGGCAACGATATCCAGGGCGAGATCGACGGCGTTCAGTTCGATATGGGCAAGCGCATGAAGGAGCGCGATGCGCGAGCGGAGCGAACCTACGCCGCGGTTCTTGACCTGTGTGGGGGGAACAAGCGCCGGCTTTGCGGGACGACCGGGACGATCCGGTATTTTAGGATCGGCTGGCGAGCGCAGGGCAATCTTGCGGTTGAACCAGAGTGTGGCCGTTTCACGGGCCAGCGCTGTCTTCTGATCAAGGTCCGGGTTTGAGAGCGCAGCAATGGTGCGCGCCCGCAAGGTTGCTTCTGCCATATGTGCTGTTCCTCAGCCCTGGTTCTTGACTTCTTCCAGGACCGCCTCGGCGTGCCCCTTTGCCTTTACATTGGTCCAGGTGTGGCGGATGACGCCGTCCTTGCCGATCAGATAGGTGGTTCTTGCGACACCCATATACTGGCGGCCATACATGCTTTTCTCCTGCCAGACGCCATAGGCTTCGAGAACGGACTTTTCCGTATCGGAGGCAAGGATGACGGAGAGATTCTGTTTCTTGACGAAGTTGTCGTGGCTCTTGACGGTATCCGGCGACATGCCGATGACGACGGTATCAAGTTTGGCAAACGCATCGGCGAGGCCGGAAAAATCCACAGCTTCGATGGTGCAGCCGGTCGTGTTATCCTTCGGATAGAAATAGAGCACCACATTTTTGCCAGAGAAATCGCTCAGCGAGACCGTCCCCCCGCCATCGCGTGGAAGTGTGAAGTCTGGGGCCTTGTCACCGGGATTTAGTTCGCTCACGGGCTGTCTCCATCGTTTCAGGTTGCATTTCATGGCGGTATGTGCGCGGTTATATTCATATCGTGAATCAGCGCAAGAGCCAGGGTTTTTAGGGAGGCGCTTCCGAAATGGAAGGCTTGCAGGATCAGCAGGAATCCGGCGATGCGGGCGAGAGCGACCGCACGGACGATATGCTGCGCCCTGAAAAATCCCCAAGGCGAAAGCGGCGGCGAAGCACAGGGCAACGCCTGCTGTGGGTGATGTTCTGGCCGCTTCTTTTGATCGCGCTTGTGGCGGCTGGCGGCTATTTTGCAATCGAGGCCGGCTATCTCGACAAGCCTTTGCGGACGGCGGCCCTTCGCGCTCTGGATGATGCAGCCGGCGAGAACTACAAAGTCAGCCTCAATCGCACCGTGCTGCGTTTCAGCCCCAGGGGTCATCTCGTGGTCGAGGCGCAAGGCGTCGGGCTGATACCCAAAGATGAAGAAACGGCGGTGTTGGGCGCGCAAAAAGCGCGGATCGAGTTCAACATGGCCTCGGTCTTCGGCGGCTCGCCGTCGGTCGATGATATTACGCTTTCCGGTGTTTCCATTGACTATTCCCGCTTGGGCGCAGTGGGCGGCGCATTGCCGGCGAGGATCGATGCCTTCCCGGCGCTGTTTGAGCAGGTCTTCACCAAGGTTGGTGAATTCAGCAAGGCGGCCAAATCGGCGAATGCAAAGCGCTTTACCCTTTCGGGGCTGCAGATGACCTTGCCGGCCATGCAGGGACGGACAGCCGATGTGCTCGTTCAGGCGATTGTTTTTGAGCAGACAGAGGACGGCTCTCTTGCGCTTAGCGGCCAGGTGAGCGTCGACGGTCGGGTGGCAGACATTAGCGGCAATGCCAATGCAGGCGAAGGCGGTGTTGAAGCCATTGATTTCTCGGTTGCCGGCTTCAATGTCAGCCCGTTCCTGAGCAAATGGACACGCGAGGGCGATCCGCATCTCGGCCTTTATGGTCTTGCCGATCTCGTGGTGCGCATGGAGCGTCCCACGGCGCGCGATCCGCTGCCGAAAATGAGCTTTTCCGTGTCGTTGCCTGAAGCCGCCTTTTACGGCGAGGGCGCTCCGGCAAATGTGAGGCGCGGTCTCCTGCGCGGACATTACGACTTTGCCGCCGAAAAGGTTGAAATCGAGAAGTCGATTCTGGAATTTCCAGGCGCGCTATTGCCTTTTTCAGGCGGGCTGATTGATGGCGACCGGCTTCATCAGGAGGGCATCAAGAATATCGCTGTCGAACTGGTGATCGATCAGGCGATATCGCGCACACGCAGCATGCAGGAGGCGCCGATCAGCTTTTCCGGCAAGTTTTTGGGCGATTTCGATCCTGCAACAAAGAAGCTTACCAGCGACAATATCGTGATCAATACGTCTGCCGGCGTACTGGGCGGTTCGCTGGCGGTGGATTTCGGCAAGCCGAACGATCCGCTTTATGACGGGGATTCGCCCGAGATCAGTCTGTCGGTCTATTCGAAAAGCATCAGTACGTCGGCTGCCAAGCAGCTATGGCCTTTCTGGATGGGGCAGGCGGTGCGAGAATGGGCCGGCCAGAATCTCTTCGGTGGCGCCATCAGCGATTTTTCGATTCTGCTTTTCCTGCCGGCGGGGCGGCTGCCGGTCTATGACGATCCTGTCCATTTCATGGAAAATGAGCTGAAGATCGATTTTGCCATGGAGCGTGGGCGTATCAATATTGCCGGCGACATTCCGCCGATGCGCGACACGGTTGGCAAACTCCATTATGCCGGTGAGAAACTGGATGTCGAGATTGATAGCGGCAGCGCCTATTTCCCGTCCGGTCGAGTGGTTGACCTCAAGGGTGGCAGCATCAAGATCGACAGCGTTGCCGATCCGCAGTTGATGACCGATGTCGATATGCGCATTGCAGGTCCGGCGGATGCTGCTGCAGAACTGGCAACCTACCGCCCCATGCAGGTGATGCAGCGGGTGGGGTTCGAGCCCGGCGATTTCTCCGGCTATGTGAATGCGGCGATTTCGGCCCATTTCCCACTCAAGGTGCAGACGCAGGGCGAGGAAAAGAGCGATTGGACGGCCCAGCTGGCGCTTGATAACGTCGCCATTTCCAAGCCGATTGACGGCAGACAGGTTTCGCATATCAGCGGGCAACTCAGCGTTAATCCGCGATCGGCCGCACTGGATGCCGACCTTTCTGTCGGCGGGGTTCCACTGCAGATGTCCATGGTGGAACCTTTGGTGGAGAATTCCGGGATCAAACGCAGTCGCACGCTTTCCGGGACGCTTGATCAGGCAGAGCTGGCCAAGCTGGTGCCGGGTCTCGACAGCCTGTTTGGCGGTCAGGTGAAGGTGGATGTCGAGCTGAAGGATGACGACCGGCAGGTGGTGAATGCAGACCTGAAAAATGCGGAAGTCTCCGTTCCCTGGGCCGGATGGACCAAGGGTGTTGGCGTGCCTGCCGCAATTTCCTTCCAGACCAGCAAAAAAGGAGATGACTACCTCATCTCGGATCTCAAGTTCACCGGTAGCGGCTTTGGTGCGACCGGCGCTCTGGTGAGTGGACCAAAGGGGCTGGTGTCGGCTGATTTTACCCATGTGCAATTGGCACCGGAGGATTCGCTGGCCTTGTCCGTGCGGCGGACAGGGCGCGGGTATAGCCTGAATTTGAGCGGCAAATCAGCGGACCTTCGCGGCGTTCTCGCGAAGATCAAGAACGGCAGCGGCGGCAAGGACGATGGTCTGTCGGACATCAAAATCAGTGCAAAGCTCGGCACAGCCATCGGGTTCAATAACGAGGTCTTGAAAAATGTCGACCTTGCGTATTCGTCCGTGGCCGGCAAGGCACCTGACATCAGCCTGAATGCGGTTACGGGTGGTGAACAGGCGGTGGTGATTTCCACCGTGGATGCGGCCGGTGGTACACCGACAATTGAAATCAGCGCTACGGATGCGGGCGCTTTTGCGCGCTTCACAGGGCTTTATACCTATATGTATGGCGGACTGTTGAACCAGAAGCTTCGCTATGTGCAGAAGGGCGAATGGGTTGGCTCGGTGGATGTCCGGCGCTTCGATCTGATCAACGAAAAACGCTTTGAAGAGCTGGTGACGACCAAATCCGGTGAAAACGGCAAGAGCCTCAACGAGGCGGTGCGCAAGAATATCGACTTGAATGCGCAGCATTTTTCACGCGCCAATGCGCTGCTGTCCATCAAGGATGGGGTGGTGAGTGTCAGCCGCGGGATCTTGCGCGGAGAGCAGGTGGGGGCGACCATTCAGGGCGTGGTTCGTGACAATGACGGCAATATGAACCTGACTGGGACGTTCATGCCGGCGTACGGATTGAACCGGCTGTTTGCCGAACTGCCGATTATCGGCATTCTGCTGGGGAACGGCCGCGACAAGGGGTTGATCGGGATCACGTTCAAACTTTCCGGCCCCATTCAGAAGCCGAAACTGCAGATCAACCCGCTGTCGATTATCGCGCCCGGCGTTTTCCGGAATATCTTCGAGTTCCAGTAGCGGGAGAAAAGGCGGCTGCCGCCCGGATCAGACCGGGCGGATCAGCACGTGTTTTTTCTTGCCCATGGAAAGCTTGATGAGACCTTCGCTGGACACTTCACCGCTGCCGACAACAGCTTTTTCGTCTGCAGCCTGCTGGTCGTTGATGCGCACCGCACCGCCCTTGATATGGCGACGGGCTTCGCCATTGGACGATGCAAAGCCTGCAGTGACCAACAGGGTGAGGAGGCCCATACCGGCTTCAATCTCGGCCTTTGGGACCTCGACCGTGGGCAGGTTTTCGGACAGCGCGCCTTCTTCGAATGTCTTGCGGGCCGTTTCTGCTGCTTCTTCGGCGGCGGCCCGGCCATGGAGCATGGCGGTGACTTCCGTGGCGAGGATCTTTTTCACCTCGTTGATCTCGGAGCCCGCAAGGGCCGACAGACGTGCGATCTCATCCATCGGAAGCTTTGTAAACAGCTTCAGGAAGCGCGGTACATCGGCGTCTTCCGTGTTTCGCCAGTATTGCCAGAAGTCATAGACCGGCAGGAGGTCTGCATTCAGCCAGACAGCGCCCGAGGCAGACTTGCCCATCTTGGCACCTGAAGCCGTGGTCAGGAGCGGCGCAGTCAAGGCGTAAAGCTGAGGCGTACCCATGCGATGACCAAGGTCGATGCCATTGACAATATTGCCCCACTGGTCGGAACCGCCCATCTGGAGGCGGCAGCCGTGACGCTGGTTCAACTCCACGAAATCGTAGGCCTGAAGGATCATATAGTTGAACTCCAGGAAGGACAGCGACTGTTCACGGTCCAAACGAGTCTTCACGCTGTCGAAGGAGAGCATGCGGTTGACCGAAAAATAGCGACCAACATCGCGAAGGAACTCAAGGTAGTTCAGTTTGCGCAGCCATTCGGCGTTATTGATCATGAGAGCCTGGTTGCTTCCAGAATCGTAGTTCAGATATTTTGCGAACGCCGTCTTGATTGAGGCAATGTTCGACTCAATCGTCTCCAACGTCATTAACTGTCGCGCTTCCTCCTTGAAAGACGGGTCACCCACCATGCCGGTGCCGCCGCCCATCAGGGAAATCGGGCGGTGACCGGTTTCCTGGAACCAATGCAGCATCATGATTTGCATGAGGTGCCCAACATGGAGCGAAGAGGCTGTCGGGTCATAGCCGATATAGGCCGTCACGCTTTCCTTCGACAACAGATCATCCAGGCCTTCGACATCGGAAATCTGATGAACAAAGCCGCGTTCGTGCATGACATGGAGGAAGTCGGATTTGAAACCGGACATGGGTCTTTTCTTTCTGGCCTTGATATTTCCCGGAAGCAGATCCGGGTATATGGATGATAGTGTTTCGGGCGGCGCTTTAGCATTGTTTTGGCAAATGTGCACCCGTTTTGGGCGCAAATATCAGGGTTTTGGCGAATGGCTTCGGCACGTGTTACGCAAACAGCAATCGGCCTGATGAGCGGCACGTCGATGGACGGGATTGATATCGCGCTTTTGAAAACCGATGGGGAACATATTGTTGAACGCGGGCCTGCCATGGAAGTGGCCTATGACGCGGGGTTTCGCAGGCTTTTGGCGCAGGGGCTTGAAGATGCCAAGGTTATCACACAACGACGGGAAAGGCCGGGTAGTCTGGCGTCGCTGGAGCGCGAACTGACGCTACGGCATGCCGCGGCGTTAGGTGTTTTTCTTAAGGAGAATAGCCTTGGGCCATCCGACATCGATATTGTCGGTTTTCATGGGCAGACGGTGTTGCACCGGCCGCTGCAGGCGCTCACAGTTCAGATTGGGGATGGGGCGCTGCTGGCGCGTGAAAGCGGCATTGCGGTGGTCTATGACATGCGGGCGAACGATATGGTGCATGGGGGCGAAGGCGCGCCTTTGGTGCCGGTCTACCATGCAGCGCTTTCGAAAAACCTGCCGGACAAGGCGCTGCCGGTCGTCTTCGTCAATATCGGGGGGATTTCGAACCTGACCTATATCGGTCCGGACGGCGAAATCATCGCGTTCGATAGCGGGCCGGGCAACACGTTGATCGATCAATGGGTGGAGGGAAATGCCGGTATTCCCTTCGATCAGGGCGGCGCGATTGCCTCGGAAGGCACGGTGATCAATACGCTGGCGGATCGTTATCTCGATCAGCCGTTTTTTACCGCCGAAAAGCGGCAATCGCTGGATCGTAACGATTTTCGCCCGCCTGAACCGGGCGAAGCCGGATTGCATGACGGTGCGCGCACGCTCGCTTATGTGACGGCAGCAGCGATCCTGAAGTCGGCACGGCATCTGCCGCAGACGCCGAAACAATATGTCATCTGCGGCGGCGGGCGGTTGAACCGGGTGATCATGGAGGACTTGAGACAGCTTGCCGGTGAAGGTGGTGCAACCGTTATCAATGCCGATGATGCGGGGCTCAATGGCTCTTCGATGGAAGCGGAAGCCTGGGCTTATCTCGCGGTGCGGGCCATGAAGGGACTGCCGCTGACCTTTCCGGGGACGACAGGCGTGAAAGCGCCGGTGAGCGGTGGTGTGATTGTCAGGCCTTGACTATTCTTCCAGATATTTGAACCATTTGTTGATAAGCGCAGCCTCAAGATCGATGTCGTTTTGACGCGCGAAAATGAGCAGATGCGCGAGCAAATCACCGGCTTCAGCTTCCAGGCGGTTGCGGATTTCGCTTTGGTTGAGATCCTTGGAGCGTCCGCGTGCCGAAAGCCGCAAATACTCTGCGACCAACTCGCCCAGTTCTTCCTGCAGTTTCAGGATGTACCAGTCGTCGTCACGCTCAATTCCACAGTTTTTCGCATAGATGTCCGAAACCTGCGCGACTTTTTCAGTCAGTTCCTCGATTGTCATCGCCATCTAAATGACCCCGTTTCTGGCGAATTTCTCGCCATCCTTGAGGCCGAGCTCATATGCTGCCCTCAGGCCGTTGGCATCGCCTATGGTGAACTTGTTGACGGTGATGTCTTCGGAGGGGCCGACAATGGTGCGATTGGGCGCCAGCGGTGGCGTGCGCCGAAAGCGGGTGAAGATCAGCAGGGTCTTGCCGCCGTTCTTTTCGGTTTCCGTGAGCCGGAGCGTGGGTGGATTGTCGACCAGGCCGCCGTCGAGGCAGGCGCGACCGCCTGCATGCCCAACCGCCATGAAGGGGGGTACGGCTGAGGTCGATAAAATGGCTTCCACGAGTTCGGCAGGGCTTTGCATATCGTGGGTGGAGAGCCAGCGGGGTTTGAGGCCGAGATAGCGTCCCGCCTTGGAATGGGCACCGCCGGTCAGCAGTTTCTCGATCTGATAAGCGCCGATGGAACCGAGTGAGCCGATGGACGGCGGCATCCAGGCTGGCAGGTCGGCGGCCTGCATGAGGATCGGCGATTGGGCTTTCAATGCATCGAGGGCGGACTGGTTGAAATGGTCTGTCAGGAAGGTGCGAAAGAGTTCGCCGACGACAAAGGGGGATTTGCCTTTCCAAACCCGCGACCAGTCGCTGTCGGGCAGGTTGCGGGCGGCGAATTCGAAGGCGGCGCTGCGCACCTGATGGCCGATTCCGGCAAGGTTCATCGCCGCATGGTAAGCGCCTGCGGAGACGGTGACGTAATAGGCGGGCTTTTGCGGGTGGAGGCCATTGAAGGCCTCCCAGAAGCCGGACTGCCAGTAACAGCGGTTTCCGCCACCTGCAAAACCGATGGCGTCGAAGCAAAGGGGATCGGTCATTGTCAAAATCGCTGAATGAACTGGGGTTTGAATGTTCACTTTTGAACAACCGTATCGCCGCTTGTCAATTGTTGAAGCGATGAAATCGCCGCTTTGAACAACCGTATCGCCGCTTGTCAATTGTTGAAGCGATGAAATCGCCGCAGAATAAGGAGGCGGGGTCGAACGTCATTGCTATGGCTTATGACCGGTGCTGCCAAGCGGGGTGCGGGTTGATGCAGCATGTTCAACCGCTTGACGCCTGGAAGGGGCAAATTGTAATCTGCGCCAAATTGCTGCGCGGGGGTGGGGCAAATGCATTTCCTTTATTGCTTATTCAAGGTATTTCAAACGGGACGTTGGTTCGCCGCTGCTCTGCTGGGCGGCGTTTTTCTTTTCGGAAGCGTGGATGCCTTCGCCGAACGGCGCGTGGCGCTCGTTGTCGGCAATGACAGCTACAGTTCGGTGCCTGCGCTGAAGCGGGCCGTCAACGATTCAACCTCTGTTGCCGAAGCCTTGCAGGAGATCGGTTTCGACAAGGTGATCTCGATGCAGAACCTGACGCGATCCGCGTTCAATCGTGCGGTGCGCGACTTTTCGAACGAATTGCAGGAGGGCGACACGGCCTTCTTCTATTTTTCGGGTCATGGTGTGGCTGTCGGCGGCAATAATTACCTGCTGCCGGTCGATTTTCCCGAAATCAAGGACGGCGATGACGACAGGCTGGTTGCCGATGAGAGCCGCTCGGTGGCCTCCATTCTGGAGGACGTGCAAGCCAGAGGGGCCGGTCGCGTTTTCATGATCCTGGATGCCTGCCGCAACAATCCGTTCCCGAAGGTTGCCGGGCGCAGCATCGGTCGCAGCGGTGGCGGTCTGGTGAGCGAAAAGGCGGTTGCTGGCGTGTTCATGCTCTATTCGGCGGGGTTCGGTCAGCAGGCGCTCGACCGGCTCTACGAGGAGGATGGCAAGGATGCCGATCCCAATTCGGTTTTCACGCGCAACCTGCTGCCGCTGATCAAGAAGCCCGGTCTTTCGCAACTGGATATTGCCAAGCAGTTGCAGACGTCGGTGCGAACGCTTGCGGCCACCGTGCAGCACAATCAGAACCCGGCCTATTATGACCAGATCGAAGGCTATTACGTTTTGAACCCGAAGCCTGTGTCGCAGCCTGAGCCTGCGCCGCCTGCCAAAGTTGCTGAAGATGTTTCCGGGCAAAGCGGGACGCCGAAAAGTGCTCCTTCGCCGGCAGCCGGCGCCAGTTCAGCATCCAGCGACTGGCAGTTGATCAAGGAGCTGAAACAGCCCGAGGTTTTCGAAGCCTTCAAGAAAAAATACGCAGGCGATCCGATCTATGAAACGCTCGCCGATCAGCAGATCGCACTTTTGAAACTCTCCAATCCTGTGGTCCCGCCAGTGCGCTCAGTGGCACCGGAAACAGAATGCGACCGGCTGGCGGCGCATCCTTTTGACTTGAAAAAAGTTGCAGGCGTCAAGGGTGTGGATTTCAGCAAGATCAGACCAGAGGCGGTGGAGGCTTGTGAGAGTGCCGTTGCGCAATATCCCGGTGAGATACGGTTTGAGGCGCAGTTGGGGCGGGCACTCAGCAAAGTCGGCCGGGATGATGAGGCCTTGGTTCATTATCGGAAGGCTGCCGATCAGGGGTATGCCGTCGCACAGAGTGACATCGGTTTTTACTATGAGAATGGGCTGGCGGTTCCGAAGGATTACGATGAATCCTACCGCTGGTATCGGATGGCCGCGGATCAAGGATATGCCACGGCTCAATACAATGTCGGCGTCTGTTATGGCGAAGGCCGCGGCGTCCAGAAGGACGACAAGGAGGCGTTGCGCTGGTGGCGCGAGGCGGCAGGTCAGGGAATGGCGCTTGCCATGAATTCCATTGGGATAGCCTATCAAAACGGTGAGGGCGTGAAGAAAGACAATGTTGAGGCTATGTGGTGGTTTCGTAAGGCGGTCGATGGGGGCCATATAGGTGCGCTTTACAGTGTCGCGAGGCTTTATGAGATGGGTGATGGACTGCCTGCCGACCGTGAAGAGGCAGCAGACTTCATGCTAAAAGCTCTGCTGAGTGGTGATGACTTTGCCAAGAAACAGATGGATACGGATGCGCAGAGCTGGAGCCTGGAATTCCGCAGGGCTCTGCAAGTGCGTCTAAGAGAGCGCGGATACTATCAAGGCGCGATTGATGGGAGCTTTGGCAGCGGGACGCTTGCGGCCATCAATGCTGTTTATGGAGCCGGGGACGATTAGGCTGTTGAAGCTCTGCGGCCTGTCGGCCTGTCCCTAAGGTTGGTGCGGTCGCCGGGTGATCGAAACCTTCAGCGACCGCGTCTTTCATTGTCTATCGAATGCGCTTGGCAGCGGGTTCCGGCACGAGTTCGCCGTTGAGACGGCGGTCGAGATAGTCTTCGCATTCGCCGAGCAGGGTTTCAACCTGGCCCTGGTAGAAATGGTTGGCACCCGGGACCGTCTTGTGGGTGATGAGAATGCCTTTTTGGGCTTTGAGCTTTTCCACCAGTCCCTGAACATCCTTTTCCGGTGCCACACGGTCACTATCGCCGCTGATGATAAGACCAGAGGACGGGCAGGGCGCGAGGAAGGAGAAGTCGTAGATATTCGGCTGCGGCGAAATCGACATGAAGCCTTCAATTTCCGGACGGCGCATGAGAAGCTGCATGCCGATCCAGGCACCAAAGGAATAGCCCGCAACCCAGCAGTTTTTCGAATCGGGGTGCATGGACTGCACCCAATCAAGGGCAGAGGCTGCGTCGGAGAGTTCGCCCGCACCATGGTCGAATTCACCCTGGCTGCGGCCGATGCCGCGGAAATTGAAACGCAGTGTCGTAAAACCGCGCTTCTGGAACATGTAGAAGAGCTGGTAGACAATCTGATTGTTCATCGTGCCGCCGAACTGGGGATGCGGGTGCAGGATGATGGCAATCGGCGCGTTTTTTTCCTTGGAGGGCTGGTAACGGCCTTCCAGTCTACCGGCCGGGCCGTTGAAAATCACTTCGGGCATATTTACTCCGTCATTGGCCGCTTCTAGTCTTGACGAAAGGAGTCATCTTTTCTAGAAACAGTTTAGAACTATTCGAAAGAGGCTTTCGGTTTGACCGTGTGCCTTTTGGGCTAGTCTCTTACGGCAATCGCGCCTGAAATTTCAAGAAAAATACGCCCTGGCCGGATGGTCGGGACGTTTAGATACCGGCACTGATGAGAAACACCGCCTATCTCGACTGGAATGCGACAGCACCGCTTCTGCCTGAAGCGCGTGAGGCGGTGATTGCGGCTCTCGATATGCCGGGCAATGCATCGTCGGTGCACAGGGCCGGCCGTTCCGCGCGCGCGGTGATCGACAAGGCGCGGGACCAGGTGGCAAAGCTTGCGGGTGCAAGTGCTTCCAATGTGATCTTCTTTTCGGGTGCGACCGAGGCAGCGAATGCGGTTTTGAGCCCGCGCTTCAAGATGGGCAGGGCGCCTTTGAAACTCTCCAAGCTCTATGTGAGCGAAACGGAGCATCCGGCCATTCTGGAAGGCGGGCGCTTCGAGCGTGACGATGTGGTGCGCATTCCGGTTGACGGCAATGGCGTTGTTGAACTGACGGCTCTGGCTGAAGCGCTTTCGGCGCATGACCGCTCAGGCGGGCTGCCGATGGTGGCTGTGCAGGCGGCCAATAGCGAAAGTGGCGTGGTGCAGCCCATCAACGCGATTGCCAGGCTGACACATGATCATGGCGGCATTTTCGTTTGCGACGCGGTGCAGGCTGCGGGTCGCATGCCGCTTGATATCGAAGCGCTCGACATCGATTTCATGATCCTGTCTGCTCACAAGATTGGCGGGCCGAAGGGTGTTGGCGCGCTGGTGTCGCGCGGTGAGGTGATGATGCCGGAACCGCTGGTGCGTGGCGGCGGGCAGGAAAAGGGTCACCGGGCGGGGACAGAGAATATTGCGGCGATTGCCGGCTTTGGTGCGGCTGCGGCATTCCATGCCGCCGGCCTTGAGGCGCGTGTGGCGGAGATAAAGGCTAAGCGCGATCTTCTGGAAGGCGCTTTCAAGGCTGCTGCTGCCGATATTCTGATCCACGGTGAAGCGGTTGACCGGCTCTGCAATACGAGCTTTTTCTCGCTGCCGGGTTTCAAATCCGAGACAGGGCAGATTGCTTTCGATCTCGAAGGGATTGCGCTTTCCTCCGGTTCGGCATGCTCTTCGGGCAAGGTGGGTGAAAGCCACGTGTTGAAGGCGATGGGCAAAGATGCGAGCCTTGGCGCGCTGCGCATTTCCATTGGCGTTTCAACGACGGATGAAGAAATTGAAGCGGCGATGGCTGCTTTTGAAAAGATCAATGTGCGCCGTCTGGCTGCCGCAAATGCGGGGGCGGCGGCGTGAAAATTGGGAAAAACTGAGGAAAAGTGATTTTCCATGGCTCTTATCCGTGCAATCGGCTAAGGCCAACCTAAATAAGAAACGTGAACAAGCTGCCGGCCCTTGATCCGGCAAGATTGGAGAACGACATGGTTGCGGTCCAGGAGACCATCGATCAGGTACGCCAGATCGATGTGGATCAGTACAAATACGGTTTCGAGACGATGATCGAAACCGACAAGGCACCCAAGGGCCTTTCGGAAGATATTATCCGGTTCATTTCTGCCAAGAAGCAGGAGCCTGAATGGATGCTGGAATGGCGTCTGGAGGCTTATCAGCGCTGGCTGACCCTGGAAGAGCCCACCTGGGCGCGGGTGAACTATCCGAAGATCGATTTCAACGACATCTATTATTATGCCGCGCCGAAATCGACCTCTGGTCCGAAATCGCTGGATGAAGTCGATCCGGAGCTTCTTGCGACCTATGAGAAGCTGGGCATTCCGCTGCGGGAGCAGGAACTTCTGGCCGGTGTGCAGAAATCGAAGATCGCCGTGGATGCGGTGTTCGATTCCGTTTCCGTCGTCACGACCTTCAAGGAAGAGCTGAAGAAGGCTGGCGTGATCTTCATGTCGATTTCTGAAGCGATCCGTGAACATCCTGAGCTGGTGCAGAAATATCTGGGCTCGGTGGTTCCGACCTCGGACAATTATTATGCGACGCTGAACAGCGCGGTGTTTACCGACGGTTCGTTCGTGTTTGTGCCGAAGGGTGTTCGTTGCCCGATGGAATTGTCGACCTATTTCCGCATCAACGAGAAGAATACCGGCCAGTTCGAGCGCACGCTGATCATTGCCGAAGACGGCGCTTATGTGTCCTATTTGGAAGGCTGCACGGCACCGCAGCGCGATGAAAACCAGCTGCATGCTGCTGTCGTGGAACTGGTGGCGCTGGACGATGCCGAGATCAAGTATTCCACCGTTCAGAACTGGTATCCGGGCGATAAGGAAGGCAAGGGCGGTATCTACAACTTCGTGACCAAGCGGGGCGATTGCCGCGGCAAGAATTCCAAGATTTCCTGGACGCAGGTTGAGACCGGCTCCGCGATCACCTGGAAATATCCGTCCTGCATTCTGCGTGGCGACGGCTCACGCGGCGAATTCTATTCGATTGCGGTGTCCAATGGTCACCAGCAGGTGGATTCGGGCACCAAGATGCTGCATCTGGGCAAGAACACCTCGAGCCGCATCATCTCGAAGGGCATTTCCGCAGGCTTCTCGCAGAACACCTATCGCGGGCAGGTTTCCGTGCATCGCAAGGCTGATAATGCGCGCAACTTTACCCAGTGCGACTCGCTGCTGATCGGTGACAAGTGCGGGGCGCATACCGTGCCTTACATTGAAGCCAAGAATGCATCCGCCCAGCTGGAGCATGAAGCCACGACGTCGAAGATTTCCGAAGATCAGCTGTTTTACTGCATGCAGCGCGGCGTGCCGGAAGAGGCAGCGATTGCCCTCATCGTCAACGGCTTCGTGAAAGACGTGATCCAGGAATTGCCGATGGAGTTTGCGGTGGAAGCGCAGAAGCTGATCGGGATTTCGCTTGAGGGAAGCGTGGGTTGATGGACGCAGCGGCATGGCATGCCGCTGGCGTTTCCAGCTGCGGCTGTCGATGATTAAATTGGCGACCGAACAAGGTTTGCCGTTACTCAATATTGGAAGTGAGCAAAATGCTTGAGATTAGAAACCTCCATGCACGGATTGCCGAAGACGGTACTGAAATTATCCGTGGTTTGAACCTGACTGTGAAGGCTGGTGAAGTGGCTGCGATCATGGGGCCGAACGGCTCCGGCAAGTCGACGCTGTCGTACGTCCTTTCCGGTCGTGAAGACTATGAAGTGACCGAAGGCGACATTCTCTACAATGGCGAGAGCATTCTGGAGCTTGATCCGGCAGAACGTGCTGCCAAGGGGTTGTTTCTGGCGTTCCAGTATCCGGTCGAAATTCCAGGCGTTGCCACCATGCAGTTCCTCAAGGTTGCCATGAACGAGCAGCGCAAGGCACGCGGTGAAGCCGAACTTTCAACGCCTGACTTCATGCGCAAGGTGAAGGAAGCGGCGTCCGCCTTGAAGGTGGAGCCTGAAATGCTTCGCCGTCCGCTCAATGTCGGTTTTTCCGGCGGTGAGAAGAAGCGTGTGGAGATCCTGCAGATGGCGCTTCTGGAGCCGAAGCTTTGCGTATTGGATGAAACGGATTCCGGTCTCGACATCGATGCTCTGCGCGTTGTTTCCGATGGCGTGAATGCGCTGCGCTCGCCTGATCGTGCGATGATTGTGATCACGCACTATCAGCGCCTGCTCGACCACATTCAGCCGGATAGTGTTCACGTGCTCTACAAGGGCCAGGTGATCAAGTCGGGTGATGCGGAGCTTGCCAAGGAACTCGAAGCCAACGGCTATGAAGATGTGATCAAGAGCGCTGCTTGAGGACAACGATATGACTGCTCAGAATGTAATAGCGCTGACGCAGGCAGAAAGCGCGCTGATTGATACCTATAACAATCATGTCGGCAGCCTGCCTGGTGATGAGAACGTGCTTTTGGCGCGTGATAATGCGATCTACGCGTTGAAGACGCATGGGCTGCCCTCGCGCCGCATAGAGGCATGGCACTATACGGACTTGCGCGCCTTGCTGCGTGAGGTTCCCGCCGATGATCTTTCAGCTGCTGCCGAAAAGGTCGCGCCGCTGCTTGACGGTTCGAGCGTTTTTACCATTTCGCGTGATGGAAGCGTTGAAGGCCGCGTCGAAGGGGCGACAGTTCGCGCCTATGACGCTGCACTGCTGGATGGTTCGGCGGCGGCTGATTTGTCTCCATTGGGGGATGATGATGCCATCGGCCGGATCAATGGCGGTCTGGTGAATTCAGGCTTTGAGATCTCGTTCGAAGACGGTGTTGCGCCGGCAAACGCAATCGAGATTCAGATGTTTGCCGTTGGCGGCCAGCTGCATAGTCGGCTGAACGTCAACTTTGGCCGTGATTCAAAGGTGCGGATCGTCGAGCGGCACATTGGGACCAAGGGCTCTGCTGCGCTGTCGTCTCTGGTCAGTGACATCAAGCTTGGTGACGGTGCAGAGGTCGAGTGGATCATCCTGCAGCAGGAAGAGGACATTTCCTCTTATCTCGGCCAGTTGAAATTTGCCCTTGGTGAAAACGCGAAATTCAGCCTTTTCATTCTGAATGCGGGCGGCAAGCTCGTTCGAGAGGAAATCCATGGCGTTACGAAAGCGCCGGGTGCGGATTTCCAGATGCGGGTGATCAACCTGCTCGGCGGTGACAGTCACACGGACGTGACGATGGTGCTGGGGCATGATGTGCCTGAGACAACCTCGACCGAGGTCATCCGCAACATCGTGTTTGACAAGGCCAAGGGTGTGTTCCAGGGGCAAATCCGGGTTGCGCCGGATGCGCAGAAGACCGATGCGCGCATGGCCTGCAATTCGCTTCTGCTTTCCGACGCGGCTGATTTTTCGGCCAAGCCGGAGCTGGAAATTTTTGCAGACGATGTGCAATGCGCCCATGGTGCGACCGTAGCGGACATCGACAGGAAGCAGCTTTACTATCTCATGAGCCGTGGCATTCCCGAGAGCAAGGCGCGTGGTCTGCTGGTGCAGGCCTTCGTGGCCGAGCTTGTGGAAGAAATGGAAGGCCAGGACCTGATTGAGGCCTTGGAAAACGTGATTGCCGATTGGCTGGAAGCGCGGGACGCGTGAACGATATGGAGGCCGCAGCGGTGACATATGACGTCGAGGCAATCCGCAAGGATTTTCCCATCCTTTCGCGGGAGGTTTATGGCAAACCGCTCGTCTATCTCGACAATGGCGCATCTGCGCAGAAGCCGCAGGTGGTGATTGACGCGATCAGCCATGCTTATGAGAATGAGTATGCCAATGTTCACCGCGGTCTTCATTTTCTGTCCAATGCGGCGACCGATGCCTATGAGGCGGCACGCGAGACGGTTCGCGCTTTCCTGAATGCCGGTTCGGTGGAGGAGATCGTCTTCACCAAGGGTTCGACCGAAGGCATCAATACGGTGGCTTATGGTTGGGGCATGGACAATATCGGCGAAGGCGACGAAATCGTTCTGTCGATCATGGAGCACCATTCCAATATCGTTCCTTGGCATTTTATCCGGGAACGCAAGGGGGCCAAGCTCGTTTGGGCACCGGTCGATGAACAAGGCGCATTTCATCTCGAAGATTTCGAGAAATGCCTGACGGAAAAAACCAAGCTGATTGCCATCACGCAAATGTCGAACGCGCTCGGTACCGTGGTTCCTGTCAAGGAAATCTGCCGTATTGCCCGCGAACGGGGCATTCCGGTTCTCGTCGATGGCAGTCAGGGTGCCGTGCACATGCCGGTCGATGTGCGTGATATCGATTGCGACTGGTATGTGATGACCGGGCACAAGCTTTACGGTCCTTCCGGCATCGGTGTCCTTTATGGCAAGATGGATCGTTTGAAGTCCATGCGGCCTTTCGAGGGCGGCGGTGAGATGATCTTCGATGTGACCGAAGACAGTGTGACCTACAACGACCCGCCGCACCGTTTTGAAGCCGGAACGCCGCCGATCGTGCAGGCGATCGGGCTTGGTGCTGCATTGAAATATATGGAAGGCGTGGGGCGCGCGGCGATTGCCGAGCATGAAGCCGGATTGGCGGCTTATGCAGCCGAACGGCTGCGTTCGGTCAATTCTCTGCGGATCCTTGGCGAAGCGCCTGGCAAGGGTGGGATCTTTTCCTTCGAGCTTGAAGGCATTCACGCGCATGACGTTTCCATGGTGATCGACAGGCAGGGGGTTGCCGTGCGTGCTGGAACCCATTGTGCGCAGCCGCTCTTGAAACGCTTCGGCGTGACCTCCACATGCAGGGCATCATTTGGTATGTACAATACCCGCGCTGAAGTTGATAAACTCGTTGAAGCGCTTGAATATGCACGTCAATTTTTCGGATAACAGAGGCCAGTGATGAGCGAAGAGACTCAGGCAGCGACGGATGTTCGCGAAAATGTTGTAAATTCCGCCATTCCGGCTGATGAGCTGGCGCGCCTTTCGGACGACATTATTTCGGCCTTGAAGACAGTCTATGATCCGGAAATTCCGGCCGATATTTTCGAGTTGGGTCTGATCTACAAGATCGATATCGAAGACGACCGGATGGTGAAAATCGATATGACCCTGACGGCACCGGGATGCCCGGTTGCAGGCGAAATGCCCGGCTGGGTGGAAAACGCCGTCAGCACGGTCGAGGGCGTTTCGGGCGTTGAGGTTGCGATGGTTTTCGATCCGCCGTGGACGCCGGACCGCATGTCGGAAGAGGCGCAGGTGGCGATCGGCTGGTATTGAAGCCTTAAGAGAAAGCCACTAGACTCAGAGCGCGTGAACAACCCCTGGGCCTTTAACCCAGGTGGGAAGGAGCAAAAATGGCATTTGAAGTCATCACACTGACGGACGCTGCGGCAGCCCGCATCAAGGCAATTGTCGAGAATGCAGGCGGCGACGCAAAGGGCATACGTGTCTCCATCAAAAAGGGCGGTTGCGCCGGGATGGAATACGCTGTCGACCTCGTGACTGAGCCTGTGAAGGGCGACGACTTCGTGGAACGCGATGGCGCCAGCGTCTGGGTCGATCCGGCAGCCGTGCTTTATCTTCTCGGTACGCAGATGGATTTCGAAGTGACCAAACTTCGTTCCGGTTTTGTGTTCAACAACCCGAACCAGACGTCTGCCTGCGGATGTGGCGAATCCGTTGAGCTGCAGGCTGCGGATCTGGCGCAGTTGGCCGGGGTGGAACGTCGTATTTCGTGAGTTTCCCGCCGCAAGGATAGGCTTTTTGCAAGGTGGCCCTTGGTCAGGGTTAGGACTTGGCGTGTTGGTTTTGTCCGCATACTGTGGATTTGCATGAAAACACTCGAGTCGGCGATCCATGGAAGAAAGCGTTTCAGTTCAGCTGTTTAAGGCGATGCGGCGGCCGACGCTGGTGACGGACGACCGGGGTGTGATCCTGGAAGCCAATCCAGCATTTCTTTCCACGTTCGAACTTGATAGCGCGAAGGCTATAGGCCAGCATCTGACGGATTTTCTGGAGCCTCTGGGCAATTGGAAAGCAGCCGGCGTCAACGGGCTCTCCATGACATATCGTCATAGCGGTGCCAGCTCTCTGGCTCCATCTGGCCGCCTGCAGATCAACCGCTATGAGAGCAGTGGCAATAGCGGCTTTTTCATCTTCATTGATTCAGGCACCGCATTTGAGGCTGAGGAAATCCTGACTGCGCTTTCCTACATAGTGGAGAATTTTCCGCATCCGATTCTGATATGGGGGAAGTCCGCGGAGCTGCTGAAGTACAACGACGCCGCCAAACAGCGTTTTGTTGCCATCAGCGATCTCTTTCATCTCGGTCAGGACCGACAGGTTCTTTTGACTGCAGCGCGCGATCGTGGCGTCTTCGGTACGAATAATAAAGAGCATTCTTTCGATCAGGTGCTGCAGTTACAATATGTGACGGACAAAGAAAGGGGGCCGCTGATCAACGAGCTGCAAGCGCCGGATGGGACATGGCACCGTGTGACGGCCTATTTTTCGCCCGACGGGTGGGGGGCCTCGTTTTATGAAGATATTTCCGAGCTCAGACGGGCCCAGAGTGAACTTTCCACGCGCACCCGCGAATTTGAGCTGATTCTGCAAAATGTTCCCGATTTCGTTGTCGTCGCGGATGCGGATTTTCGTGTGAACTATGTCAACGCCTCCTATGAAGAGGCGACCAGCCGGACGCGGGACAGCTGGATAGGCGAAAGATGCCTGCCCGACGAGGACGGCGATGATGGAAATGATCTCGAAGAGATGTTCATCAGCGCCACGCCTGACAGTCCGTCCATAAGCTTTGATGAATGGATGCGTGTCGAAGATGGGGGGCGGCGCTGGATCAGGTGGCGTTGCAGGGTGCTTTTTGATGGCGGTGAGCGCTCAGGGATGATCAAGATCGGTCGCGACATCACTGTCGAGTACGAGCAGGAACAGCACCTGCGCCAGCAGAGTTCGGAGCTTGCCAAGAAAAATGAATCTCTTGAGCGGTTTGCCGCTGTGGTTTCACACGACCTGAAGGCTCCGTTACGGCATATCGCGATCTTTGCGGATATGGTGGTCGAGGAAGTCGGAAAGGAACATTACGAACAGCTTCCGCAATTTGCCAAACATATCCAGAACTCGGCCGTGCGCATGGACGGCGTGATCAAGCGTCTTCTGGAATATTCGAAGGTTGCCTATAAAACGGTGTCGCGCCATCACGTGCCTTTGTCCGATATCGTGGTTCAGGCTGTTCAGAACCTGGAGAGCCAGGTTGAAAATGCACGTGCGGAAATCCTGGCGTCGGACCTTCCCTATTATTTTGGCGACCCGGATCTCTTGCGCCAGCTTTTTCAGAACTTGATAGGCAATGCGGTGAAATATTGTCGTCCCGGCCAGAGGCCGCGGGTGCGGATTTATTGTGCACGCGAGAGCGGAAATCTGCAGATTTTTGTCGAAGACAACGGGATTGGAATTGATCCCAGATATGCCGACAGCATCTTTACCGCATTCCGACGGCTGCATAAGGATGAGACTGTCTATGACGGATTCGGGATCGGCCTGGCGCTGTGCAAGCAGATCGTCGACAGCCATCTCGGATCAATTCGTTTGGATACGAGTTACAAGGGTGGAGCGCGGTTTGTTATCGAACTGCCGCTGAAGAGTTGAGAAAGGCAGCGTTTGTCAGATAAAGGCGTTTACAGGATCATGGTTGTTGAGGATGATCCGCTGGATTTCGGGTTTTTCACGACCGCTTTCAAGGAAATACCAGCCCAAACCGAACTCTTCAATTGGCCAACCGTGGAAGGCGCCGTGGAGGAAATCCTGCAGACGGCGTGCGAAATCGCAGTCGTGGATATCAATCTGCGCGACGGCTCCGGGATCGATGTTATTCGCGAAATACGCGCGCATCCGCGGTTGGGTAAAATGCCGCTGGTGGCCTTGTCATCATCGGTGTCGGATATCGATGTGTCCGAATGCTACGAGGCTGGTGTAAACGCCTATGTGGAAAAGCCGCTTTCGATGGAGAAATACCGGATGTTCGCAAAAGCGTTCGGGACGTTCTGGCTCGAATCGGCGGTCTTGCCCGATTAAATAAGCGCCTATTCGGTGCTGTCGATGCTGGCAGGCGATGCGGTCTGCGTTTCCGGCATGGGTGAAGAGCTGCTTGCAGCTTCGAGGGGTGCAGCAGGCGGAGGTGACGACATGCCCGGCAGGTCGTGCTCGGCTGAAGTGTTTTCCCGCTCAGCTTCGTCAGTTACTGCCTGAAGTTCCTCCTCGTCGGGCTGCTTGGGACCTTCAAGATAGGCGTATTCGGCAATTGCCTGATCGAGGGATACGTGGCGGTAGCTGTGGTGGGCGGCAGTAAGAAACGCCAATTGCAGCGATGGCGGGCGCACAACGTTCAACAGACCGCGGTCATATGCGTCGGCGCTTTCGACCGCACGCGCATGCCAATCCGAGATCGCCTTTTCCAGGGGCGAATTGCGGCTATCGCGCGGCTTGTACGCTTCGCTGGCGTAGGCGGCCGTCATGGGCGATACTGTAATGACCTGCGTCATGGGTGGGCACCCGATTAAAACATTCGTAGACTATCCATCATACACCCGACAGGTTGCCCGTACTTGAAGAAAAAGGAGCTGTTTTTATTCAATATTTACCTTCTTGTACCGAGGGTATTTTCAGTTTGTACTTCCTTTGAAAAAGGTGATGAATGGACAATCTTCGCCGGCTTGATCATGCCGTTCTTTCCGTTGAAACGCTCACCGTTGCGCGCGCCCGACTGGAAGCGCTCGGGTTTCGGGTGGCCAATGATGCACGTCACCCTTTCGGTACGGAGAATGCCTGCGTTTATTTCGCAGACCAGACCTATCTTGAGCCGCTGGCTGTTGCAGATGACATGGCGATGCAACACTCGGTTACAGAGGGGAACAACTTCACGCGCCTTTTCGGCCAGTACCGGCACTCGACGGAGACGGAGGGCTTTGCGGCAATCGCGCTCAAGAGCAGCGATGCCGATGGCGATCATGGGTATTTTCAGGAAACGGGCATTTCTGCGGGCGGTATGCTGGCATTTTCGCGTCCATTGAAGCGCCCGGATGGGACGGAAACCGTGGCCAGTTTCAAACTCGCCTTTTCCGCAAAACCCGCCGAAGAGCGCTTTTATGTTTTTACCTGCCAGCGGATCAATGTTTCCGCACTTGCCGATGAAGCGTTGCTGGCACACGAAAACGGGGTCGTCGGCACAAAGGGCATTATCCTCTTGAGCAAAGAGGCTTCGGATCGCAATTATCTTGGCGCGATCTTCGGGGCTGCGGTTGAAGATGAATATGGCCTCGCTTTTGTCATGAATGGTTCAAAATTGCATGTGATGGAAGAAGAAGGGCTTCGTGACTATGTTGGCGCGGCCTGCGCAACAAAGGCAGAAGGTCTGACTGGAATTGCGGTTGTGTTTGGCGTGCGTGACGTTAGAAAGACAGCGGAACTGTTCGAAGCCCGCGGTATCGCATACGAGAAGCGTGCAGACCGCCTTGTGGTCGCTGCCGAAGCTGGGCAGGGTGCCATATTTGTGTTTGAGGAAGAAGCCGCATGAGTGATGCGAAGACGAATGGACGCGTGGTTGTTGGTGAGGGTGCCAAGGCCGTTACCTTTTCCAACAGTGCAAAGCTGTCGCTGATTGCCGGACCCTGCCAGATGGAAAGCCGCGACCATGCTTTTGAAATGGCTGGCGCGCTGGTGGAGATTTGCGACAAGGCCGGGATCGGGCTCGTTTACAAGTCGTCCTTCGACAAGGCCAACCGTACGTCGCTTTCAGGCAAACGCGGCATCGGACTTGAAAAAGCGCTGGAGGTTTTTGCCGATCTGAAGCGCGAATTCGGCTTTCCGGTGCTGACCGATATTCATACCGAAGAGCAGTGCGCGCAGGTTGCCGACGTTGTCGATATTCTGCAGATCCCTGCGTTCCTCAGCCGTCAGACGGACCTGCTGGTGGCCGCAGCCAAAACGGGGCGGGTCATCAACGTGAAAAAGGGACAGTTTCTTGCCCCCTGGGACATGAAGAATGTGCTGGCCAAGCTGAACGAGAGCGGCAACCCGAATGTTCTGCTTTGCGAGCGTGGTGCGTCCTTCGGCTATAACACGCTTGTTTCCGACATGCGTTCGCTGCCGATCATGGCGGCGATGGGTGCGCCGGTGATATTCGACGCGACGCATTCCGTGCAGCAGCCGGGCGGGCAGGGTGGCTCCACCGGCGGGCAGCGGGAATTCGTGGAGACGCTTTCACGTGCAGCTGTTGCCGTTGGCGTGGCTGGCGTCTTCATCGAGACGCATGAAGATCCAGACAATGCGCCGTCTGACGGACCCAATATGGTGCCGTTGAAGGATATGGCGCGATTGCTGGACAAGCTTCTGGCATTCGATGCTGTCGCCAAGGGGTGACATCCTGAACGCTATGGAATTCGGCGCGTTGAGTGCCGGTTTCAGGCAGTATAAAGTTCACGGAGTGGGACGGTTCCATTTGGAAATGAAACGCTCTAAGAAAACAACGAACGAAACTCCCACCAACAGGTAAAGAAATGACCGCAATTGTAGATATCGTTGGCCGCGAAATTCTCGACAGCCGTGGCAATCCCACCGTCGAAGTCGATGTTCTTCTGGAAGATGGCAGCTTTGGCCGGGCGGCTGTGCCATCCGGTGCTTCGACCGGTGCGCATGAAGCCGTGGAATTGCGTGACGGCGGATCGCGCTATCTCGGCAAGGGTGTTGAAAAGGCCGTTGCCGCGGTCAATGGGGAAATCTACGAAGCGATTGCCGGTTTTGAAGCTGAAAACCAGCTCGAAATCGATGAAGCCATGATCACCATGGATGGCACGGCAAACAAGAGCCGTCTGGGTGCCAATGCGATCCTCGGCGTTTCTCTGGCGGTTGCCAAGGCTGCCGCGGAAGCGTCCGGCTTGCCGCTTTACCGTTATGTTGGCGGTCCGAACGCGCGCATTCTGCCGGTTCCGATGATGAACATCATCAATGGCGGTGCGCATGCCGACAACCCAATCGATTTCCAGGAATTCATGGTCATGCCGGTGGGCGCGGAAACGCTGCGCGACGCCGTGCGCATGGGCTCTGAAGTGTTCCATACGCTGAAGAAGGAATTGAGCGCGCAAGGCCACAACACCAATGTGGGCGATGAAGGCGGTTTCGCGCCGGGTCTGGAAAGCGCACCTGCCGCACTCGACTTCATCATGAAGTCGATTGAGAAGGCCGGATACCGTCCGGGCGAGGACATGTATGTGGCGCTCGATTGCGCCTCGACCGAGTTCTACAAGGACGGCAAGTACGTTCTGGAAGGCGAAGGCCGCACGCTGGAAGCGGGCGCCATGGCTGAATATCTCGGCGAGCTGGTTTCCAAGTATCCGATCATCTCCATCGAAGACGGTATGGCAGAAGATGACTGGGACGGCTGGAAGGCCTTGACCGATCTCGTCGGTTCGAAGTGCCAGCTGGTGGGCGACGATCTTTTTGTGACGAATTCCGCGCGCCTGCGCGACGGCATCAAGATGGGCGTGGCAAACTCCATTCTGGTGAAGGTCAACCAGATCGGCTCGCTGTCGGAAACGCTGGACGCTGTGGAGACCGCGCACAAGGCTGCCTATACGGCAGTGATGTCGCACCGCTCGGGCGAGACGGAAGATTCCACCATTGCCGATCTGGCGGTTGCCACCAATTGCGGTCAGATCAAGACTGGTTCGCTTGCCCGCTCCGACCGGCTTGCAAAATACAACCAGCTCATCCGCATCGAAGAAGGCCTGGGCGCGCAGGCCGTCTACGCAGGACGTTCGATCCTGCGCGGCTAAGCGGCCAATCGCAGTTTTAGAAAAATGCAAAGCGCGGTGAAATTTACCGCGCTTTTTTTGCGCCTGCGAAACAGAGTCAACGCTCGGTTAAGAACTCTCGTCTAATCTGCGAGATCAGTATTGCGTAACAGGGCATCTCCATGTGGACGAGGCATCATAAGAAGAAAAAACTCGGCCGTTTCATTCTTCCGGCCATCACTGCTGCATTTCTCGGATATTTCGGTTATCATTCGCTGCATGGCGACTACGGTCTGCGTGCGATGGAGGAATTCGACCGTCAGAGACTGGAGCGGCAGGAGACCTTGACCACGCTGCAAACCAAGCGCAAGCAGCTGGAAAGGCAGGTTCGGCTGCTGAGCGATGGGTCCATGGACAGGGATATGCTTGACGAACGTGCGCGTTATTCGCTCAACGTTTCCAAGCCGAATGAGGTCGTCATTTTTAACTGATTTCACGATTTAACCGAAATCAAGTTAATTCTATTTTCCTCAAATATTTCAATTGGATAGTTGGAATGGAAGCTATGCGCTCAGGGCATTGCTCATTCTCCGAAACTGGCCTATTGTTTTCATCAATGAAGTCTAAACAGGGAGGGACTGTATGGCTCCGCGTAAATCCGCCGCGGCGAGCGCTGCTCGTAAATCACCTGCCAGGTCGTCTAAAAGAGATACATCTGCCAAGGTCGCTGAATTTTCCAAGGAAGAAGAGCTTTCCGCCTATCGCGAAATGCTGCTGATCCGCCGCTTTGAAGAAAAGGCGGGGCAGCTTTACGGTATGGGCTTTATCGGCGGTTTCTGTCACCTCTATATCGGGCAGGAAGCTGTCGTGGTGGGCATGCAGATGGCGCTGAAGGACGGCGATCAGGTGATTACCGGCTATCGCGATCACGGCCATATGCTGGCAACCGGCATGGAAGCGCGCGGCGTGATGGCCGAGCTGACCGGGCGCAAGGGCGGCTACTCCCACGGCAAGGGCGGCTCCATGCACATGTTCTCCAAGGAAAAGAATTTCTATGGCGGACATGGTATCGTTGGTGCGCAGGTTTCCCTCGGCACTGGCCTGGCGTTTGCCAACCGCTACCGCGACAACAAGAATGTTTCGGTTGCCTATTTTGGTGATGGCGCAGCCAACCAGGGGCAGGTCTACGAAAGCTTCAATATGGCGGCACTCTGGAAACTGCCGGTTGTTTATGTCGTGGAAAACAACCGCTACGCCATGGGTACCTCGAATGCGCGCTCGACAGCGCAGCATGACTATTCCAAGCGCGGGGCGTCTTTCTCCATTCCCGGCGTCCAGGTGGACGGCATGGATGTGCGTGCGGTCAAGGCTGCAGCCGAAGAGGCGCTGGAACATGCCCGCAGTGGCAAGGGTCCCTTTATTCTTGAAATGATGACCTATCGTTATCGCGGCCACTCCATGTCCGACCCGGCGAAATATCGCTCCAAGGATGAAGTGCAGAAGATGCGCTCTGAACACGACCCGATCGAACAGGTGAAAGCGCGCCTGATCGAACAGGGTTGGGCTTCGGAAGACGAACTGAAAGCCATCGACAAAGATGTACGCGACGTGGTGGCCGACAGTGCCGAATTTGCACAAAACGATCCGGAGCCGGATGCATCCGAGCTCTACACGGACATCTTGCTGTAAGCGAAAGGGAGGACATCCATGCCAGTAGAAATTCTTATGCCCGCCCTTTCTCCGACCATGGAAGAAGGTACGCTTTCCAAGTGGCTGAAAAAGGAAGGCGACAGCGTGACCTCGGGTGACGTGATTGCTGAAATCGAAACCGACAAGGCAACCATGGAAGTGGAAGCCGTTGACGAAGGCGTGATCGGCAAATTGCTGGTTGAGGCCGGCACCGAAAACGTGAAGGTGAATACGCCGATTGCCGTGCTTCTCAGCGAAGGCGAAAGCGCTGATGATATCGGCAAGGCAAGTTCGCCGGCGCCGAAGAGCGAACCGTCTGACGCCGCTGGCGGCAAGGCCCGTGAAGCTTCGGAAGAAGCCCCGCCGCAGAAGGTTCCCGCAGCGCCGATGCAGACCGAGGTTGCATCCGATCCGGATATTCCGGAAGGCACGGAAATGGTGCCGACGACGGTGCGCGAAGCGCTGCGCGATGCGATGGCCGAAGAAATGCGCCGGGACGGCGATGTCTTTGTGATGGGTGAAGAGGTTGCTGAATATCAGGGTGCCTACAAGATTACCCAGGGCCTGCTTCAGGAATTCGGCGATAAGCGCGTGGTTGATACGCCGATCACCGAACATGGTTTTGCCGGTGTCGGCGTTGGTGCGGCCATGGCCGGGCTGAAGCCGATTGTTGAATTCATGACCTTCAACTTCGCCATGCAGGCGATCGACCAGATCATCAATTCCGCTGCCAAGACGCTTTACATGTCCGGCGGCCAGATGGGCGCGCCGATGGTGTTCCGCGGACCGAACGGTGCGGCAGCACGTGTGGCGGCGCAGCACTCGCAGTGTTATGCCGCCTGGTACAGCCATATTCCGGGTCTCAAGGTTGTGATGCCTTATACGGCGGCAGACGCGAAGGGGCTTTTGAAAGCGGCGATCCGCGATCCGAACCCGGTGATCTTCCTGGAAAACGAAATTCTTTACGGCCAGACCTTTGATGTGCCGAAGCTGGATGATTTCGTTCTACCAATCGGCAAGGCGCGTGTTCACAAGACGGGCAAGGATGCAACGGTTGTGTCCTTCGGTATTGGCATGACCTACGCGGTGAAGGCCGTTGAGGAACTGGCAAGCCAGGGTATTGATGTCGAGCTGATCGACCTGCGCACAATTCGCCCGATGGATATTCCGACTGTGATCGAATCCGTGAAGAAGACGGGTCGTCTGGTGACCGTGGAAGAGGGGTTCCCGCAGTCTTCCGTTGGTACGGAAATTGCCACCCGCGTGATGCAGCAGGCGTTCGACTATCTTGATGCGCCGATCCTGACGATTGCGGGCAAGGATGTTCCGATGCCTTACGCGGCCAACCTAGAAAAACTGGCTCTGCCGAATGTCGGTGAAGTCGTCGATGCGGTGAAAGCCGTCTGCTACAAATAAGGGAGGCGAGGACATGCCCATTCAAATTACCATGCCTGCGCTCTCACCGACGATGGAAGAGGGCAACCTGGCCAAGTGGCTGGTGAAGGAAGGCGATACAATTGCACCCGGTGACGTGATTGCGGAAATCGAAACCGACAAGGCGACGATGGAAGTGGAAGCAGTCGACGAAGGCACTGTTGCCAAGATCGTCGTACCCGCTGGTACAGAAGGCGTGAAGGTGAATTCGCTGATCGCGATCCTTGCCGGTGAAGGCGAGGATGTTGCCGAAGCTGCCAAGTCTGGCGGCGAAGGCGGCTCTGCTGAAAAAGCGCCTGCAAAGAAAGAGGAGGCTGCGGCCTCCGAAGCGAAGGCTGAGCCGGAAAAGGCTGCTTCGGCACCTGTGGCCGACAAGCCTGCGCCGACACCGGCTGCGGGACCTGCGCCCACGGCCGCTGGCGAGCGGGTGTTCTCTTCTCCGCTGGCGCGTCGTCTGGCAAAGGAAGCTGGTCTCGACATCTCCGCAATTTCCGGTTCCGGTCCGCATGGCCGCGTCGTAAAGGCCGATATTGAGAAGGCGAAGTCTGAAGGCACCGGCAAGTCTGCTGCTCCCTCTGCTGCGCCTGCTGCGGCTGAAGCACCGAAGGCTGCTGCAACAGGTCCGTCCGACGATGCCGTTCTCAAGCTCTTTGAAGAAGGCTCATACGAACTTCTGCCGCATGACGGTATGCGCAAGACGATTGCGGCGCGTTTGACGGAGTCCCACCAGACGGTGCCGTCCTATTTCGTGTCGATGGATTGCGAGCTTGATGCACTGCTGGCGCTTCGTGCGGACATCAACAAGGCGTCGCCGATGATCAAGACGGAGAAGGGCGAGGTTCCGGCCTACAAACTCTCGGTCAATGATTTCATCATCAAGGCGATGGCGCTTGCACTGCGTGATGTGCCGATGGCAAACGCATCGTGGACCTCGTCTGCGCGCGTGAAGCACAAGCATTCCGATGTCGGTGTTGCTGTTGCCATTCCCGACGGTCTGATCACACCAATCATCCGCAAGGCTGAACAGAAGACGCTGTCCGTCATCTCCAACGAGATGAAGGATCTGGCACGCCGTGCACGCGACAAGAAGCTGAAGCCTGCCGAATATCAGGGCGGTACAACGGCTGTTTCGAACCTCGGCATGTTTGGTGTTTCGAACTTTACCTCGATCATCAACCCGCCGCATGCATCGATTGTTTCGATTGGTGCCGGTGTTGAAAAGGCCGTGGTCAAGAATGGCGAAGTCAAGGTCGCAACCGTGATGACGGCGACCTTTGCCTTCGACCACCGCGTGATCGACGGTGCGCTGGGTGCTGAACTGGCGGCTTCGTTCCAGGGCCATATCCAGAACCCGATGGGCATGCTGGTATAAGCGCGGGACGCGGTGCGATGAAAACCGTTCTTGCCTTTGGCGACAGTCTGACTTGGGGTTATGATCCGATCAGTCTCGGTCGGCATGAATATGCCGATCGCTGGACTTCGGTTCTGCAAAAGGGTCTCGGGCATGGCGCAAGGGTGATCCCTGAGGGCTTGAACGGGCGCACCACAGCCTATGACGATCATCTGGCGGATTGTGACCGTAACGGCGCGCGGCTTTTGCCAAGCATTCTGGAAACGCACAAGCCGCTTGACCTGGTGATCATCATGCTTGGCACCAATGACATGAAGCCGGTTGTGGCCGGTCGTGCGGTCAATGCGGTTGCTGGCGTCAAACGGTTGGTCGGGCTCATTCGCAATCATGAATGGGGCTTCGACTTCGACGTGCCGGATGTGTTGATTGTTGCACCACCGCGTATTTGCGAAACGGCCAATAGCTTTTTCGCAGCTCTTTTTCAGGGTGCGATGGATGAATCGGCGATGTTGGGCAGCCTCTATCGCGATCTGGCCGATGAACTGGGATGCGGTTTTTTTGATGCCGGGTCTGTGGCGAAGACCTCGCCCAACGACGGGATCCATCTGGATGCAGAGAATACAAGTGCCATCGGGCGCGGGCTTGAGCCTGTCGTTCGCATGATGCTGGGAATGTGATTTCTTTTTGATCAGGATCAAGGAGGTATGAGCGGAAGGTTTTAGCCTTGAAGCATCTCAATTCACCAAAGGAGATGGGACAATGGCGAATACCCCGCATGAGTTGGCAGAAGAATTTCCCGAATTCGTCAACAAGCTGCGCCATATGCGCGAAGTTGACGGGCATTTCTATCGCATCTCGAACGAATATCACGAGATCAACCGGGCCATTCATCGCGCCGAAACCGACATAGAGCCAGCAGACGATTTTCATGTCGAAGATATGCGCAAGAAGCGGATGCTGCTCAAGGATGAAATCTACGGGATGCTGGTGAACCACGAAATGGTTGATCCGATCCCATAAGCGTGGCAGGGCGGCGAAGCTCCACTGCCTCGAAACCAAGAATTGAGGAGTGGAGACGCCCATGTCGAATGCTTACGACGTCATTATCATTGGTTCGGGTCCCGGCGGTTATGTTGCCGCGATCCGGTCGGCGCAGCTTGGCATGAAGACGGCGATTGTCGAGCGCGAGCATCTGGGCGGTATCTGCCTCAACTGGGGCTGCATCCCGACAAAGGCGCTGCTGCGTTCTGCCGAAATGATGGATTATGCAAGCCACGCCAAGGATTACGGCCTGACGCTGGACGGCAAGATGACGGCGGATGTGAAGGCTGTTGTGGCCCGCTCACGTGGCGTTTCGGCCCGTCTCAACGGCGGTGTCGGCTTCCTCATGAAAAAGAACAAGATCGATGTAATCTGGGGCGAGGCCAAGCTCACCAAGGCCAATGAGATTGTCGTTGGTAAATCCTCCAAGCCTGTCGTGGAACCGCAAAACCCGGTTCCGAAAGGCGTGAAGGGCGAGGGGACCTATACCGCCAAGCACATCATTGTTGCCACAGGTGCGCGTCCGCGCGCGCTTCCGGGCATTGAGCCGGACGGCAAGCTGATCTGGACCTATTTTGAAGCGATGAAGCCGGACTTCATGCCGAAGTCTATTGTCGTGATGGGCTCTGGTGCCATCGGGATCGAATTTGCATCCTTCTACCGTTCCATGGGTGTGGATGTGACTGTCGTGGAAGTCATGAGCCAGGTCATGCCCGTCGAAGATGCGGAAATTTCTGCCATTGCCCGCAAGGCGCTGGAAAAGCGCGGCATGAAGATCCTCACCGAGGCCAAGGTTGCCAAGGTGGAGAAGGGCTCGAACTCGATCACCGCGCATGTGGAAACCAAGGACGGCAAAGTTCAGCAGATCACCGCTGATCGGTTGATTTCCGCTGTCGGCGTTCAGGGCAATATTGAAAATCTCGGCCTTGAAGCGCTGGGCGTGAAGACTGATCGCGGCTGCATCGTGGTTGATGGTTATGGCAAAACCAATGTGCCGGGCCTATATGCGATTGGCGACGTTGCCGGACCGCCGATGCTGGCGCACAAGGCAGAGCATGAAGGTGTTGTCTGCGTCGAGAAAATTGCCGGCGTTCCGGGCGTTCATGCGACGGACAAGGGCAAGGTTCCAGGCTGCACCTATTGTCACCCGCAGGTGGCATCGGTCGGCTTGACGGAAGCCAAGGCGAAGGAGCAGGGCCGCGACATTCGGGTCGGCCGCTTCCAGTTCAATGCAAACGGCAAGGCGATTGCGCTTGGTGAAGACAATGGTCTGGTGAAGACCATTTTCGACAAGAAAACCGGCGAGCTTTTAGGCGCACATATGGTGGGCGCGGAAGTGACCGAACTCATTCAGGGCTTTGTGGTTGCCATGAACCTGGAGACGACGGAAGAAGAGCTGATGCACACGATCTTCCCGCATCCGACGCTTTCTGAAATGATGAAGGAAAGCGTTCTCGATGCCTATGGGAAAGTGCTGAACGCTTGATCTTCGCGCCAATGGGCTTAGATGAAGTTATTGTCGTTTAACGGAGGATTGACATGAGTGGTGCAGGAATTGGCTGGCTGATGACCATTATCATCGGCGGCGTTGCCGGGTGGCTTGCGGGCAAGCTCATGAACATGAGCTACGGCATCATCTTGAATATCATCATCGGTATCGTGGGTGCAGCGATTGCGGGGGCTATTCTTCCGCGTTTCGGCCTTTTTATCGGGGGCGGTATTGTTGGTTATCTCCTGAACGGTTTTATCGGCGCGGTGATCCTGCTGTTCGTCGTGAAGCTGGTGAAAAAGTAGAGCAGTCGTAATGGTCACAATCCTCGACAACGTGAAAGAACCGGTAAAGCGTGTTCGCCATCCTGAGAAGGCACACCGGCCGGATACGGAAGTGGCGAAGAAGCCTGACTGGATCCGCGTGAAAGCACCGGTGACCAAGGGCTATCACGAAACGCGCGATATCGTGAAAAGCCACAATCTGGTGACCGTTTGCGAGGAGGCGGGCTGCCCCAATATCGGCGAGTGCTGGGACAAGAAGCATGCAACCTTCATGATCATGGGCGAGATTTGCACGCGGGCCTGCGCCTTCTGCAACGTCGCCACCGGACGGCCGCATGCGCTTGATCTGGACGAGCCTGCCAACGTCGCCAAGGCTGTCGCCAAGATGGGGCTGAACCATGTGGTGATCACCTCCGTGGACCGCGATGACCTCGAGGATGGCGGGGCAGAGCATTTCGAAAAAGTGATCTGGGCCATTCGCGAAGCGTCGCCGGACACCACGATTGAAATCCTGACACCTGATTTCCTGCGTAAGCCGGGTGCACTGGAGCGCGTCGTGGCTGCCAAGCCGGACGTTTTCAACCACAATCTGGAAACTGTGCCGTCGAACTATCTCACCGTGCGTCCGGGTGCGCGTTACTTCCACTCGATCCGCCTTCTGCAACGCGTGAAAGAGCTGGACCCGACAATGTTCACCAAGTCCGGCATCATGGTTGGGCTCGGCGAGGAGCGCAACGAAGTGCTGCAGCTGATGGATGACTTGCGCACGGCGGATGTGGACTTCATCACCATCGGCCAATATCTGCAGCCGACACGCAAGCACCACAAGGTGGAGAAGTTCGTTACACCTGAAGAGTTCAAGTCATATGAACAGACGGCCTATTCAAAGGGCTTCCTGATGGTGTCATCCTCGCCGCTGACGCGTTCGTCACACCATGCCGGAGACGATTTCGCCCGGATGAAGGCTGCGCGCGAAAAGAAGCTGCAGGCTGCCGAATAGGCTGTTGCGGAACGGGTTTTCCATGTCTAAGTTGCCCGCGTTTTGGCGAGGCGGCAATGAACCTTGTTTCTATTTCTGAGGCAGCGGAGATTCTGCAGTCTGCGAAACGTGTCATGGTTATGGGCTGCTCGGGGAGCGGCAAGAGCACGCTTTCTCTGGAACTGGCGCAACGTCTCGACCTGCATTACATTTCTATGGACAGGGATATTCTCTGGCTTCCGGGCTGGCAGTTGCGTGATCGGGCCGAACAGTTGGACCTGATGGTCAAGGCAGTGGCAGGCGAACGCTGGGTGTTCGATGGTTCGGGTCCGCGGAGCATGGAGATCAGGCTGGCGCGCGCCGAGTTTGCGATCTGGATGCGACCGCCGAGGCTTTCTTCAATCAAGGGCGTCTTGCTTCGTTGGCTGCGATATATGGGCCGTGTGCGCCCGGCCATGGCACCGGGATGTCCGGAGAAGATGGACCTGGAATTTCTGGCCTATATATGGAATTTCGAGCGCGATCATGCGCCTAGTATCGAGGAACAGTTTGCACTCAACGGGCAGGATGTGCCCGTTTTGATGTTGAAATCGCATCAGGAAACGGCTGCACTCCTTGCGCTTCTGCACAAGGCTACATAAGTCTCAGTTATGCCTCAGTTTCAGACCCGCAAAACAGTTTCCTTCACGCCCGAGCAGATGTTTGCGCTCGTGGCTGACGTTGAGAAATATCCCGAATTCCTGCCGCTTTGCGATGCCCTGACGGTCAAGAGCCGTAAGGAGCGGGATGGAAAGGAATTGCTCGTGGCGGATATGACGGTCGGCTACAAGGCCATCCGCGAGACATTTTCAACGCAGGTTTTGCTCAAGCGCGAAGAGCTTGCGATCGATGTTCAATATATTGATGGCCCGTTCCGATATCTCGAAAACCGCTGGCGCTTTCTTCCGTCGGGTGAAAACGGTTGCGACGTCGATTTCTTTATCGATTACGAATTCAAGAGCCGTGTGCTCGGGGCGCTAATGGGCGCGATGTTCGAGCGCGCGTTCAGGATGTTCACCGAAGCATTCGAGAGACGCGCTGAAAAAGTCTACGGCTGACAGCCTCGATTAGGCCGCTGTTCGCGCCACGGTCAGTGTTCTGCTGGCGCTGTCGCGAGCTTCAGAAGCATTTCGAGTGCGTTCTTGACTGATTCCATGCGCACGGCTGACCGTCCAATGTCGCCGAGCTGAAGTTCGCGGTGCAGGGTGTGTCCATCATAACGCTTGGCCACAATGTGGACGAGGCCGACGGGTTTGTCGGCTGTGCCTCCGCCGGGGCCTGCTATGCCGGTGATGCCGACAGCGAGACCGGCTTCTGAGCGAACCAGCGCACAATGGGCCATTTCCATCGCTGTTTCTTCCGAGACTGCGCCATGTTGTTTCAATGTAATGGGAAAAATACCCAGGAGTTCGATCTTGGCGTCGTTGGAATAGGTCACGAAACCGCGTTCGAAGACGTCCGATGAGCCGGGCAATTCCGTGAGTGCAGCAGCCAGCAGGCCACCGGTGCATGATTCCGCGGTCGCAATCATGATGTTGCGCTTGCGGCAGATGTCGAGAAGTTGTCTCGCCAGTTCCATGACTTCGCCACTGTTACTCATGGCCATGGGCTCCATAAATGACGGTTGCCGTTGCGATGGCGGCTATGCCTTCCTCGCGACCGGCAAAGCCGATTTTTTCGTTTGTCGTCGCCTTAACCGAACATCTTTCGAGATCGATTTCCAGCATTTCCGCTAGGTTTTTGCGCATTTCATCGCGCCGCGGACCAATTTTGGGCCGCTCGGCGATAATGGAAATGTCGGCATTGGTGATGCGGCCTCCGCGTTCGCGCACGATATTGGCCGCGTGGCGCAGGAAAACGTGCGAGGCACAACCTTTCCATTGCGGATCGGAGGGCGGGAAATGGTCGCCGATATCGCCCGCCCCGCAGGTGGCGAGAAGCGCGTCCGTCAAAGCGTGCAGGGCAACGTCAGCGTCGGAATGGCCCGAAAGACGCTTTTCGTGTTCGATGAAGACACCGCACAGCGTGACGCCATCACCATCGACCAGCTGATGAACATCATAGCCATTGCCGCAGCGTACATCGGGAACCATTCGCTTCGACATCCTTTCGTTGGCAATTTCCAGGTCACGCCTGAGTGTGATCTTGATATTATCCGCCGTACCTTCCGCGAGCCTTACCGGAATGCCGGCCCATTCGAGGATGGATGCATCGTCCGTGAAGCCGGTATCCGCGGCCTTTGACGCCTGTTCATGGGCATTGAGGATGGTAGCGAAATGAAACGCCTGAGGGGTCTGAGCCGCAAACAGTGCCTGGCGATCGATGGTTTCGGTGATGATAGAGGCATCTGCCCGTTTGAGCGTGTCGGCAACGGCGATGGCGGGAATAGCACCTGGGCTACCCTCCACAATGGGCTGGGCAACGCGGTCGAGCAATGCATGGTCGATGAAGGGGCGCACGGCGTCGTGGATCATGACATTGTCGATCCCACTTGTTTCAAGCGCCTTCAGCCCCTTGAGCACTGATTCCTGGCGGGTCTTGCCGCCAAAGACCGTCTTGAAGCGCGGGTCGGCGTTCAGGCCGGCGAGGGCCTTGTCGCAAAGTTCGGTATCATCGGGATGGATAACGACAACGACAGGGGCGCAATGCGGCCATGTGAGAATTTGCTCCAGGCTGAGGCGGATGACTGGTTTGCCGGCAATCTTTCGATATTGCTTGGGGCCTTCTTGGCTCGCTCCCATGCGCTCTCCGCGACCGGCTGCGACGACGACAAAGGCAAATTTGCTCTGATGATCAGCCATGTATTTCCATTTCAGGTCACACGTGTGAAAAGGTGGAAAATGATCCTACTGATTGCGCTCTAAACAGTTTCTGGTGACTTTTCCAGCACATGCCGAATATTTGCCAAGCCATTGATAAAACACTTGGCAAAGACCACGGTAATGTCTAAAAAAGGGGCAAGTTCAGAAGCTGATCGAAAGTTAGTCATTTGGCGCAGGTAGCGTTGTCGGCCCCTTTAATGGTCGGAAATGTCCGGATTCGCAACCGGGTTCTTCTGGCACCGCTTTCCGGTGTGAGCGATTTGCCGTTTCGGGAGATCGCCTGGCAATATGGTGCGGGCGTTACCGTGACCGAGATGATCGCAAGTCGCGAACTGGTCAACGATATGCGGGAATCGCGCATCCGTATGCGCCGCAGCTCAACCTCGCCGCATGTTGTGCAGCTTGCCGGGCGCGATGCGCATTGGCTGGCGGAAGCCGCCAGAGTTGCCGAAGGCGAGGGCGCTGACATTATCGATATCAATATGGGCTGCCCGGCCAAAAAGGTCACGGGCGGCTATTGCGGCTCTGCATTGATGCGCGACAGCGCGCTTGCGTTGTCGCTTGTGGAAGCCGTTGTTGCCGCCGTAAAGGTGCCGGTAACGGTGAAGATGCGTCTTGGCTGGGACGAGTATAGTTTGAACGCGCCTGAAATTGCTCATGGCGCGGAACTGGCCGGGGCTCAGATGATTACGGTGCATGGGCGCACACGTATGCAGTTTTACGAGGGACAGGCCGATTGGGACGCGATCGCTGCGGTGCGTGATGTCATCAAAGTTCCGCTGGTGGCCAATGGTGATGTAGCAAGTACCGGCGATGCTCATGAAATCATGCGCCGCTCCGGTGCTGATGCCGTGATGATCGGGCGGGCAGCCCAGGGGCAGCCCTGGTTGCCGGGTCTCGTCGCGGGCATGTGCAAACGTCCCAAGCATTCGGAAATTGCTGACATTTTCGAGCATCAGTATCGCGGCATGCTTACACTTTACGGGGCGGAGATGGCCGTGCGGCATGCGCGTAAACATGTCGGTTGGTACCTGGACCGTCACGCCGTTGCCTTACCTAAAGAGGACCGGCAGGCGATCATGACAAGTCGGGACGCCGAGACGGTTATCCGGTTGGTGCGCGCGGCGATTTTGAGCAGTGGTCCGGCAGACGATTTAGCCGGCATAAGGGAATATGAAGCGGCATGAGTTTCGAGTCCAGAAGCAGAAGCGGCGATGACAGGCTGGAAGCGCTGGCGCTTTCGGTTCTCAACGCCATCCAGAACCCGGTCATCATGGTCGATGGCGATGGCTATATTACCTTTGCGAATTGGGAGGCGGAGAACTTCTTTGGGGCGAGTTCCGCGCATCTGTCGCGGTTCGTCGTGGAGGCCGTCATTCCCTTTGGCAGTCCGTTGCTTGCCCTGATTGACCAGGTGCGGGAACGCCGCGCGCCGGTCAACGAATATCGGGTGGATTTGAGTTCGCCGCGTCTGGGTGCCGAAAAGCTGGTGGACATTTATGTTGCGCCAGTCAGCCAGGAACCGGGTTCGGTGGTGGTTGTTTTCCAGGAACGCTCAATGGCCGACAAGATCGACCGGCAGCTGACGCACCGGGCGGCGGCCCGCTCGGTCAGCGGTCTGGCGGCGATGCTGGCGCATGAAATCAAGAACCCGCTTTCGGGTATTCGTGGTGCCGCGCAGCTTCTGGAAAGCTCGGTGGAAGAGGATGATCGTGCTCTGACCCGGCTGATCTGCGACGAGACAGATCGCATCGTGTCTCTGGTTGATCGCATGGAAGTGTTTTCCGATGAGCGCCCGGTGGACCGCGTGCCGATCAATATTCACACGGTGTTTGACCGGGTCAAAGCGATTGCTGCCGCCGGCTTTGCCCGCAATATCAAGATCGTCGAGAATTACGACCCCTCGCTGCCTCCCGTCTATGCCAATCGTGACCAGCTTGTGCAGGTGTTTCTCAACCTTGTGAAGAATGCTGCAGAAGCAGTCGGCAACCGGCCGGACGGTGAGATCATCCTTTCAACGGCCTATCGTCCAGGCATCCGGCTTTCTGTCGCCGGCTCGCGGGAAAAGGTGTCCTTGCCGCTCGAATTTTGTGTGCATGACAATGGGCCTGGTGTGCCGCAGGACCTTCTGCCGCATCTCTTCGATCCGTTTATCACAACGAAGACCAACGGTTCCGGCCTCGGGTTGGCGCTGGTGGCCAAGATTATCGGGGCGCATGGCGGCATCGTGGAGTGCGACAGCCAGGCAAACCGAACGACTTTCCGCGTGCTGATGCCGGTTTCGACCGCCGCTTCAGCGGATGATTCAGATTTCACGACTTCAGGGAATACGCAATGACGGGCGCAACAGTTCTTGTCGCTGACGACGATGCTGCCATTCGAACGGTGTTGAACCAGGCTTTGAGCCGCGCTGGATATGATGTGCGCATCACGTCCAATGCAGCCACGCTCTGGCGCTGGGTTTCAGCCGGCGAAGGCGATATTGTGATCACCGATGTGGTAATGCCGGACGAAAACGCTTTCGATCTGCTGCCGCGGATCAAAAAGGCGCGACCGGAACTCCCGGTGCTGGTGATGAGCGCACAAAATACGTTCATGACGGCAATCAAGGCCTCTGAAAAAGGGGCATACGATTATTTGCCGAAACCGTTCGACCTGACCGAGATGATCGCGATTATCGGGCGCGCGCTTGCCGAGCCCAAGAAGCGGGCCGAGAGTCTGGAAGACGACCAGCAGGACGGCATGCCGCTGGTGGGCCGTTCAGTGGCCATGCAGGAAATCTATCGGGTTCTGGCCCGTCTGATGCAGACCGACCTGACTCTGATGATCACCGGCGAATCGGGAACCGGCAAGGAGCTGGTGGCACGCGCGCTGCATGATTACGGCAAACGCCGCAATGGTCCCTTCGTAGCGATCAATATGGCGGCTATTCCGCGCGATCTGATCGAGTCGGAGCTTTTCGGTCATGAGAAGGGTGCTTTCACCGGTGCGCAGAACCGTTCCAAGGGGCGTTTCGAGCAGGCCGAGGGGGGAACGCTGTTTCTCGACGAAATCGGCGATATGCCGATGGATGCCCAGACCCGGCTCCTGCGCGTGTTGCAGCAGGGCGAATATACCACTGTTGGGGGGCGCACGCCGATCCGCACGGATGTGCGCATTGTGGCTGCGACCAACAAGGACCTGAAGCAATTGATCAATCAGGGTCTTTTCCGCGAAGATCTTTATTATCGGCTGAATGTCGTTCCTCTGCGCCTGCCGCCGCTCAGAGACCGTGCCGAAGACATTCCTGACTTGGTGCGGCATTTCGTGCAGCAATCGGAAAAGGAGGGGCTCGATACCAAGCGTTTCGACGGCGACGCGCTTGAGATGATGAAGCAATATCCCTGGCCCGGAAACGTGCGCGAACTGGAAAACCTCATCCGCCGCCTGACGGCACTTTATCCGCAGGATGTGATTACCCGCGAGATTATTGAAGCGGAATTGCGAAACGATGTTCCGGACAGCCCGCTTGAGCAGGGTATCGGGCGCAGCGGTTCGGTGACGATCGGTCAGGCGGTCGAAGAGAATATGCGCACTTATTTTTCCGGTTTCGGCGACGACCTGCCACCGCCCGGGCTCTACGATCGCGTGTTGCACGAGATGGAGTATCCATTGATACTGGCCGTGCTGACTGCCACCAGAGGCAGCCAGATCAAGGCAGCCGAAATTCTTGGTCTGAACCGCAACACGCTACGCAAGAAAATCCGTGAACTGGGCGTAACCGTTTACCGCAGTGCGCGAAACACTTGACTTGCGATGATGTCGCGTTGCAATTTCGCCACAATACGTTGCTTGAAAGCAACTGTGGCGGCGGGAGCGAATCCTTGCCCCATGAGCTTTTGAGGCGGAAAGCGGAATAAACCTGCTGCGGCAAGCGTTTATTCGTTTGTTGGTGGAGCGGGTTGCGCATGCTGGGGCAGATGACGACGCAGGACGAGGATGAACTCGGCGGACCGAAGGACCGCAGGGCCATTTTCGCATTGTCCGGTCTGGTGCTCGCTGGCGGGGCATTGACGAGTGCCATCGTCACGCTCTTCGTCCTTCTGGGCTTTACGCCTATTGAGCCGCAAACGAATGTGGTGATCGCGTCTGCGGTCATCAACGGTCTCTTTGTTGTCGGCCTTGTCTATCTGATCGGCCGGGAGGTTGTTCGGCTCTTGAAGGCGCGAAAGCGCGGTCGCGCGGCAGCTCGGCTTCATGTGCGCATCGTTTCGCTCTTTTCCATTGTGGCGCTGACACCGGCTTTGCTGGTTGCCATCTTTGCAGCCATTACGTTGGATGCCGGGCTTGATCGCTGGTTCTCGCTGCGCACGCAATCCATCGTTTCCTCGTCGATCAACGTCGCGCAGGCCTATGTGCTTGAGAACGCCAGCTATCTGCAGGGGCAGACCGCGTCGATGGCGGCGGATCTGGAGCGTGCGCGCTCACTTTATGTGCTGGACCGCGGCGGCTTCACGCAATTGTTGACGCGCGAAGCGCAGGGGCGTGGCATGCTCGGCGCATTTCTGGTGCGCAATGACGGCTCTGTGATCGTGGAGGCTGCCACGGAATCCGACCGTCGTCTGCCGGCCATTCCGAAAGATGCTCTTGAAAGCTCGATTGCCGGCAAGCCGACGCTCATCCCGCCGGGCGTGACCAACCTTGTCGGTGCCGTGATGAAGCTGGAGCAGCTCAATGGTGCCCACCTTTACACGATCCGCGCGGTTGATCCCAAAGTGATGGATGCGCTGCATCTGATGGAAGACAACACCGCCGAATACAAGGCCATGGAGGCGGGGCGCACAACGCTGCAGATTGCCTTTGCCATTCTTTATCTTGGCTTTGCGCTGATTGCGCTGCTGGCTGCCATCTGGGCTGCCATTGCGATTGCCGACCGTATCGTGCGGCCAATCCGGCTTTTGATTGCCGCCGCAGACAGTGTTGCCGGCGGCAATATGAATGTGATGGTGCCGGTGCGGGCTGCGGACGGTGACGTCGGCAACCTTTCGCGCACCTTCAACAAGATGATTTCGGAAATCCGCACGCAGCGTGACGAAATACTGGAAGCAAAGGACGAGGTGGACGACCGCCGCCGCTTCATTGAGGCCGTGCTTTCAGGTGTGACGCCGGCGGTGATTGGGGTTGACGAAAACGGCAAGGTGAATGTCGTCAATTCCGGCGCTTACATTTATCTGCGCAGCGGCAAGGGCGCGGTTGTCGGCGGCGCGCTGGATGATATGGCACCAGCAGTCGCTGAGGTCTTCAATGAAGCCGTGCGCCGCGGGCGCAAGGCTTATCGTCAGCAGATCAACCTGATGATTGGCGGTCGCGAACGCTCTTTGAACGTGCAGGTGACGCGCGAAGAATCGCGTGAAGACAAGAGTTCGTGGGTGATCACGATCGACGACATTACCGACCTCGTGATCGCGCAGCGGTCCACAGCCTGGGCGGATGTGGCGCGGCGTATTGCGCATGAGATCAAGAACCCGCTGACCCCCATCCAATTGTCTGCCGAACGCATCAAGCGGCGCTATGGACGGCAAATCGATGAGAGTGACCGCGATGTCTTCGACCAGTGTACCGACACCATCATTCGACAGGTGGGCGATATTGGGCGCATGGTCGATGAGTTTTCATCCTTTGCGCGAATGCCCAAGCCCGCGATGGGCATGTGTGACTTGCGTGGCGTCTTGAAAGATGCCGTTTTCCTGCGGGAAATGGGAACATCGCATGTCAGTTTTGAAAAGGACCTCGGCGACGTGCCGCTGGAGGGCTATTTCGATGCCCGCATGCTGGGTCAGGCTTTCAGCAATCTGGTGAAGAATGCGGTGGAAGCCATTGAGGCTGTACCAAGCGAAGACGCGCCTGAAACACCGCGCGTGCTCGTGCGGGCCTACGAAGATACCGCGCATGGACGCCTGACTGTCGATGTGATCGACAATGGCAAGGGGCTGCCGGTTGAAAACCGACACATGATCCTCGAGCCCTACATGACCATGCGCGAAAAGGGGACTGGTCTGGGTCTCGCTATTGTTAAAAAGATTGTTGAAGAACACGGCGGCAGCCTTGAGCTGCACGACGCGCCACCGGAATTTGATCACGGTCGCGGCGCGATGATCCGCGTTCACCTGCCGCGGCGGGATAGTGCCGCCGCTCAACAATCGGAAAAAAGGGAAGCAATAAATGGCGTCTGATATTTTGGTTGTTGATGACGAAGAAGATATCCGCGAGGCGGTCTCGGGTATTCTATCCGACGAAGGTCACGAGACCCGTGTCGCATACGATTCCGACAGTGCGCTGGCGGCAATCAGCGACCGCGTGCCGCGGCTGGTCTTCCTCGATATCTGGATGCAGGGCAGTAAACTCGACGGTCTGGCGCTGCTGGACGAAATCAAGAGCAGGCATCCCGAGCTGCCGGTGGTGATGATTTCCGGACACGGCAATATCGAAACTGCGGTGTCGGCAATCCGCCGGGGTGCATATGATTTCATCGAAAAGCCGTTCAAGGCCGACAGGCTGATTCTGATCGCTGAAAGAGCGCTGGAGAATTCGCAGCTCAGGAAAGAGGTCAGCGAATTGAAGAAGCGCTCCGGTGAGACCAATGATCTGATCGGGACTTCGGTGGCTGTTTCGCAATTGCGCCAGACGATTGAAAAGGTTGCGCCGACGAATAGCCGGATCATGATTACCGGACCTTCGGGGGCTGGCAAGGAGCAGGTGGCGCGCCTCATTCATCTCAAGTCGCAGCGGGCCAACGGACCCTTTGTCGCGTTGAACGCGGCGACGATTACCCCCGATCGCATGGAAATTGCGCTCTTCGGCACCGAGGGCATGCCGGGCCAGCCGCGCAAGACCGGGGCGCTGGAGGAGGCGCATGGCGGAACGCTCTATCTCGACGAAATCGGCGAAATGCCGCGGGAAACACAAAACAAGATCCTGCGGGTGCTGGTGGACCAGCAGTTCGAGCGGGTCGGTGGTTCCAAACGCGTGAAGGTGGACGTGCGAATTGTATCTTCCACCGCACTTGATCTGGAAGCGCGGGTGAATGACGGAGCTTTCCGCGAAGACCTGTTTCACCGCCTGGCCGTCGTGCCGATCCGCGTGCCTTCGCTGGCCGAGCGGCGTGAAGACATTGCCTTTCTGGTCGATACATTCATGCGCCAGCTGAGTGAGCAGGCTGGGGTTAAGCCGCTTCGCGTGACTGACGATGCGCTGGCGGTGCTGCAAGCCCATGACTGGCCGGGAAATTTGCGGCAACTTCGCAATGTGATTGAACGGCTGATTATTCTGAACAAACCGGAAGAGAACATCACCGATGTGACCGCTGACCGACTTCCGCCGGATGTTGTGGATTGCATGCCGAAAGTGGCGGCTCAGGCGGATCATCTGATCATGTCGCTGCCGTTGCGGGAGGCGCGGGAACGTTTTGAACGCGACTATCTGGTCGCCCAGATCAATCGTTTTGGCGGCAATATTTCGCGCACGGCCGAATTCGTCGGCATGGAACGTTCAGCACTGCATCGCAAATTGAAATCGCTCGGTGTATAAGCACGGCCTGTCGGGCGAAGGCGAATCTCCGTTGACGGTGGGTGGCCGCCTGTGAGAGAGCTTTTGCACGTGTTTGCCTGTTCCAGAACGAGAGTGGTGGCATGAAGGTTATTATTTGCGGCGCCGGTCAGGTCGGATACGGCATTGCCGAAGTTCTCTCCATGGAAGGCAATGATGTTTCGGTGATCGACACATCGGCTTCCCTGATATCGGCGATTACGCAGACGCTGGACGTGCGCGGCTATGTTGGCCACGGCGCGCATCCCGATGTTCTGAGCAAGGCAGGCGCCGACGATGCGGAAATGATTATCGCCGTGACACTTTACGACGAAATCAACATGGTGGCGTGCCAGGTCGCGCATTCGCTTTTCAACGTTCCCACAAAGATTGCGCGTATTCGCTCGCAGAGTTACCTGCAGCCGCATTATTCGGACCTGTTTTCGCGCGACCACATTCCGATTGATGTGACCATTTCGCCGGAAGTCGAAGTCGGCAGAACCGTGCTGCAGCGGATATCGTTTCCAGGTGCCAACGACATCGTGCGTTTTGCCGATGGTGCGGTGGCCATGCTGGCCATCGAATGCATGGAAGACTGCCCGGTGATTGCAACACCGCTCAGACAGTTGAGCCAGTTGTTTCCCGACCTGCAAGCAACGGTGACGGGCATTTACCGGAACGGACGTCTCCATATCAGCCAATCGGGCGACCAGCTTGAGGTGGGCGACATTGCCTATGTCGTCTGCGGCAAGGAACACATCCGCCGCACGCTTGGTCTGTTTGGGCATGAGGAGCGCGAGGCCCACCGGATCGTCATCGCCGGCGGTGGCAATATCGGCTATTACGTTGCAAACGCGATCGAAAACAGTGCGGTGAAGACTAAGGTCAAGATCATTGAGGCTGATCGTGACCGGGCGACACGGATATCCGATCTGTTGGGCAGCACGATCGTCCTGAACGGTTCGGCGCTCGACCACGGTATCCTGAACCAGGCCGATATAGAAAACGCCGACCTGATGATTTCCCTGACGAACAATGATCAGACGAATATTCTCGGTGCTGCCATGGCCAAGAACCTCGGCTGCGGTTCGAATATGGCCTTGATCAACAACCCGACTTATTACGAGTTCACCAAGGTGATGGGGATCGATGCCCATGTTAATCCCCGGGCGGTGACAATATCGCGCGTTTTGCAGCATGTGCGCAAAGGGCGTATCCGGTCGGTCTATTCGGTGCAGAAGGGGGCGGCCGAAATGGTCGAGGGTGAGGCGCTTGACACCTCACTGCTGGTTGGCAAGCCGCTGCGGGAGCTTGATCTACCGGTCGGTGTGCGCATTGGCGCCATCTATCGCGATAAACAGGTGATCAAGCCGGATGGCAACTCGATCATCAAGGCGAAGGACCGGGTGGTTCTTTTCGCCGCTGCATCTGCTGTGCGCCACGTCGAACAGCTGTTCCGCGTATCGATACAGTATTTCTGACTTTTCCAGCTCCTCTCGAGGGGACTTTACCGCAGCATTCCTCGCGCCGTTTACATAGAAGGCGATGTTTCGGCGTTGCGGAATGGATTTCTATTTGATACGTCTATTGCTTGGGGCACAAATGAGAGGGTTGCCCTGGAAGCGTATGACGAAGTCCCGGCAAAAAAAAGCCGGCAAATAAGAAAGAAGCGGCGCAATGGCGGAACGTTCTCAGAATTTGCAGGATTTGTTTCTTAATACAGTTCGCAAACAGAAGATTTCCCTGACAATTTTTCTGATCAATGGTGTGAAACTGACCGGTGTCGTGACATCGTTCGATAATTTCTGCGTCTTGTTGCGCCGCGACGGGCATTCGCAGCTGGTTTACAAGCATGCGATTTCGACGATCATGCCTGGGCAGCCGGTTCAGCTTTTCGAAACCGACGACGCATCCTGACTTAGAGGTCCATTCCTATTCCTGAAGATGACATCAATGTGGGCGGCTCGTTTGGGGATGGCGAAGGACCGCACCGCTATGACGACCGCGCTGTGGTGGTCGTTCCGCTTCTAAAGAGCAACAGCCGCGACAATACAGCGACAGGGCGCACGCCCGAGGCCAAGCTCGAAGAGGCTTGCGGCCTGGCGCGGGCCATTGATCTTGATATTTCCGCATCCCTGATTGCAACCGTTTCCCAGCCACGTCCGGCCACGCTTCTCGGACAAGGCAAAGTTGACGAAATCCGTGCATTGCTGGATGAGCATGACGCGGGGCTGGTGATCGTGGATCATCCACTGACACCGGTCCAGCAGCGCAATCTGGAGCGCGAGTGGAAAGCCAAGGTGATTGACCGCACAGGGCTTATCCTTGAGATATTCGGTCGGCGTGCATCGACCAAGGAAGGCCGGCTGCAGGTCGATCTTGCCCATCTCAACTATCAGAAGGGCCGGCTGGTTCGAAGCTGGACGCACCTTGAGCGTCAGCGCGGCGGTGCGGGCTTCATGGGTGGTCCGGGCGAAACGCAGATCGAGGCCGACCGTCGTATCCTGCAGGACAAGATCGTGAAGCTGGAGCGCGAACTGGAACAGGTTCGCCGCACCCGCACATTGCACCGGGCAAAGCGCAAGAAGGTGCCTCATCCCATCGTGGCACTGGTTGGTTATACGAATGCGGGCAAATCGACGCTGTTCAACCGCATCACCGGTTCCGGCGTGCTGGCCGAGGACATGCTGTTTGCGACGCTTGACCCGACGCTGCGGCGGTTGAAACTGCCACAGGGGCGGATGATTATTCTTTCCGACACTGTGGGTTTCATTTCCGACCTGCCGACCCATCTGGTGGCGGCGTTCCGTGCGACGCTGGAAGAGGTGCTGGAGGCAGACCTTATCTTGCATGTCCGTGACATGTCGGACCCGGATGCGGCTGCGCAGGCCGGTGATGTCATGCGTATTCTCGGTGATCTGGGCATTGAGGGTGCAGAGGCGCAGTCGCGCATTCTGGAAGTCTGGAACAAGATCGACCGGCTGGATGCTGCCGCGCGCGAGGCGCTTTCGGAAAAAGCTGCAACCGCACCTGACATTGTTGCGATTTCGGCTATCACAGGCGAAGGCGTGGACGGCCTGCTGAACGAAATCGGTGAGCGGATCTCGGGTGTTCTGACAGAGACGACTGTCGTTGTTTCGCCCGAACGCATGTCGCTTTTGCCATGGCTTTACGAGCATGCCATTGTCGATGGGCGCGAAGATCTGGAAGACGGCTCGGTGAGCCTTGATATCCGCATTGCTGCCGCCGAATCGGGCGAGCTGGAGCGGCGGCTTTATTCTAGATGAGCCGCAGGCCTTTGAGGCTCGCGTGACCTTCCTTGCCGATGATGATGTGGTCGTGGACGGTAACACCGAGCGGTTTTGCCGTGTCTACGATCATTTTTGTCATGTCGATATCGGCGCGCGACGGCGTCGGGTCGCCGGACGGGTGGTTGTGAACCAGGATAATCGCCGTTGCTGAAAGTTCGAGCGCGCGTTTGACCACTTCGCGCGGGTAGACCGGCGTGTGGTCGATGGTTCCGCGCTGCTGCACCTCGTCGGCGATCAGGGCATTGCGCTTGTCGAGAAAGAGAATGCGGAATTGCTCGCGGGTTTCGTAAGCCATGGCAGCATGGCAATAGTCTATGACGGACGACCATGAGGAAAGAACCTTCTTGCCCTTGATCTCGCTCTTTAGCATGCGGTGCGCCAGCGCCGACATCAGTTTGAGATCGACTGCGACCGTTTCACCAATACCTTTGACTTCCTGCAGCAGTTTGAGGTCTGCGCCAAATACGCCACCCAGCGTGCCAAAACGATCAAGAAGTGCTTTGGCAATCGGCTTGGTGTCTCTGCGAGGAATTAAACGAAACAGCAGGAGTTCGAGAATTTCGTAATCGGCAAGTGCGGTGTCGCCATTTTCGCGGAAGCGCTGGCGCAATCTGTCACGGTGGCCATGATAGTGCATTTCCGGTGACTTCGAAGCCAGTGGGGCCTTTGCGAGACCGGCAGATTTGGGGCGTTGTTCGGCAAAGAAACCGCGTTCGTCTTCGACGAAGCCGTCTTCTTCGTCCGCGGGTTCTTTCTTGCCGTCGTTTGTCATAACGGCTTCCCGGATCAATCGAGGCCGGGGCGATCAAGCCCGGCAGGCGACAGGGTGAAAATCTCGCAGCCATCGGCCGTCACGCCAACGGTGTGCTCATATTGGGCTGTGAGCGAGCGGTCGCGCGTGACGGCTGTCCAGCCGTCGGAGAGAACCTTGACATGAGGGCGGCCCAGATTGATCATCGGCTCAATGGTGAAGATCATGCCTTCGCGAATTTCGGGACCATCCGAAGCGCGGCCATAGTGCAGAATGTTGGGGGCGTCGTGGAAGAGCGCGCCGACACCATGGCCGCAGAAATCGCGGACGACGGAGCAGCGTTGTGCTTCTGCATAGGTCTGGATTGCTTCGCCGATTGCGCCGGTGCGCACTCCCGGCTTAACCACTTCGATCCCCCTCATCAAACATTCGTGCGTGACTTCCATCAGGCGGATGCCTGCCCGTTTGACATTGCCGACCGGGTACATGCGGCTGGAATCGCCATGCCAGCCGTCCAGAATGAAGGTAACATCGACATTGACGATATCGCCGTCCTTCAGCGGTTTGTCATTCGGGATGCCGTGGCAGACGACGTGATTGATCGAGGTGCAGGATGACTTGGTATAACCGCGATAATTGAGCGTTGCGGGAAGCGCGCCGTGATCCATGCCGAATTCGAAGACAAAGTTGTCGATGGCTTCGGTTGTTACGCCGGGCTCTATTATGGGAACCAGTGCATCAAGACAACGTGCGGTGAGCTGGCAGGCCTTGCGCATGCCGTCGAATGCTTCGGGCCCATAAATGCGGATTGCACCGGTGTTTTTCAAAGGAGCTGTGGCTGCTTCGACGTAATTGACCATGAATTGCCTTTGCCGTGCGGCTTGAATCTATTCTTTTTAATCTATGCCGGGTTCGTCAACGGGGATCAAGCGGTCAGCCGTTATTTCCTCGGGCGTCAGCCGACAATTGATGGCATAGGCCTCCACACCGCGTGAAATCGCCCGGTCGAAGGCCGCGCAGTAGTTTGGATCGAGGTCGCGGCACAGTTTCACGCGGTCGCAGTCGCCGCGTTGAACGACATAGAGCATGATGGCGCGGGCACCGGCTTCGGCCATGTCTCCCAGTTCTTCGAGGTGTTTGGCGCCACGTATGGTTTTGGTGTCTGGAAATTCGGCCAGGCCCGGTTCGCGCATGAAGTGGACATTCTTGACTTCAACATAGGCGGGCGGCAGTCCATCTGCGCTGAAGAGGAAGTCGATGCGGGAATTGCGGCCATATTTTCGCTCGCGCTCAATCGTCGTGTAGCCGCTCAGAAAGGACAGTCTGCCCGATTGCCATGCTTCTTCGGCGATCTTGTTGGCGAATGAAGCGTTGATACCGACGATTGTTCCGTCGGCCTCAATCATTTGCCATGCATGGGCATATTTGCGCTTTTCGGTGGAATGAACCGACATCCAGATGCGACTGCCGGGGGCGGTCAGGCCGGCCATGGAGCCGGTATTGGGGCAGGAGCCGGTGATCTCTCTGCCGTCATGCAATATGGCGTCAAAGAGGAAGCGTTTGTATCGGGCAATGAGTTGCCCGCTGACGAGCGGTGGAACGAAATTCAAGTTGTTGCTTCAAACCCGGACACGTACGTAAGAGCCGGGTGCCTCTTCAATGGGATTGATATGCTCGCCACCGGGCGCGCGGGCGGGAACGCGCTTGTCATGTTTTGATTCAATCCAGGCATGCCAATGCGGCCACCACGAGCCCGGCGTTTCCTGCGCATGTTCGAGCCAGTCTTCATATTCACCGACCGGTTTACCGTTGGTCCAAAACTGGTATTTGCCCCCTGCGGGTGGATTGACGACGCCGGCTATATGGCCCGAGCCGGTAAGCACGTAATCGACGTCACCGCCAAAAAAACTGCTGCCATAGAAGACCGATTTCGGCGGGGCAATGTGATCTTCGCGGGTAGCGAGATTGTAAATGGGGATGGTCACGTCGGACAGATTGAGCTTTTTCCCAGCCAAAACCATCTTGCCGCGCGCCAGATTGTTTTCGAGATAGCAATTGCGCAGATAGAACGAGTGATTGGCCTCGGCCATGCGGGTCGCATCGGAGTTCCAGTGGAGCAGGTCAAAGGCGCTCGGGTCTTGTCCGCGCAGGTAATTGTTGACGAAATAGGGCCAGATGAGATCAGAAGCGCGCAGCATGTTGAACGCCATCGCCATCTGCGACCCGTCGAGATAGCCGTGGGTTTTCATCGATGTTTCCACGGCTTCAATCGTGTCCTCATCGGCAAAAACCTTCAGGTCGCCTGCATAGGTGAAGTCGACCTGTGTGGCAAAGAAGGTTGCGGTGCGGATGCGCTTATCACCCTCGGCGGCATGGAGCGCGAGTGTGGCGGCAAGCAATGTTCCACCCACGCAGTAGCCGATGGCATTGACCTTTTTTTCGCCCGTTGCCTTTTCAATCGTATCGAGCGCAAAGCCGATGCCTTCACGGGCGTAGGATTCCCAATCCTTCTTGCGATGCCGTTCATCCGGGTTGACCCAGGAAATCACGAAGACAGTGTGGCCCTGTTCCACACACCACTTGATGTAGGACTTCTTCTCGTTGAGATCGAGAATGTAGAATTTATTGATCCAGGGCGGGCAGATGAGAAGCGGGCGCTTGAGAACCTCTTCGGTGGCTGGTTCGTATTGAATGATCTGGCATACATCGTTTTCGGCGATGACCTTGCCCGGTGTGACGGCAATATTTTCCCCGATGGCAAATTTGCTCGAATCAACCTGGCGCAAGCGAAGGTCGCCCTTGCCGGAAACAATGTCTTCAGCCAGCATTTTCATGCCGCGAACGAAGTTTTCGCCGTTCGATGCCATCGCCTCGCGATAGACGGTCGGGTTGGTGACTGCAAAATTGGCCGGCGACAGGGCAGCCGAGATCTGCCTTACATAAAATTCGGCCTTGTGTTTGGTGTGCTCGTCCAATCCTTCAGTGTCGGCAACCAGCTTTGCTGCCCAGGCCGTTGTGATGAGATAGGCCTGTTTGAGAAACTCGAAAAACGGAACCCGGTCCCAATCTTCATCGGGAAAGTTCTTGTCAGGTTTGGCTGACGGCTTTTCCGCTTGGTTTGTGTCGGAAAACCTCTGCAGGTTTTTTGTCCAAAGCTGGAAAAAACTGGCAAAGAGATAGGTTTGGGCTTCCAGTGTGCGCCGGGGGTCTGCGAGCCAATATTCGGCGACCTTGGAGAAGGTCTTGACCATATCAGCCAGCGGTTCGGCAACAAGGTCGGCTTTTTCGCCCTTTTCACGCGGTTCCAGCCATGCGGACGCTGCCTTGCCAAGATTTTCGGCGGCGCGTGCCAGATTGAGCGCCATGGCTTCGGGATCCTTGAGCGTGAAGGCCTCCATGGCCTTGGCGTCGAAGGACTTGAAGGGGTTTGTTCCACCCGTCTCGTTCTTCTCACCGCTCACGTTCGTTCCTCCCAGAACATTCTTTTTATGTCGTTTTTACATTGTGCCGAAAAAAGGCTACAACTTCCACAGAGATTTGTGCGACTGGTTAAACTCCGTGGTGCGTTTACAATACAGCAAAAGCAGTCTCGGGAAACCGGTTATGCAGGAGATACGTCATTGTTTGGAAGATTGTCGTGCGTCATGTCGTCGTTGGCGCTGACATTGGGGTTGCTGGCCGGCTGTACGAGTACCGAAGATGTCCTGGGGACCGCCACAACGGGTGTTGACGGCAATACGGTGAGAATGACGGGGACCTATCCAAGTCTCGGTGACCCGCTCGAGGCGGCCAATGCCCAGTTGAGCGATGAAGAGGCGGCGGCTTTGGGCGGAAAACTGGAAGCGCTTGCCTCGGCCAGACAGGGGCTAACAACGTCTAACGCCGACTATCAAAAGCGTGCTGCGGCACTGAAAAAACTTGGCCAGGAGCATGGCGCTGCGGCGGCAAACGATATTGAGAATTAGCGCTTGATTTTCGCCGAAATTGCAGATTAAGCGTGCCCTTAGGGAGGCGGACCCGAAAGCCTTGCAAATGCGCGGCTGAGGGGTTGGGTCAGGGGCTTGCTCACGACCGTTTTCCTTACCTTCAAGTCCTGGTGATCTGGACGTTCCAAAGCGGAGCGGCTCAAGAGGTTAGAGATAGATGGAAGAATTTCACAAGGTCCGGCGTTTGCCGCCATACGTTTTCGAACAGGTGAACCGTTTGAAGGCGAGCGCGCGAGCGGCGGGTGCCGACATCGTCGACCTCGGCATGGGCAATCCCGATCTGCCAACCAACCAGTTTATCGTCGATAAGCTGATCGAGACAGTTCAGCGGCCCGATACGCATGGTTATTCTGCGTCCAAGGGAATTCCAGGGCTGCGACGCGCGCAGGCAAATTATTATGAGCGCCGTTTCGGTGTGAAGCTGAACCCTGACACACAGGTGGTGGCGACCCTTGGCTCGAAGGAAGGCTTTGCTAATATGGCCCAGGCCATCACCGCGCCGGGCGATGTGGTGCTCTGCCCCAATCCTTCCTATCCGATCCACGCTTTCGGCTTTCTCATGGTCGGCGGTGCGATCCGCTATATTCCCGTTGAGCCGGATGACGAATTCTTCCGGGCCCTGGAGCGGGCGATCATTCATTCGATCCCGAAACCCATCGCCATGGTGATCTGCTATCCGTCCAATCCGACGGCAACCGTGGTGGAACTCGAATTCTACAAGGAGGTTGTGGCCTTTGCGAAGAAGCACGATGTTTTCGTGCTCTCTGACTTGGCCTATTCGGAAATCTACTTCGACGGAAAGCCTACCCCGTCTATCCTGCAGGTGCCGGGCGCGATGGATATCGCTGTGGAATTCACATCCATGTCGAAGACATTTTCGATGGCGGGCTGGCGTATGGGATTTGCGGTCGGCAATGAGCGGCTGATTTCGGCGCTGACCCGTGTCAAATCCTATCTTGATTATGGTGCTTTCACGCCGGTGCAGGTGGCGGCAACGGCGGCCCTGAACGATCCGGACATCGACAAGCACATTGACGAAGTGCGTCAGACCTACAAGCGTCGGCGGGATGTTCTGGTGGACAGCTTTGGCCGCGCCGGCTGGGATGTGCCGCCGCCGGCAGCCTCCATGTTCGCCTGGGCGCCCATTCCGGAGAAATTCAAGCATCTTGGCAGCCTGGAGTTTTCAAAGCTCCTGATCGAAAAGGCCGATGTGGCGGTTGCACCGGGTATCGGATTTGGCGAGCATGGCGATGGCTTCGTGCGTATCGCCCTTGTGGAAAATGAGCATCGCATTCGTCAGGCTGCGCGCAATATCAAGCGTTTCCTGGGAACGGCGGACGAAACGCTGCACAACGTGGTTTCGCTCGACGCGCGCCGCTGATTGATGTTTCCTGGAGCTCCCGCCCTGCAGACGGGGGCTTCTCTCTTTCTTCAAGACTTCTTTTGCTGGCAGACATTCGGTTCCAGGTGTGACGCTTACAGCGAATTTGCAAATTAATGCCGCTACGCCCGCAGAGGACCCTCAAGCAGACTTGCAAAGCGCATGCTTCCTCCAATACAAGACGCTCACTTTCCCGATGGTTCCGGCTGCGGCGGTTGACCATTCGGGTGTCTTATGATGCACGGGTAACCGATCTGCGTCTGTCGAACAAACAGGAATGAACAATGGCTGATGCCCTGAAGATTGGCATTGCGGGCTTGGGCACTGTGGGTGCCTCGCTTGTCAGAGTGATCAAGGAACGTGAAAACCTGCTGACTGTCTCGTGCGGCCGGCCGATTCAGGTCGTGGCGGTGAGCGCGCGCGACCGGACGCGTGACCGTGGGATCGATATTTCCACTTTTGAGTGGTTCGACGACCCGGTTTCCATGGCTGAAAGCGCAGATATTGATGTGTTTGTGGAATTGATCGGCGGTGAGGGTGGTGCTGCTCACGCGTCCGTCGTCAAAGCGCTGTCGCGCGGTCTCCATGTGGTGACAGCCAACAAGGCGCTTCTGGCCAAGCACGGCATTGCGCTTGCTGCACAGGCAGAAGAGAAGTCGGTCATACTCAATTTTGAAGCTGCCGTTGCCGGCGGCATTCCGGTGATCAAGGTGCTGCGCGAGTCGCTGACCGGCAATACCGTCAACCGGGTGCAGGGGATTATGAACGGAACCTGCAACTATATCCTCACCAAGATGGAGGATGAGGGGCTTGGCTTTGAGGAATGCCTGGCCGAGGCCCAGCGTCTCGGCTACGCCGAAGCCGATCCGACCTTCGATATTGAAGGAAACGACACAGCACACAAGCTGGCGATCCTGACCAGCCTTGCCTTCGGTTGCGAGATTTCGTCTGACGATATCTATATGGAAGGTATCACCAATATCACCATCGAGGATATCGAGGCGGCACGAGAGCTTGGCTATGCAATCAAGCTTCTCGGGATGGCGCAGCGTGCCGAGGGGGGCATTGAACAGCGCGTGCACCCCACACTGGTGCCGCTTGATTCCGAAATTGCGCAGGTCGAAGGCGTGACCAATGCGGTTGCAATCGAATCCGATATCCTGGGTGAACTGTTGATGGCAGGCCCAGGGGCTGGCGGCAAGGCGACGGCCTCTGCCGTGCTCGGCGACATTGCCGATATTGCCAAGAGCCGCCCCGGCTTGCAAACCGCGCCGCCGCTGGGGCGTCCTGTCAAGGTGCTCGAACCTTATCGCCGCGCGCGGATGCGGGCGCATGAGGGTGGCTATTTCATCCGCCTGTCGGTGGAAGACCGGGCAGGGGTGTTTGCCAATATCGCAACGCGAATGGCCGAACACGAAATCTCGCTGGAATCGATCATGCAGCGTGGCAAGCCGGACAAGAACGGTGCGCAGACCATTATTCTGGTCACCCATGAGACGACGGAAGAATCCGTTCGCAATGCGGTTTCGCTCATCAGCGCAGAAGGCTATCTTGCGTCCAAACCGCAGGTTATTCGCATCGAAAGACCGATTGGATAATTGCATTCTGCAACATTAGACAGGAGGCCCGGCTGACATGGCGGTAAGTGCCGATCCGGTTAACCGGGCCTTTCTGGATGTGGAGAATTCCGCAAAGGGTCAGCGATGGGTGGCGCGTGCGGATGGTGCTGCGCAAAACCAGGCGCTCGCGATGTCGCAGCGTCACGGCATTCCCGAACTCGTGGCGCGCGTGCTGGCCGGGCGTGGCGTTCACGCCGATGAGGCTGAGCGGTTCCTTGATCCCACGATTCGGCAATTGATGCCTGATCCTTTTACGATGACGGATTGTGAGTTGGCCGCGCAGCGGATTGCCGATGCGGTGTCGCGCGGCGAACGTGTAGCAATCTTCGGCGACTACGATGTCGACGGGGCGTCGTCATCGGCGCTCATGTGGCGTTTTCTCCATCATTTCGGCATTGCTGCAGAAATCTATATCCCCGACCGGATATTCGAAGGTTATGGCCCCAATCCGGCAGCGATCAGCCACTTGATAGAGAAGGGCGCTCAACTGATCGTAACCGTGGACTGCGGGACTACGAGCCTGGAGGCGCTGGATGCTGCCAAAGCGCGTGGTGTTGATGTCGTGGTGTTGGACCACCATCAGGTCGGCCATAGCCTGCCGCACGCGCTGGCGATCGTTAATCCCAACCGCGAGGACGATCTTTCCGGGCTTGGTCACCTTTGCGCCGCGGGTGTCGTCTTTATGGTTCTGGTTGGCGCTTTGCGGATCCTGCGGGCGGCAGGAGACAAGCGCGCGGAAACGCTTGATCTCTTGTCCTGGCTTGATCTGGTCGCGCTGGCGACGGTGTGCGACGTGGTGCCGCTCAAAGGGCTCAACCGCGCCTATGTGGTGAAGGGACTGATTGCTGCGCGCCATCAGAACAATGCGGGCCTTGCAGCGCTTTTTCGCGTGGCGGGCCTGAGCGGGCCGGTGACACCCTATCATTTCGGATTTCTGGTTGGACCGCGGATCAATGCCGGTGGCCGCGTTGGCGATGCCGGGCTCGGAAGCCGGCTCCTGACGATGGAGGCGGGCGCGGATGTGGATGCGATCGCTGAGCAGCTCGATCAATTGAACCGCGAACGCCAGGCCATGGAGGTTGAGATGCTGGCCGAGGCGGAGGCCGAGGTGCTGGCTGCCTACGGTGATGGTAGCGGCGCTTCCGTGCTGGTGACGGCTAGCTCGACATGGCATCCCGGCGTGGTTGGTCTTCTCGCTTCACGGCTCAAGGACAAGTTTCATCGCCCTGCATTTGCCATCGCGTTTGACCCTTCGGGCAAGGGCGCCGGCTCAGGCCGCTCCATTGCGGGGTTTGATATTGGCCAGATGGTGCGCGCGGCTGTGGATGAGGGGATTCTCGTCAAGGGTGGCGGTCATGCGATGGCAGCAGGTCTGACGGTCGAAAAAGCAAAGCTCGGACAGTTGCGCGCCTTTTTCGAAGAGCGTTCGCAAAAGGCCGTGGCTGGTCTTATCGAAACGCGGGTTTTGAAGATCGATGGCGCGCTTTCCGCATCGGGCGCGACCCTGCAGCTCGTGGATCAGCTGGATCAGGCCGGTCCCTACGGGGCGGGCCATCCGCAGCCGATTTTCGCACTGCCCTCGCACACAGTGCGGGATGCGCGCCAGGTGGGCAGAGACCATGTGAAGGTGACACTTGAAAGTCCAGATGGCCGCAGCCGTCTCGACGTTATTGCCTTTCGCGCCATTGAGACGCCGCTTGGCGATCTGCTGCTCAATGCGCGCGGCCAACGTCTGCATGTGGCGGGTTCAATCAGTGCAGATCATTGGCAAGGCTCAAGGCGCATTCAGCTGCGCGTCATGGATGCAGCCAAAGCGATGTGATTTTCTTTTCTAAGACTTTGAAATAAAAGCCTATTTCTATTTTTTAGCCTGCAGTTGGTTGACTCGGTAGGATCAGTCTTGCACCTTTAACCTGTCCGGCGGGGACAAATTGGCCGGACAAGCACATGTTTTGTTTCAATTGTGTTGGGGGTTTAGGTGAAAACTAACATTAATTATTTTGCCGTGGTGGCGCTTGCTGCCATGGGAATCGTGCTTGCGTCCTGCCAGACAGAAGGCGGGGGGAATAGCACAGGCACAGGCAAGGGTCGTTGTTCTGCAGAAAATACTGCTAAGTTGATCAAGGCGATCGACATTTTGGGGGCGAGAGGGTTCAAACCCGGCGAAATCTTAAGCATCGTTGGAAAGTCGGCGGGTGAACTTGGGTGCAAACGCGATTTCTACAGTCAAGCTTGGTACAAATATTTTAACGAAAAATATCCCCAGCCCAGTGATGGAATTGCAGGGGACTCGTCCTACAATATCAAAACTGGCGCACTTTATGACTATGCCAATCCTGTTTCCGTCGCGCAGTCGATGCCTTCTTGCTATCGCAACGGAAACCCAGAGCGTGATTGCAACCCCACTTATCACCCGATGTTCGGGGACGATAAAACCTATCCCACCGACTTTTCCAAGCCAACGCGTTGCGGTCGCGATCCTGGCGGTAACAGGGTCTGCGATTATCAGATGCCACCCAGGTCCTGCCGCATGACGGCTGATTGGAAAAGAGCTTGCCGACTGAAGAAGAATGCCGTGGACTTTTGTTGGACCTACGCCAAGGGGGATATTCCGATGATCCCGGACAGCAATGTCGGTGGAATGTTCAATCTTGCCAAGGCCAAGCGCACCGATGAAGCCAAGATGACTCCAAAAGCGCCCAAAGTTCAGGGCGCCTATTGTGATCCAATCGAGAAGTTCGGTGGTTAAGGCTGACATTCTTGGAGCGTTTTTTATGGCGCTTTGAAGATCGGCCCAGGCAGTCTTCTGCCTGGGCGTAGTTTCAGAAGATTTAGCTTGCTCTGAACATTTCATAGAAGATCGAGGAGGAACGCCTTGTTTCTTGCATCATGGCTTCAGAAGCCGGCAGCGGGCTGGTTGCCGTGGCTTTTACTCGCATTCGTTCTGACGTCTATTTTTGGCTCTATGGCGCGGGCCGAGGATAACGTCTTTCAGGACGCCGGCAAGCGGGTGGCGCTGGTGATCGGCATCTCGCAATATGAGAATGCGCCCTCTCTGGTGAACCCGACAAACGACGCCGGGCTGATTGCTAAGACGCTGCGAACGCTGAAATTCGATGTTATCGAAGTGATTGATCCCTCATTGGACAATATCGCTGAAGCAAGGCGGACATTTGTCGACCGACTGGAGGGCAGCGACATTGCATTCTTCTACTATGCCGGACACGCCGTGCAGATCGACAACATCAACTATATTGTGCCGCGCGACGCACTTTTTGATCAGCCCGCGACGATTTTCACCCAATTGCAGGCGGTGACGGAAATCATTGATGAAATGGACAGGTTGGCGAAGACCAAGCTGATCGTTTTGGATGCGTGCCGGAACAATCCATTTGAGGAGATACTTGAGACCGCATTTGCCGAGGATAGCCAGGGACATTCGGTCGGCAGAGGGCTTGCTGCCATTGATCGCACAGCCAACCTTGAAAAACCTGAAAGCAGCGGCTTCAATACCTATGGCAGCGTGATTGCCTTTGCCGCCGCACCAGGCAAGACTGCAACGGATGGCGAGGGTGGTAACAGCCCCTATACGGCGGCTCTGGCGCGCGAAATGGTGCGGCCCGGTGTCGAGGTGGGTCAGATGTTCAGATCAGCGGCTGCCAACGTCGTGAAGGCGACTGCGGGCGAACAAAGACCGGAATATCTGGTGCGACTCACGGATGAGGTTTTCCTTTCGCGGCCTCAGCCATCCGATTGCGACTATTTCGCGATTGCCCCTTTCAATCAGGTTGGCATTCCAGGTGTTGAATTCGACAAGATAAAGCCCTCCAAGGCTATTCCGTCGTGTCAGGATGCGCTTGCCGAAGAGCCGGACCATCCGCGCTTCTTACACAATCTCGGTCGGGCCTATGACGCTGCGGCTCAATATGACAAGGCTGTTGAATATTACAAGAAGTCGGCAGATCTTGGCTATGTTCCTGCGTTTTCAACGCTTGGGGTGATGAACATCAATGGACAGGGGACTGAGCAGAATTTCCATGAGGGTGTGAAGCTGCTCAAGCATGCCGCAGGCCTTGGCTACCGGATGGCCAAATTGGCACTCCGCAACCAGGACTTTACCGTTCTTTTCAGGAAGGATGAATTCAAGAGGCTCCAGGCGGCGCTAAAGACAGAGGGCTATTACGATGGCCCAGTGGATGGCGACTTCGGGCCTAAATCTCTGGCTGCGTTGCGTTCATTCCAGGATGCGCATCAATTGGCGGCCAATGGCGGCACATTGGAAACGCTCGACGCACTCAACCTCATCGATGCCATACCGCATTACGAGTTGAATTGATGGCTCTTTCGAGCATAAGCAATTTTGCGGAAGTGTGGCACGCCCTAGGGGAATCGAACCCCTCTTTCCAGAATGAAAATCTGGCGTCCTAACCGATAGACGAAGGGCGCGTGCGCTTTGTGGCGGTCTTATATGCAGGCTTCCCGAATGCTGCAAGAGGGAAAACACACTTGTGCGTGATTTTTTTGAAATGGTGGAGACTGCGTGCAAATCACTTGCTTTAAAAGGCTAAAATACTTTTCTTCTCAGTGCTTAACCGAGCGAATTTAATTTCTAACATTAAGGGGGTGGCACGCCCTAGGGGAATCGAACCCCTCTTTCCAGAATGAAAATCTGGCGTCCTAACCGATAGACGAAGGGCGCGTGCGGTTTGTGGCGGTCTTATAGTCAGGCGCGCATTTTACCGCAAGCGGCAAAAGCGTATTTTTTCAAAAAACTTTCACAAAATAGCCGGCCTTCTCGTCACCGCTGAAAACGGCACCGGCAAATCAGGATTTCTTCTTCTTGCGCAGGCAGCGCCAGTTCCAGTCGCGCTGGCTTCCCGTGTCGATATGGACCGATTTTGTGTAGCAGTAGGTGCCCACGCCGCCGCGATTGGGAATGGAGCGCAGATATTCTGCGAGGTCCCACTTGCTGACGCCATTGACCTGAATGTCGGCTGCGTCGCAGGTCATGTGTCTGGAAAAGCTGCTGCCACCGGCTTTCTTGTTGTGTTTGATGCTGCGGAATCCCGAGGTGACGATGGCCGGCGACCCAAAATGCTTTTCGACCTGATGGATGATGTTGATCAGGTCGGGCTTGAAACAGTGCGTATCAACCTTGTCGCTTTGAACCCAAAGGCCATTTGCAGCGATGCGGGCCATGCCGGGTGCAGAAATGAGTTTCATGAGCCCGGTGGGCCGATCTTCATCGGCTTCGTGGGTCTCTTCCGACTCATTTGGCTCTTCCGTCTGAAGCTCGGCGGCAGGTGTGGGTGGTTGGCTGAAGAGCGACATCTGGGTTGCCGACGCTGCGGGTGGTGGGGCGGCAAAAAGGCTCGCCATGGATGGCCGCGCATTGTTGTTTTGATCTTCAGGCAGGCTCTTGGCGACAGGAGAGGGAGGCGCGCTGGCAAATATGCTTTCACTGCCGGCATTGACGGCAGTCGGTTGGGTGACTGCATTTGCCAGAGTTTCAGCGGCTGTCGTTTCTTGTGGCGCGAATGCATTCAGTTGCGCTTCCGTGTTAACCGCCTCCTGCGCGTTTGCAGCCGGTTGCCTATTTGATGCGGCGGCGGTGGTCGGGGTGGTCGCGATGCTTGCTATCTCGCTTTCGCTCAATGGCTGTATTTCGAATGTGTCCGACGTGCTGGACACATCGCTGATCGCGGCCGACATGCAGCCGGCAAGCGCCGTCAGGGGAAGAAACAGAATCGCGCCGCGAAGGACACCCATGCGGCCAATAGTCTGGCCCCTCTTTACTTTCAACAATTTCACTCCGGCACGCATACTTCATGTTTTCAGACACGCGGGCGGTTCAAAATCATGTCGGCTTTACGCCGATGATTCGAACCGCCCGGCTTGTCCTATCGCCCGGAAAGTTTGCCTGAAACTGGAGTGCTTACCAGGAACCGGTATTGGACATGGACGCCCAGGGTTCGGCTGAGGGAAGTGCCTGGCCCTTTTGCAGGATTTCAAAGGAAATTCCGTCAGGCGAGCGAATGAATGCCATATAACCGTCACGCGGCGGGCGGTTGATGGTGACGCCGTTGTCCATCAGGTGCTGGCAATAGTCGTAGATGTTGTCGACCTCATAGGCCAGATGACCAAAATTGCGGCCGCCTGTATACTCTTCCGGGTCCCAGTTATAGGTAAGCTCAAGGCAGGGTGCTTTGCTGTTCTTTGCCGCATCGACGTCTTCTGCGGCGGCAAGAAATACAAGCGTGAAGCGACCACCCTCGTTTTCGATGCGGCGCACTTCCTGCATTCCCATTACGGCACAGTAAAAATGAAGTGATTCCTCGAGATCTTTGACCCGAACCATTGTGTGTAGATATCGCATGAATTCTCCCTAATATTTCAAAGGTATTTGCCGTTTTGTCTGTTTGAAAAGCCTCAGGCAAGCCTAGAATGCCAGAAAATTGTATAGGGTATAAGGAAATCTGGGACTTGCGCTTGGCCGATTCGGCGGACTTAATCTGTTACCACAAGAATCAGTTAACCGTAATGTTGTGTGCGTTTTGTGTAATCGAGGGGCGAACTGAGGATGGCCGATAGAATATCAGCGAAAGAAATATCCGCAGTTGATGATGTCACCAATGATCCGGTCGATCTGATCGAGATAACCGGTGTCGTGAAGTGGTTTGATGTGGCCAAGGGTTTTGGCTTCATTGTGCCGGATAACGGCATGGAAGACGTGCTTCTGCATGTCACCTGCCTGCGCAGGGATGGATATCAGACAATCCTGGAAGGCACACGAATCGTGGCGCTGATACAGAGACGAGATCGCGGTTTTCAAGCGTTTCGTATCGTCGCCATGGATCAGTCCACCGCGGTCCACCCGTCGCAACTGCCGCCGGTCAAGACCCATGTTCAGGTGACGCCATCGAGCGGGCTGGAGCGGGTGATCGTCAAATGGTTCAACCGCACCAAGGGCTTCGGGTTCCTGACCAGAGGCGAAGGCACTGAAGACATTTTTATCCACATGGAGACCTTGCGTCGCTTCGGCATGACGGAACTGCGGCCTGGGCAAAGTGTGCTTATCCGCTTCGGAACAGGCGGAAAAGGGTTGATGGCGGCGGAGATTTATCCGGACGTTGCCGTGCCGCCGGTGCGTCCTCACTGATGGCAAGACGCTTCCTTGCAAATTTATCGAAAAGCGCGCTCGTCGCGCTTTTGTTGTTTCTGGCTCCGCTGTACCTTTTCGCAGCTGGTGAAATGCCGGTTCTGCCGCTTTCGGTGACCGGGCCGGATGGAAAGGTGCACATGTTTTCGGTGGAGGTTGCCTCGACACCTTCTGAACGTGAGCGGGGACTGATGCACCGTGAGACGATGGAAGACGATCAGGGAATGCTTTTTGCGTTTCCGAAAGTGCGCCGCGTGACCATGTGGATGGAGAATACGCTGATTGGGCTTGATATGCTCTTCATTGACGAGAGCGGCCGGGTTATCCGGGTAAAGCACAATGCGCGACCGATGGATCGGTCGATCATCGATTCGGGCGGTGATGTTTCGCATGTGCTTGAAATCAATGCAGGTCTGGCGACCCGTTTGGGTATTGCGGAGGGAAGTACAGTGCAGGGAGAGGCGCTGCAAATAAAGTCTTCACATTGACTGCAAAAGCTTGATTTTGATGTTGCAGGGGGGAGGGTAAATGTGTATTCCCGAACCATAAATGGTGACGGAGTGTAGCGCAGCCTGGTAGCGCATCTGGTTTGGGACCAGAGGGTCGGGAGTTCGAATCTCTCCACTCCGACCATTTGATGAAGCTGAACTGCCAGCTTCTGCATTTGCGGATTTTCGGGTTGGGGCCGCAGGGCTGTGGTCTCAAGACTTCTGGAGCACGGAACTGAACATGTCGGCCAAAATCTACCGCCCTGCCAAGACTGCCATGCAATCCGGCAAAGCCAAGACGCACCGTTGGGTTCTTGAGTTTGATCAGGAGCAGCCGCGCGTGATCGATCCGCTGATGGGCTACACCGGCTCCGGTGACATGAAGCAACAGGTCAAGCTGAACTTCGAGACGCGCGAAGCAGCCGAAAGCTATGCGCAACGCAAGGGCATCGCCTACCGCGTGATCGAACCCAAGGAAGCGACGCGCAAGCAGGTTTCCTACACCGATAATTTCAAATATACCCGCACGCAGCCCTGGACGCATTGAGCGGGCGCAATTGCGCTGAATTTGCGGACAGAGCGTTCCGCGACAGGATGGCCCCTTAGCTCAGCTGGATAGAGCACCGGCCTTCTAAGCCGATGGTCGCAGGTTCGAATCCTGCAGGGGTCGCCAACTTTCAAATGTGTCCAAACCGCAGACATAGGTAACAGATTGTTCCTAAGACATGGGTGACAACCTCGAGCCGAACGCTTCCTGAAAATCTCTCAAATCGCAGCATCCGATCAGTATTGAGCTGAGCTTCGCGTGGCGGTGATAGACGTTTTTGGCAGGTGTTGTATTTGCTCGTTCCATTTACAACAAAGCCCCCGAACGGGGGCCTTGCTTCGTCTCGTTTTGCCAATGCTTACCTTAGGCTCAGTGCAGGATCTGGCTGAGGAAGAGCTTGGTGCGCTCATGCTGCGGGTTGTCGAAGAACTCGTTGGGGGAGTTCTGTTCGACGATCTGGCCCTGGTCCATGAAGATCACGCGGTTGGCGACCTGGCGGGCAAAGCCCATTTCATGGGTCACGCAGAGCATGGTCATGCCTTCTTCGGCAAGACCTACCATCGTGTCGAGCACTTCCTTGACCATTTCCGGGTCGAGAGCGGATGTCGGTTCGTCGAAGAGCATGATCTTCGGCTTCATGCAGAGCGAGCGAGCAATCGCCACGCGCTGCTGTTGGCCGCCGGAGAGCTGGCCGGGATATTTGTCGGCCTGCTCCGGGATCTTGACGCGCTCGAGATAGTGCATCGCCACTTCCTCTGCTTCCTTCTTGGGCATCTTGCGAACCCAGATCGGCGCCAATGTGCAGTTCTCCAGAATGGTGAGGTGCGGGAAGAGGTTGAAGTGCTGGAAGCACATGCCCACTTCACGGCGGATTTCGTCGATCTTTTTCAGGTCGTTGGTCAGTTCAATCCCGTCAACGATGATCTGCCCCTTCTGATGCTCTTCCAGACGGTTGATGCAGCGGATCATCGTGGATTTTCCCGAACCGGAAGGGCCGGCAATCACGATGCGTTCGCCACGCATAACCTTCAGGTTGATGTCGCGCAGCACGTGAAAGTCGCCGTACCACTTGTTCATGTTGATGATTTCAACGGCGACTTCGGTATCGGATACCGTCATCTGGGATGTTGCGGCTTCTGCCATTTCAGTTCCCCTTTATTTTTGTTTCAGCTTCTGTGTCCGGTGTCCAGGTGACGCTCCATGAACTGGGAGTACCGGGACATGCCGAAGCAGAAGATCCAGAAAATGAGGCCGGCAAAGAAAAAGCCGGTGATGGGTGTTTGCGCTGTTGCCCAGTTGGAGTCCGACAGGTTCAGGGTCACGATGCCGAGAAGGTCGAACATGCCGATGATTGAAACAAGCGAGGTGTCCTTGAACAGGCCAATGAAGGTGTTCACAATCCCCGGAATGACCAATTTGATGGCCTGCGGCAGGATGATAAGGCGCATTTTCTGCCAATAGCTGAGACCGAGGGAATCGGCGCCTTCGAACTGGCCTTTCGGAATGGCCTGCAGGCCACCGCGGATCACTTCGGCCATATAGGCAGACGAGAAGAGCGATACGCCGATCAATGCACGCAGCAGCTTGTCGAACGTCCAGCCATCGGGCAGGAAGAGCGGTAGCATGACGCTGGCGAAGAAGAGCACGGTGATCAGTGGAATGCCGCGAATGACTTCAATGAAGAGCACACAAAGCATCTTGATGACCGGCATGTTTGACCGACGTCCGAGCGCCAGAATAATGCCGATTGGCAGTGAAACGGTGATCCCGAAGAAGGACAGGATCAAGGTCACCATCAGGCCACCCCAAAGGGGCGTCTCCACATGCTCAAGGCCAAAGCCACCCGTGAGCAGGAAGAAGGAGATTAACGGCAGTACGATAAACAGCGCCAGTGCATTCCAACCCTTATAGGGCGCCTTGGGAATGAGCATCGGGATCAACAGCACGACAAAGAGAAGGCCGACCAGTATCGGTCTCCAACGCTCTTCAATCGGATAGCGACCGAAGATGAACTGTTCGAACTTCGCCTGTACGAAGGGCCAGCACGCTCCGGCCTGGCCGTCGGGAACGACGCCGCCGGCGCTGACGGTTGCGCAGGCCGTGCGGTCGGAGCCCGTCCACGTGGCGTTGAAGAGCAGCCAATCCAGGAGACCGGGCAGCACATAGGCCAGCGCCGCAATTGCGACGATGGTCATGATGACGTCTTTGGGTGTCGCCAGAAGATTCTGGCGAACCCAGTGGGCTACGCCCACGGCAGTTGAAGGGGCAGGCATGGCGGGCGCCATTTCGCTGCGAACGTAGGGTTTGATCACAGCCATCATTCTTACCTTTCAACCAGCGCCATTTTGGCATTGAACCAGTTCATGAACAGCGCGGTGCTGACAGAGATGGAGAGGTAGATCACCAGCCAGATGGCAACGATTTCAACGGCCTGGCCCGTCTGGTTGAGCATTGTTCCACCAACAGCCACCACATCGGAAAAACCAACCGCGACAGCGAGAGAGGAGTTTTTGGTCAGATTGAGATATTGGCTGGTCAGCGGCGGAATGATGATACGCAATGCCTGCGGGATGATCACGAGGCGATTGGTCAGACCGGCGCGGAAGCCAAGCGCATTGGCAGCCTCGGTCTGGCCTTTCGGCACTGCCTTGATGCCGCCACGGACGATTTCAGCGATGAACGATGCCGTGTAGAAGGACAATGCCAGGTAAAGCGAGATGAATTCGGGGCCGATATTGGAGCCGCCGCGCAGATTGAAGCGACCGAGTTCCGGATATTCAAAACTGACCGGCGCGCCGAGTACGACGAAAACCAGGATTGGCAGACCAAGGATTAGGCCTAAACGGGTCCAGCCGATTGGAAATTGCTGACCTGTCTGCATCTGCCGCTGGCGCGCCCAACGGGAGACGATGACCGAGGCGACGATGCCGATGATGAATGCAGCAACGGCGATTCCAAATCCGCTTTCCGGTATGATCTTGGGAAAAGCAAAGCCGCGATTGTTGAGATACATTCCGAAGGGCAGTTCCAGCGAGTCCTTAGCGTTTGGCAAGATGGACAGAACACCCTTGTACCAGAAGAAAATGACAAGCAGCGGCGGGATGTTGCGGAAAATTTCCACATAGACCTGGCAAATCTTGGCAATCAGCCAGTTTTGCGAAAGGCGTCCCAAACCGATAATGAAGCCGATAATGGAGGCTGTTATGACGCCCGCGATGGCAACTTGCACGGTATTGAGAAGGCCGACCAGCAGAGCGTCGGCATAGGTGGAGTCACTTGAATATTCGATGAGGCTCTGGCCGATGTCAAAACCGGCCCGGCCTTCCAGAAACCCGAAGCCGGAGGCTATGTTGGCCTTCTGAAGATTGTGAATGGTATTTTGCGTGACCATGAAAACAAACAGGGCCACGAGGAAAACGGTGAGAACCTGGTAAAATATTCCACGGGCTCTCGGGTCGTATATAAGTGACACTTTGCCACTTGAGCTCGGCTTGACAGAGCCTAGCGCATGATCTGCCATCGATTTTTTCCCCATTAAGGCTCTTTTCGAGCTTTTATTCGCCCATTCGGGTCGTTGGGAGTTGGAAGGCGGATCACCGCCTTCCATCCAGAGTTATGACGTCAAGCAATCGCGATTAGCGAATCGGCGGGCCGTACTGCAGGCCACCCTTGGTCCAAAGCGCGTTGATGCCACGCTCGATCTTGATCGGGGTGTCAGGGCCAACGTTGCGGGCAAAGACTTCGCCGTAGTTGCCGACCAGCTTGATGATGTTATAAGCCCAGTCTTCGGAAACACCGAGATCGGCACCGATCTTGGAGCCTTCTTCAGCGCCGAGCATACGCTTGATTTCCGGTCCGCCATTGGCCTTCATATCATCAACGTTTTCAGAGGTGATGCCCAGCTCTTCAGCGTTGACCATCGCATAGTGAACCCAGGTAACCAGGTCGAACCACTGATCGTCGCCCTGACGAACAGCCGGACCGAGCGGCTCCTTGGAAATCACTTCGGGGAGAACCATGTTTTCATCGGGGTTCTTCAGGTTCAGACGAATGGCATAAAGGCCAGACTGGTCAGTCGTGTAAACGTCGCAACGGCCGGCATCATATGCGCCGGTGGCGTCCGCTTCCTTTTCGAAAACAACCGGCTTGTATTCCATGCCGTTTGCCTTGAAGTAGTCAGCAACGTTGAGCTCTGTTGTCGTGCCGGTCTGTACGCAGACAGCAGCACCGGAGAGCTCGAGTGCGGACTTTACGCCGAGGCTCTTCTTCACCATGAAGCCCTGACCGTCGTAGTAGTTTACGGTGCGGAAGTTGAAGCCGAGCGAGGTGTCGCGGCTGATGGTCCAGGTGGTGTTACGTGTCAGAACGTCAACTTCGCCGGACTGGAGAGCCGGGAAGCGGTCCTTGGAGGACAGTGGTGTGAACTTGGCAGCGTTTGCATCGCCGAAGATGGCTGCGGCGATACCGCGGCAATAGTCAACGTCCAGACCGGACCAGTTACCAGCATCGTCAGGGTTGGAGAAGCCGGGAATGCCCTGGCTCACACCGCACTGAACGAATCCCTTCGCCTTCACATCATCCAACGTGGCAGCAGATGCAGCATGTGCGCCTACGCCAAGGATGGCTGCGCCCAGTGCCGCAGACAAAAGCTTTTTGCTCATGATAGACAACCTTTTTCTGTTGTTATTCGTTTTTCCGCCAGCCCTGGCTTCCCCAGCCTGGGTATCATGACGGGGCTCGCCTCCCTCTCGGAGCGAACTTCGGCTATCTCAGGCAGTTTGCCCCTGACGGTCAACCCACTTCTGAAAGTTTTTTTTCAAAAAATCGCAAGTTCCAAGCTTTCTGCTGAAAATACATGCAGTAATGCCTGAAAACGGGCAGTCAATGCCGGACAAAAAGTCAATATATAGATGATTTGGAACGTTTTATTCAGAAATAGCCGCGTGCCTTGCTCCTTCATTGACGCGGCTGCATGCACGGGATTATGGATGGGCCATATGACAAATCGAGGTGTTGGTTGATGAGTGGTGACAAAGAACAGAACAAGGCTCGTCTGGGCATGAATACACGGCTTGCCCATGGCGGATATGATCCGCGGTCTTATCACGGTTTTGTCAATCCACCCGTTGTGCACGCCTCCACTGTGCTGTTTCCTGATACGCACACCATGCTGTCGCGCGGACAAAAATACACTTATGGCACGCATGGCACGCCCACCACTGATGCGTTATGCGATGCGGTGAATGCGCTGGAAGGTTCTGCCGGCACCATCATTCTGCCGTCAGGGCTGGCGGCGATCTCGGTGCCTTTTCTATCGTTTTTGAAGGCCGGGGACCACGCGCTGGTCGTCGATTCCGTCTATTCGCCAACACGCCGCTTCTGCGATCAGATGCTGAAGGGGCTGGGAATTGAGGTCGATTATTACGATCCCGAGCTCGGCACGGATATCGCAAGCCTGATGAAAGCGAATACCAAGCTGGTTCACACGGAAGCGCCAGGTTCCAACACGTTCGAGATGCAGGATATTCCGGCGATTGCAGATGTTGCGCACCGACACGGAGCCATCGTGACCATGGACAATACGTGGGCGACACCGCTGTTCTTCAAACCGCTGGACTTCGGCGTCGATGTCTCGATCAATGCCGCCACGAAGTATCCATCGGGCCATTCCGATGTTCTGATGGGGCTGGTTTCGGCAAATGCTGCGACGTGGGAACAGTTGAGCGAAGGCAATATGATGATGGGAATGTGCGGCTCGCCCGACGATTCCTATCAGATTCTGCGCGGGCTTCGCACCATGGGCTTGCGGTTGGAACGTCACCAGGAGAGTGCGCTTGGTATTGCGCGGTGGTTAGAAGGACGCGAGGAGGTTGCTGCCGTTCTTCATCCGGGGCTTGAAAGTTTTCCCGGTCACGCGCTTTGGAAACGCGACTTCAAAGGTGCCAGCGGCATCTTTTCCTTCGTCTTGAAGGCTGAGGGTGCCAGTCAGCAGAAAGCCAAGGTCTCGGCGTTTCTGGATGCGCTTCGCCTTTTCGGTCTCGGCTATTCCTGGGGCGGCTATGAAAGTCTCGCTGTTTGGGTAAACCTGTCAGACCGGACCATCCGCAAAGGTCCAACCGATGGGGCCTTGGTGCGTCTTCAGATCGGTCTTGAGGATGTCAAAGACATTCAGGCTGATCTGGAAGCGGGTTTCCGGGCTGCTGCAGAGATCGGTTGAGATCAGCGGCCGGCGTCGTAACCGTAGATCCAATCGAGGCCCGAGGACAGCATGTTTGCCGGCGTCATGGCAAAGACGGCATTGCGGGCAAGGCGAATTGGGCCGGAGGCATGGTAGGCGAAGCGGTTGAAATCGCCGCGCGCGCGCACTTTGGCCACGCGCGCCTTGCGGTCTGCTGCGTAACGCGCGAGTGCCTCGGCAAGGGGCAGTCGATCGACCAGTCGGGCAAGCGTGAAACTGTCTTCAATGGCCATGGCAGCACCCTGAGCTGCGAAGGGCAGCATGGCGTGGGCAGCATCACCGACGAGAGCGAGGGACCTGCCGTCCGTCCAACTGCCATCCGAAACGCCAAAAAGCGGCCACCACGTCGGGTCATCTGCCGATGCCACCAGCTTCTGGAGTTCGGGGTGCCAGCCGGCGAAATTTCGTCTTGCAAAGGCGCTTTGGGTTTCATTGTCCGTCTTGATTGCCCAGGCTTCACCTGGATTTTCACCCCTGGCGATGGCAACCAGATTATGCCCGCCTGCGTCGCGCAAAGGGTAGGAAACCAGATGCGTATGCTGGCCCAGAAATCCCACGACCCGGTTGTGTGACAAAAACGCCGGAACATTCTTTTCGGGTATCACGAAACGCCATGCGACGAAGCCGGAGAAGACCGGATTGCCGTGACCCTTCAGGGCGTTACGCGTCCGCGACCAGACACCATCGGCTCCGATGATGAGATCGGGCCGTTCACCCGCAATATTGGCAATTGTTTCGGGAGTCGCCTCCAAGAGGCGATGACCCAAATGCAGCCGGCAAAGTGGCGACTCATTGACGGCTTCCAACAACCTTTTCTGCAAGGTCGCGCGGTGCAAGACGCCGTAAGGAGCGCCCCATTTCTGACGGGCCCTGGTGCCGACCTCGATACGCGTCAAAGTGCGCAGAGACCGACCTGAGGCGAGGTCAATGGAAATCGGCGCGTTCCAGTTTGTTTCAATGCGGGCAAGCACGCCGATATAATCCAGTATCCGCGTGGCGTTGGGCGACAGCTGGAGCCCGGCACCGACTTCATCCAGTTGTTCTGCCTGCTCGATAATGTCGCTGGCGACACCTTGTCGGGCAAAGGCAAGTGCGGCCACGAGCCCGGCGACGCCGGCACCGACGATTGCAACGCGTTTCGCTGACATGATTTAACGTGCTCCGCGCCTGGCGGTGGTGATTTCGATCAGGCCGCAACAGAATGAACGACACAGCCCGGCGGATTGGTCTGCGTGTCCTTCAGCGTCGGATTGAAACGGTAGAGCGTGGAACAGTAGGGGCAGACCTTTTCGTTTTCCGCTCCAAGATCCATGAAGATGTGCGGATGGTCGAATGGTGCCGATGCGCCCGTGCACATGAATTCTTTCACGCCCACCTCGATGAGGCGATGCCCGCCATCGTTTTGAAAATGTGGAATGGTGTGACCGGCCATTTTTGCCTCCGAAAGTCTTCTGAATTGGCGCGACCTTATAACGCTTCGTCGGCGAAGGGTAGGGGCCGAGAAGCGCTAATTCAGGAAAGTCGCTGGAATTTTGTACCTGTATTTGACGTTTGAAAGATCACTTCAGCCGCTCAGCATGCCAGCGCAGATGATCGTCCATGAAGGTGGAAATGAAGAAGTAGGAATGGTCGTAGCCATCGCGCATATTAAGCTGCAGATCGATGCCGGTGCCTTCCACCGCCTTTTCGAAGAGCCAAGGCTTCAGGCCGTTTTCAAGAAAGCCGTCGGCTGCTCCCTGGTCGATGAGAAATTCGGGAAAACGCGCGCCATCTTCCACGAGTGCGCAAGCGTCATACTGGCGCCAGGCGGTTTGGTCGGAACCTAGATATTTTTCGAGCGCCGGAATTGACCAGTCTGATGTCATCGGGTTCACGATGGGTGCAAAGGCAGAACAGCTTTTGAAGCTTTCCGGGTTCTTGAGCGCAATGGTCAATGCCCCGTGTCCGCCCATGGAATGGCCGAATATGCCTTGCCTCGTGATGTCTGCATTGAAATTTTCGGATATGAGGGCAGGTAACTCTTCGGTAATATAGGTGTACATCTGGAAATGTTTCGACCAAGGCTCTTGCGTTGCGTCGAGGTAGAAACCGGCACCTTTTCCCATTTGCCAGTTGTCGGTTTCATCGGCAACAGGTTCGCCACGCGGGCTTGTATCCGGGCAGACGATAATCAGTCCCAATTCGGCTGCCATGCGGCGATACTCGCCCTTGTCCATGACATTGGCATGGGTGCAGGTGAGGCCGGAAAGGTACCAGAGAACGGGGCAAGACGTTTCCCTGGCCTGCGGCGGTACGAAGACGGCGAAAATCATATCGCAGTTCAGGGTCTTCGATGTGTGTGCATAGACACCCTGGGTGCCACCATGCGCGAGAGCGGTCGAGATGGTGTTCATGGTTCTGTCCTTTTAAAATCTATTGTTTTGCTCTTATTGCCTTGCGGCAAAGCTGGTCAAATACCTGTAGGAAGGTAGAGCGGTCTTTCTGCGAAAATGCGGCATTGTAGCCCTTGCTTTCGCCGGTTTCGCGCAAATGGGCGCCAAGGTCGCGCATGGCCGATGCCATTCCGATGTTTTTCTCGTTGAATTCGCGGCCAGTCGGCCCGCAGACGAGACAGCCGTTTGCCACAGTGCGAACGGCAAGCGGTACATCGGCCGTAATCACGAGATCGTTTTCGCCTGCATTTTCGGCGATCCAATTGTCAGCGGCATCGAAGCCTGCTGAGACGATGACGTTTTCAATCATCGGGTCGCGGGAGGGGCGAAGGCCGGAATTGGCAACCAGTATGGTCTTCAGACCGTGGCGTTCGGCAACTTTCAAAATTTCAGCTTTCACCGGGCAGGCGTCTGCGTCCACGTATATGACGGGTGCGATGTTTGCAGTCATGAGCATCAACCTGCAAGAACCATGTCGATATGCGCAATGCCGTCTTCCACATACTCGTCCGACGTCTTCTGGAACCCGAGCGAATTGTAGAAAGATTTCAGGTGGCTTTGTGCGGAAATGAAAATATCCGTTCCGGGGAAGTTGCTATGGCATGCGTCAATGGATTCACGCATGACTTTCTCGCCGAGCCTTTGGCCGCGATGGTTGGGGGAGACGACGACCCTGCCGATTTTTACCGGCTTGCCGGGGGATTTGGGCGGAAGAATACGTGTTGCGGCGATAAGCTCGTTGTCTTTCATCAGACGCAGGTGAAGCGCGTTGATATCCTGTCCATCAATTTCTGGGTAAGGGCATTTCTGCTCGACGACGAACACATCAATGCGCAACCTGAAAAGGTCATGGAGCTCCAGCGGGGTGAGCGCGGTCAGCGCCTTTAAATCTGTCTTGATCTCCGTATCGGACATGATGTCTTCCTGGGCGTGAGGTCGGGCAGCATGGTGTCGACCAGAATCGGTCGCACATCGCCCCACTTTTTGTAGCTCTCATTTTCGCCGTGCTTTAAAAATTCAGGGCGAGCATGAAGCCCGCCCTTCAACATCGTTGATATCAATAGACCACGACGGAGCGGATCGATTCGCCTTTATGCATCAGGTCGAAGGCGGTGTTGATTTCCTCAAGCGGCATGGTGTGGGTGATCATCGGATCGATCTCAATCTTGCCGTCCATATACCAGTCTACGATCTTCGGAACATCGGTGCGTCCGCGCGCGCCACCGAAGGCGGTTCCCATCCACGTGCGGCCCGTGACCAGCTGGAAGGGGCGAGTCGAGATTTCCTGACCGGCGCCAGCAACGCCGATGACAACCGACTTGCCCCAGCCGCGATGCGCGCATTCAAGCGCGTCACGCATGACCTTGGTGTTGCCGGTGCAATCGAACGTGTAGTCGGCTCCACCGATCATGTCACCGTTGCGTTTGGTCATGTTGACGATATGGGAGACGATATCGCCATCGATTTCCTTCGGGTTGACGAAATGGGTCATGCCGAAGCGTTCGCCCCATTCCTTCTTGTCGTTGTTGAGATCGACGCCGATGATCATGTCTGCGCCTGCAAGTTTAAGGCCCTGGATCACGTTGAGGCCGATGCCGCCGAGACCGAAGACGGCGGCTGTTGCGCCGATTTCGACCTTGGCCGTGTTGATGACAGCGCCGATGCCGGTGGTGACGCCGCAACCGATATAGCAAATCTTGTCAAAGGGAGCGTCCGGATTGACCTTGGCAAGCGCGATCTCGGGCAGCACGGTGAACTGAGCGAAGGTGGAGCAGCCCATATAGTGGAAGATCTTGTCCTTGCCGATGGAAAAGCGTGATGTGCCGTCCGGCATGAGACCCTGGCCCTGGGTTGAACGAATCGCCGTGCAAAGGTTGGTCTTGCGCGACAGACAGGAGGGGCAGGTGCGGCATTCAGGCGTGTAGAGCGGAATAACGTGATCGCCCTTTTTGAGTGTTGTAACGCCCGGTCCCACATCGACGACGATGCCAGCGCCCTCATGGCCCAGGATGGCGGGGAAGATACCTTCCGGGTCGGCACCGGACAGCGTAAATTCGTCTGTGTGGCAAACGCCGGTTGCTTTGACCTCAATGAGGACTTCACCCTGTTTCGGTCCTTCAAGCTGTACCGTCATGATTTCAAGGGGTTTGCCAGCCTGAACGGCGACCGCTGCTTTAACGTCCATAATCAAAAAAACTCCCTGCGATTTGTTTTGCAGGGAGATTGGCATAGAAGCATCACGGCGCTCAAGCCTGCCGAAGCCGTTTCCGGCAGAAAATGTCTGATTTTATTCAGCCTTTACAAGCTGCCGTTCGAGCGCGACGATGGCGTTTGAAAGCTCGCCCTGGAGGCGCTTGATCTCGGCGATTTGCAGTGCAGCGCGGGCGTTGCTATCAGGCGCGTATTCTGTCGGACCCTCGCCAAGGCCGGTCATCAGCCAGGTGGGTGAAACGCCCAAGATGCCGGCAAGCATGACAAGCTTGTTGGCACGCGGCTCGGAGCGGTCACGTTCCCACTGGGCTACCGTTTCCTTGCGCACGCCTGCCTGATTTGAAATGTCGGTTATGGTGAGACCTGCTGCATCGCGGGCTCGGGATATTCTGCCGCCGATCGTATCGCCGTCAGAGTTCTGCTGGTGAAGCACATTTGTGCTGTTCATCGCATATTCCTTTCTTGTTACCTGCCATTTTGGGATGCAGTTGGCAATTGGGGAACGGCAGCCGTCTGAGCCACCGTCGACGACTGATATATAGGCAACGGCTGCATATGTGGCCAGCCCGAAGCCGAAAAAAGGCAGCGATATGGCAAAGTTCTCGGCGTGACATAGACTCCGAATTGACAATTTTATAGTTGCAGCACGCAAGTCGAACAAAAAAACGGGACGAGAACATGACAGCAGGTCAGCCGGAATTTTCATTCTTCCATCACGACGGATTGAAACTCGCCTATTTCGCTGAGGGCGATCCGTCGGGCGAGGCCATTTTGCTGGTTCACGGTTTTGCATCGAGCGCTCTGGTCAACTGGGTTCAACCCGGTTGGCTGAAAACGCTGGGTGATGCCGGCTACCGGGTGATTGCCATCGACAATCGCGGGCATGGGCAGAGCGACAAGCCGCATGAACCAGAGGCTTACCACGTCCCTTTGATGGCGGCGGATGCGATTGCGCTGCTGGACCATCTGGGCATCGGCGCGGCGCATCTGATGGGCTATTCCATGGGGGCGCGGATTTCGACCTTTGCAGCCATTGCAGAACCGCATCGCATCCAATCACTCATCCTGGGCGGTCTCGGTATTGGCATGATCACCGGCGTTGGCGACTGGGATCCGATTGCAGACGCTCTGCTCGCAGGTTCGCTTGATGATGTTGTTCACGAGCGTGGCCGCATGTTCCGTGCCTTTGCAGACAAGACCAGAAGCGACCGCCTAGCGCTCGCCGCTTGCATTCGTACATCGCGCGACCTGGTGAGCGCCGAACAGGCCGCCAAGATCGATATTCCAACCCTGATTGGTGTTGGGACCGAGGACGATATCGCGGGTTCCGCCCAGGAGTTGGCTGCGTTGATGCCGCGCGCGATCGCGCTTGATATCCCCGGACGCGATCACATGCTTGCCGTGGGTGACCGCGTATTCAAGAAGGGCGCACTGGAATTTCTGGAAAGTGTCACTGGCCGGTGAAATGGGGTTTGCGACGGTCCTTGAAGGCTGCGCGTCCTTCTGCATAGTCGCGACTTGAATAGGTCTCGTCGCCCTGTCTTTGCGCCAGTTTCATCAGGGCCGGATCATCGGCGACGACCGCGTTGATGGCCGTCTTCGATGCGCGGACAGACAATGGCGCATTGTAGGCGATGCGCTGGGCGAGGGCGGTTGCTTCCGTGTCGAGGTCGTGAGGTTCGACCAACGGAAGCAGAGCGCCAGCATCTGCCAGTTCTGCAGCAGTGAACTCTCTGGTGGTGAAAAGCGCGACCTTGGCAAGCTGCGGCCCGAGCGCGGCAACAATGTCGCCCATGGCGTCCACAGGATAGGCCAGACCAAGGCGCGCCGCAGGAACGGCAAAACGGGCGCTTGTATCGGCAATGCGAATGTCGGCTGCAGCTGCGAGCCCGAAGCCTCCGCCGAAGCAGAAGCCACGAATGACCGCGATGACAGGTACGGGGCAGTTGCGGATGGCGGCAAAGGCGCGGCTGTTCAGTTTTTCGTAGGCGGCGGATGTTTCTGCATCCTTGCGATGGGTGTCGAATTCGACAATGTCTGCGCCCGCGCTGAAGTCTTTGCCGCCAGCTCCTGAGAGGAGGATGACGCGCGCGTTTTGGCCGAGAAGCCAGTTTAGGACATCCGGTAGTGCCGACCACATGGCCGCGTTAACGGCGTTTTTACGCTCAGGCCTGTTTAAGAGCACATTGCCGACGAAAGTGTCGTAGACTGCTTCAATCGCACCATCGGCGAAGCTTTGCGTTGACGACATTGTTATCTGCACCCATTTAAGTTTCCCGATTGATGCCTTATATTGCGCGCTCGGATACAGCAAGAAGGAGCTGCCATGTCTATCTCAAGCGATAAACGCGCGGATAATCGCCTGGAGGCTGTTGATCCCATATGGCATCATTTGCGTCAGGAAGCTGCGGCAACCGCTGCTGCCGATCCTGTTCTGGCGGCTTTCATGTATTCCACGGTTTTAAATACCGCCTCGCTTGAGGACTGCGTGATCTATCGTATCTGTGAGCGGCTTGATCACCCCGATATTCAGGCGGTGCTGCTGCGCCAGACCTTCAACGAAATGCTCGCCGACTGGCCTGAATGGTCCGAGATCCTGCGTGTTGATATACAGGCTGTCTACGATCGCGATCCGGCGGCGACGCGCTACATCGAGCCGGTTCTCTATTTCAAGGGCTTCCACGCCGTCCAGACACACCGGTTGGCGCACTGGCTCTGGAAGAAGGGCCGCAAAGATTTTGCGCTTTATCTGCAAAGCCGCTCCTCCAGCGTCTTCCAGACCGATATTGCACCGGCTGCACCGATCGGCCGCGGCTTCTTTCTTGATCATGCGACCGGACTGGTTGTCGGTGCAACGGCGACGGTCGGTGACAATGTGTCCATTCTGCAGGGGGTTACACTCGGTGGTACGGGCAAGGAATCGGGCGACCGTCATCCCAAGATCGGCGATGGGGTTTTGATCGGCGCGGGTGCCAAGGTTCTCGGCAATATCAAGATCGGATGTTGCTCACGCATTGCAGCCGGCTCCGTCGTCTTGAAGGATGTGCCTGAAAGTTCCACTGTGGCCGGTGTGCCGGCGCGCGTGGTCGGCACGGCCGGCTGTGCGGAGCCGTCACGTTCGATGAACCACCTCCTCAACGAAGAATGAGTAACAGGCGCACCGCGGTTTCTGTGAATGATGGCATTTGGGGTTTACAGGTCCTTCCAGACCGTGCGAGAAGCGCGCCATTCCAAATGATTTGAATGGAGATTTGCCCGTGAAACCGGAAGAGGTTCGTAAGCTCGAAGCCTATTTGAAGCGCACTTTCAATCCGCAGATCGTCGTCAAGGCGCGCCCGCGTAAAGATGACTCTGCTGAGGTCTATCTGGACGATGAATTTCTCGGCGTTGTCTTTCGCGATGATGAGGATGGCGAAGTTTCCTACAATTTCTCGATGGCCATTCTGGATATCGACCTTTGAGGTTCGTACCTCATAATTGGCAGCAACATTAATACTCGTTAATCTTCGCTACGATTTGAAAATTCGCTTCTATTTTCAGCGTCTTAGTTCCTTGTGATCTGTTGGTTGCGATGCACAAAGGGGTTGACTTTATTGTGCATTGCACATAAATCTGTTGGCAACGTTACCAACCACAGGATGAGTGCCATGTTCAATTTTGAAGAAGCGAATCTGAAGGGTAAAGAAGCTATCGATGCTGCGCTGAAAAACTATGCCGGCATGACCAAATCGCTTCAGGAAATTGCCACCGAAGCAACCGACTACACGAAAAAGTCGTTTGAAGACGGCGTCGCGCATTTTGAAAAGCTTGCCGGTGCCAAGAGCATTGAGGAAGCTTTCGAACTGCAGTCCGCCTATGTGAAAACTGCTTTTGAAAAGTTCGTCGCCCAGTCCACCAAGATGACCGAAATGTACACCGACCTCGCCAAGGACGCCTACAAGCCTTATGAGACGGCCGTCACGCAGGTGAAGGAAACAGCGCAGGAAGCTGCCTGATCGCGACTTCTTTCCGCTGAAATTTTGGAGCCGGCTCTTCGGGGGCCGGCTCTTTTTATTTCGGCGTGGAGATGGTCTTGATTTCGCCCCGGCTCTAAGCTTGTCTGATATGCTATTGTCCGCAGCAATTTGGTGTTCCTTTGCAAAAAAATAGAGGCTGGAAGACAAGATTTCTCATTGCGGCCATGAATGAAGGGCTTAAAATACTGCTTCGAATACCTAAATAGGGATGACAATGCGCAAATGCGGTTCCATCCGGAGATACGGAGTGAATGAGAATATGACGGCACTGCCGTTTCTGATGCAGGATGACGACGGCGCGGAGGGCAATACGCCCGGTCGCGGGACGTCGGTCATTACCCGGACAAAGCCGAAAGCCAAGCGTCCGAGCCTTTACCGTGTACTCCTGTTGAACGACGATTACACGCCGATGGAGTTTGTTATCCATATCCTGGAACGCTTTTTCCAGAAGGATCGTGAGGCCGCAACGCGCATCATGCTGCACGTCCACAATCACGGTGTGGGCGAATGCGGCGTATTTACCTATGAGGTTGCCGAGACGAAGGTTTCACAGGTGATGGAATTTTCGCGTCAGCATCAGCATCCCCTGCAATGCGTTATGGAAAAGAAGTGAGGTTTCATCGTGCCGACATTTTCTCCGAGCCTGGAAAAAGCGCTTCATCAGGCACTGACATATGCCAATGAGCGCCACCACGAATATGCAACGCTCGAGCACCTGCTTCTGGCGCTGATTGATGACGTCGATGCCTCGGCGGTGATGGGGGCGTGCAGCGTCGATCTGGACACGTTGCGCAAGACAGTGACTGAATATGTCGATACCGAACTTGCCAGCCTGATCACCGGATATGACGAAGATTCAAAGCCGACTGCGGGTTTCCAGCGTGTTATCCAGCGCGCTGTCATTCATGTGCAGTCTTCGGGTCGTGAAGAGGTTACGGGTGCGAATGTGCTTGTTGCCATCTTTGCCGAACGTGAGAGCCATGCCGCTTTCTTCCTGCAGGAGCAGGAGATGACGCGCTATGACGCGGTCAACTATATCTCCCATGGCATCGGGAAGCGCCCGGGCAGCAATGAAATGCGCCCGCCGCGTGGTGCGGAAGAAAATGAGCAGGCGCCCGATTCCGCCAATAACGAGCACGAAGAAGCCGAGCCCAAGAAGAAGCAGGAAGCGCTGAAAGCTTATTGCGTCAACCTCAACGAAAAGGCCAAGACCGGCAAGATCGACCCGTTGATTGGCCGGCACAGCGAGGTGAACCGCACGATTCAGATTCTCTGCCGCCGCTCGAAGAACAATCCGCTCTATGTGGGTGATCCAGGCGTTGGCAAGACGGCTATTGCCGAAGGTCTTGCCAAGCGCATTGTCGAAGGCAAGGTGCCGGAAGCGCTTCAGGACGCAACGATCTTCTCGCTCGACATGGGAACGCTGCTGGCCGGTACGCGCTATCGCGGCGACTTTGAGGAGCGGCTGAAGCAGGTCGTCAAGGAGCTCGAAGAGTTTCCGGGTGCTGTGCTTTTCATCGATGAAATCCACACCGTGATCGGTGCCGGTGCGACCTCGGGCGGGGCGATGGATGCGTCCAACCTTCTCAAGCCCGCGCTTTCTTCCGGTTCAATTCGTTGCATTGGTTCAACGACTTACAAGGAATATCGCCAGTTCTTCGAGAAGGACCGCGCGCTGGTGCGTCGCTTCCAGAAGATTGATGTCAATGAGCCAAGCATCGACGATGCTATTGCGATCATGAAGGGGCTGAAGCCTTACTTCGAGGACTATCACCACCTGAAATATACAAATGATGCGATCAAGGCGGCCGTTGAGTTGTCCGCGCGCTATATTTCTGACCGGAAGCTTCCCGATAAGGCGATCGACGTGATTGACGAGGCGGGCGCTGCGCAAATGCTGGTGCCTGCATCGCGTCGGCGCAAGACGATCGGTGAGAAAGAGATCGAGGCGACGATTGCCACAATGGCGCGTATTCCGCCGAAGTCCGTCTCCAAGAGCGACGAGGCCGTGCTGGCCAATCTCGAGAAGGAACTGCGTTCGGTCGTTTACGGTCAGAACGAGGCGATCGACGCGCTCTCGTCAGCCATCAAGCTGGCGCGCGCTGGTCTGCGTGAACCCAATAAGCCGATCGGCTGCTACGTGTTCGCGGGTCCCACCGGTGTGGGCAAGACAGAAGTTGCCAAGCAGCTTGCGTCGTCATTGGGCGTGGAACTGCTTCGTTTCGACATGTCGGAATATATGGAGCGCCATACGGTTTCGCGTCTGCTTGGTGCACCTCCCGGCTATGTGGGCTTCGACCAGGGCGGTCTCTTGACCGATGGCGTGGATCAGCATCCGCATTGCGTCTTGCTGCTTGATGAAATCGAAAAAGCGCATCCGGATATCTACAACATTTTGCTGCAGGTTATGGACCACGGTTCGCTGACCGACCATAACGGCAAGAAGATCGACTTCCGCAATGTCATCCTGATCATGACGACGAATGCAGGTGCTGCCGATATGGCCAAGCCCGCCATCGGGTTTGGCTCGTCCAAGCGGACTGGTGAGGACGAAGAGGCATTGAACCGTCTCTTCACGCCGGAGTTCCGCAACCGTCTGGACGCAACAATCAAGTTTGCATCGCTGCCACCGGAGGTCATTCATCAGGTGGTCCAGAAGTTCGTCATGCAACTGGAAGCGCAGCTTTCAGAGCGTAACGTCACGTTCGAACTGCAGCCCGACGCTGTCGATTGGCTGGCGCGTAAAGGCTACGACGAAAAGATGGGTGCACGACCGCTGGGACGTGTCGTTCAGGAAAACATCAAGAAGAAGATCGCTGACGAGATTCTCTTCGGCAAGCTTCGTAAGGGCGGCGTTGTTCGTGTTTCCGCCAGCGATACGGCAGACGAGTTGCTGCTGGAATATTTCCCGGACGGAACGCCCGTTGCACCACAGCTTGAAGTGGAAGCCGAGCCGAAGCCACGTCGTAAGAAAAGCGACAAGGCTGAGGAAACAGTGAATGCGGAGAGCAAGCCGGAACCCAAGAAGCGGCGCTCTGTGCCGAAGACCGGCCCCAAAAAGTCATAAGCCGAGATGGCCTTTGGGGAAGGGGCGCAGTTAAGTCAGCGCGCGTGGTTCTTTCAAGGAATGCGAGGCCTATTCTCGCTGCCAGCTTTCATTCTCATGATGGCCTTTGTCGGGTTTACCGCATTGGCGCATGAGAGTGGGCTGGAGCGTGGAGAGGCGGTGTTTATGACCGCCATCGTCTGGGCCTTGCCGTCCCAGATGGTGCTTGTGAGTGCCATGCAGTCAAGTGCCGGGTTGCTCACGACGTTCATCATTGTCTGCCTGGCGTCTGTGCGTCTGGCGCCCATGGTTGCGGCACTGGTTCCCGAAATCAAAACGAGCCGCACCCGCGCGGTGACTTTGTTCTTTCTTTCCCATTTCGTGGCCATCACGGCCTGGGTGTTCACGCTTCAGCGCATCAAGGCGATCCCCAGAGAATGCCGGACGGCCTATTTTGCCGGGCTCGGGCTTACGCTGACGTCGGTCAATACACTGATCGTGTTTTTTCTTTACGGCATCGTTTCCACTCTGCCGCCGATCCTTGCCGGAACGCTTTACTTTCTGACGCCGATCTATTTCCTCACATCCCTGTGGGGCTCGTCATCAAGCCGTGTCATTCATCTGGCTCTGGGAGGCGGGATATTGCTGACGCCGGTGTTTCATTTGATGCTGCCGGACTTCGATATTCTCGCGGTCGGGCTTGTTGCTGGCACGGGGGCCTATGCGATCGATCTGGTTCTGCGCCGGCGGGAGGTGACCGGTGAGTGAATGGTTGTGGCCGTATGTCTTTATTCTGGTCGCAGGCGCTCTTGCCACGGACATGTGGCGTTGGATGGGTGTTCTAGCCGGACGCAGGCTGGATGAAAATTCCGAGCTTTTCATCTGGGTAAAGGCGACCGCCACAGCGCTGGTTGCAGGCGTCATCGCCAAACAGATCATTTATCCAAGCGGTGTTCTGGCCGCGTCTGCGGTGGTGTTGCGTGTCGGGGCTGCCGGTGTCGGCTTTGCCGTTTTCCTGGCCACTGGCAAGCGCATGATCCTCGGCATTCTCGCTGCGCTTGCCGTTTTGTCAGCCGGGCTTTATTTCAGCGGCTTTTGAGTGGGGCTCAAAGGGCTGCTTTCAGCTTTTCGGCATTGGCTTTGAGGATATCCATATCTTCCATCTTGGCGGCATGCATCTGGAATTCCACGCCTGCGTAAACCGGGATGATATGGAAATGGAGATGATAGACCGTCTGCCCCGATGGGGCTTCATTGAACTGACGAAGCTGAATGCCGTCAGCGTTGAAGGCCTTCATTGCAGCCTGTGCGATTTTCTGCACGACGGGGATTACCTTTGACAGCACGTTTGGATCGGCGTCGAGGAGATTACGCGAGGGCGCGCGGGGCACGATGAGCGTGTGGCCGGCCGTTTGCGGCATAACATCCATGAAAGCGATGCAGTTTTCATCTTCATAAACGCGCACGGACGGGATTTCGTCGCGGAGAATTTTTGCGAAAATATTGCTGTCGTCATAGGCGGCGGTCATCGGGTTCTCCCTGAATTTTCGGTTGTATTCTGAATTGGCGGTTCTAACCGCCTGGTTCAAGTCTCGATTTTCCTGAAAGGGCTGTGTTCGCGCAGATATTCACCATCGGCGGAGACGGCGTCGCGTTCCTGCTGAAGATAATCTGCAACGGCATTGTGCAGGCCGGGATGCGTGAAATAATGCATTGAGTGGGTGGTCACGGGAAGATAACCGCGCGCCAGCTTGTGTTCGCCCTGTGCGCCGGCCTCGACGGTCTTGAGTTTATGGGCGAGGGCGAAATCGATCGCCTGATGATAACACACTTCAAAATGCAAAAACGGGTGATCTTCGATGCAGCCCCAATGGCGGCCGAAAAGGGTGTCGGACCCGATGAAATTGATCGCACCTGCGATATAGCGGCCATCGCGCCTGGCCATGACCAGCAGAATGTCGTCGGCCATGCGCACGCCGATCATCGAGTAGAATGCGCGCGTGAGATAGGGGCGGCCCCATTTGCGGCTGCCGGTGTCCATGTAGAAGGTGAAAAACTGATCCCAGATGTCTTCGGTCAGGTCGCTGCCGGTGAGCCAATCGATTGTGATGCCGTTTTCGAGCGCTGCGCGACGCTCCTTGCGCAGCGCCTTGCGTTTGCGCGATGCCAGCGTTTCGAGGAAGGCCTCGTGGTCGGCATAACCTTCATTGACGAAGTGGAATTGCTGATCGATGCGATGGAGATAGCCTTCTTCCTCCAGGATCGGCACGTCATCTGCGACAAGGAAATTGATATGGGCAGAGGACAGGCCAAGCCGCTCGGTTTCTTCCTTCAGCCCGGCTGCAAGTGCGGATTTAAGCGGCAGGGCCTGTTCACCTTCCGCCACGAGGAGCCTCTGGCCGGTGGCTGGGGTGAAAGGAATGGCGCTCAATAGCTTCGGGTAATAGTTGCCACCGGCGCGTTGAAATGCATCGGCCCAGGCGTGATCGAACACATATTCGCCCTGGCTGTGGCCCTTCGCGTAAAGCGGCATGGCGGCTAGAAGCTTTCCTGATTCACTTTCGATCGCCATGTGGTGACTTTGCCAGCCAGCGCGTGGCGTGACGGAAAGCGAATCTTCCAGCGCGGAGAGGAAGGCATGTGACAGAAAGGGATTATACTTACTGCCGCCCTCCTTTTTCGCACCGGATAACGTGTTCCAATCATCGACGGGAATATCGCTGATGGATGAGACCGTCTTGATTCGGACGTCTTGTGTCATTCTTCCTTATCCAGAGTTCTCGGGTCAAAACCTTCGAAGGTCATCTGGTCTGCAAATTCTTTCGTTTTTTGCCGCGCGAGTGCATCGCGCACGGTCCAGGTGATGACGGCTATGCCTCTTTTACGCGCCTCATCGATGAATGGATTTGGCAGATGCATGGCCTGGTAGGAAATGAAATCGAAACCGATGTCGAGTGTGGCGAAATGCGGTTCCCAGGTTTCCGCTCGCCCACCTTCAGCAGTGAGGCCAATGGGGCGTTCGCAGCCGAGCTCGCGAAATTCCCGCAGGAAGTCGCTCTTGAAGCTCATGAGGGCGACGTCGCCTTCATAGCCGTCGAGCGTGTCGAGAACGCTGGCTGCAAAACCCTCGTCATCCTCGCCGCCGTCCTTGAGCTCGATGACCAGGGGCACGCGGCCATTGACGAGCTGAAGCATCTGCTTGAGCGTGGGGACGCGGTCTTTCGTGCCGCCTACGGATAGAAGGGCCAGTTCGCCGGAGGTCTTGTCGCGTGTTCTGCCGGCGATATTGCATAGCCGCTGCAGGTCTTCGTCGTGAAAGACGACGGGGACACCGTCTGCGGCATATTGCAAATCACATTCGATGGCGAAACCGGCGTCGATGGCGCGGGAAAAGGCCGAGAGTGTATTCTCCCAGACCTTGCTGTTCATATCATGGTAGCCGCGATGGGCGATCGGTTGGGCTGTCAGCCAGGGGCAGGATGACATTCAGGCAATTTCCATGATGGCATCGATTTCGACGGCGGCATTGAGCGGAAGGGCGGCCATGCCGACTGCAGCGCGGGCATGCTTGCCGGCTTCGCCCAGAATGGCCACAAGCATGTCGGATGCGCCGTTGATGACGAGATGCTGGCTGGTGAAGCCGGGTGCCGTGGCGACGAAGCCGTTGATCTTGATGACCTGTTTGATGCGCCCGAGGTCTCCGTCAAGAGCGGCTTTGGCCTGGGAGAGGATGTTGATCGCGCAAAGTTCTGCAGCACGCTTTGCCGTCTCAAGATCGACATCTGATCCGACGAGGCCGGTTGCTGCAAGTGCACCGTTTTCCATCGGAAGCTGCCCGGAGATGTGAAGCACATTGCCGGATATCTTGAAGGAGACGTAGTTGGCGGCAGGTGTTGCAGCTTCGGGCAGGGTGATGCCAAGCTTTTCGAGCCTGGAAGCGATTTCGGCAGACATTGGAACTCCGGTTTATTGTAATTTATTCAAAAATGCGGCATGCACGAGACGATACGGCGCATTGCTTCGCCGACTTTGATACAAATTGCTGCAGCCAGCAACAGGAGGAAGTGCATGTTTCGCACCCGCGAAGCAAGTTTGTTGTTCATTGGCGTGTCCGTTTTTTCCGGCGCGGCATCGCTCGCTTTGCCCGCTTCTGCCACCGGGCTGGCCGCGCATCGGGCTGTCTACGATCTCGAACTCGCATCGGCATCTGAACGGTCCGGCATCGACGGTATGTATGGCCGCATGGTCTATGAGTTTTCCGGCTCCGCCTGCACCGGGTACAAGTCGACATTTCGTTTTGTCACCGCAGTCAGCATGGAAGGTGATCAGCGCATAAACGACCAGCGGACAGAGACGTTTGAGGACATGGAGAAGGGAACGTTCAAGTTTGCCACGCAGTCTTATACGGGTGAGAGCCTGAACCAGACAGTCAGCGGTGAAGCCAAGCACGACAACGGGGCCGTTGATGTGACGCTGGAAGGCGATGAGCCGCGCGAAGTGGAGTTGGACAGCAGCCGCTTTCCCACCGAGCACATGCTGGATGTGGTCGCGCATGCCAAACGTGGCGACCGCTTTTTCCAGACGCGGATTTTTGACGGTTCGGAGAGCGGCGACAAGACACTCTTTGCAACGGCTGTCATCGGGAAGGAAAACTCGCGCAAACTGGACGTGGGTGATGAAGAGGCCGCCAAGCCGCTTCAAGGGCAGAATTACTGGCCGGTCAGCATCGCGTATTTCAGTGATGAGCCCGCTGGTGATGACGAATTGCCGATCTACCGCATGTCATTCGACCTGTACGAGAACGGTATTAGCCGCGATCTGACACTCGATTACGGCGATTTTGTTTTGACGGGTCAGTTGGCTGAGTTGGATATGCTCGAACAGCCGAAGTGTAAGTAGTTCATGCATTTGGAAGAAATCATACACTGTTGATCGGTCCTGCGCACGCGTCAGGAGCCCTCTGAGAATTCAACCAGTCTTTGCTCTGATGAGCGAGGCTGGTTTTTTGTTGTGTTCGGTGTTTGAATCCGGTAACTCTAATAACAAGAGTTAATGGAGGCGCATATGCAGCTTGATGAACATCCGACTGTGAAGAAGCTCAAGGCCAGGCCGCCAGGAGAGGTCAAACCGCAATCACCGGTTTCTGCGCAGATGCTGAAAGAGATTGCCCGCAAACATGGAGCCGACGATGCCGGATTGGTGGATATCGGGCGACCATCGCTGAAGTCGGAAATTGGGCACATTCGCAGTGTTTTCTCCGAAACCAAAACACTGTTGGCGATTTGTGGTCGCATGAACCGTGAGCCGGTCCGCTCGGTGGTGCGTTCGGTCGCCAATCAGGAGTTTCACGCTGTCTACGATGAAATCAACGATATTGCCCGTGCTATTGTGCGTGAGTTAAGCGATATGGGAATTCCCGCGTGCAATGCCGTTGCCGCTTTTCCGATGGAGGCACAATTGCCGGGCAGGACCTGGACGGTTGCCCACAAGCCAATTGCCGTGGAAGCCGGCCTCGGGCATATGGGGCTGCATCGAAGCGTCATTCATCCGGTTTTCGGCAGTTTCATCCTGCTTGACACCGTGTTGATCGGTGTGGAAGCCGACAGTTACGATCAGCCGGTGGATTATAATCCCTGTCTCGAATGCAAGTTGTGCGTTGCTGCTTGTCCCGTAGGGGCATTGAAGCCGAATGGAAGTTTCGACTTCATGAGCTGTTTTACGCATAATTACAGGGAGTTTTTGGGCAACTTCAATGATTTTGTCGAGGCGGCGGTCGTTTCGAAAGACATGAAAGGCTTCAGAAAGCGCATATCCGATGGTGAAACGGCTTCCATGTGGCAGTCTCTCTCCTTCAAGCCCGGCTACAAGGCAGCCTACTGTCTTGCAGTGTGTCCCGCTGGTGAAGATGTCATCAATCCCTATCTGGAAGACAAGGCCGAATATTTGAACAAGGTGGTCAAACCGCTGCAGAAAAAGGAAGAGACGCTTTTTGTTCTCCCGGGATCGGACGCGGAAGAATTTGCCCGCAAGCGTTTTCCGCACAAGGAGATCAAGAGGGTTCGTCGGCATGTTGCCGTTGGCTCGGTAAAAGCGTTTATTGCCCAGATGCCGCTTGCGTTTCAGACTGGCCGCTCCAAAGGTCTCGATGCGGTTTTCCACTGGACCTTTGACGGGCAGGAAACGATTGAGGTTACGGTGAGAATTGCCGACCAGAAGCTTCAGGTTTCGCAGGGGCACGTGGGAGAGGCGGATGTTCGGGTTTTTGCGGATGCAAAGACCTGGCTCGATATCGTCAATCGCGAGTATAAGATGATCAACGCAATTGTATTGCGTAAGATCAGGGTCAAGGGGAGCATGACCCTGTTCAGGGCTTTCGGGCGCTGTTTCCCCGGTTAGGAGTTTATTGTGAGAGCAAAGACGTTTGCGGGTATGAATTGCTCTGTGGCCGGTGCCATTGAGGCAGTGGGCGACCGGTGGGGTTTTCTGATCCTGCGTGACATGATGCTCGGGCTTTCCCGTTACGATGAATTCCAGACCTCCATGGGCATACCGGCGCAAACACTGGCGACACGGCTCAAGGATCTTGAAGCCTCTGGAATGGTAGAGCGACGGCAGTATCAGAGCCGTCCGCCGCGGGACGAGTACATCTTGACGGCCAAGGGCCGCGACTTCTGGATGGTTGTCACAGCGCTTCGCGAATGGGGTGACCGATGGAATGCGCATGGCGCTGATGATACGCCGCTTTTGCTGGTTGACGAGAAAACGGAACGCGCGGTGAAGCTTGCACTTGTCGACACGCAAACCGGCGAGCGCGTCAGAGAAAATACGGTCAGGGCCAAGGCGGGCCCCGGAGCAGACGCAGCCATGCAGTTCAGATTGGGCGGCAGACGCTGAAAAAGCGGGCATCGCTATTGCAATTTTCGTATGCCCGGTATATGCGGACGCCATTCCACACGTGAGGGTTCGGGATTGTTCGGGGAGAAATCCGACTGTTCCACCGGTGCGCGACAAGCGTTCATGCCCCCACGGAGGTTCAACCGGAAAGGATTAAAAGCATGGCATTGCCAGAATTTTCCATGCGCCAGCTGCTTGAAGCAGGCGTACACTTTGGTCACCAGACTCACCGCTGGAACCCGAAAATGAAACCGTACATTTTCGGTGACCGTAACAACGTTCACATCATCGACCTCGGCCAGACTGTTCCGCTTCTGGATCAGGCGTTGAAGGTTGTCTCCGACACCGTTGCTAACGGCGGTCGCGTTCTCTTCGTTGGTACGAAGCGTCAGGCTTCTGAAATCATCGCTGACGCTGCCAAGCGCTCTGCCCAGTACTACGTGAACGCACGTTGGCTCGGCGGCATGATGACCAACTGGAAGACGATCTCCAACTCGATCCAGCGTCTGCGCAAGCTCGACGAGCTGCTGGCCGGCGAAGCCCAGGGCTTCACCAAGAAAGAGCGTCTGAACCTTGAGCGCGAGCGTGAAAAGCTTGACCGCGCACTTGGCGGTATCCGCGACATGGGCGGCACACCGGACCTGATGTTCATCATCGACACCAACAAGGAAAAGATCGCCATCGACGAAGCCAAGCGTCTCGGCATTCCGGTTGTTGCCGTGATTGACTCCAATTGCGACCCGGACGTTGTCGATTACCCGATCCCGGGCAATGACGATGCCTCGCGTGCGATTGCGCTTTATTGCGACCTGATTGCGCGTGCTGCCATTGACGGCATTGCACGTCAGCAGGGCGCTGCTGGCCGTGACATTGGTGCTTCGGCTGAAGCTCCGGTCGAACCGGCTCTGGCTGAAGGCGAAACTGCCGCGGAAGCCTGATTAAAGGCCCTTCATTTGAAGGAATGAATTGGGGCCGCCGGCGTGAGGAACGCAAGGCGGCTTCGATTTTAGACCGGGACCCGGCAAGAACTGTCACATAGCTGTCGTTCAAACCGGCAATACCGGCAATTATTGAAATGGCGCGAGGAAATCCCTCAGACGCCGCTCTGACTAAAAGAGGCGATTATGAGCATTACTGCTGCAATGGTGAAGGAACTGCGCGAACTGTCCGGCGCAGGCATGATGGACTGCAAAAAGGCGCTTGCCGAAACCGACGGCAACATGGAAGCTGCTGTTGACTGGCTGCGCGCCAAGGGCATTTCCAAGGCTGACAAGAAGGCTGGCCGTACGGCTGCTGAAGGTCTCGTTGGTGTTGCTGCCGACGGCAACAAGGCTGTTGTTGTCGAGATCAACTCCGAAACCGACTTCGTTGCCCGTAATGATGAGTTTCAGAAACTCGTCAGCGGTATTGCCTCTGTCGCTCTTGGCACGGACGGCTCCGTTGATGCCGTTGCTGCTGCCAACTACCCGGCAACCGGCAAGTCGGTCGCTGATACGATCAAGGATGCAATCGGTACGATCGGTGAAAACCTGACCCTGCGTCGCTCTGCAGGCCTGTCGGTCGATGAAGGCGTTGTGGCTTCCTATATCCACAATGGCGTTGCAGATGGCCTCGGCAAGCTTGGTGTTCTCGTTGCGCTGAAGTCTTCCGGTAACAAGGACGCGCTCAATGCATTCGGTCGTCAGGTTGCCATGCATGTGGCGGCGACGAGCCCGCTGGCTGTCAAGCCGGAAGATGTCGATCAGGTTGCTGCAGAGCGTGAACGTTCAATCTTCATCGAACAGGCTCGTGAGTCTGGCAAGCCTGACAACATTATCGAAAAGATGGTTGAAGGCCGCATGCGCAAGTTCTTCGAAGAAGTTGCACTTCTCTCGCAGGCTTTTGTCATCAACCCTGACCTGACCGTTGCTGCTGCTGCCAAGGAAGCAGAAAAGGACGTTGGCGCTCCAGTGGAGATCGTTGGCTTTGCCCGTCTTCTGGTTGGTGAAGGCGTTGAGAAGGAAGAGAGCGATTTCGCAGCTGAAGTGGCTGCTGCCGCAAAGGGCTAATCGCTTACTTTTCATTGAGGAAATTTGGAGGGCGCCGGGTGACAACGCGGCGCCCTTCGTGTATCGGGGCTTTACCTGAACGATTGTTCCCGTCATCTGCGCATTGAAACGCAATCTCATACGTCTTCTGGAGAAACCATGGCACCTCAACCTGTCTATAAACGCGTTCTTCTCAAGGCCTCTGGCGAAGCGCTCATGGGAGAGCAGGGGTTCGGCATCGATGTGAATGTGGCCGACAGGATCGCCTCCGATATTGCTGAAGTGCATGCGATGGGCGTGGAAGTCGGCGTCGTCGTCGGCGGCGGCAACATCTTCCGCGGGGTGGCCGTTGCCTCAAAGGGTGGCGACCGGGTGACCGGCGACCATATGGGCATGCTCGCCACTGTGATCAATGCACTGGCGCTGGCGACCTCACTGCGCAAGCTCAACATCGAGACTGTGGTGCTCTCGGCCATTGCCATGCCTGAATTGTGCGAGAGCTTTTCGCAGCGTGCCACACTTTACCATCTGTCGCTTGGACGCGTTGTGATTTTTGCCGGCGGCACCGGCAATCCGTTCTTCACAACCGATTCTGCTGCTGCCTTGCGCGCGGCCGAAATGGGGGCCGAGGCAATTTTCAAGGGTACACAGGTCGATGGCATCTATTCAGCCGACCCGAAGAAGGTTCCAGATGCAACACGGTTCGAAGAGCTGACGCATAGCGAGGTTCTTGAAAAAGGACTTGCGGTCATGGACGTGGCCGCTGTTGCTCTTGCTCGCGAAAATCACATCCCGATTATCGTGTTTTCCATCCATGAAAAGGGTGGTTTTGGCGCGATCATGACCGGTGGCGGGTTCAAGACGATCGTGAAAGACGATTGAATTTGCCAAATTGGTGCCGTCAAACGTATAAAGCAACGGCAGAGCGGCACTGAGAAACAATGAATGAAGGGGCTTTTGGGTTGGTCAACGACTTCAAAAGTTGCTACCGCCCGGTTTTTTTGCATTGAGACCGGGCATGAGAATGACGATGGGAGTTTTTACATGAGCGATCCTAAGGATCTGAACGATCTGAAACGCCGTATGGATGGCGCGATCAACGCGTTTAAAAATGATATTGCCTCTTTGCGCACGGGTCGTGCCTCGGCCAATATTCTCGATCCCGTCATGGTGGATGCCTATGGCTCCAAGGTGCCTTTGAACCAGGTGGGCAACATTACTGTGCCGGAACCGCGCATGCTGTCCGTCTCGGTCTGGGACAAATCGATGGTTGGCGCGGTGGAGCGCGGCATTCGCGAATCCAATCTTGGCCTCAATCCGATCGTTGATGGCCAGACGCTTCGTATTCCGCTTCCGGAACTCAATGAAGAGCGTCGCCGTTCGCTTGTGAAGGTGGCGCATGATTATGCCGAAAAGGGCAAGGTTGCCGTTCGTCACGTTCGTCGCGATGGCATGGATGGGTTGAAAAAGGCCGAGAAGGATGGCGACATCAGCCAGGATGAAAGCCGCGCTCTGTCCGACAAGATTCAGAAGCTGACCGACGAGATGATTGTAGAAATCGACAAGCTGCTGGCTGACAAAGAGAAAGAAATCATGCAGGTTTGAGCTTTGTGAAGCCTCAAACATGTCAGGACCGATTATGGGCGAAGACGCGCCAATCAAGACACCGCGTCACGTTGCAATCATTATGGATGGCAACGGGAGATGGGCTGCCGCGCGCGGCATGCCGCGTGGCTTTGGGCATCGCAAGGGCGTGGAAGCCGTTCGCGACGCGGTCAAGAGTGCTCGCGCTTTCGGTGTCGAATATCTGACCTTGTACGCCTTTTCTTCCGAGAACTGGCGCCGCCCGCAGGAAGAGGTCAGCGATCTGATGGGGCTTTTGAAGCTCTTTATCCGCAAGGATCTTGCCGAGTTGCATTCGGCGGATGTGCGCATTCGCATCATCGGTGCGCGTGAGGGGCTCAAGAATGATATTCTTGGTCTTCTGGAAGAGGCTGAGGAAACCACCCGCAATAATGGCGGACTCGTTCTGGTGATTGCATTCAACTACGGCGCGCGCGACGAGATCGTGCGGGGAATGCAAAAGATCGCTCGTCGCGTGGCCAAGGGAGAAATTGCGCCTGAGGCAATTACCGAAGCAATTTTGAGCGAAAACATAGACACCTGCGATATTCCAGATCCCGAGTTGATTATCAGGACAAGCGGCGAATCGCGGCTGTCCAATTTCCTGCTCTGGCAGGCGGCTTATTCGGAGTTTGTCTTCATTGACGACCTGTGGCCGGATTTCGATCGCAACCTTTTTCAGGCTGCGCTTGAAGAATACAGCCGTAGAGAACGGCGATTTGGTGGTGTCGAATCGGTCGATATTGCCGTAGGCTCAAACTCATGAGCGAGGAACTGCGCCTTCGGATCATCTCTGCGGTATTTCTGGCGATTGTTGTTCTTGCCGGAGCCTGGATGGGCGGGTTTTACTTCGCCCTTTTGGCGCAAGTGATCGCGCTGCTCGTTTATTACGAATGGTGTACGATTACCTGCGTTGTCAGTTCCAACTTGCGCGGTTACGCGCTCGGGTGGGTCCTCATGGCCGTGCTGGCGCTATCGTGCCTGACGCAGGATGTCTCCTATAGTCTGGCGTTTCTGTTCGCCGCAGTTTTGCTTTCGGCAATCATTGCAGTCTTTCAGAAGGCGTCGTTCTGGTGGCCAGCTGGTATCGCTTATGCGGGCTTGAGCGGGCTTAGCCTTGCCTATATCCGGGGGAGCGATTTGGCCGGGCTTGTTGCCATCATCTTTCTCTTTGCAGTGGTCTGGGGGACCGATATCGCGGCTTACTTTGTCGGTCGTGCAATCGGCGGTCCGAAGCTTGCACCGAGAATTTCACCTGGCAAGACCTGGTCGGGTGCCGTTGGCGGCACCATCGCAGGTGTTTTTCTGTCGGCCCTGGTGGTTATGGTTTTCTTTCGTCAGCCAAGTCTGGCGCTGCTTGTTGTCAGTTTTTTTCTATCGGTATTCTCGCAGATCGGCGATTTATTCGAGAGCCATATCAAACGCCGTTTCGGCGTCAAAGATTCCAGCAAGTTGATTCCTGGCCACGGGGGCGTTATGGACAGGGTTGACGGTCTCGTTTTTGCAAGCTTCGGGGCATTTTTATTTGCGATCGTGCAGCTACTCGTCGGGCAGGGCGATATTACGTCCCTGGGTGGGCTCTTTCTGGACATGGGTTGAGCGAATGCAGTGGCAGCTCAAGGAGAGACAATGGAAAGTTTAGCAGCCATTTGGGGCTTTCTGGGCGGCTATATCCTGCCGTTCATCATCGTGCTGTCGCTGATCGTGTTCGTTCACGAGATGGGTCACTATCTCGCGGGCCGCTGGTGCGGCATCAGGATATTGACCTTTTCACTCGGTTTTGGCCCGGAACTGATCGGATTTAATGACCGACATGGCACGCGATGGAAGATATCCGCCATTCCGCTTGGCGGCTATGTGAAGTTTTTCGGTGACGAAGATGCTTCCAGCAAGCCTGATATGACAGCTATGGAGCAGATGAGCGAGCGGGAGCGCGGGCAGAGTTTTCATGGTGCAAAGCTTTGGAAACGTGCGGTGGCCGTGGCTGCAGGACCATTTGCCAATTTCGTGCTGGCGATCTGTATTTTTGCGACCATGTTCTTCATCTTCGGAAAACCGGTGACAGATCCCGTAGTGGCGGATGTGAAGGCTGGCAGTGCGGCGCAATCTGCCGATATACGCCCTGGCGACACGATTGTCTCGCTTGACGGGGAGCCGGTGGCGACCTTTGCTGACATTCAGCGCTATGTGGCTGTGCGTCCCGGTATTGAAATTGCCGTTGGCCTGAAGCGCGATGCGGAAACGCTGGTAATTCCGGTGACGCCGCGGGCAACCGAAGTCGAAGATCGTTTTGGCAACAAGATGGAAATTGGCGTCTTCGGCATCATGACCGATCAGGAAAGCGGAAATTCACGCATCGTGACATTGGGTCCGGCCGCAGCGCTGAAAGAGGGTGTTGTTCAGTGCTGGCATATCGTGACCGGGACCTTTGACTACCTGGCCAACCTGGTGACCGGCAGGATGAAAGCCGATCAGCTCGGCGGGCCTGTGCGTGTGGCCCAGGCGTCAGGCGAGATGGCGAGCCTCGGCTTTGTTGCCTTGCTTCAACTTGCCGCAGTGCTATCGGTGTCTGTTGGGCTGTTGAATCTTATGCCCGTTCCGGTTCTGGATGGCGGCCATCTGGTGTTTTACGCTGTGGAGGCAATCCGGGGAAAACCGGTTGGGGAGACAACGCAGGAGGTTGCGTTCAAAATAGGGCTTGCAATGGTGCTGTCGCTTATGGTGTTTGCAACCTGGAACGATATAGCGCGTCTGTTGAGTTGATCGTCAAACGGCTGTATCAGCTATTTATTTACTATAACTCAATTCGATAGTGGCGATTGAGCCACTGTTTGAAACGAAGTAAACAGAATTTAACGAACTGCCTTGCTTGTATAGGAAAAGCGGGTAAAAAGTCCAACAGACCAGAGTCGGGTCCCTTGGGCTCGGGGAAATGAATTAAAAGGTAAGAATGAATATGAAGGCTGGTTCTAAGTTCCTGAGTGCGGTGTCGGCAGTGGCCTTGTCCGCGGGAGTTGTAGCCTCGGGTACGGGCGTGCTGCTTGCTTCGGCAACTGTTGCAGAGGCCGCCGTCATTCGCAGTATCAGCGTTCGCGGCGCAAACCGTGTCGGTGCAGATGCCGTCAGGGATAACCTGACAATTGCGCCCGGCAAGAGTTTCAGCAATGCCGATATCGACGAATCGGTGCGCCGCCTCTACTCGACCGGGTTCTTTTCAGATGTCCGAATCAATGTTTCGGGCAGCACGCTGGTGGTCAATGTTTCTGAAAACAAGCTGGTCAACCAGGTCGTTTTCAACGGCAACCGCAAGATCAAGGACGATAAGCTGGCCGCAATCGTGCGCACACGTGCACTCGGTCCTTACAGCCAGAGCCTGATTGAGTCCGATATTCAGTCGATCAAGGAAGCTTATGCTGCGATCGGTCGTTCCGACGTGACGGTGACGACCCAGACCTATGCGGTCGGTGAGGGACGTACGAACCTGGCTTTCGTGATTAACGAAGGTGGCCGTACCAAGATCACGCACATCAATTTCATTGGCAATAATGCTTATAGCGACTCGCGTCTGCAGTCGGTGATCCAGACGAAGGAATCGAACTTCCTCTCGTTCCTGACACGCCGCGACGTTTACAGCGAAGCCAAGCTCAACGCCGATGAAGAGCTGCTGCGCCGGTTCTATTACAACCGCGGTTATGCCGACTTCCGTATTGTTTCTGCCGACGCCGTTCTGGATGAGGCGACCAACGAATATACGATCAACATTACGGTTGATGAGGGTGAGCGTTACCAGTTTGGCAATGTTGACGTGGTCTCGACAGTGGATGGTGTCAGCTCAGAAGAGCTGCAGAAGCTTGTCGATACGCGTTCGGGCGACCGCTACAGCGCCGAAGACGTCGAAAAGTCCATGTCGGCTATTTCGAAAAAGGTTGCAGCTGCGGGTTATCCCTTTGTTCGCGTAACGCCGCGCGGTGACCGTGACTTTGCAAATAACACGATTGGCGTTGAATACCTCGTTGACCAGGGCGAGCGCGCCTATGTGGAGCGCATTGAAATCCGTGGCAACACGCGTACGCGTGACTATGTGATCCGTCGCGAATTCGACTTTGCGGAAGGTGATGCCTTCAACCAGGAAATGATCGCGTCGGCCAAGCGCCGCCTGGAGCGCCTGGGCTTCTTCTCATCCGTCAATATTTCGACGGCACCGGGGTCCGAGCCCGATCGCGTTGTCGTGATTGTTGATGTTGAAGACCAGTCCACGGGTAACTTCGGTATTGGCGGTGGTTATGCGACCGGTGGCGAAGGCATTATTCTTGAAGCTTCGATCGAAGAGAAAAACTTCCTCGGTCGCGGGCAGTTCATTCGTGTTTCGGCCGGTGGCGGTCGTTTGACGAGAACCTATAATGTCTCCTTCACGGAACCTTATTTCCTCGGTTATCGTCTGGCGGCAGGCTTCGACATCTACCTCAACCGTGACTCGACGCAGCCGAACTACACATATGAAAATCAGGGCTTTGCGCTGCGTGTGACCGCGCCGATTACGGAAGACCTTTCCACGACGTTCAAATATACCTATGACAAGCTGAAATATACCAGCAGCAATCTGACAGCGCTTTCTGCGCCTTACCAGAATGTTGTCAATGGCAGCCCCTGGATGCGTTCGGCGATTTCGAACACGATTTCCTATAATTCGCTTGACGATCAGGTCAATCCGCATGAAGGCCTGGTGGCCAGCCTGACCCAGGAAATTGCCGGTCTGGGCGGCGATTCCCACTATTACAAGATCTATGGTCGCGCCCGCTATTTCTATACGCTGTCCGATGAGGCTGATATTGTTGCTTCATTGGCTGGTAGCGCCGGTCATCTTGTATCGCTGAAAAACTCGGTCAATGTTTATGACCAGTTCCGCATGGGTTCGAATGAAATTCGCGGCTTTGACACCTATGGTGTTGGTCCGCGTCTTTCGAACGGCGATACGCTGGGCGGCACGACCTACTTCACAGTGTCGGCTGAAGCAACGTTCCCGCTGCCGGGTATTTCACCTGAAATCGGTTTGCGTGGTGGCGTCTTTGCTGATGCAGGTACCTTGTTTGGCAATGATGTGAACCTGAGCGGCGCAACGGCAAACGGCATCTCGTCCTCGCTTCGTGCCTCTGTCGGTGCCAGCTTGATCTGGGCTTCACCTTTCGGTCCGTTGCGCTTCGACTATGCATTCCCGGTTATGAAGCAGCCGCATGACCAGATCCAGCGCTTCAAATTCGGCATTCAGACGAATTTCTGATTAAGGATCGGCCTGAGTTCCTGGTGGGACTCAGGCCATTTCACACCATGGATAGCAAAAACTTTTTTCCACCTCACGCCGGCATAAGGCTTGGGGATTTAGCCGTTGAGATTGGGGCTGAACTTTCCAGCGCCGAGGCGGCCAATGCCACTGTCCATTCCATTGCGCCGGTTGGGCGTGCCGTGGAAGGCCAGATATGTTTTCTGCGCTCTCGGCGGAACAAGGGCGATTTGGAAACCTGCCACGCTTCGGCGGTGATTTGTGCGCCGGCCCTCGTATCTCTTGTACCCGAGGGGATACCCACGCTGGTTTCGTCCAATGCTGAAGCTGCTTTTGCACGCGCCGGAGCGGCTTTGCATCCGCAGGCCATGAAGCCGGAAGTCGTGAGCGGCCAGACCGCTATTTCCGATAAGGCTTCGATACATCCGAGCGCCAAACTTGAGAATAACATTGTTGTCGAGCCGTTTGCGGTGATCGGTGCAGATGTATCGATCGGTGCGGGCAGTCATATCGGTGTCGGAGCAACGATCGGGCAGAGCGTTTCAATCGGCCGGAATTGCACTATTGCTTCAGGCGCAAGCATTCGTTGCTGCATCCTCGGTGACAATGTCATTATTCACGATGGAGCGCGCATCGGGCTGGATGGTTTCGGTTACGCGCCGGGTTCCGCTGGTATGCTCAAGCTGCCGCAGATTGGGCGTGTGATCATCCAGGATAATGTGGAAATCGGTGCCAATACAACGATCGACCGCGGCGCCATGGATGACACCGTAATTGGTGCCGGCACCAAGATCGATAATCTGGTTCAGATTGGCCATAATGTGAAGGTCGGCATGCATTGTGCATTTGCCGCCAAGGTCGGGATTGCCGGCAGCACGGTTATTGGCAATGGTGTCCAAATTGGTGGTGCAGCCGGTTTGAACGGTCACATCCGGATCGGTGATGGCGTACAGATTGCAGGTTTGAGCGGTGTGGCTGCAGATATTCCTGCGGGCGAAGTGTATGGGGGCTTGCCAGCGCGGCCAATCAAGGATTTCCTTCGGGAAACGGCTGAGATATTGGCAAGAGCAAATGGTCGAAAGAAGAGCGGGGATAACAAATGAGTGAAGCTGAAAAAACGGCTCTCGACGCGGTCGATATCATGGAGATTTTGAAACTCTTGCCGCACCGCTATCCGTTTCTGCTTGTTGACAAGATTGTCGATATTGATGGGGACAATTCCGCAGTCGGTATCAAGAACGTCACGGTGAACGAGCCGCATTTCACAGGCCACTTTCCCGAGCAGCCGATCATGCCGGGTGTGTTGATCATTGAAGGCATGGCGCAAACAGCCGGTGCCATATGCGCGCGCGTCCGCGGCGGGGAAACGAATCTCGTTTATTTCATGACTGTGGATAACGTGCGCTTCCGCAAGCCGGTGGTCCCGGGCGACCGTCTGGAATATCATGTGACCAAGCAAAGACAGCGGGGCAATATCTGGAAATTTCATTGTGACGCCAAGGTGGATGGGCAGTTGGTTGCCGAAGGTGACATTGGCGCGATGATGCGCGGCAGGGATGCGTAATGTCAGCTGGGGCTAAGGCGACAATTCATCCGCTTGCATGCGTGGAAGACGGTGCCGTGGTTGGTGCCGGTTGCACGGTTGGTCCCTTCTGCCATGTCGGGCCGGATGTGGTTCTGGGTGAGAATGTTCACCTCATGAGCCACGTCGTGGTGATCGGGCGGACAACCATCGGTGCCGGGACACGAATTTTTCCATCCGCCGTGATCGGCGGGCAGTCACAGAGCATTCACCACAGTATTGAGGGAACCACGCTTGAGGTGGGCGAAAATTGCACCATCCGTGAAGGCGTGACCATGAATGCCGGCACCAAGGAATATGGCGGCAAAACGGTCGTCGGCAACGGCAACACGTTTCTCGCTTACTCGCATGTGGCGCATGATTGCATCCTGGGTAATCACATCATCCTCTCCAACAACGTTATGCTTGCTGGCCACGTCACTGTTGAAGACCGCGCGATTCTGGGAGGAGGCGCGGCTGTTCACCAGTTTACCCGCATCGGGCGGCATGCCTTTATCGGTGGCTTGTCGGCCGTTGCCTATGACGTCATCCCCTATGGTATGCTGAACGGCAATCCAGGCATCCTTGGCGGGCTCAATGTGGTGGGCATGTCTCGAGCAGGTGTGGAAAAGCCGGTGATCCACCGCGTTCGACGCGCCTACAAGTCGATTTTCGAGGGCGATGGGTCTATCCGCGAGAATGCGGCTGCCATACGCGGCGACTATCTCGATTGCCCCGAGGCAATGCATATTCTCGATTTTATTGCGGCGGATGCCGAGCGTTCTCTTTCTTCTCCCAAACGCCGTTCCAAAGGATAACAGCGGCCATTGATGGCGGTGCCTACTGAAGGATACTTTGACGTGACTGGGGAGGAAAACGTGAATAAGCCACTCAAAGTGGCGGTGATCGCAGGTGAAGTCTCTGGTGACCTGCTTGGGGCTGAGTTGATTGCGTCGCTGCGCTCGCTCGTCGGCAATATTGAACTTATTGGCGTCGGCGGTCCAAAGCTTGAAGAGCAGGGGCTTCGCTCGCTCTTTGATTTTTCCGAACTTTCAATCATGGGCTATGTGGAAATTCTTGCCCGTTTGCCGAAGCTTCTGGGGCGTGTGCGGCAGACGGCGCAGAACATCATTCGCGAAAAACCCGATCTTCTTTTGATTGTCGACAGCCCGGTCTTTACACATCGCGTTGCGAAAATTGTCCGCGATTCCCTGCCTGATCTTCCTGTTGTCCAGTATGTCTGTCCTAGTGTCTGGGCCTGGAAGGAGTATCGCGCGCCGAAGATGAAAGCCTATGTGGATCTGGTGCTGGCATTGCTGCCATTTGAAACCGAAGCCATGAAGCGTCTTGGCGGTCCCGAAACGGTTTATGTAGGGCATCGACTGGCTTGCGATCCGGCGCTGGCCGAGGTGCGGGAGAGGCGAAAGTCAAAGGTTTATGGTGGCAAACGCACGATTTTGTTGCTGCCCGGTTCTCGCTCTTCGGAGATAAAGCGAACGGCACCCTATTTTGCGGCTCTCACTATGGAGGTTGCGCGACGTTATCCAGACGCACGTTTTGTGATGCCGACCGTTCCGGCAAGAGCAAGCTTGATTGAGGCGACCGTTGCAGACTGGCCGGTCAAGCCGGAATGGAGTACGGACGAAACCTTCAAATATGATGCATTTGCGGAGGCTGACGCGGCAATTGCGACATCTGGAACAGTGATCTTTGAACTGGCGATGGCAGGCGTTCCAGCAGTCTCAATCTACAAGACCGATTTCTTGACGCCGCTTCTGGCTCACCGCATCAAGATCTGGTCGGCGGCGATACCCAACCTCGTTGCTGATTTTCCCGTTGTTCCCGAATATGTTGACCTGACACTGCGTGCTGACCGTCTGGCGCGCTGGGCCATCAGGCTTTCCGATTCACGATCACTGCATCGTGATGCGATGATGGAAGGTTATCGCAACATCTGGGAAAAGATGTGGCTGGACGAGCCTTCGGGGCTTGCCGCAGCAAAGGCGGTGCACAAGCTTCTTGAGAAGAAAAAGGCCGGCTAGATACCGGCCTTTATTGTGACTTTGGGACTGATCTCAGCGCTTGGAAATCGGCTGATAATCCCGTGCGTCATACCCGGTGTAGAGCTGACGCGGACGACCGATACGCTGATGCGGATCTTCGATCATTTCATTCCACTGTGCAATCCAGCCGACGGTGCGTGCAAGTGCGAACAACACGGTGAACATGGTGGTGGGGAAGCCCATCGCCTTCAGCGTGATACCGGAATAGAAATCGATATTCGGGTAGAGCTTCTTTTCAATGAAATAGGGATCGGTCAGAGCAATGCGCTCCAGTTCCATCGCCACTTCCAGAAGCGGGTCGTCCTTGACACCCAGTTCGTTGAGAACTTCGTGGCAGGTCTTCTGCATGATCTTGGCGCGCGGATCGTAGCTCTTGTAAACGCGGTGGCCAAAGCCCATCAGTCGGAATGGATCGTTCTTGTCCTTTGCACGATCAATGAATTCCGGAATGCGGTCAACAGAGCCGATTTCGGAAAGCATGTTGAGTGCCGCTTCGTTTGCACCGCCATGGGCAGGACCCCAGAGGCATGCAATGCCGGCAGCAATGCAGGCGAATGGGTTTGCGCCGGACGACCCTGCAAGACGGACAGTAGAGGTCGAAGCGTTCTGCTCGTGATCGGCATGGAGGATAAAAATCCTGTCCATGGCGCGGGCAAGAACCGGATTGACCACATACTCCTCGCACGGCACAGCAAAGCACATGCGCAGGAAGTTGGACGCATAATCCAGATCGTTCTTCGGATAAACGAAAGGCTGGCCGATATGATATTTATAAGCCATCGCCGCAATCGTCGGCATTTTGGCAATCATGCGCAGGCTGGCAACCATCCGCTGATGCGGGTCGGTGATGTCGGTTGAGTCGTGGTAAAACGCCGAGAGCGCGCCAACCGTGCCGACCATCACTGCCATCGGGTGCGCGTCACGGCGGTAGCCGGTAAAGAACCGGTTCATCTGCTCATGCACCATTGTATGATGGCTGACGCGGTAGTCGAAATCTTCCTTCTGCGCCTTGGTCGGCAGCTCGCCGTAAAGCAGGAGATAGCAGACTTCGAGGAAGTCGCCATGCTCGGCCAGTTGGTCAATCGGGTAGCCCCGATGAAGCAAGACGCCCTGGTCGCCGTCGATATAGGTGATCTTCGATTCACAGGATGCCGTTGAGGTGAAACCCGGATCGTAGGTGAACATATCGGTGTTCTTATACAGCGCACCAATATCGATCACGCTCGGTCCTATCGTCCCTTCGCGTACGTCCAGTTCAAGGTCTTTTCCATCGATATTTAGAGCCGCTTTCTGGTCGGTCATCGTGTCCTCCGGCAATTTGCTGAAATGTCCGCCTTTGACGGCGAACCGCATAGATGATGCTCATTTTGCTATATTATTTATACCGCGCTGCCAAGTTCTCCAAACGGTGAATTGTGCATTGCGTCAATTTGGCGGCGCATTTTCGTTTCAAGTGCGGTTGTTTTTCTCACCAGTCGCATCCGTTTGTCTATAGCGGCTTAGGTGCCAACGTGTCGAGGCTTGGACGCCTATATGTGTCTTTACAACCCTGGATTAAAGAACCATGCTTAGATGAATGGCGGGTTTTCAGGTTGGGGAACCGGAGTGGCGTTCAAGGCAGGGCAAACGCAGTCTGACGACATGCAAGCGTATGTGCAAGAACGCCCTGAAGGCACTCTCGCTGTTCGTGAAGCGCAGGCATTTCTAAATCCGGTCGAAGAGATCGACAGAACTGCCGTGCCGCTGGAGAAAAAACCGGCGATCAGGTTGGGCCTTTACGTATCTCTGCCAAAGCTAAGGAATCTCGAAAGCATCTTGGTGGAGGAGCAAGCGTTTGGGCGGCTCTTCCTCTTCTTTCCCTTGTTTCTGGCATTCGGGGCTGCGTTCTGGTTTGCAAGGGACTATCCTCCTTCCCGCTATCTGACGTTCTCGACAGCTCTTGTGTTTTCGCTGGCGGCCTTTGCACTTTGTGAGCGCCGTCTGCTGCATGTCTTGGCAACGCTTGCCGCGGCTTTCTCTCTGGGTGCAGTATTGGCCGATATGGAGACTGCGCGAAAAGATACGATCATGCTCGACAGTCCGGTCACTGCGCAGGTGACGGGACGGATTATCGACCTTGAACCAGCGCGAGGCGGGCGTTTACGCTATACGCTGGAAATCCTGTCCATTCGCGACCCAGTGTTGCGACGACCTCCCAGGCAGGTTCGGTTGACCGGGTTGTCGCCGAAAGAAAAGGTTCTACCGGGTGACATCATTTCCGGCCCGGCGCGCCTTTCTCCACCCTCTGGCCCGGTTCTGCCTGGCGGTTACAATTTTGCTTTCGGCCCGTATTTTGAAGGCATTGGTGCCGTTGGCTTCTTTTACGGTTATCCCGTTGGGCTGAAAGATGCGGAACAGTCATCTGAAGCCCGCTTGGGTGCGAGCATTCTTCAAGCCCAGGCCAAACTCAGCCTGGCAATTACCGAGAGACTGCGTTCTGTTCTTTCAGGCGATGTGCTTGCCTTCGCGACAGCAATCATCGTCAATGACCGGCGCGCCATGAGCGACAGTGCCTTGGATGCGCTGCGGCTGAGTGGATTGGCGCATATCATTGCGATTTCCGGGCTCCATATGGCGCTGGCTGCGGGCATGTTCTTCTGGCTTTTGCGTTCGGGGCTTGCCCTGTTCCCAGGTTTTTCACAACGCTTTCCGGTCAAGAAGATTGCCGCTGCTGCGGCGATTGTAGCGGCTTCGATCTATCTGTTCATTTCGGGGGCGCCAATCTCCGCAGTCAGGGCCTATATCATGTTGACCGTGATGCTGTTGGCAGTGGTCGCTGGGCGGCAGGCGCTTAACCTGCGAAATCTGGCGATCGCGGCGTTGTTCATCATCGTTGTGACGCCATCGTCGGTGATGACGCCCGGTTTTCAGATGTCTTTTGCGGCGACGGCTGCGTTAATTGCCGGCTACGGTGCCTGGCGCCGCAAGGAAGAGCCCAAGGAAATCTCAGCGGGTAGGGGAGCGCTTAGCGGTTTTGCATCCGGCGGGCTGAAGCTGTTTGGAGGATTGGCGCTGACCTCCGTCATAGGTGGAGGGGCAACAGCTTTGGTGGCGGCGTCGACCTTCAACACGCTGCCCGCTTACGGGGTCTTGGCCAATGTCCTTGCTATGCCGGTATTTTCCTTTGTCGCCATGCCTGCAGCACTCCTCAGCCTTGCTGCAGCGCCCTTCGGTCTTGAGTGGCCGTTTTTGCACGCTCTTGGTTTCGGACTGGAACTCACCTTGACGATCGCAAATTGGGTTTCCGAGCTGGGAGGCGGTCTGACGATCGGGTATGTTTCGAAATGGCTTCTTGTTCTCGGCTGCGCGGCACTTTTTTCAGCTTGCCTCTTCAGAAGCAGGGCTGCTGCGATTTCTTGCCTGGCAGTCTATCTTGGCGCGGCGGCACTCGGCATATTCGGCATCGGAGGGTCGGGCGCGCCGGACCTGATTGTCTACGAGGATGGAACGCTCGCCGCCGTTGTCGGCGACAGCTCACTGGCTCTCAGCAATACAAAGGCATCCGGTTTTGTCACCGACCAGTGGTCGCGGGCCCTGGGGTTGGAAACATTGGAAAAGCCAAGCGATATCGCGGAGCTTGCGGGCTGGAGCACGCATACTGACAGTTTGCCGGAAGACCTTCCAAACGGCAGCTTCCATTGTCTTGCAGAAAAATGGTGCGTGGTGCGGCTTTCGGGGGGCATCACGGTGATCCAAATTGAAGATATCAAACAGGTTGGATTTGCCTGTGACCATGCTGATCTTGTGATATCGCCCTGGCGACACAGCTTTCGACAGTGCCGTTCAGGTGCATATCTGCTGGACCGAAATGTCTTGCGACGGAACGGCTCGATCGCAATTCGCATCGACAATCGCGAACAAAATCATGCTGACGGCCCTCAAAGAGCCAAAATTCTCTTTGAGACCGCACTTGGACAACAAGCCAGGGAATGGAACAGCCACCGGCTCTACGACTGGCGAAGCGGACGGTTCGATCCGCCAGCCAAGTATGTTCTCAGTGATAACGGCGAATGAGGCCGACGAGTTTGCCCTGTATTTTCACCCGATCAGGCCCGAATATGCGGGTTTCATAGGCGGGGTTTGCTGGTTCCAGAGCGATGGAGGCGCCCTTGCGGCGGAAGCGTTTCAACGTTGCCTCCTCATCATCGACCAAGGCAACGATGATCTCGCCCGGATTTGCATTGTTAGTGTTGCGAATAATGACCGTATCGCCGTCCAGAATGCCGGCTTCGATCATGGAATCGCCACGCACTTCCAGAGCGTAATGTTCGCCGTTGCCCAGCATTTCAGCGGGCACAGAAATATCATGCGTATTGTTCTGGATTGCAGAAATCGGGACACCGGCAGCAATGCGCCCCATAACGGGTACGGCAACGGATGTGTCTTCGTTTGGCGTATTCACCACAGGCGGGGGCGGTGCCTTGCCGAGGCTGCCTTCAATGACGCTTGGTGCAAACCCGCGCCGCGGCTGAAGGCTCGAGGAATAGGCTTCGGGAAGCTTGATGACTTCAAGCGCCCTGGCGCGATTGGGCAGCCGGCGAATGAAGCCGCGTTCCTCAAGCGCAGTGATGAGCCGGTGGATACCGGACTTCGACGCAAGATCCAGCGCCTCCTTCATCTCGTCAAAAGAAGGCGGAATCCCTGTCTCCTTCATCCGCTCGTGGATAAATAGCAGCAGCTCCTGCTGTTTGCGCGTCAACATATATCACCTCAGAATCGGGAAACAAATCCAGAACGGACTTTATATGTTCTTTTTACGTTCTGCAAGTGTGCGAAATGGGTTCGATATTGCCCCGAGCTCTAAGGGATTGCGACGTTGCCCTGCCAGTCCATCGCCTCAAGAGCTATGGCCACTTCAAAACGTTTTTCATCGAGTGGTCCAGGAAGCAAATCTTCGGCACGACCGATTCGCCGCATCAGCGTGTTCCGGTGTACGCCTAATCTTTCCGCTGTGGCGGCAATATTGGAGCCCTCTTTCAAGTAGGCGAGAAGGGCTGACCTGGTAGACGGGTTTGCTTTGGCGAGATCGCCGAGTGTGTCGTTGATGAAGCGTTTCAGAAGGCGCCTGTCCGGGGTGATGACCGAAATCAGACGCACGGTCTCGTAGTCGGCGACGCGCCTTGCAGCGGGTGCTGATGCCAGAAAGCTTTGAACAAGCCGTGCGGTCTCGTGACTTTCGCGAAAGCCCTCAATTCCAGAACTTGCAGGTCCGATCGCAAGGCGCAGACCTGGCGGGCAGTTTGCCTCGGCCATCTGCAGTGTCGGTTGACGGGTCAGCCACAGCCAGCATGTGGCGTGGTCGGCGGCAATCAACAGATATGCGCCGCCGCATTCCTGTGCAAATCGTACTGCGGCCTGATTGAGTGCAGCGGTGTCGCTGGTCTCGGGTGGACCAAACAGAATTGCTGCAGAATGGCGTGTCTCCAGCCGATAGCCGAGAACGCGCGATGCTTGGCGCGGATCGACTGGGCGACGCTTTAAGATGGTGTCAACCATTGCCTGCTTTTCAGCCGCAGATCCTTGCGAAAGCTCAACTTTTTCGCGCTCAATGCGCTCGGTCAGTCCGGCAATAGTGGCATCAAGGAACGCACTGATCGATCGCGCAGAGATATCGAGGACCGCGCGCAGCTGTTGTGCATCCGTTGTCAGTTCAAAGACCAGATCCATCCAGCGCAACCAGGCGGCGTTCTGCCCGGCACGATAGGCGTTGAGGGCGAGATCATCCACGCCGAGCCGCGCTTGTTCACGCGCCACGCGCAACATTTCCGGCCCCAGATTGGGCGGCACGGGCTGTCCGGGCGCGTTGTATGTCGCCATTGCCCAATGGGCGATGTTGTTGCGGTTCGCCTGACAAACCAAAGCGATGGTCACTGGATCATCTGTGCCGAGAGCGCCGATTGTAGCGGCGTCGATGTCCGCCACCCAGTCTTCCGGCGCTTCCAGGCAACGCCCCGCACCTGACCGCAATATTTCCAGTATATCGGGCGTTGTCTGGTGCATTTTGTCCAACCAATGTCAATGAATGGTGCAATATGCATCTTCTTTAAGAGATTGCGGAATGTCAATCTGGATCGTGATCGGAGTGAGGAGAACGAGATATATGAATGGAACGAGCGAGACGCCGCTGGACGTTCTCATTATAGGCGCGGGGCTTTCGGGGATTGGTTGCGCGTGTCGACTCACGCTTGATCTCCCGGACAAGAGCCTCCTCATTTTGGAAGCCCGCGATGTATCCGGGGGCACGTGGGATTTGTTTCGTTATCCTGGCATTCGCTCCGATTCTGATCTGTTCACCTTCGGTTACGATTTCGAGCCCTGGAAAAGTGACACGGCGATCGCCGATGGAGGGGCAATCCTGGCTTATCTGCGCGACACTGCGCAGCGTTACGGCGTGGAGCAGAAGATTCGCTACAACCATGCAGTCATCGCGGCTGATTGGGAAAGCGAGGAGGCCTGCTGGCGGGTGACTGTGGAGCACAGTGTTACCGGTGTCAGATCAGTCATTTATGCCAGATGGCTTTTTTCAGCCGCCGGTTATTATGACTATGCTGAGGGATACAGGCCGGAATTTCCCGGTGAGGACGAATTTGCAGGCAAAATCATCCATCCGCAATTTTGGCCGGAAGACCTCGATTATGCCGGTAAACGCATCGCGGTGATTGGCAGCGGCGCGACGGCTGTGACTTTGTTGCCGGCACTTGCTGCAAAAGCCGCGCATGTAACCCAGGTCCAACGCACGCCGACTTATGTGGTTTCCGTTCCAGCGCGTGACCCTTTGGCCACGATCTTGCAGCGATTTTTGCCCAATAGATGGGTTTATGCAATTTCACGACGGCGGCAGATTTTGCGACAACGCTGGTTTTTCGTCTTCTGCCAGCGCTTCCCCAATGCTGCGCGGCGTCTGATCCGCGGCATGGTTCGCCGCAACCTGCCTGCCGATTATCCGATCGATGTGCATTTTAACCCGCCCTATGACCCTTGGGATCAGCGGCTTTGCGCGGTGCCCGACGGCGACCTTTTTAAGGCCTTAAGCGGAGGCAAAGCCTCCATTGTGACCGGGCAAATCGACCGTTTCACCAGAACCGGTATCCGGATGACGTCGGGCGAAGCGGTGGCTGCCGATATCATCATCACGGCAACCGGCTTGAAGGTGCAGGTGTTCGGAAAATATTCGCTGACGGTGGATGGTCAGCCGGTGCAAGCGTCGGAGCGGCTTGTCTACAAGGGTATGATGCTTGATGGGGTACCCAATTTCAGTTTTGCGATCGGCTACACGAACTCATCATGGACGTTGAAGATCGGGTTATTGACGACCTATCTCTGCCGGCTCCTGAAATATATGGGTGAGAATGGATATGCGTCGGCTGTTGCGAAGCGACCGGACGGACAATTGAAGACGCGCCCATTGCTCGATTTCGGGGCAGGATATATTCAGCGCGCCGTCGACGGACTGCCCCGACAGGGCGAGGGCTACCCCTGGGTGATGTCGTTTAGCTACTTTAGCGACGCGGCGCTTTTCAAGCGGGGTCGAATTGATGATGCGGATATGCATTTTTCTCCGCCGCCGTCGAATTCCAAACGAGAGGCGGCAGCATGAAGGAGGAATTCTGTACGCTGCCGGACGGGAGGAGGCTCTGCTATTCCGTGTTTGGTGAAGGCCAACCTCTTGTGCTGATTGCAGGTTTGGCTCTGCATATGACCTATTGGCCTCAGTCCTTTCTGGATGCTTTGACCAAACGGGGCTTCAGGGTCATTGTTTTTGATAATCGCGATGTCGGAAAATCCTCTTTCATGGACACGCCGGTTCCTGGCAAGCTCGATATTATGCTCAGGCGGGCACCGGATGGATGCTATCGCATTGAGGACATGGCGGACGATGTCATGCTGCTGCTCGATAGCCTTCATATTCAAGCAGCTCACATCGTTGGCATGTCAATGGGTGGCATGATTGCACAAGCCCTGGCGAGCCATCATGGCGACAAGGTGCTGAGTTTAACCTCGATCTTCTCCACTACGGGCGCGCGGCGCGTTGGGCAGCCGTCAATGCGCACCATGCTGCAGTTGATGAAGGGGCGTTCTTCCTCTCGTGAGGCTTCGGCCCGCGCTTTCGCGGATATGATGAGCCTCATTGGCGGGCGCAAATATCCGTCAAGCAGGAGCCGTCTCACCGATTATGCCTCTAAGGCCTGGGATCGTTCAGTTGGCGATATTGAGGCGGGTGTTGCCCGACAGATCGGTGCCATTATCAAATCCGGCGACCGGACCGAAGCGCTTGCCCGGATCAAGGCGCCCACGCTTGTGGTGCACGGTGATCGCGATTTGATGGTTCACCCAAGCGGAGGACGTGCAACGGCCGCAGCCATCAAAGGTGCGCGGATGGTTATATTGCAGGGTGCCGGGCATGACATTGCCGACCGTTTCGCCGATCGTCTGGCAGGACTGATCCTGGAGAATACGGAGCGCGCGTCTTGAGTGTCTTTCGAGAAAAGGTCGCGGTCGTGACCGGTGCCGGATCCGGGATCGGGCGGGCCTTGGCGCTGGGGCTTGCCGAACGCGGTGCCAGAGTTGCCATTTCGGATATTGATCCTGTTGGTCTTGACGAAACCGACCGTATGCTGCGCACGATCGGTGCGGAGTCTTTTGCCAGTACGTTTGATGTTGGTGATGCATCGGCCTTTGCCGAATACGCCGAAGCGGTGAAGTGGCATTATGGCGTTGTTCACCACCTTTATAACAATGCCGGCACCACGCTTGGTTCACGGCCTTTTCTGGAGATGCGGCCTGAGCATTTTGAAAAGGTAATGAATGTCAATTTCTGGGGTGTCGTCAATGGCACACGTGTTTTCCTCCCACTTCTGATCGAAAGTGGAGAGGGTGCGCTTGTCAATATATCAAGCCTCAACGGATTGATGGCGCAGCCTGAGCTTTCAGCCTATTGCGGCTCCAAATTTGCGGTTCGGGGATTCACCGAGACGTTGCGAGCAGAAATGATGATGGCCGATCACAACGTGCATGTCGTTGTCGTGCATCCGGGCGGGGTGAAAACCAACATCGCCAATTCTGCGCAGCCGAAGGATGAAGTTCTTGATGATGATGAGCGAATTCGAGCAGAAGAGCGGCTTCGACTTTACAACGAGAAACTCCTGAAAATGTCGCCGGAGAAGGCTGCGTCCATCATCTTGAACGGGGTGGAGCGTGGCCGCTCGCGCATTGTCATCACGCGCGAGGCAGTTGTTCTTGACTGGCTGGTTCGAGCTTTGCCGCAAGCCTATCCGAGGCTCGTGGTCGCAGCGATGCGGCGGGCTCTCGGCAAATGAATATCATTTCTGGCCGGAACGAGCCTAAGCCGGACAGACTAGAGAAAATAGGGAGAGGGGCGTTATGAGATATGCATTCATTTGGGCTGCCTGTGCCATTGTCGGCGCTTTGGGTGGCGGCGTGGCTGCGGTGTTTTATCTGACACTGCAAACCGGCGTGTCAGGGTGGGGTCACCAGGTCAATGTCAATGGTTGGCGAAGCGATTGGCTGATTGGGACCGAGGCGGCCGACCCATACACCCGCGCCTGGGTGGCGCTCTACGGCCTCTTTGCGCTTCGCCGCACGGAAGCAGTCTATTTCATCAAGGCAAAGGATGAGAAAGGCGAGAGGCTGACCGAGAAGTGCGACTACAGGCTCGAGACCGGGCCTTTGCCAGGAAAATGGTGGTCTTTTACCGTCTATGACAGAACCGGTTACCTGCCAAAGAACGATGACGGGCATTTGACATTTGATGCGACTAATGCTGCTGCGTCTGGTGGTTCGGAGGGGCCTTGGTCTACCATACTTTCATCTCGTCAGCCGGAGAAGGACGGAGAAAGCTGGATATCGACACGCAATGCGGGGAGCTTTGACGTGACCATGCGCATCTATCAACCCGATCCGCAATTTCTCGCCGAGCCCGAGCAGCATCTCATTGGGCCAAAGATCAGCAAGCTTTCATGTCAGGGGGAGGCGGAGTGATGAATATCTTTGCTCGCAAGAAACTCGTTGGGTTCGTTATTTTTGTGGCAGCCTTTGCGGCAACCCATTTTCTCGTCCTCTTTGCATTGCCCTATATTATCGAGGACAAGGCAATTTCGTTGCTGGAGTCAAAAGGGGTCAAGTTCAATACCTGGTATGCTGCGCCACGTGTTGAACCGGAGGTTCAGCCGGTGGTGCGCGCCTCACCGGATCTATCTTATGCGCTGTGCCTGATCGACCTATCCGACGGACCGATGCAGATATCGGCACCCAAAGCTGACAACTACGGCTCGCTTTCCGTTTTTGATGGCAACACGGACAATGCTTATGTTGGGTCTTTGATGGGATCTGGCACACTGTCGATAACGGTCTACAAGGGGGATATGCCCACCATCGAGGCTGGTGAACCGGTGCAGGTGCATTCCAATCAAGTCGTGGCACTTGTTCGACGCCTTGCGCCGACAGCGCCGCTCTTCGAGGAAAGCGCAAGTCTTGTCTCGCAAAGCGTGTGCGCGCCCTTGAAACAGTAGATCATGGCGCAAAACATAACGGGGCTGGTGCAACACCCAGCCCATGTTCTCTCAATATCACGGGAAATGGATGAGCTTGGACAGTCAGACATGCATTCCGCTGATCAAGCCGGGCAAAATGAGGTTCAGGTGCTCGTCCAGAAAGATCTTGGCGTCGATGGGTGGGCCGAGTTTACCGAGAAGTCCGTAGTGAAGGGCCAGCGTCAAAGCCGGGGCTGCTATGATTTCAGCAAGATACCGGGCCTTGGCGGGCGCGAATTCGCCCGCTGCCATGCCGGAATCAAGCACGTTTTGCAGACTTTCAATAATCGGGGTGAGATAAGCGGTTTCATATTGTGACAGCAGTTCGGGAAATGCGTCGCCTTCTGCTGCAATCAGCTTTGCAATGTCGCGGTGGCGCGGGTCCTCTACCAGCGTTTCATAAACAAAACGCATCAGGGTGCGGATTTTTTCAATGGCGCTGGCACTCGATCTTGTGATTCTATCGGCTTGCGATTCGATATCCGGCGGTACGACGTGGCGAATGACTTCCTCGAACAGATTTTCCTTGGACTTGAAATGAAAGTAGATGGTTCCTCTGGTGATGCCGGCTTTCGCCGCAACGCTTTCCAGCTGTGCGCCCGCGTAGCCACGGGCGACAAACTCGTCGAAGGCAAGATTGAGAATTTCCCGTCTGCGATGCGTGCGCTGTGCGCTGCGTTTGCCTGTTTCTTTCATTGGTCAGTCTCATGCCGTAAGTGTTCGATGGAGAGTTGGGCGCACTAAAACATTGACTAACGCGTCAGTCAAATTTATATGGCAGGTAACAAGTGTCGTGTTTTCGTATTATGCTCCTTTCAATTGTTCAGAATTCGCGGGGTAAATAGAATGGCAAAAGCCTTTTTTCCAAAAAAAGGCCGGCTTTGGACGTTGGGCGCGTTACCGTTGGTGGCGTTGTTGGTCTCATCCTGCGGTGACGACAGCAATCAGGACGCCAACCCTGACAAGTACACGCTGAACGTGATTGCGACCAGAGTCGAAGAAGGCAATGCCGTTCGACCCTTGCGCGTCACTGGCACAGTCGAAGCCGCGATGTCTCGCGACATATCCTTTCGCGTGGGTGGTACAATCACGGCACGCCATGTGCAGACGGGCGATCGGGTGAAGGCCGGCGATTTGCTAGCGACGATTGGGACAAGTGAACTGGATGCCAACGTTACGGCAGCTGAGGCTGATGTTGCGTCAGCCGCCGCCGGTCTCAGCCTCGCGCAATCGGACCTTGATCGTTTGCAATCTCTCTTTGAAAAGGGTTTCACGACCCGCTCGGGACTGGACAATGCCGGAAAGGCCGTAGACCAGGCAAAGGCGTCTCTTTCGATTGCCGAAAGCCAGCTGGAAATTGCCAGGGAAAATCGATCCTATGCCGACTTGAAAGCGGGGGCAGACGGCGTGGTCGTTGGCACCAATGCCGAGGTCGGTCAGGTCGTGCAGGCCGGCCAGCCTGTTATGACAATTGCGTCAAACGATCGGCGTCAAGCAGTGTTCGATGTCTCCGAGGCGGTGCTGACTGCGGCAAATGCAGACAACGCCAAGGTTTTTCTGGCATCCGATCCGTCCGTTGTCGCCAAGGCCAAGATTGCGGAGATTTCCCCCACGGTGAACCGCAACACGGGCACAGTGCGGCTGAAGGTCGATCTGATTGATCCTCCAGAGAGTATGAATCTCGGCGCACCGGTGACCGGCGAGGTTGAAAGCAAACCGATACACGGCTTTGTGCTGCCGCCTTCGGCGCTGTCGAATTATGCCGGAAAGGCCGCAGTTTGGGTTTTCGATGCGTCGACACATACAGTTTCGCCGAAACCAGTTGAAGCGCTCTTTTACAGCCACGATCAGGCGGTGGTGACCGGGCAACTGGAGACCGGCGACCTTGTTGTGAGTGGTGGGACGCCGTTTTTGAGCCCCGGTCTTGAAGTGACCGTTTCAAAGGAACAGCCATGAAAGCTTACAAAGTAGCCGGATGTCTGGCAGGGCTGGTTGCGTTCATCAGCCTTTCAAGCTGCGAAGAGCAGGGCGATGTTCTCCAAGAGGCCAAGGCACGTCCTGTGCTGACGGCGACAGTGAAGGCATTTACTCCGCTCCCCATTGCTTTTCCTGGCACAGTCGAGGCACAGATTTCCACCCAGAAGGCCTTCCGGGTTCCTGGTCAGGTGTTGGCCAGGAATGTGAACACGGGCGATATTGTGCGCAAGGGTGACATTCTGGCGGTGCTCGATACCAAACAGCTTGAACTGGGCGTCCGCTCGGCTGAAGCGGCTGTCGCCAGCGCCAAATCACAGGTTACGAATGCTGAAGCGGTTGCAGAGCGGGCCAGACTTCTTTCTGAAGAAGGATTTGCAAGCCCCGCACAACTCGATACGGCGACCGAAAATCTGAAAGCGGCCAATGCCCAACTGGAAAGTGCCAACGCGCAGCTGGAAAAGGCGCGTGAGCAAATGGGCTATGCCACGCTGGTGGCCGACTATGATGGCATCGTGACTGCAGTGAATATCGAAATCGGAGAAACTGCAAATGCCGGCGCGCCAGCGATCACCATTGCGCGGCTGGATTTGCGCGATGCTGTCGTTGATGTGCCCGAGGATGTGCAGGCGCTGATAAAGCCGGGCGATACATTTTCCGTCGCGACTGTCCTGCAGCCTGATAAAGCCGTCACTGGCACAGTGCGGGAAATTGCCCCCGACGCAGATAAGCTCACACATACGGTGAGGGTCAAAATATCGCTGGGCGACCCGCCCGAAAATTTTCGCATAGGAACCACAGTGACAGTGTCAGCGACTGAAACACTGTCAGAACCTTCCATGATTGTCCCCTCCAATGCGATTCTTCTCGAAAACGCCAAGGCTTTCGTGTGGAAACTGGATGAAGAGACCGGCACGGTTTCGAAAGTCCCAGTGGACGGCGAGGATAGGGGTAAGGGCTATTACCAGATATTCAACGGCGTGCATGCCGGCGATGCCGTTGCCATTGCAGGAATTCATTCATTGACTGACGGGCAGAAGGTCTCGCGGTTAGAAAGCTTAGATCAATGAGAAAGTCATTCAATCTTTCCGACTGGGCGCTCGATCACCGCTCGCTCGTCTGGTATTTCATGCTGGTGGCCGTTCTTGCGGGCGCATTCTCCTTTGTCAATCTCGGACGGGAAGAAGACCCGTCATTCACCATCAAGACCATGGTGATCCAGGTGCAGTGGCCGGGCGCCACGGCACAGGAAATTACCGATCAGGTGACCGACCGGATCGAGAAGAAGCTGCAGGAACTGCCCGAACTGGATTATACCAAATCCATGTCGATGGCCGGCAAATCGACCATCATGGTCAATCTGTTGGCGGACACGAAGTCGAGCAACGTTCAGGATGTATGGTTTCGTGCCCGCAACATGATCAACGACATTACCGCGACATTTCCGCAAGGTGTCATCGGGCCGTTCTATCAGGATACGTTTGGTGACGTCTTCGGAAATATTTACGCTTTCACAAGTGACGGGTTGAGCTATCGGCAATTGCTGGATTACGTGGAAGATGCCCGCTCGGAGGTTCTTTCTCTGCCCAATAGCGGCAAGGTTGATATTCTGGGCGCACAGGATGAGGTGGTCTATCTCGAGTTCTCGCCCCGCCGGCTGGCCGCTTTTGGTCTCGATCAACAGGCGATGCTGACAGCGCTGCAAGAGCAAAACGCGATTACGCCATCGGGTGTGCTGGATTCCGGCCCCGAGCGGATTGCCGTTCGCGTCACGGGACAGTTTTCATCTGAAGACAGTTTGAGAAATATCAATTTTCATATCAACGATCAGTTCTTCCGGTTGAGTGACGTTGCAACGGTGACCCGCGGGTATGAGGATCCGCCCACAAGCCTTTTCCGGTTCAATGGTCAGCGTGCAATTGCGCTGGCGGTGGGCATGAAGCCCGGGGCCAATTTGCTCGACTTCGGCAAGGCGCTGGACGAGCGGCTGAAGGCGTTCGAACAAACCTTGCCGGTGGGCGTGAATATCCACCTCGTCGCGGACCAGCCGGCGGTGGTCGAAGATGCGGTTTCGGGGTTCACCAGAGCGCTTTTCGAGGCGGTGGTGATCGTTTTGATCGTCAGCTTCGTCAGCCTTGGCATGCGTGCTGGCGTGGTGGTGGCGATCGCCATTCCGCTCGTTCTCGCGCTGACCTTCATGGTGATGGAATATACCGGTATTACTCTTCAGCGTATTTCGCTGGGTGCGTTGATTATCTCGCTCGGACTTCTGGTCGATGATGCGATGATTGCCGTTGAAATGATGGTCGCTCGTCTTGAGGCCGGTGATCCTCTCAGGAAAGCTGCCACCGCTGTTTACACTTCAACTGCGTTTCCCATGTTGACAGGCACGCTTGTAACGGCAGCCGGATTCATTCCGATCGGGCTCAACAGTAGCGCTGCCGGCGAATACACATTCACAATGTTTGTTGTCATATCGGTCTCGCTGCTGATTTCGTGGATTGTCGCCGTTCTTTTCACGCCGTTGATCGGCGTGACCATTCTGCCCGAAAAATGGAAGAAACATCATGAGGAGGGTCACCAATCCTTCTTGATGCGCGGTTTCAAAAGTGTCCTGATCATTTGCATGCAGTTCCGCTGGTTGACGGTGGCCGTCACGGTCGCGGTCTTTGCGGTATCACTTTATGGGATGACGTTCGTTCAGCAGCAGTTCTTTCCCTCCTCAGAACGCACTGAGTTGTTGATCGATTTCACATTGCCGCAAAATGCTTCGATCAATGAAACCAATGCCCAGATCGCAGAGTTCGAAAAGGAAATGCTCCAGGGCAATGAGGGTGTGGAACATTGGTCGACCTATGTCGGGAGTGGAGCGCCGCGTTTTGTGTTGACCGTCGATGTTCCTCCAGCGGCGCCGTTTCGCGGCGAAGTCGTGGTTATCACAAAGAATATCGAGGTGCGCGACAGGCTGAAGAGGGTGTTTCAGGACTATCTGGATACCCGGTTTCCGAACACGGATGCGCTGGTCAAATTGCTGGAGCTTGGTCCTCCGGTGGGGCGGCCCGTTCAATATCGTGTCAGCGGCAGGGATGAGGAGAAGGTCAGACAGTATGCGATGGAGCTGAAAACCAAGCTTCAGGCCAATCCCAATCTCGGTAAGATTGTCTATGATTGGGGCAGCACCAGCCGTGTCGTCAAGGTCGATGTTCTGCAGGATCGTGCTCATCAGCTCGGTGTCAGCTCCAAAGACATTGCCACGGCTCTCAATGGTGTCGTCGGAGGGATGACGGTCACGCAATTGCGCGATGCCACCTATCTGATCAATGTCGAGGTGCGGGCGCAGCAGGCAGAGCGCATGTCGATCGACACTCTGGAAAACCTGCAATTGCCGAATGCGAGCGGTGTGTCCATTCCATTGTCGTCCATCGCCAGATTTGAATACACGGACGAACTGCCTGTGATCTGGCGGCGCAATCGCCTGCCGACGATCAACGTGGCCGCGTCAGTGGAGAGTGACCGCCAGCCCGTGAATGTGGTTCAAGATCTGGCACCCACGGTGAACGCCTTTGCGGCTTCGCTGCCAGCTGGTTATCATGTTGACACGGGCGGTGTCGTGGAAAACAGTGAGGAATCCCAGGCTCCCATTATCGCCGTTGTACCCGTCATGCTGTTTATCATGGCAACGGTGCTGATGATCCAACTGCAGAGTTTCGGACGCCTTTTCCTGGTGACGGCGGTTGCCCCGCTTGGACTGATCGGTGTTGTCGCAGCTCTGCTGCCAAGCGGCGCACCGCTCGGCTTCGTGGCGATCCTGGGGGTCCTTGCACTCATTGGCATCCTCATCCGCAACTCGGTCATCCTCATTGTTCAGATTGAGGATCTGCGCAAAGCCGGTGAGGCGCCCTGGGATGCTGTCGTGAACGCCACACTGCACAGATTGCGGCCAATCATGCTGACTGCGCTTGCCGCAAGCCTCGGGTTGATACCCATTGCGCGCGAAGTGTTCTGGGGACCGATGGCCTACGCCATGATGGGAGGCATCATTATTGGAACGCTGATCACGCTGCTATTCCTGCCTGCTCTTTATGTTGGTGTTTACCGCATCCGCCCGGAAGCCTGAGACAGGCGGTGGCGTGTCTGCAACACGATCATCCCGTTGAGACCCCGACGCCGCGCTGCTTGGCGTTGGGCTTTCGGTTTTCGGAAATCCGTTCTCCTGAAAAGCGTTATAGCCTCAGACCGAAGACGTCAGCTTCCTTGTGAAACTGGACATCACAGGTGGCGGGGATTTTTTCGTTGACAGGAAAACAAAAATAGAACAAAAAGGGATCAATATAGGAAAAGGAGATAGAAATGCTTGAAGTTTTGCGCGACGCAGCAGCTTTTGCCTCTGTAACTTTGTTCATCGCCTCGCTTTCGGTTATCGTTCTGGCGCTCTAATTTTGTGAACTGGACAACCGGAATTCGGTTTGTTCCGGGTTCCGTCTGGACTTGGCTGCAATCACGCGGACAATGGCGACTCGCATGTGTTAGGCGAGGGCGTATAGATGGCGGAAATTGTGACAGATACTCAGGCAGACGGTTCGGGCGAAAAAGGTCCGGGCTTCGTTCACCTTCGGGTTCACTCCGCCTATTCGCTTCTGGAGGGTGCGCTGCCTCTGAAGAAGATCCTGGCGGCTGCGGTCGCCGATGACCAGCCGGCGATTGCGATTACCGACACAAACAATCTCTTTGTTGCTCTTGAATTTGCGCAAAAGGCTGTTGGCGATGGCGTGCAGCCGATTATCGGATGTCAGCTCTCGGTTGATATGGGATATGCAAAGGAGGGGGATCGACGAGGCAGTTCCACGCTCGAGAAGAAGCCGTCTCTGGTTCTGCTCGCCGAGGATGAAGGCGGATATGCGCGTCTGGTCGAATTCGTCAGCCGGGCCTATCTGCAGGGTGAGGCCAATGAAGAACCCTGTGTTTCGCTCGCCGCTCTTCAAGAGGGGACCGATGGTATTATTTGCCTGACGGGGGCGTCCTCCGGGCCAGTGGACAGATTTTTGCGCGCCGGCAATTCCGAGCTTGCGCGTGAGGCCTTGCAATCGCTTGCGTCTGTTTTTCCGGGCCGGCTTTATGTCGAACTGCAAAGGCAGGCGGGTTATGACCGGCGCCACGAGGCAGCGCTTATTTCACTCGCCTATGATGCCGATTTGCCGCTCGTTGCCACGAACGAGGCGTTCTTTCCGAAGCCCGACGACTTTGATGCACATGATGCTTTGATGGCTGTCGCTCATAATGCCATTGTTTCCGATGATCGCCGCTTCCGCTTGACGCCCGATCATTATCTCAAGAGCCGGAAAGACATGATGGCGCTTTTCGAAGATTTACCGGAGGCCACGGCGAACACGGTCGAGATTGCCAAACGCTGTTCGTTCCTGCTCAAGACCAGAAAGCCGATCCTGCCGCGCTTCACGGGTGCATCTGATGATCCGGAGGAGGCGGAACGGGCCGAAACTGCGGAACTGCGCCGGCAGGCAGTCGACGGTCTGAGGGCGCGAATATCGCATCTCGGTCTTGCTGAAGGCTTTACCGAGCAAGATTATCAGGAGCGGCTGGAATTTGAGCTCGGGATTATCGAGCGCATGCGTTTTCCGGGCTACTTCCTGATCGTCTCGGACTTCATCAAATGGGCCAAGGAGCATGGTATTCCGGTGGGGCCGGGCCGTGGTTCGGGTGCCGGCTCGCTGGTTGCCTATGCGTTGACTGTAACGGACGTCGATCCGTTGCGCTTTTCGCTGCTGTTCGAACGTTTCCTCAATCCGGAACGTGTATCGATGCCTGACTTCGATATCGACTTCTGCCAGGACCGGCGTGACGAGGTCATCCGTTATGTCCAGAAGAAGTACGGACGTGAACAGGTGGCGCAGATCATCACCTTCGGGTCGTTGCAGGCGCGTGCGGCCCTGCGTGACGTTGGTCGCGTGTTGGAGATGCCTTACGGCCAGGTCGACAAGATCTGCAAGCTGGTGCCGAACAATCCCGCCAACCCGACGCCGCTCTACAAGGCGATCGAAGAAGAACCGCGCTTTGCTGAAGAGGCCGAAAAAGAGCCGGTCGTGGGCCGTCTTCTGGACATAGCCCAGAAGCTTGAAGGCCTTTATCGACACGCGTCCACGCACGCAGCCGGCATCGTGATCGGCGACCGCCCGCTCTGGCAGCTTGTGCCAATGTATCGCGATCCGCGCTCGGACATGCCGGTAACCCAGTTCAACATGAAGTGGGTTGAGCAGGCGGGGCTGGTGAAATTCGACTTTCTCGGTCTGAAAACGCTGACCGTGCTCAAGACAGCCGTTGATTTCGTGGCCAAGAGAGGCATCAAGATCGATCTTGCCGGTCTTCCACTGGATGATGAACTGACCTACAAAATGCTCTCCAGAGGCGAGACTGTGGGCGTGTTCCAGGTGGAAAGTGCGGGCATGCGCAAGGCCCTCATAGGCATGCGGCCTGACCGCATCGAGGATATTATTGCACTGGTGGCGCTTTACCGTCCGGGGCCGATGGAAAACATCCCAGTCTATAATGCGCGCAAGCACGGCGAAGAGGAAATCGCCTCCATTCATCCCAAGATCGATTACCTGCTGGCTGAGACACAAGGCGTGATCGTCTATCAGGAACAGGTGATGCAGATTGCGCAGGTGCTTTCCGGTTATTCGCTCGGCGAGGCCGATCTGTTGCGCCGCGCGATGGGCAAGAAGATCAAGGAGGAAATGGACAAGCAGCGGGCGCGCTTCGTGGACGGTGCAGTCGCCAACGGCGTTTCCAAGCCACAGGCGGATATGATTTTCGACCTGTTGGCAAAATTTGCAAATTACGGCTTCAACAAGTCGCACGCCGCGGCTTATGCGATCGTATCCTACCAGACCGCCTACATGAAGGCGCACTACCCGGTCGAGTTTCTCGCAGCGTCGATGACGCTTGATATGGCCAACACCGAGAAAGTGAACGATTTCCGCCAGGATGCGAACCGGCTGGGCATTGAGGTCATTCCCCCGTCCGTGCAGACATCGTTCCGTCATTTCGAGACGGGCGAGAACCGGATTTATTACTCGCTGGCCGCACTGAAGGGTGTTGGTGACGCCGCCGTGGAACATATCGTTGCTGTGCGTGGTGATAAACCGTTTGCCTCGCTTGAGGATTTCTGCCTGCGTATCGATCCGAAGATGATCAACCGGCGCGTTCTCGAAAGCCTGATCTGCGCCGGTGCGCTTGATTGTTTCGGAATAAACCGGGCGGCCTTGCTGGGCGGCATCGAGCGCATCTTGGGCTATGCGCAAAGCGCCAGTGAAGAACGCTCCAGCGGGCAGTTCAACATGTTCGGCGGTGCAGCGACGGGGCCGGAAAAGATCAGCCTTCCCGACTATACACCGCTTTTGCCGTCAGAAGAGCTTCTCCGGGAATTTCAGGTGCTCGGGTTTTATCTGTCGGCGCATCCGCTGGATTCCTACAGGGAGCTGCTCGCGAAGTTGCGCGTTCAAACCTTTGGCGAGTTTTCGCAGGCGGTTCGTCAAGGGGCCGGGGCGGGGCGTTTGGCCGGAACGGTGGTTTCCAAACAGGAACGGAAAACGAAAACCGGCAACAAGATGGGTATCGTGACCTTCTCGGATTCCTCCGGCCAGTTTGAGGCCGTTCTGTTTTCGGAAATGCTCAACCAATACCGTGATCTTCTGGAGCCGGGCAAATCGCTGGTTTTGACAGTGACCGCAGACGAGAGGCCGGAAGGGATAGGCCTGCGTATCCAAACACTGCAGTCGCTGGAAGCGAAATCAGTTGAAATGCAGAAGGCTTTGCGCGTCTATGTTCGTGACTCCGGCCCCTTACGCTCGCTTGCAAACCATCTGAATGCCAAGGGCGACGGCACTGTGTCTTTCATTGTGATCAAGGAGGAAGGACAGCGCGAAATCGAGGTGGAGTTGCCCGGCCGCTACAGGATTTCACCAGAAATCGCGGCGGCCATGAAAGCAACGAATGGTGTTCTCGACGTCGAGCTGGTTTGAGCCGCAATCAATCTCTTGCGGCGCGATCCAGGTCAGCTTTGCGGAGCTTTCCGGGTGAGCGTGATGAAATTTGTTCCCAGTCCGGTCTCAGGCTGATGGCCGGTGTCGGTGATCGTGAGGGCCGAGCCTTCACCCATCAGAGTTGCGATCTTTTTGCGGGCCTCTTCAGGCATATGTATGCGCGCTAGCGCATTCGTTGCGCTGTTGAAGGCAGGATCGTCGGCCTGCTCTATGATGCCCATGCGCGCCTGTTCGCGGGTGCTCAGATGGTTAGCCAGCGAAACGCCGTACCAATTGACTGTCCCGTCTGTCGGTGAAACGTCGCGGGCCTCCATGAAATGTGTACCGAGCGCTTTCTGGGGCTCGTCGATCGTAACGCCGGCTGAATAGATTTCCTTGAAGTTCTCGCGGATCATCACCCGCCCGTTTGCGATCGGTCCCTTCAAGTCGCGAGCTGCGAGAGCCGCGACGAAATCGTCGTCAAGACCCTTACCCGGGGTCAACTGATAAACGGTGCGAAAATCGTTGATGGCCCGAAGAGTAAGGCGGCCAAGGATACCGTCTACTGTCCCGGCATCGTAACCGATCGCATTCAGGCGCTCCTGAATTTCAGCGACGCGATCGCGCTCGCTTGTGCGGGTGATCAGGATGTAAATCGGATCGCGCTGCGCTTCCTGCTTGACGCCCAATTCCGGATTCGGATCATTCATGGCCACTTCGACGGTTTCGTTGCTTGACGAACCGATCGAGGCTCGCAATGGAGCGTCGCTGACCATGGGAACGGCTTCTTCAATCTGCGGCTTCGGCAATGCGCTTCCGCTTAACAGCTGCGGCGTCACCTCAGCATCAGAAATGATCACGTGTGCGCCGCGTTCCGTCATCTCAAAGAGGCTTTTGGCAAATGCGGCAGGCAACCGTACGCAGCCATGGGATGCGGGATAATCGGGTACGCTATTGGATTCGTGAAGCGCAACACCGGACCATGTGATGCGTTGCATCCAGGGCATCGGCGCGTTGCTATAAATATTCGAGCGGTGAAACTTGCGTTTCTCCAGGATGGAGAAGATGCCGGATGGGGTCGTGTGGCCTGGTTTTCCCGTGGAGACTTTCGACTGCGCAACCACGTCCAGTCCATCGTAGACTGTTACCCGTTGCAAGTCTTTCGATACAATGATCTGAAGGGCCTGACCTGTTCCGGCCTCGGCGTGACCGCTCAGTGCCGTAAAGCAAAGGAGGGAAGCCGCAAATACTGGCAGAATACGCATGGGACACCTTTAATACTCGTTATTTTGAGACAATAACGGGGATAGATTAAAGAATATTTGCCTGAATTTCCCAAGGGTTCAACTTTTTTGAGCGGGCTTCGTGGGCGGCGCGCGGAAAGTGTAACCGGTTTCAATGCTTTTCAAGCCGAACTTGTCACGAAGCGAATCCATGGCTGCCTCCGCAGCAGCCCGTCTGCCGGCGTCAAGATCGACCAAATCATGGGGATCGGCCAATTGCGGAGAGCTCAGTGTCGACACGCCAATCCCGATCAGGCGGAATTTTGTGCCGTCCAGCTCCTTGGCGAGCATAAGTTCACCAGCGCGGAATATTCTATCCGCCAATTGGGTCGGGCTTTCCAACGTCAAATTGCGGGTGCGGGATTTGAAGTCCTTTGTTTTCAGCTTCAACGTGACAGTCAGTCCGGCATAACCGGATTTTTTCAGCCGGCGAGAGACTTTTTCGCTCAGCGTTCGCAGGTGTCCTGTCAGTTCTTTCTTGTCGTCTATGTCGTCAAAAAAGGTTGTTTCGGCCGAAACGCTTTTTGCGCCGGAGGATGGGTGAACGTCGCGGCTGTCCTGCCCGCGTGAGAGGTGGTAGAGCCTCTTGCCCATGACGCCGTAGCGGCGCATGAGATCGGTTTCTTCCATGGTCTGAAGCTGGCCGATTTTTGTGATGCCATCGCGCGCCAACGTCTGCTCAAAGGCGCGACCGACACCCCAGATCAGTTTGACCGGCTTATCGGCAAGAAATGTTGGCGCTTCCGCTCTGCCGATGACGGAAAATCCGCGCGGCTTCTCGAGGTCCGATGCAACCTTGGCCAGGAATTTGCAGTAGGAAAGGCCGACGGAAATGGTGATGCCCAGTTCGTTTGTTACGCGATTGGCAAGTCTGGCCAATACGCGCACCGGAGGGTCCCGGTGCAAACGCTCCGTGCCTTTGAGTTCCAGAAAGGCTTCGTCGATTGAAATCGGTTCGACCAGCGGGGTCAGTTCCTGCATGAGTTGGCGAACTTCGCGCCCCACCTTTGCATATTTTTCCATATTCGGTTTTATGACGACGGCGTCTGGGCAAAGCTCCAGCGCTTTAAACATCGGCATGGCGGAACGAACGCCATTTATGCGGGCCACATAACAGGCCGTGGAAACCACACCGCGTTTGCCGCCACCAATGATGACCGGCTTGTCGGCGAGTTCGGGATTATCCCGTTTCTCGACCGAGGCGTAAAAAGCGTCGCAATCAATATGGGCGAGCGTCAGGTCGTTCTGCTCGGGATGGTTCAGGAGACGCGGGCTTCCGCAATACCGGCAACGCTTGGTTGTCGCTGGCTGGTATTCGAGACAGTCTCTGCATAGGAACCTTGCGTCCGTCATGGCAGCCCGGATTTAATAGAACTAAAAGTGAACATGCACACAGTGGACTGTATCATGATCCAGCTTTTTGTGAAGCTGCGGGATCCGAGGAGGCCACAAATAGACAGCATGCGCTCGGCGGCTACGCGTTTGTGATGGCCTGGATTGGTGGTGTTTCAGTAATGCCGAAATGGCCGATGATGTGTGTTTTTGCCTCGGTCCAACTGCGGGCGATTACGGCACCGTTGTCTGCCTTGGGTGCCATTGCGTGGACAGGGCTATCCGGCGGCATATGGATTAACAGACAGTCCGGCAGGTGGTCACCCACGGAGATCACATTGTGGGCCATGTCGTCAATGAACACCGACTTTGAAGGTGAGGCACCCATGATTCGTGCCGCGACCAGTCCCTTTGGTTCGAGCGTGGCCACAAGCGGATAATGAAATCCAAGCGTGTCGAGCAGCGCTCTTCGCTGATTGAGAAAACCGGGTGGCATTGCCGTCAGGAATATGACGTCCGCGTCCTTCGCCAGGAGCTCGAGCGTGGCTGGCGCGTCATCGAACGGCAGTTGCCAATCAGCCTGCGCTTCAAAAAAGTCGTGCAGCATTTTGCGCACAGCCAATTCGTCGATCGCTTCTTCATTCGATGCGCGCACGATGTTTCCGGTCAAGCGAAATGAACGGGGGAGAAAACGGAGTGCATTTGCCTCCAAAAATCGCTGGAAGGGATCGATGAAGGACAGAACGACATCGTCGACATCGCTGATGATAACCGGTCGTCCTGACAATGTTACGCTTTCGAGACCGACCGTTTTCATGCTCCGGTTCCTCCATAGACTGGGCCTGAAAGCTTCTGCCAGGCGGCGTTCACTTCTTCGGGCAACAGACCGTAGGCGCTGCAAAAGGCTAGGAGGCTGGGTTCATGCGCCATCACGAAATCCAGCAGGCCGGCCTGAAACCCCCTGTCCGATACAAGTGCGCGCATGTCCTCCGCCTCCAGACCGCTGAGACTTAAAAACCGTCCCATCATGTCTGATTCTGTGCTTAACCACCCAAGAATGGCAATTGCTATTTCCTCCGCGCTCAGCTTTTCTTCACCCAAAAGCCAATCCTTCCTATTTTTTGTTTCCGCGAGTTACCTTTTATTCAACTAAGTGAGTCTAATCTCACAAGAAATAAGTCGGAATCGCATCGGTATTTGTCCTTAGGTTACCTTGCATTTCGGATAAATGAACCAGGAGGTTGCCGGTCGCATGACGAAAAAAGTGATGATCGTCGAAGATAACGAGCTCAATATGAAGCTCTTCAGAGACCTGATCGAGGCGTCCGGTTATTCCACAGTTCAGACCCGCAATGGCATGGAGGCGCTGGACCTTGCGCGTGAGCACAGGCCAGACCTCATTTTGATGGATATTCAGCTTCCGGAAGTTTCCGGCCTTGAAGTCACAAAATGGCTCAAGGAAGATGACGACCTTCATACGATACCGGTGATTGCTGTCACCGCCTTTGCCATGAAAGGCGATGAGGAGCGCATTCGGCAGGGAGGCTGCGAAGCTTACGTTTCGAAACCAATTTCCGTGCCAAAGTTCCTGGAAACAATCAAAACTTACCTCGGCGACGCCTGAGCGAGAGATAAAATATGACAGCGCGCATTTTAGTCGTTGACGATATTCCAGCCAATGTGAAGCTTCTTGAAGCGAGGCTCATTGCAGAATATTTCGACGTTCTGACGGCGGATAATGGTCTTGATGCGCTGGATCTCTGCTCTAGGACGCAGGTCGATCTCGTGCTTCTGGATATTATGATGCCGGGTATCGATGGGTTTGAAGTTTGCGAGCGGTTGAAGGCCAATCCGCGCACGGCCCATATTCCCGTGGTGATGGTCACAGCGCTTGACCAGCCAGCCGACCGTGTGCGTGGGCTCAAGGCGGGCGCGGACGATTTTCTGACCAAGCCGGTCAACGACCTGCAACTGATGTCACGGGTGAAGAGCCTGTTGAGGCTCAAGGCCTTGAGCGACGAACTGCGCATACGTGCGGAAACGGCGCATTCCTTTGGTGCAATGTCCGCACTCAATAACAAGGTCAATGACGAACCGGGCCGCATTCTGCTTGTTGATGGTCGTGCCAGCTCCCAGGAGCGCGTGTTGAAGATCCTGCGCCCCATTGCAGATGTGACGACCATGTCTGATCCGCAGGCCGCGCTTTTCGAGGCGGCAGACAGCAGCTTCGATCTCATTATCGTCAATACGAATTTTGACGACTACGATCCCTTGAGGTTGTGTTCGCAGTTGCGCTCGCTGGAGCGCACACGCTTTATTCCCGTGCTGCTGATGACGGACGAGGGCGCTGAACATCTTGTGGTTCGAGCGTTGGACCTGGGTGTGAACGATTATATTATGCGCCCGGTCGATCCCAATGAACTGATCGCCCGCAGCCTGACGCAAATCAGGCGCAAGCGCTATAATGAAAAGCTGCGTTCTGATGTCGCCCAGACGATTGAATTGGCGGTGACGGACCCGCTCACCGGGCTGAATAATCGCCGCTATCTGGAAAATCATTTCCAGCTCTTGTTTGATCGTGCGGCGGCACGGGGAAGGGCGCTTTCGGTCTGCATGACCGATATCGACCGGTTCAAGACGATCAACGACACATATGGACACGATGTCGGGGATGAGGTCTTGCGCGAATTTGCGAACCGTATTCGTGCTGCGGTGCGTGGCGCCGATCTGGCCTGTCGTTACGGTGGCGAAGAGTTCGTCGTCGTTATGCCCGATACGTCTTCGGAAGCGGCGGCTGCCATTGCGGAGCGCTTGCGTGAGGCTATCGAAACACAGCCCTTTGAAGTAAAGAGCATCGGCCTGTCATTAAAGGTGACGGCATCTCTGGGTATTGCCTCCAATGCCGGTGCAGTTGCAGGCCCGGAGGGTATGCTCCGCAATGCCGACAAGGCACTTTACGATGCCAAGAATGCCGGACGCAACAGGGTCGTTTCTGCAGCCGCGTGACCTCGGCGGGGCTGTCAGTCGTTGTAATTGCTGAATAAATGCAGCTTTATCCACAAACGAATTGTGATTGGTGCCTCAGTTTCAGCGGCGGGCTCTAGAACAGCCTCGCTGAACGGACTGGAACTCTATCCGTTGGCGAATTGCCATGTCCTTCACCGCTGGTCTCAGTCCTTCAGATGCTTTTTTGGAAACGATTATTATAATCATTTCAGTATCATGGCTGGACAAATCGACGCATTCGTTTTGAGGCGGCACACCTGTTGCTGTGTCGAGACCAAGGCAAAGTCAAAGAGAGACACTTACTGTCTCTCGATGCGTTGGTCGGAAGATTTAATTCGTGAAATTAACCGTGTTGCGCATATGTTTCTTGGAAGAGTTAAGAAAACGTTGATCTTTTTTCTGTTTTGCGCGAATGTTTGGCTCAAGACGGGACGCTCAAGCGTTCAGCTTTACCCCATGATGCTCAGGTCCGCCGCATCTCCTGGGTCGTGGGGTCGGTCGGTTGGTAATGGAATCCGGTTTCCTCGTGCCGTGACCACTGCCAGCCGGCCCCTTATCAAGACCGCCTGTTTTATCGACAGGCGGTCTTTTTTATTTCAATCAAGCATGGGCAACAAAAAAGGGCGCTTGCGCGCCCCCCATAGTCGATCAGAAATAATCAAGTTGTTACTTGATCTTCGCTTCCTTGAATTCGACATGCTTCTTCGCGACCGGATCGTACTTGGTCTTTGTCATCTTTTCGGTCATGGTGCGGCTGTTCTTCTTCGTAACGTAGAAGAAGCCGGTGTCGGCCGTAGACAGCAGCTTGATCTTGATCGTTGTTGCTTTCGCCATGGTGGTCTTGCCTCTAATAAAAATGAAGCCGTGGCAAACCGATTGTGGTCCACGGCGAATTCTGGCGCGAAACTACAAATCGCGCTCGAAAAGTCAAGAGCGTTTCGGCCGGAAAATCAGACGAAGTCCCGATAGAAGCACATAAATGCCAAAGAACACGGCAATTGACCATGCAAATCCGTCTTTCCCGAAGGCATCCATGGCACTGCCGATGGCCTGCGGCCCCACAACCGTTCCCATTGCATAGCAGAAAATGAAAGCCGCATTGGCTGCTGCAAGGTCGGAACCAGTGAGTCGCGCCCCCAAGTGACTGAGGCCGACGGTATATAGGCCGGCAACCGATCCGCCGAAGAAGAGCAACACGACAGCTGTCACGATCCAGTTTTCTATGAGCATAGGCAGGGTGAGCGATCCTGCCAGACCAACGACAGCGATCAAGGACAGAAGACTGCGACGGTCCCGCATCTTGTCTGAAAGCACGCCGATGGGGATCTGGAAGACCATGCTCCCGACCCCCATCATCGTCAACAAGAGCGCAGCCTGGGATTCAGAAAAGCCCGCGCGTGTCGCATAGATGGGAAAGAGGGACAGGCCGCCTGCCTCAACCGCACCGAAGATGAAGACGGCAGCTGTGGCCGTTGGCACCAGGAAGATGTAGCGCATAAAATGGCTTCCGGGCTTCTCGTCGAGGACCGGACATTCGCGCCGCGCGACGAAGACGGGAATCGCCGCGGTCAAAATAATGACGCTGCCGACAGCAAAAGGCAGAAGGCCGTCGCTGCCCAGGATCGAGAAGAGAAGCGGTCCCAGCGCAAAGCCGATAGCAAGGAGGGTTGCATAAACCCCGAGTGCAAAACCTCTCTTGTGCGGTGGCGAGGATGCGTTGATCCAGAATTCGGACAGAATGAACAGCGCGGTAATCGAACCGTGGAACGTGAAACGTAGCGGAAACCAGGCCCAGAAACTCTTGGCGTAGTAGAAGCCGACTGCGCTGATTGCCGCAATCAGCACGGACCAGAGCATCACTGCAGGCACACTGAAACGGTGTGCGAGCTTTGACGTCAATGGTGCAGCGGCCATTGAGGCCAATCCCGCAATCGCCGTGTTGAGCCCTATCAGACTTGAGGGGATTCCTCTTTTTTCAAGGATAATGCTGAGAAGTGGCAATCCCAGGCCGATAGCAAGGCCGACCGCTGTGGCTGAGGTCGAGGCTGCAATAAACGATCTCCAACGGATGTTCTCCGTTGGCGCCTTTTCCCGCGCATTTGATATTTCCATCCCCGGTCCTCAAAGCTCTTCCCGGAAGAATCTCCGATGTCGCACATGGTAGAAAGGCACAGGTCTTCCAAAAGGTAAAGCTGGAGCAATGTCAAGCGTTTCGGCCAGATCACCCAATACGGTGCGCGTAATGGACGGTACCTTTATTGTGCTGTAATCCGCCAATGGCACCCACTCCAGATTTTCCAGCTCGTGGCTAGATTTGGCTGATGCCGGATCAAGATCAACTTCATCGGCAAAGACTGCAAAGAAGCGTGTGTCAAAGCGCTTTATCCGCCCCGGTGGCGTGATGGCTCTGGCGACAAAGCGCAAGTGGGCGATGGAGGGCAGGAAACCGAGCCTGCCTGGCTGTGCAGGCTGGGGCTTACCAATCACAAGTCCCGTCTCTTCGAAGGTTTCGCGTATCGCCGCGACACCCAAAGCCTCGGCGCGGCGTGGATTCATACGCCTGCCGGAAAACTGGAGCAATTTTTCCGCCACAGCCGGATGAAGGCTGTCTGCCCTTGGGCTCGAGTGGTCCGATCGATCTAGCCTTCCGCCGGGAAAGACATAAAATCCCGGCATGAACACATGTTTGTCACTTCGCCGCCCGGCGAGAAAGCGAATCCCGCCTCCAGACCGGTCCAGAATAATCAGTGTCGACGCATCTTTGGGTGCAATATTCGGGTGCTCGCCGGATTTTGCCAGGTGATCGGCCTCCGGCAGGCGTGACTTTACCCCGACGTCCATCACTTGCCCGGTTTCCGGTTTTCTTCGATCGGATCGGGCGTGTCGCCGAAGCCGTGCATGCGAAGCGCCCATTGCAGGCCGATAACGCCGCCTTTTATGGGCTGGATCGTCAAAAGCGAAGTGAGGATCGCCAAGGACACCCACACAACGAGATGCACCCAAAGTGCATCCGGCATCATCGCGTCCGTCAACATATAGGCCGTCATGAGAACGTGTCCGACAACAACAATCACGAGGTAGGGCGGGAGGTCATCGGAGCGTTCATGGAAAAGCTCTTCGCCGCATGCAGGGCAGATGTCGACCGGCTTCAGAAAGGCGCGAAAGAGGCGCGCACTGCCGCAAGCGGGGCAGGTATTGAGAATGCCGCGCTTGATCGAGCGCCCCAGCGGCCGCGGTTCCTTGGCGGCGACGTTTTCAACGAAGTCATGGCGTTCCATATCTCTACCTATCTGCGGCCGCGTTTGGGACGCGTTCCCGGCTTCTTGTTCGGTCGCCTCCCGGATTTGTGGAAGGATCGTATGGCGGTCGGCATTTTGCGGCCTTCACTCAGCATTTCAAACCTCAATGCACCCGCAAGCGGGGCAGCTTCTGCGAGCCGAACACTCACACTATCCCCCAGCCGGTATCCGAGACCTGTCTTTTCGCCAGTCAAGGCCTGGTGCGCTTCATCATATATGAAGTAGTCACTCCCCAGTGTCGAGATCGGTACAAAACCATCGGCGCCATATTGCGGCAATGCGATAAAAAGTCCCGCCCTGGTGACACCGGATACCTGCCCGTCAAATTCTTCCCCCACCCGACCGGCGAGATAGTGTGCAACGAGACGATCGACGGTGTCGCGTTCGGCAGCCATGGCGCGGCGCTCGAAGGTGGAGATTTCCGCGGCAATATCGTCCAGCGCCTCTTCTTCCTTTGGCGTGATGGCACCTTCACCAAGCCCGAGCGCGCCAACGAGCGCCCGATGCACAATCAGGTCCGCATATCGACGGATCGGCGAGGTGAAATGGGCGTATTTCATCAGATTGAGGCCGAAGTGACCGATATTCTCCGGACTGTAGATCGCCTGGCTCTGCGAGCGCAACACCATTTCCGACACCATGGTTTCATGCGGTGTGCCATGCGCTTGCGCAAGAATCCCGTTGAAATGGTTGGCGCGCAGATTTCCGCCCTTGGCGAGGTTCATGTTGAGCGTGCCGAGAAACTCGCGCAGCACTTCCTGCTTGGCAAGGGAGGGAACATCGTGCACGCGATAGATCAGCGGTTGGCGCTTTTTCTCCAGTGTTTCGGCCGCGCAGACATTGGCCTGGATCATCATCTCTTCAATCAGACGGTGGGCTTCAAGCCGTGGCGGCACGAACACTCGGTCAACGGTGCCGTCTTCCTTCAAAAGCAGCTTGCGCTCGGGAAGGTCCAGATCGAGCGGCTGACGGCGGTCTCTGCCCTTGGCCATGATCTTGTAGGCATGCCACAGGGGTTTTAGGACACTCTGGAGAATCGGCGCCGTTTTATCGTCCGGCTCTCCATCGAATGCGGCTTGGGCCTGCTGGTAGGAAAGCTTGGCCAGGCTTTTCATCATCACCCGATGGAAGGTGTGGCTTGCCTTGCGCCCTTCATGAGAGAAAACCATGCGCACGGCAAGGGCAGGGCGGTCTTCGCCCTCGCGCAATGAGCAAAGGTTGTTGGAGATACGCTCGGGCAACATGGGCACGACGCGATCAGGGAAATAGACCGAGTTGCCGCGTTTTAACGCTTCGCGATCCAGAGCTGAATTCGGACGGACATACCAGGACACATCGGCAATTGCCACGGTGACAATGACGCCGCCCGGATTGTCCGGAGAGGTATCCTCCTCGGCGAATACGGCGTCGTCGTGATCCTTGGCATCCGCTGGGTCGATGGTGATCAGCGGAACGGAACGCCAGTCTTCACGTTTGACGAAATCGGCAGGCTTGGCCTCTTCCGCTTCCCGGATCACGCTGTCCGGGAATATATGGGGAATTCCGTGTGCATGAATGGCAATCATCGAGATTGCCTTTTCCGATGCGACCGATCCGATGACCGAGAGGACCTTGGCGCGCGGCAGGCCATAACGCCCGATGCGTGTTGTCTCGATCTCGACGAGATCGCCGTCTTTTGCGTCTCCGATGAATTCCGGATCGACCGTCAGTTCGTCGCCGCGCCGCTCAATGGGTACAATACGCCCCGCACCGCCCGGCATATCCCGAAAGACACCCATCGTTGCGTTTTTCCGCTTGTCGATGACCTTGATGATGCGCGCGCTATAGGCCGGCCCGTCTTTGTCCTTGCTGGGAAAGATGCGGGCCAAAACTCTGTCGCCAATGCCGGCAGCCGGCGTTTTCTTCCGTCCGTTGGAAGGGGACTGACGGACGGTGACGGCCGGGGCCACACCGTCTTCCAGCCATTCTGCGGGCCGAGCGAGCAGACCGCCATCGCTGTCTCTGGTGGTAATGTCGAGAACGGTCACGGGGGGAAGTGCGCCAGGTCTGACGAGCGTTTTTCGGCGCTTCTCCACCAGGCCATCGTCTTCCAAGTCCCTTAGCAAATCCTTCAGTTCAATACGTGCTCCACCTTTCAGGCCGAAAGCCTTGTAGAGTTCACGTTTGGAAGCCTTTTCGGGATGCTCGGCGATGAACCGCAAGATGACCTCACGGGGCGGCACTTCACCGTGGCGGAATTCTGGCTCCCGACCAACAGAAGCATCCTCGGAGCCGCGCTTTGGTCCTGAGCCTTCAATCCTGTTTCGCGGCTTTTTGCTCACGGTCACTCTTTCTTGGTTTTCTTCTTGGCAGCTTTTTTGGGCGCAGCTTTTTTCGGTTTGCCCTTGCCTGCCTTCTCGGAAATGAGCTGCAACGCTTCTTCCTGTGTCACCGATTGAGGATCTTTGCCTTTCGGCAGCGTGGCGTTCACCTTACCCCAATTGACGTAGGGTCCGTAGCGGCCATCACGCACGGTGATGGCGCCGCCATCGGGATGGTCTCCAAGCTCCTTGAGCGCTGTGGTCGCCGTGCGTCCACGACCCCCACCTTTCGACTGCTTTTCAGCCAGCACGGTGACGGCGCGGTTGAGACCAATGGAAAAGACATCCTCAACCGATTCGAGGTTTGCATAGGTGCCATCGTGCAGAACGAATGGCCCGTAACGTCCGATGCCGGCGGAAATCATCTTGCCGGACTCCGGATGCTGGCCCACATCACGAGGAAGCGACAGAAGAGAAAGCGCTTTTTCCAGGTCGATGCTATCCGGTGTCCAGCCCTTGGGCAGGCTGGCGCGCTTGGCTTCCTTGCCGTCGCCTGCCTGGACATAGGGACCAAACCGGCCAGAGCGCAGCGTGATCTCATCGCCCGTCAGCGGGTCTGTTCCAAGCTGCGATGGCTCATTCGAGGCCGCAGCATCAGCCCCGTTCCCGTCTGAGGTCAACTGGCGCGTGAAATTGCAATCCGGATAATTGGAGCAGCCGACGAATGCGCCGTATTTGCCAAGTTTGAGCGAAAGCTGACCGGTGCCACAAACCTGGCAGATGCGTGGATCAGATCCGTCTTCGCGCTTGGGAAAGACCAGCGGTGCCAGTTCCTCGTTCAGCGCATCCAGCACATTGGTGACGCGCAGTTCCTTGGTTTCGTCGATCTTGGCGACGAACTCGGTCCAGAATTCGCGCAGAACGTCTTTCCAGTCCAATTCGCCGGCAGAAATCCTGTCGAGCTTTTCTTCCAGCGCGGCCGTGAAATCATACTCCACATAGCGGGCGAAGAAGCTTTCCAGGAACGCTGTCACCAGCCGGCCCTTGGGTTGCGGGAAGAGTTTGCGCTTGTCGATCGTGACATACTCGCGGTCGCGCAGCGTCGCGAGCGTCGCAGCATAGGTTGAAGGTCGACCGATCCCGAGCTCTTCCATCTTCTTGATCAGCGATGCTTCACTGTAGCGCGGTGGCGGTTCGGTGAAATGCTGTGTCGCATTGATCTTTTCGCGTGCCAGCTTTTCGCGTGCGTTGACCTCCGGCAGGCGCTTGTCGTCGCCGTCATCATCGCTGACCGGATCGTCGTCTTCCCTCTGATCGGTGTAAGCGGCAATGAAACCATCGAAGCGGACAACAGAACCGGTCGCGCGCAGTCCCGCCTTGCGGCCGTTTCCATCGGCGAGGATTTCCACAGTTGTCCGCTCAATTTCGGCTGCGGCCATCTGGCTGGCAATGCCGCGCTTCCAGATCAGGTCGTAGAGTTTGAGCTGATCGGCGTCGAGGTACTTGCGGACCTTGTCGGGGGAACGTGCGAAATCTGTCGGCCTGATGGCCTCGTGCGCTTCCTGCGCATTTTTCGCCTTGGTCGAATAAAATCTCGGCTTTTCCGGGCAGTAGCGACTTCCGAACTGGTCAACGATGGCCGCTCTTGCGGCTTCGATTGCCTCAGGTGCCATCTGCACGCCGTCGGTACGCATATAGGTGATGAGACCGACTGTCTCGCCACCGATATCGATACCCTCATAGAGCCGCTGGGCAACCTGCATCGTGCGCGAGGCCGAGTAGCCGAGCTTTGAGGACGCTGCCTGCTGCAATGTTGACGTTGTGAAGGGGGGAGCTGGATTGCGCTTAACCGGCTTTGCTTCAACCGATTCCGCAACATAGGAAGCGCCTTCCAGCAAGGCTTTCAGGTCGCCGGCTGTGTCGCCATTGCCAATCGAATTTTTTTGGAGCCTTTTTCCGTCGACGGATACGAGGCGTGCTTCGAAACTGTCGTTGCGCGGTGTCTGCAAGATGGCAGAAATCTGCCAATACTCTTCCGATACGAAACGTTCGATCTCGTTTTCGCGGTCGCAGACAAGCCGCAGGGCAACGGATTGCACGCGACCAGCCGATCGTGCGCCAGGCAGTTTGCGCCACAGGACCGGCGATAGATTGAAGCCGACGAGATAATCCAGCGCGCGACGGGCGAGATAGGCGTTGACCAGCGGAGTATCAATGTCTCGCGGGTTGGCCATGGCATCAAGCACGGCCTTTTTGGTGATCGCATTAAAGACAACACGTTTGACCGGCTTCTTTCCCAGCGCGCGGCGCTTCTGAAGCAGGTCAAGCACGTGCCACGAAATCGCTTCACCTTCGCGATCAGGGTCCGTTGCGAGGAACAGACCGTCAGCGGATTTAACCGCATCGGCAATATCTTTCACCCGTTTTGCAGAGGCGGCATCGACAGCCCAGGACATTTCAAAATCGTCATCCGGCAGCACTGAGCCGTCTTTTGCCGGCAAGTCACGGACGTGCCCGAAAGACGCCAGGACCTTATAGCCTGGTCCAAGATATTTATTGATGGTTTTTGCCTTTGCAGGCGACTCTACCACTACGACATTATTCATTTTGTCTTCCTGAATGAGGTCCGCCGACTGCACTGGCAACACAACGCTCATTCGATTTTCTGCCTTATCTTGTCCCACGAAATGGACAGTGAATGCGTTTCGGTCAAGTGGATTTGCCGATTTTTCGGAAAATGCCGCAGCAATACAACCTATGGGGGATTCCGATTGTGTTGCAATTAAAGATAAATATAGTATTGTCGATCCAAATTAGAATTGCAGGTAAAAGTGCCTGCTTTTAAACATTTTGTGCAAGGAATTTGCGATGACTTTGAATATGGAACGGACTGAAAAGCCTCGCAAACCGGATCAGGACAACATTGCCTATATCAGACAGATGCTGGGGGAGCTGCGGATGGTTGCAAAGGGCGAAGGTGCGGACGTTCTTTGTTACTTCATCGAGATGGCCTACGTGGAAGCTGGTGACATTCAAAATGGCCGCCGGCCGCTTGGATCAGCCAATGTCAAGGGAGACAAGGCCGCCGGGGTGTCTGCTTAGGCGACCGGCAAGATCGAGTTCCAGCAACACCATATAGACCGATGCTGCAGAAAGCTCCGTGTGGCGAATAATATCATCGATCTCCACCGGCGTAGGCCCCAGGGCGCTAACGATGCGTTCTCTTTCGCTTTCCCCGGGAGGCACGATTTGGCTGCTTTCCTTTTCCCATTCCGGTTCGGTGACTTTCGGTTGGGAAAACAAATCGATCTGGCTGATCGGCGCCAGCGCTTCAAGCACGTGTGACGGTTCAGCGATTAAAGTGGCACCATTGCGGATCAGTTCATTCGTGCCTTTGCTGCGTGGATCAAGCGGCGAACCCGGCACGGCGAAGACGATTCGGCCAAAATCCGCCGCACGGCGTGCGGTGATCAGCGATCCTGAACGCACGGCGGCCTCAACCACTGCAACACCCAGTGCAACGCCGGCGATGAGGCGATTTCGACGCGGAAAGTCGCGAGCGCGCGGCTCCCACCCGAATGGCATTTCGCTGACGGCGAGGCCTCCATTGGCACAGATGTCTTCGTAGAGGCGGAGGTTTTCCGGCGGGTAGGGCATGTCCAGCCCGCCCGCAAAGCATGCGATCGTACCGGTTGAGAGACTGGCGCGGTGCGCTGCCGTATCGATGCCGCGCGCCAGCCCCGATACGATCGCGTAACCGGCCCTGCCACACTCAGCTGCAATGAGGCTGGCAAATTTTGCACCGGAGATGGAGGCGTTTCGCGAACCGACGATACCGAGTGCAGGTCGTACGGTCACATTCGTCTCACCTTTGACAGCCAGAAGCGGTGGTGCCCCGTCGATTTGTCGCAGAGCCCAGGGATATTCAGGCTCACCAATGCCGACAAAGCGCGCGCCAAAACGGTGCGCGCGCTCCATCTCTGCGATCGCCTCTGCTTCAGTGGTTACCCGAATCGATCGTGTTGAACCGCCGCGCTGCGAAAGCTCGGGAAGCATTCCCAGCGCATTCTCCGCAGAACCAAAACTGTTGACGAGGTCCTTGAAGGTAACGGGCCCAACATTGTCGGAGCGAATGAGGCGAAGCCAGGCAATCCTTTGCCTTTCGGAGAGATGGATCCCCTTTGGCTTCGCGCCGCCCTCGTTCATTATCCCTTGTCCCCGATTTTGCTCTCTGTTCCTGCCAGGAGCTTCTTGATGTTGGGTCGGTGCTTCCACCAGGTGATGATTGTCATCAACGCCAGTGCAGCCGCGGTGAACTGATTGCCAATGAACAATTCTACAACCGGGGCAATCAATGTTGCAACCAGCGCGGATAGGGAGGAGTAGCGGCTGATAAAGGCGGTGGCGAGCCATGCCAGTGCGAAGGCCAGCGCAACCCACGGTGCCATTCCCAGCAATACGCCGATATAGGTTGCTACACCCTTGCCGCCCTTGAAACCGATCCAAACGGGAAACAGGTGACCGAGGAAGGCTGCAAAACCGGCGATCACACCGAGCTCCAGGCCAAGCTGACCGGCAATGAGCGCTGCAGCCGTGCCTTTGAAGGCGTCAAGAAGCAAGGTTGCGGCAGCGAGCTTCTTGTTGCCGGTGCGCAGGACATTCGTCGCGCCGATGTTTCCCGAGCCGATCTTGCGAACGTCGCCCAGGCCGGCAAACTTCGTCAGCAGCAGACCGAAAGGAATGGAGCCCAGCAGATAGCCACCAAGGGCGGCCCAGAGGAAGGGAAGATATGCAATCATAAAAAACTCCGGCGAGCATGTTCTGCTTACCGGAGTGCTTTACTTCAAAAATGCTCAGTGGTCAGCAGGAAATGACTGTGCCATTCTCTCAGTTGAAGTGCTTACCAATGCGGAACTGAATGGTTTCCATACCAGGGTTGATCTTTCTGATCCGCGCATTTGAACGGTGATCATAGGAAATGGAGAAGCGGTAGCCGCTTTCGGTTTTGTAACCCACTTCGATGCCGGAGCGGAATTCCAGAGGATAGCCCAGGTCGAATTCATTGTTCCTGATGTAAACGCCTGGCGCAAATGAGGCACCGACGAAAAGGTTTCCAGTGTTCACGGGCATTTCGCCTTCAATATACACACCAGCGCCGAACCAAACGCCGCCCTGATCTGTCACCGAAAAATCCACCAGCGGGTGGAAATGAAAGTATTCGGCGTCGAAATAGTGGGTGATGCGAGCTTCGCTGCCGAGAACCTTGTCGGCGTGCAACAGAACGCCTGCGGAAAACACTGTCCAGCCTGAAAACGGGCTTTTCGGCTGATAATCCTGCGCAGCGGCAAGGCTGGGCATTGCAGTGATCAAAAGCGCGGCGAGAAGTTTCTTTGAAAGCATGCAACTATCCCAGATTTCTGTATTGTCCACCCTACGACCGTTATGTCGCAATCCAGAAGCCTATCCGACTCCAATAACATCGACAATTGAATAGGGTAATTACAACAGTGTTGCCAGCCAGAATTTTCGGAAATGCCGATTTGTGAAATACGGCGGCAAAATGGCAACACATCATGCAGTATGCTGCGGACTAAGCGACTGAATAGTATTGAATTTGAAACGGTTTGAGCAACAGGGCTCTTGATTCCCACTAAGCGCCAGTGCATTCTCCGCCCATGCAACCGTGTGTTCGGGAGGAACGACGGAATGAGAGGCAGAGGGGATACTTAGGTAGCGAACATTGCCTGAAGTGCATAGGGAGTTGGGCTTTCTGAACCGAAGGCCCGCACTTACAACAACAATCTAGATCAAACTAAGGGTGAACTTATGAAACGGATGCTTACAGTCCTTGCGGCAACGACAATGCTTGCTATGCCGGCCAAGGCCGAAGACATCAAGCTGGGCGTTTTGCTGGGCTTTACCGGTCCGCTTGAATCGCTGGCTCCCGATATTGCAGCCGGCGCCGAACTTGCCATCAAGGAAGTTTCTGACAGCGGAGCGCTTCTTGACGGTTCTACCGTGACAGCTGTGCGTGGCGATTCCACATGCGTTGACGCAGGTGCAGCAACTGCCAGCGCCGAGCGCCTTGTGTCTTCAGACAAGGTCAATGCCATTGTTGGCGCGATGTGCTCTGGTGCAACGACTGCTGTTCTGCAAAACGTGGCTTTGGCCAATGGCGTAGTGATGATTTCGCCTTCTGCAACGTCGCCGGCGCTGTCCACGATCGAAGATAACGGCCTGTTCTTCCGCACGGCCCCGTCTGACGCACGTCAGGGTGAAGTTCTGGCCGACATACTGTCGGACAAGGGCGTCAAGGAAGCTGCTCTGACCTATACGAACAACGATTACGGCAAGGGCCTTGCAGATTCGATCAAGTCTGCATTTGAAGCCAAGGGCGGCAAGATTACGATCTCTGCTGCGCACGAAGATGGTAAAGGTGACTACGGTGCAGAAGTAGCCTCGCTTGCTTCCGCCGGTGGTGAAGTGCTTATCGTTGTTGGCTACCTCGACCAGGGCGGCAAGGGCATCATTCAGGGCGCACTTGACGCCGGTGCATTCGATACTTTCGTCCTGCCTGACGGCATGATCGGCGACAGCCTTGCTGAGGCCATCGGCCCCGACCTCGACGGCTCCTACGGCGAACGTCCGGGTACTGACAGCAATGGTGCGGACCTCTTTGCCAAGGAAATCGAGGCAGCCGGCGGCAAGGTCGGTCCTTACGGCGCAGAAGCATACGATGCTGCTGCCTTGATCATGCTTGCCATGCAGGCGGCCGGCTCTTCCGAAAGCGCCAAGCTGAAGGAAAAGGTGACCGATGTAGCAAATGCACCGGGTGAGAAAATCCTGCCGGGCGAATTGGCCAAGGGTCTGAAGCTCATTGCAGAAGGCAAAGACATCGATTATGTCGGCGCTTCCGATGTTGAAATGATCGGCCCCGGCGAAAGTGCTGGCAAGTTCCGTGAAATCAAGATCGAAGGCGGCAAGATCGTTACGGTCGGATACCGCTGATCACGCGCGTTTTGGGTTGGAAACCGCCCGGAGAGCATCCGGGCGGTTTCGTTATAGGACGTCACACATATGATCGTCGTTGAGAATATCGAAAAGCACTTTGGCGGCCTCCGAGCCGTCAACAATGTGTCTATTTCTATCGAAGCCGGTTCCATCACCGGGCTGATCGGTCCGAATGGCGCCGGAAAATCCACCCTTTTCAATGTGATTGCCGGGCTTCACAAGCCGACAAGCGGCAAGGTCTATCTGGATGGCGTCGATATCACGGGGCTGGAGCCGCACGAACTCTTTGCCAAGGGTCTTCTCAGAACCTTTCAGGTGGCGCATGAGTTTTCGACGCTGACGGTGCGGGAAAACCTGATGGTTGTGCCGCCTGATCGACCCGGCGAGAAGCTGATGAATGTCTGGTTTCGGCCAGGCGCTGTTAAACAGGCGGATGCAAAGCTTCGCGACAAGGCCGACGAGGTCTTGGAATTTCTGAAGCTGACACATGTGGCTGACGAGCTGGCCGGCAACCTTTCGGGCGGTCAAAAGAAGCTTCTCGAACTTGGCCGCACCATGATGGTCGATCCCAAGATCGTGTTTCTGGATGAAGTCGGAGCAGGGGTGAACCGCACGCTTCTTTATGAAATCGGTGATGCCATTTTGCGCCTCAACAAGGAGCGCGGCTACACGTTCTGCATGATTGAGCATGACATGGAGTTCATCTCCAGGCTGTGCAATCCGGTGATTGTGATGGCCGAAGGCGCGGTGCTTGCCAGCGGTACGCCTGAGGAAATCAAATCTAATAATGACGTGATCGAGGCCTATCTGGGGACTGGCCTTAAGAACAAGAAAAAAGAGAACGCATGAGTTTTTTGGTCGGGGAAAACATGACCGGCGGATATGGGAATGCTGATATTCTGCATGACTGTACCATCGGCGTGGAAAAAGGCGAAATCGCCGTTATCGTCGGTCCGAACGGGGCCGGAAAGTCGACAGCCATGAAGGCGGTCTTCGGTATGCTGAACCTGCGCAAGGGCAGGGTTCTTCTGGATGGTGAAGATGTGACAGCGCTTGCACCGCAGGCGCGCGTGGCAAAAGGCATGAGCTTTGTGCCGCAGGTGCGCAACATCTTTACGTCCATGACTGTTCAGGAAAACCTCGAGATGGGTGGTTTTATCCGTGAGGATGAACTGTCCGGAACGATTGAACAGATTTACGACCTGTTCCCTGTGCTGAAGGAAAAACGCCGTCAGCCGGCCGGTGAACTCTCGGGCGGACAGCGCCAACAAGTGGCCGTTGGACGTGCCCTCATGACCAATCCCAAGGTTTTGATGCTGGATGAGCCGACCGCTGGTGTCTCACCCATCGTGATGGACGAACTTTTTGATCGCATCATTGAAATTGCCCGGACAGGCATTTCCATCCTGATGGTGGAACAGAATGCCAAGCAGGCACTCGAAATCGCCGACAAAGGCTATGTTCTGGTGCAGGGCGAAAACCGCTTCACGGACACCGGTCCCGCGCTGATTGCGGATGACGAAGTCCGCAAGACATTTCTGGGGGGCTGATCATGGAAAATCTCCTCAATGCCTTCATCCTTCTGGTCAACTATATCGTCATTCCGGCAACCGCCTATGGCTGCCAGCTGGCCATTGGTGCCCTTGGTGCGACGCTGATTTTTGCGGTTCTGCGCTTTTCGAATTTTGCCCATGGCGAACTCATGTCGTTCGGCGCGATGATCACCGTTTTGGCCACGTGGGCTCTGCAATCTGCCGGTATCAGCATTGCACCGCTCTCCACGGCTTTGCTGGCCTTGCCGGTCGGGATTATCGGTGCTGTTGCAATGACGCTCCTCACGGATCGCTGGGTTTATCGTTATTATCGCAGACAACGGTCGCACAACGTCATTTTCATGATCGTGTCCATTGGCGTCATGTTCTTCATGGCCGGTCTGATCCGTTTCATCATCGGGCCGGACGACCAGAACTTTGACGACGGTGTTCGCTTCCTGATCAATGCGCGCGAATTCCGGCAGTGGACCGGGCTGGAAGAGGGGCTGGCAATCCGCTCTTCGCAGGCCATCACATTGGTCATTACCATCATCTGTGTTGCGGCGCTGTTCTGGTTCCTGGAACGGACGCGTACGGGTAAATCGATGCGCGCTTTCGCTGACAATGAAGATCTTGCTTTGCTGTCGGGCATCAATCCGGAGCGTGTCGTGGCGATCGCCTGGATTATTGCGGCAGCACTGGCCACGATTGCAGGCACGCTCTACGGCATGGACAAGAGCTACAAGCCGTTTGTCTTCCAGCAGCTTCTGCTGCCCATATTCGCCTCGGCCATCGTCGGCGGATTTGGCAGCCCGATCGGTGCTGTTGCAGGCGGCTTCATTATCGCCTTTTCCGAGGTGATCGTGACCTACGCCTACAAGAAGTTCTTTACTTATATTCTGCCGGAACAACTTGCGCCCGATGGCCTGCTGCAACTGCTTGCCACCGAATACAAGTTCGCTGTCTCGTTCATCATTCTCGTGCTGGTGCTGCTGATCAAACCGACCGGTATCTTTGGCGGGAGGTCGTCATGAGTTCTACATTGCGCAACACCCTGCTTTTCCTCGTCATGGGGTTATTGCTGCTGGCTGATGCCTATTTCCACAGCTGGAATTCCGCCCTTTACATTCTGAACCTCTGCCTGATTTCGGCAATCATGGCGCTTGGCGTGAACATTCAGTGGGGCTATGCGGGCCTGATCAACTTCGGCGTGATGGGTTTCATCGCGCTTGGGGGAACTGCGGCTGTCTTCATTTCCTCCGATCCCGTTTACGCTGCCTGGGCTGCTGGTGGTGCGGGCATTCTGGTTTCAGGCGTGTTTCTGGTCGCGACAATTGTGGCGGCCGTCTATGTCCGCAAGCTGGTTGACAAGGAGAACAAGGGTCTCAGGATTTTTGCAACGGCAGCGGTGGTTGTGGTCGGCTATTTTGTCACCCGCTATTTTTACGATCCAGCGGTTTTGGCGATTGAGGCCGTCGATTCGTCCGCAACCGGCTTTTTGGGTGGGCTTGGCTTGCCGATCCTGTTTTCCTGGATTGGGGGGGCACTTTTTGCCGCCGGGGCCGCATGGTTGATCGGCAAGGTGGCGCTTGGTCTGCGTGAAGACTATCTGGCGATCGCAACCCTTGGAATCTCCGAGATCCTGGTCACCATCATGCGAAACGAGGACTGGCTGACCCGCGGCGTGAAAAACGTCGTTGGCCTTCCGCGCCCGGTTCCCTATGAAGTCGATCTGCGTGACGCGGCCTGGTTCATCAATCTGTCAGAGCGTTTTTCAGTCTCGCCGAGCGACTTTGCCTCCATTTTCGTGAAGCTCTGCTATAGCGGCCTATTCGTGGTCGTCTTGCTTCTCGTGCTGTTGCTGGCGGAACTGGCGCTCAAGTCGCCCTGGGGACGAACCATGCGGGCGGTGCGCGACAATGAAACGGCCGCGGAAGCCATGGGCAAAGATGTCAAGCGCATTCACTTAAAGGTCTTTATCCTGGGGTCGGCGGTGATCGGCCTTGCCGGTGCGATGCTGACGACCATGGACGGTCAGTTCACGCCTGGTGCATATCAGCCGTTGCGTTTCACCTTCCTGATCTGGGTTATGGTCATTGCCGGCGGCTCCGGCAACAATTGGGGGGCTGTTCTCGGTGGCTTCCTGATTCTCTTCTTCTGGATGGAAGCGGAACCGATCGGCGTCGCACTGCTTGATCAGCTCACCTCCGGATTAAGCGATGACAGCCCCATTCGTCAGCACCTGACGGATAATGCTCAGCAGATGCGCCTTGTTATGATGGGGCTTCTGCTCTTGATTGTCATGCGTTTCCGGCCTTCCGGGCTCATACCGGAGAAGGGGGCAGAGCGTCGCTAAGAACCTTTGCCGGCAACGAAAATCGGGCAGGCATTTTTTTATTTTTCCGGCTTGACCGGAAGACCTTGCCTGCCTATGTTCCGCCCACTTTCAAAGGGGCGGCCACAAGGCTTTTCAACCCCAAAGGGAGCGCGTAGCTCAGCTGGTAGAGCAACTGACTTTTAATCAGTAGGTCCAGGGTTCGAACCCCTGCGCGCTCACCACCTTTCCGGAAATTGACTGTTCTGCCTACTGCGGCCTTTTGTTGCGTTCGCAAAAAGGTGATTGGCGTGTAACCGGTATGCACGTTAGAGCATCGGAATTGAAAGGGAGACTTTCGGCTTGAGCATTGCTGACATATCCATCCTGAGCGCTTTGATTGCGGGGGCGTTGTCGTTTCTATCGCCCTGCGTGCTGCCGCTCGTACCGCCTTACCTTTGTTATATGGCGGGCGTGTCGGTGGATGATTTTCGGAATGGGGGCGTGGTTGCACGTCCGAGTGCCTCCACCAATGCGGTCATTCTGTCATCGTTTTTCTTCACGCTTGGGTTTGCAACGGTTTTCATCGCGCTTGGTGTCGGCGCCTCTGCTATCGGCTTGTTTTTGCGTCAATACATTGACGTTCTTGCGAAGATCGGCGGCGTCATCATCATCATCATGGGGCTCAACTTTCTGGGGCTTTTCCGGATCGGGTTTCTGGCGCGCGAGGCACGTCTGCAATCGAATGCAAAACCTGCGACAATTTCGGGTGCTTATGTCATGGGACTTGCCTTTGCGTTTGGCTGGACGCCCTGCATAGGCCCGGTTCTGGGCGCTATTCTTGGCCTTGCCGCCAGCAGCGGAACAGCAGGCGAGGGCGCCATTCTTCTGTCCGTTTATTCGCTTGGCCTTGCCATCCCCTTCTGGATTGCCGCTCTGTTTTCCGGCTCTTTCATGAGATTTCTCTCCCGTTTCCGACGCCATCTCGGTACCGTTGAGAAGCTGATTGGCGGTCTTTTGGTGCTGACAGGTCTCGCTTTTATCACCGGATTCGTTGCAGACGTCTCTTTCTGGTTCCAGGAGACCTTTCCTTTTCTCTCCCAAATCGGTTAAGCCAAACTGACGCTGCGCGCGATTGCGGCGATGCTTGGGGAGAAAACAATGTCGGATATTGCTGGGTTGGTCTTGCCGTTCTTCGGGTTGATCCTGCTCGGGTATATCACGGCGAAGATAAAGAAGGAGCCAGCTGAGGCGCTTGGTTGGCTTAACATCTTCATCATCTATATCTCGCTGCCCGCGCTCTTCTTCAAACTGATTGCCAAGACGCCGGTCGAGCAGCTCACCCGCTTTGACTTCATTGTGACCGATCTTGCGGCGACCTACACGGTTTTCGCGCTCATCTTTGCTGCAGGCCTTTTTCTCAGACGCGCAACAATTGCTGAATCCACGGTGCAAGGCCTTGGCGCGGCCTATGGCAACATCGGTTATATGGGGCCTGGTCTGGCGCTCCTGGCATTCGGCGAGAAGGCTGCAGTGCCGGTTGCGCTGGTGTTCTGCTTTGAAAACATGCTGCATTTCATAACCGCGCCGGCGCTCATGGCCTTTGGTGGGGACGAAAAGCGATCGCCTTTGATTCTGATGCGCGATGTCCTTTTGAAGATCGTTCTGCATCCGTTCATTCTGGCAACGGCGGCCGGTTTTGTCGGTGCAGCCTTTCACGTTGATCCGCCGGTTCCGGTCCAGCGTCTGATCGATTATCTGGCGCAAGCCGCAGCGCCTTGCGCCTTGTTCGCCATGGGCGTGACATTGGCCTTGCGACCCTTGAAACGGGTGCCGGTGGAAATCGGCTACATCGTCCCTGCCAAGCTCATCCTGCTGCCCATCATCATGTACTTGTATCTCAGCCTTGCCGGCAACTTTGATCCGATCTGGGTTCAGACCGCTGTCTTGATGGCGGCCTTGCCGACGGCGACGAATGTCTTTGTCATCGGCCAGCAGTACAACGTCTGGCAGGAGAGGGCGTCGGCGACGATCCTCATCACAACCATCATTTCGGTTGGAAGTGTTTCGGTGCTGCTCTACCTGATGAAATCAGGCGCGCTTGCGCCCGACCTGTTCCCGTAACGCGCGGAAGGCTTCGCCCGGAGCCACACCTTCACGCATCACCATATTGCGGAGTGGAGAGAGGGTGCCGAGTATATGAAGCCCTGCTGCGCGCAAAAACTGAACCGGCAGGAATCCAGACAGCAACGAACGGTTCAAGAGATCAACGCTTGCCGTGCGGCTCATGATATCAGCGCGGCGGCGGCGGTCGAATGCGTCGCCAATCGGCTGTGGCGCAACGCCCTCGCGCTTGGCACCCAATAGATCACGAATCGCAATAATATCGCGCAGGCTGAGGTTAAGGCCTTGGGCGCCAATCGGCGGGAAGACATGCGATGCCTCGCCGATCAGTGCCAGTGGCCCTTTGCCAAACCGCTTTGCGGTCAAGCCCGAAAGCGGCCATCCCTGGATCTTCCCTTCGATCGTGACCTTGCCGAGCATTGATTGCATACGCTCTTCAATCCGGCGGGCTGCCGCTCTGGGATCAAGTTGCAGAAAGATGACCGCATCCTGCGGGTTCTGTACCCAGACGAGGCTCGACAACTTGCCTGGTAGCGGAACCTGTGTGAACGGTCCGGACGGCGTGTGAAACTCCGTAGATGTGTTTGCGTGGTTCAATTCATGGCTGAAATTGAGGACGATTGCGGTTTGCGGGTAGGCCCAGCGTTTCACATCGATGCCGGCTGCCTTGCGCAGAGGCGATTCGCGTCCGTCTGCACCGACCACGAAATCAGCGGAAATCACATCACCGCTCTCCAGCGTCAGCGTGGCTGGGGCCTCTTGTACCGTGGCTGAAACAACCTTGCTTTTTAACTGGATGATCTTTTCTTCAGCATCGATTGCCTGTTGCAGTATCTCCAAAACAGGGGCATTGGGAAAATTGTACCCGAAAGCCTCAAGGCCGATATCCGACGCACGGAAGGGTACGGTGGGCGCACGAAACAGGCGGTCAGTGCCGTCGACAATCTGCATGGTCGAAAGGGCGGCGGCATGCTTTAGCGTGTTCTGCCAGAGGCCGATATCTTGCAGAAAGTCGATCGAGCGTTCCATCAGGGCCGTCGTTCTGCCATCCTGACGCTCGTTTTCCGGCGCGACGAGCGCAATTTCATATCCCTGTTTCGAGAGGGCCAAGGCTGCAATTCTGCCTGCCAATCCGCCGCCCACCACCGCGATCTCGTAATGTGACATTCTCAATTCCATTCTTTGGTCTTGCTCACTTTATACGCTAAGTTTAAGCGAATCCATGAGTTGAAATGGCGCAGTGAAACGTATTTCTGGTGGGCGAAACATTTCTCGGCTACAAGCGCTCTCACGGAGCATGTTAGACGCCAGCAGCGAAGGCAAATTGGCATATGGCAATTTTCAAATATCGGCGCGTTCCCTATGCCGAAATACGGGCATTCGCAGTTCACATTCTCACAGCGTCTGGTTCTTTTCTGGCATTCCTCGGCGTGGTTGCCGCGGCTGAATTGCGGTTTGTCGATATGTTCTGGTGGCTCGGCCTTGCGCTTGCCGTTGACGGCATTGATGGTCCCATTGCCCGCAAGGTGCGTGTGAAAGAGGTCTTACCCAACTGGTCGGGTGACATGCTGGACAACGTAATCGACTATGTCACGTATGTGCTCCTGCCAGCATTCGCGCTTTATCAGGCGCATTTTATCGGCCAACCATTATCTTTCGTCGCAGCCGGCCTGATCGTCGTTTCCAGTGCTATCTACTATGCAGACAAAGGCACCAAAACAGCGGAAAATTTCTTCTCCGGCTTCCCCATTGCGTGGAATATGGTGGTCTTTACGTTTTTTGTCGTCAAACCGCCGGAGATGGTGGCGTTTGGCTTTATCGTTCTCGCCGTCATCCTGACCTTCCTGCCGATCGATTTTGTTCATCCGGTCAGAGTGAAGCGCCTTCGCACCTTGAATCTTTCCGTCTTTGCGGTCTGGTCGGTTTTCAGCGTGATTTCGTTGCTGCAGCACTTCCAATCGCCGGCATGGATCGTCTGGGGCGTTTCGATCACGGGGCTTTACCTTTTTGTCATCGGCGCAATTTTGCAGATGTTTCCCAATCTCGGGCGCGAAAAATCCTAAAGCGTGGTGGAGCAGCGAAAGGCTATTCTCCTATTTCCAGAAGCCTTCATGCACTTTGGCCGCTTCTTCCACCAGGGTCGGCCCGATGACCTCCACCTTGCGCTGCCCTGCCTCGAAGACGACTTCGCAGGGCAGGTCCAGTGTTGGATTTTCCGGGTGATTGCCGGTGATCTCTTTCAACTGCTTTTCGCTCATGCCGTAAACGCAGCGTTTGAGACCGGTCCAATAGATTGCACCTGCGCACATGGCACATGGTTCTGCCGAGGTGTAGATCGTGCATTCCTTCAGAAAATCATGTGGATAGGTGGTTGAAGCCCGCGTCATCAACACGCGTTCCGCATGGCCCGTCATGTCATGGTCCGGCATGTAGGCGTTATGCTGAACCATCAGCACTTCACCGTCCGGCCCGACAAGGATCGACGCGAAGGGGTGATTTCCTGCATCACGCGCATTTTGGGATTCAGCAATTGCGCGGCGCATCAGCGCTTCATGGTCCAGGTCTTCACAAATCACACTTTTATTCCTCTTCTCGATGAGATGCTGTTGATCATATCTTAGTCATGCACGCGTCCTTAATGCAACGCATTTAGGCGTGATGCCTTTTTGTGCAGGATTATGAAAATTCCCTCTTCCTGTCCTAGAATTTTTATCATACGGTCTAGAAAAATTCAGAGGGGCATAATGACGTCAAGTCAAGTACCGCGCTTGGAGTTGAGGGGAATTACCAAGCGGTTTCCGGGTGTGTTGGCCAACGATCATGTCGGATTTTCCGTCATGCCGGGCGAGATACATGCATTGCTGGGCGAAAATGGCGCTGGCAAATCCACGCTGGTCAAGATGATCTACGGCATTCAACAGCCGGACGAGGGGGAGATCCTCTGGAACGGCAATGTCGTCACTGTTGCCAGTCCCAAGGCGGCACGCAAACTTGGCGTCGGCATGGTATTCCAGCATTTTTCGCTGTTCGAGGCGATGACCGTCTTGGAAAACATTGCTCTTGGCATGGACACGAGCGTAGCTGCGCGCGAACTCGAGGCGCGTATTCTCGATGTCATGAAGCAATACGGTCTCAAGCTGGAGCCTCATCGCACGGTTTCGACACTCTCGGTGGGCGAACGCCAGCGTATCGAAATCGTGCGAGCTTTGCTGCTTGATCCAGACCTTTTGATCATGGACGAACCGACGTCGGTTTTGACGCCTCAGGAAGTCGAACAGCTCTTCGTGGTGCTGCGGCAGTTGGCTTCCGAAGGACGCTCGATCCTCTACATTTCGCATAAGCTGCATGAGATCAAGGTTCTCTGCGATACCGCCACAATCCTGCGTGGAGGCAAGCTGGTCGACACCTGCAACCCAAGGGAAGAGACCTCCCGGTCCATGGCCGAGAAGATGATTGGCGGCAATCTGAAGGATATTCAGAAGACCGACGGGCGCGCATTCGGCAAGGATATGATGATCGTCAACAAATTGAATATGGCTTCGACCGAAGCTTTTGGAACCTCGCTGAGCGACATCACCTTTACCGTCAAGGCCGGTGAGATTTTCGGGATCGCCGGTGTTGCCGGCAATGGGCAGAATGAACTGCTGCTGGCACTCTCAGGCGAACAGTTGTCTGAGCATTCGGAAGCCATCACCATTGACGGGAACAATGTCGGACGGATGAAGGCCAAGCAGCGCCGCCTGACCGGTATGGCAAGCGTGCCGGAAGAGCGCAACGGGCATGCGGCTGTCCCGGAATTCACCCTTTCGGACAATACGGTGCTGACCGCCCGGGACCGCATGGGCATGGTGAATTTGGGGATGATCAACAGCGGCGCGGCGAAGACCTATGCCGGGGAGGTTATTTCCGCCTTTGCCGTGAAGGCCCTCGGTCCGGGCTCGACCGCAGGGTCGCTGTCGGGCGGCAATCTCCAGAAATACATCATGGGTCGGGAAATTCTTCAAAAGCCGACCGTTCTCGTTGTCAGCCAGCCTACCTGGGGCGTGGATGCGGGTGCGGCTGCGGCCATTCATCAGGCTCTGGTTGATCTCGCAGCCTCCGGCTCGGCCATCGTCGTTATCAGTCAGGATCTTGATGAGCTGCTGGCGCTCTGCGACACGCTCGCGGTGATCAATGAAGGCCGGCTATCGGCACCGATGAAGGTTGCAGACGCCGATATCGAAAAGATCGGACTTCTGATGGGCGGCATTCATGGTGAAACAACGACCCGTCCCGAGGCCGTCGTGCAGGAGGCTGCGCATGCGCATTAAGCTCGAAAAGCGGCCCGAGCCAAGCCGGCTCATGATTTTTGTCACGCCTTTGCTATCCGTGCTCCTGACCATGATCATCGGTATCATCGTATTCGATGCGATGGGGATCTCCGGCTTCAAGGCCGTGGTCGATATTTTCCTCACACCGCTCCTGCAAAGCTACAAGTGGCAGGATGTCGCCGTGAAGGCTGCCCCGCTGATCATCATTGCGCTTGGCCTTTCCATCGGCAATCGTGCCGAAGTCTGGAACATCGGTGCTGAAGGGCAATATATTATCGGCGCGCTTTGTGCCGCAGGCGTTGGTATTGCTGCGGGAACAAGCGGAGGTATCCTGGTGATTGTGGCCATGATCCTGGCTGGTATTGCTGGTGGCACCGCATGGGCGTCTGCGCCAGCGCTTTTGAAAACACGTTTCAACGTTAACGAAATCCTCTCCAGCCTGATGCTCACATATGTCGCGCTGCAGGTGCTCGGTTATCTGGTCGGTGGTCCATGGAAAGACCCCAATGGGCGCAATTTTCCGGCCACAGCGCCGCTGCAGCCCGATCAGGCCTTGCCCATTCTGTTTCCGGGGACGACGGTTCATCTCGGCGTTCTGATCGCGCTCATCCTGCCATTCGTCTTCTGGCTGATCATGGCGCGTTCGGTGTTCGGCTATCAGATCCGGGTGGTCGGCAGCGCGCCAAATGCCGCGCGCCACGGGGGATTTGACGCCAAGCAGACGATTTGGCTCTCGCTTCTGATCAGCGGCGGCATGGCTGGGCTTGCCGGTGCGCTGGAATTCGCCGGCGCGCTGAAGACGATCAATCTTGGTTTCCCGTCCGGTTATGGCTTTACGGCTATCATCGTTGCGTTTCTCGGGCGGCTGCATCCGATTGGATGCCTGATTGCGGGGATTGTGCTTGCCGTAACCTATGTTGGCGGGCAGGTGGCTCAGACAACGGTTCACATCCCCAATTCGACGGCGGGTATTTTCCAGGCGATGATGCTCTTCTTCATCCTCGCAAGTGATATTTTTGTTCGTTATCGCGTGCGTTTCGTCAGCAGTGCGAAACCGTCCGCGGCACCGGTGGCGGGAGAATAGTTCATGTCGATCGACTTTATCATTGCCGCAATCATTACCGTCGTCGGTCTGACCACGCCCATCCTGCTTGCAGGCCTCGGAGAACTTGTCGTCGAAAAGGCGGGCGTTTTGAACCTCGGTGTGGAAGGCATGATGTTGATGGGCGCCATCAGCGGTTTTGGCGTTACAGTGATGACTTTCAATCCCTGGCTTGGCGTTCTGGGCGCTGCTGTCGGGGGGTCGGCCTCGTCGATGATCTTTGCATTTCTGGTGCTGCAACTGAATTCAAACCAGGTGGCGACCGGGTTGGCGTTGACCATTTTCGGGACTGGTCTTTCCTCCCTCATTGGTCTGTCGTTCGTCGGGCGCATTGTGGCACCGTTCAACACCTTTTTTCCGGCCTCCTTGGCACGCGACCCGATCCTGAAAGTGTTCTTCGGTTATTCGCCGCTTGTCTATTTCGCCTTGATCATGGTGCCTTTGGTGGCGTGGTTCCTGAAGTCAACGCGCGGCGGGTTGATCTTGCGTGCGGTGGGCGAAAACGATCATTCTGCCCACTCTCTCGGTTATTCGGTCATCGGCGTGCGCTATGCGGCCATTGCTTTTGGCGGCGCGATGGCCGGGATCGGCGGGGCTTATTTTTCAATGGTGATCACGCCTATGTGGGCGGAACGCATGACCGCCGGACGCGGCTGGATTGCGCTGGCGCTCGTCGTGTTCGCAAGCTGGCGAACCGGTCGGCTTCTCGTTGGCGCCTATTTCTTCGGCATACTGATGGCGCTGGAGCTCTACGCCAAGGCTGCCGGCTTCTCGTTCATGCCATCTCAGTTCTGGGCGGCAATGCCTTATCTGATGACCGTGATCGTTCTTGCCTTGATTTCGGCACGCAAGGGAGCGGCGACGAATGCGCCAGCCTGCCTTGGAAAGCCGTTTACTGCCTAACATTCGAATCTCAAGCTAGGAGAACCTGGAAATGACAAAGATTACCCGTCGTAAACTGATGCAGACAGCCGGCGTAGCGGCTGCTGCGCTTCCGCTGCTCGGTCGCACTGCCTTTGCTGAAGACAAGGTCAAGGTCGGCTTTATCTTCCTGGGCCCGATTGGTGACTACGGCTGGACCTGGGCGCATAACAAGGGCCGTCTGGCGCTGGAGTCGGCTCTCGGCGATAAGGTGGAAACGGTTTATGTTGAAAACGTGCCGGAAGATGCGTCCGCAACGCCGATCATCCGCGATCTCGCGAACCAGGGCTGCAAGCTGATCTTCACGACTTCATACGGTTACATGGATCAGACGATCGAAGTGGCCAAGGAATTCCCTGACGTCATGTTCGAACATTGCACGGGCTTCAAGCGCGCCGACAACGTTGCGACATACAACTCGAAATTCCATGAGGGCCGCGCCGTACTCGGCACCATCGCCGGCAAGATGAGCAAGACCGGAACGCTCGGTTATCTTGGCTCATTCAAGGTACCGGAAGTTGTTCTGGGTGTGAACTCGTTCGCTCTCGCTGCTCAGAAGCAGAACCCGGACGCCAAGGTGAAGCTGGTGATGATCGACAGCTGGTTCGATCCGCCGAAGGAAGCTGCGGCCACGGAAACGCTGGTCAACCTTGGCTGTGATGTCGTCACCACTCACACAGACAGCCCCGGTCCTCTGCAGATTCTGGAACAGAGGGGCCTCTATGGCTTCGGCCAGGGTGCGGATATGTCCGCCTTTGCGCCGAATGCGCATCTGACTGCCATCGAAGATATCTGGGGTCCTTATTACATCGAACGTGCGCAAGCCATCGTTGACGGTACATGGAAGTCGGCTGATACTTGGGACGGCATGAAAGAAGGCACCGTCGTCATCTCGCCTTACAACCCTGTTGTTCCTGAAGACGTCCAGAAAATGGCGGACGAAATTCAGGCCGGATACAAGGACGGCACTTACGACATTTTCACGGGCCCGATCTACGATCAAGACGGCACGCTCAAGGTCAAGGATGGCGAGGTCATGACGCTGGAGCAACTGGCCACGATCGACTGGTTCGTGAAGGGCGTTGAAAGCGCCGCTTAGTTGAGACCAGCTTCCTTCGAGACGCTTTTTCTGTCCCGCAGCCGTTATTGGCTGCGGGATTTTTCATTCCAGAGGCTTCGCATTGCCAATTCGCTGCCGTTTCTGATAGATCGGCGAAGCTTGAAAATTTTGGAGAAATTCTTCCTCATGGCTCGAACCTGTTTGGCGATCGTGTTGGCGGCTGGCGAAAGCACGCGAATGAAATCCAATAAATCCAAGGTTCTTCATCCGATCGCCGGTCGTCCGATGATTGCACATGTGACAGGCATGCTCACCGATTGTGATGTCGACCATGTGGCGTTGGTGGTGGGGCGTGACGCGGAAAAGGTCTCAGAAGCCGCAAGTCTGGATGGCCTGAAGCTTTCCAGCTACACTCAGGTTGAACGGCTCGGAACTGGCCATGCGGTGCTTGCTGCGCGCGAGGCGATTTCCAGAGGCTTTGACGATGTTCTTGTTCTCTTCGGTGATTCACCGCTGTTGACGGCGGATACGCTTTCTCGGGCGCGTGAGGCGCTTACCCAAGGCGTGGATGTTGCCGTCATTGGATTCATGACCGAGCAGCCGAGCGGCTATGGTCGTTTGCTGATCGAGAATGGTGAACTGCTCGCGATTCGGGAGGAAAAGGACGCAACCGAAGACGAGCGCGCCATTCGTTTCTGCAATGGTGGCATGATGGCTATCAACGGCGCAAAAGCGCTCGAATATCTGGATGCGATTGGCAATGATAATGCCAAGGGTGAATATTACCTGACCGACATTGTTGAAGTTGCGCGTCAGAAAGGCGGGCGTGCGGTTGCTGTAGAAGCGCCGGAAGACGAGCTTGCAGGCTGCAACAATCGCGCTGAACTTGCCTATCTGGAGAAGCTTTGGCAGGAACGTCGAAGGCGCGAGTTGATGTTGTCGGGTGTGACGATGATTGCGCCGGAGACCGTTTTCCTCGCCTGGGACACCGTCATCGGTCAGGACGCCGTCATCGAACCCAACGTTGTATTCGGACCGGGAGTGACCATTGAGCCGAATGCCATCGTGCATGCTTTCAGTCATCTGGAAGGAGCATTGGTTCGGTCGAACGCCTCGGTTGGCCCCTATGCGCGTTTGAGACCGGGGGCCACGCTTGGTGAAGGCGCTAAGGTCGGCAACTTTTGCGAGGTCAAGAAGGCAGATATCGGTGCGGGCGCAAAGGTCAACCATCTGACTTATATCGGCGACGCGGAAATCGGGGCAGGCGCAAATATCGGTGCCGGCACCATTACCTGCAACTACGATGGCGTGAACAAGCATCTCACCAAGATAGGAGCCAACAGCTTTATCGGCTCCAATTCTTCATTGGTCGCTCCCGTTTCCATCGGCGACGGGGCGTATGTGGCATCAGGCAGCGTGATCACCAAGGATGTGGAGGATAATGCGCTTGCACTGGCGCGGGCTCGCCAGGAGGTCAAACCGGGCAGGGCAGCCATCATCCGCAAGCGCATTGCCGCGTTGAAGGAAACCCTGAAGAAGGCTCGCGCGCAAGATTAACCGAAGAAACCGAATGTGACCCGCCGGGAGATTGAACATTCTTTCGAATCCGCTACTTGAATGCTGTGATTTTTTATCGGAGTGGCTGATTTATGTGCGGAATTGTCGGAATTGTCGGTAATCAACCGGTTGCGGGTCGTCTGGTGGATGCGCTGCGCAGATTGGAATATCGGGGCTACGATTCCGCCGGTGTTGCCGTGATCGAGAACGGCAAACTCGACCGCCGCCGGGCCGAGGGCAAACTTTTCAATCTTGAGCGCGTTCTCAGCGATTCACCGCTCGATGGCCACACGGGAATTGCGCATACGCGCTGGGCTACGCACGGGGCGCCCACTGAGGACAATGCCCATCCGCATTTTGTGGATGGCGTCGCTATTGTTCACAACGGTATCATTGAGAACTTCTCCGAATTGCGCGACGAACTGATCGCTGATGGCGCAAAGTTTTCATCACAGACGGATACCGAAGTTGTCGCTCAGCTGGTCGCGCGCGAGCTGCGCAACGGCGTTGAGAAAAAGGCAGCCGTCCAATCTGTTCTTTCCCGGCTCAAAGGTGCATATGCCATCGCGCTGATGTTTGCAGACGATGCCGATACGATCATGGCGGCTCGCTCCGGTCCGCCACTGGCAATCGGCCATGGCAAGGACGAAATGTTCCTGGGTTCGGACGCAATCGCGCTTGCCCCGTTTACCAACCAGATTACCTACCTGCAGGACGGCGACTGGGCGATCCTGCACCGTCACGGCGCAGAAATTCTGGACTTCGATGGCAACAAGGTTGATCGCCAGAAGCAGATTTCCACGGCTGCGACTTTCCTTGTCGACAAAGGCAATCACCGGCACTTCATGGAAAAAGAAATCTATGACCAGCCGGAAGTGGTGTCACACGCGCTGGCGCAATATGTGAATTTCAATACCGGTCTGGTGCGTGATATCGCCTCCTCGATCGACTTTACGAAGATGCCGAGCCTTGCGATTTCGGCTTGTGGGACAGCCTACCTTGCAGGACTGGTTTCAAAATACTGGTTTGAACGGCTAGCCAGATTACCTGTCGAAATCGACGTCGCATCGGAATTTCGTTATCGTGAGATACCGCTGCCTGCCGAAGCAGGAGCGCTTTTCATTTCGCAATCGGGCGAAACAGCTGATACGCTGGCGTCCTTGCGATATTGCAAAGACAACGGTCTAAACATTGGCGCTGTTGTCAATACGGTGGAATCGACGATTGCGCGCGAATCCGATGCCATTTTTCCCATTATGGCAGGTCCGGAAATCGGTGTGGCTTCCACCAAGGCATTTACCTGCCAGTTGACTGTGTTGGCTGCTTTGGCAATTGGAGCCGCGCGGTCGCGCGGTCACATTGATGAAAAGCAGGAAGCGGAACTTGTGCATCATCTTGTCGAAATGCCCCGCATGATGAGCACGGTGTTGAATGATATTCAGCCGCAAATCGAAGAGCTCGCCCGTGAACTCTCGAAATTCAAAGACGTACTCTACCTCGGCCGCGGCACCTCGTTCCCGCTTGCTTTGGAAGGGGCTCTGAAGCTCAAGGAAATCTCCTACATCCATGCCGAAGGTTATGCCGCGGGGGAATTGAAGCACGGGCCGATTGCGCTGATCGACGAGGAGATGCCGGTCATCGTGATTGCGCCGCATGATCGCTTCTTTGAAAAGACCGTTTCCAATATGCAGGAAGTTGCAGCGCGGGGCGGTCGCATCATCTTTATCACCGATGAGGCCGGCGCTGCAGCATCAAACCTCGAAACCATGGCGACGATTGTGCTTCCCAATGTCGATGAAATCATTTCACCGATGATTTTTGCTTTGCCGATTCAGCTTTTAGCCTATCATGCGGCTGTCTTCATGGGCACTGATGTCGATCAGCCGCGCAATTTGGCGAAGTCGGTGACAGTCGAATAATTTTGAAACGTTTTTTGAGGTGGGAAATGCTAAAGCACACTATTTTGTCGACGATCTTACTTTTGGCCACTGTCTCGGCTGCCAATAGCGGTGATTTTTCGATGTCCTTTGACTGGGGCAACCTGAAGAAATGCACGTCGGGAAATCCGAATACAGTTCCCAATCCGGTGTTCAAGCTGAAGAATGTACCCGAAGGAACCAATTGGATCTATTTCAGAATGAAGGATCGCAATGTTCCCTCCTACAATCACGGCGGAGGATGGGTTCAATATAGCGGCAAAGACACGATCTCACCCGGTGCATTCAAGTACAAGTCGCCTTGCCCGCCGAGCGGCAGCCATACCTATGAGTGGACGGCATCCGCAAAGGGCAAGAAGTCCTCTTTTGGTGGAACCATTGCGACCGCAAAGGCGTCGAGAGACTATCCCTAAGTCTGCGGCTGACAATCGCATTTCATTCGTGACCTAATGACAATCAGGGTGCACTGCAATATAGTCTGGCTCAGTGATTTGATCCGCCTCAAAGCGGGTCGATTTGAGCCAGATTTCAAGGATTGGTCCGCAAACCCGAATGGATGACGAAAAGCCCGAACGCCCGAAATTTGCAGCACGGTTGAGAAACAATTTCCTGACGGGATTGATCATCTGTGCGCCCATTGCAATTACGATATGGTTGACCTGGTCGGTTATCCAATGGGCTGACAGTTGGGTCACGCCCTATATCCCCTATGAGTTGACGCCCCAGGAATATCTGCCCTTTGCTGTGCCGGGACTAGGACTTCTGGTCGCGGTCATCCTGATTACAACCGTCGGATTTCTGGCCAAGAACTTGATCGGGCGTTCGATCGTCAATTTCGGCGAGTCCATTCTGCACCGGACACCGCTTGTGCGCTCGATCTATAAGGGTCTGAAGCAGATTTTCGAATCTGTGCTCAACGACCAATCGAATTCGTTCCGCCAGGTCGGATTGATCGAGTTTCCATCACCGGGCAGCTGGACGCTCGCCTTCATTTCGTCTGACGTGAAAGGCGAGATTGCAGAAAAACTCTCCGATGCCGGTGAAGACATCGTCAGCGTGTTTGTTCCGCCGACACCGGTACCCACGGCCGGGTTTCTGCTGTTCGTGCCCCGTTCTAAAATCCGCCTTCTGGATATGTCGGTGGAAGACGCCACCAAATACCTCATTTCCGGTGGTTTGGTGACGCCGGAGTTCAATCCGAAAACTATCCAGCCCTGAGAAAGCGGATCGCCTCGTCACGCCGGTGGAGGTAAAGTAGCGTTCTGAGCGCTTTGCCGCGTTCGCTTTCCAGGTTTTCATCTCTTTCGGTCATCAGCGCGGCGTCCTTGCGGGCAATTTCCAGAAGATCGCCATGCGCCTCCAAGCTCGCCAGTTGAAAGCCGGGCGTGCCGGATTGCCGGGTTCCCAGGAGCTCGCCTTCTCCACGCAAACGCAGGTCTTCTTCAGCGATGACAAAGCCATCCTCCGTGTCGCGCATGATTTTCAGCCTTGCCTGGCCATTTTCACTGATTGGTGACTTGTAGACGAGAATACACGTGGAAGCCTCCGTTCCGCGGCCCACCCGCCCGCGCAACTGGTGGAGCTGCGCAAGCCCGAAGCGTTCTGCATGCTCGATGACCATGATCGAAGCGTCCGGTACGTCCACGCCCACTTCAATAACTGTGGTCGCCACAAGGAGGCGGGTGTCGCCATTTTTGAAGGCGAGCATGGCCGCATCCTTTTCGGTGGCTGACATACGGCCATGCACAAGCCCGATCGCCTTGCCGAATTCTCGCTGCAAAAGCTCGAAGCGTTTTTCGGCGGGCATGAGGTCAGATACATCCGATTCCTCGACCAAGGGGCAAATCCAATAGGCCTTGCGTCCCTCTGCGATCGCCGCTTTCAATCTGGCGACGACGTCACCAAGACGTTCGAGCGGGACGATGGCTGTGGTCACCGGTTGGCGACCTGCCGGTTTTTCGGTCAGGCGGGAGACATCCATATCGCCGAACGCTGCCAGGACCAAAGTGCGCGGGATAGGGGTGGCGGTCATCACGAGCATGTGGGGTGCTGCACCCTTTGCCGTGAGTGACAAGCGCTGGTGGACGCCGAAGCGGTGTTGCTCATCGACAATGGCGAGCCGCAATTTGTGATAACTTACATTGTCCTGGAACAGTGCATGCGTGCCGATAATCATCTGGGCCTCGCCGGAGGCAATGCGGGCGGTAATTTCCTCACGCTCGCGCCCCTTGTTGCGGCCGGTCAGGATTTCCACCCCAATTCCGGCAGCCGCAGTCATCCTGGTGATGGTTTCAAAATGCTGCCGCGCCAGGATTTCGGTTGGCGCCATTAAAACGGCTTGTCCGCCATCTTCGACAACCGCCGCCATGGCCATCAAGGCAACGGCAGTTTTACCGGAGCCGACGTCACCTTGAAGAAGGCGCAACATCCGGTCATTGCCAGCCATGTCTTTCACGATGGCTGCCACGGCGTCCTCCTGACTTCCGGTGAGCGAGAAGGGCAGGGCTTGGCGTATTCTGGCCGACAAATTGCCCGTCGCGTGAACGGGAATGCCTGCGGCTTTTCTCAGTTTTCGCCGCACCAGGGTCAGTGAAATCTGGCCTGCCAGAAATTCGTCATAGGCGAGCCTTCGACGGGCGGGTGTCTGCAGATCGGCATCGGCCGCATCACGCGGAAAATGCAGCTGCATGACGCTTTCGTGAAAGGATGGAAAGCTCTGGCGACGAATGAGTTCCGGATCGAGCCATTCTGATAGCTCCGGAGCGCGTTCTGTTGCCGCGATGATGGCTTTTCTCAGCGCTTTTGGAGCCAGGCCGCCGGTGAGCGGGTAAACCGGCTCGACCAAGGGCATCTCCTCTTCCTTGTCGACCGTGGTCACGTAGTCCGGGTGAACCATGGAGGCGCGGCCATTGAACCAATCGATCTTGCCGCTCACGATGACCTCTTCGCCTATGGGCAAAGATTTCTCCAGCCATTGGGCCTTGCCGCGAAAATAGACCAGGGACAGTTCACCGGTGTCATCGTGAATGAAGACGCGATAGGGAACCTGGCTCTTGCCGCGCGGTGGCGGCTGATGCCGATCCACATGTCCTCTGATGGTGACAATGCCGCCTTGCGGGGACAGGGCTATACCCGGCTGATGTCTGCGATCGATGACCGAATGGGGCAGGTGAAACAGAAGATCGACAACGCGGCAATCCTCCACACTTTCGCGCCCCAGCAGGCGCGCGTAAAAGTCGCCCGTTCGCGGTCCGATACCGGGCAGTGTGGACAGGGGGGCAAAAAGCGGATCAAGAACAGAGGGGCGCATGCGGGCAACTCTTTCCAGAAATTACCGCTTTGGCAAGGCTGACAAGCCGATTTCAAGTGTTTATAGAGAGCCATCCAAATCAAGTCCGAGCGAATTTTCATGACCGGCCTCAACCGCACAAGTGCTGACCTTTCACCTCGCCGCAAGCGCATGCTTTACCGCGCCTGGCATCGTGGCATACGTGAAATGGACCTGATCCTCGGGCAATATGCCGAGGCCGAAATTGGCACGCTGTCTGAAGCGGAACTCGACCATCTGGAAGACATCATGTCTGAAGAAGACGGCGATCTGATCAAATGGATCAACGGCGAGAAGCCGGTGCCTGAGCGGTTCCGGACACCGATGTTTGAAAAGATCGCCAGTTATCGCCCGGATTTTTCGCCGGTCAAGGATGAGCATTCAGGCAAACCGGAATGATTGCAGGATTTGATGCGAAAACCATGCTGAGTGTCGAAAGCGCTCTGACGGTCTCCAATGTGCCGGCCGGTGCTGAGGCTCTGTTGTTGGCGGACATGGCCAGACAAGGAACGCCTGTCGCCTATGTTCTTTCGGACGGACAGCGCATCGCTGATCTCGAACAGCTTCTTTCCTTTGCTGCACCTGATATCCCGGTTTTGCGCCTGCCGGGCTGGGATTGTTTGCCCTATGACCGCGTGTCACCGAGTGCCGACATTTCGGCGCAACGGCTGTCCGCCATGGCGTCACTGGTTGCCCATCAGAAAAAGCCACATGCCGCGATCGTACTTTTGACGGCCAATGCGCTGCTGCAGAAAATGCCGCCGCGGTCTGCCATTGAAGCCATGGCGTTTTCGGCTAAACCGGGCATGCTGATACGCATGGAGGAGATTGCCGCGCGTTTGGAGCGCAACGGTTTCGAGCGTGTTGCGACCGTGCGCGAGGTGGGAGAATTCGCCGTACGGGGCGGCATTCTTGATGTCTTTGTTCCCGGTGACGACGAGCCGGTTCGGCTGGATTTTTTCGGCGACACGCTTGAGACCATCCGGCATTTCGATCCCGCGAGCCAGCGCACGACAGGGCAGGCTAAGTCGCTCGACCTGAACCCAATGAGCGAAGTGAACCTGACGTCGGAAGCGATCAGCCGTTTCCGGACGAACTATCTGTCACTTTTTGGTGCCGCCACGCGGGACGATGCGCTTTATCAGGCGATATCGGAAGGTCGCCGCTATGCCGGCATGGAGCATTGGCTGCCGCTCTTCTTCGAAAAACTCGAAACCGTCTTCGACTATCTCTCTGCCTTCCGTATCGTTAGGGACCATACGTTAAGTGAGGGGCTTCAGGAGCGGCAGAAGCTTATTCTTGATTACTACGAGGCACGCAAGATTGCGGGCGACGGCGGCAAAGGCCAGGTCGGGCAAGGCACACCTTATAAGCCGGTGCCGCCCAGCATGCTCTATCTGAATGCGGATGAAGCGGTGTCAACACTGGATAAGGTGAATGCCATCCGCTTCACGCCTTTTGCGGAGGAGGCGCTTGCAGGCCGCGGCGTGGTCACGCTTGATGCGCATGCAGGCCCACGCTGGGCGCGGGTCGCCGGTCTTGAAGAAGAGCGCAAGGCCGAGCGAGTGAATGTCTTTGATATTGCCGTCAAGCACATTGCCGACAAACGCGCCGAAGGTAAAAAGGTCATCATTTCCGGCTGGTCGGAAGGGTCGCTCGATCGTCTTCTCCAGGTGCTGAACGAGCATGGGCTGGAGCGTATTAGGCCGATCTCTGCGCTCAGGGACCTGAACACGCTGAACAAGGGCGAGGCAGCGTCTGCCGTTCTGAGCATTGAAGGCGGCTTTGAGAGCGGCGACCTCGTTATCGTCGGCGAACAGGATATTCTGGGTGACCGGATGGTTCGCCGTTCGCGCCGCCGCAAGCGCGATTCGGATTATATCTCGGAGGTTTCCGGCCTCGACGAAGGCAGTATCGTGGTCCATGCCGAGCATGGCATTGGCCGCTTTGTCGGTCTGCGCACCATTGAGGCGGCCGGCGCGCCCCATGCCTGCCTCGAGCTTCAATATGCCGACAACGCCAAGCTTTTTCTGCCGGTAGAGAATATCGATCTTCTCTCGCGCTATGGCTCCGACATATCGGATGCGCAGCTGGACAAGCTCGGTGGCGTCGCCTGGCAGGCGCGCAAGGCGAAGCTGAAAAAACGCCTGCTCGACATGGCCGATGCGCTCATCAAGATTGCTGCCGAGCGCGCGACGCGTCACGCAGAGCCGCTCGTTGCGCCCGAGGGCGTCTACGACGAATTTGCGGCCCGGTTCCCCTATGAGGAAACGGAAGACCAGATGAACGCCATTGAGGCGGTTCGTGAGGATTTGGGCGCGGGTAAGCCGATGGACCGGCTGGTATGCGGCGACGTCGGTTTCGGCAAGACCGAAGTGGCGCTTCGTGCTGCTTTTCTGGCGGCCATGAACGGCGTACAGGTCGCTGTTGTCGTTCCGACCACGCTCCTGGCGCGTCAGCATTTCAAGACCTTCAGCGAGCGTTTCCGCGGACTTCCGATCCGTGTTGCCCAGGCATCGCGCCTTGTGTCGGCCAAGGAATTGAGTCTTACCAAAGGTGAACTGGAAAGCGGAAAACTCGATATCGTCGTCGGCACGCATGCGCTGTTGGGTAATTCGATCAAGTTTGCCAATCTAGGCCTCTTGATCATCGATGAAGAGCAGCATTTCGGTGTGAAACACAAGGAGAGACTGAAAGAGCTGAAGTCGGATGTGCATGTTCTGACCCTGTCTGCCACGCCGATACCGCGCACGCTGCAACTGGCGATGACGGGGGTTCGCGAATTGTCTTTGATCACCACCGCGCCGGTTGATCGCATGGCTGTGCGTACGTTCATTTCGCCCTTCGACGGTTTGGTGATCCGCGAAACGCTGATGCGGGAGCACTATCGCGGTGGCCAGAGCTTCTATGTCTGCCCACGCGTTTCCGATCTGAGCGAAGTTCATGACTTTCTAAAGGAGAATGTGCCGGAACTGAAAGTGGCCATCGCGCACGGCCAGATGGCGGCAAGCGAACTCGACGACGTGATGACTGCCTTTTACGAAGGGCAGTATGACGTGCTGCTTTCGACGACGATTGTCGAATCCGGTCTCGATGTGCCAACGGCAAATACGCTCGTGGTTCACCGCGCCGATATGTTCGGGCTTGCGCAGCTTTATCAGATCCGCGGGCGCGTCGGTCGCTCCAAGGTTCGCGCCTATGCGCTCCTCACCTTACCCGTCAACAAAAAGCTGACCGCCACCGCCGAGCGTCGTCTGAAAGTTCTTCAGTCTCTTGATTCGCTCGGCGCAGGTTTCCAGCTTGCCAGCCACGATCTCGATATGCGGGGCGCCGGCAATCTGCTTGGTGAAGAACAGTCGGGACACATCAAGGAAGTCGGTTTTGAACTCTACCAGCAGATGCTGGAAGAGGCGGTTTCGGAAATGCGCGGCGTGGAAGAGGTTCACGACAGTGGGTGGTCGCCGCAGATTTCAGTTGGAACACCGGTGATGATACCGGAGAACTATGTTCCAGACCTCCATCTTCGTCTTGGGCTTTACCGGCGTTTGGGGGATATCAGCGATGCTGCCGATATCGATGCCTTCGGCGCGGAGATGATCGACCGTTTCGGTCCCTTGCCGACCGAGCTCCAACATCTCCTGAAGATTGTCTTTGTGAAGGGGCTTTGCCGCAAAGCCAATGTGGAGAAGCTGGAGGCAGGTCCAAAGGGCGTTGTGGTGCAGTTTAGAAACAAGGAGTTTCCCAACCCCGCCGGACTCGTGGATTATATTTCCCGGCAGGGTACACTCGCCAAGATCAGAGCCGATCACAGCGTTTTCCTGATGCGCGATCTTCCGACACCGGAAAAGCGGCTGAATGCCGCTGCGGTTGTCATCAAGCAGCTGTCAGACCTCGTCACCGCAGCGTAAGATTTACGCGGACGGCTGGGCGTTTTCAGACGCAATCGAGAGCAGTGCGCCAGCCAGCGTCTCGGGCATTTGCGCGCCACTGATTGCGTATTTCTGATTGACGATGAAGCAGGGAACGCCGCTCACACCCATGCGCTGAGCGGCCTCTATCTCCTCGCGCACCGTATCCTTGTCCGCATCCGAAGCGAGAAGGCGTTCAACCACCTCCTTCTCCATGCCGGCTTCTACGGCGAGCCGCGTCAGCACCGTATGATCGCCAAGGAATTGGCCCTCTTCGAAATTCGCCTTGAAAAGGAGGGCGGCCAATCGGTTTTGCACCTCCGGACCCAAAGCCTGTGCCCAGTGCAGCAGCCGATGTGCATCAAGTGTGTTGGGCGTCAGCTTAATGGCATCGAAATCATAGGCAAGGCCGACTTCGCGGCCGAGGTCGGCAATCTGCTGATGCGCGCGCTCGACATTTTCCCGACCGCCGAATTTCTCCGCCAGCCGCGCGTGATGATCAACGCCTTCAGCCGGTGTTTCAGGATCAAGCTGAAAAGGCCGCCATACGACCTGCACATTGACCTGGTCTGCGGTGAGTTCCAATGCTTTTTCCAGCCGCGCCTTGCCCAGGTAGCACCAGGGGCAAACCACGTCTGACACAACATCGATCGTTATCGTATTCAAAACATTATCCTATTCTGCTCTGGAATCCCACCATACCGGCAATTGGTAGCCGTAAAGTGGCAGCTTTTCGGGGTGGTGTATATATGCCCAATGGGCGACCCACTGTTCACCAATATGGTATAATGGGACCACATAATGGCGCGACATCAAAAGGCGGTCGAAGGCGCGAACGGCGGTCTGGAATTCATCTTCCTCGCGTGCATTCACAATTGTTTCGATCAGACGGTCAACTGCGGGATCGGCAACGCCCGCGAAATTGTCGGTGCCAGGCCGATCCCTGCCGGCGGAACCCCATCGCCACGCTTGTTCTGCACCAGGGGATAGTGACGATGTGTAGGCTTTGACGATCACGTCGTAATCATATTCCTGCGTGCGCTTCTGATAGGAGGAGTCGTCCACGGTGCGGATTTTGACATCTATTCCGATCGCCGCCAAAGTCCGCTGGAAGGGGATGGAAAACCGCTCCTGATCGGCGTTTTGCGTCATGATTTCAAAGGCGAGCTGCTTTCCATCCGGGCCGACCATCTTGTTGCCTTGAATGGTGTAGCCGGCTTCCTTCAGTGTATCGACGACCTGGCGCAATATCTTGCGATCGCGCCCGGAGCCATCTGTCACCGGCTGCTTGTATGTCCCGTCGAGGTATTCCGGGTCCATCGTCTTGGCCGCATCGCCCAGAAGCTTCCGCTCAGCGTCGCTGGCTGGAACGCCAAAGCTTGAGAGATCGGAGTTCTGCCAGAAGCTTTGCGTGCGTGTATAGGCATTGTTGTAGAGGTTCTTGTTGGCCCATTCGAAATCGTAGGCCAAAGAAAGTGCTTCGCGCAGCTTTTCGTTGTCGAAAGGCTTGCGGCGGGTGTTGAAGACAAAACCCAGCATGCCGGAGGGGACCTGCGGATTGAAAGTCTCCTTCACCACATCTCCGCTTGTTGCGGCCGGAAAGTTGTAGGCTTCGGCCCATTTGCCGGGATTGCCTTCCAGGTAGACATCCACTTCGCCCTTCTTGAAAGCTTCGAAAAGAGCTGTTTCCTGAAGGTAGTAGTTCACCTGTATCTCGTCATAATTGTCAAAGCCGACCTTGGCGGGAATGTCTTTGCCCCAATAATCTTTGCGCCGCTCATAGACGATCTTTTCGCCGGGCTTGATTTCCTTGATTGCGTAAGGGCCGGAACCAACAATGGGTGTGAGGCCCGAGTTTTCGAAGGTATCGGGATCAATCGCATGTTTGGGCAGTACCGGCGACAAGGCCAGGATCAGGGGGAACTCGCGGTCGGCGGTGTCATTGAAGGTGAAGCGCACGCTGTTTTCGCCGACCTTCTCCATCGTTTTCACGCGGGCAAGCCGTGTTGAATAGGGCGCACGACCGTGGTCGCGCAGCAGTTCGAACGTGAAGATGACATCGTCCGCCGTCACCGGCTTGCCGTCCGCCCATTTTGCCTGCGGGTCGATGTTGAACTGGATATAGGTTCTCTCCGGGTCCCATTCCACGCTCTTGGCGAGCAGACCATACATGGTGAACGGTTCATCGCGCGAGCGCTGCATGAGCGCCTCGAAATAGAGGTTGCCGAAGCCGGGATCCCACATGCCGCGCGCTGTCGTGCGCATGCTCTTCAGGACAAACGGGTTGAGACTGTCAAAATTGCCGACAACACCATAGGTGATGCGGCCACCCTTGGGTGCATCCGGATTGGCGTATGGAAAGTGTGTGTAGTCAGCCGGCAGAGCAGGGGCGCCATGCATGGCAATGCCATGCAACGGTTCAGCGACCGAAATCTGGCAAAGCGCAAATAGCGCAAAAAGGCTGACGATGAGTTTCTTCAAGACGGTCTCCCGGGCTCAGGCATGCGATTCACTGGCTACGCTATCACGAACGTGAAGACGCTTGCAGGTTTTGCGCAATAATCAAATGAATGAGCCCAATTTTGGCCTGCGCGTGTAAATTCTTGATCGCGGCGGGTGGATTTCGAAACGGGGGCGATGTAACAGGAGTTACTTTTCAGCAGGTCATCTAATCGCCTCAATTGATCGGCAGTGAGCGCGCTGATATGACCTCGATTAAACAGAATACTGTTTTGTCAGACACCGGGAGATAGATACCGATATGAAACTCGTTGCCAAGACCGCAAAATACGGCGTACTCGGCTTTGCCGCGATGGCGATTGCCGGAACGGCTGGCTATGCACCAGCATCCGCGCAGGAGGCTGTGCCTCAGGTGCCCCAAGGCTGGTTCAAGGTTTGCTCCAAGCAGGAAGATAACGACGTCTGCGTTGTGCAGAACTTGACGCAGGCCAGCAATGGTCAGCTTCTGACTGCCGTCGGTCTCATCACCGTGACCGGCAAGATCAATCGCCAGCTGTTCCAGGTATCTGTCCCATCCGCACGTGCCATTCCTCCGGGCATCACCATGCAGATCGATGGCGGAAAACCAACGAAGCTCGATTACGCCGTTTGCATGCCAGACAAGTGCGTTGCCGAAGCGCCGATGACAGACGGGATGATTGCGAACCTGAAGAAGGGCGGAGAGGTGGTCTTCACGTCCGTGAACTTCCAACGTGCGCCCAACCCGATCAAGATTTCGCTTGAAGGCTTTACATCTGCCTTTGACGGTCCGCCGGTTGAGCAGTCCAAGCTTGAAGAAACCCAGCGACAGCTGCAGGAAAAAACGCTCAAGGAAGCCGAAGAGCGTCGCAAGAAGCTGGAAGACGCACAGAACGCAGCCAAGCAGGGCAACTAAGTCGCTCAGCTAACGCAGAATTCGACACAAAAAGCCCGGTCAGTTGAACGCTGACCGGGCTTTTTTGCTCAACCTTACATCGCATGTTCAATGCGCGGTGATGGCCTTTGGCCTGTAAAAGCCGTGTTGCACCTGCTCGAACGCATGTGCAACCTGTGGATGCCGCAGCGGCACACCGCTTTCATCCGGAAGCAGGTTCTGTTCCGACACGTATGCCACATACTCCGTCTCCGCGTTTTCCGCGAGAAGATGGTAAAATGGCTGATCCTTGCGTGGACGGATTTCCTCGGGAATGGAATTCCACCATTCATCCGTGTTTGCATATTCCGGGTCCACATCGAAAATAACGCCCCGGAAAGGGAACACACGATGCCGGACAACCTGACCAATCTGAAATTTTGCCTGACCCTGTTTCATGGAAACATCCTTTCAGGGGATATTTGGGGTTATTTTACCAAACATCAAGGGGGCTATATTGTTCCGCGCACAATTTGTGACGGCGTTGTGACAAGCGGTCATCAAAAAAGGCGGCACATAAGCACCGCCTTCTTCTTCGTTTTCCGGATAAGGGCGTAAGCCCTTAAACCGAATAATACATTTCGAACTCGACCGGGTGCGGCGTCATTTCGAAACGTGCAACTTCTTCCATCTTCAACTCGATATAGGCATCGATCTGATCATCGTCGAAGACGCCACCAGCTGTCAGGAACTTGCGATCCTTGTCGAGGCTTTCCAGGGCTTCGCGCAGCGAACCGCTGACCGTCGGAATCTTCTTCAGTTCTTTCGGCGGCAGATCGTAGAGATCCTTGTCCATCGCCTTGCCGGGATGGATCTTATTCTTGATGCCGTCAAGACCGGCCATCAGCATGGCTGCGAAGGCGAGGTACGAATTGGCTGTCGGATCGGGGAAGCGAACTTCAACGCGCTTTGCCTTCGGCGAAGAACCGAACGGAATGCGGCAAGATGCCGAGCGGTTGCGCGCGGAATAGGCCAGAAGCACAGGCGCTTCATAACCCGGTACCAGACGCTTGTAGGAGTTGGTAGACGGGTTTGAAAAGGCGTTGATCGCCTTGGCATGCTTGATAATGCCGCCGATATAGTAAAGGCAGCTTTCAGAAAGGCCCGCATATTCATCACCTGCAAAGGTCGGCTTGCCGTCTTTCCAGATGGACTGGTGAACGTGCATGCCGGAACCATTGTCGCCGAAGACCGGCTTGGGCATGAAAGTTGCGGTCTTTCCATAAGCATTGGCGACCTGATGCACGACGTATTTGTAAATCTGCACCTTGTCGGCGTTGCGCACCAGCGTGTCAAACTTCACGCCGAGCTCGTGCTGGGCGGAAGCCACTTCGTGGTGATGCTTTTCGACGACAACACCCATTTCAGCGAGAATTGTCAGCATTTCGGAGCGCATGTCCTGAATGCTGTCGATCGGCGGAACCGGGAAATAGCCACCCTTGACGCGCGGGCGATGGCCAAGGTTGCCGGTTTCGTAGTCGGCGTCGTCGTTGATCGGCAGTTCCGTCGAATCGAGCTTGAAGCCGGTATTGTAGGGATCGGCCTTGTAACGGACGTCGTCAAACACGAAGAATTCAGGCTCAGGACCAAAAAAGGCCGTATCGCCAATTCCGGATGCCTTGAGATAGGCTTCGGCCTTCTTAGCGGTACCACGGGGATCGCGGTTGTAGGATTCTCCGGAGATCGGGTCGAGAATATCGCAGACGATCACCATCGTGGATTGCGCAAAGAAGGGGTCCATATGCGCAGTCTCAGTATCCGGCATGAGGACCATGTCTGATTCATTGATCGCCTTCCATCCTGCGATCGACGATCCGTCAAACATGACACCATCGGTGAACATGTCCTCGTCCACGCAGCTGACATCCATTGTCAGGTGCTGCAGCTTGCCACGCGGATCCGTGAAGCGCAGGTCTACGAATTTGACATCGTCATCCTTGATCTGTTTGAGAATGTCTTTTGCGGTAGCCATGTCTTATGTCCCTATTCTTTTTGCGGGTGTTTCCTCTGGCCCCAAGCAAATTGGGGTGCAAACGTATAAAATGTCAGATCGCATCCACGCCGGTTTCACCGGTTCTAATGCGAATGACCTCTTCAACATCCGAGACGAAGATTTTTCCGTCTCCGATACGCCCGGTCTGGGCTGCCTTGCGAATGGCCTCGATAACCGCTTCCGCATTTTCGTCGGCCAATACAACCTCAACTTTGACCTTCGGCAGAAAGTCGACGACGTATTCAGCGCCGCGATAGAGTTCGGTATGCCCCTTCTGGCGACCAAAGCCCTTGGCTTCCGTCACTGTGATGCCTTGCAGACCGACTTCCTGAAGGGCTTCTTTCACTTCGTCGAGTTTGAATGGTTTAATGATCGCTTCGATCTTTTTCATAAGAAAATAACTCTCTGCTTCTCCCGTTGCAGCGGTCTATTCCGCTGGCCCACCTCATGCAGGTATCATGCCAATTTTCCGGGCAGGTTCAAGAATTTGATAGGATTAATCCTCTTATCCGCAAGCTTTGTCGCCGCTTTGGGCGTCCAAACCGCTTTATTTCCTCTTCGCCGTCTCGACGAACTCCCCGTGGTCTGAAACCGATTTCGTTCATGAAAGGCATAGCCTGTCTTTTGGCGCTCTTCAAGCGCATATGCGCTATGCAAATGCCCATAATTTAACCACAAATCTGCATCTTGCCATGGCCGCAAGCTTGGACGCATAGTAACTCACCATGACCCATTTGAATCACCTCCTGCTTGAGCCGGCAACCATGAATGCTGTGGACAGGGCGGCGGCGGATAGCGGTATTGATATGTGGCGGATGATGGAGAATGCGGGGGCGGCAATTGCCTCAACTGCGCTCCGTGAATATCCGCAGGCAAAGCGCTACGTTGTTTTGTGCGGCCCCGGCAACAACGGCGGCGATGGCTATGTGGCTGCACATTTTCTGCATTCATCCGGTGCTGTTGTCGGTGTCTATCGCTTTGGTCCTTCCCCAAACCGCGGCGACGCGGGCAGGGCTACAGCGCTTTGGGCCCGCACTGTGGAGCCAATCGAAGCCTACGAGCCCGACGAGGGCGATGTGATCATCGACGCATTGTTCGGGGCAGGGCTGGCTCGTCCTCTCGATTCCATGCTCAACGCCTTGATCGACAGATGCGATGCAGCAGCATTGCCGGTGATATCGGCGGATTTGCCTAGCGGAATTGACGGGCGGACAGGCCGGTTTCCCGCGGGATCTGGTCAGAATGCTCGCGCGTTTCGAGCCTCCCACACGGTTACTTTCATGACCAATAAGCCGGGACATGTCCTTCTGCCGGGGCGGGAATATTGCGGAACAGTCGCGTTGTTCGACATTGGGATCCCGAAACGTGTCGTCCTGTCCCGCGACCAGGCGATGCGCATCAATGAACCAGAACTGTGGAAGAGCTCTCTCCGCCAAGCCTCAGCAAGTGATCACAAATATAAGCGTGGACATCTTTGCGTCTTTGGGGGACCTGCAACTGCGACGGGCGCGGCTCGCCTTTCTGCCGAGGCTGCGCTCAAGATGGGTGCTGGAGCAGTCACGCTTCTCGCCCCTCGCGAAGCACTTCACGTCAATGCCGCACATCTGACGGCGGTGATGCTCAAGGAATCCTCAAACGAAACTGTTGAGTCGCTGGTCCAAGACAAGAGAACCAGCGCATTCGTTCTCGGTCCGGGCTTCGGCGTGGGCGATGAGACGTGTCACCTGGCTCTGGCCTTGGCTGAAAAGCCGCTGGTGCTGGATGCTGACGGAATTTCTTCGTTTTCATCGAACCCGGAGACACTCTTTGCAAGACTGAAACAGAGCGCTTGCCAAACCATACTGACCCCACATGAAGGTGAGTTCTCCAGATTGTTCGCGGACCTGGCTGACGATGAAACGCTCTCGAAGATCGACCGCGCGAAAAGTGCGGCGAAACGTTCAAACGCGGTCATCATCTATAAGGGGGCGGATACCGTTGTGGCCGCACCGGACGGGCGCGCCTATGCAAATATCAACGGTCCACCGTGGCTGGCGACTGCGGGCTCAGGCGATGTGCTGGCGGGAATGTGTGGCGCATTGCTGGCGCAGGGCGTTTCCACCTTTGAGGCGGCCGCGGCAGCCGTTTGGCTTCATGCTGATACCGCCCGCACTTTGGGACCTGGCCTGACCGCGGAAACGCTCGCTTCGGCTGTCAGACCGTACCAGGCTCGCGCAGAATAATTGCTTTCGCGGTTTCGCCTGCTTTCAGCGGCGGCGCAAACGGAGGTCGGATAATCAGACAGCCGGATTGAGCCAGGATTTTCATCATGGATGAATCCTGCTTGTCGAAAGGCTCGGCCAGCAAAGCGCCGTCTTCACGCAGTGTCAGTGTCGCCCGCAGGTGATCACGGCGTTTGTCGTTTTCGGCAAGATCGCGGGTCACGATCACATCTGCCTCGTTTGAAGCATCAGGCCGGTGCGCCATCTTGCGCAAGACCGGTTGCATGAAGAGGAGCGCGCAGACAAGCGATGAAACAGGATTTCCCGGAAGCCCGAGAACGGAAACAGCATCCAGCTTGCCGGCCATCAGCGGTTTGCCGGGACGCATAGCCAGCCGCCAGAAATCAAGTTCCATACCGGCTGTTTTCAGCGCTTTTTGAACCAGGTCATGGTCGCCGACCGACGCACCGCCCAATGTGACGAGCATATCGACATTCGCCGCGCGCGCTTCGGCAATGCCTGCCGCCAGCGCATCCATACGGTCGGGAATAATTCCCAGATCCAGGACGTCTGCACCGGCCTCGCGCGCCAGCGCGCCGATCGCAAAATTGTTGGAAGCGACAATCTGGTCCGGTTTCGGCGTATTGCCAGGCGCGACGAGTTCATCGCCCGTTGCCATGATTGCGACCTTGGGACGACGGTAAACTTCGAGCGTTGCGTGGTTCATGGCAGCAGCAACCATCAAGCGGGATGCATCAAGCTGCATGCCTTTGTGCAAGACGATTTCACCCTCTGCAAAATCCTGTCCACGCGGACGGATGTGCCGTCCCAGCGATGGCTGAAAGGTTGCAGCCAATGTGCCGTCGTCGTTGAAAGCCGCATCTTCCTGCAACAGGACGGTATCGGCACCTTGCGGAACTGGAGCACCGGTAAATATCCGCACCGCTTGGCCTTCGCTGACCGTGCCGGAAAACGCTTTGCCGGCTGCGGATTCGCCGATGACTTTCAGGGGCTTGCCGCTGACAACATCTGCATGACGCAATGCATAACCATCCATCGCCGAAGCGTTGAAAGGTGGCTGTGTCAGGCGGGCTGAGACGGGCGCTGCCAAAATCCGCCCATGCGCAAGAGCAAGCGAAAGGGATTCGGTCTCTGAAACAGGCTTTGCCGCACGTAAAAGCCTTACGAGCGCATCTTCGACCGGCAACAATGGCATTGGCTCAACCATCGTTTTCCAGCCTGTAATGGCCTGATTTTCCGCCGGTTTTTTCGACCAGGCGAATCGATCCGATTTCCATCGCTTTGTCGACAGCCTTGGCCATATCGTAAATTGTCAGGCAGGTGACGGAGACGGCTGTCAGCGCTTCCATTTCAACGCCCGTCTTGCCGCTCAGCTTTGCCATGGCTTCCACGCGAAGGCCGGGCAGCTGGTCATCATACTCGATATCGACGGAAACCTTGGTAAGCATCAGTGGATGACAAAGTGGAATAAGGTCAGACGTCTTTTTGGCTGCCATAATGCCGGCGATACGCGCCGTGCCGATAACGTCGCCTTTTTTTGCCGAACCATCCTTGATCAGTTGCAGGGTTTCCGGCTTCATCTTGATGAAGCCTTCGGCAATGGCCGTGCGCTCCGTCTCCGACTTTGCGCCGACATCGACCATGTTGGCCGCGCCGCTTTCGTCCAGATGGGTCAGACGATCGCCACTCATTCGGCGGCCTGTTCTGAGGCGACACCACTCAGCAGACGCTTTGTCGCTGCAGTGACATCTGACTGCCGCATGAGGCTTTCCCCGACGAGAAAACTGGTGATGCCGCAGGCGCTCAATCGTTTACAGTCGTCGTTGGTGAAAATGCCGCTTTCGCCGACCAGAAGACGGCCTTCGGGAACCATTTCCGCAAGCTCTTCCGATACACCGAGGCTGACTTCAAAGGTACGCAGGTTGCGGTTGTTGATGCCCACCAGCGGGGATGATAGCGCAAGCGCGCGCTCCATTTCCTCGCGATCATGGACCTCGATCAGCACATCCATGCCGAGAGAAAATGCGGTCTCTTCCAGCCGTTTAGCCTCGTCGTCAGCCAGACTTGCCATAATGATGAGGATAGCGTCGGCACCCCATGCGCGCGCTTCGTACACCTGGTAGGGTTCGAACATGAAATCCTTGCGCAGCGCAGGCAACAAACACGCATCGCGCGCCGCCGACAGAAATTCCGGCGCGCCCTGAAAGCTCGGCCTGTCCGTCAAAACAGAAAGGCACGCAGCGCCGCCTTCTTCATAGGCGCGGGCAAGGGCAGGGGGATCGAAATCCTCGCGGATAAGGCCCTTTGAAGGACTTGCCTTCTTGATCTCGGCAATGAGCCCGAACGCGCCGGCATCTTGCTTTTGCTTCAAGGCATTGTAAAAGCCGCGCGCCGGTGTTTGGTCCTTGGCAATGGCGACAAGCTCTTGCAAGGGCAGGTTTGCCTTGGCAGCCGCAATTTCTTCACGCTTATAGGCTTCGATCTTACGCAGAATATCAGTCATCGTTCAACCTTAGCGCTCTTCTTATGAATTGGAAACGGCGACAAGTCTTTCGAGCGCTGATGCGGCAGCGCCTCTTTCCAGCGATTCCGTCGCCAACGCCATGCCACCGGCAATGTCAGAGGTTTTTCCGGCGACAACCAGAGAGGCTGCGGCATTGGCAAGCGCGATATCGCGGTAGGCATTTTTTGCACCTGCCAGCACGGCGCGCAGTGCTTTTGCATTTTCTTCGCCATTGCCACCGCGAACATCTTCCAGTTTCGCCGGAGCGACATCGAAATCGGCCGGAGTGAGTTTGAAGGTTCGGATTTTGCCATCTTCCAGGGCAGCAACCTCCGTCGAGCCCGTCGTCGTGATCTCATCCATGCCTTCGCCGTGCACGACCCATACGCTTTCTGAGCCCAGATCCTTCATCACCTCGGCAATCGGCAGAAGCCATTGGGGGGCGAAAACGCCGATCAACTGACGCCGGACACCGGCGGGGTTGGAAAGGGGGCCAAGCAGATTGTAGATCGTGCGTGTGCCAAGCTCGACGCGGCTTGGGCCGACATGGCGCATGGCAGAGTGATGCGATTGCGCAAACATGAATCCGATGCCGGCCTCCGTAATGCAGCGCGAAATCTGCTCTGGTCCGATATCGAGCTTCACACCCAGTGCCGTCAGCGCATCGGCAGCGCCTGAAGCTGAGCTCAATGCGCGATTGCCGTGTTTTGCGACCGGTACGCCGGCCCCGGCTACGATGAGAGCAGCCAGGGTCGAAATATTGTAGGTTTTCATGCCGTCGCCGCCGGTACCGACGATATCGACCGCGTCGGCGGGTGCCTTCACCTTCAACATCTTGTTCCGCATCACGCCGACCGCGCCCGCGATTTCGGAAACGGTTTCACCGCGCACCCGCAGCGCCATCAAAAATCCGCCGATCTGCGATGGGGTCGCATCGCCCGACATCATGATATTGAAGGCTTCTGCCGATTCCTGCCGGTTCAGCGGCTCGCCATTGGCAACCTTTGCAATGAAATGTTTGAAATCAGCCATCATTCCCCCGATTGCGATATTTTAGCGAACCATGGCTTGCTGAGCCAGCGTCTGATTGATCTGCACACCATATGTTGCCTGCAGTTTGGAGACCATCTGATCCAGGATGTCGTCGCCAGCAGCCTGTGCGAGGCGTTCCACCTGGCCATTGTCAGCACTCAGTGCATCAACACTAGCGCCTTCGCCCGTGGATTTTACAACCAGCACCAATTGTGCAGAACCGTCGGCGCTCGGCGCTGTCGCGGCGTGGCCTTCAGGTCCACCATAGGCACCTGCGACGGCTTCGTTTCCAAACACAGCATCGGCAGAGCCCGAGCGCTTCAGATTGGACTTTGTGTTGACCGGCAGGGCCAGCTCGGTTGCAACCTCTTCAAGGCTCTTACCGCCCTTGACGTCTTGAAGGACCGCCTGAGCCTTGGCTTTCAAGGCATCGGCCGTTGCTTCAGCTTTCCAGTCGGCAAGGACTTTGTCCTTTACCTCATCAAGTGTTCGGTCGCGATCCGGCGTGATCGAATCGACCTCAAACCACAGGTAACCTTCGCGACCGATATCGATCGGCAAAGCTTCGACGCCTGGATCGGTGTCGAAAACGGAGGTCAGCAGTTTCCGCTCTTCAGGAAGATCGGCAACTTTCTTTCCGCTCATGTCTTCACCGTTTTCGTCGATATCGCTGATTTTCACAGGCGTCAGGCGAAGCTGCTTTGCAGCCTCGGCCAATGTTGCGCCGCCGGCGCGGGCATCTTCATAGGCATCGTGAACATTGAGAATTTCATCGGCTGCCAGATTGAGCGCGATATCCTTGCGGATTTCATCCTTCACTTCGTCATAAGACTTTGTGTTTTCCGGCTTGATATCTGTGGCCCGCAAGATCACCGGACCAAAGGTTCCATCGACCACCGGGCTTGTGCCGCCGTTTTCGCTTATTGCAAAAGCGGCATCGGCGGTCTTCTTGTCAGGGAAGGTGGCCGGCGTGAAGTTACCCAGATTGACATCCTTTTCGGTCTTGCCGTTTTCCTTCACCAGCTCGTCAAAGGTTGCTTCACCGGAGGCAAGCTTGGCAGCAGCATCATCGGCCGCTGCCTTATCGGCGAAGCTCAGCTGATCAATGGTGCGGCTGGCAGGCGTGGAATAGCGATCCTTGTTCTTTTCATAATCGGCCTTCACCTCGCTCTCGGCCACCGCGTTCACATCCATGATGTCGGAAGGCTCGAGCTTGAGATAGGTGAACGTGCGGTATTCCGGCGCGCGATACTCCTTCTTATGCTCTTCAAACCATTTGGAAAGCACGTCGTCGGAAGGTGCTGCAATCGGATCGATGTTGGCGGAGGAAAGAACGATGTAGTCCACATCGCGAACCTGGTTCTGATATTCCTTCAGCGCGGACGAGAGGGCTGCCGGCGGCTCAAAACCATTGGCCACGGCATCAACGATCTGGCTGCGAACAGCAACCTTGGACTGGCTCTTGATATAGTCTTCTTCATTGAGACCGGCGTTGCGCAAGGCGTTGGCAAAGACCGTGCGGTCGAAACGACCACTGGGCGCCCGAAACGCCGGCTCTTCGGCAATGATCTGTGCGAGACGCTCTTCAGAAAGGCCGAGGTTCATATCGTCCGCAAGCTGATCAAGTGCAGCACCCGCGGCCAATTGGGCAAAAACCTGACGGTCTACACCGAAAGCGCGTGCCTGTTCGGTCGTCAGGCGCGTCCCGAGCTGACGCGACAGCAGCGCGAGCTGACGTTCGTAATTGAGGCGGAATTCCGGTGCATCAACGGTCTGATCGCCCACGGTGACAACCGCTGTCGACGGACTGGAAACAAGAGAACTCGAAATACCCCATACGCCGAAGGAGGCGACCAGAAGCACGAAAAAGAACTTGGCGATCCATGTCTGCGCGCCGCGGCGCAAAAGGTCCATCATTTGAACAGTTTCCTCAGATTCCATTGTGCAGCGCGCTGGCGCTTGTCTTTAGTTACGGCCTCATTAAATGAATTTTTTCCAGAAATGAAGGCGGGCAGGGGAATTTGATCACTCAAGGTGCGCAGATCGTGCCGAGAAGAGAATAGGTCTTGCAAAAGCGCGACGATTCGCGCATGTAGGCGCCAACGGATGGGTGGCCGAGCGGTTTAAGGCACCGGTCTTGAAAACCGGCGTGCGGGAGACCGTACCGTGGGTTCGAATCCCACCCCATCCGCCACTTTTCGTCCGTTCGGCAGCGCATAAGACGTTGCATTTTTTGACCCAAGAACAACAGCAAACACCTCCGTGCGCGACCTCGCGTCGACCCACCGGCAAATTGTCTTGGATGAAACACGCCATCCGGTTAGGTTTTGCTGGACGAATCTCTTGATTTTGAACGGCGACATTTATGGATCAACCGGACATCGCAATCATTCTGCCCTGTTACAATGAAGGGCGGTCTATCAGAAAGGTCGTAAGCGACTTCAAGGCGGCTTTACCGGACGCCCGCGTCTACGTTTTCGATAACAACTCCAAAGACGATACACGGGCGGAAGCCGAGGCTGCCGGGGCGATAGTCCGTAGCGTTCGCGCGCAAGGGAAGGGCAATGTTCTTCGTCAGGCGTTCTCGCTTCTTGACGCCGATATCTATGTGATGGCCGATGGCGATGGCACCTATGATGCCGCGGCGGCTCCCGATCTCGTGCGCGAATTGATTGAAAACGATATGGACATGGTGGTCGGCGTTCGCCGCCATGAACAATCGAACGCCTATCGAAGCGGTCATGTGCTGGGCAACCGGCTGTTCAACTGGTTTGTCGGCAATCTCTTTGAAACCAAGCTTTCGGACATTTTTTCAGGCTATCGTGTGCTGTCGAGGCCATTCGTCAAGTCGCTTCCGGCGCTTGCCGAAGGGTTCGAGACGGAAACGGAGATGACATTGCATGCCATTGAATTGCGCCTGCCTGTCAGCGAGGTGGAAACGCGCTACGGGGCGCGGGCGGAGGGCGATACCAGCAAACTCAACACCTATCGCGATGGTTTGCGGATTTTGCTCTATCTGTTTCGGGTCATGAAGCAGATCAGGCCCTTCTACCTTTTCAATGTCATCGCTGGCTTTTTCGTCGCGATCTCGCTCGGGCTCGGTGTTCCCGTGATCATCGAATTTCTTATAACGGATCAGGTGGCGCGCTTTCCAACCGCCATTGCGGCATCCGGCGTGATGATCATTGGCTTCATCAGTTTTATGACCGGCATTCTGCTCGACAATGTGGCGCATGCGCATCGCGAGCAAAAACGCCTTGCCTATCTTTCAGTTCAGCGAACAAAGCCTTTAGTCAGCAAGCCCGTTGTGAGTGACTGATCGGGCAGTCCTTCGCCTTTTTGGTGTATGTCTCGTATGTCGTCGCGTTACCTGGCCTGTTCTATGCCGGCAAAAACATTTTACTTCTCCGAGGAACCCAGATGAGAGTGGAGCGTTAACGGAGCTGAATCATTGGGGGCAATACAAATATGATGACTGCCTTTTTCGCGGGTTACGAGGCTCAAATTGCGCTCGGGCTGGTCATTGTCCTCTTTGGTCTTTTTGTTTGGGAGAAATATCCCGCGGAAGTGACGGCATCGGCGGGCGCTGCGCTTTTCATGGCGCTCGGTTTTGTGCCGACCGAGAAAGCGCTGGCGGTGTTTTCCAATTCCGCGCCACTGACGATTGGCGCAATGTTTATCCTGACCGGCGCGCTGGTTCGTACCGGTGTTCTGGAGCGTGTTGCGGCTATCGTACTGGAACGGTCCAAGACCTATCCAAAACTGGCGCTGGCGTCCTTTCTGTTCACCGCGCTTATCGCCTCGGCTTTCATGAACAACACGCCTGTGGTTCTGGTCCTCATTCCCATTGTCATCCGGCTTGCAGCTGCGCTCGATATTGCTGCCACCCGGCTGCTGATTCCCATGTCCTACGCAGCAATCTTCGGTGGCACGTTGACGCTGATTGGCACATCGACCAGCTTGCTTGTCGATGGCGTAGCGCGCGGGCAGGGGCTGGAGCCGTTTTCTCTCTTCGAGATCACACCTGTCGGCCTGGTTGCCGCCTGTACGGGAATTCTCACCATGTTTTTGCTCGGCAAGTTCCTTCTGCCAGACCGGCGGGAAGAGGGCGGTGAATTGGACGATCAGGACAATGCCGAATATCTGTCTGAGTTGATGGTGGTTGCAGATGGCGCATATACCGAAAAGCCCATTGGCGAGATCGCCGATTTCAAACAACCCGGTCTGCGCATCGTGGGTCTGCGATCCGAGGGCAAGGTTGTTCGCAAAGACCTGCAGACCATGAAACTGAAAAAAGGCGACAGTCTGATAATCCTTGCAAAATCGTCTGAACTTCTGACTCTGAACACTCTGGAAGGGGTGCGTGTCGGGCAACGCCGCGGGAGCACCGGAGAGGGCGAGAGGATTGTTGTTGAAGCCGTTGTGGCACCTGGCCGCTTCAGTCACGGCGTTCTTCTGTCAAGTCTCTCGCTTGGACGCCAGTTCGGCGTCCATATTCTGGGTGCGCACCGGCACCGGCATGTGCCTGGCCCCGATCTCGGCAATGTCCAGCTGCGGCCTGCAGACAAGTTGCTTCTTGAAGGCAAGCCGGAAGCCCTTGACGAACTTTCCCAGCAGAGCGAACTGGTGTCCATCACCCGCTCCACGGCGCGTGCATTTCGGCCGACCAAGGCACCTCTGGCGCTTCTGGCGCTCGGCCTTGTCGTCGTGCTGGCCGCATTCAATGTGATGGATATCGCCGCGCTGGCAATGATTGCGGTGCCCGCCATCCTCATTTTGCGCTGCATCGACGCCGATGAGGCATGGGGATCAATCAATGGCGGCATTTTGATCCTCATCTTTTCCATGCTGGTGGTCGGGCAGGGGTTGCAGGAGACTGGAGCGGTTACGCTGATTGTCGATGCGGCCATGCCGATCATGTCCACCGTCACGCCCTTTGCCGTCCTGCTCATCGTCTATGCGCTTTCATCAATACTCACCGAGTCCGTGACGAATAATGCGGTCGCCGTCATCCTGACGCCTATCGTCATCAGTCTCGGTCAGCAGCTCGGCATCGAGCCGCGCGCACTTGTCGTTGCCGTCATGTTTGGCGCAAGCGCAAGCTTTGCCACACCCATTGGCTATCAGACCAACACTCTGGTCTATGGCGCAGGCAACTATCGCTTCAGCGATTTTGTGAAAATCGGACTGCCGATGAACATTATTGTCGGGGTCGTGTCCTGTTACGCGATCTATCTGTATTATGGTGTTTGAAGATTTCACCAGCATTCATGGAGCCTTGTGCGAATGGGAATAGAACCCACCTCCGGCTACATATAAATCACATAAGATAGATTATGGAACTTAACGGCATAGCAAACCCTTGATATCGCTATCTAAAGCACATCATTCTTGCGCAGCACGATAATGATGACCAGCAGGATCAGCATGGATAACCAGACGGTCGTGCTGACGATTGTCGATTGCCGTGCGGCGCGTTTTTCGAGCCATGTTCTTGGCCGTACGCCGCGCACCACGAATACCGCAAGGCCTGCCAGGTTAACGCAAACGATGTTGACGACCAGCAGCAGCAATGCGCCGATTGCCTGCGCATATTCCAGCGAGCCCAGCATGATGCCGGCTGCAGCAACGGGCGGAAGCAAGGCAACGGCGACCATGACGCCGACGAGTGCCAGCGGAATTCCGGTTGTCATCGTCAAGGCAGCGGCTGCGCCCGATGACAGCGCCAGGATCACACCGGAAATTCCGACATCGGTGCGTGACAGAAGCTCCGGCGCATCGAGTGCAAACAAGCCGCTGGCACCAACCGCAATGCCGATAACCAGTGCAACACCGATACCCGCGGCACCTGTCAGCAGCGCTTTCAAAATCAGCTTTCGTTCGCCAAGTGCCACGCTCAGAGACAGCGCGAGATTGGGGCCCAGAAGCGGTGCAATCACCATGGCGCCGATGACGGCTGCGATATTATTCTCCACCAGGCCTATAGCCGCCACGATCGTAGACAAGGCAGTCAGAAGAAGATACGAAAGGGTCAGATCGGCACCGCTTTCGACCTGCGTAAAAAGCTCCTCACGCGTGGCAAGTGCTTCTTTTTTCTTCACGTCCTCCTTACTTTGTTCCTTTTCTTCCTTCTGTTCGTTCGGCAGTGTTGCCTCGACGGCCATCAGAATGATGCGGCTTCCCTCCAGATCACCAATCTCGCTCTGGATCGCGTCAACCAGTTCCTGGCGATCTGTCTGGCTGACAAGCAATGTACTATGCTGACGTCCGCCATCTGCAGCGGTATCGACATAACAGTCGAGCGCTTCAAACTTATCAGCAATCTTCTTGATGGCTTTTGCGTGCTTTTCGTCAGCAATCACTTCAATTCTGTAGAGCGGCATTGTTTTTTATGATTCCGGTCCAGTCAGCCAAGGGGACCACCACCCTACCCTTACTTGACTTGCTTAGAAAGGTAGTTCAATCGGAAGCAACAAAAGACCAGCAATCTGGAGCAATGCGACCATGCGGCTTCCCGTTCTCGACGACGCCACAATTCCCGAACTACCCAACCATTATAAGGGAAAGGTTCGCGAAAATTACGATTTGCCAGGTGATCAGCGCATCATCATTGCTACGGACCGTCTGAGCGCGTTCGATCGTATTCTGACCTCGGTCCCCTACAAGGGGCAGATTCTCACGCAGATTGCACGATTCTGGTTTGAAAACACTGCCGACATCTGCCCGAACCATGTGATCTCCTATCCTGATCCGAATGTCGTGCTTGGCAAAAGGCTCAACATTCTTCCCGTGGAAATCGTAGTGCGCGGTTATCTCGCAGGCACAACATCGACGTCTATTCTCACCCTTTATAAAAAGGGTCAGCGGCAGATGTACGGCATCACTTTGCCGGACGGGCTGAAGGCCAATCAGAAACTGCCGACACCCATCATTACGCCCACCAGCAAGGCTTTTGACGGCGGGCATGACGAGCCCCTGTCTGAAAAACAGATCGTGGAGCAAGGGCTTCTCACGCAGGAGCAATGGGATACGGTATCCGACTATGCATTGCGGCTTTTCGCCCGCGGTCAGGAGGTGGCGGCTGAGCGGGGGCTCATTCTGGTTGATACCAAATATGAATTCGGCACGGACGAAGGCGGCAAGATCATCCTGGCGGATGAAATTCACACCCCGGACAGCAGCCGATACTGGATCGCGGAAAGCTATCAGGAGCGGTTCGAAACCGGCCAGAGGCCTGAGAGTTTCGACAAGGATTTCGTGCGCGCCTGGGTCACACAGCGCTGCGATCCTTACAAGGATCCCATTCCCGAAATTCCCGAAAATCTCGTTCGGGAAACATCTGCAGTCTATATCAAGGCGTATGAGATGATCACCGGCGAATCGTTTGACGCCTGGGATGTCGAGCCCGCGCTGCTCGATCGGATCCGCAACAATCTGAAGCCTTACTTTAAGTAAGGCTGACTTCAAGATAGCCGAACAGGCTTCTGTTTATTCTATGCTTTCTTCAAATTTCATCTGGTCAAACGCCGGTTCCACGTGATCCGGCGTTTCTGCCATGACGCGGTCGTAGTCCAGAGGAATGTGCATGTGGGTCAGAACGGCGCGTTTCGGCTTCACGCGCTCGATCCACATCAGTGCCTCGCCAAGAGAGAGATGGCTTGGATGGGTACGATACTGCAAAGCGTCGATCACAAAAACATCAAGGTTCTGCAGCTTCGCAACCGTTTCTTCCGGAAAATCGCTCACATCACTGCAATAGGCGAAGTTGCCAATTCTGAACCCGAGCGAGTTGATCGACCCGTGGCGCTGCAAAAGAGGCATAAAGCGTATGGCCCCGCCTGCCCCGTTGATTGTCACTGGACTGTCAGGCGTTTCAATGAGATTGGGGGTGACGATCGGCGGGTATTCGCTGCCGGGCGGGGTTTCGATACAATAGGCGAACCCCTCGCTGATCCGCTCCAATGTGGGTGCGTCGCCATAGATGGGGATAGGGCGACGAGCGCGGTGAAAATAGCCGCGTATGTCGTCGATACCATGGATGTGGTCGGCATGGGCATGTGTATAGACCACGGCATCGATCCAATCGACATTCGCGCGGACCATCTGCTCGCGAAAATCGGGGCCGGTATCGACAACGACTGTCGTCTTGCCGCCGTCATCAGCGAATTGTTCAACCAGAAGAGCTGCGCGGGTTCGGCGATTTTTCGGATTGTCAGGGTTGCAATCGCCCCAGTCGCCCGTAATGCGCGGAACGCCGGGAGACGATGAGCAGCCTAAAATGGTGAAACGCCGCAGGGCCAAGGAAGAACCTCAGAGTGCAGGCATGCGCGAGAAGCAGCGCAGCGCATTTTGCGTTGTCATATCGGCAATCTCCGCCTCGCTGACGCCAATCGTTTGCGCCAGAACCGCCGCAGTATGGGCGACATAGGAGGGCTCGTTGCGTTTGCCACGAAATGGCTTGGGCGCAAGATAAGGTGCGTCTGTTTCAACAAGCAGGCGGTCGCGGGGGATGCTCGCAGCAATGTCGCGCAGCTCGGTCGACTTCGGAAAGGTCAGTATGCCCGAAAACGAAACGTAACCGCCGAGATCAACACCGACACGTGCCAGTTCGGGCCCGGAGGAGAAGCAATGAAGAATGAAGGTGAATGCCCCCTTCCCCATTTCCTCTGTCAGAATTGCAGCCATATCGTCATCTGCGCTTCGGCTGTGGATGACCAGCGGCAAACCCGTAAGCCGGGCAGCTTCAATCTGGCGTCTGAACACCGGCTTTTGTATTTCCGGCGATGCATAGTCATAGTGATAATCGAGCCCGCCCTCACCGATCGCGACGACGCGCGGGTGGTTTGCGGCTTCAAGATAGGCTTCCACGGGCAAGTCCGGCTCTTCGGCTGCGTGGTTGGGATGCGTTCCAACCGAACACCAGATATTCTCATAGGCTTCCGCAACGGCCTTCACCTGCGCCTGTTTGGATATCAATGTCGATATCGTCACCAATCGGCCGACACCGGCCTCGGCTGCACGGGCAACCAGTGCATCTCGCTCTTCCGCAAAGTCTGGAAAATCGAGATGGCAATGGGTGTCAATCAGCATCAGTTCTCAACCTCCGGAGCCACATAACGCGGAAACACCGGTTGCGGCTTTTCGATTTCCGTTCCGGCCTGCAACCGGCCTGCAGGACCCAAAGCTGCAAAATCACGCTTGTCCACCGGCGCAGAAACAAGATCAAGCAGCTTTCCCGCTGATTCAGGCATGAAGGGCTGCAGCAATATGGAAATCTGGCGTACGACCTCTGCGGTCACATAAAGCACGGTTTCCATGCGCTTGGGATCGGTCTTCTTCAGCGCCCAGGGCTCCTGGCCCGCAAAATAGCGGTCGCCTTCCGCCACAGCACCGATAATGCTTGCCAAAGCGCGGTGGATCATGAAGTCGCCCATATCCGAACGCGCCGTTTCCAGTATGCCATCAATATGGGCCAGCATGGCCTCATCTTCCGGCGTCAGCGGACCGCATTCGGGTATCTTTCCGTCGCAGTTCTTGTGGATCATTGACAGCGAGCGGCTCGCCAGATTGCCAATGCCATTTGCCAGATCGGAATTGATGCGGGTCGCAATTGCCTCTTCGCTATAGCTACCGTCTTGCCCAAATGAGACTTCGCGCAGCAGGAAATAGCGGAACGGATCTGTTCCGAAATGTTCGGCAAGATTGAACGGGTCCACCACGTTGCCGAGCGATTTCGACATTTTTTCGCCCTTGTTGAGCAGAAAACCATGGGCGAAAACGCGCTTCGGCAGCGGAACACCGGCAGACATCAAGAAAGCGGGCCAATAGACGGCGTGAAAGCGAATGATGTCCTTGCCGATAATGTGAACGGCAGGCCAGAATTTCCAAAGCGGGTTGGTCTGATCAGGATAACCGATTGCAGTTATGTAGTTGGTCAGCGCATCCACCCAGACATACATGATGTGCTTCGGGTCGTTGGGGACCGGGATGCCCCAATCAAACGTCGTGCGCGAAATAGAGAGATCGCGCAGCCCTGACTTTACAAAGCTCTTTACCTCATTGCGCCGCTCAACCGGGGCAACGAAGTTCGGATTGGCCTCGTAGAATTCCAACAATTTGTCACCATAGGCTGACAGACGGAAGAAATAGCTTTCCTCCTCCACCCATTCTACAGGAGAGCCGAGCGGTTCTCGGCGAACACCGTCTTCACCGACTGTCGTTTCCTTTTCGTCGAAGAAGGCTTCCTGACGCACCGAATACCAGCCGGAATAGGAATCAAGATAGATGTCGCCATTTTCGGCCATCCGCTGCCAGATTGCCTGGACAGATATTCTGTGCCGCTCTTCGGTCGTGCGGATATAGTCGTCGTAGGAAATGTTCAGCACAGACCAAAGCCGCTTGAAAACATTGGAGTTGCGCGTGGCCAGCTCCAGCGGGCTCACCCCTTCCTTTTCAGCCGTCTGCTGCATTTTCTGACCGTGTTCATCGGTCCCGGTCAGAAAATACACCTCACGTCCGTCCAGACGATGGAAGCGGGCAAACGCGTCGCTGGCAATCGATGTATAGGCGTGGCCGATATGTGGAACTCCGTTGGGATAGAATATCGGAGTCGTGATGTAAAAGGGCGTTTTATCCGTCATGATTTCATTTTCTGCAATTGGCCTCACAGGCTTGGCTTCTAGAGCCTTTCGGCGCGAAATGGAACCTCTTTTGCTCAATTCTAGCGCCACTCCGTCACTACCGATCATTGACACACGCGGTGGTGGAGGCTACCCGGTTATGTCGGGTGTGGTCCTGCACCTCATGCGGCACGGAGAATCGATTGGGTTTTTTAAGCCAGATTGAACCCTTGTACACTTTGGCCGGCGCTTTCGTCGGCATTCTCATCGGTTTGACGGGCGTCGGCGGCGGGTCGCTCATGACGCCTATCCTTGTCCTTCTTTTCGGGGTCCATCCCGCTGCAGCGGTCGGAACCGATTTGTTGTTTGCGGCTGTCACCAAAGTCGCCGGCACGGCCATCCATGGCATGAACAAGACCATCAACTGGCGCATTGTTGCCAATCTTGCCGCAGGCAGCATACCGGCGGCGGCTTTGACAATCTGGATATTGGCCGGCGTCGACCGGCGCAGTGCAACGGTGTCGGAACAGCTTAACCTCATCCTCGGTGGCGTGCTGGTGCTGACGGCATCCGTTCTGTTTTTGCGAACCAAACTGATGCAGATTGCTGCCCGCTACAGGGGTGCGCACCCCGAGTTGACGCCTGCGAAGATATCCATCATGACCCTGGTTCTTGGCGCAGTCATCGGTGCGCTGGTTAGCCTCACCTCCGTGGGGGCCGGTGCTATCGGGGTGACCGTACTCCTGCTTCTTTATCCGCATCTCAATGTTCGCGACATGGTGGGAACGGACATCGTACATGCCGTGCCGCTAACTTTATTAGCCGGATTCGGCTATTGGATGCTCGGTGAAACACAAATGGGCCTGCTCGGCTCATTGCTGCTCGGCTCTTTGCCGGGCGTCGTCTTCGGCAGTTATCTCGCCCCGAGGTTACCAGAAAACGTCATCAGACCGATGCTTGCCACGACCCTGGCTGCGGTCGGGCTCAAGATGCTGCTTTCCTGATCGGTCAAACCGATTCGCAGTATGTCTCGATCATCGAGAGGGCGGTCTGCTTCTTGTCGAGATTATAGGCGGCAGAGACGGTCAATTTCTGCCGTAGCTCGCTGACACGTGCGGAAATCCTGTCCGAATTTGCCAATGCGCCAGAAAGGGCATTTTGTCGGGCTGCCACTTCCATGCGATGCAAGACCGCCTGGGAGAAGAATGAAAACAGCGTATCGTTATCGCGCGCCGACAGCGCATCCGCGATCTTGTGCATCGCCTTGCGCGCTGAAGGTCCGCCAGTTGAAGCGGCTTCATGAAGCGCCATCAGCATTTCCAGGCCGCCATAATTTACAAGCTTGAGCGCTTCGGAAACGCTTCCACCGGCCTCACGCAGCAATGCCTCGCGCATGGCAGGTTCGATTTCGAAGCCAAGGTTCTTTAGCGCTGCTTCGAGATCAGCTTCCACGAGCGGCTTGAGACGGATGGGCAGACAGCGCGAACGAATTGTCGGCAGCAGCTTGCCGGGCGCATGCGAGATCACCAAAAACATCGCGCGCTTCGGTGGCTCTTCCAACATTTTCAAGATCGCATTCGCTGCGTTCCGGTTCATGTCGTCGGCCGGATCCACGATCACAATGCGCCAATTGTCATTGCCTGAGGTTTGGCCAAAGAACCGCCCCAGGCGACGGACTTCCTCGACAGTAATCTCAGTGCGAAGTTTGCCCGTCTTCGCATCCTCAGGCCGCGTCAGATGGATGAGACTGTGCGAGGCGCCGGCGACGATCTGCCTGTATTCGAGAGAGTTCAGGTCAGGTGGTCCAATTTCCAAAGGCGCTTGATGCGCGACCGGATTGGCAAGTACGTGGTTTGCAAAGCGAAACGCAAGCGTTGCCTTGCCGATCCCTTCCGGCCCTTCGATCAACAAGGCGTGGTGAGACTTGCCGCTGCGATAGGCGGTGCTCAGGAATTTCAGCGCCTCGTCATGTCCGTAAAGCGCCGGATTGGCCTCTGGCGGGATTGCACCATCGAGAATGTGCCCTTCATGACCGCTCACGCGACCGTCTCCGCAGATTTTTCCTTCTGGAGTCGGATCGGGAGCAGGTTCTCTACGGCAACAAACACGGCTTCAGCAACCTCGTCAGATGGCAGAGACGCATCCACCACCCGGCAACGAAGCGGATCGGATGCGGCGATGTCCAGAAACGCCTCGCGGCGCTTTTCGTGGGTGGAAAGCTCTTCTTTTTCAAACCTATCCGGTTCTGCGCCCTTCTCCCCTCCCGCCCGCTTTCTGGCGCGCGCAAGACCTTTTTCCGCGGGCATGTCCAAGATGAGCGTGCAGTCGGGAACCGCGCCGTCGATGGCTACACGCTCCAGGGTCTTTACAAAACTGGGTTCGAGATTGCCGGTAATTCCCTGATAGACGCGTGAAGAATCCATGAAACGGTCACAGAGTACGATTGCTCCATTCTTCAGTGCCGGCTTGATCACCTCTTCGACGTGATCGTTTCGTGCTGCGGCAAAGAGGATTGCCTCCATTCTCACGCCGAACTCTTCGGCAGCGCCTGAGAGAAGCACGTGGCGCACCGCTTCGGCACCCATGGAGCCACCCGGTTCACGGGTCACAATCACCTCATAACCCAAGTTTCGCAGGCGTTCGGCCAAGAGGCGAATTTGCGTCGATTTACCAACGCCCTCGCCGCCTTCAAACGTTACAAACAAGCCGTTTACGCCGTCCAATATCCCGAACCCCGTGGTGTGATCTCTGCGCGCAACACCAAGCCGCGGCAGCAACCATCTTGAATTCCCTCTTAACCCAAATGAGCAAAAGGGTAAAATTGTTCATTATTCTTTTGTCCGGGGTATCGTCTATATCCAGAAGAAAAGCAGTTCAATGATGGCGTCAAATGCGCGCCCCTTCAAATCGCCCTGCCCGATATCCTGCTGCGCATAGAGCGGTGTTTCGTTGACGAGTGTTTCATCCTTGTAGAGGCGCAGTGTCGCGACTTGCTGCCCCTTGCTGACTGGCGCCTTCAGCGGCCAATCATAAGCGACCTTGGCGTTGACGCGATCCGGATCGATCTTTTGCTCGAAGATGGATACGGGCTGCTTGGCCGCGACGGGCACGCTTGATTGCGCACCACCGTAAACCGAAACGCTGGTGACGACCTCCCCTGGCTGGAACACCTTGCGGCTCTTGAAGTTGTCGAGCCCCCATTCCAAGGCAGCAGCGGCCTGCTTCTTGCGGTCGTCTTCGGTCTCCAGCCCGCTCATGCCCAGGTAAAGACGAACGCCATTTCGCTCCACGGTCGAGATGATCGCGTAACCTGATTCCTCCGTGTAGCCGGTCTTCATGCCATCAACTCCGTCCAGATAGCCCAGGAGCGGATTGCGGTTGCGCTGGCGGATGTTGTTCCAGGTGAATTCAGGAATTGAATAGTAGCGGAAGAATTCCGGATAGGTGTCGTGAATATGCTTCGCCAGCAGTGTCAACTCGCGAATCGTCACAAGGTTTTCGGGATTGGGCAAACCGTTGGAGTTTCCGAAGGTCAGATGGCTAAAGCCAATCTCTTTGGCGCGGGCCGTCAAAAGATCTGCAAACGCCTCTTCCGAACCGGCAATGCCTTCAGCGAGAATGATGCAACCATCATTGGCTGACTGGACGATGATGCCCTTGAGAAGGTCTTCGACGCGAATCTCGGAGCGCCAGGCCGCAAACATCGTGGATGTGCGCGACAGAGCACCGCCCGTCCGCCAGGCATATTCCGAGACCGGAAATGTTGTATCAAGCGTCAGCTTGCCCGTCTTCAGAAGATGAAAGATGTATTCCGTTGTCATCAGCTTGGCGAGCGAGGCCGGCGGAATGATCTTGTCGGAATCCTTGTCGATCAGAACAGTGCCGGTGCTGGCCTCCATCAGGAAAACCTGCCCGGCCTTGGTCTTCAGCGGTTCCAACGCGTTCGCGCTACCCGCCGCTCCCATAATGAAAATGAACAGCACGAACGCCGCATGCACCGTTTTCAAAACCCACTCCTCGACAAAGGCCTTCCGGCTCAGTTGTCGAGCCGGCGCAGATATGCCTGTTTCACAGACTCGGGCGTCAGGCCATTCGTGTCAACGAGAATCGTTTCAAAACGGGCCGAGGCCACCGGTTTCATGCGCTCCATGACAAAACCGCTGACAAGCGATGGCGCTGAAGAGGCAAGCCGCATGACGCCTGGTCGTTCGATCGGCACGGGACCAATATCCGGCAAGGCGGCGAAACTGCCGAAAACACCAAACGCCGCGGGTTCTGCCTGAGGTGCGGTCAATGCGCTCGCGGTCACATAGATGTTGTCTGCAGGCAGCTGCTCAGGCTGCGGCGCAGACTTGGGAACGACTGGCGAGGCTGAGGCAAGCATCACGCCGCTGACGCCCGTATCGGACGGCGCGCCACTGCTTCTGTATGATGCCATCAAATATTGCTGGTCATGCCCGTCCATGCGTGCCGGACCGATATACTGAACGCGCACCTTGGCAATTCCGTGATCCCGTGATCCCAGCATTTCGGCGGCGCGTTTGGAAAGATCGATGATCCTGCCCCGCTCGAAGGGGCCGCGGTCATTGACGCGGACAATCAGAGAGCTACCGTTTTTCAGATTGGTGACACGCACATAGCTTGGCAGCGGCAATGTGGGATGCGCTGCAGACAGGCTGTTTTTGTCGTAGACTTCGCCATTGGCTGTCAATCGCCCATGGAAGGCGGAGCCATACCAGGATGCGTATCCAACCTTGTTGTAGTCTTCATCTTCCTTTGGATAGAACCAATTGCCCTTCACCTTGTATGGCTTGCCGACCATCTTGCGGCCGCCGCCTTTTGGTATCTTGCCGTGAGCAACTCTCGGGCTGGCTGCAACGCCATATTCGCTCTCGGAGAAATATTCCTTGGAGCGGGATTTGGAGCTCTTTGAGGTCGTGGTGCAGGCAGCAACACTTACCAACAACACGCCCAAAACACTCAAACGCAATACGCTCTTTATATGGCGTTTCGCCATTGTCCCCGTCCTAATACGCAATACTCACCCCGGCCAAGGCGCTACACATGCCGCTCTGTCCAGCAGCACACCCCGCTGGCCACAATTCTCATTTTGGCACATCGGGGTAAGAAGATGGCGAAAATGCGCTCAGCACCCGCAGGCGGCAAGGCATTTCAGTGCTTATGGTTTACAAAGCGTTACGAAACCGTCGAGCTACAGAGGGGCGATATCCCCGGCTTCCCACGTGGCGATCGTTTCATCGTAGAATGCCTGAAACCTGTTTTCAGCGATGGCTGCCCGGATGCCCTGCATGAGCTCCTGATAATAGGCAAGATTGTGCCAGGACAGGAGCATGCCACCCAGCGACTCGTTGGCCCGGATGAGATGGTGCAGATAGGCACGGGAATAATCCCGGCTTGCCGGACACGACGATTCCTCGTCCAGCGGGCGAAGGTCTTCTGCGTGACGCGCGTTGCGGATATTCACCTTGCCGCGGCGGGTAAATGCCAGACCATGGCGGCCGGAACGGGTCGGCATGACACAATCGAACATATCGATGCCACGCGCGACGGATTTCAAAATATCATCCGGTGTACCCACGCCCATCAGATAGCGGGGCTTGTTGCCGGGAAGAACGGGTAGCGTCGCATCCAGAATATCGAGCATGACGGCTTGTGGTTCACCTACGGCCAGCCCACCGACTGCATAGCCTTTCAAATCGAGGCTCTTGAGCGCTTCTGCAGATTGGACGCGCAAATCCGGGATATCGCCACCCTGAACGATGCCGAACATTGCCTTGCCCGGCTGATCGCCAAAGGCCACCTTGCAGCGTTCGGCCCAGCGGACGGACATTTCCATGGCGCGCTTTATGTCATCGCGTTCAGCCGGCAGGCGAACGCATTCATCGAGCTGCATCTGGATGTCGGAATCCAGCACCCCCTGGATTTCGATCGAGCGCTCTGGAGACATTTCATGCAAGCTGCCATCAACATGGCTTTTGAAGGTGACGCCTTGCTCGTCGATCTTGCGCAATGCAGCCAGTGACATAACCTGAAACCCACCACTATCGGTCAAAATGGGATATGGCCAGCGGATGAGGTTGTGCAAGCCACCAAGGCGCGCAACACGCTCAGCGCCAGGGCGAAGCATGAGGTGATAGGTGTTTCCCAGGATGATATCGGCGCCCAGATCACGCACCTGATCGAGATACATGGCCTTGACCGTTCCAACGGTGCCAACCGGCATGAAGGCTGGTGTGCGAATTTCCCCGCGCGGCATGGAGACCAGGCCAAGGCGCGCCTTGCCGTCGGTGTTTTTCAACTCGAAGGTGAAGGTTTCGGTCATTTCGTATTCCTGAACAAAAGGCTGGAATCGCCATAGGAGTAAAAGCGGTAACCGCTTTGAATTGCGTGTCGGTAGGCTGCATGCATTGTTTCAAAGCCTGCAAAGGCCGATACAAGCATGAACAGCGTCGATCGCGGCAAATGAAAATTCGTCATCAGGATGTCGACCGCTTTGAAACTGTATCCGGGCGTGATGAAAATGTCCGTCGCGCCGGACCAGGGTTCGATCACGCCGTCGGTGCGCGCCGCACTTTCCAGCAGGCGAAGCGATGTGGTGCCGACAGACACAATGCGGCCGCCTCTGGCGCGCACCGCATTCAGCGCATCTGCCGTTTGCGCCGTCACGGTCCCACTCTCAAAATGCATCTTGTGGTCTTCGGTCCTGTCGGCCTTTACAGGCAAAAAGGTGCCGGCACCAACGTGCAGCGTCACGAAATGCCGTTCGATGCCTCGTTCATCAAGCGCGTCCATCAGGAGCGGGGTAAAATGAAGCCCCGCCGTCGGCGCGGCGACGGCACCTTCCTCGCGCGCATAGATCGTCTGATAGTCGGTCTTGTCTTGGTCGTCCTCGGCGCGTTTTGCCGCAATGTAAGGCGGCAAGGGAATGTGGCCTGTGGCCATGATCGCTTCATCGAGCATTGGGCCGGAGAAGTCGAAATTCAAAGTGATTTCAGCCTCCTCGCGGTTTTCCACCGTCGCGTCCAAGGCGCCATATAGGCATATTTTCCCACTATGCCCAAAACTTATACGGTCGCCCGGTTTCAGCCGTTTGGCGGGCCGCGCAAAGGCTTTCCAGCGCGATCCATCAAGACGCATATGCAAGGTGACGGAGACCCGTGCACCCTCACCGCCATCACGGGTGCGCATGCCCTCAAGTTGCGCGGGTATGACCTTCGTATCGTTGAAAACCAGCGCATCACCGGGCTCAAGCCAATCAGGCAAGGACAAGACCCCGCTATCGGTGAGCAATGGGTCTCCGTTCGGCCGGACGACGAGCATGCGGGCACTGTCGCGCGGGTTGGCCGGCCGCAGCGCGATATTGTCTTCCGGCAGTGTGAAATCGAAATCATCTACAAGCATGTCACGGCTCATAACGAAAAACGCTCCGGCGTCAAACACCGGAGCGCAAAAACTGGCGATTGGACCCGATTAAGCGTCGGCTGCGACTTTCATCGAGACGATCTTGTCAGGGTTCGCCACCGGCTCACCGCGCTCGATCTTGTCAATATTGTCCATCCCTTCAATGACCTGACCCCAGACAGAATACTGGCGGTTCAGCCACGGCGCATCCGTAAAGCAGATGAAGAACTGCGAATTGGCGGAGTTCGGGTTCTGCGAACGGGCCATTGAGCAAGTGCCGCGCACGTGACTCATGTTGGAAAACTCAGCCTTCAGATCCGGCTTTTCCGAGCCGCCCATGCCGGCGCGGGCCGGGTTGAAGTGTTCGCCGCCGGACTTTCCGAATCGGACGTCGCCGGTCTGGGCCATGAAGTCTTCGATCACGCGGTGAAACACAACGCCATCGTAAGCGCCTTCGCGGGCGAGTTCCTTGATGCGGGCGACATGGCCGGGGGCCAGATCCGGCAGAAGCTCGATCACGACCTTACCCTTGGTCGTTTCCATGATGATTGCGTTTTCCGGATCCTTGATCTCGGCCATAGGTGTCTCCTTTGCTATTTCAATCAGTTGGGCTTGCCGACGGTCACCTTGATCATACGATCAGGATCGGTGACAGAACCGTTTGTTGCTTCATCGCCGCGCTTGATCTTGTCGACATACTCCATGCCAGACACGACCTTACCGACAACGGTATACTGTCCATTGAGGAATTCGCCCGGCGCGAACATGATGAAGAATTGCGAATTTGCAGAATCGGGATCCTGGGAGCGTGCCATTCCGACGACGCCACGCTCAAACGGAACGTCGGAAAATTCTGCGGGCAGATCGGGCAGGTCAGAACCGCCCATGCCGGCCATTTGCGGCTGGAAATTCTTTTCCATATTGCCGAATTCCACATCGCCGGTCTGGGCCATGAAGCCGTCGATCACGCGGTGGAAGGCAACATTGTCATAAGCGCCTTTGCTTGCAAGTTCCTTCAGCCGTTCCACATGTTTGGGGGCGACTTCCGGCATCAGCTCAATCACCACAGGCCCGTCCTTGAGCTGAATGGTCAGATATTCGGCAGCACTGGCCACAGAAGAATAGGCAAAAGCGGCAAGCGTGATGGCTGCGGCGGCGATAAGACGAGGAAATTTCATTTTGGCTCCGTTGGAATGGTTCAAGCCTTACCGAGCTTTTCGGCAAGGGCTGTCAGAACGGACGGAGGAACGAATGCGCTCACATCTCCGCCCATGTTTGCGATCTGACGAACCAATGTGGCCGTAATGGGTCGAGACCCCGTTCCCGCAGGCAAAAACACGGTCTGAATATCCGGTGCCATTTGCCCGTTCATGCCGGCCATCTGCATTTCGTAGTCGAGATCTGTTCCATCGCGCAGTCCGCGGATCAGCATCGTGGCACCTGCATCGCGCGCGGCATCGACGGCCAGATTGTTGAATGCGATGACTTCAATGCGTCCGTCGGCATCTTTTGTGGCGTCGAGAAGCGACTGCTTGATCAGCGCTGACCGCTCATCAAAGCTGAACAAAGGCGTCTTGCCCGGATGGACACCGATCCCCACGACAAGATGCTCACAGACATTCAACGCCTGCAGAAGCACGTCCAGGTGTCCGTTGGTCATCGGGTCGAAAGAGCCGGGATAAAATGCGGTTTTCATGGGCCAGACTTTTGTCACGGAAGCGCCGGCACTGCAAGCAAAATGGCGGTGAATGCAAGATGAACGTGCTGTTCAAGCGTGTTTCAGGCGGGCTTTTCTATGTTGCTTCATAGACAGACGGAAAACTTCTGAAACCCGGAGGGGAACAAATGCTTGCTGTGATCATTCTTATGAGTGTGCTTGGAGCCGTAGCCGCATCAGCGACTTTGGAACTCATAAGCGAAATGAAAGCGCAATACCGGCATGTCACGCAGGTCACAGCCCGACCGAAAAAGTACCGGTAGAACGAAGGTCAAGTTTCGCAGAGAGGAAAAGAAGATGATTATTGCCATGACAGTACTTGCCACCCTGATCAGCACCATGTTCGTCGGTACCGTTGCCGCCTCAGTTGTCGAAATGCAGCGCGAGACCAAGAGCGACGAATTCCAGAGGCGCTATAACATTTTGTGACCCCCGGACTGTCCCCCTCCAGTCCAAAATGAAGAAGCCGGACGTTTTCCCTGCGTCCGGCTTTCTTTTAATCCAACTTTAGGATGCGGTCAGGCCTCCGGCGGCGTACCGCCGTCAGCTTCAGGGATATCGCCCACTGCTGCATCCAGTTCTTCGAGCAGCGGATCGTCGCCCTCTTCGGCTTCCGGTTCGCTGATCCGCTCGACAGACACGACCTTCTCATCCTTTGAGGTTGAAAAGATCGTCACACCCTTGGTTGCACGGCTTGCAAAGCGAATGCCGCCAACAGGGACACGAATAAGCTGTCCACCATTTGAAACGAGCATGATCTGGTCGGTGTTTTCGACCGGGAAGGCTGCGACCAATTCGCCGATTTCGTTCGTCTTCGACGTATCGGTTGCGCGGATGCCCTTGCCGCCACGACCGGAGATTCGGAAGTCGTAGGAGGACGAACGTTTTCCGTATCCCCGCTCCGAAATGGTCAAGACGAACTGTTCTCGGGCTTTCAGCTCCTGATAACGCTCCTCGGAAAGGTCGGAGACTTCAGTGACGTCTTCGCCAACCAGTGCAACTTCTTCGTCATCAGCGCCCAAGGCTTTGCGTTCTGCAGCCGAGCGCCGCAGATAGGCCGCTCGCTCGGAGGCTTCAGCGTCAACATGTGCGATGATGGTCATGGAAATCATACGGTCGCCATCGGCGAGGTTGATGCCGCGCACACCAATCGAGTTGCGGCCAGCAAAGACACGCACATCATCGACGCGGAAGCGGATTGCCTGCCCCAATGCCGTCGTCAAAAGAACGTCGTCGGTGTCGGTACAGGTTTCAACGGAGAGAATTTCATCGCCTTCGTCGAGCTTCATGGCGATCTTGCCGTTGCGGTTGACCTGCACGAAATCCGACAGCTTGTTCCGGCGCACGGTACCGCGCGTCGTTGCAAACATCACGTCGAGATTTTCCCAGGTCGCCTCATCCTCAGGCAACGGCATGATTGTGGTTATGCGCTCGCCCTGCTCCAGCGGCAGCATATTGATGAGCGCCTTGCCCCGCGACGTCGGCGTGCCGATGGGCAGGCGCCAGACCTTTTCCTTGTAGACAATGCCGCGTGAGGAGAAGAACAGAACCGGCGTGTGGGTGTTTGCCACAAAGAGCCGTGTGACAAAATCCTCATCACGCGTCGACATGCCCGAGCGTCCCTTGCCGCCACGGCGCTGCGCACGGTAGGTGGTCAGAGGAACACGCTTGATGTAACCGGCATGAGACACGGTGACCACCATGTCTTCCCGTGCAATCAGGTCCTCGTCATCCATGTCCGGACCGCCCTCGACGATCTCAGTGCGGCGTGGGGTTCCGAATTCGTCACGAACGGCTGCGAGCTCTTCCTTCACGATCGTCTGGACGCGAAGGCGCGAACCCAGAATTTCCAGATAGTCGCGAATTTCATCGCCAATCGTGTTCAATTCGTCGCCGATTTCATCGCGGCCAAGCGCCGTCAAGCGCGACAGGCGTAGTTCGAGAATCGCGCGGGCCTGCTCTTCGGACAGATTATAGGTCAGATCTTCATTGATCCTGTGACGGGGGTCGTCAATCAGACGGATCAGTGATTCTACATCCTTGGCTGGCCACCGGCGCTCCATCAACTGCTCACGCGCAGTCTGTGGATCGGGCGCGCGGCGGATCAGGTTGATCACTTCATCGATATTGGCCACAGAAATGGCCAGGCCCACCAAGACATGCGCGCGGTCGCGGGCTTTCTTGAGAAGGAACTTCGTGCGTCGGCTGACAACCTCTTCGCGGAAGGAGACAAAAGCCCGCAACATGTCGAGAAGCGTCATCTGCTCCGGCTTGCCACCATTCAACGCCACCATGTTGCAGCCAAACGAGGTCTGCAGCGGTGTATAGCGATAAAGCTGATTCAGAATGACATCGGCAACGGCGTCGCGCTTCAGTTCGATCACCACGCGATAGCCCTGACGGTCGGACTCGTCGCGAATATCGGAAATGCCCTCAATGCGCTTTTCGCGCACGAGTTCGGCCATTTTCTCGATCATCGTCGACTTGTTCACCTGATAGGGGATTTCATTGATGATGATCTGTTCGCGGTCGCCGCGCATTGGCTCAACATGCGCGCGACCACGCATGACAACCGAACCGCGTCCGGTTTCATAGGCTGAACGGATGCCAGAACGCCCAAGTATCATAGCACCTGTCGGAAAATCCGGCCCTGGAATATATTCCATGAGTTGGGGCAATTCGATTGCCGGATTGTCGATGATGGCGATGCAGCCGTCGATCACTTCGGAAAGATTATGCGGTGGGATGTTCGTCGCCATCCCGACAGCAATGCCGCCTGCGCCGTTGACCAGCAAATTGGGGAACTTCGCGGGAACAACAACCGGCTCACTCAGCGTGCCGTCATAGTTTTCGCGGAAGTCGACTGTTTCCTTGTCGAGGTCGTCGAGCAGCGAATGTGCGGCCTTTTCGAGACGGCACTCGGTGTAACGTTCAGCCGCAGGTGGATCGCCGTCCACCGAACCGAAGTTCCCCTGGCCATCAATCAAAGGCAGGCGAAGCGACCAATCCTGCGCCATACGCGCCAGCGCATCGTAAATCGCCGCATTGCCATGGGGGTGATATTTACCCATGACATCCCCGGTGACACGGGCACATTTCACATATTTCTTGTTCCAGTCGATGCCGAGTTCGGACATGCCGTAAAGAATGCGCCGATGCACCGGCTTGAGCCCGTCGCGAACATCCGGCAGAGCGCGGCTCACGATCACACTCATGGCGTAATCGAGATAGGAGCGCTGCATTTCTTCGATAATGGAGATGGGTTCGATGTCGCTCGGACCCATTCCGCCGGGGGTATTTTGCGCTGTCAAATCAAGTCACAATCTTGTTTCAGAATCACTGGTGTTTTTATAGCGGAAACGCGCCATTGGTGCCAATTTCCAAGGCCGTTATAAACAGGCTTTTGCATGTCACGACAACCGCGATATGCTACCGGCCAAAATGCTGTCAGCCTGCGGGGGAGACGGCTCGAATTCAGCCAAGAAGAATACGCGGGAAACATGAACAATATCGATCAGGTCATCAACGCATTCGCCACGCTTGTGGTCACAATCGACCCACCCGGCATGGCACCAATTTTTCTCGGTTTGACTGCAGGCCTTGATCGGCGAGAACGGTTCCAGACCGCCGTGCGGGGAACGCTGATTGCATTTTTCATCCTTGTCGGATTTGCTCTGCTTGGCGAAACCATTCTTGCGACGCTCGGGATTTCCATGGGCGCGTTTCGCATCGCCGGCGGACTGCTTCTCTTTACCATCGCGTTCGAGATGATTTTCAGCAAGCGTGAAGAGCGAAAACAGAAGACAACGGAAACAGCGATCAACAAGGACCACCTTCACAATCTGGCCGTCTTTCCCCTCGCCCTGCCGCTGATTGCCGGGCCCGGCGCGATATCAGCAACCGTTCTTCTGGCGGGTTCTTTCAGCGGTCCGCTCGACAGGCTGATGCTGATTGGTGTGCTTGCCGTCTGTATCGCGCTGGTTTTTGCCGCGCTTGTTATTGCCGGCGGGCTCGACCGGCTTCTTGGCAATACCGGTCGAAACATCCTCACACGGCTGCTCGGCGTTCTGCTGGCTGCCATGTCGGTGCAATTCGTTGTCGATGGAATAAAGGCAACGATGCTGTGAACGAAACGCTTGGCCGCTATTGAGCCGTGACCGCGAGCGGATGGCCTTCGGCGAACTGGACCAGGTCCCACTGGTTGCCGTAAAGGTCCTGGAATACGGCGACTGTGCCATAGTCCATAACCTTGGGCTCACGGATGAATTTGACCCCGCGGCTCTCGTAAAGAGCCAAATCGCGCTTAAAGTCGTCCGTTGCCAGAAACAGGAAGACGCGGCCACCCGCCTGATTGCCGATGAAGGCCTCCAGCTCTGGCTTGGAGGCGCGCGCCAGAACCAGCGCCGTGCCAGCCGCGTTTGCTTCACCTTTTGGTCTGACGACCACCCATCGTTTATCCTGTTCGGCTTGATAGGTGTCCTCCAGCAACTCGAAGCCGAGCACACCGCAATAGAAGGCAATTGCCTCATCATAGTCTCGAACGACGATAGCGATATTGGAAAGGCGCTGGGCCATTTACCGGCATTCCCTCAAAACGGGATATCATCATCCATGTCGCGCGAGAAGCCGCCCCCGCTGCTGCTGCCGCCGCCCTGTGAAGAGCCACCACCGTAGTCTCCGCCGCCGCCGTAATCACCATAGTCACCGCCGCGGGACATGCTGCCGCCCTGTCCCTGGCCTTCACCGCGACCGTCGAGCATGGTCAATGTGGAGTTGAAACCCTGCAGCACCACTTCTGTCGAATAGCGATCCTGACCATTTTGGTCGGTCCATTTGCGCGTTTGCAGCTGGCCCTCGATGTAAACCTTGGCGCCCTTTTTCAGATATTGCTCCGCAACCTTGCAAAGACCCTCGTTGAAAATCACCACGCGGTGCCATTCGGTACGTTCGCGGCGCTCACCGGAATTGCGGTCGCGCCAGTTCTCGGATGTTGCAATGCTCAGGTTGGCAATCGGACGTCCGTCCTGTGTTCGGCGGATTTCGGGATCCGCACCCAGATTGCCCACCAGAATGACCTTGTTGACGCTACCCGCCATCTTTTTAATCCTCTTATCCGCAGCCAGCCCTGTCGCTGGAAAATTTTCTCCACCTTAAAGAACTGGACCGATCTGCGCCGCCCACCGCGTGACTAATCCACAATGAATTTGCAAAAAAAGCATTTGCTTTTTATGTTCTATTTTTGTTCTATTGATTAATGGCTTTATTGTCAACAGATTCGGGATAGACGCCAATCCTGAAATCCGCCTGAATTACCCGGCCGTATATGAGATGTTTGCCGGGCTATGGGCATTTTGTGTGGACCTTATGAGTGAACTGAAGAATATTTCCATCCGCGGCGCGCGCGAGCACAACCTCAAGGGCATTGATCTTGATCTGCCCCGCAACAAGCTGATCGTCATGACCGGACTCTCCGGCTCTGGCAAGTCATCGCTTGCTTTCGACACGATCTATGCCGAAGGTCAGCGCCGCTATGTTGAAAGCCTTTCGGCCTATGCGCGCCAGTTTCTGGAAATGATGCAGAAACCGGATGTCGATCAGATCGACGGACTGTCGCCGGCGATTTCGATCGAACAGAAGACAACATCACGCAATCCGCGCTCAACTGTCGGCACGGTGACGGAGATATACGACTATATGCGCCTCCTGTTTGCGCGGGTCGGTGTTCCCTATTCGCCTGCGACCGGGCTTCCGATCGAAAGCCAGACGGTTAGCCAAATGGTGGACCGCGTCCTGGCGCTGGAGGAGGGTTCACGGCTTTATATTCTCGCACCGCTCATTCGTGGGCGAAAGGGAGAGTACAAGAAGGAACTCGCCGAACTCATGAAAAAGGGGTTCCAGCGCGTCAAGATCGACGGGCAGTTTTACGAGATTGCCGAAGCGCCCGCGCTCGATAAGAAGTACAAGCACGATATTGACGTTGTCGTCGATCGTCTCGTGGTGCGTTCCGACATTGCTGCGCGGCTGGCCGACAGTCTCGAGACCTGCCTGAAACTCGCCGATGGCCTCGCCATTGCGGAGTTTGCCGACAAGCCTTTGCCGGAATCCGAAACGGCTGCTGGGGGTGCCGCCAACAAGTCATTGAACGAGACCCATGAAAGGGTTTTGTTCTCGGAAAAATTCGCCTGCCCGGTTTCCGGTTTCACGATTTCGGAAATCGAGCCGCGGCTGTTTTCGTTCAACAATCCGTTCGGAGCCTGCCCGACCTGTGACGGTCTCGGTTTTCAGCAGAAAATTGATGCGAGCCTGATCGTTCCGGAGGCCGAGCGGACGCTCCGTGATGGCGCTATTGCGCCCTGGGCCAAGTCGTCCTCCCCCTATTACAGCCAGACACTGGAGGCGCTCGGCAAGCATTTCGGCTTCAAGATGGGGCAGAAATGGAGCGAGATTTCCAAGGAGGCCAAAGAGGCAATCCTTCACGGCACCCAAGACAAGGTGGTCTTCAACTACAAGGACGGCTCCCGCTCATACACGACGGAAAAGACCTTTGAAGGTATCGTGCCGAACCTTGAGCGCCGCTGGAAGGAAACGGATTCGGCCTGGGCGCGTGAAGAGATCGAGCGTTACATGTCTGCTGCCCCCTGCCCGTCATGTCATGGTTACAGGCTGAAACCGGAAGCTTTGGCGGTGAAGATCAACAAGCTCCACATCGGCGAAGTCACGGATATGTCGATCCGGGTGGCGCGTGACTGGTTTGAAGCACTGCCGGAAAAACTGAGTACAAAGCAGAATGAAATTGCGGTGCGCATCCTGAAGGAAATTCGCGAGCGGTTGCGCTTCCTGAATGATGTCGGGCTGGAATATCTGAGCCTTTCGCGAAACTCGGGCACACTTTCCGGCGGTGAAAGCCAGCGGATTCGGCTGGCGTCCCAGATTGGTTCCGGTTTGACCGGCGTGCTTTACGTTCTTGACGAACCGTCCATCGGTCTCCATCAGCGCGACAATGCGCGGCTTCTCGATACGCTGCAGCATCTGCGCGATATCGGCAATACCGTCATCGTGGTCGAGCATGACGAAGACGCGATCATGACCGCCGATTATGTGGTTGACATTGGCCCGGCGGCGGGCATTCACGGCGGCAATGTCGTCGCGCAAGGCGCGCCAAAAGACATTATCGCCAATCCAAAATCGCTGACTGGAAAATACCTTTCCGGCGAGATGCAGGTCAGCGTTCCCGAAAGCCGCCGCAAGACGAAAAAGGGACGCGAGATCAAGGTGATCGGCGCGCGCGCCAACAACTTGAAGAATGTCACTGCTGCCATTCCGCTTGGCGTGTTCACAGCTGTCACGGGTGTTTCCGGCGGCGGAAAGTCGACGTTTTTGATCGAGACGCTCTACAAGGCTGCAGCGCGGCGCGTCATGGGCGCGCGTGAAAACCCGGCCGAACACGACCGCATCGATGGCTTCGAGCATATCGACAAGGTCATCGATATCGACCAGTCACCGATTGGGCGCACGCCGCGCTCCAATCCGGCGACCTATACCGGTGCTTTCACACCGATCCGCGACTGGTTTGCCGGTCTGCCGGAGGCAAAGGCCCGCGGTTATCAGCCGGGCCGTTTTTCCTTCAACGTGAAGGGTGGACGCTGTGAAGCCTGCCAGGGTGATGGCGTTATCAAGATCGAAATGCACTTTCTGCCAGATGTTTATGTCACCTGCGATGTCTGCCATGGCAAACGCTATAATCGCGAGACGCTGGACGTGACCTTCAAGGGCAAATCGATTTCAGACGTTCTCGACATGACTGTGGAAGAAGGTGTGGAGTTCTTCTCCGCCGTTCCTTCCGTGCGCGACAAACTTCAAGCGTTGTTCGATGTCGGGCTTGGTTATATCAAGGTCGGTCAACAGGCCAATACGCTTTCAGGCGGTGAAGCGCAGCGTGTGAAACTCGCAAAAGAGCTTTCCAAACGCTCCACCGGGCGCACACTCTACATTCTGGACGAGCCGACCACTGGCTTGCATTTCCACGATGTCGCCAAGCTTCTGGAAATGCTGCACGAACTGGTCAACCAGGGCAATTCCGTCGTTGTCATCGAGCATAATCTCGAAGTCATCAAAACGGCGGATTGGGTGATCGACTTTGGTCCGGAAGGTGGCGACGGCGGAGGCGAGATCGTTGCGACCGGCACACCGGAAGATATCGTGAAGGTCGAGCGTTCCTATACCGGTCAGTTCCTGAAAGAGCTGCTGGAACGTCGTCCGATGGGCAAGACGCAGGCGGCGGAATGAAGTGGCTCTGCCGCTTCGGCGGTTTGCCCCGGCGTGGCGGCACATCTCCTGTTTCCGGGTGGCGCGCAGAGACGTCGGCTGCTTTTCTGTAAAATGGGAAAGGCGTTCACCCGAAGGCTAGAGACGAAAGGTATTTTCGATGACAAAGATTCGTACAGGCATCGGTGGATGGACGTTCGAACCCTGGCGCAACCATTTTTATCCTTCCGATCTGAAGCAGAAGGACGAGCTTGCCTATGCGTCTTCGAAACTGTCGGCGATTGAAATCAACGGCACCTATTATTCAACGCAAAAGCCGGCCACATTTGCCAAGTGGGCGTCGGAAACGCCTGACGATTTCATTTTTTCGCTGAAGGCGGTGCGTTATGCCACCAATCGTCGGGTTCTTGCTGAAGCCGGCGAGTCCGTTGCCAAGTTTCTCAACTCAGGTGTAACGGAACTGGGATCCAAACTTGGCCCCATCCTCTGGCAATTCATGCCGACCAAGAAATTCGATCCGGATGATTTTGCTGCATTTCTGGCGCTGTTGCCGGAACAGCAGGATGGTATATCACTCCGCCACGTGGTCGAAGTTCGCCATCCGTCATTTGTCACACCCAAATTCGTTGAGCTTTTGCGCAAGCACAATGTTGCCTGCGTGCTCGCTGATCATGAAGAATATCCAATGATCGCCGATGTCAGCGCCGATTTCGTTTACGCCCGGCTTCAGCGGGGCGTGGATGAAAATCCGATTTGTTATGATGAAACAGATATGGACGCCTGGTCAAAGCGCCTCAGCCGTTTTGCAGATGGAGGGCATCCGGATGATCTGCCTGCTCTCTGCCCTCACATTTCCGCACCGCAAGGCCGGGATGTGTTTGCCTTTTTCATCACCGGCGGCAAGGTCAATGCGCCCTTTGGCGCCATGGAAATGATGAAAAGAGTAAGCTGAAGCGCGGACGATGACTGCGCTTATCGCTCGACGATCTTGCCGTCTTCCAGCGTGATCCGTCGATCCATACGGGCAGCCAGTTCCATGTTGTGCGTGGCAAAGATCGCCGCAAGACCGGACTGCCGGACCAGCGCCTTCAGTGCATCAAACACATAGCCTGCCGTCTCAGGGTCGAGGTTTCCCGTCGGCTCATCGGCCAGAAGTATCACCGGCGCATTGGCAACCGCGCGCGCGATGGCAACACGCTGCTGCTCACCACCGGACAGCTCTGCCGGGCGGTGTGTCGCACGATGGCCCATGCGCATATAGTCGAGAAGCTGTGAGGCCCGTTTTTCCGCTTCCGCTTTGGTAAGACCGGCCACCATCTGCGGAATCATGATGTTTTCGAGCGCCGTAAACTCGGGCAGCAGGTGGTGGAACTGGTAGACGAAGCCGATTTCCTGACGGCGGATCGCGGTGCGCGCATCATCGTTCATCGTGCCGCATGGCAGACCGTTCACGAATACGTCGCCCGATGTTGCGTGTTCGAGAAGCCCTGCAATGTGCAGAAGCGTGGACTTTCCGGTGCCCGATGGAGCAACAAGGGCGGTCAATTCACCCTGAGCCAGCGCGAAGTTCGCCCCTTTCAGAACCTGCAGGGGCTGATCGCCATCGCCGTAGTTGCGGGTAATATCCTTCAGTTCAAGAACGATTTTCTTCATCTGCTCAATTCTTTATTCGTAACGCAGCGCCTGCACCGGATCGAGCTTGGAAGCTCTCCAGGCCGGAAAGATCGTCGCCAGGAACGACAGCGCCAGCGCCATGAGGATCACCGAAATCGTTTCACCTGCATTCATCTCGGCCGGCAACTGGCTGAGGAAGTAAAGCTCTGGATTGAAGAGCGTCGTACCAACCAGCCAGGAGAAGAATTCGCGGATCGATTCAATATTGAGACAGACAATCACGCCCAGCACCACGCCGGCGAAGGTGCCGGCCACACCGATGGCGGCACCTGTCATAAAGAAAATGCGCATGACTGAACCTGACGTCGCACCCATTGTGCGCAGGATTGCGATATCGTGCCCCTTGTCTTTCACAAGCATGATCAAACCGGAGATGATGTTGAGTGCAGCCACGAGAACGATCAGCGTCAAAATCATGAACATCACGTTTCGCTCAACCTCGAGGGCTGAGAAGAATGTCTGATTGCGTTGCCGCCAGTCGGAGATGAAAATCTGGCGGTCGACTGCAGCTTCGATCGGCTGGCGCAAATCGTCCACACGGTCGGGATTATCGACAAAGAGCTCGATGGTTTGGACAATGCCCTCGGAATTGAAGAAGAGCTGCGCCTCCGGCAATGGCATATAGATGATCGAGGCATCATATTCGGACATGCCGATCTCGAAGACAGCCACAACCTTGTAGGTTTTCTCGCGCGGATTGACACCAAGCGGCGTGACATCGCCCTCAGGCGAGATGAGTGTGATACTGTCTCCCGCTGACAGACCGAGATTGGTGGCCATGCGGGAGCCAATCGCCACGCCGTCGCCCGTCGCAAACGCCGTCAGGCTGCCTTGGCGAATGTTGTCGGCAATGAAATTGAGCTTGGCAATATCTTCGGCCTCAATGCCGCGCACGAGCGCACCCGTGCCTGCCCCGCCGGTGCCGGATGCCAGCACCTGACCTTCGACCAGCGGCACAGCCAGTTTGACCCCTGGCACAGCCTCGAACTTTTTCGCCAGGTCGTCGTAGTTGGACAAAGGTGTGTCCATAGGCTGCACGATCATGTGTCCGTTAATGCCGAGGATGCGCGAAATGAGCTCCGAACGAAAGCCGTTCATCACCGCCATGACGATGATCAGCGTCGCCACACCAAGCATGATGCCTGCAAAGGAAAAGCCGGCGATCACCGAAATGAAAGCTTCCTTGCGGCGCGCGCGCAGATAACGCCACGCCACCATACGTTCGAATGCGGAAAATGGCCGCGTCGCCGCAGCCGGTTTGCCGATATCCCCGCCAGTGTTTTCCGCCGCCGCCATTTTCTCTCCGTTATCCGGCTTTCGCCAGAAGCATGTTGATCGCCGCCTCGACGGTCATCGTTTGACGCTCGCCAGTCTTGCGGTCCTTGACCTCGACTTCGCCATTGGCTGCGGAGCGCGGCCCGACGACCACCTGGTCGGGAATGCCGATCAGGTCTGCCGTGGCAAATTTCGAGCCGGCGCGTTCTGCGGTGTCGTCCAGCAAAACGTCCTTGCCAGCATTGCTCAGGGCTTCATAAACCTGAGCGGAAACCGTGTCACACGTGTTGTCCCCAGCCTTCATATTGATGACAACCGCCTCGAATGGCGCCACCGAGCGCGGCCATATGATTCCGTTTTCATCATGGGATGCTTCAATGATGGCTGGAACAAGGCGGCTTGGACCGATGCCATAGGAGCCCATGTGGACAGTGTGCTCAACGCCATCCGGACCGAGCACCTTGGCGCCCATGGGCTCTGAATATTTCGTGCCAAAATAAAAGATGTGGCCGACTTCGATCCCGCGCGCAGACAGCCGGTCGCCTTCCGCAATGGCGCCAAATTCCGCTTCATCGTGCATTTCCGATGTCGCTGCATAGGCCGAGGTCCACTGATTGAAGATCGCCTGCAGACCATCGACGTCATCAAAATCAGTATCAATGCCGGGAATATCGAAATTCACGAAATCCTTGTGGCAGAAAACTTCCGATTCACCGGTTTCCGCCAGGATAATGAATTCATGGCTGTGGTTACCACCGATCGGCCCCGTATCGGCGCGCATTGGGATTGCGCGCAGACCAAGGCGCGAAAACGTCCGCAGATAGGCAGCAAACATCTTGTTATAGGAATGAATGGCGTCTTCCTTGGTCAGGTCAAAGGAATAGGCATCCTTCATGAGGAATTCGCGTGAACGCATCGTGCCGAAGCGCGGGCGGATCTCGTCGCGGAACTTCCACTGAATGTGATAGAGATTAAGCGGCAGGTTCTTGTAGGACTTCACGTAGGAGCGGAATATATCCGTCACCATTTCCTCGTTTGTCGGACCATAGAGCATGGCGCGATCCTGCCGGTCGCGAATGCGCAGCATCTCCTTACCGTAGTCGTTGTAGCGGCCACTCTCGATCCACAGGTCTGCCGACTGGATCGTCGGCATCATGATTTCCATCGCGCCTGCTCTGTTTTGCTCATCGCGGATGATCGCGTTGACCTTCTCCAAGACGCGCTTTCCGAGCGGCAGCCAGGCGTAGATGCCCGCCGATTGCTGGCGGATCATTCCTGCGCGCAGCATAAGACGGTGTGAGACAATTTCCGCTTCCTTCGGGTTTTCCTTCAGGATGGGCATAAAATAACGCGAAAGACGCATGACATATTCCAGATGAAAGTTCCCTGCACTTTGCGGGAATCGTGGCACCACTTTTTACTCAGGCGTTCATAAACATTTCAAAGCCCGATGGAAAGGCGCAGCATTGCGTAATGACAGGCTCGCCAGGACGCTTTCACCAGTTTTCGCTGTTTTGGAATTCAGCCCACGAACACCGCCATACCCGTCCACCCCCACGGTCACTTCAAATAAAAGCAAAGGTTTCATGCTGCACTGCAACAACAAAACATGTAATGCCGGCTCCGCAAAGCCATTGTTCTTGCTCAAAAAATTGCAATGCATCAAAAAAATGCGTGTCAATAGAAAAAAATCTACTCAGTGTAGCAAAAATGCAAAAATACGGAGTGACAAAGCAGAATCTTTCCGCTAGGTTCAGCCCACAAAACAGGCAGAGAGCACAGACTTCTGCCACTTTCGCGGTCAAGTCTTGGGAGGATCAGATCTACGGCGCGTTCATCCGCAGCCGCCGGAAACGGCAACAGGTCACGCGAACACTTTGAAAACAAGGCTTTCGGCCTTGTTTTTTTTTGCCATCGCTCCAGAGAACACGTATCCGTTTGCAAGTTCATTTGAGTACAAACGAACTGCCCATTTATTAATCAATTGATGTTACAAATCGACTTAATAGAACTTCGCCGGCGGATCGGGGAAAAGGTCGAGTATCGTATCGAAACTGATCCCGAAGTAGTAGCTCAGAACAAGCCATCCACCATAGAGGACTGCTGCCAAAGCCGTGGTCAGCAATATGGTTCGGGTTGCCCTGTATTTTGCAGGCGCACTGGCTACTGTTCCCTGCGTCACCTCCCCGGCATCGTGCTGACTAAAGACACCCGTCGGCAAGATGAGAAAAAGGGCAAACCACCAAACGATGAAGTATACTGCAACGTGGAAGAAGAGGTTCATGCTTTTGGTCCAGTGAAGTTTTCTGTTTTCACGAGCATTAGTACCGCCAGCCCATGCGATCAATAGAACCGGGCGCGCAAGATCGTCACACCTGCTCCAGCTCAATAAGCGTACCCTGAAAATCCTTCGGGTGCAAAAACAGGACGGGTTTCCCGTGTGCGCCGATTTTAGGGGCGCCGTCGCCCAGCACGCGTGCACCGGCCTCTTTCAAGCGATCACGTGCCACGATGATATCGCCGACTTCATAGCAGATATGGTGCATTCCACCGGACGGATTTTTTTCGAGAAAGGCGGCAATCGGCGAATTCTCGCCGAGCGGATGAAGCAGCTCGATTTTGGTGTTGGGCAGTTCGACGAAAACCACCGTCACACCGTGTTCCGGTAGGCTTTGCGGCTCCGATATCTGGCAGCCAAGCGTTGCGCGGTAGGATGCGGCTGCAGCTTCCAGATCCGGCACAGCAATTGCGACGTGGTTTACTCTGCCCAACATGTTCTTGCTCCTCCACGATAGACTTTAATTCAGCCTATACCTTTGTCAGGAAGACCGAGACAACCGGTTTCTTGCCCCAGATTTCGTTCAAGGTGGAGCGCACGGCGCGGCGAACGGCTTCCTGCAGCATGGACAGATCCTTGCGTCTGGCGCGGGGAATACTCTCTACTGCCCCGATGACGGCATCGAAAATGGCCTCATCCATATCCTCGCCTTCGTCATCGAAGGCCGGAAGTCCATGGCTGATCACATCCGGGTCCTGGAAAAACTCATAACGTCCATCCAACAGCACATTTACTGCGACATGGCCGACATAGGAAAGCTTTCGCCTCTCGCCGATGCCAACGTCGTCGTAATCGCCAATCAGCTTGCCATCTTTGTAAATACGGCCGTGCGGTGCCTCGTCGAGAATAGCAGCGGGTCCGGGTGCGAGCCGCAGGATTTGGCCATTGCGCACCTGTTGCACGGTTTCGATGCCGTTTAGCCTTGCCCAATTAGCATGCGCGTCCAGATGGGCTGCCTCTCCGTGAACGGGAACCAGTATTTTCGGGCGAACCCATTCATACATCTGCTTCAGTTCGCTTTTGCGCGGATGGCCGGAAACATGAACGAGCGCGTCATCGTCGGTGAGCACTTTCACGCCCTGCTCCACAAGCCCGTTTCGGATGTCCTGTATCGGTTTTTCGTTGCCGGGAATTGTGCGGGAGGAAAAGACAACGGTGTCGCCTGCAGCGAGCGCGACATGGCGCATCTCGTCACGCGAGAGTTTTGCCAGAGCTGCGCGCGATTCACCCTGGCTTCCCGTCAGAATGACCACGACCTTGTCGCGCGGAATGTAACCGTATTCGTCTTCAGCGATAAAGGGCTTGATGCCTTCCATCAGGCCGCAATCGCGCGCAACATCGGTTACACGGCGCATTGAACTCCCCAGCAGAAGGACGTCACGCCCGGCACGTTCTGCCGCCTCCGCAATGGAACGGATACGGCCCACATTCGACGAAAAGGTGGTAATCGCGACCCTGCCCTCAGCGCTTTCGATGATTTTCTCAAGGCTGGCGGACACTTCCTTCTCTGAAGGAGAGACACCGTCCCGCATGGCATTGGTACTGTCGCACATCAGGGCAAGAACACCGCCGTCGCCAATCGACTTCAGGCGGTTCGCGTCGGTCAATGGACCAAGCGACGGTTCGAGATCAATTTTCCAGTCGCCGGTGTGAACGAGGTTTCCAAGCGGCGTCCTGATGTGCAGCGCCATGGGCTCGGGAATGGAGTGATTGACCGCCACAGCTTCAATCGTGAACGGTCCCAGTTCGATAACATCGCCGGCATTGAAAATCTGCACCGGAACCTCAGCGCGGCTGCGCTCATAATCCCGTTTTGCCTCAAGCATTCCCGCGGTGAACGGCGACGCATAGACCGGCACATTCAAGGCCGGCCAAAGTTCGGCCAAAGCGCCATAATGGTCCTCGTGCGCGTGCGTAATCACGATGCCTTTGAGGTTCTTACGTTCCTCGGCAAGAAAGCGAATATCGGGAAGCACGAGGTCAACGCCCGGCAGGTCCGGCCCAGGGAACGTCACGCCGCAATCGACCATGATCCATTCGCGGTTCTTGGCGGGCCCATAACCATAAAGCCCGAGGTTCATACCGATTTCGCCGACGCCGCCAAGCGGCAGGAAAACCAGTTCGTTTTTATCGTTCATTATGAGCCCATCCCATCAGGCGAAAAAGACGTCGCCCGCTGCTATTGTCTTCAGATTGCCGTTACCTTGATCGAGAAGCAACATGCCGCGCTCGTCAATATCGGCAAATACCCCTTCCAATGTCCGGTCCGGAAGGTTGACCTTGATTTTCTCGCCAATGCCCTTGGCAGCATGGCGCCAGCGCTTGACCACCTGCGATGTCTGCCTGCCCTGATCCCACCTCTGGAGCATAGCCGCCATCGCAGCATAGAAGCGTGCAAACAATTCCTCAGCCGAAACATTCGCACCCTCGTCGTTCAGGCAAGTCGCCGGGTAAGGTGTTTCGGTCGGCTTATGCGCAACATTGACGCCGCAGCCTATCACAAGTGCGTAGCGACCGTCCCTAAGCTGCTCCCCTTCAAGAAGAATGCCCGAGACCTTGGCACCGCTAATCAGCAGATCATTCGGCCACTTGATAGCGATTTCCCGATCAAGAGGCAGCAGCGGTTTGATTGCATCGTGCAGCGCCACGGATATCACAAGAGGCAGGGATGCGAGCTGTTCGATCGGCGCAGGATCAATCAAGAGCAGAGACGAATACAGGTTTCCGCGTTCCGAAACCCAGGATCGCCCCCGTCGCGCGCGTCCCCCTGTCTGGCGTTCGGCTGTGATCCAGAGACCGCCGGGATCACCATTTCTGGCCCGCTCGAAGCATTCCAGATTGGTGGATACAGTATCACCAAGAGCGATATGCCGGAACGCGAGTCCGTTCCGGCTATCATGCTTGTTCATACTCAAAAGAACGTCTTGGCTGCGGCTTCCGCTGCAGCGCCAATCGGGCCGCCGATAATGATATAGCCAATGACGAACAGGCCCGCCAAACCGTAAACAAGCTTGAACTCGCCCACCGGACGCTCAAACTCGCGCTTGACGTCGTCAAACCACATGACCTTCACGATGCGCAGGTAGTAATAGGCACCTACGACCGAAGCCAGAACGCCGATAATGGCGAGTGCGTAGAGCTTTGCTTCGATTGCCGCCATGAAGACGAAGTATTTGGCGAAAAAGCCTGCAAGCGGCGGAATGCCAGCCAATGAAAACATCAGCATTGTCAAAACGACGGCCATGAAAGGGTTGGTCTTGGAAAGCCCGCTCAAGTCGTCGATTTCCTCGACATTGGTTCCGTCCTTCACGCGCATCGCCAGAATACAGGCGAATGTGCCAAGCGTCATCACCGAGTAGATGAGCATATAAAGCGCAATACCGGAGATACCGGACTGGTTGCCCGCTGCAAGCCCGACAAGCGCGTAGCCCATATGACCAATGGACGAATACGCCATAAGGCGCTTGACATTGTGCTGTCCGATGGCGGCGAATGCGCCGAGCAGCATGGAAGCGATGGAAATGAAGACGACAATCTGCTGCCATGCGTCGAAGGCCGGAGAGAATGCAATCGTTACAATGCGCACCAGCATGGCCATCGCGGCAACCTTGGGCGCTGCGGCGAAAAAGGCGGTCACAGGCGTTGGTGCGCCTTCATACACATCCGGTGTCCACATGTGGAACGGTACAGCGGAAATCTTGAAGGCAATACCAGCCAGCACGAATACAAGCCCGAAGACAAAGCCCAGAGACGGCGTTTCTGCTCCAAGAGCGGCGGCAATTTCGGCAAAACCTGTCTGCCCGGTGAAGCCGTAAATCAACGACATGCCGTAAAGCAGCATACCGGACGACAAGGCACCCAGCACAAAGTACTTCAGGCCGGCTTCCGTCGACTTCAGGCTGTCGCGGTTGATAGCAGCGACCACGTAGAGGGCCAGCGACTGCAGTTCCAGCGACATGTAGAGCGAGATGAGATCATTGGCCGAGATCATCAGCATCATTCCAAGCGTCGCCAGCACCATCAGCACCGGATATTCGAAACGCTGCATCGGTTCGTTGCGGCTATGGCCCACGGCCAGAACCATGGCAACTGCTGCACCGGCCAGTGCCAGAACCTTCATGAATTTCGCAAACGGATCCGACAGGAAAGCGCCAGCATAAGCACTGCCGGTGCCTGTGTCGAAAATCAGCCAGAGGCCAGAGCCGATCAGCAGGGCAACAGCCAAACCTGTGACGGTATTGGTCGCGCGTTCGCCTGAAAAGACGCCGATCATCAGAAGCACCAGTGAACCGACGGCCAGGATCAGCTCCGGAATGGAGAGCTGGAGGCTCGCGATAATTGTTTCAGCGGTCATGTCCCAATTTCCCGTCGTCAGTTCATCGTCAGCGCAACGTTCTGCGCCGCTTCGATTGCAGTCGTATAGTTTTTCAAAAGCAGGTCGACCGAAGCCGCAGTCGCATCAAAAACCGGTGCCGGATAGACACCGAAGAAGATGGTGGCAGCCGCCAGCGGATAAAGAATAAGTTTCTCGCGGGCTGACAGATCAAGCAGTGCCTTGAGCTTTTCCTTTTCCAAAGCGCCCCAGATCACGCGGCGGTAGAGCCACAGTGCGTAAGCGGCCGAAAGGATCACACCCGTCGTTGCAAACAGGGCGACATAGGTATTGGCCTCAAATGCGCCAAGCAGGGTGAGGAATTCGCCGACAAAACCGGACGTTCCGGGAAGGCCAACATTGGCCATCGTGAACACCATGAAGGCCACGGCATATTTCGGCATGTTGTTCACGAGACCGCCATAGGCATCGATCTCACGCGTGTGCAGCCTGTCGTAGACGACGCCAACGCAAAGGAATAGCGCAGCCGAAACGATACCGTGGGAGAGCATCTGGAAGATCGCACCCTGGACGCCCTGCGCATTGGCTGCGAAGATACCCATCGTCACGTAGCCCATATGCGCCACAGAGGAGTAAGCGATCAGCTTCTTGATATCCTCCTGCATCATCGCCACCAGCGAGGTATAGATGATCGCCACCACCGAAAGCGTGAAGACAAAGGGCGCGAAATAGTCGGACGCGACCGGGAACATTCCGAGCGAGAAGCGGATAAACCCGTAACCGCCCAGCTTCAGGAGAATGCCGGCCAGGATCACCGAGCCAGCGGTGGGTGCCTGAACGTGGGCATCGGGAAGCCATGTGTGCACCGGCCACATCGGCATCTTCACCGCGAAAGAAGCGAAGAAGGCAAGCCATAGCCACGTCTGCATCTGAACCGGGAACGGATGCTGCAGGAGATCAGGAATACTGGTGGTGCCTGCATCCCAATACATGGCCATGATGGCCAGAAGCATCAAAACCGAGCCGAGCAGCGTATAAAGGAAGAACTTGTAACTTGCGTAAACGCGATCCTTGCCGCCCCAGACGCCAATGATGATGAACATCGGGATCAAGCCGGCTTCGAAGAATACATAAAAAAGCACGATATCGAGAGACACGAAGACACCGATCATCAGTGTTTCGAGGATCAGGAACGCAATCATGTATTCCTTGATGCGCTTTTCGACGGCAAACCAGCTGGCCAGCACGCAGAACGGCATGAGGAAGGTCGTCAGTATGACGAAGAGCATGGAGATACCGTCAACGCCGACGGCATAGGAAATGCCCGTGTTCAGCCAGGCATGCTTCTCCATCATCTGGAAGCCGGGATTGGCATTGTCGAAATCAACCCAGATCAGAAGCGAAAGGGCAAAGGTCGCCAAGGTCACAAAAAGCGAAACAGACAGCACATTGCGGCGGTCAGAAGCAGTCTTGTCACCCGTGAGAAGCAGGGCAAGAACGCCGACCAACGGCAGGAAAGTGACCAGCGAGAGGATTGGCCATTCGGACATTAAAGGGCACTCCCAAGCATCATCCAGGTAACAAGTGCAGCAATGCCGATCAGCATTGCAAAGGCGTAGTGGTAGAGATAGCCGGTCTGCAGGCGGACCACACGGCCGGTGATATCCATCACACGGGCAGCGACACCATTGGGACCATAACCATCGATGACGCGGCCATCACCCTGCTTCCACAGGAACCGGCCAAGCCACTTCGCCGAACGCACAAAGAGAAAGTCGTAAATTTCGTCGAAGTACCACTTGTTCAAAAGGAAGTTGTAAAGCAGGTGGTACTGTGAAGCGAGGCGCTTCGGGGTCTGCGGCGATACGATATACATGTACCAGGCGATGACCAGACCAAGAAGCATCGCGACGAACGGACTGAGCTTCACCCATGCCGGGACCTCATGAACGTGATGAATAATCTCGTTGTCGGGAAGCGTGAACAAAGCACTCTTCCAGAACTCGCTATATTCTTCACCGAAGAAGAAGTCGTGGAAGACAAAGCCGGCCAGCAGCGCGCCAAATCCGAGGATGAACAGCGGAACCAGCATGACCATCGGCGACTCATGAACATGATGCATGACGTCAGCAGAGGCGCGCGGCTTGCCGTGGAATGTCATGAAGGTCAGACGCCAAGAGTAGAAACTCGTAAACAGGGCTGCAATGACCAGCAGTGCGAAGGCGAATCCGGATGCTGCACTGTGGGCAGCATAAGAGGATTCAATGATGGCATCCTTGGAGAAGAAGCCTGCCGTGCCGATTGCGGTAAAGGGAATGCCGACACCGGTGAGCGCGAGCGTTCCAATCATCATCATCCAGTACGTAACGGGAATGTGCTTACGCAGACCACCCATATGGCGCATGTCCTGCTCGTCGGAAACCGCGTGGATCACCGAACCCGCACCCAGGAACAAGAGCGCCTTGAAGAAGGCGTGCGTGAACAGGTGGAAAATGGCCGCGCCGTAGGCGCCAACACCAAGCGCCACAAACATGTAACCGAGCTGCGAACAGGTCGAGTAGGCAATCACGCGCTTGATATCGTTTTGAACGAGACCAACGGTGGCGGCGAAGAAGGCGGTGATGGCACCGATGATGGTCACGACCAGCAAGGCCGTGTGAGCCAGTTCAAACAGCGGCGACATGCGCGCCACAAGAAAGACGCCGGCTGTGACCATGGTTGCGGCATGGATCAGAGCCGAAACCGGCGTCGGACCTTCCATGGCGTCAGGCAGCCAGGTGTGCAGCAGGAATTGAGCAGACTTACCCATCGCCCCCATGAAGAGCAGCAGGCAGACGACGTTCAACGCACCTTCAGCATCAAGGTTCATGCCAAAGAAGTTGACCATGGCGGCTGCGCTCTCAGCGCCCTCAGCCGGCAGGAATGTCGGCGCAGCGGCAAAAATCGTTTCCATGTTGATGGAGCCGAACAGCACGAAGACACCGAAAATGCCGAGGGCGAAACCGAAGTCGCCAACACGGTTCACGATAAAGGCCTTCATCGCAGCGGCACTTGCCGAGGGCTTCTTATACCAGAAGCCGATCAGCAGATAAGACGCCAGGCCGACACCTTCCCAGCCGAAGAACATCTGCAGCAGGTTGTCGGAGGTTACCAGCATCAACATCGCGAAGGTGAAGAGCGACAGATAGGCAAAGAAACGCGGACGATGCGGATCGTGATGCATGTAGCCAATCGAATAGATGTGCACCAATGATGACACCGTATTCACCACCACGAACATCACCGCAGTCAGCGTATCAACCCGCAGCGCCCACTGAACGTCGAGATTGCCGGACTGGATCCAGTTCAAAACCGGTATGACCAGGGCTTCTTCTTCGTGACCAAAGGCAACGCCGTTGAAAACGATCCAGGAGAACAGGGCGACAAGGACCATCAGGCCGCTTGTGACATATTCCGATGCCTTGGCTCCAATGGAATTGCCGGCAAAACCGGCAATCAGCGCGCCAATCAGTGGCAGGAAGACAATAGCTTTGATGAGCATATCCATGATGTCGATCAGCCCTTCATCACGTTGACGTCTTCCACGGCAATAGAGCCGCGGTTGCGGTAGAAGACGACGAGAATTGCAAGACCGATCGCCGCTTCCGCTGCGGCGACGGTCAGAATGAACAATGCAAAGACCTGACCGGCAATATCGTTCAGGAAGGTCGAGAATGCGACCATGTTGATGTTGACGGCGAGCAGAATGAGTTCAACCGACATCAGGATGACGATCACGTTCTTGCGGTTCAGAAAAATACCGGCAATGCCAAGCGTAAACAGGATGGCGCTGACCGTGAGATAATGGGAAATACCGATTTCCATGTTCTTTCTAGTCCTTAAATCTTTGCCGTCCCGGCATTAAATTCCCTGTCCCGGCTTCACCTTCACCACTTCAACACCGGTCGCGGGTGTGCGGGCGACCTGCGCGGCAATATTCTGCCGCTTGATGTCCACGCGGTGCTTCAGCGTCAAGACGATTGCGCCGATCATTGCGACCAGCAGAACCAGGCCAGCGAGCTGAAAGTAGAAGACGTAATGGGTGTAGAGAACATCACCCAAGGCCGCTGTGTTGGTCCGTTCCGAAACGGCCGGAATAGGCATGGCAGTGTTCTGCGCCAGTTCAGGCGAAATTACCGATCCGCCAATCACGACAATCAGCTCAGCGGCAAGAATGATACCGATAAGTGCGCCGACAGGTGCGTATTCGAGCGCTTTTGTGCGCAGTGCAGCGAAGTCCACATCGAGCATCATCACAACGAAAAGGAAAAGAACCGCCACGGCACCGACATAGACCACCAGAAGGATCATCGCCAGGAACTCTGCGCCGGTCAGCAGAAACAGACCCGCCGCATTGAAGAAGGTGAGGATCAGGAACAGTACCGAATGAACCGGGTTACGTGCTGAAATCACCATGAATGCCGATGCAATCGCGATGAAGGCGAAAATATAGAAAAACAGAGCCTGGAGACCCATGGTAGGTGCCTTTTGTTATCTCCTCCGGAAGCAGTTGCCTGTTCCGGCCCGAGGCAGGATTGTCCCCCTCACCTCGGCTGTCAGTTTTTGCCGGCACGGAACGATTTCCTGTACCGGCGTGAACGATGGATTAGCGGTAAGGCGCATCCATCGCGATATTGGCCGCAATTTCACGCTCCCACCGGTCGCCGTTTTCCAAAAGGCGCGCCTTGTCGTAGTAGAGTTCTTCGCGGGTTTCCGTCGCAAATTCGAAGTTCGGACCCTCGACGATCGCATCCACAGGGCATGCTTCCTGACAGAAGCCGCAATAGATGCATTTCACCATGTCAATGTCATAACGAACGGTGCGGCGGGTGCCGTCGTTGCGGCGCGGGCCGGCCTCGATGGTGATCGCCTGAGCAGGACAGATCGCCTCGCAAAGCTTGCAGGCAATGCAACGCTCTTCACCATTGGGGTAGCGACGCAGCGCATGCTCACCGCGGAACCGCGGGCTGACCGGACCCTTTTGGAAGGGATAGTTCACAGTCGCCTTCGGGCCGAAGAAATAGCGCATCGACAGGAAAAAAGCCCCGACGAATTCCTTCAGGAAGATTGCGTTGAAGAATTGGGAAACAGCGGTCATTTTTACGCCCATCCCGTCAGTTTGAGTACGAATGCCACGACAACAACCATGAAAAGCGAAATCGGAAGGAAGACCTTCCAGCCGAGACGCATAAGCTGGTCGTAACGGTAGCGTGGAACGAATGCCTTCACCATGCCGAACATGAAGAAGACCATGGATGCCTTCAGCACGAACCAGAAGATGCCGGGGATCCAGTTGAGGAACCAGACATCGACAGGAGGCAGCCAACCGCCGAGGAAGAGGATCGTGGTCAAAGCACACATCAGGCAGATGGCGGCATATTCACCCAGCATGAACATCATGTAAGGCGTTGAGCCGTATTCCACCATGAAGCCTGCAACCAATTCCGATTCAGCCTCGGGAAGATCGAAAGGCGGACGGTTGGTTTCGGCAAGGGCCGAAATGAAGAACACGATGAACATCGGGAACAGCGCCAGCCAGTTCCAGTCGAGGAACGTATTGGGCAGACCGAGACGGGTTCCCAGACCATCGGACTGCGCCATGACAATGTCGGTCAGGTTCAGCGATCCCACCGTCAGAAGCACGGTCACGATCACGAAACCGATCGACACTTCATAGGACACCATCTGAGCCGCAGAGCGCAGAGCACCCAGGAACGGATACTTCGAGTTGGACGCCCAGCCGCCCATGATAATGCCGTATACCTCGAGCGATGAAATCGCGAAAATGTACAGGATGCCGACATTGATATTGGCAATCACCCAACCGTCAGCCAAGGGCACAACAGCCCAGGTCGCCAGCGCCAGCGTGACTGCAACGAGCGGTGCCAGAAGAAACACACCCTTGTTGGCGCCCGCCGGAATGACCGGTTCCTTGAAGACGAACTTCAACAGGTCGGCAAACGATTGAAACAGTCCCCAGGGGCCAACGACGTTTGGTCCGCGGCGCATCTGAACAGCGGCCCAGATCTTACGGTCGGCAAGCAGGACATAGGCGATAAAAATCAGCAGAGCCACCAGGAGAAGCAGCGACTGCCCCACCATGATCAACCCAGGCCAGACGTAAGTTGAAAGAAATGCGTCCATTATCCCCTAACCTTATTCCGCCGCGGCCTTGAAATTATTAGCCGCAAGCGCAGAGCACTCGGCCATGACGGCTGAAGCACGCGCTATCGGGTTCGTCAAATAGAAGTCTTTGACCGCGCTTGCAAACCCGGATTTGTTCATCGAACCGGATTTTTTCGCAAGCGCCGCAATTTCGGCACTGTCGCCCGGTTTGATCTCATCGATTTCGGCAAAATGCGGATAGGCTTCGTAGAGCTTTGCCCGCAATCCATTCAGCGAATCAAAGGGAAGCTTGTGGCCCAGCGCATCTGAAAGCGCGCGAAGGATCGCCCAATCTTCCTTGGCCTCCCCCGGCGCAAAGCCGGCGCGGTTGCCCATTTGAACGCGACCTTCGGTGTTCACCCAGGTGCCGGACTTTTCCGTGTAGGCCGCTCCCGGCAGAATGACATCCGCCGCCATTGCGCCGGCGTCGCCGTGACTGCCGATATAAACAGTGAAGCCAGCCGTCTTCTTCGAGAAGTCCATTTCGTCTGCGCCCAGAAGGAACAGCACGTCCATCGAGCTCAGCTGCTTTGCCGCGTCGACACCGTTTTTCCCGGGAACAAAGCCGAGATCCAGGCCACCAACCATACTTGCGGCGGTGTGCAGAACGGCAAAGCCATTCCAGGAAGCGCTGACTGCGCCGCAGGCTTCTGCAAGTTTTGCAGCGGTGGCCAGAACGCCAGCACCGTCGTTGCGCTGAAGAGCGCCCTGCCCGATGATGATCATCGGCTTCTTGGCTTTTTTCAGCTTGGCAAAAAACTTGTTGGTACCGTCGGCGACGGCTGCAAGCGTTTCCGGACCGGAACCCAGATATTCGTGGCCGTAGCGGTATTCGCCTTCTTCACCGATAACGCCTATTTCAGCGCCACCCTGACGCCAGCGCTTGCGAATGCGTGCATTCAAGACGGACGCGTCATAACGCGGATTGGTTCCGATAATGAGAAACGCATCAGCCTCTTCAATGCCCACGATGGACGGATTGAAGAGATAGGATGCACGGCCAAGCGCGGGATCGAGTTTTGCGCCCGACTGACGGCAATCGAGATTTTCCGAACCCAGCGATTTCATAAGCTCGCCAAGCGCATACATTTCTTCAACGCTTGCCAGATCGCCCGCGATGGCACCGATCTTGTCGCCTGAGGTTGCTGCAATGGCAGATTTGATCGCAGCAAACGCTTCCGGCCAGCTTGCCGGCATCAGCTTTCCGTCCTTGCGGACGTAAGGCCTATCAAGGCGCTGCGTGCGCAATCCGTCCCAGATGAAGCGGGTCTTGTCGGAAATCCACTCCTCGTTCACCTCTTCGTTGACACGCGGCATGACGCGCATCACTTCGCGGCCACGCGTGTCAACGCGAATGGCAGAGCCGACCGCATCCATCACGTCGATGGTTTCGGTCTTGTTCAGTTCCCAAGGACGGGCGGTAAAGGCAAACGGCTTGGATGTCAGAGCGCCAACCGGGCAGAGGTCAACAACGTTGCCCTGCAGCTCGGACGTCATGGCCTGTTCGAGATAGGTGGTGATTTCGGCATCTTCGCCGCGACCTGTCAGGCCAAGCTCGGTGATGCCGCCGACCTCTGTCGTGAAGCGAACGCAACGCGTGCAGTGAATGCAGCGGTTCATGACCGTTTTGACGAGCGGGCCGATATATTTGTCCTCGACGGCACGCTTGTCCTCAGCATAACGGGAAGAACCTGCACCATAGGCCATTGCCTGGTCCTGCAGATCGCATTCGCCGCCCTGATCGCAAATCGGACAATCCAGTGGATGGTTGATCAGCAGAAACTCCATCACGCCTTCGCGGGCCTTTTTCACCATCGGTGTATTGGTGAAGACTTCGGGAAGTTCGCCGTTGGGGCCGCCACGAATGTCGCGCACGCCCATGGCGCAGGACGCAGCCGGCTTCGGCGGCCCGCCCTTCACTTCGATCAAACACATGCGGCAATTGCCGGCAACCGACAACCGTTCATGAAAACAGAAGCGCGGCACCTCAGCACCGGCCTCCTCACACGCCTGGAGCAGTGTGAAATGATCCGGAACCTCGATCTCTTTACCGTCTACTTTCAGCTTCGTCATATTCGCCTTCCCGCCTCACGCACACCGTGCTTCGAGCCAGAGTTTTACTTCCGGCAAATGCGACCAGCCGAAGGCATAATCGCTGTTGCCATGCTCGTTCAGATATTCAAGCCGCTCCTTTGCCTCGTCCACCGTGGGCGTGTGGCCGTCTTCGACAAACCACATGGCAAAGTGCTCCATTTTCATCACCGAAAACCATTCGGCCCGGCGTCTGTAAAACTGTTTGTGCACAGTGTTCCAGACAAATTTCTCGAGCGCATTGGCATCACGCCAGACACTCAAATTCACAATCAGCTGCGGATCGCCAAACGGATCGATCTCCGTCGCGTTGCCGCTATCATCTTTCAGCCGCCACACAAAGCCATCAGACCGTTCAGCAATTCCGTTGACGAGATCAAGCGCATCCATGAATGGCTTCACACGCAGATCGTCCTGCGGGTACAGCAACCGGGCAATGTTGAGTTCTGCGAGCTGCATCAGGAATCATCCTCCATCAGCGCCTTTGCCTGGCCAATCCAATCGTCGCGGTCTATGCGTCCGTCCAACCCCAAATCCCGGTCAAGGGCCTCAGCCGCTTCCACATTCATCGCAGCAATCGCCGCATAGGTTGCAAAACCGCGTTCCGCCAGCACAGACGCCAGCTTGGGCCCGATGCCGGAAATGCGCTTCAGATCGTCACCACCAGCCACTGACTTGCTGTGCGCCTTGGAGGACGCTCTCTGAACCGCCGTTTTCTTCCGCACTTGCGTATTATTATTATTATCGGCCACCACGCGCAGCGCGTCGGTCTTTTCTGTAGATGTCTTCGGCGGCTGTTCAGGCTCTTGGCCTTCGGCTTCATGAGAAGCCGTTTCAACAAAGCCTTTCATAAAGCCAAGCCACATACCGGCCAGTTGGCTGGATACACCCATGCCAACCACAGTCGCGGCGGCCATCAGTGCGGTTGGATGCGCAAGCAGCGGATGAATTGGCGGTGCTGCGGCATCGATATCCTTTGCCCACTCGCCCTTCATGGCCATTTCCATCGCGTCGGCAGATGCGCGCACGAGATCCTCCACCGCTTTTTCAGCGGGGGTCTCATTTACACCACCTGTGTCGCGACTGGTGTTCATCACTTACTCTGCGGCCTCCATGACAACGCCATGTGCCATGGCATTGGCCGTGTATTGGTCGATGCGCGCTTCCATGACGGGGCGGAAATGCTTGATCAGGCCCTGGATCGGCCATGCGGCAGCATCGCCAAGCGCGCAGATCGTGTGACCTTCAATCTGCTTGGTGACCTGGAACAACATGTCGATCTCTTCCCTCGAAGCATTGCCCTTCACCATGCGGTCCATCACGCGCATCATCCAACCCGTGCCTTCACGGCAAGGCGTACACTGACCGCAGCTTTCGTGCTTGTAGAATGCCGCCAGCCGCCAGATTGCTTTGACGATATCAGTGGATTTATCCATGACGATGACAGCAGCCGTGCCGAGACCAGAGCCAAGCTCTTTCAGCCCGTCATAGTCCATAATGGCCTCACGCATCTGATCGCCCGGTACGCAGGGAACCGACGACCCACCCGGAATAACCGCAAGAAGATTGTCCCAGCCACCGCGGATGCCACCACAGTGTTTTTCGATCAACTCTTCAAAGCTGATCGACATGGCTTCTTCCACCGTGCAGGGACGATTCACGTGTCCGGAAATCGAATAAAGCTTGGTACCGGCATTGTTAGGGCGGCCAAAACTTGCGTACCATCCAGCACCACGGCGCAAAATGGTCGGCGTGACCGCAATAGACTCGACGTTGTTGACCGTTGTCGGGCAACCGTAGAGGCCCATATTGGCCGGGAATGGCGGTTTCAGGCGCGGCTGTCCCTTCTTGCCTTCCAGGCTTTCGAGCAGCGCAGTCTCTTCACCGCAGATATAAGCGCCCGCACCATGATGGACGTAGATGTCCATATCCCAGCCAAGCTTATTGTTCTTGCCGAGAAGGCCTTCCTCATAACATTCGTCGATCGCTGCCTGCAGCGCTTCACGTTCACGCATGAATTCACCGCGCACGTAAATATAGGCCACGTGAGCGCCCATCGCGAAGGATGCAACGACACAGCCTTCAACCAGCGTATGCGGGTCGTGACGCATGATGTCGCGGTCTTTACAGGTGCCGGGCTCGGATTCATCGGCATTGACGACGAGATAGTGCGGGCGGCCGTCGCTTTCCTTCGGCATGAAGGACCACTTCAGACCGGTCGGGAAGCCAGCGCCACCACGGCCACGCAAGCCGGATGCCTTGACTTCGTTGATGATCCAGTCCCTGCCCTTTTCGAGCAGCTTTTTTGTGCCATCCCAATGACCACGCGACATGGCGCCTTTCAGCGACTTGTCTTTCAGACCATAGATATTGGTAAAGATGCGATCGGAATCTTTTAGCATGAACCTCACCCCTTACCGCGGCTTCTTGCCGAAAACTTTGATATATTCAGCTTCGCCACCCTTGGCGAGCGCCTTGGCCTGCTTGAGCCATTCGTCACGTTCGATGCGGCCTCTGAACTTCAAGTAGCCGTCCACCCAATCAATCTCTTTTTTCGTCCACTTGGCAATCTGCTCATAAGTGTAGATACCGAGCTCATTGAGCGTCGCTTCCAGCTTCGGTCCGACGCCGGAAATCAGCTTCAGGTCATCAGGCTGCTCAGGTTTCGCAACGGCTGCCGGGCGGTTCTTGTCCTCCAGAGAGGGCTTTTCGGTTTCAGCCGGTTTTGGAGCCGTCGGAGCTGCCTTCTTTACAGGCGTATCAACTGTTTTGGGCGCAGCAGGCCGCTTGGGCTTTGCTGTTTCTTCCAGAAGGGTCGTAAGACCGCCCTCAGGCGCGGAATAGATGCGGTCGATTTGCGGACCGGGCGTCACATCGCTGCCCTTGCCGGCTTCGAAACGGTCGATGATATATTCAAGCTGCGTGGGCGAAAGGTCTTCGTAAGTGTCCTTGAAAATGACAACCATCGGCGCATTCACGCAGGCGCCCTGACATTCGACCTCTTCCCAGGACAAGGTGCCGCTTTCATTGGTTTCCAGCGGGTTCTTGTTGATCTTGCGCTTGCAGACATCCATCAGGGCTTCAGAGCCACGCAACATGCACGGTGTCGTTCCGCAGACCTGAACATGCGCACGCGTGCCCACCGGCTTGAGCATGAACTGGGTATAGAATGTCGCCACTTCCAGCGCGCGGATATAGGGCATTCCGAGCATGTCAGCGATCGTCTCGATGGCAGCGCGCGTGACCCAACCCTCCTGCTCCTGCGCTCGCATCATGAGCGGAATCACAGCCGACTGTTCGCGGCCCTTGGGGTATTTCTTGATCGTTGCCTTGGCCCAGGTTGCATTTTCCTTGCTGAAGGCAAAGCTTGCCGGCTGGACACTTTCATCGGCTAGTCGTCGAACGGACATTCTTTTTTCACGCTTTCGTCAGTTGATGGCTCCGCACCGCGTTTGCGTCAAATTGACGAATTCGCAGGCAAAAGCCGACTGGTCTTTCTGCATAAACACTACAAATTTCGAACCGTTTGGCACGGCTGCTTTGATTTCATAACCATCATCCAGCAGCTGCTTCATCGTTGGATTTTCCTGGGTTGAGGAAAGCCCGCTGACGCTCTGCGCCGCCGCAGAGCCAGCGATCAACAAAGATGCAAACGCCAGGACAAGGCGTGAAATCATCTATCCACCTCGCCAAACACAATATCAAGCGAGCCAAGGATAGCCGTCACGTCTGCGAGCATGTGGCCGCGGCTCAAAAAGTCCATTGCCTGAAGGTGCACAAAGCCCGGAGCGCGGATCTTGCAACGGTAGGGTTTGTTCGTTCCATCCGACACCAGATAAACACCAAACTCGCCCTTCGGTGCTTCGACAGCTGCGTAAACTTCACCTTCGGGTACATGAAAACCTTCAGTGTAAAGCTTGAAGTGGTTGATCAGCGCTTCCATCGACCGCTTCATCTCACCGCGCTTCGGCGGAACCACCTTGTTGTCAAGCGATGACACTGGCCCGACCCGCTCCTTGCCGAGCAGACGCTCAACGCACTGCTTCATGATCTTCACCGACTCGCGCATTTCCTGCATGCGAACCAGATAGCGATCATAGCAATCACCGTTTTTGCCGATCGGAATGTCGAAATCCATTTCCGAATAGCACTCATAGGGCTGCGCGCGCCGCAAATCCCAGGCCGCACCGGAACCGCGCACCATAGGACCGGAGAAGCCCCAGGCCCAAGCGTCGTCAATCGTCACGACACCAATGTCGACGTTGCGCTGCTTGTAGATGCGGTTTCCGGTCAACAGGCCTTCGATATCGTCCAGAACCTTGATGAAGGGATCACACCAAGCACCGATATCCTCGACCAGCTGATCGGGAATGTCCTGATGAACGCCGCCCGGACGGAAATAAGCCGCGTGCATGCGCGCGCCACAGGCACGCTCGTAAAACACCATCAGCTTTTCGCGTTCTTCAAAGCCCCAGACCGGCGGCGTCATTGCCCCGACGTCCATCGCCTGAGTCGTCACGTTGATGATATGCGACAGGATGCGACCTATTTCGGAGAAAAGCACACGAATCAATTGACCGCGCATGGGGATCTCAAGTTCCAGCAGCTTTTCCACCGCCAGACAGAACGCATGCTCCTGATTCATCGGCGCCACGTAGTCGAGGCGGTCGAAATAAGGAACGGCCTGAAGATAGGTTTTCGTTTCGATCAGCTTTTCGGTGCCGCGGTGCAGGAGACCGATATGCGGATCGGCACGTTCGACGATTTCACCGTCCAACTCCAGAACGAGGCGCAACACACCGTGGGCCGAAGGGTGTTCCGGTCCAAAGTTCAGCGTAAAATTGCGAACGGAGTGCTCTTTTGCCAACATATTCGACTGCTCCTACTTCGCGGCTTTTTCATCGCCTGGCAGCACATAATCGGTGCCTTCCCATGGCGACAGGAAGTCAAAACTGCGGAACTCTTGTCTCAGCGAGACAGGCTCATATATCACACGCTTTGCTTCATCATCATAACGCACTTCCACATAGCCGGTCAGCGGAAAGTCCTTGCGCAGCGGATAGCCTTCAAAACCGTAATCGGTGAGAATACGCCGCAGATCGTCGTGACCTGCGAAGAAAATCCCGTACATGTCGTAGGCTTCGCGCTCAAACCAGCCCGCACCCGGGAAGATCGAGGTGATGGAGGGAACCGGTTCGTCTTCGCCGGTCGAAATCTTCACGCGGATACGCTGGTTCTGACGCGGCGACAGAAAATGGTAGACAACTTCGTAGCGCTGTTCGCGACCGGGATAATCAGCTCCGCAGACATCCACGATATTGATAAACCCACAGGTTACATCATCGCGCAAAAACGTCACAAGCTCCAGAAGATGCTCCGCGGTCGTCGTCAGCGTCAGTTCGCCATAGGCAACCTGCGAATCGACGATCAGACCGCGCTTCACCTCACCGACATGGGCCGCCAATTCGTTCAATGCTTCACTCATTGATAGCTCGCCTTGCCTTAGCGTTCGATCGTGCCGGTACGGCGGATTTTCTTCTGGAGAAGAAGAACGCCGTAAAGCAACGCTTCCGCCGTGGGGGGACAGCCCGGCACATAAACATCAACCGGGACAACGCGGTCGCAACCGCGCACGACAGAATAGGAATAGTGGTAGTAGCCTCCGCCATTGGCACAGGAACCCATGGAAATGACGTAGCGCGGCTCTGGCATCTGGTCGTAAACCTTGCGTAGCGCCGGTGCCATCTTGTTCGTCAGCGTGCCGGCTACGATCATCACATCCGACTGGCGCGGCGAGGCGCGCGGTGCGACGCCAAAACGCTCCAGGTCATAACGCGGCCCGGAGGCCTGCATCAGACCCTCAACGGCGCAACAGGCAAGACCGAACTGCATCCACATCAGGGAGCCCGTTCGCGCCCAGGTGATCAGATCGTCGGTGGCCGTTACGATAAACCCCTTGTCGGCGAGTTCATCATTGATCTCACCGAAAAAAGGATCATTTGCGCCGACCGGCTTACCGGTCGAAGGGTCAACAATACCCTTCGGCTGCTGCGCGACCAGCGTGGTGTTTGTGGATGTCACTCCCATTCGAGTGCTCCCTTCTTCCATTCATAGATAAAGCCGATCGTCAAAACGCCCAAAAATACCATCATCGACCAAAAGCCAAACCAGCCGAGGTCGTTGAATGATACTGCCCAGGGGAAGAGAAAGGCCACTTCAAGGTCGAAGATAATAAAGAGAATCGACACGAGATAAAACCGAACGTCAAACTTCATACGCGCATCATCAAATGCGTTGAAGCCGCACTCATAGGCCGAAAGCTTTTCTGAATCGGGCGCTTTATAGGCAACCGCAAAAGGCGCAATCAGGAGCGCCAGACCGATCACCAGAGAAATACCGATAAAGATTGCGATCGGAATGTAGGAACCGAGAAGTTCTGTCATCGTATCCGTCCCTGCATGTCGTGGGAGACCTGATCCGAATGGACCGGCTGACATGCCGAAATTGTTGCATCGCAAGCGTGGTTAGCGCAGCGCACGCCGCCGCGCAAGTCGCTTGCTATTATTTCCTTAGTACCATTTGAAAGTTTATCAAGGCGATAGCGAAATTTGTCCGACTTTATCCCCTTTGGCCCGGCTTTCACGGAGGTGCAGTTTCAAAAAAACTCTAAAAGTAGGTCACTTCGTCGCAGCGGCGCGGATTGCCTCAAATGCACCGCCTGAGCCCTAAATTTGCATTTGCAATTTTACAAAGGAAGAAATGGCGCGAGTGACGGGGCTCGAACCCGCGACCTCCGGCGTGACAGGCCGGCACTCTAACCGACTGAGCTACACCCGCGCATTTGTTTGCGAAGCAGCTCGTCGCTGCGTCCGTGAGCGGCTGATTAAGGGCTATGAGGGTAAGTGTCAAGCAGATTTCAAAACAAAAATGTGATGGTTGTGAAAATAATCCGAAAGAGTCCGCAAAGCCGCGTTTGTCCACAAACCAGATGAATTCGGTTTCTTCAAAAGCTTGGGAAAACACGTTTAAAACCAATAACGTCTCTGACGCTTGGTTTTGTTCTCTACGATCTTATCAGGAAAAAAATGGTGGGCGATGAGAGACTCGAACTCCCGACATCCTCGGTGTAAACGAGGCGCTCTACCAACTGAGCTAATCGCCCGCCGCGTTGGTGTGCGTCATCTATGCGGAACCGGGATTTTCCGCAAGGGGTTTCTGTCATTTTTTTGAAAAAAATCGAGAATGCGGAAGAAGGCAGGATGCCCCTGCCCTCCAATCCGGCTCAAGAGGTTCAGACTTTCGCCCGCTTTTCCTTTCGCGACTCATGCGTCATGAGAAACAGAGACGCACCGAGAATCAAAATGGCACCCAGCCAGAGTGTGCCTGCTGGAGCATAACCGAAGACAATCCATCCGGCGGCAACATTGAGCGGCAGCTTCAAATCGTCGAAAGGCTGCACATAGGCCGCGTCCGCTGAGGCGTAGGCACGCGTCAGGAAGTATTGCGACAGTGCGGTGAGCGCGCCTGCCACAAGAAACAGCCCGAGAATCGCCCCATGCGGCACCTCGATACCGGATGCGACTGCCAAGCCCGCGTTGATCGGCGTCAGCAGCACCAACAACCACACCGTGATGGTTTCAGGCGATTCTTCGGCGGTCAGGACTTTTGTGTAAAGCGAGGACGCGCCCCACAGCAGGGCTGCAGCAACAGGCAGCAGCGCCGACCATGTGAAAGCGTCGGACCATGGCTGCAGAATAATCATTGCACCGGTGAATCCGGTCAATGTTGCCGCCCAGCGTGCGAGGCCGACCGATTCGCGTAAGAAAAGCCGTGCGCCAAGCACAATGAAAAACGGTGACGTCATGGAAAGGGCAATCGCCTGCCATATCTCAACATTGGCAAGGCCCATCACCCAGAGCTGTACGCCGAGCGCGGAGAGAATCACTCTGGTGAGGTGGCTGAAGGGCTGTTTTGTACGCATTGCCCGAAGACCAACGCGAAACAGATATGGCAGGAAAAAAATAAGCGCGAAACTGTATTGCCAGAATGCGGCCGACACGGAGGGAAAACCCATCACCATCGTCAGCCATTGGATCAGCACGTTAAGTGCTGCAAAAGCAATGCCCGAGGCCACCATATAGGCTGCGCCGGAAATGGCAGGAGAATTGCGAAGTTTAAGGACAATCTGATTCATGTCTTTGTTCCTTCAAAAGGGTCAACACAAATCAGGGCATGAGAAAAGAACGCGAATACGCCAGGGGCCCGTCAGGCTCACGGCGGATCACATCTCACTCATTCTCTTCCATCCGGACTATAACCGTCGGCTCCGGAGTCACACCGGATCTGCTGTCCCAACCGGCTGACCGGATGGCGCTCGCGGGCTTTGAGGCTAGGCCTCTTACCGCCGGTGGGGATTTTCACCCCGCCCTGAGAACGATGCCGGAATGAACCGGCGACTGAGATCTAGGTTAAATTCGACAAAGTCGCAAGACGTGCGACGAGCGCGTTGCGATGCACATCTTGTCCTTCGCCGGTGAACAACGTGACACAGCACGTCAGGACTCCGTGCTTTTCAGCCCACGATTGAATTGAGGCAGCACCAAACACGGATTGATACAATCCCCACGCAAAAAACCCGGTGCCGCGAAGCACCGGGTTTCAAATTCCATTGCCCAGATGGTGAGGGCTGGAACTGACGTCAATTATTCGTTGACGGCGTCCTTCAGGCCCTTGCCTGCGGAGAACTTCGGAACGTTGCGTGCCGGAATGTCAACTTCAGCGCCCGTGGACGGGTTGCGGCCCTTGGACGCTTCGCGACGGCTTACGGAGAAGCTGCCGAAACCGACGAGACGGATATCGCCACCCTTCTTCAGTTCGTCCTGGATCGCGTCGAACACTGCATCAACGGCAGAAGCTGCGTCACCCTTGGAGATGCCGGCCTTGTCTGCAACAGCAGATACGAGTTCATTCTTGTTCATGTTTCCACCCCTTTCTAACTGGTATGAAACGACTCTATTCGTCGGGGGGCAGAATAGTCATGCAGGGGCCTCCCGCAACCGAAAAACCGCTCAACACCTTATTTTGCAGGGGATACAGGTGGTTTTTGCTGTGAAAAAAGGCCGGTATTGCTACCGGCCCCTTAATATTCACAGATTCTGCCTGCTCAAAACGGAGCAGTTTGACCTCAATGGGCGATCCCGACGCCTGATTCTTCAGACGTATCTGCCGCTTCCAAAGCAGCTTCGACCGGGGCTTCCCATTCGATGGCTTCCGGTTGGCGGATAAGAGCGTGTTGCAGGACCTCTCCCATGCGCGACACCGGAACGATTTCCAGAGCGTTCTTCACATTGTCCGGAATTTCCGCCAGGTCCTTGGCGTTCTCTTCGGGAATAAGCACCTTCTTGATGCCACCACGAAGCGCTGCAAGAAGCTTTTCCTTCAAGCCACCGATCGGCAGCACACGACCGCGGAGCGTGATCTCACCCGTCATCGCAACGTCTTTCCGAACCGGAATTCCAGTCATGATGGAGACGATGGAGGTTGCCATTGCCACACCCGCAGACGGTCCATCCTTGGGCGTTGCACCTTCTGGCACGTGAACGTGGATATCGGATTTGTCGAAACGCGGCGGTTCGATACCAAAATCGATCGCCCTGGACCGCACATAGGATGCAGCAGCCGAAATCGATTCCTTCATCACGTCCTTCAGGTTGCCGGTCACGGTCATGCGACCCTTGCCAGGCATCATGACGCCTTCGATAGTCAACAGTTCGCCGCCGACTTCCGTCCAGGCCAACCCGGTCACCACGCCAACCTGATCTTCGCGCTCGGCTTCGCCGTAGCGGAAGCGCGGAACGCCCAGGTAATCGGCGATGTTCTCCGCCGTGATCTCGACCTTCTTGCTGTTGCCCTTGAGTATTTCGGTCACAGCCTTACGGGCGAGCTTCATCAGCTCACGCTCGAATGAACGAACGCCAGCTTCGCGGGTGTAGTGACGCACAATCGACACCAAAGCGTCTTCGGAAACCGAGAACTCTTCCGGCTGCAGCGCATGGTCCTTGATCGCCTTGGGCAGAAGGTGACGACGTGCGATTTCGCACTTTTCATCTTCAGTGTAACCGGCGATGCGGATCACTTCCATACGGTCCATCAACGGGGCCGGAATATTCATCGTGTTCGCAGTCGTGATGAACATCACGTTGGACAGATCATATTCCACTTCAAGGTAGTGATCCATGAAGGTGGAGTTCTGTTCCGGATCCAACACTTCGAGAAGTGCAGAAGACGGATCGCCGCGGAAGTCCTGGCCCATCTTGTCGATCTCGTCGAGCAGGAAGAGCGGGTTGGATTTCTTGGCCTTCTTCATCGACTGAATGACCTTGCCGGGCATCGAGCCGATATAGGTGCGGCGGTGACCGCGGATTTCTGCTTCGTCGCGCACGCCACCCAGCGCCATACGCACATATTCGCGACCGGTTGCCTTGGCAATTGAACGTGCAAGCGAGGTCTTGCCCACGCCGGGCGGGCCGACGAGGCAAAGGATCGGACCCTTGATCTTGTTGGAGCGCGCCTGAACCGCGAGATATTCGACGATCCGCTCCTTGACCTTTTCCAGGCCGAAGTGATCGGAGTTCAATACATCTTCAGCAAAGTGAAGATCGGTCTTCACCTTCGAGCGCTTGCTCCAGGGGATACCCGTCAGCCAATCCAGATAGTTGCGCACGACGGTTGCTTCCGCAGACATCGGGCTCATCTGGCGCAGCTTGCGCAGCTCCGCATCGGCCTTTTCGCGGGCTTCCTTGGAAAGCTTCGTCTTCTTGACGCGCTCTTCCAACTCGGCCATTTCGTCACGGCCATCTTCACCCTCGCCCAGCTCCTTCTGAATGGCCTTCATCTGCTCATTCAGATAGTATTCGCGCTGAGTTTTCTCCATCTGGCGCTTGACGCGCGAACGGATGCGCTTTTCGACCTGGAGAACCGAGATTTCGCCTTCCATGAAGCCGAGTGCCTTTTCCAGACGCTCCTTGACGCTCACGGTTGCAAGCATTTCCTGCTTTTCGGTGATCTTGATCGACAGATGGGAAGCTACCGTATCGGCAAGCTTCGAATAGTCTTCGATCTGGCTTGCTGCCGAGATTACCTCGGGTGAAATTTTCTTGTTCAGCTTGACGTAGTTTTCGAACTCGGAAACCACCGAACGGCTCAGTGCTTCCATTTCGACAGCGCTTTCGTCCGGCTCATCCATGATTTCGGCGCGCGCCTCGTAAAAGGCCTCGGTGCCGAGATATTCGCCGATCGCAGCACGTGCCTTGCCTTCCACCAGCACTTTGACAGTGCCGTCGGGAAGCTTCAACAGCTGGAGAACATTGGCGACAGTGCCGGTCTCGTAAATAGCGTCCGGAGCGGGGTCGTCATCGCTCGGGTTCATCTGGGTGGCAAGCAGAATCTGACGCTCCGAACCCATGACTTCTTCCAAAGCCCGGATCGATTTTTCCCGGCCGACGAAAAGCGGCACGATCATGTGCGGGAATACGACGATATCCCTGAGCGGCAGCACCGGGTAAATGCCGTCATTTTCCGCAATCATATCATTGGTCATCTTTGTTTATTCCTTTCGAAAGCCCCGCTGACGCGCGAGCTATCCCACTGCCGCAAAAAGAGCCTGCCCGTGGGACTTCATGCCCCTTTAATTGGAGTCTTAAGCACCAAATTTCAAGGTGTTAAAACCAAGCCCTTTTTGGAAGCCAGCTCAATATTGCCGACTTTATCATCTGCACTTTTAGCGAAACTTGCGTGCCGCAAATCCGGTGAGAACTAGAATCAGCCACTGAAAGATCTGCAATACATAATATTGCGCCGCGGCAAGATGAAGGCAATGCTGTTATTGTCTTGCCTGAAACGAGAAAGCCCGACGTAGTCGCCGGGCTTCGTTGGCTTGGCTGACGGCTTTGATCAGGCTGACGCGTTGGCGTTGGCCTTCTCGTTGTCGCGATCCTCGTAGATGTAAAGCGGTCGGGCATTGCCATCCACCACATCTTCGGAAATCACCACCTCGCGAACGCCTTCCAGAGCAGGGAGTTCGAACATGGTGTCGAGCAGAATCTTCTCCATGATCGACCGCAGACCGCGGGCACCCGTCTTGCGCAGGATCGCCCTGCGAGCAACAGCTCTCAAAGCATCCTCATGGAAGGTCAGTTCAACATCTTCCATTTCGAAGAGACGTTGGTACTGCTTGACCAAAGCGTTCTTTGGCTCGGACAGGATTTGGATCAGAGCATCTTCATCAAGATCTTCGAGTGTTGCCAAAACCGGCAAACGACCGATGAATTCGGGGATCAGACCGAATTTGACCAGATCTTCGGGTTCAAGCTCGCGCAGGATTTCACCCACACGACGATCTTCCGGCGATTGCACCTTGGCAGCAAACCCGATCGACGTCTTTTCGCCGCGCGCGGAGATAACCTTGTCGAGACCGGCAAATGCACCGCCGCAGATGAAGAGAATGTTGGTCGTATCGACCTGAAGGAATTCCTGCTGCGGATGCTTGCGCCCGCCCTGCGGCGGCACGGATGCTACCGTTCCTTCCATGATCTTCAAAAGCGCCTGCTGTACGCCCTCGCCCGATACGTCACGCGTTATGGACGGATTGTCCGACTTGCGGGAAATCTTGTCCACTTCGTCGATGTAAACGATGCCGCGCTGGGCCCGTTCGACGTTGTAATCGGCGGACTGAAGCAATTTGAGGATGATGTTTTCCACATCCTCACCTACATAGCCGGCCTCGGTGAGCGTTGTGGCGTCCGCCATCGTGAACGGAACGTCAATGATCCGCGCCAAGGTCTGCGCAAGATAGGTCTTGCCGCTACCGGTCGGTCCAACCAACAGAATGTTGGACTTGGCGAGTTCAACGTCGCCGCCGCCCTTCGAGGCATGGGCGAGACGCTTGTAATGATTGTGCACCGCAACGGACAGGATGCGCTTGGCCTGGAATTGGCCGATCACATACTCGTCGAGCGTCTTGATGATGTCCTGCGGAGTGGGAACGCCGTCGCCGGACTTCACCATCGAGGATTTGTTTTCCTCGCGGATGATATCCATGCACAGTTCCACGCACTCATCGCAAATGAATACCGTCGGACCGGCAATCAGCTTGCGCACTTCATGCTGGCTTTTGCCGCAGAACGAACAATAAAGGGTATTCTTGGAGTCGCCGCCGTTGCCACCGCTGACTTTGCTCATATCACTTTCCTTCCAGCACGCCGCCACGCCCTATCTCAGGAGAGCCTCGCGGACCACTCTTGCCAACCGGTCCGATGAACCCATCGGCTTTCAGGGTACTGTAAGACCGAAAAGAGCATCTTTCCCGGTCATATGCAACGTTTCCCCGTTCAAATCAGAATGCTATGCTCCAAAAGTTAAACACAGCATTAATTCCACATAGCAACGGCAGTGAGCCGTTGCGACCTGCGAACCAATAACCTTATGGTCCGCAAGCCAAATTTCACTTTCCTGCCTCGGCGGCGGCTTCCATCGCCTCACGAGAGGAGATGACCTTATCCACAAGACCCCATTCGCGCGCCTCTTCCGCATCCATGAAGTTGTCGCGATCAAGCGAGGTCTCGACTTCTTCGTAGGTCCGGCCGCAATGCTTTACATATACTTCATTCAGACGGCGCTTCATCTTCAAGATATCGCGAGCATGCCGCTCGATATCGGATGCCTGCCCTTGAAACCCACCGGAGGGCTGGTGCACCATGATGCGTGAATTGCCTGTTGCAAAACGCATATCCTTGTGTCCTGCCGCCAGAAGCAGCGAGCCCATGGACGCAGCCTGACCGATGCAAAGCGTCGACACGGCCGGCTTGATGAACTGCATCGTATCATAAATCGCCATGCCGGAGGTTACGACGCCACCCGGTGAGTTGATATAAAGTGCGATTTCCTTCTTGGGGTTTTCAGCCTCAAGAAACAAGAGCTGCGCGCAAACCAGCGTGGCCATGTTATCTTCGACCGGACCGGTCAGAAAAATGATGCGCTCTTTCAGCAATCTGGAAAAAATGTCATAGGAGCGCTCACCACGATTGGTCTGCTCGACAACCATTGGAACGAGCGCCATGGCGGTATCTACCGGATTCGTCATCTTCAACCTTTGTCTATTCGCCCCAAATCCACTTGAAACGGGGAATCAAACCTATTTCTCTTACCCTTACATAGAGTGTCTGACCGGCAATCTTCAAGACGCCGACTGAGAATGTCACATTTTCATGAAACACGCGCAATTAACAGCCGGTTACGAAAGAACACTGATCAACATCTGCATGCGCCCAAGGTGAAGAATTCGTTTCTTCGGGTTACGCCCGGCATTTTGGGTGCTAAGACTTTCGAGAAGGACAATAATGGGTACGCCAATTAAGCAATTCTTATTATACATTTCGTAAGTTGAGGCCAACTATTTATGCAATTCGCTGATGGCGGGGACGGCTGAGTGCAACACCATATTGAATCAACCGAAGAAGCTGGGGCAAACACATATGTGCTGTCAGCCCAGGCGCACTCGGTTATGCAGAGCCTGGTCTTATCCCTGATTGCCAACTCTTTCATCGGTGTCAGCACAGCTGCCATCGTCTATGCCACAAGCCCGGCGCCCCTGGCCTTTTACTGGGTGGGGGCGCTTATACTAGTCAACACCTTACGCCTGCTGTCCACTGTCTGGCTTTCCCGGTCGAAATATGCTGACGAGCACCCTGAACGGCTGCTCAACATCTTGACCTACAGTGCATTCATCTCAGGGTTGGTCTGGTCTGCCCTGCCCGTCCTTTTTTCGCACATCGCCTCAATTAACACGGGCGCCTATGTCGTCTTCGTCATAACCGGCATTTCTGCCGGAGCGCTGATTCAGAGCACGGCCTATGCGCGCGTCGCAATCGCTTTCATGACGCCACAGCTTCTTACGCTGTGCGCCAGCCTGTTTGTTCCGAACGAATTCGTGACCAATATTGTCGGCGCGAATGTGACCCTCCTCTTCGTGATGTTGCTGCGCAGTGCCTCCCAAAGTGAGCGGCGATTCGTGGATAGAGTGCGCAGCGCGCTGGATGCCCGTCGGCTGGCCAATTCGCTCAAGCATGCCAATGATGCGATCTCAGATACGAATCGGCAGCTGGAACAGCTTGCCAACCAGGACACACTCACCAAACTTGCAAGCCGCGTGCGCTTCAATGCGGCATTGCAGAACCGTTTGGAGACCCAGAAAGCCGGTGGCGGCCACGTTTCCCTGCTGGTCTTCGACCTCGACAAGTTTAAATCCATCAATGACACCTACGGACATGCGGCAGGTGATCATGTCCTGCTCGAATTCGCGCGACGAATTCTCAGTCTGGTTACCGCAGACGAGCTCGCCGCACGTTTGGGCGGCGATGAATTCGCGATTATCGTTTCCGGAAAAGACACGGCTGGCCGGGCAAAGACGCTTGCCGAGGATATTCTCGCGTCACTCTCAGCACCGATCCGATTTGCAGGCAATGAATTGAGGAGCAACACCAGCATTGGCATTGCCACATTTCCCGACGATGCCTCCGATAGTGACGGGCTTTTCCGGTGTGCTGATGCCGCCCTTTACCGCGCCAAGGAGATGGGCAGAACACGCGTTGAAATTTTCGACCCCTGCTTGCGCGAACACCTCATACGCCAGAATTTAATCGAAAAAGCCCTCGGTCCGGCGCTCCGGTTTGGACAGTTGCGCGCCGAGTTTCAACCTCAGATTCGGCTTTCTGACGATCGCGTTTCCGGCTTTGAGGCACTTTTGCGCTGGGATCACCCCACGCTTGGCACGATCTCACCCGAAGACGTATTTCAAGCTGCGCGTAATACCCAAAACACCCTTCCGCTCATCCGCCTCATGACGGTCGAAGCCTGTGATTTCCTTCTTGATCTGGAAAAACACGGTTGGTCAGACTTGACAATCGGAGTCAATATTTCGCCGGTGGACCTTGCCAGTTCGAAGACTGCCGAAGAGCTTGGCATGCTTGTTAGATCCCGGGGCATATCACCGCACCGCATAGAATTCGAAATCACCGAAGACTATCTGCTTGACGCAGAGGCTGCTAAAAACGGTCTGGCCACGCTCGAAGAAGCAGGCTTTCAACTGGCCGTAGACGACTTTGGGATGGGCTATTCGTCTCTCAGCTACCTGATTGACAATCATATTGATCGCCTGAAAATCGACCGCAAATTTGTTCAGGATCTTGCGTTCAACGCCAAAAACCGGGCGCTTGTAATTGCCTTGATCAGCGTCTCGAACGCTTTGTCGATTGAAGTGCTCGCTGAAGGTGTGGAGACAGAGGCTGATGCTGATGCGCTCAGAATGCTCGGATGCAAGACAGCGCAAGGCTTCCTTTACAGCCAATCCATGCGTCCTGGCGCCGCATTGGCATGGCTTGGCGAGCGCTCCATCAGACGAAACGTCTCTATGTCCTGACGAACCTTACCAGACGCCACCCGATCAATGCGCATGATGGGGCCTGTCAAAAAGCGGGAAGAGCAGGAAGCCAACCAGAAATCCGCCCAGGTGCGCTTCCCATGCAATTGCCATCGCTCCACCAAAAGAGCCAAGCGCGGCAAAAAGCACATTTGCCACAAACCAGATCACAACGAAGCTTAGCACCGACCTGTTTGTCAACGCATCGCCTATGCTCAAAAGCGGTGTCGGCATTCCGTATGCGGCTGAAGCCGGGCCGCGTCTCGGAGACCAGACAAACCGGCAAGCTGCCCCAGTAAATGCGGAAATCACGCCTGAGGCACCGACCAGCAGGTTTGATGATGCCGGCTGAAGCACCCAAAAGGCAAAGGCAGAGACGATTGCTGCAAATACCCAGAAGATGACATAGCGAAACGCGCCGATGCGGCGGGCGACAGGCGATCCGAATACAGCCAACCATATGCTGTTGAAGATAAGATGTTCCCAGCCGCCGTGCAGCAGTGAATAGGTCACCGGCGACCAAAGCCAGCTTAGATCCGCCGCCATTCCTGCCGCACTGTAACGCGCGGCGATGAAACCGCCGTAAAAATAGATATATTGAACAAACGTCGACCCAGGAGCCAGATAGGAAAAGGCGCTGATGACGACCTGAATCGCAAACAGAATGAACAGCGACACCGTAACCGGCACAGGTAGATTAAACGCCGGCTCGCTGCGTCTGACGGGATGCGCTTGAGGTTCGGCGCGCAAATCCTGTTCAGTCTCTCTGTTCTCTTCCATCGCCGACTTCCAGTTAAAACATACAGACAAAAAAAGAGCCGCCCGCAGGTGCTGAACGGCTCTGACCTATATGAGGCCTTCTAGTTTGTGCTGCAACCCCACCAAATGCGGAGTGTTGGCTTGTTCTCCCATATGCAAACCAAGCCTGCAACACGCAACGCGCGTTAACCCTAACGGCAGCCCTTTGATCTTCATATTGTCAGGATTCAGGTGACCGCTGGTGCTGATGACAACCATCCGTTAACCGAGTCGGGATAATTATCGGATGTAACTCGAATAAAAATATGGCATATGATGTTTCACTCGCAGCAAACAAATGAAACGTTGAGAAACTCCGATGAGCGGAGAAGCTTTCAGCGCGTCGCGGTGAGCCTCCAGGGGCGCCTCATGCTCGAGAACCACCAGGAATATGATTGCCGTATTCTCGATATGTCTCCTGGTGACGCGCGCATTTCCACCAATGCAATGCCGGTCAAAGGCGAACGCGTGATTGCCTATATCGAGCATCTGGGCCGTCTTGAAGGAACAGTGACTGAGTTGCGGGACATGGAATTTGTGATCGCGCTGAATGCGACCGAGCGCAAACGTGAAAAGCTCGCCGCGCAATTGACGTGGATCGCCAATAAACATGAACTCGGCCTGCCGGAAGACAGGCGCCACGAACGTCTGGCACCGCGCCAGAGCCGTTCCGAGCTGACATTGGATGACGGCCGCAATTATCCCTGTCGGATCATCGACCTTTCTCTTTCTGGCGCAGCGGTCGATATTGATGTGCGCCCGGCCATCGGAACACTGGTTTCCCTTGGCCACATGCGCGGTCGGGTCGTGCGCCATTTCCAGGAAGGCGTTGCAATCGAATTCCTTGCTTTGCAATCCAAGGAAACGCTCAGCAGCATGCTCTGAGAGCTCAAATCCCTCTCCGAAACAATTTTTTCCGCATTTGTCGAATTTTTTTTCGGTTCTTTCCGGCCGGCCCTTCGGGCTGAAACCAGCACCGTCCATCTGAAAATGCCCGCGCGTGCCGCAGTGCCGGCAGCCCCGCAACGCCCGCCTGGCGGTGCGGCGGCATACACTCTCGGCATAAACGCTTCCTCTTCTCTTTATAAAACAAAGACCTAGCGCTTGATGAAAACGTAAAAAGCGCTGTTGGGTACAATTTGAACTAACTTATCCGCGTTTTTTATTCTTATTTTTCGAAAAGTTTATTATAAATAAATCTGCATTTTATTCGAATATTACTAAGTATTGATTTTATTTAATACATTGATTTTCGCAGTATATCAAATCGACTGTGAGACTGTCTCCCCATAAACCGGGAGACAATAATGACAAAAAGAAAAACGACTGGATTTATCTTCGGCTTGGTCACTGCATTTGTTGCAAATTCAGCTTATGCCCTGCCCGCGAACATCCCCGTCATCGGCGCCACGAACCCGCCGATCGGACATTACGAATTCTGCAAGACCTACAGCAATGAGTGCGGTCCAACCAGAGGCAGCAAAAGCCCGTTGCATCTGCAAGAGACGAACTGGCGAGAGGTTGTGAAGATCAACTATCAGGTCAACACTGCAATCACGCCCATGACGGACGAAGAGATATATGGCGTTGATGAACGCTGGGCCTATCCACGTTCGGTCGGCGATTGCGAGGATTACGCGCTTCTGAAACGGAAGCTGCTGATCGAGGCGGGCATTCCGGCCTCCGACCTCCTGATGACGGTCGTTCTTCAGCCAAACGGAGATGGACATGCCGTTTTGACGCTCCGCACGGACCGTGGCGACTTTGTCCTCGACAACATGCGCGACAAAATCCTCCTGTGGTCTGAAACCGAATATCGTTTCATCAAACGTCAGGATTCAGACAACTCGGGCAAATGGGTGAAGCTGCGCGACGGTCGCGTAAACGCAGTCGCCAGTATCAATTGATCGGCGTGCCCGGGGGAACACGCGTAAATTTAACGATCTTGGGCCGGTCTTCTATTGTCCCCGTCCCCGACCTGGCCCTTTTGGCCGGCCCCGCTGTCCCGGGGCCGGCCTTTCTCTTATTGGCAATGCTCCAGCACGCGCTGCGCATGACAACTTCTTCATGGTTTATTAACCATAAAATTGCAGTTTGATGCCGTATTTCCCTCAGGGCCGAGTGCCTGCACTCTCCGGCCGATGACATCAGCGGGTATCAATATGGCCGACATGCAAGCCGCATCTGCCTCACGGCAAAAAGAGCCGCTTATTTCCGATCAGATGATCAAAAAGATCACCATCTGGGTCACCCTTATCGCGGTGGCGACGATTGCGCTGAATTTTCTTGGACATTTGTACAGTTCCCAGATGATGCAAGGTACCCATAGCGACGATATAACACCGGTTGATGTCTTTATCGGACCGGATCACCTACGGCTGCCCATGAATGTCATTCGTTTTCCCGAACAACGAGTGACCGGGGAAACCGAGAGTATCAACCTTTACCTACTCTGGCCGCAAATGGAGGGCTATAGCCAATCCAACCGCGCCCAGTTCAACCGTATCTCTGGCGATCAGAACCTGATCATGGTTCAACTGTCTCAAGCGACCATGACACTGGATATGTCTGGACGCCTCGACCCGATTTACAGCCGTCTTTTCGAAGGGCCGACGCTTCAAGGCCCACATGGCCTGGAACTTCATAAGTTGAAAGCCACCTCAGGATACAGCGATGAGGTATTGTTGAGCGAAAAGGGTGCAGGAGAGCGTCCCTTTGCGATCCGCTGCATTCTTCCGTCCCGCCCTTCGGAAGCAACGGGGGCGGATTGTCAGCGCGATGTTGCCGCAGGAACCGACCTTTCCGTTCTCTATCGCTATTCCAGCACGATGCTCAAAGACTGGCGGGCAATTGATTCAGCCGTACAGAAATACGTGGCCGATCACCTCGTTCCAGACGTATCAGGCCGTACCCAACGTGTTTCCCAATGAGGGTGAACAGTACCCGATAGCTAAATTGTCCAGGTTTTCGTCAATAAGTGATTCATCATAAACGGATTGGTAACGCTGTCGGGATAATCTCTCTCATAACGGGGCAACGGGGGCTGTCCCGGACGAAAAAAGTGCAAAAAACCTCAGAAGAGTAGCGTCGTGGCCCGATTTGAGCCTGTTGCAAAGTTTAAAAAAGTCCTGAAGACAATCACCAGCCAGATTGCAGTTTTCGTCACCGTTGCGGCGGTCGCGTCAATTTGCCTTAGCGTCCCCGCACAAGCAGCCCAATATGCCGGCATCGTTATAGATGTGAATTCCGGCAAGGTGCTTTACAGTTCGAGTGCTGACAGCAAGCGCTATCCGGCTTCGCTGACCAAGATGATGACCCTTTACCTGGTCTTTGAAGCCTTGGAGCAGGGACGGATCAAGAAATCCTCAAAGGTAACAATGTCGTCGCATGCGGCCGGTGAGCCGCCTTCGAAACTTGGCGTCAAGGCTGGTCGTTCCATTACGGTTGAGCAGGCAATCTTATCGCTCGTCACGCGTTCAGCGAATGATGTTGCGACCGCGCTCGGCGAGTTTCTTGCCGGATCCGAAGCGAAATTCGGCCGCATGATGACTGCCAAGGCCAAATCGCTCGGGATGACTCACACAGCCTATTACAACGCGCACGGCTTGCCGGATTCGCGGCAGGTGACCACGGCGCGCGATCAGGCTATCCTGAGCATTGCACTGCGTCAGCATTTTCCGCAATATTACGACTACTTTTCAACGCGCTCATTCCGCTTCGGAAACCAGAATATCGGCAACCATAATCGTTTGCTCGGTCGTGTGCGCGGTGTAGACGGCATCAAAACCGGTTATACCCGTGCAGCCGGCTTCAATCTCGCGACATCGGTCAAAGTTGATGGTCGTTCGCTTGTCGTTGTCGTGCTCGGAATGCCAAGCGGGGCTTCGCGTAATGCGAAGGTGACAGAACTTGTCCAAAAGTACCTGCCGAAAAGCTCCACGCGCAGTAGCGGCATGACCATTGCCAAGCTTTCCTCCGGCACGTTCAATCTTCCCGATGAGGTTCCGCTGCCGACAGCTCGGTATGAAGAGCCTGCAAGCACACCCGTCATGGCATATGCCGACGAGGGCACCGATTCTCTGGAACATGATGATGTTCCGCTGCCGCTGCCGGCGCCCGCCTTCGTTCCTGGCGAAGCAAGTGCACAGACCGCCGTCAACGTCGATACTGTAACCACCGGCTCCACCCAGAAAGACCTGCCGTCCGGTTGGGTCATTCAGGTTGGCGCAGCCGAAACACCGCGCGACGCTCAGGCCCTGCTTGAGAGCGTGCAAAGCAAAGGCGGAAATGTTTTGCGTACCGTCTCCCCCTTCACCATGGCCTACAACGATCAGGGCAATGAATTGTACCGTGCCCGGTTCGGCGGTTTCAAAGGCCAGAAGGATGCCGTCAATGCCTGCAAGCAGCTGAAGAGAAAAGGTATCGGATGCTGGGCCAGCATGCAGTGATGTAAGTAAATGCCGGGAGGCGACGGTTTCGCCTCCTCCTCGATTTTGTATTGTGTACGAGGTGTAACAATGGACGTGAATGAACTTGCGCAATTCAACGCGCAAAATGCAAAGCCTGCGCGCATCAAACCAGGTTTCCACCCGTTGCATGAGGCGGCGATGCGCATCGCCTCATTCGGCAAGCCAAAGGCCAATTCGCGCACGCGTGACCTCGTCTCCATGCTTTTGGCGCATGGCGCACGCGCCTGGCGCGGGACGCAGCCTTCGGTCTCTATCCACCTATATGTCACCTCTCCCGCGGGACGCAGACCCGTCCGGATGCATATAGGCTAAAGCAGGCCCAGTTCCGATAGCTCCCGCTTGAGCTCATCGGGCATGTCATCAAGCCCCGTGCCCACCTCACCAAGGTCACGGGGCGCATCTTTTGCTTCCAGGTAACGCCAGCCTTGGAAGGGACGCTTGGGCTGCATCGACGTCTCGACCACCTGTGGTGCGAGAACGAGCTCGCAGCGTTTTATGCCGTCAACGTCCTTAAATTCCTTGATATCCAGCAATTGTTGACGGGCCTGAACCTGTCCCTTGATCACCCAGTAAAGAGAGCCGCCGTCCAGCAGCTCTTCCATCCGCTTGGGGACCATGCGGGTCACGTGCGACGAATGTGGCTCCATGCCGGCTGCCACCGCCGAGAGAGCCCGGTGTGATACCCAGTCGCGCAGATCGTCAATGGAATCCGCGCCGACACATAATTTTACCAAATGCAATGCCATGGCTCTATCAAGCCTGCCGAGGGCCAGGCGTCAAGTGCCGGAAATCAACATTCAACTGCGTTCACGGCGAGGCCGCCGGTTGATGTTTCCTTGTATTTCTCGCTCATATCGTAGCCTGTCTGCCGCATGGTCTCAACGCAGGCGTCCAAGGAGACGAAATGCTGACCGTCACCTTTGACGGCAAGCGATGCGGCTGTAACGGCCTTGACCGCGCCAAGTGCGTTGCGTTCGATACAGGGGACCTGCACCAATCCGCCCACGGGATCGCAGGTCATGCCCAGGTGATGTTCAAGGGCAATTTCGGCGGCGTTTTCGATCTGCTCCGGCGAACCGTTAAGCATCGCGGCCATCCCGGCGGCAGCCATGGCCGCTGCCGACCCCACCTCGCCCTGACAGCCGACTTCGGCACCGGAAATCGAGGCATTGTGCTTGATGATGCCGCCAATCGCAGCTGCGGTGAGCAGGAAGTCACGAATGCCGTTCTGGTCTGCTTCGTCGTGAAACTGAAGATAATAGCGCAACGTCGCCGGAATGACGCCAGCCGCACCGTTGGTCGGCGCGGTGACGATGCGCCCCCCGGCAGCATTTTCCTCATTGACGGCCATGGCGTAGACACTCAGCCAGTCGTTTGCAAAAACCGGATTGGGCCGGTTGGAGCGCCATTCGTTTTCAAGCTTCTGATGGATATTGGCGGCGCGCCGGCGCACCTTCAGGCCACCGGGCAATATGCCTTCGTGGCGAATCCCGCGCTCGATGCAGCTGTTCATCGCATCCCATATACGGTCGAGCCCGGCATTCAATTCCGCCGTGCTCATATGCACCTCTTCATTGGCGCGTTTCATTTGGGCAATTGTGAGTCCGGAACGGCTCGCCATGGCCAGCATGGATTTTGCATCGGCAAAGGGAAACGGAACCTTGGCCAAGGCTGCGGCGTCGGCCTTGCCGGATTTCAGCGCCTCAAGTTCGGTATCCGTCACCACAAAGCCGCCGCCGATGGAATAGTAGATGCGCGTCAGAAGCTGGCGGCCGTCCGCATCCAATGCCGAAAAACGCATGCCGTTCGCATGTCCCGGAAGCGCAACTTTCTTATCGAAGACGAGGCCTTCTGCCGGATCGAAATGGTAGCCAGGGTGGCCCTCCGGCACAATGCGGCGGCTTTTTTCAACAGTCTCGATGATGGCGTCCATACGGTCTGGATCGACCGTATCTGCCCGTTCACCCGTCAGCCCCAGGATCACCGCCCTGCCCGTGCCATGACCGATGCCGGTGAATGCGAGCGAGCCGTGAAGGCTGACCTTGATGGACGCGACATGCGCATTGGCCGGGCGCGGCCAGCGGTCAGACAAAATGAGATCAAGGAATGCGTTCGCCGCGGTCATTGGCCCCATCGTGTGAGAGCTGGACGGTCCTACGCCAATCTTGAAAACATCAAATACCGAAAGAAACATGAGCGCCGTCCAAAATGCGTTGACTGGTCTGAAAGCTACGCGCGCTTGGCGGTGCCTGCTGCTGCAGCGCCGTCACTGGCTTTTGTCAATGCGACACGTCCGGGCGGCGGCGATCTCCAATCCGGAGGGGTAGACAACAAAAAACGCGGCTCGCCATGCGAACCGCGCTTCGAGGAAAAACTGGACTTTCAGCTGCTTATGCGGCTCCAGTGATGAGCCAAGCCAGAACCAAAACGCCCGCGAAACCAACCAGTGCCCGGACAGTGACGCCCCAGCACGATTTCTGCACAGTTTGTTCCATTAAGACCTCATTTTGAAAAAATGCGTCACGCGAAATGACCGCGCCACATGAGCCGTGATTAATACATTCTTAGCACTTGCGCAACGCCAAAAAAGGCAAAATCGTGGCGCTTTCAACAATGCTGCTATCGCACTCACGCATAGCTTTCCCTGCAGCGCCGAGGTTTTATGCAGCGTTCGCCCGTTAAACATTTTGGCAGTGATCGGTACAGGGCCACAATGTGCCACGATTTTTCCCAACTGGTTTCTGGCTGTTAAGGAATTCCACAAAGGCCGAATCAGTGGCACAAAAGGTTATGACCAATCTCGATATATTCGCTCTTGTCATTTTTCTGGCGCTCTGGCTCGGTTTCAGTCTGTTGACCGACGGAAGACGGAAGCTGCCGCGCCCCAGCCTGACCAGCCTCGTCAATACCTATCGCGCGAACTGGATCAGGAACTCCCTGACCCGCGACCTCAAGATGATCGACACACAGATCATCTCCGGGCTTCAAAACGGAACAGCCTTTTTTGCCTCCACGTCGATCTTTGCACTGGGCGGATGTTTTGCGCTTCTCGGAGCGGCAGATCAGGCCCAGAAAATCTATGACGACCTGCCGCTCATTGCCGATGCAGGCCGTGCGATCTTTGAGGTCAAGGCGGGCGGACTGGCCTGTATCTTCGGTTATTCGTTTTTCAAATTCGGCTGGTCCTACCGTTTGTTCAACTATTGCTCGATCGTGTTCGGATCGATTCCCATGACGGCGGGAGCGAATGCATCACCCGAAACGTCGCATCAACTGGTGGAACGGGCAATCCGTCTCAATATTCTGGCCGGTCGCCACTTTAACGCCGGATTGCGCGCGATATTCCTGTCCATTGGATATCTCGGTTGGTTTGTTGGTCCATACGTGTTCATGCTTGCGACAGTGTTTGTCATGGTCGTCCTCATAAGGCGGCAGTTTTTCTCCGAAGCCCGCGAGGCGTTGCTTTGACCGGAGTCTTCTCTTTCCCACGCATTTTCAAGGACAGCGGGAACGCGAATCCCGGCACCTCTCACAGGCTTGGCCATGTAGACGTGGCGCGCGCCGTAGCGCTTCTGGCGATGGCCAGCTACCACTTTTCCTGGGATCTGGAATTCTTCGGCTATTTGGAACCGGCTACTGCAAGCACAGGTTTTCTGAAGATATACGCACGATGCATCGCGTCCTCGTTTCTCATACTCGCCGGTATGGGACTTTTTTGGGCGCATGAAAAAGGCTTCAAACCGCGTTCGATCCTCAAGCGGCTCGTCAAGGTCGGCGGCGCGGCCTTGCTCATCAGCGTTGCCACCTGGTTCGCGATGCCGGGCGGCTGGATCTTTTTTGGAATTCTGCACCAGATTGCAGCAGCCAGCATTCTGGCGCTCGTCTTTCTGCGTCTACCGACTGCGATGACCGCAATTGCTGCGATCTTTTTCATCGCCGCACCCCATTTCCTGCGCAGTGACGTCTTCAATACGCCTTGGCTCTATTGGGTCGGGCTTTCCACGCGCGTTCCGCTTTCCAACGACTATGTGCCGATTTTTCCCTGGTTCGGGGCGGTGCTTGGCGGGGTTTGCCTGGCACGCTTGATCGACTGGCTGAAACTTCGTCCGTACCTCTCTTCACAAGAGGCTGAGAAAAATTCTGTGTACAGAGGTTTCGCCCTCGCCGGGCGTCACAGTCTTGCCATCTATCTCCTTCACCAGCCGGTGCTGATCGCTCTGGTGTGGTGCTTCGCGCAGGTTATGCCTGCCCAAAAAGAAGATCCCGGTGTGACCTTTATCAATGAGTGCTCCATCTCATGCATGTCAGATGGAACAGAGGATCGGAGCTTTTGCACCCGCTATTGCGGCTGCATGCTCACCGCCCTGACTGAGAAGAAGCTCTTTGTGGATGGTCAGCTTGACGCAACTATAGCGGGCTATAATCAGAAACTAGAAGATGCTGTGGAGGCGTGTTCCATCAGCATGAGGTGATGTAGGTATCATGAACGAATACCGCTCAAGACCTTTAAACTTTCCCTGGCCGCCGCTGATTTATGCGGTCGCAGCTTTGCTGGCCCTTGCAGCGCATCTCTATCTACCAACACCATTGAGCCCCCTCAACGGCATCATCTTCCGTGCTGTCGGTGGGTTCATGATTGCGCTGGGTTTGTTTTTCGATCTCTGGGCGCTGAAGACCCTGCACCAAAGCGGGACGACCGTAATGCCCAACCGTTGCGCCACGCATCTCGTTACCACCGGTCCGTTTCAGTACACGCGCAACCCGGTTTACCTCGGTTATACGCTTTCGCTGTCAGGTTTGGGATTTTTGCTCGGCATCGTTTGGCTACCGGTGGCGGCCATTGCGGCGGCCACGCTCACCTATTTTCTCGCCATTCGCCGCGAGGAGCTCCACCTGCTCTCACGCTTCGGATGCGATTTCGAGCGCTACCGCCGCCGGGCACGCTGCTGGATTTAGATCAGGTTCCGGTTTAGGTGCTGACACCGATCTCAGCGAGACGTGTCAGACAGGATTCTTCAATACTGTCCAGCTCATTGAGTGTGTCTTCGATATCCTTGCGCTTTTGCTTCAGCTCTTCACGCTTCTCCGAGACGCGCTGCATCAAGAGCCGCAACTGTCCCGATTCGCCGGGTGGGTCCTTGTAGACAAGAATGATCTCGCGAATTTCGGCAATCGTGAAGCCGATGCGACGGCCTCTGAGGATGTTTTGAATTATACGGCGATCGGCTGGTCTGAAAAGACGAGTACGGCCCTTCCGTTCGGGATGGATCAGCCCCTCGTCTTCATAGAAGCGCAACGTTCGCGTGGAGATACCGAATTCGCGCGTCAGCTCCGTGATCGTGTATAGTTTGTCCAACGTACCATTCCCGTTTGATAGAACGGAAACTTAATTGACCTTAACGTAAAAGTCAATCAAACGACATTTCCAACAGGCCATCAGAAAACGCCGAACCACCAGGCTGCGAGCCCGAGAAACGCAAAGAAGCCAACAACATCGGTCACCGTGGTGACGAATACGGATGAAGCAACGGCCGGGTCGGCTCCAAGCTTGTCGAGGAGCAGGGGTATCAAGATGCCGGCGAGTGCTGCGGCCATCATGTTGACCACCATGGCAACGGCGATGATCCCGCCAATGGTCTCACTCTGGAACCAGGCACCAGCCACAATGCCGATCAGCCCGCCGAATACCACGCCATTCAACAGCCCAACGCCTGCTTCACGCCGGATGATGCGGCCTGCATTGTAAATATCGAGATCACGGGTTGCGAGCGCGCGCACTGTCACGGTCATGGTCTGCGAACCGGCATTCCCACCCATGCCTGCCACGATCGGCATCAAAACGGCGAGCGCCACAACTTTTTCGATAGCCGCATCGAAAAGGGAGATCACACTCGCAGCCAGTATTGCCGTCCCAAGGTTGACCAGAAGCCAGGGAAGTCGCGAACGCGAAGCACTGCCGACGGAGTCGGACAGTTCTTCGTCGCCCACACCACCAAGGCGCATGATGTCTTCTTCGGCCTCTTCCTGGATCACGTCCACCACATCGTCAATCGTGAGCACGCCGACAAGCCGCTCATTTTCATCAACGACGGCGGCAGACAGAAGGTCGTAGCGTTCGAAGAGCTGAGCCGCCTCTTCCTGGTCCATTTCGGCCGGCACGGGATGATTTGTCTCGTGCATGATGTCTTCGATACGGGTGGAGCGCGCCGCGCGCAAAATCTTGTCGAGATAGACCGCACCCAAAAGCTTGAACGTCGGATCGATGACGAAAACCTGCGAAAATGAATCCGGGAGGTCTTCGTCTTCGCGCATGTAGTCGATTGTCTGGCCGACCGTCCAGAACGGCGGCACAGCGACAAACTCCGTCTGCATGCGTCGGCCAGCCGAGCTTTCAGGATAATCCAGCGACCGGCGCAGCCTCACCCGCTCCGTAAACGGCAGTTTGGAGAGGATTTCCTCCTGATCCTCTTCGTCGAGGTCTTCCAGGATGTAGACGGCGTCGTCCGAATCCATTTCGCCGAGCGCTTCAGCGATTTTTTCATTCGACATCTGCTCGACAATTTCAAGGCGGATGGTGTCGTCCACCTCGGTCAAAGCTGTAAAGTCGAAGTCGTCGCCGAGCAGTTGGATCAGGGCGTGGCGCTGGTCGGAATTCAGGGACTCGATGATGTCGCCGATTTCCGATTCGTGGAGGTCAGCAACATTGTGGCGCAGATAGAGGATATCCCGATCTGCGATTGCAGCACCGACAAGGGCAAGGAAGTCCTTGCGAACAAAGCCGTCCTCGTCGTAGATGCCGGTGATTTCACTCACATCATCTTCGAAATGTGCGCGCTCACCTTCCTGCTCGCCGGCTTCGGTCATCGGCGTCCCTCTTTATTGGTTTGATGATTGTTCAGCAGGCGCACACGCCTGATGTTCTGCTAACCGAAAACAGACAAAAGGTCTACCTTTGGCGGTGATCGTATTGAAATTTCTTATTGAAATGCTGTCGTTTTTCGGCAGAAATCTGGTCTTGGCCTGCCCTGCCCCCAAATCTCCCTTTCAGCGACACACTTCTTTACAAACGCCGCGAATAGGCGAAACGTTCCTTGTCCAGATTGTCACTATCGAAAACGAGCCGATCCGTCGGCATGACAGCAGAAGAGGAGTTTCGATTATGACAAATTCACAAAAGACAAGCACCTGGAAGAAGACCCTCATCGTCGGCGTGGTAACGCTTTCTACCCTCGCCGGCACCGGCTTTACGGCAGCCCGTGCAGGAGGCTGGAAAGACGGCGGACGCAACGGAGAATACGGTCAGCAGATGGGCCGGGGTGGCCACGGGCCCATGGGTGGCGGCTTTGATCGTGCATTTTCAGGCGAGCGGCTTGACCGATTCCTGTCGATGATCGACGCGACACCCGAGCAGAAGGAAAAGATCACTGCCATCTTCACCAAGGTGCGTGATGACATGGAGGCCAAGCGTGATGCGCGCACCGACAATCGCAAGGACATGCAGGCAGAAGTCACAAAACTTCTCAAAGCGCCGGAGTTCGACCGGGCAGCTGCGGAAAACCTGCTTGAAGGCCGCGACGCAATGCGCGACGACAGCCGCCAACTGATCCAGACAGCCCTTCTCGACGCTGTTGAGGTGCTGACGCCCGAGCAGCGGACGAAAGTGGCCGATTTTGCTTCCGAGCGCGGCGGCATGTTCTTCGGCGACCGTGGCCACGGCTGGCGCAATTGATGCTATAAGCCGCTGATCCCGGCTGGTAAAAATGAGGAATAAAACATGGCGGCAGAGGTTTTGATCATAGACGATGATACGCGCCTCTCCGCCATGGTTGCTGAATACCTTGGAAAATCAGGCTTCGATGCCAGAACGGCGGTCACCGGAGCCGAAGGCCTTTCGCAAATCGAACAGAAGAAACCGGATGCCGTGATTCTCGATATCATGCTGCCGGATACGGACGGTTTCGAGGTCTGTCGCAAAATCCGTCTTTCATCCGATGTGCCTGTGATCATGCTCACCGCAAAGGGGGAAGAAACGGACCGGATCGTTGGCCTTGAACTTGGCGCGGACGATTATCTCCCCAAGCCCTTCAACCCACGGGAATTGCTGGCGAGATTAAAGGCGATTTTACGCCGTGCAAGCAACACGTCGCAGGCAGAAACCGTTTCAGTGCTGAAATTCGGCGAACTGGTCATTGACCCGGATTCGCGCCTTGTCTCGGTCGGTGGAGAGCCAAAGTCGCTTACTGCCTATCAATTCGACATGCTTTGCGCCTTCGCCGAACATCCTGGACGAGTCCTCAGCCGCGATCAGCTGATGGATCTGCTAAAGGGCAAGGAGCTGGATGTGTTTGACCGCTCCATAGACGTACACATATCCCGGATCCGTGCAGCAATTGAGAAGGACCCGAAGCATCCGCGGCGCATCATCACGGTGCGCGGTGCCGGCTATGTGTTTGCCCGAAACCAGAATGACATCTGAGAAAACATCATGATCCGGCGCTCGCTCTTCCTGCAGATTTACGCTCTCATCATCGCAAGTTTGGCGATTGCGGCCGTTATCCTGGTGACGCTCACAGGCATGGGGCGCTTTGATCAGCGCGACCCCTTGCGTGCGCAGCTGGGCCAGGTGATGGGGCTGTTGCTCAGCCCGGAGGACCAGCCGGAGAATGTGCAACGCGCCGTTCGCCGCGTGGCGCGTGTTTTTCATGCCGATATCTCTGTATATGACGCCACGGGTCGGCTTGTGGCCAGTTCTGGTGAGCACCTGCCCTACAACACGGTGCCAACCGAGCCTGAGGGCTTTCGCTCGGGAACCAGAACCTATGTGCTGAATACGGACCACAATATGCGAGTCATCATGCATTTGCGCTCGCCGTTCCGCAATCCGCGGCGCAATATTGCGTTTATCATCGTCGTCATTGCCGCGGCTGTGGGCGCTGCTGCCTATCCGGTTGCCCGTTACCTGACGCGAAGGCTCACCAATTTGCGTGACGGGATGGAAATCTGGAGCCGGGGCGCGCTGTCCACCCGGGTTGCTGTGGAGGGCCGCGACGAAATCGCGGAAGCAGCAAAAACCTTCAATATGGCAGCAGACCGCATCGAGCAGTTGATCACCGCACAGAAGAGCCTGCTTGCCAATGCGAGCCATGAATTGCGCTCACCGCTCGCCCGATTGCGGATGGCAACGGAAATGTATGAGGAGGCCCCCAGCGACACGTTGAAGGATGAGATCCTCAAGAATTTGGCGGAGTTGGATGAACTGGTGGAAGAAATCCTGATCATGAGCAGGCTGGAAAGCAAGCAGGATGAAGCAGCGCATGAGCCGTTGGAACTCGTTTCCCTGGTGGCGGAAGAAGGCGCCCATTTCAATGCCGATATTTCCGGCGAGCCGGTGATCATCCGTGGCAATGCAAAACTTGTTCGTCGCCTGGTGCGCAATCTCTTTCAAAATGCCGCGCGACACGGCAGACCGCCATTCGAGGCCCACATCAGTCTGCGGGCGAACACGGTCTCGTTGATCATCCGCGACCATGGTGACGGTATATCGGAAGCCGAGCGCGAACGGATCTTCGAACCCTTCTATCGGCCCGCCGGACGAGCGGAATCATCCGGCGGCTGGGGCATTGGCCTTGCTCTTGTCCGCCAGATTGCCAAGGCTCATGGCGGCACGGTGCGATATCAGGATCAGCAAGACGGCGGAGCAGGATTTGTGGTTGAATTTCCAGTCGCTTAGGACGGTCACCAGGAAAAACTTTCACCGCTGGGTAAAAAACTATGACTATCCACTTGTGCAGCCCAACGCCTTTTGCTACATGCAGCCGCGCCGGAGCAATCCGGCCTACCAGGTCAGCGGTCGTGGCGGAATTGGTAGACGCGCAGCGTTGAGGTCGCTGTGGGGCAACCCGTGGAAGTTCGAGTCTTCTCGACCGCACCAAGAACCCGGCTTTTTAGCCGGGTTTTTTGTTGCCTTTGTCATCAGCACCCCCCATATCGTTTTCGCACTGTGGCCACCGAGACAGGAATGGATGATGCTGCGACAAGACCTGGAAAGAACGATGCTGCCCCCCGCAGGCGCGCCGCCCGTTCGCTGGCGCGTGTCAAACGGACAGGTACCCTACGACGAAGCCGTATCACTCATGGAAGCTGAGGTTGCCAGCATTGCAGCCGGCGAGGCAGACGAACTTGTGTGGCTTCTGGAGCATCCTCCGCTCTACACCGCAGGCACCAGCGCAGAATCAGGTGACCTCATTCAGCCGGACCGCTTTCCGGTGTTTCAGACCGGTCGTGGCGGCGAATATACCTATCACGGCCCCGGTCAGCGTGTTGCCTATGTCATGGTTGACCTGAAGCGGCGCAGGCAGGATGTCCGTGCCTATGTGGCGGCGCTCGAGGAAGTGATCATCCGCACGCTTGATGCCATGAACGTCAAGGGCGAACGCCGGGAGGATCGGGTTGGTGTCTGGGTACAAAGGCCGGAAAGACCGCCTCTCCCCGATGGTTCGGTTGCCGAAGACAAGATCGCTGCTCTGGGCATTCGCATCCGCAAATGGGTGACCTTCCATGGCCTGTCGATCAATGTCGATCCCGACCTTGATCACTTCAGCGGCATCGTCCCTTGCGGCATTTCTGCCTATGGCGTCACGAGCCTTGTCGATCTGGGTCTCCTTGTCTCGCTGTCGGATGTCGACGTCCTGCTGCGCCAGGCATTCGAAGAGGTCTTCGGTGCTACAGTCGCTGTGTGACTAAGCAAACAACTTGCTACATGCCCTTATGATCGCATAGGCGTGGATCAGAACCGCTGCATAAAGCCCGAGTCCGGCCATCAAGCGTTCAGGATCGCTCATGGGCATCATTGCGTGACGTGGTTTGGCCCCGCTTTTCACCATGAAGCTCAGCAGCGCGAAAACAGCAAGCGCCGTCATCAAGGCTTCACGCGGCAGTCCGATTTCCCAGCCCGTGAACAGGATCGCACCTGAAATCAGGAAACTGCCGACAACCTGCAGCGTGGGGGTGCGAAAAATCTGCCGTATGGCTTGGCCGCCGTCAAAGCGCTGCATGGGAAGCAGATTGAGAAGGTTGAATGCGCCGAGGATGAGCAGGAAGACAAGCGATGGCCGCATCAGTTCCGCCGTCAACCAGCCATTTTCGGCTGCATGCGTGACGCCCGTGATCAACGGAACGAAAAAGCCCGAGACACCCGCACCCATGATGGCGCAAACGGCGATTTCAAAACGGCTGTTATAAGGCCGACCGCCAATGGCAATTCCACCCAGCAGCGGAATGAAGACCATGCGCACACGCTTGTGGCCAAATGCCCGGAAGGCGACCATATGACCTAGCTCATGGAGCGCAATTACAACGGTCAACATGCTGGAAAGCATGAGGCCGGTCAGGTTCAGGCCGAAGAACGGCCATAGAAGGATGGTGGAGAAGACGGCAAGGGAAAATTGTGTGAGCGGATGTTCGAAAATGCCGCCTGTCTTTACCCGACCGTCGTTGAGCCAGGCGCTCAAGGCATTCATCTCACGCCTCAAGCTGAAATAGCGGAAAATCAGAAACGCAAAGCCGCGATAGCGGTCTGACCGCTCGATCAGGACATCAGTTCCTTCAGCCACAGGTCTGAGCGTGCAATGTTCCCGATAATTCCGCCAGAAGATCGGATCAAGGGCTGTATCTTCCACCACCTGCGCCATATAGCCGCTTCCGTTACCATCGACTTCGACCTGGTAAACAACCTCGATCGGCTGACCTGTCCGGTCCAGATTCGAATGGACATGCACCGCCCTGTTTTCAGCCACAGCGCGAGTCGAAACGACTGAAGCACGCCAATCAGCATTTTTGCCAAGGGGGTTGAGCGCATTCCAGACGCGTTGGGGCGCTGCGTCCAGATGGCGGCTCAGGCGTATCGTGCGCCTGCCCAAGGGCGCGGCAAGCAGCAGCCAGACAAGTCCCAGATTAATGACGATCAGCAACAACGCCGCTGTGGACACTTTTGAATCTCCCGGTCGCCTGCGGGGATTAAATTGACCAACCGGCGATCCCCATAGTCTTTTAATCGACGATACCCTAAGGAAGCCAAAAAAGTGCTTTGCAATTGCTTCGCATTTTAGCGTTGATCAATTTTCTTGCCTATTGCCTGAGAAGGTCGCTGGCACAGTCGTTTTCCAAGGTCACGACACAAGGCTCACCAGTGCCATCAACGGCAATCTCACCATCCTCCTCCGGCGGCATTTCCGTGAGCTTACCGGTATTCTCGTCGACATAAAGTTGCACCGGACCCGCATTTTGAGCGGGCAATTTGGGTTCTGGCGTGATTTCGCCGTCGGACCCGAACCGTGTGCTTGAATTCAGCAAAGCATCACCGCCGGCTTGTGGTTGATAGGCGCGGGCCACTGCGGGGGAAACAGCCTCCCCGCCCTCGAGCCTCGTTGAAATTTGCGGTTCCGGTCGGATGGCATTGGGTGACGGCGCCGCCAGGGCAAATTCCATGCGTATGCGGGTTGCAATTGCTTCGGCCAGCGATGCGCTCGCAAATGCGCGGCTACCTGCAAAACTGACGGCTTCGAAGTCGGTCAGATACAGGGGCTCGCTCGTCTGGGGATTGCGGGCAATTACCTGGACCCGCGCTCTGTTCTCACGTGAGCCAAGGCCTCGGCCGCCATTGACGTTCAAAATGCCGACATCCAGATAGGCAGCCTGCACTGGTCCGCCGCGGTGGCTGATCTCGATGGAGGCATCAAGGCGGCGCTGCAGTTCTGCCTTCAATTCCGGATCGATGGAAGCGGAGAGGCTGATGCTGGCGGCTGTGATCTCGAAGACGTTCTGCTGATAATAGGTCTGCTTGCGCGGGGCGCATGCACTAAGAAGCGCAACGGCAAGGAAGGAAAGGACGAGATGAAATGTCAGTTTGCGCATGCCCGTCTCTGTATCGTTAAAAGATGGGGCATGATCTGCGAAACATGGTTAGTGAAGGGTTAAATTCTACTGTGGGGCACACGCCTTTCGCCAAATTCCTCCCGGTTGCCTTGATTCAATCGAAAGGCTTCCCTCGATAGGTGTCTTTCGCTAGTCATGTGTTCACGTTCAACGTGGGAGGATTCTGAGGGATGGATACAACATCACAAACCGATGCGCCTCTTCTGTCTTGGCAGGAAGGCAAAGCGGGACGTATACGGCTGAACAGGCCCAAAGCTCTCAACGCGCTGAATGCTGCGATGGTGGGCGCAATTCGCACCGCTCTGGACAGCTGGGCAGAGGACGACAATGTCGCCACCGTGATCATCGACGCAGCCGGCGACAAGGCGTTTTGCGCCGGCGGCGATATTCGCTTCATGTATGATACCGGACGAGAAGACCCTGCCCCAGGACGCAAATTCTGGCGCGATGAATATTGCGTCAACCTTCTCATTTCCCGCTACCCCAAACCAGTTGTTGCGTTGATAGACGGCATAACCATGGGCGGCGGTGTCGGCCTTGCCGGACATGCCTCTCACCGGGTGGTGACCGAGCGCGCCGTGGTCGCCATGCCGGAAACGTCCATTGGTTTCCTTCCAGATGTTGGCGGGACCTATCTTCTCTCCCGAGCACCTGGAAAAACAGGTCTCTATCTGGGGACAACATCGAGCCGCATGAACGCCGCCGACGCGATCTATGCGAATTTCGCCGATGCTTTCATTCCTTCCGAGAGGTTACCGACTTTATGTGAGCGCCTCGCCGATGGAGCAGATACAGATGAGGCCATTGCAGCCCTTTCCTCTTCGGCACCGGATGGAACGCTTGTACAGATGAGGGGTGAAATCGATACCACCTTCGACGGCGCAACCATGCTGGAATGTCTGCAGAACATTGAGCGTCTGGCTGTCTCCGGCGATGCATGGGCGATAAAGACTGCGGCGGCACTCAGGCATAACAGCCCCTTTTCGCTGGCAGCCACCTTCTATGCGCTTCGCCAGGCCGAAAATCACGATCTCGAGGATTGCTTAAAAATGGAGTACCGCTTTTCCCACCGTGTGCTCGACCACGACGATTATTACGAAGGCGTGCGCGCCGTGATCGTCGACAAGGACCGCAATCCGAAATGGTCGCCTGCCCGCCTAGAAGATGTCGACGCCGCTCAAGTCGCGTCCATGTTTGCGGATTTGGGCGAGGATGAATGGCGTTTTTCCTGAAACCTTCAGGACAATGAACTAGAAACAATGGAGTCGTTTTATGAGTGATACCGTTTTGCTGGAACGCAGGGGCCGCGTTGCCATTCTCACGCTCAACCGCCCGCAGGCGCTCAATGCACTGAATGCCGAGCTTCTGGAGACGTTGCACAACCATCTCAAGGCGCTTGCAAGTGACGAGGACGTCGGTTGCATTGTGTTGGCTGGATCGCAGAAGGCTTTCGCTGCTGGTGCGGATATCAAGGAGATGGCGGCTCTGAACTATGTTGACATGCTGAAGACCGACCATTTCGGGATCGTCAACGAGATTTCCAGAAATCGCCTGCCGATCATTGCGGCTGTCAGCGGTTTTGCGCTTGGCGGCGGATGCGAACTTGCGATGATGTGCGACTTCATCATCGCCTCTGAAAGCGCCAAGTTCGGCCAGCCGGAAATCAAGCTTGGAGTGATACCAGGCTTTGGTGGCTCGCAGCGTCTGACCCGCGCGATCGGCAAGGCAAAGGCCATGGACATGGTGTTGACCGGGCGCATGATGGATGCGGCGGAGGCGGAACGCTCAGGCCTTGTTTCGCGCGTCGTGCCTGATGACAAGCTTATGGAAACCGCGCTTGAAGCTGCCGAAGCGATTGCGGGCTACTCCAAACCGTCTGTCATGGTCGCCAAGGAAGCTGTCAACCGGGCTTTCGAAACCACACTTGCGGAGGGGCTGCATTATGAGCAGCGCGTATTTTATCCGCTCTTTGCAACAGAGGATCAGAAGGAAGGCATGGCCGCTTTCACCGAAAAGCGCAAACCCGATTTCAAACACCGCTAAAGGCTATTGCCTCCAGAGCAGACTTCCCCGTCTGGAATCGAAAAAGGGCCACATGATGCGGCCCTTTTTTAGTTTCTTCAGTCGCGGGATACGCTGATTATTCAGCGTCCTTGTCGGCAGCCTTCTTTTTCGGAGCGGCCTTTTTCTTCGCAGCAGGCTTTGCTTCGCCTTCGTCAGCTGCCTCTGCTTCAGCTTCAGCCTTCTTCGGAGCAGCCTTCTTCTTCGGCGCTGCCTTCTTGGCTTCCTTCTTGTCGCCTTCGTCTTCGTCTTCGGCCAGAAGCTCTTCCTTGGAAACAGTCTTGTCCGTTACCGAGATTTCGGTGAGCAGGTGATCGATGACCTTTTCTTCAAAGATCGGAGCGCGCAGCGATGCAGCGGCACCAGGGGTCTTCTGGAAATATTCGATGATCTGCTTTTCCTGGCCGGGGAACTGACGCAGCTGCGCGTAAAGCTGCTGCTGCAGCTCTTCCTCGGATACTTCAACGCCAGCCTTTTCGCCGATTTCGGAGAGAACCAGGCCAAGACGCACGCGGCGCTGCGCCAGCTTGGTGTATTCTTCGCGCGCTGCTTCTTCCGTTGTGTCTTCGTCTTCGAAAGTCTTGCCGCTCTGGGCAAGATCCTGGTTGATCTGCGCCCAGATGTTGTTGAATTCGGCTTCAACAAGGGTCTGCGGGGTTTCGAACTGGTACATTTCATCGAGCTGGTCGAGGATCTGACGCTTCAGCTTCTGACGCGAAACCGAGCTGTACTGGCTTTCAATCTGCTCGCGCACGATTTCGCGCAGACGTTCTGCCGATTCGACACCCAGCTTGGAGGCCAGTTCGTCGTTGATCTCGACTTCGCCTGGCTTTGCAACTTCCTTGACCTTGATCTCGAAAGTGGCTTCCTTGCCGGCAAGATCGGCTGCACCATACTCAGCCGGGAATGTTACGGTGATGGTGGTTTCGTCACCGGCCTTCACGCCCACCAGCTGGTCTTCGAAACCGGGGATGAAACGGCCGGAACCGAGAACGAGTTCTGCATCTTCTGCCTGGCCACCTTCAAAGGCAACGCCATCCACCTTGCCGAGGTAATCCATCGTCACGCGATCGCCGTTGGCAGCCTTGCCCTTCTTGGTTTCAAAGCTGCGGGCGCTTTCCGCGATCTGCTTGACCTGCTCGTCGACTTCCTCGGCCGGCACGTCTACGACTTCGCGGGTCACCTTGATGCCGGAGTTGTCTTTGAGTTCAATCGGCGGAATCACTTCATAAGCGATGGAGAATTCCAGGTCGGCTTCGGCATTGAGGATCTTTTCAGCCTCTGCTTCGTCCTCGGTCATCGAGATTTCCGGCTGCGTTGCAGTCTTCTCACCGCGCTCGGACAGGATGGAGTTGGGACGGTCACGAACGATCTCGTTGACGAGCTCAGCCATTACGGACTTGCCGTAAAGCTTCTTCAGGTGCGAAAACGGCACCTTGCCCGGACGAAAGCCCTTGATCTGGACGCGGCCCTTCACATCTTCCAGACGCTCATTCATCTGAGCTTCCATATCCTTGGCCGGGATGACGACCTTGATTTCGCGCTTCAGCCCTTCAGCGAGCGTTTCTGTAACCTGCATGTTCAAACCTTTGTTTTTCAAGCGGCGCTGTTTGTTCGTCAGGCCCTGCCTGGGTAAAAAGCGCCAGTCTTCGTTTGCCGGGTGCTTTATGCAATTCCTGCCCGCTTTTGCAAGCAAAATGCGTTTCACACCCCAAAAAGACGTCTAAAATTCTGTTTCGCGCCGCACAAACATCTTCGCGGCCTCAGCGGTGGCAGCTTCACCAACGGCTCGCCGCCGAAATTAAACTCCGGGAAATCCACAACCCTGGCCTCCATCCTCAGCACGATAAAGAATTAAGGCGCTGCATGAGAGGACTTTGGTGCGGGTAGAGAGACTTGAACTCCCACGCCTTGCGGCACCAGAACCTAAATCTGGCGTGTCTACCAATTTCACCATACCCGCGTTCGTTGGGGGCTGGCCCGCCGCGAACTTGAGCGCCTCTATATCAAAGGTATCGAGTGAAGCAAGCCCAATCTGAAGGAATTGCCAAAGCGGCTGCGCCGAGGCGTCTCGCTAAAGTTGGGGAGTGGCCGTCAGTCAAATGTTAAGCATCAGATGCGAAGATGGCCTCACAAAGACGACGATATGCATCTAGCGCATACCTAATATTACCATTTTGCACTGCACAATTTTTATTTAATCGATATAAAAGAAACATCGAAGGGAACAAATTCCCGAGCGTGAGTTTGGCACCTCACCGGAAGCAATTCCGAAGCCCCGGGCAACCGGTAGAGAATTCGAAGTGAGCACTCCTCCTCCCAGTTCACTTCGTTTATGGCTGGCAACACTCCTCCTCCCAGTTGCCAGTCGATTATATGACGCTCGCCGGACCTCCTCCCCCGGCGAGCGTTGTGCGTTTTGGTGTTGAAATTCCTTCATATTCTTTTTGTTCTATGTACCAGTCGGGCAGGTTGAAGGCGCACTGATGCTGGGGGTTGAGACTTGGCGGGGACGAGCCCCGCAATTGACAGATCGCATGGCTCGCACCTTTTCTCGAAGAATTGCACGCGCATTCGTTTCTCGCGTCGCGTGGAAGGCGAGAGACTGGAAAATGCGTTTTCGACGTCTCGACAGTTGCAGCAGATCGGAATGTGTAACACCCTTCTCTGGATAAGCTGAGCATCAATGCTGCAATGCAGCTTCTCAGTCCACATTCTCTTTTTTATATTATTTACAACGCGTTAATAATTAGGCATGCGCCGAACGCATAAGTGCTTTGAACATTTCGCTCTTCTAATTTTCGCGCCGCAATATATCTTAAGGACAACGAAAACGAAGGCGCTCTCCTCCCAAGCGAGACCTTCTAACGCATGAAAAAAGGATGATACGATGAACATCTCCCGCTCTTACAACAATTGGCGCAAGTACCGTCAGACCGTTTACGAACTGAACCTCATGAGCAATCGCGAACTGGCCGATCTGGGTATCGCCCGCTCCGACATTCGCTCAGTCGCACGTCAGGCCGTTCGTTAAGACCTAATACACCGCCTGCTTCAAAGCGCCCCCGAGGACACCTGTCCGGGGGCGTTTTTGTATTTGGGGTCAGAGTAAAGCGCCAGTAGAAATCTGATCATTTTGCAGCCATTCCCAAATAATTGATCCAAAACTGTGCATCCTATGCTTAAATGCATAGCAGTCGCACATTTTTTGCACTCCATTTTTACAATATGCGGGTGTATATCTATCCTCACAGAAAAGGAGCCGGAAGCTCCTGTGTTTTTCGAGGAAACGAAGATGAACCCTATCCGCCTTACAAAAAACTGGCTTTCCTACCGTCGTACCGTCAGCGCGCTGAGCCGTTTGCCGGCCGACCGCCTGAACGATATCGGCATCAACCGTTATGATATCGAGTCGGTTGCTGCGCGTTCGTTCCGGTAATCCGGAGGCCACAGTCAGTATGTCGAACGGCGCCCATCGGCGCCGTTTTGTATTTTGGGGTTTGCAAACCTTTCCCGAAGTTCGAAATCACGCCGGCATCAGCAATTGGCAGCGTAGCTTACGCGTGATAATGAGCGCCCATGACGACATCAGATATTTCTCCCATTCACATTATCGGCGGTGGACTGGCGGGCAGTGAAGCCGCCTGGCAGGTCGCCAAACTCGGTATTCCCGTCATTCTGCATGAAATGCGCGGCGTGCGCGGGACAGATGCCCACAAGACCGACGGTCTCGCCGAACTTGTCTGCTCCAATTCATTCCGCTCGGATGATGCTCAAACCAACGCCGTTGGCGTCATTCATGCCGAAATGCGCCTTGCCGGCTCTTTGATCATGGAATGCGCGGACAAACACCAGGTGCCTGCAGGCGGTGCTCTGGCCGTTGACCGAGACGGCTTTTCACAAGCCGTGACGAAGGCGCTGGAAGACCACCCGCTGATTACCATCGTGCGTGAGGAGATCACCGGGTTACCGCCTGAAACGTGGGATCAGGTGATCATCGCGACCGGCCCACTGACGGCACCGTCTCTGGCTGAGGCAATTGCGGCCAAGACCGGCGCAGAATCGCTTGCCTTCTTTGACGCCATTGCACCGATCGTGCACCGCGAATCCATCAATATGGATATCTGCTGGTATCAATCGCGCTATGACAAGGTCGGGCCGGGCGGCACGGGAAAAGACTATATTAACTGCCCTTTGAATGAAGCCCAGTATAACGCTTTCATCGATGCACTGATCGAAGGCGACAAGGTTGGCTTTCACGAATGGGAAGGCACGCCCTATTTCGATGGCTGCCTGCCGATCGAAATCATGGCCGAGCGGGGGCGAGAGACGCTTCGTCACGGTCCGATGAAGCCCATGGGACTGACAAACGCGCATAAGCCGGATGAGAAACCTTATGCCGTCGTGCAGCTTCGTCAGGACAATGCGCTCGGCACGCTTTACAACATCGTCGGATTTCAGACCAAGCTGCGTTACGGCGCGCAGGCTGAGATCATTCGTATGATTCCCGGGCTCGAAAATGCCGAATTTGCGCGGCTTGGCGGCCTTCACCGTAACACCTATCTGAATTCGCCTGTCCTACTGGATAAGTCCCTGACCCTCAAAGGGCGGCCCGGCCTTCGTTTTGCCGGGCAGATCACTGGCTGCGAGGGCTATGTGGAAAGCGCCAGTATCGGCCTTCTCGCCGGACGGTTCGCCGCCGCCGAACGGCTCGGCAAACCCCTGCCCCTGCCGCCGGCAGAGACTGCGCTTGGCGCTTTGCTTAATCATATTACCGGTGGCCATCTGGTGTCCGAGGATGAGCCGGGCAAGCGCTCGTTCCAGCCTATGAACGTCAATTTCGGTCTGTTTCCCGAACTGGAGCCAGGCGCGATCGTCAAGCCCGAAGGCGTCAAGCGTTTCCGCGGCAAGGATAAGGCAATCGCCAAGAAGAAGGCCATGAGTGCGCGTGCGCTCAATGCCTGCCGCCAGTGGCTGGAACAACAATCGTTTTAGGGGATTTGAACCCTCAAGTGGTGAGTCAAACGGTGCCGGCTTTCTCGGCGTCGTTGGCAGCAGCAATGCTGCCGAGCAGCCAGAGCGACACCTCAGCTGCGTCGCCTTCGCTCCGGAACCTGAAATCGCCATCTTCCAGCCTGCTGTCGCCAAATTCGATGTGAATGACACCTTGGACTTCTGCCGGCTCCACATTGACGGTTCCTGGCTTCAATATGCGGCATACCGAGTGCCGTTTGAACGACTGGATGCATCCGGTCTTGCCGTCAGAGAGCCGCAAAAATACCGCGCCGAAATCGGCTGTCGGCTGCACCTCGCGGATCGGCTCGCCGGGAAACGCCTTGCCGAATGTCAGGATCGCATTGCCTATTTCGTCGCTCTGGTTCTGCATCATTGCGACTTTGCGGAACAGATAGAGCGACAGAATCGTGATGCTGACGCCGAATGCGATCAAGTTGAAGTTGGCCCAGTTCACGCTTTAAACACCTCTTGTCTGCCCACGCGCTATAGCATCAGAGCCTTGCGCGAATTTTGCGACAATGCGCCAAGATTCGTCAAAACCGGTTCGAGACAGCGGCACGCCAGAGCCGCCATTGGCGGGCGAGCGGACCTCGCTCCACGGGCGCACCATCGAGAATGGCAGCCCCGCGCTTGCGTGAACGCTGCATAGCTGAGCCGCTGAGCGCGACAGACAGGAAAGGCCAGCGCGACATCTTGCTTGGCTTGTAAGCCTGGCGCGCTTTCTCCAGATGGTCCAAGCCAAAACCTGCAAAAACCTCAACGAGCGCACGCATTCTCTCGTCGTTGCCCTGGCTCTGCAGATAAGCTGCTCGTTCAAGTCCGACAGAGGTCAGCATCGGCTGGGGAATATAGATCTGACCGCGCGCCTTGCTTGTGGCGAGACTGCGCAGAACGCGTGCGACGGTTACGGCAACACCGGCATGTCCGGCGGCGTCTGCATTCTCCCGTGCATGTTCGGGATCGCAAATAACGAGACCAAGCTGAATCAGCGAAGACGATGTTTCTCCGGCATAAAGCTCGAACTCATCAACGCTACCCATCGGATCATCGTAGAGATCAAAAATGCGTGCATCCAAGAGGTCCTGAAAGGGCTTGATCGGTAGATTGTTGCGCGCAATCACGTCCTTCAGGGCATGGGCCAGTGGTCCGCTGTCTGCGCCGTCACCGTCGCTTTCGAGAAGATCGCGCCACCATTGCAGCCTGATTTCGCCCGGTATCGGCTCGCGCACAAGTTCGCGAATGCGCGCGGTCTCCATTTCAAAAAGGAAGAGTGCTGCCATTTGAGAGCGGATCGCCTCCGGCATCAGGAGGCAGGCGAGATAATGGTCGCGGCTCACCTCCTTGAGCGCCGTCAGGCAATAGGCATATGCGTCGCTTAATGTGCTCAAAGGCTTGTCCCGCCGTTTAAACGGCAACCAGCGCTGCTGCAACCGGCCGTTTTTCTGCAAGCATGATGTTATAAGTGCGAACTGCAGCACCTGTGCTCATCGGGTCGGAGCTGATCGCGTTGGCGCGAAAAAGCGCCTTCAGGTCCGATTTGATCAGCCGCATTTCCACACCGGTGCCGACAATCAGGAACTCGATCTGTTCTGCATCTGCAATCACGCGCGCAAAAGCGTCCGCGCTGAAATCGTCCGCACTCTCCACATCCCATCCGTAAATACCCGATGGGAGGCAGAGAATGGAACCGCGATGCGACATGTCAGCAAAGCGGAAGCCGCCATTTCCGTAGGCGTCGATTTCCGCGACGCCTGGAAAATGCGCGTTGCGCCGCTCAACCATTGCTGCCCTGCACCTGGGCGACGTCTGTGTTCTCTCCCTCCTCGTTCTTGTCCAGATTTTCGGGACGCAGTTTGAAGAGGATGAGAACCGGCGCGGCAATATAGACCGAAGAGAAGGTACCAACAGCAACACCGAAGAGCATGGCAACGGTGAAGGAGCGAATAACTTCGCCGCCGAAAATCACCAGCGCCGCGATGGCGATCGCCGTCGTACCCGAGGTCAACACAGTTCGAGACATCATCTGGTTGATCGACGTGTCGATCAACAGAGGCAGCGGCATTTTCTTGAATTTTCGCAGGTTTTCGCGCACGCGGTCGTAGACCACCACGGTGTCGTTCAGCGAGTAGCCGACAATCGTCAACACTGCCGCGATACTCGAGAGGTTGAACTCCGTTCCCGTGAAGACGAACATGCCGATGGTGAGCAGTACGTCGTGAACCGTCGCAATGATCGCGCCGACAGCAAACTGCCATTCGAAGCGCAGCCAGATATAGACCAGAATGGCCAGCAGCGCCGTTGCGATACCGATTGTGCCGGCGATAGCCAGTTCGGACGAAACGGACGGGCCAACCACTTCCACACGGCGGAAGTCATATTGATCTTCCAACTCGCCACGAACGAGATTGACAGCAGACTGTTCGGCGTTGTCTCCGCCACCTTGTGCCTGAACACGGATCAACACTTCATCCGGCCCACCAAAGCCCTGAACCTGAACATCGCCCAGATTCAGCTCGCTCAGCCGCGCACGGATATCCTGAAGGTCGGCGGCCCCGTCTATTGCCTTCACCTCAAAGATCGATCCGCCCTTGAAGTCGATACCCAAATTCATACCAAGCGTGCCGAAACCAACGACGGAAGCGATCGAAAGAAGCGCAGACACGATAAATGTCATGCTGCGGAATTTCATGAAGCGGATGTTCGATGCATCGAAAATGCCGGTGCGAATGCCCTTCGGCAAGGCCTTCGGGCGACGCTTGTGCACCCACATCGCCACCATCCAGCGCGTCAGCGTGTAGGCGGTAAACAGCGTCGTGATGATACCGACGCTCAGCGTGACGGCAAAACCACGCACCGGACCGGAGCCGAGGAAGAACAGAATGACAGCCGCAATCAACGTGGTGACGTTGGCATCAAGGATTGTTGCAAAGGCACGGCTGAACCCGGAATCGATTGCCTGAATCAACGGCCGGCCGCTTTTGAACTCCTCGCGAATACGCTCGTAGATCAACACGTTCGCATCCACCGCCATACCGATTGTCAAGACGATACCGGCAATACCGGGAAGTGTAAGCGTGCTGCCAAGTATGGTCAGTGCCGCAAGGATCAGAACTACGTTCAGAAGAACAGCGATATTGGCGATAATGCCGAGGAAGCCGTAGGCCACGAACATCATCACGACAACGAGGATGGCGCCAATGATGCCGGCGCTGACGCCGGCACGAATGGAGTCTGCACCGAGCCCCGGACCGACCGTGCGCTCTTCAACAATCGTCAACGTCGCCGGAAGCGCGCCTGCGCGCAGGAGCACGGCGAGGTCATTGGCGCTTTCAACCGTGAAGCTGCCGGAAATTTGGCCCGACCCACCCAGAATGGGTTCGCGGATCACGGGCGCAGAAAGTACCTGATCATCAAGCACGATAGCAAACGGGCGGCCGACATTTTCACTTGTCGCCTGGGCAAATCGCGTGGAGCCCTTCGAATCGAAGCGGAACGTTACGACCGGCTCGTTCGTCTGAGAGTTGAAGCTTGCCTGTGCATCGACGAGGTTTTCACCCGAAACCAGCGCACGTCTTTCGACCAGATACGGAATCGGCGGATCATCGGTGGAATAGAGCACCTCGGAGCCTGCCGGCGGACGTCCGTTGATGGCATCCTGCGCCGACATGGTATCGTCGACCATATGGAATGAGAGCTTCGCCGTCTGGTTCAGAAGACCCTTCAGGCGCTCAGGGTCGCTGAGCCCTGGCACCTGCACGATGATGCGGTCGTTGCCCTGCCGCTGAATGATCGGCTCGGTCGTTCCCAGTTCGTCAACACGGCGGCGGACAACCTCGATAGACTGGGTGACTGCCGACGATACGCGGTAATCTATGCCTTGGTCGCTGAGCTGGAAGCGCAAAAGCCCCTGCCCGGCGTCCTCCATCGTCGCTTCCGTAATGGAGCCGCCCGTCAGGCCGCCAGCAGAAACCGGCGCGGTGATATCGCTGAGCGCCTCTTTGGCCGCATCCAACTGGCTGAGATCGCGGATTCGGACCTGGATATTCTGACCCGTGCCGGACAGACCGGTATAGCCGATATTCGCCGTTCGCAGATCGTTGCGAATGTCGTCAATCGTCGTTTGCAGGCGTTCCTTGACGATATCGGCTCTATCCACCTGCAGCATGATGTGTGAGCCGCCCTGCAGGTCGAGACCGAGCGTAATCTTGCTCTTCGGCACCCAGTCGGGAAGTCGGCTCAGAAAATCATTGTTCAACGCATTGGGTAGCGCGATGAAGAATCCAGCAGCAACGGTGAGCCAGATCAGAACGGTTTTCCAGCGGGCAAAATAAAGCATCGGTCTCTCAATTGGGTTCGCCAAAAACCGCTCCGATTGTCAGAGCGGTTTGACGTTATGGGTCCGGCAACTAGCAAAAAGCCCGCCGCTTGGCGAGCTTCTCACGTCTCGGATTATTCTTTTACAGGTTCGCCCTTCACGCGGACCTCGGACAGGAGCGCACGCATCGCGCGGACTTTCACGCCGTCTGCGATCTCGACTTCCAGCTCGCTGTCATCGATAACCTTGGTCACCTTGCCGGTGATGCCGCCGCCCAGGACGACCTGATCACCGCGGCGAACGGCTTTCAGCATTTCTTCACGGCGCTTCATCTGGTTGCGCTGCGGACGGATGATCAGGAAATACATCACCACGAAGATCAGGATAAAAGGCGCGATCGACAACAGCATATCTGCGCCGCCACCTGCGCCTGCACCACCAGCCGACTGGGCGAAAGCTTCCGTTATGAACATGAGAACTCCTTAAAACCTTTGAATGGCAAGTCGAGACCCGCCCATGATTGTCGCGGAATATAGTGTTCCCGGCTCCGAATGCAACAGATTGCTCACATAACCGAACGAATTCGGCTTTGCGTGGCCTTTTCGGCTTCAGATGCCCGTGTTACCCGATGCCCAAAGTCGCGGCGTGCCCAGCCGAGGCTTCGTTATCGATTGGGAGAAACATCAATGGAAATCGAAAATGGTGATGAACTCTTGAAGGAGGTCAGGCTGCTTCGCGAGGCGATGGAGCGAATCGCCGGCCCGCGCCCCGCCATAAACGATTGGAATGCGGCGGATTGTTTTGTCTGGTCACCAGCGCGCGCCGAGCTTCAACCCGTTGCAAAGCCCAACAGAGTGGAGCTTGACCTGATCAAGGGCGTTGATCGCGTGCGCGATATCCTGTTTGAAAATACCCGCCGTTTTGCCCTTGGGCATGCAGCCAACAATGTCCTTCTGTGGGGCGCGCGCGGCATGGGGAAATCGTCGCTGGTCAAGTCGGTGCATGCCAGCCTTGTGGAAACAGCTCCCACGCCGCTCAAGCTCGTTGAAATCCACCGCGAAGACATCGCCACCCTGCCCCGGCTCATGGACATCATTGCGAAGGCGACTTGCCGGGTTATCCTCTTCTGCGACGATTTGTCGTTTGATCATGACGACACATCTTACAAGTCGTTGAAGGCTGCACTTGATGGCGGCGTTGAGGGGCGGCCTGCCAATGCAATCCTTTACGCCACGTCCAACCGTCGCCATCTGCTGCCCCGCGACATGATGGAGAATGAACAATCGACTGCCATCAATCCGTCTGAAGCCGTCGAAGAAAAGGTCTCGTTGTCTGACCGGTTTGGCCTGTGGCTCGGTTTCCATAAATGCAGCCAGGACGAATATCTGGACATGATCGACGGTTATGCGCGTCATTTCGACCTGGATATGCCCGTTGAAGACCTGCATCGCGGTGCCCTTGAATGGTCCGTCACACGAGGCGCGCGGTCGGGCCGCGTTGCTTGGCAATATATCCAAGATGTGGCAGGCCAACTCGGCAAAAGCCTCTCGAGCTGAAAACATCGGCACAGGAAAACACAAAAAACCCGGCCGAAGCCGGGTTTTAAGGTCCATTCCCCTACGCAATACTATTCGAGGAATGTAATCGGGTTGACGGGTGCGGAGTCCTTGCGCACCTCGAAATGGAGCTTGGGGCGCGATGCGCTGCCGGTCATGCCTGAGCTAGCGATCACCTGACCGCGTTTGACCTGATTGCCGCGCTGAACATTCAGCGTCTTCAGATGGGCATATACTGTGACCTTACCATCGGCGTGACGCACCAAAACCGTGTTGCCGAGCTTCTTCAGGCCGTCGCCGGAATAGATCACCACGCCGTTTTCCGCAGCCTTGACCGGTGACCCTTCAGGAAGCGAAATGTCGATCCCGTCGTTGCGTTCACCGTCCACATTTGCGCCATAGCCGGCAATAATGGCACCGCGTGCGGGCCAGCGATACTTGCCGATCCCGGTTTCCTCAGGCGCGGCAACGGCGACCTTGGTGTTCTTTTCTGCCTGCTCCACAGAAACCTGCTTGACCGGCGGCTGATATTCCTTCGGCGTCGAAGCGGTCTTGGTGTTGTCGGCGGTTTGGGTCTGTGCCGGCGCGGCCACGGTCTCTGTCTTCGCCGGCGCGCTGCCCGGCACTTTCAGCTTCTGGCCGATGCGGATGTTATCGCTTGTCAGGCCATTGGCGGCACGAAGCGCGTTGATCGTGGTGCCATGGTTTGCGGCAATTCGACCAAGGCTGTCGCCGGATTTGACCTCATAGAGACCGCCCATTGACGGTTCGCTCTTGGCCTCTTCAGCCTGTTTGTTTTCCACCTCAGGCGTTTTCGGCATCACGGCCTGATTGTCCGTTGGTGCCTTCTTCGGCAGTGGAACTTCGACCGGTGTATTCAACGCAACCTTCTGGGGCTGCTGTGCTTTTGCGTCTGTCTTGCGTGGCGTTGAGGCGGTCGTAACGGGATCCGGCATGCTCACCGACGGTGCGGCCTGAGCAACAGGCCGCTCTTGCGGCATGACCTGGTTCGTCCCGCCGGCGGCAGAAAGCGGCTGGCGCTTGACCACGGTTCCGGTGCGGATCGGGTCATAGATATTGCTGCTGGAAGCAACGGTTGCCGTCGAGCCATTGGCGGCTGGCATCGGCTGATTCCAAGGCTGGCTCACGATGGCGCCGGAAGACGGCGCGGACGGCGCAACACTGTTTGCGCCCAATGCCTGAGGCGGGGAGCTGTTGCCCCGGCTCTGGATGGAGGACGTCGTGATTGTGTCTGACTTGGAGAGATAGCCTTCAAATCGCGAAACGTCAGAACTGCAGCCTGCTGCAGACCCTGCGAGTAAAATCACCGCGAAAGCTCGCATTGCTGATTTTTGCAACGCATTTGACGCATCTTTACGCATGACCAACCTACTGATTACCTGAAACTGTCATGCTTTGATTAAAGCGCGTTAGTGTTACCGCCCGGTTAAAAAGCGCTCCATTAATTCATACATTTTGGAATTTGATAACCATAACGCTTTTCAGAGCGTAGACGCCAGGCCTGACGCCAGCGGCAGGTAGGCAATGTCAAACAGGTCTTCGCGGTCAAAACGGCTGCCGATTTTGACAAAGCGCGCCATGACGACACTTCCATCCTCGCGCAGCATCGGGGCGAGCATAATGCCCTCCGACACAAGGTGCTCGGTAAACATGCGTGGCATGCTGTCAAAAGCCGCACTGACGAAAATACGATCGAACGTTCCTTCGCCACTCAACTTGCGGCTGCCATCTGCCTGCCGCGTCACAATGTTGGTGAGACCCATTTTGGATAGGCGACGACGGGCGCTTTCCGCAAGCGTGCGGTAGCGGTCGATGCTGAGAACGCGCTCGCAGATACGGGCCATGACGGCCGCTGTAAAGCCGCTGCCGGTCCCGATATCGAGTACGCGCTGGCCTTCCTTGAGGTCGAGCAAGTTCAGGAGCTTGACCATTGTGTCAGCCCCCTCAAGGAAAGAGCCGCATTCGAGCGGAATGGTCCGGTCACTCCAAACAAAGTCGGCATAGGCTTTCGACACGAACTGCTCTCGCGGCGTTGCCTCCACCGCCTTCAGAAGGGCCAAGTTTGAAACGCCGTCGGCTCTCAACCGCATCACCAGCGCCGCAAAATCTTCTCTTGAATCACGCTCCGCGCTCAAGAATCACTCCAGGCCCAATGCCGTGCCAACGCTCTTCAAGGCGTCATAATCGGTCAGGTCCAGTTTCAGCGGGGTAACGGAAATCTTGCCATGTTTGAGGGCATGGATATCCGTGCCCTCACGGAACTCACCAGTGCGGGCGTCAAATTTCAGCCAGAAATAGGGAAAGCCTCTGCCATCGCGACGTTGTTCGACCATCAGGCCGAAGTCGAGTTTTCCCTGGCCTGTCACCTCAATGCCTTCGACGGCATCCTTGCCGCAATTCGGGAAGTTGATGTTCAGCAATGTGCCGCGCGGCAGGTCTGCCGTCATCAGCTTCTCAATGAGTTCAGGCGCGTGCGTTTCAGCAACGTCCCAGGGCACACGCCGTTCGCCATCGAACTGATAGGCCTGCGACAGCGCCATGGAGCGAATGCCCTGCAGCGTTCCTTCGATCGCGCCGGCAACGGTGCCGGAATAGGTCACATCATCGGCCATGTTGGCACCGGCATTCACGCCGGAGAGAACCAGGTCTGGCGGCGCATCCATGATCTCCTTGATGCCCATGATGACACAATCTGTCGGCGTACCGCGGAGCGCATAATGCTTCTCGTCGATCTTGCGCACGCGCAACGGATCGGAAAGGGTCAACGAATGGGCAAGCCCGCTCTGGTCCGTCTCGGGCGCCACAATCCACACATCGTCGGAAAGCGTGCGTGCGATACGCTCCAGGACGGCAAGCCCCGGCGCGTGAATACCGTCATCATTGGTCAGCAGAATCCGCATCTTGAACTTCTCCTCGCCTCAGGCGCCGATGACATCGATTCCGCCCATATAGGGCTTGAGAACGTCCGGCACGCGAATGGTGCCATCGGCATTCTGATAATTTTCCATGATGGCGATCAGCGCACGGCCGACCGCGACGCCGGAACCGTTCAGCGTGTGGACGAAGCGCAGTTCCTTTTCACCTTCCACCCTGTAGCGTGCATTCATGCGGCGCGCCTGAAAGTCGCCGCAGACGGAGCATGAAGAGATTTCGCGATAGGCACCCTGCCCTGGCAGCCACACTTCAATGTCATATGTCTTGCGGGCGCCGAAACCCATGTCGCCGGTGCAAAGCACCACGGTGCGGAAATGAAGCCCCAGCTTCTCCAGGATGGTTTCGGCGCATTTGGTCATGCGCTCGTGTTCTTCCATGGAGGTCTGGTCGTCGGTGATCGAGACCATCTCCACCTTGTAGAATTGGTGCTGACGAAGATAGCCGCGTGTATCACGGCCCGCTGAACCTGCTTCTGAACGGAAGCAGGCCGTCAACGCCGTCATGCGGATTGGCAGCGCGCTCTGATCGAGAATATCGTTGGCAACCGTGTAGGTCAGCGGCACTTCAGCAGTCGGGATCAACCAGCGCCCGTCGGTGGTTCGAAATAGATCCTCGCCGAATTTGGGCAGCTTGTCAGTGCCGTAAGCAGCCTCGTCACGCACGAGTAGCGGCGGCTGCACTTCGGTATAGCCGTGTTCCTGTGTGTGGACGTCCAGCATGAACTGACCCAGCGCCCGTTCAAGACGTGCAACACCGCCCTTGAGCATTGCAAAGCGCGCGCCGGACATCTTGGCTGCAGTGGCAAAGTCCATGCCGCCAAGTGCTTCACCAAGTTCGAAATGCTCCTTCGGCGCGAAGTCAAACTCTGGTTTTGTCCCCGATACGCGAACTTCAACATTGTCGTTTTCGTCCGCACCTACCGGCACTTCATCCAGTGGAATATTCGGCAGGCGCGCAAGCGCATCATTGAGTGCGGCGGTTGCCTGGCGCTCTTCTTCTTCAATGGCGGGAAGTGTGGTTTTCAGTTCGGCGACTTCGCTTTTGAGCTTTTCGGCGCGTTCCTGATCCTTCTGCGCCATGGCCTGGCCAATTTCCTTGGAGGCGGCATTGCGGCGAGTCTGCATGTCCTGCATGGATTGAACCAGAGAGCGGCGCTTTTCATCCAGCGCGATCAGCTCGGCTGAAACCGGGTCTGCGCCGCGCTTGTTCAGCGCGTCGTCAAGGGCGGCAGCGTTTTCTCTAATCCATTTGATATCTAGCATTGTCGTTCGGCCTTGCGAGACGGGTTATTTTCAGCCGGCTTGGGCTCCGTCTCTCATTCGGCCCGCCCCGGCAATCAAACGCGGGACGGCCTCGCCGTCACGCGGATTCGCTGGAAGATGAGGACTCAGACGTGTCGCCTTCATCATCTGTCAGCTCCTCGGCCCGTTTCTTCTCGATGAGTCGAGCCAAGAAAATGGAAACCTCGTAGAGAAGGATTGTCGGAAGCGCAAGACCGATCTGGGAAACAGGATCGGGCGGCGTCAGGACAGCCGCAACCACGAAAGCGATCACGATGGCATATTTGCGCTTTTCGGCAAGCGTTGATGCTCTCAAGAGACCGGCGCGCGCCAGCAGCGATGTGACCACCGGCAACTGGAAGACAAGGCCGAAAGAGAAGATCAGCGTCATGACAAGGCCGAGATATTCCGAAACCTTCGGCAGGAGCTGAATGGCAAGCTGATCATCGCCACCGGTCTCCTGCATGGACAGGAAGAACCACATGACCATGGGCGTGAAGAAGAAATAGACCATCGCCGCGCCCATCAGGAAAAGCATGGGTGATGCGACCAGGAACGGCACGAAGGCGGCGCGTTCGTTCTTGTAGAGCCCTGGCGCGACAAACTTGTAGATCTGCGAGGCAATCACCGGAAAGGCAATCACGATCGCGCCGAACATGGCGATCTTGAGCTGGGTGAAGAAGAATTCCTGCGGTGCGGTGTAGATCAGGCCGGAGCCCTGAACGGACATGCCCGCCCATTTGATCGCCCACTGATAGGGCAAGACCAACAGGTTGAAGAGCTGTTTGGCAAAATAGAAGCAGCCCACGAAAGCGACAAAAAACGCTCCGAGCGACCACACGAGCCGGGTTCTCAGCTCAATCAGGTGCTCCATAAGCGGCTGCGGCTGATCGTCAATTTCACCGCTCATGCGTCACCCGTCTTCTTCGTTGCTGCAGGTTTTCTGGCAGCCGTTTTCTTAGCCGTTGCCTTGCTTGCAGCCGTCGACGCCTTCGTTGTCGATGGCTTTGCCGCAGCGGGGTCTTTCTTGGTGGCCACTGTTTTGCCGCGCTTGGTTGTCGAAGGCTTGGCGGCGGGTTTGCTTGCTTTTTCTGCGGGTGTCACAGCGGCTTCAGGCTTCGACTTGCTCGCCTCCGGCTTCTTGTCAGCCGCAACTTTGGGTGCCGCCTTCCTCGCAGGTACCTTCGCCGTCTTGGGCTTTACAGTCTCAGACTTGTCCGCTTCGTCTTTCAGAACAGGCGGTTCGGCGGGCAGTTTGGCAGCCGGCTCGGCAACCTTCAGTTCCTTGTCCGCATCCGGCGTCTCGACTGGTCCTTTTACGGGATCGGCCTTTACCGCATTCTGCAGATCGGACTTGATCTCGTTGCCGGCCTGGCGGAGCGGGCTCAGCGCTTCACGCACCGAGTTCATGGGATTGAGTTTGCGTGCATCCGATATCGTCTGGCGCACGTCGTCCAGTTCGGCTTCGCGCAGCGCTTCATCGAATTGCGAACGAAACTCGCCGGCCGTCTTGCGCAGCCGTGACGTCATTTTACCAAAAGCGCGCAACATGGGCGGCAAATCTTTTGGACCGACGACCACAATAAGAACGATGGCAACGACCAGTAGCTCAGGCCAGCCAATATCCAGCATCGGAAACTATCCTAAAGACAAAAGAGAGCACAGCCCCGGAAAGGGGCTGCATCCGTCGCGACTGGCGAAGTGATTACTTCGCCTCGTCAGCCTTATGTTCAACGGTTTTGGCCTTATCCGAGCTTTCGTCTTCAGCCATACCCTTTTTGAAGTTTTTGATGCCCTTGGCAACGTCGCCCATCAATTCGGGAATTTTGCCGCGACCGAAGAACAGGAGCACGACCACCAATACGATGAGCCAATGCACCATGCTGAAAGAACCCATTTGAGACACTCCTCTTTATTCAGTCTTGTTGATGTAAGACCTTTGGTGCTCTTTTTCAAATACCAATATGTCTTGTTCCTTAACGTCAAGGGTGACGTCGCGCAATCCCGGCGGTAACTGGTCAGCACGAATTCGTGCTCTGACCGTCTGATCTGCGTTCGGAACAGCCAGCTCCAGGATTTCGACGAAGCCCAGAAAGCGTCGTGAGACGACCCGAGCCGGTATCGTGCCGTCACGTTCACTGACATTGACGCTTTGCAAACGCACAGCCACGCTGACCGCCTGCCCTTCCACCATGTTTACTGCAGCGCCTTTTCCAAGCGGCGTCTCAACATAGCCCTGCCCCACGACAGCTTCGAAGCGATTGATTTCGGAAAAGAAACCTGCCGTGAATATATCATTGGGACGAAGATAAAGGTCCTGCGATGTGCCGCTTTGTACGAGCTTTCCATCACGAAGAAGCGCAATCCTGTCGGCCATTCGCATGGCCTCTTCCGCATCGTGTGTCACGATAATCGCCGTTGCCTTCGACTCCCGTAGAATCGCCAGGGTCTCTGCACGCACGGTGTCCTTTAACCGGGAATCGAGGCCGGAAAATGGCTCGTCCATCAGCAAAACTGCCGGCCGTGGCGCAAGAGCGCGGGCCAGAGCCACACGTTGCTGCTCGCCGCCGGAGAGTGCATGCGGATATTTTGCCGCAGCATGGGCAAGACCGACACGCTCGAGCGCCGCCATCGCCTCGGCCTTGGCTTCCTTCTCTTTCAGCGCCGTCAGACCGAAGCGCACATTGTCGAGGATCGACATATGCGGAAAGAGCGCAAAATCCTGAAACATCAGACCGATGCCCCGCCGTTCGGGCGGTGTAAAGACGCCAGGCCCTGCAATGACGCGATCATTCAGCAGAAGGTTTCCGCCTTTTTGGATTTCGACACCAGCGGCAATGCGCAGGAGTGTCGTCTTGCCGGAACCCGACGGCCCGAGAAGACAAAGAACCTCACCTGCCTCAGCCGTCAGGGAAATACCCTTGATGGTTTCCCTGCCGTGATACGAGTGGCGGATATCCTGAAATTTCAGTTGCGCGGCAAAGGTCACACTGGCGCGACGGCTTTGCGGCACACTGGCCAGCGTCTCTGTCTTTGTTGCTCTTGCCAAGAACGGCACCAATCCGAAGTCTTGATTTCAAAGAAACCTGATCAATTCAGGAACCTTTATTCGTCTCCGGCACCCCCTGGTGTCAAGAGGCCAAGTTCTTCGAGGTCCATCTGCGTCAATGGGTCTTCCTCGTCGTCCAATTCGTCGTCATTTGGCGAGGGAATGTTGAAGTTTGCCGGAATGCGTCCCGAAAGAAGCCCCGCGCCGCGCAATTCCTCCAGTCCCGGCAGATCGCGAATTTCGTCCAGACCGAACTGGTCAAGGAAATCGAGCGTTGTGCCGAATGTCACTGGACGGCCGGGTGTGCGCCTGCGGCCACGAAATCGCACCCAGCCCGCTTCCATCAAAACATCGAGCGTGCCTTTTGATGTCTGCACGCCGCGGACTTCTTCAATTTCGGCGCGCGTCACCGGCTGGTGATAGGCTATGATCGCCAATACCTCCAGTGCGGCGCGCGAAAGCTTCTTCGGCTCTTCATTGCCATCACGCAGCATGAAGGACAGATCCGGTGCCGTGCGGAAAGCCCAGTGGCCGTCAATGCGAACGAGGTGAACACCGCGTTCGGCATAGTCCTCTTGCAGGGCCGCCATGATCGCATCGATATCGGTGTCGCCCGGCAGGCGGGCCGCAAGATAATTGCGCGAAACGGGTTCGGACGAGGCAAAGACCAGTGCTTCTGCAATCCTGTATGCCTCAACGACGCGGGCATCGGTGAGGTCGAGCCGCGCTCTCGCCTCCTCAACGTCGGTCATGGCATCTGGCAAGCCGCTTTCATGCATCGCTTGCGCCCCCGTGATCTTCATCCGCAGGCGAACGTTTCTGGCCCGGTCGCATGAAAACAGGCGCGAAAGCCTTTTCCTGACGGATTTCCAGACTTCCCTCGCGGACCAGTTCGAGGCTGGCCGCAAATGAACTGGCCATCATGGTTCGCCGGTCTTTGGGATCGGCGAGATATCGCACCAGATAACGGTCCAGCGCCACCCAGTCGGTCGCTTCACCGATCAGTCTGAACAGGATCGACTTTGCATCTGACAATGACCAGACCCGCCGCTTTTCGATCACCACATTGGTCACAGCCTGGCGCTGGCGCAGTGCGGCATAGGCGGTCAGCAGATCATAAAGGCTCGCTTCATAGGCAGATTTCTTTTCAAGCGGAATGTGCTCGGGCGCACCACGCACAAAGAAATCGCGGCCCAACCGGTCGCGGTTGATCAGGCGGCCCGCAGCTTCGCGCATGGCCTCCAGGCGCTTCAGGCGGAAGGCCAATATCGCGGCCATTTCCTCGCCGGTGGGTTCGTCATCCTTGACCTGCTGAGGAATAAGAAGGCGCGACTTCAGATAGGCGAGCCAGGCTGCCATGACCAGATAATCGGCGGCCAGTTCGATGCGCACCTTGCGCGCCTGCTCCACGAAGGCCAGATATTGCTCTGCCAATGCCAGGACGGAAATGCGGGCCAGATCCACCTTCTGGGTGCGCGCGAGATGCAGAAGAAGGTCCAGCGGACCTTCAAAGCCTGCGACATCAATCAGCAGCGCTGGATCGCTGACCGCACGCGCCTCCTTATTGTCCTGCCAGAGCGAATCCATCGGTGTTACGCCCGGCTTGTCCTTTTCCGGTTCGCTAGACCCACTCATACGACAGCCCCATGCGCGCCCATGATCGCCTCGAATTCAAGTGCCATTTCAGCCTCGACAAGGCCATCAGCTGCCGGAAAACCCGACATGACGCGCCTTGCGCGCTCAAGCGCAGAGCCAGAAAGCGCAGGCACATTGGCGGCTACAGCTTTCATCTCCTCCATAAGTCCGTTGCAGTGCAAGACCATGTCACAGCCTGCCGCGATGATGTTTGCCGCACGCTCACCAATCGAGCCTGCAAGTGCATTCATCGAGACATCGTCAGACATCAGTAGACCGTCGAAACCGATATAACCGCGCAGGATATCATCTATCACCGTCTTCGAGGTCGTTGCCGGTGCAGACGTATCCAGCGCAGTGTAAACGACATGTGCGCTCATGGCCATCAATTCACCGTTCATGCGGCGGAAGGGCTCAAAGTCATGCGCTTTCAAAACGTCGATTGGTGCATCCACGACGGGCAGGTCATGATGAGAATCAGCAAAGCCGCGACCATGGCCGGGCATGTGTTTCACGACGGGAAGCACACCGCCGGCCTTTAACCCATCAGCGGCGGCCTGCCCCATCTCGAACACGGTCAGCGGATCATGGCCATAAGCGCGGTTGCCGATCACGTCATGGCTTCCTTCGACCGGCACGTCCAGTACAGGCAGACAATTCACGTTGATCCCCAGTTTCAGAAGATCAAAAGCATGCAGCCGCGACATCAGCCAGGCGGCGCGCAAGCCCTTGTCCCGATCCGCCTGATAGACAGCGCCGAGATCAGCACCCGATGGATATTTGCGCGTCAGCGGTGGCTTGATGCGCTGAACCCGCCCGCCTTCCTGATCGATGAGGACCGGAGCGTGGTATCCGACCGTCGAGCGCAGTTCATCCACCAGCTGGCGCACCTGGCCCAGCGTTTCAATATTGCGCCCAAACAGGATGAAGCCCCATGGCCGCACATCCCGGTAGAGGGCGGCTTCTTCGGAACTTGTCGTCAGGCCTTTACAGCCAAAAATCACGGCACTTGATTCGCTCATGCTTGAAATCATAGCGGTGGCAGTCGCAAAGAGCGAATCAGCGCCGATGCCGATTCACAACAAAAGAGCGCCCGGCGGGCGCTCTCAGACTGCAAACTATACTGTTGCTGCCAATGCTATCGCGATACCAGGCAGCTGCCACCGGCAGCCTTGTAGCGCTGGCAGAGATCAACAGCTTCATCGCGCGTGCCGGCAGGGATGCGCACGCGATAATACGTACCCTTGCCCTCGATATCCGCCCTCTGGATGTCGACACCACGTCCACCAATCACCGAAGCGAAACGGGATGACAGGTTTGCATAGGTTTTCTCCGCGCTCTCCTGCGAAGGAAGCGAGGCTATCTGAACGACATAGGAGCCGGTTGGGACATTCGTCTGCTGAACTGGCGCGGCCGGTGCGGCGGCTTGATTTTCCGTAGCGGGTGCACTTGGAGTGCTCGGTGCGGAAACATTGCCCCGTTCGGTTACTGTGGAGACCACATTGACCGGCTGTTCATTCGGACGCGGCGTTGGAACCGGTGCGCCAGGCACTTCGGTTATCTGGACGGGGCGAACCGGTGCCGTCTCGTCAACCTGGGCGTTTGCAGCCTGCTCCACCGCGCTCTGACTGGTGTTCGTATCGTTTGCGCCAGTTTCGCTGTTGGTCGCGGTCTCATCAGTTGCATTTTCACCAGCTGAAGAGGCTGTCTGTGCGGCTTCAGGTTCGGGAGTTTCACGCGCAACCAGCGTGCCATCTGGCATCACGATCATGGTTTTCACCTTGCGTGGCGCAATAGTTGCAGGCTTGCCCTCGCCGGCTGAATCGCCAGCGTTTTCGTCACTCGGGAGCAAACGATCATCCTGCGGGAAAGCATCGGCAGTTTCTTCACCGTTGATTTCAAGGGGGAGAATATTTTCCTGTGCCGTCTGCTGGGCGACATCGACCGGCGCTTCTTCGGAACTGATCAGCGCTTCCTGTTTGACGGTATCGACCGAATTGCCCTCCACCTGATCGTAGACGGCCTTGTCCTGGTTGGGAACGACTGCGCCGCCCTTGTCCGCGGGCACCTCCTTGAACGGCGTATTGTCCGCAGCAATAATCGGCGGCTCTCCATCGCCGGAAAACACCGTGTCGTTGCCCGAACCGGAGTTAAGCCAGGCAAAAGCCCCGCCCACAATGACAACAACTGCCGCACCTGCGGCAACCGCCATCCAGACACCGCCCCTGCGATTGCGGCCAAGCGGGTCGACACGCTCGTCATATTCCTGGAAATTGAGCAAATCGCGGGAGTAGTCGACGGCTGCAGGCGGTACATCGTGCAGCTCTTCCTCAAGCTCGCGCTCAAAGGCAACCGTTACCGGCTCATCTTCGCGCGCCTTAACTGCGGATGCGGCTGCAGCCACGCCGAGGTTCTCGCTCAGCAGTTCGGCCATCTCCGCTTCGAATTCGTATTCATAATTCCGGTCCGAGTCCGCGGTTTTCGCATCTTCCATCGGCACATGCGGTATTTCCAGATCGGCGATGAACTCTGCATCGAGGTCAACCGGGTTGATCTGTGCCGGGTCAAAGACGAGTTCGTCAGCCGGTCGTTCGGATGATGCGCTGCGCGCCTGGCTTGCCCCAACGGCATCTGCATCGATATTTTCAAGTTCATCGAGTTCCACAGACGCCAGGTCCATCTCGAGAGTGTCAAAATCGATATCGAAGTCCAGGTCTTCTTCTGGGGCCTGCTTGTTCGTCGAGGCCGGAGCAGGTGTGGCCTTGCCCATAATCGCCTGCAGCTCCGCGAGCGGGTCAGTGGTTTCCTGCCAGACCGGTTCGACTTTTGGTGGCGGCGTCACAATTGGTGCGGCAGCAACAGGCGGGATGGTTTCTTCTTCAGCGAAATCATCCACAGCAAGAAAGTCTTCCGCCGGTGCAAAGGCATCATCGGCCTTATCGTCAGCCTCGTTCAGCGCTTCACCGGGGTGGCCCAGAACGGGCTCGGGTACCCAGCGCTCTTCCAGCGTCGAACTGTTCACACTCAGGCGTTCGTTTTTCCACTCCGCAAAGGCCGAAACCGGCTCGCTGGCGGCAGGCGCCTCCTTTTCCGGAATACCGAGCGACATTTCCAGTTCGCCCGCCATCAGGTCATCGGCTGAGACTTCGCCGTCTTCAACAGATATGTCGTCCAAAATTGCAGCACCGGTGGGTGCCGCGGAAAAGTCAGCATCAAAATCGAAGTCCGGGGACGGACCCGCAAAGGCGATGTCGGAATCATCAATCCCAAATTCACCCTCCGAAAACGCTTCAAGATCGGGAACAGGCCCCGAAAATGCAGCCTCTTCGATTGGCGTTTCACTTTCGCCAAAATCGGCCTCGATGTCTGGCACCGGCCCTGAAAATGGCGTATCAATCGTCGGCTCGTCCGCTTCAACGGCACCAGCAAACATGCCCAGCTCGTTGGCCATGGCATCTTGCAGATCGCTTTCCAGAGACGGCTCGTCCAGCGCCACCTGGGCTTTACTCATGGTTTCGGCAATATCGGACGGGTCGGTGTCTTGCTCGACAGAAGGTTCCGGCAAGGGCGCTGCGTCCTGCCCTTTGGTCTCGGCGTCCCTGGAAAACTGGATTGCACTGCCGGCATCGTAACGCTCGAACTCCTGCAACAGTTCCGCTTCCAGGTCGAAGTCAGAGGGCGCAGTCCTGGAATCCGCTACCGGGCTTTCGCGCGTCGGTTCTGCACGTTCAGGGTGGTTGGAAGCATCCAGTTCCACCAGTCGCGTCAACGCCGCAAACGGATCGTCGTCGTCTACAAATCCCGACGCCCTGTTTGCGTTACCGGTCCAATTTCTGTCAGCCATACTTCACCACTTGCATACGCTCTAAGCTTAGTGCCAGCGCAATGTGGGTAAATGGTGACAATCAGCGCATTTCCTCTGGCGCGGCGGTTCCGGTTATACCAAGTCCCGATCGCAATACTGAGGCCACTGCTTGCACCAGCCCGAGTCTGGCGATGCTCAATTCTCGGTTCTTATCGTTAACAAACCGTAAGTCTGTATTTTCCTTGCCTTTATTCCAGTGTCCGTGGAAGATTCCGGCCAGATCATACAAGTAGTACGCAATACGATGCGGCTCCATCGCAGAGGCCGCAGCTTCAACGATTCTCGGATATTCCGCCAGTTTGGCAATCAACTGAATTTCCGCAGGATCATTGATCAGGGCCGCATTTTCGCCGCTAAAGCTCAGTTTTGCAACGTCAAGACCCGGCAGGGCTTCTTCAGCCTGACGGAAAATCGACTTGCACCGTGCATGCGCATATTGCACGTAAAAAACCGGATTGTCTTTAGACTGTTCTGTGACCTTGGCAAAATCGAAGTCCAACGGTTCACTATTCTTGCGATAGATCATCATGAAACGAACCGGATCGCGACCGACCTCGTCCACCACCTCACGCAGCGTCACGAAGTCTCCGGACCGTTTGGACATCTTGACCGGCTCGCCGTTGCGGAAGAGTTTCACCAGCTGGCAAAGCAGCACGGTCAGCCTTGCATCACCGCCCGACACCGCCTTGGCAACAGCTTCCAGGCGCTTCACATAGCCACCATGGTCAGCGCCGAGAATATAGATCATCTCGGAGAAACCACGGTCGAACTTATCCTTGAAATAGGCAACATCGGCGGCAAAGTAGGTAAAGCTGCCATCCGACTTCATCAGCGGACGGTCCATATCGTCGCCCACCTCGGTCGAGCGGAACAGGGTCTGCTCACGGTCTTCCCAGTCCTCCGGCACCTGGCCCTTGGGCGGCGGCAGCGTGCCTTTGTAGACATGCCCCTTGTAGGTCAGGTCGTTGATCGCCGAGAGAATGCGCTTTCCACCATCCTGATGCAGCGTACGCTCGGAGAAGAAAACATCGTGGCTGACACCGAGGGCGGCCAGATCATCACGGATCATCGCCATCATCGCGTCAATTGCGCGGTCTTTCAAAAGCGCGAGACGCTCTTCCTCCGGCATGGAGCGCAGTTTTGTGCCGAACTCATCGGCCAGCGCCTTTCCAACGGGAACCAGATAATCGCCAGGATAGAGGCCTGGCGGAATCTCACCAACATCCTCGCCAAGCGCTTCGCGGTAGCGCAGGTAAACCGAGCGCGCAAGAACATCGATCTGCGAGCCGGCATCATTGATGTAATACTCCTTCACGACCTCGTAGCCGCTGAAGGCCAGGAGATTGGCGAGCGTGTCGCCCACCACTGCGCCACGGCAATGCCCGACATGCATGGGGCCGGTGGGGTTGGCGGAGACGTATTCGACATTGATCTTTTTGCCCACGCCGATTTTGGAGCGGCCGAACTCTTCACCGGCGTCAACCATCTTCACCAGCAGCTTCTGCCAATAAGCCTGGCCCAATCGGATATTGATGAAGCCGGGGCCTGCGACGGACACTTCCGCAATATCGCTGTCTGCTTCCAGGCCTTCGCAGATTATGGCGGCCAGCTCGCGCGGGTTTGTTCCAAGCGGCTTGGCCAGCACCATTGCCGCATTGGTGGCGACATCGCCATGGGCGGGGTCGCGCGGCGGTTCAACCGTGAGGCGGGAAAGATCGATGTCACCGCCCTGCTCTTTTACGATATCAAGCGACTGTATTACGTCTTTTATTCTTGTTTCAAAGTCGGTGAAAAGGTTCATATCATCCAGTCCTGCGGCAGGCTCCAGGCCCCGCGCAAATGGCAGTCCAGCCCATATTTTCGTTGGCCGCTGCCTATCTCAATTCAGGTGTGTGGTCAAATATCTGCTTGTGGGTGGAAATCGCAAAAGTATCCGTCATTCCGGCAATATAATCGGCGACCTGGCGGGCTCTGGCGCTTGTGGGAAGCTCCGAGATGCGGTCGAACCAATGGTGTTTGCGCATCAGTGTCGGATCGTTCATGAATGCCTCGAAAAGGTCCTTCACCATCTGTGCGGCGTCAGAGCGTATCTGCATGATATGCGGATGACGGTAGATGCGCGAAAACAGCATCTTCTTGATCGCCTTGTCGGTTTTCGACATTTCCTGAGAAAACTCGATCATGGTCACGCCGGCACTGCGAATGTCATCCGCCGATTGCGGCTGCACCTGATCAAGGCGCTTTTGGGCCACGCCGATAACATCCTCAATCATCCGGGTGATCTGCCGCCGCATCATTTCGTGCGTCAGGCGTGACGGGTCAAGCCCGGGATAAAGGTCCAGAACCTCGCGGTGGAGATCGGCCAGAAACGGCACTTCATCCAGCATGTCGAAGGTCAGATAACCTGAGCGCAGGCCGTCATCAATATCGTGCGTATTGTAGGCGATATCGTCTGCAATGGCAGCAACTTGCGCCTCCAAGCTGGCGTAGCTTCCGATCTCCAGATCGTGGATCATGCAATAGTCGAGAATCGGTTGTGGAACGGGCCCTTTCCTGCCCTCACCTTTTTTATCCAGCAGCGGACCGTTGTGCTTGACGAGACCCTCGAGGCTTTCCCAGGTCAGATTAATACCATCAAATTCGGCGTATCGGCGCTCAAGCTTTGTCACGACCCGCAGCGACTGCGCATTGTGGTCGAAGCCGCCCCAGCCTTCCATCACTTCATGCAACGCGTCCTCGCCTGTATGGCCAAAAGGCGTGTGGCCAAAATCGTGAACCAGCGCAACGCCTTCGGCCAGATCTTCATCAAGCCGCATGGCGCGGGCCAGTGCGCGGGCAATCTGCGCCACCTCAATCGTATGGGTGAGCCGGGTACGATAGTGATCGCCGTCGCTGGCAATAAATACCTGCGTCTTGTGCTTCAGTCGACGGAAGGCGGTTGTATGCACGATACGGTCGCGGTCACGCTGGAAATCCGAACGGGTCGGGCTCTCGCCTTCCGCGTAAAGCCGACCACGTGTTTTCCAGGGATCGGAGGCATAAACCGCCCGTTCGCCATAACCAAAGCCAAGTCTCTGTCTATCAAAATTCATGAATTTTTCTTGCGTGTTGTTGTCGGCATCTCTTAACACCAGATTGCACCGCTGAGACCACATTTGAATGGCAACTGCGAATAATTTCTCTGATTTTGACGCCTTTGGACTTGAAATGCACCCGCTCACCGCTCAATTTCAGGCGATATTCATCAGACTCACCGGATCTTGACCCCGGCTGGAGGAAGACAATGAGTGAAAACAGCGTAACCATTACAGAAAGTGCCGCCAAGCGCATCGCCACGATCCTTGCCAGCGAGCCCGGCAAGACGGCTCTGAGAGTGTCGGTCGAAGGCGGCGGCTGTTCGGGCTTTTCCTACAAGTATGATCTTGTGGATGAAGAGGAAGCCGACGACCTGATTCTCGAGCGGGATTCGGCCCGGGTTCTCATTGACCCGATGTCGCTCAATTTCATGGGTGGATCGCAAATCGACTTCGTCGACAACCTGCTCGGACAGTCCTTTCAGATCAATAATCCCAATGCGGTGGCCAATTGCGGCTGCGGCACCAGTTTCTCAATCTGATCGACTCCAAACAACAGCTTTGCCGTACAAGAATTCAGGCGGGTTTCCCCGCCTGATTGTGTTTTACGCGCTCTTTTCTTCGGGAAGAACCAGCGACAGGATAATGGCGCTCAAGCCGGAAAGCGTGATCGGTGTTGCAAATACCTGCTGAACGACGGTCGGAAGGCCTTTCACAGCATCCGGCACCAGCGTCACACCAAGACCGAGGCCAAAGGAAATGGCCATGATGTAGACCTTGCGTTTGTCGATCTCCTGCGTTGCCAGGATACGGATCCCGGCAACGGCAATCGTGCCAAACAGCACCAGTGTTGCCCCGCCGAGAACCGGCTTTGGTATCAGCGTGAATACACCGCCGATAATGGGGAAGAAGCCCAGAATCACCAGAATGGCTGCGATATAGAGCCCGACATGGCGGCTGGCGACCCCGGTCAACTGGATAACACCGTTGTTCTGGCTAAAGGTCGTATTCGGGAAGGTGTTGAAAATCGCGGCCAGCCCTGAATTGATGCCGTCGGCCAAAACACCGCCTTTGATGCGGCGCAGGTAGACCTCGCCCTCAACCGGTTCACCGGATACAACGGAGTTCGCCGTCAGGTCTCCGGTCGTCTCGATCGCCGTGATCAGGTAGATGAAGGCGATTGGCAGAAACAGGCCGAGGTCGAAGCTGAAGCCATATTTGAATGGTATCGGCAGCGCGAAAATCGGCTGCGTGCCGAGGCTTGAAAAGTTCACCTTTCCAAGCGCTGCCGCGACGATGAATCCTGCCACAAGGCCCAGCATGATGGCCGCAATGCGCAACATCGGATTCTTCTGGAAGGTAAATGCCAGAATCACAACCACCACGATCGCGCCGAGGGCAAGGTTGACCGGACTTCCAAGGTCTTCTGCACCCACACCTCCGGCAAAATCGGTGAAGCCGACCTTGACGAGACTGAGACCGATGATCGTGATCACGATGCCTGTGACGGTCGGTGTAATGATCCGGTCAAGCTTGGTGATGAACTGGCTGAGAATGACCTCAACAAGGCAACCCACGAGGCAAACGCCAAAGATCATGGCCAGAATGTCTTCCGGTGTACCGCCTTCAGCCTTCACGCCAAAACCTGCAGCCAAGATGGCCCCCAGAAATGCAAAGCTGGTTCCCTGGACACTCAAGAGGCCTGAGCCGACCGGCCCGATGCGCCGGCTCTGGATGAACGTCGCCACACCTGAAACGAAAAGCGACATCGAAATCAGATAGGGTACATGTTCGCCCAGTCCCAAAACACCCCCGATGACGAGAGACGGCGTGACGATGCCCACGATGCTGGCCAGAACGTGCTGGAATGCGGCCAGGACCGCCGGACCCGGCGACGGTTTGTCCGTCAATTTATAGACCATACCGGTCGATGCGCTGCTTGCTGGTTCGCTCATTCTGTTGTCCCCTGTTGATGGAAGAAAAGCGCAGCCAATCTCGTTTAAGTCCCCGTCAGCCTGTCGCCCAAAATATATGCAAGCACATTGTTTGTTCATGCACAAGAATGTCTGTGCAATTCCAACACCCATTCAATGCCGTAGGCGGTCGCCGGCTTGCCTTCCCATTTCAAAGCGTCGATAAGTTGGGGCAGAGGAAATATGCGCTGACCGATTGGGCCAAAATGAAAATCGTCACCTGGAACATCAATGGCGTTCGCGCCCGGATCGAAAATCTGCTCACGTGGCTGAAGGAATCCGACCCGGACATCGTTTGCCTTCAGGAGATCAAGTCCCAGGACGAGAATTTCCCCCGTGCGGCAATTGAAGACGCCGGCTATCACGTCGAGACACATGGGCAGAAGGGCTTCAACGGCGTTGCTCTTCTCTCCAAGATCAAACCCGATGAAATCAATCGCGGCCTGCCAGGCGATGATGGTGACGAACAGGCACGCTTCATCGAAGGCATCTACTCTGTCGAAAATGGAGTGGTGCGGGTCTGCTCGCTCTATCTGCCGAACGGAAATCCGCCCGACGATCCGGTCAAATATCCCTATAAGCTCAATTGGATGGAGCGGCTTCGCAGTTTCGCGGAAGAGCGCCTAACGTTAGAGGAACCTCTTATCCTCGCGGGAGACTATAACGTGATTCCCGAGCCGCATGACTGCCATGATCCGGCTGTCTGGGCGGGTGATGCGCTGTTCCTGCCCAAAACACGGCATTCGTTTCGACGGCTTGAAAACCTCGGCCTCACGGATGCGCTGAGAGCCTCCAGCGACGCCGTGCCTGTCTACACGTTCTGGGATTATCAGGCTGGCGCATGGCAGAAGAATAATGGCATCCGCATCGACCACCTCATGCTTTCGCCCGAAGCGGCGGACCGGCTGCAATCGGTCGCCGTTGAAAAGCATGTGCGTGCCTGGGAAAAGCCATCGGACCACGTGCCGGTGGCGGGCTATTTCAATTTCGGTTGAAACGTCAGTACGAGATTGACGCGACGGACACGCGCGCCCGTTTACTGCGCCGATGCAAGGAAGGTCGGGTCGCTTGCCAGTGCCACGGCCCCGCGCCGTTCGTCTTCGCTGGCAACGGAAAACGCCTTTTCCTGCATCGCCGACATCCACTCGCAATCTTTTGGGCTGCAATGGTTCAGTGCGTTGGTCATGAATGCCAGCCCGCGCACGCGCTTGCCTTCCTGAAAGATCAGATTGCCGAACAGCGCCGTTGCGCCCATGTGGCCCTTCTTGCGCGCGAGGTTGAGCCACTTCTTGGCCTGTTGAACATCGTCGCGGCCACCCTCGCCTGCCAATATCATCTGCGCCAGGCGAAATTGCGCCTCATCGTCGCCAAATGTCGAGGCCGCCTGAAAATAAAGCTGCCATGCAATCGAAAGGTCGGGCTTGACCGGGCTGTGGGCAATGCCATTTTTATAATAGTCAGCCAGCGATGTCAGCGCATTGCTGAAATAGCGGCCTTCCGCAGACCCGGGCTCGACACCAGCGCGGGCGATCTGCGAGAAAATCTTGAAGGCCTCGTAGTCGTCCTTCGATACGCCGTCACCGGAGGCGTACATTTTCGCAAGAGCCCATTGCGATGCGGTATGTCCTTGCTCAGCGGCATAGCGGTAAGCTTCCACCGCATCACTTTTCTGACCGGATTTATAGGCCTGATAACCGAACCGGAAAAGAACGCCGGGACCGGAGTCCTTGCTCACGCCCGCATTGGGGTCAAAGGCCGAACAATTTGATGCTGTGGACGCCAATATGGCAGCAGCAAGCCCCGCAGATGCGAAGACACCGGCCCTAGACGCATATCCAAACATGTTTTCTCACTTTTCTCCACTGCGCGGTCAGCCTCATGGCGACAGCGGCGCAGCACTTCTTTAATTTCTTGCGGGCACATCGCCCGTTTTCCATTGACCCAAACCTGCACCCGGTTTGTGGCGGGAAATGGACAATATCGCCGCTGGAAATATCCATAGCAGAAGAATGGAAATAAAGTGTTGCGGAATCGTCACGATCGCATCGCAAACGAAATCCGGCACCTGCGGGAGATGCCGGATGTCAATTTTCGATTTCTGGAGGCGATGAGACGGTCGGTTTTCAGCCGGCTTCATTCACCCGTGCCAAAGCGGTCAGAAGGCTTGCTTTTTGCTGCTCGAGTTCATCCTTGCGTTCACGCTCGGCTTCAACCACTTCCGGCTTGGCATTGGCCACGAATTTCTCATTGGAAAGCTTGCCGTTGATCTTCGCCAGATCACCCTCCAACTTCGAAAGCGCCTTTTCAATGCGGGCTTTCTCAGCCGTCAGATCGATCAGGTTGCCGAGCGGCAGGCAGGCCGTTGCCTCACGCACCACCACCTGCGCCGCGCCCTTGGGCGCTGCCGAGGCCAAGCTGATTTCCTCAGTGCGCGCAAGCCGCTTGATGGCCGCATCATGGCGCTTGAGGCGTTCAGCCGTCAGCACATTCGCATTGACGACCACCAGGGGTGCGGTCGCCGCCGGCGGCACGTTCATTTCCGCACGCGCGGAACGAATGCCGGAAATGAGATCGATCAGCCAGTTGATTTCATCGGCTGACGCATCGTCATCAAAGTCCGGGGTCGGCCAGTCGGCGTGGCAGAGCAGCGACTTGCGCTCGGTGCCTTCGGCTGCCGTGCGCGCCCAAAGCTCTTCCGTCATGAACGGCATAAAGGGATGAAGCAACTTGTAGGTTTCTTCCAGCACATAAGCGGCAGTCGCCTGTGCTTCCTTCTTGGCGCCTTCGTCATCGCCGTTGAACACAGGCTTCAGAAGTTCCAGATACCAGTCGCAGAACTGGTTCCATACAAATTTGTAAATCGTTCCCGCTGCATCATTGAAGCGATAAGCCTCAATGCTTGCCGTCACTTCTTTGGCGGTGCGCGAAAGTTCAGTCAAAATCCAGCGGTTGACGGTCTGTGTTGTCGTTTCGGGAAGGAAATGCGGATCGGCCTGAACACCGTTCATCTCCGCAAAGCGCGTCGCATTCCAGAGCTTGGTGCCGAAATTGCGGTAGCCCGCGATGCGCGCCGGATCGAGCTTCACGTCCCGGCCCTGAGCGGCCATGATCGCCAGCGTGAAACGAAGCGCATCGGCACCGTATTCGTCGATCAGTTCCAGCGGGTCGATGACGTTGCCCTTGGACTTCGACATCTTCTGGCCGTTCTTGTCCCGCACCAGCGCATGGACATAGACCGTGTGGAACGGCTCGATGGGATTGCCTTCCTGATCTTCCATGAAGTGGAGGCCCATCATCATCATGCGGGCGACCCAGAAGAAGATGATATCGAAGCCGGTGATCAGTACATCCGTCTGATAATAGCGCGCCAGTTCCGGGGTCTCGTCCGGCCAACCGAGTGTGGAGAAAGGCCAGAGTGCAGACGAGAACCAGGTGTCGAGCACATCTTCATCGCGCGTGAGAATTTCACCCGGCTTGAAGTCTTCGAGCTTTTCCTCCACCCAGGCCTTCCACGGGCCTTCATGGGAAATATAGTGCTGGATGGCCGCATGCAGGGCTGCTTCTTCGTCCTTTTCAACGAAAACCTGGCCGTCGGGGCCATACCATGCCGGAATCTGATGGCCCCACCAGAGCTGGCGCGAAATGCACCAGGGCTCGATGTTTTCCATCCATTCGAAATAGGTCTTTTCCCAGTTTTTCGGCACGAAATTGGTGCGGCCTTCGCGCACAGATTCGATGGCCGGCTGGGCCAGCGTCTTGGCGTCGGCGAACCACTGGTCCGTCAGCATCGGCTCGATAACCACGTGCGAGCGGTCGCCGAAGGGCTGCATGATCTTCTTGTTTTCGACGAAGGGAACCTCGTTGCCGTCCTCGTCCTTCACCGTAACGGCAAGGCCTTCAGCATTGATTGCCGCGACAATTTTCTGGCGGGCCTCGAAACGATCAAGCCCACGATATTCTTCCGGCACGAGATTGATGGCATCAACCTCCTCCTCGCTTGGCAGCTCGCCACCCTTTGCGATTTCGACCGCCTTGGCTGCACATTCTGCATAGGGCGCGCCATCGTCGCGCATCGCCGCCTTCACGTCCATCAGACGATAGAGCGGAATGTGATTGCGCTTGGCAACCTGATAGTCGTTGAAATCATGCGCGCCCGTGATCTTGACCGCACCCGAACCGAATGTGGGGTCCGGATACTCGTCCGTGATGATCGGGATCAGGCGGCGATGTTCTTTCGGGCCGACCGGAATTTCGCAGAGCTTGCCAACAATGGCTGCATAACGCTCATCGGACGGATGAACGGCAACCGCGCCATCGCCCAGCATGGTTTCGGGTCGCGTGGTCGCGATGGAAATATAGTTGCGCTCCTCGGAAAACGTGACGTTGCCGTCTTCGTCCTTTTCGACATAGGTGTATGTCTCGCCGCCGGCCAGCGGATATTTGAAATGCCACATATGGCCATCAACTTCGGTATTCTCGACTTCGAGATCGGAAATCGCCGTTTCGAATTTGGGATCCCAGTTGACCAGCCGCTTGCCGCGATAAATCAGGCCTTCCTTGTAGAGCGTGACGAAGACTTCGATTACGGCCTTGGAGAGCCCCTCATCCATGGTGAAGCGTTCGCGCGACCAGTCGCACGAGGCACCGAGGCGCTTCAACTGGTTGAAGATCAGCCCGCCGGATTCTTCCTTCCAGGTCCAGACTTTCTCGATGAAGGCGTCGCGGCCTATTTCGCGGCGACCGAGCTCCTGGCGCTCGGCCATCTGACGCTCGACCACCATCTGGGTCGCAATGCCTGCATGGTCCATGCCCGGCTGCCACAGAACGTCCTTGCCGCGCATGCGCTCAAAACGCACCAGAATGTCCTGCAGCGTATTGTTCAGCGCGTGACCCATGTGCAGCGAGCCGGTCACATTCGGCGGCGGGATCACAATGCAGAAACTGTCCTCGCCCGGCTTGGCGTTCGCGCCAGCACGGAATGCGTCTGCCTCATCCCATTTCTTGGCGATTTCCGGCTCAACGGCGGCAGAATCATAGGTTTTATCAAGCATTGTGTGACCAGCTTTTTTCGAGAGAAAACAACAGGCGGCTTGTAAACCGGATGGGGCGGGGTAAGTCAACAGCAAAGCCGCCCCGCATATCGTCGCGGAGCGGTTTGCCGATCTCGGCAGGCGTTAAAAATCAACCGGCGATATAGGCCTTGATCTGCTCTGCTTCCATTTCCATCCGGGCAATATGGGCTTTCACCGCATCACCGATCGAGATGATGCCACCGAGTTTGCCGTCCGTTTCAACCGGCAGGTGGCGAATTTTGCGGCTGTTCATCACCTGCATCACCTCTTCCACCGTCATGTCTTCCGTGCAACGGTAGACATTTGTCACCATGGCCGAAGATACAGGCCGGTCGAGGCACTCCGCGCCATGGCGGCCGATTGCGGTGACGATATCACGCTCGGACAGGATGCCCTTGATGCTTTTCTGATCGTCGGAAATGACGACGACACCGATGCGATTTTCATAAAGATGGCGGGCTGCCGTTCTCAGCGTGATTTCCGGATCAACCGTCACCACGTTGCGCCCTTTCAGATCAAGGATGGTTTTTACTGACATTCCGGCCTCCTCTGCCTTTATCGAGAGGGCAAACACACCAGGTGCGCCTCTATGTTCATTGAGAGGCATGCGCGCCGGGTTGCGCTGAAAAGCCCGGCAAGCATGCCGCTTCAGACCGAGATACGAAGCTTTCATCCCCTCCAAGCCTGCATCAAGGTTTGGAGATGGTGCGCCAGAATGTCGCAGATTTCAAGGCATCGGATGCCTCAAGCAATCAGATGATTAATCACTTGTCCCGCATTGCGGTAAAGAGCCGTGCGGCCGCATCCATTTCAATCTTGCGTTTTGTCATGCGCAGGATCGCTTCGTCGTCCTGACCCCAGAGACCCGCCTGGTAATTTTCATCCACATGCGCCAGTTCCCAGGCCTCATCGGCGGTGAGGAAACCTTCGGCAAAGGCAACAGCCAGAATGGCTGAACCCGTCAGCGTCGTGATCGTATGCAGGCTCGCCAAATCAATGGCATGATCATATTTGCGCAACGTCACAGCAAAAGCGGCAGTGGCCTCGCAGGGTTGCTCCTGATGCATGATGCCTTCGACTAGAATGAACCGCGCGCCCAGAACATTGTAAGCCCAGTCCATCACCGGGTCCCATTTGTCACCTTGCAGCGACACCAGTTCCTTCGGGCTGTCGGCGCGATAGCAGAGAAGGTCGGACGAGGAGAAGCGCAGGATATCTTCATGCACAGCCTGCGGATCGGTCGCTATGCCATCGAGTGCGGTGTTGACGAGGCGCGTGAGCGGCATCTTTATCGGATCAATGACAGTCGCTTGAGCATCCCATTCTTCGGCCAGCAACTGTGCAACAGCTCTATTGGGAACTTCGAGCGTTGCCTTTGCTGGTGTCTTGACCGTGCGTCCATCAAGAAGGATCGTCCAGCGATCCCCCTCACCTCCGACTGTCACCTCTTTATAAAAACGCTTCGGCAACGGCGCTTTCATGGCAATCTGGGCGCGCTTGACCGGATCGGGATCAGACAGATGGTCGGAAAGATCTGTGAGGATGTTACGCATGGTTCAAAACCTGTTCGATCAGTGTGGGCAGTTCAGCAACGTTTTCCGCGATCAAATCCGCGCCCGTCAATTTCAGTTCTTCTAAGCTGCCATAGCCCCATGATACACCAATGGCGCGGGCACCGGCAGCTTTTGCCATTTCCATATCGTATCGTGCATCGCCGATGACAACCGTGTCAGCCGGATTTATACCGGCCTGATAACAGCACTCGGTCACCATGGCCGGGTGCGGTTTGGACGGGCAATCATCGGCGGTGCGGGAAACGAAGAACAGCTTTTCAAACCCATGAGTGCTGCAGATCATATCCAGGCCACGGCGCGACTTTCCAGTCACGGCACCCAGAATGACATCGTCTTGAGCGTGCAGCGTTTCCAGCACTTCGCTGACCCTGGGAAACAACGGCTCTTGAAATCCTTCGGCTCTCACCGTTCCAAAAAGCGACTTGTAATGCGCCATCATGCGCACGCATTCTTCGTCGGCATGGTCCCGGCCAAGCATATGGGCAATCGCAATATCGAGCGTAAGGCCGATAATCGCACGGGTCGCCATTTCCTGTGGGTCCGGCTTTTCAAAAGCGCGGAAGGTGCGGCGCATGGTTTCGTGAATCAAGGCAACGCTATCGACAAGCGTTCCGTCGCAATCGAAAAGAACGAGCTTCAATCGTTGTCCTCCTGAGGCTCCGTTTCGAAGCCGAGCAGGTTCCAGCTCTGCACCATATGCGGAGGCAAAGGTGCCGTGACCCGCAACCGCCCGCCAGAGGGATGCGGAATATCGATGTGGCGCGCGTGAAGATGCAACCGGTTCTGCATGCCGCCGGGAAAACTCCAGTTGATATCAGCGTCGAAATATTTCGGATCACCGATGATCGGATGGCCGATATGGGCGGCATGCACGCGAAGCTGGTGGGTGCGCCCCGTATAGGGCTCCATCTCCAGCCATGCGAGGTTCTGCCCGGCCTGTTCGCGCACCCGGTAAAAGGAAATTGCGTGGTCTGCACCGGTTTCGCCGTGTTCGCAGACGCGCATCTTGTCACCATCCGGTGTCTGCTCTTTGACGAGCCAGGTGGAAATGCGGTTTTCGCGTTTTCTCGGCACACCCTTGACCAGCGCCCAATAGGTCTTGTGCGTGTCGCGCTCGCGAAAGGCAGCCGTCAGTTTCTGTGCGGCACCTCTTGAACGGGCAATCACCAGCACGCCCGATGTGTCACGGTCCAGGCGATGGACGAGACGCGGCTTTTCGCCCTTCTTGTTGGTCCAGGCTTCCAGCATCTTGTCGATATGGCGCGTGACCCCGGAACCACCCTGTACGGCAAGGCCTGCGGGTTTGTTCAGCACAAAGACCTTTTCATCTTCATGCAAGAGCATGCGCTTCAACAGCTCGCCATCGCCCGAATGTTTCAGCTCCTTGCCGGAAAGCGGTTTGTCATCCTTTGAATCAACATTCATTGGCGGAATGCGCACCGTCTGCCCCGGCTGCACGCGCGTGTCCGTCTTCACCCGACCGCCGTCCACCCGCACCTGTCCCGAACGCAGGAGCTTCTGCAGCGCGCCAAAACCCAGGCCCGGATAATGAACCTTGAACCAGCGGTCGAGACGCATGCCCGCCTCGTCTTCGCTCACTTCGATATGTTCAATACCCGCCATAACCTGCTCTTTCGATCATCTTGAAGCGGCAGCCTTTATACCAGCGAGCGCACCAGCGCCAGCCCTGCGAATACGGCAGCAATGGACAGGACGAGGCTCGACAGCACATAGATGGCCGACAGGCCAAGCGCGCCACGCTCGAACAAGGTCATCGTTTCCAGTGAAAATGCCGAGAAGGTCGTGAAGCCGCCGAGGAAGCCGGTCACGATCAGCACGCGCAGTTCAGACGATGCGTTCATCTTCAGCGCAATAAATTCTGCCAGCACGCCAATCAGGAAGGAGCCAACCACATTCACGATAAATGTGCCCCAGGGATAACCGGGCCCAAAAAAGCGCAAGGCCCAGACGCCGACAAGGTAGCGGAAGGAAGAGCCGACTGCGCCGCCAAGCGCGGCCAATAGGATATGGGGCATGCAATCTCTCCTGAAAATATGGTCTGGCTATGCCTTTGCATAGGCGAAGGCGGCCTGCATTCCAAGATTTTTTGCAACGATCAAGAAGCTGGATTATAGAGTGGAGTCTCTTCCAACCCGGCGAGACGACAAATCCGTGGTCAATGATAAGAACCTATTCGGTGGATTGGCTTTCTTCAAACGTCAGGCGATCACCAGGCAGGCGCAACAGCCATGCCAGCGGCCCCAAGAAGGCGGCGCATAGGTTCTTATTATTTATTGTGAGCTTTTGCCGCCGCGCCCGTCTGACAAAGGCAGGCTTCAATGACCGATACACTCGTGCCCAAAACCCTCAGCGTCCTGAAAGAGGGTTACAGTCTTGACCGGCTGCGCAGCGACGCGCTTTCCGGCCTCACCGTGGCGATTGTGGCGCTACCACTTTCCATGGCAATCGCCATTGCATCGGGCGTGACCCCCGACCGCGGACTTTATACCGCTATCTTTGGTGGTTTCGTCGTTTCACTCTTGGGTGGCAGCCGTCATCAGATCGGCGGTCCGGCTGGGGCCTTTATCGTGCTGGTCGCTGCCTGCGTTGCGAAAAACGGCGTCGAAGGTCTCATTCTTGCAACCGCCATGTCCGGCGTGATGATGATGATTGCCGGATGGTTCCGGCTGGGGCGTTATATCAAGTTCATCCCCTACCCGGTCACGGTCGGCTTTACGGCTGGTATTGGCGTTATCATCTTTGCCAGCCAGATCCATGACCTGTTCGGTCTCAAGATCAACGGCAATGAGCCGGGTCCGCTTCTCGACAAGCTGGTTTTTCTTGCCGAAAATGCATCGACCTTCAGCCCGGCTGCCACGAGCCTCGCGGCAATCACGATCATCATCATTCTGGCGCTCAAGATTTTGCGGCCGAGCTGGCCCGGACTGCTGATTGCGGTCGCACTTTCTTCCCTCGCCGCCTATTTCCTTCATCTTCCCGTAGAGACCATTGGAACGAAGTTCGGCGGAATTCCAAGCAGTGTTCCCATGCCGCATCTTCCCCAGATGAACAGCGATCTCTTCTTTGCCGTTCTGCCGGATGCCGTTTCCTTCACTTTGCTCGGAGCCATCGAATCATTGCTTTCCGCAGTGGTCGCCGATGGCATGACAGGCCGGCGTCATCGTTCATCCATGGAACTGATCGGTCAGGGTGCAGCCAATATCGTTTCCGCCTTGTTCGGCGGAATCTGCGTCACGGGCACGATTGCTCGTACAGCGACCAACGTGCGCTCGGGTGCCACCAGCCCGTTTTCGGGCATGTTGCATTCGCTCTTCCTGCTCATCTTCCTGCTCATCGCAGCACCGCTTGCCAGTTATATTCCGCTTTCGGCACTGGCCGGCGTTCTGGCCTTCGTGGCCTATAACATGGTGGAGAAACATTCCATCAGTGCGCTTTTCCGCTCATCGCGTGCCGATACTGTGGTCCTCCTGGCAACGTTCCTGTTCGTGATCTTCCGCGACCTGACGGAAGGTATCATTGTCGGGTTTACGCTCGGTGCGTTCATCTTTATCGACCGGATGGGCAAGAATATCCAAATTGCGGAAAAGACCGGCGTTCTTGCGGGCCTCGAAACGACAACGGAAGAGACCGAAAGTCCGATCCGGGCAACGGATCCGGATACCGTGGTCTATCACATTTCGGGTGTCTTCTTCTTTGGTGCCGCATCGCATGTCGGCGCGGTTCTCGACCGCATTTCCGACCAGCGTAAAAACTTCATTCTGGATTGCTCTGCAGTACCGTTTCTCGATTCGACGGCGGCTAATGTTATCGAAGGTTCCGTGCGGCGGGCAAAACGCGGCGGCGTGCGCTTCATCATTGCAGGCGCTTCCGACGAAATCCGCCAGATGCTGAAGGCCAATCATGTTTCAGAGCCTGATGTGGAATTTCATCCGACACTTGAAGCAGCCTCAAAGGCGGTTGGCCTCAAGCCTGTGTCATACAGCTAAGGCCTCGACCGCCTGATCCAAAGCTTCGAAGGCCCGAGCAATCACCTCCGGGCCTGCATCCTTCTTCGTGGCGTCGGTCGACAGGATCTGGCGAAAACGGCGTGCGCCCGGCTGACCGTTGAACAGGCCGACCATATGGCGCGTGACGTGCGAGAGACGTGCGCCATCGGCCATCCGTTCAGCGCTATAGGCCATCATCGCATCACGGAGTTCATCGCGCGACAGAACCGGATGGTCGTCGCCATAGATCAGCGAGTCGACCTCTGCGAGAATAGACGCGTTGTGATAGGCGGCGCGGCCCAGCATCACACCGTCGACGTGCTCAAGATGAGATTTCGCGTCTTCCAATGTCAGAATACCGCCGTTGATCCCGATAAATGTGTCGGGATGGTCGGACTTCAGCCGGTAGACAATATCGTAGTCGAGCGGGGGAATATCGCGGTTTTCCTTCGGGCTGAGGCCCTGGAGCCAGGCTTTGCGCGCATGAACCCAGATGGCATCGGCACCGGCATCGAGCACGCGGCTAACGAGTTCGGGCAGCGCTACTTCCGGGTCCTGATCATCCACACCGATGCGGCATTTGACTGTCACCGGGACATTGGAAACCTTTTTCATGGCAGAAACGCAATCTGCCACCAGTTCCGGCGTATTCATCAGGCAGGCACCAAATGTGCCGGACTGTACCCGGTCTGATGGACAGCCGACATTCAGGTTGATTTCGTCATAGCCGAATCCAAGCCCGATTTCCGCTGCCTGAGCGAGCTTTTGCGGATCAGAGCCACCAAGCTGCAGTGCGACCGGATGTTCCTTCTCGTCGAAACCTAAAAGCCGCTCACGTGGCCCATGAATGGCAGCATCTGCCACCACCATCTCCGTATACAGAAGGGCATTCCGGCTCAGAAGGCGATGAAGGTAGCGGCAATTGCGATCCGTCCAGTCGATCATCGGCGCGACGGCAAAGATCTTGGTCCCGTCCTGTTGTGCTTTCCGGTAGAAATCGGTCAATCGATATCTCCTGGCCTTATCCCTTGAACAAGGGAACATAGGGCATTGCGCCGGCCGTCACATCGTCCACGCCATCAAATACCATATTCAGAGCAACATAGAGAATCACCAGCAATCCCACCCAGGCAATCCAGCGGTGGCGGTGCAGAAGCGAGGCTATGAAGGATGATGCAGCACCCATCAGAAGCACGGACAGGGCAAGACCGAAGACCAGCGCACCGGCGTGATCATGCGCAGCACCGGCGACTGCTAGAACATTGTCCAGCGACATGGAAACGTCGGCGATGATGATCTGCACCACCGCCTGGCGCAGCGTCTTGCCCGTGATCCCACCTGCAACCTTGCCGTCGGCGTCGAGATCAGCATTTTCCAATGCCTCCTCGCCTTCCGTCAGTTCGTGATCGGTGACGCGCAACTCCTGCCACATCTTCCAGCACACCCACAGAAGCAGAATGCCACCGGCCAAAAGCAAGCCGGTGAATTCCAGAAGCTGGGTGGCAATGAGCGCAAATCCGATGCGCAATACTGTAGCGACCAGAATTCCGATCAGGATTGCCTTTGCACGCAGATGTTTGTCCAAGCCTGCCGCAGCCATGCCGATGACGATGGCATTGTCGCCCGCCAGCACCAGATCGATCATGATCACCTGGAGAAAGGCATAGATTGCGGTCATATCCAGGCCGATCATTGCAATTCGCTTTCGTTACGCTGGGAAACTCTCGTGGACTCAATATGGTGTTGCAGCAATCCGAATGAAACGGCTGCGGCAATTTGGGCCGAGACGTGCCGTGAAGTCGTGTCGCTGTCAACTGCATTATTCCAAGAAAGGCTTGAAAGCTGAATTCGTTCCATTCAAAACCTTACATAACAATCGGATAAGCGGAGGCTCCCATGGCATTGTATGAACTTGACGGCATTCGGCCTGAAACGCCTGAAAACGAAAACTATTGGGTTGCGCCCGATGCGAATGTGATCGGCAAAGTCATCATCGGCGACGATGTCGGTATCTGGTTCGGCGTTACCATCCGGGGTGACAATGAGGCAATTACGCTCGGGAAAGGCACCAATGTTCAAGAAGGCACGATCATGCATACCGATCCGAGCTTTCCGATTGCGATCGGAGAGGGCTGCACGATTGGACACGGCGCCATTATTCACGGCTGCACAATCGGTGACTATTCGCTGATTGGCATGGGTGCAACAGTGCTCAACGGCGCAAAGATCGGCAAAAACTGCCTTGTCGGAGCCAATGCGCTCGTAACCGAAGGCAAGGAATTTCCCGACAATTCCTTGATTGTGGGCGCGCCTGCGAAGGCTGTTCGTACGCTGGACGATGGGGCCGTCGCTGGTTTGAAGATGTCGGCAAGCCATTATGTGGCCAATTGGAAGCGATTCAAAACCGGCCTGAAAAAGGTCGCCGACTGACATCAGGCGATCGGCATGCCGGAATTTCACCGGCATGCCAGCTTTAAAAATCAATCCAGATTGAAGAGACCCGTATGGGTCACGTTGTGAAGACCGCCATCAATGGGAATCGTTGTTCCCGTGACATAGGCACCAGCCTTGCCGCAAAGATAGAGCGTGGCACCGGCGATATCGCTCGGCAAGCCGATGCGCCCCAGCGGAACCCCCTCACCGACTTTGGCGGCCTTGTCTTCCCCATCGGTGGCAAAAGCCGTCATGCGCGACTGGAATGGTCCCGGCGCGAACGCATTGACCGTGATGCGTTTGGACGCAAATTCCTGCGCGAGGATCTGCGTCAAATGCAAGATAGCGGCCTTTGAGGCGGAATAGGAATAGGCACCATCGGCAAAGGGCATGATGCCCATGATCGAGCCGATATTGACGATGCGGGCCGGATCGCTGTCAGAAGCTGATGCCCTTAAGAGCGGAAACAGATTGCGCGTCAGCGTGAAGGCTGCGGCAACATTGATGTTCATCACCTTTTCCCAGGCCGAGTGCGGGAAATCCTTCATCGGCGCGCCCCAAGAGACGCCGGAATTGTTGAAAAGAATGTGCAGCTTGTCGGTCCGTTTGGCAATCTCTTCGCTCAGCGCATTGATGCCCTCTTCGGTGGACAGGTCGGCGCCAAATCCCTCGGCAGACCCCGAAGCGCCCATGGCGTTCAGTTCATCGGCCACCTTGGCGCAGTCGGCCGCCTTGCGCGAAGCGATAAAGACCTTTGCACCAGCGCTCACCAGAGCCTCTGCCACCATACGCCCAATGCCCGTTGCGCCACCGGTTACCAGCGCCACCTTGCCATCCAACCCGTAAAGGCTCTTCAAATAATCTGCAGTCTGCACCGTCTTGTATCCTCCCATTTTTCGAAATCCCTTTTGTTCTCCGGGATTCCACATTGACGTGGAATCATAATAAGTTCATCCTTGAACAAATTGCAAAAGAAATACTGCGCTGAAGCGCACTGGGAGGATAATCTATGACAGTTCCAGCCACCATGCACGCCCTCTTGCAAAAGGGCGACGGCTATTCGGGCAAGCAGACGGGCATTTCCATCGACACTCTGGAGCCTTATCTGGAATATGCGGAAATTCCGGTGCCGGAATTGAAAGACGGTCAGGTGCTTGTCCGCATGGCCATGGCCAATATCAACCCGTCCGATCTGCATTTCATCAAGGGGGAATACGGTCAGCCGCGCCAGAAAGGCAAGCCGGCCGGCTTCGAAGGTGTTGGCGAAGTTGTTGCGGGCTCAGGAGCCTATGCCGAAAAGCTGATTGGACAGCGCGTGGCCTTTACCGCGACGCCTGATGGTTCGGGAACCTGGGCAGACTACGCCGTGACAGCTGCCAAAACCTGCATCCCGGTCAAGCACGGCATGCTGGACGAAGATGCTGCCGGACATATCGTCAATCCCTTGACGGCGATGGCCATGTTCGACCTCGTTCGAAAGGCCAATACCGAAAGCTTCGTACTCACCGCCGGTGCAAGTCAGCTCTGCAAGCTCATCATCGCGCTTGCCAAAGACGAGGGATACCGGCCGATTGTTGTTGTGCGCCGCAACGAAATGACCGAGCCGCTGAAAGCGCTTGGTGCAGCTTATGTGCTTGATGAAAACGATGCCGATGTCGTTGAACAGTTCAAGCAGATTTCGCGGTCTGAAAAGCCCCGCATCATGCTCGATGCCGTCTCCAACCAGCTGTCCAGCGATATTTTTTTCGCCATGCCCAACAGGGCGAACTGGGTGATCTACGGCAAGCTTGATTCAAGCCCCATCACGGCGCGTGAACTTGGCCAATTTGTCTTCATGGACAAGGTCATCAGCGGTTTCTGGTTGACGAAATGGTTCAACGAAACGTCGCCTGACGAGCAGAAGCGGGTTATCGGCGAGGTTCAGGACCGGTTCATTTCCCGCAAGTGGACCACCGACGTTTCCGCCGTCATTCCGCTTGCTGAGGTGATGGAGAAACTTCCAGCAACGCTTGCCAAGCGCGCCGGCAAAGTCTTGCTCACGCCCTGACGGGTTTTAGGCGCAATTGGCGCAGAGACCGCGGATTTCAACCACGGTCTTTTCCGGCTTGAAGCCCTTTTCGCCAAGCAGGGCTTCAAGCTGATGCTCAACGCCATGGTGATGAAATTCCATCGTGTTGCCGCAGGCGGTGCAGATGGCAAAGCCGGTCAGACCATGCTTGCAGCAGCTCGCGCCTTCATGTGCGCAGGCGATAAAGGAATTCACGCTTTCCAGCCGATGCACCAGACCACGTTCGACCAGCTTTTCAAGTGCGCGGTAAACCTGAAGCGGCGCACGGAAGCCTTCACCGCGCAGTTCGTCGAGAATGGCATAGGCGGTTAACGGCGTTTTGGCATCATTCAGTGCCGAAAACACCAGTGACTGATTGCGGGTCAGATCCTGTGTTTTCATTTCGGTTCTCCCGTTTCTCTTGCAAGGCGAAAAGACGGCACCTGGCTGACAAGGAACATCAACAGGGCTGCCACAACAATCGACGGCCCCGATGGCGTATCGAATTCCAGCGAGCCGCTCAAGCCGATCACCACCGAAACAGCGCCGATCAGTGAGGCCGCAACCGCCATGATCTCGGGCGAGGCCGAAAAACGGCGTGCGGCGGCGGCCGGTATGATCAGCATCGAGGTGATGAGCAATATGCCCACAACCTTGATGGCAATCGCGATCACGGCGGCCATCAACAGCATGAAAAAGAAGCGCGCGCGCTCCGGTTGCAGGCCCTCGGCCTCGGCCAGTTCCGCATTGACCGTGGAGGCCAGCAGGGGACGCCACAGTTTTATAATGGCAAACACGACCAGAACGCCGCCACCCCAGATGATCTGCAAGTCCTGCTGCGTGACCGCCAGAATGTCGCCAAACAGGTAACCGATCAGGTCAATCCTCACCCAGGTCAAAAATGCGGTGATAACGAGGCCTACGGCAAGGGATGCGTGGGACAGAATGCCCAAAAGCGCATCCGTGGACAGCCCGCCGCGCCGCTGCAGAAATATCAGCGCAACTGCCACGACAACAGCCACGGCGAAAATGCTCACCGTCAGATTGACCTGAAACAGCAGTGACATGGAGACACCGAGAAGTGCCGAATGGGCCATGGTATCGCCGAAATAGGCCATGCGCCGCCAGATCACAAAACAGCCGAGCGGACCGGCCATGAGGGCAACTCCAACGCCGGCGACCATTGCGCGAACGAAGAAATCATCAGGCATTGGCGTCTCTCCGTTCAGAACCGTGATCAGCATGCGCATGGCCGTCATGGTGATCGTGATGATGGTGGTCACCGCCATGGTGGTGGCCATCTTCGGGGTGGCAATGGTCGGTCACGCTGCCGTCTGCATGCAGAACGCGACCGTCCGGCATATGCGTGTGATCGTGATGATGGGCGTAAACAGCAATGGCGTTTGCGGCCTTCGGCCCAAAGAGATTTCGGTATTCGGCACTTGCGCTGACCGCTTGTGGCGTGCCCGTGCAGCAGACATGTCCGTTCAGGCAAATCACCGTATCGGTTTCGGCCATCACGATGTGCAAATCGTGGGAAATCAACAGAATGCCGCAACCGGTTCTGCGTCGGATATCGGCAATCAGGTCGTAAAGCGCAATCTCGCCGGAAAAATCGACGCCCTGTACCGGCTCGTCCAAGACCAGAAGATCGGGTTTGCGGGCAATCGCACGCGCCAGCAGTGCACGCTGGAATTCACCGCCGGAAAGATTGGCAACGCTCGCATTCTTCATATGGGCAATACCGACTTCGCCCAGGGCAGCGTCCATCTCGACGTCGCTCAGCGGGCCGGTCAATGTCATCAGACGGCGAACGGTCAGCGGCATGGTCCAATCAACGGCCAGTTTCTGCGGGACATAGCCGATTGCCAGACCAGGCCTGCGCGTCACCCTGCCCTCGGTCGGCTTGGCAATGCCCGTCGCCATCTTCACGGTTGTGGACTTTCCCGAGCCGTTTGGCCCAATGAGTGTGACGATCTCGCCGCGATGCACATTGAGCCCAACACCACGCACGAGCCATCGTGCGCCACGCTGCACACCGGCATTTTCCAATGAAATCAGGGACTCAGCCATCCCGGAAGCCTCGCTGTCATTTTTTCAAAATTCAATCTTGCTTCTTCCATATGGCATACGTTATAGCGTAACACAACAAACGTAATAACATTACATAGAGGTTCCAAAATGAATTTCAAACAAACGCTTTCTCGTACCGGCTTCGGCTTGCTGCTGTTTGGTATGGCCGGTGCAACGCCGGCCTTGGCCGCGCCATCGGTTGTGGTTTCCATCAAGCCGCTGGAATCGCTGGTCGCCTCGATCATGAAGGGGGTTGCCACGCCCACCCTCCTCGTGAAGGGGGCCTCTTCGCCGCACACCTATTCCATGCGTCCCTCCGATGCCGAAGCGCTGCAAAAGGCAGACGTGGTCTTCTGGGCGGGGCCGGCTCTGGAGCGTTTCATGGAAAAACCGCTTGATGCACTGACCGGCGACAATGTGGTCGTGTCGTTGATGGAGGCTCCGGGCGTACAGCTTCTCGCCCCCCGAGAAAACGGCAATTTCGAGCCTCACGACCACGATCATGAGCATGCTGACAGCCACGACCATGAACATGAGCATGCAGAAGGTCATGACGATGCCGATGGCCATGAAGACGACCACGACCACGCAGCCCATGACGGTGAAGAGGAAATCGACCCGCATTTCTGGCTGGATCCTGAAAATGCGCGTGCCGCAGCCAGCACCATCGTTTCGGTTCTGAGTGCTCAGGACCCGGAAAACGCGCACCTCTATGCCGAAAACGGCGCGGCACTGGATGCTCAACTGGTCACACTCGAAGATCAGTTGCGCACGGAGTTGAAGCCGCTTGCCGACAAGCCGTTCATCGTTTTCCATGATGCTTATCAGTATTTTGAAAAACGCTTCGGCATCACCGCTGTCGGCTCGATAACCGTCAATCCGGAAGTCCAGCCAGGCGCTGCGCGCATTGCGGAGATCGATAACAAGATCCGGTCTCTTGATGCCGTCTGCATCTTTTCCGAACCGCAGTTTGCGCCAAAGCTTATTCAAACGCTTGCCAGCCAGGATAATGTCCGCAGTGGCGAGCTTGATCCGATTGGAGCAACCTTGCCCGAGGGCCCCGAGATGTATCCTGCTCTCCTCAAGGCGCTTGCAGACAATCTGAAGGGTTGCCTGATACCATCTTAAAGTGGACGAAGGCCCAAACTTCGCGCCCGGCTCTTGCCGATGCAGACCCCCTTCTGCAAAATTCGGCTAATGAGTCGGGCGATTTCTGTTTGTTGTTCTCCGGCGGTGACACAAATAAGGGGCTCCCATTGTCAGAAGACGCCTATTCAAAAGCGCTTGAGGCTTTCAAGGCCGGTGATCTCGAAACCACTTTCAACGTCATAAACTCCATTCTCGGTGACAGTGGCGCTACCGACGTGCGCGTCCTGCCCTTGCTGGGTGATGCCATGGTTGCAGCCGGCATGACAACGGAGGCGGCTGAAGTGTTCGAACGCGCGGCAACGACTGAAAGCCCCGACACGGCTGCCCTGCTTCAAAAATCGATGATGCTTTATGATCGGGCCGGAAACGAGGAAAAGGCATTCTGGATCGCCCTGCAGCTCAACAAGCTCACGCCCGATGACGTGGATGTCGCCTATATATTGGTGCGCGGTTTTCTCGAGCGCGGAGAAATCGAGCTTGTGGAAGCATTCAAGAAAAAGCTCATCAACAGTGACAATCCCGATCACCTTGCGCTTGCGTCCAAGGTCGTTGGTGGTCAGGGTTTCAGCGAGGAACATCTGACGCTTTACAAAAAGCTCTATGCGCTTGCGCCCGACCAGGGTCAGATTCTCTTCTCGCTCATGGAGTTCGCATCGATCTATTGCGATTTCGATACGATTTCGGCGCTCGAAGCGCGCCTCGCCGAGGAGAAAGCTGCCGGCAACGACGATATTTTCCGGCTCGATTTCCCGCGCCACAGCCTGATGTGGACGATGGACGAGCGGATCAACGCGCTTGCCGAAAATGTCAACGACCTGCCGCAGCTGCCGGAAGGCCTGGAATATGTTCGTCGCGCGCAGCCGCACGAGTGGGGCGACAAGATCAGGGTGGGATACCTCTCCAATGAGTTCTGGGACGACCATTCGACCATGCGTCTCCTGCAGACGGTTCTGACGGCCCACGACAAGGACAGGTTCGAGACGACACTCTTTTGCTATACACCACGCGATTTCATTGCGATGGACAGCGGAAACCGCCAGAAATGGGGCCGTATCATCTCCATCGAAGACATGGGCGACGAGGATGCGGCGGAACTTATCAAGTCCGAAAATATCGATATTCTGGTCGACCTGAAGGGTATTACAGGCGGTGCCCGTCTCGGGCTGATGAACTGGCTGGCAGCGCCTGTTCAGGTTTCTTGGCTTGGCTATCCGGCCAGCACGATCAACCAGGATGTGGACTATATCATCGGTGACCAGATCGTTCTGCCGGACAGTTCCAAGCCGTTCTACCATGAGAAATTCTGCCGGCTGCCGGAAACCTACCAGCCGAACGATCCAGAATACCGCACCCTGCCGGCTGCCGCTTCGCGTGCTGAATTGAACCTGCCGGAAGACAAGATCGTGATTGCCGCCTTCTCCGTGCCGCAGAAAATCACGCCCGAGACGATGAACCTCTGGCTGGCGATCCTCAAAAAGGTCCCCAACAGCGTTCTTTGGATGATGAGCTTCAGCGAACTGGCAGAGCAGAACATCATTCGGCATGCGCTCATGCAGGGCATTATGCCGGATCGCCTGATTTTCGCGGAAAAAGTCTCAAACCACGATCATATCGCGCGTCTGCAGGCCGCCGACTTTGCGGTCGACACCTTCCCCTATAATGGCCACACGACCACATCGGACAATCTTTGGGCCGGTTTGCCGCAGGTCACCCGCAAGGGTGGTCATTTTGCCTCACGGGTTTCTGAAAGCCTGCTTTCGGTCATCGGGCTTGATGAACTGGTGGCGAGCGATAACGATGACTTCGTCAGAATTGCAACCGAACTGGCCAACGACAAGGCGCGTGTTGCAAGCTTGAAGGCAAAGCTCAATGAAAACCGCTTCCGTGCACCGCTCTTCGACGCCGAACGGTTCTGCCGCCATCTGGAAAGCGCATTCGAATCCATGGTGGCAAAAGCGAAGGCCGGCGAGGACCCGGATCATTTCGACGTCCCTGCCCTGCCACCGCGCGAAGCGCCGTTTATGTAAAGCCGCAGCTTGTATTGTTGAACGCAAAACGCCCGGACAATGATCCGGGCGTTTTGTGTTCAAAGACACGCAATCCTGCTCCGGCTCAAGCGGAAAAGGACTGCTGGTCCATCAGGAAAGCTTCCAGTCGCCCCACGGGCCGTGACTGCTTGCCTTGCCATCAAGGCGTTCGAACCCATGGGCTCCGAAGAAATCGCGCTGAGCCTGTATCAGATTGGCTGTGCCGCGCGACTGCGTATAGGCGTCGAAATAGGTCAAGGCGGAGGCCAGTGCCGGAACCGGAAGCCCGTTGGTGACGGCCAGCGCCACCACGCGCCGCAGCGCCGGCAGCGATTCTTTCACCATCTGCGAAAAAGCCGGTGTCATGATCAGGTTCGAGACATCGGGATCAGCCGTAAAGGCACTGGTGATCTCATCCAGAAACTGCGAACGAATGATGCAGCCGGCGCGCCAGATTTTGGCAATCGTCGGCATCGGCAGGTTCCAGGAAAACTCGCTGGAGGCTTCCGCCATGACCGCGAACCCTTGCGCATAGGCTGCAATCTTGGCCGCAAACAGCGCCAGTTCAAGATCGTTTTTCAGCGCATCATCCACCGCGACCTTTGAAGACTTCGCGCCGAAAGCAGCTTCCGCTTTTTCGCGCTGGTCTTTCATCGAGGAGAGAACGCGGGCTGCGACAGCAGCTTCGATCGCTGTTGCAGGCACACCCATCTGCTGCGCCTCGATCACCGACCATTTGCCGGTGCCCTTTTGCCCGGCCTTATCGAGGATCATCTCCACCATCGGGCCATCGCCCAACGGATCATCAGCGTTCAGAACCTTCTCCGTGATCTCGATCAGGTAGGAGTTGAGCCGACCCTTGTTCCATTCGCCGAAGACTGCACCGATCTCCTTGGAGCCAAGATGTCCGCCGTCACGCAAGATGCCGTAGATTTCGGCAATCATCTGCATGTCGGCATATTCGATACCATTATGGATGGTCTTGACGAAATGGCCGGCACCATCATTGCCGAGCCAGGCCACGCAAGGTTCGCCATCGAACTTGGCAGCAATCGAGGTCAGCACCTTTTCCACGCGCGCGTAAGACTCCGGCGTACCGCCAACCATGATCGATGGTCCGTGACGGGCACCTTCTTCACCACCCGATACGCCCATGCCGATAAAGGTCAGGCCGGAATCCTTCAGCCCCTCGAAACGGCGGATCGTGTCGCGGAAATTGGCATTGCCGGCGTCGATGATGATGTCGTTATCAGCCAACTGGTCACGCAAAGCATCGATCTGCTGGTCAACGGGTTCGCCAGCCTTGATCATGATGATCACCGGACGCGGCGGACGGATGGCCGCCACAAACTCTTCCATCGTGTGGCAGGGAATGATCCGCTCCGCAAGCGCGCCGGCTTCTGCGTAAAACTCGTCCGTCTTTTCGGTCGTCCTGTTGAAAACCGCAATCCGGTTTCCCTTTTCGGCGATGTTCAGCGCCAGATTTGCGCCCATCACGCCAAGACCAATCAAGCCAATTTCCGCTTGCTCCACGATAAGACTCCTTCGCTATAATTTGCTTCTTTCTCGCACCGGGTATCAGCGGATGCAAGCAGGAATACAGCCAAGCTTGGAGCGCCTCAGTCTTCCGGCTGGTCTTCTCCGTCATCGAGGACGCGCCAGGCCGCGCCGTCCAGATCCTCGTATTGTCCGCTCTTGAGCGACCAGAGGAAGGCGATAAGACCGAGCGCACCCATCAGCAGGGCAACGGGGATCAAAAAAACCAGAAGATTCATGATGCCAGCACCGCGGACGAGCTGACAGAATCGTCCTTTGCGTCTTCGCGGCTCTTCTGCCCACCACCGCGAAGACGAAGCGCATTCAAGACGACGACGATGGAGGAAGACGACATGGCAATGGCGGCCACCAAAGGCGAAACGAGGCCTGCAAGCGCCAGGGGGATTGCAATTGCATTGTAAACCACTGCAAAGCCGAAATTCTCCCGGATCAAACGGCCTGCCTTGCGAGAGACGGCGATCGCGGTCGCGACTGCATCCAGCCCTTCATGCATGAACACGAAATCGGCGGCCTGGCGACCGACATCGGCTGCTGTGGCAGGTGCCATGGAAACATGAGCAGCAGCAAGCGCCGGCGCATCGTTAATCCCGTCGCCGGTCATCAGCACCTTGCGTCCTTGCGCAGACAACGCCTTCACGGCATCAACCTTGCCGCCCGGACGAACGCCCGATTGCCAGCTTTCAATGCCCAGGCGGCGCGCAATGGCCGCAACAGCGCTTTCGCGGTCACCTGAAAGAATGGAAAGCGAAAACCCGTTATTGCGCAGGTTCGCAATTGTTGCCTGTGCGCCGGGGCGCAGCGAATCTTCGAACTGAAATGTGGCCAGCGGCTCACCATCGAGGCTCAGCACCGTTTGGCTGCCCTCGCCCGTCGATGCCACACCAGAGGCGAATTCACCGGTTCCAAGACGCCAGATGCCGCGATCGGTCTTGCCCTCCAGACCGGCGCCAGCAACCTCTCGAACGTCGCGCATCGCAGCACCGCCACTCCTATAAGCGGCCAGCGCTTTTGAAAGCGGGTGGTTTGAGTGCGAGGCCAACTCGGCAGCCTGGGCCAGAATGTCCGGAGCGACCTCAGCCGCGTTGGTCAGGCGCGGACGTCCGGCGGTCAATGTGCCGGTCTTGTCGAAAACCACCGTATCGGCCTCGGCGAGACGTTCCATCGCGGAACCGTCCTTGACCATGATCCCGTCCTTGAACAGCCTGCCGGCAGCCACGACCTGCACCACCGGCACGGCCAGTCCCAGTGCACAGGGGCACGTGATAATCAAAACGGCGATCGCGATCGTCAGCGCATGTTTCCAATCACCGGAATAAAGGCCCCAGACAATCAGGGCGGCGAAAGCAAGCGTGTGCACTGCCGGCGCATAGATATCGGCGGCCCGGTCAGCGATGCGCCGATAGCGCGCCTTGCCGCCCTCTGCGGCTTCCATCAACTGGATGATTTCGGCAACGAAGGAGTCGCGCATCGCGGCTGTGGCTTCGGCAACCAGCGACCCTGTGAGATTGAGCGTGCCGCTGCGCAAGCTCGTGCCGACTGCAACGGTCACCGGCATGCTCTCGCCATTGACGATCGACATATCGACATCGCTCGCGCCTTCGCGCACCACGCAATCCACCGGGATGCGCTCGCCGGCGGCAATCACGATGCGCTCGCCGGGCACGATTTCATCCACAGGCCGGAACTCGCGCATGCCATCCTCGGACAGCACGGTTGCGCCACGCGGCACGAGCCTTGCAAGCCCCGTAATGGCCGAACGCGCACGGTCGCGCATCAGATGGTCCAGTGTGCGACCGATGAGCAGAAAGAACAGAAGCGATACCGCCGCGTCAAAATAGGCTTCGGCACCGTGATGCATCGTTTCCCAGAGCGACATGCCGTAAGACAAAGTGACGGCAATGACGATTGGGACATCCATGTTCATTCGGCCATGGCGAAGTGCATTGAACGCGGATTTGTAAAAGTGCTGGCCCGCATAAATGATGGTCGGACCGGCAATTGCTGCCGATATCCAATGAAACAGATCGCGTGTTGCCGCGTCTGCGCCCGACCAGACGGAGACCGACAGCAGCATGATGTTCATCGCCGCAAAACCGGCAACGGCCATGGAGCGCAATAGAAGATTGCGTTCACTGTCCGCCTCTTCGACAGCGGCTGAAAAGAGGTGCGACTCATAGCCGACTGCCGCAATTGCGCCCACCAGCTTTGTCGGGTCAGTTCTTTTCCCGTCGATCTCTTCCTTCCACACAAAGGTCACCCGCTTGGTGGAGAGATTGACGCGCGCGCGCTCCACTTCTGGCTCTGCCTTCAGGGCTTTCTCGATTGTCGAAATGCAGGCGCCGCAATAAACACCGGGCACGGCCAGTTCGGTCTGCCGCCGGCCATTGTCCAATTGGCGTGAGGCCATCCACAATTCATCGGAGGGTGGCAGTTCGTGGAGCGCCTTTTCGGCCTCCATTGCACCTTCGGCTCCAGCAGCACAGCAGCTCATGTCAGTTTCCGTTCACCCGAATGCGGATGGCTTCGTGATAGGCGGTTGTGCCGCCATCGGTGGTCAAGAGGTCAACAATCCATTGGCCGGCGGGAACCGGGTGATTTGTCACGAAAACCCCATTGCCCTCCGGCGTCAGTGTGACGGTAAAGTCGAACTTGTCGCCGACCGGGTGACGAAATTCAGCCACGACCTTCTCACCTTTCAGCGGGCCTGTTTCGGGATGCGTGATCGTATAGCGGATGCCTTCGGCGCTCGCCTTCAAATCCGTCTTGATACCGGTTGCCGCCCAGGCGCGCGCCTCAGCCGCCTTGCCGTTGAACTCCTGGCTGGCGACATAGGTGTTTTCGACCACAAGGCCAGTCCAGCTCGACACGGCGAAATAGGCCATTGTGAAATTCACAGCGATCACCACCCCGAAGAAGCTCACCATGATGGCCAGCATATGCCAACCTGTGAAGGTGGATTCGCGCTTTGTTTCTGTCATGGTCGCCATGTTACTTCCTCTCCGGCGCATTGAATACGGCTTCATAGACATCTTTTTCACCGCTGGACTTATCTTCAACCGAAAGGTTGAACGGGATCGCGGTATCCGTGATGCTGGCCTGATCCATGGTGATATAGACCTTCAAAGTGGTTGCCTTGTCGGGCGCGGCATCAATCGCAAATGTCCGGCCTTCTGGTTGTTGTATCTCGTTGATCTTCATTGTCGCACCGGGCAAATCCTCCAGAGTCAGGAAGACAACGCGCTCTTCTGGTATCATGTTCAGAACACGAACCGTGTAGCCGTTGCGGATCGAACCATCCGATTCCATCACATATTGCGGATTGCGGTCGTGGATCACGTTCAGTTCGAGGCGATCACGCGAAAGCAGCGCAACGACAAGTCCAATACCCACCAGCGACCACACGGCGAGATAAAGCAGCGAGCGCGGGCGGAAAATGATGCGCCAGTCGAAATGCTTGACCTTGTCGTGGAAATGTCCGTCTGCGTCGCGCACCAGATTGGGGTTGATTTCATGGGTCCCGTTGCCGGTCGCAAGCGCCATGTTCGACTGGTAGTCGGCAAGCGTTGCGTAAGAAATCAGTCCCCGGTCGCGGCCCAGCTTGTCCATAACGCCATCGCAGGCATCAATGCACAGGGCGCAGGTAATGCATTCCAGCTGCTGGCCGTCGCGGATATCGATCCCCATGGGACAGACAACGACACAGGCGTTGCAGTCAACACAATCGCCGGCAAGCTGGCCAGAGGCGGCTGCCTTCTTGGTGCCGCGTGTGCGCGGTTCGCCGCGCCAGTCGTTATAGGTCACGACAAGCGAGCTTTCATCCAGCATCGCGCCCTGGATGCGCGGCCATGGGCACATATAGGTGCAGACCTGCTCGCGCATAAGGCCACCGAAAATGTAGGTGGTGGCTGTCAGAACACCGACCGTCATATAGGCAACGGGAGCTGCCTGCAGGGTCCAGAAGTCGATCAAAAGCTGCGGCGCGTCGGCAAAGTAGAAAATCCAGGCGCCACCGGTTGAAACCGCAATGGCCAGCCAGATGGCGTGTTTCGAAACACGCTTCCAGATTTTATCGAACGTCCAGGGCCCCTTGTCGAGCTTCATGCGGGCGTTGCGGTCGCCTTCGATGAAACGTTCAACTACCAGGAACAGGTCAACCCACACCGTCTGCGGACAGGTGTAACCGCACCATGCACGCCCAACGGCGGATGTGATCAGGAACAGCCCGAATCCTGCCATGACCAGCAAGCCGGCCACAAAGAAAAACTCCTGCGGCCAGATTTCGATAAAGAAAAAATAGAAGCGGCGGTGGGCGAGATCGACAAGCACGGCCTGATCCGGTGCAAAGGGGCCACGATCCCAGCGAATCCAGGGCGTGATATAATAGATGCCGAGGGTCACCAGCATCACAATCCATTTGAACTGGCGGAAGCGGCCTTCTGCCCGCTTGGGGAAAATCTTCTTGCGCGCTTCATAAAGTGGTTTGCGCACCTTTGCAGAGTTCACCGGCTCGGCGTCGTGACGCACAACCTCTTCCGATTTTGCCCTGTTTTCGTTCTCAGCATTGTAGATATTCATAAAAGCACCTTTTGCGCCCTGCCCCGCACCATGATTCCGACCAGAATCGACACGCATTCCGCGGGAATTCTTGCAATGCTTTTCGCATCTGGGCCGCAATCCAACCTTGACTTAAGTCAAGTCAGGACAATCTGCCGCATACAAATAGTTTTATTTATATGTGTTTCAATCCAAACAAAAAAGCCACGCCGTTTGGGCGTGGCAAGGGGCATGATTAAATCATGCTGGAGAGAAGAGTAGGCCCGCGTCATCTGCAGGCCAGCCTGTGAAAAACCATGCGGCAATCACCGGCGATGGATGTACTATCCACCAGCCTTAATCCCGCCTCATTGATTCAGATCAAACACCTGATTTATTTCCGGTTTTCCATCCGGCTTGAGCGCCAAACGAAAACCGCCCGCCTGAGACAGGCGGGCGGCATTTTCTCAAGATTGGTTCAGGTAAGGCTTATTCGCCACCACCCAGCGAATGGACGTAGACGGCAAGTTCCTTGACCGTTGCTTCGCCCAGGCGTCCGGCCCAAGCGGGCATGACACCATGTTTCGGCTGGGTGATCTGTGCCACGATCTGCGGCTCGGTCGAAGCCTTCAGCGTGATCGCATCAGACAGGTTCGGTGCACCGAAGTCACGTCCACCTTCTGCGTTTTCGCCATGGCAGGCCGCACAGTTGTCGGCAAACACCGTCTTGCCCGGTTCTACAAGAGACGGATCGGCAGGTGTGCCACCACTCAGGCTGTAGACATAGGCTGCGGCCTGCTTGATTTCCTCAGGCTGCAGAATGTCGCCGAATGCCGGCATTTCCGAGATGCGGGTATCGTCGTCCGATGTATCGCGGATGCCGTGGGCGATGGTGGTATAGATGGCTTCAACGTCGCCACCCCACAGCCAATCGTCATCGTTGAGGTTCGGGTAGCCGACCCCACCTTGAGCACCCGAACCATGGCAGGGCGTGCAGTTCACCTTGAAGGCAGCTGCACCACCGGCCAGAGCAAACTGGGTCAATTCCGGATCAGCAGCGATTTCCGTCACGTCCGTGGCGGCGATCTTGTCCAGATAGACCTTCTGCGAGGCTTTTGCGGCAGCGACTTCTTCGGTCAGCTCTGCACGACTGCTCCAGCCCCAGATGCCTGCGGTGGCGCTGTTCAGCAAGGGCCAGGCCGGGTAGACAATCGTGTAGCCGATGGCCCACACAATGGTCAGATAGAAGGTGTAAACCCACCATCTGGGCAGCGGATTGTTCAGTTCCTTGATACCGTCCCAGGAATGGCCTGTGGTCTCAACGCCACTGAGTTCGTCAACATGTTTTTCCGACATCTCTTAGTCCTCCTTCAGAGGGATAGATGCGGCCTCTTCGGCCTGTTTCTTGGAGCCGGGGCGTATCGCGAAAAGGATGACGCCTACGAAGAAGAGAGCCATAAAGAGAAGCCCCCAACTGTCGGCAAATTGGCGCATTGCGGTGTAAGTTTCCATGTCTCACACCTCCTTAGCGATAGCCCGAGGCATCGTCGTAGGTCGAGAAATCAACCAGCGTGCCGAGCATCTGGAGATAGGCCACAAGCGCATCCATCTCGGTCAGTTTCGTCGGGTCGCCATCGAAATTCGAGACCTTCGCCTTCGGGTAACGCGCCAGCAGACCGTCCGTGTCCGCATCCGGATTTGCCTGTGCGACCAGGTCAGCCTCGGCATTTTCCAGAGCCTCGTCGGAGTAAGGAACTCCGACCATCTGGTTTGCCTTGAGATGACCCGCCACATTGGCCATTTCCAGCGGCGTGTCTTTGAGGAAGGAATAGCTGGGCATGACCGATTCGGGCACCACATCACGCGGCTCGATCAGGTGTTGAACATGCCACTCGTCGGAGTAGCGTCCACCCACGCGGGCCAGATCCGGCCCGGTGCGCTTTGAACCCCACTGGAACGGGTGATCGAACATCGATTCCGCTGCCAGAGAGTAGTGACCGTAACGCTCCACTTCGTCGCGGAACGGGCGGATCATCTGGCTGTGACAGACATAGCAGCCCTCGCGGACGTAGATGTCACGGCCAGCCAGCTCGAGCGGTGAATAGGGACGCATCCCCTCCACCTTCTCGATCGTGTTCTCCAGGTAGAAGAGCGGCGCGATTTCAACGATACCGCCAATTGTGACCACCAGAAGTGAGCCAACCAGGAGAAGGGTCGCGTTCTTTTCAAGAACTTCGTGTTTTGACATTAAAGACATTGGTCCAACTCCTTATTCGGCAGGCTGCATGGCAGGTTCTGCACCCGGGATCGGCGCTTCGTTGCGTTCGTGGCCCATGATCGTCATGAAGACGTTGTAAGCCATGATGATAGCGCCTGTGAGGTACATGAGACCACCGACTGCGCGCAGGATGTAGTAAGGCTTCATCGCTGCAACGGATTCGGCAAACGAGTAAACCAGGAAGCCCTGCTCGTCATATTCGCGCCACATCAGACCCTGCTGGATACCGGCAACCCACATGACAGCGGCGTAGACGACGATGCCGAGTGTTGCGAGCCAGAAGTGCCAGTTAACCAGACGCAGCGAGTACAGACGGGTGCGGCCCCACAGCTTCGGTGCAAGGTAATAGACCATGCCGAAGGAGATCATGCCGACCCAGCCGAGCGCACCAGAGTGCACGTGACCGATGGTCCAGTCTGTGTAGTGGCTGAGCGAGTTCACCGCCTTGATCGACATCATCGGACCTTCGAAGGTCGACATGCCGTAGAAGGCAATCGCCATGACCATCATGCGGATGATCGGATCGGTACGGATCTTGTCCCAGGCGCCCGAGAGCGTCATCAGACCGTTGATCATGCCGCCCCATGAAGGCATCCACAACATGATCGAGAAAACCATGCCCAGTGTCTGTGCCCAGTCAGGCAGAGCGGTGTAGTGCAGATGGTGCGGACCGGCCCAGATGTACAGGAAGATCAGCGCCCAGAAGTGCACGATTGAAAGGCGATAGGAATAGACCGGACGGTTGGCCTGCTTGGGAACGAAGTAATACATCATTCCTAGGAAGCCGGCTGTCAGGAAGAAGCCCACAGCATTGTGGCCATACCACCATTGGGTCAGAGCGTCCTGCACCCCTGCGAAAGCCGAGTAGCTCTTCACACCGAGGAACGACACCGGCACGGCCAGATTGTTCACCAGGTGCAGCATGGCAATGGTGACAATGAAGGACAGGTAGAACCAGTTGGCCACATAGATGTGACTTTCCTTGCGGGTCATGATCGTTCCGAGGAACACCACGAGATAGGCAACCCAGACAATGGTCAGCCAGATATCGACATACCATTCCGGCTCGGCATACTCACGGCCCTGGGTAATGCCCAGAAGATAGCCGGTTGCAGCCAGTACGATGAAGAGCTGGTAACCCCAGAAAACGAACCATGCGAGATCGCCGCCGAAGAGACGAACACGCGATGTTCTCTGAACCACGTAGAGCGAGCTGGCAATCAACGCGTTACCGCCGAATGCGAAGATCACGGCTGATGTGTGCAGCGGGCGCATACGGCCGAAGTTGAACCACGGTTCAATGTTCAGATCCGGAAATGCGAGCTGCAGAGCGACCACAACGCCGACCAGAAAGCCGACGACACCCCAAAACGTGGTCGCGATAACACCGTATTTTACCACGGTGTCCATATAGGCGGATTTGTCGGTTGCGGCAGGCGCAAACGAAATCCGCCGCAACATGAGAACCGTGCTGATCAACAGCACAGCGAATAGAACCCACATGTGGGCCTGGAACAGGCTATCTTGTGCGAAAGCCGCTCCGAGTAGCGCGAGAAAGGCAAAAGCTGCCAGCGCCACAGTTTCAAATACATAAGTCATTGTTGGTTTCCCCCAACGTCCTGGCTGATCATCCCCGGAATGCGCGCAAGGAATCATCCCTGCCCGCCTTCCGCGGCTTGCTGAGACTTCGCATTTGAAGGGTGCCCCTACCTTGACTTAGATCAAGGCAGAGCATGGGGAATTTCGTGCATAAAGACACCAAGCTGGAGGACCAGCTCTTGCAAAACGAACTGGGAAGAAATCGGCATGCCCCATACCTCTGCAGTCATGACAAGCGGGGAAAGCAAAGCCCCCGTGACAATGGATGCTTCCAAGCTGCGTTGGCTGACCCAAGGCCATATCGAACAGCTTTCGCTTTGCGACACCCTTGAAAAGATCGCCGACAGCCTGCCGGACGACGTTGATAAAGCCCAATGTCTTGCTGTGGAAAAATCCCTCCCCTCGCTGATCAAACGCATCCATGAGTTTGAGGAAAACACCCTCTTTCCCTGGCTTGAGGCGCAGCTTCCGGATCGGGAGGATTTGCGCGAAACACTCAACCGGCTCAAATTCGAGCACGTGGAGGATGAATGTTTCGCCGAGGAGCTTCTCGACCTCTTGCACAAGATGGCAGTCGGCGGCAAGCCTGCCAATGCAGAAGCAGCAGGCTATATGTTGCGTGGCTTCTTCGAGAGCGTCAGACGGCACATTGCCTTTGAGCGCGAGCACCTGATGGGTTTGGTCACCAGGCTTTCGGGCGACTACGACGCGTGACCGAAACGAATTCAAGGAAGCGCCGTGCGATTAACCCGCGCGGCGCTTTTTTGTTGTCTTCACGCTGCCCGTTTCAGCGGCTCAAGCTTGGAATCAGTACGTGAATTCGATCCAGGTGACGGTGTCCTTGGTGTCGACCGTGCTCAAGGCTGCGATGCGTTCGCCGTTGAATTCCGCCTTCACGCTTTCCTGCTTGTTGGCATCAACGGGTATCGTCACCTTCCACACATGCGGCACAGGTGTGTCGCTCGGTATATCCGGCATTGGGTTGCCGTTGACCAGCGCCTTGTCGTCGGGTCCGATATATCCGCGTGGACGCATGATATTTACCGCCGACCCCTCTCCAAGCGCCGGATAAAGCCGCAAATTCAGATATTTGAACGACCGCGGAAAGGCCGAGCGGAAAATGCGCGTCAACGGATAGCCGTCTGCCTGAATAACAAACTCGTAAGACTGGCTCGCCTTGGCTTGGAAATCGCCCCAGACGCCATCTGCACCAACCGTCTTTTCATAGACGGGAGCGGCAAGACGCGCGCCCGTTGCAGCGTCTGTGGCGTAGACGGTTAGCCGCGCACCATTCAGCGGCATATTCGTCGGCGCGCCGTTTTCAAATCCGGTGATCTTGCCGGTCAGAACGATATCGCCCTCTTTGACAATATCCAGTGTCTCCGGCTCCTCGCCGGTGACCGCCTTGTACATGATCTCAAACGCCTGCGGCGAGTAGGCCGTTTCGCGGTGGTCGACACCTTCGAGAATATGGTTGTCAGCGCCTTCCAGTTCCTGCGATTCGTAGGTAACGCCGGTCGGTTGGCCCGGATTGCCGATGAAGCGGGCGTCCGGCTGGGTATAAAGGTCGAACTTGTCGGAGCGGATGAGCGTCACCGGAATGTCGGCTGGTACCTCGGGCGTGGCATTCAACGCCTTCAGGAATTTGCCTGCGCCGTTATATTCCGAGCCTTCTGCAAAGCCGGGCGCAACGAAGACACCATGATGCACGCAGCCGGTCAGCACCATCTTGGCGACCTTTTCAGCGCCGCCGAAATTTTTCACGTAATTGCGTGAGGTCTGGCAGCCGCGCGAATTGGCGATCAGAATCACTTTCTTTGCACCGGTGGCTGCAAGCGCCTCATCGACCTCAGCAGCAACGGCCTTTGCGGCATCTTCCGGTGAGGAACGATTGTCTTCGGCAACACTGACATCGGCGCGCGCCTGGGGATGGGGAATGTCTACGGCGAACAGATGGTCTGCGGGATAATCGTTGCTTTCAAAGCGCCAGATCGGCGCAATCCAGAGGGCCGCCGTGTCGCTGTCGCCATGCACGAACACGATCGGCAGTTCATCTGCTGCAGCAGCCATATTAAACGTCGTTCCCAAAACCAGGCCCACTGCTGCAAGCCGCATCCATATTTTCCGCATTCTTTTTCCTCCCATTCGCCGAAACTTTAAGAAGTAAAATTTCGCTTGTCGAAGGTTTTGTTTACATTCCTGGTTGTGCCGTAGGCACAATACCTTGCCTAACGTCATGCACCGCGCTCGATGATCTCCTTGAGGATGAGCTTCCAGCTTTCCTTGTCGACTGCCGCAATCAGGCCGCCATCCGTATCGGTCGGCAGATAAGGCGAGCCGTCGAATTTGGCCGCATATCCGCCTGCTTCCTGATGGATCAGAACGCCCGCCAGGTGGTCCCAGGGCATCAGCTTGTTGTAGATGGTGAATTGGGTGACGCCAGCGGACAAAACACGATATTCATGGGCCGCGCAGCGGTAATTGAAAAAGCTGCGGGCGCGCGCCAGATTGCTCAGCACCTGTGCACGCTGATTGCCGAACAGGAAGCCGATGGAGGCCGTGCCGACCATTTGCTCGAGCGGCAGCGGCTCTGCCACTGCCAGCCTGCTTCTTGACCCGTCAGGGGTTATGCGAAACGCGCCAGCGCCCTTTTCGGCAACGAACCAGTCATCGCCCACCGGATCATAAATGATGCCCGCAACCGTCTCGCCGTTGCGGACCATCGAGAGCATCACGCCGAAGAGCGGCACACCGGCGGCGAAATTGTAGGTTCCATCCACCGGATCGACGATAATGGCGGTCTCCGCGTCCTTCAGTCGGCCAAGAAGGGCCGCATCGGCTGCAACGGATTCTTCACCGATGAAAAGCGCGCCCGGCACGATGTCACCGATTTCACCGCGCATGAACCGTTCGGCGGATTCGTCTGCCTCGGTCACAAGGTCACTCGCCTCGGATTTGGCACGGACCTGCCCCTCGCCCAGATTGCGGAAGCGCGGCATGATTTCGGCTTTTGCCGCCCGCCGTAAGAGATCACACAGGGCTTCTAGCGGCACGGCAGATGTCATTTTCCATCATTCCTTTGGTTCAAGACTTGCGAAATCAAAAAGCTTTTTATCGAGCATATGCGACGGGTTGATGTTTGCCATGGCGCGCAGCATCACGTCCTTGCGGCCCGGCATCTTCGCTTCCATATCGGCCAGCATTGCCTTCATCGCGTTGCGCTGCAAGCCATCCTGCGAGCCGCACAAATCACACGGGATGATGGGAAACTGCATGGCGCCGGCAAATTTTGCGAGGTCATCTTCGGCGCAGAGTGCGAGCGGCCGGAGCACCATCAGATCGCCCTCATCATTGAGAAGCTTCGGCGGCATGGTGGCCATCTTGCCGCCGTGGAAGAGGTTCATGAAAAAGGTTTCCAGAATATCCTCACGGTGGTGGCCCAGCACCAGCGCGTCACATCCTTCTTCACGGGCAATCCGGTAGAGATTGCCGCGTCTCAGCCGCGAACAGAGCGAGCAGTAAGTCGCCCCTTCCGGCATCTTCTCCTTCACGATCGAATAGGTATCCTCATATTCGATCCGGTATTCGATCCCGAGCGAGGCCAGATAATCGGGCAGAATGTGTTTGGGAAAATTCGGCTGCCCCTGATCGAGGTTGCAGGCAACCAGATCAACCGGCAGCAGGCCGCGCCATTTCAGCTCCATCAGCAGGGCCAAAAGGCCGTAGGAGTCCTTGCCGCCGGACAGCGCCACCAACCAGCGTTTCTGGCCGTTCAGCATGCCATAGTCGTCCAGCGCCTGGCGTGTATTGCGCAAAAGACGCTTTCTCAGCTTGTTGAAATTGTTGCTGTCGGGTGCGTGGCGAAAGAGGGCCGCCATGGATGGGTCGCCTGCAAAGCCGCCATCGTTTTCATCAATTTGCGGATTTTCCATCAGCATATTTGCGCCCCTTGGTCTGCGTGCAGGCCATAGCGCATCTTGCGCTGCAAACAAAACGAAAAAAGCCGCCCCGAGGGCGGCTTTTCCAAAATCCGAAATCGGACCTCGAATTAACGTGAGTAAAACTCGACGACGAGGTTCGGTTCCATGACGACCGGGTACGGTACGTCAGAGAGCGACGGAACGCGGACGAAGGTTGCGCTCATCTTGTTGTGGTCGGCGTCGATATAGTCCGGAACATCGCGCTCTGCGAGCTGCGAAGCTTCCAAAACGATGACGAGCTGCTTGGACTTTTCGCGAACTTCAATCACGTCGCCGGCCTTGCAGCGGTAAGACGGGATGTTGACCTTCACGCCGTTCACGCTCACGTGGCCGTGGTTGATGAATTGGCGGGCGGCGAACACGGTCGAAACGAACTTGGCGCGGTAAACGATCGCATCAAGACGGCTTTCCAGCAGGCCGATCAGGTTTTCACCCGTGTCGCCCTTGCGGCGGTTGGCTTCTTCGAAGATCGCGCGGAACTGCTTTTCGCGGATTTCGCCGTAGTAGCCTTTGAGCTTCTGCTTGGCGCGGAGCTGAACACCGAAGTCGGAAAGCTTGCCCTTGCGGCGCTGACCGTGCTGACCCGGACCATATTCGCGGCGGTTGACCGGAGACTTCGGACGACCCCAGATGTTTTCGCCCATGCGGCGGTCGATTTTATACTTGGATGCGTTGCGCTTGCTCATCGCATTTCCTTTCTTATAACAAGTTTTTATGCCGGTTTGTTGCCAAACCAGTTGAAGGAAACACGCCCTCCTCTGAACCCCGTTTTGGAGGTCCTGACAGGCTGCTTGCGAATCTGCGCTCGAAGCGGCCACGGGACATGTCATTAAAAACACCGGAAACACTGGGCCTCCGGCGTTGGCGCGGTCTTTAGGGGCAACGGGGCGGAAAGTCAAGCATCGCACACGAAAATGCGCGCATCATGGGCTTCGGCTCAATCATAATCCCCGTTGAGCACACCGATGAATCGGTCCAGCGCGTCATGAGCCGCCTCTTCGGCATCAAAACCTTCCGGCAGCTCGTCGTCCTTATAGACCATGAATCCGACGGGCGAGAGCTTTTCATGTTCACATGCGCCGAGCTTGTCCGGCTCGATTTCTGCAGCCCTAAAAATCATGGTTATACAGGCTTCGCTCGTGTCTTCTTGCGGATAGAAGATGAAATAAAACTGGGCGTAGCCCCCTGGCCGTCCAAAATAGCAGGGCCCGACAAAGAAATTGCCCGCTTTGCCTGCCGACATCGAGCCATGGGCACCGCCGCATTGATAAAGCGCATCGCTGACGGTGAAGTCGGACAGTTTTGTGTAGGTCTTTTCTTCTCCGCTGCGGCTCTTGCTCCCCATGTTAAGCTTCGGAATGCGCAGGTTTGATCCCGAGTCAAAGCCGGAGATCGAGAAAACCTGTTCATTCACCAGTGCAATCTGCAGCCTGATACCGTGGCCATCCTCATAGCGTATGTGGCGCAGCGGTGCGCCCTCCCTCTGCCTGTAGATGGAGATCGGCGGGCCGAGCACAGCCTCGTAGGCCACAGGCGGCGTGTTCAGTCCTGCCCTGTCGAGAAGCTCGTTCACGGCCTCAATCTTCGAGCCGGGCTCTTTGGCCAGCAAGGTCGCGGGACATGCAAACGCATACAGACACGCAGCCAGTACACACTTGAGCAGATTGGAATTCATTTCGCCTCCATTGGATCATTCAAGCCGGTATCACACTGCTGGCATATTGCTTTCGCCAAAACCCTTGTGCACCTTAGCGCGACATTTTCAAAGGTCCCGGGGAAAGAGATTTTGATGAACACGGAAAACACAATCGCCGCGCCCGCCGATGCTGCCGAACGGCAGGCTGCCAAGCCGGTCATCTGCTACCCGGTTTCGCAATTGCCACAGCCGAATATGGGTCTGCTTGAACAGGCGCGGCAAACGCTTGCCAAGATTGATGAGGTGATCGTGCCGCCGCGTGAGGCTTCGACCTTTTCAGTGCCAGAAGGCCATTTCGCACGGATCGTCAGCATTGATGGTCCGCAAGTCGGCGACCTCAATCTCTGGAACGCCAAAGACCTGAGCGAACGTTTCTTCAGCGGCAAGACACGCCAGCTTCATGCCACCCATGTCACCACCGGCCATCGCTTATGGAGTTCCATGCCTTCTCTGCGTCCCATGGCGACCATTACGCACGACACGCTCGGCTGGTACGGGTTTGATGCGGATGGCGGCAGCGTTCATGATGTGATCGGTACGCGTTGCGATCCTTATACAAACCGACTTCTGAGCGGCGACGATTATCATCACTGCTGCCATTCCAATCTCTGCAATGCATTGGCGGTCGCCAAGGGGTTCGGTTTCGCGGAAGCGGAGAAATATGTGCACGACGTTCTGAACGTCTTCATGTGCACCGGTTTCACCAAGGACACGCATCAATATTTCATGAAGGCAAGCCCGGTTCGTCCCGGTGACTATCTCGAATTTTTCGCCGAAATCGATCTTCTAGGAGCCCTGTCGGCTTGCCCCGGTGGCGATTGCAGTTCATCCCATTCCAGCGATGCTGCTGCCTGTTACCCGCTCAAGGTCGAAATCTTCAGGCCCGATATGGCGCTGCTCGGCGATTGGCCGTGGCCGAAAGAAAGCGCCTACCAGCCACCGCGCTGAGCGACTTTCAGGCGTTTCAAAGTCGCGCGGTTTCGGAAGACGGTTTGTCCACCTGCTTCAACCAGGTTTCGAGCTTTGCACTCCAGCCGAAACTTGGCGCACCCGGTCTGCTCATGCCAAAGCCGTGTCCGCCAGCGGGAAGTTCCACCAGTTCAGCCGGCACCTTGGCCGCGTCGCAATATTTCTTCATGATGCGACTGTGATGCACATCTACTGACGGATCATCGTCGGCGTGCACGAGCAAAAACGGCGGTGCCTGATGATCGACATAGGTTTCGACAGACCATTTCATCATCTGCTCGGCACTTGGTGAAGGGTCAAGCATCTGTTTGAACGTTGAGCTTCGCTGATAGGGCGGCTTGAGCGTGATGACCGGATAGATGAGTGCTGCCCAATCGGGCTTGGCGGAGAGCTTGTCGATTTCGTCGACACTTGCATAGGAGCGGAACCCGGAGCGAAGGGCTGTCAGGCCTGCCAGATGTCCGCCCGCCGAAAAGCCGAGCACGCCAAGGCGTTCTGACTTGATGCCGAAGCGAGAGGCCATGGAGCGTATCACGCGGATCGCGCGCTGGGCGTCCTGCAGCGATACAATCACACCATCGTCCCAGCCTTCGCGCGGCAGGCGGTAGGTCAAGACGAATGCGGCATAGCCTCGCTCGTTCAGCCATTTGGCGGCGGCGTAGCCCTCGTCTCTGCGCGAAATCGCCTTGTAACCGCCGCCCGGCATGACCAATACGCCGGCACCATTGGGCTTTTCCGGCAGAAACGCGCGGATATCGGGATTGGCGACATTCTTGACAAAACCGCGAGCGGTTTCGGTTGCCGCACCCTTCGGGCCGCCACGCCACTGATGGCTATGCCACAGAGGCACCACCTCCATGCCGCCGGTTCCACCTGCAAATGAAGAGAATGGCAGAGCAAGTGCCAAGAGCATGCTTGCCGCAAAGAGAAACTGCCGCCACAGTTGCATCAGGGCCCCCATTTGCGCTGCACTCCTTTGATGGAGCGGCGCTGGAAATGCGTAAATCCGAAACAGTTCACAAATCACCTGCCAGGCCACAGCAAAGCCCAACGCAGTATGCACGCCGATTATTGGAATAACCTGTGCCTGATTGAGACCAAAACGCCATAGAATTCGTGCGTCAGGATACGATCGACAGACAATTTCCTCTAAGGCGTGACACGTTTACATGATTTTTGTCATCTAATCGTCTTGAAGAGAGTCCGAGACCACCGGCTGTTTGCGTTCGCCGACCGTTGTCGCCTGCAGCAAGTTTGTTGGACAACATCTAGATGCATTGCTATGCCTATGGTCGTTTTCCAGGCAACCGCGCCACGTTTCCAGACCAATCAAAATCCGGGTATTTTCATGACCGACACCGTCCTTTCCCGCTTCCTCCGTTACGTTCAGATCGACACCCAATCCGACCCCACGTCTTCGGCGCAGCCATCCACGGAAAAGCAGAAAGACCTCGGGCGCGTTCTTGTTGAAGAACTCCTCGCCATGGGCTTGACGGATGCGCATTTGGACGAGCACGGCAATGTTTATGCAACGCTGCCCGCCAACACGGACAAGGATGTGCCGGTCATCTGCTTCTGCTCGCATATGGACACTGCGCCTGATTTTTCCGGTACCGGCGTCAAACCGCAGGTGGTGAAGAACTATCAGGGCGGTGACATCCGATTGCCGGGCGATAGCAATCAGGTCATCCGCGTTGAAAGTCAGGTGGAACTGAAGAACCAGATCGGCCACGATATCGTCACAACGGACGGCACCACCCTGCTTGGTGCTGATGACAAGGCCGGCATTGCGGAAATCATGTCTGCCGCGCAGTTCTTTCTCGACAATCCGGATGTGAAACACGGCACGATGAAGCTGCTTTTCACCACGGACGAGGAAATCGGGCGCGGCGCCGACAAGGTGAATTTCGAAAAACTCGGCGCGCGCTTTGCCTATACAATGGATGGCGGCACAGCTGGCGGCATCGAAAACGAGACCTTTTCTGCCGACGCCGTCGATATTGCGATCACCGGCGTTGCCATGCATCCGGGCTATTCCAAGGACAAGATGGAAAATGCCATCAAGATTGCAGGCGACATTATCGCCCGCCTGCCGCGCCGCGTTTCGCCTGAACGCACCAGCGGCAAAGAGGGCTTCATTCACCCGACAGACCTGAGCGGCGCGATGGAAAAAGCCCATATCGGCCTCATCATCCGCGATTTCAACGATCAGGGTCTGACGGAAAAAGAAGATCTGGTTCGCAACATCGTGCAGTCGGTGATGGCGGATTATCCGGGCTCTACCTACACCTTCTCCGTTCGCGAGCAGTACCGCAACATGAAGGCGGTCCTCGATCAGAACCCGGAGATCGTCGATTATGCCGTTGAAGCCGTGCGGCGCGCGGGCATGGAGCCCCGGCTTGGCAGTATTCGCGGCGGCACAGACGGTTCGCGCCTCTCCTATATGGGCCTGCCCTGCCCCAACATCTTCACCGGCGGCCATGCCTATCACTCGCCACTCGAATGGATCAGCGTTCAGGACATGGAAAAGGCAGTCAAGACGATCGTGGAACTGATGAAGATCTGGGAGGAAAAGGCAGCCTGATTTCGAACCGGGTGTTGAAAACCTGCGGCATGTTGTCGTGAAAAAGGCCAGCGCCGCAAAAGGGCCATGAAACTTGATCATGGGCGACAGGAAATTGCGGCCTTGCCTTGACGCTTAAAGGCCGCTTAAAACAAAAAGCCGACCAAACTATCGGGACAGATCATGATATTGCGCATTTTTGCCAAGGCCGCCGGCGCGGCCCTCGGTGCCACCATTTTGCTTGCCGCCTCGCTTGCCCACGCCAATACGGCCCATGTGATCGTCGATACGACATCGGGACAGATACTGGAATCTGAAAATGCCGATGCGCTGGTCTATCCGGCCTCGCTCACCAAGATGATGACGCTTTATCTGACCTTCGAGGCGCTGCATAAGGGCGCGCTTTCCTGGGATAGCAAGATCGTTCTGTCCGAAAATGCCGAAAGCAAGGACCCTTACAAATTTGCCATCGGTGCGGGCCGCACCATCACGGTCAAGGAGGCCGTTCTCGGCATGATCGTGATTTCCGCCAATGATGCGGCTGTCGCCATGGGTGAACATCTGGCCGGTTCGGAGGCGTCCTTTGGCAAGTTGATGACCGAGCGTGCGCATCAACTGGGCATGCGTGACACGGTCTTCACCAATCCCGCCGGTCTACCCGACCCCAACCAGGTGACCACTGCTGTCGATATGGCCAAACTCGGCATAGCGCTCAAGCGTGACTATCCGGAAGAGTTCAAGCTGTTCTCGGAGAAATACATGACCTTCCGCGGCATGAAGCTGCGCGGTCACAACGGCCTGTTGAAGCGTTATCCGGGCGTCGACGGGATCAAGACCGGCTACACGGAAGCCTCAGGCTACAATCTCGTCACCTCGGCCAGGAACGGCGGCAAGGAAGTCGTTGCCGTGGTCATGGGCGGCAAGACAGCCGCTGAGCGCGACAAGGAGATGGCCGGCCTTCTCGACAAATACCTCGGCAAGCCCCACTCGGCACAGGTGGCAGACAAGTAGACGAGACCCCCTCCATGTCGCCAGCGCTTGCCGCCTATGCTGCTTTATTTGCTGCCATTGTTCTCGAGGTTTTCGGGATGTTCCTGCTCAAGCAATCGGAACAGTTTACGCGTGCGCTGCCGACCATTCTCTGTCTCGCGCTTTTCATCGGCTCAATCTACTTTTTGACGCTTTCCCTGAAAACCATGCCGGTGGGTATTGCCTATGCGATCTGGAGTGCGGCCTGCGTCGTCATTGTCGCGTTGATCGGCTGGATATTCTACAACGAAACGCTGGATGCCGGCGCCATCATCGGCCTTGGGCTGATCGTATCAGGCATCACGGTCGTCAACCTGTTTTCCAGCAGCGGCTCACACTGAGAAACTTGTTCTTGTAGAATTGTTCTGGCGCAAGATTTTCGGGTGCGCTATGGCTGGGTTCGTGCGCCGGACAATGTGCGCAAAAATCTCTCCAGGCCTTTCAGGATCTTCCATGCCGCAGCCCATCATGACCTACGCCGTGCTTCTGGCCGCAATCGTCTTTGAAGTCGTCGGCACATCGCTGTTGAAAAATACCGAGCAGTTCACCCGGCTTTGGCCCACCGTGTTTTGCCTGATCTGCTATGCTGTGGCGATCTATCTCTTGTCCGTGTCGGTGCGCACCATTCCGGTCGGCATCGCCTATGCGATCTGGAGCGGCTTCGGGATCGTGCTGGTTTCGGCCATCGGCTGGTTTGCCTTCCGCCAGCATCTTGATCTGGCTGCGGTCATCGGGCTTGGCTTCATTATCGTCGGCATTTTGATCGTCAACCTGTTTTCCAACAGTATAACGCATTGATATCTATTCCGCCGCCAGCACCTCGTCGGCGGCGTCTGGATTGCCGGGAGCCGTCTCCGCGTCCAGATCGGGGAAAGCGGCAATGCGTTTGCCTGAAAAATCCGTATGCAGCACGATCAGCCCCTGCTCTTCAAAATAGCTCAGAAGCCGGCGGGCGCGGCGCGCCGAATGTGTTCCGTAAACGCGCGCAATCGCGGCATCCGGCGGGCATGGCTCGCCCAAGAGGGCGGCCTTTGCCATCAACAGGAAAACGCCCTGCAGATCGTCGGTCACGCGGCCAGACAGTTCCAGCACCTTGCCCCATGCTTCGCTCTGGGCCGTTTCTTCATCCACGCCGGAACGGCTGATGGCCGCGCGGCGGCGAAAGTCGGAAAGCGACATCGGGTTACCGGCAATGCGGCGCATACGCGCGCGCACCAGAAAATCCTGATAGAGTTCTGCGTCGGAGCGGAAACCGGCGTCCGGATTGCTCAGGATTTCATCCAGAACCGCGTTCAGCCGTTCTTCCCGCTCAGCCGGGTCAAGCGCTGCCGCCGCCGGTCGCTCAGGCACTGTCTCCAGAGCGGCGGCGGGTGCCGCGCGTGACAGTTCAGCCAGGATATCGGTGGACGGTCGCGGCTGTGGCGCGGGCCGGCGTTTAGGCGGATCGCGAAGCTCGTCGGCGCTGGGCGTGAAGATCAGATCCTCGACATCCACATCCGGCTTGGCATCCGGCAGCGGCATCAGTTTCGGGCTCGAGGAACGCGCCGATGTTTCCACCGGGCCGATATTGACCGAAACCGGGCGGCGCGAGAGCGCTGGTCCCAGCGCCACGAATGCGCCGCGTTGCAGGTCGCGGAACATTTCGGCCTGACGCCGCTCCATGCCGAGAAGGTCTGCGGCGCGCGCCATATCGATATCGAGAAACGTGCGGCCCATCAGGAAGTTGGAGGCCTCCGCGGCCACGTTCTTGGCCAGTTTGGCGAGCCGCTGCGTGGCGATGACGCCGGCCAATCCGCGTTTGCGGCCGCGGCACATGAGGTTTGTCATGGCGCCCAGCGACAGTTTGCGTGCGTCGTCCGGCACATCGCCGCCAACGGCAGGGGCAAACATCTGCGCCTCGTCCACCACGATCAGAGCCGGATACCAATAATCGCGGTCAGCATCGAACAGGCCATTGAGAAACCAGCCCGCCGCCCGCATCTGGTTTTCCACGTCCAGCCCTTCCAGGGTCAAGACACAGGATACGCGGTGCTGACGGATACGGTTGGCAATTCCGACGAGCTCGCCCTCGGTGCGCTCGCCGTCAACGACAATATGGCCGTATTTCTCGGCCAGCGTCACGAAGTCGCCCTCGGGGTCAATGATCACCTGCTGAACCCATTCGGCGCTCTGCTCGAGAAGCCGGCGCAACAGGTGCGACTTTCCCGATCCGGAATTGCCCTGCACCAACAGGCGTGTTGCGAGCAATTCTTCCAGATCGAGCCCCATTGAGGAGCCGCTGGCCATTCCCATGTCGATACGCGCCGTCACGTCCCGCCTTTTCTTCACTGATGATGTGCTGCTTCTTGATTCCCGGAAAAGGAATGCCGGACTTTTAGCACATCAAATGCCAAGGCCAGACCGTTTGCGCCAAAACCCACAGAAACAATCCTGCCCGCCTCATTGATGGCTCTTTACCATAAGACAAAACCACCCTTGCAATTCGAGACAGCACAATGGACTGTAATACCTATGGAAACAGAACCCGCCACGGACATGGAACGCGAACACTCGACAATCATATTGGTGCGCCACGCCCATGCGGCATGGCCGGAACCTGGCGAGAACGATCTTGACCGCAAGCTTGATGCGCGCGGTCAGGCAGAGGCGGTCGAAATGGCCGAACGCATCACCGAATTGGGCATCATGCCAGAACGGGTGCTTTGTTCGCCTGCGGCACGCTGTCGGGATACGCTGGTCGAGCTGGAAAAGCGCTGGACGGGCAAGCCAGATGTCATCTTCGATGGCGACCTTTACGATGGCGGTCTGCCGATTTATGCGGACATCGTAACCTCGCACGAACAGGGCGGGCCACTCATGATCATCGGCCACAATCCCATGATCGAAGATATATTTGCCTTCATGGTGCATGGCCAGGAGCAGGACTTCCTCGGTTACACCACGGGAGCCATTGCCATTTTGCATCGCGAAGCCGGCTCGGGGCGCGACAGCAAATGGCATCTCGACCATTTCTATCAGCCGACCTCCGCCCTTTAAAAGCCGCCCTCTCCCGCATATATGGATTTCACGAGACATTTTCGGGTGATGGGATTTGGCATCTTTTCTGACGACGATTGGCGATGAAGCAGCGCTTGCGCTGCATAATCTTACAGACCGCGCACGCGATATCACCGATCCCACCATTCGCCTCGGCGTGACCGGCCTTTCTCGTTCGGGAAAGACGGTCTTCATCACCGCTCTCGTCCACGCTCTTTTAAACCGCAGCCGCCTGCCGCTTTTCGAAGCCATGCAATCGGGGCGCATATCGTCGGTCCATCTCGACCCGCAGCCGGATGATGCTGTGCCGCGTTTTCAATATGAAGACCACGCTGTCGACATGATCGAAAAGCGCATCTGGCCTCAATCGACCCGCGCGATTTCCGAACTGAGGCTCACAATCCATTTTGAAAGCGCCAGCGGCTGGAGCCGTGTGTTCCGTCCGGGCAAGCTTTCGCTTGATATCGTCGATTATCCCGGCGAGTGGCTGCTCGACCTGCCGCTTTTGCAGCAGGATTTTACCGCGTTTTCGCGGCAGGCAGACACATTGTCGAAGAACGCCGCCCGTGCTCCGCTGGCCGCGCAATGGCGTGAGCTTGCCGACAAGCTTGATCCGTCAGCGCCTGCCGACGAAAGTGCCGTTCGCGAAATCGCAGCCGCCTTTGCGGATTATCTGAGGGCCTGCCGGGCGGATGAACATGCGCTATCCATGTTGCCGCCGGGACGTTTTCTTATGCCGGGGGATCTTGAAGGTTCGCCTGCACTCACATTTGCGCCACTCACCCGTCTTGCAGAGGGCACACCGCCCAAAGGTTCTCTCCAGGCAATGATGGAGCGGCGTTTCGAAGCGTACAAAAATGTGGTCGTAAGACCCTTCTTTCGCAATCACTTCGCCCGGCTCGACCGGCAGATCGTCATCGTCGATACGTTGAGTGCGGTCAACCGCGGGCCGGAAGCCATCAATGATCTGGAGGCAGCGCTTGTCGAAATCCTCTCCACATTCCGCATCGGAGAGAATGATTTCCTGTCCTCCCTCTTCACCCGCCACATCGACAAGGTTCTGATTGCCGCGGCCAAGGCCGATCACCTGCACCACGAAAGCCATGACCGGCTGGAGGCCATCACACGCCGCATCGTGCAGCGTGCGCTTTCCCGCATCGGCTCGACCGGTGCCGGCATCGATGTGCTTGCCATGGCATCCGTGCGCGCAACAAAGGAAGCGCGGGTGCGCAGCAACGGCCATGACCTGCCGGTGATTACCGGCACCCCCATTGCCGGCGAAACCATCAATGGCGAGACATTCGACGGCAAGAAGACCACCGCCGTCTTTCCGGGTGACTTGCCGGAAAAACCGGGGCTGTTGTTCTCTCATGTGGCCGATCATGGTGAGGATGATAAGCCTGCGATCAACATTGTGCGCTTCCGTCCGCCCGAACCGGAAACCGGCAAGGCCGCGCTTGAGGTCAGCCTGCCGCATATCCGCCTCGACCGGGCGCTACAGTTTCTCATCGGAGATGAATTGGCATGACGGAGAAAAAAAGCGAACATCGCCGGCCCGCCGCTTTTGCGCTGGATGATGCGCCGAAAGCCTCGCCGTCGCGTCCACCGCAGACCTTTGAGGGCACGTTGGACATTGTTCATGAAACGGAAGACCCGTTTGCCGAACCGGACAAGGCCACATCGCTGCCAGACGTGCCGCCGCCGCCAAAACGCTTTCCCCTCTTCAAGATTGCCGGTACCGCGCTTGGCGTGGTGTTGTCCTTTGCCTTTGGTCTTTGGGCCGACCAGCTGATCCGCAATCTCTTCAGCCGGTCCGACTGGCTCGGCTATACCGCTGCGGTGGCACTCGGCGTGCTCGTGGTAGCCGTCATCGGTATCGTGGCGCGCGAAGTCTGGGGGCTGGCCAGCCTTCGCAACGTCGAACAGCTGCGCACCCGCCTTGCGGACATCTCTCCAACGACCGGCGAAAAAGAGGCGAAAGCTGCCGTCAAGGCGCTTTGTGATCATCTCGCGTCAACACCACAGACGGCGGGCGGGCGCGCCGTCATTGACGATTCCATGGATGACCTCATGGATAGCGCCGGTCTGGTGCGGCTGGCCGAGATGGAACTGATGAAACCGCTCGACCGGGAAGCGCGGCGGCTCATTTCCAATGCGGCGCGGCGTGTATCAGTGGTCACCGCCATCAGCCCGCGCGCACTCACCGATATTGGCTATGTGCTTTTTGAAGCGGCCCGGCTCGTCAGGGCCTTGTCTGCGCTTTACGGCGGGCGGCCCGGCTTCTTCGGCCTGATCCGACTGTTGCGCGCCGTGGTCGCCCATCTCGCCGTGACCGGAACGATCGCGCTTGGCGACAGTCTTGTTCAGCAGGTCCTTGGCCATGGGCTCGCCTCGAAAATTTCAGCCCGACTCGGCGAAGGTGTTGCCAATGGCCTGATGACCGCGCGCGTCGGTGTTGCCGCCATGGAGCTGGCCCGCCCAATGGAGTTTGTGGCAGAAAAGCGGCCAAAAGTGACCGATTTTCTGACCGCGATTCGCATCTCGGAAAAAAGCAGCTGAAAACCCTGCACATTAGAAAAAACTCACGAAGTCTTCCCCCTATCGCAAGCTCTTGAATCGGTGTAGTTTTCAAGCGCGTCGCCAGAAGCATTGCGACGTCGTCCAGGGTATCGGCCACTTGACCGGCAACGGACCATTAACCAATATCATTCATCTTTTGTGGCAGTATCCAGTTGCCGCATGTTGAGGGTTGCCACCGTGTCCAGCATATCCAGAATTTCCACCGCGTTTGCCGCGTTTTCCATGGCAGCCTTGGCCTCCGTTTCGTCAGCAGAAGCAGGCGATAACGTCTTTTTCTCCAAGGCAGGCGGAAACTGGAAAGGGCCTGGCGAAATTGTTGCCGGCAAATACAAGGGCACGAAGTTCAATTGTGACCTCAAGGGTGAGCCCAACCCTGCCGGGCAGGCCGGTCTCGTTCTGGACGGCACATGCCGCGTCGGCATTTTCAACCAGCCGATGAAGGCGACCATCGCGCGCGCTGGCAATACCTACAAGGGTACGTTCCTGGACGGCGCAGACGGCAAGGGGCTCGACATCATCTCCGGTAACGTGAGCGGCAACAAGGTGATTGTCGGTCTCAACCGCAAGAACCTGACCGGCGCGATGATTGCCCGAATGAAGGGTGCCGACATCTTGAATGTCACGATCTCGATCAAGGTGGAGGACACCTATGTCCCCGTTATCGGCATGACCCTGAACCGCAATCTGGAAGACGTTGCCGCTGCCAACCAGTAGGCTGTCCCTTCAGGCAGCCTTCCACCATTGGCGGTCTTCGTCTGCCACTTCAATTCCCGCCGTGTCGGCTGACGTGAGCCACGCGCTGGCGGTTTTGTTCGCGATCACCAGATCACCTGCATAATCGCAAAGCGGCATCAGCACGAAGGCGCGTTCATGCAGATGCGGGTGCGGCACGGAAAGCCGGTCACTGCGAATTTCACTGTCGCCATATGTCAGCACGTCAAGGTCGATCGTTCGCGGACCCCAGCGGACCACGCGCTCTCGCTTCATGCCACGCTCAATATCGAGACAAAGGTCCAGCAGAGCCTCCGGCGCCAGGCTCGTTTCAATCTCTGCCGCAGCATTGAAGAACCAGGCCTGATCCGTCTTGCCCCAGGGTGGCGTACGGTAAAGGCGCGAAACATTGGTGACGCCGCATTCGGCATGTGCATCCAATTGGCGAAGTGCAGCCGCCATCGCGGCGCGCGGATCGCCGATATTTCCCCCCAGTCCGATATTTGCCTTTACCGCCATGGCCGGTTTCAAGGCACATAATCGAGGCTGACCTCGACATAGTCGATCACGCCTGGCACCGGCGCATTCGGCTTGCGCACGGTGATACGTGCTTTGAGGATCTGTGGAAACTCGGCACAGACTGCCTTTGCCACATCTTCGGCCAGCGCTTCGATCAGAAAGCGGCGCTTGCCGGTGATCACCTTTTCGATGGTCACGAAGACTGCGCCATAGTCAACCGTACCCTCCAGCCGGTCCTCATCCAGCGCGTGGTCCGGTTCCACATCGAAGACCGCATCGACAAAAAAGCGCTGACCCAGGACAGCCTCTTCCTCAAAGACACCGTGGCGCGCGAAGAATGCGCAGTTTTTCATATGGATTGTATAGCGTGTCATTTGGGCGGCCTCCGCTCGTCTACCGCATTTCAATCATGGCATCGGCGACGGCAAGTGCGTCGCGGTTTGCTTTGACATTATGGACGCGGAAAATCGCCGCGCCTGCCATCCGCAATAGAGCCGTTGTCGCGGCCGTCGCCACATCTCTTTCCGCGGCCTCTCGCCCCGTCAGGTTGCCTAGAAACCGCTTGCGCGAGGTTCCGGCCAGAAGCGGATAGCCAAGTTCGAAGAGTTCTCCGAACCGGTTCATCAGTTCGACATTGATGTCCGTCGTTTCCTTGGCAAACCCGAAACCGGGATCGAGGACGATATGTTCCGGCGCGACACCAGCCTTATGCGCAATGTCCAGCGACTTTGCAAAAAACGCGCGTTCGTCTTCCACGATATCAGCCCGTTGTGTGCGCCCTCGTCCGGTATGCATGATGCAGACCCCTGCCCCTGTCCTAGCAGTGACATCGGCAATGTCCGGTTCCCGCTGCAGACCCCAGACATCATTGATGATGTGCGCGCCCGCTTCAATGGCTGCGCGCGCGGTCGAGGCGCGGTAGGTGTCCACCGAAATCAGCGCATCGGTCTTCTCGGCCAATGTTCTAATGACGGGTAGAATACGTGCCAGCTCTTCGTCCGCACTGACCTCGTCGGCACCGGGCCGCGTGGATTCGCCGCCGATATCGAGAATGGCAGCCCCCTCTTCCTGGCAGACAAGAGCATGGGCAATGGCTGCTTCAGCGCCGGCATAGAGGCCACCATCGGAAAAGGAATCCGGTGTCACGTTGACAATCGCCATGATATGGCCGCGGGGACCCAATTCGAGAAAACGGCCATGGGCAAGCTGCCAGCGAGCCGGCTTGAAAGGTTCCAGCGTTTTTCTCATCGGGTCCTACTCCTCGCCGTCCCGTTTCGGCGCATTTTATCGGCGCTATGGCTTAATTTCGCTTGCGCGTGTCCCGGCTATGCAGCAAGGTCCGGGAAAATTCAATGGGCCAATCGGGTTATGATCAACTCAACGCGCCGGTTCTGCGGCGCAGCACTGCTTATTCCCTTCGTTCTGACGACCTGTGGCTGTCAGGCGAATGCCGAAACCTCGATTTCAAAGTCCTACTCCTATTTCAATATCGGCGGCAAAACGCCGGATGCGCTTGATCGTGAGCTTGCCACGCGTGGACCAAAGAGCTCGCATTCCGGGCAAAACCACCCGGGCCTCACTCAGATCAGGTTCACTTACGAAATGACCTATTCGGCGACGTCGCGCCGGTGCACCGTTTCGCATGTGAAAGTGAACCTGAACGTAAAGATTATTCTTCCCCGCTGGCGTTATCGCAACCATGCCGATGCCGACCTTCGCTTCATCTGGGACACGCTGTCGTCAGACATCAAACGCCATGAGGATCGCCACGCGGAAATTGCGCGCTCCTACGCCCGCAAGATGGAAAAGATCTTGGGCAAGCTTGGGTCTGCAAGCAACTGCGAAATCCTGGAAGCACGGGCAGAAGAACTAGTCGCCCGCGAGATCGCCGCTCACGACCGGGAACAAAACCGCTTCGATAAGCTGGAATCCTCGCATTTTGAAGAGCGTATGATTCGCCTGCTCAAGAACCGCAGCAAACATGTATCGCGGTGAAAACGCCAATTTGGTAAGCTTCGACTGTCAAAACTTGTGCAAAACTTGCGTGAAGCTGAATCAATCCCCGACGTTTAGGGTAGTATATGTAGCAGTAGATGCAACTTTCCGAATGTAATACTTTTCGTGTCCGAAAGTGGCGGTTTACATTTGTTCAGTTGAGTTTGCGTTGTTCTCCTGGCGCGCGGTTACCAAACCGGACGTTCCCTCCCTCGTCCGCATGCGCGCCCGCCTAGCCTCGCTCGACGAAAGCCGAAGAGCGAGGCTTTTTTTGCCCTGTCATCGTGTCGGCTTAGCCTTGGCTCTCGGGCAGATGCACAGTCAACCCGTCAAGCTCCGGTGTCACCCTGATCTGACAGGACAGGCGTGAATTCGGCCGCAGGTCGGAGGCAAAATCCAGCATGTCTTCTTCCATCGCCTCGGGGCTTCCGGTCTTTTCCACCCATTCCTCATCGACATAGACATGACAGGTGGCGCATGCGCAGGCACCGCCGCACTCGGCTTCGATGCCGGGCACGGCGTTTTTGACAGCGTTTTCCATGACGGTTGAGCCATCCTGGGCGTCGATTTCAAAACGCGTACCGTCAAATGCAATGTAAATCAGCTTGGTCATTCCGGGATCCAGATACTGTAAAACGTTTCGGGAGGCGGCTTCTTGGGCCACCTCCCGGCATAACTATTTTGCCATGAATTGGGAAGACGTTGCCGCGAAATTCATTCGCGTTGCAACAGTCTCGGCTTTTTGTCAGCGGCAAATCTTCAAGATGAAGTTTTCAGCTTCCAGAACGGCAGCACCGATCTTGGCAATATGGGCGGCATCGAGCGCACCATTTTCCACTTCGGCTGCGGCATCCGACACATGAAAAGCGCCGACGGCTTCTGCTGCACCCTTCAGACGGTGCGCGGCCTTCACGCGGGCATCGTTGCTGCAGGACGCGAACTCACCGACCACCTGCCGCGCCTGGCGCGCAAATGTCATCAGGATTTCCAGTTCGAGGTCTCTGTCACCCATGGTCTGGCGTGCCAAATGTACCAGATCGATCGGGTTGCTTCTGGAATGCTGACCGCCGCTGATCGAAACCGGGCCGTCGAATGCTACATTATACGCTGCCATCTGCCTGTCCTCTTTTTGTTATAATTGTCAGGAACTACAGTCTAATCGGCGTTTCATCGCGATAGGCTTAACAGTGCCCGCCGATACCCAAAAAACTTAAGTCATGGTTAATAAGCGGTAAATGACGGAATAGATTTACCTTTTTTCCTTTAACGTTAGCGTTTCCGTCCCGTCGGGTGGTGCCTTGAGAATATGGGGACTCCAAACGGGGTCATAAAATGCATTAATGTGCCAACACGGGACGCTCTGTTTTTTCGGGGCATCTTAAAACTGGTGCGGAGGCCTGAATTCAGTCGCAAATACCAACATTTACGGTGGATAGTGAAGGTTGAAGACTAGGACTGGGCTCTAAATCGGGCTAGTCAGTGAAGGTTTAGAGATTAGTCAAGGCTGGTTCATTGGCGGTGAACCGGTTCTTGAGAGCGAAAATGCGTTTGTGAGCAGCTTTCGCGAGTTGTCGACAGGCATTGTGTACGAGGCGAATGCGTATGGCGAATACAATGGGCAACGAAACGGCCGATCAGGAAGCGATGGACGCGCTTGAAAAGGCGCTGCAAATCGACTTCGGCGAATTTAAAGACCCGGCGGATCAGAAAAGTCGCCAGAAAGTGGATGAAAACATGGCTCAGGCAGGCAGCAATAACGAAGCGGCAAAGTCCGAAAAGGCGGATGCCGCACGCGAGTTGGCACCCGAACCCGTGCCACGCGCCCCTTCCCATAAGCCTGCCAACGATCCCAATGGCGGCAATGCCGGTCTGATCCTGCGCTCGCTGGAAGGCCGTTCGGGCCGCGCCACCGTGCGCAACGCCGTTCTTCTGTCGCTGGCCTGGCTGGTCTTTGGCCTTGGCGTGGGCTATCTCGTTCTGACACCTGAAATCTTTGCCGTGACGAGCCTGAAGGGGCTTATTTCACTGCCGGGCTTCATGGGCCTGTTTATCGGTATTCTCATGCCGATGGTGCTCTTCGTCGGGCTCGGCATCGTCATTGCACGTTCGCAGGAAATGCGCGGCGCTGCCCGCTCCATGGCGGAGGTGGCGCTCCGCCTTGCCGAGCCTGAAGTTGCAGCCTCCGACCGTATTCTCGCCATCGGCCAGGCCGTGCGCCGCGAAGTCAGCGCCATGAATGAAGGCATTGAACGCACGATTGCCCGCGCCACTGAACTGGAAACCCTGGTTCACTCCGAAATCAATGCGCTTGAGCGCAGCTACAGTGACAACGAAATTCGCGTACGCTCGTTGGTCAGCGACCTGGGAAGTGAACGCGAGGCCATTATCAATCACGCCGAACGTCTGCGCTCCTCCATCTCGGGTGCCCATGAACAGATCAAGGGCGAATTGCAGAATGCGACGGAAGTGCTCGGCACGCAGCTTGCCACCTCAGGTGAGGCTTTCGCCCGCATGGTGGATACGCGCGCTGGCCTGCTTATGGAGAAGGCGGAATCGGCCACCCAGTCCATAGGCTCTCTGCTCACGTCCCATACCGACGACCTTCTTGCGGCGTTGAACTCTTCCGGCGTTGCGCTCGCCAGCGAGTTCGACACCCGTCTGGAAGAGCTTTCGAGCACGCTTTCGGAACGCGGCAAGAACCTTCTGGCGGAATTCGAGACCCGCGCCTCGTCCATTGACGCCAATACCGAGCGGCTCAACCAGGCGCTTGCCGAGCGCACCATGCAGCTCAACGAAACGCTGATTGCCCGCACGCGCGACTTCAACGACAGCATGAGTGCCGGCCAGGAGGCGATCACCTCCGGCCTCGATCAGCTGATCAATTCGCTGAACTCCGCACTGGACGAAAAGGGCGCAAGCTTCCGCCAGAGCCTGAAGTCGTCCAGCGACGAAGCTGTGATGGATATTGATCTGCGCACCGGCTTCATCGAGGAGCGTCTGCAGGCGTCGATCGGCCAATTGAACACCGGCTTTGACGAGAGCATTGCAGCCTTCACCAGCGCATTTGATCAGCGCTCGGGTTCGCTGAGTGAGAAGCTTGCACAGAGCCTTGCCCAGATCAGCGAAACGATGACCGGTGGCCGCGACGAGATGGACAGCATCCTGACGTCCAGCATCGACCGGCTTGGTTCCACCCTCACTGATCATTCTATCGGTCTGGCGACCGCGCTTGGCACCGGCCAGGAGATGATCGAGGCGGCCGTCGGCAAGCATGTCGATGAAATGGCCGGTACGATTGCCGACGCCCATTCGAAGATCGACACCGTTCTCTCGGAACGCTCCAATGCGCTGTTTGGCGGCCTGCAGTCGTCCCGCGAGGCCATGGAAGCGTCAATCGACAGCAAGCTGGAAGCCGCAGATTCGGCCATGTCTTCGAAGTTCGAGACGCTCGAAACACGTCTTTCGAACCATATCGAAGCCGCCGATGCTGTTATCTCCTCCAAGGTCGACACCGTCGAGGCAAGCTTTGCCACCAACAGCGCGCGCCTGAACGGGGTCCTGGACAGCGGCGTGGAGCGCATTGCCGGCAGCGTGACGGAAACGCACAAGCAGATTGCCGAAGCCTTCGACGAACGCACCGCCAGCATGCAGATTTCCATCGGCATTGCATCCGACACGCTCAGAGAGTCGCTCGAACAGGGCGCGGAACGGGCCGAGACAATCTTCGGCGAAAATGCCGGGCGTATCGAAAGCATCATTTCGCAGGGCAACGAGGCCCTCACCGCATCGCTTCGTGACGGCACCCAACGGGCCGAATCCATCTTCGGCGAAAACACCGCACGTCTCGGTGAGATCGTCGGACGCGGCAGCGAATCCTTTGCAGCCTCCATGCGTGAAGGCACGAGCGCGATCGAAAATGCCTTCCGTAACGGCGAAGACAATATCGGTCGTATGGTCGATGACAGTATCAATCGTATTGGCAACTCGCTCAACGAACAGTCCGCGTCTATCGGCGCTTCGCTTGCCGCATCCGCCGGCATGATCGAAATGAGCCTGGAAGATCAGACCGCTTCGCTTCAGTCGCGGCTTGAATCCAGCGCCAGCAAGCTGGCGGAAACCATGTCTGGCGGTGCTGAAAAGGTCACGTCCGCGGCAGAAGGCCTGTCGGCGCATATTGACGCCGCTCTTCAGGGGGCAACCACTCGCGCATCCGAAATCGGTCAACAGGTGGAAGGTGCGATTTACGCTGCAGGCCAGCGGATCGGTGAAAGTGCAGAAGCACTGACAAATGCCGCCAACAGCGCCGGCGAACGGGTGGCCGGTACGCTGGACGAGCGCATTGCAGGCATCGAGCAGTCGAGCGAACAGGCAGCCAACCGTCTCGCCGAGACGCTGGATGAGCGTACAGCACGGCTTGCCGAGCGTATGGAAACCATGGACAACGCGCTCAACCGCGGTATGGATGCGGTGGGCAGAACCATCGATACAAAGGCCGCCGATCTGGCCGCATCGCTGCGTGAAACCGTTTCGTCCACCATCGGCAATATCGATCATCAGGCGGCAAGCGCGGTGGAACGCGTCGCCAAGGCAGGCTCCGGCATGAGCGAAGAGCTCGAAGCCCGCGTCAGCGCGCTTGCCGGTCGTCTGCAGGAAAGCGAAAGCCGTGCGGCACAGCATGCCTCCAGCATTGCTGACAGCCTGTCGCAGAGCGAAAAGGCGCTTGAAGCGCGCAACAGCTCGATTCGCAGCACGCTGGATGAATCAACCCGCGAGCTGAATTCGATGCTGGCTGGACGCGCATCTGAGCTCAATGAAATCATCGAAGGCAAGGCACGTCCCGCCATCGACCAACTGGCGCAGACCGGCAACGAGATTGCTGGCCGTGTCGCTGCGGCTGCCCGCGAGAATGCCGATCGCATCCGTAAGGAAAACGAGGCGCTGGTCGCCGCCATCAGCTCGCGCTCCAGCGAAACGCTCGCCGCCATCTCGGCCAAGACCGAGGAAACGGCCGGCATGCTGGCTGCCACCGAAAACAGCCTGCGCGGCAGTGTGTCCTCGCTGATTGAGCGTTTGCAGAGCTCGAATGCCGATATTTCTCGCGTCATTGACGATGCGGCCTACCATTTCGCAGGCATTGACGACACGCTCAATGCCTCGGCAAGCCGTTTCGGCGAGCAGGCTGGAAAGATTTCCGATACGCTGTCTGCAGCCTCGCGTCTTCTCGAGGGCAAGGCGGAAAAGCTGAGCAATATTTCGGATGCCACGCTGAGCCAGGTTGCCGGCATTACCGGCCGTTTCGACGAGCATTCACGCGTTCTCTCTCAGGCGTCCGATCTGCTGGGCGCAGCGCAATCGAACCTTGCCTCCACATTGTCCGAGCGCCAGGATGCGCTGCGCGATCTCTCCATCGGTCTGGTCAAGCGTTCTGAAGAGATCGAGGGCACGATGCGGGCGTTGAGCGGCATGATCGAAGGTGCGTTCGATTCGGCGGAAGCGCGTTCTGGCCAGTTCGCCAGCACCTTGCGTGACAGCGTTCAATCCTCTTATGCCGACGCCAACCGCGCAATGGCCGAGGCGGAAAACCGTGCTCGTTCGACAGCCGAAAACCTCAAGGATATCCTGTCACGCGCTGGTAACGAAACCGCGTCTGCCTTCGAGAGCAGCATGTCGCAAGCCGAAGAACGGGCCAGCGAAGTCGCCTCGCGCCTTCGGTCTGGCATTGCCGCATCGCTGTCGGATATCGAGCGTATGCTGAACGAATCCGGCCAGAAGTCGAACAGCGCCGCAAACGAGATGCGCAACGCGCTGCGCACAGCCATCGAAGATGCGATCGAACGCTTCGCCGGTGCCACGGGCGAAATCCGCAAGTCTGCCGACGATATCCGCAAGGAACTCGACATGACCCGCTCGGAACTGCGCCGCGGCGCATTCGACCTGCCGGAAGAGACCAAGGAAAGTGCAGCGGCCATGCGCCGGGCCGTGTCGGAACAGATCCAGGCCCTGCAGGATCTCTCCCGCATCGTCGGCAAGTCGCAGCAGCAGCTTGAAGTGTCTACGCCGGCGCACTCCGCCCCCGTACAACAAGCCGCAGCAGCCCCGGCGGTTCAGCAGACGGTAGCGGCACCGGCTCCGGCGCCCCAGTCTGCCCCGGCGCAAGCGCCGGCTCCGGCTATTCCGGAAATGCGCGGAAGCTTCACCGCATCAAGCCCCGCGCCTGTTGCAGCGCCTGCGCAACCGCGCGCACCGGCACCGCAGCGTCAACAGGGCGATCAGAGCGGCTGGATCAGCGATCTCATCCGCGGTGCTGCGCGCGAAGAGGCACAGATCGGACGTCCCCGCAATGAGGCTTCGCAGAGCTCGCGCACCGGTGCAGCCCGCAATCCGCAACATGTCGTCGAGTCGCTCAATTCGCTCTCCATCGACATTGCCCGCGCGATTGACCACGATGCATCCGTGGAACTGTGGCGGCGTTACCAGCGCGGTGAGCGCGACGTCTTTACCCGCAGGCTTTATACGCTGAAGGGCCAGAAGACCTTTGACGAAATCAAGCGCAAGTACGATCAGGAGCCGGAGTTCCGCACTGCTGTGGATCGCTATGTTGCCGATTTCGAGAATCTGCTTGCCGATGTCGCCCGCAACGACCGCGACAAGTCGATCACGCAGTCCTATCTGACCTCGGATACGGGCAAGGTCTACACGATGCTGGCCCACGCTGCAGGTCGCTTCAACTGAATTAGAGCCTCGGGCGATAGTCGCCCGATGTTCTCACCGCAACTGCGGACACCAACAAAAAACCGCCGGTCCAAAACCGGCGGTTTTCTTTTGTCCAATCGTGACGCAATTCCTGCGCCTCAGATATATTTCAAAACCCAGTTGACCATCTCGGAAGAGACCTTGGAAAAGGCGGCGTCAAGCGCCTTCACATATGCTTGATTGCTGCTGCCGGATGCTGGCACAACGGCGCGGAACACATTGCGTGCGCGCACCGTTCCGCTGCGGTCATTGAGCACGCGAACAGCAATTTCCACGATGGCCGCTTTGCTCGTCGCGTCGATCTGGAAGGCATGGATCGTGGTCTGGATCTGGTAGTCGATCGCCAGTCCATCGCCCGGTAGTCCGGCACCGCCGACACGACCGGAGGCTTCAAAGGCCTGTGCCAGTTTCAGCTGCACCACCTTTGGCAATCGGTCGCTCCACTGGCTTTCGCCCAGATACTGATATTCCTGGCGGGAGACCTGTATGACGATGTTTTCACTGTCAAACGTCTTGACGGCCGTTGGCTCGGTAATCAGCAACTGACGACCCTGCGCCATCCGACCCTGCTGCGGTACATCGCCCAGCGAGAGGCCATAAGTGTCTTTCGGGGCTGACGAGGCACAGCCAAAGGCACCCACCGCCACAAAGGCCAGCGCAACCGTGTTCAGCCAAACTCTTTTATGAGAAAAACGAAACCTCAAAATTTCATGTCCCCTTTTGGGCGGCAAGATAAGCACTAGCGCCGATTGCGTCCATCATAGGTTTTCACTTCATCGCCACCGAATAGCAGCCGCTGCGGATCACGGTCAAAGTTGGAAATCGTGTTTTCCAGACTGCGCATCGTGCGGCGCGTATCCTGCACCAGCGCTTCCACACCGCGCAGTCCCGTTCCGGAGAAAGTCTGCAGGTTGTCGGCAATCGGACCGATTCTCGCGTTCAGCGTATCGGCCACCTTCTTATAGGCATCCAGCGCCTCGCGCGCCTGCACGAAGAGCGAATTGGCGTCATCGGAGCCCAACAGGTTGTCAACCTTGGTGAGAATACTATCCACCTTGTTCGAAGACCTGTTGAGCTTGTTCGCCATTTCGGTGAAATCGCCAATCGCCCGGTCGATCTCCTCGCGGCGCTTGGCCACATCGTCGGAAACACCCTTGATAGAGGCGACGGCCTCGCGCGCATCGGCAATGGCAACAGCTGCATTGTCAACCGCAGTCCCCACCTTTTCAGGATCGGCGGCAGCCAGAAGCTTGTCGACACGGACCAGCGCATCATTGGCCTGCTTGCCAACCGTTTCGAATTGTTGCGCCGCTTTATTGAAAGTCGCGAGCGTCTGCTTCACGTCTCCGGAGGCATCGGCAAAGTCCTTCGTCACCTTGTCGACGTTTGCGAGAATGTTGTCGACCTTTTGCGTGTCCACCGATTTGAGAAGACCTTCGGCGGCGGAGAGCGTGGAATCGAGCCGGCCTGACAGGCCTTCAATGGTTGTCGAAAGCGAACTTACGCTCTTGAGGAACGTATCGATACCGTCGGAATTGTCCGCAAGTGCCTGCGAGAACTCCTCGGCGTTCTGCACCGTGCGGGTCAGCGGCCCTTTCGCGGTTGTGGCGAATTCCTGGATATCGCCCACCGCCACATCGACCTTCTTCAGGATCTTGTCGGCTGTCGCCAGAAGGTTGGTCACGCTCGATTGCTCGGCCAGAATTTCGGCCCGCGTGCCCTTCTCTTCCGCCTGGCGCAGAATGTTCTGCTCGCTCGGCAGCCCACCGGAAAGTTCGATATAGGCAGAACCTGTGAGGCCCTGTACCTCCAGGATGGCCTTGGTGCTCTGGTAGATCGGCGCATCGGCGGAGACGCTGGTGAAAGCGACCGAATATTCGGGATCGGATGCATCGATCACGAGGCTGCGCACCGAGCCGATCTGAATACCGTTGAACCGCACCGGCGAGCCCACGCTCAGCCCGTTTGCCGAGCCTGGAATGCGCACGATGAGTTCGGCTGTCGGACCGCTGCGGCCATATTGCGACATCCAGAACACGAAGGCGAAGGCCGCGGCCATGACAGCCACGGTGAAAAATCCAACAATTGCGTAATTCGCTTTAGTTTCCATATCGCCTTCACTGGCCGGCACAGCGCCGGTTCGCCTGCTCCACTATTGCCTGTTTCCGTCGCCGGGCACAATCGCACGGGCGCGTTTACCACGAAAATAGGATTTTACCCACGGATCATCAAATGCCAGCATGTCATCAATCGTTCCTTCCACCAGGACCTTTTTCTGGCTGAGCACCGCAATCCGGTCGCACACCGAAAACAGGCTGTCCAGATCGTGCGTCACCATATAGACGGTCAGCCCCAGCGTGTCGCGCAGGCGCGCAATCAGATCGTCAAATTCGGCAGCGCCGATCGGATCGAGACCGGAGGTCGGCTCGTCGAGGAAAACCAGGTCGGGGTCGAGCGCCAGCGCACGGGCAAGTGCCGCACGCTTGATCATGCCGCCTGACAGTTCGGAGGGATATTTGTCCGCAGCTTCCGGGGCAAGGCCAACAAGCTGTATCTTCAGCCGGGCAAATTCATCCATCATCCATTTGGGAAGATCGAGATATTCACGCATGGGCAACTGAATATTTTCCTTCACCGTCAGCGAGGAAAACAGTGCGCCGTGCTGGAAAAGCACGCCAAGCCGCATATCCACTTCCATGCGTTCATTGGCGCTCAGTTTGTCGTAATCGGCTCCATCGATGGCAATCGTGCCTGCGCGGCGCGGTATCAGTCCGAGGATCGAGCGCATCAAGACCGATTTGCCGGTTCCTGAGGCTCCAACAAAGCCCAGAATTTCACCCTTGCGTACATCGAGATCGAGGTTTTCCAGCACGATCTGATCGCCGAAGCCCACGGTGATCCCGTGGGCAGAAAGAATAATATCGCGATTGTCCGGCTGGTCCGTCATCCCGCCCCTCAAAAATCGATTGCCGCGTAGAACATGGCAAAAAGCCCATCCACGAGGATGACGATAAAGATCGATTTCACCACGGCTGTCGTCACGTGATGACCAAGCGATTCGGCGCTGCCGCCCACCTTCATGCCCTCAAGCGCGGAAATGATGCCGACGATGAGCGCCATGAACGGCGCCTTGATGAGACCGGAAGCGATGGTTGTGTAGTCGATGGCACCCTGCAGGCGCACCTGAAACACTTCAAACGTGATCCCCGAGTAAGCCCAGGCGACAACGGCGGCTCCCAGAAGTGCGGCAAAGTTCGCCACGATGGTCAGGAGTGGAAGCGCAATCGTCAGCGCCACAAGGCGCGGAAAAATCACCACGCCGACCGGGTTCAGCCCCATCACGGTGAGCGCGTCGATTTCCTCGCGCATTTTCATCGAACCAAGTTCAGCGGTGATCGCACTGCCGGAGCGGCCCGCAACCATGATCGCGGTCAAGAGCACGCCCACTTCGCGCAATTGCAGAATGCTGACGAGGTCGACGACAAAAATCTCCGCACCGAAATAGCGCAGCTGAAAGGCACCCTGCTGGGCGATGATCGCGCCTATGAGAAACGACATCAATACAATGATCGGGACGGCACGCACGCCCATCCGGTCGAGATGGGTGACGATGGAAGCCGGCGAAACGCCAGAACCACGCCCGAGCTTCAGCTGAGCGCCTTGAACGGCAGAGCCCAGAATGTTCATGCCCGAGAGCGTGTCGCGCCACAGTTCTTCGACGGATATACCGACGGGTTCGAAAATGCGCTGAAAAAGCGTCCTGTGTTTCTTTTCTATCTGCGGCTTGGCCAGTTCGTCGGGCAGGCCTTCGATCAGCTGGGTGTGGCGGTCACTGGCCTTGAGGATGGTTTCATAGCCCTTGGCACGGGCCTCGTTCATCAGGCGGCGCACGAGCCAGGCGCCGGAGGTGTCCAAATGCTCGACCGCTTCGAGTTGGAATTCCACACGCTCGGCTGTGAATTTCACATTGCCGAAATCCAGAGCCTTGGCGCTGTCAGAGATAGCCGACTGACGCCAGTCGCCTTCAAATCTCAAGGTACATATCGTGTCGGCACTGCCATTGTCCGCACTAAGGCTGGCAGGCGCTTCGGATATAGCCATTCCACGCCACTCTGATTCTGCATTACGCAACACATTGCTTATATCGGTCGACGATGCGGAATACTATCGGCCACGGTCGTGAATGTGCCCATGGCTGTGTCGAACCTGTGCCGGAGTGAGGCACTGCGGCAACAGATAGATGGACGCAGCCTTATACCGCGCCCCAATAGCTCAGGCGGCTTCCACCTTCTTGGGGGTCCGTGCCGGCAATTCAATCACCTTGTCGGTGCGGGGGGCCGCTTTCAATTCCGGCACCCAGTGAATGAGTTCCATTCGTCCGTCGAAATGCTCCACAACGGCGGTGCAGCTTTCAACCCAGTCGCCCGTGTTGATGTAGCGAATGCCATCCATGTCTTCCATCACGGCGTGGTGGATATGACCGCAGATCACGCCATCGACATTGTTGCGGCGTGCTTCTTCTGAGACGAATTTCTGAAATTCGCCGATGAAATTGACTGCCGATTTCACCTGCAGCTTGGCCCATGCCGAAAAGGACCAGTAGGGCAAGCCGAGAAGCCGGCGCAGCGCCGCCAGACCGCGGTTGATGGCGATGGCGGTGTCGTAGGCCCAGTCTCCGAGATAGGCCACAATGCGGTAATTGCGCACCACCACGTCGAACTCATCGCCGTGGAGAACCAGATATTTCAGGCCATCTGCACCTTCGTGAACATGGCGGAGCGCCACTTCTATGCCGCCGAAATGCATGCCGGGGAAATCACGGAGAAACTCATCGTGATTGCCGGGGATGTAGATGATGCGCGCACCTTTACGCGCCTTGCGCAACAGCTTTTGCACAACGTCGTTATAGGTCTGTATCCAATGCCAGCTGCGCTTGAGGCGCCAGCCGTCGACGATATCACCGACGAGGTAAAAGGTATCGGCATCGTGATAGCGCAGGAAGTCGATCAGAAAATCGGCCTTTGCCGCCTTCGAGCCAAGGTGTACGTCCGAAATGAAAATTGTCCGGAATTTTCTGCAAGCGATTTCTTCAGCCATCTCGCGCCAGCCTCTTGTTCAACTCAGCCTCCTAAAAACAGAGTCTTGTTGCAGGAAAATGACAGGCTACCGACAGCTGCCATGCATAAAGGCGCAGTCAGCTATGGATTTGGCTGTAAAATCGGCCTAATGAGAGCGAAATCAAACGATTGAATAACCTCGGGGAGAGCGGGCAGCATGGAAACGGAAAGAGCGGCCAACAAGGGCGATATTGACGAACAGGCACTGTTTTTCCACCGATATCCCCGCCCCGGAAAACTCGAAATCCAGGCGACCAAGCCGCTCGGCAACCAGCGCGACTTAGCGCTTGCCTATTCACCGGGTGTTGCCGCCCCCTGCCTTGCCATCCAGGCCGAGCCGGAAGCCGCCGCCGCCTATACCGCGCGCGCCAATCTCGTCGGCGTCGTTTCCAACGGCACCGCCGTTCTTGGGCTGGGCAATATCGGCCCGCTCGCCTCCAAGCCGGTGATGGAAGGCAAGGCCGTTCTGTTCAAGAAATTCGCAGGTATCGACGTTTTCGATATCGAAGTGGATGCGTCGGACGTCGACCACATGGTCACGGTGGTCTCGGCACTGGAGCCGACATTCGGCGGCATCAATCTGGAAGATATCAAGGCGCCGGAGTGTTTCGAGGTCGAGCGCCAGCTGCGCGAAAAGATGAATATTCCGGTCTTCCATGATGACCAGCATGGCACGGCCATCATCGTTGCAGCCGCTGTTCTCAACGGCCTGGAACTGGCAGGCAAGGACATCGCCAAGGTCAAGATCGTTGCCTCCGGCGCGGGTGCGGCGGCTCTCGCCTGCCTCAATCTGCTGGTGGCGCTCGGTGCCACGCGCGAAAACATCTGGGTCCACGATATCGAAGGCCTGGTCTATAAAGGCCGCGAAACTTTGATGGACGAGTGGAAATCGGTTTATGCGCAGGACTCCAGCAATCGCACGCTGGCTGACTCCATTGGCGACGCCGACGTGTTCCTCGGTCTATCAGCTGCCGGAGTGCTGAAACCGGACCTCTTGAACCAGATGGCGGAAAAGCCGCTCATCATGGCGCTTGCCAATCCCACTCCCGAAATCATGCCGGATCTTGCCCGTGCTGCTCGCCCGGACGCGATGATCTGCACGGGTCGCTCGGATTTCCCCAACCAGGTCAACAATGTCCTGTGTTTCCCCTATATCTTCCGCGGCGCGCTCGATTGCGGTGCCAGCACCATCAATGAGGAGATGAAGCTTGCCGCCGTTCGCGCCATTGCAGCGCTTGCCCGCGAAGAGCCATCGGATGTGGCCGCGCGGGCCTATTCCGGCGATACGCCGACCTTCGGTCCGGAATACCTGATCCCCTCGCCGTTCGACCAACGTCTCATCCTGCGCATTGCGCCAGCAGTTGCAAAGGCGGCCGCCGAAAGCGGCGTGGCCATGCGCCCGATCACTGATTTCGACGCCTATCTCGATCAGCTGAACCGCTTCGTCTTCCGCTCCGGACTCATCATGAAGCCGCTCTTTGCCGCCGCCAAGACCGCACGCAAGAAGCGTGTCATCTTTGCCGAAGGCGAGGATGAACGCGTGTTGCGCGCCGCCCAGGTGCTTCTCGAAGAAGGCGTGGGCGAGCCGGTGCTCATCGGTCGCCCCGGTCCCGTCAATGCGCGTCTTGAGCGGTACGGTCTCAGAATTCGTCCGGGCAAAGATTTCGATCTCGTCAACCCGGAATCCGATGTGCGCTACCGCGAATATGTGGATGAGTATTTTGCGCTGGTGGGCCGCAAGGGGGTGATCCCAGAAGCTGCGCGCACCATCGTGCGCACCAATACAACTGTCATCGGCGCGCTGGCTTTGCGCCGTGGTGACGCGGATGCGCTCATCTGCGGTGTCGAAGGCCGTTATGCCCGCCATCTGCGTGAAGTCTCGCTCATCATCGGCAAGAAACCGGGCATCACCGATTTTTCCGCTATGAGCCTGTTGATCTCGCAGCGTGGCGCAACCTTCTTCACCGACACTTATGTGTCGCAGGACCCAACGGCGGAAGAAATCGCGGAAATGACCATCCTGGCTGCCCAGGAAATCCGCCGCTTTGGTATCACGCCGCGTGCCGCCCTCGTTTCGCATTCCAATTTCGGGTCACGCGATTCGGATAGTGCCGCGAAGATGCGCTGTGCCTTGTCGCTGCTTCGCGAACGCGCGCCCGATCTGGAAGTCGACGGTGAAATGCACGGCGATTCAGCCATATCGGAAGAATTGCGCCGCCGCGTCATGCCCTCCACGACGCTCACCGGCGAAGCCAATCTCATTGTCTTCCCGAACCTGGACGCTGCCAACATCACGCTCGGCATCGTCAAGACCATGACGGAAAGCCTGCATGTCGGCCCCATCCTCCTGGGCGCAGCCATGCCGGCGCATATTCTCTCACCTTCCGTTACGTCACGTGGTGTGGTGAATATGGCAACGCTTGCCGTTGTAGAGGCCTCGCACCCCGCGGAATGAAGGCCTGACGTAACGTAAAGCTGGCGCTCAGACCGCCAGCTTTTCACGTTCCTTTGCGCGCAGCAGCATACCGAAGAGATCGCGCGGATCATCCGGGTCCGCGAGCAGGTCCAGCTCTTCAAAAAGACCGGTCTCTTGCAGTTTGGCCCGCACATAGCGCAGGGCCGAAAAATCCTCCACGGCAAAGCCAACGGAATCGAACAGCGTGATGGCGCGGTCGGATTTGCGGCCATCAGCTTCGCCCGCCATGACCTGCCACAGTTCGGTTACGGGATAATCGTCGTCCAATTGCTGGATTTCGCCTTCGATGCGGGTTTGCGGCGGAAATTCAACGAAAATGTCCGAGCGCAGCAGGATTTCTTTTTGCAGTTCGGTCTTGCCGGGGCAGTCACCGCCAACCGCATTGATGTGAATGCCCTCGCCGACCATATTGTCGTTCAGCACCGTTGCATATTGTTTGTCAGCCGTCACCGTGGTCACGATGTCTGCTCCTTCCAGCGCGTCTGCGCCGCTTTCGCAAATCACCGCCTCAATGCCGGTTCCCACCAAATTGCGCGCCAAACGCAGGCTTGCGGAACGGTCGATATCATAAAGGCGAACCTTGTCGACGCCGAGGATTGATTTGAAGGCGATTGCCTGAAAGTCGGACTGTGCTCCATTGCCGATGATCGCCATTGTGCGCGCATTCTTGCGGGCCAGAAACTTGGCAGCAGTGGCCGACGTTGCCGCAGTGCGCAGCGCCGTCAAAATCGTCATTTCGCTCAGGAGAACCGGATAACCCGTTGCCACATCGGAGAGCACGCCGAAGGCTGTCACCGTCTGGCGACCACTGCGGGCATTCTTCGGATGGCCGTTCACATATTTGAAGCCGTAAACTTCGCCGTCGCTGGTCGGCATCAGCTCGATCACGCCTTCAGCACTGTGCGAGGGAATGCGCGCCACCTTGTCAAAACTTTCCCAGCGGCGGAAGTCGTCTTCGATCACCAGACCGAGTTCCTTCATGAAGCGTTCCGGGCCGATGGCATTGACCAGGCGCATCATGTTTTCAACGGATACGAAGGGAACGATATTGAGTTTATCCATGATCAAAAGCTCCTGGTTGGTCTGTCCATCACGCGCTTGCCCATCAGGCTTGCGGCAAGGTCGGTCATCAGCATGGCCGTGCGGCCGCGCTCGTCGAGGAAAGGGTTGAGTTCAACAAGATCAAGGCTTGTCACGAGGCCGCTGTCGTGCAGCATTTCCATGATCAGATGGGCTTCGCGGAAGCTCGCGCCGCCGGGTACGGTCGTGCCGACAGCAGGGGCGATTGCGGGGTCAAGAAAATCAACGTCAAGGCTCACATGCAGATCGCCGCCGGCAGCCTCGACCGTTTCAAGAAAGGCGCGTAAGAGCGGCACCACGCCATGTTCGTCAATCGCGCGCATGTCGTGGACGGTCACGCCGTTTTCGGACAGCGCCTTGCGCTCTGCGGGATCGACGCTTCGAATGCCCATCATGCAGATATTGTCCGGCTTCACCGGGGCTGAGACCTTTGGCATGGCATCGCCAAAACCCTTCAGGCCGGAGGCATAGGCCATCGGCGTGCCGTGCAGATTACCGCTCGTCGTGGTGTCGAACGTGTGGAAATCCGGATGCGCATCGAGCCAGAGTACGAAGAACGGGCGGCCATTCTCGGCAGCATGGCGGGCAAGCGCTGTCACAGAACCGGCCGCAATGGAATGGTCGCCGCCTGCCAGAATGGGCATGCCGTCATTGCGCGCCTCATAAACCGCCTCGGCAATCGCCTCGGTCCATGCCGCATATTCAGGAAGTGCCTTCAACACGGTGTTGCCATGCACGATATTGCGCGTGCCGGCAGGGCGGATATCGCCGCGGTCTTCCACCCGATGGCCAAGTTCGCGCAAAGCGTCCGGCAGACCGGCAGTGCGATAGGCCGCAGGACCCATGGCGCAACCGCCACGTCCGGCACCACTTTCCACGGGTGCGCCCAAAAGAATGCAATTCGTGTTTTCCATTCGCCAACCTCCTGTCTTTTGTCAAAGATAGAGGCCTCTCTTGGCGGTTTGAACATATCAAATTGTCAGTTCGAGCGTTTTGATTTATCATTTTGATCATTCCTGTTTTCATTCTGGAATTCGCTATGGACGAAACAGACAAGAAGCTCATCACCCTCTTGCGCCAGAACGGGCGGCGCAGCGTTTCCGACCTCGCCCTGGAGACGGGCCTTGCGCGCGCCACCGTGCGCAGCCGGCTGGAGCGCCTGGAGGCGGATGGCGACATTATCGGTTACACGGTCATTCTGCGCGCCGATGCCTTCGAGGCACCCGTCAGAGCCATGATGTTGATCGAGGTGACCGGCGGGTCCGGCGATCGTGTCGGTGCTTACCTCGGCAGCTTTCCCGAACTGACCGCAATCCACAAGACCAACGGCAAATGGGACTTTATCGCCGAAATCGGCACAGACAGCCTGATCCAGCTCGACACCGTGCTGGAAAAGATCAGGCGCATTCCGGGCATTTCCACATCAGAAACCAATATTTTGCTGGCCACGCCCAAATCCACGCATGCCCGGCTCTGATCCGAACCAGGATTGAACCCGTAGAACCTTAAAAAAGGTTCGAAACACCATGTCCGATAAGACACCGACTGTCGTTCTCCTTCGCCGTGATCTGCGACTTGCAGACAACCCTGCCCTGCATGAAGCCATGCAGCGCTGCCAACCCATCGTCATCGTCTATATACGAGAGAAGGATGACCCGGACGCCGGCGCGCTTGGAGCGGCACAAGACTGGTGGCTTCATCATTCTCTCGCAGCGCTCGGCAAATCGATCGAGAAGACCGGTAACCGGCTTATCCTGAAATCCGGCGATCAGAACGCGATTGTCGGAAAGCTCGTGAAAGAGACCGGCGCAACCGCCGTCTACTGGAACCGCCGCTACCACAAGGCCGGACGTGAACGGGATGCGGTGCTGAAGGAAACGCTCAGGTCACGGGATATTGAAGCCATAAGCTTCGGTGCCAACCTTTTGCACGAACCAAGCCGTTTGAAGACAACGACCGGCGGCTTCTACCGCGTCTATACACCGTTCTGGAAGGCGTTTTCTGCCGAGGCACCAATGGGTGGCCCTCACCCCGCCCCAGGTAAAATTCCGGCACCTGAAAGGTATCCCGAGAGCGAGGACCTTAAGTCATGGAGCCTGCTTCCTGAAAAACCGAATTGGGCTGCCGATTTCAGCGGATATTGGACACCTGGTGAATCCGGTGCAAGCCAGGCGCTGGAAGACTTCCTTGACGGTACGATCCGCAAATATAAGGACGGTCGCGATTTTCCCGCCAAAGACCGAACATCGCGTCTCTCTCCCCATCTCGCGCTCGGCGAAATCTCGCCTTTGCAGATCTGGCACGCGGTTTCCTCCCTGAAGTCACAGGACAGTGACACACAGAAGTTCCTGCAGGAACTGGTCTGGCGGGAGTTCTGCTGGCACCTGCTCTTCCACTTCCCGGACCTGAAGTCCGCCGAGTTCAATGACCGTTTCAAGGGCTTCGCCTGGGATTTTGATGAGAAGGCTTTTGACCGCTGGACGAAAGGTCAAACGGGCTATCCCATCGTCGATGCGGGTATGCGCCAGCTCTGGCAGACGGGCTGGATGCACAATCGCGTGCGCATGATTGTCGCTTCATTTCTGATCAAGGACCTGATGATCGACTGGCGCCATGGCGAGGCGTGGTTCCGCGACACGCTGGTGGACGCCGATCCGGCTTCGAACACGGCAAGCTGGCAATGGGTTGCGGGATCAGGCGCGGATGCTGCGCCCTATTTCCGCATCTTCAATCCGGTTCTGCAGGGTGAGAAGTTTGATCCCGACGGCGACTATGTTCGCAGGTTTGTGCCGGAAATCGCCAAGCTTCCGAACAAGTACCTTCACAAGCCGTTTGCAGCACCGAAGTCTGTTCTTTCCGATGCCGGCCTTAAACTGGGCAAAGACTATCCCGAGCCGATCGTCGACCACGCGAAGGCCCGCGATCGGGCGCTCGAAGCCTTTCAGGCGACCAAGGACTGAAAAGCCCGGCATCCGCTTTCGCAGAGACCGGGCCGATCATCAGAACGGATCGTTCAGATCAGGCGCTGAGCTTCGCTGCGAGCTTGGCAACGTAGGAGCCCTGGTAGCGCGCGCCATCAAGTTCCACCTTGGAAGGCTGACGCGAACCGTCGCCATCGGTGATTGTCGAAGCGCCATAGGGCGAACCGCCCTTGATTTCGTCAAGGCCCATCTGACCCTGGAATGCATAAGGCAGACCTGCAACAACCATGCCGTGGTGCAGCAATGTGGGAATGAAGCCGAGGATCGTCGATTCCTGGCCGCCGTGCTGAGTCGCGGTCGAGGTGAATACAGAACCGACCTTGCCGGTCAGCTTGCCCTTTGCCCACAGCGCGCCGGTCTGATCCCAGAAGTTGCGCATCTGCGACGCCATCGTGCCGTAACGCGTGCCGGCACCAACGATGATGGCGTCGTACTGGTCGAGTTCAGCCGGGTCCGCGATCGGCGCTTCCTGATCCATCTTGTAGTAGGAAGCCTTGGCAACCTCTTCGGGAACCAGTTCGGGAACCCGCTTGATGGTCACGTCTGCACCTTCTGCCTTTGCGCCTTCTGCAATCGCCTTGGCCATTGTCTCAATGTGACCATAGGCGGAATAATAAAGAACAAGAACTTTTGCCATTTTGAAAATCCGATCTCTTGATGGTTGAAACGGTTATGGGTCGAGACATAGGAATGGCTGGCGAGAATGGATAGTCAGCAATCACGAAACAGACTGTTTACCCCTTCGCCGTCCAACGCATGAAATTTGTCAACACTTGCATTCCGGCACTGCGCACAGCATCTTGCACGAAAAGCAAAACGAGAACCCATATGAGCGAAGAACGCATTGTAACCGCCGCCATGCTGGCGATTGGAGACGAACTCCTGTCCGGACGTACCAAAGACAAGAATATCGGTCATCTCGCCGATGTTCTCACCGTTGCCGCCATCGACCTGAAGGAGGTCCGCATCGTGGCCGACGAAGAGGCAGCAATTGTCGAGGCCGTCAACGCGCTTCGGGCAAAATATGATTATGTCTTTACCTCCGGCGGCATCGGTCCGACCCATGATGACATTACCGCCGATGCGATTTCGGTGGCTTTCGGGGTCGAATGCCTGCACGATGAAGATGCCATGGCACTTCTGGGTGACATGTATAAACGCCGCGACGTTCCGTTTACTGAAGCCCGGCAGCGCATGGCCCGCATGCCCGCCGGCGCACGCCACATCGCCAATCCGGTTTCGGTCGCGCCGGGTTTCAATATCGGCAATGTCTATGTCATGGCCGGTGTGCCTTCGGTTTTCCAGGCGATGCTGGAAGGCTTGATTCCGACATTGGCGGCCGGCACGAAAACGATCAGTCAGATGGTTGTGTCACCGTTTGGCGAGGGGGATATCGGCCTGCCGCTCGCCGAAATCCAGAAGGCCCATCCCCTCACCTCCATCGGCTCCTATCCGAAGTTCGATGGCAAGCGCTTCTCCACGGAAATCGTCATCCGGTCGCGGGATGAACATATGCTGAGCCAAGCCACGGCTGCGGTCGACACCATGCTGCTTGAGGTGGCGGCACGCAAGGAACAGGAAAAAAGCGACAACAAATCCTGATGACGTCGATGATCTTGGCCTCGCTGCAATTGACCAAGATCAAAGACGGGATGCATGGTGTGGGTTCAAGACTATAAGCATAATCAACGAGGGAGGCTCCCCATGACTGCTAAGACAATCCTCGCCGTTCTCAACGATCCCGACACTGCAGCCGGCGTCATTGAAACCGCTATCATGTTCTGCAACCAATCCGGCGGACATCTCATCGGCCTTTTTGCGGAAGCCCCTGAGCAGGTGTTCATCTACGCGCCCATGGAAGTGCCGAGTGCATCGGCCATTGCCGCCATGCAGGAAGCCGCCCAGGAACGCGCCGACAAGATTGAGGAGATTTTCCGCGCCCGTCTCGAACGCGAGGGCATCTCCTTCGAGTGGCGCAAGTTCCTCACCGCCGGCGGCTTCAGCTCCAGCGGCGTGATCGACAGCGCCCGCAGCGCCGATCTGGTCATTTGCGGGCAGATTGACGATGACACGCCGAGCGCACAGCGTTCCGATATCGAGCTTCTGATTTTCGAATGCGGACGCCCGGTCATGATGGTGCCCTATATCCTCAAGACACCGAAGCCGATCGAGCGTGCTGTCATTGCCTGGAACGGTTCGCGCGAAGCTGCGCGTGCGGCCTTCGATGCGCTTCCGCTTCTCACCGGTGCCAAGGAGATCGAGATCCTCTCTGTGGACGCGCGCAACAATCCGTCGCAGAGCGCAGACCTCGCCGGGTCTGAATTGGCCTCCACGCTTGCCCGCCATGGTGTGAAAGTCAATGTCAATAACATCGTCTCCGGCGGTACGCCCGTTGGGGCGGTGATTGAAAACCGTGTCTCCGATATTGGCGCAGACCTTCTGGTCATGGGTGCCTACACACATTCGCGCCTTCGCGAGCGCCTTTTCGGTGGTGCCACAAGCACGCTTTTGAACTCGATGACGACGTTGACATTGATGTCACGCTGAAGCGCTTGCAAAAGCGGAGCAATATTGGCAAATGAAATATCGTGCGCGGGACATGCCTGCGCACGTTTTTTTATGATGAGATCGTCTGGAGCCTGCCGATGTCCCTGCCCGAAAAAGCTTTCCCCGTTTCCTGGGATCAGTTTCACCGTGATGCGCGTGCGCTGGCCTGGCGTCTGGCTGGCCTCAACCGGGATTTCAAATCCATCGTGTGCATCACCCGTGGCGGGCTTGTCCCGGCAGCCATCATTTCGCGCGAGCTGAATATCCGCCTCATCGACACCGTCTGCATCGCCTCCTATCACGATTATGTCACCCAGGGGGACATGGCCGTGCTCAAGGGCATTTCCGAACCACTTCTGGAAAATGGCGGTGAAAGGGTCCTCGTCGTCGACGACCTGACCGATAGCGGCAAGACGGCCGCCCAGGTGCGCAAAATGGTGCCGAACGCTCATTTCGCCTGCGTCTACGCAAAGCCGAAGGGCGTTCCCACCATCGATACCTTCGTCACCGAGGTCAGCCAGGACACCTGGATCTACTTCCCCTGGGACATGGGATTCACCTATCAGAAACCGATTGCCGACGGGCATCAGGGCTGAAGGCTTAGCCGGTGGCGACGATCAGGAAAATACCGGGCTGGAAAGTCCTGCGCGAAATCAAGCGGGTTTTCAGGAAGATTTTCGGAACGCCGCTGGAGATCATCCGCCGGGTTTATTTCCGCCGCTGGTACGACCGGGTGGAAGCCAGGAAAATTGTGCAGACCGCTGGCAGTGTACCTTTTGGCAATGAGGTTTGCATTTACCTGATCTTTCCCTCCAGGGGTGTTCAGGAATCCCATCTCGCGGCGATTGAAGCAATGCGCGACGCCGGAATATCGCCGGTGATCGTTTCCAATGTCGCCCTCTCAGCGCAGGACCGCGACAAACTGAACGGGCGAACCAGCCTGATCATCGAACGCCCGAACATCGGTTACGATTTCGGCGGTTATCGCGATGGCGTTCTACACATCAGAGAGCGGCTTCAGACGCTTGACCGGCTTTGGCTGCTCAACGACTCCTGCTGGCTTGTTCCGCAAACCGAGAGCTGGTTTGCGCGCGCACGCGCTCTTGGTGTCGATTTTGCCTGCGCGACCTACAACAATATCATGCCGCGCGCCAATCCGAACGACTACAAGGCCATTGCGTGGCAGATCGACCGCAGCCGCCGCAATTTCTATTATGCGTCCTATGCCTTGTCCTTTTCCGCCAATATTCTGAAATCCGAGGGCTTTCTGAAATATTGGAAGACGCTGGATATCAGAAACGACAAGGGCCTGACGGTTCGCCGTGGCGAACTGGGCGTTTCCCAATGGGTGATCAGACGCGGTTTCAGCCATGGCTGCACGCTGGAGCTGGACGGCTTGGACAGAGAGCTTGAGGCGTTAAGCGACAGTGCGCTTGATGCCATCCTGCCGCATATTGTTGCGTTGGAAAACCGCGAGCTCTTGGAACTGAAGAACCGCGTGCTGACGGCGAAGGTCTCAGACGTGACACGCGCCGACAAGATCGCATTCATCCTGGCGGCGGCGGCGCGCTGCGGTGCGGTCTATGCGCTGCCGGCCTATTCCATCCCCTATCGGCAGTTTCACTTCCTCAAAAAGCTACCACTTTCGCTCAATGAGGACGGGCGCGACAGCACGCTTGCCATCGCCCGCCGGATTGGCGGAGAAACCGGCGATATGATCCTGCGGGAAGCCGCGCTCAAGCCGCTCAAATCAGGCTGAGGAAAAAGCGCGCTGATACCAGAATCAGGAAAATGCCGAAGCCGATATTGAGCTGACGCTTGGTCATGGCATGCGCCAGTTTCACGCCGAGCGGCGCGACCAGCAGCGTCACCGGCACGATCATGGCAACGGCAATCCAGTTGATGAAGCCAGTCGAGAGCGGCGGCAGTCCGGGTTCACCCCAGCCGGCAATCACGTAGCCAATCAGGCCGGGAATGGAAATCAAGACGCCGACCCCCGCCGACGTCGCCACCGCCTGATGAACGGGGCGGTTGAACAGCGTCATGAACGTGTTGTTCAAAACCCCGCCGCCAATCCCCATCAGGCCGGAAAGAACGCCGATCAGGACACCAACCAGAAAACGCACCGGGTTCTTCGGCAAATCGTCGCCGATGCGCCAATGGTCACGGTTGAAGATCATCCGGAAGGCGATCAGCAGTGAAATCAACGCGAATATCAGCCTGAGCGTAAAGCTGGATGCATCGGCTGCGATTGCCGCTGCAATGAGTGCGCCGGCAGGCACGGCAATCACCCAGCCCTTCAGCAATTTTTCGTCCACCGCGCCGCGCGCCCTGTGGGCCATATAGGAGCGAATGGAGGTCGGAACGATGATGGCAAGCGATGTTCCCACCGAAAGATGCATGCGCACCGCCTCGTCCACGCCCAGAAGCCCGAAGACCTGAAAGAAGACCGGAACGAGGATCGCGCCGCCGCCGATCCCGAACAGGCCCGCCAACAGGCCGGCCACCGCGCCGGCGCCAGCCAGCGCCACCGCAAACATCAGCAATTCTTCAATTGGCGGCATTATCCCACTCCACAACCAAAAACACGAGATGGATAAAGCCTTGTCACAAAAGTGAAACCGCCAGCAAGTACACATTGGCTCAGGACGGTACTGTGGCTCTCAATTATTGGCCGCTATCGACTTGTCCATACGCCCTGGACACCGTCCTGCTTCCATTGTGTCTACCCCAAGACGCAACTTTTGACCGGTCCCCCGACCGGTCATTTTTTTTGGGGCTGCTTCTTTTCAGCCCATGCTGCAGTACCGCTTGCCACCGTGGCGGTCTCTTAAGTCGAAATGGAAATGGTCTTTATGGTGCCGGTCGCTTCCCGGCCCAAGCACCGTGTTAAAATACTTGCAGGAATCCGAGCGCACAGCCTTGAGCAGACCCTTCTCGCGGAAGGCGAAGAAGCCTTTCTTGCGCACGTCGATTTCCTTGCCGTTGTTCAGCGTGATCTCGCCGACATCAATCGCATTGCCGCTGGCATGTTCCGACCAGGGGTTGCTCGAGCTCGAATTCATGCGACGGCAAGAGTAGGACGACATCTGGCGAATGGATTTGACGCCGGAAAGATAGCGGATGCGCGCCGCCGGCACAACCTCGTCCTTCACCCATTTGGCAAAAGTCAGCGCCATCTGGCAATTCAACGTCGCATCCGGTTTGACATCAATATCGCCGGAAACGGCCTCCAGCTTCAACGGATAGGGAATGTTGCAACTGGCGCTATCATGAATGGGCGGCAGTTCCTTGAAGACACCACCGAGCCGTTTCAACTCCGCCCGGCAGCGCAGCTCCGAGGCGGGCATCACATTTTGAGGCCGTGTCTGCGGTGCGGCCTGCGGCTCGACAATGGGGTTTCCTGGATTGAAGGCAATCTGTTCCGGTTCTGCAGCCGGCGGGTTTGGTGGCGTTCCAATCACCAGCGGCTGGCCCTCCCAAAGGTTGCCGCCGGCAGATGTCTGTTGACTGTTCTCGTTGACCAGGCGATCCGTTCCGATGCCGCCAATCACCGGCTCGCTTGTATTGGCCTCGGCAATCTGCGGCTCGCCCGCTGCATTCGTCGAAAGCCCGAGCGCACCATCCATGTTCACTTCCGGCGGCGCACTGTAGGTCGCCACCTCGGTCTGATCCAGCGGTGCAGTGGTCCGCCTGTCGTTTTTGACGCCAGCCAGGTTGGGTGTGTTCAAATAATCGACAGCACCTGCAGCTTTGCTGACCGGATTTTCCGGCGCGGCATAGGAAACTTGCGTCGGTGCGCTGGTCGTTACCGGTGCGGCGCGCACGCTCGGCCCGAGGGTCGCCGGCGGTGCCAGATCATCGTAGCAGGACGTCAGCCCCGCCATCAGAACAACGGATAATAGAGACCTTGGGAGAAAAGGTGTATACGCCATGACTGGATGACACCCCGGTTACGCAAAACAATTCAATCCGGTGCAATTTATCAACCAAGTTTTAACAATACCTTTCGCGGGAGGCTTTCATGCTCGGAAGGATGTCTGGACTGCTCATTTTCCTCACCATTGCCGGGTGTTGGGCCACCCAGGCGGCAGCGCAATCCAGTTGCGGCACATGGGAGACGGCGGTCTGGGAGACCGAGGGTGGTGAAGCCATGACCGCCTCGATCTGCACCGGTGAGCACACGGCCCTCTACATCCAGTGCATCGGCGATATCATGGATCTGCAAGTCGACAGCGCCGCGCTCGACACGCTTCCAAACGGCGGACTGGATTATCAAGGATCCTACCGCTTTTCCGTGGGCAGCCAATCGCTTGAAACCACGCTTTCCTTTCAGGCCATGGATGGCACATTGATCGTGGATCTGCCTGCCGACGGCCCACTCTTCAAACTGCTGACACAGAACGACGGTGCAAGCCTTTCGGTTTCGAGCATATCAGACGACATTCCCGCCCTCGAATTTCCGCTGTCCGGCGCAACGGGTGCCATTGCCGAGGTGGTTGATGCCTGCTCGGACTGAGCTGTGCTTTTCAAAACGGCTGAGGATAGAGAGGCATGCGATTTGACATCAACGTGCGAAACCTCAATGTGTCTCCAGTGCGAATTTGAAGGAATGCCCGCCCATGCCCGAACAGACGACCCCCACCGGACAATTGACACTGCGAACCCTCGCCATGCCGGGTGACGCCAATGCAGCCGGCGATATTTTCGGCGGCTGGGTGATGGCGCAGATGGACCTTGCCTGCGGCATTGCCGCTGCAGAGCGTGCGCGGGGCCGCGTCGTCACTGCAGCGGTGAAGGAAATGGAATTCGCCATGCCGGTGAAAATCGGCGATACGCTTTGCGTCTATTCCTCCATCCAGAGTGTCGGACGCACCTCCATGACGCTGAAAATCGAGGTCTGGGCGCAGCGCTATCTCAGCGACCTGATGCAAAAGGTCACCGACGCGCAATTCGTCATGGTCGCACTCGACAAGGACGGCAAGCCGACACCGATCCCGGCCGAAGAATAATTCTTTTCCAAACGGTCAAAATCGGTTAGCGAATGGGCATGAACACACAGTCCTTTCTGCACATCGACCCTGAAACACGCCACGTCTCCCTTGACGCCCGTGCCCACGCCTTTTTCGGTGCCCCGAATGTTGCCTATGCCGCGCTGCATGCCGAGACACCCACCTTCTTCTGGAAGGAACAGAAGCAATGGTACTTTTCCGGCTATGCGCAGGTGAATGCGCTGTTGCGCGACCGCCGGCTGGGCCGCCAGATCACCCATGTTGCAAGCCGCGAAGACATTGGCCTGCCGCCCGCCTGTCCGCATCTGGCGGCATTTGACCGCGCCGAGTCGAAGTCGCTTCTCGAGCTTGAGCCACCGGAACACACACGGCTGCGCAAATTGGTCAATCGTGCCTTCGTGTCCCGCCATGTGGAAAAACTGCGCCCCGATATAGAGGCCCTCACCCATCAGCTGATCGACGGATTTGAAAAACGCGGCGAAGTGGAGCTGCTGGCCGAATTTGCCGAGATTATCCCCGTCACCATCATTGCCCGCATGATGGGCGTTCCGGTCTCCATGAGCCGTCAGTTGCTCGATTGGTCGCATGATTATGTGCGCATGTACCAGTTCGGCAAGACCGAGGAAGACGAGCATCGCGCCAACAAGGCCGCGCAGGAATTTGCCGATTACGTGCTGGAACTGGCAGAGGAAAAGCGCAAGGCCCCCAAAGACGACCTTCTTACCCTCATGCTGCAGCCGGACAAAAACGGCGAAATCCTGAGCGAGGATGAACTCGTCTCCACGGCAATCGTCCTTTTGAATGCCGGTCACGAGGCGACCGTCCACCAGATCGGCAACGCCGTGAACATCATTCTGGAAAGCGGCTTCGACCCTGCCGACCTCTTCCGTGACGAGACGGCAACCGAGCGCACGGTGGAGGAGTGTTTCCGCATTTCCGCCCCGGTTCACATTTTCGAGCGCTGGGTTCTGGAAGACATGGAAATCGAAGGCATTCCGTTCAAGAAAGGCGACAAGATCGGCCTCATCCTGGCAGCTGCCAATCTCGACGGCGAAAAGTTCTCCGATCCTCTCAGCTTCAAACCCGATCGCGATGAAGGCCAGAACCTTTCCTTCGGCGCCGGCATCCATTTCTGCATCGGCGCACCGCTTGCCCGCCTGGAACTGCAGATCGCGCTGCCGATCCTGTTTTCCCGTCTGCCCGGCCTGAAGCGGAAGGAACCCCCAACCGTGAAAGACGTCTACCATTTTCACGGTCTCGAACGGCTCGATCTCACCTGGTGAGATGGTTGGCCTATTTCAGGCTTTGATGGTTGATGTGGCCTTGAAGGCGCGCAATACGTCGGCGTCCGAGGCCTCACATCGGCACGGAAACCCGCGCATATTGAGCAATTCTCAAGTCAATCGGAGCTTCAGACGTCGAGCTCAGTTTGCGCTGAAATATTGCTTCGCCTGGTCCAGCAGCTTTTCACAAGTCTGTTGGTATTCGGCATTTTGCGGGGCAAGCCAGCTTTGGTTGCTCACCTTGTACAATTCAACAAAATCCGTCTTTCGAACAAGCGTCAGTCCACCGGGAACGAAGCGCTCTGGGTTTTCGGGTACGTCCGCGTTGAACACGAGAAGGAAGTCAAATTTCTTTCGCCATTCCGGATCAGGTCGGTCGCTTAGATACATGTTCAATGGAATGTTGTTGCATGCCAGTGCGGTAATCGGAATCAGGTTTCCCTCTGGCACGTCAGAATCGATCCAGGCGGATTTAACCTTGATCGGCTGCTTGCCCTTCGCAGTGAAGAGGGTTGGCACGAAAGACTTGGCATAAGGGACAGCCAATGTCGTCAGATGCCTGTAGGTATCGAAGCCCCAGGAACTCGTACGTGCGGAGAACGCTGGTGACGGGCTCATCCATAGGCCGTAACGTGTTCCCAAAACAGCTGATCCAGCAGGAACGTCAGCGAGCGCGGTTCTCACATCGCGCACATCGGATTGGTACATATACCAATTCCCTGCGACCCAGATGGTTCGCCCAAATGTAGCGGTCAATAGAAGGACGGCAACGACGGCAAGGTCACGCCGGGTTACCAGTGGCGGCGGAAGATACATCGCAAATGCCAGAAGCAGGGCCATGATTGGAAAACGCCAACTGATCCAGCCGGTTGCGGCTGCGTGGAGTGGCGAGGCGATTGCGATCAACAGCAAGAGCAGCATCGCAAGCAACAAGCCATGGTGTATCTCACCTCCAGCATTCTTTCTCAATCTTCCTACGGCCAACAGGATCAGGCTTGCGAATAATACATCGATCAAGAGATAGTAGGATTCCAGTGCCGACAAGAGATTTGCAACTTGCATCGCCAGTGAGTGTTTCCAAACCACGCCTGCCGGATCAGCTTGATCCGTCAGCAAGGCGGAATCCGCGTAAAGGAAAGTCGCCAGAGGGATAGCAAATGCCGCGGCGGCCAGCAGCATTTGCAGCAAAAATCGCAAAAACGCGGTTCTGTCTGCAAATACGTCCTTTATGTTTCTCACATAAAGCGCGCCCACGATCAGGGCGAAGAAACATGCGCCAAAAATATGGTCCACCAATATGAGGCCGAAGGCGAGAACTCGATAGGGAAAGATAACGATCTGCCCGAAGCGGCGAAGCTTCAAATCGGCGGCAGCAAACAGGAGTGCCAGACCGAGGCTGATCTGAAAGTTCAAGAAACCGCCCATCATCGTGGCACACCAGGATGCGAAGACAATCCCTATCTGCCAGAGGCTCCACTGCCCAAACACCGTTCGGCTCAGGGCAATCGCGCCGAGCGGCGGCAAAACAATCGCCAGATATAGCGCTGACTTGGCGATTGCCTCCGCGCCCAATGTCGGCCCGAGCCAAAACGCCACAAGGTCGATCCCGATGTTGGTTGACGCCCGCTGCCAGTCTATCTCGTACATCGATGACAAAGGTGCCAGATCGACACCGCCGGAAAGCAGCCAGATGCGTGAGAAATGATTTGGATAGTCTAGCAGCGGTGGCATATCGACCAGCACAACCATGAGCAGGACGAAAACCAAGTAAGCGCCAACTGCACCGCCAAGCAACAGCCTCCCGTCGCGGTTCAATCCTTCTGTCATTGTACTTTTTCTTCCGGACTGACCCTGCGTCTGAAGACAAAAAACCGGTTCAACAGGTAACCACAGACCACTGTGAGAGCGATTGCGCAGCACTTTGCGCTCGCAATTCCAAAATAGGGTCTTACAGCTTCGAAGCTGATATACGTTATGCCGCTGCAAAATGCGGTGACCGAGGCAAATGCGGCAAGTGTATTCAATGTCTCCATCAAACTGCTGCTATTGTGGTCGCGGAAGGTAAAATGCCGGTTCATGGCAAAACTGTTGATCGCACCTGCAAGGAAGCCAAGGAGGTTGGCCGCACTTGGTGGAACGCCGGTCAAAACCAGGACAGAAAAAAAGGAGGCATCAACGGCCGTGTTGGCCAGACCTGTCATCGCATATCGCGTAAACGTTGCGATCTCGCTGAGCGGGATTGGTCTCATCTGAAACAATGTCACTGACGCCTCGACGTCGCCAAACGCGGTTGGACGCTTTCTTCTTCCTCATAATTTGGCCGATGCAAATGCGAAGGAATTGTCTCTCGATCTCCAATGATCTGGTCAACCATGAAAAGAGGTCGGCCTTTTGCCTGTTGAACCAGTCGCCCGATGTATTCCCCCATGATGCCGAGCGTGAGGAGCTGTACTGCACTGAAAAACGTCATCACGACCATCGTGCTCGCCCAGCCAGAGACTGTCTCCCCTGAAGCCCAGCGCCAGATCGAATAAACTGCCATCCCGGCAGCAGCCAGGGCAGAGAAGAAGCCGAGCCAGGCGGCAAGGCGAAGAGGTTTGACTGAAAAGCTGGTAATTGCGTCGGTTGCGAAACTGATCATTTTTGCGAGCGGATAGCCGGTTGAGCCGGCAAAGCGCTCATGACGTTCATAGGGAAGCGCAACCTGTTTTCCACCCACCCAACTAACCATTCCGCGCAAAAAACGATCGCGCTCCGGCATGGCCATCAGCAGGTCAACAACGCGACGGGACATCAAGCGAAAATCTCCGGTGTCGCGCGGAATCTCGGTGTCGGCCAGCCACGGCAAAATACGGTAAAATGCCTTCGCCGTAGCCAGCTTGAACCAGGTCTCCCCTTGTCGGCTCTGGCGCTGCCCGTAAACGACATCGGCTCCATTGTCCATGACGGGCATCATCATGAGAAGCAGTTCCGGCGGATCTTGCAGATCAGCATCGATCAGCAGAATGCGCTCACCACCGGCGTGAGAAAGTCCTGCGGTTGCCGCCAGTTGGTGTCCGTGGTTGCGCATCAGTTTGATGCCGACGATCTCCGGGTAGCGTTTTGCCTGTTCGCAAATCGCATCCCAGGTCCCATCCTTCGAGCCGTCATCTACAAGCACCACCTCAAAAGAGCCTTCGGCTGCAGAATGTCCGACACCTACAGCGCGGCGGCAAAACTCCTCAAGCACCAGCTCCTCGTTGTAACACGGGGCAACAATCGACAATTTCAAAGGACGGGCCAGTTCCGACATCACTAAACCTGCGCGGGTTATGTTCGGTTGGACTGTGCACCTTTTGCGTAAACCGATGCTTAATGCAGCCTCAACTTGCCGTGCCCTGAGGCCGTCGGTTCACTAATTTTTTTTCAGATGGTCTGGATCACTGGCCTTCTGTCGGCTTCCCTCGCTATAAACGCGCCTGAAGGACCGCTGTTTGCCACACTGTTGGCCACTGGGAGACGGCGTGGAGCACTATGGCCACCGCGAAGGAAACCATTGCGGTCATTCACGCTTCGCCCGATTTCGGCGCTTCCAGCAGCATGTAGTCCAGCGGCAGTTGGGTTGTGTATTTGATCTGCTCCATCGCGAAGGTCGAAGAGACGTCGCGGATTTCGATCTTGGAGATCATGCGCTTGTAAAAGGCGTCATAGGCGGCGATATCGGGTACGACCACTTTCAGGAGATAGTCGACATCGCCACTCATTCGGTAGAATTCGACCACTTCGGGAAACTCGCCGACCACTTCGGAAAAACGCTTCAGCCATTCCTGCGAATGCATGTTGGTGCGAATGGAAACAAAAACCGTGACCTTGGTGTTCACTTTTTCCGGGTTCAGAAGCGCAACGCGGCCACGGATGACGCCCTCTTCTTCCATCTTTTGAATGCGCCGCCAGCAGGGTGTGGTGGAAAGCCCCACCTTCTTGGCAAGGTCGGCTACGGCAAGCGTCGTGTCCTCCTGCAGGAGCCGGAGAATTTTTCGGTCCAAACGGTCCAATCGAAAACCCTTTCGAAAAGATATCCTATCGCAGCCGTGATTCCGACCGCGTGTGAGAAATATTATTTCATTCCGTATAGTCTCGCACAAGCGCTTTCAAGACGGGCAGCAGCTCTTCTTCAAACCAGGGGTTTTTCTTCAGCCAGCCGGTGTTGCGCCAGCTTGGATGCGGCAGCGGCAAAACCTTCGGACCTTCAGCATTCGAACCCAGATAGGCGCGCCAGTTCAACACCGTTTCCGTCATGCTTTTCAGGCGTTTTTCGCCCAGATGCCAGCCTTGCGCATATTGGCCGATCGCCAGCACCAGCTCCACCTGCGGCATTGCGGCTATCACCGCTTGCCTCCACGTTGGGGCACATTCCTTACGTGGCGGCAGGTCACTGCCTTTTTCGTCATAGCCCGGAAAACAAAAGCCCATCGGCACGATGGCGAATTTCGACCGGTCGTAGAATGTCTCCCGGTCGACGCCCAGCCAGTCGCGCAGCCGGTTTCCCGAGGCATCGTTGAAGGTTATTCCCGTCTCATGCACCTTCAGGCCCGGTGCTTGGCCAGCAATGAGAATGCGCGCCTGGCTGGAGAGAACGGCCACCGGGCGCGGTTCATGCGGCAACGGTGGCGCATTCGGTCGCGGTGCTTCGCGGCATATGCGGCAGGCGGCAATCACCGTTTCCAGTGCAGCAACCCTGTCTGGGTGATCTTTCTTCATGTCACCGACATGGAGGGCCGCGCAGCAACGCGCTGATGCCAGGCCAGAACATTTTCCAGCTCCGGCGGACAGGTAATGCGCGCAGGCTTCATGAAGTCAAAACCAACCGCCATGGTGATATCGGCGATGGTAAAGCGATCGCCGGCAATATAGTCGCGTCCGGCAAGTTCGCTATTCAGGAATATCAGGAATTCTACCGCCTTCGGTTTGTTCACCTCGCCCCATTCAGGCACTTGCGGCACCTCCCATTCCTTCATGGCAGGGTGGATGTGGCGGAAGGCGGCGGCAACGGCGCCTAAGAAACTCAGCTCAGCGCGGCGGTTCCACATTTCCACCTGCGCCCGTTCAAGTGGGGTCGCACCAAAAAGATTGGGTTCGGGATGGATTTCCTCGAAATAGCGGCAAATTGCAACGCTCTCGCAGATCACCGTGCCATCGTCGAGTTGCAGCACAGGCAGGCGCTGCAGCGGGTTAAGCGCGGTAATTTCCGGAGCCTTGTGACCAAGCGCACCCATGTCGACCGGCACACGTTCGATTTCGATTCCTTTTTCCCGCAAAAAAATGTCAACACGACGCGGATTGGGTGCCCTGCCCCCATCAAAAAGTTTCATTCTCGTTTCCTCCTGTTTCAGCGCACAAGACACCAAATTTGGCGCAGAGGAAAGGTATTACAAGCCTTTCATTGTCTTCATCCGCAGCCTGCCGGTTTCGCCGCCAGACCTCCGGACGTTCGAATGTGCCTTGCCAGACGCCCTTCCCCGCCTGTCTGGCCTGCGCTTCCTCGCGTGCGTAGCCGCCATAGGCCACCGCCCAGCCTTGAAGCACCATCCAGGCATTGAAGTCCTTGCGGCCTGCAGCGCACAAAGCCAACAGGCGGCCATATCGATAGAATGCAGTGCCGCTGCAACGAATTTCCTTGCCGCCAAGCTTCTTCTTCAGTGCCATGCGCGCTGCCAGACCACATGGCCAATTCTTGCCATCTCTTTCGCATTGCTGCTGCAGTTCAGGCGCATCGATCCCCTTGAGACGCACGCGCTGCGCATTCAGCGTCAAGGTGTCGCCGTCGCTCACGCCGGCATGGCCCATCAACTCATGCGGTTCGTTTCGGGACAGTTCTGCGGCAATCAGGGCCAGCAAAAACAGAAATGCAACAGTTGTAACAACGCTGCGTAGAGAACTGACACGATTCGATTTTCTGTGCACAAGAGGTCTCCCCGCGCGGTTCCCGCTCATGGAAAACGATTCCTTTCCGGAAGCATCTTCTTAACGATTTCCGTTTACGTTTTTGATCGCGCGCGTAATCGGGGTAGGCAATAGTAATGCGTATGGACGTGAAATCGTCGCCGGACAAGATTATTGTCGATAAGACAAAGCACCATCGCAACAGCGAGGTGTTGAAGGCTGTCCGCTCGACCCGTTCCCGCCTGCAGAATGGCGGCGACGGACTGTCGCATTTCGAGCACGAATTCATCGAACTTTATCTCGATTCGGCCCTGCAGAGTGCTGCAGCCATTCCGCTTCTCGTTGGATTGATCACCCTGGCCGGATTTTGGCTTGGCACGTCCACCGGACATTTCCAGTGGGCGCTCTTCACCCTCACGTTGCATGCGCTCCATGTTTTCGCAATCAGAGCAATCAAGTCCGGAAAAGCGGTAACACAGGATAATGCGCGCAGCTGGATTTGGCGTCTCAATCTCATGCAGACCGCCATGGGCATCTGTTGGGCGCTCTTTGCTCTGCAAGCTTGCACGAACTGTGTTCCCATGGCCTTCACGGCCTATAAGGGTGCTTCCCTGCTTGTTGCACTGGCGGCAAGCGCGATGTCGGCCTTCATGTTGCGCGGCGCGGTACTTTCAATCTTCGTGCCGACTGTGGCCGCACTGACATTTCAAACATGGCTCAGCCAGAATGCGCTGGATATGGGTCTCGTTGCCACTCTGGCCACCACCGCCACGTTTTTTGTTTATGTCACCGGAAGGCTGCAGCGTTCCGGTCGCCAGATCATGTCCTTCCGGTCCGAGAAAGACGATCTGATTGCCGAACTCGAGGTTGCCAAGGCGGTTTCAGATGAGGCACGTCGGCGCGCCGAGGATGCCAACCTCGCCAAATCCCGCTTCCTGGCCTCCATGAGCCACGAATTGCGCACGCCGCTGAATGCCATTCTCGGCTTTTCGGAAGTCATGTCGAACGAAGTCATGGGACCGCTCAACAACCCGATGTACAAGGAATATGCAAACGACATCAACAATTCGGGCAAGCACCTCCTGAATCTCATCAACGAGATTCTCGATCTTTCCCGCATCGAGGCCGGACGCTACGAACTGCAGGAAACCGCCGTATCGCTCACGGATGTGGCCGAAGACTGCATCGGCATGGTTCAACTGAAAGCCAACAACAAGAGCATCCGCATCAACGAACAGTTTGAACCGGGCATGCCCGCTGTCTGGGCCGACGAAAAATCGATGCGCCAGATCGTGCTCAACCTGCTCTCCAATGCCGTGAAATTCACCCCGCAATCCGGTGAGATCACCGTCAAGGTCGGCTGGACGGCCGGTGGCGGGCAGTATGTCTCGATCAAGGACAATGGCCCCGGCATATCGGAAGACGAAATTCCTGTTGTGCTCTCCGCATTTGGTCAGGGTTCCATCGCCATCAAGAGCGCAGAACAGGGAACTGGCCTCGGTCTGCCGATCGTCCAGGCGCTTCTGGCTAAACATGGCGGTGATTTTGTCCTCAAATCAAAGCTGCGCGAAGGCACAGAGGTCATCGCCATCCTGCCGGCCAAACGCGTTCTCCAGAGCGTGGCGGCAGTCGAAGAGGTTCGGGCCAACAAACGTCGAAACCCGACATTTGCCTGACCGACCTTCATGGCGAATATCTGCCGGCCTCGCCGCTAGAAGAAAAGCGCCCACAGAAAATAGATCGCATTCGCGCCGATCAGACAGGCCACGGCAAAGGAACCTAAATCCTTGGCGTGTTTGCCTGCCTTGGAATATTCCGGCGAGACACGGTCTACCAGCTCTTCAACAGCCGTATTCAGCGCCTCGACCGCAAAGAGGATCAGCATCAGCACGGTGAAGATCAGCAGGCGATCAAGCCCCACGCCCCAGAAGAGCAGGATGAGGAGACCGCCGAAAAAGGCGGCCAGTTCCTGGCGAAACGCAGATTCCTTGACCAGGCGCCAAAAGCCCTGCCACGAGTAGCGTGCCGCTGCGAGAAAATGTCTGAACCCGGTTTCTTTCTTGAAGGGTGGTTCATTGGGCTGGGTCATCGGGCCTAGTCCTTGTTGGAAACACCTGCGCTGTCAAAGGTCGCCATGCCGGTGTGGCAGGCAGCGGCAGCCTTGACAATGCCGGCGGCAAGCGCTGCCCCGGTCCCCTCGCCCAGCCGCATGCCGAGCGCCAGAAGCGGCGTCTTGCCGAGCTTTTCAATCGCGCGGATATGGCCGGGCTCAGCAGAAACATGACCGATCAGGCAGTGGTCAAGCGCGGACGGTTCAACGGCTTTCAATACCGCAGCGGCGGCTGTTGCCACATAACCGTCGATCAGCACTGGCACTTTCTGCATGCGTGCGGCCAGAATGGCACCGGCCATCGCTGCAATCTCGCGACCGCCGAGGCGGCGCAGGATTTCCAGGGGATCGTTGAGGTGATCCTTATGGAAGGCAACGGCCTTTTCCACAGCCTCAATCTTGCGCTTCAGGATCTCGCCTTCGGAGCCGGTCCCCGGTCCCACCCACTCCTGCGCTGTCCCACCATAGAGCGCATAGAAGATTGCCGCGGCAATCGTCGTATTGCCAATCCCCATTTCGCCGATGCAGAGCAGGTCCGTTCCACCAGCCAGTGCTTCCATGCCGAAGGCCATCGTGGCGGCGCAGTCGCGTTCGGAAAGGGCAGCTTCCCGGGTAATGTCTCCCGTCGGGATATCGAGCGCGAGATCGTAAATTTTCAGGCCGAGATCGTGCGTTGCGCAGATCTGGTTGATCGCGGCACCGCCGGCTGCAAAGTTTTCCACCATTTGTTTGGTCACTTCGGGCGGGAACGGTGTGACGCCATTTTTCGTCACCCCGTGATTGCCGGCAAAGATTGCCACAAGCGGGCGATTGACCGCCGGGGCCTTGCCGGTCCATGCGGCCAGCCACATGGCAATTTCCTCCAGACGTCCCAGCGCGCCTGGCGGTTTGGTCAATTGACTGTCACGGGCTCTTGCGGCGGCAAGTGCTGGGGTATCCGGGCCCGGAAGGTTCTTCAAGAGCGTGCGAAAATCGTCAAAGGGCATGCCTGTGGCGTTCATATGGCCAATCTTCCTGTCTTGGCGGCGCTTGTATTTTCACCGCGATTCAGCATTCTAGCGGGGCAGTATCAATGCCGCTTTCTATTGGCAGGCGCGGCGGAGAGCAACGTTAAAAACGGCGTTGCGGCAACTGGTAACGTCACAAGGGGGAGTGTGGAGGTTGAGCGGATATTTCGGCGACATCATCCGGGCCATGGGCTTCTTGAGCCGCATCCCCATGCCTTCGGGCTTTTTTGGCGAGGGTGCTTTCGATCTCACCCGCACGGTCAGGGCCTTTCCGGTCGCGGGCTTCATCATCAGCCTGCCGGCGGCCTTTGCCTTTTGGCTCTTTCTCATGAGCGATGCCAGCCCCCTGCTCTCGGCCTTTGTCGCTCTTGCCATACAAACGCTCATCACCGGCGCGCTGCATGAGGACGGGCTTGCCGATACCGCCGACGGGTTCTGGGGCGGGCGCGACAAGCAGCGTATTCTCGAGATCATGCATGACAGCCGCTCCGGGGCCTACGGCGTGGCCGGACTTATCCTGTCCTTCGGTCTGCGCGCCAGTGCACTCGCCTCCCTTGCCGAGCAGGTCTTGGCGGCAACAGCAACGCTCATTTTTCTGGCCGCGGAAATGCTCTCGCGTTTGGCCATGGTGGTTCATTGGTCACTGACCGTCCCCGCACGCAGCGACGGCGTTGCGGCGTCAGCTGGCCAACCGCAGAACGGTGCCGTAGCGCTTGCATCCTTCACCGGCGTCATCCTCGCTTTCCTTTTGTGCATTCCCGTCACCGGTCAGGTCACGACACTCCTTATGATCGCCGCTGCCTTTGCTGCTGCTTACGTTTTTTCCGGTCTTACAAAAGGCAAGATTGGCGGTCATACGGGCGATACGCTTGGTGCCTGCCAACAGCTTGCCGCAATTGCGGTGCTTCTGGTGGCTGCACTGCTTTCATAGAAGCTCGCCATGGAATCACCCTGTATCCTCGTCTGCTCGATTGATGACAAAACCGGATTCTGTTTTGGTTGCGGGCGCACGATTTCGGAAATCGGTTCGTGGGCGAGCCTCACTGATGCCGAACGGCGTGCGATCATGACAGTGTTGCCCGCCCGCATGGAGACTGTTGAGCGAAGACCGCGTCGTGAAACGAGGCGTCAACGCATCGCGCGCGAAAGGTCGGAGCAATGAACCCGCTCGTCCTCGTGCTTGGCATTCTCGGCGGCGGCCTGCTTCTGCTGATCATCAATCATAACGGTGGCCAGACTTTCGGCATGTCGAACGACGATTTTGCCGATGTCGTCTATCTGGTGCCGATTGCCGCGATCATCGGGGCGGGTATTCTCGCCTCGCGCGAGCGGCTCGGCCAAAACATCAAATATCTCGGCATCTGGACGCTGATCGCGCTGGTCCTCGTCACCGCCTATCTCTACCGCAACGACGCACGCGATGCGGGCATGCGGCTTGCCGCCGAACTTCTTCCCGGCAATCCTTTCGTTCTGACAACGGTGGACGGGCGCCAGGAGGTGGTGATCCGCAAGCGCCGAGACGGGCATTTCATGCTGGTGGCCGATATCGACAATCAGCCGGTGACCATGCTGGTCGATACCGGTGCCAGCCAGATCGCGCTCAGTTATGACGATGCAAAACGCATCGGTCTCAACCCCGATCAGCGGACATTCGATCAGCACATCCTGACTGCCAATGGCCCAGCGCTTGCGGCCAAGGCCACCGTCCCGCAAATTGCCATCGGTCCCATTGTGCGCAAGGATGTCGCCGTCAACATTGTTCCAGAAGGTGCCCTGCACCAAAGCCTTCTCGGCATGAACTTCCTGTCCAGCCTTTCATCCATCCGCATGGAGCCGGACGAGATGCGGCTTACGGATTAGATTGAATGATCCTCGCAACCGAGGCACAATCACCTACTCCCGTTGTTTTTTGATGCTTCGCCGAGGCGCATATCACTAATTTCAGCTAGTCAGTCTTTAAACACGGTTAATGAAGTCTTCTCCAATATCTGAAGTCGGAAATTCGGCATGAACGAGACCGAAAACAGCCGTTGGAGACGGAGCGTTTCCGCCCCGGCGATCATTGGAAGCCGACAAACAGGAAAGACTGACGATGAAACTCCATCGAGTTCTCGCATTGGCGCTTCTTTCGCACGGTGCTGCATTTCCGGCTTTTGGTGAAGAGGCTCATGTCGCGCACGCAACGGAATTCATGAACATGCAGGTCAAACCATGGCTGTCCGATCCGGTGGTCATCGATGCTATCCTCGCACAGAACCGAAATCACGCCGGCCTCAATCAAGCCGGAATTGAAGCTTTGGACGAGGCATGGCGCAAGGAAGTGCACGAAGGTCCGTCCGACATGATCAATGGCGTTCTCTCGACGGAGCTTTCGAAGTTCCTCATGGAGAAGCAGGAGGCCGCCGGCGGCACGATCACCGAAATCTTCGTCATGGATAACAGGGGCCTCAATGTCGGACAGAGCGAAATAACCTCGGATTACTGGCAAGGTGACGAGGCCAAATTCCAGAAAACGTTCGGCACGGGAACCGATGTGCTCTTTGTCGATCAAGCAGAGAAGGACGCATCCACCCAGCAGATTCAATCGCAGGTCTCGATGACGATTACCGACGCCGGCGGAACACCCATCGGCGCGATCACAGTGGGTATCCGCGTTGGCGCGCTTTGACTGCACGTAAAGACAGTCCGCAGGGTCAGGCCGTTCTAACCATTCCGCAACATGGATTCCGCCAGAGCCGGTGAGATTCGGTATATTGCCTTGAGCAATCTCGTCTTGCCCACCCAAATCTCCTCCCGCCCGCGGATCAGCCCCCGTATCACCTCTTTGGCGGCGGCGTCCGGGGTCAGCTTTCCCTTGCCCCTGCCCGCCGTCATGCCGGTTTCCACCAGCGCCATGATCACGTCAGTCACCTGGATGGTCGTTCCAGCGTCTTCCGCCTGATAGCGTAGGGCCTTCGTAAAGGCGCGCAGGCCTGCCTTGTTGGCGCAATAAACCGGCGCGGACTTCTTCGGCACAAGCCCGAGCGCGGAGGAGATATTGACGATTGCCGCCTGTGGCTCCTGCCGCAGAAGCGGGATCATCGCGGCGCATATATCGACAACGGCGTTGAAATTCACCTCCGTCTCGATGCGTGCGGTCTGCGCAATCGTGTCCGGGTCTGTTGAAAAGAAATCGATCTGCTCCTGAATGCCGGCATTGTTGATCACGACAGAGATGTCACTATGTTCATCGCGAATGCGCCGGCAAAGCGCGGTCACATCCTGTGGATTGGCAAAATCCGCCACAATGGCGCTCACCCGGCCCGGATGTTCAGCGCAGACAGCATCAAGCCGCGCGCGATTGCGCCCGCTGATCACCACGTTGGCACCCGCTGAAACCAACTCCGCCGTCAGCGCCCGGCCAATGCCTGCGCTACCGCCCGTCACCAATACCTTTCGACCTTCAAACCGCATGTGCTGCCTCGCTCTTTTCGAATTGCGCAAAACCGTCTTCGATTGCGGGAATGATCGCCACGACATCAAAATAGGGAACAGCGAAGAAAGGCGTGTCGCGCAGCCGTTCAATCGTGAAATAATAGTCGCCGAGGCTGCCTGTTTCGAAGACCGCCACATCGCTGCAAAAGGCGCTGAATGCTTCGGCGTCGAAGTGCCGATGGTTGACATTGAGTCCAGCCATCGCCGTTTCAAGCGCCTCACCGGCGATACGGCTGCGTTCGTCGCGTGTCAGCCGCAGCCATTCGGGCCTGGCCGTCAAAAGCATGAAGATCGTGTATTTTGCAGAAGGCATCAGCCGCTCCTTTGTTGCACTGGATTACGGCCAGGAGTATACGAGTAATAACTCACATTCTGGACTCGCATTCCATGTCGACCGACCGTGCTGCCATTCATCCGCGCAAAATGCCCGTTCAGCGGCGTTCCATGGCTGCCGTCGATGCCATTTACGAAGCCTCTGCTCGCATTTTGGAAGAGTCCGGATTGGCCGCGCTCAACACCAATCTTGCAGCCGAGCGCGCCGGTGTCAGCGTCGGCTCGCTCTACCAGTATTTTCCCTCCAAGGAGGCTATTCTGGCAGGCCTGCTTCACCGCAAGCGCCAAGAGCTTCTGGCCGATATGCGACGTGTGGCGGCAGATCATCGCGCACTTTCGCTTGAAACGGTTGTCGAACGCCTGCTCAATGCGGCCTTGCGCCATTATCTGGAGCGGCCTGTCCTTTCCAGAACACTGGAATATGCCGAAGCCTATCTGCCGCTTGATCAGGAGACGGCGCAGCTTAAGGCGGAAATCGGTGGCGAGATCGCAAAGGTTCTCGCCGACAGAGATATCGCCAATGCGACCCTTGCCGCGCGTGACATCGTCGGCATGGCGCGCGGCATGATGGATGCGTCCAGCCAGGCAGGCGACAGTGATGCGTCAGCCTTGATTACGCGCATTAAAGCGGCTGTCCTCGGCTATCTCGACCGCATGCGCGGTTAACGCCGGAGCGCCGATTTCTGGCCACGCGCTCCTGCCGCAACATCAACTCAGAACCTCGAAGTCCACATATATCAGCCATGTATGGGTCAAGATCGCGGCGAGCAGCACGAACCATTGATACCGCTCGTTTTTGATGCGGATCGCGGCGAGCATCAGGATGACCATGCCGATCTGGCGAACCGGATAGAGCACGCCCACCGTTCCGAAATACTCATAACCCTTCATCATCGTATCGGCGATATCGACGAGGAAGATCAGTGACAAAAGGCCGTATATCCAGCCCTTCCGTTCGTGAAAGTAGTCCTGATAGCCCTCATATTCCTCCATCTTGTCGGGATAGAGGATCTAGGAGACGAAGAAGAAAAGCGCGGCATAAAAGAGCACGAAGACATATTTGTCGAATGTCCAGCGCGGCAATTTCGCCAGCGAGAATTCAAACCACCAGAAATGAACGACCGCGAGAAAGAGAAATATGGTCCAGCCGATGTGGATGCCATAGACCTGATCACGCTTTGGATGCTGAACGAAACGCGCCGCGCCATTGAGAAGCCGTGCAATGCTGAGGCCGGTCACCATGCCGATGATGATTCGCACATGGGTAAATTCGGCAAGCGTTGAAGCAGCAGTTTCCATTATATCGTCCCCCGGAAGGGCCGCGCAGCGATGCAGTTGTGCCACTACATGCATTTCCCGCGGCCATGTCGAGACGATTTTAAGGCGCAAGGCTTAAGTTTTGCCAAAATTCTCGCGAACCAAAGTCCGATCTTTGCGTTGTCTACGCGTAATCCAGCTCTTTAAGGACTTTCAATGACTTTCACCCGACGCCACTTCATGCTTGCCGCACCTTTTGTTCTGTCCGGATGCGTTTCTGAGAGGCGTTCGGCACAGGTTGCGCCAAAGCCACGGGAAGACCCCTATTACCGCAACATGTATGCGGCCATCGAAACCGAACCATTTCCGGTTCCCGCCGTCGATCTCAGTTACATCAAACCAAAATTTTACCGGCAGCTCGTCAACTATCAGCCGATCAACGATGTCCCCGGCACCATTGTCGTCGATCCGTCGGAGCGGTTTGCTTATCTGCTGATGGACAATGGCCAATCACTTCGCTATGGCGTCGGTGTGGCGCGTGAGCAGGCATTCAGCCTCACAGGAGAAGCGCGCATTGCGCGCAAGGCGGCTTGGCCGTCCTGGCGCCCCACTCAGAGCATGATCAAACGTGAGCCAGACCGTTACGGTCCGCTGGCAGATGGTCTTCCGGGCGGCACGCAAAATCCGCTTGGCGCACGCGCCCTCTATCTCTACCGCAACGGCGAGGACACGCTTTACCGTCTGCATGGCACAATCGAGCCCTGGACCATCGGCACCATGGTGTCGTCCGGCTGCGTGCGCTTCCTCAATCAGGATATCATCGACCTCTACGATCGCGTTCCCGTCGGCACGCGTGTCGTCATTCTTCCAGCAAGCGGCCCGGTGGTCTGAGCCGGATCAAGAGCTCCAGGAATCAAGAAACCGCGCGAGATTTTCGCGCGGTTTCTCCATTCGATATGGTGGAACGCCCAATCTACCAAGTCGTCAGTTCAGGCAATCGCCGGCTTTCTTGTTTTGAAAACGATAAAGAGAAACAGCGCCAGCGAGAGAACGGTCAGGAAGGAGCCGGCAATGGCAAGCACTTCCGTCACTTCCCTGATGGCCAGCGCAATGCCCGGCACGATCAGCCACAGCCCGATTGTGGCAATGGCAAAGTGCACTTTGGCCAGCCCGCTTTCGCCCGCTTCCGGAACGAGATGATAGTAGATACCGAACATGCCCATCGTCACCCAGCCGATCAAGTTCAGGTGCGCATGCACCGGCGCGAACGAATGATCCTGGCTGGCAGACATTTCAATGCCCAAAATCATGCCCGCCAGCACATAGATGACGGCAGACACAAAGAATAAGAATGCGATTCCCCTCATTTCCCCCTCCCAGGGTGAACTCAACCAAGCGAATATATCAATTATCAATTCCCCATCAATATGTTGTTGCAGGGCCGCTGCTGAAGCGCCATCAGGGGCTATATCTTCCACTCAGACCGTGCGCCGCTGAGACGATGCAACATGCTGCGCACTCTGTGGAATAATCGGGCGCGTCCCCTCGCTTTTTACCCCTCAAATTTCAGATAGAGCCTCGCCGTCGGCATCATTTTCGAGACACGCTTTGCCAAGCCTCTGAAAATTGGGCGGTATTTTTTTCTCCCCGTTTTCCACAACCCCCACACAACATATTGGGCTTAGTAAATCTGTCACAAACTAGCCCTTGACCGAATCGGATCAAACGAACACCATGGTTTTTACGTTGCGGCGGCGGCGCGATCGGAAACGTTTAAAGGCCGGTCAATCACGAAAAAAGGGCGAACTCATCAAGAGGCGCATGCGCGGATGAACTGCGTGGTGCCAAGGGGTTTTTTCGTGTCTGCAATCCGCTGAAACGCATGTTTTGGGGCTGGCAATTTTAAGCTGTTAATACTATATTTAGTTATTTGCAGCGAACCTCTCCACAAGATACAGGAGAAGACCAAATGAGTCTCTCTCCTCAAAACAGGGACTGAGCTTTCGGCTGCGCGGGCAACCAACGTGGCCGGATCGGGGAAACTTGTGTCCGCCGTTTGGGTGGGCCGCGGCAACTTATAGGACAGATTAAAGATGCGCATTGAACGCCGTTTTACCAAAGCTGGACAGTCAGCCTACGCGGAAGTCGAATTCCGCAAGGCGATTTCCGAAATCCGTAATCCTGATGGTTCCATCGTCTTCCAGGCACCAGATATTGATGTGCCGGCCCAGTTCAGTCAGGTCGCGACCGATGTGCTCGCACAGAAATATTTCCGCAAGGCTGGCGTTCCCGCCGTTCTGAAGAAGGTCGAGGAAAATGATGTTCCCTCCTGGCTGTGGCGTTCGGTTGCAGACGAAAAGGCGCTGAAGAAGCTGCCCGAGGACGAGCGCTACGGTTCTGAAACCTCCGCCGCGCAGGTTTTTGATCGTCTGGCCGGTACCTGGACCTATTGGGGCTGGAAGGGCGGCTACTTCAATTCTGAAGACGATGCGCTCGCCTTCCGCGACGAGCTGGCTTACATGCTCGCCACCCAGCGCGTTGCGCCCAATTCCCCGCAGTGGTTCAACACCGGCCTTCATTGGGCCTATGGCATTGACGGTCCCGGCCAGGGCCATTTCTATGTCGATCCCTTTACCGGCAAACTGACCCAGTCCAAGAGCTCTTACGAGCATCCACAGCCGCATGCCTGCTTCATCCAGTCCGTTGAAGACGATCTGGTCAACGAAGGCGGCATCATGGATCTGTGGGTTCGTGAAGCGCGTCTGTTCAAATACGGCTCCGGCACGGGCTCCAACTTCTCCAACGTTCGTGGCGAAGGCGAAAAGCTTTCCGGCGGCGGCAAGTCGTCCGGCCTCATGTCCTTCCTCAAGATCGGCGACCGCGCAGCTGGCGCAATCAAGTCGGGCGGCACCACACGCCGTGCAGCCAAGATGGTTGTGGTCGATATCGACCACCCCGATATCGAGGACTATATCAACTGGAAGGTGAAGGAAGAGCAGAAGGTTGCCGCCCTCGTCACCGGTTCCAAGATCGTTGCGCAGCACCTGAAGGCCATCATGAAGGCCTGCGTGAACTGCGAAGCGGAAAACAACGCCTGCTTCGACCCGAACCAGAACCCGGCGCTGAAGCGCGAAATCCGCGCAGCCAAGAAAAATTCCGTTCCGGAAAACTACATCAAGCGCGTCATCCAGTTCGCCGAACAGGGTTTCAAGGATCTCGACTTCAAGACCTATGACACCGACTGGGATTCAGAAGCCTATCTCACCGTTTCCGGCCAGAATTCGAACAACTCGATTTCGGTCACCGACGACTTCCTGCGCGCTGTCGAAAATGACGGCACCTGGAATCTCACCGCCCGCAAGGACGGCAAGATCGTCAAGACGCTGAATGCACGTGCGCTGTGGGACAAGATTTCCTATGCCGCATGGGCGTCAGCTGATCCGGGCATCCATTTCAACACCACGATGAACGACTGGCACACGTCTCCTGCAGCGGGCCGCATCCGTGCGTCCAACCCCTGCTCGGAATACATGTTCCTCGACGACACGGCCTGCAACCTGGCCTCGCTGAACCTCATGCAGTTCAAGGACAAGGCCACAAAGAACATCAATATTGCTGATTACGAGCATGCCGTTCGTCTGTGGACCATTGTTCTCGAAATCTCCGTCATGATGGCGCAGTTCCCATCCAGGCAGATCGCGCAGCTCTCCTATGAGTACCGCACGCTCGGCCTCGGTTACGCCAATATCGGTGGCCTCCTCATGTCGTCGGGCATTCCGTACGATAGCGCTGAAGGCCGTGCGATTGCAGGTTCGCTCACCGCCATCATGACCGGCGTGGCTTACGCCACCTCTGCCGAAATGGCCGGCGAACTCGGCACCTTCCCCGGCTTTGAACCGAACCGCGACAACATGCTGCGTGTTATCCGCAACCACCGCCGTGCAGCCCATGGCGAGGCGAGCGGCTATGAGGGCCTTGCCGTCAATCCGGTTCCGCTCATCCATGCCGATTGCACCGACACCGACCTCGTCACCCATGCCAAGGCGGCCTGGGATCAGGCGCTGGAACTCGGCGAAAAGCACGGCTACCGCAATGCGCAGGTTTCCGTGATTGCGCCGACCGGCACGATCGGCCTCGTCATGGATTGCGACACGACCGGTATCGAGCCCGATTTCGCGCTCGTGAAGTTCAAGAAGCTTGCCGGTGGCGGTTACTTCAAGATCATCAACCGTGCGGTTCCCGAAGCGCTGCGTTCGCTCGGCTATTCTGAAAGCCAAATTGCCGAAATCGAAGCTTACGCTGTCGGTCACGGCAACATGAACCAGGCACCGGCGATCAACCCCGGCTCGCTGAAGGCCAAGGGCTTTTCCGATGAAAAGATCGAAGCGCTGAACGGCGCGATGAAGGCTGCCTTCGACATCAAGTTCGTCTTCAACCAGTGGACGCTCGGTGCCGACTTCCTGAAAGACACGCTGAAAGTCTCCGACGAGCAGCTGTCCGACATGTCCTTCAACCTTCTGGAGCATATCGGCTTCTCGAAGAAGGACATCGAGGCTGCCAATATCCACGTTTGCGGTGCCATGACGCTGGAAGGCGCGCCGGGCCTGAAGGACGAGCACCTGCCCGTCTTCGATTGCGCCAACCCCTGCGGCAAGATCGGCAAACGTTACCTCTCCGTTGAAAGCCACATCCGCATGATGGCGGCAGCCCAGCCGTTCATTTCGGGTGCGATTTCCAAGACCATCAACATGCCGAACGAGGCCACTGTTGATGAGTGCGGCGAAGCCTACATGCTCTCCTGGAAGCTCGGTCTGAAGGCCAATGCGCTTTACCGTGATGGCTCCAAGCTGTCCCAGCCGCTCAACGCCTCGCTCATCGAAGATGAGGATGATGAGGACGATATCATTGAGGAACTGGTTGCCGCCCCGACGGCTGCCCAGGCTGTCCAGGTGACCGAAAAGATCGTCGAGCGCATCGTTGAAAAGATCGTTCGCGACCGCGAAAAGCTGCCGAACCGCCGTCAGGGTTACACCCAGAAGGCTGTCGTTGGTGGTCACAAGGTCTATCTCCGCACGGGTGAATTCGGCGATGGCCGTCTCGGCGAAATCTTCATCGACATGCACAAGGAAGGTGCGGCTTTCCGTGCCATGATGAACAACTTCGCCATCGCCATCTCGCTTGGCCTGCAATATGGCGTGCCGCTGGAAGAATATGTGGAGGCGTTTACCTTCACCAAGTTCGAGCCGGCCGGCATGGTTCAGGGCAACGACGCGATCAAGTCGGCGACCTCCATCCTCGACTACGTGTTCCGTGAACTCGCCGTCTCCTACCTTGGCCGCAACGATCTGGCCCATGTGGACACGTCCGATTTCGGCAACACCGCACTCGGCAAGGGCATCAAGGAAGGCAAGACCAACCTGATCTCGACGGGCTGGACCCGCGGCCACAAGCCAACGGTCATCACCGGCGGCGCGCATGCGCCTCTGTCCGAGCCGAAGGGTTCGGCAACGGCAGCGCCGGCCACGGCCCGCGCCTCCAACGTGACGGCCTTCGGCGGCTCCGCTGCCGCCCGCAAGATCGAAGCCGTCGCGACAGCCGAAGAGGCCACCGCCTTCAAGCGGGACTATGAGGAACGCGCCGAAGAGTTCGCCGAGGAAATCGCCTCCGAAAACCAACAGGAAGTGACGGCCCTCTTCACCGACAAGGCCGCCGCAGACGCCTCACAAGCCAAAACCGACGCCAAAAAGCTAGAAGCCGACCGCAGGATGAAGTCAATCATGCAAGGCTACACCGGCAACATGTGCTCCGAGTGCCAGAACTTCACCATGGTGCGCAACGGGACTTGCGAAAAGTGCGATACCTGCGGTGCGACGAGTGGGTGCAGCTGAGTTTTACGCGGATAACGTGTGAAACCTGATTGGCAAGTTGAACGATTAGACTAAACTCTCCCCGCGGTGATTGGGTTCGCCGCGGGGAGATTGCTTTTGTGAGGTGAAATGTACCAGGTTCCGACAACATTTATTATAGGAGCTGGTGCCAGCTATGAAATCGGCATGCCACTTGGGGCCGAACTTAAATCAATCATAAAACGACTGCTAGATATCCGATACGAGTACGGACGCGAACAAATCAGCGGAGATCTTCAAATTACCGAAGCGCTGCGCAGGAAAACCGGTTTAGATACACGCGAGCAAGTAGATGAATTCAACCGCCACATCAGCGGAGCAAGGCACATCAAAGATGCCATTGATCAAGCAATTTCAATAGATAATTTTGTTGAGAACCAACAAGATGACGCAGTTGAAACAATGGCTAAACTGGCTATCGTCAAGGCCATTACGCAGGCGGAGAGCACTTCAGCGCTAGCTCCGCAAAATTCAGGTTCAAAACCAACAATTCGGTGGGGAACGCTCCAGCAGACTTGGTATGATGGTTTATTCAAGACCCTTTCCGAAGGCCTAGGCAAAAATAATATCTCCAATTTTTTCAACAACGTAACGTTCATAACATTCAATTATGATCGGTCATTGGAGTTCTTTTTGTATCACGCGATACAAAATTACTACGGGCTCGATTCAGCAGCGGCGGCAGACATTGTAAATTCTGCAACCTTCATCCACCCCTATGGCACTGTCGGATCGCTTCCCTGGCAGAATTCTCCGCACATAAAAAATGAATACGGCTGGCTAAACGCGGTCCACCTAGACGGTGCCTCACGACTAATAAGAACATTTTCAGAACAGATAGACGATCAGGATTCACTGGCGCAAATCCGTGACAAAATAAAGTCTTCTCGACAGCTAGTATTCTTGGGCATGGCCTTCCACGATGCTAATCTAGATATTCTAGAGCCCAGGGATCATACAGATATCCGAAGGATTTTGGGAACTGCACTCGGCATATCCGAAAGCGACATAAATGTAATAAAAACAAGATTGTCTCACAAGATTGTACAACGAAGTCAAAAAACGATGAAAGATCGAATTCTACTCGGATCGAGCTTGAAATGCGCTGACTTATTTTACGAATATTACCGCACTTTACGAGCACCGTGAATATTTTTGCCATGTTTGAAGGCAAGAATTCCAACCCAGCCCATTTTTTTGCAGTATTAAGATCCTCGGAAGACGAGGCTGGCCTCATACCAAACCCAACAAACCCGCCCTCGCCCTTCGAGACGCCGCCAAAGCGGCACCTCAGGGTGAGGGCTCACCATTGTGGCTGCCGCAAGCACGGCGTGGCTTTCTCCCCTTGGGGAGAAATGTCATGCACAGCATGACAATGAGGGGTTCCCACTGCACGGGCCTGAGAACCCCTCATCCGAATATATTGCTCCACACTTGCCGCCGCCAAACCGTTCCACTTGTGCCATCGGAGACCTCCGGCATGAACGCGCTACAACCCCAGCTCGCCCCCTGTGGGAGAGGATAGTAAGTCCGCGTGAAGCAATCGCTGAACGCTGGACGCACTTGGTGAGGGGTAAAGGTCAGAGTGCAAAATCAAATGCCCCTCACCAAGCGCGCCGACCAATCGCCTTTGGCTCTTGGGGCTTGCTATCCTCTCCCACAAGGGGAGAGGAAAAGGCCGCGCCATCAGCTCTCCTCCGTCATCCCGGACTTGATCTTGCATGACGGCGGGCGAAGCGAAAGCTCCCTCCAGCCTCACCCTGAGGTGGGAGCGTAGCGACCCTCGAAGGGCGACGCTGGCCCGATACTCTTGCAACAACCCGCCCTCGCCCTTCGAGACGCCGCCAAGGCGGCTCCTTGGGCCGTGAGGGCTGACCATTGAGGCTTCCGCAAGCCCGACCTGTTTTCTCCCCTTGGGGAGAAATGTCATGCGCAGCGTGACAATGAGGGGTTCCCACTGCGACTTCATGAGAACCCCTCATCCGACCCTTCGGCCCACCTTCTCCCCAAGGGGAGAAGACCAGGGGCAGCCCAAAACGGGGATAAACGCGACCCCCACGCAAATAAAAACAACCACATAACGCCATTTCATCCCCGCCCTCTCAAACCATGCTCATAATACCCCCGTCCCGCACGGATACACCACAGGGCGCTGTGGCGAGCGGGATCGGTTCTGGTGGTGGAGGGAAGACGTGAACCTTCGCCATTGGGTCCGTGAGACATGCATTCCCCTTGGGTCGGGTCTGATGGGTTCACACCAAACGGCCCTCGGTGTGCGCGCATGTCCCCCCTGCATTGCAGGGCGAAAGGCACATGCACCACCAAAAAGGCAAAGCCAAGCTTATCCGTGTTTGACCACGTCAAACGTGGGCGGCTTTGCGAAGTCCACGCAACCGTCGTGATCGCAAATGGTGCGGCGGGCAGAGATGCGGACGTCACGGGATCAACTGCGAAAGCGGGGCGCTTTGTGCGCATCATAAACTAACAACAATGTGGCGCACAAAACGCCCCATCCGATCCTGAATGGGTCGAAACGAGAAAATGCTGCGAAACCCGGAAGCGGAAAGCTTGCCGGGGTTGAGGTGCAGAAAAAGGGAAAGACGTTGTTTGACACCGCGCCAACCACAAACGCCGTCATCCTCGGGCTTGACCCGAGGATCCAGGCGCAAGTCCATCGGATGGCGCAAAGGCTGGATGGTCGGGTCAGGCCCGAGGATGACGGAAAGGAAGCCATTGACATGACAGAGAAATCCCCGCCAGACATTGACAGCATTCTACGCGCCATGGCGGATTTTTATGGGGCGCCGGTTGTCGATTGTCCGTTGCCGCGCTGCCGGCGGGCGCGTCGCTGCGCCGCTCAGATGAAGGCGACGGCACCACTTTGCACCTTGCCGCTTTGCGTCGACACATTGATCGAGGTGAACAGCACCGTCTTGTCGATGCTGAACGGCACCTACCGCGCCACGCCGGCCACCGATCCGGCAACACGGGACATCGAAACGGTCGCCATCAAGATCGCCAAAATGCGTGTGGCCCGCGGCGAAGCCGAGGGCCATGCGTTTCGCGCCTTTCTGCGGCGCTATCGTACGCCGATGATCAGCCCGGCTGAATTGGCCGCCTTCCGTGCGGAGGTCGCGGCAGAGCACGCCGCCACCCAGAAACTCATCAAAAGCTGGAAAGACTGATCGTGCTTCAGCCGAATTTCACATTCAGCGTCATCGGCACGGCCTTCAGCGCCTTGGACACCGGGCAGCCATCCTTGGTGGCTTCTGCCAGTTCCTTCAGCTTGGCCTCATCCATGCCGGCGATGACGGCGACGAGGTTGAGTTCGATATGGGTAATGGCAAAACCATCGCCCTGCTTGTCGAGCGACACGACAGCCTTTGTCTCGATCGTGTCGGCTTTCTGGCCGGCCTCTTCCACAGCCTTTGACAGCGCCATGGAAAAGCAGGCAGCATGGGCAGCACCGATCAGCTCTTCCGGGTTGGTTCCGGCCTTGTCCTCAAAACGGGTGTTGAAGCCATAAGGCTGATCCTTCATCGCGCCGCTTTCCAGCGAAACAAGTCCGCGACCGTCCTTCAGACCACCCGTCCAATGTGCCGAACCGTGTTTCTTGATCGCCATGAAAAATCTCCTTTTGCTTCTGAAAAATAGACGTCCGATATTTCAAACGCATGGGACGCATCCAGGTTCCTTGGCTCTTCAGCTCGAAGCATAATCTTGTCGATCCTCGCTTCACTCCGGTCGGATGATGCTCTGGCATTCGCGCCTCTGGCCGCGAACGAAAAAACCGGCGCAGAACGCCGGTTTCGAGAGGCTTGTTTGAATTTTTTGCTCAGGCGGCGCGGCCCTGATGGTGAGCAATGTCGTGTTGTGCCAGCTGGAACTTGGCGAGCAGCCGGCGCAAGGTTTCAGCCTCACCGGCCAGCGCGCTCGAGGCCGCGGTCGATTCCTCCACCATGGCAGCGTTCTGCTGGGTCGACTGGTCCATGTGGTTGACGGCGGTATTGACCTCGCCAAGCCCCGTGGCCTGTTCGCGCGCAGCAATGGCAATCGCATCCACATGCGCATTGATATCGACGATAAAGCCGCCGATCTCCGTCAGTGCGGCTCCTGCGTCGCGCACCAGTTTGACGCCGGTTCCCACCTCGCTGGAGGAGTTTTCGATCAGCGTCTTGATTTCCTTGGCGGCGGCAGCCGAACGTTGCGCCAGTTCGCGCACCTCCTGGGCAACCACGGCAAAGCCCTTCCCGGCCTCGCCGGCGCGGGCGGCTTCCACGCCCGCATTGAGCGCCAGAAGGTTGGTCTGGAAGGCAATTTCGTCAATCACGCTGATAATGTTGACGATGCGGCCGGCGCTGTCTTCGATGCGGCCCATGGCCTGTTCAGCCTGCATGACGATTTCGGCCGATTGGTTGGCCGACTGGTTGGCGCGTGCTGCAATGCCGCGGGCCTCCTGTGTGCGCTCGCTCGATTGGCGCACATTGGCCGTCACTTCATCCAGCGCGGCTGCCGTTTCTTCCAGCGATGCAGCCTGCTGCTCGGTGCGGCGGGAAAGATCGCCTGCACTTTCGGCAATGCTGCGGCTGCCATAATCCACATCCTCCACCACCTGGGCAATTTCGGCCAGCGTTTCGCTGAGCTGCCGCACGGAGGTGTTGAAGTCGGCGCGCAGCGCCTCAAATTCGGGTGCAAAGCGTTCGGTGATCTGGAAGCTCAGATCGCCGGACGCCAGCCGGTTCAAAGCTGCGGCAAGGCCGGAGGTCGCCTCGCTCAAACGGGCCTCGGCGCGGGCCTCAGCCTCCTGTTGGTCGGCAATGCGGGCGGCTTCGGCACGTTTGCGGTTTTCCTCGGCTTCCGCTTCAAGCCGCTTGTTGGTCAAGGCTGCCTGACGGAATACCTCGACAGCGCCGGCCATGGCGCCGATCTCGTCGGAGCGGCCGGAAAAGGGGATTTCCAGATGCGTGTCGCCATCGGCAAGCTTGCGCATGGAGGCGGTAATGCGAATGATCGGCATGCCGATGCCGCGCACTGCGAAAATGCCGGCGGCCAGCGCCACCAGAGCGGCCAGACCCGCCAGCGCGTAACCCAGTTTTTCACTTTGAACGATCAGGTCCTGAACCTCGGCGCCGTCGGCTTTTGCGCCGCTGCCGTTGAGCGCGATGATCTCCCCGGTGATCTTGCCGATCGTGTTGCCGATACTGCTGGTGCTGGCCAGATACTGGCGCGCCTGGGCATCCTTGCCGATGGAGGAATAAAACAGCAGCGTCTTGCCCATCTTGTTATAGGCGGCAAGCTGCACCTGCAGGTCATCGAGAAGCTTCTGCTCGGCCTCGGTGCTGACCGTCGCGGTATAGGCGGCAATCACCTGCTGGAGGTGGTCGTTGGCGCTCGCCACATCCTTCTCGGCAGCTTTTTTGCCCGCGGCGTCTTCTGCCAAAAGATTCTTGGCATAGGCCTCACGCAACGCTCGCACCGCTATGTCAATGTCCTTAGACAGGGCAATACTGGGCATCCAGCTGTCGATAATCTGGGCGTTGCGGCTTCCGATCTCCTTGAATGCCGCCACGGACACCCATGTTCCTGCCGCAGAGACGGCAACCAGAATGCCGATCGTTGCGATCAAGGACACGCCGATTCCAGGCCGACGAAATTTCAAGACGGGACGCCGAAAACGAAGAGCCAGACGCGCCATGATACCCCCAAAGATAAATAGTACTATTGTCGAAGATTTTAGTGAAAAGGCGTTAACAGTCTCTTTCACCTCCATCGTGCGGCAGGATACCGTTTTGCATGGACAATGGGCGGCAGATCGTGAATTCAGCTGGCTTGCGCCTGTTGATCCGTTCAATTCCCCCTCGCACTTCCAGGCTGCATGCGTTATAGCCCTCCTCAAAGCTTTCTCCACGCGACTGAACCGGACACCATGCATATTCCCAATCATCAGCCCATCACCCCGGAACTCATTGCAGCCCACGGCCTGAAGCCCGATGAATATGAGCGCATTCTGGCGCTGATCGGGCGTGAACCGTCCTTTACAGAGCTTGGCATTTTTTCCGCGATGTGGAACGAGCACTGCTCGTATAAATCCTCCAAGAAGTGGCTGAAGACACTCCCGACAAAGGGTCCGCGGGTGATCCAGGGGCCTGGCGAAAATGCCGGTGTGGTGGATATCGATGATGGCGACGTGGTTGTCTTCAAGATGGAAAGCCATAACCACCCCTCCTATATCGAGCCCTATCAGGGTGCTGCGACCGGCGTCGGGGGAATTTTGCGCGACGTCTTCACCATGGGCGCACGCCCGATTGCGGCCATGAACGCGCTGCGCTTCGGCGCGCCGGACCATCCTAAAACCAAGCATCTCGTTTCCGGCGTCGTGTCCGGTGTCGGCGGCTATGGCAATTCGTTTGGCGTGCCGACTGTCGGCGGCGAAGTGGAGTTCGACGCCCGCTACAATGGCAATATTCTCGTCAACGCTTTTGCAGCAGGCCTTGCCAAGGCTGACGGCATCTTTCTCTCCGAAGCCAAGGGTGTTGGCCTGCCGGTCGTTTATCTCGGGGCCAAGACAGGCCGTGACGGTGTTGGTGGCGCGACCATGGCCTCTGCCGAGTTCGACGAAACGATTGAGGAAAAGCGTCCCACCGTCCAGGTCGGCGACCCCTTTACCGAAAAGTGCCTCTTGGAAGCCTGCCTTGAGCTGATGGCCACAGGCGCCGTGATCGCAATCCAGGACATGGGCGCTGCGGGCCTCACCTGCTCTGCCGTCGAAATGGGTGCCAAGGGCGATCTCGGTATCGAGTTGAACCTTGATCAGGTTCCGGTGCGCGAAGAGATGATGACGGCTTACGAAATGATGCTGTCGGAAAGCCAGGAGCGCATGCTCATGGTTCTCGAACCCTCCAAGGAAGAGGTCGCCAAGGCCATCTTCGTCAAATGGGGTCTGGATTTCGCCATTGTCGGCAAAACCACGGACGACCTGCGTTTTCGCGTCCTTCATCAAGGCGAAGAGGTTGCGAACCTGCCGATCAAGGAACTGGGCGACGAAGCGCCCGAATATGATCGCCCCTGGAAGGAGCCCGGCAAATATCCGCCCATGGAAGCGCATCAGTTTCCGGTGCCGTCCGATTACAATATTGCGCTTTTGAACCTTGTTGGTTCGCCCAATCAGTCGTCGCGCCGCTGGGTATACGAGCAATATGACACGCTGATCCAGGGCAATTCGCTGCAATTGCCGGGCGGCGATGCGGGTGTTGTGCGCGTCGATACGCATCCTACCAAGGCGCTCGCCTTCTCTTCTGATGTAACCCCGCGCTATGTGGAAGCCGACCCTTACGAGGGCGGCAAGCAGGCGGTTGCCGAGTGCTGGCGCAACATCACGGCCACCGGCGCGCTGCCGCTGGCAGCCACCGACAACCTCAACTTCGGCAATCCGGAAAAGCCGGAGATCATGGGCCAGTTCGTGATGGCGATCAAAGGCATTGGCGAGGCCTGCGAGGCGCTGGAATTCCCCATCGTTTCGGGCAACGTGTCGCTTTACAATGAGACCTTCGGCGAAGCGATCCTGCCGACGCCGACGATTGCCGGTGTCGGACTGATGAGCGACTGGTCAAAGATGGCGCGCATCGGTTCTGCCAATGAGGGCGATGAAATCATCCTGATCGGGCTTGATGGCGCGCATCTTGGCCAGTCCATCTATGCCCGCGATATTCTGGGCATGCGCGAGGGCCCTGCCCCGGAGGTCGATCTCTTTGCCGAACGCCGCAATGGCGATTTCGTGCGGGGACTTATCCAGAACGATCTGGTTTCTTCCGTCCACGACATTTCCTCTGGCGGTTTGGCGTTGGCGCTGGCCGAAATGGCCATCGCGTCAAACAAGGGTGCGGAGATTTCGCTTTCCGATGCAAACGGTCTGCCGCATGCCAACCTGTTTGGCGAAGATCAGGCACGCTATGTCATTACGGTCGCATCCGATATGGCCGGCTTCATCTGCGGCAATGCAGAGGGTGCCGGCGTGCCGTTCCGGCGGCTGGGCAAGGTCTCAGGCCATGCGCTGGTGGTGGATGACCTGATCTCCGTCACAATTGAGGAATTGCGCAACGCCCATGAATCGTGGTTTCCTCAGTTCATGGAAGGCGGCGAAGCGCTCGCCGCCGCCGAATAACAGGGCAATTGGAGTAACACCTTCATGGCAATGAAGCCTGGTGAAATCGAAGAACTGATCAAAGCCGGAATCCCCGGTGCACATGTCAAGATTCGCGACCTGGCCGGCGACGGCGACCACTATGCGGCCGAAGTCGTGGCCGAGGCTTTCCGCGGCAAGTCCCGCGTTCAACAGCATCAGATGGTCTATGATGCGCTGAAGGGCAATATGGGCGGCGTGCTGCATGCACTCGCATTGCAAACGTCTGTTCCTGAGCAGGCCTGATCCGAAATGGCCAAAGGCTTGATGGGTGAGTTGATGGACACCGTCGTCAAGGGTGTCGTCAACTCCATCACACGCGAAGTCAGCCGCGAAATCAGCGATACGATCACTGACAAACTCGGTCTTCCCAAACGCAGGCGGCGCAGAAAAACGACAAGCCGCACGACGCGCAAAAAGACCACGGCCCGCAAACCCACTGCGCGCACGAAAACCACCCGCACCCGTTCGACCCGCCGTTCCTCGGCAGCCAAACGCCGGAAAACCTGACGCCCGTCAGCCCGCGAGCCAATTGCGGAATGTGTTCAATTCTTTTGACTTTTCGCTTTGCGGGTTGCGCTGCAGGCGAAAAACACCTCTACTGTTTCCATCACGGTCGGATGGTTGGATAAAACCTCTTTTATCCCCATCGCGGCCTGATCCCTGCACAGGAGGACACTATGAATCTAATCAAAACCGCAAAATCTTTCGCGCTCGGCGCCATCACAGCCGCCGGCGTTTCGTTTGGTGCACAGGCCCAGGATATCCAGTTTTTCACCATCGGCACCGGCGGAACCGGCGCGACCTATTATCCGGTCGGCGGTGTGATCGCCAATGCGATTTCCAAGCCGCCGGGCTCTCGTCCCTGCGATGAAGGCGGCAGCTGCGGCGTGGATGGCCTGATTGCGTCCGCGGTTTCGTCTCGCGGCTCGGTCGATAATATCAACGCCATCGTTTCCGGCCTGCGCAATTCGGGCTTTGCACAGTCTGACGTTGCCTATTGGGCCTATTCCGGCACCGGCACGATGGAAGGCAAACCACCGGCAGAAGACCTGCGCGCCATTGCAGCCCTCTTCCCGGAACATATCCACCTCGTTGCGTCTGCCGAGAGCGGCATCAATTCCGTCGCAGACCTGAAGGGCAAGCGCGTTTCACTCGACGAGCCGGGTTCCGGCACCTATGTTGATGCCAAGCTTATTCTCGAGGCCGCCGGCCTTTCCGAGTCCGATATCGAAGTCGAAGCCCTGAAGCCTGATGCCTCTTCCGATGCGCTGCGCAACGGCAAGCTGGACGCTTTCTTCTTCGTTGGCGGTTATCCGACAGGTGCCATTGTCGAGCTTGCATCCTCGGCACCGATCAAGCTTGTTCCCATCGACGGTGCGAGCGCGGAAGCCCTGACCAGCAAATACAACTTCTTCTCCGTCAGCGATATTCCCGGTGGCACCTATGAGGGTGTGGACGGTGATGTTTCGACCGTGGCGGTCGGCGCGCAGTGGCTCACCAGCGCCAAGGCCGACGACACGCTGATCTACAACATCACCAAGGCGCTGTGGAACGAAAACACCCGCAAGCTGCTTGACGGCGGCCATGCCAAGGGCAAGGTCATCACGCTTGACAGCGCGCTTGACGGTCTCGGCGTTCCGCTGCATGCGGGTGCTGAGAAGTTCTACAAGGAAGCTGGCGTACTCAAGTAAGCCAACACTTTGAAAAACAGGCCCGGCGGTTCCATTCGCCGGGCTTGATGCATTGGGGAAATAACGGATAAATATAATGGCAGACCTTGAGCCGGAGCGCACGCTCACAGCCGCCGAGCTGGAAGAAATTGAACGCAAATACGACCCGGAAACGGCCGTTCGCACATTCGGCCCGATCATGGGCTTTGTCGTTTCGGCCATTCTGGTCGCCATGTCCTGCTATCATTTTTATGCCTCCGGCTTTGGCAATGTGCCAGAGCTTCTTCACCGCGGCATTCACCTCTCCTTTGTGCTTGGGCTCACATTTCTGCTTTTCCCGTTCAAGCGCGCCACCGCGCCCGGTATTGCACCATCGGCATGGTACCGATTCGATGGGGTGGCGATCCCCGATATCATTTTCAGCATTCTCGCCGTTGCTGCAGCGATCTATCTGCCGCTCCTGCCGCCGGCCGTTGTGGCTGAGCGCGTCGGCAATCCGTCACAGTCGGATATTCTACTCGGCACCGCACTTGTCGTGATCACGCTTGAAGCCGCGCGCCGCTCGATTGGCCCCACACTTCCGATCATTTCCCTCATCTTCATCGGCTTTGCGATTTTCGGACCCTATATGCCTGGTGCATTGAAACATGGGGGCGCCAGCTGGCTTGCCCTCATCAATCACCTCTACATGACCAATCAGGGCATTTACGGCGTGGCGATTGGCGTCATGGCGCAATATGTGTTCCTGTTCATCCTGTTTGGGGTTCTGGCAACCCGCATCGGGCTGGGGCAGCTTTTCATTGATCTCGCCATGGTTCTGGCAGGCCGCTATTCGGGTGGACCCGCCAAGGTCGCGATTTTCGCCTCTGCCTTTATGGGTTCCATTTCCGGCTCGTCCATCGCCAATACGGTGACCACCGGCGCGCTCACCATTCCAGCCATGAAGCGCATCGGTTATCCGCCGCATTTCGCCGGCGCTGTGGAAGCCACCTCATCAACGGGCGGGCAGATCACTCCGCCGGTGCTGGGAGCTGCCGCCTTCATCATGGTGGAATATCTGCAGGTGCCGCTGCGCGATATTCTCGCTGCCGCCCTCATTCCGGCTGCCCTGCACTATTTCGGCATTTTCATCATGGTGCATCTGGAAGCCAAAAAGCTCGGCCTGCGCGGTCTGCGCAAGGATGAGATGCCGGATATTGTTCTCGTCCTGAAGGAAAACTGGCTTTCGCTCGTCCCGCTCATCCTTCTCGTCTATTTCATTCTCGCCGGCCGGACGCCGGATTTTGCCGCCGTCTACGGTATTATCGCCTGTGTCGTTGTCGGCTTCCTCAAGCCGCATAACCGGCTGACGTTGCGCGACCTTTGGCATGCGCTGGGCGATGGCGCCAAAAACACGATTGCCGTTGGTGCGGCGGCTGCCTGCGTCGGCATCATCGTCGGCATTGTCACGCTCACCGGCGTCGGATTCCGTCTCGGCTATATGGTCGTGCAGACCGCGTCCGATGTCGGCGGGCTCTTCTCGTCCATTTGGCCGTTGAGCTATATTGCGCTGGAACAGTGGACGCTGTTCTTCTCGCTGGTGCTGATTGCCTTTGCCTGCATCATCATGGGTGCGGGCATTCCCACCACCGCCACCTATATCATCCTGGTCGCGGTGGCCGGCCCAGCGCTCCAGCAGCTTCAGGTTCAGCAGCTGGTGGCGCATTTCTTCGTGTTCTTCTACGGGGTGCTGGCCGATATCACGCCGCCCGTGGCGCTTGCGGCCTATGCAGCGGCGGGTATTGCGGGCGCAAACCCGTTTACCACCGGCAATGCCGCCTTCCGACTCGGCATCGCCAAGGCGCTGGTGCCATTCGTCTTCGTCTACTCGCCATCATTGCTTCTGGTGGCCGACGGCTTCACCTGGCCGTCCTTCTTTATCACGCTGATTGGTGCCGCCTCCGGAATCGCGCTGATCGGCATTGCCTTTTCAGGTTATCTGTTCGGCAAGATCAGCTACTGGCAGCGGATATGGATTGGCCTCACATCCTTCCTCTTCATCGCGCCGGGTCTGGAGACGATGGCCATTGGCGCATTGCTGTTTGCGCCTGTGCTGGTGATGCAGCTCAGGGGCGGCAAGACCGCCGCCTGAGTGTCAGGAGACAGGTTTCAGCCTTGAACGCGTGGCACCAGCTTGCGGTAGAGGTGCCAGGTTGCGTGGCCGAGGATCGGCATGGTGATGGCCAAACCTGCCAGGAACGGGATCATGCCAACCACCAACAGGGCCGATACGATTGCGCCCCAGGCGATGACCGGAACCGGATTTTTCAAAGTCGCGCGCACCGAGGTGGCGATGGCTGCGACCGCGCCGACATCCCGCTCCAGAAGCAGGGGAAACGCAACGACGCTGGTTGCCAGCACCAGCAGCGCAAAACAAGCGCCGATCAGATCGCCGACGATCATCATCTGCCAACCGGTTTCGGTGTAGAATACATTGTTGACGAAGGTCTGCAGCGTCAGGCCTTCTTCCAGGCCAAAGCGGGCTTCGTAAAGCCCTCTTGCCACCAGAAGCCAGGCGAGAAAGACGGCGAAGAGATAGCTTGCCATCGCGATAATGGACAGGAAGGCGGGTGTGTGCCGCACCTCCAGCGCCTGGCGCCAATGCGGCTCTTTGCCCGCCTCGATCTGCCGGCTCATGTCATAAAGACCGATGGCAATCAGGGGTCCGAGCAGCGCAAAACCGGATATCAGCGGAAAGATAAGCGGCAGCAGGTTCTGCCCAGCACTCCAGCTGATCATCAGCGCGCCGGCCACGGGATATATCATGCACAGGAAAACGTAGTGCGAGGGTTTGCGCAGGAAATCCTCAACACCGAGCGTTAATGCCTCGTAAACGTCGCGAAGCGAAATTCTGGCGACTTCGGGTTGCTCCAAAGCGCCAGCTTCATTCGTCAATATATGAAAACCAGCCATAACGTCCTCCCATCAGGCAGTTATCGGATGGGAGGACTATAGCACAGGTGCGGCTGGATGTCGCATGAGCGGCCTCACAATGGTGTGAGACCGTTCTTTCAATCAGGCGGCGCCGGGCAGCTTGTAGTCCTTCAATTGCTCGCGCAGCTTGGTCTTGAGGATCTTGCCGGTTGCCGTATGCGGGATTTCGGAGACGAAGATCACGTCGTCCGGCATCCACCATTTGGCGATCTTGCCATCCATGAATTGGAGAATGCTTTCCTTGCTCGGATTGGCCCCGTCCTTTTTCACGATGATGAGAAGCGGACGCTCATCCCATTTGGGATGATGAACGCCGATCACGGCTGCTTCGGCGACTTCCGGATGGCCGACCGCAAGGTTTTCCAGATCGATGGAGGAAATCCATTCGCCGCCGGACTTGATCACGTCCTTGGAACGGTCGGTGATCTGCATGTAGCCGTATTGGTCCATATAGGCCACATCGCCAGTGTCAAACCAGCCGCGTTCATCGAACTGTTCGGCACCACGGTTCTTGTAATAGCTGGACGCCACCGCCGGGCCGCGCACCTTCAACCGTCCGAAGGACTTGCCGTCCCAATCGATCGGCTTGTTGTCGTCGTCGGTGATTTTCATTTCCACGCCAAAGGGCGGATGGCCCTGTTTGGTGAGAATGTCATAGCGCTGGTCGCCTTCCAGCGCGGCATATTCCGGCTTCAGCGAGCAGATGGTGCCGATCGGGCTCATTTCCGTCATGCCCCAGGCATGCAGAACGTCCACATCGTATTTCTCCTTGAACGCCTTGATCATGGAGCGCGGAGCCGCCGAGCCGCCGATGATCACCGACTTCAGGTCCGGCAGGTCGCCGCCTGATTTATCAAGATGTTGCAAGAGGCTGAGCCACACTGTCGGCACAGCCGCCGTTACAGTCACGCGTTCCTCGCTCAGTAGCTCATAGATCGACTGACCATCCATGCCGGGTCCGGGCATGACCATACCCGCACCCACCATCGGGCAGGAAAAGGCCGTTCCCCATCCATTGGCGTGGAAGAAGGGAACAACCGGCATCATGCGGTCAGACGAACCGAGGTTCATCATGTCCGGCTGAACAGCCATGTAAGAGTGAAGGATGTTGGAGCGATGTGAATAGACAACCCCCTTGGGATCGCCAGTCGTGCCCGATGTGTAGCACATGCCCGCGGCCGTCTTTTCATCCAGCTCCAGCCATTCGAAATCGCTGTCGACCTCGGCAAGCCAGTCTTCATAGGCCACAACATTCGGCAGTGCCGTTTCGGGCATATGGGCTGCGTCGGTAAATACGATCACCTTTTCCAGCGACGGCACCATGGGCGCGATCTTCTCGATCAGCGGCATGAAGGTGATATCAACGAAGAGAAACCTATCCTCCGCGTCATTCATGATCCAGGCAATCTGATCTGGAAACAGGCGTGGATTGAGCGTGTGATAAATCGCGCCAACACCGGTAATGCCAAACCAGGCTTCCAGATGACGCCAGGTGTTCCAGGCCATTGTAGCCATCCGGTCGCCGACCTTGATACCATCTTTCTCAAGCCGCTTGGCCATTTGCAGCGAACGTTCGCGGACCTCTTTATAATTTGTGCGATGAATGGGGCCTTCAACGGAGCGCGACACAATTTCGCGACCGCCGTGATAAAGACCCGCATGATCGATCACCCGATGGCACAACATCGGCCAATCTTGCATCAATCCCAGCATGTAATCCTCCCAAGATTATTTCAATAAAATCTAACGTATAGGAAGCCTCGGCGCAACCAAGTCAGAATTGAGCATGGTTGAACAATCCTGTTTGTCAATCCCTCTGACGCGAAGATTTCGTTTGATCAAAATATGCCATTCTTGCCGTATCAACAATTTATACCAATGACCGATGATGAGAACCCATGTGACCGGAGCGCTTTTGTCTTTCGGCCAGGAGAAAACAGCCCGGCCCGTGGCCGCTGCCGGCGTCAAAATGCTCGGCCCGATGCTCACGCATCGCTCATCGCTCTTCGTTATTTTCCTGCGTGGACGACCGTTCCAGCTCTCAACATGTGGGTTCTCATCATCGGTCAATGGTATTAACACCCCTGTCACAGCGAAGAGTGCAAGGCCGAACTTGACGAAACGGCTCTCAGCGAACACATATCGGGCATGAAAGTATCAGAAGCAGACATATTGATCGTTCCGGGTTACACCAATTCCGGTCCCGACCACTGGCAAACCCGCTGGGAACAGAAACTCAAGACCGCGCGGCGCGTGGAGCAGGAGGCGTGGTCAAAGCCGGTGCGCGAAGACTGGGTCAAGCGTATGGTCGAAGAGGTCAATGCCAGCGAGAAGCCGGTGGTGATCGTGGCGCATTCGCTCGGCATTCCAACAGCCATCCATGCCATACCAGAGTTCAAGAAGAAGGTCGCCGGCGCGTTTTTCGTCGCCCCGCCCGAGGTAGACAATCCGAAAATCAGGCCCAAGCACCTGATGACGTTCGGCCCCTACCCGCGCAGCCCGCTGCCCTTCCCGTCGATGACGGTTGCCAGCCGCAACGACCCTTTCGGTTCGTTCGAGCATGCCGGGGATATTGCCAACGCATGGGGTTCTTATCTGTTGGATGCTGGTGAATCGGGACACATCAATGCCGAGTCCGGGCATGGACCGTGGCCCGAAGGCACGATGGTGTTTGCCGAATTCATGAAGCACCTGAAAGCCGACTGACACGGCATCGCCGTCAGGCGACCCGGTCAACGCTTTCGCCGGCCTGGGCAATCACTGCGGCAAGAAGCTCATTCATCCGTGCCCTGATTTCGCCGGAGGGAATCGCAACACCGGCGCCAATGAAATCGCGGCTGATCTTGTCGTGCACATTATCCTGACCGGTATGCGCCAGGTCAGCGGCAACCACTTCCATGGCATAGACTTCGGCCTGGTCGCCTTGCAGGCCCAGAATGCCGGCGGCCCACATGCCCAGCAGCCGGTTTCGCCGGGCTTCCAGCTTGAAGCGCATTTCCTCATCATGCGCAAACTTGCTTTCAAAAGCATTTTCGCGATCGTCGAAAATCGTCATGTCAACCTCCCTCGACGCTCCTCCTTCTGTTATCATAACGCAATAAAGCCAAAATGGCTTGGGAGAATTCAAGCTGCCCTTCGCTGACACTTCGGTTTTCGGGGGAAGGCGGGCAAAGCCGATTGTGAAATGCCAGCTTTTCGGCTATTGCACCGAATTAAGAGATAACATTTCGGCTCTCCACCTCCCCGCGAGCCGACCAGACAGGTACCTATCCACATGAGCCGTCGCCGACGCATTTATGAAGGCAAGGGCAAGATCCTTTATGAAGGACCCGAGCCCGGCACCCTGATCCAGTTTTTCAAGGACGATGCAACAGCCTTCAACGCCCGCAAACATGAGATTATTGATGGCAAGGGTGTGTTGAACAACCGCATTTGCGAGTTCATTTTCAACCACCTGAACAAGATGGGCATTCCCACCCATTTCATCCGCCGCCTCAACATGCGCGAACAGTTGATCAAGGAAGTGGAAATCATTCCGCTGGAGATCGTTGTGCGCAACGTGGCCGCCGGTTCGCTCTCCGAACGGCTCGGCATCGAGGAAGGCACGGTGCTGCCGCGCTCGATCATCGAGTTCTACTTCAAGAACGATGCGCTGAATGACCCGATGGTCTCTGAAGAGCACATCACCGCCTTCGGCTGGGCAAGCCCGCAGGAACTGGATGACATGATGGCGCTCGCCATCCGCTGCAACGACTTCCTCTCCGGCCTGTTTCTCGGTGCCGGCATTCAGCTGGTCGATTTCAAGATCGAATGCGGTCGCCTTTATGAAGGCGACATGATGCGGATTGTTCTTGCCGACGAGATTTCTCCCGATTCCTGCCGTCTGTGGGACATCGAGACCCAGGAACGGCTGGATAAGGATCGCTTCCGCAAGGATATGGGCGGGCTTCTGGAGGCCTATCAGCAGGTCGCCCGCCGTCTCGGCATCATCGGTGAAAACGAGCCCGTGCGCGGCACCGGCCCGGTTTTGGTAAAGTAAGGCAGATCAACCATAATCGGGCGCAGTCAGACGGCCTGATTTTTGTTGAACACAATGAATTTGAGGACTGAAGCAGTGATCAAGGCACGCGTAACCGTTACGTTGAAAAACGGCGTTCTGGACCCGCAGGGCAAGGCCATCGAAGGCGCGCTCGGCTCGCTCGGTTTCGAGGGCGTCGGTCAGGTTCGCCAGGGCAAGGTTTTCGATCTGGAAATCGACAGTTCCGACAAGGCCAGGGCCGAAGCCGATCTGAAAGACATGTGCGAGAAACTGCTGGCCAACACGGTGATCGAGAATTACACTATTAGCATCGCGTGACAGTTGCGGATGCGCCGATGACTGAAGTGACCAATGAACTGATGTATGAGCTTTTGAAGCGGATGCAGACCGACATATCCGATGTCAAGGACGGCGTTCGCGAACTGAAGCTTGAGGTCAACGCCATTCGCGGTACCCTCGTTTCAGTCCATCAGGACATTCACAATATCTACGGCATCCTTGGTAATCATTCGGATCGGTTGGCGCGCATAGAGCGGCGTCTTGAGCTGCATGAGCTGGCTGAACGCAGCCAGAGCCAATATGATCCGGAAAACTAATCGGTGCCGTGCGTGCGCGAATGCCGCGCGATCTATTGACCCGTGTCGAAACGGCAAATAAAGCCGATTGAACAGAACCATTTACGGCAATTTGGAGCCTGTCATGAAATCTGCTGTCGTTCAGCTTCCCGGCCTTAACCGCGACCGCGACATGATTGCGGCGTTGACCAAGATTTCCGGTACGCCCCCCATCACCGTCTGGCAGACGGAAACGGAAATTCCCGATGTCGATCTCGTCGTCATTCCGGGCGGCTTCTCCTATGGCGACTATCTGCGCTGCGGGGCGATTGCTGCACGTATGCCGGTGATGCAGGCGATCCGTGAAAAGGCGGAACAGGGCGTGAAGGTGATCGGCGTCTGCAACGGCTTTCAGATTCTGGTCGAGAGCGGTCTCCTGCCCGGCGCGCTGATGCGCAATGCATCGCTGAAATTCGTTTGCCGAGAAGTGAAGCTGGAAGTGGCCAATGCCACAACGGCCTTCACCCAGACTTATGAAAAAGGCCAGATCATCCGCTGCCCGGTGGCTCATCACGACGGCAATTATTTCGCCGATCCCGAAACCCTGAAGACAATCGAGGACAAGGGACAGGTGGTCTTCCGCTATGCCGAAGGCACCAACCCGAACGGCTCGATCAACGACATTGCCGGTATTGTCAACGAAAAGGGCAATGTGCTCGGCATGATGCCGCATCCGGAAAACCTGATCGAATCCGCACACGGCGGTACCGACGGGCGCGGCCTTTTTGCGTCAGCACTCAATGTGATCGCGGCCTGATTGAGCGCGCGCGTGGGAGACACTGCAATGCATGCATTAACCCGCGCTGGTGCGGTCGCTCTGACCGCCGCGCTTGTTTCGTCCTGCCAATCGGAAGAAAAGCCAGCGCGCAGCACCGCCGCATTGCCGGTCATGGAGCGCGTTGCGCTGGGTGCGCGCGATTGCTGGTTTAAATCGAAGGATCCCGCCTTTGCAGCCTACCGGCTGGCACCTGAACTGAATTCGTTTTCCGGCCGCCCGCGCATTCTTTTGGTGAAGAGTGCTGCGCCCACTGCCCTTCCCTCCCTTGTCGTGCAAGCCGAGGGCAATCCCGCCAAGCTTGAAGCCTTCGGGCCATTGATGCAGGACACGCTGTCAGCGCGCATCACCGCCGATGTCAATCATTGGGCGCGCGGCGGTGCCGGCTGCCGGGCATGAACGGCGGACAATAAAAATCCCGGGCAGCAGACAAACCGCAAACCCGGGAAGAAGCCGGCGCATTGGGACCGGCGGGGAAACTCCATCAATCCTGAAACAGATGCTTTTCGGCGGCAGAGCGCGCCTGCATGCGTGTCAGACCGATGTCGCGCAGCTCGTCATCCGTCAGTTCGGCAAGCTGCATGCGGCTGCGTTGGCGCTCAAGACGCCATCCGAGGCTTTTGGCAACGGCAATCACACGGCCAAACACGTTCTTTGTCCCGGCAGGTGCGCTGGGGGATGTCTGAATTGTACCTGTAATTGTCTTCATTGCCTTGTACCTTTCACGAAATTGTTACCCGCGATTGGGCTAAGCGTCTTATGTATTGACTCCCGAAGGGATGCAATATAAAAATTGTCACCATGACAAATTGGCTTCCTGCAATTCCCGATGGCCCCGGCCCTATTTATGTTCGCCTCGCCGATCAGATCGAATCGGACATCAACAAGGGCGTCTTGCCTGCGGGGGCAAAACTGCCGCCGCAGCGCGATCTTGCGTATGACATAAAGGTGACAATCGGCACAATCGGACGTGCCTATGCGCTCTTGCGCGAACGCGGCCTTGTCAGCGGCGAGGTTGGGCGCGGAACCTACGTTCTCGGTGAGAATGACAATGCCGAGGCTGCTGTGGGCGATCCTCTGCTTGCCCATTTTGCCGGAACGCGGGCTGAAACGCCCCTGCCCGGCAAATTACGGTTCGACACGACCGCGGCTCCCGATATCGGCCAGAGCCGGATGATGGAGGTCTTTCTGCGCCGGATCGTGCAGGAATACAGCACCGAGGTCTCCAGTTACACGCGCACCGTTCCCAATCATTGGCTGGAAGCGGGGCAACGCTGGCTTTCCACGGAAAGCTGGAAACCGGAATTGCGCGACATTGTCCCCGTTCTCGGTGCGCATGCCGGCCTCAATGCCATCATCGCCGCCGTTTCCCAGCCGGGCGACTATATCGCCTTTGAAGAACTGACCTATGCGCAGTCGTCCAGAAGCGCAACCATGATCGGGCGGCGCATTGCGCTGATGGAAACGGATGAACAGGGTATCGTCCCTGAGGAATTTGAGCGCATGTGTGCGCAGAAGCATCCCAAAGCCGCCTTCATGATGCCGTCTGCCAAGAACCCGACAGCGATTACCATTCCGCTGGAACGGCGCATACAGCTTGCCGAGATCGCGCGGCAATATAATGTGTGGCTGATTGAGGACAATCTCTACGGCAAGATGGCCCAGGATGGTATTCCGCTTCTGGCTGAACTTGCGCCGGAGAAGACGTTCCATGTCGGTGGGCTGTCGAAGTCGGTGGCAGCAGGCGTGCGCGGCGGCTGGGTTGCCTGTCCGCCGCATTTTGCCTCTCGCCTCAAGGTCACCCACAAGCTGGTCACCGGCGGCATGCCGTTTCTGCTGGCGGAACTCTGCGCGTCGCTCGTCTTGAGCGGTGCGGCTGAATCCGTGCGCAAGCAGGTGCTCATTGAAAATGCCGAACGCGGCAAGATCGTGGACAAGGTTTTTGCCGGTATTCCGCTGCGCACCAAGCCCAATATTCCGTTTTTCTGGCTGGCGCTGCCCGAGCCCTGGCACGCGGGTACATTCAAGCAGGCAGCCTTCGACCGGGACATTCTTCTCGACGACGAGGACGAGTTCAAATCGGCGCGCTCCAACCGTGTTCATCACGCCGTGCGCATCGGCTATTCCTCGCCTGTTGACCGGAAAGATGTTGAAAACGGGCTGAAAACGCTGCGCGCCCTCCTCGACGATGGTCCTGCGGGGTATGACACGGAGGCCTGAAACGAGAATTTAAGAGTGCCTGTCCGATGAATGTCACGATCCTGCATAATCCCAAATGCTCCACCTCGCGCACTGTGCTCGCCATGATCCGCGAGGCAGGCCACGAGCCGCAGATCGTCGAATATCTGAAGCATCCGCCGACGCGACAGGAACTCGTGCGCATTCTCGTGGCGCAGGAGATGGAGCCGCGCCAGTTGATGCGCCGCAAGGAAGCAATTTACAAAGAGCTGAAACTCGACGACGAGAACCTGAGCGACAACCAGTTGCTGGATGCGATGATGGGCAATCCGATCCTGATCGAACGCCCCGTCGTGATTACGGAAAAGGGTGTGCGTCTCTGCCGCCCGAAAGAGCTGGTGCAGGAGATTCTTTAACGCGCATCCGCAAAGCTTAACGGCGTGTTAAGCCTAGATGCAGGTTCTGCGGTCTGAACATTTCCTGACCTTTTTTGGATGCTTATAGTTGTACCGGACTGGAACAGGACGGGACACCATGACCAGATCATTTCGAAGATTTGCGCGCGTCTTTGCGCTCGCGGCCCTTGTTGCGCTGCCTGCCCAGCAGGCCTTTGCCGGCTATGCGCATCTCGTCATCGACGCCAATTCGGGCAAGACGCTTCTCTCCAAAAATGCCGATCAGCGAAATTACCCCGCATCGCTCACCAAGATGATGGTGCTCTACAAGACATTCGAGGCCATTCATGCCGATCGCATCGGCTGGAACAGCAAGATCGTCATGACCAAACGCGGCGCTGCCACGGTTCCGCTCAAGCTCGGCATTCGTGCAGGTCACCATTTCACGGTGCGCGAGGCGGTGAATGCCATGATCGTGCGCTCGGCCAACGACGTGGCGGAAGCCATGTGCGACTATCTCTCCGGCAAAAGCAGTTGCGGCTCCTATCTGACGGCAGGTGCGCAGAAGCTCGGCATGCGGCACACGACATTCCGCAACGGATCGGGCCTGCCGGATTCGAAACAGATGTCCACGGCGCGCGACCTCGGCCAACTCGGTCTCGCGCTCATCAGAGATTATCCCGAGGAATACAAGCTCTTTTCGCAAAGCTCCTTCGTCTTCCGCGGCAAGCGCATTCGCGGTCACAACCACCTGATGGCCCGTTATCGCGGCATGACCGGCATCAAGACCGGCTTCATCAATGCCTCTGGCTTCAATATCGTTACTGCCGTTCAACGTGACGGAAAAAGCCTCGTCGGCGTTGTCCTGGGTGGCCGCACTGCGAAAAGCCGTGATGATCGCATGGCCGAACTTCTCGATGCTGCCTTGCCCTTGGCTTCCCGGCACAGGACCCCGCGTTTCGAGGTTCCAATCCCGCTTGAGCGTCCGGGTCTCAATGCACCGGCTCTGGTGGTGGTCAATGCCTTTGTCGCGCCCACCCCTGCGCTTCGACCGGGCGAGGCAGTCAGTGCCGCCGTTGCCACGCCAAGGCCGCCGGCCCCGGTCGTAAACACCGCCTCTTCCGGCGGTTGGGAAATCCAGATTGCAGCCGTTGACAGCGAACGCGCCGCATCGCGCCTTCTGCAGGAAGCGCGCAGCGCCGTTGCAGACAGCCTTGCCGCGGTAACCGCCTATTCCCAACCTGTTCTCTCAAACGGCAAGACACTTTACCGCGCCCGCTTTTCCGGCTTTTCCGATCAGAGTGCGGCGCATTCCGCGTGTCAGGACCTGAAGCGGCGCGCCTATCAGTGCCTTGTGCTTGCCAATAGCGTCAATGGTTGACAGACCCATGACGGCTCTGTTCAGCCGACGCAGGGCACTGGAACAAGCGACCCGTTAACACGTTCATCACAGAACTTTGCACATTCGTCGGCTACAGAGAATTTCTTAATTTTCGCGGCCTATGATATTTTCTGGACACGATCAGGAGCGAGCAATGGGTGATTGCGCTTTCAGCACTTTCGATCTCGGCGAACTTCCCGCCGGAACCGGCGTGGAAGTCGTGCTGGCAACGCCCGCAGCTATACGGCTTGTTTCTGACAGTGCAGGTGCAACACCGCTGACGCCCGCCGACCGCATTCCTATTGATGCCATCTTGAAACCGAAGCGCCACCTCACCGTGCCGCGCGCCGGTCGCTGGCGGCTTTTGGTGGAACATGCCCATGCGCATCGCGGCGGTTGCGCGATCAGGCTTTCCAATCCGACAGACCAGGCTGGTGCCGGTCCCCACTAAGGTGCCTGCCTCCGAAGAACCACTTTTCCAGAATTCTCTTGCCGCCCTGCCCGACCGTTACGCAGAAGGATATTTCGGCGGCAAACGGTGGGGCGTCACCCTCAAACGTTCCGATGACCAGAAGCGTATCTGGCTTTATGCGGAAGAGCTTGGCGGAAGTGACATCGTGAGCTTCAACGCTTACCGTTTGTCCAACGGCGCGCTCCAACTCAGACCCTGCGAAATGTCGTCAGAAAAGGTGGTCGCCTTTGTGCTGGGCTTTATCCCTGATTCCGCCGCCTGACAGGCACCGGACGGCGGATAAACAAGGCTTCAGGTATTACCGAACCGCCTCAAGAATAGAACAATAATTGGCAACGCCGGAACCGCCCATATTGAAAACAGCGGCCAGTTCAGCGCCCGGCACCTGCATGGCATCTGCCGTTCCGGTCACCTGACGGGCGGCAATGACATGCATGGACACGCCGCTTGCGCCAACGGGATGTCCCTTGGCCTTCAAGCCGCCGGAGAGGTTGATCGGCAGGCGTCCACCCTTTGCCGTGGCGCCATCTGCAATCAGTTTCGCGCCCTTGCCGGTTTCGGCAAGCCCCATCGCTTCGCAGATGAGAAGCTCGGCGATGGTGAAGCAATCATGCACTTCGGCAAGATCAAGATCGTCCACGGTCACGCCAGCCTCGGCAAACGCGCGCTTGAACGCCTGTTCAGCCCCTTCAATGCGGGTAAGATCGCGTCGTGACATAGGCAGGAAATCGTTGACGTGCACCGCGGCCTTGAAGCCCACGGCACGCGGAAAATCGTCTGCCATGTCATCGGCTACCATCACCATGGCCGCCGCGCCGTCGCTGATCAGCGAGCAGTCGGTCATGCGCAGCGGCGCTGCAATCATCGGATTCTTTTCGCTCACGGTATTGCAGGCGGCAAAGCCGATATCCTTGCGCAGATGCGCCAACGGATTATCAAGTGCTGCAGCGTGGTTCTTGGCGGCAATCCGTGCCAGCGTCTCGGAATGATCGCCAAAGGCCTGAAAATAGGTCTGGGCGAATCGAGCGAAAATCTGCGGAAAGGTGACGCCCGCTTCCTCCGTCTGATAAGACGCGCCAGCCAGGGCCTCGGTGACGCCTGCCGTGTTTTTGCTCGTCATCTTTTCCGCGCCGATCACCAGCGCGGTACGAATGCGCCCGGAGCGGATTGCATCGCGGGCAGAATAGACGGCGGCAGAACCGGAGGCACAGGCGTTTTCAACCCGCGTGGCCGGCTTGAAGCGTAATGCGTCATCAAGACCCAAAACCAGCGAAGACGGAAAAGCATCCGGAACCATGCCGTTGTTGAAATGGCCGAGCCATATGGCATCCACATCGGAGGCTGAAAGCCCTGCATGATCAAGCGCCTCGGCGGCAGCCTCCAAAATCAGGGTTTCAAACGTTTTGTCCTTCAGTGCGCCAAAGGGTGTATGGCCCCAGCCAACGATACGTGCATCCATGTCAAGTTACCTCCGTGGCCGCGCAAGCGCGCCGGCAGTGTGAAAACAGATAGTTACTCTAATCATAGAATTCACATCTTCACAAACGGTATTCCGTTAGAACAGGGAACGAGAATATGTGGGCGAGCTTTGTGCAACCGCGTTGAGCTTATAGATTTCCATGCTGGCGATAGCTGCCCAGTTCCCTTCTCCTGCATTCTGCCCGGCGGGGCTAAGCTGCACCAAACAGGCCGGCGATGATATCGCTGTCGTAGGGTTTGCCGATCGAGTTGGAATCCATGATGTCGTCCGGCAGTTTTACCGTGTCGCCATAGCCGGAGGCGAAGACAAAATCGATGCCCAGCGTCTTCAGACGGCGCGCGGCCTCGAAACTCGTATCGGTGCCAAGGTTTACATCCAGGAGCGCGAAGTCAAACGCCGCATTGTCGTCGCCCAGCGCATCCAGGGCGGTTTTCAGCGTGGGCGCGATGACAATGTCCTTGCACCCCAATTTCTGGAAAGCTTCTTCCGCCTGCATGGCAATCAGAAGATTGTCTTCGACAATCAAGACGCGGGAAGGAACGTTGGATGCGGTTGACCTTGCCTCTCTTGTTTCGCCGGCCAACGTCTCTGCCCGCGTGGCCACGGTGAAGTGCTGTGCGGGAATGCTAAAGCGCGCCTTCAGTCCATCGGGTTCATAGGCAATATCGGCCTCGCCCCCGAGTTCGAAAGGCACCGTGCGGTGAATGATGGTTGACCCGAAGCCGCGCCGTGTCGGCTCGACCACAGGTGGACCGCCGATTTCGACCCAGTAGATGGACAGCATGCCGTCATCCTCGACCTTCAGCGCAATTTCGATCCTGCCCTTGGTGTCGGAAATTGCGCCGTATTTTGCCGAGTTGGTCAGCATTTCATGCATGACGAGCGCGATTGATGAAAAGGCCTGCGGCGAAAGCAGAATGATGGGTCCGGTGACCAACACACGGTCCTGTTTTCCGACCAGATAGCTTTCGGCTTCCGTCTTGATCAACTGGCGGAACGGTGTGGGGCTCCAGTTCTGGCGGGTAATCTGGTCATGTGCACGGGCAAGCGCCTGAACGCGGCTGTCGAGCTTCCTCACGAATTCGGAGGCGCTCTCTTCGCCTGCCACCGACTGGTGAATGAGGCCGCGCACAAGGCCCAGAATATTGCGCACCCGGTGGTTCAGTTCCGCAATCAGCACTTCCTGGCGCTCAGCGGCGATTTTTCGTTCCTGCCCGGCCTCATCGGTCAATCGCAACACCACCTCAAGCAGCATGACGCGAAGATGGGCAGCCGCTCTTATGTCTTTCGGCAGCCATGCGGCTGATTGGCCTTTTACGGTCTGCTGCCAGACCTGAAAGCTCTTGCGCGGGGTCAGGCGATCACCATTGGGACCGGAAACGACAGGTTTGTCAGGATTGCCGGCCCAGTTGACCTGGCTCACGGTCTCCTGCCGGAAAAACAGGATATAATCGCGCGGCGAACGGGAGATTGGGATGGACAGGAAGCCGGCTGCCCTGTCCACATAGGCTGCGGCGGCTTCGATAAAATCCGTCAGGTTGTTCGTTGAAAAGACCTCGTTGCCCGGCAGCGTGTTCAGCTTATCGCAGATGGCGTGGATATCTTCGTTTTCCGGCACAGTGCCGCCCGAGATGACCCTGCCCTCCTGCACCACTGCAAATCCATCCGCCCTCAGAATGCCGGAAAAGGCTTTCGCAGAGGAAACCAGTACTTCAACGGCCACCGAGCCGGCGGCAATGGACCTGGAGATGTCAGTGGTGATTTCGGAAACGCGTTCGTCGTTTTCCCGCTCCATGGCAGAGAGTTTCGTTTCGATGAGCAATGACAGCATCTGGCCGAAAAGCAGCGCAGAATTTCTCTGCCGCATGGTGGGAACGTAAGGCGCCTCGTGGTGACAGGCAAAAAGCCCCCACAGCTGACCATTGATGATCAGCGAAATCGACATGGAGGCTGCCACGCCCATGTTGCGCAGATATTCCAGGTGAATGGGAGAGACTGAGCGCAGGCGGCTTCCCGACAGATCGAATGGCAGGCTGGTGTCCTGATCGCCGGCAGCCAGAATATTCACGCCATTATGCGTGGCATCGGCGATCAGGCGGATCGGGTTTTCAATATAGAGCGCGCGCGCCTGTTTGGGGATATCGGTCGCCGGATAGCGCAGGTTCAGATATGGCTCCATGCCGGGCTTCAACGCTTCGGCGGTCACGATACCGCTGCCGTCGATGTCAAACTGATAGAGCATGACGCGATCAAAGCCGGTCATCATCTTGATGAAGCGGACAGACTGTTTGTAAAGCAGGTCGAGCTTCTGATTGTTGGCGAGTTGATCAATGGCTGACCGCACATTGGAAATATCGCTGGCGAGATTGTCACCCGCATCGGCCGGCTCGAATTCCATGACGATAAACTCGTCGATCGCGTGGACGGATATGTCGAATTTCTTATCGCTGCCGATCATTTCGATATCGTAGACGACATCGACGCCGCGCCGCGGGCGCAAAAACTGCAGGCGGTTTCGCACGCGGTGAATAATCTCCGATGGAAGCAGTTGGCGGATCGGCTGACCGAGCAGATCACCGGCCTTGAAAGGACCGAAGTCGGAAATGTTTTCTGAAACGTGTGACACCTTCCACTCTCGCGTTACCGCAACCAGGAAGCCAAACGTCTGCACTCTCCCCAGAAGGTGGATGGGTTCGCGATCACAATTCGTTAAATCAACATTTTCCGTCACGTATTAGCCTTACTTCACCGGGAAAGGTGAGCAGATTGAAGATATGCTTTGAAGAGATTGACAGCCGCATCAGCGGCCTCTCTTGCATTTTCGGGCGTCTCGTCTCGCGCAGTCAACCACGCCAGAAAGGACTTCCAGTAGGACTGACCCTGCCCGTGCTGAAGGAAAGAAACGGGATAGGTCTTGCCGGATGATTTGATCACCTGGGCAAGCTTCGCGCCGCCTAGTCTCGATCCCTCCAGGACATAAGAGATACCAAGGACGGATGTTCTGTCTTGTAAAAAAGACATAGGCATGACCTTTGGTGCTGAAATGCCCATCTGCTCAAGGTCACGTGTCAGCGCCTCACTGCGCAGGCGGGCGCTTGCAGCCGGCAAGGTGTGATAAAGCGGTTGAGAGGCCATCCAGCTTTCAACAGCCGGCAGCACACGGGCGTGCATGTTCAGAAAACGCTCATATCCGGCAGCCGAGGTGATCGGCGCGGTCATTACCGCATCATCCAATTCCTTGTGGAGAGAACCGGTGGAATTCCTGAGTGCTTGAAGAATATCGTCCATTGAGACTCTGCCGCGACAGCCCCGCTCACGCGGAAAGCTGAGCCTTTGCCGCGTTGATGGCGCTCTCCAGCATCGTCGGGTCCGAGGGCTTCATCACCGTCTGCGAATTCATATAGCGCGTGGCAAGATCATCGCCCCGCACATTGGCCGTGTGGAAAATCAGCGGTACGGAGAGTTCGTGCAGCCTGTCAGCCAGCGGGTATACTTCGCCATCCACCAGGTTAACATCCAGGAGCGCGATCTTGGGGCGCTCATTCTCCAGCGCATTCAGTGCTTCACGCACGGATGGAAACGGGCCGACGACATCACATCCGAGGCTGGTGATGGCGTCTTCCAGCATCCACGCAATCATGGGCTCGTCTTCCACCACCAAGACCTGAAGCGATCCGTCCATTTTGTAAACGCCAGCCATATATCATTCTCCGACACTCTTCAAAAGAGCCGTTCTTTGTTGTTCTCAAATCAAACAACGGGGCAAGCAAGAATTAGTTCCGGCCAATTGAAAATTATCTCGTTGCATTAATCGTCGGTCAATTTAAGTTAACAACAAGTAAAAAAGCGCTGCGCAGCCGTTAATACTGCGCAACGCCTCGCTCTGGCCAATTATAAGATTGCAACAGCGCGTCAAACCAACCTGCTCTGCGTCTTGGCGGCTTCAATGAAGCTCGCAAAGAGCGGATGCGGTTCCAGCGGACGGCTCTTCAACTCCGGATGATACTGAACGCCGATGAACCAGGGATGGACATCGCGCGGATATTCGATCGTTTCCGGCAGCAGACCGTCCGGCGAAATACCGGAGAAGACGAGACCGGCTTCTTCCAGTTTTTCGCGATAGGCAATATTGACCTCATAACGGTGACGGTGGCGTTCGGACACTTCCGTCGAGCCATAGATGTCGGAAATCAGCGAGCCCTTTTTCAGCGGATGCGGATAGGCACCGAGCCGCATCGTGCCGCCAAGATCGCCATCGGCGGAGCGTTTTTCAAGCTGATTGCCTTTCAGCCACTCCGTCATGATACCTACGACATTCGTGCCATGCTTGGTGTCGAATTCCGAGGATACGGCATCGGTGATACCGGCCAGATTGCGCGCGGCATCCAGCACTGCCATCTGCATGCCATAACAGATACCGAAATAAGGCACCTTGTGTTCACGGGCAAAACGGGCGGCATTGATCTTGCCTTCCGCGCCACGCTCGCCAAAGCCGCCCGGCACCAGAATGCCGTGCACTTTTTCCAGCCAGGGTGCGGGGTCTTCCTTCTCAAAGACTTCCGATTCAATCCATTCCAGATTGACCTTCACGCGATTGGCAATGCCACCGTGATAGAGCGCCTCGATCAGCGACTTATAAGCATCCTTCAGACCGGTATATTTGCCGACGATGGCAATGGTGACATCGCCTTCCGGCGTCTTGATACGCTCGGAGACCTCTTCCCATGGCTCAAGGCGGGGAACGGGTGCCGGGTCGATCCCGAAGGCAGCCAGAACCTCGTCGTCCAGGCCTTCCTTGTGATAGGCCAGCGGCACATCGTAGATGGAAGACACATCCAGTGCCTGGATCACGGCAGACGGACGCACGTTGCAGAAGAGCGACAGTTTCTTGCGCTCGGCTTCTGGAATTTCACGGTCAGCGCGCACCAGCAGGATATCGGGATGGATACCGAGCGCCTGCAATTCCTTCACCGAATGCTGGGTCGGCTTGGTCTTCAACTCGCCGGCGGCCGGTATGTAAGGCATCAGTGTCAGGTGCAGGTAAACGGCATTGCCGCGCGGCAGGTCGTTGCCCAGCTGGCGGATCGCCTCCATGAACGGCATCGCCTCGATATCGCCCACCGTGCCGCCAATTTCGCAGAGCACGAAATCGTAATCCTCGTTGCCCTCGATCACGAAATTCTTGATTTCGTTGGTCACGTGCGGGATCACCTGAACGGTCGCGCCGAGATAGTCGCCGCGCCGTTCCTTGTCGATGATATTCTTGTAGATGCGCCCCGTGGTGATGTTGTCGGTCTTGGTGGCTGAGCGCCCGGTAAAGCGCTCGTAGTGACCGAGGTCGAGGTCCGTTTCGGCGCCATCATCCGTCACAAACACTTCACCGTGCTGTGTCGGGCTCATCGTGCCGGGGTCTACATTGAGATAAGGGTCCAGCTTGCGCAGGCGAACCCGGTATCCCCGGGCCTGCAACAAGGCTCCCAAAGCTGCGGATGCGATGCCTTTTCCCAGAGAGGAAACCACACCGCCTGTGATAAAAACGTATCTAGCCATGGGATTTACCGGATACCTTCAAACGTCTGATTCCGCTACCCCCAAATTTCCGGCAAACCGAAAATCCGGTGGATGGAATGCATTGATATTGTCCTCACGGTCGCAACGCCCTGACGGGCTGACTTACGGACGGTGCGGCCAAGGCTGGCCGACGCCCGGTCGGGCTTGCGAACCACAAGGGTTCGTGTCTTGTCCTCACGGTCGCAACGCCCTTGCGGGCATTATGAACACGCGATTCTCACTGCTCTTACCACATGGCTTTGCCGGTCCGTGTGAAGCCAATGCTTCAGGACAGGTGCGGCCCATAGGTTCGATTGTTTCCAAAGCAAAACCGGCGGTCAGTTTGGCTGGCCGCCGGTTTTTGAATATTTGCGCCGAACTCAGTTGCCGGTCGGAACGGTTGCTCCGTTGGCATCATCGGCTGGAGCGGTCTGCGTTCCCGCTGCCGGCGTTTCTGCCGGAGCCTGGTTTGCAGGTGCCTCAGTCGCCGGTGTCTGGGTCACCGGAGCCTGCGCGCCGCTTTCAGTCGGAACAGCATTCGGATCAGCTGCCGGTGTCTGGCTGCTGCCGCCACCCAAGGAATCGAGGATGCCGTTCTGCTGACCTTCCTGCTGAAGCGGAATGCGGTCCAGAATATCCGTCGGCTTGGAATCGTAACGGGCCAGAATGCCGAGCGCCAGCGAGGTGACGAAGAACAGCGTCGCCAGAATGGCTGTCGTGCGGGTGAGCGCGTTGGCCGCGCCGCGGGCCGACATGAAGCCGGAACCACCTCCGATACCAAGGCCGCCGCCTTCTGAACGCTGGATGAGAATGATGCCGACGAGTGCCAGCACAATCATCAGATGAATTACAATCAATACGGTTTGCATAGGTCCGTTTTCCTTTGCCCGGGCGGCACCCTGCGGCAAATAATGTCAGAAATCTGGCGGCTCTTTACACGAGCCAACCCGGCATTCCAAGCCCTCAAGCGACAAGAACACCGTTAAAGTGAATGGCAAAACGCCCCACCGTCAGGATTGAAGCGTTTCATAGGCCTTGCAGATGGCGAGGAAGTCTGCCGATTTCAAGCTCGCACCCCCCACAAGCGCGCCATCGACATTGGCAATGCCCATCAATTCCACCGCGTTGCCGGGCTTGACCGAACCGCCGTAGAGAATGCGCATTTTCTTGCCCTCGTCGCCAAAGCGGTTCGCCAGCTCGGCGCGCATGAAGGCGTGTGCCTCTTCCACATCGCCGGCAGATGGCGTCAGACCGGTGCCGATCGCCCAGACAGGCTCATAGGCAATCACGGTATTGTCGTCTGTCGCCTCATCGGGAACGGAACCGGCCAACTGGCTGCGCAGCACATCCAGCGTTTTGCCGCTCTTGCGCTCGGCTTCCGTCTCGCCAATGCAGATAATGGCGACCAGGCCGGCGCTATAGGCTGCCCTCGCCTTGGCATTGACCAGTTCATCGCTTTCGTCGTGGTCGGTACGGCGCTCCGAATGGCCGACAATCACATGGGTGCCGAAACAATCAGCAATCATCTCAGCGGAAATATCGCCTGTATGGGCGCCGCTTTCAGCTTCATGGCAATCCTGCGCACCGATTTCCAAGGGGCTGTCAGTGGCCAGAGCCGTACCGACATAGAGAAGTGTCGCAGGTGGGCAGATCAGCGTGCCAATGTCGGCATTGATGGAAGAAACACCCTCGGCAATCGCCTTCAGTTCATCCAAGGCGGCACGGGTGCCGTTCATTTTCCAGTTTCCGGCAACCAAAGGGCGGACTTCAGGCGTCATGGATATTCCTCTATCAGCATTGAACTTGCCGCTGCACTAGCAAAATGCACCACCATTGGAAAGCGCTATTGCGAAACCGGCGCTCTGCTTTGTCGCAAGCACTGTCAGCAAAGGAGTGACTTGCTGCCTAAAGCCGACTATTCTTAAGCAACGGCGAATATTTTAAAGGTTTGGCGCGTTTTGTCGCAGGGGAGTGTCGGGCGTATTGCTTGCGGGACATAGAGGACTGACATCATGAATGCCCCTTTTCATCGTCGTATGGCCGCTGTCGGCCTGTTGGCGCTGACCATTTTTTGCCTGCCCGCATGGGCATTTGCCTCCGCACGCATCGCGCTTGTGGTTGGCATGTCAAAATATGAAAACGTCAACCCTCTGGTGAATGCCGCCAGCGATGCAGAAGCCGTCGGCCGCACGCTGGAGACGCTTGGTTTCGAGGTCACATTTTCGCTTGATCAGAAACTGCGTGACCTTGTGAAAACCGTCAACCAGTTTTCCTTCCGCGCGGAAACGGCGGATATCGCGCTTGTCTATTACGCCGGTCACGGTGTCGAAATTGCCGGGCAGAATTATCTCATTCCGACCGACATTCAGTTGACGCGGGCCTCTGAAATCGGCAGCCGGGCGATCACCGTCACCAATCTGCTGGAGGCCGTGAACAATGCCCGCCGTTTGCGCGTGGTCATTCTCGATTCCTGCCGCAACAATCCGTTTTTGAACCTGCCGGAAAACGATATCGAGAAAATCAGCCGCCTTGACGACGTGGAATTGCGCCAGGGCGGGCTTGCGCCGCCCTCTCCGCAACAAGGCACGCTGGTGGTCTACGCAGCCAAGGCCGGCGAAATCGCTTTCGACGGCAAGGGCGGTCACAGCCCGTTTGCAGCCGCATTGATTGATCAACTGCCTGCGAATGGCACAGAAATCGGCATGATGTTCCGCAGGGTTCGCGATGAAGTAATGCTTGAGACGGGAAACCAGCAGGAGCCGCATTTTTATGGCTCGCTGTCCAGCATCCCCTATTTCCTGGCCGGCGGCGACGATCAGATTGCCGCCATCACCGACCGGAGACAGGCCTGGGGCTCGCTCGCCCCTGCACAGGAAATGCAGCTTGCCTCACTGGCAAACCAGGGTGACGCGCGTGCGCTCATGGGTCTCGGTTATATGTCGCTGAACCCCGACAGCGCAAAATTCGATCCTGACAAGGCCTTCCGCTTCTTCTCGTCCGCTGCGGAAAAAGGCGACAGCGAGGCCATGTTCGAACTTGGCAAGCTTTACGAGAAAGGCATCGGGACCGAGCGTGATTTCGCAAAGGCGCTGGGACTGTTCAGGAAGTCCGCCGATCTCGGCTTCGCAGACGCGATCAACGATCTCGGATTTTTGTATTTTCAGGGCGCTGAGGGTTTGAAGCGCGATGCGGGGAAAGCCATCCAGCTCTTCCTGCAGGCAGCTGATCTGCGCCATCCGCAGGCGATGTACAACACCGCCGCTCTCATCGATGACGGGCTTGTTCCCGGAAAGACACCGGAGGATGCAGCCCAATATCTTTATGACTCGTTGCGTTCCGGTGTCAGCGACGTGCTGGATCAGCTTTCGCGCCGGCCCGAACAGTTCAAGCCGGCCACCCGCAAGGCGCTGCAGGCGCTTCTGAAAGCCAATGGCTTTTACGCCGGGGCCATCGACGGTGCGTTCGGCAAAGGCACCCAGCGCAGCATGAGCCTCGCCTTTGGCAATCAACCGGTCTGATTGGGGGATCAGTGACTTGAAAGCCTATTCCATCAAAAGAGGCCTGGCATTGACACTGGTTGTTTCGCTTGTGGCGGCTGAGGTCCAGCCTGCGCTCGCAGCTTTGCCGCGCCCCCTGCCCGCTGCAGCGGATCACTCTGCATTTGGCACCCTTCTCATTCCGACCCAGGCAGCGCCCGGTGCGGGCGGCAACAATGGTGGGGGCAATACCGGCGGGGGTAACACCGGAAGCGGCGACACCGGCGGCGGCGCGGGTGTCGGCACCGGCGATACGCCTGCAGGCGGCAGCGATACGCCGAGCGATAGCGGCTCCAGACCTGGACACGTCGATCTCAGCTGGCTGATGACCGGCAAGATTGCCAAGGACTTTGATGCCACCGTCGATGAATGTGGACGCTACGACGAGGTCTATCGCATCGACTGTCTGCGGCGGAATATCGAATTGATCGCCAAGTCGCTGCCGCGTGGCAGCGATTATCGTGAGGCGCGCCAGATCCTCCTCAAGGCCAGCAGTGCGCTTGATCGTATCGTCCGGCAAAATGCCGACACGCGCGCGCCCACTCTTGAGAAGAAGCCCAATGCCAACCGGCGCTTCAAGAAGGCGCAGCGCTACCGCGCCGTCAGGCGTGACAGGCTGGCAAACGCGATGTCGCAGGCCCGCGCGGTTATCGAAGAAGCGCGCACCGAACTTTTGCGCTCGGCGGAAAATTCGCAGGCGCGCCTTGCCCATTATCAGACGATTGCAACGGCGGTCGGCTCGACGAAGGTGCTGCTGCGCTCCAGCTGACCCGCAAAAGCAGCTTCTCACTTATGGGCGAAAATCCAGTTCAATTCCGAACGCCAGTCGGTCATGCGGATCGGCGAGCCGTGTTTGCCGGTTTCAAACAGCACGAAACGGGTCGGATAGCCTTCCGCGTGAAGCTTGTTGTAGATGCTCTCCTGATCCTGCCATTTGTAAACCGAATCCCATGAACCATGGGTGATCACCAGAGGTACTTTCTGGCTGTGGGCTGCCGTTGTCGGGAAACCTGGATCGGGCGCGCCACCCATAATCATGATCCCCTTCAAAAGGGGAGCCACCGCCGGGTCGCGGGCAATCCCTGCACAGATGATTGCGCCCATGGATGCACAGGCAATCACGATGGGTTTGCCCGGTGAGGCCGCATTCGCTGTGCGGATCAGAGCCGCTGTATCGGCCACCCCCACCGCGTCAAAGGACTTGATGGTGGGCGCCATATAGGCCCCGTCATTTTCCACCGCCAGATTCTTGATGCGGTTGAAATTGCCGCCGAAGCGATAGTCGTTGGCCGCCAGCTTGTTGTCCACGCCGCGCCCGTGGATAAAGATGACCGTGAAATTCTGCCCGCGCACCTTGCCGGCATGGTAGACGTCGAAGGTGCGGCCCTGCAGGGTGACTGTCTCGAACTGGTCGTTGAACGAGCCCCAGCGGGAAATATACTTGCCCTTCACCTTGCTCAGCGGCACCTCGTCACGGCCATAGATATCGCGCTGCTTGCTGTAATCCACCTTGATCCAGTCGCCATTGTCGCGCATTTCGAGTATGCCGGGATAGGCGAAGAGATCGTCCTTGAAGGATTTGAGCCTGGGTCCGGCAGCCAGCGGAAAGGCAATAAGTGTTGCAAGAGCCGTACTCAAAGCCATATTCAAGGCCTTGAAAGCGAAATTCTTTGTGGACACCTGCATTACTCTTCCGTTCCCGTCCCGCAGCCGTCTTGCCATTGCGGTTGCGCCAAGCGATTCTCAAATCAGCTCCAAAATGGCCTTTGTTGGGTGATTCTGGCAAAATCCCTGCGATTCGCGAAATCACGTTACGAGGAAATCAGGCCCGCCTGAACAGGAAATTGTACAAAAGACATGGATAATTCCGACGACCTTTTTGCCGGACTTGCGGCGTCCGCAGCAAAACTGGAAGAGAAAAACGAACCGGAGAAGGCCCCCGCGCCCAAGAGCGTGGCGCCTGCGCCGACCGCCAGCACGACACCTGCGCCACCACGCGCCTCCAGCGGCGACGATTATGGCGCGTCCTCCATCCGCGTGCTTGAGGGGCTTGAGCCCGTGCGCATGCGTCCGGGCATGTATATCGGCGGCACGGATGAAAAAGCGCTGCATCACCTGTTTGCCGAAGTCATCGACAACTCGATGGATGAAGCCGTTGCCGGTCACGCCAATTTCATCGAAGTGCATCTGGACGCCGAAGGCTTCCTGACGGTCACCGACAATGGCCGTGGTATTCCCGTCGAAGAACATCCGCAGGTTCCCGGCAAGTCGACGCTTGAAGTGATCATGACCAAGCTGCATGCCGGCGGCAAGTTCGACGGCAAGGCCTATGAGACCTCAGGCGGTCTGCACGGCGTGGGCGTATCGGTCGTCAATGCGCTTTCCGATCTTCTGGAAGTCGAAGTCGCCCGCAACAAGAAGCTTTACCGACAGACGTTCTCGCGCGGCCTGCCGCAGGGTCCGCTGCAGGAGGTGGGGGCTGCCCCCAACCGGCGCGGCACGCGTATCCGTTTCCATCCGGATGCGGAGATTTTCGGGCGCGCGGCGAAATTCCTGCCCGAGCGCATTTTCCGCATGGCGCGTTCCAAGGCCTATCTCTTCGGCGGTGTCGAGATCCGCTGGAGTTGCGATCCCTCGATCATTCCAGAGGGCAGCGACATTACCGAAAAGGCGGTCTTCCACTTCCCCGGCGGTCTGAAAGATTATCTGCAGGCCTCACTTGGCAAGGAATTCACGGTCACCCGCGAAATCTTTGCCGGACGCACGGAAAAGACCGGTGGCCACGGTGCGCTGGAATGGGCCGTCACCTGGTATGGCGGCGATGCGACCATCAGCTCCTACTGTAACACGATCCCGACGCCCGAGGGCGGCACGCATGAGGCCGGCTTCCGGCTGGCGCTCACCAAGGGTCTGAAGAACTACGCCGAACTCAAGCAGAACAAGCGCGCGGCCAATATCACCTCCGAAGATGTGATGATTTCGGCTGCCGGCATGCTGTCCGTCTTCATCCGCGAGCCGGAATTCGTCGGTCAAACGAAGGACAAGCTGGCGACGGTCGAAGCACAGCGTATTGTTGAAAACGCGCTGCGGGACCCCTTCGACCATTTCCTGGCCGGCAATCCCAATGAGGCCGACAAGCTGCTGGAATGGGTGATCGAACGTTCCGAAGAGCGCATGCGCCGCCGCAAGGAAAAGGAAGTCAACCGCAAGTCTGCCGTGCGCAAGCTGCGTCTGCCCGGCAAGCTCGCAGACTGCTCGCAGAACACGGCACAGGGCGCTGAACTCTTCATCGTTGAGGGTGATTCGGCTGGCGGCTCGGCCAAACAGGCGCGCAACCGCATGAACCAGGCGATCCTGCCCTTGCGCGGCAAGATCCTCAACGTGGCGAGTGCCGGACGCGACAAACTTTCGGCCAACCAGCAGATTGCCGATCTCATTCAGGCGCTCGGCTGCGGCACGCGCACAAAATATCGCGACGAGGATCTGCGCTACGAACGCATCATCATCATGACCGATGCGGATGTGGACGGCGCCCATATCGCAACCCTTTTGATCACCTTTTTCTATCAGGAAATGCCGGACCTCATCCGTGGCGGGCATCTTTTCCTCGCCGTTCCGCCGCTTTATCGTCTGAGCCAGGGCGGCAAGACCCTTTATGCCCGCGACGATGCGCACCGTGCCGAGCTGATCGAGAAGGAACTCACCGGCCGCGGCAAGATTGAGATCGGGCGCTTCAAAGGCTTGGGTGAAATGACCGCGCCGCAGCTTAAAGAAACCACCATGGACCCGAAGACCCGCTCGCTTCTGCGCGTGGAAATCGACCATGAGGATGTCGAGGGTACACGCGGCAGTGTGGACGCGCTCATGGGCAACAAGCCGGAAGCGCGCTTCCATTTCATTCAGGACCGCGCCGCCTTTGCTGAAAATCTGGATATCTGATGCGTATATCGAAAGCCTTGCCTTAGTTCTGTAATATTGGCATCAGATAACCCATTCAGATCAAGGCGAGGCAAAACATGCAGGTACAGGCAGCACTCATAGTCATGAGCATCATGGGATGCGACGATTCCGGCTCGCAATGCGTGATGCTGGCTGAAAGCCAGCCGAAATGGGACACGGTCGCCGAATGCGATGCTGCCTCCGAAGGCGAGCTGCAGACCTATTCCAACGTCAACTATCCGGTGATCGTTGCCGTTTGCCAGACACAGACGACTGTTGCGTCTGCACAACCGAACGCGCCGGAAGCGCAGCCTTCCGCTGCCGCAGAACTGACCGAAGCCGGACCGCCGGAACCCGATGCCAAAGAGCAGAGCCCGCGCACGCTGGTCGAGCTGATGTCAAACCTCGCCGACAAGGCAGCCCCGCTCACCAACAGTGTCAAATCAGTGCTGATCGACAAGCCCGTCCATGTGGTGAAGGACAGCTACTCCTGGGTGGTGAGAAAGCTGCACTGAACCGGGTCAGAGGCTAGCTCGACTCCAGAATCAATCGTCTGTTTGTCGGAACGACCGGTCGTGCATTGCCCTTGTAGAGTGCTGTAAACCGTTTAACGGCGCGGGGGTCAGCAATCAGCGGTGTTTTGAGCACGAACCAGGTGACGATTTCGCTGCAAGGCGGCGTCGTCAACGATCCCTCATACGTGTAGTATTCCAGACTCGGCGGCAGCAGTTTGGAAACATCGGCCTTTTCGAGTTTGCCTTTCTGCCCGTTTTTGCGGGGAAAAATGGCGCTGAGCTGCGAGAGCGGAATGTTCGGCTCGCCACCCTCCGTGCTCACCAAAACTCCAAGGACCGCCAGATCGCCGGTTTCGGCATGTTTGTGCACGAAATGGATTTCCATGGGAAAGGCGCGCCCGTCAATCTGGTGTTCGCTTGGCGCATGAAAATGGAACTGGACCAGGCTGTAGTCTCGACCGTTGTGGGTCAACGTGCTGGCGGGCGGCAAATCAAGCTGGATCGTATGGCCGTTATTGACGATTTCGGCAGCGGTGACTTTCCAGTCGAGTTTCAGCGGCTCGATTTGAGCGCGAATTGCGCCGGTAATATTGATCGGCGATTGCTGCGCACCCAGCGAACAGGTTCTGAAGGTGGAATTCAGATCGCCCCATTTTTCCGGTCCCCGGTCACCGGCGTAGTTCCAGGGTATGTTGCCGGAGGCACGTGCAAGGCTGCTGCATGCGGCGCATCCGCCCGTCAATGCCAAACCTTTTAGAAATGTCCGCCGATGCAAGACTGTCTCCCCGCTCAGATCGATGAGAGAATGAAGCGCCGGTTCGCCCCGACCACCGGCCTCGAATTGCCGTTATAGATGCCGACGAAGCGCATGATGTCACCGCCATCCACCCGCACCGGCTGGCGGGCGACCAGCCATGTCACGATCTCGCTGCAGGGCGGTGTTGTCAGCGATCCTTCATAGCGCCAATATTCCAGTGAAACCGGCAGAAGCTCGCGTGGGCTCACGCGGCCCACTTGAACCTCCTCACCCTCGCGCATGGGGAACTGCGCCGCCAGCGACCCAAAGGCCACATTGGGCATGCCGGCCTGCATGAACACGGCCAGAACCGCGAGGTTGTCGCTATCCTTTTCCCGATGCACGAAATGCACTTCCATGGGATAGGATTTGCCATCGACCGTGTGTTCGCTCGGCGCATGGAAATGAAACTGCAGCAATTCATAGAATTTTCCGCTGCGGATCAGCATATTGCCCGGCGGCACATTGACCTGGATTGTATGGCCGTTGTTGACCATTTTGACGCTCGACCGCTGCCACAGGATGTTCAACGGCTCGACATCAGCCTTGATCGTGCCCTTTATATCGATGGGCGATTGTCGGGAGCCGGCGGAGCACGCGCTGAATTCAGGGCTTAGCTTGCCCCAGTGTTCAGGCCCTTTGCGCCCCTTGTAGCTCCAATCATCGTGACCGCTGCCGGCGATGCCAAGGCTGGCGCAGGCCTGGCAGGAGCCCAGAACCATCATACCTTTGAGAAAGGAGCGCCGTTTCATCGCCGCATCCTCAGGCTGCCTGGTCGGTGACGCGGGCCGCATACTGGCGGGCCGACAGGCGCATTTGTTCGATCCCGATCTTTTCAGCAAGGTCGAGCAGGCTCTGGGCGGAATCGGACAGATCGTTTTTCGTGCGCGCCCAGTCCACCAGCGCGCTGGCGACATTGATATCGGTTGCAGGGCCTGCACCCTGCTTGCGCCACAGCATGATGCATTCCACGTAAAGCGGAGAGATGTCGCGGGCAAAGCCGGCGCTTTCGATCAGCGCGCGCACCGCATGCTCCCGGCCTTCGGCCAAAATGGCGCGCACCCGGCGCGAGGTCAGACCGGATAGATTGGCGAGCGCTTCGGCGAAGAATTCGGCATAGCCGACGCAGAGGGTGCGCATCAGGAAGGCCGGTGTGAGGCTTCCCTTTTCGCGCAGATGTTCTGCAAATTCGGCAAGGTCGCGTTGTTCGGGCGCGCCGGCGACAATGGCCATGGCGTTTTCGCGTGCTTCGCGCACCACCTCGCCTGCACGCTTGTTGCCAACTGCAAAACAGATAAGGCCGGACGAAGCCAGTGCCTGACTGACCTTTTCGACCAGCATATGGCGTGCCGCAGCCGGCAGATCGGCGCGTTCCAGAAGCAGGTTGCGAATTTCAGCGTCATCGCCGGCACGCGCTGCAATGCGCGAAAGTGCTGCTGCATTCAGCTGCGCACCGGGGTTCTGCAAAAGCTGCAGCATTTCCGGCGCACGTCCGATTTCACAAATGGCGGCAGAGACCGGTCGCGCAACCCGGCTGCGCGAGGCGATCATGACACGCTGGGCCGAGCTGCCCTTGGCGGCCAGATCGACCAGATCGTCATCGGTCAGAACCGGCGATTGCGTGATGATGGTGCAGGCGATTTCCAACTGATCATCGCACAGCGTCAAGATGACGCCGCGTGGCGCTTTGGGTGAGCTTGCAACCGCCTTGGCCAAAGAGAGACGAACAGCACTGTTTGAATCATCAAGGACACAGGCAAGCGCCATTTCGGCAACGCGGCGCTCACGCTCATCGAAACGGTCTTCCACATAAGCCCGGCCCAGCGCATTCGCAGCCCTGATCCGATCCGCAGCCTTTGCAGTCTCTACCCAACACAGGAAATCGTCTACAATCACAAGATACGCCCTCTACACGCGAGTTTCCTCGCCAACCCTAAGAAGAATAGCGCGCAAAAGTTTATGATTGGTTCACCATGAATTTTAACAGGTTTTGAGGTGTTCAATTGCCGGTCAGACCCATTTGGAATAGTGTTTCCGAGGGTGTTCGTATTGAGTTAAGTCTTTGAAAATTGAGGTTGGCTGGTGATTTTTCTACGAGGGGCAGTCAATACGGGACAGCAGACTGACGTCAGGCAGCCTTTGTTAAATGCAGAGGGCTTTCCGGTCGATGCGGGGAACGGGCTCTGGCTTGAATGCCCCCTTCCCGGCACCGGCGACGAACAGACCGCATTCATTGAAAAAGCCGCAACCAGTGGCATCGCAGGCCTTTACGTCCGCTGCATTGAGAGCCGTGCGAATATGGAAATGTGTTCGGCGCTGATGGCTGTCGGAGAAGCCGAAGCCAACAGGGACGAGGGAACATTGGGCCTGATTGCGAGCCTCGAAACGCCTCTTTCCATCCTCAATGCCGCAGACATCGCTAAAGGACATCCGCGCCTGCGCGCCCTCGTCTTTGATGGAAAGCGGCTTGGCGCGGCTTTGCACCTGAACCCGGCAGCCCACCCTGTAATGCAGGCACAGAACACATTGCTTTTGGCTGCAAGCGCCGCGAGTGTGCCTGCCCTCTTAGATTCAGATCAGCAGACCACAGAAAATATGGATAGTTTCTTTCAAGAGATCGCCAGCCGAGGTTTTGACGGCGCGGTAATTTAAAGCTCTGATATAGACCCTCGCTAATTCAGCTTTTCCAATATGCATGTAAGACGAACAAACGCGGTTCTCGGAAAGCCGCGCCTCCTAGGGTCAGGACCTATTAATTTGTGGTGTTGCGTTGGATAAAATGCGTTCAGATGGCGGGAAATGGTGCAAGAGAAGGCTTATTGCCTTGTCGCAGCAGCATTTCCAACAGATGGATGCATTTTATCCAACCCGAAGGGCGAGGCAGCTTTCCCGATTGGCTGCGTCGAAGACGCTTGAAAATACGACATATTTCCTGCGCGACTTCTCCTTGCCACTCGAAAAATCTGCTCTCGCGCAACGCCATAAATTAATAGGTCCTGACCCTAAGTAGCAAAAGGGTCCTTGGCCTTTTTCGGTGTTGCATCGTCGAACGGATCTCTTTGCTCTGGTTGGCTGGCGAGATATTCGTTCACAGTCTTCTGGCAATTCATGAGTTCGACAATGGCGCGGGAGGATCCACGCAGGCTCAAATGTGCAATCTGTTTGTTTTGGTAGAAAAGCCGCACACCCAGTTTTCGAGCAAACTCCTCGAAAAACGCTATCTTGTCTAAGCCGATGGACAGTGCAACCGTACCATCCTCTCCTCCGAACATCACAGCGGTAGCGGTTGCAGTCCAGGGAGAGTTACGATCAAACTGAATGGAAAGTTCATAGTCTTTGCCAACATCAAGCGACTTCCAATCCACACTGGCAATTGCCATATAAGCAGGGTTTACAGCTCCGTCCTGGCTAAACCCAAGACGAAGGACGTAGCCGCCTTCGAAGCTCGTTACGATGAAGCATTTGTTTCCTACTGTCTTGTCGAGAGCGACGGTCCAACTACCAACTTCGGTCCATAATATTGTGTCGCTATTATCGCCAGCAGCATGCGCAGATGTATCGCACAACAAAGCCAAGAAAAAAGCAAATATAGCAGTGCGCATTGTAGCCCCCCTCAAGACATACTGGCAAGCCCACAACTTCAGACTACTGTCTTAGACATCCGGTTGCAATTCCTGATTTCTCCCATCGGTTCTATCTCGTGATCTGGTTTTGACGCGGACTTATTTCCACGTCGGACGCATCAGTTCGAAGACATCGCCGGATTCGCTGTAGTCGAAATAGCCGAGGCGGCCGAGGGGGCGCACCTTTGCCATGTCGAGACGGCCATCGCGGATGGCCTCGTCGCGGATATGGGTGCCGACCACCTGCCCGATGATCATGGTGTTTTGCGAGGCTTCGCCACCCAGCCCCTTCAGCGGCTTGATCTCAACCACCCTGCATTCGAGAACGGCATAGGCTTCTGCGGCATAGGGCGCATCGACCAGTTTGCCCGGAACGGCCGTGAGGCCGGCAAAGCCGAATTCGTCGAATTCGTAAGGCGCTGGAGCCGAACTTGCATTCATCTGGTGCAGAAGGTCATGGCTTGCGAGGTTGCAGGTGAAGACGCCGGTTTCCTCGATATTGCGCAGGCTGTCCTTGCGGCCGGTGGAGGAAAACATCACCAGCTTCGGCTTATCGGACAAGGGCGCAAAAAAGGAATAGGGAGCCAGGTTGATGCTGCCATCCTCGCCTTTCGTTCCAATCCAGCCGATGGGGCGCGGTGAAACGATCGCCTTGAAGGGATCATGGGCCAGAATTTCCGGTCTGTTGCCTTCTTCGTAGAACATGCGCGTTCACTCCCCTTGCCAGGTGACGACATCCGACAGCGCCGGACGCGGGCGTTCGGTGTTTGGAAAGTCGGTCGAGCCGATATGAATGAAGCCTGCAACCTTCTCGCCCGCGTTGACGCCGAGAAGCGGATAGGCGGCTTCATCGAAGGCGAACCATTCGGTCAGCCAGTTGGCAGCGTAACCATTGGCATTGGCGGCCATGAGGAGATTGAGGCAGACCGCGCCCGCAGACATGACCTGCTCCCATTCCGGGATCTTGAAATGGGGTGCTGCCGTGGAAATGACGGCGATTACTACCGGGGCGCGGGTAAAGCGGGTGCGCTCGACCTCAACCAGGTCCTGGGAGAGATCGGGTTCTTTTTCGAGCCGCATCTTCAACAGCGCTTCGCCGATTTCGGCGCGCCTTGCGCCGCGATAGACGATGAAGCGCCAGGGGGCGAGCTTGCCGTGATCGGGAACCCTGACAGTGAGTTTCAGGATATCCTTGATCTCTTCGCGCGACGGTCCCGGCTCACGCATCTGGAAGGCTGGGGTGGAGCGGCGGGTTTCAAGATAATCGGCAAGCCGGATTTCTGTTTTCATCGTGTTCGTCTTCCTGTAATTCAGCGTGACTGACATGAAAATGACATGACACCGTTCAATAGACGCTGAAACTGAACGGCATGAATGAAGTGAGTGCCTTGAAACACGGACCAGGACATACGGCAAGTGTTGTTTTTATTCTTGCCGCCGCAGTGTGGGGAATGACCGTTCCCGCTCTCGCCCAGCAGATTTCCGAAGACGGGCTTTCGGCCATCGAGCGGATTGCCCCTTCGCAGAACACGCTGAGCAGCGTGGAGGTGGAGGCACACCTGCAAGAGGGCGCGCCGCCGCTGCAGGAGGGCCTTGCCTGGCGGGTCTTTTCCGCCATTCCCGGTGAGGACGGCAAGCTGCCGCTGGTCGCCTCTGCAGAAGGCGGGGTCAGCGTTTTCCAGCTGCCGCCGGGCGAATATTTCATCAATGCCGCTTTCGGGCGGGCGGCTGCGACCAAAAAGCTGCGCATCTGGGAAGGTGCACCTGTGGCCCGCCAGAGCCTGGTTCTTGATGCCGGTGGCCTGCTTTTGCATGCCGAGACCGGCGACGATATGCCGATCCCCGATTCGGACCTGACATTCTCGATCTATGCCAGCGCCCCCTCCGGTGACAGCGAGCGGGTGCTGGTGGCCAAGGACATCCGGCCCGACACCGTGGTACGGCTGAATGCCGACACCTATCACGTGGTCTCCCAATATGGCCATGTGAACGCAGTGGTGCAGGCCGATATGCAGGTGAGCGCCGGCAAGATCACCGAAGCAACACTCGAACACCGTGCGGCCCGCGTGACCTTCAAGCTGGTGGCCAATGCCGGCGGCGAAGCCATTGCCGACACGGCCTGGTCGATCCTGACCGCCTCCGGCGATCTTCTGGCCACCAATGTCGGGGCCTTCCCCTCCATGGTGCTGGCCGAGGGCAATTACACAGCGATTGCCCGCAACAAGGAAAAAATCTACCAGAAGGATTTCGAGGTGACAGCCGGCCGCAACTCCGATGTCGAGGTGCTGCTGGCCGATGGCGCACAGGTCGAGGACTGAGCTTCCTCTCCCCTTGTGGGAGAGGACGCAATTTCAACATCTTAGCGCAAGCTAAGTGTTAGAAATTGCTGATGAGGGGTAGTCTACCGCTGATAAAGCCCCCTCTACCCAAGTGCATCCCGACATTCGGCATTCTGCCTCATGTGGACTTCCTATCCTCTCCCACAAGGGGAGAGGATTGGCGGGAGAGGATTGGTCGAAATTTATACAGCCGCAGCCTTTTTCGCCGCCCTGGCCGCCAGCTTGCGCTTCACGTCCGGCGGCGTTGCCTCTTCCATCAGCGATGCAATCGCCTCATCCAGCGTCATCGAGGTCTGGTTCTGCGAGCCCAGACGACGGATATTCACCGTGCGCTCTTCGGCCTCGCGCTTGCCGCAGACGATGATCACCGGCACCTTGCCGACCGAGTGTTCGCGGATCTTGTAGTTGATCTTCTCGTTGCGGAAGTCTGTCTCCACGTGGAGACCGGCATCGCGCAGCGCTTCGGCCACCTCTTCGCCATAACCATCGGCTTCAGACGTGATCGTTGCCACCACCACCTGCAGCGGTGCGAACCACAGCGGCATGTGACCGGCGAAGTTCTCGATCAGAATGCCGAGAAACCGCTCCATGGAGCCGCAGATGGCGCGGTGGATCATCACCGGCTGCTGCTTTTCGGAGTTCTGGTCGATATAGAATGCGCCGAAACGTTCGGGCAGGTTGAAGTCCACCTGTGTGGTGCCGCACTGCCATTCACGGCCAATGGCGTCGCGCAGCGTATATTCGAACTTCGGCCCGTAAAACGCGCCCTCGCCTTCCAGAATGCCGGTTTTGATGCGGCCGCCGGATTGGGCTTCGATGGTCTTCAGCACCTCGGTCATGATGCTTTCGGCGCGATCCCAAAGCTCATCCGAGCCCACGCGCTTTTCAGGCCGCGTGGAGAGCTTCACGACGATCTCGCCAAAGCCGAAATCCTCGTAGACCGAAAGAATGAGATCATTGATCCTCAGGCATTCGGCGGCCAGCTGCTCGTCGGTGCAGAACACATGTGCGTCGTCCTGCGTGAAGCCGCGCACGCGCATCAGCCCGTGCAGCGCGCCTGACGGCTCGTAGCGGTGCACATTGCCGAATTCGGCGAGACGGATCGGCAGGTCGCGATAGCTCTTCAGGCCGTGCTTGAAGATCTGCACGTGACCGGGGCAGTTCATGGGTTTCAGCGCAAACACGCGGTCGTCGGCTTCCGGGTCGTCCGGATGCGTCAGCGCGTGCGCCGATTTCACCGCAAACATGTTTTCCTGATACCAGCCCCAGTGGCCGGAGGTTTCCCACAGCGATGCATCAAGCACCTGCGGCGCGTTCACCTCTTCGTAAACCCCTGCCAGACGGCGGCGCATATAGGCCGTCAGCGTCTGGAACATGCGCCAGCCCTTGGAATGCCAGAAAACAACGCCCGGCCCCTCCTCCTGGAAATGGAACAGGTCCATTTCGCGGCCAAGCTTGCGGTGGTCGCGCTTTTCGGCCTCTTCCAGAATATGCAGATAGTTGTCGAGGTCCTTCTGCTCGGCCCAGGCCGTGCCATAGATGCGCGTCAGCATCGGCTTCGACGAATCACCGCGCCAATAGGCACCCGCCACCTTCATCAGCTTGAAGGCCGTGCCGATCTGCCCCGTGGAGGCCATATGCGGCCCGCGGCAAAGGTCGAACCAGTCGCCCTGCTTGTAGATCTTGACGTCCTGATCTTCCGGGATCGCATCCACCAGCTCCACCTTATAGGCCTCGCCCATATCGGCAAAGGTGTCGCGCGCCTTCTCGCGGCTCCACACTTCCTTCACGAAGGGCGCGTTGCGCTGGATGATCTTCTGCATCTGCTTTTCGATCTTCGGCAGATCTTCCGGCGTAAACGGCCAGTCTTCGCGCGTATCGGGATGCACGCGCTTGAAGTCGTAATAAAAGCCGTTTTCAATCACCGGACCAATGGTCACCTGCGTGCCGGGCCAAAGCTCCTGCACGGCTTCCGCCATCACATGCGCCGCATCATGCCGGATCAGCTCCAGCGCCTTGGGGTCCGTGCGCGTCACAATCTCGATCTTGCCATTGGTGACGGGATCGGCAAGATCACGCAGCTCACCATCAATGGCAATCGCCACAGCCTTCTTGGCCAAAGATTTGGAAATCGATTCCGCCACATCCCGGCCGGTCGTACCAGCATCGTATGAACGTTCAGAACCATCGGGAAAAATCAGGGAAATAGACATGGTTTTCAGTCTCCTTCATCCAGTCCCGCCTACGAATGCGGGTGGTTGGTGGTTTGCCGCGATTTGAGGCGGCGATGGGTGGAGGCGGTATAGTGGGATTTGGGGGGTGGGGCAAGGGGTTACCCGCCGCTTTAGTAAAAGCGAGCCTAGCCGCAGCGACTTCCAATCCATCTGAAAATACGTTCTATATAAATCAAAAAAGGGACGTGGCATGGAACTCGACTTAGTTCGGCAGGAGATACTTAATAGCATTAAGAGTATCGCGGCGGATAATGGTGGCCGCCCACCAGGCATGACCAAATTTGAATCCGTCACCGGAATTAAGAAACACGAATGGCGCAGCAGAATATGGAGAAACTGGAGCGATGCACTAATTGAAGCTGGCTTTATTCCCAACACACTGCAAAAAGCCTATTCCGACGAGGAATTACTGGACACAGTATTGCAAGTTTCTGAGAAATTAGGGCGTTTTCCAACCACGGGTGATCTGGATTATGAAGTTCCACGTTTAGGAAGCCACGTTTCGCCAAAGACCATTCAGGCGCGTTGGCCTATGCCAAAATTAGCGGAGCGCCTAGCGGAATTCGCAATGCAAAAAGGCAAAACAAAAATTGCGGAGCTTGCCAGAAAATACCAAAAACCTGTCGACGGCTTAATATCCGAGGGCAACGAAGCTTCGGCTAAAGGTTACGTATATCTCCAAAAGCACGGCAGCGATTACAAAATTGGGTACACGACATCTCTGAATAAACGCGGCAGGCAAGTTCAGATCGAACTGCCACAGGAAATAGAATTGGTTCACTCGATTCTAACTGACGATCCACAGGGCGTGGAGTTCTATTGGCATAAACGTTTTGCGGACAAAAGGACACGCGGCGAGTGGTTTAGGCTAACCAAATCAGAGATCGCCGCGTTTAAGCGCTGGCGAAAGATATGGTGAGCGAAAAACCCCACCGTCATAGTCTGACTTGACCCTACCATCCAAACACAAGTTGCCGCATCGATCCTCGAACACCCCGGAGAGTAGCGGCTTTATACCCCTCACCAAGCGCGTCCAAACACTTAGCTTTGCTTCGTGTGGACTTCCTATCCTCTCCCACAAGGGGAGAGGACGGGTGCGGAGGGTGCGGCGGCTCCTCTCCCCTTGTGGGAGAGATAGTTCACCCCAAGAGCCGAAGGCGATTGGCGAGGTGAACTTGGTGAGGGGTAATACAGGCCCCCAACTCTTTACCCCCCTCACCTAGTGCGTCCAAACACTTAGCTTTGCTTCGTGTGGACTTCCTATCCTCTCCCACAAGGGGAGAGGACGGATGCGGAGAGTGCGGCGGCTCCTCTCCCCCTGTGGGAGAGGATAGTTCACCCCAAGAGCCAAAGCGATTGGCGTGGTGAACTTGGTGAGGGGTAAAACAAATGGTTGCAAAATGCATATGACAGCGACACATTTCTCACATGCCGCACCACAAACCTCCGCCCAAGCATCGTGAATACGCTCGCGCCATGCGTGGCGATGGCACCAAGGCCGAAGCGTTGCTCTGGAATCAGCTTAAAGACCGGCGCATGGGCGGGTTGAAATTTCGGCGGCAGGTTCCCCTTAAAGGCTATATTGTTGATTTCATCTGCTTTGAGGCCAAATGCATCATTGAGGTTGATGGCGGCCAGCATGCGGAAAGCAAACGTGATGCGCTGCGCGATGCCACATTCGCGGCTGAAGGTTTCCAAACGTTGCGGTTTTGGAATGATGAAATCGAAAATGGATTGGACTTTGCGGTTCGCAAAATCCGGGAAAAATTGAATCTTCCACCGACTTAGCGGTTATGTATAGTTCACCCCTCACCAAGCGCGTCCAGACACTCAGCTTTGCTTCGTGTGGACGGGCTATCCTCTCCCACAGGGGGAGAGGACGGGTGCGGAGGGTGCGGCGGCTCCTCTCCCCTTGTGGGAGAGGATAGTTCACCCCAAGAGCCGAAGGCGATTGGCGTGGTGGACTTGGTGAGGGGTGAAACAAATGGTTGTCAAATGCATTTAGCTGCGACACATTTCCCTTATGCCGCACCACAAACCTCCGCCCAAGCATCGTGAATACGCTCGCGCCATGCGTGGCGATGGCACCAAGGCCGAAGCGTTGCTCTGGAATCAGCTTAAAGACCGGCGCATGGGCGGGTTGAAATTTCGGCGGCAGGTTCCCCTTAAAGGCTATATTGTTGATTTCATCTGCTTTGAGGCCAAATGCATCATTGAGGTTGATGGCGGCCAGCATGCGGAAAGCAAACGTGATGCGCTGCGCGATGCCACATTCGCGGCTGAAGGTTTCCAAACGTTGCGGTTTTGGAATGACGAGATCGAAAATGGCTTGGACTTTGCAGTTCGCAAAATCCGGGAAAAATTGAATCTTCCTCCGGCTTAGCGGTTATGTGCAGTTCACCCCTCACCAAGCGCGTCCAGACACTCAGCTTTGCTTCGTGTGGACTTGCTATCCTCTCCCACAAGGGGAGAGGAGGAAAGAGCCGCAGCCTCCGCGCCCGTCCTCTCCCCCTGTGGGAGAGGATAGTTCACCCCAAGAGCCGAAGGCGATTGGCGCGGTGAACTTGGTGAGGGGTAATTCAGGCCTCCAACTCTTCACCCCTCACCAAGCGCGTCCGAAACTCCGCTTCGCCTCGTGTGGACGGGCTCACCTCTCCCACAGGGGGAGAGGACGGATGCGGAGGGTGCGGCGGCTCCTCTCCCCCTGTGGGAGAGGATAGTTCACCCCAAGAGCCGAAGGCGATTGGCGTGGTGAACTTGGTGAGGGGTAATTCAGGCCCCCAACTCTTCACCCCTCACCAAGCGCGTCCAGACACTCTGCTTTGCTTCGTGTGGACGGGCTATCCTCTCCCACAAGGGGAGAGGACGGATGCGGAGAGTGCGGCGACTCCTTCGCCCCCGCAGGCGGGGCGAGGCAAAACGGGGAAAAAATCGTTGCTCTTCGCTCAGATTTTGATTCCACCATTCCCGCTAACCCATTGAAACAAAACAATTCCGCGTCACAAAAAATCCCACGCCTTAAAAAAATCCACCCCCGTTTTTCCCCGCTTGCGCCCCACCCCTTATCCTGAAGGTCTTCCGTTGCCGGATGGGGTCGTGAGACGGTCAGCCTCAGGCGGAAGGAGACGCCTGGGTGGGAGCCGTAACGTGTGGCTTCTCTCCAGGGGGTGTGGAACGCTGTGGCAGGGCAACCTGCCGCCGTTACAGGCTTCCCCCTTCCCCTGTTGTCCCAGGGGTCGGTTCGGGTCCGCCGTGCAAGTTGGTGGTTTCACCAATGCAGCGAAGCAGTTCCGCATTCAGGCCGGGCCGGACAGCCCATGCCGCAAACGTCTTGATGGGCCGCGTGTGTGCGGTGCCATATTACTTAAAAAACAGAGGCGGCGCGCCGCGCGGCTCTCCGGTTTCACGCGCCCGAGACAGGCAAAGCGTGGTCATTGAAAGCCGGAGTGAACCTGACGGGAAACCGCCGGCCAAATTGTGCTGCCATGATCCGATCAGACAAGGAGAGAAATGCCATGAAAAGGGAAGAATGGATGGAAGCGGCCGAGCCTCAGCCGGTGGAAGTTGGCGAGGGAGACCGCAGATTCTTCCGCAATAGCCAGCGCGTTTTCCGGTTCTTCACCACAGCGCTGGAGAATTACACCTTCTGCCACCTGCCCAAGTGCCGGCGCGCGCGGGCCTGTCTGGGCGAACATGCGCCCGAGACCTATGGGGAGAATTACTACAATCGCTTTCCACCCTGCATCCGCAATGAGGCCGGGCGTCAACGGATGATTGATGAAATGGACCGCTATGAAGCGCAGGTGCTTGCCGAAGACCCCGACGCCGAGGCCAAAATCACGGACGAGCAATGGGATGCGGCCTATGCGGAGCTTGAACGGTGAGCTTGACGTTTCGCGCCTCCATGCAAGGGGCGTACGAAATACGGCGGGCGTCAGGCCGAGAAGCGGTCGGTCTTGCGTTTCATCAGCGGTTGGGAGCCCGGGATTTCGGGGACTTCACCTGCGAGAAACACGCGGTTGCGGCCGAACACCTTGGCCGAATAGAGCGCGGCGTCTGCCAGCTTGTAGGTTTCGCGAAGGTCGGTTTGGGGGTCAAGCGGCGCAATACCGGCGCTCATGGTCACGCGAATTTTGCCGTGCGGGTGATCGACCGGAAATTCGAGCGCGGCCATGTCGGCAAGGATCGCCTCGCCCTTTGCCCTGGCGTCGTCGGCCGTTTTTGCCTGGAGGATGATAGCGAATTCCTCGCCGCCGAGCCGGCCTGCATCGTGGTTGGACAGCAGCGCACCGACGCCCCTGATCACCGCATCGCCCGCAGCATGGCCATAGCTGTCGTTGATCGCCTTGAAGTGATCGAGGTCGGCGATCATGAAGAAGCCGGGTGCCTCGGCTGCGCGCGCAGACTTCAATGCATCGAGAAAGCTGTGGCGGTTCTTCAGCCCCGAGAGGTGATCGTGGGCGCTGAGATAACGGTAGCGGGCGCGGCTCTCGGCCCCTTCCAACGACTGGCGTATGTGAAGCCCTGCAACAACGATGGTGGTCAGCATCTCTGCCGGCACGCTGATGGCCAAGATTCTCCAGACATGGTCAGGATCGAAATAGGAGGTCGCCAACCCGATAAACAGCGAAAAGACCAGCGCTGCAATGATCGTAGTCCTCACAAGCTGACGCCGCGCATCCTGGGGCGTGTCGACAACGCTGTTGAAAAAGGTTTTGCCCATGCGCGCTCCAAAAAGACGTCCGAAAGACGGGAGGTTACATTTTGCAACACAATTCCTAACTGTCTATGTTCAAGCGATCCCTAAATTTAGCGGGTCGGTCTGCGCGTCCGTCGTCGCGCGCATCAGCCGCGACCGCGCGCTTTGCGGCGTTCCACCTTCTCGATGGGCGCAGGCATGCCAAGATGGTAGCCCTGCATCAGATCGACACCCAGCTGCTTCAACAGCGCGCGCTGTTCGCCGGTTTCGACCCCCTCCACAAGCACCGTGAACTTCTGATGCTTGAGCATACGCACCATGTCTTCCAGCAGGCTGAGACCCTGCTCCGACTGGCATTCGACCAGAAAGCTGCGGTCGATCTTGACGGCGTCGAAACGGAACCGGTTGAGCCAGGCGAGACCGGCAAAACCGGTGCCGAAATCGTCGAGCCAGATCTGCACGCCGAGGCGTTTGAGATTCTCGATATTGCGGTGCGCCTCGACCTCCATATAGATGTCGATGCCTTCCGTCACCTCCAGTGCCAGCCGGTGCGGCTGAACACCGAGACTGGACAGGATTTCGGCCACTTTCAGCGGGAATCCGGGGGTTTTGAGCTGAACGGCGGAGACATTGACGGTCACGAAAGTGTCGTTGTCCTCCACGCACAGGTCCGTCAAAGCCTGCTCGATGGCCCAGTTGCCGAGTTCGACAATGGCGCCGGTCTGCTCTGCGGCAGGAATGAAAACAGGCGGGTGGATCGGTGTGCCGTCGAAATCACGCAGCCGCATCAGCGTTTCATGACCCAGGAGCTTGCCGGTTTGGGCATCCTTGATCGGCTGGTAAACGAGAGAAACCAGTTCGCGCTCCACCGCCTCGCTGAGCAGCAGCGCCAGGTTTTGCCGCGAGGCATGCATGTGAACGGCTTCCGGATCGTAGATCGTGAAGGTCGCGCGGGAAGCGAATTTGGAAGCATAGAGCGCGCGGTCCGCCTGCTGCAGCAGCACCGACAGTTCCATCGCGCCTTCGGTCTCGGTCATCGTCGCGCCGGCAGAGATGGTGATAATGTCGCGCTTGTCGGGCCGGTCCGGATGGGAAATCTTCAGCGCTTCCACGGCGTCGCAAAGCGCCTTGGCAACGGTCGCCAGTTCCTCCTTGTCGCGCACGGAGCAAAGAAGGAGAAATTCCTCTCCGCCATAACGGCCTGCGACGCCATGATAGGCACAAGCCGTTTCCTGGAAACACTGCGACAGTCGGATCAGGCATTCATCGCCGATATCGTGCCCCAGACTGTCATTGTAACGCTTGAAAAAGTCGACATCGATAAGAATGACGCCGATATGCTTGCCAAGCGCGAGTTCGCTGCGTTTGAGGGCGAAAAACTCCTGGCTCAGCGCGCGTCGGTTCAACATGCCGGTCAGCGGGTCGGTTTCGGCAATTTTCTTGAGCTGCCGGCCCTTCTCGATCGCCACCTGCTCCTGAATCTGCGCCTGCAGCGAATTCACGAAAGTATGGTAACGCTCATGGCTCAGGCGCCATGCGAGATAAAGCGAGAATGTCAGCGATGTCGTGAAGAAGAGGACGTGGATGAACTTGGTCTTGAAATCCACGTCGATCATGCTGGTTGTGGCGTATATACAACCTGCAGTCACAATTGAGGATGACGCTGCGGCGAGCGAAAAACGGAAATTGAAGAAGAGGTTTGTGGCCAGGATGAAAATCGTGCCGAAGATGGTGTATTCGGCTGCCAACTGGCGTTCAGACGAGGTGATGGAGATGAACAGCCAACCGAATGCCGAGGCCAGAATGGCCATGGCGGAAAAGGCCTGAATGGCCTTCAAGGGCAACCGCAGCCAAATGCCTGTCTCCAACAGCGAAAGCACCACGATGGCAAGGCCTATCCGGAACAGAAAGACCAGACTGCCGACATCGGGAAGCAGGTAGATGTCGGAGAAACCAAAACTCACATAAGTGATTGCGGCAGCCCACAAACCAAAGCGTGCGAGGCGCAAATTCTGCTTCTCGTTGCGCTCGTCGAGCACCTGCCTCAGAACCGGGTCCTGCCCTTCCCACCACGCGTTGCCGGCCGCGCTCTTGGCACGTCTCACAAGCTCGTCGGTTATCTGCATCTCACTGTCGCTCATGCCGACCGGTTACCTTCAAACAACAAAAGACAGGATCTGGGTGCCTGTACAAATTCGCTACAACAGTACGATTATGAAACATGGAGCGCTAAATTCGCGTTAAAGATGGCAGTTTGCAAATTGTCATCAAAATCGCTCGAACCATCCCCATGAAATTAACCATTTGTTAAACATGTTCTCGCGTTACGCCGATTAAGTCGCTACAACTTTTCGTGGTGGACGGGGATGTACCAAGATGCGTGTAGAGAATATGAATTTTGAAATCGACAAACACAGTCTCATAACGCCGGCTCTCATCAAGGAGCATATCGGCACACTCAGCGATCAGATTGACGCCGACCAACTCGGCGACCGGCAGTTGGAGCTGATATTGATATTGGAAATGAGCCGGCGCTCGTTTGCCAATGGCGAACCAGCGGCGGAGATTACCGACCGGCTCGGCGAACGGCTTCATGCCTTGCGCGAGAAATGCGCACCGGAAGTCTGGGAACACCTGGTGCCAGTCGCCCAGGGCCATCCGCTCGGGGAGTATATTTTCCAGGATCCGTTCACGAACTGGTCGTTTACAAAGCCGCGCGGTTATTCGGGCGACGCGGGGCTGATCGACCTCCTCTACCATCATGAGAGCACAAGAGAAATCTTGGCGCAGTCGACCGAGCTTGGGCGAGCCATTTACGCCTATACCAGCAACACGCCGCCTTGCGTGGCCGGCCGTGAACGTCGCGACATTCTTGCGCATACGGTGGATGCTACAGCAAAGCGGGTATGCGACGGCGCGGAAATTCTGGCTGTTGCTTGCGGACACCTGCGCGAAGCTGAACTGTCAGAAGCGCTGAAGGCCGGAACGCTGAAACGCTGGATCGCGCTTGACCAGGATACGGAAAGCGTTGAACTCGTTGAGAAAAAACATCAGAACTCGCTGATTACAGCCATCAATGGAAGCGTATCGGGACTTCTGAGACGGTCGTACAAGATTGGCAAATTTGATCTCGCCTATGCTGCCGGGCTTTATGATTATCTGCCGCGCGCAGTGGCCATTCGCCTGACGCAGCGTCTGGTCGAAATGCTGAAGGTTGGCGGCGAATTTCTGTTTGCCAATTTCAGCGATGAAGTCGGCACCGACGGCTACATGGAAACCTTCATGAACTGGCAGCTGATCTTCCGCAGCGAAGACGATATGTGGGACATCATCAACGCCTCGGTGGACCGGAACAAGGTGAAGGCGGACGTGTTTTTCGGAGAGAACCGCTATATCTGCTACGCGAAACTCCGGAAGATCGCCGACTGATATCGAGGCCGTCTATCTCAAAGCGGGGTCTGATCTTCGGCCCCGCTTTTCAAATTCCAGAAGCGCCATGGCGTCCACCAGTGCAGCCGCGCCTCCAGGCGTTCCGGCACGGGGTCATAACCCCAGGTACCGCCGGGACCGCATCGCATGAACCGAAAAAGCGCCATGAACCCGCCGGACCAGAGCCCGTGCCTTGCAACGGCTTCATAGCCATATTCGGAGCATGTGGGCATGTGACGACAAGACTGGCCTATAAAGCCGGAGAGCGTGAGTTGGTACAACCTGATCAGCCCTAACCCCAGGAGGCGACCGGGGGTCTTGGGAAACGCGCCCTGCCAGTTGCGTGAGGTTGACGAATAGCCGATCGGACGGGAATGTTTGTGGTCTTTACACATGCGCCCCGAACGCAACTCCAGCCGTTTCAATTTGATCCAGGCAGTCGCAGACCGCATCGAATGTCAGCATGGTCGAAGGGTGGCGCGCCTTGTAATCCTTGACAGGCTTCAGATAGCGCATGTCCTCGAAACGGCCGGTTGGGCCCTCGCCGCCTTCCTTGAGCATGGCCAGCATGTCCTTGCGCGCCTGACGCAGTTCTTCCGGCGTCGCACCGATGATGTGGCGGGCCATGATAGAGGAGGATGCCTGACCGAGTGCGCAGGCCTTCACGTCGTGAGCAAAATCACTCACATGGCCGTCGTTCATTTTCAGCCAGACCTTGACGCGCGAACCGCATAGTTTGGAATGGGCCATCGCCTCGGCGTCCGCGTCATCAAGGGTTCCGATGCGCGGAATATTGCCCGCAAAATCCAGAATTTTGGCGTTATATATGTCGTCCACGTCTGTGACTCCGCATTCCGTTCGAAACATCAATCTGCATCAGCGACAGCTTTCGGGGAAATGATTTTTCTCCCCGCGCCCTCTAACGGGCGCTTTTAGACCTTTTTCTGATTGATGTTGACCACTATATAATAATTCGTGTGCAAAGGCTCAGAATGCAAGGTGGCGCTGCAGCTTTTGTCAGAGGAGTACATTTTGCTGCAATCCAGTTTGCAGTTCATGACGTAATGAGGCACATGCCGTAAACGACATGACTCGTTTTGGCCCCTTAGGCAGAATGTAACAACCGTGCCTCAAACCGATTTGGGAAGAGGCCCCGGAGATTCGTGATGGATGCCATCGTGCAAAAGCTGGCGCTGAGTGCCAAAGACAATTCCCGTCCCACGCAGGAAGAAGCAGAAGACGCAGTACGCGTCTTGCTGCGCTGGGCGGGCGAAGACACCTCGCGTGAAGGCCTTTTGGATACCCCACGGCGCGTCGCAAAAGCCTATCGTGAGCTCTTTTCCGGCTATGATCAGGACGCCGCAGATGTGCTTGGCCGCACATTCGAAGAGGTGGCGGGCTATGACGACATGGTGCTTGTCCGCAATATTCCCTTCCACTCCCATTGCGAACACCACATGGTCCCGATCATTGGCACGGCAAGCGTCGGCTATCTTCCCGATGGCAGGGTGCTGGGTCTGTCCAAGATAGCCCGGACGGTCGATATATATGCCCGTCGGCTGCAAACGCAGGAATCCATGACATCCCAGATCGCCAATGCTATCCAGGATGCGCTGGACCCCAAGGGGGTTGCTGTTTTTGTGGAAGCCGAGCACATGTGCATGTCGATGCGCGGTATTCAGAAACAGGGTTCCACCACACTGACGACAACCTTTACCGGCGCATTCAAGGAAGATGCCTCCCTGCAGGCGCGTTTCATGACCATGGCACGAAGCGGAAAGTAAGACGTTCATGGAATTTTCTTCTCCCGCGAAGGACAAGGCCGCATTGGAAGAAGGCGCGGCCTTTACGCCGAAATTCGATGTGAACGGGCTTGTGACCGCTGTCGTGACCGATGAGCGCGACGGCGAGCTATTGATGGTTGCCTTCATGAATGCTGAAGCGCTTTCGCTGACGCTGGAAACCGGAATTGCGCATTATTACAGTCGCTCGCGCAGAGCGATCTGGAAAAAGGGTGAGACCTCCGGCAATCTGCAGACGGTGAAGGAATTGCGTACCGATTGCGACCAGGATGCGATCTGGCTGAAAGTTTCGGTCGCCGGTCATGATGCGACATGTCACACCGGGCGCAGGTCTTGCTTCTATCGGGTGGCGACGTTCAAAGACGGCGATGCCAAGCTCGAAATCGCCGATGACGAACGGCATTTTGACCCCGAAGACGTCTACAAGGCGTAGACTTTCGTTACATCACTTGATCAGGTCAATCGGTCCGCCGGTGAATTTCACAGGCCTCAATTCGCGCGTCCCGATCACATTAAAATGACTTCGCCTCCCTCTTCTTGCCTTCTTCGTGCGGTGACCTACCTACAATTCAGGAGAAAAGGAGAGCACGATGGCAGGAATCGAGCAATTTGGGCGCAGCGGCAGACTTGCCGGGTTTGTGTTGAGTGGTTTTCTGGCAATGGGTGGAACGGATGCCTTGAGTGCAGAATTCAGTTCGGATGAAGTCGCGCTCAAGACAGACGTGCTTGCCGATGGACTGGACCACCCCTGGTCGGTGGAGGTGCTGCCCGATGGTGCCTACATTGTTTCCGAACGCCCCGGTCGGCTGCGCATCATCCGCGACGGGGCCATTTCCGAGCCGATCGAAGGGCTGCCGGACCTCTTTGTCGGCGGACAGGGTGGACTGCTCGACATTGCCATTCCATCCAATTTTTCTCAAAGCCGGCAGTTCTATTTCACGGCCTCCATTCCGATGACCGGCGGACAAGGAACCGCACTTTTCAGCGCAGTGTTGAGCGAAGACGAGGCCCAGCTCGAAAACGTTGAAAAGCTTTTTGAGATGAATAAAGGGACACAGACCGGCCACCACTTTGGCTCGCGCATCGCCCTGGCCGATAATGGCGATATTTTTCTGACGCTTGGCGAAAGAGGCGATGGTGAGCGGGCGCAGGATCTTGGAGATTACGCTGGCGCGGTGATCCACTTAAAAGCGGACGGAACACCCTACCCCGCAGTCGAATTTACCCGCGGCGCAATGGGGCTGCCCGGCATGTGGTCCAAAGGCCATAGAAATCCGCAAGGCATCGATATCGATCCTGAGACCGGCAGGATCGTGGTGGTGGAACACGGCGCGCGTGGCGGCGACGAAATCAACTTTCCGCAGCAGGGCAAGAATTACGGATGGCCGGTCATTTCCTATGGCAGGCATTATTCCGGCGCAAAAATCGGCAAAGGCACAGAGGCGGAAGGCTATGAGCAGCCCTACTATTACTGGGACCCATCCATCGCGCCGGGTGCACTGGCGGTCTATCACGGCGAGATGTTTCCGGAATGGGAGGGCGATTTTCTGGTCACAGCGCTGAAGTTTCAGCTTCTCTCAAGGCTTGAACGCGGTCCTGACGGCGCTGTGCAAAAAGAGGAGCACCTGTTTGCCGATGCATTCGGTCGCTTGCGCGACGTGAAGGTCGCACCCGATGGGGCCGTGTTGCTGCTGACCGATGAAAGCGATGGCGAACTGATCCGTGTTAGCCGGCAAGGAGACTAAGGTCATCAATATCAAAGTCGCACAGAAAAGCACTTTTGAGAGGCATTTGCGTTATTCTTGGACATTTTTAGGGATTTTTCCCGCTGATTCACGAAATTGAAACCTAAGACGGGCGTTAATTGAACATTGGCGCCCGTTTTGCCTCTCGAGGTTGGAAATGCTGAACTGGAATTTTAGACACGGTGTGACAACAGCAATGGCGGCAGAGCCGGGCGGCCCGCCTCTTTCCCAAAACATGATCGAGCCAAGCAAAAATGAGCCGCGCGGCATTGCACTTGCGCTCGGCGGCGGGGCCGCACGCGGTTGGGCCCATATCGGCGCGCTGAGGGCGCTTGACGAAGAAAAAGTGAAGATCTCCATGATTGCCGGCACGTCCATCGGCGCGTTGGTGGGCGGTTGTTATCTCGCCGGAAAGCTGGACGAACTTGAGGCGTTTGCCCGTTCGCTGACCATGCGCCGAATGGCCGCTTTTCTCGATTTCACAATTGGCGGCGGCGGGCTGTTGAGTGGATTGCGGCTGACGAAACGCATGCAGGAACATCTAAGCGGTCTTAAGATCGAGGATCTCGACCGCCCATTCGTATCGGTCGCGACAGAACTGACGACCGGTCACGAGGTTTGGATGCATTCCGGTTCGCTGATTACGGCCATCCGCGCGTCATACGCCCTGCCCGGCATTTTCGAACCGGTGAGGACCAACAATCGGGTTCTGGTCGATGGTGCGCTGGTCAATCCGGTACCGGTTTCAGTGTGCCGGGCCTATGAAGAGCCGCTGGTGGTGGCTATCAACCTGCACTATGACCTTTACGGCCGCTCTGCAGTGGTCAAGCATAATGCCAGCCCCGATAACCTGCCGGAAGAGCGTGTGGTGGACGGTCAGCAGACGCATTACGGCGTGACCACGGTGATGGTGGAAGCGTTTAACATCATCCAGGACCGGATTTCGCGGGCGCGGCTTGCCGGAGACCCGCCGGATCTTTCGCTTCACCCGCGCCTTGGCGATATCGGTCTTTCCGAATTCCACCGGGCAGATGAAGCCATCAATCGCGGTTATGCCGAAACGAAGGCGAAAATCGGCGAAATCAAGCGGATGCAGGAAATTCTGGCCCGCTGAGCGGAAGGTCTCGAAGAGGCGCGTGCGCCACACCTCTTCCTGTCAGATCAGATGTGAACTGCTGGATTAACCGCGCGGTCCGCGCGCAACGCGCTCGATTTCTTCGCGCACCAGACGCTCCACCAAAGATGGAAGATTGTCGTCCAGCCATTCGCGCAGCATGGGACGCAGCATTTCCTCTGCGATCTCGTCAAGACTGCGCTGCGGCTCGGCATGGAGCGCGGCGGCCAGCTCATCGAACGAGCGAGCGACCTTATCCTCGGTTGCTTCGGAAACGATATGCTGCAGTTTCGTCTCGAGTTTGGCAACGGCGTTGCCCTGGCCGCCGGTATTTTCGGGTGCCGGTGCAGCGGGTGCGGTTTGGGCTTGCGCCGGTTTTGCCGGTGTGCTGCCGGCCGGCAGGCCCTGCATCCGGCTTGTGGTCAAAGGGCTGCTTGTTGCCATCGATTGCGGGGCCGCCTTCGCGATTTCTGCATGGGAGCGCACGCGCGCGGCCACGTCGGCAAGTGTGCTCGGCTTCGCGGCCGGCTGAGGCTCGGAAACCGGTGCAGCCTGCACCTGCGGCTGCTCTTCTGCCTGTTCCGGCTCGACTTCGAATGTTTCGTCAACCGTCAGGTGGATATCGCCATCATCCTCGTCATTCACAACGCTCAGCTCCGCAGCAGGCGCACTGATGGTCGCTTCATAAGATTGCGGCTCGGCGGTTTCCTGATTTTCCGGCTCTGGCGCAGCAACAGCCTCGCTCGGTTGGATATTATCCGGCTCGTTGCTCTCGATAATCCGACGTATGGACGCCAGAATTTCTTCCATTGACGGTTCACGCGCTACACTTGGCTGAGCCATTTTCATCCCCGTTTTTCAAAATCATACGCAGTTACAAAAAGCCAATCGCCGCCGCGATGGCCTATGTGCCACAATAGGATAACCGATTCACGAAACAATCGCCGCGAATCAACTATTCATATTGATACACAGTTTTGTGGCCGAAGCTGTGGATAGATTCAGGGAATTTTAACAAGGTCTGAGAAACAGTCCTTGACCAGATTTAGCGGTCGCCGACCGTGCGCAGACCGAACCATGCGTCCTTGACGGCCTCATAATGCTCTTCCGGCTTGTATTCGGCAACATTCAGACCTTGGCTGGCAACAGTCAGGTGACCCATGGCAGCGAGGACCGAATAGCTGTAGACAACAGCATCGCGCTCCGCGCTTGCAAGGCTTTCCTTGGCGTTCAAGACCGACTGCTGCGCATTGAGAACATCAAGCGTGGTCGACTGGCCTACATTGCGCTCTTCAATAACGCCGGACAGTGCCAGATTGGAGGCTGAAAGCTGCGCACGGTTTGCCTCGATGGCAGCACGGGCGGCCTCCAAGGCGGCATAGGCCGACACAATCTGCTGCTGAATGGAAAGCCGGACGGAATCGACCTGAATGCGGCTCTGGCTGAGGAGTTCCTTGGCCCTGCGAATTTGGCCGTATTCTGCGCCGCCCTGATAAATGGGAACATTCAGCTGTGCCGTGATACTCGCGCTGTTGTAGGTCGATGAGGACGTCAGGCTATTGTAGTTGCGGCCGAGCGCCCCGGTAACGCTAACACCCGGCAACATGCTGCCTTCCGCGGTCTTGACGTTATAGCCAGCGGCATCAACGCCGTGCATGGCAGCAAGCACAGATGGGTGATCGCGCATGCCAGTGGCAACAGCGGCATCCACGCTAGCCGGAATACCGGCAGATACCGGACCAGGCTGGCGAATGCCGGTTGCTTCAGTACCGACGATCTGCATGTAGACCGCCTTGCTCGATTTCAACTGCGCAACGGCGGCAGCGAGAAGCGCTTTTGCTGCTGCCAATTGAGCCTGCGCCTGGGAAACGTCGGTTCGCGTGCCCTCGCCCACTTCCAGGCGGGCATTGGCGGCCTTGAGCTGCTCATTCAGAAAGCCGAGGTTCTGCTGGCGCACCGACACAATCTGCTGATCGCGCGCGACATTGGCATAGGACTGTGCGGCGGCGAGCAGGATCGACATCTCCGTTGCCCGCATGCTTTCGCGGGTGGCATAGACATTTGCTTCCGCCGCGCGAATGCTGTTCAAGGTTTGAAAGCCATCGAAGATGTTTTGCGTAATGGACAGCCCATACGAGGATGACCGAGAGCTTTTATCGAGGCCGGAAACGCCGCCAATGTCATAAAGCCGCGTTTCGGACGCTGATGCATTTGCTGAAATCTTCGGCCTGTAGCCCGCCTTGGCGATGGTGACGCCTTCGTCCGTTGCGCGAAGGCCAGCACGCGCCGCATTCACATCCGGATTGTTGGCATAAGCCTTTGCCATTGCGCCGCTGATGGTCTCCGCACTTGCTGCCGGTGCAAGAAGAAGAAGAGGAAAAACGGCAGCAAGCAGGTGTTTTCGAACGTCCCTCACGGCATAACTCCAAATTGGCATAAAGAAGCGCGTGGGCATTTGCTCCTTCGCGCTCGAGAAAACAGACTCAAGATACAGCACCAAACTTGAGGAGGAACAATCGCCGCCTCAAGCCGTTCGCCCTTATACGAACATTTAAAGGACAAGGTCGTTGCCAATGAGCAACAGGTTCAATCAGTCCTGATTAAATGCCCGCAAACAGCATCAAAACACAAACTCTTCCGCCTTGCGGAAGCCTGGCAACGGCTTGACCGACGTATTGAACGCGAAACGCTCGGATACCGTGCCGTTTTCCTTCACATAAAGCTTCGCAGTGGAGGCATTTCCGTAACCGATGACGGCAACCAGCCGGCCACCATCGCGCAATTGCTCGAGAAGCGCCGCCGGCACCTCTTCCACTGCGCCATCAAGGATAATCACGTCATAGGGCGCTTCATCCGGATAGCCTGCCTCGAGATCCCCGGTGACCACCGCGACATTGTCATAGCCCAATTCTGCGAGTTTGGCGGTTGCCACGGATGCCAGCGTCTCATCGCTTTCAAGAGCCACGACGGAACCGGCAATGAGCGACAAAAGCGCTGAAACGTAACCGGTTGTAGCGCCAACTTCGAGGACGAAATCGTCCTTGGTGATGGTGGCAAGCTGCAGGAGCTTTGCAAGCGGCGACGGCTCCATGACGTAACGGCCTTGGGCCACCTGAATATCGTCATCGATATAGGCGAGCGCCGCCTTTTCAGCGGGAACGAAAGCCTCACGCGGCACAGAGAAAAACGCCGACAAAACGGAGTGTGAGGTGACGTCGGTCGTACGGATCTGGTTATCGACCATACGGTTCCGCGCGGCTTCAAAATCGATCATGTCGCAAATCCCAATTGCATGCTGCGGAGCGCCCGGCACCGCTTTTTGATGGCCGAACGCATTCACTTTTCTTTAACAGGTCTATTAGTCCCCACAATGACGGCTTTCAAGCGCGCAAAGCCAAGTGATGCGAAAAAGTCGCGCCTGTTGTCGGTTGTGACACAGTCATCAACAGAAAATTCCGCCCAGCGGGATGGCGCGTTTTTCGATTGGGAAAAAATTGGAGGCCTCGCCCGGAATCGAACCGGGGTGCAAGGATTTGCAGTCCTCTGCGTAACCACTCCGCCACGAGGCCGTCCGTATAATCATATCGGGTGGTGGCGGCGATGTAGAATGATTATAGAAAAACCGCAAGAGGAAAATTCGCAAATCATCTTATTCGCGAGCCGTGCCCTTGCGCCGACGCCACCAGACGATCATTCGCCGGCGCAGTCGCCGGATGAGATGGAACTCATAGGACAGAATCAGGAGACCGAGCGGCAGCATCCAGAAGCCCAGGACCGGCAAGAAGCCAAGAGTTCCGCAGATGATCAAGACAAGTCCAAGCAGGATTCGCATCATGCGCGAACGCGGCAGCGCATATTCGCGCTTGCCCACCCGCACGATGCGGCTCTGCGAATTGAATGCGAAAAAGCTTTTTTGGGATTTTGTCATCGAACCCGCTGTCTGGTAAGCCCTAGAGGTGGTTGACCACGATGGCTTTTCAACGGCCAATTTTGCCGATGATCGTTTTTTTTTGAAAAAACGCTTGGCAAATCGATCAAGCCTATGTATCAGCGCACTCAATTCGCCGCACGGCGATATTCCCTGGTAGCTCAGCGGTAGAGCACTCGACTGTTAATCGATAGGTCGTCGGTTCGAATCCGACCCGGGGAGCCAGTTTCATGAAAGGCCCGCAGCCATACGGCGCGGGCCTTTTTTGTTTCTCAGACGCCTTCCGATGGCGTTGAGCATCTTGCTCATTGGGCGGAGTGCTCGCCTGAACGCCTCATTTGTGGCACGATAACGATATGTTCGTTTTTAACCGCTATAGGTTCTCAAAGGTCGGAGACGGAACTTGTATATGCGTAACGTGGCAAAGAAGGTGGCTATTTCAGCCCTGCTTCTGGCGGCTCTCTGGCCTGTCGGCAGCGAGGCGGCAACCATTTGCCAGCGTCTGAACGCCAAGCTCTCTTCAGCGACGGTGACGATCGGAAATACTCAGTCTGCGCGGAAATATTCGCAGGCGATTACCCGACAACAGCGGGAAATGCGCAAGGTGCAAAGTGATTTGCGCAGTCTCGGATGTTCCTCAGGATCGGTTATCGTGTTCGGCGGAGCCAATGCACAGAATTGCAAGCTGCTTTCCACCACGCTTGACCGCATGGAGAGGAATCTCGAGACGCTTGAGCGCCAGAGAAAAAGCCTTGTTTCGCCTTCGCTTTCCAAGTCAGCACGCAAACGTATTCTGGCCTCACTTGAGGCGAATGGATGCAATGGGCTGAAGGACGCCGAAGAGACTGCCGGTGATCAACCGCAGAAACAAATCGAACTTGCCTATAATTCCATTTCGACGCCGGAAACGCTGCGTCAGCTCAACGATGCAGAACCACAAAGCTACCAGATAACCTCGCTTGGCGGCGTGGGCGAACACGGCAATCTGCGCACTGTGTGTGTGCGCACCTGTGACGGTGGCTTCTTTCCGATTTCTTCAAACGCAACACCTGCCGATTTTGCCCGTGATGCGCAGGTCTGTTCGATGATGTGCCCCGGGGTTTCGACGCAGCTTTTCTACCACGCGCTTTACAGCCAGGAGAGCGGCCAGATGATGTCCACGGTCAACGGCACCCCTTATGAGGAGATGCCGTTTGCCTATAAATACCGCAACGGTCAGCCCAACAGTTCGAAAGCCTGCAGCTGCAATTTTTCCGCCTATTATCGCGAGATGCTGCGGCGCGAAGGCGGTCAGGCTGTCGCCAAGACGGAGAAGACCGATCAGTCCTCCATCGCGGACCTCCGGGAAAAAAGCGGGCTTCGCGATTCGCTTCCTGCCGAGAGCGGGGCAACGCTGATGAAGTTGCGCCCCTATGACCCGGATGCGGTCAACATTCGCAAGGTGGGGCCTGAATTTCTGCCCGAGGAATCCTCGCTTGATCTCGCCAACCCTGCCACTGGCGCCATTTCAGACGGCCCCATCTCAGATGGCACATAGGTTTTGCTTGTAAGAGACAAGGCTCTTCGCCTATCTTCCGCCAAACTCTCCTCTTTGAACTCCCATTCAGGCCGATATGTTAAGTGTATTCAGCGTCACAGGCGTCGTCTTTATCCTGATTGCCTGCGGTTACATTGCCGTGCGAAGCCGATTCCTGGGTGAAGCCGAGCTTGCAGCGCTGATGCGCTATATTATGGGCCTTGCCCTGCCCGCGCTTCTGCTGAACACGATTGCGACACGGCATTTCGGCGACATCTTCGATACGGCCTATACAGGTGCCTATATTATCGGGACAGCGATTGCCTTTGCCTATGGTTACGTCATCAGCCGCCTCGTTTGGCGAAAGGACGCCACAGTCAGCGCCTTTGCAGCGATGGGATCGTCCGGTTCCAATAGCGGCTTTATCGGCTTTCCGATCCTGCACCTGATCATGCCAACCGTCGCGCCTGTGGCTTTGGCGTTGAACATGATTGTTGAAAACATCGTGATGTTGCCTGCGGTGATGGCGCTTGCCGAAAGCGGGCGTGGTGGCGGACTGAACAAACGTCAGCTCATTGGCCAGATATTCAAGCGGCTTGCCACCAATCCGCTGATGGTGGGCATGGTGATCGGTCTTGGCATTTCGCTTGCCAATATCGACTTGCCGCCGATCATCAGCAGGCCCATTGAATTGATGGCGCTTTCAGCAGCGGCTCCCTCACTGATCATCATTGGCGGCAATCTCGCACTGCTGCCGGAAGGCAGCCTTAATCTGCGCGTTCTCGTGATCGCCTTCGGCAAGCTCATCGTTCATCCGCTCGGTCTTCTGGCAGGCTTTGCAATGCTTGCCGCTTTGGGCATTGTGACGGCCTCGCGGGAACTGTTTGACGCAGCACTGATCATGGCAGCACTGCCGCAGATGGGCATCTACGTTATTCTGGCCGGTCGTTATGGCGAGGAAAAGACGGCGGCCATCACCATGTTTTTGACGACCGTCGTTTCCTTCTTCACGCTGAGCCTCTTGATCTGGTATCTGGATATTGTTCCGGGCTAGCCACCGTCCAACTGGCCCCATGCATCGCGAAAAACCAGATCCTGCAGCGGCAGGCGTTGCCGCCAGCCTTTGACCGCGAGTTCCGGTTCCCGGTACAGTTCATCGACATAGCCCACACAGAGCCAGGCAATGACCTCGACGTGATCTGGAATGCCGAGAATGGCCTTGATGTCCGCCTCGTGGAAGATGCTGACCCATCCCACACCCACGCCTTCGGCGCGCGCGGCCAGCCAGAGGTTCTGCACGGCACAGACGGTGGAATAGGCATCCATACGCATATTGTGGGTGCGGCCGAGCACCACCGTGCCGCCACGTGTAGGATCACACGTCACGCAGATATTCAAAGGTGCAGTTCGAATGCCTTCCAGCTTCAAGGCGCGATATTGGGTCTGTTTTTCGCCCTCGAACATTTGGGCGGCCTCTTCGTTGGCGCGGGAAAAGGCCTCCCATACCTTTTCGCGCACCGGCCCCGCTTCCACCAGCGTGAAGTTCCACGGCTGCATGAAACCCACAGAGGGCGCATGGTGCGCTGCAGACAAAAGCCGCCAGATGAGATCTTCCGGCAGTGGTTTCTCGAGAAACTGGCCGCGCACATCACGGCGGGTTTCGATGGCGCGGTAAACAGCTGAAAGGTCATCTGGCGCAAAGGCTTGCGTGCGGACCATCGGTCCGGCTTTTCTGTCGAGCATGGTCTTATTCCCCTTGGAACACATGCCAACCGCCCTGCCGTCCACGCAGGCGCGATCTATCTTTGACAGGCCGGTCTTCTGGCTTGGGATCGTCCGCGAAACGACACCTTCCCGGCTTCAGCCAGTGGTGTGGGTTTACCCCTGCTCGTTTTCGCGTCCCCCTTCACAGCGTTGGGCACGCGCCGGACTGGTACCGGCTTCCCGATTCTCCCACTTACGCGGGCACCTGACGAAACCGAAACTGGCACCCAAAAGGAGAATTGACAAGCCAGGTTCAGGGCTGATCCGAACTCTTCTCGGCAAGGCGTACGCCGGGCCAAAGCATGCGGGACAGCAACCCATCCCTGTCGCGGAACTGATGGCGGAAGGCCGCCAGCATGTGCACCAAAGCCAGAAACAGCAGCATATAGGCCAGAAATGCGTGCATGCCCGACCAGACGCCGGATGCATTGGGCGATGGGGTAAGCGGCAGGCGCGGCATCGAAAAGAGGCTGAAGAAATGCGCATATTGCGGAAAGGCTTTGGTGGAGAGAATGGCCCAGCCTGCCAGCGGCGTCACCATCAGGAGACCATAGAGCGCCCAATGGGAAAGGCGTGCTATGGGCCGCAGATTCCTTTCCATGCCAGCGGGTAATTCCGGTTTTTTGGACGCCAGTCGCCATGCCACCCTGCCCACCCATAAAAACAGGATGAGGAGGCCAAAGGATATATGCTGGGCGCGCATGGCATCGCGTGCGGCCACGTCCAATTCGCCCATCATGGTAAGACCCAGCCAGAATTGATAGAAAAACGGCCCCGCCATGATCCAGTGAAACAGGATCGTGACGAGGCCGTAGCTTTCCTTGGTGTCGCGGATCATCCGCGGTCACGAAACCGGTTGGTGATCGGATAACGGCGGTCGCGGCCGAAATTCTTCCTTGTGATTTTGACACCCGGAGCCGACTGTCGGCGCTTGTATTCGGCAATGTAGAGAAGATGTTCCACGCGGTGAACCGTTGCCTCATCGTGGCCGCGGGCAATGATTTCTGCGGTTCCCATTTCCTTCTCGACGAGGCATTCGAGTATATCATCCAGCACCGGATATGGCGGCAGCGAATCCTGGTCGGTCTGGTCAGGCCTCAGTTCCGCGGAGGGAGCCTTGTCGATGATGTTCTGCGGGATGACCTCGCCTGAGGGGCCGAGTGCGCCGGGCGGCACCTGTGTGTTACGCCAGGCGGACAGCGCGTAAACCTGCATCTTGTAAAGGTCTTTGATGGGGTTGAAGCCACCGTTCATATCGCCGTAGAGCGTGCAATAGCCGACCGACATTTCCGATTTGTTGCCGGTGGTGACCACCATTGAGCCAAACTTGTTGGAAATGGCCATGAGGATCATGCCGCGGGCGCGGCTCTGCAGGTTTTCCTCGGTGATGCCCTCTTCGGTTCCCTCGAAAAGCTCGGCGAGCGCTGCGTTGAAGCCCACCACCGGCTCCTCGATCGCCACGATATCGTAACGGCAGCCGAGCGCCTTGGCGCAGGCTTCGGCGTCAGCAAGCGATTCTTTAGAGGTATAGCGGTAGGGCATCATGACGGTGCGGACACGCTCTTCGCCAAGTGCATCAACGGCAATGGCTGCGCAAATGGCCGAATCGATACCGCCGGAAAGGCCCAGCACAACATTGCGGAAGCCATTCTTGTTCACATAGTCACGGAAACCCAGCACGCAGGCGCGATAATCGGCCTCTTCCTTTTCGGGAATTTTCGACATGAGCCCATCGCCACAGGTCCAGCCGTTATCGCCGCGTCTCCACGTGGAGATCGAAATGGCTTCCTCGAACTGGCTCATCTGGAATGCCAGCGTCTTGTCCGCGTTGAAGGCGAAAGACGCGCCGTCGAAGACGAGTTCATCCTGGCCGCCGAGCTGATTGATATAGAGCATCGGCAAGCCGGTTTCGATGACCTGCCTCAAAACGACCTGATGGCGGACATCCACCTTGCCGCGGTAATAGGGCGAACCGTTTGGCACGATGAGAATTTCAGCACCGCTTTCGGCGAGCGTTTCGCAAATGCCGAGATCGCCCCAAATGTCTTCGCAGACGGGAATGCCAATCCTCACGCCGCGGAAATTGACCGGACCCGAGATTTCACCGGCGACGAAAACGCGCTTCTCATCGAATTCGCCATAGTTGGGCAGGTCGACCTTATCGAAGATTGCGGTGACCTTGCCGGCGTCGAGCACGGCGACGGAATTGTGCCGGCCCTTTTTGCTCTCACGCGGATATCCGATGATCACACCGGGACCGCCATCGTCTGTTTCTGAGGCCAATTCGTTGATCGCCGCATCGCAGGCGGCCAGGAAAGCAGGCTTCAGAACCAAGTCTTCAGGCGGATAGCCGGAAATGAAGAGCTCGGTGAAGACAATCAGGTCTGCGCCTTGGCGGGCAGCGTCTGCGCGGGCTTCACGGGCACGCTCAAGATTGCCCTTTACGTCGCCCACGGTCGGGTTGAGCTGGGCTGAGGCAATACGCAAAATATCGGCGGTGGGGGATGTCTTTGTCATGCCAGCCTTTTAACATGAAAGATGAGGAATTGAAGCGCGAAGAATGGGCTTTGCTTTTGCCATTCTTTACTTACGTATTATAACTTGAACATGGAATCTGTAGATCGAAATATCACGGCAGACGTGCGCGCTTCCCACAGAAGTGAAACGCCGATTTTGAGCCGGTTTCAGATTGCACAGGCACCACAGTTTCTCGACACCGAAAAACGTATCGCCGGTGAATTACTTCAGGTTCATGCGGAAAATCCGCGTATGGCCCGTTTGCTGGCCTCTTACAAAAAGTGGCTGATGACGCATGCGCTCTATGCATTGAGCAAAGAGCGAAATGCTGACGATCATGTCTCTGGCCTGAGGCCGGGCCGTTTGCTGGACGTGATGGTGCAATATGGGACGGTGAGCCGCAATACGGCCAGTGCTTATCTGGCTGAACTGGTTGCGTACAAGTTTCTGGAAATCGTGGACGACCGACCCGACAAAAGGCTAAAACTGCTCAAGCCAACGCAACTCGCAGAGGCGGGTATGCGCCGCTGGTACAATAGCCATCTTGCCTGTCTGGACGACCTGGATGGCGGCAAGAGAGTCGTTCTCTCGGAGAAAAATCCCGAGCTTATCTTCTTGGCCCAGCCCCGAATGATCAAACGAATTCTCGATGATGAAGAGTGGATGCGGCCACCGCCTTCCATGGCTTTTTTCCTGGATTCCGACGTCGGCGGACTGCTGATTCACTTCATAATCACCCGTCTGGAGAGCCTCGTCGCTCACGAGGATCACGTTAGAATCGGGCCATTGAGCACCCCTGCCCTCGCGGACATGTTCAACATCTCTGCGTCCAACATCAAGCGCATGTTCAGAAAGTGCGAGGACATGGGCCTTTTGGGTTGGGATAAACCGAGGCGGCGCGGCGACTTCTGGATTTCGGAACGGTTTGTGCGCGACCACTTCCAGCGTCAAGCCATCAAGTTCGAAATGGTCGATGAAGCATTTCATTGGGCAGGCCAAAACGGACGGGTTTGCTGCGAAGCCGGAATGGGCGCTTCTGGCTGAGCAGGCAGACGGCAACCAAGAGCCGCTATTTGCAGCCTTGCTCAAACTGCGGCACGCCGTCCGAAATTTCGTAATAGTCTCCCTTGTCCGCGCAGTAGATGTGCGTTTCAAGTTTCAGCGCGGTTGGGCTCTCAAAACTGCCGGCACTGACTGAAATCTTGTCCGATGCCTCGCATTTCCAAAGCAAGAGCGAGCCGCAGGTCTTGCAGAAGCCGCGACGGTAGCCGGGTGTGGAAACATACCAGGAGAGATTGTCTGCATCGTGCAGTTCAAGCTCGTTTTCCAATACGTCGGTCGCGGCCCAAAAGTGACCTGACTGTTTGCGGCATTGCGAGCAATGGCAGGCCGAGACTGCGCGCAGCTTTCCAAATGTGCTGAACCGCACTGCGCCGCAAAGGCAGGCCCCTCGTCCCGTTTCTGTCATCTGTGCACCTTCTGAAACCAATAAGGGCCAGCATCGCTGCCGGCCCTTCACGCTTCAAGTTCAATTTGCTGACGATAAGGTTCAGCGTTTCTTATGCTCTGACGGACGACATAGCCCGTTTTTCGTCATGCGCTTCCTTCATCCGCTCGGCCAGAAGGAAGGCCAATTCCAGCGCCTGATCAGCATTGAGGCGGGGATCGCAATAGGTGTGGTAGCGGTCGGCCAGATCGTCGCCCGTCAGCGCCCGCGCACCGCCGGTGCATTCGGTCACATCCTTGCCGGTCATTTCAAAATGAACGCCGCCCGGATGGGTGCCTTCGGAGCGGTGGATCTGGAAGAAACTTTCCACTTCACTGAGGACGCGTTCGAACGGTCGGGTCTTGTAGCCGTTCAGCGAAATGGTGTTGCCGTGCATGGGATCGCAGGACCAGACAACCTTGCGGCCTTCCTTCTCCACCGCGCGGATAAGACCCGGCAGATGGTCGGCGACCTTGTCATAGCCAAAGCGGCAAATGAGGGTCAGACGACCGGCTTCGTTTTCCGGGTTCAGGATGTCGATCAGTTTGATCAGTTCATCAGGCTGCAGCGAGGGGCCGCATTTCAGACCAATCGGGTTCTTGATGCCGCGGAAATACTCAACATGCGCACCGTCGGGCTGGCGTGTCCGGTCGCCGATCCAGATCATGTGACCGGATGTTGCGTACCATTCGCCGGAGGTGGAATCGACGCGGGTCATCGCTTCCTCGTAACCGAGAAGCAGCGCTTCATGGCTGGTGTAGAAGTCGGTTTCGCGCAGACGCGGATTGGTTTCGGAGGTGATGCCGATGGCCCGCATGAACTCCATGGTTTCGGAAATGCGATCAGCGAGCTTGCGGTAACGTTCGCCCTGCGGGGATTCCTTCACGAAGCCGAGCATCCACTGATGCACGTTTTCGAGGTTGGCATATCCACCCATTGCAAAGGCACGCAGAAGGTTGAGCGTGGCAGCCGACTGGCGATAGGCCATGATCTGGCGCTCGGGATCGGGAATGCGCGATTCCGGCGTGAAGGCGATATCGTTGATGATGTCGCCACGATAGCTTGGCAGTTCGACATCGCCCTGCTTTTCTGTGTTCGACGAGCGCGGCTTGGCGAACTGGCCCGCAATGCGGCCAACCTTGACGACCGGCAGCTGCGCGCCGAAGGTCAAGACGACGGCCATCTGCAGGAATGCGCGGAAAAAGTCGCGGATATTGTCAGCGCCGTGTTCTGCAAAGCTCTCGGCACAATCGCCGCCCTGGAGCAGAAATGCATCGCCATTGGCAACATCTGCCAGTGCCGATTTCAGCCGACGCGCCTCACCGGCAAAAACCAGCGGCGGAAAGCTTGCAAGACGCTGTTCGGCAACCTTGAGCGCTGCCTGATCGGGATAGTCCGGAACCTGAAGGATCGGCTTCTGCCTCCAGCTCGACGGTGTCCATTTCTCAGCCATTTTACTTCACCTAGTTCTCATTGGGCGCAGCTCAGGCCGCGCAAGGTGAGCGCCTTATAGACATTTCAATTCGGCTTGCAAAGCCATCGGAGCATGGCAAGCGATATCCAAGGGCCTAAACCGAGCCCGATATAATCGATTTAGTACGTAAAAAACTCGGAAGAAACCGCTTGATTCTTACGTGCACGTAAACGTTATAGTCCTCTTGCTCTGGGAGGACTGGATTTATGAACGGGACATCAACCGAGGAGATTTCAATCTCCGCATCGGACGGCTTCGGCCTGGAAGGCACCCTTTTTCGCGGTGCGGGAAGCGGACCACTGGTGTTAATCTGCGGTGCGACCGCTGTACCGCGCGGCTACTACCGCAATTTTGCCGAAACGCTCGTCGCCGAGCACGGGTTCAAGGCGGTCTTGACCTTCGACTATAGAGGCACCGGCGGCTATCGCAACACCTCCCTATCGGACCGCGCAATCAGGATGCGGGATTGGGCTCTACTCGATATCCCTTCCGCATTTGATTATCTCAAAGCGATTGCGCCGGAACATGAGATCGTCGGCATTGGGCAGTCTTACGGATCGCAGACGCTGGGCCTGAGCGGTCGCGCCGACCAATATTCGCGTTTTGTGATGCTGGCGCCGATGACGGGTTATTGGCGCAACTTCAACGGCGGCTGGAAAGAATGGCTTCGGATCCGCGTCGTGGGGATGCCCGTTGCAAGTCTCATTGGACACCTCCCCGAATCTTTCGGTCTCGGCAGCCGACTGCCCGGCGGCGTGTTCCTGGAATGGGGCCGCTGGTGCCTCAAACCGGAATATTTCTTCGACGATAAAACACTCAATGCGCCTGCCATGAGCGCGGCGGTGAAAACCCCGATTTTTGCCATCAGTGCCGAAGACGACAATTGGGGGACACCGGCCTCGGAGAATGCCCTTTTGAAATATTACCCCAATGCCAACATCAAACGCTGGAGGATCGATCCACGCGAGGCCGGCCACCCGGTCGGCCATCTCGGCTTCTTCCGCTCCAGGTTCAAAGACACGCTCTGGCCGGTCGCGATTGCCTGGCTGAAGCAGGGAGATTACGTCGCGGCCTGAAGCTTGTTTTTGTATTCAAGTTCTTCAGCCATATGGGTCTGGTTTTTCATGGCTTCGGCGGCAGCGCTTCCATCTGCCTGGCCTTGGGCAGCGGACTGACCGCCCTCACCCTGCATGCCGCCATCGCCTGCCGCGCGCATTTCAATCATGAGCTTTTCCGCCGACTCCATTCCAGATCGGTCATTGCTGTCCATCGTAGCGTCGGTCTCAACTGTGTTATCATCTGGTTCGTCGTCGTCCTGCAAAGAGCCAGGTACCATCACTTTTCGCGCATGTTGCTCGATTAGGCTTGAAAAGTCTTCGGCCTGCTGATGACGACGTTCGGCAGCAGGACTTAAATGGAAATTGAATGCGTTCAGTTCGAATCCAACCTTCATCGTGCTTCTCCCCAAAAGAATAAAGGAACGAACACAACTTGCGGTTTCAACCTTGCGCCAAGCTTGGCGAAACGCGGCTAATTACCGCGTGTCGCAAATCTTAAAATCTCAGACGCGCTCGCCATTCTTCACCCGGTAGCTCGGCGAATACATGGTTACAAGCTCTTCCGATGCAGTCGGGTGGACCGCCATGGTGCGATCGAAGTCGTCCTTCGTGCAGCCCGCCTTGAGGGTAATTCCCAGCAATTGAGCCATTTCGCCGGCCTCATGACCCAGAATATGGGCGCCGACAACCTTTCTGTCGGCGGCGTTGACGATGAGTTTCATGATCGTCTTCTCATCGCGACCGGAAAGCGTTGCCTTCATGGGGCGGAACTCGGCGCGGTAGACTTCAAGTTCGTCGTATTTCTCCGCTGCCATCTCTTCCGAAAGGCCTACAGTGCCAATCTCCGGCTGCGAGAAGACCGCAGTCGGAATCAGGTCATGATCCGGCGACGTCGGATTGCCCTTGAATTCGGTCTCGATGAAGCACATGGCTTCATGGATGGCGACCGGTGTCAGCTGAACGCGGTCTGTGACATCGCCGATCGCAAAAATCGATGGAATGTTGGAGCGGGAATATTCATCAACGACGATGGCTCCCTTGTGATCAACTTCGACACCAGCATTTTCCAGACCAAGACCCTTCGTGTTCGGGTCGCGGCCAAGCGCCAGCATGATCTGGCCGGCAACCAGCTTCTCGCCTGCCCTCGTATGCGCGACCAGAAGCCCGTCATCCGTTTCATTGATCGTTTCGAAAACATCCCGCAGGACGATACGGATGCCCTTGGCCTCCATCGCCTTTTGCAGGCCCGCACGCATGTCATTATCGAAGTTGCGCAAAATTTCGTTGCCGCGGTAAACCAGTGTGGTTTCAACACCCAGGCCATGGAAAATATTGGCAAACTCGACGGCAATATAACCACCGCCTGCAACGATGATGGATTTGGGCAGTTCCTCCAGATGGAATGCCTCGTTTGAAGAGATGCAAAGTTCGTGGCCGGGCAGCGCCTCGTGCGGGTTGGGCGTGCCGCCCACTGCGATGAGGATGCGTTCAGCCGTGACATTCTTGTCAAGCGCCGTCAGGCGAACCGTGTGGGCGTCCACCAGCTCTGCGCGGCTTTCGAAAATATCGGCTCCGGCATTGTCCAATCCTTTACGATAGAGACCTTCAAGCCTGGTAATTTCCCGATCTTTCGCCGCGACCAGTTTCTTCCAGTCGAAATGGCTTTCGCCAACGCTCCAGCCGAATCCTTCGGCATCCTCAAAATGTTCAGGATATTGAGAGGCATAGACAAAGAGCTTTTTGGGAACACAGCCGCGGATGACACAGGTTCCGCCATATCTGTACTCTTCTGCAATCGCGACCTTCTTGCCCATCGCAGCCGCCAGGCGCGCGCTGCGGACGCCACCCGATCCGCCACCGATAACAAAAAGATCGTAATCGTATGAAGACATGAGCGGCTCTCCTAATTGAACTGACTAAGATGGGCGAAGTTGTTCTGCTGCATTTGGGATAAGGCATGAAAGGATGCAAGTGCACCGGGCCAAGATCAGCGAAACGTGACTAGAATTCACAGCAAAAAAGAAGCCCGGCTGAAACCGGGCTTCGGAAGAATGCGGGCAACGGTTCAGTTGCCGGTATTTTGGCCGTCGGTTGCAGCACCATCGGCCGCCGCAGCGCCGTCAGTTGCAGCAGCGTCGCCTTCCTGCGGCTGAAGATATTTGCGCAGTTCCTTCTCGCTCTCATTGACGAGATCGCGTTCGATGCCGGCACCCCAGATATCGGCGGCCTTGTACATTTCACGATTGGCGAGCGGAACGTCTTTCAAAAACTTCTGCCCGACATCGGAGCTGAAGAAGGCGGTGATGGCATTCAACTCTTCGACTGTGAAGGTGCGCGCATAGATGGCAGCAGCTTCCTTTTCGAGATCGCCACGGCGACCAGCCAGAGCCAGCGCATTTTCGTCCACCGTACTGACGATGACGTCCTGCTGGTTGGGCGAGGTCTGGATGAAGTTTGCCTTCAAGCGTTCAGCGATCTGCGGCAGGATGTTGTCGAAGGGTTCAGTCGCGTTGAGAGCATCAAGTGCAGCGCGCGCTGCTTTTTCCTGCTCGGGGGTTATATCTTCGGCACGTGCAATCGAAGCAAACCCGACACCGGCGACAACCGTTGAAAGGATGACAAAGCGGCCAATATCCGCAAGTTTAATCATTAGGTTACAATGCTCCCGTTTATTTCGTCAGCGTCTTTGCGCCCGCCGGACCGGCAATAACAGCCAAAGACGCCAGATTGATGAACAAGCCGTGCTCCACGACACCTGGAATGGCATTCAGGCTGTTTGCCAATGCCTCTGCATCAGGAATGCGGCTAAAAGATGCATCGAGAATAAAGTGGCCGCCATCGGTCATAAACGGCTCGCGGCCATTGTTTCTCAACTCGATTTCACCGCTCAAGCCCATGGAGGCGGCCAGCTTCTCAATGGCCATGCGCGTTGACGTCAATCCGAACGGATTGACCTCGATGGGAAGCGGGAAAGCGCCCAGGCAATCGACCACCTTCGATTCGTCGGCAATCACGATCATCCGCCGGGACGCCGCAGCCACTATCTTCTCCCGCAACAGGGCTCCGCCTCCACCTTTGACAAGACGAAGCTGGTGATCGACTTCGTCGGCACCATCAATGGTCAAGTCCAGTTCGGGCAGTTCATCGAGCGATTTCAAGGGTACGCCCAGCTCCAGGCAAAGTCGCGCGGTGCGTTCGGATGTGGGAACACCCTCGATATTCATGCCTTCGGCGGTTTTTTCGGCCAGCAAGCGCACAAACTCTTCCGCGGTTGAACCTGTACCAATTCCAAGGCGCATGCCGTCCTCGACATAGGAGAGCGCCACCTCAGCGGCTTTGATCTTCATTTGGCGGGCGTCCATACGCCAAGTACCCTTCTTCCGTTGCGTTGCCCGCGCTTTTACACGGGCTTTGAGCCAAACGAAAGCAAAAATGCGCTTTTCTCCCCCGCTGTTGCCTTGCACCCAAAGGGGCAACCGCCTATTGCGAAGAGCAGATATTTTTGGGGGCAAATGATGTTGCAGCCGGTCATCGTATTCGATTTGGACGGGACGCTTCTGGATACCGCACCCGGTATCATGGCGAGCCTCAATCATGTGATTGCGCGCGAAGGCCTTGAGCCGGTGGACTATAAAGACGTCACCTTTCTGGTGGGCCAAGGTGCAAGAGCCACGATTGAGCGGGCCTATGCGCTGCGCAACGCCGAACTCGATCCGGAAAGGATGCCGGAGCTTCTGGATATTTTCATTGCCCATTATCTCGAGGAGATGCCTGGCGAATGCACACCCTTTCCGGGTGTCATTGAGGCTCTTGGGCGGCTGAAAGACGAAGGTTTCAAACTGGCGGTCTGCACCAACAAGCTGGAAACGCTGGCGCGTCCGCTGCTGGATCTCATGAACATGACGAGCTGGTTTGATGCGATCACGGGTGGAGACACATTCAGCGTCAAGAAACCGGATCCTGGTCACCTGCTCGGGACGATTGCGGCTGCGGGAGGCACGTTTCCTCATGCCGTGATGATCGGCGACAGCATCAACGATATCAAGGCAGCGGCCAATGCGCACATCCCGTCCATCGGGGTGCCGTTCGGCTATACCGATCTGCCCATTGAGACATTTTCGCCCACGCATGTCATCCAGCATTTCGATGAGCTGACTGTCGATCTCGTTCGCCAGTTGCTGACGCCAAAAGGCTGAACGTTCACGGTGATGTCACCTATCGGGATATAAAGAAGCCGGCCGCGATTGCGCGCGACCGGCTCTCTTGTGGCTCATGACTGATCAGGCATCAGACGTTTGAATGGCGTTCCTTGTCGGTCGCATCGATCGCCCGCTGCAGGTATTCGTCACGCTTGTAGACATCCTCGAAATACTCGACCTTGCCGTCTTTGTCCGGCCAGGCGGTGAAATAGGCGACATAGACAGGGATCTTGTGCGGAACATTGACCTGCTTGTTCTGGCCATCGGCGATCTGGCGGGCAATTTCGCCCTCGCCCACACCCAGAACCGCACTGGCCATCGCGCGCGGATCGGCCAGACGCACGCAGCCGTGGCTCAGCGCACGAACGTCGCGTTTGAAAAAGCTCTTGGACGGCGTGTCATGCATATAGATGGCGTGCGAATTGGGAAAGAGGATCTTCAACTCACCCAGCGCGTTGCTGTTTCCGGGCGGCTGGCGAACATCGACGCTTGCGGTCTTGTACCAGTCAACGGAGGTGGAGCTGACGCGGCGGCCCTGATAGGAGACTTCATAGCCGAGACGGTCCAGATAAGACGGGTCCTGACGCAGCTTGGGCAGCATCTCGTTGACGATGATCGAGCGTGGAACGCCCCAATAGGGGTTGAACTCGACAGTCTCGATCTCGTCCTGGAAGAAATAGGTCTGGTTGCTCGTCTTGCCGATCACGACGCGCATGGAAAGCTGTTCCTTGCCGTCCTGGAAATAATAGGCCTGGTAGGCAGGCTCATTGATGAATACGCGGCGGTCGCCAAGCTCGTTCGGCAGCCAGCGCGCACGCTCCATGGCGTAAACGACCTTGTTGTACCGGTCCTGGATACTGTCGCCGCCCACGAGCTTGCGGATTGTTGCCGGTCCGACAACGCCATCGGGATGCAAGCCCTTTTCCTTCTGGAAGGCTTCAACAAGCTCCACCAGCGGCTGGGAATATTCATCCGTCTGCTTGTAATCGGCGAGCGTCAAAGCATGTTCGAGCTTGAGATCGTCCGAGGCGTTCTTCACGATGCCCTTGACGACGTTCTGAAGCTGATCGCTGGAACGGCCGGGTTTGATCAGCGTGCCATCGGCAATCTCAACGCGGTCATCGGGATCGCCCATTTCCTGTTTCAGGCGGGCAAGCTCGGCGACAAGTTCTTCGAAATGCTTGCTCTTCGGCACCCGGTAAGCGAGATAACGGTCAACGCGGGCTGCATTTTTCAGGATCTTGATATCGGTCGCCAAATCAACGCTCTTGCGCTTGAAATCGTGGTAGCCGGAAATCCTGTTTGGATCGATGCGACCGCGCTGGTTGTCCTGAATATACATCAGTGCTGCGGCGGTGAGCTTGAATTCGAAAGTCGCGAGCTGCTGACGGCGCTGAACCGCGTCACCGGTCAGATCGGGCATTTCAACGGCGTAATCCTGCGGGTCGAGGCCAACTTCATCAGCTTTTGCAAGCTGATCCATTGCCGCTTTGGCCCGATCGAGAACAGCATCGCCTTCGATCCAGAGATAGTCGGCTTCGCTCTGATAATAGGCTTCCATCACCTTCGCGATATCGCCATCTGTCTTCACGATAATCGGCAGACTGGCGGCTTCGGGGGTCGCAGAATCATTGGAAACGGAACCCGTGACCATCGGCTCGACGAAGGCTGGAATATTCAAGGCACGGAAGCTATCGGCCTTGTAAGTGTAGTAACGCGGCGACGAAACACGTGAAATCGGCTCTGGATCAACATCCACGGTCTCGCGCCCGTCCCGGCTGGAGGTCTTTTCTGAGCCGGTGTTGCCCCGCAGCAGGTCCAAAAGTGTTCGTGCTGCATTCGCGTCGCTCGGCTGCGCCGCTGCTATCGTGCAGGTCGCCAAGGCCATCGCCGCTGCTTTCGTCATCAATTTCATAATCTAAAGCTTCCTCGTCATGTTTGTTGCGGCACCCCAATATCCGAACCGGCGCAAACACTATCCGATCACCGGCGGAATAGAAAGGATACGGCTGGGGCGCGCGCTTTATTCTGAGCGCAAAATCCCAGTGGCAGGCATAGGGCCGCGATGGCAAAGCCTTGCCTAAACAATTGATAAATATGCAGCCTTAAATTTGACTTAACAATCCTGTGGCAGGGCGACCACATGGCGAACAAAAAATTGTGACCGGAAAGCGGCAAAAGCCCTTATGCTGCTGCGTTCTGGCGCTCTGCTTGCGTCCGTAGTGGCTAAAGGCAGAACGCCCATGCCAGAACGGCACCGGCAAACCGCGAGAGCACAAAAATGGGCATATCGAGTGGGCGAATTCCGGCAAGCGTACTGGAAAAGCTGCGGGCCAATGTAACCGCCGGCTTGACGAAAGACGCGGACGCCGTGAACCAATAGCGCGGCCATCGCACTCTTCTTTTCCTTATTTCCAAAAGAAGCTTTCAATCTTTTTTTCACTTTTCAACTTCTGCCTGCGGAAAAGCGTGCCTATATTTGTCTCATAAAATCAAATCCCCATCGCTAAATCCCAATCCATTCCCAGGAGACTATTATGACGGCGACCCGCAAGGAGACGGACACATTCGGCACGATTGACGTTGCAAAGGACAAATACTGGGGGGCGCAGGCGGAGCGATCGCTGACGAATTTCAAGATTGGCTGGGAGAAGCAGCCGCATGCCATTATCAGCGCGCTGGGCCTGATCAAGGAAGCTGCGGCGCGCACCAATATGCGGCTTGGTGTTCTCGAACCCGAAATTGGCGATGTGATTGTCAAAGCCGCGCGCGAAGTCTCATCCGGCAAGCTTTCCGAGCACTTTCCGCTTTCGGTCTGGCAAACAGGCTCCGGCACGCAAACCAATATGAATGTCAACGAGGTCATTTCCAATCGCGCCATTGAAATCCTGGGCGGCAAGATGGGATCGAAGAAGCCGGTTCACCCGAATGACCATGTGAATATGAGTCAATCTTCCAACGACACGTTTCCAACCGCCATGCATGTGGCGGCGGCGATGGAGATCAACGGGCATCTGCTGCCGGCGCTGGGGGAGCTGCACATCGCACTCAACAACAAGGCCAAGGAATTTGCCCACATCATCAAGATCGGCCGCACGCATACGCAGGATGCGACGCCGCTGACGCTCGGCCAGGAGTTTTCCGGCTATTGCGCGCAAGTTGGTACCGCCATTCGTAACATCCGCGCGACAATGCCCGGATTGATGGATCTGGCGCAGGGCGGCACGGCTGTCGGCACAGGGCTGAATACACCGGAAGGCTTTGCCGATCTGGTTGCGGCCCAGATTGCGGAACTAACCGGCCTTCCCTTTGTGAGCGCGCCGAACAAGTTCGAAGTGATGGCTGCGCATGACGCCATGGTTTTTGCCCATGGAGCGATCAACGCTGCAGCGGCGGCACTTTTCAAAATTGCCAATGATATCCGTTTTCTTGGCTCGGGTCCCCGCGCCGGTCTTGGCGAATTGTCGCTTCCCGAAAACGAACCGGGATCATCGATCATGCCCGGCAAAGTGAACCCCACGCAGGCTGAAGCCCTGACGCAGGTGGCAGCGCATATATTCGGAAACCATGCCGCCATTACCTTTGCCGGCAGCCAGGGCCATTTCGAATTGAACGTCTACAATCCGATGATGGCCTATAATTTCCTGCAGTCGGTGCAACTGCTCGGCGACGCCGCCCTCTCGTTCACCGAACATTGCGTCAACGGCATTGTAGCGCGCGAGGACAATATCAAGGCAGGGCTGGAGCGCTCGCTGATGCTGGTGACCGCGCTCGCCCCCAAGATCGGTTACGACAATGCGGCCAATATCGCCAAGGCGGCCCACAAGAACGGCACGACGCTTCGCGAAGAGGCGCTGAAAAGCGGTCTCGTGAGTGCAGCCGATTACGACACGATCGTGCGGCCGGAGAAGATGATCGGGTAAAATTCGCCATCGCCGCAAGATCGACTGCAAACTAAACCGTTTGAATGTTTGCGGGCCGATCTTGTGGCAATTGCATTTTAAATATCAGGCCGTTAGACAGTCTTCACCTCATCTGAGACACCGGAGACTTTACGCACATGGCAGACGACCTGTTTCCCCTTGGGCCCGACCAGACCCCCTACCGCAAGATTTCAAGCGACTATGTTTCGGTTGACACTTTCAAGGGACAGGACATCCTGACGGTGGAGCCGGAAGGCATTCGGCTTCTGGCGGAAACAGCCCTTTCCGACATCAACCACCTTTTGCGACCAGGCCACCTGCAGCAGTTGAAGAACATTCTCGAAGACCCTGAAGCGACCGAGAACGATCGCTTTGTGGCCTACGACCTCTTGAAGAACGCCAATATTGCAGCGGGCGGCATTCTGCCCATGTGCCAGGATACCGGCACGGCCATTGTGATGGCCAAGAAGGGCCGGCGTGTGTGGACCGAAGGCGGCGACTATGAGGCCATGGCCAAGGGCGTGCTGGATGCCTATGAGCGCAAGAACCTGCGGTATTCGCAGCTTGCGCCCTTGAAGATGTTTGAAGAAAAGAACACCAAGAACAATCTTCCCGCACAGATCGACATCTATGAAGACGGCACTGACGAATACAATTTCCTGTTCATGGCCAAGGGTGGCGGCTCGGCCAACAAGACCTTTCTGTATCAGGCAACGCCTTCCCTTTTGACGCATGACCGCATGGTTGAGTTCCTCAAGGAGAAGATCCTCACGTTAGGGACGGCAGCCTGTCCCCCCTATCATCTGGCCATTGTAATCGGCGGCACTTCGGCAGAGATGAACCTGAAAACAGTCAAACTTGCCTCTGCCCGCTATCTCGATGAACTGCCAACCGAGGGCTCTGAAAAAGGCCACGCGTTCCGCGATCTGGAGATGGAAGCGGAAATTCACAAGTTGACGCAATCGCTCGGCGTCGGCGCGCAGTTTGGCGGCAAGTATTTCTGTCATGACGTGCGGGTCATCCGCCTGCCGCGCCATGGTGCGTCGCTGCCAATCGGGCTTGGCGTTTCCTGTTCGGCAGATCGCCAGGCCAAAGGCAAGATCACCAAGGACGGAATTTTCATCGAGCAACTTGAAACAGATCCGTCGAAATATATGCCGGACATTGACGAGAGCAAACTCTCGGAACATGTGGTGAAGATCGACCTCAACCGCCCGATGAAGGAGGTTCTCGCCGAGCTTACGAAACACCCGGTGAAGACACAGCTTTCATTGACCGGCACCATCATCGTGGCGCGCGACCTGGCGCATGCCAAAATCCGGGACATTCTGGAGACTGGTGGCGAAATGCCGGACTATATGAAGAACCATCCGGTTTATTATGCCGGCCCCGCCAAGACGCCTGAAGGCATGCCGTCTGGCTCCTTCGGTCCAACGACGGCAGGCCGGATGGACAGCTATGTCGATCAATTCCAGTCTTTCGGCGGGTCGATGGTGATGCTCGCCAAGGGGAATCGCTCGAAATCCGTTCGCGATGCCTGCGCTCGACACGGCGGCTTTTACCTCGGCTCGATCGGCGGACCTGCAGCCAGGCTGGCACAGGATTGTATCAAAAAGGTCGAGGTGCTGGAGTTTCCAGAACTTGGCATGGAAGCCGTGTGGAAAATTGAGGTCGAGAATTTTCCTGCGTTCATTGTTATTGATGACAAGGGCAATGATTTCTTCAAGGAACTCAATTTGTCCTGAAAATACACATCACTAAATCTAGCTACAATCAAATTTAAGCGGCGTATTTTCATGCGCCGCTTAAATATTATTTCATGAATCAATTCTATCTTTGCCTTGAACATCCGGGTGTGTTGCGCGGGTTATTGTTAACAGTTTTAAAACGGTTTGGACCTAAAAACTATGGATGGGGCATCAATAGAATTTACGGAGAACCTGCCGATGAAGACGGCAACGGCGTCAAAAAAGGTGCAGCTGCCTGATATCGCCGCGCAGGTGACTTATGCAATGCGCACAATGGGCGTCGCGCCTATTCCGCGCAATTACGAACTGTTTTACGAAGCTTACATCGGCTCCAACCCGAAATTGACAAAAGACCTTGCAGCGCTTGGAAACAAGGCGACGCAAGAAGAGCTGGACGCCATTGGCCAGCAGTATTTCAACACCAACCGTCCACACGCGCTCGATGGTGCTCACTCGAAAATTGTCTCTGAACTCGAGGGGCTGCTCGGCGTGTTGAAGCAGGAGCAGAATTCGCTGGAAAGCTACAACAAGCTGCTTGGCGATACTGTTTCGCGCATCTCCGACAAGAACAGCGCCAGTGTCGAAATTCTGCGCAATGCGATTGGCGTGCTCTCCGAGGCCACCGGGGACACGATGGCGCAAGGCGAAAAGGCCGTTGAGTCCGTTGTCAAGAAATCCGTCGAAATGGAAAAGGTTCGCCAGGAACTGGACGAATACAAGCGCATCGCCAACACCGATTCGCTGACGCGGCTTTCAAACCGCCGTGCCTTCGACGAAAAGCTCGCGGCCATCTACAATCGCCAGACCAATCGCTCCGTTACCGCGCTCGTCATCGGTGATATTGATCACTTCAAGAAGATCAACGATACGTTTGGCCACCCCGTCGGCGACAAGATTCTGGCAACGGTGGCCAATATCATCCGTGCCAATGTTCGCCGCGATGTGTTTGTTGCCCGCACCGGGGGTGAAGAATTCGCCATCGTCATCGAGGGCAATTCAGACGTTGAAGCTATGCAGATTGCCGAGCGCATCCGCAAGGCACTGGCTGCAACCCCGTTCAAGAACTCCAAGACAGGCGTCGATTATGGTCCTGTCACCATGTCGCTCGGCATCTGCATGGCGTCGGAAGCTGACGAGCCGAATGAACTCTACAGCAAGAGCGACATTGCCCTTTATTGTGCCAAGAATGATGGCCGCAATCAGGTCAGAATGTTTGAAGACGGCATGAAAAAGGAAAGCAACAAGACCTGGATGCTTTACCGCCGTTAGGCACGACTCAGCTGAAAACGACCGCCTCCCGCCTTTGCTTTGAGATTTCGGCGAGTGCGTCATAGAGACGACCGGTCATTTCCCGCTGAAACAGCGTTATCTCCAGCAGCGCAAGCGCCCTCGGCAGAAGGTCGATCAGGGTGATCTTGCTGGCTTTTCTTTGGAAATCGATCGGGCCGTAAACTCAAAGATGCGCTTGCGCCATCAGGCGCAGGCACTCCTCAAAAGCTGCCAAATCGGTATAGCGGGCGTCTGCTGCCGCGGCATGGGTGATGACCTTGCCACCCCGGCGTTCGATACCGCCGACAAGCATCAGGTTTTCAGCCATATCGAAATTCTCGACCGCCAGTCCTTCGGCATCGAAAAAGCGGCCCTCAGAGGCATCGCTCAGTTTCCCGTCATTCAGATCGGAGACGCGTTCGAAATAAGTTCTGGCATCATTGGTATAAGCGAAAGCAGCCTTGCCTTTGGCGCACATGTAACCGACCTCGTAACAGGTCCCCGGATCGGCTCCCGGGCCACGGAACGGGGTTAGATTGGCAATGATGCCATCGGCTGCATCCATCAGGGCTTCGTCAAAGCCATTGATTTTATAGCCCATCTCGCGGCGCGTGCCTGAGGTTTCGATCTGATTGTCGCCCGGTGCAAGCGGTTCGAAACCGTAACCGCGCGCCATGTCTGCCTTCAGGCGCAAAACATCCTTTGCATCGGGCAGGAAGACTTCCGGCCCGGCGAGATAGATTTTCATATTTGATTACCACATGGTTTGGGCAGCGCGTTCTGGCCACTCTCGATCATAGGTTTGGCTGTCGAAACCAGCTTCTGCGGCCCTGGTCATCTCGCCAGCGGTGGGCAGAGATTTGGGGTCGTGAAATTTCTGAGGATTCCAGAGGTCTGCACGCATCACGGCGCGCGCGCACTGGAAATAGACCTCGTCAATCCCAATGACCACAACGGAACGCGGATGTTTGCCATCCATTTCGAAGCGGCTGGTCACCGTCTCGTCCATTGTCACAACAGCATGGCCGTTGACCCGCATCACCGAGGTGGAACCGGGGATAAGAAACATCAGCGATACGCGCGGATCACGCACAATATTGGCAAGCGTGTCGATGCGGTTGTTGCCACGCCAATCCGGCAGGTAGAGGGTCTTTTCATCTTCGATATGAATGACGCTGCCGGCATCGCCGCGCGGCGAGCAATCCGTTCCCTCTTCGCCGACCGTGGCGATGGCGAGAAACGGAGACGCCTCGATCATACGTCGATATTCAGGGGTGAGTGCCGCAGTGACTTTCACCAGAGAGGTCTTGCCGGGCATGCCGTATGCCGCCTGTAATTCCGCTACCGACTGAACAGTCTTCATGATCGCCCCCTGGCTTGCCAAACGCGGGCAGAGTTTTACTGCGGCAAGCGGCGGGCGCAAGCGGAAAGCAGCCTTCAGGCGGCAAAACTTGTTACCGCGACAATTGCTTCAGGCGAATTGACAATGCGGCGGTGGCCAAGGCCGTTCAACCACTGCAACTGCACCTGCGGCCCCGCATCAGCGTATTGGCGCGCGGCATTGGCGTCGACTTCCTTGTCATCTTCCGCATGGAGGACGAGAGCCTCAACACCGGCCTCCGAAAGCATTTTGGGACCAAAAAAGTCCTCAACCTTACGGCCCGAAATCGCTTCTATCCTGCTGATCAAGCCATTGTGCACCGATTTCGACAATCCCAGCATTTTGACATAGCGACCAAAAACAATGCGCACGTCTGAGGGCGAGGCTATGGTGACAACCTTGCGAGGCTGCGGTTTATAAAGCCCCTGCAGAACGCCGCGGACACTGGCCACAGTCATATAACCGCCGAAAGAGTGGCCAACCATCAAATCAAAGGGGCCAAGCTGCTCGCAGGTCTTGGAAATCGCTTCAACCGCAAGCGCAGCATGCAGGCGTCTTCCAGGCGATGCTCCATGGCCGGGAAGATCGAGTGCAACGACTTCGGCTCCAGCAGAACGAAGCCCTTCAATCATGCCAACCATGTACAGGGCGCTGGAATTCCAACCATGGGTGAGTAAAACGCGAGGCCCGCCGTTCGCAGCTTTGGCCGGAAAGACATGCGCCACCGCTTTTCCCTCTGAAAGCACGACCGTCCGCGTTTGCGCCTGCGCGAAAACCGGTATCGCCGCCGCAATGACCGCCTTTTCCTTGTCGCTCTTTGGCGTGCGCGTTGCGGTTCGCGAGAACAAATAGAAAGCCATACGGCCGCCGAATGTCGGCGAGACCCAGCCTACGGCGTTGATCAACTTTCCAATAAAGCGGGTGAGTCGACGCGACATGATGCTCTCCAAAACTTTGTTCAATGTTGAACATTATTGTGCACTGTTGAACATTTTTCAAGCACTATGTCATACAGGGGTGGAAGATTGTATTTTTAGACGGTAAGACTTTCGGAAAGAGAATTGGCAGAGGCAGACCTTGAATAGCAGCAATCATTTCCCGTGGGATAACCCCCGGTTTCGTACCTGGGTGGCTGTGGGTCGTGGCTGTCAGATGATGAATCAGGCACTGGCGCGAGAAATTGCAAAGTTCGGCATCAAGCTTCCGCATTTGGATATTCTTGCCAATCTCTACCGTTTTGAGGGAATGACCCAGCAAGAGCTTGCGCGCAAACTGCTTGTCGGTCGCTCCAACATGAGCATGCTTCTACCCCATATGGAGAAAAAGGGACTGATCGAACGGCGCAGCGATGCGGCAGACAAACGGGTTCTGCGTCTTTCACTCACCGATAAGGGACGCAAGGTTGCCGAAGATGCCATGCGCCTGCAAACGGCCTTGATTGAAGAGGTGATGGGACAGGTCAGCTTGCCGCAATGCGAATCTGTGGCGCAAACGATGGAAAATCTCACAGGTTTTCTGATCGCAAGGGAAAAAGCCGCAAAATAATCTGCGGATTCCCACTCAATCCCGGCTCAGGCCCTTCTCTCGCAATTCCTGCTCATAAGCGGCAAAGAGTTCGTTGCCGCGTTCGCCGAGTTCGCGCAGATATCTCCATGTATAGATGCCGGTGTTGTGCATATCGTCAAAGCCGATGCGCACGGCATAGTTACCGTTTGGCTGGACTGAAACGATCTCGACATTGCGTTTACCCGGCACCGTCACCTTCTGGTCCGGCGCGTGGCCCTGCACCTCCGCTGAAGGAGAGAGGACACGCAGCATTTCGGCTGGCAATGAAAAACTCTGCCCGTCATCGAATGCGATTGTGAGTGATTTGCGATCCTTGGAGACACGCAGGGACTGGGGCCAGACATCGCTCATTTTTGCGTCACTTTCTGCAGGCAGGCTTTCATGATCGGGTCAAAGGCCCTATTTGCGGCTTGCTGGCTCTTGACGCAAGGGTCAGAGCCTACGACATTAAAAAGAAAATTCCGACACCCGGAGGAAGCAAAGTGAACGATCACGTAGCCGAGATCAGAGCTGACAGGATGGCGCCGCTCATTGACCCGTTCGGTCGTGCCGTCACGTATCTGCGCGTTTCGGTGACCGACCGTTGCGACCTTCGCTGCACCTATTGCATGGCGGAAAACATGACATTTCTGCCGAAACGCGATCTTCTGACATTGGAAGAGTTGGAGCGTCTCTGTTCCGCCTTCATCAGCCGCGGGGTGCGCAAGATCCGGCTGACCGGCGGCGAGCCACTGGTGCGCAAGAACATCATGTATCTGGTTCGTGCTCTTGGCGATAAGGTGAAGAACGGCGAACTGGACGAGCTGACGCTAACGACCAATGGGACGCAGCTTGCGCGTTTTGCCGAAGAGCTTGCCGAGGCTGGCGTGCGGCGGATTAACGTTTCGCTCGATACGCTGGATCCGGAAAAGTTCCACAGCATCACGCGCTGGGGCAACCTGGAACAGGTGATGGCGGGCCTGGACGCTGCCCAGAAGGCCGGGCTTCAGATCAAGATCAACGCTGTTGCGCTGAAAGGCTTCAACGAGGCCGAAATTCCGCAAATGCTGGAATGGGCGCATGGGCGGGGAATGGATTTCACGCTCATTGAAACCATGCCGCTTGGCGACATCAGCGAAGACAGAACGGACCAATACCTGCCGCTTTCGCAAGTGCGCGCACGCCTTTCCGAGCGCTATACGCTGAACGACATTCCTTATAAGACCGGAGGCCCTGCCCGCTATGTCGAGGTTCAGGAGACCGGCGGGCGGTTGGGCTTCATCACGCCTTTGACGCATAATTTCTGTGAAAGCTGCAATCGGGTGCGCCTGACCTGCACGGGAACGCTGTTCATGTGCCTGGGGCAGGAAGATGCGGCCGATTTGCGCGCGCCGCTGAGAGCTTCGGAGGGCAACGAATTGCTTTTGAATGCTATCGACGAGGCGATCGGTCGGAAACCTCTGGGACATGATTTTGACATCAATCGCCAGAATAAAAAACCGGCTGTTGAACGTCATATGAGCATGACAGGCGGCTGACACAGTTTTCTGGGGGAAACAATGCGATCACTGACGGGCTTGGCGGTTACCGCCCTTTTCTCTTTCAGCATGGCTTTTGCAGGCACTTCGCTTGCGGACGACGATTCTGAGCTGGGGGCAGCGCGCGCGCAGATGCTTGCGGCTTTGGGGGAGAATTGCGACGCCGAGCAGAACGCCGACGGCGACTATTTTCAGGACAAAGCCTACCTGCTGAAGTGGAAAGACACGTCCTACGATCCCGCTGGCGAAGACCGCGAAGGAACGCTCTATGAAGTGTTCTGCGCCGCAGGTGCCTATAATTTTATTGTTGCCTATCTATTTGCCAACAAAGATTCCCCGGCCTCGCTGATCGCCCTGCCGATGCCTCTCTTCGACTATGCCTATGAAGATGGGGATGATACGATGACCAAACTGGAAAGAGAGCCCACGCTCAAAGGTTTCAGTGCAGAGCTTCTTCTGGTCAATCCCAGCTTCGATCCCGAGACAATGACGCTTACCAGTTTCAACAAGTGGCGCGGCCTGGGCGATGCATGGTCCTCGGGAACCTGGAAATTTGAAAACGGCCAGTTCGTGCTACAGGACTTCACCGTCGATCCAACCTATGAAGCCAATCTGGACGATCCTTCAGAGGAGCAATTGGACAAGTCCTATACGATTTATCAGTTGCAGAACTGATAGCCCTCCCTTGCTCTGATAGCGCAGACTGACGAATTCTGTTGTCGCGAAGCATACTTACTATATTGTCGCGTCAAATTCGATTCCGCAGGCCTGACTTCAAAATGGTGCTTTCCAACAATATCAAGGGCTCTATCCTCATGTCGATGGCCATGGCAGGCTATACGATCAACGATGCGCTGGTGAAATCCACGCTGGATACACTGAGTACCGGGCAGATCATTTTCGTGCGCGGGATTATTTCCAGCGTTCTGATTTTTGCCATGGCGGCGCATTTCAGCGCGCTGCGTCCACTCAAAACCATCGGCAATCCGATTCTTCTGCTTCGTGTCGGCGCGGAAATGTGCGCGACGATGACCTATATCCTGGCGCTTGCGGTGGTGCCGCTGGCCATTGCGGCGTCAATCGTCCAGTTCATTCCGCTTGCCGTCACACTTGGGGCGGCCATCTTTTTTGCCGAGTCCGTTGGCTGGCGGCGTTGGAGCGCCATCATTATCGGTTTTGTCGGCGTGATGATCATCATTCGGCCAGGTGCAGCAAGTTTCGACGCAGCCTCCATTCTTGTTTTCATCAGCGTGATCTTTGCCGCTGGACGCGACCTGCTGACGCGCAGGGTGCCTCAGCACATTCCTTCCCTTTTCGTAACGCTTGTTACCACCGTGTCGATCACATCGCTTGGCGCGTTGCTCATTGTGCCGCTGGGTGGCTGGCAGCCGATGACGCTCGGTGATCTTCTGCGTCTGACGCTTGCATCCGTTTTTCTGCTGATCGGTTATCAGTCTCTGATTGCTGCCATGCGGATTGGTGAGGTTTCGTTCATTGCGCCGTTCCGCTATACCGGCTTGCTATGGGCGATCCTGCTTGGCTTTTTCATGTTCGGCAGTCTGCCGGACAAATTCATGTTGTCGGGTGCAGCCGTCGTTATTGTCTCGGGTCTTTACACGTTCTACCGGGAAAACAAGCTGCGCACGCGCGAGTTGGCGCAGAAGTCCGCGCCGCGCGTCATGCATTGAGAGGTAGTGTTTGAAAACCCAATCGAAATTCCTTGTGCGTTCGACGCCGCCAAATATAACAACCCTGATTTTCATGGCGGGGCTTGGGGCACTGGCCACTAACATGCACCTGCCGGCACTCAGCAGCATGGCTGATTGGTTTGGCGCCAGCTACGCCACGATGCAGCTGTCCGTGTCCGCCTTTCTTGGCGCGACAGCCGTTGTGCAGCTCATTATCGGTCCCTTGTCCGACCGCTATGGGCGTCGCCCCGTTTATCTGACTTCGCTCATCATCCTCATCGTGGCAAGCCTTGCCTGCGCCGCCGTCTCACAGATCGAATTTTTCCTTTTCTTTCGCGTCATTCAAACAATTGCGACCGGCGGCATGGTGCTTTCGCGCGCGGTGGTGCGCGACATGGTGCCGATGGAAAAGGCAGCCTCAATGATCGGCTATGTCACCATGGGCATGACACTCATTCCCATGGTTGGCCCCGTTGCCGGTGGCTATCTGGGAAGCGAGTTTGGCTGGCAGGCAATCTTTATCAGCCAGGCAGCGATGGGGCTTGTCGTCCTTATCCTTTCCTATTTTGATCTTGGCGAAACCAACGCCAATCCATCAAGCTCCTTTTCCAGGCAATTTCGCGACTGGCCCGAGCTTTTCGGCTCGCGCCGCTTCTGGGGCTACACGTTCACGGCCACCTTCACCACCAGCGGCTATTACGTGTTCTTGGGCGGTGCGCCCTATGTGGGCTCCACGACGCTGGGGCTTGAAGATGCGCTTCTTGGCTATGCTCTGGCGGTGCCGGCCATCGGCTATATTGTCGGCAATTTTCTTTCCGGCCGGTTTGCCGCGACCGCCGGCGTCAACGTCATGATGACATCTGGCGCCGTTTCCGCAACGCTTGGCATTTTGACCAGCCTTCTTCTCTTTGCCTTCGGTTACCACACTGCCGTCAGCTTTTTTGGGCCGTTGACCCTGATTGGATTTGGCAATGGCCTGACCCTGCCCAGCGCAAACGCGGGGATGGTCAGTGTGCGGCCACATCTTGCCGGCTCGGCATCAGGTCTCGGCGGCGCAGTGACGATCGGTGGGGCAGCCCTTCTGGCCGCGATCACCGGCGCATTGCTGACGCCCGAGCGTGGTGCATTGCTGTTGCTCGGGATCATGCTTCTGACCGGCATTTTGTCGCTTGCATCCACACTCTATGTTTGGTCGATTGACCGACGAGAGGGCGCATTGGCGCGGTGAGACGATGATTGAGAGCACAATTGCGGCCGTAGTCCTCGCCGGGGGGCGATCCACCCGAATGGGTCGCAACAAGGCGTTGATGGAGATCGAGGGCAGACCGCTGGCCGTCTTTATCGCCGACAGATTGCGCTCGGCAGGGCATGAGCCTGTTTTCATCAACAGCGGCGATGCCGAGCTTGCAAATTGCGGCTTCCCGCTGGTGACCGACACTGTTGGCGGTTTTCAAGGCCCGCTTGCTGGAATTCTCGCCGGTCTGGATGCGGTTTCGTCGACTGTCGGGGGTGCGACTCATATGCTGAGTGTGCCGACGGATGGGCCGTTTTTCCCTGCCAATCTGGCGTCGCGCCTCGCCGCGGCCTGCGACGATGAAACAATGATTGCAATGGCCATGTGGCAGGGACGCCCGGAGCCGGCATTCGCACTTTGGCCGATCAAGCTGAAAGGCAAACTGGCCGATTGGCTTGCAGGCGACGGTCATCGCTCGATCATGGCTTTCGCTGCGGCAAACAACTTGAAAATGGTGGAGTTCAGCCCGGCCATCGGCGCTGAAAACCCGTTTTTCAATATCAATACGCCGGCAGAGTTCGCGGAAGCGGAAAAGCGTGTGGCCTCCTCTTCCCGACCGCCCGTGCTTGGTATCGCAGGGTGGAAAAATTCCGGCAAGACCGGCTTGACGGTGCGCCTGGTGGAAGAACTGACGGCACGCGGTTACAAGGTTTCGACCATCAAACATGCTCATCATGACTTCGACATCGACAAGGTCGGTGCTGACAGTTTCCGCCATCGGCAGGCGGGTGCACATGAGGTCACCATCGTTTCAGGCACACGCTTTGCGATCATGCATGAATTGCGCGGCGCGCCGGAACCGGCCTTTGACGACATTCTGGCGCGCATAGCGCCATGCGATCTGGTGCTGATCGAGGGCTACAAACGTGAGCCTGTTCCAAAGATAGAAGCACGCCGTCTGGATGCCAAGAACACGACGCCGCTTGCGCCGCAAGACCCTTGGATCAAGGCGATTGCAGCTGACCATCCGGTCGACAATGCGGATTTGCCTGTCTTTGATCTTGACGACACACAAGCCCTTGCCGATTTCGTGGAACGGACCTGCAATTTGCGCCGCCGCTGAGTGGAACTTTTTCCAAGCGATCAAAAAAATCCGCCTATATTATCAAATTCTGTTGCATTTTATTCACAAACAATATGAAACTCCGGGCCAAGGTGAAGCAAAAGCTTCATTTGCGCGTCGACACAAAATATGAAAACCGGCGCCAACCAACAGAGAGGATAACATGAAGATTTCCCGTAAACTCGCCTTTGCCGCAGCGACGGCGCTCAGCCTTGTCGCAGGGTCAGCACTTGCCGACGGCGAAAAGATCATCATCGGTACGGAAGGCGCCTACCCGCCCTTCAACAACCTTGAGGCTGATGGCACGTTGACAGGTTTTGACGTCGATATTGCAAAGGCTCTCTGCGAAGAAATGAAGGCAGAGTGCGAATTCGTGACAAACGATTGGGATGGCATGATCCCTGCCCTTCAGGCGAAAAAGTTTGACGCAATCATCGCATCCATGTCGATCACGCCGGAGCGCCTTGAGCAGATCGACTTCTCCAAGAAATATTACAATACACCGCCGGCGATTGCCGTGCCGAAGGATTCCGACATTGCAGAAGCAACCGACGCGGCGCTTGCCGGTAAGGTGATCGGCGCGCAGGGCTCGACAACGCATTCCAACTACGCAGAAGCCCATCTCGGTTCTGCGGAATTGAAGATGTATCCCACGGCTGACGAATATAAGCTTGATCTGGAAAACGGTCGTGTGGACGCCGTCATCGACGACGTGGTGGTGTTGAGCGAGTGGGTCAACAGCGATGCCGGCGCATGCTGCAAGATCCTCGGTACATTGCCGATCGATCCTGAAATCAACGGCGCAGGTGCCGGCATTGGCGTGCGCAAGGGCGATCCGCTGGCAGCTAAGTTCACCGACGCCATCGCGGCGATCCGCGCCAACGGCAAGTACAAGGAAATCAACGACAAGTATTTCGATTTCGACGTGTACGGGGAATAAGCTCGCCCTGTATGCCATCGATCAGGCGGAAGGGTTGCCCTTCCGCCTTTTTTGTCCGACTATGACAAGAACAAGAACTGCCTTAAGGCAGTGTTCGGGGAAAATGGATGAGTGAAATACTCTCCGCATTCGGTCACGTGATCGATCCGCTATGCGGTCGATTTGGCTTTTTCACGCTTTTTGGCAGCGGTCTTCTTTCCTGTGGCGACGCAGGCTGGATGGACGAAATTGCTTTCGGTGTTTGGGTCACCGCTTCACTGGCCGTAGCGACCTTGCCAATCGGGCTGGTACTCGGCTTTCTCATTGCCTTGGCCAAGCGCGCCGAAGACCGCTACCTGCAGCTGTCAGTCAATCTCTATACCACGATCTTTCGTGCCCTTCCCGAACTTCTCACGATCTTCATCGTCTATTACGGCTTGCAGATCGCCATCCAGAGCCTGATTTCCCTGCTCGGTTTTGACGAGACGATCAATATCAATGCATTCGCAGCCGGTATGGCCGCACTGGCGGTGGTGTTTTCGGCCTATTGTTCAGAGGTGCTGCAATCGGCCTTTCAGGCAATCCCCCAAGGCCAGTACGAGGCTGGAGAAGCCTTGGGCCTCGGTCGGCGGAAAACGCTGATCCTGATTGTTCTGCCGCAACTCGTGCGCATCGCCCTGCCCGGCCTTGGAAATCTCTGGATGGTGCTCCTGAAAGACACGGCGCTCGTCTCCATCGTTGGCTTGCCCGATATCATGCGGCAGGCAGGTATCGCGGCCAGGATAACGAAAGAGCCGTTTCTGTTTTACGGCATTGCCTGTCTTATTTACCTCTTGCTGTCGCTGCTCTCGTCAGGCGTTCTTTCGCGGACAGATAAGTGGGCCAGGAAAGCGGAGGAGCGGTGATGTACGCCTCGGATCTGATACCGCCGCAACCTGCGCCTCCACCACCCAAAAAGGGGTTGACTTGGGCGCGTGTCATCGGCGTGACGCTTCTCCTTGTCTGGGCGGCGCTCTTTGCAAATCTGATCTATATGGTGATCGCTGGATGGTCTGAAGAGAAGGTTGCGCGATATGGCGACCGTTATCTCTCCGGCGTCTGGGTGACATTGTCGCTGGTGGGAATATCCATTCTGGCCGGGGCGGTTCTTTCCGTTCCCGTCGCTTTCGCCCGCATGTCGAGGAACCCGTTCGTGAGCACGCTGGCTTACCTGTATGTCTATGTGTTTCGCTCTACACCGCTGCTTGCACAGCTGTTTCTGATCTATTACGGCGTCGGCAGCTTTCGCGACGAGATCGACGCGATCGGGCTTTGGTGGTTCTTTCGCGATGCCTGGAACTGTGCGTTCCTGTCCTTCATGCTCAACACTGCCGCCTACCAGGCTGAGATCCTTCGCGGGGCAATCGAGAGTGTTCCGAAGTCACAGCGTGAGGCAGCCGATTCACTCGGGATCAGCCGGCGCGTGGCCTTCGTGAAGATCATCATGCCGCAGGCCCTGATCGTCGCATTACGTCCCTATGGCAACGAGGTCATTTTGATGATCAAAGGGTCTGCGATCGTGGCCATTGTCACTGTCTATGACCTGATGGGCGTGACAAAATATGCCTATTCCAAGACCTTCGATTTCCAGGCTTACCTCTGGGCCGCGATCTTCTACCTGATCATTGTCGAGGTCATTCGCAACATACTGGCAAAGCTCGACAACCGGCTGACACGGCACTTGAAACGGTGAACTGGCCACCGTCGCTGATCTTGAGAAACTGATTCAAGTTGCTTGCAAAATGATTCCGGATTGCGCCGTAAAGCGCTGTTTTCAGATTCCTTTTGCCGATCAGCTGTCCAGCATTTCCCGCACGGCAGCGGCGAGCTGCTTAAGCGAGAAGGGCTTGGGCAGGAAGCCGAACTTGGCGTCTTCCGGCAGGTTCTTGGCGAAGGCGTCCTCGGCGTAGCCGGACACGAAGATGAACTTCAAGTCGGGGCCATAGGTCTTGCGCAGTTCGCGCAGCAGCGTCGGGCCGTCCATCTCCGGCATGACAACGTCGGAAACCACAATATCGACCTTGCCCTCAAGCTCTTCCATGACCTCAAGCGCCTCGACGCCGGAGCCGGCTTCGTGCACCTCGTAGCCGCGGGTTTCCAGCATGCGCTTGCCACCGCGGCGAACGGCCTCTTCGTCTTCAACCAGAAGAACGACGGCTGACTTGCCAGTGAGGTCAATGTCCTCGTCCTTCGCAGAGGAAGCTGCCGGTGCTGGCGCAGCTTGCGCCACGACCTGACCTTCGATGGTCTGAACGGGCTGAACTTCCGGAACGAAGCGCGGCAGGAAGAGACGGAAGATCGTACCCTTGCCGACTTCGGATTCGGGGAAGATATAACCGCCCGACTGGGTGACGATGCCATAGACCATGGCGAGACCAAGGCCTGTCCCCTTGCCCACTTCCTTGGTGGTGAAGAAGGGTTCGAAGATCTTGTCCATGATCTCCTGCGACATGCCGGTGCCGGTATCCTCTACGGCGACCATGACAAAATCTTCCGGCGGCAAGCCGCGGAGGTTCATATCCGCCACGTCGCCAGCCTGCACATTGCGGGTGCGAATGGTAATCGTGCCGCCTTCCGGCATGGCGTCGCGGGCGTTGACACAGAGATTGATCAAGACCTGCTCGAACTGAGACAAGTCTGTCTTGACCGGCCAGAGGTCGCGACCATAATCGATTTCGAGCTTGACGTTGGTCGAGGTCAGGCGATCGACCAGCATGCGCAAGTCGCCGACGACGTCGGTGAGATTGAGCACGGTGGGGCGCATCGTCTGTTTGCGCGAGAAGGCCAGAAGCTGACGCACCAGCACCGCCGCACGATTGGCATTGCGCTTGATTTCCATCAGATCAGCAAAGGTCGCGTCCGATTGACGGGCCTGCAGCAGCAGGTGGTCGGAAGACAGAAGGATGGCGGTCAGCACATTGTTGAAGTCGTGCGCGATGCCACCGGCCAGCGTGCCGACCGCATTCATCTTCTGCGTCTGCGCCATCTGCTGTTCGAGTTCTTTCTGCGCGGTGGTCTCCACCGCATAGATGATGGCGGCCTCTTCGGGCGCTTCATCGCTCTGGTCAATGACGGCGTTCACATAAAAGCGGAAATAGCGACCTTCTTCGACCGGATGGCGGGATTCGAAAGGTGCAATATCGCTTTGGCGACCGCGGGCGCTGTCGAGCGCAGAGGCGAGAGCTTGCCGGTCGTTTTCGGCGACAACCAGCTCGAACAAGGCACCCTTTTCCATCTCGTCGCGCGATACGACGCTGGAGAACATGCGCAGGAACGAGGCATTGGTGCGCAGGATACGTCCGTTGCCGTCCACCGAGGCAATGGCCATCGGTGTGTTGTTGAAAAAGCGGTTGAAGCGTGCTGCAGCCGCTGAATCGTTCTGGTCGTTGGCCGCTTGCGGCTCGCGGCCCAACACGATGGTGCGGCTTTCGCCCGGCTTGCCATCGCGCCCAAGCGCCACCTGGTGCACAAGCCGCACCGGCAGGCTTTGTCCGTTGACCTTGCGCAGGTCGAGATCGAGCGTTGCCGTCTTCTTGTGCCCGGGATCGGGCGACACGGACTGGATGAGCGCCAGCCCCTCGCCCGCGACAAGATCGCCGATGGCATAGGAGCCCGGATGGAATGATGTCAGGTCAAGGCCAAGCCAGTCGGCCAGCGTGGCGTTCAGATATTGGATCTTGCCGCGGCGGTCAGAGGAGAAGAAGCCCGCGGGCGCATGATCGAGATAGTCGATTGCGCTTTGCAATTCGCGGAAATAGCTCTCCTGCGTATCACGCTCGCGGGTGATATCGCTGATCAGCCAGATGTAGAGCGGGTTCTTGGCCGAATCTTCCAGCGGCAGAACGCGGGCGCTCAAGCGATACCAGTGGCCGCCGGCATTGATATCCGCGCCGCCGCCGAGCGGTTTGGGAAGCCGGAACTCTTCGTAGCCGGACTTGCCTTCCCGCAGCGATGAAAAGAGCCGGTATAGCGCCTCGTTGGAATCGGCATGATGGGAAAGCAGCGTTTCGAGCGACTGCACGGCCTTCTTGCCTTGGCTGCCGGTGAGTGCGGCATAGGCCTTGTTGGCATAGATAATATTGCCTTTGCGCCCGGTAATCAGCGCGCCGTTGGGATGGCCATCCAGAAAGGCACGGGCAAGCTCGTCCTGCCGCGACTGCGGCATGATCTCGATAAAGCCGATGAAAGCCGATACAAGGAAGAAGATGCCGACCATGGCAAGGACGCCCAGCACACCCAGCACGACCTGATTTTCAAGCTGATCGCGAAACAGGATGAAGGCGCCGGTGGTGGCGGTCAAGACAAGGGCCAGAAGGGCAACACGAAGGATTGCACCGGGGCGAACCGCTTTTTCGACCGCCGGCACCTTATAGTCGCTTGCCTGTTTGAATTCAGTCATCCATTCCTCGCTGGCATTCCAGGTCCCGAACGGCTGGCCTTACGGCGTTTACGCGCCGTTGTTGCCAACGGCGCAGTATGCTTCGGGAATCAATCGCCATTGGTTACAATTCACAGAGATTAGGCCATTTGCGCAAGCCCGATGGAGAGTTTTGCCCGGCTTTCATGACACGAAATCAAGCCTGTAATGCTAGGCTGCGGCAACTTAGCTGTTACTTTCTACCGCAAATGTCTGCTCGGCTCTTGCACTGGCTGGCAAATCACAACAAAGCTTTGCTATCGCGATGCGGGGCATAAGGTAAGATGGATATCGATTTTGCAGGACAGCTGCTGCCGGCTTTTGTTGGCGTGGGCGTTGCACTTGGTGCTTTTGCTATGATCCTGTGGATCATCAAGAACCGCAAATCGCGCTTTTTCGCACTGCCTGGAACGGGTTCGCAGCGCCGTCTCGCCGTGGTGGAATCGGTGGCGCTCGACGTGCGTAGGCGCTTGATCCTGGTGCGCCGCGATAATGTTGAGCATCTGATCATGATCGGCGGCCCCGCCGACCTCGTTGTCGAAACCAAAGACCATGGGGCCGTCGCTGAAACTCAGCCGCGCACCCAAAGTGCAGCGCCCGTTCAGCCGAAAATGCCGGAACAGCCCCGTCAGCAGCCGCGCAGACCCGCACAGCAACAGATGCGCCAGGAGACGCACGCGCCGCGCCAGCAGACAAGGCAGCCCTTCGAGGACGATGACTATGCCTACGGGCCTGAAGCTGCTGCCCTTTCCCGCGACTACCAAACCGAAGAAGCCTTTGAACCTTCGCGTGCTGGTCAGGTGCGGAATCCGCAACAATCTTTTGCCCGCAGCGAACCGGCCGAGGATGAACTGGAAGCGCGGCTGAAACAGGAAGCCGCAGAGGCCATTCTTGAGGCGGCGCGCAAGCGGCTTCTCGGCGAAGACGCCGTCCAACCGACGACGACGCCACCGCCGCAACCTCGCCCCCATCAGAGCCGCGCGCCGACGACGGCTGCGAATATGCGCGAAAGCGCGTTTAGCCGCGTCCTTGATGGACGACCGCAGGCGGGTGACATTCCGGCCTCACAGACACCACAGGTGCAGCCGGCAAAAACCTGGTCTCCGCCCATAACGGAGCGCAGCCAGCCGCCGGCGCAGGCAGCCACGGCTGCTGCAGTGGCCAAACGTATGCCGCAGCAGCATTCCGATGAGGATGATCTGGAGGATAGGGTCCGCCTGATTCTCGACGAATTGCAGCGGAAACAGAAATAAAAGCGCCTGCGAAGGCGATCGATTGCAGGGCAGTATTTTGAGAGTAGACGCGCGATCAAGCGTTTTCAGCCTGCCAGCGCTTTGGAAGGCGCTGGCAGGCTGAATTCTTATTCGTCGCGATAGACTTTTTCGCGGCGCTCGTGACGTTCCTGCGCTTCAATCGACAGTGTCGCGATCGGGCGGGCGTCCAGCCGCTTGAGGCTGATCGGCTCACCGGTCTCTTCACAATAACCGTATGTCCCATCGTCAATACGCGCGAGCGCTGCATCGATTTTGGAAATCAGCTTGCGCTGACGGTCACGGGCTCTCAATTCGATTGCCCTGTCTGTTTCTGAGGATGCTCTGTCAGCAATGTCAGAATGGTTAGCGCTTTCCTCCGCGAGATGGTCCAGCGTTTCACGCGCCTCGCGGAGAATGTCGTTTTTCCAGTTGATCAGCTTTGCCCGGAAATAGGCGCGCTGATTTGGATTCATGAACTCTTCGTCTTCCGAGAGAACATAGTCATCAAGATTGATATTCTCACTCAAGGCCCACCTCCTGACGAAATCAACCGATGGGCGTGTATAGCCACATCCAACCATCAATTCAAGCAAAGAGTGCCTATATAGTTAGCGTCGGAGGCGAAATTCACAGTTTGCACAAATTAGATGCAAGACGCTGAATATAAATGACAAATTGTTATGCAATTTTCACAATCGGCATTTATTGAGTTGCGCTTTTTGCCCAGAGCTTCAGGATGTGGAAACGGGCGGAACGAAAGCGTTTTCACTCCGCCAAGTCCCGCTTTTCGTGTCAGACTCGCCTCTGAACTGCGAGAAACGCCTCAAAAGCGCCAGGGATCGGGAGGCCGCGGCATGTTTTTCCCAGGTGGCGGCGGCAAACCCATATCCTTTCTCAGATGCGCATCCAGATGCTCCAGATCGAGCAGCTCATTTTGTTTGGACCGCTGCACCAGAACGACCGGCAGAGCCAGCAGCAGGCGCCAGAGACCGTGCGCATCCAGGATAGAATCAATGGCTCCCCGCAATGCGGGCCGGTTTTCAGAAATATCGTAGCTCATAAGCGTGTTATCAGGCGCAAGACGCACTGATCCCTTCATCGTTTGGAACAGGCGTCAGCGCACGGAAGACGGATTCCGGCGGATAACAGACCTGTGGTTTATGTCAGAGAGTTGAGGTTTCGGCCAAGCGGCAGGTTCTGCCGCAGTTCAAGACGTCAGTTTGCTCGGTAATAGACCGAAAGCACGATGCGAAGTCGACGTCGCAGAAGGTCAGCCGAACGAAACTGAACGGATGCATTGATCATGCCTGCCATTTCGAGACCTCCTGTTGGTGCTTCAAGAACGGCTGGAAGGTACAACAGTTTGAAGAAAGTACAATCTGGAATGACCGCTCAGACGGTATTGAAACATCAATGTTGCACAGAAAGCACAAACACAAAGCGCGCGCTTCAAACCTGCAGTCCAAATCCCTGTATCAGCCGCCTCGTCGCAAAATCCGTCTCGCCGGAGGTAAAATATGCGATGTCCGGCATGTCTCCGGATTTCAGGTGATTGACTGTCGGCACAAGACGGCGGGCCTGCCGCGCAATGGCTTCGGCGGGATCCAGCCAGTCTACCGGCCAGGGTGCGAGGCGGCGGAACGTATTGGCCATGAAGGGATAATGCGTACAGGCAAGAACGACGATGTCGGTTTTGCGGCCGTCCTTTTCGAGAAAACATTCGCTGATTTCACGCCGGACATCTTCATCGGCGATCGCGTCTCCCCGCACATAGCGCTCGGCCATGGCGGCGAGGTTCTGTGAGCCGACAAGACGGACATGGCATTGGGAGGCGAAGGATTCGATCAGGTCGCGGGTATAGGCGCGCTTGACGGTTCCGGGGGTTGCGAGAACCGAGACCAGACCGGAGCGGGTGCGCTCGGCCGCCGGTTTGATCGCCGGCACCGTACCGACAAAGGTCATCTCCGGGAATGTCTGCCTAAGCGCCGCCCCCGCCAGAGTGAATGCCGTGTTGCACGCAATGACGACAACGACCGGCTTGAAGCGCGCCAGCAGATCTTCAAAAAGCGCCAGAATGCGGCTTTTGAGTTCCGGTTCATTCCAGCTTCCATAGGGAAAGCCGGCGTCGTCGGCGACATAGACGAAATTTCGTTCCGGCATCAGAACCCGCGCCTCGCGCAACACGGTCAGTCCACCGATTCCGCTGTCGAAAATGAGGACGGGATTTTCTTCCAAATGCCTATTCCTTGATGTGACCATCCGGTCCGCGCGGGCGCAAATTCGGCTTCTTGGCGCGATTGGGTGACCCCGCCCCGCGTGGATTATCCCGCGTGAAGCGGTCCAGCGAGGAAATGACGCCACGAAGCACGCTGATTTCAGACGCTGTAAAGGACGGTCTTGTGAAAACCGTTCTCAAGTTCTCGATCAATTTTGGCTTTTTGTCGGCGGGCCGGAAATAGCCGCGGGCATCGAGCGCCTCTTCCACGTGATCGAACAGACCCTGCAGGTCGGCCTTGGTCGCCGGCTGCTGTTCAACAGCCTGGAAAGGAAGCGCCTCATCGCCTTCCATGCCGCTTTTCATCCACTCATAGGACATGAGAAGTACGGCCTGGGCAATATTGAGCGAAGCGAAAGCGGGGTTGACCGGAAATGTGACGATTTCGTCGGCAAGCGCCACTTCCTCATTGGTCAAACCGGATTTTTCGCGTCCGAACAGGATGCCGGTCTTTTCCCCCGCAGCGAAGCGCGTGCGCAGCGTCGCCGATGCTGTTGCCGGGCCGCGAACCGGCTTGAAGCCGTCGCGGTCGCGCGCAGTCGTAGCATACACAAAATTCAAGTCAGCAATGGCCTCTTCCGTCGATGTGTAAAGCTTGGCGCCGTCAATGACATGATCGGCCTTGGAGGCGGCAGAGCGGGCTTTTTCAGAGGGCCAGCCATCGCGCGGATTGACCAGACGCAGTTCAGCCAGGCCGAAATTGGCCATGGCGCGTGCGACCATACCGATATTTTCCCCCAGCTGCGGATGAACCAGAATGACTGCCGGTCCTTCTGCGATCATCTCGCGCTTGCCGTGCGTGCCCGCCATGTTAAGCCTTTCTCACTGTTTGGCGTTCCCTTGCACACTTCATGGGCAAAATCAAAGCGTCAGAGCCTCTTGCCGTGTATTCAGATTGGCCTCGCCCCACTGAAAGAGCGCGATGAAAATGCTGTCGAGTTGGCGTCCGGCAGGGGTGAGTGAATATTCTGTCTTTGGCGGCACTGTGGGATAGACCCGGCGCGAGATCACACCGGCCTCCTCCAGCTCCCGCAATTGCTGCGTCAGCATCTTATGACTGAGATCCGGCAGCCGTTTTTGCAGCTGCGAAAAACGCTGCGTATCCTCAAAAAGAAAGTAGAGAATGGCTGGCTTCCACTTGCCGCTGATGGTTTGAAGTGCGCGCACTGCCGGGCAGTTGAGCGGGTCGCGGCGGTGCCAATCTGCAAAGTCCATACTTACCTCCAGGTGCGTGGCGAAGAAAAAAGTGCATTCTTCTCAAACGCGGTCTGAGACAAATAGATAGTGCTTCCGAAACAACAGGAGCACAGCATGCGTATCATCAGAGTCCCGATTGCGCCACTATACATGATCAATGCCTTTGTCATTTCAACCGACAGCGGTGCCGTCATCGTCGATACTGGCTTGCCGGGTATGGCAGGGAAATTCCACGCAGCGCTGGCAAGCGACGGCAAGGACTGGAGCGACGTCAAGCTGATTATCGTTACCCATGCCCATGTCGATCATGCCGGGGCTGCAGCACGGCTGCGGCAGCTGACCGGTGCACCGATCCTCGCACATCAGGCTGATCGGCTCTATTACAATCATACCAAGCAAATTCACTATTGCCCGACGGGTCCATTCGGACGGTTGTTCAAGGCGACCGGCCTTGCGGCAGCGCCCTATGACGCCTTCGAAGCTGACATAGAGCTTGCGGGTTTTGAACAGTTTTCGCTCCGGGAATTCGGCATAGAGGGGCATGTGGAATTTACGCCCGGCCACACGGAAGGCTCCCTTTCGGTCCTTCTTGATAACGGCAACGCCCTGGTCAGTGATCTCGTCGCTTCAGGCATTCTGCTTGGCGGTATCATCAGGCTGAAACATCCAAAAAGGCCGCCGTTTGAGGATGATCCAAGGCTGGTGGCGGATCAGCTGCAAAGGCTTATCGACAACGGTTCGACGCATTTTCACATCGGCCACGGCGCCACGCTTGGCAGCACGCAGATCAGCCAGCATATCCAGAGATTGCGACGGCTTTGAAAGCCGCCGTCTTCACCGGTTATTCCTCGAGAAAATCGCCCATCACCTGGCGAACGGAAATCGGGTCGGTATCGGGGAAAACGTTGGTAATATCATCGATCAGTGGCTTGCCGTTTTCGATGACCACACGAAAGCGAGTCTGATCCACTTCGTCGGCAAATTCGTGACCGAAGCAATAAATCGACTTGAAGTGGATGGTGATTTCATAGGCGCCATCCTTTTCGACCGGGGCAGAATAGGTCACGTCTTTCAGGGGGCAGCTATCCTGTCCGCCACTGACCGGATCATAATCGATAAAAGGCTCATCATTCTCCTCAGCCCGCTTCGAGCCACGCTCGAAGGCATCCACAAACGCCGACGAGAAATTCGCTTTCAGCACTTTGGACGTGAGGTAATCGCCAGCGCTCGGATCTTTTTCCGCATTTTCATCGAAGGTCTTTTCAGCGATGTTGACCACGGTCTTGACGGGCACCATGGGATCGGCGTCAACGGCAAATGCATTGCCCGAGCAGATGAGCAGGATGGCAAATGCGGACAGGATTTTTTCAAACATCTTGGCAGCTCAAACGGATTGGATCAGGCGCCGACTCTCCGGCACAAAAAGCGATAGCCATTTTTCGTTCGCTTGCAAGCGTGAGAAAGGTTTAGCGTCAACTCGCCTCACACCGCCCGCCCTGCTTCGGACCCTTCATTTTTGCCGCTTTTTGCCGATCTGCGCCTTTGCGTTGGACATTCCAGATGCTATAGCGCAGCGGAAACAACGCGGGTCTTCCGCGCGATACAACCCGCTTTAATGAAAGAGGCTGATATATGAGCAAGATCAAGGTAGCGAACCCCGTCGTCGAAATGGACGGCGATGAGATGACACGCATCATCTGGCAGTTTATCAAGGACAAGCTGATCCTGCCTTATCTCGACATCGACCTCGAATATTACGACCTCTCCGTTCAAAAGCGTGACGAGACCAACGACCAGATCACGATCGACGCGGCAAACGCCATCAACAAGCATGGTGTGGGTGTCAAATGCGCGACCATCACGCCGGACGAAGCCCGCGTTGAAGAGTTCAACCTGAAGAAAATGTGGCGCTCGCCGAATGGCACGATCCGCAACATTCTCGGCGGCGTGATCTTCCGCGAGCCGATCATCATGAAGAACGTGCCGCGTCTTGTTCCCGGCTGGACCCAGCCGATCATCGTTGGCCGTCATGCGTTTGGCGACCAGTATCGCGCCACCGACTTCCGCTTCCCCGGCAAGGGCAAGCTGACGATCAAGTTTGTCGGCGAAGACGGCCAGGAGATCGAACATGAAGTGTTTGACGCACCCTCCTCCGGCGTTGCCATGGCAATGTACAACCTCGACGATTCCATCCGCGACTTTGCGCGTGCTTCACTGAACTACGCCCTGATGCGCGGCGTTCCCTGCTATCTTTCCACCAAGAACACCATCCTGAAGGCCTATGACGGACGCTTCAAGGATCTGTTCCAGGAAGTCTACGAGAGCGAATTCAAGGCGCAGTACGAAGAAAAGAAGATCTGGTATGAACACCGCCTGATCGACGACATGGTTGCTGCAGCGCTCAAGTGGTCCGGCGGCTATGTCTGGGCCTGCAAAAACTATGATGGCGACGTGCAGTCCGACATCGTGGCACAGGGCTTCGGCTCGCTCGGCCTGATGACCTCTGTTCTGATGACGCCGGACGGCAAGACGGTGGAAGCTGAAGCCGCACACGGCACAGTGACCCGTCACTATCGCCAGCACCAGAAGGGTCAGGAAACCTCCACCAACTCGATCGCATCGATCTTTGCCTGGACGCGTGGTCTCGCCCACCGCGCCAAGCTCGACGACAATGCCGAACTTGCCCGTTTTGCCTCCACGCTCGAAAGGGTCTGCATCGAAACCGTCGAGTCCGGTTACATGACCAAGGACCTGGCGCTGTTGATCGGGCCGGACCAGCCTTGGCTTTCCACCACCGGTTTCCTCGACAAGATCGACGAGAACCTGCAGAAGGCCATGTAAAGCCAACTATATTGTAGAACGCTAATAAAACCCGGCCTCTGGTCGGGTTTTTTCTTTCTCGAAAGTGCGCGGATAAGTAACTTTGTTTTAAGGCGGACAGTCATATCTTATCGATAATTTTTAGGGACAGGCAAGATATGACCAAACAAGCATTTCGCTACACACATTATGATCTGAAGGCACAACCTGCGGGGACTGTCGTGGAAGTCACGCTTTCCTGCATCAACAATGTGCGCTTGCTTGATGGGCGCAATTTCAAACTTTTCCAAACACTCAAGCCGCATAAATTTCTCGGTGGTCTGGCCAAGATTTCGCCGACACGCCTGGTCGTTCCGCAAGGGGGACATTGGCACCTTGTGGTTGACATGGATGGACTTCCGGCACTGGCCAATTCCAGCGTCAAGACCATCGTTCCCGGTCATCTCACCTCCGCGCGTCAGATGCAGGCAACCATGCCGGTGGACCGGGCATTTCTGGCCGATACTGCGGCACGGGCGCTTGGCGACATCAACGCAGACACCAATGGTGCAGAACGCATCATGGAAAATATGGCAGATGCGCCGGACGATATTGAAGACATCCGGCGCGAACTCGATACATACAAGCGTCTGGCCAACACTGACGCGTTGACCGGCCTCAACAATCGGCGTGCCTTCGACATGCAGATGAAAGCGATTTTCAGCACGGCGGATAACCTTGAACAGACGGCTCTTGTGATCGGAGACATTGATCACTTCAAATCGTTCAACGATACCTATGGCCATCCGGTTGGCGATCTTGTGTTGCGCAGTGTTGCCAGGGTTTTGATAGACAACCTGCGTGGCAACACGTTCGTTGCCAGAACCGGCGGCGAGGAGTTTGGCTTCATCATCCGCGATGCGGGTCGCAGCACGGCAATGCAGATTGCAGACCGGGTATGCACTGCAGTCGAAAAGGCCACAATCAGCGACCCCGGAACCAAACAGGTCTATGGGCCGGTGACCATTTCAATGGGGCTGTGCATGGCGGTGGAATCCAATGGGCCGGAGATGCTCTACCAAAAGGTGGATACCGCGCTTTATGCCTCCAAGCGCAACGGCCGCAACCAGTGCAATGCCTACCATGAAAGCATGGAAGGCAATTCCGTTCAGTACGCCACCGGCTGAAATCAACCGGCCGCGACCGATTTGCCGCTGACAGAATTCGCGAAGTCCTGAACGAAGGCTTTCAGCGCATCCCAGTCGGTGAATTCGTGATTCTGGCTCTTGTCGGCCGTTTTGACCTCACGCGTTGCCATGTAGCGCACCATCAGCCGTTTGAAGAAGTCGTATTCTCCAAACCGGAGCGCGCCGGCTGCGTGATGTACCATGGAGGGTCGCCAGCCCGTGTAGATCGATAGCGTTTCAGGCAATTCGACAACGGCTGTGCGCTCATCTTCAAACTGGCTGTGGATGGAAAGCGAGACCGAAACAAAGGCTGATGGCACGCTGTTCAGCCATGAGGACTCCCGTCTGACAAATTCGATAAAGTCGGACGTGTAGTCGTTTGCATGGACGGGTGCCATCAGAAGAACAGCGTCGGGACGCTCCAGCGCAAACTCAAACTGCTGAGAAACATTCATGAGGCTGACCGACCAACCATTCTCCTCCAGATATCGCGCAGAGGTTTCAGCAATCTTGCGGGTTTGACCCTCGACGGTCGCGTAGATGATGAGCGCTTTCATGGTGCAATTCCTTTCGTGACTGGAGCCATGAAAGCACATTGGGCAGGGGCGGCATTGACCTTAATCAATTTCGCTGCGCTTCAGGCAGAGCGAACCGGTTGACGCAGCACCGTCTTCAATTTTTCAGGTGCTGTGCGGCGCGGGTCACCGAGATAAATCTCGTGATGCTTGCCGTTGAAGGTCAGACCGTTCAAAGGCATGTACTCATTGTGCAGCTTCGCCAGAACCGGCGCCTCCTCGCTATAGGGACCTATGTGCATGATCTGCACAACGCGGCCTTCCGCGAGGTTTTCCATGCGAAGCTTACCCATGGCGGGCGGCGATTTCTTCTTTTTCACCTGCTCTACCACATCGGCAACCATAGCGGCATCGATCCAATCCGGGATCATGATCATCATTGTCCAGCGCCACTGATCCCGTTGGCCTGCCACGAACGCGTTCATGTCATCTGCCCACCAAAGACCTTCGAGGGGCGGCACCGCATAATCGCGCCCAAGCTCTGTCTTGCTTGCAAATTTCAGGGTGTAGGCCACGGGATAAAGCGTTTCCAACGCCTCGGCATAGGCTTTAGCCTTTCCCGGATCGCCGATCCCGTCAATCATCAAGTAGTTCAGCGCCGGCACCTCAACTTCGACGAACTTGTTCTTTGGGGGCGCATAGAGCGTTTTCAGCGTCTTTTTGAAATCGACCTTTTCCAAAATCATTCCCCTTCCAACGGCATCCATATTTCGGTCAACAGTTCGGAAGGTGCAACCTCGCGCGGGTTATTGAGATAGAGTTCGAATGACGGCTTATCCGCCAGCTCTTTTTCCGATGTTGCCAGCCAATCGCCGAAAAACCAGCGATAGGCTTTCGGCATATCCGCATAAGGTCCCTTATGTGTGAGAATTGCATAGAGGCCTGCTGTCAGGCGTGTTTCCTGCAATGGCGCAGTCACCTCGAAACTTTCCGGCACCGTGAGGCATGCCATCGAGCGCAGTTTGTCGACCGGCACAATATCGGGATCGTCGAAATACATCCCTGCCATCTGCATGCCGGGTTGAAAGCGGTTTTGCGAATAGACCAAGCCAAGCAAGGTTTCAAAGGCCTTGCCGACCTCCATATAGTCGCCCTGATGGGCAATGCCGGCCAGACGGATGTCGCCGGATTTTTTGAATGCCACGTCGTACAATTTCTCATCTCCAATGGAAAATTTCTGCTCGAATTTGGTGTGGCTTCCGCCTGCCCTGTAGGCAGCGGGGGCCATGCCCAGTTGAGCCTTGAAGACGCGGGTGAATGACTGGACATTGGGATAGCTGGCACGCTTTGCCACTTCGGCCACCGGCAGATCCGTGTTGGCCAATTGGCCTGCGGCACGATGAAGCCGCAGCCGGCGCACTGTAGACGTTACCGTTTCGCCGAAGACACCGCGATAAACCCGATGCCAGTGCCAGGGTGAAAGGCAAGCGACATCCGCCAACTGTTCAAAATTCAGCTCTTCGTCGAGATGGGCGTAGATGTAATCCGTAACCCGGCTCAACCGATCCTGATAGCGCGCCCAATCGCGTTCTTCCGTCATGTGTCACTCCGTTTCAAGACGTGGCGAGACAAGCATAAACGGATTTGACAAATCTTGCTGAATTGAAGGTTTAAGGTTCTCCACGCTCACGGCGCAGCTTCGCCCACCAGTCGAGACGTTTGCGGATTTCGCGTTCGAAGCCACGTTCGGGTGGATCGTAGAATGTCTGCCTGCCCATCTTTTCGGGAAAGTAATTCTGCCCTGAGAAAGCATCGGGCTGGTCGTGGTCGTAACGGTAGCCGTCGCCGTAGCCTTCCGATTTCATCAACTTTGTCGGCGCATTGAGGATCGTTTTCGGCGGCAGGAGGGAGCCGTGCTCCTTGGCAGCGCGCATGGCAGCCTTATAGGCGACATAGACGCCGTTGGATTTCGGCGCGGTGGCGAGATAGACACAAGCCTCGGCCAGTGCCAGCTCACCTTCCGGAGAGCCCAGATATTCGTATGCATCCTTGGCCGCATTGGCGATCACGAGCGCCTGGGGATCGGCAAGCCCGATATCCTCTGAGGCCATGCGCACAAGGCGGCGGCCAAGATAAAGCGGGTCCTCCCCGGCGTCGAACATGCGCGCGAGATAATAAAGGGCTGCATCGGGGTCGGAACCGCGGACAGATTTGTGAAGAGCGGAGATCAGATTGTAGTGGCCATCCTGCCCCTTGTCGTAAACGGGCGCACGGCGCTGCACCACACCGAGAAGGCCCTGCGGGTCGAAAACCTCCCCTGCCCGTGCTGCACGCCAAACCTCTTCGGCCAGCGTCAGCGCAGCGCGCCCGTCACCATCGGCCAGACGGATCAGCGACGCGCGCGCCTCTTCATCCAGCGGCAACGGCTTGCCTTCGACGCTTTCGGCCCGTTTCAAAAGTTCGCTGAGGCTTTCCTCGTCATGTGCACGGAAGGTCAAGACGCGGGCGCGCGATAACAGCGCGGCATTCAGTTCAAAGGACGGATTTTCCGTGGTGGCGCCAACCAGGATAACAGTGCCATCTTCCATGACGGGCAGAAAACTGTCCTGTTGGGCGCGATTAAAACGATGGATCTCATCCACGAACAGCAAAGTCTGGCGGCCTGACATGCGGCGGGCACGCGCAGTCTCAAACACTTTCTTCAAATCGGCAACGCCGGAAAAGATCGCCGATATCTGCTCGAAGGCAAGGCCGGTTTCACCTGATAGCAGACGCGCGACGGTGGTCTTGCCCGTGCCCGGCGGTCCCCAGAATATCATCGAGCCCAGAGAACCCGAAGCGATCATGCGGCTGAGTGCCCCATCCGGCCCCGTCAGATGTGGTTGGCCGGACACTTCGGCAAGCGATTTCGGGCGCAAACGTTCAGCAAGCGGCTTCTTCTCCGCCATCTCGGCTGGTTCATTGACGCCGAAAAGATCACTCATCGGAAAAGCTGCCTTATGCGCTGACCGTCACGGTCGATCACCACACGCCAACCGTTTGCATTCTCATCAAGTAGCGACTGCAGCATCTGCGTATTGCTCACCTCCACGCCGTTGAGCGAGACAATGATATCGCGCGGCTGAAAACCGACACGGCCTGCCGGCGAGCCGCGTTGGACATCAACGACAACCACGCCATTCAGCTTGTTGCCCATCCTCAATTCCTGCGCAACGCGGGGTGAAAGATTGGCAACTTCGGCACCGGAGAGCGGGTTTCGTCCTTCGAGCACGCGCTGATCGCGCGGCACGGTCTCCGGTGCGCGCTCCAGCGAAATCGTAACCTCGCGCGCCTTGCCGTCGCGCATCACGGTCAGATCGGCTGTCGTGCCAAGACCGGCGGTCAGGAGGCGATATCCCAGCGCATCGGGATGTTCGACGGGATGGCCATTCATGGCGACAACGGCGTCGCCCTGCTGCAAACCGGCCTCAGCGGCGGGGCTATCTTCGGCAACGGAGGTGACAAATGCGCCGCCGGCGTGCTCAAGGCCAAGCGCTTCGGCCATATCGGCGGTCAAGGTGGAAAACTCGGCACCGATATAGGGGCGCTCAAAGCTCTTGTCGCCGCGCTCTGCTGCAGCCAGGAACACGCGGGCAAGATTGGAGGGAATGGCAAAACCGATGCCGTTCGAACCGCCGCTTCGGGAGAAGATCGCCGAATTGATGCCGATAAGTTCGCCGCGCATATCAATCAATGCGCCGCCTGAATTGCCCGGATTGATGGATGCGTCCGTCTGAATGAAAAAGCCGAAGTCAGAGACGCCGACACCGGTGCGGGCAAGACCGGACACAATGCCATTCGTGACTGTCTGACCGACGCCAAAGGGATTGCCGATGGCCAGGGCCAGATCGCCGACTTCGATATCGTCCGAGTCCCCGATCGGCAGCGGCGGCAGACTGTCGTCGGTATCGACCTTCAACACTGCAAGGTCGACCCGATCATCCTTCAAGACAATTTTGGCCGGATATTCGCGCCCGTCTGCGAGGGCGACCTTCACCTCATCAGCGCCTTCAATCACATGGTTGTTGGTGATGATATAGCCGTCTGTGGAGGCGATCACACCTGAGCCCAGCGACGACTGTTTCTCGGTGCGGCCGGGTGCGCGGCCACCAAAAAGCTGGCTGAAGAACGGATCGTCGTCGAAGATGGAGCGGCGCTGCACCATGCGCTCGGCATAGACATTGACCACCGAGGGCGCGGTCTGCTTGACCAAGGGCGCGAAGGAGAGCTGCACCTCGGCCTGGCTTTGCGGCAGTTGTCTGGCATTTTCGGAATAGGCCTGCGGAACGAGCAGAAAAAATGCGGACAAAGATGCGGCGATCAGACCAGCGGGACGTGGCATGCGGAACTCCCTGACGATTATTCTGTCTATATCTAAGTTTCTTTTGCTCAAAATGAAACGGCGGCTGCCGCTTCTGCCTTCAGGCAGATGAAAGAGAGATCAAGCATTTGCAAGGCAGACAAGCTTAAAAGTTTGTAATGTTCTGTTTTGAAGCGCACCACGGAACTTCCCGGCGGATTCAGGGTTAAAAGAACAAGCCGACAATCTCAAAACCTCGAAACTTGATTGAAGACGATTCGCTACTATGATCCGATATTATCGCGTTTGTCATGTTGACGGATGCCAAGCCTGCGGCGCCACGTTATCGCGCGCAATAACAAAGCAAACCCGAATCGAACCATGGGCTCGCCGCTCAGCCGGGACCCAGCTCGACTAATCTAACAGTTTTAACGGCCCTATAATGAGACGTAACCTGCTTCAGATTCTCGCCCTTTTGACAGGGACATTCTTCCTTTTTCTCGCCAACGGCCTGCACGGTCTTCTGCTTCCCGTGCGCGGCACGGCGGAAGGTTACAGCACCACCATGCTCGGCCTGCTCGGCACGTCCTGGGCATCGGGCTTCGTGCTGGGCTGTTTTTTGGCCCCGGCGGTCGTGAAGCGTGTCGGCCATGTCCGAGCATTTTCCAGTTTTGTATCATTGATCGCGATTGTGGCGCTGATTACCGGCATGTTCGTTGATCAGACGGCATGGGTCATTCTGCGCGCAGCCACGGGTTTTGCCACGGCCGGGGTGCAGATGATCATCGAGAGCTGGCTCAATGAACGCGCCGACAATGAAAGCCGCGGCACCGTGTTTTCACTCTATTTCGGTATCAATTTGAGCGGTGTCGTGGCAGGCCAGCTGCTCATTTCGACCGGCGACGTGATGACGCCGTTTCTGTTCATGGCCTCCGGCGTACTTTATTGCATTGCCATGCTGCCGACCACGCTTTCGAAGGCTGCTTCTCCCAAACCATTGAATACTGTGAAGCTCGATCTGCGTGCGCTTTACAGAAATTCTCCCGTGGCCGTGGTTGGCATATTGCTGATCGGGATTGCCAATGGTGCATTCGGCACGCTTGCTGCTGTGTTCGGCGGCAATATCGGGCTCAGCCAAGGCCATATCGCAATCATGGTTTCGGCAGCCATTTTCTGCGGCGCGTTGCTGCAAATACCTGCGGGCAAGCTTTCGGACATGACAGACCGCCGTTATGTGCTGGCCTTCATTGCCATGATATCGGCGATAACGGCTCTGAGCCTGATTGCATTCCAGCCCACCCAGTTCGTCTACCTCGTTGTTCTGGTGGCGCTTTACGGCGGTATGGCGAACACGCTCTACCCGATCGTGGTGGCGCACGCCAACGACTTTGCCAATCCTGAAGACTACGTAAAGGTTTCCGGCGGACTTTTGCTGGTCTTCGGCATCGGCACGATCATAGGGCCGACGCTGGGCGGTCCGGTCATGTCGACCTTCGGTCCGTATGCGCTCTTCCTGATCACCATGACAGCGCATCTTTTCGTCGCCGCCTACGCGATCCTCCGCTCGCGGGCGCGGGCTGCCATTCCGGTGGATGAGCGCGGCGAATATGGAACAATTCTCTCGGGCAACAGTCCGCTCTCAACGCCGCAAGGCTATGAGATGGGGCACAATCCCGAGGGTGTAAATGAAAAACCCGCCGCCGCGTAAGCAGGCCAGAGCCGCAAGGGCGGAATTGATCAATCCTGAATTCAAATGGCCTCCGTGCTCCATTACGCGGAGGCCATTTGATTTTGGGAGGTTTGTTTCGACGGCGTATCTTCTGCCGAATGTAACAAATGCCGCGCAGGCTTTATCGAAGCCGCGAATTCTATTTTCTGGTGTCCCCCCGACAGTTTTAGCTGCGCGGCAATCGTCGGTTTATTTTTTGGTTACCCATTACAACTAATAACCAGACAAATTGCATCGATTTGTTCAGATACTTCCCACCTCCCAAGGAATAACAATGAACCTGAACCAAGTAAAAATACGAACCAAGATTGGTATCGTTGTAGCTTTCATGGGCCTTGCGTCCCTGCTCATTGCCGGTGTCGGCATTCAGGGGCTGCGATCCATGAGCCATGCTCTTCAAGATGTCGGCGCCCGCGAAGTTGTTGCCCGCGAGGCAATGGATCTGCGGGTTGATATCGTTGCCATCAGCCGGATGACCTATCAATTGGCAATGGCGCCCAAGGATGCTGCAGAATTTGCAGAACAGACCGACCGTCGCGTTGCCGAAATGCTGGCACGCCTTCCCATCATTGAATCGACTGCGGATGCCGAAGAGAAGAAACTGCTGGAGGACATCAGATCCGCGCTCAACAGCTATTTCGATACGATTCGTGCGATGGTGGCCACGGCGACGACGACTGGGGGTGATGACCCAGAAGCGATTGCTGCCGCTTTGAATACAGCTCTGGAAGGTCAAAAGGCTGTAACGACGACAGTGAAGGCCTATTCAACCTATTCGGCCAACACGCTGGCTCAGTCACGAAACTGGGCCATTGAACTCTCGCAAATCACGATGACGGCGCTGATTGCCGCAGCAATCGGCTTTATCGTTCTCGGAGCGCTTGTGGCCTTCACGATTGCACAGCGCGGAATCACAAAACCCATTCGCAGCCTGACAGCCGTCATGAGCCGACTGGCCAAGGGCGACCTTGATGGCGAGACAATCGATGGCAATCGCGGAGACGAAATCGGCGAAATGGCACGGGCGCTTGAGATTTTCCGTGACAGCGAAAAGTCGATGCGTCGCATGAAGGCTCAGGAAGAGGCATTGCACCAGCAAAGTGCAGATCTCCAGGCCAATATCAGCGAAGTGGTCGGAGCAGCCGCTGCTGGCGATTTCAGCCATCGTATAACAAAAAAATATGAAGACGAGGCCCTTGCCCAGTTTGCAGAGAGCGTTAACGCCCTGCTCTCCACTGTCGACAAAGGCATTTTCGAGGTACGCCGTGTAGTGGCGGCTCTCGCCGATGCGAACCTGACCGAGGAGATGCGCGGCAGCTTCAACGGTGCATTTGCCGAACTGCAGAAAAACGTCAACACCAGCATGAAGACCCTGCGCTCGACCATGCAGGATATTCACAACGCGACCGCCAACATACGGGGTAACTCGGACGAACTGTCCGGTTCTTCGCAGAACCTGTCGAAGCGGACCGAACAACAGGCGGCTTCGCTGGAGGAAACGGCGGCGGCGCTTGATGAAATCACCGCCTCTGTGCGCAATGCATCCGAGCGCGCTGCAGAAGCAAGCCGTATGGTGGCCGACACGCAGAAAAGCGCGTCGCAATCGGGTGAAATCGTCCAAAACGCCATCACCGCGATGGGCCAGATTGAGGAATCGTCAAATCGAATCAATCAGATCATCGGTGTGATCGACGAAATCGCTTTCCAGACCAACCTTCTTGCCCTGAATGCCGGTGTCGAAGCGGCGCGCGCTGGTGAAGCCGGTCGCGGCTTTGCGGTGGTCGCCCAGGAGGTTCGCGAGCTCGCGCAACGTTCAGCCAACGCTGCCAAGGAAATCAAGGTTCTGATCAACACATCGGCAGAACAGGTACGTGGTGGTGTTAGCCTTGTGCAGGATACCGGCACAGCGCTCGGTAAGATCGAAGACCTCGTCGATCGCGTGAAAGCGCATGTTGAATCCATTGCCGGATCAGCGCAGGAACAGTCCGTCGGGATTGGCGAGATCAACGCCTCCATCAACATGCTGGACCAGATGACGCAGCAGAATGCTGCCATGGTCGAGGAAACCACCGCCTCCAGCCAGGTGCTCGCAACCGAGGTCGGGCAGCTTTATGCCGCGCTCGCCCGTTTCAAGCTGTCGAACGACAAAGGCCATGTCCCATCAAAGGCTGCATAAGGGACTGCTTCTTTTCCAATGATACAGAAAACGGCGCTCTCGGGCGCCGTTTTCATTTTCAGCTGATCGCTTTATCAAACGCCTCGATCAGGCGTAGTCATCCGGCAGGACGCGGACGGCACCCTTGTCGGCCGAGGCCGCAAATGCAGCGTAGGCCTTCAAAGCGGTCGTGACATTGCGCTTGCGCGGCTTTTCAGGCTTCCAGCCCTTGGCATCCTGTTCAGCCCGGCGGGTGGCCAGTTCGGACTCGGGCACTGCCAGATTGATCGTGCGGTTCGGTATATCGATCTCGATCATATCGCCGGTGCGCACCAAGCCAATTGTGCCACCTTGCGCGGCCTCCGGTGAGGCGTGGCCAATGGAAAGGCCCGACGTGCCGCCGGAGAACCGACCATCGGTGATGAGCGCGCAGGCCTTGCCCAAGCCCTTCGATTTCAGATAGCTGGTCGGATAAAGCATTTCCTGCATACCCGGACCGCCCTTGGGACCTTCATAGGTGATAACGACGACGTCGCCTGCCTTCACCTCGTTGGACAGGATACCCTTCACGGCAGCATCCTGGCTTTCGTAGACAATTGCGGGGCCGGTGAATTTGAGGATGGATTCATCCACACCTGCAGTCTTCACGATGCAGCCGTCGAGAGCGATGTTGCCCTTCAATACGGCCAGACCGCCGTCCTTGGAGAAGGGGTTTTCCACCGAGCGGATGACGCCCTTTTCGCCGTCGGTATCAAGGTCGTCCCAGCGTGCTTCCTGACTGAAGGCAACCTGGGTCGGAATGCCGCCCGGGGCTGCCTTGAAGAAATTGCGCACGGTTTCGGAGTTTGTGCGGGTGATATCCCAACGGTCGATGGCGTCGCCAATCGTCGCCTCGTGGACCGTCGAGCAATCGCGGTTGATGAGATCGCCGCGCTCGAGTTCGCCCAGGATGCGCATGATACCCCCTGCCCGGTGCACATCTTCCATGTGCACGTCGTTCTTGGCCGGTGCGACCTTCGACAGGCACGGTACCTTGCGCGACAGACGGTCGATATCATCCATGGTGAAATCGACGCCGCCTTCATAGGCAGCCGCGAGGATGTGCAGAACCGTATTGGTGGAGCCGCCCATGGCGATGTCCAGCGACATGGCGTTTTCAAAGGCCTGTTTGGTGGCGATGTTGCGCGGCAGAACGCTTTCGTCGTCCTGCTCGTAGTAGCGACGGGCCAGATCGACGATCAGGTGGCCGGCCTCCACAAAGAGACGCTTGCGGTCGGCGTGGGTCGCCAGTGTCGAGCCGTTGCCGGGCAGCGAAAGGCCGAGCGCTTCCGTCAGACAGTTCATCGAGTTTGCCGTGAACATGCCGGAGCAGGAACCGCAGGTCGGGCAAGCGGAACGCTCAATGGCCTGCACGTCAGCATCGGAAACCTTATCATCGGCTGCGGCAACCATTGCATCGATCAGGTCGAGCGACTTTGTCTTGCCATTCAGCACGACCTTGCCGGCTTCCATTGGTCCACCGGACACGAAGATCGCCGGAATATTGAGGCGCATGGCGGCATTCAGCATGCCGGGGGTGATCTTGTCGCAGTTGGAAATGCAGACCATGGCGTCGGCGCAGTGCGCATTGACCATATATTCCACGCTGTCGGCAATGATCTCGCGGCTGGGCAGCGAATAGAGCATGCCGTCATGGCCCATGGCGATACCGTCGTCGACGGCAATCGTGTTGAACTCCTTGGCCACACCGCCGGCTGCCTCAATCTCGCGCGCAACGAGTTGGCCGAGGTCTTTCAAATGAACGTGACCGGGCACAAACTGGGTGAAAGAGTTCACCACCGCGATGATCGGCTTGCCGAAATCGCCATCCTTCATGCCGGTGGCGCGCCAAAGGCCACGCGCACCTGCCATGTTGCGGCCATGGGTGGAGGTTCTGGAGCGGAATGCAGGCATTATCGTTTCCTCAATTTGTTTCATTCTGGCGTTCAAACGCCGCTTTTCAGCCGGGAACGCCTTGCTTTTCTGGGGCTGTCCTAACGCAACACCGATTTTCTGTCACTATCGGTTTTCCCCAAAGCGGTACGGTGCGTGGCGTTAAATTTGGTGGCATGATAAGCCAATCGCAAGGTTTTGGCACCAATGTGCGTGGAGAGACCAACGGGTGATAAAATGTCAGACAAGGAAGAACGGCCCAACATTGTCGATATGAAACAATGGAAAAAGACGGCCGACAAAAAAGCGCAGGCTGAAAAGAAACAGGCTCCGAAAGGCGCGCCGCGTGTTTCGACAGCGTTTGTGCAGCGGTTGGCGATTGCAGCGCTTGCGTTGGTCATTTTGTGGTTTGCGATGCCTGACGGCTATCTGAATACGCTCTTCGCCACCCTGACAGGCGGCAACTGACGCACCTCACAAGGCGAACACGAAAATGTGGTTGAGCACCCCCTTTCACGTGATGGGTTGTTTTGATTTCATACCGTTCTGAAACTTTGCGTCGCTTGACCCCGTTTAACCAATACGGTCGATCAGAGACGCATGCGGAGACGCAGGAAGGACTTCAAAATGGTTTATCACCCGCCGCGCATTCCATCATCGGAAATCACGCCGAAAGGCGTCTATCTCAACCGACGCACATTTGTAGCCGGTGCGGTGGCAGCGGGCCTTCTCCCCTCTGCTGCAGGCGCGTCAGACTTCAAGGTTGCTGACAGCAGGAATATGGCCGGCGATGAAGCGGTCACACCAAAGGAATCCGTTACCACCTACAACAATTTCTACGAATTCGGCACGGGCAAGGAAGATCCCTCGCGCTATTCCGGCTCGTTTAATCCGCGACCGTGGTCGATCAAGATTGATGGGTTGGTGAAAAACGAAATGGAGATCGGCCTCGAAGACCTGCTTTCCTCCATGCCGATTGAAGAGCGGATTTACCGCATGCGCTGTGTGGAAGCATGGTCGATGGTCATACCCTGGGACGGTTTTCAGCTTTCCGAACTTCTCAAGAAGGCAGAACCTTTGGGGTCTGCAAAATATGTGGCGTTCGAAACCGTGGTGCGCCCGGATGAAATGCCGGGACAGTCCGGCGTCTTCCAGCCATTGCCCTGGCCATATGTTGAAGGTCTGCGCCTTGACGAAGCCATGCATCCGCTAACCCTGATGGCTGTCGGCATTTACGGCGAGGATTTGCCAAACCAGAACGGCGCGCCGATCAGACTTGTCGTGCCATGGAAATACGGCTTCAAGGGCATCAAGTCGATCACGCGTATTTCGCTGGTGGAAAATGAGCCGCCGAGCACATGGAACAAGGCCGCACCGAATGAATACGGCTTCTATTCCAATGTGAACCCCAACCGTGACCATCCGCGCTGGAGCCAGGCGACTGAGCGGCGCATCGGCGAGGACAAGGGTTTCTTCTCTTCGGGCCGCCGCGATACGCTGATGTTCAATGGCTATGATGAGGTCGCAGGCCTTTACAGTGGCATGGACCTGATCAACACCTATTTCTAAGCCCGCACAAACTTCGATTGTTTCAAAAACCAGCGCCCAACCCACGAACAACCGGGCGCTGGGGAAAGCGTAGCGGAAGATGGCATCGACAAGCCGAAACGCAACAGCAACCTCCTCACGCCCCTTCAATTGGCGGCCGGTGAAGATCTGGGCGCTTTACGTCGTTGGGCTCATGCCGGCAGCATGGTACTTCTATCTGGGCGCGGTGGGGGATCTGGGTGCAGACCCGGTGCGTACCTTCGAGCACCTTTTGGGTATCTGGGCGCTCCGGTTCATTCTGGCGACGCTTGCCGTCACACCGCTGATGGTTCTCTTCAACATTCGGCTGATCGCTTACCGGCGGGCACTCGGTCTTTTGGGCTTCTGGTATGTGCTTTTCCACTTCACCGTCTACGTCACGCTGGATCGGGGCATGAACCTTTCCGGTATCGTCGAAGACATTGCCAAGCGTTGGTATATTACCATCGGGATGGCGGGTTTTGTCATGCTGATCCCGCTGGCGCTTACCTCCAACACCTATTCGATCCGTAAACTCGGCTCGCGCTGGTCCAAGCTGCACAAGCTGGTCTATGCTGTTGTCGCTGCCGGAACACTGCACTTTGTCCTCTCAACAAAGACGCTCACCATCGAACAGGCGATTTACGTCGCACTGACGGTGATTTTGCTGCTTTTCCGCGTTTTCAAGCCGCGGATCATGAAATGGCGCAAACAGAATACTATGCGAAGGAAAAGCGACCAGGCAAAAGCTTAAATAATAAGCAGCCTATATTTTCAGCGCAAAACATTAGCCAGCCCTGATTTGCACGCATAACAGCTCAGGAAACATCGCATTGCTAAGCACTTGCACAAATTTCATGCAAAGCGTATCTGATCACTCAAATGAACTCGTGCTTAAAGGATGTGCGAAATGCTTAAATTTCGTCGCAGAAAAAATCAGGGCAATGCCTTCGTTCACTTCTTCAACTTTTTTGTTGAACAGGAACGCCGCGGCTTCACTCAGCGCCCCGTTGACTACCGTCGCTAAGTCATAAGACTTTCAGAAGCGGCAAGAATTTTTCAGAAAGCCGGGTGCGCAGCGCCCGGCTTTCTTCGTGTCTGGAACCAAGCCACAAGCCACGAGCGCGCGGTTTTCGTCCATTCAATCATGTATCACGCGAAAGGGCCGGATGCTTTTCAGCACCCGGCCCTTTTTATTCATAGCTTCCCGCTGTCTATTAAGCAGCTTCGCTTTCAGCCTCTGCCTCAACGCGAGCCTTATCAGCAGCGCCCTTGGCGTCAACGTCGCGGTCAACAAACTCGATGACAGCCATCGGCGCATTGTCGCCCTGACGGAAGCCGGCCTTCATGATGCGAAGGTAGCCGCCGTTGCGGGTTGCGTAACGCGATGCAATGGCATCGAACAGCTTGGAAACAGCGTCGACATCCTTGATCTGGCTGATCGCCTGACGACGAGCGTGCAGGTCGCCGCGCTTGCCAAGGGTCACGAGCTTCTCAACGATCGGACGAATTTCCTTCGCCTTAGGAAGCGTGGTTACGATCTGCTCATGGGTGATGAGCGAAGCCGCCATGTTGGCAAACATTGCCTTGCGGTGGCTGTGGGTTCTATTCAGCTTGCGGCCTGCTTTACGGTGGCGCATTGCTATTCTCCTTCACTTGCGGACCGTCTGATCCGTAGTTTGATCTGTTAGTATTGATCTTCATACCGCTTGGCGAGATCTTCGATGTTCTCCGGTGGCCATGCAGGCACTTCCATGCCGAGGTGCAGGCCCATGGAAGCGAGAACTTCCTTGATCTCGTTGAGCGACTTGCGGCCGAAATTCGGAGTGCGGAGCATTTCTGCTTCGGTCTTCTGAATCAGGTCGCCGATGTAGACGATGTTGTCGTTCTTCAGGCAGTTGGCGGAACGAACGGAAAGCTCCAGTTCGTCGACCTTCTTGAGAAGTGCCGGGTTGAACGCAAGTTCGGTAACGGCTTCTTCTTCTGCTTCCTTCTGCGGCTCGTCGAAGTTGACGAAGACACCGAGCTGGTCCTGAAGAATGCGAGCAGCAAACGCGATTGCGTCTTCGCCGGTGACAGAGCCGTTGGTCTCAATGGACATGGTCAGCTTGTCGTAGTCGAGAACCTGGCCTTCACGGGTGTTTTCCACCTTGTAGGACACTTTCTTGACCGGCGAATAGAGGCTGTCGACCGGGATAAGACCGATCGGTGCATCTTCTGCGCGGTTGCGCTCGGCCGGCACATAGCCCTTGCCGTTGTTGACGGTGAATTCCATGCGGATTTCAGCGCCCTCGTCGAGGGTGCAGATCACATGGTCAGGGTTGAGGATTTCAATATCGCCAACCGTCTGAATGTCACCAGCCGTCACAACGCCCGGACCCTGCTTGCGCACGACCATACGTTTTGCGTCATCGCCTTCCATCTTGATGGCGATTTCCTTGATGTTCAGCACGATATCCGTCACATCCTCGCGAACGCCAGGAATGGAGGAGAATTCATGCAGCACGCCGTCGATCTGCACAGCGGTGACTGCTGCACCGCGCAGAGACGACAGAAGTACGCGGCGAAGCGCGTTGCCAAGCGTCAGGCCAAAGCCACGTTCCAGCGGCTCGGCAACCAAGGTTGCCTTCGTCGCGCCGGAAGAGGTAAACTCAACCTTGTTCGGCTTGATCAGTTCCTGCCAGTTTTTCTGAATCATGTTCTACTTTACCTTCCATTCGCCGCTACCATCCAATCGTAACGGCCGAGATTTGGACGCCGGACGGGTGGGACCGTCACCGGCTTGGTGAATGATCAGACGCGGCGCTTCTTGCGCGGGCGGCAGCCATTGTGCGGGATCGGAGTCACGTCACGGATGGAGGTGATTGTGAAACCGGCAGCCTGCAAAGCGCGCAGAGCCGACTCACGGCCGGAACCCGGACCGCAAACTTCAACTTCCAACGACTTCATACCGTGTTCCTGAGCCTTCTTGGCGCAGTCTTCAGCGGCGATCTGAGCAGCAAACGGGGTCGACTTGCGCGAACCCTTGAAGCCCTTCGCACCAGCAGACGACCAGGCAATTGCATTGCCCTGTGCGTCGGTGATGGTGATCATCGTGTTGTTGAAAGTCGAGTTGACGTGGGCTACGCCCGACGAGATATTCTTGCGTTCGCGACGGCGAACACGTGTGGCTTCTTTGGCCATAGATCTTCCTTTCTTCGATCTCAGCGCCGCCGTAATTCCAGCGGCTACACCGGGACGTTTTCACCAAAAGACAAAAGCGCCCCAACCTCTTCGGGCAACGTTATGCCCAAACTCAAAAAGAGGCCAACCGATGGGCTGGCCCCTCATCCCGTCTATAAGCGGGACATTACTTCTTCTTGCCGGCAATCGCCTTTGCCGGACCCTTGCGGGTGCGGGCGTTGGTGTGCGTACGCTGACCGCGAACCGGCAGCGAGCGGCGATGACGAAGACCACGATAGCAACCAAGGTCCATCAGACGCTTGATGTTCATGGAAGTCTCACGGCGAAGATCACCTTCAACTTGGTAGTCGCGGTCGATCGTTTCACGGATCTGAAGAACTTCAGCATCTGTGAGCTGGTGAACGCGGCGCTCAGCCGGGATACCAACCTTCTCGACGATCTCCTGTGCGAATTTCGGACCGATCCCGTGAATGTACTGAAGCGCAATGATGACGCGCTTTGCAGTCGGGATGTTGACGCCAGCTATACGTGCCACGTCTATTCTCCTTGTTGCCAGGTGCCTCACGGCAGCTGGTGTTCGTTTCTCAACCCCAAAAGGGCCACTTGTTCGATTGAAGCCGCAACATGTCAAAACGACCGTACCCGGACTTCTTGTTCTGAAGCCCGCGCCGATCGCTCATTTGTCACGAGTTGGCGCGGTTCTTAGCGGAATCACTGCAAAATTGCAACCATTGCCGCCAGATTATTTTGCCCTCTCAGAGAGAGGACAGAATCTTGTCGATTTCCGCCGTGACATCTTCAATGGCTGCCATGCCATCAATGCTCACGAGCTTGCCCTTGGCATAGTAGTAGCCAATCAGCGGCGATGTCTCTTTGTAATAGGCCTGCAGGCGGGTCATCACAGTTTCGGCGTTGTCGTCAGGACGACGCTTGAACTCTGTCGAACCGCACTTGTCACAGACACCCTCAACCTTCGGCTTGAGGTTGGTGTCGTGATAACCGGTGCCACAGTTTGCGCACGTATACCGACCGGCGATACGTTGTGCCAGGACTTCGTCTTCGACTCGAATTTCAATCACCTTGTCGAGACTCACGCCTTTTCTGGCGAGCATGGCTTCGGTGGCGTCAGCCTGTGCCAAGGTGCGCGGGAAGCCGTCGAGGATAAAGCCCTTGGCGCAATCGTCAGCATCGATTCGCTCGGAAACGATACCGATTACCACATCGTCAGACACCAGCTTACCGGCATCCATGAGCGCCTTGGCCTGCTTGCCGATCTCTGTTTGCGCAGCCACGGCCGCGCGAAGCATATCGCCAGTGGAAAGCTGTGGAATGCCATACTTTTCCACAATCCGCTGAGCCTGGGTACCCTTACCCGCGCCCGGCGGTCCTAACAAAATCAGTCTCATTTCCCCCTCTTTCCTCCGCGCAGCTTCGATTTCTTGATCAGCCCTTCATATTGCTGGGCAATCAGATGACCTTGTATCTGTGCTACAGTATCAAGGGTAACGCTGACAACAATCAAAAGCGATGTACCACCAAGGTAGAATGGGACACCTGTCTCAGCAATGAGCACTTCCGGCAGCACGCAGACGAAAACCAGGTAGATGGCACCGACAACGGTGATGCGCGTCAGCACATAGTCAATGTACTGTGCGGTACGCTCGCCGGGGCGAATGCCCGGGATAAAACCACCGTGCTTTTTCAGGTTATCGGCTGTATCGGCAGGATTGAACACGATCGCCGTATAGAAGAAGCAGAAGAAGGCAATGAGCGCCGCATAAAGCAGCATATAAGCCGGCTGACCATGGCCGAGAGCGGATATGATGGTCGTCGCCCAGGTGGGCATATTCCCGTTATTGGCGAAGCCTGCGAGCGTTGCCGGCAGAAGCAACAGTGAAGAAGCAAAAATCGCAGGAATCACGCCGGATGTATTGAGCTTCAAAGGCAGGTGCGACGTATCACCCTGGAACATGCGATTGCCGACCTGTCGCTTCGGATATTGAATCAGCAGACGACGCTGGGCGCGCTCAACGAATACGATCAACGCGATCACGGCGATCGCAACGACGATCACACCCAAGATGATTCCGGTCGACAAAGCGCCCGTGCGGCCGAGTTCAAGCGTGCCGACAATGGCGTGCGGCAGGTTGGCCACGATGCCTGAAAAGATGATCAGCGAAATGCCGTTGCCGATACCGCGCGAGGTAATCTGCTCGCCCAGCCACATCAGGAACATGGTGCCGCCCAGCAGCGTAACAACAGTCGAAAGCTTGAAGAACCAACCCGGATCAGCAACGATTCCCGTGCCATTCTCAAGACCGACAGAAATGCCGTAGGCCTGCATGGCGCCCAGAAGCACCGTGCCGTAACGGGTGTACTGGTTGATGATTTTGCGGCCCTGCTCGCCTTCCTTCTTCAGCGCTTCGAGCGAGGGAATCACCGACGTCATGAGCTGCACGATAATGGAGGCGGAAATATAGGGCATGATGCCCAGCGCAAAGATGGCCATGCGCTGCACCGCGCCGCCCGCCATCATGTTTACCAGACCAAGAATACCCGAGCTCTGGCTCTGGAACGCATTGGCAAAGGCTTCCGGATTGATGCCGGGAAGCGGAATATAGGTGCCGAGGCGATAAACGAGCAGCGCGCCCAGCGTGAACCAAAGACGCTTTTTCAGATCCTCAGCCTTCGCAAAGGTCGAGAAATTCAGGTTGGAAGCCAGTTGTTCAGCAGCAGAAGCCATTGATTTCTCCGCATACCCACATGGCGCTCCCTTAAGACACCGTGCAGGCAGTTGTTGGCAATAGCCACCGAGCGAGGGAACCGCTCAGCAGCCTAGAAACTTTATCTCGCACAGGCTTATGTCGTTTGATGGGGTAAACGTCAACGGCCCATTTGAAAAAGGCTGGGGCCAGAACCGGAAGAACAACCGGGGCCTCACCCGCCTAGTCTGTTCCAGGCAATCCCAAGCGGAAAACCGGGATGCGATCTCGCTGATCATGCATGGAATTGAAAGCAGTGGGATCACCGCTTACGTGAGGCTCTCATATGGGAGCAAAATCGCCCGATGGGAAGACCACCGGGCGATCAAATTCAAACTTACTCGGAAGCGGCTTCTGCAGCAGCGCCGAGGATGGTCAGCGAACCGCCGGCCTTCTCGATCTTTTCTGCAGCAGACTTGGATGCGCCGGCAACTTCGAGCTTCAGCTTCGCCTTCAGCTCGCCATCGCCCAGGACGCGTACGCCATCCTTGACGCGGCTGATGACGCCAGCAGCCTTCAGGCTTTCGGCAGTCACAACCGTCTTGGCGTCGAGCTTCTTGGCGTCCACGGCTGCCTGCAGGCGGGCCAGAGACACTTCAACATAATCCTTGGCGAAAATGTTGTTGAAGCCACGCTTCGGCAGACGACGGTAGATTGGCATCTGGCCGCCTTCGAAACCGTTGATAGCAACGCCCGAACGCGCCTTCTGACCCTTGACACCACGGCCACCGGTCTTGCCAGTGCCCGAGCCAATGCCACGGCCTACGCGCTTCTTGGAAGGCATGGAGCCTTCGTTGTCCTTGATTTCATTCAGTTTCATCTTAGAGACCTTCCTTATTTCTCTTCGACGACGCGAACGAGGTGGCTGACTTTTGCGATCATGCCGCGCACTGCGGGCGTGTCTTCCAGCTCACGGGTCTTGTGCATCTTGTTGAGACCGAGACCGATCAGCGTCTTGCGCTGAACTTCCGGACGACGGATCGGCGAGCCGATCTGTTCGACAACAAGGGTTTTCTTAGCAGCAGTAGCTTTCTTAGCCATAGTGCATTTCTCCCTTATTCTTCAGAAGCAATACCGGCGGCCACACGGCGAGACTGAAGCGTTGCATACTTGATGCCGCGCTGCGCTGCGATGTCCTTCGGATGTACCTGGTGCTTCAGTGCGTCGAATGTTGCGCGAACCATGTTGTAGGGGTTCGAGGAACCGGTCGACTTGGCGACAACGTCCTGCATGCCGAGCGTTTCGAAAACGGCACGCATCGGACCACCGGCGATGATACCGGTACCAGCCTTGGCTGCACGCAGCAGAACCTTGCCGGCGCCGTGACGGCCATGCACGTCGTGGTGCAGTGTGCGGCCTTCGCGCAGCGGAACGAAAATCATTTCGCGCTTGGCAGATTCGGTCGCCTTGCGGATGGCTTCCGGCACTTCACGGGCCTTGCCGTGACCGAAGCCAACGCGGCCCTTACCGTCGCCAACAACGACGAGAGCAGCAAAACCGAAACGGCGACCGCCCTTAACAACCTTAGCGACGCGGTTAATCGCGACAAGCTTGTCGACGAATTCGCTATCGCGCTCTTCACGGTCGTTGCGCTCTTCGCGCTTTGCCCGTCTTTCCTGTGCCATTGTCCTGTTCCTTTTTCTTTTCCGGGTGCAATCGGCAAACTGAATAATGGACCGCCCTGCCCTTCCTAAAGAAGAACATCAGACGATCCGGTTTAAGCTGCGGAAAACCGCAATCTGCCCGGCTGACGGATCAGCCGGGCAAAATCTTGATCAGAACTGCAATCCGCCTTCGCGGGCAGCATCCGCCAGGGCCTTGATGCGGCCGTGATAGATGAATGCACCACGATCGAACACAACATCCTTGACGCCAGCCTTGACCGCACGCTCTGCAACGAGCTTGCCGACAGCAGCGGCTGCATCGATATTGGCGCCGCTCTTGAGCGAGCCCTTGAGGCCTGCATCAAGCGTGGACGCTGCAGCCAGCGTGCGGCCGGCAACATCATCGATCACCTGAGCATAGATGTTCAGGCCGGTACGGTGTACCGAAAGGCGCGGGCGACCATTGGCCACCTTCTTAAGTTGACGGCGCACGCGGCTGGCGCGACGCACAAGAGTTTCTTTCCTGCTAGCCATATCCGGTGCTCCTTACTTCTTCTTGCCTTCCTTACGGACGATCCGCTCTTCAGCGTACTTAACGCCCTTGCCCTTGTAGGGCTCAGGACCGCGGTACTTGCGGATTTCCGCAGCCACCTGGCCGACCTGCTGCTTGTCGATGCCGGTCACGGTGATTTCCGTGGGCTTCGGGCAAGCAATCGTAATGCCGTCCGGGGCTTCGTAAACGACTTCGTGGGAGAAACCGAGCGACAGCTGCAGGTTCTTGCCCTGCATGGCCGCACGATAACCAACGCCGTTGATTTCGAGCTTGCGCTCGTAGCCGTCCTTCACACCCGTCAGGATGTTTTCGATCATCGTGCGGGACATGCCCCACTTGGACCGTGCATCCTTCGTCTGCGAAGCAGGCGATACAACAACAGCGTTGTCTTCCATTTTAACGAGCACTTCGTCGTTGACGACGAACTTCAACTCGCCCTTCGGGCCCTTTGCAGATACCGTCTGGCCATCAACCGAGGCCGTCACTCCTGCAGGGACCTGAACGGGTTTTTTACCGATACGAGACATATTTCAAACCTGTCTGTTCGTTATGGAGACCTCTACCCTGCCTTAGAAGACAGAGCAGAGAACCTCGCCACCAACATTCTGTTCGCGAGCCTGGTGATCAGCCATCACGCCCTTCGGAGTCGAAAGGATAGTGATGCCGAGACCGTTCGCGACCTGCGGAATGGACTTGACCGAGACATAAACTCGGCGGCCCGGCTTGGAAACGCGGCCGATCTCACGGATCACGGAAGCGCCTTCATAGTATTTCAGCTCGATGGTCAGTTCCTTCTTGCCGTTATCAAAGGCAGTTTCGGAATAGCCGCGGATGTAACCTTCAGCCTGAAGCACATCGAGAACGCGTGCACGGAGCGTGGATGCCGGAGTCGTTACAGACGACTTGCGGCGAGCAGCACCGTTGCGGATACGGGTGAGCATATCACCCAAAGGATCAGTCATAGCCATGTGCCCGTCTCCTTACCAGCTCGACTTCACAACGCCCGGCACTTTGCCGAAGTTGCCAAGTTCACGAAGTGCAATACGAGACATCTTGAGCTTGCGGTAGTAACCGCGCGGACGTCCGGACACTTCGCAACGGTTGCGAATGCGGGTTTTGGAACCATTACGCGGCATGTCTGCCAGCTTCAGGGTTGCCTTGAAGCGCTCCTCGATTGGAAGCTCCTGGTTCTTGATGATCGCCTTCAGCGCTGCGCGCTTGGAAGCATCACGGGAAACCAGATTGCGGCGGCGCTTGTTCTTTTCAACTGCGCTGACTTTCGCCATATTCGTTTTCCTTCTCTACGCTTGCCGTTACGGTTACTGGCGGAACGGGAAGTTGAACTCTTTCAGAAGAGCCCGAGCTTCGTCGTCATTTTTCGCCGTCGTACAAACGATGACGTCCATGCCCCAGATCTGGTCAACCTTGTCGTAGTTGATTTCCGGGAACACAATGTGCTCCTTGATGCCCATGGCGAAGTTGCCACGGCCGTCAAAGCTTTTCGGGTTCAGACCGCGGAAGTCGCGAACGCGCGGAAGCGCAATCGTCACGAGACGGTCGAGGAACTCATACATGCGCGCGCCACGAAGCGTTACCTTCGCACCGATCGGCATACCTTCGCGGACCTTGAAGCCGGCGATAGAGTTACGTGCACGGGTGATGACGGCCTTCTGACCGGCAATTGCCGTCAGGTCGGACGCAGCATTCGAAGGCTTCTTCGAGTCGGCTGTCGCTTCACCAACACCCATGTTGATAACGATCTTTTCGATCTTCGGGATCATCATCTCGTTGGCGTAGGAGAACTTCTCCTGCATCGCCTTGCGGATACGATCGTTATATTCAGTCTTGAGACGGGGCTCGTATGCTGCCTTAGCCATCGATTACTACTCCCGAACGCTTTGCCACGCGAACCTTCTTGTCACCTTCAATCTTGAAGCCAACGCGGGTCGGCTTGCCGTCCTTGGGGTCGGCGATTGCGAGGTTGGACAGGTCGATGGAGGCTTCCTTGCGGACAATGCCAGCTTCCTGGGCCTGGGTCTGCTTCTGGTGACGGGTCACCATGTTCACGCCCTGAACGACCGCACGGCCTTCCTTCGGCATGACGCGAATAACTTCACCGGAGGAACCCTTGTCCTTGCCGGCGAGAACGACAACCTTGTCGCCTTTTTTGATCTTCTGCATCTGTCTCGTCCTTTACAGTACTTCAGGAGCCAGCGAGATGATCTTCATGTGGCTCTTGGCGCGGAGTTCGCGCGGAACCGGTCCGAAGATACGGGTGCCGATGGGCTCTTTCTTGTTGTCAACGAGAACAGCAGCATTGGTGTCGAAACGGATCACGCTGCCATCGGGACGACGGATGTCCTTGGCTGTGCGCACGACAACAGCCTTCATCACGTCACCCTTCTTAACGCGGCCGCGCGGAATAGCTTCCTTGACGGAGACAACGATAATGTCGCCGATGGAAGCGTACTTGCGCTTGGAGCCGCCCAGCACCTTGATGCACATGACACGACGTGCGCCGGAATTATCGGCCACGTCGAGGTTAGTCTGCATCTGAATCATGTCAGGTCGCCTTCTATTATTGACTGGAGCGGTTGGATCCCATCAGGGCCCCTACTCCAGCTTATGGACTGGATTCAAAACGCGTGCCTCGAACCGAAACCGAATTTCGGCCCACAAACACACCTTGTAGTTTCGCGCGGGAAAGATCTTGCCAAGGTGGTTTCCCCAAAAAGGACCTGCCTCGCGCGGAAAAGCAAAAGAACGCCCGATTCCCGAGCGTTCTGCGCTGTTAGCGCTGCTTCATACAGGTTTTTTCCCCAAACGCAAGTGGTTCAGGGGAAAAACCCGAAAAAGTCACTGGGCGGCAACAACCGTCCAGCGCTTGTCTTTGGAGATCGGCGCGCATTCCTCGATGGATACGGTATCGCCAACCTTGTACTGGTTGTTCTCGTCGTGCGCCTTATACTTCTTCGAACGACGAACAGTCTTCTGCATCAACGGGTGAGCGAAACGACGCTCAACGCGGACAACAACCGTCTTGTCATTCTGGTCGCTTACGACAACACCCTGCAAAATACGTTTAGGCATGGTCTTCTTCCTTTAGGCCTTGGCTTCAGCGGCCTTCTGGCCTGCAATGGTTTTGATGCGCGCGATATCACGGCGAACCTGCTGAATGCGCGAAGACTTCTCAAGCTGACCCGTTGCAGCTTGGAAGCGCAGGTTGAACTGCTCTTTCTTCAGCTTTGCAAGCTCGTCATTCAGCTGGTCGGCGCTCATTGCGCGAACTTCTGAGGCTTTCATTTCGCTCACTCCTTACTCTGCAATGCGCTGTACGAAGCGCGTCTTGACAGAGAGCTTTGCGGCACCGAGGCGAAGTGCTTCACGAGCAATTTCTTCGCTGACGCCATCGATTTCGAACATGATACGGCCAGGCTTGACCTTGCATGCCCAGTAATCAACAGAACCCTTACCTTTACCCATACGGACTTCGGTCGGCTTGGAGGTGACCGGAACGTCTGGGAAGATGCGGATCCACACGCGGCCGGCACGCTTCATGTAGCGGGTGATCGCGCGGCGGGCCGCTTCGATCTCACGTGCGTTCACGCGGTTGGGTTCCTGTGCCTTGATACCGTATTCACCGAATGCAAGCTCTGCGCCACCCTTGGCTACGCCATGGATGCGGCCCTTGAACTGCTTGCGGTACTTCGTACGCTTTGGCTGCAACATTTTATTTTATCTCCAACAGGCAACGGAAGACGGCTTAAGCGTCTTCGCGGCGACGGTTCGAGGAGCCGCCCTGGTTGTCAGTCTCGGTTGCACGGCGCTCGGAAGCCATCGGATCGTGCTCAAGGATTTCGCCCTTGAAGATCCAGACCTTGATGCCGCAAATACCGAATGCGGTTTCTGCTTCGGCAACACCGTAGTCGATGTCGGCACGCAGCGTGTGAAGCGGAACGCGGCCTTCGCGGTACCATTCGGTACGTGCGATTTCAGCACCGCCGAGACGGCCACCGCAGGTGATCTTGATGCCTTCGGCGCCAAGACGCATTGCGGACTGAACGGCACGCTTCATGGCGCGACGAAAAGCAACGCGGCGTTCCAGCTGCTGAGCGATCGACTGTGCAACGAGCGTTGCATCGATTTCCGGCTTGCGAACTTCAACAATGTTGAGGTGCGTTTCGGAATTCGTCATCGCAGAAATCTTGCGACGCAGCTTTTCGATGTCTGCACCCTTCTTGCCGATGATCAGGCCCGGACGTGCCGAGTGGATCGTGACGCGGCACTTCTTGTGCGGACGCTCGATAACGACCTTGGCGATACCAGCCTGCTTCAGTTCCTTCAGAAGATAGGCGCGGATTGCGAGATCTTCGTGCAGGAGCTCACCGTATTCACCGGCGTCTGCATACCAGCGGCTGTCCCAGGTGCGGTTGATGCCGAGGCGGAAGCCGATCGGATTAATCTTCTGACCCATTTAAGCGGCCTCCTCTTTGTCTTCGACTTCACGAACAACGATCGTGAGGTGCGAGAACGGCTTTTCGATGCGCGAAGCGCGGCCACGGCCACGAGCGTGGAAACGCTTCATGACGATCGACTTGCCGACATATGCTTCTGCAACGATCAGCGAATCTACGTCGAGATCGTGGTTGTTTTCCGCGTTCGCGATCGCAGATTCAAGAGTCTTCTTGACCTGGTCGGAGATACGCTTGCGCGAGAATTCAAGCTCGGCGAGCGCGCGGTCTACTTTCAAGCCGCGGATAGAAGCTGCAACGAGATTGAGCTTCTGCGGGCTGATGCGAAGCGTACGGGCGATTGCCTGTGCTTCGTTGTCCTTAAGCCGGCGTTCGGCTTTTGCCTTGCCCATTGTTACTTCCTCTTAGCCTTCTTGTCCGCGCCATGACCATAGTAGGTCCGCGACGGAGCGAATTCACCGAACTTGTGGCCAACCATTTCCTCGGACACGGAGACCGGGATATGCTTCTGGCCATTGTAGACGCCGAACGTCAGACCGACGAACTGCGGCATGATGGTGGAGCGACGGCTCCACATCTTGATTACTTCGTTGCGGCCGCCTTCACGAACCTTCTCAGCTTTCTTGAGAAGATAGCCGTCAACAAACGGACCTTTCCAAACTGAACGAGCCATTTCAGACTACCTCTCTTACTTCTTCTTCTGGTGACGCGAGCGCATGATGAACTTGTCGGTCGTCTTGTTCGAGCGCGTGCGCTTGCCCTTGGTGGGCTTGCCCCAAGGCGTAACCGGGTGACGGCCACCGGAGGTGCGGCCTTCACCACCGCCATGCGGGTGGTCAACCGGGTTCATGACGACGCCGCGAACATGCGGACGCTTGCCACGCCAGCGCGAACGGCCAGCCTTGCCATCGTTGGTGTTGCCGTGGTCCGGGTTGGATACGGCGCCAACAGTTGCCAGGCACGAAGCATGCACGAGGCGCTGTTCACCGGAGTTCAGGCGAAGGATCGCCATGCCCTGGTCACGGCCAACGAGCTGAACATAGGTGCCTGCAGAGCGTGCGATCTGACCACCCTTGGCCGGCTTCATTTCCACGTTGTGAACGATCGTTCCAACCGGCATGTTAGCGAGCGGCATGGTGTTGCCCGGCTTCACGTCAGCAGCGCCTTCAGTGGAGATGACCTTGTCGCCGACAGCCAAACGCTGCGGAGCGAGGATGTAGGCCAGCTCACCGTCAGAATACTTGACGAGCGCGATGAACGCGGTGCGGTTCGGGTCGTATTCCAGACGCTCGACCGTACCCTCAACGTCGAACTTGCGACGCTTGAAGTCGACCAGGCGGTAGGTACGCTTGTGACCGCCACCCTGAAAACGGGTGGTGATGCGGCCGAGGTTGTTGCGGCCACCCTTCTTGGACAGGCCTTCGGTCAATGCCTTGACCGGCTTGCCCTTGTGAAGGCCGGAGCGATCAACGATGACCAGCTGACGCTGGCTCGGTGTCGTCGGGTTGAAGTTTTTCAAAGCCATTGTTCTTTACCTCACAGTCCGGTGGTCACGTCGATAGACTGACCGTCAACGAGTGTGACGACTGCCTTCTTGACGTCCGACTGTTTGCCGGTGATGCCGCGGAAACGCTTTACCTTGCCCTTGCGGACGAGCGTGTTGACGGCCTTGACCTTCACGCCGAAGAGCGCTTCCACAGCAGCCTTGATTTCAGGCTTGGTGGCGTCCTTGGCGACATTGAATACGACCTGGTTCTGTTCAGAGACCAGCGTCGACTTTTCCGTGATCGACGGTGTACGGATCACATCATAGTGGCGAAGATCAGTCATTTGAACCGCTCCTCCAGAGCTTCAACTGCAGCTTTGGAAAGCACGAGCTTGCCGCGGCGCAGAATGTCGTAAACGTTGATGCCCTGAACCGGCAGAACATCGATATTCGGGATGTTCGATGCAGCGAGCTTGAAGTTGCTGTCCAGCTCGGCGCCGCCGATGATAAGAGCGTTATTCAGACCGAGACCTGCAAATGCACCGGTCAGTTCCTTGGTCTTGGCGTCCTTGGCAACCAGATCGTCGAGAACGATCAGGTCTTCAGACTTGACCTTGGCAGACAGCGCATGACGCAGAGCCAGGGCGCGAACCTTTTTCGGAAGATCGAAAGAATGGTCGCGAACCTTCGGGCCGTGAGCAGCGGAACCGCCACGGAACTGCGGTGCACGTGCCGAATGGTGACGAGCGCGGCCCGTACCCTTCTGCTTGTACATCTTGGAACCCGTGCGGGAAACTTCGCCGCGGGTCTGGGTCTTGTGTGTGCCCTGCTGCTTCTTGGCGAGCTGATAGCGCACCATGCGGGCCAGAATGTCTTCGCGGGGCTCCAGACCGAAAATCGCATCGGAGAGCGAAACGGTTCCGGCTTCTTTGCCTGCGAGCGTTTGTACTTTGAGATCCATCTCAGCGCGCTCCTTATTCTGCTGCCTGAGCGGCACGGAGACCAGCCGGACGCGGTGCGTTTTCCGGGGTACCGGACTTGACTGCATCGCGAACGAGGATCCATGCGCCCTTGGAACCGGGAACAGCGCCCTTCACGAGGATAAGGCCACGCTCTTCATCGGTCGAAACAACTTCCAGGTTCTGGGTGGTGACGCGCGTCTGGCCCATATGACCAGCCATGCGCTTGCCCTTCCAAACCTTGCCCGGGTCCTGGTTGGAACCAGTCGAACCGTGCGAACGGTGCGAAATGGACACGCCGTGGGTTGCGCGAAGACCACCGAAGTTGTGGCGCTTCATGGCACCGGCAAAGCCCTTACCCTGCGTGATGCCCGTGACATCTACCAGTTGACCTGCAACGAAATGGGAAGCCGTCAGTTCGGCGCCTACTTCGATCAGGTTGTCGGCAGAAACACGGAACTCAGCGAGTTTGGCCTTCGGCTCAACGCCAGCGGCTGCAAAGTTGCCGCGCATTGCCTTGGACGTGTTCTTGACCTTGGACTGGCCTACACCCAGCTGAACTGCCGTGTAGCCATTCTTGTCTTCTGTGCGCTGGCCTACCACCTGGCAGTTATCCATGCGCAAAACTGTTACCGGGATATGCTCACCCGCGTCGTTGTAGACGCGTGTCATACCCACCTTTTGTGCAATCACTCCTGAACGCATCGGTTCATTCCTTCCCTCAGGATCAAGCTTACAGCTTGATTTCGACGTCAACACCGGCGGCCAGGTCGAGCTTCATCAGCGCGTCAACTGTCTGCGGTGTGGGATCTACGATGTCGAGAAGACGCTTATGGGTGCGCATCTCGAACTGCTCGCGGCTCTTCTTGTCAATGTGGGGTGAGCGGTTGACCGTAAATTTCTCAATCCGTGTCGGAAGAGGAACCGGACCGCGTACGCTCGCACCCGTGCGCTTTGCCGTCGAAACGATTTCGCGCGTGGAGGCATCGAGGATCCGATGATCAAACGCCTTGAGGCGGATGCGGATATTCTGGCCGTTCATTCGACTTGTCCTTGTTGTGCTTTTCAACCAGCCACCGGCTGGTGACAAACCTTTGTTATTATTACCGGGTTCGCACGGGACTGCGCGAACCCGGAGATTAGTTGATACCGAATTACTCGATGATCGAAGCGACGATGCCGGCGCCGACGGTGCGGCCGCCTTCGCGGATAGCGAAGCGAAGCTTTTCTTCCATCGCGATCGGAACGATCAGTTGAACGTCAACGGTCACGTTGTCGCCAGGCATAACCATTTCCGTGCCTTCCGGAAGCGTCACGATGCCCGTCACGTCCGTCGTACGGAAGTAGAACTGCGGACGGTAGTTCGTGAAGAACGGCGTATGACGGCCGCCTTCTTCCTTCGTCAGGATGTAGGCTTCTGCCTTGAACTTCGTGTGCGGCGTTACAGAACCCGGCTTGCAGAGAATCTGGCCACGCTCAACACCATCACGGTCAACACCGCGAAGCAGCGCGCCGATGTTGTCGCCAGCCTGGCCCTGGTCGAGCAGCTTGCGGAACATTTCAACGCCCGTGCAGGTCGTCTTCGAGGTCGGCTTGATGCCAACGATCTCGATTTCTTCGCCAACCTTGATGATACCACGCTCGACACGGCCGGTCACAACCGTACCACGACCCGAGATCGAGAACACGTCTTCGATCGGCATCAGGAACGGCTGGTCGATCGGACGCTCAGGCGTCGGGATGTAAGCGTCAACAGCAGCCATCAGTTCACGAATTGCGTCTTCGCCGATCTTCTTGTCGCTGTCTTCAAGAGCAGCAAGAGCAGAACCCTTGACGATCGGAATATCGTCGCCGGGGAATTCGTACGAGGAAAGAAGTTCGCGAACTTCAAGCTCAACGAGTTCCAGAAGCTCTTCGTCGTCAACCTGGTCAACCTTGTTGAGGAACACGACGATGGCCGGAACGCCAACCTGACGGGCAAGCAGGATGTGCTCGCGGGTCTGCGGCATCGGGCCGTCAGCGGCAGAGCAAACCAGGATCGCGCCGTCCATCTGGGCAGCACCGGTGATCATGTTCTTCACGTAGTCGGCGTGGCCGGGGCAGTCAACGTGGGCATAGTGACGGGCTTCCGTCTCATACTCAACGTGTGCCGTCGAAATGGTGATGCCGCGCGCCTTTTCTTCAGGCGCCGCGTCAATTTGGTCGTAAGCCTTGAAGTCACCGAAATACTTCGTGATCGCTGCCGTCAGGCTTGTCTTGCCATGGTCAACGTGACCAATCGTGCCAATGTTTACGTGAGGCTTAGTGCGCTCAAATTTTCCTTTTGCCATCTCCGGCTCTCCATTCTTGCCTCGCCGTCAGGCGAGAAACTTTACAAAACGTTTAGGGTTGTATTCCAATCACTTCTGACCGGAATACTTTGCCTGAATTTCCTGCGACACGTTGGACGGTACCGGCGCATAGTGATCGAAGACCATCGAATACTGCGCACGACCCTGCGACATGGAGCGCAGGTTATCCACGTACTTGAACATGTTTGCCAGCGGCACGAATGCGTTGAGAACAACGGCAACACCGCGTGCTTCCTGCCCCTGGATCTGACCACGGCGGGAGTTCAGATCGCCGATCACGTCACCGACATATTCTTCAGGCGTTACAACTTCGACCTTCATCATCGGCTCGAGAAGTTGAGCACCGGCCTGACGGGCTGCTTCACGGAAGCAGGCACGCGAGGCGATTTCGAAGGCGAGAACGCTGGAGTCAACATCGTGGAATGCACCGTCGATGAGCGTTGCCTTGACACCCAGCATCGGGAAGCCAGCGAGCGGACCGGAAGACAGAACGCTTTCGATACCCTTTTGAACGCCCGGGATGTATTCCTTGGGAACAGCACCGCCGACGATCTTGGATTCGAAGACGAATTCTTCGCTGTCCGGGTTCGGTTCGAAGATGATCTTCACGCGAGCGAACTGACCGGTACCACCGGACTGCTTCTTGTGCGTGTAGTCTTCTTCGCGGGTCTTGGTGATCGTTTCGCGGTAAGCAACCTGCGGCGCACCAACGCTTGCCTCAACCTTGAATTCGCGACGCATACGGTCAACGAGAATGTCGAGGTGAAGTTCGCCCATGCCTGCGATGATCGTCTGACCGGATTCTTCGTCCGTCTTGACGCGGAACGAAGGATCTTCAGCTGCCAGGCGGTTGAGCGCGAGGCCCATCTTTTCCTGGTCGCCCTTGGTCTTCGGTTCGATCGCGATCTGGATAACCGGCTCAGGGAATTCCATGCGCTCCAGGATAACAGGCTTCAGCGGATCGCAGAGCGTGTCACCGGTCGTGGTGTCCTTGAGGCCAGCCAGAGCAACGATGTCGCCAGCGTAAGCCACTTCGATGTCCTCACGGGAGTTGGAGTGCATCTGAAGCATACGGCCAACGCGCTCGCGCTTTTCCTTGACAGTGTTCATCAGGGACACACCCTTTTCCAGCTTGCCGGAATAGATGCGGCAGAACGTGAGCGAACCAACGAAGGGGTCGTTCATGATCTTGAATGCGAGCATGGAAAGCGGCTCGGCATCATCGGCATGACGCTCGATTTCAGCTTCGGTCTTCGCATCGATACCCTTGATGGCGGGAACATCGATCGGCGAAGGCAGGAAGTCGACAACAGCGTCGAGCAACGGCTGAACGCCCTTGTTCTTGAAGGCGGAGCCGCAGAACATCGGGAAGAACTGAACGTTGATCGTACCCTTGCGGATCAGCGCGCGGAGCTCGTCGTTCGAAGGCATCTTGCCTTCGAGGTAGTTCTCCATTGCAGCTTCGTCGATCTCGACAGCGGTCTCGATGAGCTTTTCGCGGTACTCTTCAGCCTTTTCCTTCAGGTCAGCCGGGATTTCAACGACATCCCACTGAGCGCCGAGCGACTCGTCACGCCATACAAGCGCGTTCATCTCGATCAGGTCGACAACGCCAGCAAAGTCGCTTTCAGCGCCGATCGGCAGCTGCATCACAACAGGCGTTGCACCAAGACGGCTCTTGATCATGGAAACCGAACGGTAGAAGTCGGCACCAGTCTTGTCCATCTTGTTGCAGAAGATCATGCGCGGAACATTGTACTTGTCCGCCTGACGCCATACGGTTTCCGTCTGCGGCTCAACACCGGCGTTTGCATCAAGAAGTGCAATCGCACCATCGAGAACGCGCAGCGAACGCTCAACCTCAATCGTGAAGTCAACGTGGCCGGGGGTGTCGATGATGTTGAAGCGGCGCATGTTGCCGTCACGACCCTTCCAGAAGGTCGTGGTTGCAGCAGACGTGATCGTGATGCCGCGCTCCTGCTCCTGCTCCATCCAGTCCATCGTGGCAGCGCCATCGTGAACTTCACCGATCTTGTGCGACTTACCGGTGTAGTAAAGAACACGCTCGGTTGTCGTGGTCTTACCAGCATCGATGTGTGCCATGATGCCGAAATTGCGGTAGTCTTCGATTTTATATTCGCGAGCCATTTTGGGACTGCCTTCTTTCTCGGATTACCAGCGATAATGGGAGAACGCGCGGTTGGCGTCTGCCATCTTGTGGGTGTCTTCACGCTTCTTGACAGCGGAGCCACGGTTGTTTGCTGCATCGAGCAGCTCGCCGGAAAGGCGATCAACCATCGTGGTTTCGTTGCGCTTGCGCGCAGCAGCGATCAACCAACGGATAGCGAGGGCCTGGCGGCGCTCAGGGCGAACATCAACCGGAACCTGGTAGGTTGCACCACCAACACGGCGGGAGCGAACCTCAACGTGCGGAGCAACGTTTTCCAGAGCCGAATGGAACACGTCCAGCGGCGGCTGCTTTGCCTTGCCTTCAACGCTGTCGAAAGCGCCGTAAACGATGCTTTCAGCGACGGACTTCTTGCCGTCCAGCATGATGGCATTCATGAACTTGGTAACAACGAGATCACCGAACTTCGGATCCGGGTTGATCTCGCGCTTTTCTGCTTTATGGCGACGGGACATATTCTTCGTCTCTCAACTGTTGCTAACTGAACCAAGGGGCCGCAAAGCCCCTCGCCCAAAAATTCTTACTTCGGACGCTTCGCGCCGTATTTGGAGCGGCGCTGCTTGCGGTCCTTGACACCCTGGGTATCGAGAACGCCGCGGATGATGTGGTAACGCACGCCCGGCAAGTCCTTCACACGACCGCCGCGGATCATCACAACGGAGTGTTCCTGCAGGTTGTGACCTTCGCCAGGGATATAGCCGATGACTTCAAAGCCATTGGTCAGGCGAATCTTGGCAACCTTACGAAGCGCCGAGTTCGGCTTCTTCGGGGTCGTGGTGTAAACGCGGGTGCAAACGCCACGCTTCTGCGGGTTTTCCTGAAGTGCAGGAACCTTATTACGCTTAACCTGTGCCTGACGAGGCTTGCGGATCAGCTGGTTTACGGTAGGCATACAACCATCCCTTTAGACAATTAATCTCGTTGACCCTTGCGGGCGGAACCATTCGACTGTGCCTTCATGCGCAAAACGAGGCCGATCCCCTTTTTCCTCAAGGAGAAGGCCCGTCAAAAGCAGAGGACACCTTTTCAGGCGTCTTGCATGCAGCAATCGGTCTTCAGCGTGCTTTTTGAAACCCTGTTTGAAGCGAACTTCAGGGCGTGTCGCCCCGAAAAGCCTGACCTCACATTGGCTCCGATGGCGCGGGGTTTACTGCCTCCCCTCCCCTTCGTCAAGACCTGCGCGCAAATAATCTTCTGCGCGAACCCCGCAATTGCAGGCATTGGCAAGGATTTAGCCCGTGAAGGACGCCAAATTGGTCTTTTGGGGTGGTTTTCACGCTCGATCCCTATATGACTCGCATAAGAGCATTGCAATGACTGCCGGACTGAGGGAATGCGATTCCTTTCCGGCAAAGGAATCAGAGGACCCCATTCATGGAATTCCCCGACAACGATAACAAAGACGACTCACCGATGGTCTTCATCATCATCGGCAAGGCTTATATGCAGGAAGACGAGGCGATCGACATTCACGTGATGCTGGTCGCGCCCGATGATGACACTGCCGTGCGCAATGCGCTCAATGCGCTGGCCGAAGAAGGCTTCATCGAGGCCGAGCTTGACCAGATCGGCACGCTGGACGAAGAGCCGGTGGATGAACCCCATGCGTCTGCTTATCAGGGGGCCATCGAAGGCGAGATTGCCATCATCAAGTTTGATTAAAAGCGGCCGCATTGCATCTCAACGCATCGGCCCGCAGTTGGCGGGCTGATGGTCCTCAGTCGCTTGTGAGCCCTATGTAACCGGCGACTGCGCGAAACGCCCGTTCAGCAATTGCCTCTTCATCGCTCTCGCCGGCCAGTGCAGCAGCATCGACGATCCCGCGGGTCAGCGCAACCACGTCACGGGCCTTGATACCCGCATCGCTGATGGCGTTTTCAGCCAGCACCTGTTCCACTGTGGCAACAATCTTCAAGTTCAGTTCTCTGGCTTCGTCATTCAACGGTAGATGCTCTTCGGCATATTCCAGCTGGCGGGCAAGTTCCGGGTTGTTCATCTGATGGCGCGCAGCGCAGGCCACGAGCCAGCGCACGATCTGACCAAACGGCAGGCTGCGGCCAGCATCGGCTGTTGCGTGAATGTCCTCCAGAAGGGCCGCACGTTCGCGCCTTATCAAGGCTGTCAACATCGCCTCTTTGGAGGGGAAATATTGATAGAGCGAGCCGACGCTGAAGCCTGCCTTCTCAGCAATGCGATTGGTATTGAATCGCTCCAGTCCCTCCTCCTGCAAAATGCGAGCAGCAGCCTCCAGCAATGTGTCCACCGTGGCGGATGATCGCGTCTGATGCGGCTTCTTGCGGGGGTTGAGCCTTTCCGCCTTCTTCATTGCCATATGCGAGTCCCCGAATTGGCTGAGTGACCACATACTTTGCTTCTCTGCTGACTGCAAATTCAAGGAGGAATACATGTTCACTTGCAAGACGCCGGCACTCCCGTCCATTTCTATCGGGAAGCCTTTCTGTAAATTGGCAATCGTCACCATCGCATCGGCGGGCTTAGGCTCTGTGGTCATGGCTGCGGACAATTATACAAATCGCATCAACTATGTGCAGTTTCCAACGCTGGCTGAACCTTCACTCACGGTGTCCGGGCGCTTCGTCCGCCCTCCGGCACCGGTTACGGAGGGCAAGGCAATGCCCGCCGTCGTGGTACTTCATGGTTCGGGCGGTGTCAGTGTGCGCGAGGAAGCATATCAGGACGCGCTTGCAGAAGCCGGCATAGCGTCAATTGCAATCGACGAGTGGTTTCCACGCGGGATGGCCGGCGATGCCGCCGATCGGCCTCAGACGGTTATGGAAACGCTGCCGGACGTCTATGGCGCGCGCGCTTGGCTTTTGAAGCAAACCGACATCGACGCTACGAAAATCGGTGTTATCGGATTCTCCTTTGGGGGCGTCGCATCCATGCTTGTGGCGACGCACAAGTACAACGATCCATATGTGACCGAAGGTGCCGGCTTCAAAGCCTCCATCCCCGTCTACCCGGTTTGCTGGATCTACAACAAAGTGCCGGGTTACGATTTCAAGGATCTGACGGATACGTCCGTTCAAATCATCGTCGGCGCAGAGGACCAATACGACGACAGTGCAAGTGCCTGCCCCGACCTGGTAAAAACCCTCCCTCGATCAGAGCAGAATCGCATCGATGTTCTGGTGCTGCCAGGTGCGCATCACAGCTTCGACAAAAAGGGCGAGGATCGCGTGGGGGAAGATCCCTACAGCCACCGTGGCAAAGGTGGCAAAGTCGTTTTCAAATACAATGAGGAAGCGACCCGCCGATCAGTAGATAAAGTCATAGAGACTTTCAGAACTGCTTTCGACATACATTGATCTGAAGGCATATCCTTACCACAAGCAAAAAACCGCCGGAGTTGCCCCCGGCGGTTTTCATTCGATCATTCAAAACCTGGCTTATTCGCCCGCTTCGACTTCCTTGGCCATGTCGGCCAGCATCGGGGCTGCGTCTTCCGCACCTGTTCCCTTGCGACGCTCCTCGAGGATCATATCGTCGCGCGAGGTGGCGATGCGGCGGATCTGCGTCATCGTGCGGCCTGTACCGGCCGGGATCAGGCGACCCACGATGATGTTTTCCTTCAGGCCCTGCAGCGTGTCGGTCTTGCCGGCCACCGCTGCTTCGGTGAGCACCTTCGTCGTCTCCTGGAACGAGGCCGCGGAGAAGAAGGACGGTGTCTGCAGCGACGCCTTGGTGATACCCAGCAGAACCGGATCGCCGTAAGCGGGCTTCTTGCCTTCTTCGATGAGCTGGTCGTTGACGCTTTCCAGCTCGATACGGTCGACGTTGTCGCCGACGATATAGGTGGAGTCACCGGCGTCGGTGATTTCGACCTTCTGGAGCATCTGACGAACAATCACTTCGATGTGCTTGTCGTTGATGACCACGCCCTGCAGACGGTAGACTTCCTGGATTTCGTTGACGAGGTAGGAAGCAAGCGCTTCCACGCCCTTGATCGCCAGGATGTCGTGCGGTGCGGGGTTGCCGTCGAGGATGTAGTCGCCCTTTTCGATGTAGTCGCCATCCTGAAGGTGGAAGGGCTTGCCCTTCGGGATCAGGTATTCGACCGGTTCGACACCATCTTCAGCAGGCTCGATCATGATGCGGCGCTTGTTCTTGTAGTCGCGACCGAAGCGGATCGTACCATCGATTTCGGCGATGATCGCATGATCCTTCGGACGACGTGCTTCGAACAGCTCGGCAACACGCGGCAGACCACCGGTGATATCCTTGGTCTTGGCGCTTTCCAGCGGCACACGTGCAAGCACGTCGCCCTGGGACACCTTAGAACCCGGCTCAACCGACAGGATTGCATCCACGGACAGCAGGAAGCGGGCTTCCCCACCGCGGGACAATTTGGCAACTTCGCCCTTCTTGTCCTTGATGACGATGGCAGGCTTCAGGTCCGTACCACGCGGCGTAGACCGCCAGTCGATAACCTGACGCTTGGTGATACCGGTGTTTTCGTCGGCCGATTCCAGAACGGAAACGCCGTCGACAACATCTTCGAACTCCACCGTGCCTTCGACTTCGGTGAGCATCGGACGGGTGTAGGGGTCCCACTCGGCCAGACGCTGGCCGCGCTTGACCTTGTCACCATCGTCAACCATCAGCTTCGAACCGTAGGCGACACGCTGCGAGGAGCGCTCAACGCCGCGTTCATCCAGAATGGTGATCGCCATGTTGCGGCCCATGGCAACGAGGTTGCCATCGGAGTTGCGCAGCATGTTGCGGTTCTTGATCTGAACCGTACCTTCGTAGGACGCTTCCAGATACGAGCTGTCAACAACCGTTGCCGTACCGCCAAGGTGGAAGGTACGCATGGTCAGCTGGGTGCCCGGCTCACCGATGGACTGAGCGGCGATAACGCCCACAGCCTCACCCATGTTGACCGGTGTACCGCGTGCAAGGTCACGACCGTAGCAGACCGAGCAGACGCCCGTCTGTACTTCACATGTCAGTGCCGAACGGATGCGAACGGACTGAATGCCGGCCGCTTCGATTTCCGCCACATGCGGCTCGAGGATCATGACGCCGGCATCGACGATACGCTCGCCGGTCTGCGGGTTGTCGATGTCATCGAGCGCCGTGCGGCCGAGGATACGCTGACCGATCGAAGCCACAACCTGACCGGCGTCAACGATCGCCGTCATGGTGAGGCCCTTGTCGGTGCCGCAATCGACCTGGTTGACGATGCAATCCTGAGCGACGTCAACGAGACGGCGGGTCAGGTAACCGGAGTTCGCGGTCTTCAAGGCGGTGTCTGCAAGACCCTTACGGGCACCGTGGGTCGAGTTGAAGTACTCGTTCACGGTCAGGCCTTCCTTGAAGTTCGAAATGATCGGCGTTTCGATGATTTCACCCGACGGCTTGGCCATGAGGCCGCGCATACCGCCAAGCTGACGCATCTGGTTGACCGAACCACGCGCACCGGAATGCGACATCATGTAGATCGAATTCATCGGCTTTTGACGGCCGGTGGTTTCGTCGAACTCGACAGCCTTAATGCGGGCCATCATCTCTTCGGTGACCTTTTCAGTCGCCTTGCCCCAGGCATCGACAACCTTGTTGTACTTTTCGCCCTGGGTGATGAGACCATCATTGTATTGCTGCTCGTATTCCTTCACGAGTGCTTCGGTTTCGCCGACGATCTTCGCCTTCGCATCCGGGATCACCATGTCGTCCTTGCCGAAGGAAATACCGGCCTTACATGCGTTGGAGAAGCCCAGCTGCATGATACGGTCACAGAAGATCACAGTGTCCTTCTGGCCGCAGTGACGGTAGACCGTGTCGATCATCTTGGAGATGTTCTTCTTGGTCATTTCCTGGTTGCAGATGTCGAACGGCACATTGACGTTCTTCGGCAGAAGCTCTCCAATCAGCATACGGCCCGGCGTCGTCTCATGGATCTTGGAAACGGGATTGCCGTTTTCATCGACCGTCTTGAAACGTCCCTTGATCTTGGCGTGCAAGGTCACGGTCTTGGTTTCAAGCGCGTGCTGCAATTCGCCGAGGTCGGAGAAGACCATGCCTTCGCCCGGCTCGTTCTCGTTCATGATAGAGAGATAGTAGAGACCAAGAACCATGTCCTGCGACGGAACGATGATCGGCGCGCCGGAAGCCGGGTGCAGAATGTTGTTCGTCGACATCATGAGAACGCGTGCTTCGAGCTGGGCTTCCAGCGAGAGCGGCACGTGAACAGCCATCTGGTCACCGTCGAAGTCGGCGTTGAAGGCCGTGCAGACGAGCGGGTGCAGCTGGATTGCCTTGCCTTCAACCAGGATCGGTTCGAAGGCCTGGATGCCCAGGCGGTGCAGCGTCGGTGCGCGGTTCAAGAGAACCGGATGCTCGCGGATAACCTCGTCGAGAATATCCCAGACTTCCGGTTTTTCCTTTTCAACCAGCTTCTTGGCCTGCTTGACGGTTGAGGAGTAGCCCTTGGCGTCAAGACGGGCATAGATGAACGGCTTGAAGAGTTCGAGCGCCATCTTCTTCGGCAGACCGCACTGGTGCAGCTTCAGTTCCGGACCCGTCACGATGACCGAACGACCCGAATAGTCGACGCGCTTGCCGAGAAGGTTCTGACGGAAGCGGCCCTGCTTGCCCTTCAGCATATCGGACAGCGACTTCAACGGACGCTTATTGGCGCCGGTGATGACGCGGCCACGACGACCGTTGTCGAACAGCGCGTCCACAGATTCCTGCAGCATGCGCTTTTCGTTGCGGATGATGATGCCCGGTGCACGAAGCTCGATCAGACGCTTCAGACGGTTGTTACGGTTGATCACACGACGGTAGAGGTCGTTGAGGTCGGATGTGGCAAAACGACCGCCATCGAGCGGAACCAGCGGACGCAGGTCCGGCGGGATCACGGGAACGACCTTCAAGATCATCCATTCCGGACGGTTGCCCGATTCCAGGAAGTTCTCGACGATCTTCAGGCGCTTCATCAGCTTCTTCTGCTTCAGGTCCGACGTGGTGTCGGCCAGTTCAGAACGCAGATCGCCAGCGATCTTTTCCAGATCCATCGAAGCCAGAAGCTCATGGATGGCTTCGGCACCGATCATGGCCGTGAACTGATCTTCACCGAATTCATCGACGGCAATCATGTACTCTTCTTCAGACAGCAGCTGGTGCTCCTGAAGCGAGGTAAGGCCCGGCTCGGTCACGATGTAGTTTTCGAAGTAGAGAACGCGCTCCACATCCTTCAGCGTCATGTCGAGCAGCGTGGAAATGCGGCTCGGCAGAGACTTCAGGAACCAGATATGCGCCACGGGAGCGGCAAGCTCGATATGGCCCATGCGCTCACGGCGCACCCGCGAAAGTGTCACTTCAACGCCGCACTTTTCGCAGATGATGCCTTTGTATTTCATGCGCTTGTACTTGCCGCACAAGCATTCATAGTCCTTGATCGGCCCGAAAATGCGCGCGCAGAAAAGACCGTCGCGTTCCGGCTTGAAGGTACGGTAGTTGATCGTCTCCGGCTTTTTGATTTCGCCGTAGGACCAGGAGAGAATCTTCTCCGGGCTCGCGATCGAGATTCGAATGGAATCGAAGACCTGCGCAGGTGCCTGGGGATTGAAAAGATTCATGACCTCTTGGTTCATGTCTGTCTCCTTTGAGGCTCATCAAGAGCTCTCGGTTCACGGGTTGGCGGCGTTGATACCCGGGTGCCGCCTCTCCGCTTTTTTAAAAAGATGAGAAACGCGTGCGCCGATTTTATGGCGCACGCAACTTTTCAAAATTTTACTCGGCTGCGTCAGGCAGTTCGCCAGCTGGCGGGACCGCCGGATCGATCTTGGAATTTTCCAACTCCACCGACAGACCCAGAGACCGCATTTCCTTCACGAGAACGTTGAAGGATTCGGGAATGCCCGCTTCGAACGTATCGTCGCCGCGTACGATGGCTTCGTAAACCTTCGTACGGCCCGCCACGTCGTCCGACTTGACGGTGAGCATTTCCTGCAGCGTGTAGGCAGCACCATATGCTTCAAGCGCCCAGACCTCCATTTCACCGAAGCGCTGGCCACCGAACTGCGCCTTACCACCCAGCGGCTGCTGGGTAACGAGGGAGTACGGACCAATCGAACGGGCGTGGATCTTGTCGTCCACAAGGTGGTTCAGCTTCAGCATGTAGATGTAGCCGACAGTCACCTGACGGTCGAACTGTTCACCGGTACGTCCATCATAAAGCGTCGACTGGCCGGATTCCTTCAGGCCTGCCTTCACCAGCATTTCGTTGACGTCGGCTTCCACAGCACCGTCGAAGACCGGTGTTGCGATGGACACGCCGCGACGGGTCTGCTCGGCGAGGCGGACGATGGAGTCATCGTCGTAGTCCTTGATCGGCTCGCCCTTCGGACCGGTGCCCATGACGCTGTCGATGGTGTCACGCAGCGGCTTGATATCGTTGGTTTCCTTATAGGCATCCAACATCTCGCCGATCTGCTTGCCCATGCCGGCGCAAGCCCAACCGAGGTGGGTTTCCAGAATCTGGCCAACGTTCATGCGCGAAGGCACGCCAAGCGGGTTCAGCACGACGTCAACATGGGTACCGTCTTCGAGGAACGGCATGTCCTCAATCGGCAGAATGCGGGAAACCACACCCTTGTTGCCGTGACGGCCGGCCATCTTGTCGCCCGGCTGGATCTTGCGCTTAACAGCAACGAAGACCTTGACCATCTTCATCACGCCCGGAGGCATTTCATCGCCGCGCTGGACCTTTTCGACCTTATCCATGAAGCGCTGTTCAAGGCGCGACTTGGATTCATCGTACTGGCCACGGAGCGCTTCGATTTCGCCCTGAACCTTTTCGTCCTCAACGGCAAACATCCACCACTGCGAGCGGGGATATTCCTTAATGACGTCTTCGTTCAGCGCGCCGCCCTTCTTGAAGCCCTTCGGACCTGCAACGGCCGTCTTGCCGTTCAACATTTCGATCAGGCGGCCATAGACGTTGCGGTCGAGGATGGCCTGTTCGTCATCACGGTCCTTGGCAAGACGTTCGATCTCTTCGCGTTCGATCGCCATTGCACGCTCGTCCTTTTCAACGCCGTGGCGGTTGAAAACGCGAACTTCAACGATCGTACCAAACGTGCCAGGCGGCATGCGCATGGAGGTGTCGCGAACGTCGGATGCCTTCTCACCGAAGATAGCGCGAAGAAGCTTTTCTTCCGGCGTCATCGGGCTTTCGCCCTTCGGGGTGATCTTGCCGACGAGGATATCACCCGGCTGAACTTCAGCACCGATATAGACGATACCGGCTTCGTCGAGGTTCTTCAGAGCCTCTTCGGAAACGTTCGGAATATCGCGGGTGATTTCTTCCGGACCAAGCTTGGTGTCGCGGGCCATGACTTCGAATTCCTCGATATGGATCGAGGTGAAGACGTCATCGCTAACGATACGTTCAGACAGAAGAATGGAGTCTTCGTAGTTGTAGCCGTTCCAGGGCATGAACGCGACGAGCGCGTTGCGTCCCAGAGCTAGATCACCGAGATCGGTCGAAGGACCGTCAGCAATGATATCGCCCTTGTTCAGAACGTCGCCAACGCGCACCAGCGGGCGCTGGTTGATGGCGGTGTTCTGGTTCGAACGCTGGAACTTCTGCAACCGGTAGATGTCAACGCCCGACTTCGACGGATCGAGGTCTTCGGTTGCGCGGATAACGATACGGGTCGCATCCACCTGGTCCACCACGCCACCACGACGGGCGGCAATAGCGGCACCGGAGTCACGGGCCACAACCGATTCCATGCCTGTACCGACGAATGGTGCTTCTGCACGCAAGAGCGGCACAGCCTGCTTCTGCATGTTCGAGCCCATGAGCGCGCGGTTGGCGTCATCGTTTTCCAGGAACGGAATGAGCGAGGCTGCAACGGACACGAGCTGCTTTGGCGAAACGTCCATCAGGTTGATCATTTCGCGCGGAGCAAGTTGCACGTCGCCGGCATGGCGGCAAACCACGAACTCGTCAACAAACGAGCCGTCCTTGTCCATGTTGGCGTTGGCCTGTGCCACATAGTACTTGGCTTCTTCCATGGCGGAGAGGTAGATCACCTCGTCCGTCACCTTGCCGTCCACGATCTTGCGGTACGGGCTTTCGATGAAGCCGTACTTGTTGACATGGGCGAAGGTTGCCAGGTTGTTGATCAGACCAATGTTCGGGCCTTCCGGCGTTTCAATCGGGCAGATACGGCCATAGTGGGTCGGGTGAACGTCGCGGACTTCAAAGCCTGCACGCTCACGTGTCAGACCACCCGGACCAAGAGCCGAAAGACGGCGCTTGTGAGAGACTTCCGACAGCGGGTTGACCTGATCCATGAACTGCGAGAGCTGCGAGGAACCGAAGAATTCGCGAACGGCAGCGGCTGCCGGCTTCGCGTTGATCAGATCCTGCGGCATCACCGTGTCGATCTCGATGGAAGACATACGCTCCTTGATCGCGCGCTCCATGCGGAGCAGGCCAAGGCGGTACTGGTTTTCCATGAGCTCGCCAACGGAGCGAACGCGGCGGTTGCCGAGGTTGTCGATGTCGTCGATTTCGCCACGGCCGTCGCGCAGGTCCACGAGCATCTTGACGACAGCCAGGATGTCTTCCTTGCGCAGAACGCGAACGGTGTCTTCGGCATCCAGATCAAGACGCATGTTCATCTTGACGCGACCAACGGCGGACAGATCGTAACGCTCAGCATCGAAGAACAGCGACTGGAACATGGCCTCAGCCGATTCCATGGTCGGCGGCTCACCCGGACGCATCACGCGGTAGATGTCGAACAGCGCATCCTGGCGGGACTCGTTCTTGTCGGCCACCAGCGTGTTGCGGATGTAACCGCCAACGTTGATGTGGTCGATGTCGAGAACCGGGATTTCATCAAAACCGGCATCCAGAATGGTGGCGAGCGTCTTCTCGTCCAGCTCATCGCCGGCTTCGAGGAAGATTTCACCCGTTTCCATGTTGACCAGGTCTTCAGCAAGGTAAGAACCATAAAGGTCCTCATCCATGGCTTTGAGAGCCTTCAGACCCTTTTCGCTCAGCTGCTTGAGAAGGCGCGGCGTCAGCTTCTTGCCTGCTTCAACAACGACTTCGCCGGTATCGGCATCAACCATGTCGAAAACAGCCTTCTGGCCCTTCAGGGCTTCCGGCTTGAAGGGGATACGCCAGCCATCGCCGTCGCGCTTGTAATCAAACTTGCCATAGAAGGTGGACAGGATTTCTTCGCCGTCCAGTCCAAGCGCCATCAGAAGCGATGTGACAGGGATCTTGCGGCGGCGGTCGATACGCGCATGCACGATATCCTTGGCATCGAACTCGATGTCCAGCCAGGAGCCGCGATACGGGATCACGCGGGCAGCAAACAGCAGCTTGCCGGAAGAATGGCTCTTGCCCTTGTCGTGGTCAAAGAACACGCCCGGAGAACGGTGCATCTGCGAAACGATAACACGCTCCGTACCGTTGACGATAAAGGTGCCGTTGTCGGTCATGAGCGGCATATCGCCCATGTAGACAGACTGTTCCTTGATGTCCTTGATCGACTTCGCGCCGGTATCTTCGTCAATATCGAACACGATCAGACGCAGCGTCACTTTCAGCGGCGCAGAATAGGTCAGATCGCGCTGACGGCATTCGTCAACGTCGAACTTCGGCTGTTCGAACTCATAGGACACGAATTCCAGCATGGAGGCGCCGGAAAAGTCCGTGATCGGGAAAACCGACTTGAAAACGGCCTGCAAGCCCTCTTCGGGGCGGCCGCCATTCGGCTCGTCGACCATCAGAAACTGGTCGTAAGAAGCCTTTTGAACCTCAATGAGGTTCGGAACTTCTGCTACTTCGGGGATTTTACCAAAAAACTTGCGTACGCGCCTGCGACCGTTAAACGAAAGGGTCTGAGCCATCGTCGCTCCTTCAATATCTTGACATCCGGGCCTGCAACGGACGGTCACCACTGGCCAGGCAGCACCGCCGATATGAGTTCCAATCTCGTTTTCCGCTCATGCCGACAGGCCGGATTGCCTGACCCATGAGAAGAGAACCATCCTCTTGAGAACCCATTACCCAAAAGCCGAATTAACGACTTTTGGGTAAAACGTTCTTCGCTTTTCTTCCGCAATTTCCATCGAAAACCATTGGGGCCTTCTCAGGAATTGCTTTGAAATTGCAGATGGGAGACGGTGAAAACACCGTCTCCCAAAGCAATCCGAAGATTACTTGACTTCGACCTTAGCGCCGGCTTCTTCGAGCTTCTTCTTGAGCTCTTCAGCTTCGCCCTTGGAGATGCCTTCCTTGATCGCCTTCGGAGCGGACTCAACGAGGTCCTTAGCTTCCTTCAGGCCCAGGCCGGTGATGCCGCGGACTTCCTTGATGACGTTGATCTTGTTGGCGCCAGCGTCGGCGAGGATCACGTCAAATTCAGTCTTTTCTTCGACAGCTTCAGCAGCAGCAGCGCCGCCAGCAGCAGCAACAGCTACAGGAGCAGCTGCAGAAACGCCCCACTTTTCTTCGAGCATCTTGGAAAGCTCAGCAGCTTCCAGGACGGTCAGGTTGGACAGGTCTTCTACGATCTTTGCGAGATCAGCCATTTTTCTAGTTCCTTATGTTCGGTTCGAACTGAGTTAATTTATAAGCAGCGAAATTCCGCCTTAAGCGGCTTCGTCTTTCTTTGAGTACGCGGAGAACACGCGAGCAAGCTGACCTGCAGGCGCGTTGACAACCTGTGCGATGCGGGTTGCCGGCGTCTGAATCATGCCAACAATCTTCGCACGCAGCTCGTCGAGCGACGGGAGCGAAGCCAGAGACTTCACGCCATCGGCGTCGAGCGCGGTTGCGCCCATGGCACCACCGAGAACAACGAGCTTGTCGTTCTTCTTGGCGAATTCCATGACAACCTTAGGAGCGGTGATGGGATCTTCGCTGTAAGCGAGGATCGTCTGCCCCGTGAAGAGTTCGGACATAGATTCCGACTCCGTACCCTGAAGAGCGATCTTGGCCAGGCGGTTTTTCGCGACTTTGACGGTGCCGCCGGCTGCGCGCATCTGCGAACGAAAATCGTTCATTTGCGCAACCGTGATACCGGCGTAGTGGGCCACAACAACTGAACCCGATGTCTTGAAGACTTCGTTCAGCTCTGTGACGAATTCGCGTTTTTCCGCTCTATCCACTGCCTATCTCCAGTTGGCCGCATCTCTTTATCGAGAATTGGCCGGTTTGCCTTTGCCACCGAGGATCGTGTCGATCCTCAGCAACGCTTGAGGATCCTGCCCCCTCGCGCTGCATGAAAGCAGACACAAGGCAACCGAGGTTCGAACCGAAACATTGGTGCATGCGCACCGAAAAATTTCGCTCTTACCCGTCTCATGCAGGTTTCAATGATTAAGGTCGAAACCACCCGCAATCTCGGACAGGATTTCCGGATTTTCATCCGGATTTCCCAGCCCTTAACCTCAAGGGCTGGAAACTTTTCAGCAGAGCTTATCGCCCCGCAAAACTTTAAAATCAGGCCGTAACCGACGAAACGTCGATACGAACGCCCGGACCCATGGTCGAAGAAATAGCAACCTTCTTGACGTAGTTGCCCTTCGCGCCGGTCGGCTTTGCCTTGATAACCGCGTCCGCAAATGCGCGGATGTTTTCTTCCAGCGCCTTGGCGTCAAACGAAGCCTTGCCGATGCCGGCGTGCACGATACCGGCCTTTTCGACGCGGAATTCGACTGCACCGCCCTTGGAGGCTTCAACAGCGCCCTTGACGTCCATGGTCACAGTGCCAACCTTCGGGTTCGGCATCATGCCACGGGGACCGAGAACCTTACCGAGACGGCCAACGAGCGGCATCATGTCCGGGGTCGCGATACAGCGATCGAAATCGATCGTACCGCCCTGAACGATCTCGAGAAGATCTTCAGCGCCAACGATATCTGCACCTGCAGCCTTGGCTTCATCAGCCTTGGCGCCACGTGCAAAAACAGCAACGCGAACAGAACGGCCGGTGCCGTTCGGCAGATTGACAACGCCGCGTACCATCTGATCAGCGTGACGCGGGTCAACGCCGAGGTTCATTGCCACTTCGATGGTTTCATCGAACTTGGCGTTTGCGCGAGCCTTCACCATGCCGATTGCATCGGTCAGGGCGTAAAGCGTCTTGGCGTCAACACCTTCAACATTCTTTTGAATGCGCTTTGCAAGCTTTGCCATGTTCTCAGCCCTCCACGCTCAGGCCCATGGCGCGGGCAGAGCCCTCAACCATGCGCATTGCGCCTTCGATATCGGCAGCGTTCAGGTCTTTCATCTTGGCTTCAGCGATCGTGCGAACCTGAGCCGAGGTGATGGAACCGGCAGATGCCTTGCCAGGCGTCTTGGAGCCGGACTTGATCTTCGCTTCCTTCTTCAGGAAGTAGGAAACCGGCGGCTGCTTCATCGCGAAGGTGAAGGACTTGTCCTGGTAATAGGTGATGACGCACGGAATCGGCATCCCCTTTTCCATTTCCTGCGTCGCGGCGTTGAACGCCTTGCAGAATTCCATAATGTTAATGCCACGCTGACCAAGTGCGGGACCAATCGGCGGGGACGGGTTTGCCGATCCTGCCGGTACCTGCAGCTTGAGCTGGCCTGCAACTTTTTTAGCCATTTCTCTGCCTTTTCACTATGCCGGATACTTCCGGCGGCTGCGGTTGCGTGGTTCGGTTGAAGAAGACCCGGCTAAAGACCCCTCGCCTCCCACGCGATTTGACGGTTTAGCTAGAGCTTCTCTACCTGACCGTATTCAAGCTCAACCGGGGTTGCCCGGCCGAAAATCGAAACTTCCACCTTCAGGCGCGAACGCTCTTCGTCGACATCCTGAACGACGCCGTTGAACGATGCGAACGGACCGTCGGAAACGCGAACCTGCTCGCCGATCTCGAACGAGACGGAAGGCTTGGGACGCTCAACGCCATCCTGAACCTGGCCGAGAATGCGCTCGGCCTCATAGTCCGGGATCGGAACCGGCTTCAACTCGGAACCGAGGAAGCCCGTCACGCGCGGCGTGTTCTTGATGAGATGGAAAGCCTCGTCCGTGAGGTTTGCCTTCACCAGAACATAGCCCGGGAAAAACTTGCGCTCGCTGTCAACCTTGCGGCCACGGCGCACTTCAACAACCTTCTCGGTTGGCACCAGAACCTTTTCGAAAAGATGCTCAAGCCCCTTCTGGCGAGCCTTCTCCTCGATAGCCTCAGCCACCTTCTTCTCAAAATTCGAATATGCGTGGACGATGTACCAGCGCGCCGCCATCTTCTATCTCCGCCGTAATTTATCTGCCAACGTTCAAAATCAGACCGATCAACCAGCCGAAAAGCTGGTCGGCGCCGAAAAAGAACGCGGCGGCGATGAAGGCCATAGCAAAAACCATCACGGTGGAGATCATCGTCTCGCGCCGAGAAGGCCAAGTTACTTTTGCCGTTTCATTGCGCACTTGCTGCAGAAACGTGAAAGGGTTCGTTTTTGATGCCATTAATGCCACGCCTTTACGGCGCGTAAAGCTGTTACCTCAGCCCCACGCACCGCGTGTCTGTTTTTTGCCTTACATAAACGCCGAATCTTCGTTTAACAAGACCCAATCTGCGTTAATGCTGTTTTTTGCCGAACGACCGCGGCCATTCCAGCGTCTCCATCTCCCGGCAGCGACACGCGCGCGCCTTAAGGAAATGGCAGGGGCAGAGGGGCTCGAACCCCCGACCTGCGGTTTTGGAGACCGCCGCTCTACCAACTGAGCTATACCCCTAGCGTTCCTGGCCGCTGGCCGGAACGAGCGCGTTCTATTCAGTTTGTTTGCGAAAGACAAGCGCTTTCAATGCAATTCAAAGATTATTTTGTCAGCGGCTTTACCACTGCCTTCGGTATTTCACGCGCCCAGGTACGGTTGGTGTCCTTTCAGCCCATGGAGCGCCGCCTACGCATTCAGGCCGAAGAGCCCTTGGTGAACCCATGCCAACCGGGCGCGCGGAACCGGCCTTTGAGCAAGGCCGATCGTCCATTGCAGGCCGAGCGTCTCCGGCTTCAGGCATCAACGTATTTGCGCCAGTCGTGCTCTTCCTCAAAGCCCAGAACGTCGCGGATCTTCTGGTTGGAGATCAAAGCCTCGCGGGGTTTCAATTCGTGCTTGAGCGGAACACCGGGGAAGAAGCGGCTGGCGATCTCAGTTGCGGTCTCACGTGTGGTAATGGTGTCATTGACCGCGTTGAAAACCTGAAAACCAAGTCCGTTCTTTTCAATGCAGCGGTGCACGATCTGGCCAAGGTCGCGCGCATCAATATAACTCCAGGCATTGCGCAGGCGCGTTTCCGGGTGATCCAGATAGCCGGGGAAATTTTCATATTCGTGTGGCTCAATCACATTGCCGATGCGCAGCGCGTAAATATCAGCTCCCGTTCGCGCGGCAAATGCACGTGCGGTCTTTTCATTGACCACCTTTGAGAGCCCATAGCTGTCCATCGGATCGACATCATATTCTTCGTCGAATGGCAGATAATGGGGCTGCTTGTCGCCTTCTGCAAAACAAATGCCATAGGTGGTTTCGCTGGAAGCGATGATGACCTTCTTGATGCCGAGCTTCACGGCCGCTTCGATGACATTATAGGTGCCAATCGCATTGACCCGGAAGGTTTCATTGTCGGGCTTGATGAGAATGCGCGCCAGAGCGGCGAAGTGAACCACTGCATCGAAGGGCTGGACACCGCGTCCGTGCTCCAGTTCAGCAAAATCCGTGTGCATGGACAGTGCGTTGAACATCTGTCCGGAATCGGTGATGTCAGCGCTCAGGTTGGTCACACCTGGGACATCAAGCGGCGTCAGGTCGATATTGTGGACCTGATAGCCCTTGTCGATCAGCCAGGGAATAACATGACGTCCTGCCTTGCCTGCCCCGCCGGTAAACAAAATCCGCTTTTTCATAAAACTCTCCCGCATCTTTCTGTTTGCCCGGTCCTACCCTGCTGAAGCGAAGCTGTCACCCCCTGCGACGTTTTCCTGAAAATTTGGAGATTTCTTCGACTTAGGCGAGAATCACCGCTGATTCGAAATCAGCCGGAGGGCATGGTGATGCTGCGCATCCGAGACCAGATGATTGCCAAATCGCAGTTCGATGACGTGGACTTGGAAGAATCCACCTTCACCAATGTGAACCTCGACAAGATCAAGGTCTTGAACGCCAGCGTTTGCGATGCAACCTTCCACGGGCTGGCCATGTCGTCCAATTCCTTCCAGGACGTGGACCTGAAGGGCTCACGCTTCAAGAACGTCGATTTGAGCCATACCGCCTTTCACGATGTCAACTTCAGTCATGTGCAGATTGATGGTGCGAATATAGAAGGCATGCGGATCAATGGGTATCTGGTCAGCGATTTGTTGAAGCTGGCAGAGAGTCAATAAGAGGTTCGGCTCACTTTTCACGACCACAGTTTCCAATACGAAAAAGCCCCGCCGTTGCCAGCGGGGCCCTCCTCAATCCATTCGGATCGAATTACTCGATGATCGAAGCGACGATGCCGGCACCGGGTCCAATTCGCGCTCGCGCGCCAATTGGACAACTTTAATGACGTCGGCAGCTTTCGGATCGGCGCTAGCGATTATTATTCAATAATCGAAGCGACGATGCCGGCGCCGGGTCCAATTCGCGCTCGCGCGCCAATTGGACAACTTTAATGACGTCGGCAGCTTTCGGATCGGCGCTAGCGATTATTATTCAATAATCGAAGCGACG